>NZ_JBNHAS010000030.1:0-222 GCF_051951495.1 Sphingobacterium lactis | reverse complement strand
CCATGAAAGCTGGGGGTACCTAAAGCATGTAACCGCAAGGAGCGTGTCAGGGTAAAACCGGTAATTGGGGCTAAGTCGTAACAAGGTAGCCGTACCGGAAGGTGCGGCTGGAATACCTCCTTTCTAGAGCCCGATTTCCGGCTCGACTGCGCAACATATGATCGTTAAGAAAAAGAAAAACTCAGAAGAAAGTACCTGCCCGGCCTATTGGTCAGGAATGGA
>NZ_JBNHAS010000029.1:0-248 GCF_051951495.1 Sphingobacterium lactis | reverse complement strand
CGCCACTCTCACCAGATGGTAGCAAGCTACCACTGGATCCCGTCCGACTTGCATGTATTAGGCCTGCCGCTAGCGTTCATCCTGAGCCAGGATCAAACTCTCCATTGTAGAATGAAGTGTGAGATCGTGACCATTTATAAATAAACGGAAACGTATCTATTAATTATTTAATATCTGTCGCCGTTCCGGATCTGATTTGAATTGACTTAAAAAAATCTCATTCTTCAGCTTTCGTCAAAAGACTACTC
>NZ_JBNHAS010000028.1:0-255 GCF_051951495.1 Sphingobacterium lactis | reverse complement strand
GGAACCGAACGAGATCCGAAGGAGTTCCGAACGAGTTCCGAAGGAGATCCGAAGGGTTCTCGAATCCAACCCCTGCCTGACCCCTGGGAAACCCCTTGTTGGTATGACGGAGACAATAGGGAAGGAGAAGGGAAGTCCCGTCCCGATCCCTTCCTTCCTGGACCAGCCCCTGGACAGGGTTCCGACCGTATGTCGGCATATTGTGCGCCTTTTATTCCCCGCTGGATAAAATTATCTCCCAATCTGCTAGCGAGT
>NZ_JBNHAS010000027.1:0-255 GCF_051951495.1 Sphingobacterium lactis | reverse complement strand
GAGTAGTCTTTTGACGAAAGCTGAAGAATGAGATTTTTTTAAGTCAATTCAAATCAGATCCGGAACGGCGACAGATATTAAATAATTAATAGATACGTTTCCGTTTATTTATAAATGGTCACGATCTGACACTTCATTCTACAATGGAGAGTTTGATCCTGGCTCAGGATGAACGCTAGCGGCAGGCCTAATACATGCAAGTCGGACGGGATCCAGTGGTAGCTTGCTACCATCTGGTGAGAGTGGCGCACGGGT
>NZ_JBNHAS010000026.1:0-255 GCF_051951495.1 Sphingobacterium lactis | reverse complement strand
GTAGCCGTACCGGAAGGTGCGGCTGGAATACCTCCTTTCTAGGGCCGTTTCGGGCTCGCTGCGCACTACATATCATAACATACTTAACAGGAAACACGAAGAGACAAGAAGAAAGTGCCCATCCCGCAAGCGGAACGGTCACGAGCGATTGAATAACAGTCCCGTAGCTCAGTTGGTTAGAGCACTACACTGATAATGTAGGGGTCAGCAGTTCAAATCTGCTCGGGACTACAGCGCAAAAGGGGAATTAGCTCA
>NZ_JBNHAS010000025.1:0-262 GCF_051951495.1 Sphingobacterium lactis | reverse complement strand
ATGCGGTTATTGGGTATGCGACCACGGTCTAAATACCCGATACTAAATACTAAGTACCAGAACAAAGAGTTCTTTGACATATTGGAAGAAAAGAGACACAAGAGAAGACAACAGAGGACGATGCGCTACGGCGCTGAGTCCAAAAGCAACCTACCACTTTGCAAAAGGGGTGGTAGCGTGAAGAAAGTAAACAAGGGCACACGGGGGATGTCTAGGCTCTCAGAGGCGATGAAGGACGTGATAAGCTGCGATAAGCCACGGG
>NZ_JBNHAS010000024.1:0-264 GCF_051951495.1 Sphingobacterium lactis | reverse complement strand
AGGTGTAAAGGTTGAGAGACCAAAGCCGAGTGGTACTAATAACCCGAAGCTTTCCAATGCGGATAGAACTGTTGTCCTCTCTCTTTTTTATCTTTTCTTCCAATAACATGTCAATTAGTAGTTGGTAGTTAGTATTTAGTAGTTAGACCCATGTCTGCTACCGGAGAACGCTCGATAGTACTTAAAAGATATTCAGGTGCCTATATCGGCGGTGTCCACCTCTTCCCATTCCGAACAGAGAAGTTAAGCCCGCCAGAGCCGATG
>NZ_JBNHAS010000023.1:0-267 GCF_051951495.1 Sphingobacterium lactis | reverse complement strand
CGGAAGGTGCGGCTGGAATACCTCCTTTCTAGAGCCCGATTTCCGGCTCGACTGCGCAACATATGATCGTTAAGAAAAAGAAAAACTCAGAAGAAAGTACCTGCCCGGCCTATTGGTCAGGAATGGAGGGTCCCTTCGAGGAGATGAACAGATAAGCCAGTCCCGTAGCTCAGTTGGTTAGAGCACTACACTGATAATGTAGGGGTCAGCAGTTCAAATCTGCTCGGGACTACCATTTAAGATTGAATGGAAAGGGGAATTAGCTCA
>NZ_JBNHAS010000022.1:0-267 GCF_051951495.1 Sphingobacterium lactis | reverse complement strand
CGGAAGGTGCGGCTGGAATACCTCCTTTCTAGAGCCCGATTTCCGGCTCGACTGCGCAACATATGATCGTTAAGAAAAAGAAAAACTCAGAAGAAAGTACCTGCCCGGCCTATTGGTCAGGAATGGAACGTCCCTTCGAAGAGATGAACAGATAAGCCAGTCCCGTAGCTCAGTTGGTTAGAGCACTACACTGATAATGTAGGGGTCAGCAGTTCAAATCTGCTCGGGACTACCATTTAAGATTGAATGGAAAGGGGAATTAGCTCA
>NZ_JBNHAS010000021.1:0-295 GCF_051951495.1 Sphingobacterium lactis | reverse complement strand
CGACGATCGACTGGAAAATAGGCCTCGAAAAATATTTTAAAATAAATTTTGCGGAACCGAAAAAACCTTCTACCTTTGCAGTCCCAACTACGGGGAACGGCACAGGGCGCGACGCCCGGAGCCGCAAGAAAAATGACAGATCGGCCCCTCCGGGGGATGATATACACTGCCGAAGCGCGATGCGGAGGCGAGGAGTTCTTTAAGTTTTTATGATCATGTAGCGCAGCGAGTAGTCTTTTGACGAAAGCTGAAGAATGAGATTTTTTTAAGTCAATTCAAATCAGATCCGGAACGG
>NZ_JBNHAS010000020.1:0-306 GCF_051951495.1 Sphingobacterium lactis | reverse complement strand
AGGTGTAAAGGTTGAGAGACCAAAGCCGAGTGGTACTAATAACCCGAAGCTTTCCAATGCGGATAGAACTGTTGTCCTCTCTCTTTTTTATCTTTTCTTCCAATAACATGTCAATTAGTAGTTGGTATTTAGTATTTAAACCCCTTATGGGCGAGAGTGCTTGATCGCGATATCCAATGCTTAAAAGATATTCAGGTGCCTATATCGGCGGTGTCCACCTCTTCCCATTCCGAACAGAGAAGTTAAGCCCGCCAGAGCCGATGGTATTGCCGTAACAGGTGGGAGAGTAGGTCGGTGCCTAATTTT
>NZ_JBNHAS010000019.1:0-325 GCF_051951495.1 Sphingobacterium lactis | reverse complement strand
CTAGCCACGAGATGAGACTTCCTCATAAGGGCCGTCGAAGATGACGACGTCGATAGGCCACAGGTGTAAAGGTTGAGAGACCAAAGCCGAGTGGTACTAATAACCCGAAGCTTTCCAATGCGGATAGTTCTGTTGTCCTCTCTCTTTTTTATCTTTTCTTCCAATAACATGTCAATTAGTAGTTGGTAGTTGGTATTCAGTAGTTAGACCCATGTCTGCTACCGGAGAACGCTCGATAGTACTTAAAAGATATTCAGGTGCCTATATCGGCGGTGTCCACCTCTTCCCATTCCGAACAGAGAAGTTAAGCCCGCCAGAGCCGATG
>NZ_JBNHAS010000018.1:0-335 GCF_051951495.1 Sphingobacterium lactis | reverse complement strand
GAGCTCGGTGAAATTGTGGTATCGGTGAAGACGCCGGTTACCCGCAACGGGACGGAAAGACCCCATGAACCTTCACTATAGCTTAACATTGAGATTGGGTACAGGATGTGTAGGATAGGCGGGAGTACTTGAAGCGGTTTCGCCAGGAATCGCGGATACGACCTTGAAATACCGCCCTTTCTGTATTCGGTTTCTAACTCGGCCGTGCCGAGGACATTGTTTGGTGGGTAGTTTGACTGGGGTGGTCGCCTCCAAAAAGGTAACGGAGGCTTTCAAAGGTAAGCTCAGTACGCTTGGTAACCGTACGGGGAGTGCAATGGCATAAGCTTGCTTGA
>NZ_JBNHAS010000017.1:0-349 GCF_051951495.1 Sphingobacterium lactis | reverse complement strand
TTTACTTTCTTCACGCTACCACCCCTTTTGCAAAGTGGTAGGTTGCTTTTGGACTCCGCGCCTAAGCGCATCGTCCTCTGTTGTCTTCTCTTGTGTCTCTTTTCTTCCAATATGTCAAAGAACTCTTCTTAGATGTGAGATGTCGGATATGAGATGTGGGAACCTTTCTACCGAACCTATATCGGCGTACTCGATCTCTCGTCTGATGTCTTCGATCTGTCGTCTAAACGTGGAGAATAACGGATTCGAACCGTTGACCCCCTGCGTGCAAGGCAGGTGCTCTAGCCAGCTGAGCTAATTCCCCTTTCCATTCAATCTTAAATGGTAGTCCCGAGCAGATTTGAACTGC
>NZ_JBNHAS010000016.1:0-421 GCF_051951495.1 Sphingobacterium lactis | reverse complement strand
GCAGTTCAAATCTGCTCGGGACTACCATTTAAGATTGAATGGAAAGGGGAATTAGCTCAGCTGGCTAGAGCACCTGCCTTGCACGCAGGGGGTCAACGGTTCGAATCCGTTATTCTCCACGTTTAGATGACAGATCGAAGACATCAGATAGGAGATCGAGTACACCGATATAGGTTCGGTAGAAAGGTTCTCACATCTCATATCCCAGATCTCACATCTAAGAAGAGTTCTTTGACATATTGGAAGAAAAGAGACACAAGAGAAGACAACAGAGGACGAAGTGCTTCGGCACGTAGTCCAAAAGCAACCTACCACTTTGCAAAAGGGGTGGTAGCGTGAAGAAAGTAAACAAGGGCACACGGGGGATGTCTAGGCTCTCAGAGGCGATGAAGGACGTGATAAGCTGCGATAAGCCACGGGG
>NZ_JBNHAS010000015.1:0-680 GCF_051951495.1 Sphingobacterium lactis | reverse complement strand
CCATGAAAGCTGGGGGTACCTAAAGCATGTAACCGCAAGGAGCGTGTCAGGGTAAAACCGGTAATTGGGGCTAAGTCGTAACAAGGTAGCCGTACCGGAAGGTGCGGCTGGAATACCTCCTTTCTAGGGCCGTTTCGGGCTCGCTGCGCACTACATATCATAACATACTTAACAGGAAACACGAAGAGACAAGAAGAAAGTGCCCATCCCGCAAGCGGAACGGTCACGAGCGATTGAATAACAGTCCCGTAGCTCAGTTGGTTAGAGCACTACACTGATAATGTAGGGGTCAGCAGTTCAAATCTGCTCGGGACTACAGCGCAAAAGGGGAATTAGCTCAGCTGGCTAGAGCACCTGCCTTGCACGCAGGGGGTCAACGGTTCGAATCCGTTATTCTCCACGAGTTCAGGTCCGGTAATGCGGTTATTGGGTATGCGACCACGGTCTAAATACCCGATACTAAATACTAAGTACCAGAACAAAGAGTTCTTTGACATATTGGAAGAAAAGAGACACAAGAGAAGACAACAGAGGACGATGCGCTTAGGCGCGGAGTCCAAAAGCAACCTACCACTTTGCAAAAGGGGTGGTAGCGTGAAGAAAGTAAACAAGGGCACACGGGGGATGTCTAGGCTCTCAGAGGCGATGAAGGACGTGATAAGCTGCGATAAGCCACGGGG
>NZ_JBNHAS010000014.1:0-716 GCF_051951495.1 Sphingobacterium lactis | reverse complement strand
GTTCGGATCTCGTTCGGTCGGAACCGAACGAGATCCGAAGGAGTTCCGAACGAGTTCCGAAGGAGATCCGAAGGGTTCTCGAATCCAACCCCTGCCTGACCCCTGGGAAACCCCTTGTTGGTATGACAGAGACAATAGGGAAGGAGCAGGGAAGTCCCGTCCCGATCCCTTCCTTCCTGGACCTGCCCCTGGACAGGGTTCCGACCGTATGTCGGCATATTCTGCACTTTTTGCCGTCATCAGGATAAAATTATCTCCCAATCTGCTAGCGAGTTACGGCGTTCCCGTAAAAAATGTTCACTGCAGGTCTTGGAAATACGGTTCCAAAGTCCCTATCTTTGCACCACTCCGCAAGGGAGGGACGGCCATACGGCCACTGAAACAAGGGAAGGAAAGCGAGATCGGAAAGGCAGGTTCTGCACGACGATCGACCGGAAAAAACGACCGAAAAATTATTTTAAAATAAATTTTGCGGAACCGAAAAAACCCACTACCTTTGCAGTCCCAACTACGGGGAACGGCACAGGGCGCGACGCCCGGAGCCGCAATTAAAATGACAGATCGGCCCCTTCGGGGGATGATATACACGGCCGAAGCGCGATGCGGAGGCGAGGAGTTCTTTAAGTTTTTATGATCATGTAGCGCAGCGAGTAGTCTTTTGACGAAAGCTGAAGAATGAGATTTTTTTAAGTCAATTCAAATCAGATCCGGAACGG
>NZ_JBNHAS010000013.1:0-1316 GCF_051951495.1 Sphingobacterium lactis | reverse complement strand
TGTCCGTCCCTGAAATAGGTTGACCACAAATTGAAATGAACTATGAGAGTAAATTTGAGGCTAATTAGAAAAACTCGTAAGTATTCTGAGGAATTCAAGCGGGAAATAGTTTCTCTATTTGAGAGCGGGAAGTACAGTGTGTACCAGCTGGAACGCCTATATGGCATAAGTAATCCCACGATCTACCAATGGATCTATAAATTTTCTAACTTTAATGTTAGAGGACAACGTATTATCGAGATGAAATCAAGCAACACAAACAAAGTAAGAGAAATGGAGCTTCGTATCAAGGAGCTTGAACGCATGGTTGGGCAAAAGCAGATTAAGATCGATTTCCTGGAGAAAATGATTGATATCGCTGGGGATGATCTAAAAGTTGATATCAGAAAAAATTTCAACACCCCACCATCGGATGGTTCCGTGGGCACGCGCAAAAAATAAGTTATTCGCTCAATGAGCTCTATCGGACCGTTGGTATTAGCAAACAGGCTGTGCAGCAACGTGCTCATCGGGAAGCTCGGTATCAAAAGAAGTTTGAAGAGCTCGTCAAGAAGGCGGATTGCGTGCGTCGGGAACATCCTGGTTGTGGGGTGGAAAAACTATACTATCTGCTAAAGCCGGATTTTGTGGGTAGAGACCGTTTTATAGAAACCATGATGTCCTTAGGCTATCGTCTGAAGGTAAAGAAGAACTATCGCCGAACGACGAGGAGTATTGCCTGGAATTACCCCAACCTTATAAAGGGAATGGTGGTTGAGGCGCCCAATACAGTTTGGCAATCGGACATCACCTACTTTCATGTTGGCAATAGGTTCTATTACGGCGTGTTTATTATCGATGTTTATACCAAGAAAATTGTGGGGTATCAGGTTTCTGACCATATGCAGGCAACAGCCAACCTACAGGCTCTTAAAAAAGCCCTAAAAGAAAACGAAGCCCCTCAATATCACCACTCAGACCGAGGAGCACAGTACGGATCGACAGATTATTTGAATCTCTTAAAGACAAACAATTGTAAGATAAGTATGGGTAAAAGTGCGCAGGACAATCCATATGCAGAAAGAATAAATGGTACCATAAAAAATGAATACATCGGGTATTGGAAACCTAACAACTTTGCCAGCCTGAAAAAAATGGTGGATAAAGCCGTAAGACAGTACAACGGAAGAAGGATACACAACTCCATAAGCAGGATGTCTCCAAAAGAGTTTGAACAAAAATGGTTTAGAGGAGTTCTTTCCCCTAAACCATTAATAACTATATTTGAAAAAGTTGATTAATTATAAAAAACGGTCAACTCTATTCAGGGATGGACA
>NZ_JBNHAS010000012.1:0-1545 GCF_051951495.1 Sphingobacterium lactis | reverse complement strand
CTAGAAAGGAGGTATTCCAGCCGCACCTTCCGGTACGGCTACCTTGTTACGACTTAGCCCCAATTACCGGTTTTACCCTGACACGCTCCTTGCGGTTACATGCTTTAGGTACCCCCAGCTTTCATGGCTTGACGGGCGGTGTGTACAAGGCCCGGGAACGTATTCACCGCGTCATTGCTGATACGCGATTACTAGCGAATCCAACTTCACGGGGTCGAGTTGCAGACCCCGATCCGAACTGTGAATGGCTTTTCGAGATTGGCATCACATTGCTGTGTAGCTGCCCGCTGTACCATCCATTGTAGCACGTGTGTAGCCCCGGACGTAAGGGCCATGATGACTTGACGTCGTCCCCGCCTTCCTCTCTGCTTGCGCAGGCAGTCTGGCCAGAGTCCCCACCATTACGTGCTGGCAACTGGACATAGGGGTTGCGCTCGTTGCGGGACTTAACCCAACACCTCACGGCACGAGCTGACGACAGCCATGCAGCACCTAGTTTCCTGTCCCGAAGGACGCATCCGTCTCTGGATGCTTCAGTAACTTTCAAGCCCGGGTAAGGTTCCTCGCGTATCATCGAATTAAACCACATGCTCCTCCGCTTGTGCGGGCCCCCGTCAATTCCTTTGAGTTTCACCCTTGCGGGCGTACTCCCCAGGTGGATGACTTAACGCTTTCGCTTGGACGCTTACGGTATATCGCAAACATCGAGTCATCATCGTTTAGGGCGTGGACTACCAGGGTATCTAATCCTGTTCGATCCCCACGCTTTCGTGCATCAGCGTCAATAACGGCTTAGACAGCTGCCTTCGCAATCGGTGTTCTGAGACATATCTATGCATTTCACCGCTACTTGTCTCATTCCGCCGTCTTCAACCGCATTCAAGCACTTCAGTATCAAGGGCACTGCGACAGTTGAGCTGCCGTATTTCACCCCTGACTTAAAGTGCCGCCTACGCACCCTTTAAACCCAATAAATCCGGATAACGCTCGGATCCTCCGTATTACCGCGGCTGCTGGCACGGAGTTAGCCGATCCTTATTCTCCAGGTACGTTCAGCCACCTACACGTAGGTGGGTTTATTCCCTGGCAAAAGCAGTTTACAACCCATAGGGCAGTCGTCCTGCACGCGGCATGGCTGGTTCAGGGTTGCCCCCATTGACCAATATTCCTTACTGCTGCCTCCCGTAGGAGTCTGGTCCGTGTCTCAGTACCAGTGTGGGGGATTCTCCTCTCAGAGCCCCTAGACATCGTCGCCTTGGTGGGCCGTTACCCCACCAACTAGCTAATGTCACGCGAGCCCATCCATATCCTATGAATATTTGACCTCTTCCCGATGCCGGGTAAAGGTGTCATGCGGTGTTAATCCGAATTTCTTCGGGCTATCCCCCTGATATGGGTAGGTTGCTCACGCGTTACGCACCCGTGCGCCACTCTCACCAGATGGTAGCAAGCTACCACTGGATCCCGTCCGACTTGCATGTATTAGGCCTGCCGCTAGCGTTCATCCTGAGCCAGGATCAAACTCTCCATTGTAGAATGAAGTGT
>NZ_JBNHAS010000011.1:0-2182 GCF_051951495.1 Sphingobacterium lactis | reverse complement strand
TACTCCCGCCTATCCTACACATCCTGTACCCAATCTCAATGTTAAGCTATAGTGAAGGTTCATGGGGTCTTTCCGTCCCGTTGCGGGTAACCGGCGTCTTCACCGATACCACAATTTCACCGAGCTCATGGCTGAGACAGCGCCCAGATCGTTACACCATTCGTGCAGGTCGGAACTTACCCGACAAGGAATTTCGCTACCTTAGGACCGTTATAGTTACGGCCGCCGTTTACTGGGGCTTCGATTCAATGCTTCTCCTTGCGGATGACATCCCCTCTTAACCTTCCAGCACCGGGCAGGTGTCAGGCCTTATACTTCATCTTTCGATTTCGCAAAGCCATATGTTTTTGCTAAACAGTCGCCTGGGCCTTTTCACTGCGGCTTCTCCATCGCTGGAGGAAGCGCCCCTTCTCCCGAAGTTACAGGGCCATTTTGCCGAGTTCCTTAGCCATGATTCACTCGAGCACCTTAGGATCCTCTCCTCGACCACCTGTGTCGGTTTGCGGTACGGGTGTTGATGACCTGGAGCTTAGCGGGTTTTCTCGGAAGTCTGATTACCTGCGCTATCCGCGCCCCCGAGGGTTTGCGGTACTATCGGGCTTCAGCTGTACCGGCGGATTTGCCTACCGGTCCAATACCTTTGCCCTTCAACGAACTATTCCGTCAGTTCGCGGCAGTGTCACTACTCCGTCACCACATCGCAGTCATCAACAGTACGGGAATGTTGACCCGTTGTCCATCGGCTGCCTCCTTTCGGATGCGCCTTAGGTCCCGACTGACCCTGATCCGATTAGCGTTGATCAGGAAACCTTGGTCTTTCGGTGGGCGGGTTTCCCACCCGCCTTATCGTTACTTATGCCTACATTTGCTTTTCCATCAGGTCCACCACAGGTCACCCTGCGGATTCGCCCCCGATGGAATGCTCCCCTACCAGTGCAATAAATTGCAATCCATAGCTTCGGTACCGTTCTTGATGCCCGTTTATTATCCACGCCCGGCCGCTCGACTAGTGAGCTGTTACGCACTCTTTAAATGAATGGCTGCTTCCAAGCCAACATCCTAGCTGTCTGGGCAACCGGACCTCGTTAGTTCAACTTAGAACGAATTTGGGGACCTTAGCTGATGGTCTGGGTTCTTTCCCTCTCGGCCTTGGACCTTAGCACCCAAAGCCTCACTGCCGGCCATATCTAGCAGCATTCGGAGTTCGTCTGGATTTGGTAGGATTTGACTCCCCCGCACCCAATCGGTAGCTCTACCTCTGCTAGACTCATATGCCGACGCTGTTCCTAAAAACATTTCGGGGAGTACGAGCTATTTCCCAGTTTGATTGGCCTTTCACCCCTACCCTCAGGTCATCCGGAAACTTTTCAACGTTTATCGGTTCGGTCCTCCAGTACGTGTTACCGCACCTTCAACCTGCCCAAGGGTAGATCACAAGGTTTCGCGTCTACCTCGTCCGACTATGCGCCCTGTTCAGACTCGCTTTCGCTTCGGCTCCTCGACTTAATCGATTAACCTTGCCGGACAAGAGTAACTCGTAGGCTCATTATGCAAAAGGCACGCCGTCACGGAATCGCTCCGCTCCGACCGCTTGTAAGCACACGGTTTCAGGTTCTTTTCACTCCCCTGTTCGGGGTTCTTTTCATCTTTCCCTCACGGTACTGGTCCACTATCGGTCTCTCAGGAGTATTTAGCCTTGCCAGATGGTGCTGGCGGATTCCCACAGGATTTCTCCGGTCCCGCGGTACTCAGGATACCACTATGCCTGTATTCTTTGCCTGTACGGGGCTCTCACCCTTATCGCGCAGTTTCCCACCTGCTTCCAGTTCATAGCACAGTACAATGTCGTGGTCCTACAACCCCACAGATGCCTTGACATCGGTGGTTTGGGCTCTTTCCCGTTCGCTCGCCACTACTTGGGAAATCATTGTTATTTTCTCCTCCTACGCTTACTTAGATGTTTCAGTTCGGCGCGTTCGCTTCATTTGATGGCATGTCTTCAACATGCCGGGTTGCCCCATTCGGAGATCCACGGATCGAGTCGCATTTGCCGATCCCCGTGGCTTATCGCAGCTTATCACGTCCTTCATCGCCTCTGAGAGCCTAGACATCCCCCGTGTGCCCTTGTTTACTTTCTTCACGCTACCACCCCTTTTGCAAAGTGGTAGGTTGCTTTTGGACT
>NZ_JBNHAS010000010.1:0-4925 GCF_051951495.1 Sphingobacterium lactis | reverse complement strand
ACATACTAAATACTGCCCGAAGGGCAACAAAGCGGTCTCATATCTCATATCTAATAGCGAAGCGGTCTCACCCCAACAACTTCTCGGTCTCCAGATACTTCATGATGATTTGTGTAGCACCTGCTCGTTGCTGTACATAGTTTTTAGCGGCTGTAGCGGCAGGAATTCTTTTTGCTTCTACCAACATGGCATTGAAGACTTGATTCAATTCTTCCGCATTGGAAATGGAAAATCCGGCGCCTATTTCAATGAGATCCTTTGCTTCTTGAAATTTATCATATTTCGGACCGAAAACAACAGGTATACCATAAGTAGCAGCTTCCAAGGTATTGTGGATACCAACCCCGAAACCTCCACCTATATAAGCGATCTGGCCAAATGCGTATAAGGAGGAGAGCATACCGATATTATCAATAATTAATACTGGTGCTTGCTCTATTTGTGAATGGCTATAAGTATTAAACTGTGAAAAGCGAAGGGCATTGGGGAATAACTTCAATATCTGAAGGATATGTTCTTCATGGATTTCATGAGGTGCAAGCACCATCTTCCATGTTTTATGTTTCTCTAGTAATTCTTTTAACAAGGCTTCATCTGCTGGCCAAGTACTTCCCGCAACAAGTACTGGATGATTGTTAGCAAAAGCCTTGACCTCTGTGATATCCTTATGTTCCTTGGGCAATTCGACTACGCGATCAAATCGGGTATCACCAGCAAGACCGGCATTGCTTATTCCGATCCATTTTAGAAGGTGGACACTCTCCATATTCTGCGTAAAGAAATAGGAAACTAGTTTTAAAATGTTTCGATAAAATCGAGCGTATTGTTTGAAGAATAGTTGATTCTCACGGAAAATAGCGGATATCATTAATAAGCGAATTTGACGACGCTTTAAAGCTCTGAAATAGAAGTACCAATACTCATATTTGGTAAATACGGCAAATTTCGGATTGATAAGTTCAACAAATCGCTCCGCATTTCTTGCTGTATCTTCAGGCAAATAGAACACATAATCCGCTAAAGCGGTATTTTTTCGGACCTCATAACCTGATGGGGAAAAAAAAGTTACAATTATTTTTTCACTAGGATACTTGGCTTTGATTTGCTCCATAACTGCCCTTCCTTGTTCAAATTCACCTAAGGATGCAAAGTGAAACCAAATGTATTCTTGCCCTTTTTCAACCGTTTGCTCTATGCGCTTGAGGAGACCTTTACGTCCTGACACCCACAATTTGGCTTTGGGGTGAAAAGGAGCTATAAGGCGTAATAAAAGCCCATATAAAAAGATACTCAACTGATAGAGGAAACGCATAATGTTAAAATATTGCTTATATTCGTCAAAGATATTTAAACCTTTTCAATTTCACTATTGTGCAGGAGAACAAGCGCAAACGAATATTAATAACCGGCGCAGCTGGATTCTTAGGATCACACCTATGTGACCGGTTTATTGAGGAGGATTTTCATGTTATTGGGATGGATAACCTTGTAACTGGTGACCTAAAAAATATCGAACATCTCTTTCAATTATCCAATTTCGAATTTTACCATCATGATGTTTCCAAGTTTGTCCATGTACCTGGAGAACTTCACTACATCCTTCATTTTGCATCTCCGGCTAGTCCAATAGATTACCTTAAGATTCCTATTCAAACTTTAAAAGTAGGATCATTGGGAACACATAATTTATTGGGATTAGCAAAGAGCAAACAAGCTAGAATCTTAGTAGCATCTACATCGGAAGTTTATGGTGATCCTTTAGTATCTCCACAGAATGAGGAATATTGGGGCAATGTCAATCCGGTTGGTCCACGTGGAGTATATGATGAAGCCAAGCGTTTTCAGGAGGCAATGACTATGGCATATCACAACTTCCATGGTTTAGAAACCAGAATAGCGCGTATCTTCAATACTTTTGGTCCGCGAATGCGATTGGAAGATGGAAGGGCATTACCCACCTTTATAGCGCAGGCTTTACAACAAAAGGATCTCACGGTATTTGGGGATGGTCGACAAACTCGTTCCTTCATCTATGTGTCTGATCAAGTAGAAGGAATATTCCGTTTACTGTTTTCAGATTATTGTTTACCGGTCAATATCGGAAACCCCGATGAAATGAGTTTACTGGATATGGCTAAGGAGATTATTGAATTGACAGGAAGTAGTTCAAAGATCGTATTTGAACCATTACCAATAGATGACCCTAAGCAAAGACGTCCTGACATCAGCAAGGCAAAGAAGATTCTAGAATGGGAACCGACAGTGAGTCGTCAAGAAGGCTTGAAAAAAACAATCGCCTATTATCAGGAATTATTTGAATCGAAAAACTATTAATAGAAATTAAACATTCGTAATACATTAAATATGAGCAAGAAGATATTAGTAACTGGTGGTACCGGTTATATTGGTTCACACACAGTTGTAGAATTACACAACGCAGGATACACCCCTATTTTAGTCGATAATCTTTCCAATTCAAGTGTTAAGATTTTAGATCAAATAGAGAAGATTATTGGAGTAAAACCAGCGTTTTACGAATTTGACCTTTGTGATACAGAAAAGGTAAATGCGTTTATCTCTGAGCATTCGGACATTTCTGGCATTATACACTTTGCTGCTTCAAAAGCTGTTGGTGAATCTGTTCAGAATCCATTGAAATATTACCACAACAATTTCTTCTCTTTAATCAACTTGTTGGAATCTTATAGAGAAAAGCCGATTAATTTTGTATTCTCTTCCAGCTGTACCGTATATGGCGAGCCAGATGTATTACCTGTCAATGAGGCGGCTCCAGTAAAGAAAGCAACCTCTCCTTATGGAAATACCAAACAAATCGCTGAGGAGATTTTAGAAGAAACTGCAAAAGCAGCAAGCAATTATAACATCATTGCCTTACGTTATTTTAATCCGGTAGGGGCACATGACTCTGCTTTAATTGGTGAATTGCCGATTGGAGTTCCACAGAATTTATTGCCATTCATTACGCAGACAGCTATTGGTAAACGCGAAAAGCTAACTGTATTTGGAGATGATTATGATACTCCAGATGGATCAGCGGTTCGTGACTATATCCATGTGGTGGATTTAGCAAAAGCGCACGTTGCAGCAATTCAATTGTTAGAAAAAGGAAATCCAAATGGTAATTACGATGTATTCAACGTGGGTACAGGTAATGGATATTCTGTATTGGAAGCTATTTCTGCATTTGAGAAAGCATCAGGCAAGCCACTTAACTATGTAATTGGTCCGCGTCGTGAAGGAGATATTATTAAAGTTTGGGGAGATGTTACTAAATCTGCTGATCAATTGGGTTGGAAAGCACAATTGGGAATTGATGAAATGATGGCATCTGCATGGGCATGGGAAAAATACTTAAGTGAGAATCCTATTCAGTAAGCTGAATAACATAAATATAAAAAAGCAGTGGATCAATGATTCACTGCTTTTTCATTTATTAAACCGTTATAAAAACTATAAAATTGTGATGTATTCTTAATAACCTTCTTCTTTAACCCTTTCATAGATCTTTGGGTTAAATTTAAACATTGGTGTCATCCAGTACAGCAGGATGATACGTGAATAGCGATTGTTAAACGGCGCCATTAAAAGTGTTACTGCAAGAGCAACGAAGACATATAGCCAAGGGCTTTCTAAGTTACCACTGATAAAATAAGTCAAAACACAGGCAGTAACTAATTCCGCTACGCTTAAGGCATAACTTACATACATGGCCACATAAAAGTATCCAGGCTCTTTCTCAAATTTCAAATCACATGCAGGACATCTTTCGAACATCTTTTGCGATTTAAAGCTTAGCAAAGGTGCGGCAAACATATTCCCTGTTCTACAACGCGGACATTTACCATCAATTGCACACTTTATTTCGGATGGGATGCTATATTTTGTTTCCATATTTGTATTTATTTCCATTGTGACCTCCTAAATTCCTCTGGGGTTATCCCCTCAATTTTCTTAAAAAACTTTGTAAAATATGAATTATCATTAAAACTTAATTCGTAAGCTACTTGCGACACTGTCCAATCGGGCAGAATCAAAAGTCTTTTCGCTTCTAAGATAATACGATTTCGTATAACCTCGCCTGCTTGTTGACCTAAGTATTCTTTACAAACTGAATTTAAATGATTCGGTGTTACGAATAATAATTCAGCATACTCTTTTGGCAAATGTAAGTCTTTGTAATGTTGATCGACCAATGCTATAAAGTTTTTAATCAAAACTAAATGATAATCTACCGTCTTAGAAGGAAAATTAGGCGCATAAGCCTGATCCAACTTCAGTAAGATATATAAAAGCAATGAACGATTCAAATCCGAGACAATCGGTTTTTCATTGAGTTCAATCAGTTGACTCATCAACCCCATCATTTCTCTCAATTGCAGTTCATCCAAGGTAAATACTCCTTCATTTAAGGAAGAGAACATCGCTAAGCTTTCTACATAGTCCGATTGCAACAATAAAGATTTAAAGTAATCGATATCAAAATTGACAATATAGCCTTTCATGTCACCTTCAAACATCCAAGAGTGAACTTGACCAGGTCCCATAACATATACTTGACCTCGAGAAATGGAATATTGCTTAAAATCGATTTCATGTTTCCCTGCACCCGATAGAAATAATACCATATGGTAGAAATTATGTCTATGCGGAAAAACAAGATTGGAATTCCTCTCCAAGTACACATCCAAGCGATCTGCTAGGAAATGCTTATCCTCTTTATAGGAAACCGTACATTGCTCGATTACAGGTATCTTTGCCATCGATACAAAAGTACTCAATAACTACCATTAGGCATGGTATAAAAAGAGAAATCAATGGTACTTTTTACTTGTTATGGATATTGCATGTGTAAATATGATAGGAAAATTACCATTTTAGACCGCTTTGGTTAGTATTTAGTAGAA
>NZ_JBNHAS010000009.1:0-17957 GCF_051951495.1 Sphingobacterium lactis | reverse complement strand
TCTCCAAAAGAGTTTGAACAAAAATGGTTTAGAGGAGTTCTTTCCCCTAAACCATTAATAACTATATTTGAAAAAGTTGATTAATTATAAAAAACGGTCAACTCTATTCAGGGATGGACATAGGTCTTTATACTAAATACTTTCTACTATATACTACCCAAAGGGCTCAACACTGCCTCCACAAACTTTCCTTCTTCTTCGAGTGACTCAAAGACAAGTTTAATGGCTTTTGCCTTTTTCATTTCTGCTGTCAGCGGAGTAAACTTAAGCTGAATGGGTACTGGTATATCTTGTTTCAATAGATAGTTCAGGTAATTCTGCCTTTGGGATAATAAAATCAATACACGGTCCATCTTGATGCTGTGCAGCATGTGGGATTTTCCATTAGCATCAATTAAGGTGCTAGCAAATACATTTAGACGGAAGTCCCTAGGGTCTTTGTCGTAGGAAATTACGAATAAGTCAACCTGTAGGGTGTCATTGTTGTTTTTGAAAGATTTTAAGTCAAATTGAATATCATCGACAATGTTGACGGTTGTATCTTCTTGCGCCATTCCAATACGGGGAAGGGCAAAAAATAGCCCTATAAGGGCTATGTATAGTAATTTTTTCATAAGATCGATTTTAACGTAGGCGATCAGCTGATTTGATCAACTTTTCATCATTACGAATACCACGGATCGCGAAGCTTATAAACAAAATAGAAAGTGGCAAGGTGAAATAGCCGATACCAATATTTCCAATATGAATTCCGCTTTCTTTTACATCACGTAATCCGTCTGCAGTAATCCACATCCAAATAGCAAATAAACAGACTAAAATCACTTGTACTAAGATCAGTTTGAGCTGAAGTTTTCTGTTCTTAAACTGAAAGATAATGAAGATAGGGATTAGAGTCAGGATGACTACCACAATAGTCATCATTAGGAAGCTTGGTTCTACACCTGAAGGCGGTTTAACTCCAGTCACGAAGATGCTTCTTCCTAAATCTACTGGATTAGAATACATCATGTATGGCAAGAAAAATAAGCCAACTAGGCTAAGGCTCGATAATAACAACCAAATGGATTGTATACGCTGTATCATAGTGTTTCGTTATTTATACACAAATATAATAGAAACAACTTAATTTGGATTTAGTTTCAGGCTATTTGGCTAGGTAATGTCTCTATGTTGGGGTAAAATTCCTGCCTGTCAGGGATTTTTCATAAAAAGATAAAATAACGGAATCGAGTATAAGCGATGAAGTAGGTTAGGTGATTTTAATTACCTTTGCATGGTGAAAAACACGATGGATAGATACTTTATTGAGATTTCATACAATGGTTCAGCATACCACGGTTGGCAGCTGCAAGAGAATGCAGTTTCTGTTCAGGAGAAGTTGAATGAAGCTTTAGCTATCCTTCTTCGCGAGGCTGTAGAGACAACCGGAGCAGGACGAACAGATACGGGTGTTCATGCCAAGCAGTTGTATGTTCATTTCAATAGTGCAGCGAGTATCCTGCAACATCCTGAGCGTTTTATCCACTCCCTGAATGCCCTACTTCCTTTTGATATTGCTGCAAAACGCTTGCTATCGGTACATCCAGATGCGCATGCACGATTCGATGCTTCCGATAGAAGCTATGAATATTTGGTGCATTTCCAGAAGGATCCCTTCAAGCATTTGTTCTCCTGGCAATTGCGGGATGTTCCTGTTGTAGAAAAAATGAACATTGCAGCGCAAGAATTGTTAGGTAAGCAGGACTTCTCTTGCTTCAGTAAATCACACACGCAGGTGTTTACCAATATCTGCGATATAAAACGTGCGGAATGGGTTTGGGAAGGGGATCAATTAATATTTCATATCAGTGCAGATCGTTTTTTACGGAATATGGTTCGTGCAATTGTGGGCACTTTAATGGAGATAGGCTTAGGTAAAAAACCAGTTTCCTACATCCAAGAGGTTATTGCCAGCAAGGATCGTTCAAAAGCTGGAACTTCTGTCCCTGCCTGTGGGTTATATTTAACAAAAGTTTTGTATCCTTATATAGATAATTAGTTTAACGATTGGAAAAGGAAAAAATAGCGGGAAGTGCTTATGACAGCAAACTTTTAGGCAGGTTAGCCAAATACATCAGACCCTATCAGGGCATCTTCTGGGTATCGGTTATCTTGACTATTTTGTTGGCTGCTGTTGCACCAGCTTTACCCTTATTAGTAGAATATACCCTCGATCATTATATCCTGGCAGGTAAATCTGAGGGATTAACGATGATGTTGGTCATCATGTTTGCATTATTGATTGCGCAGACATTAATTCGCTATTTCCATACTTTAATGACGAATACCTTAGGTCAGTCCGTTATTCGCGATATTAGAATTCAAGTATTCAACCATATTACCAACCTTCGATTAAAATACTTTGACAACACCCCTATCGGTCGTTTGATTACTAGAACAATATCTGACTTGGAGACCATTGCTAATATATTCTCTGAAGGCTTAATTCAGATTATTGGGGACTTATTGCAACTGGTGGTTATTCTTGGAGTGATGTTCTATACCGATTGGCGATTAACCCTAGTGGTATTGGTTCCGATGCCTTTGATGATTGCTGCCACGTATATCTTCAAGGAGGCTATGAAGTCGGCATTTCAAAGTGTTCGCCTTTGGGTATCTAATTTAAACACCTTCCTACAAGAACATATTACCGGGATGAATGTCATCCAATACTTTGCTCGTGAAGATCAGGAAATGCGCAAGTTTAAAGCCATCAATGCTGAACATAGAAATGCGCATATTCGTGCGAATTGGTATTTCTCTATTTTCTTTCCCGTATTGGAGATTATTGTGGCGATTGCTACCGGTTTATTGGTTTGGTATGGATCTAAACAGATTTTAGCCGATGTTATATCTCCGGGTGTAGTTGTTGCCTTTATCATGTATATCAACATGATCTTCCGCCCTATTCGAGAGTTAATTGATAAATTCAATACCTTACAGATGGGTATGGTATCTGCAGAACGTATATTCGACGTATTGGATACAGATGAGTTTACCCCCAATCAAGGCACCTACAAACCAGAGCATGTGCGAGGAGAAATTACATTCAAGAATGTTTGGTTTGCCTACAATGATGAACATTGGGTATTGAAGGACGTAAGCTTTCATGTCAATGCCGGAGAAACACTTGCCTTAGTTGGTGCAACAGGTGCTGGAAAATCCTCCATCATCAATATTTTAAGTCGATTTTACGAAATTCAGAAGGGAGATATCTTACTTGATGGAGTGGATATTCGAGAATACGAATTAAGCTATTTGAGACAAACTATCTCTACGGTATTACAAGATGTTTTCCTATTCTCCGATTCTGTTTTAAACAACATTACTTTACACAATCCGAATATTAGTTTTGAGTCTGTTGTTGATGCAGCCAAGAAAGTAGGGGCCTATAATTTTATTATGCGTCTACCGGGCGACTTCAATTATCAGGTTCAAGAGCGTGGCTCAACTTTATCTGCCGGTCAAGGCCAGCTAATTTCCTTTATACGTGCTTTAGTGCATGATCCAAAGATCTTGATCCTTGATGAAGCAACCTCATCTATCGATACAGAAACGGAAATTCTAATACAAAACGCCATAGAAAACTTGATGGATGGACGTACGTCTATCGTCATTGCCCACCGTTTATCTACTATTCAAAAAGCGGATAAAATCATTGTACTCGATAAAGGCGAGATCAAAGAGATGGGGTCCCACCATGAGTTATTGGAGATGGATGGATATTACCGTAGGTTGTATGATCTGCAGTTTAATTCGGCGGGAATTTGAAGGTAGTATTTAATATATAGTAGTTAGTATTTAGACCTATTGGCGGAAAAGCAGGTTTATCATTTACAACTCAGAGCAAAGCGAAGAGTCTCCAAATCCCTCACAAGACTTCGTCATTCTGAGGCTGGCTGAAGAAACCATTCGTCTGAAAATCATGGTAGTATTAAAAGGTTTCTGGAAGGTGTTTTTATTGGCGGGCGATGCATGCATCGCCCCTACAAACAATCGTGATTTTATAGTTTCTAAGGACCATAACTGTAGGCTTGAAGCATGCTTCGACCGTTTATAATATTATGCTTTTAGTTAAACAAAAACCTATATTTCCTCGCCTTTCCTCATGGCTTCAAGCATTTCCTTAAACATGTATTGACGGTCTTCACTCGCATCATTTAAAGCTTTTTCCATGATGGCAATTGCTTTGTCTTTCTCTCCTATTTTATAGGTAAGTACTGCGTATAAATAACGATTATTAGGAAATTCGGCTTTCTCAAATACATTCTTAGACCAGTCATACATTTCTTTTAATAGTTGCTGATCCTTTGATCTTAAGGCAATGTTTTCTACGTATTCCAATTTCCTTTTATTGCTGATGCTTGAACCATAGTCATGAATATATTGCTTGAGAGCAGGGATATATTGATCCATTAAGATTCCTTTACGGTAGAAGTTCAGTTTGATGAAATCCAAGATTTCCTTTTTATACTCAGGATATTTGTGGGCTAGGATATTTTCAAATTTAGACCAATCGGGTGTAGGTGAAAGAATATAATATCCCATTGGGGATTGACGACCGAGCTTATTTTCAGCTTCTTCAAAATTGATGATTCCACGATATAAATCTTGGGCAATAGTATCGCCAATTAGTTCATTGATCTTTTCAGCATGCTTCATTAAAATAGGGAATCCCAAGTCTCTAGAAGAGCGAGTGACATCAACAATGATCTTTGCTTCAGCTTCAGAGTTAACTTCTGTATTACCGGCAAAGAATGCCTTTAACAATTCACGGTAATCTGCAGGCTCCGCATCCTTTCCTGCGCGAATTACCTTTGCTAGCGTAGCACGGTCTTTGGGATTTGAATTATACTTCTTTCGAAGGGTATAATATTGTTTATCAGGATTAGAGGCCCGATTTAATAATTCTATAAAATTAACAACCTCACGCTTGCCGTAAGCTTTATGGATAATCTCACCATTCGCATTAAAAAATAGGTAACAAGGGTATCCGGCAATACCATAGGCTTTATCTAATTCTTTACTTAGCGCCATCCACTGCTTTTTGTGTTCATCAGCATGGGGGTCGTTGTCAAATTGTACTTGTACAGAAACAAAACGCTCATTGGCAAAATCACCGAGTTTAGGATCAGGAAAGACTGTTTTTTCCATGATCTTGCAGGGCACACACCAAGAAGTGTAGCAATCCATTAAGATGTATTTATTTTCTGCTTTAGCTTTTGCTTGTACCTCTTTCCATGTTAGGTTGTTTTGAAATTCAATTCCTTTGTGTTGAGCTAAGATAAGATTGGGAAAGAGCAGATAGATGAAAATTAGGAATTTATTCATGCTTTATTATTTTAGTAGTTGGTAAAGGGCATGTACGGAAATGGCATTTTTTAAAACCATCTGTTGTTTGTTTAACGCTTCGCTTTGCCAGGGGATGCTTTGTGTTGAAGATACTATTCCAGCCAAATCACCTGTTTCTGATAGTATTGGTCCGCCACTAGATCCGACAGCATAATCTGCATCTACATTGATGCGATATTGTCTGATATCAGGTTTTCTAGGATTCAGCATTAAGGAATTCTTATTGACTATACCTTTGCTGAGGTAGTAATAATTATGATCTGGATGTGAAATGATATAAACTGGTTCACCCACTTTTAATACTTTCCCCAATGGGATAAATGGCAAAGGTTTACCTCTTGTTTTAACTTTAAATACCGCTAAATCATTGCTAGAGGAGAAGGCTAATAATTTATCCAATACAAAAACTTCTCCATCCACAGATTGAATAAAGTAAGTGCCAAGATTAGTTTTAGCAGCGATAGAATCGTTCGTTTTTGTCAGGTAAATTAGTTCTGACAGGACATGGTAATTGGTTACACATATCCCATCATCACTAATTCCGAATGCTGTAGCATATAGGTCTGCAGTAGGCTCAGCATCCGCATTACTTTTATTTAATTTACCCATTATAAATACTGCAGATTTTCTTTCATTAAACACCTGATCTGCCTTCTTAATTTGCGTGGAATTAGCTTTAGTTCCCCTCCAAGTAAATCCCTCTTCATTTTTCAATGTCCTTGCGGCAGTTTGTAATTCTGTAATAGTTTTACCTCCTTGGGTTTTAATTGCTTGAAGCACCTTTTCTTCTAAATTTTGATTATAAACAGCATTGTTTACAAATAGAGCCTCTACATTCTCTTGTGCAGTAGCTGTCGAAATAAATGCAAAGATGCTATAGATAAAAACTAAAAAACGGGATGGGAATTTAAAACTATTACTCATTTGATGATTTTAATTTTAGTGTGCTATTGGATCAGCTGTATCTAACTTTATTTAATTGGACTCGGTCGCGTTATTTTCCTTTACTTTATCCTTACCCATATACATCAAATTTCCTGCTAAGACTTTACCTTCCGGCCAAGCTTTTACCGTTGGATCTAGTGCGTCATATAGGTTTTTGATTTCAGCATTGGTAAGACTCGTATTTAAGCTATTTAGTTCCAATAAACTGATTAAACTCTTCGGATGTTTTTTAATAAATTCACGGGAGAAATTGATGGACAATTCACTAAGGCTATCCAGTTTTTGGTAGTAGCCCTTTAGTGTTGTGCTATCATTTGTAGACAATTGCAATTGCACATATTTCCCCATTTCACTATCGTATTTCTCTTGTACATTTTTTAGTTCAAGATAATCATCATAGCATTTTGAACCTTTAACGGAAACATTCTTCAAATCCTCAAAAGTGCCATTGATATTAATAACTCCAGGCTCTACATAAAGTAGTTTGGCAACACCACCACGCTTTTGTGTGATAAGGTAAGCTGATGTTGGCCCTTCTATAACACCTTGGAATTGGAAAGCCCCATTTGTTACAGCTACGGAGTCTACTCCTGGGAAATTACCTTGACGAACTAAATAAGCTTTTTCTGTTGGCCATCCAGCGATTTGACATTTAATGGTATATTTCTCTTGCGAATACCCTAGGTTAAATAGTAGTATTACGAATAAAGTTGTTGTGATTATGTATTTCATGGTTTTCAGGTTCTTATTGGAATAATTCTTTTAGTTTTTCTTGAAGCTTTTCGCCCATTAGGTTTTTGGCGACAATCTTACCCGTAGGATCAATGAGGAAGTTTGCAGGAATAGTCTGCACA
The DNA here is from genome assembly GCF_051951495.1 of Sphingobacterium lactis. GTDB lineage: Bacteria > Bacteroidota > Bacteroidia > Sphingobacteriales > Sphingobacteriaceae > Sphingobacterium > Sphingobacterium lactis_A. Next base: position 10,764 of record NZ_JBNHAS010000009.1, on the reverse strand, counting down.
GCATAAGCTTGAGCTGCTGCGTTCTTATTACCATTTAGATCAGATATTTGAGTCCAAGTAACCGCATCGTTTTTAATGGCTCTTTTCCAACGCCACTCCTCTGCTTTAGAGTCAATTGATACACCAAGTATTTCGAATCCTTTGTCTTTGTAAGTAGAATAAGCTTTTACCAGATTAGGATGCTCACGACGACATGGAATACACCAGCTAGCCCAAAAATCCACTAACACATATTTTCCTCGGAAATCACTTAACTTAATGATCTTTCCAGTAGTATCAGGTTGCGCTATTTCAGTCGCTATTTTACCTAATTCCACATTTCCTAAACTTTCCACCAATTGATTGACATCTTGCGCTTGAACACTTTGTTTCAGCTTAGGATCCAGTTGATCATGCAATGCTTTTAATTCGGAATATCCAATTTTCTCACTTAAGCCCGCTAACTCATAAACAGCACCTGGATTAGTAGGGTATTGTTTAACGAAAGCTTTTGAAAGCTCTACATCGTCATTTTGAAGCTTGGTAATACTTGCTCTCCAAGTGTCTTTTTTAGCAACATCAGGACTACCTTCTAACAAGTTATAAAGGCTATCTAATTGCTTGTTTATTAGCGTATGCTTAAGCTTAACCGCCTCATATTGGGTAGTTTTGGGTGACCCAGTTACTTTGGCTTCTTTTAAGTGTTCAAAGGTACCATTGATATGAATTTCACCCGGTTCAAGGAATATAAACTTAAATGTAGGTTGATCAATTCCCTTGGCTACAAGGAATGCATTAGTCACACCATCTATCTTTCCTTTAAATTCAAATGAGCCATCTTTATTTAGAACAGAATCTTTCTTTGGAGAGTTACCTTGGCTTTCAAAATGAATGTATTTTCCGGGCCAACCTGCTATCTTTCCTTTAACCAGGTAATCTTGTTGCCCAAAGGCTAATTGCGTGCTTAAAACGCCTCCAAATAGGAGTAGCCAAAGGGCTTTCGTGCTAATAAACTGTGTCTTCTTCATATATAATTATTGTATTCCATCTAAATCTGCAATAGCCGTAACCCCCAAGTAACTTTCAATGACATTAAACTTGAAGTAGCGTGCAGTAACTGGAGTTAAAAATTTCAATTTTTTATAATCTGGTCTTTGAGGGTTAGATCTATAATCAACCTCTCCGGCGATAAATAAGCCTTCTTTCTTCCAGGTAGTACCATCTGAACTGACATAAACTTCTACTTTCTGGAAGTCATTATAAGTACTCTTGTATTGTGGAGTAAACTTAAATCCTTTCAAGGTTTCTGCTTTCCCCATATCAATTACAAATTCTTGAGGTGGGCTAGCGATACCTTGCCAATACGTTTCAATTTTACCATCCAATAAATTAGTTACCGGGAAGTCAACATGACTCTTACCGCTGATCTTCCATGTTGACCTATTCATCTCCACTCCTTCAAGATCATTTGTAGTCAGCGCAATATTGCCCGTATTATATTCCACCACTTTGACAACGACAAAGGCATATTTAGCAGCCGAAGTTTCATTTGGTGTAAGCAGGTTCGGCATGGATTTATTCTCCAATTCAAATACAGCCAAATAGCTGGTATCGGAAGCTTTTAATTGATTATAATCAATCTGAACATTAAAGCTATCTTGAGATACATAGCTTTCAGCAGGAAACTTCACTTTATCTTTAAGGACTTTAATGGCTTCAACTGGTATTTTCTTATAAGTGCTGAACTTTATCTTTTCAAAGAATTTAAAAATGCTATCCGAACTACTGATCTTAACCGAACTTTGAAATTCTTTATCTAAGGAATGATTGATTTTGCTGGTAAACCTAATGGTCTTAATACCATCATTAACGCCATTTATACGGGTATTAATAAGATTTCCACCGATAAAGGAATAACGTCTATCGTTCATGCTATAAAACTTACCTTCATATTTAAATGAACCCATAGAAGCCATGACAGAAGATATTTCCACATGCATTTTCACGAACATGTAGCGACTCTTCAAGCTGGCATTTCCAGATTGCACTTGTAGTTTAATCGGAATAAGATAAACCGTATTGTTGGTTAATTTGGAGGCATCTTTTAGTAGTACTTTCAAAGAATCTGTGCTATTCTCATATCCTTCTTTTACTGTGATTAGTCCATTATTTTCCAACTCGAAAGCACCTTCACTAAAAACAGGCGACTTGACATGATTCAAACTATCATAGATGCTGATTAAACTAACATCAATATTTCCTTGTACTTGTACATCTGCAGATGCTCTTTCATTTAAGAGAATAGGTAGTCCTGGAGCAAACAATGTTCTATTGTTGGTTGCCAAATCACCGACTTTCATGGCTGTGGCCTTCCCTACTGTTGAGTTCGGGTAATTGTTAAACTCATTGGATACCTCATCGAGCAATCCGAAGCTTTCCTTTTTACAGCTGAATATGCTACTTGATAAAAACAACAGCAGTACAGCCAACAGTAAATAACTTGTTATATGTTTAGAAGATCTTTTCATGGTTCTTTCTTTTCAAAATTTAGCGAATGAAATAGCACTACCTTGGATTAGGTTTTATCCCATCATTGTTATTAATGATCACAGGGGCAATCTCCATTAAATAACGGGGACTATTGGGTTCCAAACTGGTCACTATTACTTCTTCATACTCATTATAATCGAAATACTTACGAATAACCTTCTTACGGAAGCGTGGGTCTCTATTCAATCGTTTCTGATCAAACAGACGCAATCCGCCATGGAATGACAACTCTCTTCTTCTCTCCTCCAATACAAGTTTTAAAACATCAGCTTCATTTGGAACAGCAAGGTTGTTATAATTGGAAATTCGGTTTTTTCTAAGGTTATTTAATATGAATATAGCGCTTTGAGCATTTCCTGCACGAGCAAGACATTCCGCTTTGATCAAATACACTTCCGGAACTCCTACACTGTAATTGAAGTTAAAATTGATCCCTTCAGATAGGTACTCATTATAGTAGTTGAAGGTTAAGGTACGGCGATAATCGTCATCTGAAAACAAAGAGTCTAAGCTTTCACTTAACTCTAATTCTAACTTATAGGTAAGTCTGAATTCCTGATCAAGGCCTGCTTTCCCAACAAGAACCTCTGGGTTCTTATTCTGATCCAATAGTTTCATCGGTATGGCCTTTAATTTGGTGTAATCTGTTAAAGTACTTTTAAGATTCAATGCAGCGTCTGCATTTTTTAAGGCAAGCTCATAATTTCCCATAAACAAATATGCGCGAGCTAGAATAGCAAATGCAGAAGCTTTGCCTGGGTGTATAACGGTTTTCCCTTGAACTGGAAGAACTTCGGTATTGGCAGCCTCCGTCAAGTCTTTTATAACTTGGTCATATACCTCTTTAACGGTTGAACGAACAGGTTTTACGGATGCATCAGGAACCAAAGCAATTGGAACTGCCAATTCGGTATCAGCCTTTCCATTGGTATAATCCTGTCCATAGATATTGGCTAATTGCAAATAATACCAAGCACGATTAATCTTTGCTTGTGCTAAGACTATTGCTAAGGCATCCTTTTCCTCTTGTATTGTTGGAGTCAACTTAGAAGCCTTCTCCAATAAAATATTCATTTGCAAGATTCTGTTATAAGCCCCCTTATACATAAAATCCATTTCACCAGGACCCCAAATATTAGCTGCCCAGGTATAGCTATTACCATAATGTTCATTTTGAACAACATTTCCTATGGTAACATCATCGGACATTAAATCAGCAAGAATGAAGTTACAGATGGCCAATGAATCGCTATTAAGCATTTCTTGGAAGTCCTTTATGGTGGATGGATTTACATTACCTGTACTTGGTACTACATCTAAGAATTTCTGACAAGCAGTCATCAATATGATGCTATTTAAGAGCAGAATGTATATCAATTTTATTCTTTTCATGATCGTTAAATTAGAAGGTAACATTTAAGGTCATACCATATTGAATAGGCGTTGGCAGACCCAGTCTTCCAGAATTATCTACATTGTTTGGATCGTATTTGTATTGATTCTTTGCCCATAATGCCAAGTTTTGCATGTGCGCTGATATGGAAGCATTCTTCACATAACGTTCATTAATCAAGCCTCTTGGCAATTGCCATCCAATCATTACTTCTTGAAGACGGACAAAGTCTGCTGACATAAAACTATTGGTGGAGTTTTGCGTGATATAACTCCGAATGGAATTACTGGTCTCCATGGATAGCGCAGGAACATCTGTAAATGCTTCATCACCTGGCTTTCTCCATCGTTGCCCTATTAAATGTGAGTTCTCATATCTAGCTCCCGAGCTAATAGGAATATATTTACGCATAATACCACCAAAGCTTCCTAATATGGATACCCTAGCAAAGACATTCCCATAGGCAAAGTCGTGGATGAAACCACCATTCCAAGGTGCTCTAGTAGCGCCCATATAAACAAGGTCATTCGCCAATACGGTTGAGTCTGGAGTAGAAGTTATGTTCCCCTTGGCATCATAAATCTGCGGAGCTCCATTAGTATCTAACCCTGCCCAACGATAAGCCCAAACATTGGTGGTGTTATAACCCTCGCGATAAGCAATGAGGTAATCTCTATAAGGACTATAAGGTGTTTTAGGCACCTCTTTCGCCATATTCACATTATATGCACCATTGATGGCGAAGCTGTACCTGAACTTAGGTTGATTCACCAGGTTCATTTTTAAATAAAACTCTAACCCCTTATTGATGATGTTACTCAATGAAAATTGATTATCTAAACCTGTCGAAGGATCAGTAGGCAAAGCAATGTTATTGGAAATACCCTTATCAGAACGGTTATAATACCTCAAGTCTAAACGATAGCGGTCATTGTTCATTCCCATTTGAAGGTATACCTCAATATTTCTATTTCTTGGAGGTAATATGGAGAAGGTATTGTTGGTTGGCATTCCAAAGCCTCCACCGGAAGCAACATTGGTTCCCATCATCAAGTTTAACCCTTGAAAAGAAGAGATATCCTGGTAAGATGCACCTATTAAAAGAGAGCTAATGTACTCCGAAGTGAAATAATATTCCTTTTTGATATCGTAAGAAATATTTCCATTGAACTGATCCTGTCCTTCTGGAGATCTATCATAATCCGCATTGAACATCAAAGCCCCTTCACGTAGTGAACCTTCCGCTCCTACACTGAAGTAATTTTGTGTTCTCGTCTGGTGGAAAGAAGTAGAATCTGTTAAACTTCCATTAACAGCAATACCATTTGTTTTTAGATGGTTAAATCGACCATATACAGCAAGCTGACCTTCTAATAGATCTAAGCGTACTTCTTGGTAAATCTTGTTGGAAGACTGTCCAGCTTGTTGTACCGGAATGAAATTATTGACCCAAATAGCATAGTTATTCCAATCCGTTTGTTTGTACCTATTACTTCCAATTGTTGTTGGCAAGTCTGGCATCTTATTGACGGAAAGCCCAGTAGATAATAGAATACCATCTACCCACTTAGGGAGGCTTTTCGTTCTTATTTGATAGCCCAATAAGGCATTATAACTTTTCGTGGTAGCATATTTTGCCATTCCATAATTCGGACTAAAAGCTTCATTGTAATTGGCATTAAATACCACTCTCTTTTTATCGAAATTATAGTTGATACCAGCGTTCCAGTTTAGATTACGTTGAATAGTAGTATCTCCAGCAAATGGATTTATCAGGGTATTTGGAAATGCTAATGCTGAAGTAGAAGAATATAATCTTCTAAAATTTGTAATCCCATCAGATGGATCACCTGCAGGGAGGAATATTGGAGAACCTTGTCCTGTTGCACGGTTATACCCATATCGAGTAGCATTGCCTGGCATCTCGCGAAGTTCATCAGCACCGCCTGCCCCTACCTGAGCAGAGATTTCATGCTTATCAATGGTATAAGAATAAGAAATTCCTGAACGAACATTAATCTGTTGATTAATACGATTGCTTTCATTCAATATATCTCCTGGTGGCACATAAAAATCAACCCCATTAGCTGTTGGTGAACCATAGGTATTAAACAATTGCCTAGCTGCACTGGAGTTACGATCTGTAATATTTGTCGATCGATCACTTTTCCTACGGAAGAAGATGGCATTATCCCATCGAAGTCCTTTTGCAATCTCCCAGTTCATATCAAGACGGCTTTGTAGTTGAAGACCATGTAAGGCATTATATGCCAAACGGGAATCTTCTAACATGTTTGAGCCATGATTATAATAACCCTTGGACATGATCAGGTTATTGTTCTCTTCTCCTAAAACCGTTTGATCATAAACATAATTGCCATTCGCATCTAGAAACTTTTGATATGGTGGAGGCAGATTATAAATTGAAAGTGAATTGGATCCTGCCTGCCCTTCCATTAGGTTGGCATTCATTTGCCAAGTTGCACGCAATTTACCTCCTAGGAGAAGAAAGTTATTCTTTAAATCCACCCCATAGGTGTTAGAATTATTATTCAGAGCGTTGGATTTATAATTATTATAAGTTCCTGTAAGTGTAAATTTATATACCCTAGATCCACCAGAAAGTGTTAAAAGGTGATTTTGAGAGAATACATCTTGCTGCAATAATCCCACTTGATCTTGGTTGGATATGGTAGCCAGAGAGTCCATCCTTCTTTCATAAGTTTCTTTGGTAATCTTGCCCTTGCCGTACCAATACACTAATCTTTCTGCCAATTCAATTTGTTCGAAATTACCGTCACCATTCATAAAATTAGAATCGGCAGCACTTTTATAATAGTCAATAATATCTGCGGAAGTAGCAAGTCCTAACTTACTCATATTGTATTCAGGGGCAGGCTTAAAGTACATATTTGTATTATAAGTGATATTCACCTTATTTCTTTTACCATTCTTCGTCTTAATCAGGATAATACCGGCTGTTGCTCGAGGACCCCATTTAATGAGTTCTTTAGGATCCTTTACAACTTCTACCGCTTCCACATTAGCCATTGGGTAGTCTGCTGGGAATTCATCCACTGGGAAACCATCAATGACAACCATCATACCCTCGGTATTACCAAAGGTCGCCGAGCCACGCAATTCAGGAACTAAGGTCACACTTGCTTGATTACTATATTCCAAATAAAATATATTGGATCTTGACCCGCCTGGTAAGGGTGTATTATTCTCGATGGCAGAGATCATTCGGTCACCATGCGGGTAGAACTTCTGAAGAAATTGCTCAATGGTATAATAGGTTTTACGAAGTCCCTCACCTTCAATTTTACCACCTGTTATTTCAGTAACCCCAACAACTTTACGTTTGTTGGTAGGAAGGATTTGTAAGGTAAGACCTGGAACTGTCCCTTGTAGGATCTGACCTAAGTTCATATAGGAACGGTTTGTCAAGTCTATCTCGGTATTTAGATTAAGCTTTTTCTTGACATTGGCCTCAATGGAAACCTCCGAAACCTCAAACACTTTATTGTACAAGGTTAGGTTCAGTCGTTTTTCCCCATTATAGAAATAAGTATTCTCTTTAAAGCCTTGAGAAGTAAAGCTTAACAAATCACCTTTAGAAGCCTCGATTGCAAAGTCACCATTCCTATCTGAAATGGCGGCAAACTTTTGAGGATCCTTATTATTCACAATAGTAACCCCTTGAATAGGATTTCCATTAGGGTCAACAATTCGCCCATTCACCAAACCTTGACTTTGATTAATGATCTGTGGATCGATATTAATTTCGATTAGTGATTGTCGAATAGTTGGTCTTTTCGGAATCAGGACTATTGTTTGGTTCGATATTGCAAAGGAAATGGGCTGTTCATCAAAGATTTGCTTCAATACAGTAGTTAATTCTTCTTTATTCACATTAATACTTACCCTATTGGTTTTCTTAAGTATTTCGGTCGGATAAAAAAGATCAAAACTTGTCTGCTTGGCTATTTTTTCCAATACATCCTTTAATCTGCTCCCCTTCTCATTAAGAGTTACCTGTTGCGCAAATAAGGGCATAGAAAACAAGATCAAACAAGAAATTACAACTAATTTGATTCTATTCATTTTGGTTAGTGTGGTGTAATGGTTATTATTATTTACCTATTTTCCATAGGGGTAAATTACAAGTTGGTTATTTACAATCTTTGTTTGTATACCTGCTAGTTTCAGTACTTTAAGTACTTCAGATAGATTTTGATTCATGCTGGTACTTCCAGCAAATGTTTGTTCTTTATTGACACCCTCCTCAAAAACAACCTCAATATTGTACCAACGTCCAATCTGATTCATAACATCCTCCAGATTAGAACCTTCAAAATTAAATACACCATTTATCCAACTGGTGGACTCTTGTGCATTTACGGTGGACTTCTCAAGCTTATTCTGCTTTCTATTTAAAACAAGCTGTTCATTAGGATTCAAGATAACCTCTCTTCCTTTGCTATTCACCTGTACTTTTCCTTCCAATAAGGTGACAGTACTTTGGTCTTCCTGAGCGTATCTTTTCACATTAAAGTGCGTGCCGAGCACTTGCACTACCTGATCTCCAGTTTCTACTAAAAATGGTTTTGTTTTATCAGGTTTAACTTCAAAATATACTTCACCATTTATGGATACTTTTCGGTTTTTACCATCAAATTTTACTGGGTACTTGATACTTGAAGCTGCATTCAACCAAGCGACACTTCCATCAGGGAGTTGGATTTCAAACCTTCTCCCTTTTGGTGTGCTAGCTGTGTGATATGCGATATTGTTCGTTTCACCTTCATAATATAAGGCTCCTTCTTTCTTTATAATGCGCAGGCCATTTTGATCTGCAATTAGGCCATCCGGTAGAGAATCAATCTCCAATTGTTGACCATTGTCTAATGTTAAGACCATCCCTTCGGTTCCTGCAACCTTATCCTGGGCCAACTCTGTACTATCCTTTTTACTCGAATAATTGATCTGCCACAAGAAAAACAGCCCCATCACGAGAAAAACACTAGCTGCAATTCCCCAAACCTGATATTGTTTATACCAAGGTATAAGGTTGCCTTCGGTAGATTCAGACAGACCTTCAGCTTCAATCTTATCAATCATACCCTCCAGCATCCTGGCTAAATGTTCTTCTCTGCTTTGAGCAATGTGCTCTGGGACTTGCAATGGCTTATCTTGATCTTTATTGTACCATGCTGCATATTCCAAGGCTTCCTCATCAGAGATAGTGCCCCTCAACCATTTATCCTCTAGCTCGGCTAAATGTTTATCATTCATTCTTTAGAATTTACTTATAGGTCTATACTATTATAATCAATCATCTCCCCTATATCCCTATATAGAAAAGTGAAATTATTTTTAATTGTCTAGCAAAAAAGGGAAATCAGGTAATTTATACCTGCACGAATTTTCTTCAAAGCACGCGTTAAATGGGCTTCAACGGTCTTTTCTGCAATAACAAGTCGTTCGGCAATCTCCTTTTGAGACAAGCCTTCCTCACGACTCATTTTATAAACTAGTTGGCATTTTTCCGGTAATTCAGTTACCAAACGCTCCAGTCTTGACTTCAATTCATCAAATTGAAGGTAGTCCTCCATTGAATAATAAGCAGGATCTTGCTGCTTACTGTAGTCAATATACTTTTGGGAAATAGCTTGTTTATGCCGATAATTAATAACCTTATATTTTAAGGCTGCTGCTAAATAGCGATCAATACGATCAATTAATTTTAAATCATTTCTTCGCTTCCAGATATCTAAAAAGATCTCTTGAACCAATTCCTCAGCAATCAATAAATCGGAAAGTTTGTTACTGGCAACTGTCAATAGCTTATCCCAATTACGCTTATAAATTTCCGTAAAAGCCTTAGGATTGTTTTCCTTCAACAACGCTATGAGCTTTTCATCGGAATATTGTTCAAATTGAGACATCGTAGTTAGTAGGCATCCTCCAAACGCTAAAAAGTGCACTAATTTAAATCAAAAATTAGCAAAATCTGCAAGCTAGTTAGTATTTAGCATGAAGAATTTAATATAAAGACATTGGTTTTACTTATTAGATTAGATTTTACCCAACAGAAACGTTAAGGACGATAGATTTTGGAAATAAATAAAAAGATTAATGTAACAGAGAATGGGAGAAAAAATGCTTATGATTAAGGGAATAAGGTAGTAAGCGGGTGTAAATAAGGAATTGTGGAGGGTAGATTTGCGGTGCTTGACTAAGGAGGTGTATTTGATCGGTCGTAGCATGCTTCGACCCTACAGTTATGGTGGTAAAGAATAATAAAATCACGGTTGTCTGTAGGGGCGATGCATGCATCGCCCGCAAATAGCACAAATAAAAAAATTGTTCATAGTTTATAGATCCTCCATCGAAGATGGAGGATGACGTGGTCTAAGAGGAGAAACATAAACTCTTCACTTCGTTCTGAGTTGTAAATAACAAATTTGCTATCCCGCCAATAGGTTTAAAACTATTTTTAAGGGCGGGCAGACATTCCGCTACGCTTAGTGCTGCCCCTACGCTGGGCGGCTATTAATCGCCTAATAACAAACATTCTAGGTGGTACGATAGGTAGGGGCGGTACTGAGTGAGCTTGAAGAAAAGGGATTTATCCCGTTCGAAAGCGAACAGAATGTACGCCCGTTTTTAGTTTAATAACAAATATTCCTTTTCCACCATTAGGTCTAATTGTCCGTCCCTGAAATAGGTTGACCACAAATTGAAATGAACTATGAGAGTAAATTTGAGGCTAATTAGAAAAACTCGTAAGTATTCTGAGGAATTCAAGCGGGAAATAGTTTCTCTATTTGAGAGCG
>NZ_JBNHAS010000008.1:0-27190 GCF_051951495.1 Sphingobacterium lactis | reverse complement strand
TTCCGAACAGAGAAGTTAAGCCCGCCAGAGCCGATGGTATTGCCGTAACAGGTGGGAGAGTAGGTCGGTGCCTAATTTTATACGGAGGCCCGTCATCGATGAGATGACGGGCCTTTCTGTTTTTATGATTTTTCTGCTGGAAAAAGTGGGTTTAGGGCATCCCTAGCCTGGCCATGTATTCGGCGGTTGTCCGTAGGGTCGAAGCATGCTTCGACCGATATCGAATCTATTTTTTATCCGGTCATTATAAGAGTTGGATTGGTCTTGTTCTGGCGGTCGATGCATGCATCGACCCTACGGTTAACGAAGGAATTGGATCGAATAGGTTTAGTCTATCGATTTCTTCCTATAGCGTTCGGCGTGTTGTTATCCCGCCAATAGGTCTAACTACTCCATACTATATACTAAATACTAAAAAAACTGCCCGGAGGGCTCAGACTCTTCGCTTCGCTCTGAGTTGTAAGTAGCATTAATTGGCTCTCTATTCCGCCAATAGGTCTAACTACTCCGTACTATATACAAAATACTATTAAAAACTGCCCTCAGGGCTATTCCTCATCCTCATAAAACTCCAATAATGAAGCGATATAGGTATCATTCCAACCGTCTACTAGGTCATCATAATCTTCATCAGGGATATTGGTTTGTTTAACTTCTAAAGAAGTTCCTTTTTTATGTTCATGAAATTTAAGGGTAACAATAGATTGTTCCTCTTGATCTCCGAAGTACCACTCTTGTACGATTTTGCTGAAAGGCTCTAACTCTATGAATTTTCCTTGGATAGCTCCGTCCCATAAAGAGAATTCCCCTCCAACCGTTGGATCGATTTCAACTAGGTCACCTGTCCATAAGCGAATGGTGATTTCTGTAGTTAATGCTCTATATAATTCTTCGGGTTCAGCGGGTATGATATAATATTTTTTAAAATCTTTCATTCTATATAAAAAGGGATTTGGATAATTCCTGTAAATTTACGCAGATTTATTAGCAAAAGCATGAGTAATTTTCTTCCTAATGCATTAGTACGTAAGCTTGGTGTTAATCCACTCTTTGACCAAGAAGCTTTCCTAGAAGCCCATGAAAACGGATTAAAGCTTACTTCAGTACGACTGAACCCATATAAGCCAGTCGATTTAGATTTGAAATTATCGGAATCTGTGCCTTGGTGTCCAGATGCTTATTATTTGGATGAACGACCTAAGTTTACTTTGGATCCTTTGTTTCATGCTGGATGTTATTATGTGCAAGAAGCATCTTCGATGTTCATGGCTCATATTATTAAGGAACTCGGATTGGATAAAGAGGCAGTCAAGGCTTTGGACTTATGTGCTGCACCTGGAGGTAAATCCACATTGTTAAATTCTGTTTTGTCGTCCGATAGCTTGCTTATAGCGAATGAAATCATCAAAGCTAGGGCAAATATCCTTGAGGATAATTTAATGCGATGGGGGCTTTCTAATACGATTGTAACCAATAATGATCCAACAGCTTTCAGAAGGTTGCCAGGTTTCTTTGATTTGATGGTTGTTGATGCGCCATGTTCTGGATCTGGGATGTTCCGGAAGGATGAGGACAGCATTGATGAATGGTCAGAAGCTAATGTAAAACTATGTAGTGAGCGACAGCGAAGGATCTTAGCTGATGTAATGCCAGGAATGGCGACACATGGATACCTGATTTATTCTACTTGTTCTTATTCTGAAGAAGAGAATGAGCAAATTTTAGATTGGCTGATGGATGAGTACGAATTTGAAAGTGTTACTATCCCCGTTGAGGAAAGTTGGGGAATTGAAGTAACAGAGTCTAAAAAGCACGAAGCAAAAGGCTATCGCTTTTATCCGCATAAAACAAAAGGTGAAGGATTCTTTGTAGGTGTTCTACGTTTCAAGGGAATCCAACCGATGTTCAATATCAAAAAGCTTAAGGTAGAAAAATCGCCCGTTCCTATTGAGTCATTAAAGCATTGGATAAAAGATTATCAGCAGTTCAGCACCTTCGTTCATCATGACTTCGTTCATATCTTCCCTAAGGAACTTGAAATTTATATTAAAGCTGCTCAGCAGGTACTTTATCTAAAGAATGCGGGTACTATGGTGGGTAAATGGTTAGGCAAGGAGCTTTTACCGTCGCATGATTTAGCATTGAGTATTCATTTATCGAAAGATATTCCAACAACAGAATTGAACCTCAAGGATGCACAGTCTTTCCTACGTAAGGAACCTCTAGATCCGAGCTTATTTCCAGAAAATCTGAAAGGCTGGAGTTTGGTCAATTATAAAGGACAAACGCTAGGATGGGTAAAAGTATTGGGTAATCGAGTGAACAACTATTATCCGAAGGAGATCCGGATAGCAAATCTTTAGGCTTTGCTTTGTTCTTGAATAATAAGGTTGCAAATATCCTTTGCGACCTCATCTTTTGATTTTAAATCATAAGCTGTAACCTCGCCTGCACGATTGATAACGGTGATTTTATTGGTATTATGCGCAAATCCTGCACCTTTGTCTTGCATAGAATTCAATACGATAAAATCTAGATTCTTCCGTTCTAGTTTATCTTTAGCATGCGCTAATTCATTATTGGTTTCTAGAGCGAATCCTACTAAAGTTTGATTATCACGCTTCTCTTTTCCAAGACTTGCTAATATATCGGTAGTTTTCTTCAAGGCGATACTAAAGTCTTCGGCTTTCTTTTTAATCTTTTGATCAGCCACCTCAACAGGTGTATAATCTGCTACTGCGGCACTCATAACCACAATATCCGATTCTTGGAAATGTTTATCCATAGCTTCGAACATCTGTTGGGCAGAGACTACATCCACACGGTTGACTTGACTCGGGCTATTCAAAGCTGTAGGACCTGATACCAAAGTTACTTCAGCACCTAATGCTTGTAGTTGCTTGGCGATCGCATATCCCATCTTTCCACTGGAATGATTCCCAATAAAACGCACAGGATCAATAGCCTCATAAGTTGGACCTGCAGATACCAATGCTTTCTTGCCTTTCAATGGGAGATTGCTCTCAAAATGCTTTGTAATAAAAGCTAGGATTTCTTCTGGTTCAGCTAGTCGACCTTCACCAACTAATCCACTAGCCAATTCACCAGTGCCAGGAGGAATTATCTGATGGCCATATTGCTTTAGAAGTTCAATATTATGCTGTACAGCAGGATGCTTCCACATATCTAAATCCATTGCAGGAGCAATAGCTATAAGACCTTTTGCGGAGAGGTAAACCGCTAAAAGTAGGTTATCGCAAAGCCCTTGAGCACATTTAGCTAAAGTATTTGCAGTAGCAGGAGCAAGCACAATGAGATCGGCTTGTTCGGCGATGTGGACATGATTATTCCATTCCCCGGTTTTTTGTTCGTAATAATCTACGAGAACCGGACGATTAGAAAGCGTGGAAAGTGTAAGTGGAGTTATAAATTGAGTGGCTTCTTCTGTCATGATGACCTGTACAGAAGCTTCAGCCTTCCGAAGTAATCTTACTAAGGTTGCAATTTTATAAGCGGCAATACTGCCGCTTATACCAATTACAATATTTTTGTCCTTGAGAGACATCAGATTTCCTTAATCTTGCTCTTTAGAAGGATTTCTAAAGTACACTTTGTCATGTAAGAACTCATCTAAAGCTACTAATGTAGGTTTAGGCATGCGCTCGTAATGTTTCGAGATCTCAATTTGCTCACGGTTTTCAAACACTTCTTCCAAATTGTCGTTGCTGCTAGCAAATTCAGATAATTTCTGATTAAGCTCTTCTTTTACATCAACTGCAATTTGATTCGCACGTTTACTGATGATGACGATAGACTCGTACAAGTTGTCTGTACCTTTGTCTAACTCTCTTAAGTCACGCGTTACGGTCGTGTTTGGAACGGTATTTTTATTTTGGCTCATATTTAAATGAATAGATATTTACGTATTATTGTTCGTTTTCTTTTGCTGTTTCAGCAGCTGTACCTGGATTTGAAACCCCAAGTTCTTCTTCGTATTTCTTTCTTGCTTTCTCATCAGCCTCTACGATTTTAATCGCTGTGGTGATTTTACGCTCTGCACTGCTACGTAGACCTTTCAACTCATTGTTGTATTTGCTTTCTGGATAATGCTCCGAGAAAGTCTCGTAATAATCTAACATTTGGTTGAAACGCTCTTCTTGACGTCTGGGCAAGCTGTTGTCAGCAAATAAATATTGTGATTTAACCAATAAGTATTCGATTTCTTCAGAATGCTTAGTATCTGGGTAGACCTTCAATACATTCTCCAGTGCAATAACCGCTGCACGGTAATCATCTGGCAAGCCCATGTTAAAATATAGCTTGGCATTATCGAATGCTTTCTTTTCTAATTTCTCACGTAGATCCTGAATCAATGTACCAGCTTCTTCTGCTTTCTCTGACTCTGGATATAAGTTCACAAACAATTGCAATTGTTCGATAGCTTTTCTTGTATTCTCCTGATCCAGGTTAGAACGAGGGGAATCCAAATAAAAACAGTAAGCAGACATGAAACGGCACTCCTCAGCACGTTGACTGTTCGGGTACTTATCTGCGAATTGTTTAAAGTGATAACGAGCAGAAATATAGTCTTTTAACCTATAACTAGAATAAGCGGTATAGTAATATAAATCTTCCGCCTCAGCAGTTCCTCTATAGCGGGTCACCAAATCTTCAAATAAAGTCAAGGCTTTAGAATACTTCCCTTTTTCGTAGTATTTCACAGCTTCTTGATATTTCATTTGAATGTTGTTGCTCGCACGTACTTTCTCAAACTTGCTCTTACAGCTACTCAATCCAGCTAATAGAAAAATGCCGACAATTAGGCTAAATACATGATTCTTCAAAAACATCTTACAAAGATACGTCAATTAATACTAATTTTCAATTATATTTAAAATGCGAAAATAGTTGATTTCAATTTAGCTAAAGTCGTGATGCTGTGCATTTAACAATCTTTAACTATCCTATTAGGTTAAAGAATTGGTCAACAGTCTGAATATCCAACTGCATCAACCATCCTTTATCGTAAAACAAGCCTATCGCTCCGATAAATAGTTATTGAAGAACTTATGGAAGGTTATGAAGGAAATTACTGATTTCTGGAAGAAGTCGTGCGCCCTCATGGGCTATCAAAAAGGTATATCGTAAAGAGTTTGGAATGATACCAAAATACTTCTTAAATGCTGTTGTAAAATGGGTTGAATGCTTATATCCAGTCATTCTTGCCACATCAGACACCCGATATTTACCCATTAAAATAAGCTTCTTGGCATGCTCCATCTTGGATTCTGTAATGTAATTCATCACGGTCTTTCCAAAATGTTGCTTAAAATACTTCTTCAGGTATTGCTCATTGGTCCCTACTGCTTTTGCCAGCTCAGAAATACTATGGTTTTTCGACAGATCCTCATCAATCAATTTCTTTACCAATTGAATCTTATCGTAATGATCCTTATTAACTATGATCTCCTTACTCTCATTTTCCGCATAAAGACCTTCCACCTGGTGAACCAAGATTTCTAAGAGTATGCTCTGTATTTTCAGTTGATTGAGGTAAGAGTCCTCTTCGTATAGTGTTAAGATTTGCTGCAAGGATAGATTAATCCTTGAATCCGCCGTTGTCAACAACCCATGTTGAAAACGATTCTTATCCGCCATGTACTTGACATGAAAGGCAGGAAGACGATCCGAAGGTATTAACATTAAGAGAACCTTATTTTCTGAACTCATGCTTTTGAACTCTAAATAAGAAGCCTTATTAACCGGTTTCAGGATATTCTCTCCAGATTGGATCAAATAGTTCTCAGATTGAATACTAAAAGTACAATTGGCCGAACTGTCACATAACAGAATATTTAAATAACCCTCAATCGGCGTAGTGAAGCTAAAGCGCTGTCTTCCCTTTAAGACCGTGAAATACATAAATGTTCCTAATTCCAGTAAGTTATCCTTTGGACTGGACAAGGACTCATTAATAATTTCCGATTGTTTAGCTTTTTTTTCCGATTGCGTCATTTTGTTATTTAGAATAATTCTACATTTGCAGCGAAGTTATTTAGACTAGTTCTAAAGAATGTCCAAAACTAAGATATTAATCGGATATAATGAAACAAATTTACTTTACCCTCCTCTTATTATTCTGTACGACTTGTCTTTTTGCTCAGAAAGCAAATATTAAAGGGATCGTGCATTTATTGGACGGTAAACCTGTTTCCAATGCGACTATCCGTGTTGAGGGCAGCCCGATTTTATGTGTATCCAATGAAAAGGGAGAATACATTTTAAATGAGGTACCCTATGGTAAGCAGGTTATTTTGGTAACATCCTTAGAGATAAAAAACAAGAAAGTTTCCTTAAAGGTTGACCGTCCTGTTCATGACCTGCATATACACATCGATCCAAAAGGAAATATTAGTCTAGATGAGGTTCGTGTAGTTCGAAATACCGAAAAGAAGGAGATTGAAACGAAGGGATTTGCTGTTAATGTTATTGAAACGAAAGAGGCAGCACTTAGAAACCTTCAAACTAATGAGTTACTGGATAAAACTGTAGGGGTTCGAGTGCGGATGAATGGTGGGTTGGGATCAACCACCAGCTATAATTTGAATGGAATGACAGGTAATTCTGTTCGAATTCTAATTGATGGAATTCCGGTATCTACTTTTGGCTCTTCTTTCAACCTAAATAGTATTCCACCAGCCTTAATTGAACGAATTGAAGTTTATAAGGGTGTTATTCCAGCACATCTTTCGGATGATGCTTTAGGAGGAGCGATCAATGTGGTGCTTAAAAAAGGGAAAAGTAATAACCTTAATGCTTCTGTATCCTATGGATCATTTAATACTACCCAATCCAACCTAAGTGGAATGTACCGTTCGAAAAACTCAGGTTTTACGGTAAAGGGATCAGCATTCTATAATTATTCAGATAACGATTATGAAGTATGGGGCAAGTTTGTCCGCAATATTCTTCCTAATGGTCGTTATGAATTTGTCAAAGCTAAGCGCTTCAACGATGCCTATAAATCCTATGGAGGTCGGATTGAATTAGGGTATACCGATGTCAAATGGGCTGATCAATTCTTTATTGGCTACAATGGGTCAGATGATTACAATGAGATCCAACATGGGGCATATATGACCATTCCTTACAAAGGTAGATTCTCCAAATCCAATGCCCATGTAGGAAGCTTAAGCTATGCCAAGAAAAATCTTTTTGTGGAGGGCTTAGAGTTTACCATGAATGCCATGTATAGCATGCGCAATGAATTGGTGAGTGATACTGTTTCGCATTATTATAACTGGTTTGGGGAGCAGAGCTTTGGCTTAGACGGAAAACCAATTTATACTTCACAAGGTGCGCAACAAGGTCCTAAGACCTTAAACCATATCGATCGTAATACTTTGACAGCTCGAGCAGGTTTAACTTATCAGCTGAACAACCAACATCAGTTTATATTGAATAACATCTTTTATGATGTGGATCGTGATCAACGTGATGATATGCGTTCGGAATTAGAAAGAGAGTTTATCGGTACTCGTGACTTACAAAAGAATGTCTTGTCATTGGCTTATGAGAACCAATTAATTAATGGGAAGTTACGTTCAACCGTATTTGGTAAATACTATCAGCAAAATGTTGATCGTATGGATCCAACATTAGTTAAAGAGAATGGGGAGTCCATTAAAAAGATTGTTACGGATCGAAATACAAAAAGTACAACAGGATATGGCTTGGCGCTTTCTTACGCTTTCAATCCGACCATCATGTTGCTTACTTCAGCAGAAAAGGCAGTACGTATGCCTACAGAAGGAGAGGTATTTGGTAGTCCTGGTGAAAACATCATTGAGAATTTCGGTATTCGTCCAGAAATCAGTAACAACCTTAATTTAGGTTTTCGCTTAGGTCCATTTGCCCAACAAAACCATCGTTTTTCTATTACAGGTTCTGGTTTCCTAAGAAATACAAAGGATAAAATCGCTCGTCGTATCAACTCTAGGATTAATGATGTGATCCAAACGGAGCCTTTCGAGAACATTGGTAAAACACAATCTGTAGGATTCGAAACCGAACTCAAATACCAGTATAAAGATTTGCATGTCTTTTTTAATCTATCCCGCTTCAATACTCTATTCAAGATGAAATATGATCAAAATGGGAAAGTCTTTGAACAATACAATCAGCAGATTCCTAATGAACCGTTTTTCACAGCCAATGCTGGAGCACAATATGGGTTGAAGGATGTGGCAGGGAAAGGCTCCAACTTATCCTTCTATTACGGAGCAGGCTTTGTCGAGTCATTTTATACCAGTTCTCTAGTTATCGAGGATTTCAAAACACCAAGGCAATTCATCCAAGACTTGGGTGCCAGCTATCTTTTCCCTAACAAGAAATATGTGATTAGTATAGATGCCAAAAACATTTTTAACAAACAAGCCTACGACAATTTTGCTGTTCAAAAGCCCGGAAGAGCATTCTATATCAAATTAAACTATAACATACATAATTTTTAACTCAATACAATTTATCATGAAGTTCACATCTTTAAATTATCTAGCCGCTATAGGATTATTAGTATCCACTTTAAGCATTATGAGTTGTAAGGACTCCGCAGTTGAAATAAATCCACCAACTACAAATCCTGATGGAAGATGGATTACCGTAGCAGGTGCTGTTATGGGTACAACAGCCACAAGTAAGCCTGGCGATGGAAATGGTGGTACCAAATTATTTTCAGTAAGCGCAAAAGATGCAAAAGATTTCAACTTTACCATTGATCCATTTACAAATGGCTTTTCGGTAAAATCAAATCGTACAGCTCGTTTGCAGACTTCGGAAGATGGTAATGTTCTTTTCAATATTTCATATGGAAATCCAAATGGAGGAGAGTTTTCCAGATTTAAAATTAATGGAGGAAATAGCTTTACCCAGGAAGATGTCACTGTTAGTATATTTCAATATGCTACAGAGAGTCCACGCTGGTTGAAGTTGTTCGATGGTGATAAAACAGGTGTTGCTGTCAATGTAGCTGATGTAAAGCCTGTTACCGAAGGAACAACTTATAAATACTCAAGAGGACGTTCAACCATATTGGCATTAGACCTACAAAACGTCTTAATTAAGAATTACAAGCATTATGAAATCCCGCTTTCTGCTGAAGAAGAGGCAAAAGGATATTACATCAGTCGTTTGGATGCTCCAGTACTTAACAAAGCAGGTAATAAATTAATCATTGGTTTTGCTAGTGGAAAGCACGATCCTAAAACTGCAAAAGCTGATGAAAATCCTTACCCTGCTTTAAGTTCTAAATCCGTAGTTGTTGATTATCCTTCATTGGAAAACCCAAAAGTAATTAGCTCAACCATTTCTAATGGTAGTACGAATGGATACCGTAGCTTCAATGCTTTCTTAGGAAATGATGGAATGATCTACCAAGCGTCGCAACGTGACGATAAAGGATCGCATATCTTAAGAATTGGTCAAAATAATGAATACGATAATTCTTACGTATTCAGCTTAGACGCTGCCCTAAAAGTAAAAGGATCATACATTGAGTGTTGGAGATATGTAGGCGATGGTATTGCTTATGTGCTCTATACACATGATGGAGCCCCTGCTTCCAAATTCAATCCAAGTCAACAACAAAGTTATGCTGCGCGTGTTGATTTGAATGCTAAAACAGCAACCAAGTTAGACTTACCAGATGATGTAGATGTATATTATTTCCAACATCAAGGTATTGCTGTTGATGGTGATGACGTGTATTTAACCTATGCACCAGTAGGTAAAGAGGGACGCATCTATGTTATTAACAGAAAAACAGGAGAGGTTAAACCGGGTGCTAAACTAGCAAACAAACCAGGAAACCACTATATCGGAACATTCTAAGATTCCAATATAAAGCCAGAAAATCAGGTGGAATTTATGTCTACCTGATTTTTGGTTTTAAAAAATTATTCAGTAGAAGAGAAAAATGAGTAAACCAAAACAACAAAAAACAAGCTGGATGAAAGTCCGGAAATTCCTAAATGATATTCACTTATGGGGAGGATTAATATCGGGAATCGTTGTGTTAATCGTCTGTTTAACCGGTACCATCTATGTGTACAATACGGAGATTAGAGCACTGGCCCAACCTAAGTATTTCAAGGTAAAAACAGAAGGGGAGAAGCTTAACCCGGATGAACTACTCGCCAAAGTAAAACCTGAGATTAAGGGTCAGATTGTTGGTATAAAGATTCCTTTTGCTGATAATGCGACCACTTCTGTACTTTTTACCAAAAAGGAGAAGGAAGAAGGGAAAGAGTCAAAAGGAAATAAAGGAGAACAAGCTAAAGAAAAAGAAGGCAATAGCACCACAGCTAGTCCTAAAGTAGAAAAAGAAGCCAATAAGTCTGAAAATCCCAACAAAGAAGTAGCCAAAGAGAACACCGCCAAGGCTGATGGTAAACCATCACAGGAAAAGAAAGCACCTGCAGGTCCTGCTGGAGGGCGTGGTCCTCGTGCTAATCAATTTGCTGTTAATCCATATACTGGAGAAGCTATTGGTGATCCTTCCGATGAAAAGACGAAGACAGCAGAATTTATGCAAAAGATGTTTGGTCTGCACCGTTGGTTATTGCTAAATGAAATTGAAGAGCCAATTATTGAGGGAGTAGAGAACCGTAAATTAGGATCTTGGATTACAGGTACAGCTACTTTGTTGTTTTTATTAGGTGTTATTACCGGAATGGTAATCTGGTTTCCAAATAAGATTCGTTCATGGAAGAATGGTCTGAAGATCCGTTGGACTGCCAATTGGAAACGAGTGAACCATGATTTACACAATACCCTTGGTTTTTATAGTTGTATTATCTTGTTCCTAATGGCTGTTACAGGTCCTTTTTGGTCATTCGATTGGTATCGTGCTGGTTGGCAAAAAACTTGGGGAACCTATAAATCCCCTGATGCGCCAAAAGAAGAAAAGAAGCCCCTTCAATCCGTTTTTCCATTAGATGGTAAACAACCATTAAGTATTGAGGAGACGATATTAGCTGTCAATAAAATATTGCCTTATGATGGTGATATCAGCATTAATTTCCCAAAAGATAGTCTTGGAACTTTATCGATCAGTAAGAATAGAGTAGGATTTTTTGCACCATCTGCAGGTGATAAATTGACTTTGGACCAATATACAGGGGAGGCAATTGAGAAAGATATTTTCCGCGAAAAACCGTTTAATGAACGTGCTTCTGCTTCCATTAAAGCATTGCACATTGGTGATATCTATGGACCTTTCAGTAAATTGTTGTACTTCATTTCCTGTCTAATAGCCACTTCTCTTCCAATAACTGGGGTCATGATTTGGTTAAATAAGATGAAGAAGAAACCAAAGACAGCAAAGTAACTGCATACACATAAAAAAACAGGCAAGGTGACCATCATTGAACCTTGCCTGTTTTCATTTATAGATTATTGATCCAATTCCTTCAACCAAGCCTTTTCTTTATTGGTCAACTTAGATCGGTCAACCTGATAATTCGGATTTGCTAAATACCAATCTATATTATCATAATAATCTTTCAATAACTTATCCTGAAAAACATATCCTCTTCTAGCAAATGGGAGATTCCGAAGGATCTTCTTCTCATCAGCCTTGTATTTATTTTTTTCAGTTAGGTCTGGTTGCTGATGAATGGAATAGGCAATATAGCCTACCTCTGGATACAGGATATTTCTATTCCCCCAGTTATTGAAGTTGTACACGTATAATTCGCCTTTTGGTCTAAAGTTCTTTTTCTTAAATACCAGCTTACCTTCTTGAATATGAAATTTTACAGCATCGCTTTCCATGATTGGATTATTGCTTTTCGCCACATTGCTGTGTTTTCCACGTCCTTGAAGTTCCCATTCATTCGCATTTTGAAAGAATGATTTATTGATCTGGAATGTTTCGTATGATCCCATATCCAATATCAAGGTGAAATCATCGATTTGTTTATTGGCCCAACGGTTCGCTGCCGTCAAAATATATTCAAATTGATAATTTAGATCTATTGAACCCGAAAGCTTATACCTGTAGGTATGTTTCAATTTGTTGATACCCGGTTTAAAAGTCGCTTTGAAATGATATACATAAAAGAAATCAACATAATTACCCTCTTTATTTCCCGAGAATTTACGTAGATCGACCGATTTGATAATTCCTTGTTTCACATAATTGCTATCTGCCACATAAGCTACTTGAAAAGGCAGGCTTTTCTCATTTAGATTAACCTTGAAATCTTTCATATAAGGGTGTTTTCCTTCAACGGGAGCACCATCTACATCACCCTCAGGGGAAAAGGCTTCAAAGCCAACAATAAGCTCCTTGTTTGTCTTTTTAGGATTAAAGAACTCGTAGTAAACTGTGACTTCGACCCATTCGTTTTCTATTTTCTTTAGGCTTAGTATCTCTTTTCGTACTTGAATATCTGTTTCTACAATAGGTATCAATTGATTCCCGGAAGCATAAAATGCACCATCATTGGCAAATGCCCAAGTTTGCAAACTCAAAAAGATGGTAAATAGGAGAAGTTTTCTAAGGATTGATCTCATAATAAGCATTTCTAAGGTGAACAGCATCTATTTAAACAGAAAGGACCTGCGAATAAAAATAGGCAAGTCCTTTCATGGTTTAAAAATTTTCCGATTAACGGCAATTTCTTTTTATCATCCAAGCTATGCAGCAAGCCACATACTGGATGACGAACAGTGTGATAAATGTTTAATGACTAGGTCTTATCCCAGCAATTAGTTTTTGTCTGCAGTCATTTTACCGATAATCATTTCAATAACGGCAACTACAATTGCAAATAAGAGGGCAGGTAGAAACCCATTAACCTCGAATTTCGTTCCCATGATTTTATCCGAAAGCATAATCATCAATACCGTTATGATGAAGGATACCAATCCGAATGTTAACCAGTTTAAAGGGAAAGTGAATAAACGCAGGATACCACCAACTATGGCGTTTACCAAGCCTATTACTAAACCTGTTACAATTGCCCATCCAAACCCTGCTACCTGTACGCCTGGGACAATTAAAGAAGCTAAAGCAACGACTAATCCTGTAACTAATAGACTAATAATGAATCTCATAACTAATTTGTTGTGTCTGACATCCAAAATGGTCAAAATTGATGCCAATAAGGGCTTTTTAAGGTTGTCATTTTTTTTGGTAACAAAAATAATATTATGCTAACATAGAAAAATATTGTATATTCACTCAACAATTTTAAACAAGAAGGTTATGAAAAAGCTACTGATGACCCTTTGTGCGCTATTTATAGCAGTTGCTGTATTTGCACAAGCAGATCCAATATTAGGTAAGTGGGAAAACCCAAGTGGGGAAGGAAGGATCGAAATTTATAAAAAAGGCGATAAATTTTTCGGGAAATTGTATTGGATCAAAGATTCCGGTAAAAAGGATGCTAAGAATCCAGATCCAGCACAACGGAACCGCAATATCCAAGGCCTCGAAATCCTCAGCAACTTTAAAAAGGAAAGCAAAACTTACGTAGATGGCACCATCTATGACCCTAAATCAGGTAAAACATACAGCTGTAAAATGACTCTTAAAGGGAATGATCAGCTTGATATCCGTGGTTATATCGGAATTAGTCTGCTTGGACGTTCTGAAACCTGGAAAAGAATCAAATAATTTAAGTAAACAACAAACAAGAAGAAAGGCTGCTCATTTTTTGAGCAGCTTTTTTTTTGAGGAGACCACATCACTCTCATATCTCCCTCCCCACATTTCAAACAAACGATTTCGTAATGAGGTACTGATAAAAAACACTTATCTTAGCTTAACAAAATGAATTGCTATGTATAAAACTTTAAAGCCTGCTTTAGAAAAAGAATTGGCAGACATCAAAGATGCTGGTTTATATAAAGAAGAGCGTATTATCGTTACGCCTCAAGGTGCTGATATTAAAGTAAGCACTGGTCAGGAAGTAATTAACTTCTGTGCTAACAACTATTTAGGACTTTCTTCTCATCCGAAGGTAATTGAGGCTGCTAAGGCTAGCATTGATTCGCATGGATATGGTATGTCATCTGTTCGTTTCATCTGTGGAACGCAGGATGTACACAAAGAATTGGAAGCTAAACTTTCTAAATTCTTGGGTACGGAAGACACCATTCTTTATGCTGCTGCATTTGATGCTAACGGTGGTGTATTCGAACCATTGTTCTCCGCTGAAGATGCGATTATTTCCGATGAGCTTAACCACGCTTCCATTATTGATGGGGTGCGTTTGTGTAAAGCGCAACGATTCCGTTATAAAAACTGCGATATGGCAGATCTTGAAGCGCAATTACAAGCTGCTTCCGGTGCGCGTCATAGAATCATCGTTACGGACGGGGCATTCTCTATGGATGGTTCTGTTGCTCCGCTTGATAAAATCTGTGATCTAGCTGATAAATATGAAGCATTGGTGATGATTGATGAATCACACTGTTCAGGTTTCATCGGTAAAACAGGTCGTGGTACACATGAATTATTTAATGTAATTGATCGTGTTGATATCATTACTGGTACATTAGGAAAAGCCTTAGGTGGCGCATCTGGTGGTTTTACTTCTGGTAAAAAAGAAATTATCGACATGCTACGTCAGCGTTCGCGTCCTTACTTATTCTCGAATACGTTGGCTCCTGCAATTGCTGGTGCTTCCGTAGCGGTATTGGATATGTTAAGTGAAACAACCGAATTACGTGATAAATTAGAAAACAACACCCAGTATTTCCGTGAGAAAATGACAGAAGCTGGATTTGATATCAAGCCAGGTTTCCACCCAATTGTTCCGGTAATGCTTTACGATGCCAAATTAGCGCAAGAATTTGCGGCTAAGATGTTAGATGAAGGTATCTATGTAATCGGTTTCTACTATCCAGTAGTTCCTCAAGGAAAAGCACGTATCCGTGTACAAATTTCTGCAGGACATGAAATCGAACACTTGGATAAAGCTATCGCTGCATTCACAAAAGTTGGTAAAGAATTAGGCGTTATTAAATAAGCCGATTCAACTTTATTGACACATAATAAATAAATAAGTTATAAAAAGGGGAATGTCCATTAGGATATTCCCCTTTTCTGTTTTAGACCTATCCCTTATTCGATAAGTTTTTTTAGTTCTGAAAAACCCAAAAACAACCTATACCTCATGGCAAATTCTGTTGTCTTTTGTCTGATGTCTAACTGTCTCTTACAGAGGTTTTCTTCGCCACTTCTTCGGATCTCCTTCGGAACTTGTTCGGAACTCCTTCGGATCTCGTTCGGTTAGAAGCGAACGAGATCCGAAGAAGATCCCTATCAGATCCATTGGAAATCCGCGAGAGTCTCGAAGCAATACTTTGGAAAAATGATCGATGAATCCTTGTTGAATGCACGAGACATATGGAGTTGGAAGACGCATTATTCAGCTTGAAGATTGTTGTTGTCCGTTTTGTTGGTGACATAAGATTAGGCATGTCGAATAATTGTTGAAAATTGTAGGCGGATTCTTCGATTTACCAACTAATCGACACATAGATGCTTAACTTATTTTATCCCAATTGATATATTCCCTGTCTAAAAACGTGACTTTTTGTTACATCAGCGGTTTTTATTGTGTTTTGATCAATGGATGATTTAAAGATTGTCAAGTGTAAAAAACAGGTTTGAAAGGCTGTTAGCGGGCAAAATAAAAAATAATGGCGAGTGCGGATAATAAACGTTTAACCGTGATTAGAAGAAGAAAGTCGGGAGTTACAGGCGGGGTTGAATGTTGCGGCTTAACACTCAAGTAATTGAAAATTAATCAAAAGGCAACAGTCGCCTAATAAAATATTAACAAAAATTTCTGAATATTGAGGTGATAAATAGTTATCTTTGCACCTCTTATTTTAAATAATACACAATTGCTCGATGCAGAATATCAGAAACATTGCGATTATAGCGCACGTTGACCACGGTAAAACTACCCTAGTTGATAAAATCTTACACTTCACCAACCAATTCAGAGACAATGAGAATTCAGGGGAATTAATCCTGGACAACAATGATTTGGAGCGTGAGCGTGGTATTACGATTGTATCTAAGAACGTATCTGTAAAATATAAAGACACAAAGATCAACATTATTGATACTCCAGGTCACGCCGATTTCGGTGGTGAGGTTGAGCGTGTATTGAAAATGGCTGATGGTGTTGTATTATTAGTAGATGCCTTTGAAGGTCCAATGCCTCAAACCCGTTTCGTAACCGGTAAGGCTTTAGCCTTAGGTATCAAACCTATTGTTGTAGTAAACAAGGTTGACAAAGAAAACTGTCGCCCTGAAGAAGTATACGAAAATGTATTTGACCTTTTCTTTAGCTTAGGTGCTACAGAAGATCAATTAGATTTCCCTGTATTATACGGTTCTTCTAAACAAGGATGGATGTCTAAAGATTGGACTAAACCAACGACGGACTTCACTGAATTGTTAGATGCAATCATTGAACATATTCCTGGACCTCAGATTTCTGAAGGTACCCTACAAATGCAGGTTACTTCATTAGACTATTCGACTTTCGTAGGTCGTATCGCTATTGGTCGTATCGCACGTGGTACTATTAAAGAAAACCAACCAGTTTCCTTAGTAAAACGTGATGGTAAAATCGTTAAATCACGTGTTAAAGAACTTCAATTATTTGAAGGACTAGGACGTGTAAAAGTAACAGAATGTCATGCAGGTGATATCGTTGCTGTAGTAGGTATTGAAGGTTTTGAAATCGGTGATACGATTGCTGATTTTGAAAATCCAGAACAATTAGAAGTAATGCACATCGATGAGCCAACAATGAACATGTTGTTCACGATCAATAACTCACCTTTCTTTGGTAAAGAAGGTAAATTCGTTACTTCTCGTCACATTCATGACCGTTTACAGAAAGAATTAGAGAAGAACTTAGCATTACGCGTTGTTCCTACTGAATCTCCAGATCAATGGTTAGTATATGGACGTGGTATTCTTCACTTGTCGGTATTGATCGAGACGATGCGTCGTGAAGGATATGAATTACAAGTAGGTCAGCCACAGGTAATCGTTAAAGAAATCAATGGTCAGAAACATGAGCCGATCGAAGAATTGGTAGTAGATGTTCCTGCAGAAGTTTCTGGTAAAGTTATCGAGTTGGTTACCCAACGTAAAGGTGAATTATTAGTTATGGAAACAAAAGGTGATATGCAACACTTGGAATTCTCTATTCCTTCGCGTGGTATCATCGGTCTTCGTAACAACGTATTGACCGCTACAGCTGGTGAGGCAGTAATGGCGCACCGTTTGAAAGGTTATGAGCCTTGGAAAGGTACTATCCCTGGACGTTTAGCTGGGGTATTAATTTCCTTAGATACAGGTTCTACAACTGCATACTCTATTGATAAATTACAAGACCGCGGACGTTTCTTCGTAGATCCAGGAGTGGATATTTATGAAGGACAAATCTTAGGTGAGCATATCCGCGATAACGATTTGACCATCAACGTAACGAAAGGTAAGCAGTTAACAAACATGCGTGCTTCTGGTTCTGATGACAACACACGTATCGCTCCGGCTATCAAATTCTCTTTAGAAGAATGTATGGAATACATCCAAGCTGATGAGTATATCGAGGTAACTCCTCAAAGCATGCGTCTTCGTAAGATTTACTTGACAGAAAACGAACGTAAAGTTAACGCGAAGAAATTCGTTTAGTCTTTACTTGACTTATAAAATCTAAAAGGCGGCTATCTCAACAGGATAGCCGCCTTTTGTATATGTTGGGTTTTGTTGTTGGGGATAGTAGATTAGCTTCGATGAAATTCAGGTTTTTGAATTTGGATAAAAATCAGGAGATTTAGGGTATGGAAGAGGAAAATGATGATTTAACCTGGCATAAGGTGCCGGTTAAGATTGATGATACCCGTAATTATGTTAAAGCCTTACATGTGGCGGGCAAAAAGCTGTGTTTAATTCGCCAGGACGATGTTTTATCGGTTACTTCCAGTCGTTGTCCACATGCGGGAGCCGACCTGACCAAAGGTTGGTGTGAAGGGCATAAATTAATTTGTCCATTCCATAGGCATGAATTTGATATTGTTACAGGCAAAGGGACAGAGAAACAAGGTAATTACATCCGCATTTATCCCTTAAAAAAAGAAGGAGATGACTACTATGTAGGCATTAAACGTAGCCTTTGGGATAAGATATTTGGCTAATTCTATTTTAGAATAGCTTTCTGATTAACTGCAAGAAGCGTTGAGTCTTTTCCGTATAAGGATACCAGAACATAGCAGATAGGGGATATCCGATTGATTTTGCAACGGCACGTTCATGTGAGAAGGCTTTGAAACCGTACTTACCTGTAGACTGTCCAATCCCTGAGTTGTTAACCCCACCAAAAGGTAAATTAGGATGCATGATTTGAATCAGGGCATCATTTACACAAGTCGATCCAGCAGAGCTGTAGCGAATAACATGCTTGTTGAATAAATTATCTTTGGAAAAGACGTAGAGTGCCAAAGGTTTTTCCTTCTTACGAATACTGGCCAATACCTCATCGATCTGACTGTAATAACATACCGGGAAAATAGGACCAAAGATCTCTTCCTGCATTAAGGTATTGTTTTCAGCTACATTTGAAATTAAGGTAGGCTCGATGTATAGCTCTTTTTCTAGGTAGTTTCCGCCTGCTAGTACCTGAGCACCTAAGCTTTTGGCATTTTCCAGAGCTGAGGTCAATCTATCAAAGTGTTTTTTATTGATGATGCGTGCATAATCTGGAGAATTTAAAGCATCCTTGCCGAAGGCTTCCACAAGTTCTTCCCGGAATATCGATTCAAATTCGCCACGTATGTGTCGATGTACAAATAAATAATCAGGGGCTATACAGGTCTGTCCTGCATTGACATATTTGGCCCAGATGAGATTCTTTACCACCCTGCGGATATTCACATGTTTATCCACAATGGCAGGGGATTTACCTCCTAATTCTAAGGTGATATCAGCCAAGTGTTTGCTTGCAGCTTCCATCACAATCTTACCTACTGCCGGAGATCCTGTAAAATGAATGTGGTCAAAGCGAAGGGTTAATAAATGCGAGCTTTCTTCTACTGCGCCTTCCACTACGGCTACATGTGCTTCGGAAAACACCTCTCCAAGAATTTTACGGATAACTTGGTTGGTATGTTCCGCAAATTCCGAGAGTTTAAGAATGCTGGTGTTGCCAGCAGCAATACTCGCCGCCAAATGCACCATAGGCAATTGAAAGGGATAGTTCCAAGGCGTCATGATGAGGACATTGCCTTTTGGTTCATAATGAAGGTATGCCTTGTTATTGGCAAACATAGGTGACCAAGCGACAGGTTTGTCCTTTGCCCATTTTGGAAGATGTTTAATAATGTGCTTGAGCTCCATTTCCACAGCTAGGATTTCCGTTATCCCGGATTCAATTGCTGACTTATGAAAATCATCATATAAAGCTTTCTCAATAGCTTGTTCCTCAGCGCGAATTTTTGCCAATAGTTTCTTCAAAAAAGCGACACGCTTAGCCACCGACAAGTTTCGAGCTTCAAGGGTGTACTGAAGCTGTTTATTGTATATAGCATCGATTTCAGAAAGACTATTATAGGGCATATGGGTCGCGATTGTGATTTATGGTAATATCGGAAAAAAACCTGGACAAAAAATTGGCCAGGTTTGATTTGTTTTCATAGGTGTGTAAAATTTTCTACTTCTTATCCTGCGCTACGGATGCTTTGTAAACATCGTTATCGGCAGTGTAGATTTTGAATTGTACATCATATTCTTCCGGAACATAAATAACCACAGGCATTCTGCCATTGTAGTTTAAGGTAGTTCCTTGATTGGATACAAATAAATTACGTTTTGGCATATCTGGGCAAGCCATCTGCGTGCTAATGATGTCGCCTTTAGTTTTGAAAACGTAGTATTCATATCCCCAACCTTGTAAATCCTTCTTCTCCAATGTTCCTTGCAAACCAAAGGAATTACAACCATCGACTTCCATCATCTTTCCAATGGCAAATTCAATTTTCTTGTTTTGATCATTGTTTGAATAGGGCACTTCAATAACCATTTTCTTAAATCCCTTTTCAGGAGTGGGGAAAATATTCGTATTTACTTTTACAATTGTTTGTTGTGCCATGGCCATATTTGTCATCATACCTAAGCCTAAAAATAAGGCTGTTGCTAATTGAAGGATCTTCTTTTTCATGTTGTTCATTTCTTTTATGAGTTTATGTGTGTATTGACAGCTTTACAACGCATTAACTGTACATAAGAGCCTAGGAACTCCAAAAGGTTTAATCTTGGAATGGAATTAGTTTGCTTGCATCTAATTCGTTAATGAGTGCCCTTGCCAAAATTCTATTTGGGTCAATTACTGGTAATCCGAAATATGATTTTTCGCGAAGTGCTAGTGGAAGCTCGGTACAACCAAGGATAATGACCTGTGCGCCTTGTGCTTTTAAGTCATGAATAGCACTTACTAATTCATCATGAGCACGATTGGTAACAGGCGAAGAAATGGCTTTGATACCATAGGTTTCATCATAGATAGCAGCATGAATTTTTTCTTGCAAATCATCATTGGGTTCAATGCAATTCAATTCAAAGCGTTCAATTATGTTTTTATAAAGACCCGTGTTTCGGGTTCCTGTAGTGGAGAGCACCCCGATTTGGCTATGCTCATAATGTTGCTTGATGAATTTAGCGGTTTCCTCAATCATGTTGAGCAGCTTTATCTGTGCATTATTTTTGGCTAAATCTTCCAAGATTACCTCAAATATTCTTGGCGAATGTGCTGTATTGCAAGGAATAGCAGCTACCGTTGCCCCTGCACGTTCCAGTTCATAGGTTATTTCCGCTAGGGCATGACCAGGATTTATGAGTTCTCTTCCCAAGAGGTATTCTGTGCGATCCTTGATGCGGTTCGCTTGTGAAGACAATAAAACCGGCAAATGGTCTTGGTCTTTACGGGCATTAGTCTCTTCGATTATTTTTTTTACTATATCTACCCCCGCTAGAGGGCCGACACCACCTACAATTCCAATCATGGTTCTATATTTTTATTGTTCTTAATCCAATTCCCCCTGCCGCCATTTATACATCCAGAAGGTCTGATTATTATTCAAAAATAAAGCCAATATATCGGGTATTGCTCGAAATCCATTGTCGGAATTGCTAAATGCGCAAAGGATTTCTTGCGTTTTTGGATAGACTATAAAAAAGCAACGGAAACCCGGGTTTGAGCCTGTATGCCAATAGGCGGTACCTACTTCATTGATTTGCATACGGAGACCTAAAGCAGTGGGTACATACTTGTCATCAGAGCTGATCTGACCGGATTTTTTAGCCTCTCCCGCCTTGCTCAAAAAGAGCTTATGTGTAGATGCTTTTAATCCTTTGCCTTGAAGAATGGCCTTCTCTAAAAAAGTACAGTAATCCGATGCTGTCGTATAAAGTGTATAGGCAGCGTTGCTTTTACGATACATTCCTAAATTTCTAGCCTTAGCATTGCTGTAATGTCCAAAAGCAGCATTGTCTGCTAAACGATCTTTCCATAGGATTTCGGAATCTTTCAATTTAAAAGGTTTGATGACTTCCTGCTCTACCAGTTCCTGAAAGGACTTTCCTGTGATGTGTTCCAAAGTTTCTTGAAGAAAGTAGAAGCCTTCACCAGAGTACATGTAATCTGTTCCCGGT
Organism: Sphingobacterium lactis; assembly: GCF_051951495.1. GTDB lineage: Bacteria > Bacteroidota > Bacteroidia > Sphingobacteriales > Sphingobacteriaceae > Sphingobacterium > Sphingobacterium lactis_A. The sequence continues at coordinate 5,445 of NZ_JBNHAS010000008.1, read as the reverse complement.
TCAAATTGTGAAGTTAATGCTGATTGACGCCATGCTTGGCTTGGAACATCACCTTCCCAGTTTAATAATCCGCTTTGATGTGTTAAGACCATTCGAGCAGTTATTTTCTGGGCTTGGGAATTATTCGCAATGCGGTCATACTTGTAGTATTCCCACAAGGGTTTATCCAAGGAGATCAGTCCACGATCATATAGGCGGAAAAAAGTATAGGCCATAACCACCTTTGTTAAAGATGCAGCTTGAAATGCGGTATGCGCATTAACATGTTCCTTTTGTCCTTGTTTCAGCCAACCGGCTTCGAAAAATTCCTTTTTCCCATTTTTAGAATAGGCTATTTGAAGGCCAGGGATCGAATCCCGATCCATTATTCTGCCTAACGCTGCTATTTGCGCCTCTTTTTGTTCTAGAACCTTGACCATTTCTTCTACTTTCTCCTCTTGGCCATAGCCAGTATGGAGTATCAGCAAAAAGACTAAGAATAGGATATTTCGTTTACTTTTGAATAGCTTTTGGTAATTTATCATAGTCCAATGCGTGGTATTTCTGTAGAATTTTCAGAGTTTGTTGAATAGGTATAGCTTTCACCGTACGACCGTTAATACCGGTCATATCCGTAGCCATAAACATCGAATTGAGGATAGCTTCTTCGGTTGCTTCCCAGACAGCCATAAATAGAGGAGACATGAAATCATTGCCCAGATCTTCCTGATCAAATATAGGCTTATCCGACTGATGCGGTATTCTATTTTTTGTATTTGTGCTGAAAGCAATGGAATAGTCGCCACTACCATTGGAAGAGAAAGAACCCACATTTCCGAAAGCGATATAAGATCTTTTGGCTAACCTCTCCAGATTTCTAGCAGAAAGGGGGGCATCTGTAGCAATAATTATCATGCAGGAACCATCAACTTTATGCGCTTCTTTGGGTTCTTGCATGTAATAATTGGCCAATTCGCGACCTACAGGTGCTCCATTAATTTGCAGCACCCCACCAAAATTCGTTTGAACCAAAACACCGACGGTATATCCACCACGAGAAGCTGGAAGCTTTCGAGAGGAGGTACCAATACCACCTTTATAGCCTAGGCATTCTGTTCCGGTTCCAGCACCTACGTTTCCTTCCTGTACAGGACCAGATTTGGCTGCTTGAATGGCCTCCAAAACATCTTTGGAGGAAACATGTCGGCCGCGTATATCGTTTAATCCACCATCGTTCGTCTCCCCAACAACAGAGTTGACCGAGCGGACTTGTTCATTTTCGGGTAATGAAAGCATATAATCGATGAGACCATCGGCAACTTTGGGAGCGTTCAAGGTGTTGGTTAATAGGATGGGTGTTTCAATATTTCCCAGCTCTTCTATTTGGGAGATGCCCATGAGCTTACCAAAACCATTCCCTACATAAATGGCGGCAGGTACTTTTTCTTGAAAGATATTTCCAGTATGGGGTAGGATGGCCGTAACTCCAGTACGAATTTGATCGCCATGGATTAAGGTTTTTTGACCTACAGTTACTCCGGCCACATCTGTAATGGCATTGTTAGTTCCAGTAGGTAATATGCCGATCTGAATTCCGAAATCACGGATACGGCCTCTTTTTTCTTGTGCTTGGCTTGAGGTTATTAAGGTTAATACTGCCAGCGCTAAAAAGGAAAATCGCTTGCTCATCTGTTTTTTGTTTTTTGTAGATGAGCAAGTATAAGAAATCTTTAGGACGCTTTGTTAATTATCAGAGAATTCTTCCTGTAATCGATCCATTCTTCGTTTAATAGAAGCATCTACCCGGTAATCATCGATTTTATCTATTGCGGTTTTTTCTACCCTGACTTCCGTATCTGATTCGTAATAGTTGATTTCTTTTTTATTCTTCAAGGCATTATCATAAGCATCCCGACCACTCATCAGTTTGACAAATACCGGAAGACATTCGAAGAAGATGAAGAGTAAAGCAATAAAAATAACCGCATATTCAGTAGACTTATTGATAGTTCCATCAGGTTTTTTGTGGAGGTTGCTTAATGCGGCATTTCGATCCGCAAAACCAGCTACATTAATGGCACTATCCAAAGACTTATCTGATAAAATGCGTTGATCCATTAGACCTTCAGCAGTTTTTCGTTGTAGTAATTCAGATTCCTTTGCTTGGATTCTTGTGCGTAAGCTATCCAAGTAAATTTGCTGTTTATTTAATTCGGACTCCTTCATTTTAGCGTAAGGACCATAACCCATTACACCAGAGGTTTCATCTGTTTTAGTTCCAAAGATCTCATGGTTCAATTGTTGTCTCGCCGTTTTGATGCTTGAATCCATGGAATCTGCCTGTGTTTTCAAGGCATTTAATTGCCCATACTCCACGAGGTACTTATTTTCGAAGGTTTTATTGAGGGTGTCAATTTTAGCATTTTGCTGAATAAGGTACTCTGCACGCAAATGCTCACGGATTTCCTTGTCAAAGATTTTAAGTTCCAAAGGTCTAGAGATAACTAAACCAATAAGAATAGCCAATAAAATACGAGGTAATGCTTGTAGGAGCTGCATACCGCCGCTGCGGCTTTTGTCAATACTCAAAACGATGTAACGGTCGAGGTTGAAGATGGCTAAGCCCCAAATCAAACCGAAGATCAAAGCATAAAAAAAAGCAAAATCACTGCCACTAAACACAAAGTATAAGGCATATCCTCCTGCTAGAGCAGCAAAAAGACCAGTGAAAAATATGGTCGCACCAATGCTCACATATTTATTATGTTCTTCTGGATATTTCGCTAAAGTGTCTGCATGAACACCCGCACACCAGCAAAAGAAATCTTTCATATTATAATACTTTGTTAATTAGACGTGTATACTTTGTATTTGTTACAGCAAAGATTGTAAAAAATTGAAAAAATTTAGGTTTGTTTGTGAAAGGCTTGGATTGGTATTCTGTATAAAATATCTTTACCTTTGCACAAAAATTGAAACAAACGATCATATAATGAATAAAAGAAGTTTTTTACCCTTCTGCGCTATTGTTGCGAGTATGGTAGTAGGGTGTAACAACGAAACGAAAAAACAACAACCCTTAGATTTGAACAATCCTCTATTAGCAAAATACGAGACAAACTTTGAGGTTCCTCCATTTGACCTCATTAAGGACGAGCACTTTAGACCTGCATTTAAGCAAGCTTTAGAATTGCACAATGCAGAGATTGATTCGATCCTTGAAATCACTGATGAGCCAAGCTTTGCCAATACTATCGTAGCATTAGAAAATGCTGGTCAGTTGTTGAGCCAGGTTTCAACTGTGTTCTACAACCTAAACTCGGCCAATACCAACGATACCATTCAGGCAATTGCTAAAGATATGGCGCCGGTATTGTCGGCACATGGTGATGAGATTTCATTAAACCCAACCTTATTCAAACGTGTAAAAGCAGTTTATGATAAGAAAGATGGATTAGGGTTAGATGCTGAAGATCAAAAACTTCTAGAAGAAACATACAAAGGATTTGTGCGTTCAGGTGCAAACCTTTCTGATGAAAACAAAGAGAAATTAAAGAAAATCAACGCGGAGTTATCGGTATTGACTACGCAATTTGGTCAAAACCTATTGGCAGAGACCAATGCTTACCAATTGGTAGTGGATAAGGAAGCAGATTTAGCAGGACTTCCAAAGGAATTGAAAGCTGCAGCTGCTGCTGAAGCGAAAGCAAAAAACTTGGAGAACAAATGGGTTTTCACCCTTCAGAATCCTTCTGTAATGCCTTTCCTTCAGTATGCTGATAACCGTGAATTGCGCAAGCAAATCTGGAATGCTTACCAGAACCGTGGTAACCAAGGAAATGAAACCGATAATAATGAGATCCTAATCAAGATTGCAAATTATCGTTTGGAAAAAGCAAAATTATTAGGCTATAGTTCGCATGCGGCATACGTATTGGAAGAATCCATGGCGGAGAATCCTGCGAATGTAAATGCTTTATTGAATAAGATCTGGACTCCTGCAATTGCGAAGGCTAAACAAGAGGCTGCAGATATTCAAGCAGAGATTACTGCTGCTAAGGACACTTTCCAAGTAGCTCCTTACGATTGGCGCTATTACCAAGAGAAAATCCGTCAAAAACGTTATGCTTTAAATGAAGAAGAGATTAAACCATACTTCAGTTTAGCAGATGTGCGTGAAGGAGCATTCTCTACTGCCAATAAGTTATGGGGAATTTCATTTGTCGCTTTAAACAATGTACCTGTTTATCATCCAGAAGTGGAAGTATACGAGGTTCGTGATAAGGATGGTTCGCACTTAGGCTTATTGTATGCAGATTTCTTCCCACGCGAGTCTAAACGCTCAGGTGCTTGGATGACATCTTATCGCAGCCAAAGCCGTAAGGATGGCAAGCGTGTAGCTCCAGTGATTTCTATCGTATGTAACTTTACAAAACCGGTTGGAGATAACCCAGCATTATTGACTTTTGATGAGGCTACAACCTTGTTCCATGAGTTTGGTCATGCATTACACGGATTATTCTCTAATGTAAAATATAAAAGCTTAGCTGGAACATCTGTTCCTCGTGATTTCGTGGAATTGCCTTCTCAAATCATGGAAAACTGGGCAGGAGATCCTGAAGTATTGAAAAGCTATGCTAAGCACTACCAAACTAAAGAAGCTATACCTGATGCATTAATTGAAAAAATGCAAAAGGCTGGTACTTTTGATCAAGGATTTGCAACTGTTGAATACTTGGCAGCATCTATCTTAGATATGAATTACCACAGTGCTACCACAGCAATCAAAGGCAAAGCAAATGATTTCGAGAAATCGGCGATGGCTAAGATTGGTTTAATCGATGCGATTATCCCACGTTACAAGAGCAATTACTTCCAACATATCTTTTCAGGAGGTTATTCAGCTGGATATTACAGCTATATCTGGTCTGAAGTGTTAGATTCGGACGCTTTTGCAGCATTCAAAGAAAAAGGTCTATACGACCAAGCAACAGCTGCTGCATTCCGTAGCAATATTCTGGAGCGCGGTGGAACGGGCAACCCAGCAGAGATGTACCGCAAATTCCGTGGTGCTGATCCAAACCCAATCTACTTGATGAAAAAGAGAGGATTGTAAGAAGGTAGTCAAAACAAGAAAGAGGAATCAGATAGCTGATTCCTCTTTCTTGTTTTTAGAGACCGCCTCGCTATTAGATGTTAGAATTGAGACCGCTTCGCTATTAGATATGAGATGTGAGATAGAAAGTGGGTTAGGTCTTACTTTTCATTATTTACAACTCAGAACGAAGTGAAGAGTCTAAGCCCTGCGGGCAGTAATTAGTATTTAGTACAGAGTAATTTGTCCATCCCTGAATAGAGTTGACCGTTTTTTATAATTAATCAACTTTTTCAAATATAGTTATTAATGGTTTAGGGGAAAGAACTCCTCTAAACCATTTTTGTTCAAACTCTTTTGGAGACATCCTG
>NZ_JBNHAS010000007.1:0-34944 GCF_051951495.1 Sphingobacterium lactis | reverse complement strand
CAGGGGTTGGATTCGAGAACCCTTCGGATCTCCTTCGGAACTCGTTCGGAACTCCTTCGGATCTCGTTCGGTTCCGACCGAACGAGATCCGAACAAGATCCCTGTCAGATCCGAGGAAATTCCCTAGGGTTCTCGAAGGAAACCCCTGTCAGATACGAGTTCAACACGAACTAAAATGGAGTCATAATATTATCTCTTATAGTATATATAATATAAGGGAGCATAATCAATCTAAATTCGGAGAGGCATAAGACCTTATTGTAAAAATTTCATAAAGCAAGAATCGAGGGATAACAAAATAGTATAAGATGTTAATTAATCTTAAAGCTTTCAGATAAGAATAACATCCTATTAATTTTCCATTAACTTTAGAAGAGCCAAGAAATCTTATTATGGAAAAAGCGAAAATGACAAGTACTACTTACACATTCCCAAAAAATCCAATTCTGTTTCGATTTAGTTTTTTGCTGATCCTACAATATATCCTTGCGTTTAACAATGGGGCTTTTATCCCCCTCCAGTACGTTAGCAACCTGTTCAGGAAACTCTGCTATATTATATTAGACTTAAATCCTGACAACCTTGGCCAAGAAATAGTCTGGGGTGTATGGAAAGTAGACTTGCAGGTTTTAGGACTAATCAGCATTGCAGCCGTATTGGGTACCATAATCTGGGCTTTATTCGATCGCAAAAGGCAAGTATTCCCAAAAGCGCAGTATTTGTTAACAACATTCATACGGTATTACATCGGATTAATGCTCTTTACCTATGGTTTGGTAAAAGTCATCAAGACACAGTTCCCTACACCATCTATGGTTGAATTGACGAAACCCTTGGGCGATTTTACGCCAATGGGATTAGCATGGTCATTTTTTGGCTATTCAACGGGGTACAATCTGTTCTTAGGAATAGCAGAATGCTTGGCCATATTACTGTTGTTTCGAAAAACAGCCACTTTGGGAGCATTGATAAGCTTTGCAGTCTCTTTAAATATATTTATTTTAAACATCTGTTATGACATCCCTGTAAAAATCATTTCAGGGGGATTGATGTTCTTATCGCTTTATCTCTTACTTCCAAACATCATCAGTTTATGGAAGATCTTCTTTAAAGGAGAAGCGAGCCAATTGGTTCCTATGCCAAGCCCTCCTATATATAAGAGGTATTTAATAATCCTACTTATCGTTGCGAAGTATATATTGATAGTAGGAAGCATCGGAAGACATTACCAAATAAATGAGCAGACAATCATATGGCTAAACCAATTCCAGGACAAGAAATTTGAGCTTTATGGAGCATACTTTGTTGGCAAAGATCAGCTTGATGAGGCCAAACAACTTGGCATACCCTCCCGCTGGAAGTACATCTATTTTTTCAATAAGGATCTCATGAAAATAAAATATGATGATGGGACTATGGTAGAATATTCTGCGATAATAGACACGAGCAAGAAGCATCTGAAGATAATAACCAAAAGTGGAGAAAAGGGATTGGATCTATATTATAAGAAAGAGGCTAATGGCGATATGATATGGACGGAAAAGTCAAGCGAAGGCAAGAATACCATCCGCTTGACTCGATTCCAAGAAATGGAGAGCAAACTACTCTCCCAATAATATATTGTTATCCTTATAGGTACTCCATTTAGAAAGCATTGATTCCTGTAATGTCCTGACCTGTTATTAAGAGGTGCACATCATGAGTTCCTTCATAGGTAATCACAGATTCCAGATTCATCATGTGTCTCATAATTGGGAAATCGCCAACAATACCCATTGCGCCTAGTACTTGCCTAGCTTCTCGAGCTACTTGCAATGCCATGTGCACATTGTTTCTTTTGGCCATGGAGATTTGTGCCGGAGTTGCTCGGTTTTGTTCTTTTAAGGTCGCTAATCGCCAGGATAACAATTGCGCTTTGGTGATTTCAGTTGCCATTTCGGCCAGTTTTTTCTGTTGTAGTTGAAAGGAAGCAATAGGTTTACCAAATTGTTCCCGTTCTTTAGCGTATTGCAGTGCCGTTTCATAGCAATCAATTGCCGCACCAATGGCACCCCAAGAAATACCATATCGAGCTGAGTTCAGACAGGAAAGTGGACCTTTCATGCTATTAACTAAAGGAAGCACATTTTCTTTAGGGATAAAGACTTGGTCAAATACCAGTTCGCCGGTTTTGGAGGCACGAAGAGACCATTTGTGCAATGTCTCTGGCGTAGTAAAGCCTTCCATAGCACGTTCTACGATTACCCCACGCACTTTTCCTTCTTCATCTCTTGCCCAAACCACCGCAATATCACATATCGGGGCATTGGTAATCCACATTTTAGCACCAGAAAGTCGGTAACCATCGCCATCAGCAATCAACTTAGTTTCCATTCCCCCGGGATAAGAACCATGATTGGGCTCCGTGAGTCCGAATGCACCAATAAGGTCTCCTGTAGCCAACTGTGGTAGAAAACGTCCTTTCTGTTCTTCAGAACCAAAGGTAAAAATGGGGAACATCACGAGGGAGGATTGCACAGATGCCGCAGAACGTATAGCCGAATCGCCATATTCCAACTCCTGCATGATTAAGCCATAAGCCATCTGATCGAGACCAGCCCCTCCATATTCCTCCGGGATAAAAGGTCCTAAAGCACCGATACCTCCCAGTTTTTTCATCAATTGGGGAATTTCCTTATGCTCCTGGGCATATTGATCTATGACAGGTTTTATATCCGATTTAACAAATTCGCGTATGCTATCACGAATTAGTAGGTGCTCCGGATTAAGCAATTCTTCGATTTGGTAGTAGTCCATTTGAATTAGTGTTAAGACGATAGATTTCAGACAACAGATTTAAGATTCCATTTTCCGATCTATAATCTTTAATTTTTAGTTTGTTTTTTATGTGTTGCTGTATTGTTATATATATAGGATGTTTATTTCATCCATTCATTTACTTCTTCGTATTAGTTGCTAACTAAAATTAGGGAATGTTTAGAGTATAAAAGCTGATTTAGCTTAAAAAATCCAAGAGAGTAATGAAGATCATTTTTTAAAAATGGTGTTTTATAGCATAAAAAAGATGATGGAATCGTACATCATATTGATTGTTAAATATTTATCAAAAGATATTGGGGTACGGGAGAAAATCAAGGAGAATTCGTTAGATTCGATTCATAAGTAACAAATTTTGCCATGAAAAGATATTATATTCAGTAAAACGTATTGAATAACAAAATATATTCTCTATATTTATTAAAATTTCGAATAATATAAACCACAGCATGACATCAAAAGAATTAAAAGCACTTGGAATCGAGGCGGAAAACTTAGGCACATCTACTGGTAGCAAATGGTTTGCGAAGGGAGATATCATCAGTTCGAGTTCACCTACGAACGGGAAACTGATTGCTAAGGTTCAATGTACTACTCGAAAAGAGTATGATAAAGTTATAGAAGCAGCTGAAAAGGCTAAATCAATATGGCGTGATATTCCTGCACCAAAGCGTGGAGAGGTAGTACGTCAATTGGGTGATAAACTTCGCGAATTAAAGCCTGTATTGGGAAAATTGGTTTCCTATGAGATGGGCAAGTCCTATCAAGAAGGAATGGGTGAAGTTCAGGAGATGATTGACATTTGCGATTTTGCGGTAGGTTTATCGAGACAATTGTACGGAAATACCATTCATTCCGAGCGTCCAGGTCACCGAATGTACGATCAATACCATCCATTGGGCATAGTAGGGATCATCAGTGCCTTCAATTTTCCGGTTGCTGTTTGGTCTTGGAATGCCGCATTAGCTTTGGTTTGTGGAGATGTCATTGTTTGGAAAGGCAGTGAAAAGACGCCGTTATGCGCCGTAGCATGTCAGAAAATTCTTGCTGAAATCCTTAAGGCGAATAAATTGCCTGAGGGTATCTCTTCGATCATCAGTGGAGCTGCAGAAGTGGGTGCATGGATGTCGGAAGATGAGCGTATTCCCTTGATATCTGCAACAGGGTCTACCCGAATGGGTAAAATCGTTGCTGCAACAGTGGCAAAACGTCTAGGGAAATCCCTATTGGAATTAGGAGGAAACAACGCTATTATCGTTACGCCAAGTTCTGATTTGAAGATGACCATCATTGGTGCTGTGTTTGGTGCTGTAGGAACAGCCGGTCAGCGCTGTACCAGTACGCGTCGATTAATCATTCATGATAGCATTTACGATCAAGTGAAAAAAGCTTTGGTAGATGCCTACAAACAAATTAAGATTGGTGATCCGTTGGATAGCAACAATCATATGGGTCCTTTGATTGATACGGATGCAGTTAACATGTACCTATCTGCATTGGACAAGATAAAAGCTGAGGGAGGTAAACTACTAACTAAAGGCGAAGTATTAAAAGGAAAAGGCTATGAAAGCGGATGTTATGTAACACCGGTTATTGCGGAGGTTGAAAATCATTATGAGATTGTTCAGCACGAGACCTTTGCTCCTATTTTATACTTAATTAAATACAGCGGTGAGGTTTCGGAGGCTATTAGTTTACAGAATGGCGTTCGTCAAGGATTATCATCGGCGATTATGACCAACAATTTACGTGAGGCAGAATTATTCTTGAGTCAGAACGGTTCAGACTGTGGTATTGCCAATGTAAACATTGGAACATCTGGAGCAGAGATTGGTGGAGCATTTGGTGGGGAGAAAGAGACAGGAGGAGGAAGAGAATCTGGATCTGACGCTTGGAAAGTTTATATGCGAAGACAAACAAACACAATCAATTATACCAGTAATTTACCTTTAGCACAAGGTATCAAATTTGATTTATAAACAGTAAATATGAGAGAAACACATCAACGTTTAGCAAAACATATACTGGCAGATGGGTTGCCAGTTGTGATAGACCTGGAAAAATCACATGGGTCCTATATTGTCGATGTCGACGGCAAAGAATATTTGGATATGTTCAGCATGTTCGCATCTTCGCCAGTGGGGTACAATCACCCGCACATTGTTGCCAATGCAGAAGCTTTAAAAGATTCTGCCATCAATAAGCTTGCCCTATCCGACATCTATCCAAAGGAGTATGCCGACTTTGTCGACACTTTTGAACGCGTAGCCATTCCTTCGGAATTGGGTTATTGCTTTTTCATCGATGGTGGTGGATTAGCAGTAGAAAATGCATTGAAAGCAGCCTTCGACTGGAAGACAAGACTTAATCAATCGAAGGGGATTTCTACAGAAGCAAGTCAGGTAATCCATTTTAAACAGGCTTTCCACGGTAGAACGGGATACACACTATCCTTAACAAATACAAGTGACCCAAGGAAATATCAATACTTTCCTAAGTTCAACTGGCCAAGAATTACCAATCCGAAATTAAGTTTTCCATTAACGGAGGAATCCATTAATGACACGATTGAGGTGGAGAAAAAGGCTTTGGCGGAAATTGAGAATGCTATAGCAGCAAATCCGAATGATATTGCTTGTTTAATTTTAGAGCCTATACAGGCTGAAGGTGGAGATAATCACTTCCGCAAGGAGTTTTTCCAAGCATTGCGTGATATCTGTGATCGCAACGATATCATCTTAGTTTTGGATGAGGTGCAGACAGGTATTGCTATGACCGGAAAAATGTGGTGCTATGAGCATTACGGCATTATCCCTGATGTTATTTCTTTTGGTAAGAAAACCCAGGTATGTGGTATTCTAGCGAGTAAGGAGAAATTTGATCGTGTGGAGCACCATGTATTCAAAGAGTCCAGCCGTATTAATTCTACTTTTGGAGGTAACTTGGTGGACATGGTTCGCTTCCGATTGATCTTAGAGATTATTGAAATAGAGAATTTGGTGGAGAAAGCTGCTACTCTGGGTGAGTACTTGCAGAAAAGACTTTCTGATTTGGCGGAGAAGCATGATATGATCACTGCGGTTCGCGGAAAAGGTTTATTATGTGCCTTTGACCTTCCCAGCAAAGAGATTCGCGATAAGTTTGTTCAGGATGCTATGAATAAGCAAATGCTTATTTTAGGTTGTGGCGATTGTAGTATTCGCTTCAGACCGCATCTGACTGTTACGAAGGAAGATTTGGATAAAGCGATAGAGTTGATTGGGGAACTAGTCGATCAAAAAGTCACCGTATAAAGGAACGAGAATATAAATCATTGGCCGCACTTAGAGAATTTTAAGTGCGGTTTTTTTTATGGACAATATTTCAGCGTTATTTTTTATTGCAAAATAATGATTACAAAACTTTGCAATAAAATCAGTTCGGGTATGATTTTACCCATTCTAGATAAACCGTTTAAGCGTAGCCTAATTTAATACATCCATAATATGAGGGTGATGTTTCCTTAATCTCCAACTTATAATTTCGTCCAGCATAAGAAGGGATTTTACAACAATATTGGGGAATTAAGAGCATTTGTCTACTGAATTCAGTATATTGGCATTAAATCTAATTATGAATTTCTATAGCGAGATTCTCGTTATAGGCAACCTATAAGCTTATCAAACCTTTAATTCTAGCAATCTTAATAAGTTGCTTTTCCATTATCAGCTATGCCCAATCTCGGGAATCTTTTGAAAGTTCATTTCGAGAGTTGAAAACCATGGTGGCCAAAAGAGACTATTACTTAAGGGAAAAGCTTCAGCGTATTGATTTGGCTAAAAGAAGTTTGAATAGTACGAAGAGTGCGACGAAAGAATATCAGCTATCAAAAGATTTATTTGATATGTACATCGACCTGCAAATAGACAGTGCGCTATATTATGCAGAGAACATGCGTCAATTGACCGAAGGTCCATTGGTAGGAGATTTAGACAAGAGAATTGAATCTACACTTTATACAGCCAAATCCTATACCCTACTTGGCATGTACAAGGAATGTGAGGTTCTTTTGGAACAGAAATTTGAACCTAATATTGCAATCCCAGACCACTTAAAAGAACTTTATTATACAACACATTTGGATTTATATAAAAGTTTGAATGTACAGGTAAATAGTAATCAGCAACAACAGAAATATAAAGTACATATCCAATCAAATCTTGATTCTCTGACCAAGTATGCATCTAAAGGATCCATTTGGTCATCTATTCATCTTTCTAATCAGCTGAAAGCTTCCGGAAAATTGGATGAAGCGCTAGAAATTCTCAAACCGGTTTGTGATCGGATGAATTCCTCTGACCGAGATCTAGCCAATGTAGCATTTTATATGGCCGACCTATACAGGTTGAAAGGAGATCTGGAGTCTGAAATGCTTCATCTTTCTATTTCTGCCATAACGGATATAGAGCATTCTGTAAAATCCTATGTTTCCTTATGGAAATTGGCTATTCTATTACATGAACAAGGAGATACAGAAACTGCGTATAAATTTATTGAGATATCATTAGAAGATGCTATCTATTGTGGTGCTTTTCGTTGGTTTCAAGCCATTACTCAAGTCCTTCCGAAGATATATGACTCTTATAATGAAAGGCTAATAAACCAAAGGAATGTTATCTTACTTGGTTTCTTTCTCTGTTCCAGTTTATTGGTTGGGATTGGTTTACAATATCGAAAAATCAGAAAAACTAAAAACCAATTAAGTAAAAGCTTAATAGATTTAAAATCTATAAACAAAGAGTTGAATCAAGTTAGCCAATCGTTAAATTATTCCAATGCGAAATTACATCTGGCGAATAGTCAACTTGTCTTTCTGAATAATGAATTGGTTTCTACAGGTATCATTAAAGAAACCTACTTGAGTAAGTTTATTGACCTGTGTTCTGATAATATAGATAAATTAGATGATTACCGAAATAAACTACGCCGATTACTCAAAATTGGCAAGTATGAAAAATTACAAAAAGAACTGAATTCCAAAAGTTATATCGATTCGGAGCAAAAGGACTTTCTACAGAATTTTGATGAGACATTTCTAAAGCTATTCCCTGATTTCGTAGAGGAATTCAACAACCTCTTCCCTCCTACTGATCAGCAAATACTAAAAAAGAATGAATTGCTTAACACCGAATTGCGAATATATGCCTTAATAAGATTAGGCATTTGTGATAGCCATAAAATCGCAAGATTTCTACGCTGCTCTATCAGTACCATTTATACCTATCGTTCAAAAATAAAGAACAAATCATTCGACCCTGAAACATTCGAAGACACTATTCGAGATTATAGAAAGAATCAAGCATTTCAACTTTTGGAAGATTAATTGCTAAAATTTCTATTCCTTCCATAGCACTCTATCCTTCAATATTACCTTTAAATAAACTTAAAGTTAAGCTACTTTGAAGTATCCTTTGTTAGTTCAAATTTTCTAAAATAAGCAAGAATAATCCTAATAATTCCAGTTGGAGTTTGGTTTAAAAAAGTTTGATTTTCACTGTTAAATATTTTTATAAAAATCTATTTATCAACACTTTAATACCAAACCTTATTTTGATTTTTTTGAGACCAACGTATCAAAAGGGTTTAGTTAAAACTTAATTCATGAAATTTGTTGAAATCAACTTTACGAACTAAAACAATCATGAAAAAACTTAAAAATGCAGTAACACCTTTTCTCCAACGGAAAGGTAACACAGACCAAACCAATCGTAGAAATTATCCTTCCAGATCCAAGCACTATAACTAGTCGGGGATAAAGCAGGGATAATAGCATTCGATTAAAAAGAGCAGGGACTAACCATCCTTGATGTACAAAATTTGATTAATTATTAACTATGAAAATACATTACTTTGTATTAGGGGTTCTTATTGCACTTTTCTTTACAAGTTCCGTTTTTGGGCAGGATAAAACGCTCTCTGGAATTGTAAAAGATTTAAAGACTGGTGAGACCCTATCTGGCGTAAGCGTTCGCTCAAAACTCAAGGGGACAACTGTAGGGACGGATGAAAATGGTGGATTTAGCATCCAAAGTGTTACTAAAGACTCTTTAATATTTAGTTTCATGGGTTATAAAACTCATGTTGAAGCAGTTAAGGACCGACTTGTATTAGAAATCCTTCTATCAGAGGATGATTCGGCAATTGAAGAGGTAACTGTGGTTGCTTTTGGTAAGCAGAAAAAAACGAGCATTGTTGGTGCTATCACCACAGTCAACACGAAAGATTTACAAGTTCCATCATCCAATCTAACATCTGCTTTTGCAGGAAGAATACCTGGGATGATTGCTTTTTCACCTTCAGGAGAACCAGGAGCAGACAATGCGGAATTCTTTATTCGAGGAGTAACAACTTTCGGTTATCAATCATCACCTTTAATTCTTATTGATGGTTTTGAATCAACCACCGATAACCTAGCTCGTTTGCAACCTGATGATATCGAAGCCTTCTCCATCCTAAAAGATGCATCAGCCACAGTTTTATATGGCGCTCGTGGAGCGAATGGGATAATTATGGTTACCACAAAGGCAGGTAAGGAAGGTCCAGTAAAGTTTAGTGCTCGTGTAGATTACCATGTTGCCACTCCTGTTCAAGAGATTGACATGATTGATGGTGTTTCATACATGAAATTGTACAATGAAGCACGAGTTACCAGAGACCCGATGTTGGGAACTTACTATTCCGAGCAGAAAATCCAATCAACCATGCGTGGTGAAAACCCGATGATAAATCCCAACATTGATTGGTACAATACACTATTCAACAAATCAGTAGACAACAAGAAGGTCAACTTAAATATTTCCGGTGGTGGACAGGTAGCTACTTATTACGTGGCATTTGGTGCAGATAAAGAAGCGGGGTTATTAAGGGTAGACAACAAGAATAACTTTAACAACAACATTGATATTGGTCGATATAATGTTCGTACGAATGTATTGTTCAAATTGACCCCAACGACCAAGCTAGACACAAGAATTCAAGCACGATACGAGAAATACAATGGTCCATTCCATTCGGCTAGCAGTATCTTCAATATGATTATGAACATTAATCCGGTTGATTTCGCACCTTATTATGAGCCGGATGCAGCCAATCTTTACACCGAAAACATCCTGTTTGGAAATAAGTATACGGAGTCTGGATTAATGCCAAATCCATATGCGGAAATGGTTCGCGGATATGAAGATCGTAATGAGAACAACGTCATTGCACAAGCAACGCTTTCTCAGGATTTAGACTTTATTACAAAAGGATTAAAATTCCAAGGTAAAGCTTCGGCAACGACATGGAGCCGTTATGCTGGAAGAAGGAGCTATGAACCTTATTATTATGACATCGATATTAACGATTTCAATCAGGTAACAGGTGAATATAAATTATTTCTTTTAAACCCGACTTCAGGAAAACCCTATTTGGGAAATGTAATACCTAGTCGTAATTCAAATGGACACTTTTATTTTGAAGGTCGTTTCAACTGGGATCAAATCTATGGTAAGCATAGCATCTCTGCTATGACTGTAGGTATGATGGAAGAGAAATTATTGACAGCAGGAAATAGCACATCCATTTATGAGACCTTACCTGAACGAAACATGGGAAATTCAGGTCGTTTTTCTTACAGTTTTGATGAACGATATTTTGCAGAATTTGCCTATGGTTTTAATGGTTCGGAGAAGTTTACTGGCAATAAGCGTTATGGATTCTTCCCATCATTTGGTGCTGGATGGATGATTTCCAATGAAAAGTTCTGGGAGAAATTTGCTCCTGCGGTAAACATGTTGAAGTTACGAGGAACATGGGGTATTGTTGGAAATGACGCTATTGCAGGACGCTCGGGTCGTTTCTTCTACCTTTCAGACATCTCCTTAGGAGGTGCTGGCTATACCTGGGGAAGTACATTTAACAATGAATTCGGTGGTTATACTACGAATCGTTATGCCAACCCGAATATTACATGGGAACAATCCGAAAAGATTAACCTAGGTTTTGAATTGGGATTATTTAATAGTGCGTTAAAGATCGAAGGTGATTTCTTTAAGGATTACCGAAGTAAGATCTACATGAGTCGCCAAAACTTTCCGTCTACAGCAGGTTTAGAAGCAGCTATTAGTGGAAATGTTGGAAAGGTAAATTCTCAGGGTTTTGATGGTATGGTTGAATTCAACAAGACCTTCAGTCCGAACTATTGGCTATCTCTACGTGGTAACTTCACTTATGCTACGAATAAGTATGTGGCATTGGATGAAAAAGATTATCCAGATGAATACCTAAAGCGTATTGGAACAAACATCAATCAACCGCGAGGCTTGATTGCAGAGCGTTTATTTGTGGATGAACATGAGATTGCCAACTCACCAAAACAAGATTTTGGAGAATATCTGGCAGGAGACATCAAGTATATGGATGTGAATTCTGATGGGCTTATTAACAGTAACGACTATGTTCCAATCGGTCATCCGACAGTCCCAGAGGTTCAATACGGATTTGGAGCATCCATGGGCTACAAAGCAGTAGATTTCTCTTTCTTTTTTCAAGGGAATGCCAGAACATCCTTTTTTATCAATGCAGGCGATCAAGGGATTGCTCCCTTCGTAGATCATCGGAATGCCCTTTCCATAATTGCTAATGATTATTGGAGTGAAACCAATCCTAACATTCATGCCTTCTGGCCACGATTATCCACCAATGCCATTGCAAATAACACGCGTAACTCGAGTTGGTGGTTACGAGATGGCAGCTTCCTTCGCTTGAAGTCAGTGGAACTTGGCTATAGTCCAAAAGGCTTAGAGCGTTTCGGTATCCGCAAAGGGTCTAGGATTTACCTAAGCTCCCAAAATGTCTTAGTGTTGAGCAGCTTTAAATTATGGGATCCAGAAATGGGAAGCAAGGGATTAGGATATCCACCGAATAGAAGATACAACTTAGGTTTTCAATTAATTTTTTAATAGGAATACGATGAATAAAGCCATACTAGCCGCTATTTGCGGTATAGCCATATCCATATCGGGATGTACCAAGTATTTAGATGTAGTACCCGATAACACATTGAAATTAGAGAATATTTTCAATCTGAAGCAGGATGCTTACAATGCTCTTGCGAAAGTTTACAGTTACATCCCTGATGACGACCTAACACATAACAGTTCTTGGTTGCTTGGTGACGAATGGTTAGCTCGTTTGGATCTAAACAACAGTTCAAATTACTTACGTGGGATTCGTATCATGCGGGGTTTACAGTCTCAAACATCTCCTTTGTTGGGCTACTGGTCAGGTACGGGTGCTGGGAAACCCATGTACGAGGCCATGCGTCAAGCAGATATATTTCTAGAAAACATTGGTAATGTGAAGGACATGACGGATCAAGAAAAAAGAGAATGGTCCGCTCAGGTAAAATTCTTGAAGGCCTATTATGCTTTCCAATTGGTGAAGCAATACGGTCCAATTGTTATCATGAAAAAAACAGCCAATCCAGAGTCAACAAAAGATGAATTATTTATCCCACGTTCAACCGTAAAGGAAAGTTTTGATTTTATCCTAGGGCTAATTGAAGAAGCTATGCCCGATTTGAAGGAACGCGTATTGGAGAATGATTTGGGACAAATAGACCGAGTTGCTGCAAAAGCTATAAAAGCACGTATTCTCGTTTACCAAGCAAGTCCATTCTTCAATGGTAATATGGAATTTTTCGGAGATTTTGTCAATGCGGAAGGGGAACCCTTCTTCCCGATGAATTACGACAAGGAAAAATGGAAGCTTGCCTTGGATGCATTGAATGAGGCAATTGCTCTTGCTGAACAAAACGGCATGGGGATGTATACTTATCCAAAAGAGGCATTTCTTTATGATAGGGAATCTTTCAACAAGAATCCTGATAAAATGAAGGTTCTATATGATTTGAGAATGGTCATTACAGATCCTTGGAATAAGGAGTTAATTTGGGGGATCTCGGGAATTAACTTCCGATCAGCTGGCTTAGGTGCTGCTGCGAACATTCGACTTCCTATAGGTTATGGCGATGGTCTTGCCAATAGTAGTTCGCAATCCTTTCAATGGCTAGGTGCTTCCTACCAAATGGCAGAGCGCTATTACACGGAGAATGGTTTACCTATTGATGAAGATCTTACATATGATTTAAATGGTATACATGATGTTGTTCGTCTTCCTGGTGTCAATGATTCGGAATATGAAGAACTTGAGGGCTATATGCAGCCGGGTGCTGAAACCATCAATCTGTACTTGAATCGTGAGCCAAGGTTTTACGCTAATTTGGGTATAACTGGAGGCTTTTGGCGAGCGCATGGGGTGCGGATTAATACACAGTTTTTTTACAATTCTGATGGTGGCAGAAGCTCATCTTATTTTCCAAGTGATTTCTTGGCTTCTGGAATTGGCGTTCAAAAACTAACCCATCCGGAATCACAATCTGGAAACTGGGAACGCGTAATTAAATATCCTTTGCCATTAATTCGGATGTCTGATCTGTACCTGATGCGTGCCGAAGCTCAAAATGAATATTATGGCCCTGGAGAGCAGGTATATGAGGACATCAACAAAATCCGTCGCCGTGCAGGGATTCCCGATGTGCAGGAGTCTTGGGGAAATGCAAGTTTGACAAGAACCTTAAACAAACACCGTGATAAAGAAGGTTTAAGGGACATTATATTACAGGAGCGTTCTATTGAGTTTGCATTTGAAGGGTTAAGGTTCTGGGATATGTGGAGAACCAAGCGGGCAACACAAGCCTTTTCATCACCTATTTGGGGATGGGATACAGATGGCAAAGATGCAAAGACCTTTTTTGTACTAAGTGTCAAGCAGCAAAGACGATTCACCTTGACCGATTACCTATGGCCAATTGATCTCAACGAAATCAATACCAATAGCAAGCTTATTCAAAATCCAGGATGGGTTAATTAAGCAAATTGAGGTCATTAGTAAATGATGTATCATTCCAATAAATCTGAATAACAATGAAACGTAAGACAAATATTTTATGGTTTCCAGCTGTTTTCATCGTGCTTTTGAGCATGTTGAATGCCTGCAAGGAAAAAGACCGATATAACATCAATATTGAAGACAGTACCCCTCCGGGACCTGTCACTTTAAAACATTACAAATCGCTTTATGGTGGAGCTAGATTATTTTATAACATCCCTAAAGACGAAGATCTACTTTCAGTAGAGGCTGAATATACAAACAGTCAGGGCAAGACCTTTAAGTTCAATGCTTCCTATTTCACGGACTCTTTGGATGTTTATGGTTTACCAAATACGGACATGCATACGATTCAGGTTTATGCAGTAGATCGAGCTGGGAATAGATCCACTCCATTGGCGGTAAATATTGAACCACTTGAGCCTGCATACCAACGAGTAGCTCGTTCCATGGAAGTAAGACCAGGATTCGGTTCTTTCTTTGTGGATTGGAAAAATGAACTTAAACAGGATATCAACGTATATGTAGATTTTGAATTCACCGATAATAGTGGACAACGTAATGTGACCTCTATTTTCAGTTCAAAGGCTGATGCAGATCGTCGTTTTATCCACAGCCTCAATGATATTGCTTCCAACAAGGTAAAAGTAAAGGTTAGAGTAGAGGATCTATATGGCAATATTACTGAGCCTATCGAAAAAGGTGAAGTAACCCTATTGAGAGATGAGTTGGTACCGAAGAAAATGTGGAAACTTCCAAATCCAAATGATTCCATTGGAGGAGTTCCTATGGTATTTGGGAATGATTTTGAAGGTAGAACGCGCTACACCATTGATGGTATTATTAACAAAGGAGAAGATTTCAATTTCATGCATACAGGTGGTCGAGGAAGAACTGGGAAGTTAGCTGATCGCAACATGCCTTGGAACTTGATGATTGACTTGGGAGATTATTACGAATTAAGTCGTGTTGTAACCCATCAACGCCGTTATGGTTCAGCATCTTTAGGTATTCGAGGACAATATTACCGTTCAGAAAATGTGGGTTCCTATAACATGTATTACTGGGATGAAGACATTGATGACTGGGTTTTGATTGGGTTCCATAGTATTCCAATTCCATTAGTTCCAAGTGATTTGGATGTTGTAAAAGCAGGTGAAGCTGGTGATATGGCTTACATGTATCCTGATTATCCCGCATTTACGAAGAAAACACGTTGGTTCCGATATGAAGCGATTTCTGACTTTTTATCCAATTATACAGGAACAGGCGCTAATGGTCTTTCAGAAATCACTTTATACGGAAGAAAAGCAAGCAATTAATGAAAGCCAAGTGCAGTAATTAACGGTTTACACCAATAATGCACACCTAAATAAAATAGGAATGAAAAATATTTTAATAATAAGCATCCTTGCCTGGCTCATCCTGTTGGGCATGAATTCCTGCAACAAGGGAATGTATGATAATATCGAGAAGTTCGGAGAGGAAAGGGTTTACCCTGCGAAGTTTGACACCATATCTGGTAAAATTGGTTTTGAGCGTGTAGAAATAGACCTAATGAAAGCTGGACGAATACCTAGTAACCAGATTTACCTAGGGAAAGCTAGTAAAACTATTGTCGAATATGACAAAGAACGGATAACAATTGACTCTGTAGTTTCTTGGATTAATATCCCGAACCTAACATTATCCAAGCTTTATCGCTTCAGGGTATATACACAAGATGAGTTTGGTAACAAGTCTGTTCCGCAGGAGATCGCATTAATACCATATACGAAATCGGAATTGACAACTATTGCGGTACAATCCCCAAGGATTTTTGCCTCTCCAACGACTGCTGTTTTGGATTGGGCAAATAATATATCTTCCATTCTGCTCACCTATTGTGATTTGAGTTTCTCTTATGTGGATCAGACAGGGCAAAAACATGAGGGAACACGAGCAGAAAACCCAAGAATCTTTGCAGGTAATCTAAAGACTGGTGACGAGATCAATGTAGACGTGGATTATCGTGTAGTACCTAAGGTAAATGGGATAGAAATTTTAGATACCGTTATTCTGAAACAAGAAGTAAGTTTTTATATGCCTTCTGCTTCTACAACATTCTTACCTGCTGAGGCGGATATATTGAGAAAGAATGGTGTTACTACGTTCAATGCTGCTGGGGTTGCCAATATCAAAAAGCTTACCTTCCCTATTCACACACAAAGTCTACAAGATCTCTTTTACTTCTCTAACCTAGATGAGATAGATCTTACTGGAGGTACTCTTTTTGAAATGACCACGGTTAATTACAATAATAACGGGATTACTGCAAGTATAGGTGGTGGACCATTTTTACCCTATGTTCGTCGTTCGGGAAATATGGCAGATGTAAATGCGCAGTTCTTAGTTGATTTACTAGAGAACAAAATGGTAAAGAAAGTAAAGTATATTCCGCATTCCTTAGGTATTGATCATTTAATTCAGCCATATATAGAATCTGGTTTAGTAACCTTAGTAAACACTGAAAATGAACCAGAGCTACCTTTGAGTTCGTTGATTACTGGGCAACTGCAAGCGACCAACTGGAAGATCGATTTGGTAAAAAATCCGAGTAGTTATCCTGCCGGTAATAACTTGAAGAATGTAATTCAAGTTATACCAAGAGATCGGGCAGCATCATTTATATTTAAGATTCCGTTGGAATATCAATTCAACTCTGATTTATATCCTTATTTAAACTTCAAAGTATTTGCACCTGATAAGAGTCATTTCCCAGGGGTCTATGATAATTTCCGTGCTATCTGGCCACGTTTTATGAATCGTTTGTGGGCATTCCCTTCAGAAAGTCCATATGGTCAAGAGTTATGGCAACCAGGTAAAACCGACAATAAACTAACCGACAGTCAGCTAGGCAAGTGGGTAGATATGAAAATTGACCTTAGTTTAATGAAGAATAAACACAATCGTGTAATTGTGATCAATATCGGTGGTGAACCGGCTATAACTGGAGGTTATAAACCTGCAAAAGATATTGTGTATTACTTCGCCAATTTCCGTTTATCTAAAAATTAAGTTTAAGGAAATGAAAAACAAAAGCATATTAAGCATTCTCTTACTGTTCATTACAGGTGTAGTATTTTCATTTACAAGTTGCAGTAAGGAAAGTCCTGATGAAACAAAGCCAAGCTCATTATTAAAAGCTACAGAGGTGGCTATTCATTTAGTCAATGAGCAGCAAGAAGTCCTTACGGGGGATGCTACAGTAATTATTTCGAAACGCCGACCGGATGTAAACATGTTGGTACCTCGAGAGGAAAAAACAGTCAATACCGGCAAACTTACTTATAGGGTCTTTGAGGATACCGAGATTCGAATTACTGTTTTGAAGAAAGGTTACAACCCAATTTATAAGGATATAATTGTGAAGCCTTCGGATCAGACCATTTCCATTGTCCTTACGCCAAAATCAGGGTTAACAGTTTTGTCTTACAATGTAAAAGATGGATTTGGTGGAAAGATTGCCAATAACTTGACGGCTTTTAGCAATTGGGTATCTAAATTAGATCCGGATGTTATAGTTTTTCAGGAACTCGTAGGTTTTAAAAAACAAGAACTTCAAGAATTTGCTAAGACTTATGGACATGATTTCAGTTATTTATTGAAAGAAGAAGGATATCCTACAGGCATAACATCCAAACAAGAAATAAAAAATGCGGAAAGCATTTTGATAAAAAGCAATTACCCTCCCAATCGAGTTCATGGCTTTATCCGGGCAGAGACATTTGGTTTAAATATATTAGCAGTTCATTTTTCTTCACAGAGTAATGACCTTGTATTCCAAGAGGCGAATTATGTTGTAGACTTAGCAAAAGAATTAGAAAAAAATGGTCCAGTTTTAATTGCAGGTGATTTTAATTCTATTACACCAGTCGATGAAGCGATGCTGGGCACAAAAGCTTGGTTGGGTAGCATGCAGAAATATCGCCCAAGTCGAGTTCCCTTCGATTACAGAACAATGAAGCTATTTGAGGATAGCCCATTTAAGGATGCTATTTCGCAATTAAATAACAAATATTATAAGGCAAGTTTTCCAACAAAGACAGATTACTTGAGTAGTGATTTCTTAGGTTTTCGCCTAGACTATTGTTACCTTTCTGAGTCATTAGCCAAGCAATGTGATTATGTCGAGATTCTTCAAGATTCTTATAGTAATACAGCTTCAGATCATTATCCATATTTGATGCACTTTAAAGCTCCATAAAAACAAACCCTAGTCTAAAAATAGTATTGGTCGCAATCCTTATCTGGATTGCGACCCTTTTTAATTTATAAGGAATAGTTAAGCAAATTCTTTAAATCAGCCAGGTTATAATTTTGTTTGGAAACAACAGAAATAGAAAAATGGCGACAAAAGTATGGTTTTAAGGGACACGCAAATAAGGTCAAATTTGTACCTTTGTAAATTATGTCGGATATTATTCAGTTGCTCCCAGATTCAGTGGCCAATCAGATTGCAGCGGGTGAGGTTGTGCAAAGGCCAGCATCGGCGATCAAGGAATTGTTGGAGAATGCTATCGATGCAGGAGCAGATCATATAAAGCTTATTATAAAGGACGCCGGGAAATCGCTTATTCAAGTGATAGATAACGGCTGTGGGATGAGTGTTACAGATGCACGCTTATGTTTTGAGCGTCACGCTACATCAAAGATCCGTAAAGCAGAGGATCTATTTGCTATACGCACTATGGGATTCCGTGGAGAGGCAATGGCCTCAATAGCTGCTATTGCACACGTGGAACTTCGTACGAGACGCATTGAAGATGAGTTGGGTACGGTGTTAGAAATAGAAGGTTCAGAAGTAATACAACAGTACCCCGATCAGGTGACTGCTGGGACTAGCATTTCTGTTAAGAATCTTTTTTTCAATATTCCAGCTCGTAGGAACTTCTTAAAAAGTAATTCGGTTGAATTACGTCATATCATTGATGAATTTCAACGTGTGGCATTGGCACATCCAAACATATTCTTTTCCTTACACAGCGATGGAAATGAACTGTTTCACTTACCTAAAGAAACCTTAAAGCAAAGAATTGTCCATCTGTTTGGAAACAATTACAACCAACGACTTGTTCCTGTAGAAGAGACGACTACCATATTGAACATCAAAGGATTTATAGGGAAGCCTGAATTTGCAAAAAAGACTCGCGGTGAACAGTTTTTCTTTGTAAATAACCGCTTTATTAAAGATCCCTATTTGAATCATGCTGTTATGAATGCCTATGAGGAGATTCTACCAGCAGAGACTTATCCTTTGTATGTATTATTCATTGATATAGACCCATCTAAGATTGATATCAATGTCCATCCAACGAAGACGGAAATAAAGTATGAGGATGAGAAGGCTATTTATGCCATCTTACGCTCAGCAGTTAAGCGTAGTTTAGGTCGATTTAACATCGCGCCTACTTTAGACTTTGAGCAAGAGACGGGTTTTAATAATCTGATCACGCCAAAACCATTGGAGGAAATTCAGATTCCTACGATCAACTTCAATCCGAATTTCAACCCCTTTGATGATGGTCGACCAAAGTCTACTCGCAGCTATACTTATCCAGAACAATTGGAAAAGAAGAGCAGTATTCCAAAGAATTGGGATACCTTATACCAGATCACCGAAACGGAGGAAGCTGAACAATTAAGCTTACATCCGGAGGAGCCTGCTAAAGAAAGTGCTGTCATACAGCCTTCAGACCAACCGAAGAAACAATTTTTTCAGTTGCATAATCGTTATATCGTATCACAGATACATTCAGGCTTTATGTTGATTGATCAGCAGTCGGCACATGAGCGTATTCTCTTTGAACAGTTTCAGCAACAATTACAGCAAAATCAAGGTGTTAGTCAGCAGAGTTTGTTTCCACAAACCATTGATTTAACGGCAGCAGATTTTGCTTTAGTACAAGATATCTTACCTGAAATTCAGGCATTAGGATTTCAATTAAGACCATTTGGTAAAAGCACCTTTATTGTCGATGGAATCCCTGCAGATTTGGAGAAAATTAACGAGGGGCAGATCATTGAGAAGTTGTTGGAAGATTTTAAGAATCAGAGTGACCTGAAATTAAGCAAACGGGAGAAATTAGCAAAAAGCTTAGCTAAGAATGCAGCCATAAAACAAGGCAGTAAATTGGACAATGAGGAAATGGAAGATCTAATAGATCGATTATTTGCTTGTGAAGCACCAAATATTTCTTTGTCAGGGAAACCTGTTATTATTACCATTACCTTACAAGAACTAGCCGAACGCTTTGGCAGAGGCATTTAAACAAAATATAGAACTATGAATAATTTCTTTGGAAATTTACCTGTTGTTACCAAGAACCTGTTGGTTCTAAACATCTTGTTTTTTATTGCCTCTTGGTTGTTGCCAAGTCTTATAATACATCTGGGTGTCTTTTATCCCGACTCTCCCAACTTTAAGGTATGGCAGCTGGTGACTTACATGTTTATGCATGGGGGCATTGGGCACATTTTCTTCAACATGTTTGCTTTGGTGATGTTTGGTGCTACCATAGAGCGTATTTTGGATCCGAAACGGTTCTTAAACTACTATTTAATCTGTGGTTTTGGGGCATTGGTGTTGCAATATGGTATACAAGCGATAGAGGTTCATCAATTAACTGGATCAATTCGTCCATTACATGAGTTGGGTGACAATGTAATTAACCAACTATCGGAATCTGATTTCAGATCCTTATACGAAATTTATGGCACGCCTTTGGTAGGTGCATCCGGGGCAATCTATGGTTTACTTTTAGCATTCGGATATTTATTCCCAAATGCAGAATTAATGCTGATATTTTTCCCAGTACCCGTGAAAGCAAAGTACTTTATTCCAATCTTAATTGTTATTGAAGTTTATCTAGGTTTTTCACAAAGCGGTTCATCCATTGCTCACTTGGCACACGTAGGTGGAGCATTGTTCGGATTTATATTATTAAAACTCTGGAAGATACGCAGAACGAATTATCATTAGCAGATGAGAAGAGAAAATGGCTTGAAGGAATTCTTTAGGACGACCTACCGAACGGGGTCTCCCATACCTTATATTATTTCTATTCAGGTTATTCTTTTCATCTTGATTCATGTTGCTGATTTATTGGTGGAGGTCAAGGTTATCCAAACACCAATTTATGATATGATGTTGAGTTATCTGGGCCTACCTGTACAATTCAATAACTTCATCAGTCAGCCATGGACCCTATTCACTTATCCTTTCCTGTATTCTGGTTTGTTTCAAATTGTATTCGATTCGCTGTGGTTATATTGGATGGGAAATATCTTCTTGAGTTTCCTCAATAAACGTCAATTTCTCACCCTATTTATCAGCAGTTTTATCTTAGGAGGATTGGTGTACCTTGGTTTAGGTTTTATACCTTGGCTAACAAAAGGTCCTCAATCCTATCTCTATTCGAACTCCATAGGATTAGCAGCATTAGTATCCAGTTTGACGGTTTTAATCCCTCACATGGAGCTACGCCTACTTATTTTTGGCCGAGTAAAGTTCAAGACATTAGCGTTCGTTATCCTTGGTATCACCTTGGTATTTTATGCTTTTGCAAATCGTGCTGGAGCTGTTGTATATTTAATGAGTATAGGTTGGGGTATATTATTCATGCGTCAATTGCAGGAAGGCAATGACTTGAGTCGATTCTTCCAAAGACGTATGAAACAGAAGCTCCGCGTAGTACACACCATTCAAAAGACACCAAGTTATCGTAGTTTTAAATCGGACTTACCCAATCAAGAAGTGATTGATGAAATATTGGATAAAATTTCCCAAAGTGGCTATGAAAGTCTATCTTCACGGGAGAAAGAGATCCTATTTAAGGTAAGTAGAGAAGAACAAGAATAATGTTGATTAACAAGAAGAATTTAGGCTTTTTTAGCAAAACCATCATGATCGCAAACCTATTGGCGGTCGCAGGTCTTCTGCTTTGTTATTCAGCTTCCTTTATCAACCCAAAGACTTTTTGGCCAGTGGCATTCTTGGGATTAGGATATCTTCCGATACTAATCATCAATCTAGGTTTTGTATTGTACTGGTTGCTTCGCAAGGCAAAATATTCCCTATTCTCTTTAATAGCTATTCTTTTAGGATGGAACCTTATGACGCAGCACATCACTTTTAATTCGGTTGAAAAGGATAAAAGTGATTCCTCCCTTCGCGTCATGACCTATAATGTGCACATGCTAGAGCCGATTGAGAAATCGGATAAACCAGCAAAAGAAGAGTTTGTAGACATTATTAATGACGCTAATCCAGATATTCTTTGTGTACAGGAATTCAATAGTACTATTCGTGGAAAAAAGAAATTCAGCGAAAAGGTAAAAGAAAAAGCAAAGTTTGATAGCTACTACTTTGCCCCTTCTCAGCAGAATGATTATAGTGCCTATGGACAGATTATCTTCTCAAAATACCCTATTATCAATTCCGGATTAATTAAGAAAAATGAATACGGCATCAACCGTATTGTCTATGTCGATATAGTTAAACAAAGCGATACTATTCGTGTCTACAATGTACATTTACGCTCATTTGGTTTACAAAGTGAGGACAAGGAATTTATTCAGAATCCTAGTGGTACAGCCGGCAATGAAGAGCAGAAAACCAAACAAGTAGGTCGAAAGCTTAAATGGGCATTTGAACAAAGAAGTAATCAAGCGGAGTCCTTGTATGATCACATGCAAGAGACGCATTACCCAAAGATTGTTATGGGTGATTTCAATGACACGCCCATGTCCTACTCAGTAAACTTGATAGCTAAGAATATGAAGAATGCGTTTCAAGAAAAAGGAAATGGATGGGGAGTAACACATTTTGAAATGTTACCTATTCTTCAAATCGATTACATTTTCTGCGATAAACGTTTCAATGTAAACAACTATAAAGTGGTAAAGAACAGGCTATCGGATCATTACCCCGTATTCGCCGATGTTAGTTTGATGTAAACAACTTATTCTGCTTTAATCTGCAATTCTTCTAAAGCCTTCGTCACAAAGGTATCATAACGATTCTTGACTTTGAAATAGGCTTCTCTTCCAAAATAATACCTCCCTAATAAAGCTTCAATATCACTTTGAATGAGATCATGTAAATCATTTTGTTTACTAGGGGAAAGCTGTAAACCTCTTCTCGCCAAGAAGCGGATAAAGCTGGCATATTCTGATGCAGGTAAAGTATATCCCTGTAAGAAATTCTCAATGGAATAAGCCGGTAACTTACGGGCAAATCTGCTGTATACAAATTGTTCGATAAGACTGGACTGTACAAGGTCACGATAAAGCACACTTACCTCGTTGGAGTCAATCGGAACCTTCACATCTGGCATAATCCCTCCACCACTATAAACCTTCTTGCCTAGCCCTGTTTGATAAGGTTTGGCATGTGCATAAGTCGTATCCAAAGACCATAGACCATGATACATGGAGGCATAATCTTTCATATTGGACCAATTGGGCGAGTACTTACGTTGAATACTTCTTCCTAATGGTGTATAATAACGAGCTATACTAAGATTGATGGTAGATCCGTCAGCGAAGTTAAACAGTTCTTGAACAGTAGCCTTTCCATAAGTACGACGACCAATAACAATTCCCCTATCCCAATCTTGTACTGCACCAGCTACTACTTCAGAAGCTGAAGCTGTACGTTCGTTGACCAAAAGAATAAGCTTCCCTTGCGCATAGTTACCATTAGGTTCGGAAAGGAAATCCTGTCTAGCCTCATGAGCACCTTCTGTAAATACTACTAATCGCTGATCGGTAAAGAATTCACTCGCTAATTTAATGGCAACATGGAAATAGCCACCACCATTATCACGTAAATCCAAAATAAGGTTTTTTGCTCCTTGCTTTTTCAGTTCGGCAACTGCATCTTTAAATTCATCTGCTGTTTTTAGGCCAAAGCGTCGAATACGAATAAAGCCAACCGTTGGTTTAAGCATATAAGCAACATCCAAGGAGCTTACATTAATTTGATCACGAATAGCTTTTAGCGGAAGTGAAAGTTTCATGGAGTCCCTTTCAACGTACATTTCAACAGCTGTACCTCGCTTGCCTCGCATCAGTTTTTCTACCTCATCTTTGGAAATGGTATTTCCGGAAATCTTACGATTACCGATTTGAAGAATCTTATCACCAATTTTAAATCCTCCCTTATCAGCAGGACCATTGGTAATTAATCCTACAACAATCAATGTGTCGTTCAGATTAAAATACTCCATACCAATTCCTTCAAAAGTACCTTCCAACACTTCTGATTGAGTTTTAGATGCATTAGGCATTAGGAATGCAGAATAAGGATCTAAGTGAGAAATGATGTGATTTATGGCGCCATTTTGAACAGAATCCATGTTGATACTATCCACATAGCGGGTAGAAATAAGATCAACAACTTGTTGGATTTTATAGGCATTATCGGATAGACCAATAGGCACGAGGGATCCCCCGGTATTGAATCCTGTTTGGTCAGAGTAGTTCTGTCCAAGGATCAATCCCAATAAAAGGGTGGCTGCATAAGTCGCCGCAACAAAAATATTCCTCTTTCTTCCTTTTTGCATCTATGGTCTGGTGGGCAAAATTACTGAATAACAAATTGTTTAAAAGAATTTTAAACTTATTTATTTACCAACAATTCACAGTCCAAAATAGTTGATTAGAAGTTATATTTTAGCAATTTTTCAATATTTTTACACTGTCATGCATGAATTAGAACCTTATTACAATTGGCGGGATTATTATATCGCATCCGAAGATGAGCGTAGTCCCTTCTTTGAGACTGTTTATAGTGAGTTTGAATACGATAAAAAGGTCTATAACTTCCTATTGCACCCGCAATGGGATTACTTTGGCTCACAGACTCTTTACCTTAAAATATTATATGCAGATTATGATCGTGGGTATTGCATCATAGAGTTCATCGGTGAATGGAACGATGCCATCTACAACGATATTATGATTCTAAAACGTGAATTAATCGACTTGATGATTGATGAGGGCATCACTAAATTTATCTTGATTGGAGAAAACATCTTAAATTTCCATGCTTCTGATGACTCCTATTATGAGGAATGGTTTCAAGATATTGGGGATGGTTGGATAGTAGGATTAAACTTCAGAGAACATGTGATCAAGGAATTTCAGGACAACCACATTGATTATTACATCAATTTTGGGGAGTATTTGAATCATTTCCCATGGCGTACCTTGAAGCCTAAACAATTATACCACCATATCGAAGAACATATACAGCGTAGGCTCTCCTAATTGCTTGTATATTATTACAAACTGTGGGATAAAGGATTGGCATATTTTAGCTTAATTCTCATATTTTGCTTAGATTTGCCCTACTAAAACATTTGTAATTATGTCATTCAGAATCGAAAAAGACACGATGGGCGAAGTACAAGTACCAGCAGACAAATACTGGGGAGCCCAAACCGAAAGATCACGTAATAACTTTAAGATAGGTCCGGCAGCATCCATGCCAAAAGAAATCATTGACGGCTTTGCATATTTAAAGAAAGCAGCAGCATATGCTAACCACGAATTAGGTGTTTTACCTGTGGAGAAGCGTGATGCAATTGCAGCCGTATGTGATGAAATCTTAGCAGGTAAGCTTGATGACCAATTCCCATTAGTAATTTGGCAAACGGGATCAGGTACGCAGTCAAACATGAATGTCAACGAGGTAGTAGCAAACCGTGCTCAAGTATTAGCTGGTGGCAAAATCGGTGAAGGCGAGCCGGTATTAAAAGCAAATGATGATGTTAATAAATCGCAATCATCAAATGATACTTTCCCTACTGGAATGCACATTGCAGCTTACAAAGCCGTGATTGATGTAACTATCCCTGGAGTAGAGAAACTTCGTGATACCTTGAAAAAGAAATCTGATGAATTCATGAAGGTTGTTAAAATTGGTCGTACGCACTTAATGGATGCGACCCCTTTAACTTTAGGTCAGGAATTATCAGGTTATGTAGCGCAGTTAAACTACGGCTTAAAAGCTTTAAAAAACACCTTAGCACACTTAGGCGAACTTGCATTAGGTGGTACTGCAGTAGGTACAGGTTTAAATACGCCTAATGGATATGATGTTGTGGTAGCAAAATACATTGCTGAATTTACAGGTCTTCCATTTGTAACTGCTGAGAATAAATTTGAAGCATTAGCTGCTCACGATGCTATCGTAGAAACGCATGGTGCTTTAAAACAATTAGCAGTTTCTTTAAATAAAATCGCTAATGACATCCGTATGTTAGCTTCTGGTCCTCGTTCAGGAATTGGTGAAATCATTATCCCTGAGAATGAACCAGGGTCTTCAATTATGCCAGGTAAAGTTAATCCAACACAATGTGAGGCTCTTACCATGGTAGCTGCACAAGTAATGGGTAATGATGTGGCAATCACAATTGGTGGTACTCAAGGTCACTACGAATTGAACGTGTTCAAACCATTAATGGCGGCAAACTTCTTACAGTCTGCTCGTTTAATCGGTGATGCGTGTATTTCATTTGAAGAGCACTGTGCTATTGGTATTGAACCAAACTACGCACGTATTAAGGAATTAGTTGATAATTCATTGATGTTAGTGACTGCTTTAAACACTAAAATCGGATACTACAAAGCTGCAGAGATTGCACAAACAGCACATAAAAACAATTCTACTTTGAAGGAAACAGCTATCGCTTTAGGTTATGTTACTGCCGAAGAGTTTGATGAGTGGGTTAAACCTGAAGATATGGTAGGTAGTTTAAAATAAGCTAGTGAATTACAAGAAACATATATATTCTTATAAAAAAGTGTACCTATCATTGATAGGTATACTTTTTCTATTTAGCAGCTGCGTAAGACATTCGGAGATGCAAACCGAAGGTGCAGCATTCTTTCAAGGCGTTTGGAAACAAGAAAGTAAAGTCGATACTTCCCAAACCCTCAATTACACCTTACATGATTTCAAGATTACTTGTGATTCCATGTATGCTACATTCCACGTACATAATAAAGTAAAAACTATCCCAGATAGCTGTTATGGGGATGGCAATTGGACGGAATATGCCAAGGCGGTATATGTTCAACGTGGTGACAGTATCATTGTGGAAGGCCTTTATACCAAACCGAATGGTAAACAAAAGATTTCCGGATGTTACCGTTCAGGACCATATGTTCCCAGATTTAAAATTGCTTATGCTGGCAAAGATAGCATTGTCTTAGAGAATAGATTTGAAGCCAGACCTATCATTTTGAAAAAAGTAGCAGACATTACTTGCGTACCGAAGAAACGCTGGGAAATGTAAGCTTATAAGATATTATCTCGATTTAAAGAGATCCAATCCTTTAAGACATTCAAGTTTTAAAGGATTTTTTTATTTCCACTCAGATCATTGATCACTCCTTTTTGTAGCCTTCTTTCTATAAAGATCTGTAAAGTTAACTTGCTTTATATTACTACAATTAATGTTTTCAGTTTATTCTATATATTTACATCAGCTAATTATAAAATTTTAAACACCATGAAAATTACGATCTCCAGCCTTTTATTGGTCTTTTGTGGAACCTTTATGTTAAAAGCACAAACAATTAATCCAGATCAAGTACTTCAAGATCTTTTAATTTCAAAAAGAAATTTAGAGCAGTATAATGACCCCATGGGTAGAAAGTACTTGGAAAAAGATGGTAAACTGAGGTCAGTAACTGTCTTCAAGAAAGAGTACCAAAAGAATATTGACTTGATTAAGAAGAATTCTGCATTGTTTGCGAAATATATTGCAGATACTAAGTTCAACAATAGAGATTCTATGGTTTTTTATAATTATATACCTAAATTGGAATCTAATATTTCCCCATATCAGACCACTAAATTAAAGTATTTTGATATCGTTAATACCTACTTGATTAATTACAAAGAGAATGAGCTTCCAACAAAATTAAAAGATGCTCATACTCCTCCGTACATGAAGGGAATTGAAATAAAAAAAGACACCCCATAATTGGGATGCCTTTCATAAATTAATATCGTAATAAAACTTAATTGATCAATCGGGTTTCATCCGATGATTTCAATAAGTGTCCTTTCAATTCAGACTCTGCCTGGATTAACTCTTGCTCTGCAACTTTACGTTTCTCACGACCATCCTTTTGAATTCGTAATACCTCTTCAATGGTAGTGATAATGTCTGTATTTGCTTTCTTAATCGTATCCATATCAATGATTCCGCGTTCAGTTTCCTTAGCCACATTGATAGTCGCCTCTTTTAGCATCTCAGAGTTTTTCTTCAACAACTCATTAGTCGCATCCGTAATGGCACGTTGTGCATCTAATGCACTTTGTGCATGTGCAATACCAAGGGTCAATACCATTTGGTTCTTCCACAATGGAAGTGTATTGACGATACTGGATTGAATCTTTTCCATTAAAGAGCTGCTATTGCTCTGAATCATCCGGATCTGAGGAGCAGTCTGTAACACCACCATACGCGTTAGTTTTAAGTCGTGTAACTTACGCTCAAAACGTACTACGTGTTGTTCCAGGTCTTTGTACTCCTGAATTTTATGTTGATCACCTGTTTCCTCTGCCTCTCTTTTTAAATCAGGAAGCGTCGTACTCATCACCTCTTGAAGTTTCTCCTCTCCAGCTTGAATATGTAAAGATAGGTCTTTAAAATACTGCTGATTCTGTACGAATAGTTTATCGAAGATGTTTACATCCTTAGCCAAGTTCTTGTAGTGGCCTTCCAATTTCAACTCGATACTATGAATATTCTTCTCTACAGAAGCGTACTCCGTACGCATACGGCCAATTTTCTTCTTAATATTATCAAAAAAAGGAATCAAAGGCTTTTTATTTACCTTTTCATCAAAATCTCGAATCTCAGAACGTAGGTTCACCAAGATATCCTCAGCACCACCCATATCTTTTGTACGAACTTGCTTTAGAATCTCATTGGAGAAATTACTCACGTTACTCTGTGCACCAACACCATATTGAATGATGTCAGTTGTTGATTTCAAATTGATTTTATCTTTATATTGCTGAATCAAGGCTTTTTCCTCTGCAGTAAAGTTCACACTTACATCTGCAGGTTTATTTTGCCCTTGATCATCATTCAAATTCGTCAAATCTAAATTTGCCATATGCTTTTAGTCTTTTAAAAGGTTTCTACTTTTTAGGGTTTGCAAGTACACATCAGTCTCTGCTGACACATCCAACATCCCCATTTTAAATTGATTGGTTACTTCTTGTTCTACAGCTATAGCTGCTTGACGGATAACATTCTCTAGTTTATTCTTTGATTCTGTCGTAGTCATATTATTCAAACGTGCATTCTCCAACTCATCGTACTGCATCAATACATTTACAATGGTCGAATGCCTTACTAGAAACTTCTCTGCTTCTCGGCTATCCTTTTTCTCTAAAAGCTGAAATAAGCGAAGAATATTATCAATATCCTTTTGAATATTTCTGTTTTCAATTTCCTTACGCCAGTGTAACAGACGTTCCACAAACAGCTGTGGTGTATCAATAGTAGGCGCTGATATTTCCAATTGCTTTTGCGCATTTGGCGTTGAAATCCAATGCAAAGGTCTTACTTCTGCCCACTCCAAGCGTTGCAAATAAGGCTTCGCCTGATTCAATAATAGCGCATTACCAACTACATAGGAAAGCATAGAGCCACCCAAAGTGAATAACATGGCTTGACTTAATGTCCCAAAGAAGGTAAAGAATGACACCATCAATCCTATTTCGATAGCCAACAATATCCATGCTGCAGCATACCAAGAACGAACCTTTGATTTCTTTGCTTGTGACATCATCACTAATGGATGAATATGTATAGGTAAAGGGATAAACAAAACGATGGATATAGCAGTCCACAGCAGTTGCCTCATTTCCCAAGCCTTATTTTTCTTTGTTGCCCAACCCATTCTCTAATTTAATTATTTTTATAAAAATACACCAATTCTTATTCCATTCACACACTGTAAAGTAAAAACTAGGTAATTGGCGTAATATACCCTGCCATTACGTCATTTTTGTCGGTGAATATTCCAGACTGATCTTTCAAATATTTCAATGTCAGTTCGTAAGAATCTGCTTTTTCCCATTTGGCGATTATCCAAGTAATAAAACTCAGATTAAACAAATCCCTGTTTTCTTCCAGTTCCAACAATTTAATAACCCTCGATTGGAAACTTTTGTTGTGTAAAACAGCAGGATTTACAAAATACTTTTCTAACAAAGACACATAATCCAACACTTTCTCCTCATGGGTCTGAATCAAATACTTCCTATACCTTCTTCGAAAGCTCTTAATACGAGCCGAAGCGAGATCTATACTACTAAAATCAGCATAAATTAATATCTCCAATAAGCTTTTCCGAATGGTCCATAACATCCCGAGTTTCTTTTCCAACCAAGTATCACTATGATTAATCATCGCGATGCTTGACAAGCATTTCCGATCGCCTCTTTGCGCTTGAAACATAACCTTACATAATTGCAGGTCGTAATAATCTTCCAATTTTGTCTTTGCACTCTTCATTGCCAATGCTGCATCCAGAACTTCATTGGCCTTTTCAGCTTCTCCACTAAAATGCAGGTTCAATGCCAGCAACAATTGCTTACGGTAGTAAAACTGCCCATGAAAGTCCTTATACTCTCCTAACAACAGATCCATTGACTCTAAATACGACAAAGACTTTTTAAAATCTCGAGACCGAAGGTTAAAGTTGGCTAGGTAATAAAGTACATACAGTCGATAATAGACTTGCCCAGTACTGTCTCCCATCTGGGATTCAATTATCTGATAAGACTTGCGGACATATTTTTCTACAAGACCAAAATTCTGATTTATATGCGCATATTCATTGGCGATAAATAGAATATGATACAAGGACTTATAACTCATGAAGTCTACAACCGCAATCTTATACCTCCGAATCACTTCTTCAATCAGTTTGGTCAAGTCAATGACCTTTCCCTTCAATTGAATTTCATTCAATTCCCTTCTTATAAACGCATACGCAAGCTGCATCTTAGACTCTCTGATTAAATGACCTTGATTTAAAAGAAATCGATTAGAAAGGTTTTCCAAATCTAGGTTTTCATCCAAATGAGCAAATTGCAAACGTAACATCAAAATCTCTTGTAACACACTAAAGGATTCCTGATCTTCTGCAATTCCCTCTGCCCTATCCAAGCAACGAAAACCCAATCTTGCTAAATTATTTTCTAATAAATACCGCGAAACGACTAACAATCGAAGCAATTCATAATCCGCATGCTGATGCTTTTCAAATACCTTTTGCGATATGAAGGATAACAGGTTTTCTTGAAGCCGCTTCCGTAAAGCATGGTATGAATCCCTATTTTTTGCAGTCTTATACAGTTTATTAATAGCGTTTATATCGTCAGTTTCTATCAAATCAAATAGACGGACATTCTTTACATCATGCCGCTTATTCTTTTTCTTTAAATAAGCCCTAAAATCTATCTTTTCAGTATCATTCAATAGATTAACTAAATCAGAAATAGCATCCATATCTTTTATGTATTTCAATAAACCAAGATTAAATATACAGATTTATATCGTCAGTATTATTAAAATATTAGCTTTACTACCCGATCAATCCACTGCATCTTTGCTAGCATATTAATCATTAAAACGAAAAGATATGGAACCGCTAAATCAAAACACAGAAGAGTTATTTAACATCAAAACTAATGATGATAAAAGAAATCCATTTAAGCCAACACCTGCCTTTATAGGTGCATCATGGTTGGCTCTTATGACAGGCACAGTAGCCTATTGTATTGGATTATGGAATGCAGAAATGCAGTTGAATGAAAAAGGTTATTATTTCACCATCTTATTATTTGGTCTATTCGCTGTAATCTCTGTTCAGAAGAGCGTAAGAGATAAAGCCGAAGGATTGGAAGTAACCGAACTCTATTATGGACTAAGCTGGTTTGCTACCATAGCTTCTATAGTACTTTTGACAGTAGGATTGTGGAATGCAGATTTATTATTAAGTGAAAAAGGATTTTATGCTATTTCCTTTATGTTGAGTGTTTTTGCTGCCATTGCCGTGCAAAAAAACACGCGTGACGCCAAACTGTTTAAGGATAAAGATAATTAACTTAGCGGTTACCTTGCAGCGCCTGCTAGGCAGGCCTGTAAGGTTTTTTTATGCGCCATAACCAATATAAAATAGCATAAACCTCATACCACAACATGAAAAACATTGATCGACGTGATATTCACATTTTTGCTCGAAACAGCAGTCTATCCCCAAAAGCAACGCAGCAATCCTTAAAGGAAGAGGTCTATCAGCACAAGAAGAATTGGGATGATTTTTTTCGATTCGCCTTACTGATACTAGGTCTAGGCTTTCTGTGCTTAGGCATTATTTTCTTCTTTGCCTACAATTGGCAAGACCTGCACAAGTTTGTAAAGATGGGGATTATACAAGGTCTACTGCTTGCAGCAGTTTGCTTGACCCTATTCCTAAAAACAAATGAAACCATCAAAAACATCCTGCTCACAGCTACCGCTATGTTGGTAGGTGTACTATTTGCTGTATTTGGTCAAGTTTATCAAACCGGTGCCAACGCCTATGACTTCTTTCTAGCATGGACCATATTCATTGCCATTTGGACCATTATCTCCAAGTTTCCTCCACTCTGGATTCTTTTCATCGCATTGATAAATACGACTTTCCTTCTCTATTTTCAACAAGTAGCTGCTGATTGGAGTTGGATATTTGCATTTTCTATGTTAACCATTGGGAATAGCATCCCTTGCATAATAGCCATTATATGGAATCTTCAAAATAAAAATAGACAAGTTCCAGAATACTTCATTCAAATTACAGCCTTGGCAACTATAATCTGTGCGACCATTAGCATGCTTAATGTCATTATGAATAACTATCCAGCAGCTACCCCACTATGCAGTATACTTCTCATTTATCTTTACAGCTTAGGAATAATTTATGGTCTGAAGTATCGTAAAATCTTCTTCTTGACCAGCATCTCCTTGAGTCTGATGATTATCATCTCCACATTCTTGTTGCATTATTCAGAATCTGAGGAAATGATATTTACGATTGGCCTATTCAATATTATCGCAGTAACAGTTCTGGTCCGCTTTTTCATTTCACTACAAAAGAAACATAGCCATGAATAATACGAATATTTATCAGGACAAATTGGATTATTTTGAATCTATTAACCCAGGTCCATTAAAGATTGATCTTATAAAGATTAAAAAAGCTTATGCCGATCAACGAAACGACCAATCTTTGGCCATTAAAATTTTATCTATCGTAGGGGCAGTAATGGCTTGTCTGGCCTTCTTGTTTTTTTTATATGCCTCCAATCTATTTGAATCAAAAGAGGGTCTTTTGATTGGTGGGATTGTCCTATTAATCGGGTCATTAGTTTTAAATAAACTTACAGACAAGATATTCTTTGACAGCATTAGTGTCTGCATGTTTTTACTCGCCTTTTTTATGTTGGGTGTATCAACCGATCAACTTGGTCTTAGCTTTAGCAGTGTGGCGCTATTAATAGCCGTGTTGGCCATTTCTTGTGTTTTTATTACTCGGAGTTATATTTTAAATTTCGCAGCGGTACTTATCGCTGTTTGGGGAATTTATGCAAGCATGGTAGATCGAATTCCGGAAGATTACCTATTTATCCTTATCATTTTATTAGGTTTATTGGCAGTATACTTCTTATTAAACGAAGCTAAGCTACTTCATTTATCCGAAGGAATGGCAGCCCGCTACCTTCCCTTGCGTACAGCACTTACTCTAGCCTTTATTGGATCCTTAGTAGCCAGTGCCGCAGGAGCAATATTTTTCACTTACCTAACCTTTAAAATTGTTAGCTCCGGAATATTCATTGTACTAACAATTATCATTCTATTCAACCTATTAAAAGATCAAGAATATCGTTCAGACAGTTTCCGTTATCTAACGCTGGCTATCATTGCAATTAGCTTATCCTTAACCAGTGTATCTCCGGCTATTTCAGGCTGTTTACTAATTGGCTTGATCTGTTTCCAGGTGAATTATAAAACAGGTTATGTCCTAGCACTTGCGGGCTTTCTCTACTGTCTAGGACAATTCTATTATGACCTCAGTATAAGCCTACTTTGGAAATCTGTTATTATGATGGCTTCAGGAGCTCTTTATTTGTTAATCTACCTACTTAACAACAAAAAATTGAAAAACCATGAAAACATATAAAATCGTATTCATTGTCGTTAATCTCTTTCTGTTATTAATTTACTTCAATTACTCCGTTGCAAAGAAAGAGGAAATCCTAAAGGATGGAAAGCTAGTCTTATTAAAACTAGCACCAGTAGATCCCAGGTCTTTAATGCAAGGAGATTATATGCGATTGAACTATGAGATCGCTGATAATCTCTGGACTGACAGCATCCCAAAAAGAGGCTTCTGTGTTGTTAAATTAGATAACCAACAGGTTGGCCAGCGCGTAAGATATCAGGAAGGAAAAACACCATTAGCCAAAGACGAGTATTTAATAGAATATACTCGCCCCACCCTCTGGGGAATTAATATCGGCGCTGAATCCTTCTTTTTTGAGGAAGGAACTGCAGAGCGATACGAAAAAGCCGAATATGGAGGACTAAGAATCGATGAAAATGGAAACAGCCTATTGATAGGCCTGTATGATAAAAACCGAAGGCTGATTGAGTAGGTAGAAGATATGAGACCTGAGCCCTGCGGGCGGTATTTAGTATTTAGTACGAAGTATTTAGACCTATTGGCGGGATAGCAGTAGCGTCATTTACAAACAAACTTTCTAGTTAGCACGTTAGGTAGGGGCGGTACTGAGTGAGTTTGAGGGAAGGGGATTAATCCCCGACGAAAACGAACGGAATGTCCGCCCGGTTAATTTAATATCAACAGTTATATATTAAAATTGTATATGTGGTTTTGTAGTTTTATGGTTTTATAAAATTGTGGTTTTGTGATTTTATGTATTCGTGCTATTAGCGGGCGATGCATGCATCGCCCCTACAAACAATCGTGATTTTATTATTCCAAACCACCATATCCGTAGGGCCGAAGCAT
>NZ_JBNHAS010000006.1:0-247737 GCF_051951495.1 Sphingobacterium lactis | reverse complement strand
TTGTGGTTTTGTGATTTTATGTATTCGTGCTATTAGCGGGCGATGCATGCATCGCCCCTACAAACAATCGTGATTTTATTATTCCAAACCACCATATCCGTAGGGCCGAAGCATGCTTCGACCGTTAAAAAATCCCAATTCTATCTCAAATCTAATATCTCATATCTAACAGCGAAGCGGTCTATATACTATTTTAAAACGGGCAGACATTCCGCTGCGCTTAGTGCTGCCCCTACGCTGGGTGGCTATTAATCGCCAAATAACAAACTTTCTAGGTAGCACTCTAGGTAGAGGCGGTACTGAGTGAGTTTGAGGAGAGGGATTTATCCCCGACGAAAACGAACGGAATGTCTGCCCGATTAATTTAATATCAACAGCTATATATTAAAATTGCATATGTGCTTTTGTGGATATGTGGTTATGTGGTTTTATAAAATTGTGGTTTTGTGATTTTATGTATTCGTGCTATTAGCGGGCGATGCATGCATCGCCCCTACAAACAATCGTGATTTTATTATTCCAAACCACCATATCCGTAGGGCCGAAGCATGCTTCGACCGTTATAGCGTTCCATAAAATCTATCCCTTCAATAGGTCTGACTACTTTCTTCAATATACTGCCCGAAGGGCTAAGATTCTTCGCTTCGCTCTGAGTTGTAAATAACAAAAAAACAAACGGTCGATGCATGCATCGACCGTCCTTTTACCCTTAAGGTCTAACTACTAAATACTGACTACTAGATACTGCCCGCAGGGCTTAAAACACCCTTATCCCTAACCCTACATTCATAAAAATATTATGAAGAGGGAAGCTGATGCTCTCAAATCCTACCTTCATGATATTATTAAAACCATAGTCAAACTGTGCGGTAGCATAGTAGCGTTTTGCGAAATCATATTTTCCGCTAATGCTCATCCCTACATCCACCTTACGGATGCTACGGTCAAAGCTATAGGCCGCATTGGCAATACCGATTTGTTCTCCTGTTGGGGTTTCATCACGGATATAACCCTCAATTGCCTCGCCATAGAACCTACGGTTTACCGCAAAGGAAATATATGGTCCGGCCAATAAACTCCAGCTTTCGGACAATTGATATTGGGCCTGTACAGGAATGGTTAAATATAGGTTCTCTACATTGGTGGAAATATCACCATAGTAATATCCTTTAACATTTTGGTTCGGGTCTTCATCCGCATTAAAGGTGGTTTTATACGCTTTAACATTTGCTTCTGTTTTCATCCCTTTACCTTCAAATACCAATCCTGAGCGAACTGCCCATTTGTTAGTAATGGCATAGCTCACCTTGGCACCTACATAGAATGGCGCTGCTGGACGATATGATTTTATTTCTCTAATTTCTACAGGCAAGCTTAATGGTGATGCTCCCCCAATTTTAGTTCCCGCTTCGGCATCAAATTGAAACTTGCCAGCCTCTAATTGTTGTGCTTGGGAAAACTGAACACATAGCATCCCAACGATGGCAACCGCCATCATTTTGATATGATTGATTTTAAACTGCATTACTTTACGTTGATTTTCAAGTTGTCCACAATTAATTTACTCCCTACTGCACCTTGAAAAATGGCACCGTATTTACTCGATGAAAGCACTATAGCCAAACTATATTGGAATGACTCTGCCTCTGCTTTACTGATTTGACGTTTAAATTCAAAAGGCACATGAAACTTCTGCATGGCATCCGGGGTTGCCGCTGAATTCTCAATCTTCGCAATAGCTACAATATGAGGACTCGTCAATACATCTTGATCATTTAACCAGGTACGTGCCGGATCAACTGCATCATTCTCCGTCGCTTTCATTAAAGCTACACGATCAAACAATACCGCATAAATATCACACTCGTCTGTCGTCTG
Organism: Sphingobacterium lactis; assembly: GCF_051951495.1. Lineage (GTDB taxonomy): Bacteria > Bacteroidota > Bacteroidia > Sphingobacteriales > Sphingobacteriaceae > Sphingobacterium > Sphingobacterium lactis_A. Next base: position 245,859 of record NZ_JBNHAS010000006.1, on the reverse strand, counting down.
CACTTCCTTGCCGTTCTTATCGATTACTTTCTTTCCAGGTGTATATTGGTAGTAACCCTCAAAACTATCGGGAACATGATTAAAAGGTAATCCAAAACGTGTCTGAATGTCGATAATTGATTTAGTGAACATAGACCCTATAAACAAGTTTCCAGCAGCAATAGGTTTCTTGACCATTCCTCCTAGAAAACCAGTAGACTTAGTCTCCAGATACAAGGCATGCTTACCATGGACCACATATTTCTCCTCTTCTGTCACTTGTGTTGGGTATGATTGCATGGTTGGTTTATTTCCTGCAGTAAATGCGAATCCGGAGTTTCCAGAAGCCCATAGACTTTGCGGTATCCCTTCCACATTTTCATAAAAATATACCCATTTCTTTTCCTCGTCCTGACCAAATAGTTCAAAATCAAAAGCTGTAGGTACGGAAGACTCCAATAATGAGACAGCATATCTCTTGCTGAACTGACCATCTTCAGAGGTCACTTCATAAAATACAGGTTTCGTAAAATCTTGTTTAGATCCTGAAGCTGGAACAATTGTCGCTCCGGGAGTTAAATCAAAAGACAGTGCATAATCTTTTAGATCAAGCTCTCCTGGCTTAATGTAGATCACGACATTTCGATTATTGATGATCGGTTTGGCGTTGATAACTGAATCTGCAATTTGAACTGCGGTAATGTCAGCTTCCATGTTCGCTGCTTCCTCCTTAATACAACTGGATAAAAAAAGCAACAGGCCTGCCAATGGCCATAATAGTTTTTTGTAAGGCATGATGTAATGTAAAATAAATTCCACTCCTCTTTTGATGGGCAAAAGAGGTTGGGCAAAGATACCTTTCTTAAGGTCAATAAGGGCAGTAAATAGGCTTTAATTCTATAAAGCAAGGGAATTTTTACATTCATATTAAGCATTGGTCATTAATTTCCCAGCATTCATCACAAAAATTTAGTGCGGCAATCTGCTTGACTTAATATTGTTCTAGCAAAACATAGTAAGAACATTGAATTAGATATCGTATGTTATTTTATTTCCTTATCAATCTGTGCTTAAACCTGTTTCAGGAAAACCCAAAAGTAGATCAAGTCCTTTTTAAGGAAAACAGGGCTTACGCTAATCTGCAAAGTAATGAACACTTCCTGCAACTGCTTTTCCCAATTATGAACAACGCAATTGAGAATTCTTTAATTGGTCACTCTAGCCAAAACAATTTCTTATTTTTAAACCTAGAAAATCATGAACAACATACAAGAACCAAATACTAACCCATCAACTTTCAGGCGTATCAGCACTGAGATATTTCTGGTAATAGGAATCACCGTTATCATTTTTATGATGATATTCTTATTCAAACCTCGTTTTAGTACCCTTGCCTTATTGATTCCTTATGCCTATTACCTCTTTGCGATCAACAATGACTATTTGATCGTAAAACTGCAGAAAAGGAAAATCATCGAACCCCAATTCTACTTATTGACCCTCCTCTTTTCAATCATTGGGTATTTGCCATTTCTTGTATTGATAACCCTTATTCATGGTCGTTATTCCGATAAAATTCTTATTGCCGGCATCATCACTATTCTGATAGTTGTCCCATTTAGTATGTATTATTTTTCTAAGAATAAGTCTAAGAGGCAGACCATTGCAGACTTGAAAAAGGATCTTGGAAAAACAACGGCGGAAATGAAATTAATGCAATCCCAGATCAATCCGCATTTCCTATTCAACGTCATGAACTCCATTTATGGCATTGCGCTGCAGGAGGATGCACCACGTACGGCCGATAGCGTGCAACGCCTAAGTCAAATGATGCGATTTATGCTGTTTGAAAATCAACAAGACTACATCCTACTATCCAGAGATTTGAATTACCTCCGAGAGTATGTAGCGATTCAAAGCCTGCGCGTGGAAAATATCCCATCGGTGAAAATCGAATCTGATATCGTTGACCCTACAGAAAACTTCTATATCAGCCCCATGCTATTGATTCCCTTCGTAGAAAATGCTTTTAAACATGGCATCAGTATGGAGGAACCATCATGGATTAAAGTGAATGCTGAAATACAAGATCAACAATTAAAATTCTCTGTCTATAACAGCATACATCAGCTTGAAGGCACAGACTTGGAAAGAAATAAATCGGGTATCGGCTTAGAGAATGTACAGTCTCGATTAAACATATTTTACCCTGGCAAACACTTGCTGGTTATTGAACAGAATCAACAGGAATTCTTTGTTTTCCTTACAGTCGATTTAAAAGTCGGATCAAATAATATGGAGGTGGAAGAACAAGATGAACAAGGAAATTAAAATTAAGGCTATTGCTTTGGATGATGAACCAATCGCATTGGACATCATCAAGCGCTTTGCTGCAAAGGTTCCCTTCATTCAGTTGGAACAAACCTTTCATAGCACTAAGATCGCAAACAAATACCTTCAGGATAACGAGGTGCATTTGTTATTCTTAGATGTCAGAATGCCCGATGTCAGCGGTATAGACTTCTATAAAACAATGGAAGTGAAACCAATGGTTATTTTCTCCACGGCATACCCAGATTATGCCTTAGAAGGCTTTGAATTAGAAGCCTTGGACTATTTGCTCAAACCCTATTCTTTTGATCGTTTTGAAAAAGCCTGTCAACGAGCCAAAGAAATCTTAGAACTAAAAGGTATTTTAGATAAGGATCAGACGATTTACGTCAAAGATGGTTATAAATTGATAAAAGTTAACCTAGATGAGGTGGGCTATATCGAAGCCGTGGGAAATTACATCAGATTCCATCTTCCAGACCAAGAAGTATTGGCTCGTATGACCATCAAGGAGTTCCTGCAAGAGAATGCCGAGCATACTTTCATTCAAATTCATCGATCCTTTATCGTCAACCGCAGCCATATCGAAAAACTAGACCGCCAAAACTTATGGGTATTCCAACAGGAACTACCAATAGGTGCGAGTTATGCCAAATCAGTAAAAGAAGTAATCTTACCCTAAGAAAATTCTTCTTTGAGCTTTTCGCGTTGCGATTTAGGCAATGCATTTAATATCAACTCATAACTGTGATCAATCAGTTTAAAAACCGCTGCATCATTTAACTCTCGGTTGGCATATACGGTATTCCAATGCTTCTTGTTCATATGGTAGCCTGGAATAACTGTCTGATCGTATTTCTCCCGCAGCTCTACAGCATACTCCGGATCGCATTTGACATTAAATCGCAACTCATCAATCTGGTCAAGACCAACTAACAAATATACTTTGCCAGCAATTTTAAAAGCTAAATGCTCCGGCCCAAATGGAGAATCCTCCAAAGTATATGGTTTCAGTAAACAATAATCACGTAATTCTTCAATATTCATAACCTATTATTAGCATGTTTTTCAAAGGGCAAAAGGTATGCCTAGCTAAAAGTAAGGATTTTCAAGCTAGCCATATCACACAATGCACAAAAAAAACATCGACAACGAGACTCCTCGCATTTCCCCGAATTGTAAGTAACATAACCTCCATTATATCTCCTATCTAATAGCGTAGCGGTCTCATATCTCATATCTATTTCCTATCTATTCCCTTTCTATTTCTGATGTCTTTTGTCTGTAGTCTCACCGTCTCTCCTAGGGGTTTACTAGGGGTTGGATTCGAGAACCCTTCGGATCTCCTTCGGAACTTGTTCGGATCTCCTTCGGATCTCGTTCGGTTAGAAGCGAACGAGATCCGAACAAGGTCCCTATCAGATCCATAGAAAATCCCTAAGAGTCTCGAAGCAAACACGAAGCAAACACAAAGGAATATGGAGGAAGATATAAAGCAATATGTAGATTGAAAGGAAAACAGAGTAACTGCATGTAAGTCCTATAATAAAGAAGATTTCTGCATTTTCTTTATGGAATTTGTTATCTTAAAACATCATTAAGATGAAGCATTAATAAGCATGGACGAAAAGGAGTTATTATTACACTATAAGCATACGGGTAACCTGGACACCTTGGGTAAGCTGTATTCGCCTTACATGTCTTTGCTATATGGGGTTTGCTATAAGTATTTACAGGATGTGGAGCAGAGTCAAGATGCCGTTATGCAGATTTTTGACGAGCTGATTGACAAGTTACGCATATATGAGGTAGATAATTTTAAGAGTTGGTTATATGTTTATGCCAGAAACTATTGTTTGATGCAGTTGCGTAAGGCTAAACAGGTCACCAAAGTTGATATTGAGGAAAACTTATACGAATCTGAGCTTCACATGCGCGCTGATGAGGAGAAGAAATGGGATGAGCAGGATTTTGAAAAACTTGAAAGTTGCATGGCTACATTGAATGAAGAACAAGAACAATGTATTCGCATGTTTTATCTGGAGCAGCGCTGTTATAAGGAAATCGCCGACACGACGGGATATGAATTAGCAAAAGTGAAAAGCTATATCCAAAATGGCCGGCGGAATTTAAAAATTTGTATGGAGAAGAAGTAATGGAAAATAATTACCAATTATCGAGGATCCACAATTACGTCATGGGGCTCATGAGTAAGGAGGAGATGTATGCCATGGAAAAAGAGGCATTGGAGGATCCTTTTTTACAAGATGCCATTGATGGTTATCGGCTTCAGCAGGGGGTTGATCGTCAGCAATTGAGCATTCTTCAGCAACGTCTAGCCCGCAAATTGGAATCCAAGGCGCACGATAAGACCAAACGATTCTACAGTTGGCAAAGGCTAACTATTGGACTTGCAGCAGCTGTATTGTTCATGGTCGCTTGTTCCCTGATTCTATTTAAGTATTTGAATCAACAAAGACCAAATGAAAATACGGAAGTCTTGTTGATGGAACAGGAAATGCGCGTAAGTACAACCGAGTTAACAGCATCGGATGTACATCCTGTATTGGGTATGAATCAATTTAACGAAGAGTTGAACTCTGAATTAAGAGATTATAAAGGTCCTGCAGAGGTAAGGCTTAAATTCTTGGTGGAGAATGGAAAAGCAAAATCAGTTCAAATTGTAGAATCTACAGATCCCGAATTAAGTAAAGTCTTAGTGGGTTTTATACAAGATAAAATCACTTGGAAAGGAAGCAGCGGTAGCCTATGGATTCAAGTAAAATAATTTAGGATTTTCAATTTTATAATACAAGAAGAGGTAAAAGTCAAGGGGCCAATCTAATTAGATTTGGCCCCTATCTTATTTAACAATTACTATATGTTTTCTTTACCATTTAGGATTTTGTTCAATCTTTGGATTGATGGTAATCTCACTTGTAGGGATTGACCATAAATAATCCTTCTCTGGATCAAACTTCCTCAACTTAGCATCTTGAAGCAAGATGTAATTCTTGCTATCCACTGGTGTTGAGGCAGACCATTTCTCTCCGGGTGCTGTTAAATACTCGGTGAAAAAATAACTTCCCAAACGTGCTTTAAGCATTTCCACCTCAGCTGTTTTCCAACGTATTAAATCCCAATATGCAAATCCTTCGAATGCCAATTCTACTAAACGCTCTCTACGGATTTCATCTTGCATTTTTAAGCCATTCGCATTGACAAAAGCATTGGTTAACTTAGGCATATCCACAAAGTTGGGAGCAGCATCAGTACCTACATTAATCTGCGGTAAACGCGCGCGAATTAAATTGATACTTAGATCTAAATCTGCATCTGAAATAGCATTATTCAGCTCATAAGTTGCCTCAGCATAGGTCAATAAGACTTCCGCATAACGCAATATCGGTTTATCAATAAAAGAGGATTGAAGGTTCCAATATTCCTTATTAGCATACTTTCTTACACCAAATCCACTAAGGTGCATTCTAGGGTTAGGCAAAGTATAATTGGTACTAGCAATGAACTCATCACCTTTCTTAAAGATGGTAAAGCTCATCCTAGGATCCTTCTTGCTGAAATAACCTATATGCGTAGATGTTTTAGTTGGCTCAGAATATAATGGTGATTTTGTAATTGGAAGTCCATCTGCCATTAAGTAGTAATCAACGAAATTTTGGGTTGGGGTCACATTTGCTCCTTCGTAGGTACGTTGTATGGTATTAGAGGAAATGTTGTTCTCACGGTTCACACCATAAAGTCTTACAATGATGTTTTCCTTATTCGCACTACCTTCGCCTGCTAACTGAAACAGGTTGAAATAAGCATCGTTTAGGCGTTCTCCGTTTTTACCAACCGTAGGCTGAGTGAACAAACCATACTCTTTGGAATCCATCACCTGTTTGGCAGCATCGCGCGCAATGGTCAGGTGTTTATTAGCATCACCATATTTATGGAATTTCTCTCTCGTACCTTCAAATAGGGCAACTCTTGCTTTATAAGCTAAGGCTGCAGTTTTTGAAATACGTCCGTATTCCTTTGCACTAATAGTCTCCGCATTTGTACGAAGTAGCTCGATGGATTTATCAAGATCAGCAAGAATCTGATTAAATGTTTCCTCACGTGTTGCACGAGCATTAAAAACTTCCGGATCGTTGGTTGTCAAGGTTTTGGTAATCAAAGGTACACCACCAAAACGCTTGAACATTTCAAAATAATACATGGCACGGAAGAAATAGGCTTCGCCTACATAATAGTTTACTTCTTTCTCTGTCGCACCTTTTTCAATGATACTTGGCGCTTTTTCAATCAGTTTATTTGCTTGAAAAATGCTAAAGTAATTATAATCTGCACTGGTAACAGCCGTTGGTCTAGAGCCATCGCTCACCTGAGCCTCAGAACCAGTTGCTTTATAAGCATAACCAGACCACACATCCTGCTGAGCTTCCGCAGCGGTTAACCCTGGTAATGTGGTGTAAAAATAATTGGCAGCCATGCGTAAATCATTTACTGTATTCCAATAATTTTGATCATTCATGGTCGTCTCCGGTAGTTCATTGATATCACATGATTGGATTCCCAAAAATGTCAATGAACCTAGTAATATATATATAAATCTCTTTTTCATGACTTCAATTTTATAAATCGATATTTAGACCAAAGGATACCGTAGTAGCGAATGGATAAGGTGATACCTTATTATCTTCAGGTCTGATTTCTGGGTCAAGGGCTCCTTTAAATACTCCCAACTTGGATACCGTTAAGATATCCTCTGCTGAAATATAAAGTCGAACACGGTTAAACGGCATCTTTTTGATGACATCCTTGTTTAAAGTATATCCCAATTGCACATTTTTCAAACGTGCATATGCCCCGCTCAAGAACCACTTATCGGAGTTTTGGAAGTTATGCCCACCTTCTAAGAATGGTCTAGGGAATGCTGCATTGCGATTTTCCTCCGTCCAGTAATCCATTTGGAAATCCATTGGCAAGTAATAAGAATACAATTGCGGTTGGATTAACTCGTTACTAGGTTTTAACCAACGTTTGCCAATACCCTGAATAAAGAAGGAGAAGTCAAAGTTTTTATAACCCATATAAGCATTGATACCGTATTGGTAACGGGGATTGGTATCGCCCAAATAAATCATATCACCAGTCTTCCCTACCACATTCTCTCCTGGTGTGATAATCCCATCGTTATCAACATCCACATAACGTACATCACCAACTCCTGGAACACCAGTTTTATTGATGAAACGTTCATAACTAGGTGCGCCTTCCAACTCTTGCGCATTTTGGAAATAACCATCGGTTTTATATACCCAGATAGATTTAAGAGCATAACCTTCTACTAGGTTGTTGATTCCCGAATACACTTGTGTATTAGCCGCACCCCCATATTTGATTAATTTATTTTGGTTATCGGCCATGCTTACTCCAACATTGTAGTTGAAATCATCACCGATTTTATCACGGTAATTTAAGCTAGCTTCCCATCCCCAAGTTTTCATTCTACCATCATTCGACTTAGGCACAGCAATTCCAATGGTCGCTGGATAAGTAACTGGCACCAACATGTTATTGTTGAACTTATTGAAATATTCAAATGTTCCTGAAAGCTTTCTGTTTAATAAACTGAAGTCAAGACCGATGTTTCTAGTCTCAATAATTTCCCAAGAAATCTCATCACCTGGCAATGCATTTTGCCATAGATAAGTCTGTTTTAAATCGAAGATGTTTAGGTTGGAGTTCGTACTCAATTGAGCAAGGAAATCGTAGTAACCGATTCCAATTGTCGAACCTACTTTACCCCAAGAAACACGTGGTTTAAACTCATCAAAGATTGGCAATGCCTTATTGAACCAAGACTCCTTGGTCATATTCCAACCAGCAGAGAAAGACGGAAACACCTGAACACGTTTGCCCGGACTTAATCTTGAACTTTCGTCTGAACGGATAGTCGCTTCAAACAAGTACTTCTCATCGAAATTATAATTGAATCGACCAAAGAAAGACTGCATCTTTTCAGCATATGCATTTTGGCTATGCGATTTATTCAATGGATCTGACGTAAAGTTCAGTGATGGATTATCATTTACATAAAGATTCTTCGTTGAAGCAGATTGATATTGGTATTCCTCTCCATAGAACTGAAAACCACCCATAGCATGGAAGTTGTGTTTTTCAGCAACAGTTAAGTTATAGTCCACTACTGCTTGAACATTTTGCTTTAATTGCTTGGTATTGGCAATCGAATAGTTATTAGGATTATTTAATTGAGATTTTGTTTTCGGTTCTGGTCCGGTATAAAAATCTACTGTTCTTCTAAAATTCCTATTCTGTAGTTCAATATGCTCTCTACTGTACATCAATTTAATTTCCAAGCCTTTTACGAAATTGTTAATCGTAGCAGTAGCATTGTTGAAATAAGTACGTTTTAAATCATTATTGAAACCACCATCTTTCATTAATGCATATCCGAATGCTGATGAAGTACCACTTTTGAAATATGTACCATCTTCATTATAAATCGGGAAACGCATTCTGGAAGAATAGAATTGGCGAAGAATAGAGTTACCCCCACCGTCAATACCATATCCACCATCTTGCGGATTACGTGTATCTTGATTGATAAAAGCATTTCCTATATCCAATTTCAAGTAATCATTTACCTGCGCAGAGATATTAGCACGAGCATTGATACGTGAAAATTTATCATTACCTACCTTGAACATACCATTTTGGGTCATGTTCCCTAAGGATGCCATATAGGTAATCTTTTCACTACCACCAGAGAACTGGATATTGTTGTTATAGATGTTGTATTTTTTCTGAACGACTTGATCTAGAATATTTTGTTGGTTATAAGTCACCCACTGTCCGTCTTTGTTTTTAACGAAGGTTGGGCCATTAACCGCATAATTTAGATCATCTTCCGAATACTCAGGACCTACATTTGCATTTGCTCTTGCCAAATTCACATAATTCATCTCGTCGATCAATGAAAGACGATCAGGCATAGCACTTGGTGATTGTACACCGACGTTACTAGACAAGGAAATTCTACCGGTTCCAGCCGCACCTTTTTTGGTGGTTACCAAGATGACACCTCCTGCTGATTTAGCACCATAGATTGCGGTTGCACCACCATCCTTTAATACGGAGATGTTTTCTATATCAGAAGGATTGATCGCTACAAAGGTTTCTTCAGAACTAATGACACCATCGATGACAATTAATGGGTTTACACTACCATTTGCTGAGGTCTCCCCACGCAATTTGATGTTTAAGCCCTGACCTCCTGGTCTACCTGAGTTTCTTGTCACCACTAAACCTGGAGCTGCACCTTGCAACATATTGGTCACAGTTGGTGAAGGACGATCCTGCAATACTTTAGGATCTACCTGTGAAACTGCTGAGGTTAAATTCGATTTCTTTTGTCTACCATAAGCTACGACTACTACTTCGTCAATAACATCTGAGGACTGTTCTAATACCACCGAACTGGCACTTGCTGCAGTCAGTTCCTTGGTTTCAAATCCAACATAGGTAAAACTAAGAATACTGCTGTTTGAGGCAACAGCGATACTAAATTTACCATTCACATCAGTAGAAGTCGATTTGCCTTCTGCCTTGACACTTACAGTTACTCCCGCTAAAGGATTCCCATCCTTATCACGTACTGTTCCGGAAATTTCTTGCTGCGCACTAAAACTTTTGTTCAGTACAAATGGCTGGTCTTTTGAATCTGTTACTTTGGGGCCAAAGCTTGGAGATGCAAAAAGCGTTAGAGGTGAAAGTAAGGCTAAATGAATAAAGGCCTTAGTCCATCTCCCTTTTGGAAAATAATCTTTTTTGCTCATTTCTTATCAGATGAAAGGTTTTTTAGTACAATTTTGGTTATACTAACCGTAAGTCTAGAAAAGATATTTAGCAAATTGTAAACATAGAATTAACACAAACGATTGTGTTAATTACGAAAACGATTGAGAACCGCGTTTATAAATGATAAAATGTTACAAAGATTAATTGAGTTTCAATAAAAAAGCCTAAACTTAATTTAAGATAAAATTAAAGTCTAGGCTAGTATATTATAAATTTTTATTTTCTAATTATTCTTCCCAACGAATTTTATCTTCAATGGGATTACGAACCGCTTCTCTTTCTTCAGATTGGTGTTTTCCTAAATAGAAAAATCCAATACAACGTTGATTAGGTTCTAGATTTAAGAATGGACCAATGTGATTGATCATACCTGGAGTAGCCCAATAACCGCCTACACCAATAGAATAAGCTGCCAACCACATATTTTCTACAGCACATGCTGTAGCGGCAATTTCTTCCCATTCCGGAACATCACCAGTATAGTTCACCACGATCGCAATAGCTACATTAGACTGGGTAGCCTTTTTAGCCATATTTTGCTCGGTTGCTTCCGTGTATTTCTCTGCAGGTGTAATCGATTTATAAATTCTTGCCAACTCATCACCTAAGCGTAGAAGACCTTCATTGCGGAATATGACAAAACGCCAAGGTTGTGTGCGTTTGTGCGTTGGAGCTGCGTTAGCAGCCTCTAAAATAGTCATGATCTCTTCGCGACTAACTTCCTCATCAGTAAAGTTTGCCTGGAATACGGATCTACGGAATTGAATTGCTTTTAATACTTCGTTTTGCATAAATTATATTTTAATGGCTGCTGTTTCTAATATAAGTAAAATTTGGATTAGGATACCTCTTCCCAAAGGACAGCGATATGTAAAATAGTCAATACAGCTTTTTGCATGTCTTGTACTGATACCCACTCTTGCTTACCATGGAAGGCATGGCCACCAGCGAATATATTCGGACAAGGTAGACCCATAAAAGATAAGCGAGATCCATCAGTTCCTCCACGGATACTACGTTTCTCGGCTTTCATGCCAGCACGTTCAATAGCCATCAAAGCAATATCCACAACACGTGGATGTTGATCCAATACCTCTTTCATGTTACGGTATTGCTCAGACACTTCAAAGGTATAAGCCGCAGCAGGGTATTTCACCATAACGGATTTAACTATCTCTTCAAGCTCTTTTTCGTGATCTGCTAACTTATTAGTATCGTGGTCACGAATGATAAAACTCAATACGGTTTCTTCTACAGAACCTTCAATACTTGTCGGGTGAACAAAACCTTCCTTAGCTCGTGTAGTCTCTGGTGATAAACGATCCTTTGGTAGTGCATCCACAATCTCTGCTGCAATCTTGATGGCATTTATCATTTTACCCTTCGCATAGCCCGGGTGAATGGAAACTCCGTCAATCTTGATCTTAACACCATCTGCTGAGAATGTTTCATCCTCTAGGGTTCCGGCACGCTCTCCATCCATGGTATAGCCATATTGCGCTCCTAACTTATCCATATCCACATGGTCTACTCCACGACCAATTTCTTCATCCGGGGTAAATAAAATACGGATGTCACCATGCTTAATTTCAGGATTTGCCATTAAAATACGAGCAGCATCCATAATCTCTGCTACTCCAGCTTTATCATCAGCTCCTAACAAAGTCTTCCCAGAAGCAGTAATAACATCATTGCCGATCTGATCTTTTAAATCTGGATGGTCAGCCATACGGATGACGATCTTGTTATCATCAGGCAATACTAAGTCTTGACCTTGATAATTAGCATGAACCATTGGTTTTACATCCGTACCTGAAGAGTCAGGAGAAGTATCCACATGCGAACAAAAACAAATTACGGGAACTTGCTTATCGGTATTGGAAGGGATAGTGGCATATACATAGCCTAAGTCATCCAAGTGAGCATCTTTAATACCAATTTGAAGCAATTCTTCTACCAATATGCGACTAAGATTTTTTTGTTTTTCTGTTGAAGGGACAGTTGTTGACTGCACATCAGATTGGGTATCAATCTGAACATATCGTTTAAAATTTTCAGCGACCTGAAAATCAGTAATGTTATTAATTTCCATAAGGCAAATCTACAAATTATTACGGCTACCTAAATTAGAAACAGCCAGTTATTTAGTTTAACTGGCTGTTTCGGTTTTATATTTAATGAAGTTATTATTGCTTATCGGCCCAACCGAATACCTTTTCCAAGATACCTGAATTTCGAGCACCACCAATATTTTGACGAATCTTAAGCTCTTGATCAGCTACTTTAACAAACAAACCATCGATTGCTTTTCGAGTAACATAAGCAGTTAAATCTGTCTCGATCTTTTTACCCAATGGCAATTGATTGTAAGCCGTAGTCAATTGAGTCCAGTAACCAGAAACATTATTTTTACCCATTGCGGATTGAATAATCGGACTGAAGCGTGTAGTTAGTTCGGCTGATGTACTGTTCTTGAAAAAAGTCGTTGCAGCATCTTGTTTGCCACTCAATAAAATATTGAAAGCATCGTTAATTGTCATTCTGGATAAGGAATTGATAAATACCGAAGAGGCTTCTTTAACCGCAGTTTCCGCAGCACGATTCATACTGGTGATAAACTGATCACACAAATTACCCATACCAACCGCACGCAAAGCAGACTCCACTTTACGAGCTTCCTCAGGCATTAATATTTTGACCATTTGATCTCCTAGGAAACCATCTTTAGCAGAAAGGATCTGTATACTTTGTTGCAAACCATTGTTAAGGGCTTGTTTTACACCAGTATTTGCTTCTGCTTGTGTGATTGTACCAGTAGAATTTCCAGTAGTAGTTCCAGGGTTACTGGTTGTTGTTCCTCCTGGAGGCAACATAATTCCTCCTCCTTGGTTCATGACGTCACAGCTCGAAAAGAAGATGGCTGTGCTACAAAGACCGATGATCAGTGGCTTTTTCATATAGTTCATTTTCTCAAAAATAACAAATTATTAGGCAATCTGCTTTTTTGTTTTTCCTGAATCCCAATAAATGTAGCGGAATAAGCCTTCTTTAAAATCAAAAAAGGCTACCCCACTTGAAGGATAGCCTTATACACTATTTTGTTTGTTTTATTTGGGCCAGATCAGTTCTATAGCAACAGGAAAATGGTCTGAAGGGAATTTGTTCATGAATGTATCGGTTAAAATCCCATATTTACGCACCGTAAATGGCTTAGTAATAAAAATATGATCTATTCTACCGCTTGGTTTAATGGATTTACCCCAGCCATTAAAGCTAGAATTTGGCTCATATTTTATCTTGGCAAGATCATAAGCATCTTGTACAACGCCACTTTTGGAGAGCGTGAAATAGGCTTCATTTTTCTCATCAACATTAAAATCACCTGTAAGAATTAATGGTAGGTCTTTGGCAAATCCTTTGGCTTTAGCCAGGATTAGCTTAGCACTTTCCTTACGAGCCTCTACCCCTACATGATCAAAATGCGTATTCATAAAAATGAATTTCTTTTTGTTCTTCAGGTCTTGAAAGATACCCCATGTACAAATTCTAGGAAGGGCTGCATCCCAACCTTTGTTAGGCTTCTCCGTATCGGTAGCAGATAACCAAAAGGTACCGTTATTTAGCAGCTTGAAACGCGTAGCATCATAGAAGATAGCGGAGTATTCACCCTTCTGCGCTCCATCATCTCGACCAACTCCAACATGTTTAAAATTGGATAAATCGGCAGACATGTCATCCAGCTGATCTTTAAAAGCTTCTTGAACACCAAAGATGTCGAACTCATGATACTTGATTAAATCTGTAACGGCCTGCTTGCGATCAGCCCACATATTACCTTGATCATGGGTATTCTTCTGGCGGATATTAAAAGAAGCTACCTGCATGCTGGTTTGTGCACTAACTGCAAACCCCAAGAGCAGTAAGCTAATTCCCAATAAGAACTTCTTCATTTTATTTCGCTAATACTGTTTTCAACAACTCCGGTTGGTCAGTAGTAATGAAGTCAATTTTATCATTGATGAAAAGCTTCATATCCTCTTCGGTATTTACAGTCCACACGTTAGTTTTCAATTTTGCAGCTTTAAATTCCTTTACCCAAGTAGGGTTCTTTTTGAAAACATTCAAGTTATAATCTACACCTGTTAATTTAGCTGCTTTTACTTCAGCTGGTGTTTTATCACCATTTAAGTAATGTACTTTCGCTTTTTTATCCAATTCACGAAGCTTTAAACAAGCATCCCAATCAAAAGCAATGTACTCCACCATTTTCTGTGCTTTGTTTTTCTTGACAGCAGCGACAGCTAATTCAGCAGCTTTCAACGTACGAGCCTTACTAATACGGCTAGTCTTCAACTCATAGATAAGTTTGGTTCCTTTTTGACCCATACCAGCTTGTAAATACTCGTCAATAGTTGGTAGCGATTCTCCATTCGGGTGTTTCTTTGCTAATAATTCTTGATAGGTATTTTCTTCAATCTCCATTCCATAGAAATCATGGTCATGATTGACAACCAAAATATCGTCCTTCGTCAAGTGAACATCAAATTCACTACCCCAACATTTTTGATCAATAGCTGCTTTTAAGGAAGCGATAGAGTTTTGTGGAGCATTGGTGTTTTTCCAAGCACCGCGGTGGGCAATAATTTCCGTCTGAGCGAAAGCGCTATGAACTAAAAGTGACATGATGACGATTAAAATAGAATTCTTCATTGTTTGTTTATTTTTTTAAATAGATGATATTTGAAACTGAACGTTGACCTTCATGGTCAAACTTTTTATTATCTGAAGGATAATTTACAATATTATTGTCGGAACCTCCTTCGACATATAAGGTGGAACTACCTCCACCATCTAAATTCATGGCATCTTTAGCTCCTATCCAATGCATCAGCTTCGCTAATTCGGGTAAGGACATACCATAAGATTGGTTACTACGACCATCCACAACGATTAAGATCAGTTTGTTTTTTCCACTGATACCAACAGCAGACCGAGGATGTCTATTGGAATTGAATGGACTATTCGGTAAAGCAATACGGGTATTATTTGAAACCAGCAATGGTCCAGCGACCAATAAGCTCTTTGCTTTAGCGTTGATAGTAGTTTCTGCTGATACGGATTCTATTCGGACTTTTTTGCCATCGATAGAGAATACGGCATTAGCACGTGCAGCAGATGGTGCTCCAGAGTTGATAACTTGACCATTAACCTTTATTAGATCTACTCCTCCACCATTTTTCACATCAAAGAAACCAGCATTGATGGCTACCAAGGCTTGGTTTTCTTCGGCAAATTGACTGGTTTTCTTGAGTACTTTGGGCTCTCCGGCAATATGAACTCGCTTAGCTAGTTTCTTTAAATCAACTTCTACCCAATTAACTTCTTGGATGGAATTGAAAAGATTAGTGAAGTGAGCTTGGTGCCAGATGACACCTTTTTGAATAGTCTTGCTGTTCCATTTGGTCTGTACGAACTGAAGGGAGTCTTGGTCTTGTGCATAGAGCAATTGTACTTGTCCTATGACACAGACTGCAACGAATAGGATTAGGTGTTGAATATTTCGTCGGAGCATGTATTTCAAACTTGTCCCACTAAATTACCCAATTATTATTAAGAAATCGTTAAACTTATTGTTCGCCTCTCCATTCACCATAAAATTGTTGCAAAAAGTCTTCCATAAAGGCATGCCTTCCTGCAGCAATGTGCTTAGCACTCACGGTATTCATCTTACTTTTCAGTAACAATAACTTTTCATAAAAATGATTGATCGTTGGTGCTGTCGTATTTTTATAGGCTTCTTTCGATTGATTTTCTAGAAACGGTACATCCGGATTATAGATCTCCCGATTTTTATAACCGCCATAATTGAAGGCACGAGCAATACCAATTGCTCCAATGGCATCCAGACGATCGGCATCTTGTACGACTTCTAACTCTTTAGAATGGAAGCTTACTTCGCCAAGAGATGCCTTGAAGGACATATTTAATATGATCTGTTGCACATGCTCGATAACCTCATGCTCTACATCCAAGGACTTAAGAAACTCCCCAGCCATTCGTGGACCGATGGTTTCATCACCTCCATAAAATTTGCTATCCGCAATATCATGCAACAGAGCAGTCAATTCACAGACAAATTCATCCGCTTCTTCAGTTTGAAGAATCAATTTACAATTGTTCCATACCCTTTGGATATGCCACCAATCGTGACCTGATTCAGCATCCTTTAGTTGCTCTTGAACATAAGCAGCTGTTTTTTGGATAATCTCTTCTTGTTGGTTAGTCTTTGGAACCTTCATATAATTCGTATTGTAACAAGCGACAGTCTAATTTACCATTAAAGAATTCAAAACGGCGAGAAGCACGTAATCCGATTTTCTTTGCTAAATCTGGATTTCCCGTAAATACATATCCACGATATCCTTGGCACTCCTTTTTCAAGAAGTCTCCAATGCGTGCATAAGTCATTTCTAATTTACTGTGAACACCTAGTCGTTCACCATATTCCGGATTGAACATGATGACGCCTTGCCCTACTGGCACAGTTGTCTCTGCAAAATCACAAACTTCAAATTTGATTAAATGTTCTACTCCTGCAGTGCGAGCATTTAACTTCGCTATCTCAATTGCTTCGGATGAAATATCGGAGGCAATAATATCTGGAAGATTGGTCTTCTCGGTGATGTCTTTTAAAATACGGCGTTCATTGAAGAATACTTCCTCATCATAACCAATGAAATGCATAAAGGAGTAATTCATGCGCAGCAAACCTGGTTTACGAGTTTGTGCCATCAAAGCGGCCTCGATAGCCAAAGTACCTGAACCACACATCGGATTGACAAAAGGAGAACGTCCATTCCATTTGGTTGCCAATATGGTAGCTGCTGCTAAGGCTTCCAACATAGGTGCTTTCCCTGGATGCTTACGGTAGCTGTGCTTTGCTAAGGTCTCTCCAGAAGTATCCAAAAAGATCTCCGCTCTGTCTTCCATCCAATGTAAATGTATCACCGCACGATTCAAATCAGGTCCTGAATTCGGACGCATGCCTTTCTTATTCTTAATGCGATCTACAATAGCATCCTTAACTTTGACATTCGCAAATAAAGGAGTTGTAATGGTTTCATTGTGCACATTAGACGTTACAGTAAAGTAACCATCAATAGGCAATAAATCCTCCCAAGGAATCTGTACTAAGTTCTTATAAAGCTCATCGGCATTGTTTGCACGAAAAGCCTTTAGTTCATATAAAACTTGGGATGCAGTATGAAGATTTAAATTAAGCTTGATACACTCATTTACAGAGGCTTTAAGCTCTACTCCAGTATTGAATGCACGTTTTATATCGAATCCTAAATCGCGGACTTCCTGTTCTAAGAATGGTGATAATCGACGGTTGCAAGTGACGATTACCTTACTTTGTGTGTTGAAAACTTCTGCCATATTTCTGCAAAGTTACTTATTCTGTAAGCAAAAAATGTTTAATTTTACGGTTTAATAAATTTGTTATGGAAATTAGAGGAAAAGTACATGAGGTAGGTGCAACGCAACAAGTAACCGAGTCTTTCAAAAAGAGAGATATTATTGTTGCTTATGCTGAGAACCCACAATTCGTAGAGTATATTCGATTTGAAGCGACACAAGATCGCGTAAATATATTTGATAATTTAGCAGTTGGTGATGATATCGAAGTGTCTTTCAACCTTCGTGGTCGTCCTTGGACTAACAAAGAAGGTGTAACTACCTATTTCAACTCGTTAGTTGCATGGCGTGTTACTAAATTAGCAAATACTGCTCAAGCAGCTCAAGCTCCTGGTTATGCGGATATGCCGCCAGTAGACATCAGCTCTAGCGGTGCCGATGATGACGATTTACCTTTCTAATCGAAAGTTACCATATGAAAAAGCTGTACACACCGTACAGCTTTTTTTGTTGCTCTTTTTTTGAGTAAACAAAAAAGTAGAGGCTTTCTTCCATTTAAGGAGAAAGCCTCTACTGCTATAATTTATCCAAGAACGGAATTACATTTTCAATCCAATCTCACGGAGACGTTCGTCCAAATATTGACCTGCAGTATAATCTTCATACGCTTTCGGATGTTCTGCATCAATACAAGAATCCAAAGAAGCCAAGCTCATGCTTGATTTTGGATGCAAGAAGAATGGAACCGAATAACGGGAAGTTTTCATCAACTCACGCGGTGGGTTAACAACACGGTGGGTAGTAGATTTCAACTTATTATTGGTCAAGCGCTGCAACATATCCCCAACATTCACTACGATATCCTCTCCTTTTGCTTTAATCGGGAACCACTCATTATCTTTGGTTAGCACCTCTAAGCCATCCGCAGAAGCTCCAATCAATAAAGTAATTAGATTGATATCCTCATGAGCACCAGCACGGACCGCATCATCAGAAATCAATTCAGGGTTCTCAATCGGAAAGTAGTGTATCGCACGTAAAATGGAATTTCCATTATGTACAAACGGCTCAAAATAATCCTCTGGCAATTGTAGATAAGTAGCAATGGCTTTCAATAGATTACGACCAGCTTCCTCAAGTTTCTTATAGATCTGCCCAGTTATCTCATCAAATTGAGGCTGTTCATCCACCTTTGGATTATCTGGAAAATCTGCCTTTGAATATTCCTCATCAATAATCGTTTGACCGCGTTGCCAAAACTCTTTTAAATCTGGAGTCTTAGAATCCTTAGCTTTCTCACGTCCTTTGGCAGTATAACCACGTTGACCAGCTAATTCCGGGAACTCATACTTACGCTTGATATCTTCTGGAAGATTAAAGAATGCCTTTACAGTTTTATATAGATCGTCAATCAATTCAGGTGATAAACCATGATTTGCAATGGTCACAAAGCCTGTTTCGTTGAAGGCTTTACCTAGATCTTGAACAAATTGTGCTCTTTGTGCCTCATCACCAATGGTATAATGCTGAAGATCTAATCTGGGAATATTTACTAATGCCATGTTTGTTTTTGTTTAATACAAAGTTAACGGATAATTCGCTCCAAATGTTCTAAGCTGTGGGTAACAGCCACAGACCTAAACATAAATATATGATATTCAATAGATAATTTTATCCACAATGCTTAATTTGTGTACGGATTAACCTATTAAATGAACAATCGTCATGGTTTTCCCAAAAAATCACAAAACAGTTTGATTTATCAATCGAATCTATTAAATTTGTTATGCTTGCATAATAAATAAGTAATATAACCGAAATATGAGCCAGGACAATACCCTTGATTACTTTTTAAAGACGGCGTGGCAAACAGTTGCCAACAAGTATAATGTGATTGCCTCACAACACGGCTTTACACAAGCGGCAGGTTATATCCTGATCAATATTCACCGTGACGGCACACCTGTATCGCAGATTGCGAACTCTACCGGCGTAAAGACCACTTCTTTATCCCGTGTGTTGAACAATCTCGAAGGTCTCGGGTTTATTTACCGAGAGACCAGTGATACCGATAAAAGATCGGTGAAAGTCTATCTTACCGAATTAGGTAGAGAGAAGAGAAAGATCGCGAAAGATGTCGTACGTGAATTCAACGAGTACCTCAGTAATTCCTTTTCTGAAAGGGAGAGAGCCAATATGATCAAGATGCTTGTCAAGATCAATGAGTTGGCGACTAACTATGCTCCGGTGCTGCAAGTAGAACCTTAATTTAACATAGAAAATATATACGATATGAATAGAAATATTAAGAAAGTTGCTGTATTGGGATCCGGTGTAATGGGATCTCGCATTGCTTGCCACTTTGCTAATATCGGTGTGGAGGTCTTATTATTGGATATCGTCCCTAGAGAACTTTTACCTGCTGAACAGGCAAAAGGGTTAACTTTAGAGAGTCCATTGGTGAGAAACAGAATCGTAAACCAATCTTTGGATACAGCGATTAAGTCAAACCCTGCTCCATTATTCAGCAAGTCCTTTGCCAAGCGTATTAGCACAGGAAACTTCGACGACGACATGGAAAAAATTGCTCATGTGGACTGGGTAATTGAAGTCGTTGTTGAACGCCTAGACATTAAGAAATCCGTATTCGAAAAAGTAGAACAATTCCGCAAAGCTGGCACTTTAATCACCTCAAATACCTCAGGTATTCCAATTCACCTGATGACAGAAGGCCGCTCTGAAGATTTTAAAGCCAATTTCTGTGGTACTCACTTCTTCAATCCACCGCGCTATCTTCAATTATTAGAAATCATCCCTACTCCTGACACGAAGAAAGAAGTAGTTGATTTCTTGATGCATTATGGTGATAAAATGTTGGGTAAAACCGTCGTTTTATGTAAAGATACACCAGCCTTTATCGGTAACCGTATTGGGGTTTACTCCATGTTGGCTATCACCCATTTGGTAGAGCAACTGGATCTTACCGTGGAGGAAGTGGACAAATATACCGGTCCAGCAATGGGTCACCCTAAATCTGCTACTTTCCGTACAGCGGATGTGGTGGGCTTAGATACCTTAGTGAATGTAGCCAAAGGATTGGAACAAAATGCTCCTGATGATGAAGCAAAAGGTGTTTTCCAATTGCCAACATTCATCAATAAGATGGTGGAAAATAAATGGCTAGGAGAAAAAACCAAAAAAGGTTTCTATGAAAAGGTAAAAGACGCCAAGGGCGGTTCTGAAATCCTATCCTTAAACCTAAAAACCCTAGAATACGGACCGCAACAGAAAGTAAAATCAAGTACACTTGAGGCTACCAAACCTGTGGAGGATATCCGTAAGCGCATGAAAGTTTATGAACAAGGAACAGATAAAGCAGGGCAGCTATTCCGCGCCATGCACTATCCATTGTTTGAATATGTTTCTAAACGTGTACCAGAAATCACGGATGATTTCTTCCGTATCGATGACGCTATGCGCGCAGGTTTCGGATGGGAAATTGGTCCATTTGAAGTATGGGATGCCTTAGGCGTTCGTGAAACCCTAGAAAAAATCAAATCCGAAGAAAAGCGTCTTCCTGGTCAAACCGGCGAAGTTGCACAATGGGTTCATGATATGTTGGAAGCTGGAAATGAAAGCTTCTATAAAGTAGAAAATGGCGTTCGCCATTATTACGATATCGCATCGAAATCCTACAAACCTATTCCAGGAACGGAAGATCTAATTGTTTTAGATCATATCCGTGAAAATAAAACGATTTGGAAAAACTCAGGTGTATCGATCATCGACTTAGGCGATGGAATCCTGAACGTTGAATTCCATACCAAGATGAATACCATTGGTGGTGAAGTCATCCAAGGACTCAATAAAGCGATTGATTTAGCGGAAAAAGAATACCGTGGACTGGTTATATCCAACGATGGTAAAAACTTCTCTGCAGGCGCTAATATCGGCATGATATTCATGATGGCGGTGGAGCAAGACTACGATGAATTAAACATGGCGGTTCGCATGTTCCAAAATACATCCATGCGTATCCGTTATTCTGCCATTCCAGTTGTAGCAGCACCTTTCCAACTGACCTTAGGTGGTGGTTGTGAATTCTCTATGCATGCTGACTTTGTACAGCTACATGCTGAAACCTATATGGGATTAGTAGAGTTTGGTGTAGGTGTTATCCCTGGTGGTGGTGGTTCTAAGGAATTTGCGTTACGCGCTTCTGACGATTACCGTCCAGATCAAATTGATCAAAACTACTTCAGAGATCGCTTCTTAACCATTGGACAAGCAAAAGTATCTACATCAGCTGTAGAAGCCTACGAATTAGGTTATCTACAACAAGGTAAATATGCCATCACGATGAATCGTGCTCGACTACTTGCCGATGCAAAAGCTAAAGCCATTGAGCTTGCCGATGCTGGATATGTACAGCCGATCCAACGTACCGATATCAAAGCCCTAGGCAATCAAGCATTAGGCTTAGTATACGTCGGTGCCTCATCCATGGAAGCAGGACACTACATCTCGGAACACGACAAGAAAATATCTGAAAAACTAGGTTATGTCATGGCCGGTGGAGACATCTCCCAACCAGTAGACGTATCGGAGCAATACCTCCTGGATCTGGAAAGAAAAGCCTTCCTAGAGCTCTGCACCGAACGCAAAACCCTAGAAAGAATTCAGCATATGTTGACTACAGGCAAGGCATTGAGAAACTAGGTAAAAAGACATCAGACAACAGACATCAGATAACAGATTTTTTTCAAGACACAAAGCTAAAATTTAATAAATGCACAATATCAAAGAGATCAAAGTTTGGCATAAAGCCATTGATCTTTCCGCAGAAATCTACAAAGTTTTAACTGAGTTTCCATCCGATGAAAAATTTGGCTTATCATCTCAAATAAAGAGATCCGTGGTATCTATAGCATCCAATATTGCAGAAGGTGCAGGGAGAAATTCTGACAAGGAATTTATCCATTTTTTAGGAATAGCAAATGGATCTTGTTTTGAATTGCTAACGCAAGTAATAATAGCAACTAGATTAGGTCTACTTGATGTTGAAAGGTCACAAGAAGTGTCTTTTAAAATAATTGAAATACAAAAAATGATTTATGGTTTTCGTCAAAAATTATTAAGAGAAATCAAGACGAATAAGAAATCATAAATAGAAGAGGGGCAGGCATCTATTATCTGTTGTCTGTTGTCTCACATCTAAAAAAAAACACACATGGAAGCATACATTGTAGCAGGTTTTCGTACAGCGGTTGGAAAGGCACCTAGAGGTGGTTTCCGGTTTACGCGTGCGGATGATTTAGCATCTTCGGTCATTAAGCATTTGATGGCTTCGGTGCCGAATCTGAACAAAGAAGATATAGACGACGTGATCGTCGGGAATGCAATGCCAGAGGCAGAGCAAGGTTTAAATATGGCACGTTTCATTTCACTAATGGGTTTGGATACTGATAAGGTACCTGGCGTTACGGTGAATCGTTATTGTGCTTCTGGATTGGAAACCATCGCTACTGCGGTGGCTAAGATCAAAACCGGAATGGCAGATGTCATCATCGCTGGTGGTGTCGAAGTAATGTCCGGAATGCCATTTGGAGGATGGAAGATCGTGCCCAATCCAGTGGTGGCAAAAGAGCATCCAGATTGGTATTGGGGAATGGGTCTTACTGCGGAAGCTGTAGCCAAAGAATTCAATGTCTCCAGAGAAGATCAGGATAAATTTGCTTTGCAATCCAACCAACGTGCCGTTGCCGCTATTAAAAATGGCCACCTAAAGGATGGTATTGTACCTATCACGGTAAAAGAAAATTACATTAAAGATGGCAAGATCGCTACCCGTGAATACGTGGTAGATACAGATGAAGGCCCTCGTGCTGATACTTCATTGGAAGCATTGGCAAACCTTAAGCCAGTATTTGATGCCAAAGGATCTGTTACCGCTGGTAACTCTTCCCAAACTTCAGACGGTGCCGCTTTTGTATTGGTTGTTTCTGAAAAGAAAATGAAAGAACTAAACCTAACCCCCATTGCCAAGTTGGTGAGCTATGCGGTAGCAGGTGTGCCTCCTCGCATTATGGGTATTGGACCAATCTACGCTATTCCAAAAGCATTGGAACAAGCAGGATTGAAAAAAGAAGACATTGATCTTTTTGAATTAAACGAAGCATTTGCTTCACAATCGCTGGCGGTTATCCGCGAGTTGGGATTGGATGAAAACAAAGTCAATGTCAACGGAGGAGCTATTGCCTTAGGACACCCACTGGGATGTACCGGCGCTAAATTGACAGTACAAGTATTGAACGAATTGAAACGTCAAAACAAAAAGTACGGCATGGTAACCATGTGTGTGGGTACGGGTCAAGGAGCTGCAGGAATATTTGAATTGCTGTAATTCATAAAAATCTACAGACTAACAAAAAATAATATTACCCAAGAACTAAAAAACAGATTAACAATCTAGCTAGGCTAAAGCCTAGCACTTATAAAAGAATTTATCATGAGTGAAGAAGTAAAAAACAATGCAATCAAAGGCGGAGAATTTGTCATCCGTGAAACTTCCTATCAAGACATCTTCATCCCTGAGGAGTTTGATGAAGAGGCAAAGATGATTCGCCAAACCTGTGTTGACTTTCTAGATAGCGAGGTATTGAACAAATTAGATCGTATCGATGCCCAAGAAGAAGGTTTAATGCAGAGCTTAATGGACAAATCCGGCGAATTAGGTATGCTTGGTGTATCCATCCCAGAGGAGTACGGTGGTTTCGGCAAGAACTTTAACACTTCTATGCTTGTTGCTGATGCAGTAGGTGGAGGTTTCTCCTTTGCCGTTGCCCTTTCAGCACATACAGGTATCGGAACACTGCCTATCCTTTATTATGGAAATGCAGAACAAAAAGCAAAATACATCCCAAAATTAGCAACTGGTGAATGGAAAGCTGCATACTGTTTAACAGAGCCTAACTCCGGTTCTGATGCGAATTCTGGACGTACTTCTGCGAAGTTAAATGCTGAAGGAACACACTACCTGATCAATGGTCAGAAAATGTGGATCACCAATGGTGGTTTTGCAGATGTTTTTATCGTATTCGCTAAAATTGATGATGATAAAAACCTTACAGCATTTATCGTTGAGAAAGATTTTGGTGGCATCACCATGAACCCTGAAGAACATAAATTGGGTATCAAGGGTTCTTCTACCCGTCAGATCTTTTTCAATGACTGTCCTGTTCCTGTAGAGAATATGCTTTCTGAGCGTGAGAATGGCTTTAAGATCGCAGTAAACATCTTGAACATTGGTCGTATCAAATTAGGTGCAGCTACTATCGGTTCTGCGCGTTCGGTACTTTCAACAGCTATTAACTATGCGAATGAGCGTGTACAGTTCAACCTTCCAATCTCCAAATTTGGGGCAATTCGCTATAAGTTAGCGGAAATGGCAACCCGTTTATTTGCTACAGAATCGGCTACTTACCGTGCTGGACAAAATATTGATGATGCCTACGATGCTTTAATTGCATCAGGTATGGATGAAGCAAAAGCTAAATTAAAATCAGTAGAGCAATTTGCTATTGAATGTGCCATCATTAAAGTTTGGTGTTCAGAGATGCTAGACTATGTAGTGGATGAGGGTGTTCAAATCTATGGTGGTATGGGCTATTCTGCTGAAGCACCGATGGAAAGAGCTTACCGTGACTCCCGCATCAACCGTATTTTCGAAGGAACCAACGAAGTAAACCGCTTATTAGTTGTGGACATGTTGCTAAAACGTGCCATGAAAGGTGAATTGGATTTAATGGGTCCTGCACAGGCCGTTGCCTCTGAATTGATGTCTATCCCTGATTTCGGTGAGGAAGATGAAACTCCATTTGCAGCAGAGAAAAAAATCATTGCTAACTTGAAAAAAGCAGGATTGATGATTGCCGGTGCAGCAGTTCAGAAATTAATGATGTCCCTGTCTAAAGAACAAGAAATCTTAATGAATATCGCTGATATCATCGGTTATGTTTATGTAGCAGAATCAGTGGTATTACGTGCGGAGAAATTACAACATACCGTAGGTGGAGACCAAGCTGCTTATGCTGCTGATATGGCGAAAATCTATTTATACGGTGCTATTGATAAGGTAAATGCTGCTGGTAAAGAAGCCCTTTATTCTTTCGGTGAAGGTGACGAGTTGAATATGATGTTGGTTGGTCTACGTCGATTCACAAAAGCGCAACCTTTCAATGTGAAAGAAGCACGTCAGCGAATCGCTAAGAAGCTTATTGAAGAAAATAAATATTGCTTCTAGAAGAAATAAAAAATTGTTTAAAGCCCTGCCTCAAAACAGGGCTTTTTATTTTTTACCCCATTCTAAACCCTAACTCGAAACAAGCTATAACCATCCTTCCACTAAGGCTTTACGAACTACCTCTGTCATATTATTACAATCCATTTTTTTGAGAATATTCTTCCGATGTGTCCGTACAGTATGTTCTGAAATAAAAAGTTTATCGGCAATAAGCTTGGAATCATGTCCCTGAGCCACTAACTCCAGAACGCGCATCTCACTAGGTGAAACCGCAGCCTGAAAACAGTCACTATAATCATTCTTGTCAAATAGGGATATTTTCTTGGGATGCTCCGCATCACTATTATCAATCAGGTAATGGCTATACTGCCTGGAAGGTTGCAAATCGGAGATGTCAGAATAAATATTCAACATATAAATCGGTTCCATATGCTCATTAAACAATACCGGAATACTTTGAGCCAGGACAAATAAGGTTTTCCCATTCTTACAAATCAAGTCAAGTGTTCGATTAACCTTGATATAAGGTCGGTTTTCAGGAGCTTGAGCATACAGGTATTTAAAGTATTTCGTCCCTCCCCTAGTTGCTCGGATCGTATCCTTTAAATGGTGAATACTTAACATCAAGGAATAGCCTCTCCTGATCACCTCCTCTTTGGTATATCCCGTAAACTGTTCTATTGGACCTCCTGCATCGACAATGCTCAGTGTGCTGATATCAGCTAAGGAATAAAAATAAGTATCGAAAGCATGAAATACTCGCAAGTAATTATTTAAGTCAAAATCCTTCTTTCTTTGCATGGCCTCAGCTTTACCTACAGACTTCTGCGAATACTTACTGAATTCTTGAAAGGATTGTGAAATCTTACGAAATAAAAAACTATCTAATTTCATGTGATTAAACTTTTTGGACACCTAAAAAAGAGGAATCTTTTACCAATGATTTTGTAAGTTTAAAATAACAGTAATAATTCCAAACTCCATATACCCAAATTGGGGTATATTTCACATTGCCCCAAGAATAAGTCAATTTATTAACATTAGAAAACAACCTTTATCAAAGATAAATAAACAAGTAATTAAGGGTTAAAACATGGCTTTTTTTCTACATTTGTTAATCCAAATTATTAACATCAAATACACTATGAACTCCAGTTCGGGTAAAAAAAAGCACCTACTTACAGATATATGGGAATCTAATCCTAATTTATTGTCTGATTCTGACCTAGCAAGTCAATGCCCAGATATAGGGAAATATTTGGCGGATATTTTAACGGTTGGTCCATATTATTACTACATCATCAATGTCAAAAATTATGAACTCAGTAATATCCATGCTCAACTAAGCCAGATCCATGGCTTAACGCATCCTCCAATTCAACTTAATGAAATCATAGATCTAATTCATCCTGATGACTTGACGTTTGTCCAATTAGCCGAAAAGAAATCGATTGAACGCGTCATAACCGATTATACTACCTCCATCTTAAATTGGAAATCCAGCTATTGCTTTCGTATGCGGGTTGCAGATGGTACCTACCACTTATTTCATCATCAAGCAGTACATATTGCGGTGGATGACGACAACAAACTAACTTATGCGTTGAATATACATACAGATATCCATCACATTACCCAAGAAAACAGTGGACTACTCTTGGTTCAATCCTTGAATCAAGAAAAAGAATACATTCAAATTGATCCTTACGAACAAGAAGAAAAAAGCAAGACCATTGAATTAAGCAAACGCGAAATGGAAATATTACCCTATATCGCTAATGGACACTCTAGCAAGCGGATAGCCGACCTTCTTTTCATTTCTGTAGACACCGTTCGATCACATCGAAAAAACATCCTCAGAAAAACAAATACTAACAGTAGCAATGTCCTCATTAAGAAATGCTTAGAATGGGGACTTTTATGATAAAACTTACAAAATAAGTTGAAAAATACCTCGATTGAGGTATTTTGTGAATTGATTTTAATTCCTAAAATTGATAAACTATAATCCTCCGTTCCTACAATTAGGCACTAAGGATTACAAAGCAAGGTTATGGAAGATAAATCACTGCAACTGGCTCCTATTTGGAAAATATTTCCTCAGCTATTTTCTGAAAAGCAATCAGATATCAACGAATCCGCTATCATCCAAATGATATCGGAAATGCTCGTTATTGGTGACCATTATTACTTTATTCTTAATGTTGCTGATGGATCCGTACAACATGTAGCAGCGAATTGTTTATCCATGCATAATCTCGAAAACACACCAGTACATGTACAAGAAATCGTTGATCTCATCCATCCTGACGATCTACCCTATGTTATGCGTGCCGAAGAAATCTGCCACCAGAAAATAGCCAAGCAAGATCCGGAAGATCGCAAAAACTTAAAGGCCTGTTATTGCTTCCGAATGAAAATGAACAATGGTAAGTATCAACTATTTCACCATCAATCCATACCCGTATTATTTGATGAACATGGTAAAATTGTGTCAACTGTAAATATTCATACCAATATTGACCATATCTCTAAAAAAAACAGCTTAATAGCTCATGTCATTGGAATAAACAACAACAATAGTTTTTACCAATTCAATCTTTCAAAAAAAATAAGTATTGGCAAAAAACCAAATAATCCGCTTACAACCCGTGAATCTGATATTCTGCAATATGTCGCCAAAGGCTATTCCAGTATTCAGATCGCTGAATTATTGGGCATATCCGACCAAACCGTAAGAGTTCACCGAAAAAACATCCTCAAGAAAACTCAAACCATTAACAGCAGTAGTCTCATCAAATACTGCGTAGAAATGGGTTGGTTATAAATTGAACGTTTCTTTTTTCGGCAAGACTTAATTAAATAGTGCCAAGGCAATGATCAATGTCACCACAATATTGAAGGTCTGAGCCACAATAAAAGCATACAATGGCTTCTTATTATCTTGCTTAAACAAATCTTTGAAATTGGTCTCTAAACCAATGGAGGTAAATGCCAAAGCAAACCATAATCCTTGAAGACTCTTCAAGCTATCCTTAATTTGATCATTCGTCTCTGGTGAAACCACGAATGAGAATAATAACGAAATAAATACAAAACCAACAACAAACTTTGGAAATCTCTCCCAAATCAATTTCAAGGTTGGCTTTTCTTTTTTCGTTTCATCATCTACGGACTTGGAATAAGTCCAGTAAATACTGATAAAAAAAGCTGCGATACCTAAAAGAACGTTCTGTGAGAACTTCACGATGGTACTAATCTTTAGGGCTTCCTCACCTACCAAAGATCCTGAAGCTACGACAGCTCCCGTGGTATCAATACTTCCCCCTAACCAAGCTCCGGTAACCTCTTGCGAAAGGTTAAGCCATTGCGCTATATAGGGCATGAAAATCATCATCGGAATTGCCGTTATCAAGACTAATGAGATGACATAAGAAAGCTTTTTCGTATCGCCTTTAATGGCGCCAGAAGTGGCTATCGCAGCAGAAACCCCGCAAATAGACACCGCACTGGACAACATTAGGGACATTTCCTTATCAATTTTCAGCTTGCGACATACCCAATAGGCAAAATACCATACCGATACAACCACCAATAATGCCTGTATCAATCCTAAAGAACCAGCCTTTAAGATATCCCCAAAGATGACAGTAGTACCCAATAGCACTAATCCTACCTTCACATACAATTCTGTACTCAAGGCTTCTTTGAACCAAGTTGGTAATTTGAAACAATTACTGATAATTAGACCGATGGCCAAACTAAAAATAACAGCCTCCAGATTATAATCTTTGATCACCGCATTTCCGGCTAAAACCAAAGCAAATAAGGTTAATAAATAAACAGTGGGAAAGACGATCAGAAGTGCCTTTAAATTCTTTTTCAGCAATATAGCACCTAAAATAGCTGCCGCATATACAACGACAAATTGAGCCCCCATGGCTATTAGATTTTTCTGAGAGAGGACTGTGTTTTGAAGTGTTTCCGAGTCTGACCAAGTAAAGCTGGGCTTCGGTACTATTACTCCAAATAGTGCTAAGGCGATAATTGCCAATCCCAAAATAACGACTACCCAGTCTTCCGAGAGTTCAAATGTTTTAGATGCCATGAAAAAGTTTAAGTTGATTTAAGAATCAGTTGCTGTAATGCGGGCTGAAGATAGGGAAAATTAAACTTAAAGCCT
Source organism: Sphingobacterium lactis (assembly GCF_051951495.1). Lineage (GTDB taxonomy): Bacteria > Bacteroidota > Bacteroidia > Sphingobacteriales > Sphingobacteriaceae > Sphingobacterium > Sphingobacterium lactis_A. The sequence goes on along the minus strand of NZ_JBNHAS010000006.1, from coordinate 215,758 downwards.
CTTTCCAAGGTTAATTTTGTTGTTACAGGGACAGATTCTAATAATAAGGTGGGATCAACGCCTTTTACACGGGCTCCTATTTTGGCCATAAAGCTTGGAAGTGGCAGTCCAATTGGAGATCCAGCCACCGTGCGTATGGTTTTCATAAATTCTTCATTGCTTAAGGGGTTCGGACTACAGGCATGGTAAACCGGATCTGGCTCGTTTAAATTGATGATCCAAGGTATTAATCGCAAGAAATCATCAAGCAGAATCCAGCTGACCATTTGCTTTCCTGAACCTACTGTTCCTGCCAAACCTAACTTAGCCAATGGATACAGCTCCGCAAACATGCCCGATCCTGTCATCAAAACCGGTGCAATTCTTAATATCACTTTTTGGGTATTTGGTGTATTCCATTTCAAACAGGCAGCCTCCCAATCTTTAGCCAAATTTGCTAAAAAATCATTTCCAAAATCGGTACTTGTTTCATCCATCAATTCCTCTTTGCCATTGAAAATGGAAACTCCCGAAGCATTGATCCATAATCGAGGCGGATTACTCGCCTGTTGTATGGCTTTCCCAAGTACAGAGGTCGGACGAACTCGGGATTCTCGAAGCAAACTTTTATTTTCTTCATTAAACAACCGATTAATAGATGCTCCTGAAAGATTGATCAAGGTATCTGCCCCTTCCAAAATAGAAACCCAGGAGTCCATATGCTCCCCATCCCAAAGCACGTAATTCAACTTCGGCTTTTCCGTTCTCTTTTTTTGGCGCGACAATACATAAACTTCATCTCCATTGGCTAAAAACCCTTCAATCAACTTTGTTCCCAAATTGCCGGTTCCACCAGCCACGATAATCTTTGCCATAAATGCTTTATTTAAGAGGTGAATAATGATCTTTTAATGCTGTATGAGCAGCATGGTAGCCACCCATACCATGTACGCCTCCACCTGGAGGTGTTGAAGAGGACGTGATGTAAACTTTCGGGTTGGAGGTACGATAAGGAGTCAGGGATAGATTGGGACGAGTAAACATCTGCCCAAGATCCATGATTCCTCCCGAAATATCACCACCGACATAATTGGGGTTATAGCTTTCCATTTGTTGGGCATTCATGGTATGACGTCCCAAGATGGTGTCACGAAAACCTGGCGCAAAACGTTCCACTTGCCTTTCTATCAATTCTGTACAATCTTGCTCCGAACCATGCGGAACATGGCAATAGGCCCATCCCGTATGTTTTCCAGCTGGTGCTCGACTAGGGTCAAAAACACTCGGCTGTGAAAAGAGTACATAGGGCTTCGCATTCATTCTCCCTTGAAAAGCGTCGAACTCCGATGCGGCGATTTCTTCAAAGCTACCTCCCAAGTGTACTGTTGCGGCCTGTTGACAAGCAAGATCGCGAAATGGCGTAGGATCCGATAATGCCCAATCAATTTTAAAAACACCCATACCATAACGGTATTTTTCCAATTGCCTCCGATATCCCGGTTTCAATTCCAATCCTTTAACCTGGAGAATCTGTTTTGGCGACATGTTCAAGAATAACAGCTCATGCTGTGGAAGATCTCGTACATCTTCCAACCAATGGTTCAAAAGAATCTCACCTCCCAAATCCTGATAATAATCCGCTAAGGCATCGGCAATTGCTTGGGAGCCCCCTATTGCTATTGGCCAACCCGATCGATGCGCCATGCCACCTAAAACCAAGCCTATTGCAGAAGTACCCAGTCTGTCCAGAGGTTGCATGCCATGTGCTACCAAACCCGCCCATAATGCACGAGTTTCCATACGTTCAAAACGCTTGGCAATGTAACTGGAAGAAGCCAAAGCCTTCAAACCAAACTCCGCCATCAACAAAGGATGATGAGGCACTTGCAATGGACCAAAAACATCTGCAGCAAGTGATGGCCATTTGTAAACTACTTCTGAAAGTAAGGCTTGATATTTTGAAAAATCTGGACCCAATACATCCGCCATTTTTTCCATTGAACGATGCAATAGCACCGCAGGAGCATCATCAAGCGGATGCGCCAAAGGGTATTTGGCTTCAACGAATTTTAAGCCATAATCTGCCAAAGGCAAAGCATCAAAAAATGGAGAACCAAAATACATGGGATGTACGGCCGAGCAAACATCATGATGGTAGCCAGGTAGGGTCAATTCGCTAGTCCGCATACCGCCGCCAACTTTATCGGAGCCTTCGACCAATAAGGTAGAAAGCCCAGCAAGTTGTAAACGGATGGCTGCAGCAAACCCATTAGGTCCTGATCCAACTATGATGGCATCGTACTTTTTCACTTCAACACGTTTTAGTCCCTAATCTACCATTTTTGATTGGCATAAGACTTAGACCGTATAGGATTTTACCAAACAAAAATCTTGTTCCCTAACGCTAAAGAAAAATAATGGACTAGTTAACTTATATATTCCCTTGGGTTGAACAGGTATTAAGCTTGAGTTAGCTTCGAGACTCTCAAGGAATTTCTAAGGATCTGCTAGGGATCTCCTTCGGATCTCGTTCGGTCGGAACCGAACGAGATCCGAAGGAGATCCGAACAAGTTCCGAAGGAGATCCGTTACAGTCTCGAATCCAACCCTAAGCAAACCCCTGTTCAACCCTTGTTAAATACGAGGAGAATACAGACAAAAGACAACAGAAAGAAAGGAAAAAGGAAATGCAAAATCGGGTATTAATAGACCAAATACGGCGTATGGAAAAAAGAAAGGCTGCCCAAATAATTTTGGACAGCCTTTAAAGATTTTATGGTTGATCTTATTGGTTTAACAACTCGATCAAGTCTTTTTGAATGGCTTCGCCTTTATCTTCATTATACCAACGTTGGATAAATTCCTTAATCTCATCAGTTGGTTTTCCTTCGGCTTTCATTTGGGTGAATAAGTCTTGCAAAACTGCTGGTCTTGGACCCCAAATCACTTTATCGTGACCCACATCATTACGGATGATCAATTTAGGGATGGATTTGCCACCATTGGTTAAATACTCATCGATAAGATAAGGCTCTGTATCGCGCAATTGAATATCCAAGTCGATAAAGCTATTGTCTTTTACGATTTGGTAGATCTGCGCTACGGAATGTGCCGCATCACCACACCAAGGTTCTGTAATAAGAATCCAGTGTTGCGGATCTTTGATGTTTTGAATACAAGATTTCATGTCATCCGAAGGTTCAAACTTCTTCAACCATCTGTTCATTCTCGACCAATTAAGCTTGGTATAGTTTAGGTAGTCAGCGTCATTGGAGTATGCTTCGTGGTTTTCGGTGTTGTTTAAAATATCCTCGAAGTAACTCAGGTATTCGTCAAAATTCATGTTAGATTTCTGTTTTCACAAAAATACGGATTTAATTAAGAATTCGGAAATGATGACAGAATGTCACATTACGATGACAATAGAAGGAAGATATTTCCGACTTTGGGCTGACAAATGACAATAAAACCATTTGGCATAAGCGTTGTTGAATAGGTATTACAATACAGAATTAAACAACAGTTAAACATAAGATAATTACAAGATATGTCAAAAATTATAGGAATCGACTTAGGAACAACGAACTCATGTGTTGCCGTAATGGAAGGTAACGAGCCCGTTGTGATTGCCAACAACGAAGGTAAACGCACTACACCTTCTATCGTGGCATTCGTAGATGGAGGTGAACGTAAAGTAGGTGACCCTGCAAAACGTCAAGCAATTACAAACCCACACAAGACTGTTTACTCGATTAAACGTTTTATGGGTATTACCTTTGATGAGGCAAAAAATGAGATTTCTCATGTACCTTACAAAGTAGTTAAAGGCGACAACAATACTCCACGTGTGGAAATTGATGATCGCAAATATACGCCTCAAGAAATCTCTGCTATGATCCTTCAGAAGATGAAGAAAACTGCAGAAGATTATTTAGGCCAAGAAGTATCACGTGCGGTAATTACCGTTCCTGCATACTTTAATGATGCGCAACGTCAAGCAACTAAAGAAGCTGGTGAGATCGCTGGTTTAAAAGTTGAGCGTATCATCAACGAGCCGACTGCTGCAGCATTAGCATACGGTTTAGAAAAAGCAGACAAAGACATGAAAATCGTGGTATTTGACTGTGGTGGTGGTACTCATGACGTTTCTGTTCTAGAATTAGGTGATGGTGTATTTGAAGTAAAAGCAACTGATGGTGATACACACTTAGGTGGTGATGACTTTGATAATGCAATCATCAACTGGTTAGCAGCAGAATTTGCAGATGAAAACAACGGTTTCGACTTGAAGAAAGACGCGATGGCATTGCAACGTTTGAAAGAAGCTGCAGAGAAAGCGAAAATCGAATTATCGAGCACCACTTCAACTGAGATCAACTTACCATATATCACGGCTGATGCAACTGGTCCTAAGCACTTAGTTCGTAATTTATCACGTGCTAAATTCGAGAGCTTAGTAGGTCCACTTATCGAGCGTACCATTGAGCCTTGTCGTACAGCATTGAAAAACGCTGGATTTAGCACTTCAGATATTGATGAAGTAATCTTAGTAGGTGGTTCTACACGTATCCCTGCTATCGTTGAAGCGGTGAAAAAATTCTTCGGAAAAGATCCTTCTAAAGGTGTTAACCCAGATGAGGTTGTAGCATTAGGTGCTGCTATCCAAGGTGGTGTATTAACTGGTGAAGTGAAAGACGTATTATTATTAGACGTAACTCCACTTTCATTAGGTATCGAAACAATGGGCGGTGTAATGACAAAATTAATTGAGTCTAACACAACGATCCCTACTCGTAAATCGGAAGTATTCTCGACCGCATCGGACAACCAACCATCCGTTGAGATCCACGTATTACAAGGTGAGCGTCCAATGGCTTCGCAGAACCGTACTTTGGGACGTTTCCAATTGACTGATATTCCACCAGCACCACGTGGTATCCCTCAAATCGAAGTAGTATTTGATATTGATGCCAACGGTATTATCAAAGTATCTGCTATAGATAAAGCAACTGGTAAAGAGCAAAATATCCGTATTGAGGCATCTTCAGGTTTATCCGACGAAGAAGTGAAGAAAATGAAACAAGAAGCAGAAGCAAATGCGGAAGCGGATAAAAAAGTAAAAGAAGAAGTAGATAAATTAAATACAGCAGATGCATTAATCTTCTCTACCGAGAAACAATTAAAAGAATACGGTGAAAAGATTTCCGCAGATAAGAAAGCACCAATTGAGTCTGGCTTAGAGAAATTGAAAGCAGCGCACGCCGCTAAGAATTTCGAAGACATCGATACAGCTTCTGCAGAATTGCAAAATGCATGGAATGCTGCTTCAGAAGAAATGTATGCTGCATCTCAGCAAGGCGCCGGAGCTCAACAACAAGCTCAAGGTGATGCTGGACAAGCGAACAACGGTGGTAACCAAGGTGGTGCCGATGATGTTCAAGATGTAGATTTTGAAGAAGTAAAATAAAACAGGTCAACACCTGAAAATAGAAATGCCCGAATCATCATGATTCGGGCATTTTTTATATTGGTATAGCACAGAAAGACGACTAATCTCCTTCTTCTAATTCAAAAAGATCTTCAATTTGTTTCTCCAATACCTGCGCAAGCTTCAGGGCAAGCACCGTAGAAGGCACGTATTTGGCGGCCTCTAAGGCATTAATCGTTTGCCGGCTTACATTGACCTCCTTGGCTAGCTGTTCTTGCGACAGCCCCTTCATAACACGAAAAATCTTAATGTTATTCTTCATTCTGCTTCCCTCCCTTATTCAACCGGTAATAATTCATCCTAAAAATAATGATAAACAATATTAATAGAATATGTCCAAAAAGTAATGCAAAGGAAACAAAAGTCATCCCGTAAATAGATAAAGTAATTAGAATACCTAAACCAATCATGATTAATATAGCCCAGCTCCAACTGTATAATCGAATAGACTGAATCATTTCGTCCTCTATTTTTGTCTTGGCAAAAGCGATAAAGGTAAGTCCCAATAAGCTAATCAAGAGGAATAAGGTAAAGCCTATATCAACTTCCATGATTTCAAAAAGGCCAGATTCTTGGAGTGGCGTATCGTTGTAAACGACAAAGGTATTTATTCGAATACCTGAAATGGAATCCTGATAAATCTTATAAGGAATCATCAGCAGAAGCAGTATCAAGCCTATCCACTGAAAGTATCTAGGCAATACGGGTATCTTTTTCATAACATTTGTTTTATAATTGATTATTACTAATAATAAAACAAATGTATGATATACCTTACATAATGACAAGTATTTTTTACATAATGTAAAAAATACTTGTCAATTAATAAGAATAATGCCTTAGAATGCCCTTATCAAAAACAGTCCAGTATCCAGCAGGCATATGGGCTTTCTTGAGGGCTTCATTAGTCCAGGTATTGCAGGAATAAAACATGCTGTAGGCTCCTTTCGCTTCATAAAAAGCATCATCTTGACCATATTGTGCATTGGTTTGGATATAGATAGGTTTGCCATCTTGATCTTTATCCAAGCTGTTAATAATATAATTTTGGAGAATGCTTAGCTGAGTAGAATCGATGTTAATTTTCCGGCAAAGTGAATCGTTCTCCATCTGCTTGTAATAGGTGATGTGCAAAGCAGTTTCTCCTATCCCTAAAGCAGCGACCAAGGCAGTTTTGGCGGTTAAATCTTTCCATTCAGGGGTATTGAGGTAAAAACCCTTATCTCCCCATCCAATCGATATAAATTGATGGTCTTGTGCCTTTCCCTTGGTATTTTCAATTGGAAATACGCTGGTCCAATCCAGGTCAGCAGTACGTATGGGCAGGACAATATCTGTATGAACACCATTGGATAGAATATAGGCTTCAATCGTTTTTTGTCCAGAAGACTGATCGACCTTATTCAATGATATTCTAGACAACAAGGCATCTGCTGCTAAATACAGCAATGCAAAGATTATCAATCCTAAAAGACAATACAGAACCCAAGCCATGACTTTTTTCATCCAAGTAAATTAAATAGATTTCAACAATTGAATATAGTAAAAATTCTGACCCAAGAAGGTCTTAAATAACCCTCAAATTCCACAGGATCTAGAAATTTGGTAAAAAGAAAAGGCTAATACCACCGAATTAAGGGTTGTATTAGCCTTTTGTTTATGATTAGAAATCCTTAGAATAATTTCTGCGGATAAGTACCATCTGCTAACAATTTAGAGATGCTTTCTTGTACGATAGGTTTGTCCTCTACATAGGTTACACCGAACCATTTTGAAGAAGTAGGGATCACTTTAAATGCTGCCATTCCGTTTTTAACCATGTGGTCAGGAACAGAAGGAATAAAGAACTCCGATTTTGGATTATCGCCGTTCTCTTCCACAAATTGAGGGAACATAGCTTGTGCTACTTCAAAAATCTTAGGCGTGAAACCCCAGAAGTTCATCGATACACGAGCATCTGCAGGTAGATCATTTTGAACACCATTTTCCTCGTAAACGATTTTACGATTTCCTTGTTCATCAGTCACATAGTAAATGTTTGTACGCTCCGTAACAGAAGCCATGTGACCTTTTTCATCCACTTCACAAACACCTCTTGACACATAACCATAATCAGACATGGTATTACCTACTTCAAAACCCATTAAGGACATATGTGCATCGTCTACCTCATTGGTTAAGAAATCAGCCATTTTCTTGAAAGCATCATAACCGTAGAAGTCATCAGCATTAATCACACAGAAAGGGCCATCAACTACGTCTTTGGCACTCATTACCGCATGAGCAGTACCCCAAGGTTTCGTACGTTCAATTTCCTTGTCAACACCAAATTTTTTAAGGTTGAAATCTTGGAAAGCATAATCAACGTCAATTTTTCCTTTTAATTTTTCGTCAAATTTATCGCGCATCACTTGCTCGAATTCTTCGCGAATAATAAAAACTACTTTACCAAATCCTGCACGGATGGCATCATAAATAGAATAGTCGATAATTGTTTCACCGTGTGGACCAAAGGCATCAACTTGCTTCAATGAACCGTAACGGCTAGCCATTCCTGCTGCTAAAACTACCAAAGTAGGTTTTCCCATAATATAATGTTTTGTTAAATTTTTCAGTATCGTGTGGGCAAATATACTATTTTCTTGTTATCTCTTTTTGAACATTGCGTTAAGAATTCCGTTCGCTATTTTACCCAATAGTTTTACACCTTCACGTGCTAAAGTACGGCTAGCCTGACTCTGTGCTGCTTCCAATGGAGTTTGTCGTCTGGAACTGGAAGAACTACGGGATTTGGCCGCTTTTTCAGCTTCTTTTTTAGCCTTCTCTGCCGCTTCTTCAGCATCGTGTTGCCCTTGTCTTTCCTCCAGGATCTCGGAAGCTGTGCGTCTTTCGATCCGCTCTTGGTATTTGTTATAGAACTCCGAATTACGGACTAGTTCCTCATAGAGCTGTGGCTGACAAGGTCCCATAACCGCACGTGCCGGAACCAAATGTGTCGCTACTACTTCTGTAGGGATACCTTTATCGTTCAATACAGTCACCAATGCTTGTCCGATACCTAAGGATGTTAACACCTTGTCGATCTCGTAAAATTCTGATGTTGGATAGGTCTTTACAGTTTTACGTAAATTTTCAGCGTCATTAGGTGTGAAAGCTCTTAAAGCATGCTGTACGCGGTTACCCAATTGGCCTAAAACGGATTCAGGGATATCTGAAGCCGCCTGAGTACAGAAAAACACCCCCACTCCCTTGGAACGGATCAATCGAACTATCTGTTCAATCTGTGTTAAGAAAGCCTTGGATGCTCCATTGAACAGCAAATGCGCCTCATCAAAAAAGAACACCAATTTTGGTTTATCCAAATCCCCTACCTCCGGTAGTTTCTTGAACAATTGCGCCAATAAACTCAAAAGGAAAGTGGAAAATAATAAGGGTTGATCCTGAATATCAGAGATATTGAGCAAGGTGATGACACCTTTGCCGTCAACTTTTCCAAATAGATCATTAATATCAAATTCTTTCTCGCCAAATATGTGTGCTAAACCCTGTTGTTCAATCGCAACGATCTTACGAAGGATTGTACTTGCACTTGCCGAGCTAATCTTGCCATAATCCTCTTTAATCTCTGCGGCACCAGGACCTTCGGAAAGATAACTTAACAGGCGTTTCAAATCGGCAAAGTCAACAATTGGTAATTGTTTATCGTCTGCATATTTGAATATGGCACTTAGCACACCTGCCTGTGTGTCGTTTAAATCCAGAATACGAGCTAACAAAACCGGTCCAAAATCTTCAACAGTCACACGCATAGGTGCGCCTAATTTCCCACTAAGGGAAAACAATTCGATAGGGAAACTAGCAGGTTGAAAAGGAATACCTACGGCATTTCCACGCTCGATAAGCGCATCGTTGGTCTTCCCCGGTTCAGCAAGTCCGGATAAGTCCCCTTTTACATCGAGCATAAACACAGGGACACCGGCATCAGAAAGCTGCTCGGCAGTCAATTGAAGGGTACGGGTTTTACCAGTACCAGTTGCACCGGCGATTAGTCCATGGCGGTTCATCATCTTCAGCGCGAGGTTTACTCGCGCGTCGGTGATGATCTCACCATCTAAAATACCGGAGCCCAATTGAATAAATGCGCCCTTTGGGCTATATGATGTTGTGATTTTTTGGATAAATTGTTCTTTCATATGGTTGAGAACTTATGTTTACTCGAAATTAGGAATAAAGATAATATAATACAATCTTAGATTACCAAGTTCTATGGATTAAGGAATTATTAACAATTCAAACTAAAACACATACTTTTGTAATTTTTTCACAATTTAATTCCAAAATATCGTTTTTTTTGAAATTTAATTTTATTTTTGTTCAGTTTATGATTGCAAGGGCACATTTTTTTACGAAAGCGTATCGGATCATGGCAGCTAAGCTGTGTTTCTTCATCTTCTTCACGAAGATGTTGATTTCCATGACACCGATTTTCGTGGATGTACTGGATAAAGGTACTGTCCTCCAAGTAGTGATGCAATTAGAAATTGAGACAACCTCGAAAGCGGGAAACAGCAATAATGAAGATCTTCATGAAACCGGTATTAAAATCTTTAAACCGGATGCATTTGATTTCCTAGCTTACAATCCAACCATTGAATGCACATCTCAAAGTAGGCAATACCTGCGTAATGAGAAGTCTATTTGTGCGTTTCACCCCACCGTACCAACACCCCCTCCTAACTGTTAATTCGATTCTTTGACGAAGTCATGTTCTGACCGGTAGTACACCTGTCTTAATGGGACGATTGAGTTTATTTATCATCAAAAATTGAATTACAAAAAATTAAACATCTTATGTTTGGTACACGTACGTCTGCTTTTTTGAAATTGTCAAAAAGAGACTTAAAATATGATTTTCCTGCTAGTATAGTAGTTTTTTTAGTGGCACTCCCATTATGTTTGGGTATTGCCATGGCGTCAGGTGCGCCGTTATTTGCCGGTTTATTAACTGGAATTATTGGAGGGATAGTGGTAGCCTCCATCTCTGGATCTCCCTTAAGTGTCAGTGGTCCAGCTGCAGGTCTGACCGTCATCGTATTGGGATCAATAGAAAAACTTGGTGCATATGAGACCTTTATTTTGGCGGTCGTGATCGCTGGGGTAATCCAGTTGATCTTGGGGATTGTTAAGGCCGGTATGATCGGGAATTACTTCCCATCATCGGTCATCCTTGGGATGCTTGCCGCAATCGGTATTACCATTATTCTAAAACAAATTCCTATTGCATTCGGACTAAACGAGTCACATGCCTTTGAGTTTGATAATGGTGGCGGGATTGCTGCATTTACCAATACGGTCATGTCCAGCGTCAATTGGGGAGCAACCATCATCTGTTTTCTCTCCTTAGCAGTATTAATCTTTTGGCCTAAGATCAAAGGCTTAAACAAGGTGCCTGCACCATTAGTAGTGGTATTGTTGGGTGTTGGTTTAGGTTTTGCTTTTCAAGGGACTGGATTGGCATTAAATCCAGATCACTTTGTAAATATTCCAATTGTATCTTCATTTGCTGATTTTACAGGTTTATTTATATTCCCTGATTTTACCCAAATCCTTAATAAAGAAGTTTGGATCGTTGCATTTACCATTGCGATCATCGCTTCCTTGGAAACCTTATTAAGTATTGAGGCGATTGATAAAATCGATCCTTTAAAGCGTAATTCTCCAACCAACAGAGAATTAGTAGCGCAAGGTGTGGGTAATATGGCATCGGGTTTCCTTGGTGGACTTCCAATGACCTCGGTAATCGTTCGTTCATCGGCTAATGCGAATGCTGGTGGTAAAACCAGACAAGCAGCTATGTTGCACGGTGTATGGTTATTGGTAGCTGTATTGGCTATTCCAAGCATGATCAATTTAATTCCTTATGGTGGATTAGCAGCTATCCTATTGCACACAGGTTATAAATTAGCAAAACCAGCATTGTTCAAACAAATGTTTGGTAAAGGATTGGATCAATTTATTCCATTCTTTATCACCATCGCTGTAGTTGTATTCACCGACTTATTGACGGGTGTAGGTGTGGGTATCTTGGTAGCAACCTTTTATATCCTACGTGCCAATATGCACAATGCATACCACATCAATATTAAACCGAAAGAAACTGATGATAGTTCGGTAGCTGTATTGACATTGGCAGAAGAAGTGACCTTCTTGAATAAGGCGCCTATTCAACAGAAGCTTTATAATTTACCGAAGAATGTCAAGACGATTTTGATTGATGGACATCGAAGTAAATTTATTGATAAGGACGTCATTGATGTCATCAAGGACTTTGAGCAAAATGCGATCAGCAAGGGCTTGGATATTGAGCTAAATGAGGTGACTTTCAAGAAGGAACACCGTCGTAGAAAACAAAAACTTAAAAAAGTAGTTTAAAAGAATTAAATAAATGCGGAAACTTGTAAAGTTTCTCAGAATTGAAAACACAGAAAATCACATAAATAAAATGAGTAGAAAAGATCTAGAAATCGGCTTTGACAATATTATAAACGGGAACAAAGATTGGATGGACTTTGTAAAGAAGGACACCACTGGACGTTTTGAGCAATTAGCGAATGGACAAAACCCAGAGATTTTATGGATAGGATGTGCGGATAGCCGTGTTCCTGCAAATGAATTGACAGGTAGAAAACCTGGTGAGGTATTCGTGCACCGTAATATTGCGAACATGTGTGTTCACTCGGATATGAGTATGTTAGCTGTTTTAGACTATGCTGTCAATGTATTAAAGGTGAAACATATTATTGTAGCAGGTCACTACGGTTGTGGTGGTGTTGCAGCATCATTGAGCAGCCAACAATATGGTATCATTGATAACTGGTTATGCCACATCAAGGATGTTTACCGTCTTCATGCAGAAGAAATCGATGCTATCGAAGATACAGGTAAAAAAGCGGACCGTTTAGTAGAATTGAATGTTAAGGAGCAGGTGTGGAATTTGTGCTCGACTTCCATTGTTCAAAATGCTTGGAAAAATGGAGCGGACCTGGCCATCCACGGTATGGTTATCAACATCGGTACAGGACAACTGATCGACTTAGGTAATACTTATACCAGCAATGACTCTTTAGGTGAGGTTTTTAAATACCTTTAATAGAAAATAAAAAAAGGCTGCTCGAAAAAAGCAGCCTTTTTTAATAGCTAATATTTTAGAATTCATTCTAGAATTACTTGACGAATGATCCGTCAAGGTTAATGGTCTTGCTAAAGGAGTTGGAATATAAATCCGCCATGACAGCAAAATGTTCGCGAGTGACTTTATTCTTCAAACTAAACTCACCTTGGAATTTACGTTTGCTATTCCATTCTTTTTCGACTTGTTTTTGTACTTCATCTCCTTTTAGGGATACATACTTAATTAAGCCGAACAGATCTCCCCAGGTTAAATCTTCATTGCGGAAGTTATCTAAGAACCATAGTTGGCTGCGGGTATAGATATCATTCATCACGGCTTTAACATCGTCAAAACGCACAAAATCGTCCTTTTTAAAGAGATATTTTCCATCTTCAACCTGGCCTAAAAAGAATCCTGTTAAGTAATTTTTCTGAATAGATCCAAAATGTGTATCCTGCGATGAGACATCCTGATACGGAGTCAGTCTTGCTGAAAATGCCATCAGCTCGGCTTGTAATTTACGGATATCAATGGATTTGCTATTTGTTTTAAAGAAGGCAAGATATGCTGCAGTAGCTCCAAGTGCCTGTCCATATGCAGCACGGAAAGCTATATTATTAGGATCTGAGCTGACATGACGTAAGAAGCCGGCATCCAATAGATTATTCCTTTCAAAAGTCAACAAGTCTTTTAGTAAGATGACATGTGCAGATCCATCTAGTTCTGCTGCGCCTACAGATGTCCTTCCTAAAGCTAATGAAACATCAGCTGCTTTTTGAATGGCGGTAGATGCGTAAGATTTGTCATCTTTCTCTGCTTGGGCATAAAGACTTCCTTTTTCACTGAAATCAAGTACTGAAAGCACCGAAAATTGTAATCGGTTATTTAGTTGAATATCCCATCCTCTTTTCTTCTGACTAGTCTTACTGATTTGTTGGTTTTTAATTAGGGTCAGATTAGGGAGTTCAGCAATAATTTTATCAATTGCATTTTGAGCCAATCGTGGATTAAGCTCTTGTTTTACCAATTGTGCTAGTGAATCGCTTTTGGTTTTACTAACAGCGATCTCCATCAAGATATTCATCCAGATACCACCATCAAGTTTCTGATTACTGTTGATCTTAATAGCCTGACTTGTTATTTCCGGTGCAATTTGTGCTTGGTCAAGTACCCAAACAGTAGGCACATTGGAACGCGCAGCCTGCACTGCAGCAGAAAAAGCAGCTATGTCAGAACCATAGACCAATAGTTTTGGTTTTTGTTTTTTCTGTGCAAAAAGCGACAAGGGGATTATCAGGATTGCCAGTAATGCTAATCTTAAATTCATAATTCGTAAAATATACTTCGAAAATACATAAAATGAGCCAAGTATTCATGTCTTGTACATCCAATATATCGATGAAATAGCTAACTTTGCTACATGGTAGAAGAAGAAAAATCCTTGAATTTTATCGAAGAGATCATTGAAGATGATCTTCGAAATGGGAAGAATGACGGTCGTGTATTGACTCGTTTCCCACCGGAACCAAATGGCTATCTACATATTGGTCACGCAAAATCAATCTGTTTAAACTTTGCTTTGGCACAGAAGTACAACGGACAGACCAACTTACGTTTTGATGATACAAATCCAGTAACGGAAGATGTAGAGTATGTGGACAGCATCAAGAAAGACATTCAATGGCTTGGTTTCCAATGGGCTGAGGAGCTTTACACCTCAGATTATTTCGAAACTCTTTACCAATACGCGGTAGACTTAATCAAGCATGACTTGGCTTATGTGGATGATTCCACCGCAGAGGAAATTGCTGCTGCTAAGGGCACTCCAACAGAACCAGGTACTCCAACGCCATATCGCAGCCGTAGTACAGAAGAGAACTTACAAATCTTCGAAGACATGCGTGCTGGAAAATATAAGGATGGTGAAAAGGTATTGCGTGCAAAGATCGACTTAGCAAGTCCGAATATGCACATGCGTGATCCGATCATCTACCGTATCAAACATGCGCATCACCACCGTACAGGTGATAAATGGTGTATTTATCCAATGTATGATTTTGCACATGGTCAATCTGATTCCATTGAAAAGATTACCCACTCGGTGTGTACATTGGAGTTTATTCCTCACAGACCATTATACGATTGGTTGATCAACAAATTGGAGATCTTCCCATCGAAACAATATGAATTCGCTCGCTTAAACATGACTTACACGGTTATGAGTAAGCGTAAGCTATTGCAATTGGTGAATGAGAAATTTGTAGAAAGCTGGGATGACCCACGCATGCCTACCATTTCAGGACTTCGTCGTCGTGGTTATACACCTGAGAGTATCCGTAACTTCTGTGAACGTATCGGTATTCAGAAGCGTGAAAACATGATCGATGTAAGTTTATTGGAATTCTGTATCCGTGAGGATTTGAATAAAACAGCTTGGCGTAGAATGGCGGTGTTAGATCCTATTAAATTGATCATTAACAACTACCCTGAAGGTCAAGTGGAGGAAATGGATGGTGAGAATAACCCAGAAGTTGAAGGTCATGATGGCACAAGAAAGATTCCATTCTCTAAGGAATTATGGATTGAACGCGATGACTTTATGGAAGATGCGCCTAAGAAATTCTTCCGTTTAGGACCTGGTCTATCCGTACGCTTGAAACATGGTTACATTGTAACTTGTACTGGATTTAATAAGGATGAAAACGGACAGGTTACAGAGGTATTGTGTGATTATGTTCCGAATTCTAAATCTGGTGAGGACACCTCTGGAATGAAAGTTAAAGGAACGATTCACTGGGTTTCTGTAGCTCATGCTAAAGAAGCGGAGGTTCGCTTGTATGATCGTCTATTCCAAGATGAGAACCCAGCAGCTGCTGAGGATTTCAAAGAGTCCATCAATCCGGATAGCTTACAGATTATCGAGAAAGCATATATCGAACCTGATTTAGCCAATGCAGAATTAGGTAAAGGATATCAGTTTATTCGCTTAGGTTATTTCACCTTAGATAATAAGATGAGTAAGGAGGATAAATTGGTTTTCAATAGAACCGTAACATTGAAAGATTCTTGGGCCAAAGAAGTTAAGAAAGGCTAAGGAAATCTGATGATAAATGAAATCCCCTTAAGAGATAATCTTAAGGGGATTTTCTATAACACTAAATTATACTCTTACTTACATCCAAGCTTGTTTATATCGCTCTTCCATTCGATTTACTTGAGCCAATAAAGCTTCATCCTTAGCACTTTCACCAATTGCTTTATAGCGCGTCAAAGCTTCCATTCCCAAGTGAATGGTATAGCCATCAAATCCATGCATCCCTTTACTGGTAATAAGTAATTGTTGATTTAACAATTCATCCAGTGCGGCGATATTTCTATTAGCCAATGACTTTGCTTTTTCCAATTCTTGGGTTTTATACAAAGTATCAACTACCGTCGCATTGAGGTAAGTAAGCTTAGCCGATTTAATTCTCTTTGGTTGCAGGTCATAAGCTTTCAATGCCAGATCACGTGCTTGCTTGGTTTTATTCTGAGCCATCAATTGATTAATTCCTTGTTGGTAAACATTAGCATAAGCCCAACCCTCAAAGAAAGTATTCGAATCTGTATCCAAATGATTGATGGATGAAATATTTGGCCAACGGTATTTGTCCATTGCATTTGAATAAATCTTATCCGTATTGACCAATGAAGGAGCATTAGCTGCTTGCCCTACCTCTACTGGCATTAACTTATAAAGTAATCCCTCTGAAGCCATATATTTATCCATTCCCATAAAGACAGAATTAGGGCTCATCTGTGTAAAATAGATCGGTCTTTCCCAATTATTCTCTGCCAGAATAGACATCAACACCAACTCCGATCTGGATACATAGCTCTGCTGATAATCCCATTGCATATACTCTGGAACATAGGATTCCCATTCTTTTGGCACGACTTTATTCTTCAATACAGCATCCTTATTAACCTTCAACTGTAATTTTTTACTCGGCAATATATTTTCAAAGCTACCATCTTGAAGCTGCACTTTATTGGAAGGGTCATCCGATAACATGACGGCTAACATTTTATCCACATCCACATGCCCTTCAATCCCCATATCCAATACACGAACCACTTCTCTCACGCCTTTCTTCACTTTATCATAACTAAATCCAATTGGTAATGCCTTAGACTGATTCAAATCTTGCATGGCTTGTTTGACATACCATTCCGATTGCATGTATCCGTAGTTGAGCACACGAACATCTGTTCTCACTCCTTCCACCTCTTGCAAGTACCACAGCGGAAAAGTATCATTATCCGCATAAGTGAACAGGATAGCATTAGGCTCACAAGACTGCAAGGCATTATATGCCATATCACGAGTCATAGTTCGTGCTGAACGATCATGATCATCCCAATTCTGACTGATTAAAAGAACAGGTCCTGCTAACATACAAAGTCCAGCTGAAGCCACTGCCAGCTGTTTAGAAGAAACTTTAATCTTTTGCTGTAAGAAATCTGTCACAGCTATCATTCCTAGTCCTATCCAGATAGCAAAGACGTAGAAAGAACCAGCATAAGCATAATCTCTTTCCCGAGGTTGTAATGGACTTTGATTCAAATACAATACAATAGCTATCCCTGTAAAGAAAAACAACAAGCCCACGATAGCGGTATCCTTTCTACTTTTCTTTAATTGCCAAGCTAGACCTATAACACCTAATAGCAAAGGCAAGAAGAAATAAGTATTTCTACTCGGATCATTCTTAAAAAATTCACTAAGTTGATTTTGTCCAGGAAGGCGTAGATTATCTAAGAAAGAAATACCAGAAATCCAATTACCTGAACTATATTCACCCTGGCTAGGACTATCATTCTGTCTACCCACAAAATTCCACATGAAGTATCGGCTATACATATGACCCAACTGATACCCAAAAAAGAAACGCATATTATCGATAAAGGAAGGCGTCTCACCTTCTGCTAAACCCAAATATTGACGGTAGAAGTCGCTATGCTTTTCACTATAAACCCGAGGGAATAAGACTTCCTTATCGTATTCATAGCTACTTCTTCCTTTTATCTCTGCATAGTTCTTTTCATCTTTCCTAAAATCAGAATTCTCATTAACACCAACTATTTGCGAGTTGAAATTAGGGCCTTTAAATAAAGGTTCCGATTGATATTGCTCTCGAGCAAGGTAGCCTAGAAAGGAAAACACATTATCCGGCGCGTTATTATTTAAGGTGATATTAGTTTGCGATCTGACCAAAAGAAAGGTATAAGACCCAAAACCCAGATAGATAAAGGCTAGCGAAAGCAAGGCTAAATTCAGAATTGGCTTAGCTTTCTTGATCGAATAATAAATCCCAAATACTATTGCTGAAACAAGCAACAGAACAAATAAGATGATGCCAGTCCCAAATGGCAAGCCCATTCCATTGACAAAGAACAAATCAAATTGAGCAGCTATTCGTACGGAATATTGAATAACACCCCAAAGAATAAAGCCTAAGACCAACACGCCCCAACCTAAGGACTTGGCAATTCCTGTCCAAGTAATCGCTTTACTTTTGCGGAAATAAATCAATAAGGCAATTGCAGGAATAGTCAATAAGTTCAATAAATGTACACCAATACTTAATCCCATCACATAGGCCAGTACCAACAACCATTTATTAGCATCGGGTTCATCAGCTCTTCTCTCCCATTTTAAGGCTAACCAGAATACAACGGCTGTACACAGGGACGACATAGCATATACTTCAGATTCCACAGCAGAATACCAGAATGTATCGGAAAAGCTATACGCTAAAGCTCCAACCAATCCCGCACCAAATATCTTCACCTGTTGTGTAAAGTCCAGTTCTCCTTCTCTTGAGATTAGTTTTCTAGCGATTGCTGTAATGGTCCAAAACAAGAACACAATGGTCAACCCACTACATGCCGCAGAACCTATATTCATCCAATAGGCTATTTTAGAGGTATCACCCAATGCCAAATTAGAAAACACATTTTGCAGCATGAGAAACAATGGAGCTCCCGGCTGATGGACGATTTCCAATTTATAAGCCGAGGCAATAAATTCTCCTGTATCCCACCAACTGCTAAATTTCTCTGTCGTGAAGGAATAGATTAAAAAGGCAATGATACCGCATAGCCATCCTAAAAGATTGTTGATTCTATTGTATTTCATATTCGTGGTTAGTTGTGCTAATAAAATTAACCAAGAAAAATGAAAGGATATGATGGCTTAACACTATTTAACAGCTTTATGATTAGGTAGGCCGAAAATAGAAAAAGACGGAAGTAATTCCGTCTTTAGGGTAATATATAAGGGTTGGTTAGTTCGTTATACGAGTTTTTCTACGATTTTTTTAGTAGGTCCTGGATTACTCATGGTGTAGAAGTGCAATACTGGAGCTCCAAAGTTTATCAACTCCTTACACTGTTGTACTAGCCACTCTTCACCTACTTGACGTACCTCAGCATTGTTTTTACAAGCTTCAACCGCATCACTTAAATCCTCAGGAATATCCAAGTGGAAGATCCTCGGCAAGGTGATTAATTGATTTTTTGTCGTTAAAGGCTTTAATCCCGGAATGATAGGGACATGGATATCGTGTTCTCTACATTTGGTGACAAATTCTTTGTATTTCTCTACGTTGAAGAACATCTGCGTAACGATGAATTCAGCACCCATGGCTACTTTCTTCTTTAACCATTTAAAGTCCGTGTTAAAGTTTGGTGCTTCGAAATGTTTCTCTGGATATCCTGCAACACCGATACAGAAGTCAGTTTTCTCCGAACTGCCAATATCTTCATGTAAGTACTGCCCTTTGTTCATATCGGCCACTTGTTCCAATAGATCGATCGCATAAGCATGCCCACCTTCCGTAGGAATAAAGTCAGAATCACCCTTACGTGCATCGCCACGTAATACCAAAACATTATCAATACCTAGGAAATTAAGATCGATCAAGGCATTTTCTGTTTCTTCTTTGGTAAAACCACCACAGATTAAATGCGGTACAGCATCAACTTTATATTTACTCATGATAGCGGCACAGATAGCCACTGTACCAGGACGCTTTCTATAAGAAACACGTTCTAGCAAGCCATTGGTATGTTGTTTATATAGGTAGTCTTCGCGGTGATAAGTAACATCGATAAATGGTGGCTTGAACTCCATCAATTCATCCATGGTTTTAAATATGCTTTGAATCCCCTGACCCTTTGCTGGTGGTAACAACTCAAAAGAATACAAGGTCTTCCCATTGGCATTCTTGATATGATCTACAATCTTCATATAATACAATTAGGGCTTAGAGAAAACGCAGTGAAAACTGGTCTCAGCTTATCTTTCCCTTATTTGGGGTAGAATGTAGCACCTTGACAAGGGTCAGGTTGCTAAGGCTTCAGCGGGTCTATTCCCTCTGCCTTTCTCTATAAGCGAGGGCTAATATCGTTATTCATCCGTTAATCTCAAAATGAATTTCTAAAATTAGACGAAATACATCCTGAAATTTATCCCATAAAACCCATAAAAAAAGCCATTGAACTAAATCCAATGGCTTGAATTCTTATAATATTATTGGTTATTGTTCCAAATACATATCCACTAATCCCTCAGGCAATTGTAATACTACTACTTTTTCTTCCGGATCGATACCTACAATAAAATCTTCATTCAAGGGGAACATCACTTCTTTGTCTTCCATGTTGATGGTAGCAATAAATTGTTGCGGCATCTCCTGCACTTGTGTGATTTCACCCAATTCTCCTTCGTGCTCATCAATCACCAAATAACCTATTAAATCACTATATCTGAAATCATCAGGATCACGTTCCGGCATTTTCTCAATAGGCAAATACATTTTCTTATGAACTAAATGTTGTGCCTTATCTATATGATCTATATCTTCAAACCATGCATAGGCTGTACTATTATTGTGAAGTTTTACATTCTCCACGAAATACGGTACCAGTTTTTTATCAATCTCTAGGAAAATGACATCCAAATCTAATTCCGTATAATCTTCAAATTCAAAGAATAACTGAACTTCACCCTTTAATCCTCGGGTTTTACTGACATATCCTATATAGAAACTCTGATCTTTATTCATTTTCTTGTATTTCGTTACAAAGGTAATAATTCTATAAATAGCCTCATAAATATGTTTTCAAAGTTTAACCCTTGCTTCTCTAAAAAAATCACATGATACAATTCAATTAAGAGCAAACGATTGCGTTAAATAGAACAATCGATTGAGTTCATTTAGTTTATTTCCAATAATTAACATTCTATTAATATTGGTCTTCATAAATCTATTTATGATTCTTATGAGTCAAAAATTTAACAATTACTATATGTTATGAGGTACAAAAGCAATTACACGCCTATGTTTGCGAGAGCCATTTACCCAATCGGTTCTGCATTACTTTTAGCATTTCTTAGCCCTACTCTCACTCAGGCTAATGAAATCGGAAGGACTGCTTCCCTAGTTCATGTTGCGAACCAACAACAAGTAACAGGGACAGTTAGTGGACCTAATGGTCCTTTATCGGGAGTTACCATTCGAGTAAAGGAAGATCCTAGCGTAGCAACATCGACTGATGAAACTGGAAAGTTCAGCATCGACGCTAAGCCTGGTCAAACTTTGGTATTCCAAGCACTAGGGTATACCGAATTACAACGTGTTGTAAGCGGAACTAGTATGTCAGTCACACTATCTGAAAAAACAGATGAGATTGATGAAGTAGTGATCGTCGGATATGGTATCCAACAGAAGAAAGAAAGTTTAACTGGAGCTATGCAGGCTGTAAAAGGCGAGAAGCTTCGTGACATTACGACTCCTACTGTTGAGAACATGTTAAACGGTAAAGCTGCGGGGGTTTATGTAGCACCAGGAAATGGCCGTCCAGGATCACGTGGTGGCGTGGTTATTCGCGGTCAAGCGACCTTAAGTGGTACTACCAGTCCACTATGGGTTATCGATGGTGTTATCGTAGGATCAAGCCCAGGTGACTTGAACCCTGATGATATCGTAGGGTTAACCGTATTAAAAGATGCGGCTTCAACTTCTATCTATGGTTCGCAAGGTGCAAATGGAGTAATCGTTGTTACTACAAAAACTCCTAGAGCTCAAAAAGCGACCATCAGCTATTCTGGTAAATTAGGGGTAAATACCTTAACCAACGGAAATTTAGAGATGATGAATGGCGCTGAGTTATACGATTATTACTCATCTTTCCAAAATGCCAATGTAATTAACTTCCCAAGATGGAATGAGGAATTGAAAAATTCCAATTTTGATTGGTGGAAAGTAGCAACCAAAAGTGGCTTAACACAAAATCACAACGTAACTATTCAAGGTGGTAATGACAATTTACAATCTTTGCTTTCCCTTGGTTACTACAATGAAGTGGGTGCCGTTAAAGGTTATGACTACAAGCGTTACAATGTACGTTTGAACAATACCATCAGACCATTTGATTGGTTAACGATTAGACCTACATTGGCTGGTGCGCGCAGAGGTGCTGATGACCAACAATATTCCATTACAGCGATGTACACCAACTTCCCTTGGGATAACCCATACGATGAAAATGGAAAACCTGTGCCTCACCGTTATTCAGGTTGGGTAAATAGTGCAGGAACTAACTATTTATATGACTTACAATTCAATCACGGAAACAACCACAACTATGAGTTGATGGGTGGTATTGATTTTGATATTAAAATCACGGATTGGTTAACTTTCTCCTCAGTAAATAACTACCGTGCGAATTTATATTCTTCAGCGTACTATTATGATCCAAGTTCAAGTGCTGGAGAAAGTGTGAAAGGTCGTTTGGCAGAATACCGTTCAGAAGACTACAGAAGATACACCAACCAAATCTTACGTTTCAACAAGAATTGGGAGAAACATAGCTTAAGTGGAATTTTGGCTTATGAATTCAACGATTACCGTCTAAAAACACTTGATGTGTATGGAACAGGATTTATCCCAGGATTTGAAGTATTGGATGTTGTAGCAAAACCTGAGCGTACTAAAGGTGGTATCAGCGAATGGGCAACACAATCCATACTATCCAAAGCAACTTATGAATACGATAACCGTTATACTCTTGAGGGATCATTCCGTCGTGATGGCGCATCCAACTTTGGTACAAACGGTAAATATGGTAACTTCTTCTCCGTTTCTGGAGGTTGGAATATCCACAATGAGTCATGGTTCAATTTTGATCAAATCAACTTATTGAAATTACGTGCTGCTTATGGTTCGGTAGGTAATAAACCTTCATCACTTTACCCTCAATACAGCGTTTATTCAGTTTCTTCAACTTCTGGATATAACGAAAATCCAGGGGCATTAATTTCCGTAATTGGTAATCCAGATTTATCTTGGGAAAACACATACACTACTGGTGTAGGTTTAGATTTTGGTTTATTTAACAACCGTATTCGTGCATCTTTTGACTACTATAACAAAGATACCGACAACATCCTTTATGCTGTTCCTGTTACAGGCTTAATTGGTGTAACCTCTTTATGGAAGAACGTAGGAGAGATGAACAACCGTGGTATTGAATTAAATATCGGTGGTGACATCCTTCGTACTGACGATTTATTATGGTCTATTGATATCAACTTAGGACATAACAAAAACAAGTTAACCAAACTATATCCTACAAAAGATGCGAATGGCAACATGTCGATCCGTCCAGTTTACATTGGTGATGGAGCAGGAATTGCAGGTTCTGCACAACGTATCCTATTCCCAGGATTACCAGTAGACACTTACTACATGGCAGAATGGGCTGGTGTTAATCCTGAAGACGGTAAACCACAATGGTACCATGTTGAAAAAGATGCAAACGGTAATGAGACTGGTAAAACAGTAACATCTAACTATGCAGATGCTACTCAAGTAGCCTTGAAGAAAGCAGCAGCAGATTTATTTGGTGGTATTAGCACTAATTTAGCGTACAAGCAATTCGATTTATCAGCAACCTTTGGCTACTCGATCGGTGGTTTATCTTACAATTACTTCAGACAAGAATACGATTCAGACGGAACATACACTGACCGTAACCAAATGAAGTTACAAGATGGTTGGTCACGTTGGGAAAAACCAGGTGATATCGCAACTCACCCAGTGGCTAAATACAACAACAAGGATAATGGTAACAAAGCTTCTTCACGTTATTTAGAAGAAAACGACTTTTTCAGAATGCGCTCTTTATCTTTGGGTTATAAATTAGATTTATCTAAGTATAATTTAAATAGCGTTCGTTTCTTTTTAACAGGAGAGAATTTATTTACACTAACCAAATATTCAGGAGTTGATCCAGAGATGTCTGTTAATGATTCTGGTGCTGTTCTTAATACAGCTGGACCATCCGTATATCCGGCAACTCGCAAGTTTATGTTTGGCCTTAATGTTACATTTTAATCCCTAAGGAATTATTATTATGAAAAAGTTACTTATTTTATTAGCAGCCTCAGCGTTCTTAGGCTCTTGTGATATAGAAAGATTACCATACGGGTCGATGGATTCAGATAAGATATCTCAGAATCCTGATGCCATGTTAGTTGGTGCCTATGCCCAATTAAAGGCTTGGTCTGACCCTATGCACCGTGCAGGTGAATATGCCGGAGATAATATGATGATTCGTGGTTCATCAACCGATGCTTTTTACGAATTCATCTCCTATTCAAGAACACCAAATAATGGTCGTTTATCTACTTTCTGGAACTCCAGTTACAAAGCTATTGCTCAAGCATCCAATATTATTAAATTGGTTCCTGAAAGCAAAGATGCAACAACTGACAATCAACTAGGTGAAGCCTATTTCATCCGTGGAATGATGTATTTCTACTTGGTGCGTGCTTATGGAAGACCTTATTACCAATCACCTGAAACCAATTTAGGTGTTCCGATTGTAAATGGTACTCCAGATGATGTATTCGGAGATTTGAACCTTCCGGATCGTGCAACAGTGAAAGATACTTATGCGCAGGTGATCGCCGATTTAAAGAAAGCAGAATCATTATTGACTTTAGGAAAAACTTCAATCTATGGTACTAAAGAAGCTGCTCAAGCCTTATTATCTCGTGTATACTTATATATGAGTGGCACTTATGAATCTCCTAATGCTGAATATGCGAGATTATCCGTTGAATACGCAGACAAAGTGATCAACTCAAACCGTTACACGTTGTTAACAAGAGATCAATTTATGCGATACAACACCTTCAAGCCAGAAGATAATAAAGAAACTATTTTTGCTATTAAAAGAGTAGCTTCAGAATTCTCTGGTTATGACCATTACTACGGAATAGGTGGTATGTACTCCAATATCGGAGGTATGGGCTGGGGAGAAATGTATGCAAGTGCTAAATACATTGATCTATTAAACGAAACAGGAAGAAATGACTGGAGACCAGACAACTACAAGATTGTTGATGCACGTGCTGCGTTCATTGCACCAACCTATCGTAAGGATGCAAAAACTGGTGCTTATACAGAGGTATTCCGTTTTATCAAACAAGATCCGAAATCTGGTGAGTTAAACTACGCGCAAGATACCGTAATCCGCAGCGGAGGAATTATCCAAGCGAAAGAAGGTTCAGCAAATTATACCTTGACTGCTATTAATGCTTCGCAGGGCACCTATTCGATCAACTATAAGGACGGTAAAACATATAATGGTGTATTGGATTATTTCATTACATTAAACCGTGTTTATCCACAATTCTACATCATCAAATGTTCTAAAGAAGGTGAAGAGTCACAACTTCACTCACCATTGATTAGCCGTTTAGGTGAAGTTTACTTGAATAGAGCGGAGGCTTTGGCTAAGTTAGGTCGATATGCGGAATCCCTAGTTGATTTGAACAAAATCAGAACTCGTTCTATTGTGAATGGAGCTTATGCAAGTATGACTGCGGCAAACGCTAAAACCTATATTGATAAGGAAAGACAATTGGAATTAGCTTATCAAGCAGAGCGTAGTTATGATGTATTCCGTAATGGAGATCCATTAACACGTAAATATCCAGGTCCACAATCACAAGCTGAAGTGGTTGCTCCTACAGATTACCGAGTTGTTTATTACATCCCACAAGATGCGATCAACTCTTATCCAGGAACGCTGACTCAGAACCCAACTAAATAATATTCTTTAGATTATTTATATAGAGGTTGCCAAAATTGGCAACCTCTTTTTTTGTGTAAATATATAAGGCACAAAAAAAGCCGATCTGTAATAGACCGGCTCTTTCGAATACTTTTTGAAAAGGATTAACCTTCTGTTTCTTCAGTGTTTTCAGCAGTTTCTTCGCTAGCTTCTTCTGTAGCTTCTTCAGCAGCAGGAGTGTTTTTAGCAGCGATAGCAGCAGCTTTCTCTTCTTTTTTCTTTGCCTCAGCAGCTAAAGCAGCTTTTTTAGCTTCTTCTTTAGTTTTTGCTAAGCCAGATTTTTTACCTTCGAT
Organism: Sphingobacterium lactis; assembly: GCF_051951495.1. GTDB lineage: Bacteria > Bacteroidota > Bacteroidia > Sphingobacteriales > Sphingobacteriaceae > Sphingobacterium > Sphingobacterium lactis_A. Next base: position 189,636 of record NZ_JBNHAS010000006.1, on the reverse strand, counting down.
TTGCGCATCTTTACTTTCTACCCAGTTGTTGAAAAGTTCTTCTGCTTTAGCGTCATCGAAAGCACCTTTTTTCACACCACCTTGCAAGTGTTTTTTGTATAAAACACCTTTGTCTGAAAGGATAGTACGAGCGGTGTCAGTAGGTTGTGCACCTTTGTTCATCCAGTCTAATGCTTTTTCGAAATCTAATACGATAGTCGCTGGATTAGTGTTTGGGTTGTAAGAACCAATACGCTCGATGAACTTACCATCACGTGGAGCACGTGCATCTGCTACTACTACATGGTAAAAAGGTTTTCCTTTTTTACCGTGTCTCTGCAATCTGATTTTAGTTGCCATGTTTTTTTGTTATTTTATGTATTCAACATATCCCCCGTGCTACATGCAAGAGGGGACGCAAAGATAGATAAAATATCTGATAATTAAAATAGTAGGAGATCGAGGTGCTGAGACAACAGATGTCAGACAACAGATATTAGACTAAGAAATCAAAATATATTCAGTTACAGTATTGCATTTACAACTCAGAGCAGAGCGAAGAGTCTCACTTTCTAACCTATAAATTTTGTCATTGCGAAGCTAGCTGAGCAAACTTCAAACTATATCTTCAAAGACAACTGCCGATTCAATTGGTTGTTTTTAAGCATTATAATTTATCATTATGAGGTTTTATAGATGCGGTCGAAGCATGCTTCGACCCTACGGTTATTGCGGCTATGAGTAATAAAATCACGATTGTTTGTAGGGGCGATGCATGCATCGCCCGCAGTAAAATATTCTTTCCACAGGTCCTTTAAAGCATTTCTGATTTTCTGACGGATAGTTTCTTCGGCTAGCCTCAGAATGACGCGATCTTGTGGGGAGGGAACAGAGACTCTTCGCTTCGCTCTGAGTTGGAAATGGCAAATTCCCTTTCACCTTTGACCATTTTCCATTTTCACTTTTACCTTTTTACTTTCTACATTTTCCTTTCTATAATCTGTTGTCCTTTGTCTGTTTTCTAACCGTCTTTTGTCTGATGTCTAACCGTCTCTCCCAAGGGTTTTATTCGTCACTCTTTCGGATCTCCTTCGGAACTTGTTCGGAACTCCTTCGGATCTCGTTCGGTTAGAAGCGAACGAGATCCGAACAAGATCCATATTAGATCCAATGAAATTCCATTTGAGTCACAAGGAAAACTACTAGCAAATACCTGGGAATAACAAAGGAAAATGTTGGAAAGTGGTTTTTAAATTGAAGAGAGCGTTGGTTTAAGTTAATAACACATAAAATATTATTTTTTTTCATGATTAGGCGGATATTGACGATATTCATCGCTAATAAATCTGCAGTGAATCCATGCCACATAAAGCACCTTTAAAAATCGTCAAAGCTTCAGCGGGATCAGGAAAGACTTTTAGTTTGACTGTTCATTACCTAAGCCTATTATTAGCTAAAGAAAGCAACTACCGAGAAATCCTCGCGGTCACCTTTACCAATAAGGCAACTGCTGAGATGAAGGAACGGATATTATCGGTCCTTCAAGGCTTGGCTTTAGGGGATCATTCCCGAAAGATTGACGATTACCGAAAACTCCTTTTGGAAGAATATCCACAATTGGATGGTATCAGTTTGCAAGAAAAAGCCAGAAGGATTTATCGTAGAATCCTTCATGATTATGCGCATTTTTCGGTGAGCACCATTGATGGCTTTTCGCAAAAGGTTATTCGAAGCTTTACGTATGAGCTAAATCTGGATGCTGGTTATGCCATAGAGATGAACAGCAATAAGGTGAAAAGAGATCTCACCATTATGCTTAACAACTTATTGGATGAGAAACCCGAATTGTTGGAATGGATCATCAATTATGCAGAACAAAAAATTGGCAATAACGAAAACTGGAACTATAGAAATCAGCTCATGAGCTTAGCTGGATTGATATTCAGCGAGAATTTTCAGGAGTTTGATGGCTATGTGCTATCTGCAGATAGTGACCGGATTTTTAATCTATTAAACCAAGAAGTTGCCGAAAAGACCAGTACTTTTTTACAGGCTTTAAGTGAAGGTATTGAGAATTTTCAACAAGCTTTCCGAGGCTTAGGTATCCAAGAGGCGGATTTATCAGGGAAATCTCGCAATAAATTCATTGCGGCTAGTAAGGTCAATTCCAATATTTTTAAGACTTCCATAACGGATTTGGACGAGAAAGTATTCGCTAAATTTGAGGTTCTCTTAGCTGAGCCAGAAAAGATATTTGTGGACCAGCAGAAGGATTACCGACCAGAATTCTTGGATGCGGTATTACCCGCATTGGAGGCTATCATGGAGCTCAAGCGTATTTTCCCGGCTTTTATAGCTTATCAGGCTGTGCAGAATAACCTGTATTTTCTGCGCCTATTAAAGGAAATGAGCGATTTATTGAGTTTGTGGCGTAAGGAGAATTCATCACAGTTGATTTCTGATGCGCAGGTTTTATTGAATAAAATCGGACTCGATGAAAATAGTGACCCTACCTTCATTTGGGAGAAAATCGGCAATCGTTATAATTATTTCCTGTTTGACGAGTTTCAGGATACCTCCAGGATACAATGGAAAAACTACAGCCCATTGTTGTTAAATGCATTGGCAAATACGCAAGGTAAGCAACATGAACACTTAATTGTTGGGGATGTGAAACAGAGCATCTACCGTTGGAGAAATGGCGATTGGCGTATTTTACTGCAACAGGTAGAACAACAAGTGGGTGATAGTTTTCATTTGCAAGGTGATGCGTTAAATGAATTTATTCATCATGGTAATTTGCAAACGAATTATCGCAGCTTGCCAAATATCATCAAGCTGAACAACTACTTGTTCGAGCATATTCCAGCCCTATTACAAGAGGCCCTAAACAGCAAAGTACTTGAAAGCCTATCTGGTGAGATGGCGGAATGGTGGCATAATACCGGTAATGATCAGATGTTGGTGAAAGCCTACCAAGACAGCATACAAAACATCCCTCCACATCTTATTGGAGAAGGAAAGCCTCAAGGATCTATTGAAATTAGCTTCCTTCCTGTTCGAGATGGACGCTTCAGAAAGAATCAAGTCATCGAAGAGTCTGTGAAGAACCTTTGTGATAAAATTGGAGAATGGATAGGCACCGGAAGATATAAGGCAAATCAAATCGGAATTTTGGTGAGAAGCAATGCGCAGGCAAAACTAATGATTCAAGAATTGATGCGCTACAAGAATGAACAGGGAATGGACTTTGAAGTCGTTTCAGGAGATGCCTTGACTTTGGTTTCGAACAATGCCATCAGTTTATTAATCGAGACCTTCCGTGCTTTGGTTTATCAATCGGATAAACATGTCATTCACTTGGCAAACATGAGTTACCTCTACCAGATTCTACAAGGAAATTCAGATTTCACAGCCGATGTTTGGCTTAAATTTAAGCAGAATCGCATAGACCAATTAGCGGAGGTATTGCCAATTCAGCTCATTGAACAATGGAATTCATTACAAAAAATGCCTTTGGTCCATTTAACGGAAAAGTTAATTGAAACCTATCAGTTGGGCACGACATCAACGCACCTTCCCTACTTGTTGGCATTTAAAGACATGGTTACCCAATTCTCCAGTAAGGGTGAACGAGGACTTATTCAGTTCTTGGAGTTCTGGGAAGAGGACGGCGATAAAGCAGTATTACCTTCCAATGGAAAAATTGATGCCATCGAGGTGACAACCATACATAAGTCCAAAGGCTTAGCCTATGATGTGGTGATGATTCCATTCTGCTCTTGGAATCTGGATGGTATGACCAATGGTGATTTTTGGATTGATGTACAGGATACGCCATTTGCGTCATTAGGTAAAATACCAATCAAATACACCAGTGGCTTAGGAAAGTCCATCTTCTTTCAACAATATTTTGAAGAGATGTTATTCAATTACATGGACGCTTTAAACACTTTCTACGTAGCGACTACACGGGCAAAAGAGCATCTTTATATTACAGCGCCACAATTCAAGAATAGCAATTCGAAAGATCCAGAAGCAGCACCGAGTTTTGAAATCAAGAATGAATACATCAGCGATTTGGTTTATCAAGTTTTAGATGATGAGAAAGCAGTCTTTCCACTAACAGATTGTCAGCTAGATATTCAAGAGGTAATTGTCACTGAAAGGTACGAAACCTCTGAAAATGAAGGTTTAAAGTTTGCTTTGTCGAACTATCCGATGTCAGCAGAGTTGGAGCGTGCATTGGAGCGTTCTACCAATCGGAGCATCAACAATATTTTGATGATGGAAGAAGCTGCTCGGTACGGGGTATTGGCGCATGAGATTATTTCTACCGCTGAAAAGGAAACTGACATTGCTCAGTTAGTAGATCAATATATTGAAGAGGGAATTCTCGTACCTGAGGAACGAGGAGAATTGATGCAAGAAATTCATGAGATCTGGCATCATCCACAGATCCACAACTGGTTAACTAGTGATTATAAAGTCTGGAATGAGGCGAGTATCATCACCTCTGAAGGAAAGACCTTGCGCCCGGATAAGGTTTTCAGTAAAGATGGAGAAACCATTGTGCTCGACTTTAAATTCACCAAAGGTGATTATATCGAGCATAAATACCAAGTGGGCACTTACATGGATGCCTTGAAACATGTAGGTTATAAGCAAATAAAAGGGTATTTGTATTATGCAAAGACCAAGGAATTAGTTGAAGTAAATTAAGGGGGTAAGGAAACATGGACAAAGCTTTTTTACGATTAGTAGCAGAAGATATACAGGCGAAATTTGGCCAGGACATCAGCGATGTGGCCATCGTTTTTAATAATAAACGACCAATAACGTATTTGAAAAAACATCTGGTAGATGTTTATGGTCAAGCCATTTGGTCTCCTCAATTTTATACCATTCAGGAATTCTTAAGTCTTTCGAGTACAAAAACACAGGCCTCTCCCCTGAGCCAATTCTTTTATTTATATGAATTGCACAATGCCTTGTTGGCAGAGGAAGGTCATGAACCCGAAACTTTGGAAGAGTTTTATCCGATTGCGGAGATAATCTTATCAGATTTTGGACAGATAGATTATGATTTGGTACCGGTGGAGCAGATCTACATGGAACTGTTTGATACCACGGAAATCGATCTTGCCTTTCAGCATTTCACAGCAGAACAACAAGATTTTATCCGTTTGTTCTGGCAATCCTTTAGTACCAAGGGACATACAGCAGTACAGCAGCGCTTTCTAAAACTTTGGAAGCGATTGCCAAAATTATATCATGCCCTAAAAGAGAAGCTAGCGGCAGAAGGTCAGATAAATTACCCAGGCTTATACCGCGAGCTAGCCGAAGATAAAGCAGAAAAAAGCGATTTCCTTAAGCCTTTCAAGAAGATTCTTTTTGTTGGTTTCAATGCATTAAACCGAGCTGAGGCGTTATTGTTTAAGACTTGGCAAGAGCAAGGCTTGGCTTTATTCTACTTTGATGCGGACGGACATTATGTCGACGATAAAATTCAAGAGGCAGGATTGTTTATCCGGCGTAACTTACAGCAAACCGGACTAGAAAACGCCTTGGGTGAGATACCACATGTATTAGCCAATAGAACTACGGATGTACAGCTCTACCAATGTCTCGGCAAAAACAGCGAAACCAAGACTTTGCACGATGTTTTGCTTCAAGACTTTCCACAAGGAATCCCTAATGGAAAGACAGCCGCTATTTTACTAGCCGATGAAAGCTTATTGGTGCCTTTATTGCAAAGTTTACCAGATTTAGAGGTCAACATCACGACAGGTTACCCATTAATTCAATCGCCCATTTACGGATTGATTGACTTGTGGTGCGAGGTGCAAATGATGATTTCTCAGCAGAAAAAGGAGAAAATCCCCTATCAATTATTGGAGACATTTCTTTCTCATCCAATGACCAAAGTGGATGGTAAAACCAAGCAGAGAATACAAAAAGAAGCATCAGAAAAACAATTATTTGAAATCCCGGTTGCAGAAATCGATGTAGCACAATCTGCCTTACCCGATTTCTTTAAGCCTATTGCACTAAAAAATGACGTTATTCCCGGTATTAACCGCATGATTCGCTCCTTATTGGAGTCCATGGCTACGCAAGGGAGAATCCGATTGATTGAATCCGATTTATTAATCGAGACCCGAAAAGTGCTGAACCAATTGTATTTGGGATTTGATAAGCTGGGGACCTTCTCCATTTCTTTTCAAATAGGATTGGTTAAAAAAGCTATTGCACCGATAAATTCTGCTATCGAGGGGGATCCCTTAAAAGGGCTTCAAATCATGGGACTTTTAGAAAGTCGTTGTTTAAATTTCGATTATATCTATGTGTTGGGTGCCAATGAGGGAATTCTACCGAAAACCTCTAGTTCGGCAACCTTTTTACCCAATAACCTTCGCAAAGCATATGGTCTTCCTATATTAGAAAATCAAGACGCCTTATCAGCCTATCTGTTTTATCGACATTTCCAATACAGCAATTTTATGCACTTATTTTATAATGGAATTGTGGATGAAAGCAGCACAGGAGAGGAAAGTCGTTTTATTAAGCAGCTGGTTTTTGAGACCAACTTTAACTTCATCAAAAGAGTACAACAACAGACTTTGCTGTTTCCAGTACAACCTAAGGAACTTATCATTGCAAAAGAAGGCGAGATTTGGGACAAATTATACAACAGTTATATCGTCAATAAAAAGCTATTATCAGCTTCCGCATTTACCACTTATCTGCAATCGCCATTGCAATTCTTCCTGAAATATGTTGCAGAGATTAAGGAACCGCCTTCCATTTCACAGGAATTTGAAATGAACAATTTAGGATCCATCATTCACCGATGCATGGAGCTCCTGCTTTTGCCTTACAAAGGCTTAGCAGACTTCACCCCTACGGCAGTTTTGGAAGAAAAAATTGCATTGGTGGAAAGCTTAGTACTTCAAGAAATTGGCTTACAATATCAACAGGATTTTAAATCCTATTCGGACTTGAATAGTCTTCAACGGATCATGCACAAGATATCTTCTGCCTACATTCAGATGTATCTGGAATACGACATTGCGAATTATCAATCCTTCAGAATCGTAGAATTGGAGAATGAAAAGGATTATAATCTCGATTTTGAAATTATGATCGATGGGGAGCCAAGGCAGATCAAACTTTATGGAATTATTGACCGCGTAGATGAGGTCGTTGACCAAGATGGACAGGTGAAAATACGTATCGTAGATTACAAGACGGGCAGTGATAAGGTCTTGTTCAGCAAGCCGGAGAACGTCTTTACCAAGGAGACCGAAAATAAGGCGCTCCTGCAAACTTTATTCTACGCCTATGTATTTGGACAGGTCACGGGAATAAAGGGCTTAGAGCCGCACCTATACGTCGCTAGGCGCATGCGAGAGGATGGCACGCTATTCCGGAACAACAGCGGCAGTATGGTCTTTACAGATTATTTCTTGGAAGAGATGAAAAACGATTTTCTTGATTTCCTTCGGGAGTCCTTGGAAGAACTCTTTAATCGGAATATTCCATTCAAACATAATCCAGATGCACATGTTTACCCATCAGATCCCTACACCCTATTTTACAAATACAGTGTCCCGGAAACGATAAGTGAAGACGAATAAAGAGCATTTCATGTTAGAAGTAAATTTCAGAATTAAGGTTTTTTATCAAGCGGCTCGCGACTTAAGCTTTACAAAAGCTTCAAGAGAGCTTAATATTAGCCAACCGGCAGTATCCAAACATATACAAGAGTTGGAAAATATTATCGGCCAGGCCTTGTTTTTACGAAATGGGAGTCGATTGGTATTGACAGATGCAGGCCGGACTTTGATGGATTCGGTACAGGTGATTATCCAAGAGTATGAACTGGCGGATTATAAACTAGGCTTGTTAAAAAACCAAGTTCGGGGAAATCTGGTCATAGGGGCCAGTACGACCATTGCCCAATATTTATTACCCAAATGGATCGCTGCCTTTTCATTGGAGCACCCCATGGTGCAGATAAAATTATTTACTGGCAATACTGCGCAGGTGGACCGATGGCTTTATGAGAAAAAAATAGCCTTAGGTTTCGTAGAAGGGATGGCTGAAGATCCTTCCTTAAAATATGTGAAGATTCTGGATGATCAGTTGATCTGGGTGGCTCGAAAAGACAATCCCTTATTTCAATCCTCTCCCCTATGCATAGATACCCTAAGAAAACAAGAATTTATTTTCCGGGAGCATGGATCAGGCACGAATGACATCGTGTTTCAACGATTCAAGGAATTTGGGATACATGCCAATGAATTAATCAATCGGGTTCAAATGTCAAGCTCGGAATCCATAAAACAATATATTCAATATTCGAACAGCATCGGGATTCTTTCTAAGCATGCTGTTGAGCAAGAAATTGCAAGTGGTTTGTTACGAAAGGTGGATGTAGAAGGATTTGAAATTGAACGGGACTTGCATTTAGTTCACTTACATGGTGAATTGTCTGGCTTACCAAAACAATTCATTCGCTTTATAAATCAAGAAATTATAAATTACGATAACTTCATGTTATAGGGCATAACTAATTACCGTTTTAGCATGTTATGCAGGAAATCTAAGTTTGCGACATGGAAAACATCAACCAAAACAACCAAAACGTCTACAAAGAAGTCAAGCAGATTGCTTTCCAAACCCGAATAGTCGCTTTTGTCTTTGTCATCCTATTGATATTGATATTAGCACAGGTTTTGGGAGTCAACACGCATATCTTTGCTGGCCACCTGGAAGGCCAGAAAGATTCCACAGGACAAACTCAAGGCTTAATGGATATTTCTCAATTTAAGATGGCTGCTATTCCAGATGGCGCTGAAGGAGAGATGGTCAGCTATGGGGAAAAACTGATTCGAGAGACTTATAAATACTTGGGACCTGGAAATAAGCTTGGGGAAGTTTATGCAGGCAACCATTTAGCATGCGGAAGCTGTCACCTTGATGGAGGGACAAAGGCCTATGCTGCACCTTACATTGGCTTAACAGCCCTATTCCCGATCTATTCTGGACGAGAAGGTCGTGTTGCCAGTCTGGAAGAGCGAATCAACGGTTGCTTTGAACGTAGTATGAATGGTAAGAAATTACCGCTTGATTCTAAGGAAATGATAGCCATCTTGAGCTATATGAAACACCTGAGTAAGGATGTTCCTGTAGGTCCAAGAATTGAAGGACAGGGATTTGTGAAATTAACTGTACCTGAGCGTAAAGCAGACTTAACGCATGGAGAGCAAGTATTCAAAGCACAATGCATCAGCTGCCATCAGGCAGATGGACAAGGATTATTAAAAACAGCAGGAAACCTTCAAGACGGTTATGTCTACCCACCATTATGGGGTGATGATTCTTTCAATGATGGTGCAGGGATGGCGAGAATGCTGACCGCGGCTAAATTTATTAAAGGAAATATGCCTTTAGGGGCTTCATTGGACAATCCCATCCTCTCCGATGAAGAAGCTTTTGACGTAGCTGCCTATATCAACTCTTTTCAAAGACCTAGCAAAGCCAACAAAGAACTCGATTATCCAGACTTAAGCAAAAAACCAAAAGACTCTGCTTACCCACCATACGCAGACAATATTCCACAGGAACAACATAAATACGGTCCTTTTAATTTTTAATACTATGAAAAACATCATTTTAATGCTGAGCATATTCATGCTCTGCCTAAGTGCGCATGCACAACAAACTAAACCTGTAAAAAACAATCTTCAGAAAAATGCAGAATTCGCAGGTGCTACTACGCATTTAAAGCAATACAAAGCCATTTATCAATTGGATTCCAATCAGCCAGATGTCGTAAAGAAAGCTTTTCGAAACATCAACAATGTGTTGAATGACCCCAGGTTAAAAGGGAAGTTACAGCTGGAATTAATTACTTTTTCTGGAGGAACGGAGGTCATGCTGAAAGACTCTCCTTATGAGAAGGACTTAAAAAAACTAATTGATCAGGGTGTAATCGTTGCACAATGCAATAATTCCCTACAGGAGCGCAATTTGGTAAAAGATCAATTGTATGATTTCATAGGCTATGTACCTAGTGGAAATGGCGAATTAGTAATTCGTGCAGCAGAAGGCTGGGTAATCGTTAAACCATAAAATAAATAGAATGAACAGAAAATCAAGATATATCAAACGAATTTTAATAGGCTTTGTTGTTTTAGTAATGAATCAAGCAAATGCACAGGATCATAAATTTGATCCACCATGGAACACTCCACCGGAGGCTGCTGTCAACTTTACGGTTCCGGGAATTGATAATGTACCTGATCTTTTTGGTGACATTGTAGACCCACAATTGGTAGTATTCTTTGCCGGCAACCAGTTTATGTGTATGGATGATCTTTTAGCAGCATTCAAGAAAAAACATCCGCAATATCAGCGCATATTTGTGGAAACCCTTCCACCGGGCATTCTCGCAAAGCAGATTGAAGGTGGTTCCATTACGATTGGAAACCTACGTATCGATCATAAACCGGATGTCTATGCTGCTGGAAAAGGCAGAATGGAAGAAATGGCAAAACACTTTTCCCGAACAGAGGTATATGCCTACAATAAGTTATCGATTATGGTCCCTAAGGGGAATCCAAAAGGTATCAAACAGATTGCAGACTTAGCAAAAAAAGATGTTAAAGTGGCGATGCCTAATCCTGCTTGGGAAGGCATCGGTAGACAGATAGTATCGGTTTACAATAAGATTGGCGGCAAGGAATTGGAACAAACCATCATGGAAACAAAGGTTAATGATGGTAGTACTTACTTAACCAAGATTCACCATCGTGAAAGCCCCATGCGTATCTTATATCGTCAAGCAGACGCAGCACCTGTCTGGACTTCGGAGGTTGTTTACCAGAAATTACTAAAACATCCTGTGGAGGAGGTGGTCATTCCTGCAGAGACCAACATCAAAGCAACCTACATCATCGGGGAGATGAAAAACGCCCCACGAGCACAAGAAGCCAAGGATTTTGTAGACTTTATGAAAAGCGATGAAGCCAAAGCAGTGTATCATAAGTATGGGTTTGAAACTCCTTGAGAGACTGTTAGACTATAGACAAAAGACACCAGATTTTGAATTCCTGACTAGGTCATTGTTCAAAATCTGGTGTCTTCTATCTGTTATCTAATATCTACTTTTTGTATTTCCTCATTGCCTTATTGGCTCTTTTCTTGGCGGTATTGATTTTATAATCGAACCATTTATCCTTAAAGATTTTACGCATCGTATCGTCGAAGTGGCGTGTTACGAATAGGTTTCTTGCTCCTTTAAGTTTTTCGGAGATACTATTTGCTAATGCACGGACAGAGATGGAATATCCTTCGGTTTCGTATTGAATGTAGTGCCACCATCCTGCTGGCATGTATAAGGTTTCTCCTGGATGGATTACTGCTTCGTAGCCATCTAAGAATTCTAATCCTGGGTATTCATTAACAGAGCTTTTCTTTAAATTGGCAATGCTATGAAAGTTATAAGGCAACTTATACATTAAGTCGGATTGATTATTCGGGAATAACCAAATGCGCTTACTCCCTTGGAATTGGGAAATAAACACATGGGACATATCAATATCAAAGTGATTACGTGTTGCAGATCCTTCACCACCAAAAAACATATAGGGTAGCCATTGAAGGACTTTTCCACCTGTCACATCATTAAAGATGACATCCTTCTTTAATTCTGGTCTAATCTTCATCAGATTGAATAAGAAAAGGCGTAATTCGGTAGGTTCCTTTCTGATCATATCTAAGTAATCCCCAAAACTCATTCGTCCCACTGGTGGACTTGCAGCATGGTTCTGTGACTCCTCCTCACGACCATAGATGTCGACTTGCTCATTCCCCGCTATTTCCTTGAAATACTCATAGCTCCACTTAGACCAACAAGGGCTATCCTTACTGATAAAATCCTTGATGATCACAGGTTGACTTTTATTTAAGTAGTCCTTAATGAAGTCCTTTGGAGCAATGCCAGAGATGCTATTTACAGGTTTTAATTTCACTAGATTACCGTTTTTTGAATAAATGCAAACTTATAAAAAATATTTCTACAATAAATGTACCCAAGCCTTTTGTGGGTGAATTTAATATCGAAATATCAGCAAATTAACGAGAAATATATTCTTAAAAAATGACTTCTGTCAATTTTATGACAGCAAATGAAAAAGCAGCCTTGGTTATTCATCCAACGCTGCTTTGTATTGTATTACAATAATTTGTGATATCTTATTTGTTAACCATTTTGATGTATTGCTCAATTGCCATGGTCATTGAAGGTGCTACAGGAGTCGGAGCTGGGATATCTAAAATTAGATCATGCTCTAATAAGGCCTGTTGTGTACTCGATCCAAAAGCGGCAATACGTGTGTTGTTTTGAACGAAATCAGGGAAGTTTTCATACAATGACTGTACACTAGTCGGGCTAAAGAAAACGATGATATCATAAAATACATCTTTCAAATCCTTAATATCCGAAATTACAGTACGGAAAAGTACCGCTGGGGTAAAGTCATAACCATTCTCTTTTAACCAAGCTTGGGTTTCTTCATTAGCAACATCCGAACACGGGAATAAGAATTTCTCCTTATTATGTTTTTTCAACACATCTTCAAGATCTTTTGCGGTTTGTTTACCAAAGAAGATTTTACGCTTACGGTATTGGATGTATTTCTGCAGGTAGAGCGCGATGGTCTCTGAAATACAGAAATATTTCATTTCCGCAGAGACTTCGTAGCGCATCTCTTCACATACACGGAAGAAATGATCCACAGCATTCTTGCTCGTGAAGATCACGGCCGAATGGTCTGCAAAGTTAATACGTTCTTTTCTTACATCCTTTGCGGAAACGCCTTCGACATGAATGAAACCTCTGAAGTCGAGTTTTAGGTTATATTTCTCGGCTAGCGTGAAGTAGGGAGATTTATCGTATTCCGGTTTTGGTAAAGTAACAAGTATGCTCTTTACTTTTTTTGCTCTTTCTACATCAATCTGCATAAATACTGTCTTAATTACTTAGCGCCCTGACTAATATTAAAATAGGTGCTAGTTCCAGACTGCAAAGATATAGAATTAAATAAAAAATAGAAAACTGGAAATTCCCAAACAGGTGAAAAGCTGTCCTAATAAAGCGATATCCGAACAACAAAAACACCAATACCATGTAGGTAACAGCGATTGCTGGGAAATAAGCTACAGGAACAAAAATTACGGCCAAAAGGAATGGCATCAAGAAAAACATGCTATTGAAATACACTAAATAGAGCACAGCAATGTATTCGCGGACAATCTTTTCTAACAGGAATATAAAGGATACAAAGCGTATAAGTAATATTTTCGCTATAAACAGTAAGGCTACAAAACCAGAGTTCTTCAGGAAGTTTTCAAAGGTTAAATAATTCCGATCGGTAAAGCTGGAAACCAATACGCAGACAAAAAGTCCCAAAGAAAAACTAAAAACTATATAAAGAAAAATATATGGCCAAGAAGTCGCTAAATTATCTTCTTTACTGACCTGCTGTAACAATCGCTCCTTATAGTAGGCATCTACAATAATCTTAAGTTCAACTGGGAAGATGATTCTTAAAACTCCTAAGACTAGAAATAAGAAGGCGACGACAAACACCACCCATATCGGTCGATGATGTTTTATTCCTCCTTGATATACAGTTATTTCTTTATTGAGGTCAAGATTCTGTTCAAGGCCAAACAATAAGTTATGCTTCCCTGCTTTCCATACCTTATCGATTATTCCTTTAGCCGGATTGGTATTTCTATTTGGAGAAAGAATGATTTCGCTATATTTAAGATCTGGATCAAGGGAATTGAATAGGGCTACTTGTGCTAAGGAATCGCGAATAGCTGTACTATCAACGACTTGCGCACTATCTATTGGAATGGCAGGAACTGTGGTCTGCGCCATAGCCTGGCTGAACCAACAAATGATAGACAATAGAACACTTAGCGCAATCGTATATTTCATGAATCGGTAAAGTTAGAACAAAATAATTGCTTTAGAAATCGAAAAAATGGCGAAGGATAAAATTATTAGATGCGCTTGGTGCGGAACGGACGAATTATACCAGAAATACCACGACGAAGAATGGGGAAAGCAGGTAAAAGACGATGCTACACTCTTTGAATTTTTAATCTTAGAATCGGCTCAGGCAGGTTTAAGTTGGATTACAATTCTCCGAAAAAGAGAAGGCTATAGAAAGGCTTTTGCTGATTTTGATTACCAAAAAATTGCAAAGTTCACCGCTGATGATGTAGAACGCATCTTACAGGATCCAGGTGTCATACGGAATCGTGGAAAGATAGAAAGCAGCATCAATAACGCTAAACTTTTTATGGATATCCAAAAGGAATTTGGCAGTTTTTATAATTACTTATATGGCTTCTTACCGGAAGGCTCCATCATCAGCAATGAGATTGTGAATTACAAAGAGGCTCCAACTCAAACTGATGTTTCAGATGCCATTTCTAAAGATCTAAAGAAACGTGGTTTTAAATTCTTTGGCTCTACGACTTGCTATGCTTATATGCAGGCTGTAGGGATGGTCAATGACCATGTTAAAGACTGCTCATTCCGATAGTATCGGGTGGATCAATATTGCGATAGATATCTTGGAGGTTACGGCATTGGCCATTGTAGTCCAATCCGTAGCCTACTACGAACTCCTTCTCTATTTCAAAACCTACATACATGATGTTATCAAAGCTATAGAGCAGGCATTCTGGTTTAAGAAGCAAGGTGGCAACAGAAATGCTGGCTACACCTAATTGCTCCAATGCTTCAATAGTATGAACCAAGGAATTTCCGGTGTCTACAATATCTTCTACAATAACCACATGGCGTCCCTCTAGGGGCATCCCTACACCTATCAGTTCATGAACTTTATCCTGGCTAGTGCCTGCATAGGAAGCCAACTTGACAAAAGACATCTCACAAGGGATATGAATCTGTTTCATCAGATCGGCCATAAACATGAAGCAGCCATTCAAAACACCAATAAAAACAGGGTGCTTATCTTCATATCGTAGGTTGATGTCAATTCCTATAAGGCGAATCCTTTTTTGGATTTGCTCGTAGTCAAGCATCAATTCAAAATGCAAATCATCAATTCGGATATTCTTCATATTACTGATTCTCTTTCTTTTCAGGTTCTTTACCAAATAGACGTTCCATTAGGGTTCTTCGGATTTCTTCCTCCTTATCGTACTCGTCCGCCATATCCTTGATATCATCATGGTTCAAGGTGGTATCAACCATCCCCGCTGGACGTGGAGGTCGAAGACTTGGCACTAATTCTACTTGATAGAACCCGTAGTTTGCAGGAACTTGCTCATCATGCAATTGGTTCATCTTCGTCATGATGTAACCATAGGTATTGAAATGCTTCATTAACCAAGGTTTTAGATGACCGGTATAATCAAAGGAAGACAATCCTGTTTTTGGTCTTGGGATAATGCTGGATAGATAAAGACTCTCCCCTATGGTTAATTGGGAAGGACTCTTGGCAAAATAGTATTTGCTCGCCTCCGTAATTCCATATACGTTTTTACCCCATTCAATGACATTGAGGTAGATTTCAAAAAGTCGATCTTTGCTAATTTGTTTTGACTGTTCCATCAACCAAACAAGTAAGATCTCCTCAAATTTACGCATCATGGTCTTGTTGCGATTGAGGTAAAGATTCTTGACGAGCTGCATGGAAATGGTACTCGCACCACGCTTAAATTTCTTCTCTTTGATATTGGTTACTAAGGACAATTGAAAAGCTTCCAATTCAAAGCCATTATGTTTATAAAAGAACGGATCTTCGGTATTGAGGACAGTCTTCTTTAGAATGGGTGCAATTTGATTTAATGTAGCGAAATTCGGATTACTTGGATCTAGGTTGATATCACGCATTTTGACACTATCCTCATATGCTTCGTAGACAAATGGTGCATTTAATGCTGCAACATTAGCTTTCCCCCATTTAGTCACTTTTAAGTCCGCATCATCGATTTTGGAACTGAACTTTAAGTTATCGGGATCATCTAAATCTACTTCAAAATCCATATCGTATTGGATTTGTCCATCTACCTGAATTCCATCTAGGGTTTCAAAGAGTCCTACTGGAATAGCATCAAAGAACTTTTGTGCTTCAAATTTGCCGGTATGTACCGCTAGATTCAACACTTTTTTAGGCTTACGGCTAAATTTAGCATGCGGCTCAAAGACAAAGTCTTTCACTTTCACTTGGGTACCAGGAATTAATTCCACTGTATTTTCCGACACCAGTATACCTCCTGTTGCCATTCCTTCTGGCAACAATACCGGCTCTAAAGATAAGCGACGGTGAAATACCTGAAGATTCTTCGCTTCCCATCCCCCTTCTACTTGTAAGAAATCCTTTCCTTTGCGTGATACTTTATCCAAGTGGAAGGTTAAAGCATCAAAAGAAACATGCATACCATATTTACGTCCAATAAAAGGAACTTCCGCATCTTTATTTTCTGAAGAAACGGTAGCACTAAGAGTCTGTCTATTTGGATTCACATTGCCCTTAAGGTTCCATTTGGCTTCTTGATCATTCAAGAAAATATCCATGTCATAATCCCCATCATCTATATTTCCAACAGGTATTAAGACCTTCTGAGTTCCACTGCTATCGGTATAGGAAAGACCAACATCTTTCATACTCATATTGCTGGGAACCTTATCAAAGACTTGTTTAAAAAGGTTGTCAACGCGCTCAGCTAAAGTTCGCGCATCATCTTTATTGCTGCTACTTTCTGCCTTATCTTTTTTCCTGAACAGGAAATCGTAGTTAGATGTACTGTCTTTTTTAACTAAACTGATTTCCGCATGATCAATATCCATATTGGCAATGCGAACATCGCCAAATAATAGTGGCCATACTTTTACCGATACCTCAAAATGGTTAATGGAAGCTAATTCTTCAGCGCTATCTGGCTTGACTTTAATACGTGTAAAATCGACAGAGGTCAATCCGGAAAACTTATAACTAGCAACATCAAATGTGAGTTGATAATCATCCTTTAGTTTTTTCTTAACTTTCGATACGGCTTTGTCCAACATCGCTCCCCGAACGGAAAGCCCCCAAATTAAGCCTGTCAAAAGAAGGGCTACCAGTACAATGGCACTGATGATAAACCATCTTTTTCTTAGGAAAGCCAAGCTAGGGCGTTGGATCTTGTTAGTTGCTGACATATATAACTCTATGGTAGAATTTTGATAAAAATAGGCAAAAATCATTAAAAACATCTGGATGACATGATATTGAGTAGGTTTCCTTAGCTTTGCAATTCATAATACGTACTCATGATCACAAAACAACAGATCCTGGATGCGCTTAGTCATGTAGAAGAACCTGATTTAAAGAAAGATTTGGTGACTCTCAACATGATTGAGAACATCGAAATATTACCTAATAAAATCAAATTTGACGTCGTTTTAACAACACCTGCTTGTCCGTTAAAGGGTCATATAGAGCATGCATGTCGCAATGCTATAGCCTTGTTCATCTCCAAGGAGGTGGAAGTTGAAATCAACATGACAGCGCGCGTACGTGCTGTAGAAACGGCGCAATTGAAAAACATCAAGAACATTATATTAGTTTCTTCCGGCAAGGGCGGCGTAGGGAAATCTACAGTAGCTGCGAACCTGGCTTTAGCTTTAGCAAATACAGGTGCTAAAACTGGTTTATTGGATGCGGACATCTATGGCCCATCTGTTCCAATTATGTTTGGAGTAGAGAATGCTCGTCCGGAATCTACCCAAACTCCTGATGGAAAGAACAAGATTGTTCCTATTGAGCGTTTTGGTCTTAAGCTGCTCTCTATCGGCTTCTTTACGGATCCGAACCAACCAATCCCTTGGAGAGGCCCTATGGCCACATCGGCTATAAAACAGCTCTTTAACGATACGGATTGGGGTGATTTAGATTATTTGGTGGTGGACATGCCTCCAGGTACTGGAGATATACATATTACGGTAGCACAAAATTACCCAATCTCAGGAGCAGTAATTGTCACTACGCCTCAACAGGTAGCCTTGGCTGATGCCATCAAAGGTATGGCGATGTATCAAATGGAAGGTGTACTCGTACCGATTATTGGTGTGGTTGAAAACATGGCTTACTTTAGCCCTGCGGAACTGCCTGATAATAAATATTACATTTTCGGCAAGGATGGTGGCAAACGTTTGGCTTCGGACAATCAAGTACCTTTCCTTGGTGAGATTCCATTGGTGAAATCGGTATCAGATGCTGGGGATAATGGTTTCCCAATTGCACTGGATCAGGATGATCCTGTTTCAGCGTCGTTTGGCCAATTAGCAGGTCGCGTTGCACAAGAATTAAGCATCCTGGCAAACAAATAGTCATTTACATTTTTTTTAATTCCAATACATGGAAAAGGCTGAATCTATTGAAGGATTCAGCCTTTTCTTTTTGAGGTGGATGGAAATATTGGAAATATATGGGAATTAAAAAAGGCCGTATCGTTTGATACGGCCTTTATTTAAGAATACTAAAATATTAATTATCTAGTACCACCTGCCCACCATACGTTTTCTGAATAAACGTATTGTCCATCGCCATAAGCTTGTTGAACATTCGGGTTAGTAGTAGTTTCAGAGTTACCATAAGGTAATCTCAACGGAAACTTGTTTTCGTTTTTCAAAACAACAAGGTCTTCACCTAATGCTTTCCAACGACGGATATCGTTGTACATTTCAGTTGACTCACCAGATGCACCGAAGAAAGCTAAGTATTTTTGATTAGCAATTTCTTTCAATCCATTAGCTAAGAAAAGTGGTTTAACATTGCTGTTGAAATAAGCTTCAATCTGCGCATCAGTTACTGGATCAGAAGTACTCTCAAGACTTCCATATTGTTCTAATGCTGGAGCTGATAAAGCTGCTGCAATAGATTTTTCAGAGTTTTTGAAGCCAGCAGTAACAGCCGCTTTAAGTACAGCTTCTACTGAAGTAGCAGCTTGACCTAAACGTTGCATAGCTTCTGCTTTTAAAAACAATAATTCATGGTAGCTTAACAATTGCGTTGAAGCAGTTTGTGAATACACAAAAATGGAGGTATTGTAAACACCTTGAACTTGCTCATTGTCTCCGTTTGGCGCTAATAAATCATATTGCTTTTTATTGATATCCAAACTATCACGTTGAACCCATTTGCTACTAACAAAACTACGGTGTAAACGAGGGTCTTTTCTATCAATCATCTTATCAGCAATACTTCTACTTGCTGCCAAACCATCTCTTGACCATTGGAAGTCGAAGAAAGGATTTAAGTTCTGTGCATTATATACATTGAACGCACCTTCTTCAGCTGCACTAGTAAAGGATTTTTCAATATCAGTTAAAACTTTATTCAGATCAGCAGTTTTATCTTTAGACACTTTTAAAAGACGCATGGTGTAACGAGCTTTTAATCCATGTACAAATTTAACCCATCTCGAAATATCGCCTTTGAACAACAAATCATGTGATTTGAATGAGGTTTTATCTCCTTTAGGAAGATTAACCAAAGACTCATCTAATAGACGAATAACCTCGGCATAGATTTCTTCTTGTTTATCAATCTTAGGCGTAAAGGTTTTGTTTAAATCTAAAGCTTCAGAGTAAGGGACATCACCGTACATATCTGTTAACAGCGCTAAGTTATAGGCTGTAAGAACTTGTGCAACTCCTAAAGTAGAGAAATTATCTTCCTCTTGACCACCTGGAGAACATTTAGAAATTACTAAATGCGCATTTCTCAATGTAGTATAAATACTGTTCCAAGAGTTGTTAAAAGTTGATGATGCACTTGGCTCATTTACACGGTGCTCAGCATTCCATAGTTGGTTGTGTGTTCCAACTTCATGCTCTACATAAGCACTTAAATAAGTATTGATATCACCACTTGAGTTACTGAATGCAGTAGAAGTAATAACATCTGCTAAGATAAATTTAGCATAGACATCATTAGGATTTCCTGTATTTTCGTTGATGCTATCCATTACATCTTCCGAACACGAAGTAAATGCAACTGGAGCTGCTAAACAGCCTATAGCAACGAGTTTTATTATATTTAATTTAAATTTCATTTTCTTAGAATTTTAAGTTTACACCTAAACCATAACTAGATGTTCCTGGTAATGAAAAACGCTCAAATGCACCAGACATGTTTGTGTTTCCTTGAGAAACCTCAGGATCATAACCTTTCAATTCTGACCATAAGATTAAGTTACGAGCAAATGCATTTACATCTACTTTAAACTTGCTAGTTGTGTAAACCGGGTAACCAATTGCTACTTCTCTTAATTTTACGAATGAAGTACCGAAAATTGAAGATTCAGATATTCCATTTTTAGCATTGAAATAAGTGAAAGCATCTTCTGGTTGAATCATGATGTCATTTTTAGCATATTCATCAGTACCTACTACCTTCACCGCATCTTCTTCAAATAAGAATGGAGATCCAGAGCGGAAATCAGCAGATTTCTGCGTTACACCATAGAAATCTAAGATACCTCCTGTACCGTGGTACATTTGACCACCATTTTTCCAGTCAATAACTGCAGATAATCTGAACTTTTTGTATTCAATAGCTGTATTGAAACCTAAAATAAAGTCAGGTGCAACAGAACCAATTACTTTTTCTTCACCTGCTTGAGGTAGACCATTATTATCGACAACAATTTGTCCTGCTTCATTTCTTAAATAAGAAACACCATAAATAACTGGGAATTTAGAACCGATTCCAGCACGTACTTGTGGCTCAACGAAACCTCCTAAGAAGATACTTGACACACCTTCTGCCAACTCATCAACATAGTTGTCGATTTTTGTAAAATTGAAACCGAAATCCCATTTAAAGTCTTCACCACGGTATGGAGCAATGTTTAATGTTGCTTCATGTGCATTTGTATGAATACGTCCACCGTTCGTAACATAGCTAGATGATCCAGTAGACCCAGCCAATGGAACTTGGAAGATCTGATCTTTTACATCTTGACGAGAGAAGGTATAGCTTAAATTAATCAATCCATTATAGAACGTTAAGTCTGTACCAATCTCAAGTGCCTTCGTATTTTGAGGTACTAAGTTTGGATCATAAACGATAGTACTTGGCGTATAAGCTACAACTGTATTGTTTCCATCAGGAATAGGGTAAATAATCGGTGTACCGCTTGAGAAACCACCACCATAAGTAGGAGTTACAAAGTACGGAGAATAATAGTCTCCTGCTTGTCCAACCTCAGCGTAAGAAGCTCTCAATTTACCATAAGTCAAGATACCATTCTGAAGAGGCTCAAGTTCGGTAAATACAAAACCTGCTGAAACAGAAGGATAGAAGAATGAACGGTTGTTTCTAGGCATAGAAGAAACGATATCATTTCTTCCTGATGCGTTTAAGAACAACATGTTTTTATATGCCAACGACAAGTTTAAGAATGTACCGAAAGTACGGTTACCTCTTAAAGATTGCGATGCAGCAAATGTCGATGCATTGTTCATGTGGTTCCAACCAGAGAAATTGAAATTTAATCCTTGAGCATAATCTTGTCTGCGATTACGATCAACAATCTCATTACCTAATAAAGCATCAAAAACTAAATCATCATTGATTTGCCAATTGTACATGGCTGTACCTAATGAGTTTAATTCAGTTACAGAGTAGTGGTAGTTTTCAACTGATCCTCTACCATTTGCATGTCCGAAACCCCAAAGGTCAGTGAAGTTAGTCGTATAAGAGTCAACACCTAATTGGTATTTCAATGTTAATTTCTGATTTTCTGTTAGGTTAGTTGCGTATTGAACGAAACCATTTCCAAAGAAACGTTGGTTATCTTCTGTGAACACGTTATTTTCAACTGCCCAATATACACCATCGAAACCACTTGTGTTACGGTAGGTGTTCTGTGTATAAGGGTCATTTAAAATGTGTGAAGGAATACCTTTTAAGTCATAAGAAGCAGGAGCACCATAAAGAGTTGCTACAATACCATTATTTGCACCAGACTGTTTTGAGATCTTAGAGTTAATGTAGTTACCTGTAAATCCTGTAGTGAATTTATCAGAAATCTGCAATTCTCCAGCCAATTTAGCTGTATAACGGTCTAAACCAGTAGAAGGAACAATACCTTCTGCATTTGTTGCACCTAATGAGAATGAGTAAGAACCTTTTTCAAAGCCTTGCATTACATTCACCGAGTTATTCCAAGTTCTTCCAGTATTGAAAAAGTCTTTTGCATTATTGTAAGCTTGTGGAGTTACCCATGGATCTAAACCTGCAGCTGCGCGCTGAGGCACATAGTATTTTCCAGCAGTATTAATTCCATTTGCTAAAGCTGCATTACTTAATTCATTCTTTACATCACCACCATATACTGCATCCATAGAAAGTTGGTCAATTCTTGGTCCCCAAGATGTAGATGCATTAGGGTTAAATTTACCTGCTGTACCTTGAGCAAATGTTGTTTGGAAATCCGGAAGAACAGCTACTTTATCAAAAGAAACATTGGAGTTGTACGTGATTTGTGCTTTGCTTCCTGCTTTACCTTTTTTGGTAGTAATGATGATAACACCATTAGAAGCACGCATACCGTATAATGCCGATGCTGCTTGACCTTTTAATACGTTGATACTTTCGATATCATTAGGATCGATATCCAAACCACGAGATGCATAGTCAGCACCAGTTACCGAGTTACCAGTCGATACATCCGAAGTAGATGTGATTGGCATACCATCAACAACATATAAAGGTGAGTTATCACCAGTAAATGAACGAGAACCACGGATAGTGATTTTCGCTGATGCACCTGGCATACCTGATGATGGAGTTACCTCAACACCAGAAACCTTACCTTGAATAGCAGTTGCTAAACTTGGATTGGCTGCTTGAGTTAATTTATCCGATTTTACTTCTTGAGTAGCATAACTTAAGGCTCTCTTCTCTCTATTAACACCCATTGCCGTAACAACGATTTCATCAATTGATGTTTCGTCATTTACTAAGGCTACATTAAGCGTTGTTTGAGTGCCTACAGCTACACGTTGAGATGTATAACCTACGAAGGAAAAACTAAGAGTAGCATTGTTGCCTACTGCAATGCTGTAATTTCCTGCTGCATCAGTCTGCGTAGCGGTGCTTGTACCCACTACCATTACTGATACTCCCCCAAGTGGTGAACCATCGGATGCCGATGACACTTTACCACTCACTTGGCGATTTTGTGCAAACGATACTCCAACGAAGCATGTTAACACAAAAATTAAGCTGAGTAATTTGTGTTTCATAAATGTTTTTTAATAATTAAAATTTTTAAAACAGGAACTGTTAAATTTTGTTAAACAAGAGACAAATATATAAGATTGTTTAAATATTCAACAATAGATTGCTTTGTAAATTCAAAATATGGAAAAACATCAGCTATTAAGTTGTTATAAAAACCATATTTACGGCAGAAAATAAAAAAGATTAGAATAGTTAATATTTATGGAGATAAATAAATGATTTTTGTCTTATTTTAATAAATAACAGAAGTTAAATACCAATATATGTTTCTAAATATCAATTACTTAGACATACAATAAATTAATAGATGATTTTAGGTGAAATTAGGTTGTAATTTGGGATGCTAAACATCCCTGTAAAACAGAACAAAATATGTTAATAATCATAAAATAATCAAAATAGGTAATGAAAAATTAATATGACTTTAATATTTCGGTAATATTCGACTGTCTAACAAAATATAATTTGGAAATAAACAGTTGCTATGAGAGGGCTATTACCTAATAGATTAAAAAGATTGATCTCTTTTGTAACAATCTAACGGCTTATCGTATTTATGAAAAATTCTACTATATAACAATCGTAAAAATCAATCAATTAATAGAGCATACATTTTCATGAAAAGAAAACAGAGATTCAATTATGCATCGACACATAAAAAAACAGCCATTGCATTTATACAATGGCCGTTCAAAATAAATTAATTCCGAGAGAAATTATTTAGTATCCCAGAATATCTTAGAAGTGAAGGTATCGATTTCACCTTGTTTTTCAACTTCTTCCGCGTTTCTTCCATATTCAGAAGAAGGATATACTAATCTTTTTGGATGAATTGGTTTAATAGGATCCAAAGAAATAGGATTATCAGAAGGGAATTTCGTACGTCTGAAATCATTCCAAGCTTCCCAACCACTGATACTGTTTAAGGACAACCATTTTTGGTAAATGATAGCTTCTACTTTATTTGTAGACGCATCATAACCAACTTTGTTAATAGCTTGACCATAATATGTAGCTGCTGCTGCAGCTGCATTTGCAACACCTAAGTATTCGAATGATTCCTTGATACCTTGCTGGTATAAAGCTTTCGCATCACCTGTCATCCATCCTCTAGCAACAGCTTCTGCCTGTAAAAAAGAACTTTCTGAAGGCAACATAATAACTGCTTTTTGAGTAGCTGATTTAAGAACACCAGCATTTGGTAAGAATGGCGATGTTTCAGAAGATTTATACAATGCTGCTTGTGAATCACCTGTTGCTCTACCTAACTCAACACCTTTATAGATTCCTTTTGCTTTAGCATACATAACCTCCATACGTGGATCATTCGCATTCTTATATTGATTCAAGATGTAAACAGTTGGTCTCGTAGCTTTGTAGTTGGACGTTGCAGATCCAGCAGCGTTAGCATAGTAACCTTCCCAGAATGGATTCATTTTTCCAGTTGAAGAAGAATATCCTGGAGAAGCGAATACACCAGTTGTAATAAATCCAGAACCTTCCGCTACAATTTTAGCAATCTCCGCTTGAATGAATCCAGTTTTACTTCCGATCTCTGATTGTCTTAATAGCAATCTTAGTTTTAAAGTATTGGCAAATTTCACCCAGTTAGTCATGTTACCGGCAAAGTAGATGTCTTCTGCACCTGGTTTTGCTTCTGTTGCTGGAGCCGTTTTAATCAATTCAATGGCTGCATCAAGTTGCTTCAACAAATCATCATAAATTGCCTGACCATCATCGTATTTCGGACGGATAATCTCAGTTCCTTTTAATGCTTCAGAATAAGGAACGTTATTGTAAGCATCTACTACAATTTGAAAGTTCATGGCTTTCATGATCATAGCAATACCTTGATAGTAGTGCATATTACTACTTGCTGCCGCATTTTGGAGACTTTGGAAATCATTTAAGATATCATACGTTGTTTCCCAAACAGCTGTACCGAAATTTGATGTTACGTTATACTGTTTGTTATCCATGTACCAAAGATAATCGGTAGCAGGTGCCCAATACCCAGCCCAAATTGAACCAATTTGGTTTAGGGTGGTAGTCACTGCTGCTGCAGTTCTGTTCAATCCGGTCGACAAGACAAGATTGGGAGTTACAGAACCCGGTTTGTTTGGGTTTTCATTTACATCTAAAAAACCCTTTCCACAACCGGTAACTAAAAAAGTACCAATTGCAACCCCTGTTATATATTTATATATCTTTTTCATGTTGCTTAGAATGTAATATTAATGTTGAAACCATAAATACGGGTTGGAGGAGTCTGATTAACGTCAGTAATACCTACCGTATTTCCATCCGTGAAACTGAATTCAGGGTCAGTATAAATGTTTTCTTTAGCTAATTTGGTGAATAAGTTACGAGCAACTAAACCAATATTTGCACGTTTAATAACTTTCTGATTAGCTAACCAAGAAGCTGGTAAGTTATAGTTCAAAGACACCTCTCTTAATTTCAAGAAAGTCGCATCTTTAACATAGTTTTCTTGTGTAGCATTGTGTTGGCTATACCAATAATCAAATCCACCATCAGCTGTTTTAATATCTGTATTAGGTACAAATGTGCCGTTCTCCTCGTATACTGAATTAGGGAACACGAATGGTTGACGATCATATTGAGCAGACTCCCATGACAAACCAGTAAAGTTATTCAAGTTCGCTAAGCGGCTATAGAACACATGACCAGTACGGTAATCCAATTGTGCAGCTAAGGTTAAGTTTTTATAACGTAATGATGTATTGAAACCTAAGTTAGTAGGCGCATTTGTTTGTCCCATAGCTTTCATTTCAGAAGCACGGATTGGATATCCTGTAGACTTGTCTACTATTACACGACCTTCTGGATCACGTTTGTAAGCAGTAGTTTTGATCATCGGATAAGCTTCTCCTTTAATCGCATAGATATAAGCAGAGTTTGCAAAACCGCCCAATGGAATTTCGTTCAAGCCTTGGTATAAATCTGTTACTTTATTATCATAATGGGTATAATTCAATCCGATGTCCCATTTCCAATCTTCTGTACGAACAGGTGTTCCGCGCAATGTAGCTTCGATCGTATTATTGGTTACTGTACCAGCATTCACGAATGCTCTGTCGTATCCAGTTGCGAAAGAAGTTGAAATAGGAATAATTTGACCATCAGAAATACTGTAAGCATAAGTTCCTTCAGCGTATAAACGATCGTTCAACATGCTAATTTGGAAACCAGCCTCATAGGAATTCACAAACTCAGGTTTTAAGTTTGGATTAGCAAATGTATTTCCAACAGTAAAGCCTGGTAAATTTCCAAATGGGAAACCTGGTCCTAATTCATAAGCTGTAGTCAAATTGTATGGACTTAAGTTTACATTGGCAGTTTTATTTCCTGACACATAGAATTTCAAGAAATTAATCGGAGATGATTCCTTAATAGTCGGGAATGCTTCTGTTGCTATAAACGATAAGGAAGCACCTGGATACAAGTACGATCTGTTATCAGGACTTAACACGGAAATAGACTCATGTCTTAAATTCACTGTAAGGTATAACATGTCGCGGTAATTCACATCCGCTTGAGCAAATCTAGCTGATTGTTTTTTTCTAGAATAATCAGAACCAACTGTTGCTTCACCTAATCTGTTGGACACATTGTATAATCCTGGAACTACTAACGCATTAGCAGTGTTTGATACAAATTTGGAGTAATCTGTACGAACGTTTACCCCTAAGATTAATCCTAAGTCAAAATCACCGAATTTACGTTGAGCCTGAAGTATAATATCTGAGTTCAAACGGTTAAAGTTATCGGAACGATCTGTTACAGAACCTGGATTATCTGTAGGTCTATCATAAGCTTTAGTATAGGCAACTTTCGCATAGTATTGTTTGTAGTTTGAATTCAATGCATAGTTACCTAAGCGATAAGTAGCGCTTAACCAATCTGTAAAGTCATATTTCAACTCCAAGTTACCATTAAACACTTCTTCTCTAGTGTTTCTTCTGTTATTATCGATTTCCCAGTAAGGATTTACATAATAACCTGAAAAATAACCATCAGGAGTAGCGAACGGATTATTTTGCCAATCTTTCAATTGCGTGATAGGCACGTTTTGAGGAACGTTCAATAGGTTGTTGTAAACACTTGAACTCGTAACATCAGGGTTCTGATAAGTATAGTTCAAATTAAAGGACGTCGTGAAATTACCAAATTTTCTAGAGGCATTAAAACGACCACCAGTTCTTCTGTTTTTATCCTTCGGTGTAATACCTTTGATATTTACATCTTGGAAGGCAGCATAGTATGATGTAACATCATCACCACCAGACACAGAAATATCATTTTGAATAGTTGATCCTAAAGCCCAGAATTTTTCTTTCTCACCACTTACAGCAGAATATGGAAGTTTCCATTCGCTACCATCAGCCAAGGTTGGACCTACAACTACAGTACTTCCATCATATTTAGGACCCCAAGATGTGTTTTCATAAGGCACGTAGGTGTCTAAGTCATATCCATTACCGAATTGTTCCTGCATTTTTGGTAGATAAGCTGCAGATTCTAAAGAAGAAGTGTTACTGAAATTGATAACAGGACCACCTTTACTTCCTTTTTTCGTAGTCACGATTAACACACCATTCACACCTTCTGAACCGTATAATGCCGCAGCATTCGCGCCTTTCAGAACGTTGACATCCTCAATATCATTTGGATTCAGTGCGTTTAATACGGAGTTAGGAACTGGTACACCATCCACAACGATTAGCGCCTGGTTATTACCTAATAAAGAACGGTTACCACGTAATACCACACGAGTAGATGGGTTTACACCGTTGTTAATCAAGTTAATTTGAAGACCAGGAACCTTCGACTGAAGACCTGTTGCCAAATTGACAACTTTTCCTTCAGTTAATGCCTTAGCATCAACCGTTTGGTTAGAATAACCAGTAGAAGCCGCAGAACGTTTAATACCGTAAGCTGTTGTTACGATTACCTCCTCAATGGCATTTTCTGAAGCTACTAAAGCAATAGAAATGTTGCTACGAGTACCAACCTTTACACGCTGGGACGTATATCCTACATAGGAAAAGGATAAGGTTCCCTCGTTGGAAACAGAAATAGTATAGTCACCATTTCCATCAGTTTGAGTGCCGGAAGATGTTCCAACTACTGTAACTGACACGCCGCTCAAAGGACGCCCATCAGCCTCAGATGTAACTTTCCCACTCACTTGTCGATTTTGCGCATAAACTACACCAATAAGCATAGTACATAGCAAAATTACGCTGAGTAATTTTTGTTTCATGTTTTGTTGTTGTTTAGTTAAATAATTTGGGTTTTCAGGTAGTATAATTGTTAAATTACTGTTAAACCTCTTCTCAAATGTAGCTCGAGACGTATGAGTATTGCAAAAAAATGCCATTTTTTTTGATAATTTATCGTGTTTTATACACAAATGTTACCAAAACAATACATTATTTAAATTCAATGTAAACAATAGTAATAAAATCTAAACAAAAAAATACTTAAGAAATATATTTTATTTTTATAGACAAAAATTAAGTTTAAAACATGCATTTTAATTACTTTTTCCAAACATTCACACTTAACTTGTCTACACCAACAACCATTTCTAATAATTAGATAAAATTATTTCCTAACACTTTGGGGTTAAACTTCCAAACCATTATTCTAACTTTGCAAGCATGCGATTTGATATTATTACCGTATTACCACAGTTATTGGATAGCCCATTTGCTCATTCTATCTTGCAAAGAGCACAGAATAAAGGACTGACAGAAATCCATGTTCATAATCTCCGCGATTATTCGGACAACAAGCATAAATCTGTTGATGATTATCCTTATGGTGGTGGGTCAGGAATGGTCATGCAAATCGCTCCTTTCGCTGCATGCATTGATAAGCTCCTTGAAGAACGCGAATATGACGAAATCATCTACATGACACCTGATGGTGAAACCTTAAATCAAGAAATTGCCAATCAATTATCTTCAAGTGCAAAGAACATCATGATCCTTGCTGGTCACTATAAGGGAATCGACCAGCGAATCCGTGATATTTATGTCACCAAAGAAATCTCCATTGGTGATTATGTGCTATCTGGCGGAGAATTACCCGCGGCGATTTTAGTAGATGCCATTGTCCGTGTTATTCCAGGTGTTTTATCCGATGAAACCTCTGCCCTATCAGACTCTTTCCAGGACGGATTATTAGATGCGCCAATTTACAGTAGACCAGTGGATTGGAAAGGCCATAAAGTACCTGATGTTTTACTATCAGGTCATGAGGCAAAGATTACCGAATGGCGCCATGAACAGCAATTGAAACGAACGAAAGAACGCCGTCCAGATTTGCTAAATGACTAAGGATTAGCACTTTTTTTTGATTATTTTATAAAAAATGTTTGCTTTGTGGAATTTTCTACTAATTTTGTGAATTATGTTGACTCAAAACAAATATACTAACCGTTGGTGGCTTCTGACTAAATAAGTCGGGAGGGTGGTATATTATTAGATAAAGATTTTCATAATCAACCAAAACCACAGAATGGTAGCCCGACGATTTTTCGCCGGGCTTTTTTTATACTTTTTAAACGATTAATAAACAATATGAGCTACAAATTTCAAACGAACCACAAGAAGATCCTTGCTGACACGACTACAGCAGTGAGCATATACCTTCGGCTTCGTGACACCTTTCCGAACAGCCTGCTGTTAGAGAGTTCGGAATACCACAGTCGTGACAACAACATCAGTTACATCTGTTGTCAGCCGATCGCAGGGATTGTTCTGGAGAATGAAGAGTTAAGCATCTCTTTCCCTGATCAACCAAAAACAACAAAATCGGCAAAAGAGCTCAACCTACGTGAAGAAGTCTCCAAATTCCGAAGCACTTTTCATGCAGAGCCCCTAGCAGACATCAATGTCATAAGTACCGGCTTATTCGGCTATTTCACTTTTGATGCTGTTGAATATTTTGAAGACATCACCCTAACTACTAAACCAAATCCTGCAAAACAAATCCCTATCTTACAATACCACGTCTACAAATATGTCATTGCTATTGATCACTTCCGCAATCAATTACACATTTTTGAAAACCTGTTGGAAAACGAAGAAAGCGAATTGGATCGCATGCAGTTCTTAATCCAGAATAAAAACTTTCCTGAATACACCTTCCAGACCAAAGGACCTGAATCCTCCAACATGAGCGATGAGGACTTTAAGAACCTAGTTCTTAAAATGAAAGAGCACATTCAACGTGGCGATGTTTTTCAAATTGTCCCATCCAGAGGATTCGCAAGACCGTTCAGTGGCGATGAGTTCAATGTATATCGCGCTTTACGATCCATCAATCCATCTCCTTACCTATTCTACTTTGATTATGGAGATTTCAAACTATTCGGTTCCTCACCAGAAGCACAACTTACCATCAAAGCAGATGTGGCAACCATATATCCTATTGCTGGAACATTCAAACGAACTGGCAATCTGGAGAAAGACGAGCAGATCGCGGAAGAACTCAAAAACGACCCTAAAGAAAGTGCGGAGCATGTAATGCTGGTTGATTTAGCAAGAAATGATTTAAGCCGTCACTGCAGTAACGTAGAAGTAAAATCCTACAAAGAAGCGCAATATTATTCCCACGTTATCCATTTGGTTTCCAAGGTAAGTGGTAAATTGCATGCAAATGCCAATCCGTTCGATGTTGTGGGAGACACCTATCCTGCAGGTACCTTATCAGGAGCTCCAAAGCATATGGCACTAACCCTAATCGATAGGTATGAAGGCTTTCAGCGCTCCTTTTATTCAGGTGCTATTGGTTTCATGGGCTTTAACGGTGATTTTAATCACGCCATCATGATACGTTCCTTTATGAGCAAACAAAATGTTTTGCATTATCAAGCTGGTGCAGGCATCGTCCTAGACTCAGACCCAGAAAAAGAATTACAAGAAGTAGATAACAAAATATCCGCTCTACGAAGAGCATTAGAATTAGCAGTGACCATATAACATGAACAAACCCGTTTTAGTAATCGACAATTACGATTCATTCACCTATAATTTGGTTCACTTACTTCAGGAATTGAACCAATCTTATGAAGTGGTCCGTAACGATAAATTCGATTTATCCTATGTTGACCAATTTGACAAAATCCTTCTTTCTCCAGGTCCTGGAATACCTGAGGAAGCCGGATTGCTTTTGGATGTTATCCGCACCTACGCTCCTACTAAAAGTATATTAGGCATTTGCCTAGGTCAGCAAGCTATAGCAGAGGTATTTGGTGGCAGTTTATTCAACATGCCTAAGCCTTTACACGGAGTAGCGACAAACATTGAGGTAACAGATGACACAGAAAACCTGTTTCAGAATTTTCCTAGAGAATCCAAAATCGGTAGATATCACTCTTGGGCGGTCTCCAAAGAAGATCTCCCAGCGAGTTTAAAAATAACGGCAATTGATCCCAATGGTATTATCATGGCATTAGCGCATAAAGAATACGATGTAAAAGGCATGCAATTCCATCCAGAATCCATTCTTACCGATAATGGAAAAATCCTATTAGAAAACTGGTTAAAAAATTAAGGTCATGACAGAAGCGGTAAACATGAATATATTAGATAAAATAGTCCTTCGGAAACGTCAAGAGGTTCAGGCTGCCATGGAAAAGGTTAGTTTGGCTGAGTTGGAACAATATCCACTCTTCAACCGTAGCTGTTATAGCCTCCGAGAAAGCGTATTGGACAACAATAAAAAGGGAATTATTGCAGAATACAAAAGAGCCTCCCCTTCCAAAGGTCTGATTAATGGAACTTCATCCGTTCAGGAAGTCGTGAAAGGCTATCAGGATGCTGGAGCTTCTGCCATCTCCGTACTTACTGATGCAGATTTCTTCCAAGGATCACTTCAAGACTTGACGGAAGCCCGTGAAGTATTGCAAATCCCTTTGTTACGAAAAGAATTTATCGTTGATAAATATCAAATCGCAGAAGCCAAAGCTTATGGAGCGGATATCATCCTCTTGATTGCTGCGTGTCTAAGCACCTTGGAAATCCGTGATTTCTCCAAATACGCCAAATCATTAGGCTTAAATGTTCTATTGGAAGTGCACAATGAGGAAGAGCTTAATCGATCCATATTTCCAAGCATCGATGCTATTGGGGTGAACAACAGAAACCTGAAGGATTTCTCGGTTTCTTTAGATCATTCCTATAGTTTGGTGAATAAAATACCAAATGACTACATCAAAGTATCTGAGAGTGGAATCTCCGATCCTCAAACGATTAAGGATCTCAAGAAAGCAGGATTCCATGCCTTTTTGATTGGAGAGAACTTCATGAAAACAGAAAATCCGGCACAGTCAATAAAAGAATTTGTAGCTCAAATCTAATCTATTGACAAGAATAAACATCTAAAAGCAACGCCCTATTCAAGCGTTGCTTTTTCTTTTTTGACTTTTAGATTAGCAAGCAATGGCAGCCTACATTTTCAAACAAGCCATTAATTTCCTTACCTTTGTGAAAATTTCAGAAAAGCATGTCGGTAAAAATTGGCGAACATATTGATTTAGGAGAGTTTCCGTTATTGCTAGCACCTATGGAGGATGTGAGTGATCCACCGTTCCGTTATGTCTGCAAACAAAATGGAGTGGACATGATGTACACCGAATTTATTTCTTCAGAGGGCCTGATACGGGATGCTGCAAAATCTCGCCAAAAATTAGACATTTTCGAATATGAACGCCCGATTGGCATACAAATATTCGGTTCAGACATTGAGCATATGCGTCAATCAGCCGAGATCTGTACACAAGCTAATCCCAACCTGATCGATATCAATTACGGTTGCCCTGTAAAGAACGTTGCATGCCGTGGTGCTGGTGCCAGTCTTTTACAAGACATTGATAAAATGGTTGCCATGACTAAGGCGGTTGTAGATGCTACTCACCTTCCGGTTACCGTGAAGACTCGTTTGGGATGGGATGATAGTACTAAAAACGTCTATGAGGTCGCAGAACGCCTGCAAGACATCGGCATCAAAGCTTTAGCCATTCACGGAAGAACACGTGCGCAGATGTATAAAGGTCAAGCCGACTGGTCTATGATTCGTGATGTGAAACAAAACCCAAGAATTAAGATCCCTATTTTTGGAAATGGCGATGTTGACTCTGTTGAGAAAGCAGCGGCATGGCGTCAAGAATATCAAGTGGATGGTATTATGATCGGAAGAGCTTCCATTGGTTACCCTTGGATATTCCGTGAAATCAAACACTTTTTCCAAACGGGTGAACGTCTTGAGGGACCAACCATTGCCGAGCGTGTTGATGTGTGTAGAACTCACCTCACCAAATCCATTGAATGGAAAGGTGATAAAACAGGAATCTTTGAAATGCGCCGTCACTACGCAAACTATTTCAAAGGCATTCCAAACTTTAAGGAATATAGAATGAAATTAGTCGAGCTTCAAGATGTAAACCACATCATAGAAGTTCTGGAAGATATCAGGCATAACTTTGCCGAGGAAGTCGCTTAAGTAAGCGACTTTTTTTTTATCGCCTAATAAACCGCTTAATCAATTCTCTCTCTGAATAAGCCACAACACCTATTAGAGCAAGAAATAGGACATTTGCGAACCAGAAATTAAGCTGATAAGCAATAAAGGATAAAACCACCCCTATAAGAAGATAAGCACCTATTTTTAAGGATTCATAAGGAATCGGATAATTCTTTTGTCCCCAAACATAAGACAAAATCACCATCGTAAAATAGGCAACAGTTGTCGACAATGCTGCTCCGGTATAGGAATATTTAGGTATTAACAACAGGTTCAACACAATAGTCATCAAAGCACCTATACCTGAAATATACAGACCATAACGTGTCTGATCGGAAAGCTTATACCATACCGAAAGATTGATGTAAATTCCCAACAGCACATAATTAAACAGCAACACCGGAACAATAAATAATCCTTCCCAATATCCGGCAACATCTTCAGCTTTTCCACGGATAAATAACTTCAACCAATCCAAATTAGCACAGATTCCAACCATCACCAAGATCATGGCAAGCACAAAATACCGCATAATCATGGCATAAGTTTTTTTGGCATTTTCGTTCTTGGCATAAGAAAAAAAGAAAGGTTCAGCACCTAATCGGAAGGCCATAACGAATAAATTCAGAAACACCGCCAATTTAGTAACAGCTCCATAGACCCCCAACTCGCGATCACCCTCTACCCCTGGAATTAACTTCGGGAACATCATTTTGTCCAGATTCTCATTGATAATAAAGGAAATGTTGGCAATCATGATAGGGAAACTATAGGTCAACATTTTTCGTAACATCACCGTATCAACACGGAACCGGAAACTCAATAGTTGGGGCAACAGCATAAATAAGGTCACTAAGGATGCCGCTAGATTCGCCAAGAAGACATTCCCCAACCAATCTTTACGAAACCAACCTGCACTGAGGTCCTTCCAAAAACTTGACTGCTCTGTCAACCATGGCAAACCATAAAGAAATAGCAAAACAAAACCTAAATAGGTAAATATATTGACCAATTTGATAACACCATAACGAATGGGGCGACCATCGGCACGAAGTTTAGCAAATGGAATCACTGCTAATGCATCAGCTGCCACTATTAATCCTACGATTTTAACATAAGTTGTATAATCCGATACGTTTTCCCTTTCACCAACGAACATCGCGATAGGTGTTGAAAATGTAAAAATAGTAATAAGGAAAATCGCGGTCATAAGAAGGGTGACAAAGAAGCTGGAATCATAGACCCGCTGCTTGTCACCCTCTTTATTTTGTAGATATCGGAAGAATGTTGTTTCCATGCCAAATGCTAGAACAGCATTTACTAAAGAAACATAGGCATATACGTGCGTAAAGATACCATATGCCGCTTCCGTAAAGTTACGGGTCAGAATGGGCGTAATAACAAATCCCAATGTTCTTGAGATAATGGTCGTAAGACCATATATCATCGTATCGCTGACAAATTTCTTAAGCCCCGACACCTTAACTTATTTTTTTAACGACCTCAAAATTTTTGAAGCCTTTTAATTCATTTGTCTCTTGGTGCTCCACGGAGCTTACCTCGGCATCCTCTGGTCCATCCGCACAAAACTCAAGCAAGGACTGAAGCGCAAAATCATCACCTTCAGCCTCTATGTATACCGAACCATCAGGCTGGTTCATTACAAAACCCTTAACACCCAATTGATCTGCCACAGCTTTTGTACTTGCGCGAAAGAAAACACGTTGTACTTTACCCTGAACCTGAATATTCCAATGCTTCATCCTACAAAGGTAAAAGAAGAATTAGAATAACAAACTAACGAATACGTCTTACCGTAACTTTAGGTGTCAATTTGAATGTGTCCATACCTTCTAACAGCACCAAACCCGGTTGCTTGCCTTCTTCCAAAGATCCCAACTGATGATCTAAGTTTAAAGCACGAGCACCATTAATGGTCGCCCATTTAATCGTATCGTTGAAGTCCAAATCAGGGAACTCTTGATGAATTACCTTCATTTCTTCCAAGATATCCAAACTATCATTAGACGCTAAACTGTCTGTTCCTATTATGATTTCATAATCTCCTAAAAGGAAATTATCAACCTTAGGAATTCTTCCCTCGATGTATAAATTCGCCTTCGGGCAGAAACAGAAATAAACCTTACGGCCCATACGATCTACAAAATCCAAATCCTTAATGGAAGTGTAAGTGTTGTGTACTAAAATTAATTTGTTTTTGGTTGGAATGTAAGGAAGGAAGGATTGCAAGGAGTTTCTAGCTTGCGCTTTGAAATCTTCTATATCGAAATCCAATTTCTTATAAAAGTCTAAGAATTCACCTTTTTTGTAGCGGAAAAGTTTATTTTCCTCATCACTTTCCTGGTTGTGGATACTGATAATGTTATCCTCACTGACTGCCTTCTTTAAGGTTTTAAACAAGAACTTAGAACCTGAATATGGCGCGTGTGGAGTAATCGACGAGTGTTTGTAATCGAAATGAAACTCGATTTCTTTTGCTTGATCGATACGGTTAACAACATCCTCTTTTCGCATAGCCATAACCTCAACAAAGGTATGGTAGGTAATCGGGCTTTCCTCTTTCACCTTAGCTGTAGCAGCTGTATTCACATGGTCACCAACTGCTTGAATACCATTTTCATACATTGCTTTATCAGCAGCCAACATCGCCTTTTCCACCTGATCCTCTTTGCTGGAACGCTCATCCATCACTTTACTCAAGAAAGTGGTTAATCCTGTACCTTCGGGAACCACACCCTTCATGTGCGACAACTCCAAATGACAATGGGCATTGATAAAACCCGGAATTAAGGCACCCTTGAAATATTCGACTAGGTTTTCATCGATCTCCCCAGGATTATAAACACCTTTTACTACTCCCTCATTATCCATAGCAACAATTCCTTTCTTTATTGCA
The DNA here is from genome assembly GCF_051951495.1 of Sphingobacterium lactis. Lineage (GTDB taxonomy): Bacteria > Bacteroidota > Bacteroidia > Sphingobacteriales > Sphingobacteriaceae > Sphingobacterium > Sphingobacterium lactis_A. The sequence goes on along the minus strand of NZ_JBNHAS010000006.1, from coordinate 152,832 downwards.
GGACTCGAAATAGGGAATACAACATCAGCACCGTAATACTTCATACAATTTAATAGTTCTATTTTTTTTAAAGTTAGTGTAACTGCTTTTGAAACAGTTCAGCCAATTTACAAAAAATAAAATTCAGTTTAACTAATAAAAAAATATTTATGAATTTGTTACAAAGGTTGCACAATTTTGAAATGATGCATATAAAGCCTACATTTGCCGCATCTAATAGGGGTGCCTTGTTGTCAACAACACAAAAAAAGGCTGAGATTATACCCTGTGCAACAGTTGTAAAACGAATTGCACTCACCTGATCTGGGTAATGCCAGCGTAGGGAAAGGGAGGTTAAATTTAACCTATTGTAACCCCTTGCAATGGGAACTTTTAACTCATAAAAAAACAAATATTTATTATGCTAAACAGATGTATAGCCCTGGCAGTATGCTGCTTGTTTGCTATTTCAGCGATGGCGCAAAACAACCTGACAGTCCGCGTGACTAATCAAGAAAATTCACCATTAAGTGGTGCCACGGTTACTTTAAACCAACAAACCACACAATCCAACACAGAAGGTGTAGCCTCTTTTACCGATCTTTCCAATCAAAATTACCTGTTGCAGGTTACCTTCTTAGGGTACAGCCCGCAGAAAGTGAAAGTGAATCCTAGTCAACAAAAAGAAATCCATATACGATTAACAGAACTTGGCTTCCAAGCAGAGGAAATCTACATCAACGTGACCCGTGCTAAGGAAAATTCAGCAACTACATTCAAGAACTTGGGTAAGGAAGAAATCCAACGTAAAAATGTAGGTCAGGATATCCCTTATTTACTCGATCAAACTCCTGGTGTGGTTATTGGTTCGGATGCTGGTGCAGGTATTGGATATACTAACATGACTATCCGTGGATCGGATAATGAGCGTATCAATGTAACATTAAATGGAATCCCTTTGAACAACTCAGAAAGTATGGGCTCCTTTTTTGTCAACCTTCCAGACTTCGCCTCCAGTACGCAAAGTATACAGGTACAACGTGGTATCGGCACTTCTACCAATGGAGCTGGTGCTTTCGGAGCTTCATTGAACATCCAAACCGATGCCTTGGAATCCAACCCTTATGCAGAACTGAACAACTCATTCGGTTCCTTTAATTCTTGGAAAAACACCGTAAAAGCAGGCTCAGGACTAATCAATGGTAAATATGCAGTAAATGCTCGTTTATCCCGAATCAGTTCAGATGGCTATGTGGAACGCGGATCTTCTGACCTGAAATCTTTCTATGTAGATGCTGGCATGTATACTGACAAACATACCTTAAAGGCGACTGTTTTCTCTGGTAAGGAAAAGACTTATCAAGCTTGGTACGGCCTTCCTGAACCATTGTACACCGGTAACAGGGATCGTCTTGATGATTACATCGCGGCTATGGAGATCTATGATCCTAAAGAAATCGAACGCATTAAAAATGCAGATAGAAGGTATAATATTTACAATTACGACAACCAAACTGATAATTATACGCAGACACATAGTCACCTGCAGTACACTTATAAAATCAGCGATAAGACTAGTTTAAATGCTGGATTACACTATACACGTGGAGCAGGATACTATGAGGAATACCGCATTGATGATAAGTTCAGTAATTATGGTTTAACCGACATTATTAACGGTACGGAATCCATTAAAAAAACAGATTTAATTCGTCAGCGTTGGTTAGACAACTGGTTCTACGGTGTAACCTACGCCTTACAACATCGGGTTAATGATCATTTCAACTTAAGTTTTGGTGGTGCTTATAATCAATATGTTGGAGGGCATTTTGGAGAAGTCATCTGGAGTAAATACAATTGGGGCACCCAGCCTAACCATCGCTACTACTACAACGAAGCTCATAAAAATGACTTCAACTTTTTTGCAAAAGCAGACTATCGTTTAAACAAATGGCTTTTCAATGTGGATTTACAATACCGTAACATCTATTACAATGCCGAAGGTGATGACAACAAAATCAAAAACTTTCATTTCAATGATAAGTTAAACTTCTTTAATCCGAAGGCTGGATTTACCTATTTATTAAATGATCAATCGAACATTTATGCTTCTTATGCTTATGCAAGCAAGGAGCCAGTACGCGATGATTATTTGGAAAATCCATTGAACCTTTTCCCAAAACCGGAGAAAATGCAGGATATCGAAGCGGGATATAGATACCGCGATCGACAGTTCAACATTGGAGCTAACCTGTATGCGATGTTGTATAAAGATCAATTAATCCCAACCGGTAAAATCAACAATGTAGGTGAGGCAATTCGTCAGAATGTAAAAGACAGTTATAGAATTGGCTTTGAATTGGATGCTGCCTGGAAAGTAAGCGATCTATTCCAATGGTCCATGACAGCAGCCTTAAGTCAAAACAAAATCAAGAATTTCACGGAGCTGATGACCATATACAACAACAATATCGATTGGGAATATATTGGCGAAAAGGAAATCTTTCATAAAAGCACGAATATAGCTAAATCACCATCGGCGGTTTTATCCAATAATTTCACGTTCCATGCAACTCCAGATTTATCTTTTAGCTTGTTGAGTAAATACATCTCAAGAATATACATGGACAATACCAGTGCAAAAGAACGCAGTTTAAAACCTTCCTTTGTAAATCATGTTCAGGCAGTTTACAATTTCTCAGCCTTCGGAATCGAGAATATTGGCCTCAATGCTACGGTCTACAATATCTTAAATGCGAAATATGCCACTTCTGGTTATACTTGGGGTCAATATTTCCAAGACAGCAACCAGCGCGATTATTATAACTTTTATTATCCACAAGCTGGAACAAACTTTATGCTTGGACTGAATATTCGATTCTAGTTCAAAAAGAAAGGCAAATAAAATTTATACAGAAATGCTGCATGAAAAATGATTTATGCAGCATTTTTTATGGAATATCCTCGCGGAATGCATCATGATATAAACAAGGAAAATTTAAAGTATATAAGATGAGATTCCCAATACGATAAAAAGTTCAAAGACCTAGAACACGCTTCGCAATTTATTTGCTGACATTAATAGGCTATTTACTGATCTTTTAAGAAAAGCATATAAGAGTGATTGGTTGTATTTTCTAATAGGAAGGATGGATAATCTTACTTTTTATTAACTACTCCAGCACTTGTTCATTCTCTTTGATTTTGGACTTTTTCCTTTTTACTATGTATGTCCTTAATCTTTATATTTCCGCAACAATAATGGTTTTTAGATATCGTTTATTAACGGTCGATGCATGCATCGACCCTACATGAAACATGGAAAATTTAGCCTAAAATATCCCTAACTGTAGGGTCGAAGCATGCTTCGACCGTTTTTTACAATAACCTTGCATTGGGACTTTTTTGATCTCTATTTAGCGGTCGATGCCTGCATCGACCCTACAAACATTCGTGAAAATAAGGTTTCCTATTACCCAAAACTGTAGGGTCGAAGCATGCTTCGACCGCATATATTAAATCCTAAAAACAGCAACAATAATCCCATAAAAAACGGTCAACTCTATTTAGGGATGGACATAGGTCTAAATACCAAATATTAACTACTATTTAAACAGGGGTTTACCGTGTGCTTCACAAGGGTTTTCTTCGTCACTCCTTCGGATCTCCTTCGGAACTTGTTCGGAACTCCTTCGGATCTCGTTCGGTTAGAAGCGAACGAGATCCGAAGAAGATCCCTATCAGATCCAAGGAAATTCCATTAGAGTATCAGAGCAAACTGGTCGGACTTTGCCGGCATTCTAAAAGTGAAAGCAACGTAAAAAAGCTGCAGCTATTAATTTGAGCACTCTAAAAAAACAAACATTCAACAACCTTACTTAACTAAAAGGATATATAAATAGGAATTTAACAATGTCCAATTGAAATTATAAAAACTTATGTTTTAACAGGTAAAACCTCTCTAATTCAGCTCATAAGCTGTCTATTTCGAAATCGATTGCATCAAATAGATTGAATTCTTGGTAATAATTAACGAATAGATACATCAATTTTCTACCTAATAATGGGTATTTCTATCAAAAAAGACCGTTTTTGATATATTTTTAACATTAATTAAGTACCATCTGTGTATCTTTGCCCGTATCTTAGCCTACACAAGTAAGAAAATTACGGTTAAATGGCTTATACATAATCACTTTTAGATTAGATTGAATAAGAAAAAAATAATAAATGATCCTGTTTACGGTTTTGTCACAATCCCGTCGGGTTTCATTTATGACCTCATCCAGCATCCTTACATCCAAAGACTTCGTTATATCAAACAGGTATCTATGACGCATTTGGTGTATCCCGGAGCCTTACACACGCGTTTTCAACATGTTGTTGGAGCCATGCACCTCATGAGCCTGGCGATTGAGACTTTACGTGGAAAGGATGTGCTGATTTCTGAAGAGGAAGAGGAAGCAGCATTAGCAGCGATCTTATTGCACGATGTAGGCCATGGCCCATTTTCACATTCCTTGGAGCATACTCTTGTGGAAGGTGTGTCCCATGAATTGATCTCTGCTCAATTGATGGATAAACTTAATAAAGAATTTAATGGTCGATTAGATTTGGCAATTACCATTTTCAACGATCATTATCCTCGTCCTTTCTTACATCAATTGGTTTCCAGTCAATTGGACACAGACCGTATGGACTACCTGAATAGGGATAGTTTCTTTACGGGGGTTTCCGAAGGTGTCATCTCCTTTGATCGCATCATTAAGATGTTAAATGTGAAAGATGACGAGCTGGTCGTCGAAGTAAAAGGGATATACTCCGTAGAGAAATTTTTGATTGCTAGGCGATTAATGTATTGGCAAGTCTATTTGCATAAAACAGTTATTGCTGCTGAGCAGATGTTAATCCAAGCTTTGGCGAGGGCAAAACAATTAAGCAATGCAGGTCATCGCTTGTTTGCAACCCCGGCATTGGAACATTTTCTTACTCAGCGGGTAACAAAAGAAAATTTTCTAGAGAACGAGTCGCATTTGGAGTGGTTTACACGTTTAGACGACACCGATATTCTTTCAGCAATCAAAATCTGGGCAGATCATGAAGACCCCATTTTGCGAACATTATGCCGAAAGTTAATCCGTAGGGAGCTATTCCGAACTGAAATGAGCAATAAGCCATTTCCAACGGAATACATTAATGAGTTGAAGGAAAAGGTGAAAGAGAAGTTCATGATTGGGGAAGATGAAGTTGGTTACTTTGTCTATGAACAAGTTGTCGGAAATAGTGCATACGATTCCTCCAGCAGTAAGATCTGCGTTTTGGAAAAAGATGGTCAGCTAAAGGATATCGCTGAAGCCTCTGACCTTTCAAATATCGAAGCGCTGACAAAACGAGTGAATAAATATGCTGTCACCTATCCGAAAGAGATTGGTTACATCACACAACGCCAACAAACAATTATTAACATATAACCTTTTAGTATCAATTCATGCAATTTACCGCAGAACAGATAGCAAATTTACTACATGGTACCGTTGAAGGTAACCCCGAAGTGCTTGTGGACAAATTATCCAAGATTGAAGAGTCCTGTCCTTCGAGTTTAACCTTCTTATCGAATCCAAAGTATGAGCATTTTATCTATGAAATAGAAGCAGGTATCATCGTTATCAATGAGGATTTAAACTTACAGAAACCTGTAAAATCGACATTGGTGCGTGTTAAGAATGCTTATACAGCCTTTACCGAATTATTAAAACTATACGACCAACTGCGTAATGAACGTTCAGGTATAGAAGAACCTGTTTTTATTCATGAAACAGCTCAGCTTGGCGAAGGCAATTATATCGGTGCATTTACCTATATAGGGAAACAAGTAAAAATCGGTAATCAGGTGAAGATCTACCCACAGGTTTACATCGGGGATGATGTAGAAATTGGTGATGGATCGATTATTTTTCCTGGCGTAAAGATTTATAGAGACTGTAAATTAGGGAAACAGGTGATCATTCACTCGGGCACTATTGTCGGCAGTGATGGTTTTGGATTCGCCCCTCAAGAGGATGGCAGTTATTCTAAAATCCCACAGATCGGGAATGTCATCATTGAAGATTACGTGGAGATTGGCGCCAATACGGTGATTGATCGTGCTACATTAGGGTCGACAATTATTCGAAAAGGGGTTAAATTGGACAATTTAATTCAGATAGCACATAATGTTGAGGTTGGCTATAACACAGTTATCGCCGCTCAAACTGGAATATCAGGCAGTACAAAGATCGCTGAGCAAGTGGTATTAGGTGGGCAGGTAGGTGTTGTAGGCCATATCAGTATCGCCAAAGGCACGCAGGTGCAGGCGCAGTCCGGAGTAAACAAGTCTTTGAAGGAAGAGAACAAGAAATGGGGTGGTAGTCCTGCCTTCCCATATAACAACGAGTTACGCTCGCAAGTTCTCTACAGCAAGCTTCCAGAAATGGAAAGACGCATCGCGGAGCTTGAAAAGCAATTAAAAGAAAAAAATAATAGTTAACTTTACAGGATATTTTTTGCAATAACACGAATGTTAGATATGAATGTAAAACAAAGAACCATTAAATCTGATGTCCATTTTTCAGGCGTTGGGCTTCACACTGGTAAGCAAGTTAATGTAACGCTAAAGCCAGCACCTGAAAACCACTGGTACAAATTTAAAAGAACAGATTTAGATGGTCAGCCGCTTGTTAGTGTAGATGCTGACAATGTAAGCAATACAGCAAGGGGAACAACTATTTCGCAAAATGGCGCTTCAGTTAGTACAATTGAGCATTTGATGGCCGCATTAGTAGGTCTTCAACTAGACAATGTACTGATAGAAATCGATGCTCCTGAAGTTCCTATCTTAGACGGTAGCTCGGCTATTTTCGTCGAAAAGATCCAAGAGACAGGATTCGTTGATCAGGATGCTGACCGTGACTTCTTCGAAGTAACCGATAACATTCATTATACCGATCCGGAGAACAAAGTGGAAATTGTGGCTATGCCAGTGGATGGTTACCGCATCACTTGTATGATTGACTTTAATTCGCCGGTATTGGGTAGTCAACATGCATCCATCACGAATATTGAAGAGTTCAGCAAGGAGATTTCCAGCTCGAGAACCTTCTGTTTCCTACATGAATTGGAAGCATTAGTAAGCCAAAATTTGATTAAAGGTGGCGATCTATCAAATGCGATCGTTATAGTAGATAAAGAAGTAGACGAAACTGAATTGGATAAACTTCAAGGTTTATTCCATAAACGCGTAGAAGTAGCGCAAGAAGGGATATTAAACAATATTTCTTTACGCTATCAGAACGAGCCAGCACGTCACAAATTACTGGATATGATTGGTGACCTTGCTTTGGTAGGCAAGCCAATTAAGGGCCATATTATGGCGGCACGTCCAGGCCACGCAGCGAATGTTGCATTTGCAAAACGCATTAAAGCACAGATAAAGCGTGAGAAGAATAAAAAAGGGGTTAAAGTATATGACCCGAATACGCCACCAGTTTATGATACGGTACAAATCATGAACATTCTTCCGCATCGTCAGCCATTCTTAATGATTGACAAGATATTGGAACTTTCGGAGACCCATGTTATTGGATTGAAGAACGTGACGATGAATGAAGATTTATTCATGGGACACTTCCCTGGCGCACCACTATTTCCGGGTGTGCTTCAGATTGAAGCTATGGCACAAACTGGAGGAATCTTGGTATTGAATACCGTTCCTGATCCCGAAAATTGGTTGACCCTATTCTTGAAGATTGAAAACGCAAGATTCAAAAATCAAGTTGTCCCTGGGGATACTGTAATTTTCAGCTGTGAACTATTGGAACCAATCCGTCGTGGAATTGCACGTATGAAAGGTGTGGGTATGGTCGGTGATAAGGTAGTAAGCGAAGCGGAGTTAATGGCTCAAATAGTTAAAGTTAAAGGATAATTAACAGCAAATGATACAACCTTTATCATATATACATCCTGAGGCAAAAATTGCTCAGAATGTTGTCATAGAACCATTCACGACCATCCATAAGGATGTAGAGATTGGTGAAGGTACTTGGATAGGTTCAAACGTAACGATTATGAATGGAGCTAGGATCGGTAAGAACTGCCGTATCTTCCCTGGTGCAGTTATCTCGGGTGAACCGCAAGATTTAAAATTTGAAGGAGAGATCACAACTACGGAGATTGGTGATAACACCACCATCCGCGAATGTGTGACCATAAACCGCGGTACCAAAGATAGATACCGCACAGTAATTGGTAAAAATTGTCTAATTCAAGCATATAGCCACATCGCTCATGATTGTATCATAGGTGATAACTGTATATTCTCCAACTCCAGCACCTTAGCAGGACATATCACCGTAGGCGATTACGTGGTATTAGCGGGAATGGTAGCCGTTCATCAATTCTGTAAGATTGGTTCCCATGCCTTTGTAACCGGAGGTACCCTGGTACGTAAAGATGTTCCTCCTTATATCAAAGCTGCTCGTGAGCCTATTTCCTATGCCGGGATCAATTCTGTTGGTCTTCGCAGACGTGGATACAGCAATGAACAGATCAATGAAATCCAAAATATTTATCGGGTTCTATTTGTTCAACATAGTAACTTGGGAAAAGCATTGGATATCGTAGAAGCGGAGTTTGAAGCAACAGAGTTACGTGATGAAATCTTAGGTTTTGTTCGTGCTTCGAACCGAGGAGTTGTCAAAGGATTTGGACAAGGTAAATCAAGTATGTAATTCTAGGAGATTTTTATTTGAATATAATTCTACAAGATATTGGAAGAAGGTATAATCGAGAATGGATATTTCGCCATCTGGATTATACCTTTTCTTTTGGAAAGAGCTATGCTATCCTAGGTCCAAACGGGTCTGGTAAGTCCACTCTTCTCAAGGTTCTAACCGGTTCCTTAACACCAAGTGAGGGGACCATTGAATATCGTATGGAAGGCGACAAGCCGGTTGAAATAGACCAAACCTTCCAATACATCAGTTATGCTGCTCCCTATGTGGAGCTTATAGAGGAATTCACTTTAGCGGAGCACTTGGACTTTCACTTTAAATTCAAGTCTTTCCTGCCGGGATATGATTTGGAGACGGTAAAAGAGCAATTGGGATTTGCTAAGGGTGTTTTTCAAAAAGAAATCAGGCATTTTTCATCTGGCATGAAGCAACGTGTCAAGTTGGCCATGGCTTGCTGTGTCGATAGTAAGGTGTTATTTTTAGATGAACCAAGCAGTAATTTAGATAAAGCCGGCGAGAAATGGTATTTGGATTTGGTGGAGAAAACCAAGAATGACCGCGTGCTCATCATCGGGTCAAACCAGGAGCATGAATATGCCTTCTGCGATGAATATGTGGAAATTCTAAAGTACAAATAGCCATATAATCAAGGTTTTTATTATTTTTGCTGCCTATAACAATATAAATATGTCAAAAGCTTCAGAAGTTAAAAATGGAAACATTCTTCGTTTTAACGGAGAATTAGTAGCAGTAGAGGAATATATCCACCGTACTCCAGGCAACTTACGTGCTTTTTACCAAGCAAGAATGCGTAATGTAAAAACTGGTAAATTGGTTGAGTATAGATTCAGAACGGATGAGGAGGTAGAAATTGCCCGCGTAGAGACCAACGATTATCAATATTTATATGATGACGGTGACTTCTTCGTGGTGATGGACAATACATCCTACGAGCAGTTTAACATCCCAAAATTATTGTTTGGCGATGCTGCACGTTTCTTGAAGGAAGGAATGAATGTGATCGTAGCTTTTGAAAGTGATGAACCTATCATGGCGCAAACTCCAGCTACCATAGAATTGGAAATTACCTATACGGAGCCTGCAGTTAAAGGTGATACATCAACCAACGCATTGAAAAATGCAACGGTGGAAACTGGTGTGGAAATCAAAGTGCCTTTGTTCATCAACCAAGGAGATAAAGTAAAAGTAGATACACGTTCTGGTGATTACATCGAACGCGTAAAATAAAGATTTTAGGTTTAGGTTGATTACTCGGTCTTGTTAGCCCCCAAAGCTTCAAGACCGTTTTCATTCATAGACATGGAAAAAGCAAAATTAAGACAGGTATATAAGCAGAAACGCAATGAGCTAAGCTTGGAGGAGGTGAAACAGTTGGATGACCTACTCCTGGAAGAGCTGAAGGCTTATGATTGGTCTGGCATTAAATACCTGCATTGCTATTTATCCATTGAAAAATTTAAGGAATACAACACCCTACCCTTCATTGATTGGATTTGGAAACATTTCCCGGAGATAACCATTGTAATCTCGAAATCCGATTTCCAGTCCAACGAATTAACGCATTACAGCTTCTTTAAGGACACTTCTCTCGAACTGAACAGTTGGGGTATCCCTGAACCGATTGTTGCCGAGGAGATACCTCCGACGGCTATTGACGCCATCATTACACCAATGCTGGTGGTTGATATGCTTGGTAATCGCGTTGGCTATGGAAAGGGTTTTTACGACCGTTTTTTTGCTAGCTGCAAAGAAGATGTCAAGAAATTGGGCGTCAGTTATTTTCCACCCGTTGAGGCCATTGATGATATTCAAGAATGGGATATCCCCATTGACCTGGCATTTACCCCTGGAAAGACTTTTGTTTTTTAGGGAGGGGTATAGACCGCTGCGCTATGAGATGTGAGATATGAGACCGCTGCGCTATTAGATATAAGACACCAGACAACAGACTTTAGCATTACGATCAGTAATAGGAAACCTTATTTTCACGAATGTTTGTAGGGTCAATGCAGGCATCGACCGTTAAATAGCAATCAAAAGGCAATTTGTTGAGATTCCTACCGTTTATATAGTAGTACAGCTTCTGCGAGATATCCTATGCTCATTTTCAAGAACATAGATTTTGAACAGGAGTAATAAAGTAAAAAGAATCACTGTCTAAAAAGCTAGGTTCTGGTCTAAACATTATTTACTCCTAGCAAGGTCAAGTTGGTATTTCCCATTCTTTTAGAAATATCCATGAATTATTACCAACCTGATCGACCATTTAATTTGTCTACTTGAGGAATCAAGTGTCAATAGCCAGTATTAAGTAGCTTTTTAGACAAATTCTTTTTATCAAATTACTTATACAATATTCTAAACTTGATCGTGTTCTCGATCTGCTTCAATTGTTTTAACATTTTCTTGTCGTATTCGGCGTCAATATCCGTTACGGCATAGCCAATATCTCCTCTGGTCATTAGGAATTGCGAGAAAATATTAATGTTGTTTTCTGCATATACGTTGTTGATCTGTGCCATGATGCCTGGAACATTCTTATGAATGTGCAAAAGACGGTGGGCCCGGGTCAAGTTTGGTAAAGTCAAATTCGGGAAGTTACGACTCTGGTCTGTATCTCCATTATTGATGAAGTTTGCCATGCGGCGTGGAATAAATTCCGCATTGCGTTTTTTATTTTTCTTGTCATCAAAAACGACAATTCCCTTCTCATTACAGATGGCTTTGGAGATATGACCTTTTGCATCGCCAAGGAAACCTATTGTTTTTAGCTTATCCGCACGAGTTAGAACATCATCTGCTATCTTTTGGTTAGGTCCTAACAAGAGCATTCCCACATCCTTTACATATTTCTCCTCTAAAGTCTCTTTAATACGAATGGAGAAACCATCACGTTTTAAGATATGTGCCGCAATCTCTGGAACTTCTCCTACAATTAAACATAGTATGCGGTTCTTAGGATAGGAAATGGCACGTGGAAGATCATTCACATATAAAAACTCATCGAAACTTGGTGTGATATGGTCTGCCCTATCTGTTACGGATTGACGAGCAATATTTTCCGTAAAAGCGAAGAACTTCTCTATTAATCCAGATTCCTTCAATTGGAAGTCAGAGTAACCATCACCTATACCGAAGATACGACCGTTGATTTCCAACTGCTGAAGTAACTTCACTTTACCTCCCTCATCCGACAAAGGGTTCTCTTCATCATAACCAATGATATTTCCTTCCTCATCGAATTTAAAGGTGTTTGCATAGATATTTTCCTTGCGGATATGGTATTGACTCACCACGGGGGTAATAAACTCTTTAAAGCCTCCAGAAACGATCCATGCTGTATCAGAATTCTCCTTAAAGAATTCTTTGTTTCTACTGAAGGATTTAGAGACTTTCTTTTTTAATTGGCTGATCAGTTTATCCAAATGAGATCGGTTGGCCTGTAATAACTTTACACGACCAGCCAAGCTCTCACGGAAAGAGATCTTCCCTTCCATGGCAAGGTTGGTAAACCGTTCAATCTCCTGATAGATTTCCTCTTGATCTGGATGATTCTCCAAAGAAATACGAGCTAATTCGTCCAAAGCTTCGACTTGGGTAAAGGTGGAGTCGAAGTCGATGATGTAATAGTTTTTCACTGTGTATGGTTGTTTAGATTGTTTTAAGTATAATATGCTTGGCATACTTCTTCCAGGATCTGGTCCAGGGGTTTAAAGGAAACACCCAAGGTATTGACGATCTTACTGTTGTCATAAGCCAATTTACTTGTTGCTGCTCGAGCAGTTTCTCTTGTGAGTACAGGCTTCTTTCCATTCAACATGGATAAGGCTTTTGAAACTCGCCAAGCCACCGAAAGCATGATCGGTGTAGCCTTAATTATAGGTTCCGGTTTGTTCATCAGCTTGCTAATGCGCTTCAGTAATTCTCGATTAGAAATATTCTCTGAGTTCACAATAAAGCGTTGTCCAGAAATCGCACTATCCATCAATTGGATCATTACTTTCGCTACATCCTGCACATCCACAATCCCCACACTGCCTAAGGGATAGATCTTATTCCCCTTATTGACCATCTCAAAGATACTTCTCGATCCATTTTCACCTGGCCCTATTCCCATGATCACAGAAGGATTGACTATGACCGCATCTAGACCTTCGGCTATTCCGCGCCATACTTCCATTTCACTCTCATACTTCGCTAAAGCGTACTTAGAAATTCGTGGCGTATGTTCCCATTTATCGCTTTCTTTAACTGGGAGTCCTTTCTTGCTGGCCCCTAATGCTGCAATAGAACTGACATGAACCAATCTTTTCTGATGTAATAAGCAAAGATTGACGATATGCTTGGTTCCTTCCACATTGGTGTGGAACATTTGGGCGGCATCGTTTTTATGGTAGGAAATTAAGGCTGCGCAGTGATAAACCTGCCTTGCTTGAGCAACAAGTTCTTCCAACGCATAGTAATCGGTGATATCAGCATCTACCCATTGAATCAATGACGAGGCTTTCAGGTTTTCAGGTATGATGGAGCTTGACCTTTTGGTCGCGATAATGCTATGCCCCTGATCAATCAGTTGTTGTACTAATGTTGAACCTAAAAATCCAGTTCCTCCGGTAACTAAAATCACTTCCTAACTTATTGTTGAAAAATTATGTTAACCAAAAGTAAGCTAATAAATGCATATTTGCTAAATACAATAGGATATTCTCACTGAAAAATTCAGTTATTATACAATCAATATGTCATTAGCAGATTTTTTATCGCCCATCTCTCTAAAAAGCATTGGAGCTTCTACGCAGTATTACAATTCACAGTTCGGGCATTCCATACAAAAATACATCGATATCTTCCCTGATTTAGAGGATGAGTCTGAAAGACCACAAATCGCTATCATTGGTGTGGAAGAAGGCCGTTCATCCGTGAATAACAACGGTACTCAAAAAGGTCCAGATGTCGTTCGCAGGCATCTTTATGACCTTTATCAAGGTGACTATAAGGTTAGAATTGCCGACTTGGGAAATATCAAAGCTGGGGCAACTATAAAAGATACTTATGTAGCTATCAAAATGGTGATGGAAGAATTACTGAAAAAAGAGATCCTTCCAGTATTGATTGGTGGTGGTCAAGACCTAACATATGCGCAATATACTGCCTATGAGAATTTAGAACAACGGGTTGACATTGCAATCATTGACAGCAAATTTGATTTGGATCAGGACAATCCACAGGATATGCCGCTTAACTCGCATACTTACTTAAACCACATCATTCTGCATCAACCGGATTACTTGTTCAACCTGAGTAATATTGGTTATCAGACATATTTGGTGAGCAAGGAGTCCATCAATATGTATGATAAACTATTCTTCAATGCGATGCGTTTGGGTTCTTTTTCCGGCAAGCTGGATCAAGCAGAACCTATTATTCGCTCAGCGGATATGATTAGTTTCGATATTGGGGCTATTCGAGCATCTGAAGCTGGTGGTAATGCTAATGCAAGTCCAAATGGATTATATGGTGATGAGGCTTGTCAACTGGCACGCTATGCCGGTATGTCGGATAAATGTACCTCCTTTGGCATCTATGAATTTAACCCCACATTTGACCCTATGGGACAAACAGCGATGTTAATCGCACAAATGTTATGGTGTTTTGTGGATGGCTATTATAGCCGTAAAAAAGATGCACCGATGTATCCGAAGTCCAATTATATCATCTACCGTACAAGCCTAGAGGCAGAAGATTATGAATTGGTTTTTGTGAAGAGTAAGAAATCCGACCGTTGGTGGATGCAGGTTCCTTATTTTGGATCAAAATCAGTGAATGAGCGTTTCTATTTGGTTCCATGTCGATATGAAGATTATCAATTGGCTGTAAATGGTGAAATGCCTGATCTTTGGTGGAAGACACATCAGAAATTACAATAATATTCTCCTAGTGAATTAAGAGCTTTTCATTCATGGAAATCCTATACCCTATTCTTTTGTTAATAGTGACTCTGATTTGCATCTGGCTGTATGTTAGAAGCAGTAAATCAGTATCAGCCAATAGCCATGAGCAGCTCAAGCAAGCGATGCAGCTGCAACAAGTAGAATTGGCAAAGGCACAGGAAAGAGAAGCCTTGCTACAGAAAGAATGGGACAAGAGCCAATTGGCCTGGAAAGAAGAGTCTCTGGCTAGGCAGTCTATTGAACGAACCTTAGAAAGCACCAATGCTTATCTTCAAGCGCAACAGGAGAAATTTGCGGATCAAAAGTTAGAACTCCAAGCCATCAAAGCGCAGTTCAATCAAGAGTTCCAAGTATTGGCAAATAAAATATTAGAGGAAAAATCGCAGAAGTTCACCCAACTGAATCAACAACAAATTGGCTTGGTACTGGATCCCTTGAAAGAGAAGATTAAACAGTTTGAAGAACAAGTCTCCAAGACCTATCAACATGAGGCGGCAGAGCGCAATGTTTTAAAGGGCGTGGTGGAACAATTGATGCAACAGAGCGTGCAGATAAGGGATGAAGCTAATAACCTCGCTAAGGCCTTAAAAGGCGATAATAAAAAGCAGGGCAATTGGGGCGAGGTGATCCTTGAACGCGTATTGGAACGTTCGGGATTGATAAAAGGGCAGGAATATAAACTACAGGCTTCTGTTCAAGAGCAAGATGGACGAAGACTACAACCAGATGCGATTATTTTTCTTCCTGATGAGAAACACCTGATCGTAGATTCTAAACTTTCCATGATTGCCTATGAACGAGCGGTTAATGCGGATACAGAAGAAGAACGTTTGCAGTTTGGCAAACAGCATGTGCAGTCTTTAGAAAATCATATTCGGGATCTTTCCTCCAAAGATTACCATAACTTATACGGAATACACTCGCCAGACTTTGTATTAATGTTTATCCCAATTGAATCCGCACTTAGTTTAGCCATTACGGTGAAGCCGGAGCTTTTCAGTGATGCTTGGGATAGAAAAGTAGTTATTGTTAGTCCTTCTACCCTATTGGCTACTCTACGCACTATTGCCAGCGTATGGAAACAGGAACGCCAAAATCGACATGTTCTTGAAATAGCCAAGGAAGCCGGTTTACTCTATGATAAGTTTGTTGGCTTTTTAGACGACATGGAGCAGATTCAAAACCACCTACAGAAGGCCAGTAATAAGCATGAGGATGCGATGAAGAAACTTGCTGAAGGTCCAGGTAATGTGGTTCGTAAAATTGAACAATTAAAAGTTCTAGGTGCGAAAGCCAGTAAGCAAATTGGTGGTAAGTATCTAGAAGATTAATCAAGATTAGCCCCAAGCATTTGATATTTTAACCTCGAATGGCTTTATTCCATAAAATTATGGTAATAACACTATATTTATTTGATTTTCAAATGTAATGCCCTTACATTTAAGGAAAATTTCGACCACAAAACTAAAACGTCTTATGGAAGATATGATCCTCTACAATCGTCTGCAATTTGCATTTACGATTACCTTTCACTACCTCTTTCCACAACTTACCATGGGGCTTTCCTTAATGGTCGTTTATTTTAAATGGCGATTCTTAAGAACTCAAATTGTAGCTTATAACGATGCAGCGAAATTCTGGATGAAGATCTTTGCCTTGAATTTTGCGATGGGTGTCGTTACGGGTATACCTATGGAATTTCAGTTTGGAACCAACTGGGCAAAATTCTCTGAACTCACCGGTGGTATTATCGGACAGACCTTGGCGATGGAAGGTATGTTTTCCTTCTTTTTAGAGTCTTCTTTCTTGGGGATGTTCATTTTCGGAGAGAAGTTAATGGGGCAGAAAATGCATTTCTTGGCAGGCTTCATGGTATTCTTGGGTTCCTGGGCATCAGGTTACCTCATATTAGCCACACACAGTTGGATGCAGCACCCCGTCGGTTATGAGGTATTGGAAAATGGAAAGTTTGTCTTGAAGAACTTCTCTGCTTTATTCAGTAATCCATGGCTATTGCCATCTTATCTTCACAATCAGGCAGGTTCCTTAATTACCTCCGCCTTCTTTGTTTCGGCTGTTGGAGCATTTTATGTGTTGAGTAATTCGCATAAGGAATATGGCAAGCTATTCCTTAAGACTGGAGTTGTATTTGGATTAATAGCCTCAATTGTCGTTGCATTTCCTACTGGAGATTTACTAGCAAAAAATGTGGTTAAATATCAACCCGTCACCTTTGCAGCCATGGAAGGAATCTTCGAGACTGAGCATGGAGGATCTGAAATCATCCTTATCGGTCAACCCGATATGGAGAACAAAAAACTAGACAATAAAATTGCTGTACCGAATGTCCTCAGCTTCTTGACACATCAACGCTGGGATGCTACCATAAAAGGTTTAAACGAATTTGATGAGTCCATACACCCGACCAATGTACCAGGTTTATATTATGCTTATCATATTATGGCTGGCTTAGGTACTATTTTCATCGGAATTATGGTAGTTGCTACATTCCTGCTCTGGCGGAATAAGCTGTATCAAACGAATTGGGTTTTATGGATCTTGATGTTTATGATTCCCTTCCCCTACATCGCAAATACGGCTGGTTGGTATACTGCAGAACTTGGCAGACAGCCTTGGCTAGTCTATAACCTTATGCGGATGGTTGATGGGGTTTCGCCTACAGTTTCATCGGGAAACACCTTGTTCACCTTATTGGGATTCGTAGGTTTATATATTTTGTTGGGGTTATTATTCCTCATGTTGGTATTAAAGATCATTCGCAAGGGTCCTGAAGCTCCCTTCGCCTTAAAATAAACGAGTATGGAAATCTTCTGGTTTATAATCTTGGTTATTATGTTAGGGATGTATGTCATTCTCGATGGTTATGACTTTGGTGCTGGTATAGTGCACTTATTATTTGCAAAAACAGATGAGGAACGAGCAGCAATAAGAAATGCCATTGGCCCGTTCTGGGATGCTAATGAAGTTTGGCTGATTGCATCTGGGGGAGTTTTATTCTTTGCCTTTCCTACTTTATATGCTTCGGCATTTAGTGGCTTCTATTTGCCCTTGATGCTGGTGTTGTGGTTCCTGATCTTCCGAGCCATTGGTTTGGAATTGAGAGGACAATTACATAACAGGCTATGGGAGCGGTTTTGGGAAAAAGCGTTTGGAGTAGCTAGTTTATGCTTGGCCCTATTTTTTGGTGCTGCCCTTGGAAATGTTGTCCGAGGAGTCAACTTAGGTATGGTTGAAAATGGCATATCCACACAAGAAGGGCATTATTTCTTCCTGCAGTTATGGAATCCGACATTGGATCCCTTAGCAGAATCACATGGTATAATTGATTGGTTCACTATCCTACTGGGTATTGTTTCAGTTATAACCCTTACGATTCATGGGGCCAATTGGATTATCCTTAAAACCTCTTCGACTATCAATAACAGATTGAAATCCATTATTTTCAAACTGAATATTGTGCTCTGTGTTCTGGTTATTCTAACCGCAGCCTTATGGCAATACGTAAAGCCCTTTCCATTGAACAATCTAATAGATCATGCTTGGTTATGGATATTTCCGCTAATTGCTGCCGTTGGTCTAATTGGGCAGTTCTGGATACATAAATTCAAGAAGGATGGAATGGGATTCCTTTTCTCCTGTTTGTTTATTATGGGTAGTTTCGCAAGTACGGTAGCATCCTTATTCCCAAATGTATTACCTTCTACAAATTCTGTAAATCCATCTCTCACGATCTACAATGTAGCAGCTCATGAATATGGATTATCGGTAGGAATGAATTGGTTTATCATTGCCTTTATCCTGGTTGTCATTTACTTCATTATTCAATTCCGCGTATTCAAAGGAAAGCTGGATGATGTTGGATATGGTGATCACTAATAATATAAAAAGGGGATAAGAATTGGCTACTTATCCCCTTTTTTATCAATCCTAATTCTTAGGATTAATATCCAGCAGCTTTATCATCTCCTCGATGATCTGCTCCAGTTTGTTTTCTACCATTTGGAAGAATCACGATATTTTCCACGCGCCCAATAGGTCCACGTTTATTTAGTTTATAACCATCTTCTGTTAAGCTAACACGGGTTAAGGAGTCAATTGCCTTAGCCTCTACATCGATTACATCAGGTTTCCACTGATGGTGAAAACGAGCAGCACTTACAGATTCCTGAGCTGTCATACCGAATTCCAAAACATTCAATATGGTTTGGAATACCGAAGTGATAATGGTAGAACCTCCAGGAGTACCTACCACCATTTTCAATTTTCCGTTCTCTTCAATAATGGTTGGTGTCATGGCACTCAACATTCTTTTTCCAGGTTCGATGGAATTTGCTTTTCCACCTAACAAACCATACATATTTGGTGTTCCAGGTTTAACGGAGAAGTCATCCATTTCATTGTTCAATAAGAATCCTGCACCATCAACCCAAACACAAGAACCATAAGAACCATTGATGGTGGTCGTTAATGAAACAGCATTTCCATCCTTATCCACAATACTGTAATGTGTGGTTTGTTCTGATTCATATCCAGGGAATTTAGCTGCTTTAACCGCATCACTTGGTGTAGCTTTAGCCAAGCTAACCTTAGCCATACGCTCTTGGTTAAATTTAGCATCCATTAAATTGGCTACCGGAACACGATAGAAATCAGGATCACCTAAGTGCGTAGCACGGTCAGCGTAAATACGACGCTCAGCTTCTACCATTGCACGAACCGTACTGTCCTTTTGGAATCCCCATTTAGCCAATGGATACTTTTCTACTGACTGTAATAAAGCCATGAGTGCAACACCTCCTGATGAAGGTGGAGGCATGGAAATAACCTTATAATTTTTATACATTCCAACTATTGGAGCACGCCAAATAGCTTGGTAATCTTCCAAATCCTTATGGCTGATAATACCATTGCCACGCTTCATTTCAGCAACTATATAATCGGCTGTTTTTCCTTTATAAAAACCATCACGACCTTGTTCGGCAATTCGGGTTAAGGTTTCTGAAAGTTCCTTTTGTACAAATACATCCCCAGCCTTCCATTCTTTATCCTGAATGATAGCAGCCCCATTGGGATTGAACTTTTGGAACCTAGCTTTATATCGATTGAATTCACCAGCTTGTTGATCCGTAATTTCAAATCCTTTTGCTGCCAAATCAATGGCAGGTTGCACCAATTCCTTCCAGCTTAGGCTACCATATTTTTTATGTGCTTCATCCATTCCTGCAACAGAGCCCGGAACACCAGAAGCCAACTGACCATAAAGACTTAAATCCGTAATGGGATTGCCCTCTTTATCCAAATACATATCACGAGATGCAGCACCTGGAGCTTTCTCACGGAAGTCTAAGGAATTCACTTCCCCATCCTTACCACGGTACACTAAAAAGCCACCGCCACCTAAGTTCCCAGCATTGGGATAGACTACGGCTAAGGCAAATTTCACAGCAATAGCAGCATCTATTGCATTCCCCCCTTTTTTCAAAATATCCACACCTACGTTGGATGCTATTGGGTGGGCAGTAACTACCGCACCATGCTCATATTCTTGTACTGCAGTTCCAGACTGTTGCTTGACAGAACAAGAACCAAGAAGTAAAAATAAGCTTACAATATAGATTAAGTTCGGTTTTTTCATGAGGTTAAAGATAATAAGTTTGGAATTATTAGCTGAATATATTTAACTTCATTCAAATTTTAAATTTATGCGCAAACTATTCCTCCTATTAGCTGTATTATTTTCGATTAGCTTACAAGCTCAGACAGTCAGAATTCTGACCTATAACATTCACCATGCTAATCCACCTTCAAAACCTAACTTCATTGACTTGCCGGCAATAGCAAAAGTTATTAATGATGCCAAAGCAGATATTGTAGGTATTCAAGAAGTAGACATCAACGTAAGCCGTTCAGAAATGGTCAACCAAGCAGAGAAATTAGCTGAGCTAACCGGCATGGAATATTACTTTTCCAAAGGCATCAATTTGGAGAAAGGTTATTATGGAACCTTGATTTTAAGCAAACATAAAATAGTTGGAAAACGTCGTTATGACCTTCCCATGCCTGTTCAAAGTGAGAACCGTTCTTTAGCAATAGTAGATGTGGAATTACCTGGAGGGAAAACAATCTCTTTAGCCAATACGCATTTAGATTTAAAACCTGAAAACCGAATAGCCCAAGCGGAATTTATCAATGAATTAGGGGAATTGTATAGTAAACCATTGATTTTTGTTGGCGACTTAAATGCTAAGCCAGATTCTGAGCCCATCAAGATATTGGAGAAATATTTCGTTAGAAATACCAAAACAAATAAACCCACTTCACCGAATGTCAATCCAAGAAATGAGATTGATTACATCATGGTGTTGAAGAATCAGAAATTCGAGTGGAAAAGTTATTCTGTGATCAATGAAAGCTATGCTTCTGATCACTTACCGTTACTAGCAGAAATCACCTTCAAATAAGAGAAGGTGATTTCTTAACGAAGCTTCTCGTTATTTTTATGCCTTTCGCTATCGCGAAGGGTTTTCTTTTGCAGGTTTTTAGCCAAAGCATCCGTTAGGTTAATCCCTGTTTGGTTGGCCAGGCAGATTAATACAAAAAGCACATCTGCCATTTCATCGGCTAGGTTTACCTCTTCATCCGATTTTTTAAAAGACTGCTCGCCATATTGTCTAGCCATGATTCTGGCAACTTCACCGACCTCTTCCATGAGCATGGCTGTATTTGTAAGCTCATTAAAATATCGAACTCCGTTGCTCTTAATCCATTTATCGACGATCTCTTGCGCTTCTTGTATGGTCATAAATTAGTTTGTTAAAAATTATCTTTATCCTTGGTATTCATAATGATGGTTACTGGTCCATCATTTAGTAAATCAATCTTCATATCTCCGCCAAAAACACCCATCTGTACTTCCTTTCTTATTAAATCAGATAACATTTGACCCATTTCCAGGTACATCGGCTTGGCAATATCTGGTTTACCAGCGCGAATAAAGGAAGGTCTATTTCCCTTTTTAGTTTGTGCAAACAAGGTAAATTGTGAAATCAATAAAATATTTCCAGCTACATCCTGAATGGACTTATTCATTAAGCCTTGTTCGTCAGAAAAGATACGTAAGTTCACTATTTTCTGTGCTAACCAAGTCATATCATCCTTGATATCTGACTCCTCCACGCCTAAAAGAATGACAAATCCCTGTTCAATTTTCCCTGTTATAGCACCTTCTACTGTACAAGAAGCATGTGTTACTCGTTGAATTACTGCTCGCATGAGGGTAAAAGTAAAAAGTATCTTCTTACTCTACAAATAACACAGCATACTGAAAATCCTTTTATGCGAAATGCAAACTTCCCTGCTAATTAAATTTATTTTTTATTAACAAAGATTAGCAGGAATATGGCATCACTTCGAACAAAAACTACAATTCTACACCTTACTTAAGCAGAAAGCTGTAAATTAGCTGAATTAGTTGGGATAAATTCATGCAGAAAATACATATACTTTGGGCAGATGACGAAATTGAGTTCTTAAAACCTCATATTTTGTTATTGGAACAAAAGGATTACAAGGTCAAAACGGTAAATAATGGAGCTGATGCGGTAGAAGCATTTCAGCGTGAGCCTTTTGACTTGGTGTTTTTAGATGAAAATATGCCTGGCTTAACCGGGTTGGAGACCTTAAGTAAGTTAAAGTCCATCAATCCATCCATCCCGACAGTATTGGTAACCAAAAATGAAGAAGAGCATCTGATGGAAGAAGCCATAGGCGCTAAAATTGATGATTACCTGATTAAACCTGTCAATCCAAAACAGATCTTGTTGACCATTAAGAAATTCACAGAGAACAAACGCCTGGTCTCTGAAAGAACATCCATGGCCTATCAACAAGACTTCCGACAATTGGGAATGCGGATGAATGAAAACCTAGACTTTACCCAATGGGTGGATGCCTATAAAAAACTTCTTTATTGGGAATTATCCTTAGAAAAACTAGAAGATGCGGGCATGCATGAAATCTTAACCATGCAGAAGTCTGAGGCTAATCTCCTCTTTTCTAAATTCATTGAGAAGGAGTACCTCCGATGGCTAAAGAATCCAGAAGAGGGCCCAACCTTATCTCACCAATTGTTTAAGAAAAAGGTATTCCCAAAACTAGAAGCTGATCGACCGACTTTCTTCTTCCTGATCGATAACCTGCGTTATGATCAATGGAAGGTAATCAATGAGGTTTTGACGGATTATTATCGCTTGGAGGAAGAAGACAGTTACTACAGTATCCTTCCAACAGCAACCCAATATGCCCGAAATGCCATCTTCTCCGGATTAACTCCCTTAGAAATGGAAAAGCGTTTTCCAAAGGAATGGCAGAATGATGATGAGGAGGGCGGAAAGAACTTGCACGAGGATGTATTCTTAGCTGACCAGATCAAAAGACTATACCGCCGCGACATCAAGCATAGCTATACGAAAGTGATTACCTTAGAGCAAGGCAAAGACGTGTTAGAAAATATCAATAAGCATATGCAAATTGATCTGAATGTCTTTGTTTATAATTTCGTAGATATGCTATCGCATGCACGTACGGATATGGCAATGATTCGTGAACTAGCAAATGATGAAGCAGCATACAGATCCCTAACATTATCATGGTTTGAACACTCACCCTTATTGGAAGTGTTGAAATGGTTAGCACAAAGACAAGTTCGTGTGATTATCACAACTGACCATGGTACTATCCGCGTAAAAAAACCAAGTAAGATTATTGGTGATCGTAATACGAATACTAACCTAAGGTATAAACAGGGTAAGAACTTAAACTACATTGATAAGGACGTATTTGTTGTAAAAAACCCATTGGAAGCACAACTACCACGTATCCATGTGAGCTCAAGCTTTGTCTTTGCCAAGGAGGACACCTACTTTGTCTATCCAAACAATTACAACCATTTCGTAAATTACTTTAATGGCACCTTTCAGCATGGCGGAATCAGCCTTGAGGAAATGATTATCCCATTTATTACATACATCCCGAAATAAACCATGGAATTTGTAGCAGCAAGCCTCGCAGATTTACCTGCAGCTGCAGATTGGTTGCTTGAACAGTCTGCAGAAAAACGTGTATTTATATTCAAGGCCCCTATGGGAGCTGGAAAGACGAGCTTTATCAAGGTTATCTGCAGTCAATTGGGCGTAATGGACGCCACATCTAGCCCTACTTTTTCGATTGTTAATGAATACGAATCAGCAAATGGTCCGGTTTATCATTTTGACTTCTATCGTTTAAAAGATGAACAAGAAGCATTCGATTTAGGCTATGAGGAATACTTTTATTCAGGTGATTATTGCTTTGTAGAATGGCCTGAGAAAATCCCTAACCTTATTCCTGACGATGCAGTAGAAGTAAATATCACTGTAGATGAAGATCTTAAGCGACACATTCAAATAAATTAATCTTTTTTTTCTTTTTGATGCAACCCATCTTGGCTCAGTTGCGTCTTACTATTAAACCGAACACAATTGGAGCCGATACAACTACATAAATTATGGATAGATTGCTTAGCGAATGACCGCAAAGCGCAATCGGAGTTGTATCGATATTTTGCTTCCAAGATGTATGCTGTCTGCTTGCGTTATGCAGAAAATAGTGAAGCGGCACAGGATATATTACAGAACGGATTTATAAAAGTCTTTGGGCGAGCTAAGGATTACTCTGGTACAGGTTCTTTAGAGGGATGGATCAGACGTATAATGCTGAATACAGCCATAGAACACTACCGCAAAAACAAAAACTTGATCTTTCAGACAGACAGTCTCAGTGACCGTGATTTTGAAAGTACATCAAGCAGCAGCTTACAGCATTTGAATTATAAGGATTTATTAGCCTTGGTTCAAGAACTTCCTTTGGGTTATAGGACAATATTTAACCTATATGCCATCGAAGGATATAATCATAAGGAAATTGCCGAAATGTTGGATATCAGTGAAGGCAATTCTAAATCACAACTTTCAAGAGCGAGGCAATCGCTGAAAGAAAGAATCATGAAATTGGAGGAAATAACAGATGAAAGATCAAGATTTTGATAAGTTATTCTCAGACAAACTAAAGGATTTTGAAGAAAATCCACCTGAAGGTCTTTGGGACAATATTGAAGCGTCCTTAAATAAGGAAACGAAAGAAAAGCCCGTAAAACGCATGCCTTGGTTTATCCTAAGTATGGCTGCTGCTTTGCTCTTGGCATTTGGAATCTCCTTAAAAATATTCCTAAATAAGGACACCAATGTCATTAAGGAAGAAAAGATCATTGCAAGTGTTCCTAAGGAGACTGTTGAAACCGAAGAAATGCAAATAGAACCTTCAAATGAGAATGAAAAAGTAAGTAGCGAGCAACAAATATCAAAGAAATTAGAAAATTCAGAAGCACATACAAAGCAGGTTCAAGTAGCTGCGAATAGAAATGAAGAAAGAAATACAATTTCTAGTCAAGATATTCAGACAGCTGCAGTACAGGAACAAGTTATAGCTGAAGTTTCTGAACCTGTAAGGTCAATTGATCTAGAAACAGAAGAACAGTTTGTGGCCAATGTACCTGAATTAGAAAATAAAACATTGGTGCAAACAGCACAGGTGAAGATCGAAGACCATATTCATCAAGAGGCTGCTCCAAGTAAAAAGAATAAACAGGGTCTCTTTGTTCGGGTACTAAATAACCTCGCTGAGAATATCGTTATACTAGATAAGGATGTTCGACTAACGGAAGATGAAGAAGGGACATGGAATCTTAACATTAAAAACAGTATTGCTAAAACTAGAAATTAACCATATGAAAATTAAATTTTTACTACCCGCTATCGCGTTCCTATTCGTAGGATTGCAAGCAGCAAATAGCCAAGAAAATAAAACAAAAGAGGAGAATAAGGAAGGAACTGCTGGACAAGATGGTAAAGCTGGCAAAAAGAAATCTGCTGATATCAGTATAAATTTTGGAAAGGATGATAAGTCGGATACATTAGATAATGAAAATAAAAAAATCCGTTACCCACGTTCTTTTGGAGGTATTACTTTCACACGAGTGGATTGGGGATTCTCCAGATTATCAGATGAGGGAAGTTTCACCTTATCGGATGACAACCAATTTATGAGCTATAAAAAATCTTCTAACTTTGGCTTTGATGTAGCACAATATGGTATCCGCTTTACAGATCGATTTAAGGTGTATCTATCTGCAGGATTTGAATGGAACTATTGGAGATTGAAAAATGATGTGTTGTTATTGCAAGATCAAACGCCTATACAGACAGAAGATTTAGATCCTGATGGTAATTTCAAAAAGAATGTATTTACTTCGACTTACTTGCGTCTACCACTTACCTTCGAATTGCGTTCTCATAAGCTGAATAATGGCAAGCGTGTTAAACTAGCATTTGGAGCAATGACAGGCGTATTATTGAAAGGAACACAACGCTTAAAAAGCGATAAATATGGCAAACAAAAGTTCAAGGATACTTACAACCTTCAAACATTCCAATACGGTCCTTTTGTCCGTCTAGGATATGATAACTTTGGAATATTTGCCAAATACTATATGAATGACTTATTTGAAAAGAGTCCGGAACAAGAGAATTTAAGAAACTTAGCCTTTGGTCTTACCTTAGGATTTTAAGAAAGTGAATTGTAAAACGTATTTTTGTGTCGGGTTCTAAAGGCCCGACATTTTTTATGGGCAAACAAGCTAACTCCTGTCAATATATATTTTCCGATGTTCAACAACCTGATCTACCTTTAATACACGGTAAGGACTTATCCTGCGTATTTGAAGGCAATGTGACGGTCACAGCGGTTGATCGTGTAAACTTTGGCATTGAGGAAGGCAAGATTACAGCTATCATTGGAGAATCTGGCAGTGGCAAGAGTACGCTATTGAAATTGATTTATGGTTTACTGGAGCCCGCAGAGGGGGAAGTTCGCTATCGTGGCTGGTTAGTACCAACCCGTAAGGATAAACTAATCCCAGGTCATGATGCCATGAAATTAGTATCACAAGGATTTGATGACTTAAATCTTTATGCTAAAGTCTGGGATAATGTGGCCTCACAACTCTCTAATACCAATCTTGAATTAAAGAGAACTAAGACTCAAGAAACACTAGAGCGCTTGCGAATTGATCACCTGGCACAGAAACGTGTAGCCGATTTAAGTGGTGGAGAGAAACAACGCGTGGCGATAAGTAGAGCTTTGATTAATGACCCTGAAGTCTTGTTAATGGATGAGCCCTTCAATCAAGTTGATGCTGCATTTCGAGATGAGCTACAACAGGATATTCAACAAATTGTTAAAGACACTGGATTAACCGTCATCTTGGTTTCGCATGATCCGGCTGAGGTATTGGCGATGGCAGACAAGCTGATTGTTATGAAACAAGGCCGCATTGCCGATGCAGGAGATCCGCATGCCCTATACAACTGGCCACACCATCCTTATACTGCACGTCTATTAGCGAAAAGCAATATCCTCAAAGCCGAACAGGCAAGATTAATTGGTATTGAAACCAATCACCCGATAGCTATTTTACAAGAAGACATTCAAGTGGAAGCCAATTTAAATGGCGAATATTGGATAAAGGAAATTCGATTTCGAGGGTTCTACAATGAATTGATTCTAGGCAATGATAACATAACGCTGCATCAGATTCAATTTCCAAAACTAGAATTACCCAAAAATACCCGAATTGATATTCGTATCAATGCTTACCATATTTTTGAATCCTATTCAGAAGATTAGTAGAGTTTCTATTTTTGAGTATCAAGCCATTTTATCATGGCCGCAAACCAATCCACATCACTGGTTTTGTTTTTGAGTCCAAAGCCATGGCCACCCAGCTCATAAGTAAGCAACTCATTTGGGATCTTAAACTTATCTAAAGAAGCTTTATAACGATACGTATTCTCAATAGGCACGGTCTTATCGTCCTTGGCACTCATCAAAAAAGTAGGAGGTGTTTTTTTGGACACTTGCTTTTCCATGGAAAATAAGTCAGTATCAATAGAAGTAGCTTGAGGTCCAATAAGATTTTGTTTAGAGCCTTGATGGGTAATACCATCCTCCATACTAATTACGGGATAACAAAGTACAGAAATATCAGGCTGTAAATCGGAAGCCTTAGCCCCTTTAATGGTGAAACGTTTAGCAAAATTGGATAATGTAGCAGCCAAATGTCCTCCAGCAGAAAAACCTATAACAGCCAATCTCTTTTTAGGAAACTGTTTCCGAATCAACAGCATGGCTTGCTGCGCATCCTGCAATGGACCAAAGCGTTTATCGATCATTGTTTCTTTCTTAGGCAAGCGATAATCCAATACATAGGCTGCATAACCTAGGCTCTCAAATCGTTTTGCCACGTCATGTCCCTCATGATTAATCGCAACTCGGCTATATCCTCCACCAGGAATAACTAAAAACACAATATCTTTTGCAGCTTTATCGACATCTGTATAAACGAATAGCTTAGGTTTATCTTTTTCCTCTAATTCTGCTTGCTTCTTTGTAGATCCAGGAATTTCATCTGCAGAATATAAATAGTGCATCTGCCCCTTTTCCTGTGCTATCGCATGTATCGTCATTATACTCATTAAAATTATCAGGAACTGCTTCATAGGTTTTATAGGTTAGCCATTACAATCAGGTTGAGGTCCTTACATGGCAAGTTAAATTTATCGCTCATATCCTTATTGGTCAAATTACCATGATACAAGTAAATCGCACTGCGAATACCTTGATTGGCCCAGATCATATTGTTCATACCCCCAGACTCCCCTATTTCCAATAAGATTGGTGTAAATATATTTGTTAAAGCATAAGTAGCGGTACGTGCAACCCGAGAAGCAATATTCGGAACACAATAATGTATAACATCGTATTTTTTAAATACCGGTTTATCGTGATTAGTCACTTCCGAAGTCTCAAAACAACCACCTTGATCAATACTGACATCGATCAATACCGAATTAGGCTTCATCTTCGAGACAGTATCTTCAGAAATTAGACAAGGCGTTCTACCATTCTTTGCTCGTACAGCACCGATTACCACATCACAGGATTTTACGGCTTTATTCAATACAATAGGTTGTATTATTGAGGTAAACACGCGACTGCCTACATTACTTTGCAAACGTCTTAATCGATATACTGAACTATCAAAGACCTTCACTTGTGCTCCCAATGCTATTGCTGTTCTAGCAGCAAACTCACCAACAGTACCTGCTCCGATAATAACCATTTCTGTAGGAGGAACTCCTGTTACACCACCCAACATCAAACCCTTCCCATCAAACACATTGGATAAATATTCTGCCGCAATCAATACGGATGTAGCACCTACAATCTCACTCATAGCACGAACAACCGATAAATGACCACCCTCATCCTGCAAATACTCAAAGGACAAAGCTGTAACTTGTTTTTTCATCAATGCTTTCAACACATCTAAATCCATGAGACTAGGCTGTTGAGAACTAAAGAGTACTTGGCGGTTCTTCATCATCTCCACTTCCTGCATGGTAGGGCTGGAAACTTTGATTACTATATCTGCTTGGAAGACCTCTTTTTTGTCATAAACAATTTGCGCCCCTTGTTCGCTATAGTGGTGATCCAAAAAGTTAGAAGCTTTCCCGGCATCATGTTCTAAAATAACCCGATGACCATTCTCTAGTAATAATCCTACAGATAATGGTGTTAATGCAATTCTATTTTCTTGAAAGGAGCTTTCCTTGGGTATGCCGATGGTTAATTGACCTTTTTTCTTTCCTCTGCTTAGTAGTGCTTCCTGGGGTTGTAAGACACCTTCTTGAGCTAATTTGGACACATTTATCATTTACACAAAAAATAAGTTAAGTTAAAAATACACAATATTATTTCAAATTAACACCCGTAAAGGATTATATTTGATAATTAATCTGATATTAGAAACAATAAATCGTAAGTTTGCAAACTAACCTGTTACGATGAAACTACTAAAGCCTTTGAATCACATAAAGATTGTTCCTAGATGGATAATCTTTAGTTTCGACATTGCTATTTCAGCATGTGCTTTTATATTCGCTTTCATACTTTACAACAACTTTCAGTTAGAATCTTTCTCTAGTACTGACTTCGCTGTGAAGTTCCTATTTTGTATGACCCTGACTGCCTTTTCATTCTTGGTATTTAGGTTATACAGTGGCATTGTGCGCTACACCAGTGCAGTAGATTCCATTCGGATCTTATCAACAATTGTATTTACGGCAATTGTAATGTTCATTGCCAAATTACTCTTCATTGCTCTTCGTGTTCCTTTAAATATCCCTATTAATCTGATCATTATCTATTCGTTATTTGCCTTTACCGGATTAACGACTTATAGAACTTGTATCAAGATTTTCTTCCAATACACAAAGTCTACCCGCAATGGCCGTAAGAATGCTGTTGTATATGGAGCCGGAGATTTAGGAATAGCTGTAAAACGTACTTTTGAACACGACTTCCGTTCAGAGAAAACAATTGTCGCCTATATTGATGATAACGAAGAGAAAATTGGTAAATCCATTGATGGCTTAAAGATTTTCAGCTCGAAGGAATTCCCAAGAATGATCAAGAAGTATGGGATTGATGAATTAATCATTGCATCTTCCAATATCGATATCGAATGTAAGGACATGATTATCGACATTGCCCTAGAGCACAATGTAACTGTTCTGACCCTACCTCCTGTCAATAAAATCATGAATGGAGACCTTTCTCCTGCACAGATTAAACAGATCAAGATTGAGGACTTGCTAGAGCGTGCTCCAATTCAGATTTCCAATGAAAAGCTATTTGATCAATTGCGTGGAAAGCGTGTATTGGTTACTGGTGCTGCAGGATCGATTGGATCGGAAATATCAAAGCAATTAAGTAAGTATGAACCGCAGATGATTATCTTGTGTGATCAAGCGGAATCACCATTACACAACTTACAACTGGATCTACAGGATTTATACAAGAATCAGATTTATCATACCTTCATAGCCGATATACGAAGCGAACAAAGAATGCGTCAATTGTTTGAAACGTTCAAACCACATTACGTATATCATGCTGCCGCGTACAAGCACGTGCCTATGATGGAAAACCACCCAAGTGAGGGTGTTAAAACCAATGTCTTTGGAACTTATCTATTAGCAAACCTTTCCGTAGAATTCGATATTCAAAAATTTGTATTTGTATCAACGGATAAAGCGGTAAACCCTACCAATATCATGGGGGCGACAAAGCGTATCGCTGAAAAGTATGTACAATCGCTTAATGAGTTCCTAACGACCCAGGATAATATGAAACCTACTCGTTTTATCACCACACGCTTTGGAAACGTGTTGGGTTCAAATGGTTCTGTTATCCCAAGATTTAGAGATCAAATTGAAAAAGGTGGTCCTGTTACAGTGACCCACCCTGATATTACCCGTTATTTCATGACCATCCCTGAGGCTTGCCAATTGGTAATTGAAGCCGGAAACATGGGGCATGGTGGAGAGATCTTTGTATTTGACATGGGTAAGTCTGTGAAGATTGTGGATTTAGCAAAGAAGATGATTCGTTTATCAGGCTACGTTCCTTTCAAGGATATCGAAATTAAATTCACAGGTCTTCGCCCAGGAGAAAAGCTGTATGAAGAGTTATTGAATGACTTGGAGAACACGATTACTACCCACCATGAAAAGATCATGATTGCGAAAGTTCGTGAGAATGATTTTGAATTGGTTAAGAAAGAAATTATAACCCTATCCAAAGCATTGGATAGTCATAACAACTTGGATATTGTGCGACAAATGAAAGTCATGGTACCAGAATTTGTCAGTCAGAATTCCATTTATGAGCAATTAGACAAAGAAAAACTCAGCGCATTAAATCATTAAGGAGACTTAAATATTTTTGTTAATATATTGCAAGTATTCTTTAAAAGTGTATTTTTGCGTTCCGTAATCTATTAAAACTAAGAATGTCACAAAATAATCAGAACATTTCTTCCAGTAACAGACCAGCTGTGAAGAGATCATTTTTCCAAGAAAACGAAAAGAGTATCACCTTTATCATAGCAGGTATCGTTATTTTGATCTTGTTATACATTGGATACCAAAAATTATATTTAGCACCTCGTGCAGAGCAGGCAGCAAATAAAATGTACCATGCAGAGCAATTCGTAGCGATTGATTCCTTACAGAAATTAGCAATTGATGGTGATGGAACAGCGCCAGGATTCAAAGCTATCGCTGATGAATTCTCAAACACGAAGTCTGCAAATATTGCTAATGCTTACTTAGGAGGTCTTTACCTACGTCAGAAAAACTTTAAAGAAGCGATCAAATATTTAGAGCAATATTCTGAGACTGGTTCTGAAATTCTAGATCCATTGGTTATCGGTCTTTTAGGCGATGCTTATTCTGAAGAAAAAATTTACGATAAAGCAGCTAACTACTACAAAAAAGCAGCTGACAAATCGAAGAACGTATATACTACCCCATTGTTCTTAAAGAAATTGGGCTTAGTTTATGAAGAACTTGGTGATTACAAAAATGCGGAGACTACTTACCAACGCATTCGTGATGAATACCCGCAAAGTGCTGAATCAACTACGATTGACAGCTTCTTAGCACGCGTTCAAGCGAAACAGTAATCCTAAAAAAATTGATTATCTTTGAGGGCTACCATTGGTAGCCCTTTTTATTTACAATCAAATATGTCAAGTAGCTTAAAGAATCTATCCGACTTCTCCCATATACAAGTTGGGAATGCTGAAAACCTGAAATTTGCTATCGTTGTATCGCAATGGAACGCAGAAATTACCGGTGCTTTATTAAATGGTGCTTACAAGGGTTTATTAGACCATGGCGCTAAGGAGGAAAACATCAAACTCATTGAAGTTCCTGGAAGTTATGAACTTATT
Source organism: Sphingobacterium lactis (assembly GCF_051951495.1). Classification (GTDB taxonomy): domain Bacteria; phylum Bacteroidota; class Bacteroidia; order Sphingobacteriales; family Sphingobacteriaceae; genus Sphingobacterium; species Sphingobacterium lactis_A. Next base: position 120,139 of record NZ_JBNHAS010000006.1, on the reverse strand, counting down.
GCCGGTAGTGATATCGCATTGAGAGATCAGAATCTTCATGCTGTCATCACTTTAGGATGTGTTATTCAAGGAGAAACCCGTCACTTTGATTTTATCTGTCAGGGAGTTGCCAGTGGATTAGCTCAAGTAGGTATAAAACATGATACACCTGTTATTTTTGGTGTTTTAACCACAGATAACCAAGAACAAGCGCTTGACCGTGCTGGTGGCAAACATGGAAATAAAGGTGAAGAAGCTGCCATAACGGCAATACAAATGGCCCTTATCAACCTAAAATATTAATGGTATCGTTTTTGATTAGCTAAGGTTATGAAACAAAGTGAGTTAATCGTATTCATGGTTAAGTCGGTACAATTACCGGAGATTATACCATGTGCTACTAAACCATGTCCTACCTTTCCTTTGCAAACTTCACGCAAAGCCTAGGCTTAACATCATGTTTGTTCGGCAACCATGCCAAATTCAGCATTAAACAATCAAAAAATGAAACAGAAAACAAATATCATGTACTATTTCTGCCTGCTCCTCAGCGTAGTCAGTCTTTGTCCATCGATGCTCATGGCGCAAACCAAGAACATTGCAGACAAGATATGGAATGCCGCAGGAGGTAAAAGCAAATGGGAAAGTACGAAATACATCATGTTTACCGTTTCTGGAAACAGCCAACACGCTAGTATCACCGGAAACCGTAAATTCTTATTGGACAAACAAAGTGGAATGGTCCGCTTTGAAGGTACCTTAAACCGCAACAATGTTGTCGCGATTTTCAATGTACCGAATCAGAAGTTGATCCACATCTTCGACGAGAATGGAACCGAAATAGCTGCACAAGATTACCGAGGTCTGTTGCCTGACTTAATTGATCAATACAACATCGACTTAAAAGTCCTATCATTGCCCGCTAGTATCGCTTCTTCTTCCTTGAACAATCCATCAGAAAGCAAAATCATCAATGCCGAAAAATTACAAAAGGTAGATTTCGCTAATTTCTTAGGTGGTAGAGGATCAGTTTATGTAAATGAAGAATCAGGATTGATTAAACGCATTGACATGGACGATAAGAGCTATACTGTCAATGGCTACAAGGATATCGGCAATGGACTTGTCCTTCCGACCATTTTTAAAGCCTCAGGAGACAGCATCTCTTATCAAAAGGTAGCTAGTTTTACCGAAATGGAACCAGCTAAATTTAACAGCTTCTAGGAGCTTTTAAGAATAAGAGAAATATTAAACAGACAACGGGCTTCAAGAAATTTTGAAGCCCGTTGTCTGTTTATGGTAAAACTTGAACCAATCTACCTCGTATAAGTACTAATTCGTCCAATACGGCCATTCGCATCTACTGTCGCCAGCTTCACGACCATGCCGTTCTTGGCTTGAATCCCACCTTTTGGGAACTTTTGACTAGAACTTGTCGGATTAGACCCATCCAATGTATAGACAATTTTAAATCCTGGATATTCGACATTGGCGTGAATACTTCCCTTCTCAGCCATAACACCTACGGATGGCAGACGGTATTTGAATCCACCATGCAAATTATCAAGTTTAGGCAGCTCCTGCGATCCTACCTTATGCGCAAAGTTACGGTATGCCTTTTCAAATTTACCTTGATCAAAAGTCTGATCACCCTCCCAAGCTTCCTTAGGTGCCCAAGCACGCTCAGCTAAAGCAAAAAGACGTGGTAATATCATATAATCCAAGCGATCAGCAGTCAAGACCGTCTCCGCCCATAATGCAGCTTTCAATCCGATCAGATTGGATCTACCCTTTTCTGTCAGGCGTACTTTCTTAGCTAAATAAGCATCTTCTAACTTCTTTCCCGCATCCATATGCTTCATATTGGCAAAAAAAGCATCTGGTAACAAGGCATAAGACTGATAAAGGTCTGTAATGGAAGCCCATTTTAAACCAGGCTCACGGAAATCCTTGTCCCAAACCATATCCAAATAATAGTTAGCAGAAGAAGTAAACACTGTTTTATAACCTGCATTAGCCAATTTATAGGCTAAATCCTCTTGTCCACCGCCAATTACATTGTTCCATACATCCAAATGCAAGTTCAAATGAGCTAATTCCTCATTGACAACCATGCCTTGTCCTTTATTGACCATGCCGAACTCTTCCCAACCTGCCATATCCATCCCCTTTGAAGCACAGATTTCGTGGAGTTTCTTCACATAATACGGCCAAACCTCATATACCGTAGACATTCCCTCTTTCTTCATCAGCTCTTGTACGGCAGGAGATTTCTCCCAAGATCCCGCAGGAACCTCATCACCACCCAAAGAAACCAATTTCAATTCCAAGCCGACTTCCTCATACATCTTCTTGATGTCATCCAGCACCACATCCATAAAACGATATACCGATGGCAATGCCGGGTTCATCACATTGTCCCTCCAGTTTTGGGCAGAATTATAAACCGACTTGTCTGCTGCTTCATACAAAAGAAACTCCTCAGCTTCCTTCTGTTTACCAGCCTTCATCAAGCGATTATAACGTGTTTCCATCGCCTTAATGGCAGCACGACCATGACCAGGCGACTCTATCTCCGGAATAATGGTTACAAAGCGATCTGCAGCATATTCCAGCAATTCTTGGAATTCCTTTTTGCTTAGATAATTCTTTCCAACGGCATGACCGCCTGAGCCATATGCCGGCGGAATGGTGTTCCCATCTTGAAAAGAGCCAGAACGATTGGAACCTATCTCTGTCAACTCAGGAAGCGAAGGTATCTCCAATCGCCATCCTTCATCATCAATAAAATGCAAGTGAAATTTATTCAGCTTATAGGAAGCCAATAGATCAACGTATTTCTTCAATACCGAAAGCTCCTTGAAATTACGTGAAATATCCATCATGAATCCACGATAGGCAAATCGAGGAGCGTCTTTGATTTCTACGTAGGGGAACGACAATTCTGATTTTCCCTGTAATTGCTCGGCAGAGGCCAATGAAATCAAAGATTGAATTGCATAAAATGCACCTGCAGCGGTAGATGCTTGAATCTCTATCCCTGACTTATCTATGCGAAGCTCATAGGCCTCAGATGCCAAGTCTGCATTCTGTAATACCCTGACATCTGAACCATTTTTAGGTCCTTTTACTCCAGCAACGTCTAAAGTTCTAAAGGCCAAATCATATCCTGACTGCTGCGATAAATTCAATTGAGGATCTTCATATACTCCCCAGATCTTTCCAACCTTGAATGATCCATTGTTCATTTTAAAGGAAGCAGGCATTGGTAGAATTGGCTGAGGAGTTCCCTTATACAGCAAACTGTTCTTGGCAAACAATGCTGATAACTGCGCATTCTCCTCCCGAGCTGTAACATGCAATGCTGTAACCTCTACCGGATCCAGATTGATGATTTCCGATGTTTGTCCCTTACTCTTCAGGTAAAAACCATTTGGTGTAAGAGACGTATGTGTTATTGGATAAGGCGATTTATAATGCAACACCAAAGAGTCCTTTACCTGAAGTGTAGTCCCAGCATTAAAGTCTACGCGATATAGGTTTCCACTTTGATCATTGAATGTTGCTTTATTGCTTCCTGTATTCTCAATTGGATACATGGAATTGAACCAAAGGTTATAAGCATCTAATTGAATTGCCTTTTGATCAGTATTCACTAAGGTCAATTTCAGCAAACGGTTATCGTTATGGTTGTAGCCACTGGCGAAATCCCATTTCACCTGGAGCTTTTGTGCATGAACAGCACTTGTCCCCAACCCAAGAGCTAGCATAAGCAATAATGAAGATTTTAATTGATTCATAATGATGGTAATCTAGCAAAAAAACAGAGAAACTAAGTTAATGAAAGATTTTTCTTAAAAAAATTTTGTTAATAAAGATCTTAATTCTATATTTGCACACCGAAACACAGAACGGCCCGTTCGTCTAGGGGTTAGGACGCAAGATTTTCATTCTTGAAACAGGGGTTCGATTCCCCTACGGGCTACAGAAAAAAGCGACTTGAAAAGGTCGCTTTTTTAGTTTATAGTGAGATTTGAGATAGTAAGAGAATCTAGCATATACCCACTTCCAACTCAGCGCAAAGCGAAGAGTCTTTTTCCCTCCAAACTAAGGTCATCCCAAATCGAAATATGTACGAAATTTATTTAGCGACACAGTACCTTGGCTATTGGATTTATAAATGAAGGAATAGACTAATATATTTAACAAGCACTTCACCTCCTAATATTAAACTTTCTTCAGTTAAATTTTATTACTTTCTAGGTTTAAGTGAAGACCGAAAGATTTTATGACCCATTTAATAAAAGGAATTAGCTTTAAAATTATCTCATTTTTAAGTTACACTAAAAATCTAAAAAACTGATATTTTAAAATCCAACAAGGAAATTTTTACATTCTTTAGAAACATTTTTATTTATTTATTAAAATAATGTTTTATTATAAACTATTATAAATAGTAACTTAGAACCTCTCATTAAATTATTTTTAAATTTTAATATGTTTTTATATATTGCCCCCCATAAATTACACGAGTGGCAGAAAACCTTTTGATGCTTTAACTCACAATTATTAAACGTCCTAAATTATTTAATCTATGGGGTATCTTTATTCTCCGATTTTTGAGAGAAAATCTCAATCTTCTTGTTGGAGACAAAACAGGCTCAATCAAACATGGAAAAATTTAGTTGTTCTGGCTGTTGCCGGCACAATATCATTTTCCAGTTTGGCTTCAAGCCCAATGTCATCAAAATTGAACGCAGATGCTAAAATTTCAGCATCAACACTTCAAAACACTATTTCAGGTACAGTTGTGGATGCTGCTACTAATAAGCCAATTGCGGGGGTCACCGTAACGGTAAAAGGTAAATCAACTTCTGTTAGTACAAGTGACCAAGGAAAGTTTACAATCCAAGCTGCTGGCAGCGAGACTTTGATTTTCCGTTACATAGGATACATCGAACAAGAAGTAGAAGTCAACAACCGTTCTACATTTACTATTCGTTTATCTTCCTCTGAGAAACAGATTGAAGAAGTTACGGTTGTAGCAACTGGTTACCAAACGCTTGATCGTAAATTCTTTACTGGTGCATCAACTAAAGTTAGTGCAAAAGATGCTGAACGTGCAGGTGTACCTGACATTTCTCGTATGCTTGAAGGTCAGGTAGCAGGTGTTTCTGTACAGAACGTTTCGGGTACATTTGGAGCTGCTCCTAAAATTCGCGTGCGTGGTGCCACCTCCCTATCAGGGGATAACAAGCCTTTATGGGTTATCGATGGTATCATTTTAGAAGATGTAGTCAACATTTCCAACGAAGCGCTTTCAACCGGCGATATGAGTACATTACTAGGTTCATCTGTTGCTGGTTTAAACCCGGATGATATCGAGAGTTTCAACGTATTGAGAGATGCAGCAGCGACAGCGATGTATGGAGCAAGAGCGATGAATGGTGTAATCGTCGTGAATACTAAGAAAGGAAGAAAAGGAGACGGAAAACCTTTGGTAAGTTACACTGGTAATTTTACAACTTATCAAAAACCATCCTATGCAGATTTTGATATTATGTCATCATACGACCAAATGGCGGTAATGATAGAATTGAAAAATAAAGGCTTTTTCCAAATCCCATCTGCTTCTCGTGGTGCTAACGGTGGTGTTTTCTATAAGATGTACAACATGTTGTACGATTATGACCCTAACACAGAAACATTTGCGTTAAGAAATGATGCCCCAAGCCAGATTGAATTCCTTTCACGTTATGCAAATGCCAACACAGATTGGTTCGATCTACTGTTCCAAAGCAAAATCATGCAAGAACACTCATTAAGTGTTTCTTCAGGTACAGAAAAATCACAGAACTATAGTTCTGTTTCCTTCTTGAATGACCCAGGAATGACCATCGGTAATAATGTAAAGCGTTTCACAGGTAACTTTAGATCCAATTATAAATTCAGTGATAAATTCACTGGGGAATTGATTGGTAACGGTTCCATCCGTGATCAATCAGCTCCAGGCTCTCAGAATGTTCAGTCAGATCCTGTATATGGTTCTTATTATAGAGGTTATGACATCAACCCGTATAACTACGCGTTGTCCACTAGCCGCTTGATTACACCATTTGATGAATTTGGACGTCGCGAATATTTCGTGCGTGATTATGCTCCATTCAACATCTTAACGGAAATGGAGAACAACTACGCAAAACTTTCCATGATCGACTTTAAAGTTCAGGGTGGTTTGAAATATGAATTTATTAAAGATTTGAAATATTCAGTCAATGGTGCCTTCCGCTATACTAAATCCGAAAGTGAATTGTTTTTAAAAGAAGGTTCTAATTACGTACAATCCTTCAGAGCTATGGATGATGCAACCATTGTTGGTTCGAACGGAAGATTATATAAAGACCCTGATTTTCCTAATGACCCTGCAGTTTCGGTATTGCCAGAAGGAGGATTTTACAATACCTCTGGTGATAATATGAAATTCTACTACTTCCGTCAGGATTTAGAGTATGATAAAGAATTCAACGAAGACCATAGCTTGAACGTGTTTGCATCCATGGAGATGAAAACTACAGACAGACAAGCGAAGTTCTCTGATGGAGTAGGATATCAATATGAAAATGGCGGTTTGGTTTCTCCTTATTATAAATATTTCAAGGAAGCTAGAGAAGAGGGAAAACCTTATTTCGGCATGGGATATAATGCAGACCGTTGGGTTGGTTACTCTTTAAGAGCGGCTTATTCCTTCAAAGAAAAATACCGTTTCAATGCTACAGGCCGTTATGATGGATCCAACAAAATGGGTAAATCAAGAACAGCACGTTGGCTACCAACTTGGAATATCTCTGGAGCATGGGATATTGATCAAGAAACTTTTTGGCCAACAAACGATTACCTGAGCGCTTTATCGATAAGAGCAACTTACGGTATGGTGGCTTCTATGGGTAATGCTACAAACTCTTCTGCAGTTTTCTACAATCAGATTGCAAGAAGAAGAGAGATCGTTGACCAAGAAGTGTTAACCTATATTTCAAGTTTAGAAAACTCCGAATTGACCTGGGAAAAAATGAAGGAATTCAACTTAGGTTTTGATTTGGGACTATTATCCAATAAGATTGACTTAAACTTGGATATATATCAAAGGAAAAATTACGATTTATTAGGTTCTGTTCAGACATCAGGTATTGATGGTCAATTTACCAAGATTGCCAACTATGCCGATATGGAATCTAGAGGTATCGAATTGACTGTTGCGGGTAACCCTATCAACAACGATAATTTCAGATGGAGAACACGTTTCAACTTCGGATACAACACGAACAAAGTTACCAAATTAGATATTAATCCTAACATCTGGAGAGCAGTTTCCAATACAGGTGGGGCTGTGGAAGGGTATTCACAAAGAAGTTTATTTTCTATCCAATTTGATGGTTTGAACCCAAATTATGGATTCCCAACATTCATCGGAACAGATGGCTTGAAAACATCTTACATTAGTTTACAGAGCCAAACATTGGATTATTTGAAATACGAAGGTCCTGTTGAGCCTACATTTACAGGAGGATTCTACAACCAACTTAGCTATAAAGGATTTAACTTAACTGGATTGTTCACTTTCTCTGCTGGTAACAAGTTGAGATTGAGACCAACCATTTATTCGTCCTATAACGATATGTCGGTAATGACAAAAGATATGCTGAATAGATGGCTTATGCCAGGTGATGAGAACTTCACAAGCATTCCTGCTTTACTAGATCCTGTTTCGAATACGAACATCACGAACTCTACAGGAGGACAGGTTAGTGCACAATATCCATACAATGCATATAACTACAGTACAGAGCGTGTAGTGGATGGCGGTTACTTGAAACTAAAACAGGTTACCTTAGGATACTCCATTCCCCAAAGATGGTTGAGTACAACTAAACTAGCGAATGCAAGTCTGAATTTGGTAGGAAATAATTTATGGACCATTATTGCTGATGAGCGCTTAAGAGGCCAAGATCCAGAGTTCTATGCTTCTGGTGGTGTGGCATTGCCAACATTAAGACAATTCACATTATCATTAAAGGTTGGATTTTAATAGGGATTTTTATGAAAGTATTAAATAAAATTAATGTTATTTTATTAACTGGACTAACTTTATCGGTAAGTTCATGTAATAAATATCTGGATGTTGAACCGGATAACCGCACAACGATTAACAGTGTGGATAAAGTGGCCCAATTGGTTGCAACGGCATATCCAGGTTATGATTATCTATCATTTGCAGAAGCTGCTTCTGATAATGCGGAGGATAAAGGACCTGGAGTAGGTTCCTCAGTAGATACTCGTGACAGGCCGTATGTTTGGGAAGATCAGATTGGATCAGGTACCAACACGCCAACAAACTATTGGAATGGCTGTTATGAAGCTATTGCTGCGGCAAACCAAGCTTTAGAATCAATTGAAAACAACGATTTTGGGGACGAGGTATTACAATACAAAGGGGAGGCATTGATTGCGAGGGCATATGCACACCATATGTTAGCCATCTTTTTTGCTAAAGCTTATGAAATTGGCGGGGCAAATGATTCTCCTGGTATCCCTTATGTAAAAGCCCCAGGCACCAAAGTTTTTGGAGATTTTACTCGTGGAACAGTGAAATCTACCTATGATAACATTGTAGCTGATTTAGAAGAAGGCTTAAAATATGTTTCAGATCAAAATTATCAAGTGCCGAAATACCACTTCACTAAAAGTGCAGCCCATGCATTCGCTTCTAGATTATACTTATTTTTAGGAGAGTGGCAAAAAGCGGCTGACAACGCAAGTTTAGCAGCTCCTTCCGGTGAATTTTTGTCCAATTTAAGGCCAGTAAATTCAACACTAAAAAATATGACACCTGCGGAGTTTAATGCGGCATTTACTAGGTCAGATATCAAATCTACCTTATTATTGACCAATGCTTATTCTACTTGGACGTATGTTTCCACACCAAGGTACGGTGTAGGAGCAAAAATGTCCAGGATGTTTACGGATCGTCATGTGACAAGTGGTGTACTTGATAATAAAATATTAAATTATGGTGCTCCAAATTATACAACTTATAAGTATTTATATTATTTCTATTACACAGGTCCTGGCATTGGATACCCTTACATCATGCAACCTTTATTGACCTTGGATGAAGCGCTGATGAACCGGGCAGAAGCCTATGCAGAACTTGAAAAATATGATCTAGCCGTGGCGGATCTGAACACGTTCTATAGCACCAAAATCAGGAACTATACCCCAAGTATGCATACTTTAACCTTGGATAAAATCCAAAATTTCTATGAAGAGACCGATCCGAAAAAAGCATTGGTCAAGGCAGTTCTTATTGCTAAAAAAGCAGAGTTCTTGGAGGAAGGATTACGTTGGATCGATATTACACGACGAAAAATCACGGTAGTTCACAATGTGATCAGTCCTACAAAAGAAGAAACCGAAATTGAATTGGGACCAGATGATCCTAGACGTGTTTTCCAGATTCCTGAAGAAGCTAAAATTTCAGGAATTGAATTAAATCCTAGATAATACCATTATGAAAATAGTAAATAAAATTTTAATCGCATTATCAGTAGTATGTGTTTTAGGTTCTTGTGCTAAAGAGGAAATCAAAAATGTTGATTTCTCTCAATATAACGATGACGATCCACAGACTAATACTGAATTAGATAATTGGTTGAAAACAACCTTTTTGGACGAGTACAACATAGATGTTGTATATCGATATAATCGTTATTTCCATGATGTAGACAGAAACGTTACACCTCCACGCTTGAATGCGGTGAGACCTACCATGGAATCTGTATTGAATGGTTATTTATTGCCTTATAGAAAAGTGGGTGGCGTTGATTTTATCAAGAAGATGTCCCCAAAGGAATGGATTCTATTCGGATCTAATTCCTATGCATCTGACGGCTCAGTATATGCTGGAACGGCTTCTGCTGGCCGTAGGGTGAACTTATATGGAATAAACAATTACAGTCCTTATGGTGCTTTGCTTGTTATCCACCACGAATTTGTCCACATTCTAAATCAGCTGGTAGAAATACCACCAGATTTCCCTACGATCTCGAAAGCAGATTATAAAGCAACTTGGGCATCTACCCCGGCTGATACCTCCAAGAAATACGGATTCGTTACTTCCTATGCAAGTGGTTCATTTACGGAAGATTTTGCAGAAACCGCTGCCCATCTTTTAGTAAAAGGGCAGGCTTGGTATAACCGCCATGCCAGTCAATCATCTGCTTATGGAAGTACCAAACTAAAACAAAAAGAAGCTAACGTAGCCAATTATTTCACTACCAACTTGAAAGTGGATTTCAGGGAACTTCAAAAAACTGTTCAGAACCATTTGAAGTCTACAATTTATCCAAATGACCTTAAATTTCCACAATACTTAGGAGGTACGTATAAAACGGTGACCATTACTCCTGGGAATGCTATTTATTCAAAATATGGCAAGCCAGCAGAGTTTCAAGCGGCTTATGATAAAATGAAAGCAGCAGTGCTAGCTTATAGTTCAACAGCTAAATACAATATGGACAATTTGCAGATACGATTTGAAGCTGACAACAAAGCTACATTCAGAATTGCCTATACTGCAGCATCTGGAGGGGCTCAATTATTTGCAGATTATTCTTTCACATATACATTAAATACCACTAGCGGTGATCTAACATTTACAAAAGTTGCACAAGCTAGTACAACTGGGAATTATGCAAATGCAGCATTATTTGCTACAGCATTTCAAAATAGTTTACAGGCCTATTTTACTGGTAAAACTTTCACAGCAGATTGGCTGAGAGCTGATGTAGAAGGAGCTGATTATAATTCCTTAGCAGGTTTTTATGAAAAAAACAATGCAACTAACTATTGGTATGGCGTATTAGGACTATTATTATGATGAATTTTAGAAATATTTTATTTGGAGCGATGCTGATAGTAGCAGCATCCTCCTGTCAAAAACAGGAAGAGAAATTAGTCTTCGGCGAAACACCTGAGGTGCGCATGAAAGCTAAAATCGATTCTATAAACACAGCCTTGACCTCCTCTCCGAATGGTTGGAAAGCAACCGTAGGGACAGGATTAAAAGGTGGGTATGGATTTTACATGGCATTTGACGACCAACAGGTTGTTAAAATGGTGGCCGATTTAACCGACGCATCGGCAACAAAAGTTGAAGGTTCTAATTATCGTGTTAAACAAGATAATGGGGCTACCTTGATTTTTGATACTTACAATTATATTTCCATGTTGAATGATCCCAATCCATCTGTTTATAATGGAACGGTCAGAGAAGGTCTTAGAAGTGATTTGGAGTTTAGATTCTTGAGGTCCAATGCAGATTCTATTATTTTTGTTGGAAAAAGATACAGACAACAATTAGTTTTATCCAAAGCTACAGCTGCTGAAAAAGATGCTTATAATTCAGGAGCGTATAAAACAAGTATAGATAAAACTAAAGCTATCTTCCAGACATTCAAAAACCCTTATATAGAGGTAAACATTGGAGGAGTTGCCACAAAGTTAGCCTTGTCGTTTTTTGCAGGAACGAAAACTCTGGATATAGGTTCTGTATTACCAGACAAAAAAACGGTATTGAACACCTTTAAGTTCGCTTACAATCTGAAAGGTTTTGATATCTTAGCAGGTGGAAGCCATAGGGATTTAGTCTTTACAAAAGGCGAAATTGAAGGTTCTAGTGTTTTTATCCATGATATTTCAGGACAAAAATATGAAATCAAAAATAGTCCTACCCCAATTCTTCCTATAGAAGTCATGTTTGCTTTTGATGGAGCTTTTAATGCCATTACAATAACAGGTAGTAAACAACCTGAAGGAGTAACTTCCAGCTTTAACTCTTTGTGGGAGGGATTGGTGTATTTATATACTAGCAATAAAATGTTGACTCACTCTGTCAACTTCAGACTATCTACTTCAAAAGTAGCTGTATTGGATGCTCGTTTCCAAAGTGGTAGTACTGTTTATCTTGCAAGTGCAGAATACAATTACACATTGATAGATGGTGTATTAAAACTTTCCGCACCAACTGCAACGAACGGTAACTGGAACAATAATTGGGTAACAGCAGGAGTTAAAAATTACTTCAGTGGAGGAGAATTTAAACTAACCTATATTACTGGTTCAAATCCGAATGACGGTACTTTAGGAGGATTGATCAAGGTATCCGATCCAACAGCAATATTCTATGGTAAATTATCGAAACTATAAAAATTAAAATAGAATAAATTATTATTAGAGACTGTTTCACAAAAAGTGAAGCAGTCTCTTTTCAATCTGCGAATAACAACAGACTTAAATGAATTTAATCGGTGTTAGCTAATATTTAATAAAAAAGATGAAAATTAGTTTAAACATTCCAAATGTTTAAACATCTTAGGGTTGTAATTTAAGCTGACTTCTTGATTTTTAACTAGAATATATTTTTCTAATCTATTCATTCTTATTATTTCTGCTATGAAAAATTTTGAAAAATTTACACTACCATTTCTACTCATCCTTTCCATAATCAACCTTATTTCGTTAATTAGATCCAGTGATAAATACACTAGAAAAGAAAGAGTAAGAAAATATTTCTTTAATATACTTGGATTATGCCTTTGTATCTTTCTTCTCTATTTACAGTTATTTGAGGATGTGTATTAAGTATTTTTAAAGTTATTTCGCAGTTACAATTAGGATTTTCATTGTTCTTCCCTCTTTCCTAATCATCAAATCCCCAATAGATACAAAGGCATAATACATACAAGGCCACCACTTTATCTTTAATAGCACTGCTTCGTTCGCTACTTTTGTGCACAAGAAATTGAATATTATGTGCCAATGTCACTTCATTCAGGTTATCCTTAGAAAGCAACTTTTAGAATTTCTGCTTATGAGTTTTTAATGCAGGATAACCACAAGTATATAATTATGTGCTTTTCAAGCTATAAACATCTACTTATCTATCTTTACATCCAATTCAATTAAGCATCTAAGTAAAAAAAAAAGAAATCAAAAAAAGAGGCTATATCTTCTATTTACGATATAGCCTCTATATATTTTTAATAAAATCCTATCTTACCAGCCAATCGGTGGTGGAGCTTCTGTATCTCCACCTCCACCAACTTCTCCTGGTGTAGGCATTTCTTCTTGTTGTTCTTCACTATCATCCTTCGGAAATTCTCTCAACAAAACCGTTTTATTAGTCGTTACTATAGTTTCATTATTTCTATTTACAAACGTATTGATAAAACCTAGTTGTAGACTACGTGATCCTAATCCATAAAACTTATAGTTATATGTTGTTGTTTTACCATTGGGAAGAGTAACGGTCATATTATCCCCATTGATGACAAATGGATACTCAATGGTAGAAACCGTATTCTTATTGGAATCTTTGTCTCTATCATAAGTTGTAATTACAAAAGAATTACCTGAAAAAGTGATGGTTTTATAATATTTATTATAAACATCAGACCTTTTATACATTCTATAATATCTTGCAACCAATTCGTCGCGCTTAGTTGATTCTTCAAGTATTGCCCTGATATACCATTCCCCGTCCATCGTGACAACATCTTGTTCTTTTTGGCAAGAAGAAAAAGCAATTGAAACAGAAGCCAATAAAGTAATAAAGACTTTTTTCATAATATATAATTGATTCTAAAGTAAATATATAAAAAATATCTAAAATTAGCCTTTTTACAAATGTCAAAATTCTAATAATTATGATTTCAATCACTTTTATTAAATGACAATAAAAAAAATAAATATATTTTTGATAGAACACGGAAAAAAATCCCTTTTTGAAAAAAGTCATTAATGAATAAAGAAATATTTCATTCCGTCTCTTCTCCCGAAACCTTATCGTTTAAATTTAAGTCAAATATTACCTTTAATAACATTCATCCTATAATCAACCTGGACAAGACTAATGGCAGTATTTAAACCTAAGGTTGACAAAACAATTATACTTTAAACTTCCCTAGTTTTTAGCTTTTTCCAACTCAGCGCAAAGCGAAGATTATTTATTCTTCCTCCAACCTAAAGTAACCTTGGCAACAACTCCCTTACCAGTTGTGGTACGATCCAAGGTCTTGTCGTGCATGAGAATAAACTTCCTATCAAAAGTTCTTTGAACGTCCAATTCAATTATGTCAACCCCCATATCAATGGCATAATCTATCGCCTTTAAGGAATTCTCCGACGCATTGCGCCAATCTCCTCTATGGGCAACCACTAAAACCGAACTGACATCTCTATTCAATAATTTGTTCCTTATCTCCAATGCTCGAATCTGAGCTTGAACCAACTGAACATAAAAACTAGAAGTAGGAATAAGGTTAATTTTTCTCCCTACTACCAAGCCCTACCTTGAGAAAACTCAGATAACCCAAGTTCAGTATTCTGTAATCTTAATCATACTTTCACCCACATCATTTTACTTTCATAGAAGGAAATATTTATACAATAAAACACTCTTTTAGATTTTGTTTAAAAGGGGATTTCTCAAGTGATTCCGAATGAAGGTATAAGCTCAGAAACAGAAATTTTGCTGGACGTAGCTCTATAGGCCAATTACAATTCATGAAGGACTAAAATTACAGCTTATCCTAATTTCAATTGCTCCCATGAAATGAAGTCAAGAACGTTATAATGTTTAGAAATAAGGATGTACAAAAATTTATTGCAATTGTAATAAATATAAAATTATATCCCTACTTTTGGTTGATGGTGAAAAAGATTTCCATAGTATATCTTATGATTTTGGTTCAGGGATTTATCCTTGCCCATAGCTTTGTGCCACACCACCACCATCATGCAGAGTCTGCCGCCACTCAAGATGCCCATGATCATGCCCACGAGCACAGTCATTTACATGAGCATGATGGCACAGACCAGGAAGAACATTCGACCAGCACCAATATTTTTGACATCTTATTTTCCAATTTACACCATAGCGGAGATAGTGTTGTCTATGTGCAACGTAGTGAAGTTACTGTCCAAAAGGTGCTAAAGAAAATCAATAAGCTAGACATAGCAAATATTCTTCAGCCACTATCGGTACCCTATTTAATTAGCAAACCGATCGTTTATGAAAGCAGGACGACACCCCATTTTTCCAATAAATACAACCTTAACTTCTCCTTAAGGGGGCCTCCCTTTTTCATCGTTTAACACCCCGTATTTTTAACGATTTTTTTTCTTTAAACCTTAAATTTTCACAACGATGAAAAAACTATTTTTTGCCTTAGCAATTTCAGGCTTACTATTTACTGCGTGCAACAATACTGCACCTAAAGATGACCATGGACATGAACATGCAGAAGGCGAAGCTGCCCATGGTGAAGGATCCCACACGCATGCCGACGGAACGACACATGAAGGCCCAGACCATGCCGATTCAACCAAACAAGAAGAGTTCAAGGTAACTCAGGACAGTACGTTGAAAGATGATGCCAACAAATCTTTGGAGAGTAAAAAAGAGCACAAGCACGAGAACGGAGAAACTCACGCTCATTAATTCATTTTAATTAAGAAACATGCTAAGGATATCAACTTTGATATCCCTTGCATGTACCTTGCTTTTGGCATCCTGCAACCAGGATGCTAAAAATGCAGGTACACAAGGGACGTCATTAACAGTTAATAGTTTAGAACCATTAACATATACCATATATACCGAAAATGTAGAACTCTTTGTTGAGTTCAGACCCCTGATTATTGGTGAAAAGATTAAGTTTGCTGCCCACTATACGCTTTTAGGAGAAACTTTCAAACCCTTGGAAAATGGATCACTGACGGTCAGCCTGCTCAGTGGCAGCAATGGGATTAAGGCAACAGCAGATTCTCTCTCTTCCCCAGGAATATTCCAACTATCCCTGCAGCCAAAATATCAAGATACATCGACTTTGGTATTTGAACTTAAGACCAAGGACTTTTCTGACCGAATCGTCATCAGGGATCTTCCCATATATGAATCCATCGTTCAGGCCTCAAAAGCTGGTGGTGCTCATTCCCATGCATCCGATATCATTTACCTAAAGGAACAGTCCTGGAATACCGAATTTGCAACGGTTGAGGTCAAGCAACAGAATTTCAATGGTGTTATCCGTACTTCGGGTCAGTTTATCAATGCTCCTTCGGACGAATACGTTATCACGGCCACGTCTAGTGGAATCCTACGCTTAAGCTTTCCGGCACTCGTAGGTAGTCAGGTGAATGCTGGACAACAACTCTTCACCGTAAGCTCCAAGGATTTAACACAGAACAATCTGAACAGTCAGATCGCAGCAGCAAGAAACAGTGCAAATAATGCAAAGAACAATTATGACCGCGCGAAATTGGCCATTCAGGACAAATTAATATCAGAAAACGATTTCCAGAAATCCAAACTCGACTATGAAAATGCCCAGACGCTCTATAACCAGTTGTCCAATAACCAGAGTGGTTCAGGAAAAGGGATAAGTGCGAGCAAAAGTGGATACATCAAAAGTTTATTGGTGAGTGATGGGGCTTATGTTCAAGAAGGTACACCTTTGGCTACCATTACTAACAGCAAAAATGTAATCCTACAGGCCAATCTCTATCAATCCGATCTAGTCAAGGCAAAGGAAATTGTCGGTGCAAACTTCAAAATAGCTGGTGAAGATAAAGTGTACAGCACATCTGAACTTGCAGGACGCGTGATTTCCATCGGTAAGGTGGTTGCGGATAAAGCACCTTTTGTTCCTGTGTTAATCCAGATAAACAATGTCGGGAATATTTATCCAGGAGCTTTTGCTGATGTATACCTTATAACTTCAAGCCAATCCCCGAGTACCGTTATTCCCAAGACGGCACTCATCGAAGAACAAGGGAATTACTATGTTTATATTCAACTTACCGGTGAATCCTTTGAAAAACGGAAAGTAGTTCTAGGGGAGTCAGATGGTAAACAAGTATCTGTAACAGCGGGTATACAGAATGGGGAACGCGTTGTATCAAAAGGAGGCTATCAAATCAAATTAATGACCGCTTCAGGTGCTATGCCAGCGCATGGCCATGAACATTAATCGCCACCGTTATGTTAAATAAAATAATACACTTTTCCCTCGGCAATCGCCTGCTCGTGGTCATTGCCTCTTCTTTACTACTTGTGTTCGGAGCCATATTAAGCTCCCGCATGGAGGTTGACGTTTTTCCAGATTTAACTGCTCCTACAGTAGTAGTACTAACAGAATCTCATGGAATGGCACCTGAAGAAGTGGAGAAATTGGTGACCTTTCCCATCGAGACATCCTTGAATGGTGCAACTGATGTACGTAGAGTTCGGTCTTCATCCTCTGCAGGGATATCAATCGTTTGGGTGGAATTTGACTGGGATACCGATGTCTACAAAGCACGCCAAATCGTGAGTGAGAAATTGAGCGTAATTGCAACACAGTTGCCAGAAGGTGTTGGAGACCCGACCATGGCACCTCAGACCTCTATTATGGGAGAAATCATGCTCATCAGTTTGGTTTCCGACTCTACCTCTCAAATCGACCTTCGCACGGTTGCAGATTGGACCATTAGACCCCGCCTATTGGCTACAGGTGGTGTGGCTCAGGTTATCACCACCGGAGGTGGATTTAAGCAATACCAAATCCTCGCCTCGCCACAAAAATTGGCCTATTATAAGATTTCATTACAGGAACTGGTCGTGGCCAGCAAAAAATCTAATGGCAATGCTTCTGGTGGATTTATGTATGATCATAGCAATGAATATATCATCAAGGGTATCGGACGCAGCAGCGATGTTCAAGAAATTGGCCGCTCCTTGGTAAAAATGGTTAACGGAAAGCCCATTAGAATTGCAGATCTAGCGGAAATTAAGGTAGATGCAGCACCAAAAATTGGTGATGGCTCCATGAACGGTAAACCTGCTGTGATAATGACTGTCATGAAACAGCCCAGTACCAACACCTTGGAACTGACTGAAAAGATTGATGCCACAATCGCAGATTTACAAAAGAATATTCCATCTGATATTAAGATCAATACCAAAATATTCAGGCAGCAGAACTTTATTGATGCTTCAATCGGCAATATCCAAAAAGTGTTGATCGAAGGAAGCATATTTGTTGTTGTAATCCTTTTCTTGTTCTTAATGAACTGGCGCGCAACACTAATATCGCTTATCGCTATCCCGATTTCAATCATTGTCTCCATCATCACCCTTAAATGGCTAGGTTTTACCATCAATACCATGAGCTTGGGAGGAATGGCCATTGCCGTTGGAGATTTAGTTGATGATGCGATCATTGATGTGGAGAACGTGCTGAAGCGCTTAAAAGAAAATGCAAAGTTGCCAAAGGATCAACAACGCGATAAATTTACCGTAATCTTTGATGCATCCTTTGAAATCAGACATTCCATTATCAATGCGACATTTATCATTATCGTCGCTTTTATACCGCTGTTTTTCTTATCGGGAATGGAAGGAAAATTACTTGTACCACTAGGAATTGCGTTTATAGTTTCTTTGTTTGCATCGCTCATTGTTTCCATCACCCTGACACCTGTTTTGTGTAGTTACTTTCTCACAAACGAAGAGCGTTTGCAAAAGGCTGAAAAGGAAAGTTGGCTAGTTGATAAACTGCAAAAAGGATATCATGGACTTCTTGAGCAGGCGCTGAAGTACAAAAAAGTAGTTCTTGGACTCGTGATTTCTCTATTCATCATTTCTATTGTTGTTTTTACACAACTTGGACGAAGCTTCCTACCTGAATTTAATGAGGGTTCCTTGGTGATCAGTACCGTGACCCTACCTGGGACTTCCTTGGACGAGAGCAACAAGATTGGTAACCGAATCGAGCAAACATTGTTATCTGTTCCAGAGATATCAGTTACAACACGTAGAACAGGACGCGCAGAATTAGATGAACATGCGCAAGGGGTCAATGCTTCCGAGATAGATGCCCCGTTCGAATTGAAAGATAGATCCAGGGCTGAATTCATGGAGGATATTCGAGAAAAACTTAGCAAGATATCGGGTGTAAATATTACCATTGGCCAACCCATTGGTCACCGAATCGACCATATGCTATCTGGGACCCGCGCCAATATCGCCATTAAAATATTCGGAGCTGATTTAAATGAACTCTTTAAGCTCTCCAAGCAGATTCAAACTGAAATTCAGGGCATTGATGGATTAGTAGATGTAAGTGTGGAACAGCAGATCGAAATCCCACAAGTTCAGATTAAAGCCAACCGAAATATGCTTAACCAATATGGCATAACTGTAGGAGATTTCAATGAATTTATTGACGTGGCATTTGCAGGAGAAAAGGTATCTGAGATTTATGAAGAGGACCGTAAATTCGATCTCATGGTCCGTTTCGATGAAACAAGCAGAGGTCAGATCGACCTGATAAAAAATGCATTGATCGAAACAGCAAATGGCGAGAAAATTCCGCTCTATTATGTGGCCGATGTGCTGAGCACAACAGGTCCTAACACGATTAACAGGGAAAATGTTCAGCGCAAGACGGTTGTTTCAGTTAATGTTTCAGGACGAGATCAAAAATCTGCAGTAGAGGAAATCCAACAGGTCGTTGCTTCAAAAGTTAACTTGCCAGAAAATTACCATATAGAGTACGGAGGTCAATTTGAAGCCGAAGCGGAAGCTTCACGAACCTTGATTATCGCCTCCATGTTTTCGATTCTAATTATTTTCCTCATCCTATATCGAGAGTTTAAAGATACAAAGATAACATCGATTATATTGATCAATCTACCGTTGGCACTAATTGGAGGTGTATTTACAGTTTACTTTACAAGCGGAATTCTTAGTATTCCGGCTATTATCGGTTTCATTACCTTATTTGGTGTGGCAACTCGAAATGGAATCTTATTGGTGTCCCACTACAACCAGTTGAAAATGGAAGGGTTGAACTTACATGAGATCATTATTCAAGGATCCAAAGATCGTTTGAGTCCAATCTTAATGACTGCACTAACAGCTGGTCTCGCTCTGATTCCTTTGGCAATCGCCAGCGACCTTCCTGGCAATGAAATCCAAAGTCCAATGGCCAAGGTAATTCTGGGTGGATTATTGACTTCTACCCTTCTCAATATATTTGTGGTACCAATTGTCTATTATTTAACCAACAAAAAATTAGAGAAAAATGAAGCGTAGATTTATTTGCATGTTGCTGGGGTTGGGTTTCCTCAGACATGTCATAGCACAAGAAAATGATATTCAGCAGATACTAATTGCTGTAGAACAAAATAATAAGACTCTAAAGGCAAAATCCGCTGGGATTACTTCGGAGGTTTTGGAGTTGAAAACGGCAAATAACATGGAAGACCCTGCCCTCAAGTATGATTTTATGAAGGGGTCTCCTAGCCTTGCTGGAAATCAAACCGATGTTACCTTGACGCAAAAATTTGATTTCCCATCGGTTTATTCAGCAAGAAAAAATGCTCTTTCATTATATGAAAAATCAGCAAATAGCGAATGGCGATTAAAACGACAACAAATTCTTCTGCAAGCGAAATTGATCTGCTTGGAACTGATTTATCGAAATAAGCTGACTGCTCATTATACACTGCAGAAGGAGAAATATCAGCAGGTCCTTCAGGCATTTGAACGTAACTTAAGTATCGGCAATGGAAATGCCCTTGATGTCAACAAGGCAAAAGTTCAACTGTTGGACAACCAAGCAAACATTAAACAGAACGAACAGGTGATCGCTAGACTACAAACCAGCTTAGCACAGTTAAACGGAGCTCAACCAATAGTTTTTCTGAAGTCCAACTATCCCGAATTGAGCAATCAAACTTTAAAAGCAAATAACATTGATCTTCAGGGTTGGAAGGATAACAACTATGCCTTGGCCAAACAACAAATTGAATTAGCTAAGAAAGGAAACCTTCCGAAAATTGAGATCGGATACCATTATCAGGGGATTTTAGATCAACAGTTCCATGGTGGGCTTTTGGGCCTCAGTATTCCACTATGGGCAAATAAGAACAAAGTCAAAGAAGCTATTGCAAAAATGCAGCTTCAGGAGGCCAACATCCAAGAATTACAAGCCGAACTTGATACTGAACAAGAGCAAGCTATCCGATCTTTGGCAATTTCAAGGGAAATGATGGCCCAATACAACACGCTGTTAGAACAGTTTGACAATGGAAAGCTATTGGATAAGGCATTTCAAATCGGACAAATTACCGCTGTGGAATATTTTCTGGAAAGTAATTACTACCATAACTTAAGTTTAAAATATCTGGAGTTCGAATTAGAAGGTCATAAAGCAGAGGCAGTTTTAACTAGAGGTGCCTTATAGATTTAATCAGGAGGCGGAATCAATAAAGGATTCCGCCTTCTTCATGATTAAACATCTTGAAAAGACTGGATAAATTTATAGCCTTAAAAAACAAATTATTTTTAAAGAATAATTTAGCACAGACCTTTTACATTATGGAAATGCATTCACTTGGTTAGTTATAAAAAAAAGCGATTTTTTAAGTCGCTTTTTTAGTTTATAGTATCTGAGACCGCTGCGCTATTAGGTATAAGATATAAGATTTGAGATATCAAGGCGATTTATCATCTATCCACTTCCAACTCTGCGCATAGCGAAGAGTCTTTATTCTCCTCCAACCCAACGTCATTCCAAATCTTCGATTTTGGAATCTTCAATTTTTACGGCATATCCGCACTAGTTTATTTAAATCCAATTCATTAAAACTTCCCAATTCACCCTTAGAAAATCCCATCATAAAAAACCTTCAACTTAATGCAATCCCCTACCCTTCAAATAATTGATCAGATAAGCAGGTCTATCCGTCTGTATAATTCTTGCCCCTAATGTATCGATCAAATAACCATAAGCTTTATCAGGGTCTTCTAAGGCTAAATCATCATCATGACCAGCGCATAGGCTGTCCCATAAGGTATTATACCATATCAGGGATTTTTTTTCCAACAATTTAACCGCTTTTGCAGGTAATAAATTTGTGCTATCGTTGTAAACCAATTCAAAAGCTACCGGTTTCAAATCTTGCACAAAAGCATTTATATTCTCCTCAGCCTTTGCTTTATCCAAATTCACAACAGGCATATAGATAACTTCATTCAGGTAAGCAGAAAACTTCGATTTTACTTCTTCAGGATTGCGACTACCTTTCATTATAATCTGCTTGGTAGTCCCTGTTTTTTCCAACAGTGGATAAATCTCATCAAAATATGAATCTGCTTTATCCAGATTGATCATCACCTTATCCTTTGCGTGCAACAGAGCCTCCTCTAGAGTTGGCACAGTCTCCTTGGTCTTGATGGCACAGCCATTCCTCAACTTCAAAGTTCGGATAGAATCCAATGTAACCTTGCCAACTGCTCCCTTACCCGTAGTGGTACGATCCAAGGTCTTATCGTGCATGAGAATAAACTTCCCATCAGCAGTTCTTTGAACGTCCAATTCAATAATGTCAACCCCCATATCGATGGCATAATCTATCGCCTTTAAGGAATTCTCAGGCGCATTGCGCCAATCGCCCCTATGGGCAACTACTAAAACCGAACTGACATCTCTATTCAATAATTTGTTCCTTATCTCCAATGCTCGATTCTGAGCTTGAACCAACTGAACAATAAAAACTAGGAGTAGGAATAAGGTTAATTTTTTCATTTCTAAAAACGATGTTATTTACTTCACTAAAATACGGATTCTATATTATCTCATTATTAACAAAAAGGGGGTTGTTAATGGCTTAATTCAGCCATAAAAAAACGACTGGTTCCATTAGGGCCAGTCGCTTTAATTTTTGATTGGTTCTTAAAATTACTCGTCTTTTATGATAATTAATTAGGGCTTCAAATAATACAAATTACTTTATTTTCCAAGTTTATGATTAACAACTAAAGAGCTTAAGGTATCACAAATTATGCGGGTTCCCATTAATGCAGTTTGATTATGGTGGTCGTAAGGAGGACTCACTTCTACTAATTCCATGCCTATTAAGCCTGGTGCGGTTAATTTCTTCACTAATTTCAGGATTTCACGCGGCAAAAAACCTCCAGGTTCAGGCCACCCTGTTCCCATTGAAATCCCTGAATCAACAGAATCGATATCAATGGTTAGATAAACAGCTTTTACGCCATTAGCCCAAGCTTTTTCTAAGGCTATTTCTGCGATTTTATCAATTCCAAATTCATCCACATCACCCATCGTTAGAATTGTATTACCATTTTTCTTAGCCTCAATACTTCCCTTTACATCATTCTGCCAACCACCGATTCCGATTTGAACGATATTATTCCCATCTAGATTCGGAAGTTTACTTGCATGGTACAGGGGTGTATCGTGCATCTTTTCATCCATTTCCGAAACCTGCATATCAAGGTGTCTATCGATTTGAATCACCCCGACTTTCCCATCCACTGCTTTTGCAACACCTCGCAGTGTTCCGTAAGCGATCGAATGATCTCCACCTAAAACTACTGGAAAAGCCCCATTCGAAATTATGTGGTGTAAGGCTTTTTCTAATTGTGCATTTTGTTTCTCTAAATTATGGATAGAGTAGATATCACCCAAATCGCACATAGAAATTGACTCTGCCAAGTCAATTCCAGCTTCAAAATGGTAAGTACGGTATAACTTTGAAATTTGACGCATAGACTCCGGACCGAAGCGTGTACCTGGTCTGAACGTCGTGCCGGCATCAAATGGAGCTCCAACAAATGCTACATCGTATTTATTCACTTCATTCACATCTTCCAAAAACGGGCTTCTAAGGAATGTTGATAAACCGGCATAAGAAGGACTGCCCCCTCGAACAAAGGTCGTAATATTTGGATCACCTATGCCATCAGCAGCAGATAGGCCTGTGTTCAAAGCGTCCGAATTTCTTTTGTCATACTGGGTCCTCGAAATTTTTTCAGAAGCATCGAGAGCGAAATTGCCTTCTAGATTTTCAAATTGTTTCATATTGATTAATATTTTATAATTTAAACACCAATAAACGAACAAAATATCAATTTTTTTAATCTAAAAATCTTTTTTTACATATGTTAAAAAATAATAAGAAATAATATTTTCTCATTCTGAAATTTATTTAATCGTAAATAATTGGATTTTTTAACGTTCTGTTTCAAAAGCCATGCTGTGTTCACTAAATACAATTCAAAATTGTATTTGTAATTTTGCGTGGAAATGCTATTACCCTTGATTAAGAATATTTTTGCCTTTTCTCATATCGATCAGCACATTACCCACTTTTTGTCCAGTTTCCACATAATGATAAGCCTGCACAATATCATCCAAAGAATAACTACGATCAATAACCGGGACAAAAGCACCTTGTTCAGCCAAGTTATATAGAAAAATCAAATCCTCTTTATTTATGCTTGGCAAGGGGAAAAGCACTTTCTTTCCAGACCATAAGGGGGTCCATATGGCCAGAAACACATTTTGCGAACCCTTTCCCAATTCAGTTGAAATGTAAATACCTTTCGACTTTAGCAAGGGCTTGCATTGTGCAAAAGACAATTTACCGACGGCATCAAAAATAAAGTCAAATAGATGAGGAATCTGCTTTATATCTTGTTTTTGATAATCCCAAATTTCATCTGCGCCTAATTTTAGGAGCAGATCCTGATGGGCTGTACCTGCCACCGCAACCACAAAAACATCCATATGTTTCAATAATTGTACTGCAGCAGATCCTATGGCGCCAGAAGCACCATAAACCAGGACCTGATCACTAGCCTTTACCTTAACAGCTCGAATATTGCATAAAGCATAATGACTTCCTTCGGTCAGTGCTGCCGCATCCAGAACACTTATTCCTTGAGGAATAGATGCCACTTTATCGGTACCAACAACTTTATACTCGGCATGTCCTCCGAAATTCGAATCATCAAAGCCAAAAACCAAATCACCTAACTTATACTCCTCAACATCTTCCCCAATCCCTGCCACCCTTCCAGCAAATTCACAGCCCAAAACCTTATTTTTAGGATGGAAAAGCCCGCTGAAAAATCGAGAAACAAAATATTGTGCAGATCGAAAACCACAATCCGTACGATTAACCGTACTAGCTAAAACCTCAATTAGAATTTCATCCTTCTTAGGAGAAGGAATGGGCATCTCCGCAATTTGCACTACCTCTGGAGGTCCGTAACGACTATTCATTGCCGCCTGCATCATGGTTTTTGTTCTCGTCTCTACAAACATATAATAACAATCCGTTTTATGTTTCAATTTAGTTATTTTCCGAAAACTTTAACCCATGAAAATTTAATTTAATAATTCGTTAATAAAAACAAGGTGACAAAATCGCGCTGGTTGGTTTAAAAGCTTCTTTGTTATTACAAAAAATTGTTTAGTTGGTTACTTAAACATTTTTATCGCAATTACTATTTCCCATTCAACAAATTGATTAATAAACATTTAAACTATTAAAACAGCAGAAAACCAAAACAGCCCAAAATCAAAAAATGCCCTATTTGAGGTATTGACATCAACTCTTCCCTTTTCGAAATTTGATAAAGAATTATTTAACCAATTAATTATCTAACATTAAATCCAATCAATTATGAAAACCAAATTTTCCAGAATGTTGATGGCTGCAGCAGCCCTTACCTTATTATCTTTTAACGCGTGCGAAGAAATAGCAGAAGCAGCTTGCGATATCGAATCAGAATCGAATATTTATACCCAAAGAGCAACAGCCTTTGCGAAAAACCCAACCTCTGCAGGCTGCTCAACCACGAAACAAGCCGCAATTGTTCTCTTAAACAAATTGAAGAACTGTGAGGGGGGCTCCGACTTAATCAATGAAGGACTCACCGCTTGGCAGAACATCGATTGCAGTGATTATGATTATTAAATAAATGGTCAGTAAAATAGCTAAAATCAACTCCAAATATCATTTTTTAAAGAAGGTCTTTCGTTGTATATTCCTTACACTTAAGTTCCATATTGCTTTTACTTAAGCTCCATATTGCTTCGAGACTCTTAGGGAATTTCTTAGGATCTGATAGGGATCTTGTTCGGATCTCGTTCGGTCGGAACCGAACGAGATCCGAAGGAGATCCGAACAAGTTCCGAAGGAGATCCGTTAGAGTCTCGAATCCAACCCTAACTTAATAGGGGTTTGTATGGAGTTAAATACGAGTTAGACCCATGGTAAATTAGATCTTTAAGACTTAAGATTTTCAAACAAAATTCAAGGAAGAATTCGATTGCGGTATCGATTTCATTATGCTATTTACATACAGAACGAAATGAAGAGTCTTTATCTCTCTCATATGGACCTGTCATCCTCCATCGATGATGGAAGAACTTTAATCTATACCTTTTAATTTTTTAAAGACAAAAGACACCAGACCATAGAAATTAGATACAAAATCAACTTTTCAAAACACAAGAGAACCTGTTCATAACTTTCAATTTCCGCATAAAAACCAGCATCAAATAAATCAATAACCTCAAAATAACTTGGTCATTTTATAAACTACCGAATATATTTTTATCCAAATAAAATAACCATAAATAGTTATTTTTTCCAGCATGATCATCACCTAGCTTTATCTCTATTATTAACCAAAGAATAAAGCTTATGAATATTTTAATTTATCGTGCTAACTACATGCGAATACTCATGTTGGTCGTGTGTCTTCTTTTTGCTCGCGAGTCCTTTTCACAGAACTATTCTTACTACATGGATGAAAGAGGCAATGGAATTAAGACACTAAATTTCAGTGTGAGCACAAAAAAAACCTATAACAAGAAGGAAGAAAAACTAACATTTCGAATTATTTACAGCCCTATTTCAGTCCTATCACACGAAGGTTACCGCTATAATGGAAAAGTTTACAGAGAAGAAGTTCCAGGGTTAATGGAGGCTTTAAGGCGTGTTAAGGTTATCAATCCAACAGTAACCATGTCATTAATGAGTGCAGGAAACCGTGTGCAAAATGGCGACAAGAAAATTATCTTGAGCTATACTTCCGACGGAGGCTTTGCCTTGAGTGATGAAATATCCTTTAACAACATCAGCGAGCAAATGCATTATCTCTATACATTAGAAATGACCAAATTGCATCAAGTCCAGTATGCTGGCGCAGACACTTACGTCACTTTTGAAAGTTTGATTGAGAACTATTTGGGTTCGAAGGAAAAAATCACCGTTTATAACAAATGGTATCATGAAGGAGAAACACTGTTTAATCAAGAGAGGTATGCAGAGGCAAAGGAAAGTTTTATGCTAGCGAGAAACATCTATCAAGGATTACCTGATGCTTTAAAAAAAGATGTTCCCCCTCATTCAAATTATGATAGGCTACAAAATTTCTTTTCAAAAATAGCAGAGAAAGAAAGGGAAAAAGAGAAAGAGCTTGGCTTGGTGGTGAAGGATGCAGATAAAAAGGAGAAAAAAGAGGAAGCTAAAAAGAATTCATCTCCGGATGATGATCTTATACGTTTTTATGCCCTGCAACGTATGAAGGTGGAGAACGCTATTAATCGGGCAAAACAGAGTCTAGATATAGCAGATTGGCAATATGCGCAGCAAGTAAGGGATGAAGTTTTTGCAGTTAGCGGCTGGAATGTGATAAATTCTACCATGGACAAGGAGATAAAGGATGGTTTAAGGTTGAGCCAGCAGGTAGCGATCGCGTCTGAAATATTTGAACACGTAAATGCAGCTGAATTCGAAGTGTTTTTTGGGCGACAAAAATCCAAGGAAAGCTGGGGCTCTGACTATTCCGAAATTGGTTTAAATGTGCGGTACATTCTCAATTTGAATCAGCCCTATATCAACCCCTATTTTGGTGGAGGCTTTAATTTCATAGAATTTGCGCCTTATAGGATATCTTATGTTGAGGTTCCTCAAAATGAGAAAAACCTTCCCAGCGATCAATCGAACATCTATAAGAACAGAGTGATGTACTTCAATGCTTCATTGGGTCTACATGGAGAGATCCCAATTGATAAAGCCAATTATCCGCATCATAGTTTCTCTGTATCCTGGTTTGGAGGTGGTACAGCAGGTTATGGGATTGGTGATGGGCTCGATGATTATACGTTTACATTTTCAAATTATGATTTTTCAAATGAATTGCTTTTTGGTATACGAGGCGGATTAGGTATAAACATTTACCTTACAGAAAATTTTGGATTTGGATTCACAGCGGGAATCAACCATCATTTCATCAAAAAACAATATGAAAACTCCTTGGTTGGAAAAAGTAAAAACTACCCAGTCAATTTAACCTATGCAGGCGAAAAGCAACATATATTCTTTGGCATAAAATTCATCCTTTAACAGCTTCTTATTGAGCGAATTGGCGTTCAAACAAAGTGCAATAAAAATAGAAAAAGCGAATTAAAAATTCGCTTTTTCTATTGGTTTATTTGTTGATGATCTCTAATCGTAGTTCCTCTTGCATGATGGTTTTCTTCTTGTTCAAGGTATATTCGTATTTGACTAAAAACACGTGGAACTTCCTACCAAATGACTCCTCGACATGATAGGTATTCGGATAACGGGTATCCCCATCAATCTGCTTGACCACTAAATCTTTATAAGGCTTAATCGTCACTTTATTATCCTCTCCGATCTCCATGATTAAAGAAGTCTTATTGATGTGATCAATATTATTTTCAAAGGATTCATTACCAGCAATCATACGGACACTATTCTTCGTTAAAGGGAATAGTTTTTTGTTTCCTGCAGTAATTAGATCATTTCCTAAACCAGTCATGGAATAGAATTCACTAGAAGCTTGAGAAGCATAGTCATTCTTAATCTGAATTTGATAAAGAATCGTATTCTTTTTCGGATTCAATTCCACACCTCCAGTTTCGGTTGCTTTTAGGGCAATGAAGTACGTAGAGTCCGGGGAAATACCATCGACTTTTAACTTCACCATGGTACGTCCGGTGCGCTCTCCGGAGTTGATTTGAATTTTATAGTTTTCAATACTGTACTTATCCTTTGGCAATAACTTCGCGTATAAGCGCTCATCGGCATCGAAAAGCGAACGGTTGTAATAATCCAATGGTTCTTGATCCTCTTGAAGTTCAATGACCAAGTTCTTATCCGTTACATGGGTACCACCCGCTGAAGCTGCGATATATCCGGTAAACTCTTCACCGGTCAATGGTACGACTTCTTGGAAAGTATTATAATACGTACTGCTGATCAGGGCAACGACATTCTTGTACATTTCCTGTTCATATATCTCATTGTCTTTGCAGGAAGATAACATCGTGCAAAGTGCTAGGAAGGCTATATATTTACGTTTCATTTGATTCTAATTTATTTAAGACCTAATAACCTGGGTTTTGATCCAAAGAAGGCAATCTTCTCATTTCAGCGCGAGGGATTGGCACCCATACTAATTTCTTATGCACTACACGGGTCAAGAATGAGGATGTACCCGGTATTACACGTTGGTAATAGGTATCCTTTGTAGCACCATCTGGATTCATTCCGCGGATTGGCTCACGTTCTGTTTCTTCGTAAATTCCCCAACGACGAACATCGTAGTAACGTCTGTTTTCATACAAGAACTCCACCATACGCTCGCGTTCCAATTGTTTTTGAACATTTGCTTTATCGCTTACTTGAGCAGCGTTTAAGCCCGGTAAACCGGCTCTATAACGCACTTGGTTGAAGGCATTCTTAATAGCATCTTCATCACGGCTCACGGTATAACTTTGACCACCAACCTCAACAGTATGCGAACCAGTTAGGTTGTTCATAGCCTCTGCATAGGAAAGTAAGATCTCTGCATAACGGATGATAGAATACGCCTTTTTGATATGACGTGCACCAGTTCCAATCCAAGCATCCATCGGGTGATTGAATTTCTTGATCACATAACCTGTAATCGGGTAGTTTGGCGATGTTGCTGTAACCCCACCACGACCATCAGCATCTTGGTAATAATATTTGGCCGTATAAGTATTTTGCGTCGTGCTTGATAAGGCTTGCCAAACCGCTTCGTTAAAGCCAATGGAGGCATAGAAGCGCATTTCGCGATTAGCATACATTTTATAGATTCCGGAGTTCAATGGGTATCCGGAGAAATTCTTTGCCTGTGTGGTGAACCCAGTTTCCGAGTAATAACCATCTGCACGAGCTTCATCTTTCGTACGTCCATCATCCATCAAATAAGCATCGACTACTTTCTGCGTAACACAGAAACGACCCCATCCACCCAAGGAAGGAGGGAAAGAACCCTTCGATATATATTCGTTAATGTAATTGGTATTTCTACCCCAGATCACTTCTGAGTTAATTGATGGTACAGCTTCACCAGTGAAGATATCAGAATACGATTTGAAAGGGTCAATTCCTGCAGCACCATTTGGAAATGCGCCGTAGAAATTTGGATCGCTAGTAACATTCTTAGGAAGTGTTGGCGTTTTATCATCAGCCACTACGGTATATAACTTGTATTTTCCAATATCCATTACGCGCTTAGCAGCTGCTGCGGCAACCGCCCAACGTTTCTCATCGTATTGTTGCGAAACATAGTGTACATTATCTGTTTTCCTTAGCCAATTACCAAAGTAAGCACTTGCTACCGGGCCACCATTGAACAATGGACTGGCATGTATTAAACGTAAGCGAGCAATTAAAGCTAATGCGGCCCCTTTGCTTGGACGACCAAAGTCTAAGATAGAAACTTCAGCAGGAAGTAATCGTGCTGCTTTCTCAAATTCTTCACAGGTGTATTCCATCGTCTCGTCGTAGGTAGCACGCGGTCGATCGTAATATTCAATGGTCTCATTGGTATTTACAACCTCATCGCCCAACAGAATAGCCGGACCATAATCGACCAAGATGTTATAGTAGGCATAGGCGCGGATAAAGCGGGTAAAACCTTCAATACGTAGGCGGTCTATGTTCGTTAAATCGGATGGTCTATCCAAATTGGTAAGAATACTATTTGCCTTACGAATGATTTTATAATAGGTACCCCATTGATTCAAATTATAATCGTTTGCCCCATTACCAGAACCATAATAATCAGGCGAGATATTTCCAGTCACGAAGTCCATTCCATAGTAGACATTGGTTGTTCCTGTCCCGGTCAGACCGTTAAAGGCTTCATCGGTCGCCATAGGACCTGGTGTATATCCAAAGCGAACGGTATTGGACTCATCCGGGAACATCGCTGCAGCACCCCACATATAGGCTTCCATATTGCGGGCATTACTGAATGCAGAGTCAATATTGAACTCGTCATCAAAATAATTGTCGATATTCAAGTAATCTTTACACGAGGTACTAAATACTGCTAATTGCGCAACAACAGCAACTTGTAAGATTCTTTTTATGATTGATTTTTTCATTTCCTTGCGTCTTATCAGCGTTAAAAATTAAGGTAAACTTGTAATGAGTAGGTCGTTGGGATTGGATATTTACGTCCATTCCAAGCAGCTTGTTCTGGGTCGAAGATTTTAACCTTATCCCATACATAAAGGTTATTCCCTACAAACTGCAAGTCCATCGATGACACTCCGATACGTTTCATGAAATTCGGGTTAACCGTATAGTTCAATGTAATTTCCTCCAATCTTAAGTAACGTGAATCACCTTGCCAGAAAGAGGATAATTGAGAGTTGTTTTGGTTATTTCCGTATTGCAGCCTTGGATAGCGCGCATTCGGGTTTTCTGCTAATGCTGGATCAATGCCATGCGCTAAAGCATAGTCTCTCGGAATCCAACGGTTGCTAGGATCTGTTGCCAAACTTAACACATTACCTAAGTTCCCTTCGAAGAACGGCATATAACCTATTCCATTTATTTGACTGACATTATTGACTACCATTCGTTGTCCTACATAAAAGAAGGATGTTCTACCGGTCCCTTTGAACAAGACGCCTAAGGTTAGGTTCTTATAACGGAATTCGCCTCCAAAACCATACATCGCCAAAGGATAATTACTATGCGTCAATGGCACCATATCCAACTTATCAATTACGCCATCACCATTGACATCTTTGTATTTGATATCCCCAGGTAATACCTCACCGAATGTTTGTTTAGGGCTGTATTTGATATCATCCTGATCTTTGAATAAGCCTAATGATTGATATCCACGAATGGAGTTATACGGGAATCCATTGTATTCCAAGTAAGGGTATTCCAAATAAGCCTGTTCCCAGTTTTGTACAATGTTTTTAGAATAAGTGAAGTTACCTCTTAAGGTAAGTCCAAAATCATCATTCAGTTGGGTGGTATAGCTTAAGTTTCCATCAATACCGGAAGACTTCATACGGCCCACGTTAGCGAATGGATTGGAAATTACCCCTACATATTCCGGCACTTGCACCCTCTGTTGGAAGATACCGTTACGCTGATCTTGGAAGAAGTCAATAACAAAGTCAATTTTATTATCGAAGAGTTTACCTTCAAAACCTAAGTTCGATTTAATTGCTCTTTCCCAAGCCAGGTTATCTGCTCCAATTCTTGTTTCACGGATAGTTTCAATGCCCGGGATGCCCCATACATCGTTATCTTCTTGCGTCACTTTTGTTAAATAAGGGAATCGGATGCTCGTAATACGGTCATTACCCACGGTACCATAAGAAGCTCTGATTTTGAAATAATTTAACCATGGAGCGGCATCCTTCATAAATTGGTAGCTTGTAGGAACCCAACCCACAGCAATGGAAGGGAAGAATCCATATTGTCTACCTGGCTGGAAGTTTTCAGAACCGGTATATCCAAAGTTGGCATCTATTAAGTAGGTATCCTTATAGCCATATGTAATTCTGCTGGAAACACCTTGATAACGCAGTGGAATGGCCTCTAAATTACTCTTAGCATCTACAGTATGTTTTTCATCACTCAAGTAGTAGTAAACCAAAGCAGAAGTTCTGTGATCGGTATTAAATACACGATCATAATTTACAACAGATTCAAAGAAGAATTTACGGAATTGATTAATTCCCTTGGTATAGGTTGCTTTCTTTTCCTGTACGACTTCTTGCATGATCAAGGAGCCATCAAAACCACGTCCTAAGGCACGGTGAAGTGCTGGTTGTACGGCACGACGCTCATTAAAGAAAGAGTGAATATCATAAGCTCCTTGTGCTCTAAATTTCATTCCTTCTACCAATTTTCCTAAGTCTTGGTTCAATGCTAATGTCACTTTTCCTTTGAACGCCTGGTCTGAAGCTTTACCTGTACGGTTGATCATCACGTAAGGAGAAGAGCGGTCATCACCTCCTACCCCTGGCAATAAGCCATTGGAATATTTGGTTGGAATAGACAATGGTGTTAGACGCGATTGTGCACCCCAGATATAATCGGTATTTGCTACACCCGGTTGATCTAATCTGGATAAGAATCCATCAGATCCTAAGTAAACTTTCGTCGACTTGGTTAAGTTGACATCCAAATTGATACGGTAATTATAGGTATCAAAACCAACGTTTGAACTGTAAACGGAGTTTTTGTCAACCTTATATGCAGCAGATTCACTCTTACCACCTAAGCTCAAGAAATAACGGGCTACTTCTGAACCACCACGTCCTGAAACGTAGTAACTTTGTCTCCAAAAGTTTTTATTAAGAATTTCATTCTGCCAATCCACATCCGGATACATGTCCTGATCTAAACCGTCACGGATAATTCCCATTTCGGTTTCATCGTACAATGGTGCTTGACCGCGTACAATACTTGCTTCGTTAGCTAAGGTAGCATAATCGTAAGCTCGTAAATAACTTGGAAGTTTATTTAAACGAGAAAGTGTGGAGTTTGCACGAGCGGTAATTTGAATGCGATCTACCAAACCGCGTTTGGTAGTTACTAAGACTACTCCATTGGCACCACGCACACCATATACAGCGGTTGCAGAGGCATCCTTTAAGATAGAGAAGCTTTCCACATCAGCAGGATCAATGGTATTCAAATCACCTTCTAATCCATCAATAAGGACAAGGGCACTGCTATTGGCACCGAATGTACCGATACCGCGCACCCAGAACTCGGCAAGGTTCTTACCTGGTTCACCACTGGTTTGCATGGAGATAATACCTGCAGCACGACCACCTAACAGGTTGGCGATGGAAGGCGCTGGTGTTTGTAGGCTTTTCACATCCACCGTCGTAATCGCTCCAACGGAACTGATTTTACGTTGTGTATTTCCTAGACCAACAACAATAACTTCGTCGATTTCGGCATTGTCTTCCTTCATCTGAACATTCATATTGATGTTCGACTCCAAAGCTACAATCTCTTTGTTCTCATATCCGGTATGGCTAAACACCACCTTATCACCGTAAATGACTTTAATGCTGAACTTACCATCCTTGTCCGTGGAAGTTCCGCCAACAGGTTTATCTTTAATGAAAATGGATACACTAGGCATAGGCTCTCCTTTTTCATTCACGACAATACCTGCCAGATTTAATTCTTTAGTTTCCTGTGCATGTGCCGTTGAGAAGAACGTGCAGCATAACAGCAAACATATAACATGAAATATCTTCATTTTGAAATAGGTTAATTATAATGAATTAGTTTTTCAATGGTATGTAGGATCGATTTTATTATCCTTATTCGATAACCAGTTTACGGATGCGTGCATTACTCCAATCAGCGATATAGATATCACCTTGTTCATTTACCGCAACACCCCAAGGTTGATTGAACAGAGATTCGGCAGGTCCACCGTCCCTATATCCTGCGGTACCCGGTTGTCCAGCAACAGTCTTAACGATATTATCTGGTGTTACCATTCGGATACAGTGGTTACCATAATCCGCAACGAACATATTGCCGTCGTTGTCAAACTTGATATCCTTTGGATAATTGAATAAAGCATCTGCAATTGGTCCATCCCGGAATCCACTACCACCTGGTGCATTCATACGTTTAAAGCCACCAGTACCATTTGGATCACGAAGATCTAATACGGAAATACCTTGTCTGAATTCGGTAGGAGTCGCATTTGAGTGTAAAGTCATGTATAATAACCATGGTTTTTTCGGGTTAATCGCTTGCCCATATTGTGAACCATAAGGTCCTTGGTGAACGATTTTTGCTTCCATGGTTTCAGGATTGATCTTAGCAATCTTACCATCACGATAGCGTGTATATAAGTGACCATCATAAGGGCAGAAAGTCACAAAGTTTTTATAACGATCGGCATCTACGATGGATTGAAGGTCAGCAGTTGAGAATTTCACGTTACGCTGGCGCGGGTACCAAGCTTCTCTTGGGTCAAACGTAAAGATCACTTCTTTAGTGGATTCATGAGCAGCGGTTAACATACCCGTAGAACGATCAACAGTAAGCCCATTGGCATATAAAATACGTGTAGCAGCTTCGGCTTCAATGATTGGAGTTACAATATTTTGCTTTTCGTTGATACGAGCAATACCAAAGGTTGCAGGTGATCCACCATCACGCCACGACATGAAGATATTACCTTCAGCATCCAATTCCAGGTATTTACCATAAACCTCAGCTTCGGACAACATGCCTGGCTTGAAGTTTTTCTTTCCGTTACCGGTTACTGTGCTGACCTGTGCTTGCGTATGGTAAATAAAAGAATTTTCATACGCTACAGAATCCTTTCCAATAACGATGGAGATCTTTGGTTCTTCTCCCGGTAAACGCGGAACTATAGCATAAATTCGGTCACCATTGCTGGACACAATGGATGCTTCGGCATTATTGAAATAAACTTTAATTTTTGAAAGATCCGTACCAAAGTTTTCACCATCTAATAAAATCTTGGTTCTTGCTCCTCCTTCTAATGGAAAGAATGATTTGAGTACAATAGGTTTGCTTGGATCATACTCCGCCTTCTGCTTGGACACCTCATCTTTACATCCTGTAAACAACAGGGCAAATATGATCGTCAAGGTTAATAAATTAAGAATTTTCATAACTTGGCTAGTTAAAATGTATTTAAAAAAATTACAAAATTATGCTTGGCTTTTGGTTAATATATAACACAATGTAAGTGAAATACAGTTAACATGCAATAAGGATAGTTTTTTCATATTAATTTTTTGGTTGATATACGTTCTTCAAAAGACAGCACAAACGTAGGAAAATATGCCTTTAATTAGGTTTAATTGATGTTATTTTATCGTTAAGCTTATATTAAGCTATTGCTAATATTTTTCTATAAATACCATATTTATGTTAACAAAGCACAGTATGTAACATTAAAAAAAGAAAGAAAATAAAAGCAATTGTAAGGAATGGCTTAAATTTTATGCGAGAAAACATAATTAATTATTAGAATAAATTTGCAGAAACACCCATTTCAATGCACCTTATTAAAAAATATAAAGTTTAGGTCAAATTTGGACGTATAATACAGATAAGTGGAAATAGGAAAAAAGCAAATAACTAATGAGCTTTCGATTTATTTAAATAAATGAAAAACAAAGACCTTGACATTTTTCTGAAATCAAATATTTTTAATTCTAAAATTAAATCAACCTACATCATGTTCTAAAAAAAATTGGACGACCTATTCTTAGGCCGCCCAATCATTATATAAGAAAGAGGGAGCTATGCTACGGTTTCACTTCCATGCGTAATCTTTCAAACATGGTAAATGTTTTCTTTTTTACTTTGTATTCATAGGCCAACAAGAATACATTAAAGGTTCTGCCAAAAGCTTTCTCTACATGAAAGCTGTTTGGGAAATCCTTATTCCCATCAATCATCTTGACCTGCAACGAACCATAAGGTTGAATACTGACTTTATTGCTATCAATTTTCAAAACAATGGAGGTTTCCTTAATATCCTTTACATTGGATTTAAAAGGAGTAACACCAGCAGTAATTCTTACCTGATCCTTGGTCAAAGGGAACATTTGCTTATTACCTGCAATGACCACATTATTTAAAAACCCACTCATTTCATACAGGCTTTTATTCTCTTGTGTGGCATACTGATTTTTGATCAGCACTTGATATAAGAGACTTTTCTTCCTTTTATTGATACTTAACTTGGGATCATCCACAATCTTCAATGAAATAAAATAGATCGAATCAGGAGATAAGCCTTCGGGTTTTAAAGTTACTGGAGTAACACCCGTTCGAGAACCCTTTGGTATTTTGATCGCATATTCTGCGATTTCGTAATGCTTCTTATCTAACAACCTGGCATAGGCATCCTTATTAACATCATGCAAGGTATGATTATAAAAATCGAACTGTTCTTTATCTTCTTCCAGCTTGAGGACAATATCCTTATCAGGCGCTAAAGTTCCTCCACTAGTAGCTGCTAAATAACCTACCACCGGTTCACCAGTTAGCTCAACTGGCTCCTGGAAAGTATTATAATGCTCGGTACTAATTAAAGCTAGGACATTTTTATACAATTCTACTTCAAACATTTTATCGTCCTTACAATTCGCAAAGAAGATAACAGTCATTGCTAATAATGGAATTAGTTTTCTTTTTCTCATAACAATTTAAGGGTTAATCCCAACCTGGGTTTTGATCTAATGATGGTAATCTTCTTAATTCTGCTCTTGGAATTGGGACAAAAATTAATTTTCTATCAACCAACCTTCCTTTGAAAGAAGAGGTTCCAGGAAATACACGTTGATAGTATAATTCCTTGGTAGCACCATCTGGATTCATTCCTACAATAGGTTCCTTCTCCACTTCTTCATAAATACCCCATCTTCTTACATCGTAAAAGCGACGATTTTCCCAAAGAAATTCCACCATACGCTCTCTTTCCAATTGTTTTTGAACGGTTTGCGAATTTGCCAACTGATCTGCCGTCAATCCAGGTAAGCCTGCTCGATAACGTACTTGGTTAAAGGCATTTTTTATCTCATCGGTATTTCTAGACACCGAATAACTGACGCCATCCAATTCCACAGTATGAGAAGAGGTCAAATTATTTAAAGCTTCGGCATAACTCATTAGAATTTCAGCATAACGGATAATGACATAGGCCTTTGGAATATGTCTGGCACCAGCACCGGTCCAAGCATCCATAGGATGGTTGTATTTTTTAAAAACATATCCAGTGATTGGGTAATTGGGAGAGGTGGCCGTCACACCGCCACGACCATCCTTATCTTGGTAATAGTACTTTGCAGTTTGGTTATTTAGCTCCATACTGGAACCAGCTTGCCAAACGGCTTCATTAAAGCCAATGGAAGCATAGAAACGCATTTCCCGGTTCGCATACATATTGTAAACACCAGAATTCAAACGGTAACCGGAGAAGAACTTAGGGCTTTCTGTAAAGCCTTTCTCTGAGTAATAGCCATCAGCTACTGCATCTTCTTTTGTCCGACCATCGTCCATTAAATAGGCATCCACAATTTTCTGGGTTACACAGAAGCGGTTCCATCCACCCATGGAAGCAGGAAAAGTACCTTTGCTGATGAATTGGTTGATATAACCGGTATTCTTTCCCCAAATAATTTCAGGGTTGATAGCAGGCACAGCCTCCCCAGTGAATACATCAGAATAAGATCTAAAATTATCAATTCCTGCAGCACCATTAGGAAAACTCTGATAGAAATTGGGATCTGAAGTAACACCTTGGGGTAGTTTAAAACTATCATCTCCTGCTTGTACGGTGTACAACTTGTATCGACCCAAATCCATTACTCGTTTTGCGGCTGCAGCTGCTACAGCCCAACGACGCTCATCATATTGCTGGTTGACATAGTGTTTATTATCTGTTGATCGAACCCAGTTTGCAAAATATTTACGCGCTGCATCTCCACCATTATAGAGTGGACTTGCATGTATTAATCGAAGTCTAGCCACCAAGGAAAGTGCAGCACCTTTGGTAGGTAATCCAAAATCCAATATGGACACATCAAATGGAAGCAATGCCGCTGCTTTTTCAAACTCAGTACAGGTATAGTTCATTGCTTCATCATAGGTGCTTCGCGTACGATCGTATGCACTGAGCTTCTCATTTGTATTGATGACTTCATCACCCAACAGAATGGGAGGTCCGTAGTCAATCAAAATATTATAATAAGCATAAGCCCGAATGAATCGGGTATACCCTTCAATACGCATGCGGTCAGAATTCTTCATATCTCTAGGTTTATCCAGGTTTTGAAGAATAAGGTTACACTTGCGGATAATCTTGTAATAATTACCCCATTGATTTAATGTCTGGGCTCCAGATCCGTAATAATCCGGGCTTGTATTTCCAGTCACGAAGTCCATTCCAAAATAAACATTGGTTACCCCAACTCCTGTTAGCCCATTGAAACCTTCATCGGTTGCCATTGGACCTGGTGTATAATTAAATCGTATGGTAGTTGCTTCATCGGGAAACATCCCGGCAGCACCCCACATGTACGACTCCATATAACGCACATTACTGAATACAGAGTCTATCTTAAATTCATCATCAAAGTATTTATCGATGTTCAAATAGTCTTTACAGGAACTGTTAAAGACCAAAAGAAGCAGGGCGATGGCTGACTTTGCGAGTAGCTTTGTCGTTTTCATTTTCATTTGCACTAAAGATTGATATATAATTGAAGGGAGTAGGTGGCAGGAATAGGATACTTGCTACCATTCCATTGCGCTTGTTCAGGGTCAAAAAGTTTCACCTGATCCCAGATGTAGAGGTTATTACCGATGAATTGAATATCCATGGAGGACACCCCAATTCTGCGAAGGAGATCCTTTTGAAGTCGGTAACTCAGGGTTAATTCTTGAAGACGGATGTACCTCGAATCACGCTTCCAAAAGCTGGATAACTGGGTATTATTCCGATTGCGACCGTAATCTAACCTTGGGAAGATCGCATTAGGATTCTCCGCTAGTGATGGGTCAATACCATTTGCTAAAGCATACTCTTTTGGTACCCAACGATTCTTCGGATCATTGGCAATACTAACCACGTTCCCCTCGCTCCCATTAAAGAATGGCACATAACCCAAACCATTTCCACCTTGGCCTACATTATAAAAAGGTGTACTTCCTGTCCCTTTAAATAATAGGCCTAAGGAAAACTGCTTAAAGCTTAACTCCATACCCATACCATACATTAATACCGGAAAGGTATTACGCGACAAGGGAACTCGATCCAGTGCATTTATTCGACCATCACCATTCACATCCTTATATTTGATATCGCCAGGAGCCACTTCTCCAAAGGTTTGAATTGGACTATACTTGATATCATCCTCATCTTTGAATAAGCCTATTGCCTGGTAACCTCTTACAGCATTTAAGGGATACCCATTAAACTCCAGGTAGGAATGCTCTAAATAAGCTTGCTCCCAGTTCTGAATCATGTTTTTTGAATAAGTAAAATTCGCCCGGATTGTTCCTTTCAATTCCTTGAAAATATCCGTTGAATAGGATACATTTCCATCAGCCCCGAAGCTCTTCATCCGTCCTACATTTCCAAATGGCATGCTTATCACCCCAACATATTCCGGTACTTGAACACGCTGTTGGAAAATCCCGTTACGTTGATCTTGGAAGTAATCAACCACAAAGTCCAGTTTATTATCAAATAACTTACCCTCGATACCGATATTGGACTTAATTGCCTTTTCCCAAGCCAGGTTATCTGCCCCAATGGACGATTCCGTAATGGATTCAATTCCACCTCTACCCCATACATCTTCTGTCCGAACATTTACACGCGTCAAATAAGGAAATCTTCTTTCTGTAATTCGGTCATTCCCTACTGTACCATAAGACCCTCTGATCTTAAAATACCCTAACCAAGGCATATGCTCCTGGACCAGCTTATAACTTGTAGGAACCCAACCCATCGCTACAGAAGGAAAGAATCCATACTGTCTTCCTGGTTGGAAGTTCTCAGATCCGGTATAACCAAAGTTTACATCGAATAAATAGGTATCTCGAAAACCATAGGTCAAACGACTGGACATACCTTGGTACCTTTCAGGAATTGCGGACATATTATTCAGTGAATTTTTAGTATGTTTTGCATCACTTAAATAGTAGTAAATAAGCCCGGACACACGGTGATCCTTAGCAAAAATACGGTCATAGTTAATAGTAGATTCCAAGTGGAACTTTCTATACTGCAAAACACCCTTGGAATAACTTGCTTTTTGCTCCTTTACCATTTCCTGCATAATCAATTCACCATTATGATTTCGGCCAAGGGATTTGAACAGCGCTGGCTGTATATAACGGTGTTCATTGAAAAAGCTATGAATATCATAGGCACCCTGAACTCGGAACTTTAATCCGGGAAGGATCTGTTTCATGTTTTGCATTAGGGCGAGTGTAATCTTACCTTTATAGACTTGGTTTAACCCTTTACCTGTGCGGTTAATCATGACATAAGGGGATGAAAGCCCATTAGCACCTAATGCCGGTAAAAGACCGTTAGAATATTGTTTGGGAATTGCCAAAGGAGTCAATGTAGATTGTGCTTCCCAGATATAATCGGTATTGGCAATCCCAGGGCGTTGAAGGCTAGAAAGAAAGCCATCTGATCCTAAAAACACCGAGGTGTTTTTTGACAGATTAACATCCAGGTTGATCCTGTAATTGTAGGTACTGAACCCTACATTGGAACTGTATACACTTTTTCGATCAACCTTATAGGCAGCACTTTCAGAACGTCCTCCGAGACTTAAGAAATAGCGCGCAACGCCACTTCCTCCACGACCACTCAGATAATAACCTTGTCTCCAAGAGTCTTTATTAAGCACTTCATTTTGCCAATTCACGTTTGGATAGATATCGGTATCCATATGGTCCTTGATAATACCTAATTCCGCTTTGCTATATAGGGGCTGTTCACCACGGACTTGTACAGCCTCATTGGCAAGCAAGGCATAATCGTATGAACCGAGATATTTTGGTAATCGACTCAATACAGAAAGGGTTGTATTGGCTCTGGCCGTGATCTGCAACCTATCCGCCATACCCTTTTTTGTCGTGACTAAGACAACTCCATTTGCTCCTCTAACACCATAAACAGCGGTTGCTGAGGCATCTTTTAGAATGGAAAAGCTTTCCACATCGGCAGGGTCAATGGTATTTAGGTCACCCTCCAATCCATCAATTAAAACCAAGGCACCTGTATTCGCACCAAAAGTACC
The DNA here is from genome assembly GCF_051951495.1 of Sphingobacterium lactis. Classification (GTDB taxonomy): domain Bacteria; phylum Bacteroidota; class Bacteroidia; order Sphingobacteriales; family Sphingobacteriaceae; genus Sphingobacterium; species Sphingobacterium lactis_A. The sequence continues at coordinate 78,074 of NZ_JBNHAS010000006.1, read as the reverse complement.
AATCCCCCGGATCCAGAAGTCGGCAATGTTTTTTCCGGGTTCCCCACTGCCTTGCAGGGAAATAACACCAGCTGCTCTACCTCCTAACAGATTGGTTATGGATGCCGCCGGAGCTTGGAGGTCTTTGACATTCACAGATGTAATAGCCCCAACGGAACTAATCTTACGCTGTTCTGTACCAAGACCTACTACGATAATTTCTCCGAGTTCCGTACTTTTCTTTTGAAGAATAATGACTGTATCAGTTTGATTCTTGACAGCCAATAATTCTTGATTGTTAAATCCCACAAAGGAGAAGACTAATTTCTCACCATAATCAACAGTGATTTTAAATCCTCCTTCTTTATTTGTCGTAGTTCCAGCTCCAGCTTTATCCTTAACATAGATGCTTACATTAGGTAAAGGTTGAGACTCCTCGTTAAGCACTTTTCCGGAAACAAAAATCTTTTCCTTTTTCTCTTGTCCCCAAAGAGAAGATTGGAATATGAATAGACACAGCAGTAGCAGTGACATACTATGTTTGTATGAAATCTTTCTCATTTTTTTAGAATAATTATTCGATTACGAGCTTACGGATACGAGCGTTTCCATAATCAGAAATATAAATTACACCATCTTGATTAACTGCCACACCCCAAGGTTGATTGAATAAAGCGGTTTCTGGACCCCCGTCTTTGTATCCACGGGTACCAGGAATACCAGCCACAGTTTCAACGACACCCTCGCTAGACAGCATTCGGATACAATTATTACCAAAATCGGCAATGAACAAGTTGCCATCGCTATCAAAATCAATAGAACGCGGTTGATTGAACACAGCATCTTTTACAGGACCATCCCGATGAGATCCACCACCAATTGCATTCAGACGTTTTAATCCGCCAGACCCCTTAGGATCTCGGATATCAAGGGTCATAATTCCTTGACGGTAATTCGGCCGGGTATTACCTGCCAAGGTTATATACAGCAACCAAGGTTTCTTTGGATTAAAAGCTTGCCCATATTGTGAGCCAATGGCGGTTTTAAAAATAATCTCAGCCTCTAAGGTTTCAGGATTTACCTTCGCAATGGAGCCATCTCGATAGCGGGTATAGATATGACCATCATAAGGACAGTAACTCATAAAGTTCTTGAAGCGATCTTTATCCACAATAGAGCTTAACTGCTTCGTCGTGTACTTAATATTACGCATCCTTGGTGCCCATCCTTCTCGAGGGTCAAAGGTGTAAAATAACTCCTTTGGTTGATCGGCAGCAACAGCTAACACACCTGTCTTTGGCTGTATAGTTACGGCATTTGGCGTCATAATTTTATTATCCGGATTCACCATAATCGGCGTAACGATATTCTGTTTTTCCGTAATACGCGCTAATCCAAAGGCTCCACCATCACGAAAAGAAGCGAATACATTTCCCTCTTCATCCGTAATAAGGTATCGAGCATATATCTGCGCTTCAGCCAATGTTCCAGCCTTAAATAATTTTGTTCCATTGCCAGTAACCGTACTGACCAAAGCTTGCTTATGATACCTAAAGGTTTGCTCATAAGTCATGGAATCCTTTCCAACAGCTACAGAGATCTTACAGGTATCTCCTGGTAAGCGAGGCACAATTACATAAATCCGATCACCATTTGCAGAAATTACAGAGGCTTTAGCCCTATTAAAATAAACACGCACAGCTTTTGAATCAGACCCGAAGTTCATTCCATCCAGCAATACCTTCTCTCGGGCACCACCTTCCAATGGATAAAATTCAGATAATACCAAAGGCTGCTTAGGGTCATGTTTCTTTATGCTCTCTTGAAAGTTTGGCTTACAGGAAAACAAAATCAACCCTAAAAAAACATGAAGAACGACTTGGACATATGGAATACCAAAGCGCCTTCTTTCTAGTAAAGTCTTTACCATAAATAGTCTCCTTAATTTTTTAAATAATTTCATTAGTTCTTATTCATTCCTGCTCTCTACAGGTCTTTGGGGTTTCGGTTGGCCAACCTGTTTGTTAACGAGTGCAATATTAATAATAATAACTATTAATTATTTTGTGAAACTAAAAAGACATAAAAACTTAACAAGACTTTAAGATTTGCTTAATTTGAAGGCGTTAACAAAATTGAATAAAGTAAAAACCCGTGAAAATTTAATATTTAAGAAACATCAATAGTAAATACCAGCTTCAATCAATCCTCAATATTCTATCAAAAAAGGGTTTTGAATGCTTGGGTAGCTTTCAAGAAACGGAGGGAATAATCCGATGTAATGCAATAATGAAATCTGCATCATTTCAACTCTAACCCAAAATAAAAATGGAGTGACGCTTATTCTGGCTTTTTCCTTAGGACTTGAACTACTGATCTCAATTTACTTTCTTGCTTTTTCATCAAATAGATGGACAGAAAAATAACAGAGGCCATTATAAATACACGTATGGAAAAATCAACGGGATTGACAGCATGGAGTACCATTGGCAATATGCTCATTGCATAGGCAGGGGGAAGGTTCATTTTCATCAATCGCAATAAACTGTATACGGTAAAGAAACTAAGCAGTACACTAATGGCCGGATAATCTATATGACTGAAAAAATATGATCCCGCCAATGCGGCAATACTCAGCACAACAATTTGCCTCATTCCCGTTTTAATTGTGTATTTGGATTTGTGAGCATTTTCAAGCCCTACCACAATAACGGGAGGAATTGCCGCCATTTCTATATGGCCAGTCCAATAGCATACGCTAAACCACATGAGAATAATTATCCCATAGGTCATCATTCCTAATTTGGGCACAGCAAAAGAATGTTCATTTTTAACTGATCGACCATCTCGAATAAGCACAGAGATGGCAAGGAGTAATGTAAAGAATACGATGGACCAAAGAAATAGATAGGAAGTACAATTGGTCACAATAGGCAATAAGGCCGTCGCTAATGCTGGTGCCAAGAAGTTCTTCGCAAGAAATAACAAAGTAATGGTAAATGCTATTGCAATGATTAATTTGACAAGGAGAGGAAGAGCAAGCATGTTGATAAAGAATCCAGCAATTGCCGTGGCAGTTGGAAGTTTAAATAGATCCCAAGGCTTTGCTCGCCATTCACTATTCATATAAACTAAGCATCCAATGGAGAGAGCGGCTAATTCAGGAAGAATAATCTCTCTGTCGTCAAAGAAATAAGCTGTAAAAACCATGAAAAGAACCATGGCAGCGCCTTTTCCGTAGCGAATAAAACCTCTTTGTTCTTTTATAAAACCGGAAGTTTTTTCTTTCAAGTATTTCATCTAATTCAATTTCAATCGGATGTACTTGCTAATTGTTTAAGCGTTAGGAGATTGATAAACACTTAGGCCGTAATGATACATCCTATTATTCCCACGAGCAAAGGTACTGTTCTTCAGTTTATTTCAAATAAATTTAACATTAAATAAATAAGACAAGGTTATATTCGAATGAGAAAAAAGCATAATAACAAATAGGATGTAATTTCATGCACTTTCGTCATTGGAAGGATAGACAAAAAAATGAGATTAGAATTCCTTTTTAGAATTTTAGCTAACATTTTTCTTTAAAATTGATATCTTTAAGGCCACTAATTATTTGGAAAATGAAAAGCAAGTACAGAACCTGTTTCGGTAATAAAAAAAGCAATAACAAATTAACAATATATACTATCTAAGAAATAACATTGTAATAAGTTAGGCTATTTTACGTTAAATACAGTGAAAATCCAACTATGGATGCCGCAAAAACAACTAAACTAAAGTTAAAAACCCTTAAAAAAAATAGATCAATCAAGTTGACATTATGAGCAAAAAGAAAGACAATTCCAGGTGGTTACATGTTGCCATTTCCTGGGGAGCGAGTATCGTAATTATTGGTGTTATGTTTAAGATCCTTCACATTGGTGGATCGATGGCGAATTACATCATTGGTATCGGATTAACAGTTGAGGCTTTACTGTTTTTCTTAATGGGTTTCAACCCACCTCCCGCAGACCCAGATTGGGCAAAAGTTTATCCTGAATTGGATGATAACTTTACTGGAGAATCGCCTAACCGTTCTGTTCAGGTGGTAAACCAAGCAACAGCACCTTCAACAACTGCGGCCTTAGACAAAATGTTTGCTGATGCAAATATTGAGCCTGCTACCATCGAAAGCCTAGGTAGAGGTCTTCGTGATTTTGGCGAGAAGGTTTCAGCAATTAACAAAATGTCGGATGTATCTGTAGCTACTGATGAATTCGCACAGAAGTTACGTTTAGCTACATCGAAATTTGATGGCTTAAGTGTAGCTTTCGAGAAGGCTTCTGCTAATTTAGTTGCTTTATCTAACACAAATTCGGACACTGGGAATTACCATGAGCAAGTAACGAATTTGACTAACAACTTAAGACAGTTGAATAGCATGTATGAGAAAGAATTACGTGATTCTTCAGCTCACCTACAGTCTATGAACAGTTTCTATGAGAATTTAAACTTTACCATGAAAAACTTCAATGAATCCATAGACGACTCTAAAGCATTCAAAGAAGAAGTTAATAAATTGGCTAAGAACCTCAACGCATTAAATGCCGTATATGGTAATATGTTGACTGCCATGAATCAACCGAGAGTTTAATTCATCCCTGTTTAATATAAAAACCAAAAAATGGCATTAGGAAAAGAAACGCCAAGGCAGCGGATGATCAACATCTTGTATCTGGTCCTGCTGGCCTTGCTTGCATTAAATGTACCCGATTCGATATTGGATGCCTTTAAGAACATCAATAACAGTTTAGAAACATCCAAATCAAACGTCAGTAACTCGGTACAACAGTTATTTCAAGCTTTTGAAAGCACTAAGTTAAAGGATGAGCCAGATCGCGCAAAACCGATCTATGATAAGGCTAAAAACGCATCTGCAATTATCGCAGACTTAAACCAATACATCAACGGCATTAAGGAAGAGTTTGTCAACCAAGGTGGCGGTTATGATGAAAAAACCGGTGATCTAAAAATGCGGGAGAACGAAGACATCGCCCCAAATATGATGATCAACCAAAAGAAAGGAAAGGAACTTAAAGATAAAATCAATGGTACTCGAGCTAAATTATTAGCCTTGTTGACACCTGAAGAACAGAAATCTGTTTCCTTTTCATTAGAGGCTAATGATCCTGAAAAACCAGTCAACGGGAAACGCCAATGGGAGGAAATTAACTTTGGTTCAGGTACTCCTTTGACTGCCGCGATGACTATATTAACTAAAATCCAGACTGATGCGCAAAATGCGGAATCTGACATGGTTAAGTTAATCTTAGGGAAAATGGATCAAGCAGTGGTTAACTTAGATAAATTTGCAGCAGTTGCAGTTGCCCCAACCTCATATTTGGTACAGGGACAACCTTACAGCGCAGAAGTATTCTTGACAGCTTCTGACTCCAAATCTCAACCAAGCATTACTGTTAATGGTAGTAATTTAGATGTGGTAGATGGAAAAGGAGTTTACCGTGCGGCTACTAATCAAGAAGGTATTTTTACTTGGACAGGTATCATCAAGGTTAAACAAACTGACGGAAGCATCAAGGAATACCGTACTCCTGCACAGACTTACCAAGTTGCAAGACCTTCAGCAGTGGTATCTCCTGACAAAATGAATGTGCTTTATATCGGTGTTAACAATCCGATTTCAGTATCTGCCCCTGGTACCCCGACCAACAAGATTAAAGTAAATATGTCTGGCGGAAGTATCTCTGGTTCAGGTGGTAAATACAATGTTCGTGTGAGCTCACCTGGTACTGCACGTATTTCTGTTTCAGCAGAAGTTGCCCCAGGAAAAACACAAACTTTAAGCACTACAGAATTCCGCGTGAAGAGAATTCCAGATCCAATTGCACAGTTTGCAGGAAAGACTGGTGGTTCTATGGCTACTGTTGCAATCAAAGCACAAAATGCAATCTTTGCCAAGCTAGACAACTTCGATTTCGATGCATCCTTTAAAGTAACCAAATTCACGTTGATTATTGCTAAGCCACGCGCAGATGCAATTGTACTTTCCACTTCAGGAAATCAATTAAACTCATCTATGCGTTCAGCTATGAACGGTATTGGCCCAGGAACGCGTGTAATATTTGATAATATTATCGCAGTAGGTCCTGATGGATCTCCTAGACAATTAAATGCTGTAGCTTTAACAGCGAACTAATCATATTGATATAAAAAAAGGACTCATCTTTCGCAGGGTGAGTCCTTTTTTTGTTTCCATAATTGAATAAACTAAATAAGACAGATAGTTAGAATCAATATTAATGGGTTAGCTCTCATATTTTATTCCCTTACCCTATTCGAATACCTTATCTTTATGAGTTTATCAGAATTGGAATAAACCCTTAACCAGAAGTAAGTTTTCCTTTGAATTTACACAAGGATAAGGCACAAAAAAAAGCTGCACCTTAATGAGGTGCAGCCTTTTTTTTATCGAGTTAATTGCTTTCTGTAGACTCTTCTGTTCCTTGCTGATAAAGCTGATTTTGTTGTTCTTGCAATTGCTTTTCTCGTTGTTCACGACGCATTTGCTGTTGTTGCTCTTCTTGTTCAGCTTGCTCCTTCAAAAGTTTTTCTTCTTCTTGTATTTTCAAGTCGCGCTCATAGCCTTCTAGATTCTCCGTTTTCACACCTTTAGGGTTTTTCCAAAGACGTCTCTTATACGTATCGATTTTATCCTCGATTGCTTTAGAATCATTTTGCAGGCTATCTGCCGCTGCAAGTTCAGCTTGTTGCAACATACCTGGTGAAGATTCACGAATGATCTTACTCGCGAATTTACGCTGTACAAAAAGATCATCCATTGTCATATCATACAATCCTTTATCTGGATCTGAAATATCTACTTTTACAAGTGCATAGCGTAGTTGTGGGAAATACAACCAGAAGGCAGGTGTAGAACCTACTGTTGCTGCTAAATCAGATGAAGTTGTAATGTCCATTAAAGGTGCTACACCAATAATACGTGTCTCTAAACGGCCACGTTGTTTGTCGAAGAAAATATCTTCTTTGACTCTAAATTTTGTTACACGCTCTGGATTAAATTCATTCAAGGTCATTCTAGAATCAATTTGATTTCCTTCATCATCAAAGATTGGGACTAGAACGCTATCTGCAAAACGCGCCATTCCTTCTCTTGCTGAAAGCTTCCCTTTGAAAGAATCGTCTTCAGGACTATAAGGTGTTAATTTTCCTTTCTCAATTGCTTTCATGATAACTTCCATCAAGGAGTTTCCTGGAACAGCATAAATAAAATTACGTTCATCCTTAAGGTCGATATCACGCCATACACGTTTATAGAATCGAATATTCTTCACGTTGACCTCAGGGAATGCGAAAGGAACAGCATCTTCTAAGTTGTTAACTTGAAAATAGCCATCTGTAGTTGGTATAGTATCCATCAAAGGCTCACCTTGAGCGGTTGTGTCGAGCATTTGAATTTGGGTATTTTGTTGACCCTGAGTAACCGGTACAGTATCTATTATTTGAGCCATGACTGGGCTAATTCCCATTGCTACGGCTGCAAGTAAAAACCATTTTTTCATAATACAAATCTTTTAATCGTCATCATTAATATTTCCGTGTCTTACTTTGTGTGGTCGGCATTTCAAATGCAGACATGACACAACGGAAACCGATATAAGAGTGCGGCTCATAGTCTACAGAATAATTTCTGGTTTCACTATTTAACTGCTCTCCATTATCTTTCCAAGAACCACCACGCACCACCTTACGTTTTAAAGCATCTGCATCTTTTTCATCTGCATCATATAACAACACCGGATTTAAGTCGTTCACAAAAGCAACTGCTGAAGGGCTATAAGCATCCAAAGTCCATTCAGACACATTTCCAGCCATATTATAAATACCGAATGCATTTGGTAAATACGACTTAACAGGCAATGTAAAAGTAGCCCCATCTCTTGAATAAGTACCTTCGCCTTGTTTGTAGTTGACTGCTAATTTTTCTTTTCCATTATCACCATCAATGGTCATACGTTTTCCAGCAATGGTATCGCGAGGATCAATCTTACCTTCAGCGGCATATTGCCATTGAGCTTCAGTAGGTAAACTAAATGTCAATTGGTATCCACTTAAATAAGAATTCTTCATCACATTAGCCATCATTTCCTTACCTCTCCAATCCGTAAATGCACGAGCTTGTCTCCAAGTCACACCTACTACAGGATAATAATCAAATGATTGGTGAGAGAAATAGTTTGCATCAAGCGATGTTAATTGTGCATTTGGAAAATCTTTAGACCAGATATCCTCAGCTGGCATAACAGAAACAGTTTCTGTTACATATTCCTTTTTCAAGTTACCTTTTGTTTTCAAGAAAGAGTATGTGTATTTAACCACATCTGCGTTTAATGATCGGTTATAGCCTTTCATTACAAGCATAGGCATCAGTTTTTCAGTGATGCTTGGATCTTGACTCTTCCAAATTGGTGAAATACGATTTACTTTTTTCCAGTCAATGCGTTTGCTAGATCCATCTTCTGATGCAATGTCCAAGAAGTATTGGTCATCCTGAAGGTAATCTGTAACAGCAATGGAATCTGCTACCCAATTGACAAATTTACGATACTGCTTATTCGTCACTTCAGCTTCATCAATAAAAAAAGCACTTAAGCTGACATTCTTCCCTACATTTCCGCTATCTAGAGATCCTTTGAATAAAATAGTGCCTGAAGGAACATATACCATACCCGGAGGCGGAGGAAGCTTTCCTCCACGAAAAGCTGATACCTTTGGTGCTTTATATAAGTTACCTGAGGAAGTACAACCTACTACACTTAGCAGAATGGCTAAGCATAATGTACCATAAATCCTATTTAGGAATGGTCTTTTCATAGTTTAATTAATTTATTTAATATGTTAATTGTGATTGTAATTTCTTTACTTCTTCCTATTCCAGCCTATTTTCTATTGAATAAGGCATATTTTAAACCTAAGGAGATATAACCGTAGTGATCATCCTTCTTGTTCACAACTGCATCAAGATTATCTTTAGTAGTTACAGTGTGTTGGTAATTAATATTAACAGCCCACTGTGGTCCATACAATGTTCTTCCGAAAGGAATATCAACACCTACATTAATGGGAACAATAAAGTTCATTCCATTCAACTCAGTAGAGATTTGCCCTCCATTTTCTTCAATATATGTGCGATAAAGAGAAGAAATATTGGCTTCAATATCATTTTTGATAAACCCAGCGCCAGCTCCGACATAAACATTAGCAAGTATCTTATTAAATGAGCTAGCCTGCAAATTGTAATAACTGTAGTTATCAGGTAGTCCCATGAACTGCCCCATTCTAACTTTTGCATTCGCGTTAAAAGCCCAGAATTTATTTTTAAAATCGCTTTCGTAGCCATGACCTTTTAGCGTTCCACGCTCTCCATGCACCCCTACTGATATAAAAGGTGTAATCAAACCATCCACATCTAGGTGACCGGCAAATTGAGGTTCAACATTAGCTAAATCAGTAAGATTGATGGTCGTTCCGCCACCAATTCCAACACTTAAAGGACGTGAAAATTGGGCTTGCGCTACTCCGAAACCGCCTACTGACAGTAGAAGTAACGAAAAAATGGTTTTTCTCATATTTCAGTATTATTTTTTGCATTAAACTTACACGAATAATCAATCCTAATTATTGGGACTAAAATTATAGTGTAATTAAATTTGAAGTATTTCAAAATAGTCATATAAACATGACAACGCCATTGCGCTGTCACAAGAATCTTACCAAAAATAACAATTCTTAACTTAATCTACCCATTTTAACAATTTTATAATCTCAAATACAAGGAGAGAGTTAAGTCAGAAAATCAACGAAAAACACGTATTCAGAACAATCAGCCATCTTATTCCAGCTCCTAATACTTGGTATAGAACATATTATTCGAAAAACTTCTTTATATCTTTCTAAGTCCTAGCTAAAATCATTGTATTGTACTATTCAAGGTTGACAACAATTAAAATTGTACTAAACAGAAAAGACTTAATACTATAGACATATTTAAAAAAATAAGAAAAGCTCTATTTAGAATTATTATAAATAAAATACAATTTCCTATATTTGCAGCGAATCGACCTGTTAACAGTAAAAAATGAAACATTACCCTTCATTGGTCTCTAGTATTTTGTTGCTTATATTATTAATAACAACAAGCTCCTTATTTGCACAAACCAAAGTGTTAAAGGGTCGAGTTATTAATGAAAAAAATCAGGGAATTGCAAATGCGTCTATAAAGATACCTGATTTGGGAATACAGCTTTATACGGACAGTCTAGGAAATTATAGTCTTCAAATTAACAATAAAATTGCAGATCGAACAGTAGTTATTTATTCATATCTCGGAAAAGAAACAGAATCAAGGGAGTATAATTTGCAAAAGATAAATTCCTTTCCAGCTATTCTGTTGAAGAATTCAACTTTTGCATTGGATGAAATCACCGTTCAAGCGAAACAGGGTCAACAAAGTAATTCCTCTTTGTTAATAAATAGGGACATGATTGAGCGCTATCCTTCTTTGAGCTTGAACGACATTTTAAATTTCCTTCCCAATCGTCGTATCATGGCGCCCTCCGTTCAAGCCATGCAGAATGTAAACCTTCGAGGAGCTTTTGCGGAGACAAGCGGATCTGCCAGAAATGTCAATCAAATGAATAATGCATTTGGAACAGCAATCATTATGGATGATATGGTGCTCAGCAACAATTCAAACATGCAGAGTCGCAATCCAAATATCACTGGTTTATCACGCGCAAACTTATCCGTTAGTAGCGCAGATTATAGTATAGGAGGGGATAATACCGCGTCCAATTACAGTGGAGAAAGTGCTTTTGGTGGTGTTGATATCCGTCAAATTCCAACGGAGAGTATAGAAAGCATTGAAGTAATTTCTGGGGTTGCTCCTGTACGTTATGGTGATATTACCGATGGGGCTATTATTGTAGAAAGACAGGCAGGGAGAACACCGGCGTTTTTCAGGTTACAAACCAGAAATGATGCAACCTCTTATGGTATGTCCAAGGGATTTAAATTATCACCAACTCTTGGAGACCTAAATTTAGATTTATCTTATGTCAACTCCTATGCAGATAATCGAGATAAGCTAAAACAATATGAGCGTATTAACGGTTCGGCAATCTGGACCATTCGCTATGGTAAATCGGACAAATGGAAACAAACTGTATCAGGTACATACAATAAGACTTTAGACGGTGTAAATAAAGATCCAGATGATGCTGAATCCACTGCAGTTACCTTTGGAGGATGGAACTACAGTGTTTCATCGCGATTGAGCTACCAACCTAACGGTTCTTTTTTGAAGCGTATAGGATTTAATCTAGGCCTACAAGAAGGTCATCAGGTATCCTATCGAGAATATTATTACAACGATGCTTATGTCCTTTATACCGACACAACGGGAACTGGTGTCGTAGAAGGAACTTATGATACTGGTCAGTATACCGCCGTAAATCATATCGACGGAAGGCCAATAAGTATTAATGGTCGACTTGAAGCCAATGCTGTTGCAAAAATAGCAGGCTTAACACACTACCTCAATTTTGGGACAAATGTAGACTATTCGAAAAATAATGGTCTCGGACGTATAAGTGATCCTAATAGACCGAATAAAGGGATAGGTCAATATTCAGAACGATATTATGATTACTCCTTAATACATCCTTCATGGAATATTGGGTTTTATTTGGAAGATAGAATTAACGCTAAGTTAGCAGGAAAACCATTGAACATTACAGCAGGGGTTCGTATGGATTTTCAAAATGGACATCCTTCCATTTCCCCTAGAACAAATTTGAATTACAAGTTGAATGAGCACAGCAGCCTAGGACTAGCTTATGGTTTAGGATTTAAGTCTCCAAGTTTGGCTCACCTTTACCCAGGTCCTACGTTCATGGAAACTATATTATTAAATGCCTATAATGGACTAGTCAATGAGAGTACCAACCGAATTTTTGTATATAGATTTGACCCTAAATCTGAACAGTTAAAACCACAGTTCTCCCAAACTTTAGAAGCAACTTTCAGATATGGAAAAGATGGTCATCATTTAGCATTCAATACTTACTACAAGGCCAATCGTAGAGGATTTAATTCAACTAGTTTTCGCGAAATAATCGAATTGCCAAAATATGACGTCATTGCAAGACCCGGAGAAAAACCATTGGTTGAGCAAATTGGGAGCACGAAATACTTCATAAGACCTTCCCAAATCTTAAACGCTAATGACATTGACAACCTTGGTTTTGAAGTCATGTATTCCACTCCTAAAATACCTGGTATCTATACATCTTTCAATGTTGCAGGTGGATTTACCAGTAGTGTCAATCAGGATTATTATAACTCCGAAAAGGAGTATAATCGAGATGGCTCTGACCCTAAGGATGTCACCATTGGAATATACCTTCCTCTGAAAAGACAAAATTTCTTTAGTCAAGGCCGTATTGGTTCATCAACGCACTTCCCGAGATTACGCCTTATCGTTGAAATGATTGCTGATTTTCAATTGATGAATGTGCAGAAGACCGTTAAAAGCCAGTATTTTCCATTAGCATATTATACACGAGATATGGAATACGTGGCTATCGATCAATTCAACATGAATAATCCGCAGCATGCATTTTTATATGACCAACGCAAGAAGGAATTTGAAGAAGCTAACGATAAAGGCAATCTCCTTTACGGCAATTTACACTTAAATGTGGCAAAAGAAATTGGCGATAATCTCCGATTATCTTTTAATGTATATAACTTTTTAGATTACCAACCTCGCATTCGTCGTTCCTCGGGAACCTCCTTATCTGTACTTACACCAAACATGCCTCCAAACTATGGAGCTCAAATAACGTATAAATTTTAACTCATCATGAAAAAAATACTCTTATTCTTCAGTGCGCTAGCAATTTTTGCTTCTTGTTCAAAAGATGGTCCAGATACGGCAACTGCCAATCTTGATTTACAACTTTCCTATGCTAACGAATCCTATAATACTGCATTAAAGGATAAAGAAGTTACCATTCGATTTAAAAATCTTCTAAATGGATCTACAACAGAAGTAAAACAAAAGAATGGTTTAATTCAAATTCCTAATCTTTCTCCTGGTTCTTACGATTTAGAGGCAAGCATTACTTTTACTCAAGAGGAGTTTAAGCTATTGACAAATGAGGACATCAATATGGCAACCATCACCTTTAATGCCTCGGCCAAAAAAGTGGAGATCATCAACAACAAGGAGTTACAATTGGAATTGGTTGCCGGTGTTATGGGGAACTTTATCATCAAACAAATCTATTATGCTGGATCTGACCAGAAAAATGGCGCTATTTTTAGAGATCAATTCTTTGAAATCTATAATAACACAGATCAAGTATTATATGCTGACAGCCTTTATTTTGGACGTTTATGGGGAAAACAAACGCCTTCAGACTCAAAACATTATTTTCAACCAAATGGTCAATTTGACTGGTCAAAATCTGCTGAAATGACCATGGGTAATGCAGCAAACACTGATTATGTATACTTAAGAGACTTATTCATGATCCCAGGAACAGGTAAAACCTATCCGATTCAACCTGGAGAAAGTATCGTAATTGCGCAAAATGCTTTGAACCATAAAGTACCTTTCACAGGAAATAACGGTAAGGAAGTTTCTGTGAAAGACCCATCGCTGACCGTTGATCTTAGCAAGGCAGATTTCGAAGTTCACTATGGTGATCTTCCTGGCGAAACTCCTTTTGCATCGGATATTAACAATCCGAACGTCCCAAATGTCGAGGTGATTAATTACCAAGGAAACGACTGGATATTGGATAACCTTGGAAGAGATAGTTATTTCATTTTTAAAGGAAAAACAAGAGCTGAGGTTTTAGCATTAAAGAGTTATGCGGCACCATCTACCGCCCTTCCTGGACCAGATGCGACAAAGTATCGTCAATTACCAATTTCTTGGATTTTGGATGGTGTGGAAGTACAGCCTAATGTTGAAAGCAGTCAAATTCCCAAAAAATTGAATGCTTTTATTGATGCTGGTTTCCAAGTGGTCCAAAATGGTTCTTACTCTTCACAATCTATTATTCGCAAAACCGACAGTCAAGTTGGGGGACGTAAGATTCTACAAGACACCAACAACTCTAGCAATGACTTTATCAGCCAAAAAGCTGAACCTTGGGCATTCGCAAACTAATAACACTAAGGGAGCATACTGTTCTAAACGTTATGCTCCCCTATTTTGAATACTCCAATCCATGAAAATACATTTCAAATTATATTTCACCAGCCTAATTCTAAGCCTTTGTTGTGTATCTTCTTTAAAAGCACAGGAGAACGTAGATTACATCGAAAATTGGAATCTCAAGCAGACTTATGAATATCTTCTAAAAAACCGAGTATGGATAAAGGAAGGTATTAAGGATAATTTTAGCTTTTTAGAATTAGATGGTAAATATGAAAAGGGTAATTGGATGGAGGCACAAGATGCCAATCAGATTAGAAAACTAACATTTAAAACCGAGGGAAAACATGACCTGGGGAACTTCAGTGTTTGGGGAAATTTCCAATATAGCCGGATCATGGAAGACAGTGTGCAATTACGGCATCAAACCCGCATTAACCCCGATGCTCCTTTGTATTTCGGCTCATTGCGCAAGAACTACTATGAACGAGACCTCTACAAGATCAATGGCGTGGTACGTTATGATTTTGCGGATGGAGCAATGCCCGTAGGTATAGACTTTGATTATCGCGTGGGTAATCATTTTTCCAATAATGATCCTAGAGCAAGAATAGCTGATTATCAATTCAACACCAAGTTATTTGTGGGAAGAAAGTTCAATCAATTTGACATTTATCTATCTGGACTTTACGGATACGGTCGAGAACGTGTGGGCGTAGGCTACAAAAACGACCAACACATGAACAATACATCAGATCCATTATATGTCAATTGGTTAATGAACGGATTTGGTCGCACAAATCAACAGATTCGAGATATGAACTATAATGATGATATGGATTGCTATGGCTTGAGTCTTTTGGCTTCGACATCCATAAATCCTCAACATAAATTGAATGGAAAAATAGAATTTATCAAAGAAACTCAACTCTTCAAGTTCTTTGACAACAGTCCAGAAACCTTTACAAGGCTTAATAAATATAATCGACAAACCATATCAGCCGATATTCTCTGGAATACAACCTTTACTAATCCAAACAGAAACAGCTCGTTCAGACTACGATTAGGAAACATCCAAGGAGATGATTTTAACTATTCAATAAGCAGCAACAACTATGTCTTTTTGGAAAACATGGCCATACTAGAAACTGTTCAAGGTTGGAATAAATGGCAAGCGAAGGCATCAATCACCTATTTACAGCGCGATTCTGAAGATGGATCGATGGGTATAAACCTGGCGTATACACATTTACTTCCCTCTCTGAAATTAGGATATACGTTCGATCTAGCTGAAAAACATAGACTTCAACCGAGTATAGGATTTTCTTATCGTAAGGTATTAAAGGAGCTTTTCAAATACCCTGCTATTAGTCCAGGTATATTTACAGATGTTATCATGTTGAAGAATTACAATTTCTTTAGCACAGCGGCTTCACAATTTAGCTTTGGTTTAGACTATCAATTCAGAAAATCCTCTTCTACCGCATTTCATATTGGCTTGCATAGTGATTATTACAAAAGAGCTGACTTGAATACAGCCAATCCTTACTATCAATTTATTGGCAAGGATAGGTTAAATAGCAACCTTACTTTTTCAGTATATTTTTAAGGGTGAAAAGGAAGATCATTGGTCAAATCTTCGCGGATATAAGTGGATAGTAAATATTATATATTTACACGTGTGTCGGTTGCTAAATATGCTTTAAAAATAATCTGTTTATTTTTCTTC
The DNA here is from genome assembly GCF_051951495.1 of Sphingobacterium lactis. Classification (GTDB taxonomy): domain Bacteria; phylum Bacteroidota; class Bacteroidia; order Sphingobacteriales; family Sphingobacteriaceae; genus Sphingobacterium; species Sphingobacterium lactis_A. The sequence continues at coordinate 62,115 of NZ_JBNHAS010000006.1, read as the reverse complement.
AATATTGGAATAAAAGTTTTGGGATATTTACCTGCTCGATGAAGTTCTAAAAAAATTGATTTAGGAACATTTTTTCGATGAAAATATGCTATACAATAATTGTCTAAAATAATTTTATTTGGATGTTCATTTAACATTGATTTCGGATTATCGAAAATTAATGGCTTTCCACTAATAATATCATATAGTTCAATTTTTATCCACACGCTATCTTTTGAGATACTATTGTCTTTAACAAATTCGGTTGTATATGTTCCTGTTATATGATCGTTGATTGAGAATTTGTGAGTTGTAGAACAACCTAAAATAAGTGCCGTAAAAAAGAATAAAAAATACCTCATTTAGCTAATTTTTAATTACTATATATTTTGACTGCATAGTTCGATGGTTTATATAAAACTTTTTTCCTTAACCAAATTTAACTAGATTTTTAAATTTTTATTCTTTCCATTGTTAATTTCCTTTAGCCAGATGGAAAACTCCAAAGATTTTTACACTCATAAATTACCGTATTGTAGATATAAATATAGTACTCATTATGGCCTGCAGCAATCGACCCGTAACACATTACGAACCAATTTAACTAATTTAGCAAGACGAGTATTATTAACCCAATCATGAAAACACGTTTCCAAGATCAGAAGCTAAGATTATCGGATTTTTACAGTAATGTAATTATCCAATGTCCTCGATGCAGCTTAAAGGCTATTGCTACAGTTGATTTTGAAAGCCGAAAAGCCCGTTTGCTTTGTGAAAACTGTACCTATAGTAAGGATTGTAGCACAGAAGCCTCTTTTTTTGGCACGACTGGAAATCTGATCATACCCGCTCACCAATACTTTTATGCCAACCTTTGGTTATTAGCTCCATTTAAAAATGATATTGTTTGGGCATACAACTATGAACACCTGGATTACCTAGAGTCTTATATAACTGCTAAATTGAGAGAACATAAGGATAGAGAACACTATACCCTATTAGAAAAATTACCTCATTTTTATCATGACCGAAAAAATAGAGTGACTTTACTTAAAATAATTGCCAAATTAAGGAATAAGTAAAATAAAAAAGGTACTCCGAGGAGTACCTTCTAATATTAATCATTATTAAGTATATTACTTCAACTGAACAAATCCAATAGCATTTCCTACCAATCGTTCATTGGTGTTTCCTGCTGGTCTATTAACCATATAATGATTAGGTTGATTTAGATCTCGAACAGCTAATGTTGTTGAACTTGCCCCATCTAATCCCATAGCATATTTTACCCCTAAGGCAGTATACAACTTCTGCAAATCGGAAAATGAAATTCCATTGGAATAATCAGCCTTTACGCCATCAACTATAATGGCATAAAGTTTTTTGGCGGCCGTCATTCCTAAAGAAGATTTCCCTCCTACACTAACATCTGTCTGCGTAATTGCATGATTATTATAAATCAACCATGTTGTTCCTCCAACTAAATGTCGAATAGTAGATACATCGATTGGAAATTGATTGGTCTCTCCAGTTGGTAATCCTTGAAAAATAATTTCACCAGTTTTAGTCAAACCAAAATAAGGTCTTACAGCTGAAGTATTGGTCTTTCTAACATAATCATTGAAAATAAATGTTCCTGTGGTCTCTCCACTTGCAGCAAAGGCATCGCCATTGATTGCTGCCATTATTTTCTGACCAGAAATCTCATTATATTTAGCCATCTCACTAGTCTTTTGAAGACCAAACAACTTATCATTATAAGGTGCTAAAGCTTGCATGGTTAAATTAGGATTCGCCAAATCTACAGACAAGACATACATACTCATCAAACCTTCATTCTTATTCACAAAACGAATATGTGTATATTCAATTCCTTCTGCCACTTTCTTGACAGAATCTAGTTTAAATTCCTTAATAACATCATTACCTGTCATTAACTGTTTAGTTAATGGCAACATATCATTATCAACAGGAATTGGTGGTTCCTCCTTTTTAGGACGGATGTATGGTGGAGGTGGTTCGTTATCAACACAGCTCATCAATGTTGTTCCCAAAAACAGCATGGGTAACAATTTTACAAATTTAAATACGAGTTTCTTTTTCATCATATACCCCCTTATCTAACTAAAAAGAATGAAACAAATGGCCTATTTGTCCTTGCAGGTGTTTTACCAAAGGAGGATTCATAACCTAAGGCATAAGCAGTATACTGTCTTTGATTAAGTATTGCACCAGCATTTACATAAGATGCTAATACAGTGCCTGTAGTACCTGTACCTGCTCTCCTTACTTTCCAAGTACGGGTCATATAACGGTTTAATGTAAAGTTCTCCGAGGACGTCATAAACTTGATATTACTTGCCACTAAAACATCAGCTACATGGCTTGTTGCTGATTGACCATAATAAAGATCCACAAACTCAACATCCGGCATTAGGTTCACAAATTTATATGAAGCATATCCAGAGTCAGGCATTACAAAAAATTCTTCTTGCAACATGGATTTTGTGTTCTGGGAAGTGTCTGCAACGTGAATGGTATAACTTTTACCTCCCTGTACGTCATAGCTAACTTCGTATAACAAAGAGTCTTTCAAAGGGTCTATTTTACTAGCCATACACACCTTAATATTTAACTTCCCTGGATCTGCAGTAAGGAAATCTGGTCTTGAATCACCATAAGTGTTATAACCACCGCCAGGATAAGGTTGACGTCCTTGGATGTTTGGGGTAACCCGTACATCATTAAATTTTACGAACATAAATCTATTGTCCGGATACATGCTTGCCATATTTATTTTTACGATGGCTTTGGACATATCAGGATATTCGACTTCACCGTATGTAATGATATTCTTTCCGCAACTCGCGAAGAAAATCAGTCCTATCAGTATAATAAATAATTTTTTCATAACATTAATTTTCTGAAGTTGAAAACCACAATTCCTTAGTCATATAATCCGGAGCTAAGGCACCCCATTTATCCAATTCTAGTGTGTTCCAGATGTATTCTGAATTGTACCTAGGTCGAACGCGGTAGGCGTATTTTCCACCATTATTAGGAAATATCCCGGTACCTGTCAATTGATTATACATTGGAAAAACCGTTGGGCTATAATGATATTTTCGGATATCGCACCATTGTTCCACACCGGCCCAACCCCATTGAGCAATATATTTTTGCCCCATAATGTCAGACAGTTTTAAATGGGCTGCAGTCTGCGCTACATCAGCACTGGCTAAATAAGCCGTAATATCCGCTTGTGACAATACGGGGTCAGGTGTTGAAGCGGCACGTACATGTGTATTGTAAAAAGCAAAATGACCACGAATACCTTCCAAATAAGATGCATGGGCATTATCCCTGTCTCCTTTAAGAAAGTAAGCTTCTGCTTTGGCAAATTGTAATTGAGAATAGGTCATAATCGGAAATCCTGCATCATCCTTAAAAATATATTTGCCAGTACGCGTACTTCCTTCATACTTTCCATTAGCATGTGTAAAATTCAGGTTGGCATTACCACCATTGATTACCGATCCAACATAAGTACTATCATCCTTCATTTGAATCATCACAGATAATCTCGGATCTACTACATCTTTTTGTCTCGGAAGTTCAACTGGTGTACCTCTCATACCGCCCGTCAATAATTTAACAATGACATCTGATACCAATCCATAATAAGTAGATGATAAATATCCGCCTTGTGGACCGTATGGATTAGAATCTTCACTTCTACTGGCACGGAATTTAACTAATGCATCATCCGCTGTTCCTTCAAAGGATAGATTCACATATTTAATTACTGAATCTGCATAATGCGTAGGAAAATCTGATTTATTAATTAAATGGCTATACTGTAGGGCATATAAGCCATGTATAAATTTGATCCATCGCTGCTTATTTCCTCTATATAGGTTATCTCCACCATTAGAATTCAACTTGGCACTATAATCGACTGGACTAACCTTCTGCAAGTATTGAATAGCAGAATCTCCCCATACACGAACTTTTGCATAAACCTCCTTCTGATCATGATATGGAAAACGTAATAGACCAGGGGTCAATGCTTCATCCAAAATGATGGGCCCATGGTAGTCCGTGAGTAATTGGTATCCCCATGCTTTAATTGCATAGCCTATACCTACATATTCATATTTTTGATTACGAATCCCGTCTTCAATCATGTCCTGCAAGTTCTTGCCATGATCTACATATACCATCCGCCACAATACACCTCCTAAATCTGAAGCTTCACTGTATCCATGTCGTTCTGGATAAAGGGATATTGTTGAAGTTGAAGACCCTACCATTCCTTGAGTGAATTTGAATAGAATTCTATTGTCTTGTCCTACTCCATCCGCCATGCGCCAAACGATCGGAGGTAATAACAGCTCTGCAGAAGCAGATTGTGGAAAAGATGGATTTTCATTTACATCTAAAAACTTATCGCAACTACTTAGGAAAATTGTTCCAAACCCTGCAATAAGAAGTGCTTTCTTTATAAAATTTTTCATAACAATTCTCCTTAAAGTTTTAACCGTAATCCAACATTAAAACCAATTGGTTTACCAATATTACCATAGTCCATTCCGTAACCACCAATTCCTCCTAAGGAAGCATTGTTCATATTACTTTCTGGATCCATTCCTGAATAATTAGATATCAAGAATAAATCTGTAGCTGTAAAAAACAATCCTAAAGAGGTGTTATTGCCTAGTCTTTGTGCAACAGCCTTAGGTAGTTCATAATTTAAGGTGACATCTCGCAAGCGCAGTGCATTAATATCTCTCTCTACAAACATTTCTGCCTGAATATTAGTCGAGTAATATAGATAATTATAATATGGAGTTAATGCAATCTGATTCTTGGTCGGATTAGCAGTATTTTCTAATCCATCTTTTAATACACCTGTAATAATCCTCGGTTTCTCACGATCCAATGTTTTCACGGAGTTACCTCGAGAATACATCTCATACTCTGTTCCATTCACAACATCTCCACCTACACGCAAATCCCAAAGGAAGGATAATGACCAATTTTTATACCTGAATTTATTAATCGTTCCAAGCATGAACTTTGGCGTACGATCTCCGATTGGATAATAAGTTGCATCAGAAATATAAGGTAGACCAGTAGCTGGATCAATTAAAATATCACCACGATCATTCCTCGCTAATTGAGTTCCTGAAACTGTACCTGTACTATAACCTGGGTGAGCCGCAGTACGTAAGCCCGATAATACCCATGTATCTGAATCATATAATGCAGGAAGATCGGATGGCAAATAGGTTAACATACCTTTGTTCTGGGTATAGTTAAAGGTGATATCCCAATTGAATTCTTTCTTACGAATTGGATTTACTTTAACTTGTGCTTCGAAGCCTTTATTAGATACGGTTCCACCGTTCATCATTTGTAATACAAACCCTGAACCATATGAAATACGTGGATTGATAATTTGATCTATACTATTACGTGTATAATAAGTGAAATCAAATGTTGCTCTCCTTTTTAAAATCGCCAACTCCAATCCTACCTCGAAATCCTTTGTAGTTTCTTTTTTCAAATTTGGGTTACCACCATAATAAGAATACTTATATCCGCCTCCGGTTGCATTTGATCCTTCCAAATTGTTACCTAATGAATAAGTACGGAATGGTTGCTTTCCAGTCAAAGATACAGAGGAACGCAATTTACCATCGTCTAACCAAGGAAGGTTTTCTTTAAGATATTTTAGATCTCCAAAATTAAAGGCTAAGGAAGCAGATGGATATGCAAAATATGGATTGAATTGCTTAGGTGATGATTTTGGCCCATTTAATCTTGATGCTCCATCCAAGCGGGCGGAAAGAGTAAAGAATAAAATAGACTTATAGCCACTTATCCACTGACCAAACCAACCAACATTTCTATATTGGTTATAAACACTTAGAGCATTTCTAGTTTCTGGCGAAGTATTGTTGATATTATAGAAATTAGGATCATAAAATTTCTCTCCATATTGAGATTCCGTATCATAATCATACATATCAAAGCTACTACCTAATATGAATGTAGCATTGTAATTTCCCCAATCCCTAGTCGCCCTCGCAGTTAATGACCCAGTGATTATTCTAGCTGATTTATCATACTGTTGAAATCTACCACCGGTTTCATCGCCTGCGCTTCCAGAACCACGATATGATTGCGCATGATAGACAGATTCTCCATGTGTAGTGGAATAATCAAGTCCTAAAATACCCGTTACTGATAACCAATTGGTAAAATCGTAGCGAATATTCGTATTGGCTAAGAAACGATTTACTTTATCATAAGATGTATTTTTATATGTGTCCCAGAATGGGTTATCGTATTCTCCATAAATTGTTCCATTGGTAGTAACCCGATTTCCTAACTCATCTATCCAGTTTCGCATATCCAAGGAAGGATTAAAGCGTAAAAGAGAAATCAAGTAACCATTTGCCCCCCTTCTTGCCTTATCGTTATCCGAGTTAATATAGTTAAAGGATGTCTGCAATTTAAGTTTATCTGTGATATTGGCTGTTGCTCCTAATCGAGAAGAAAAACGAGTATATCGAGTATTTGGTGTAACACCAAGGTTATCTGAGTACTCATTAGACCATCTGTAGGATAATTTATCTGAACCTGATTCAAGCCCCAAATTATGCTTTTGCGTAAATCCTGTTCTAAAAAATGCACCTATGTTATCATAAATCTGTGTTCCCTCAGGATATTTAGGACCAAAGAAAAGAGTCGATACGGCGCTGTAAACTCCGTTAGTTCCAGGACCATAGGTAAGTTGTCTCTCTGGCCAGCGATTAAAAGTTTCCCAACGAAAAGAATTATTATAACCCACTGATCCTCGTCCGGATTTAGCCTTTTTGGTTGTAATTAAAATCGCACCTCCGGCCCCTTGATTTCCAAACAAAGCTGTTGCTTCTGGACCTTTCATGATCGTGTAACTCTCAATGTCCTCCGGATTAATGTCTAATGCACGGTTAGAATAATCGTTATCTCGATTGCTTGTATTATACGCTAAATCATTTTCATTAACAGTGGAGTTATCCACTGGTACCCCATCGATAACAATCAAGGCATTGTTCTCTCCTGAAATGGAAGTAAAACCTCTCAAGACTATTTGAGCAGATGCACCTGGTGCACCGTTCGTAGAATTAATAGACAATCCGGGAACACGACCCGCCAAGCCATTAAAGAACCCTTCGCGTTGTGTCTCTGCAACGTCACTTCCATCGACTATCGGTGTGGAATAACCTAAAGATTTTTTGTCACGGGTGATACCGTAGGCAGTAACAACTACCTCTTCGATATTTCCCGTGTCCTCTTCCAAGGTAACATTGATTCTACCTGGGACAACGGTCACTTCCTTACTCTGATGGCCTACTATAGAGAAACGTAATTTGTCTCCGTCTGAAGCTTGGATAGTAAATTCTCCACGATCATTGGTCTGTGCAGCTCCACTCTTGCCTATCACACGAATTGTAACACCTGATAATGGACCATTTTTATCCCTGACAACTCCCGAAACCTGTCTTTGTTGTTCGGAGCTTTCGCCATGTAGCGCTATTACATGGATTTCCTTGGTCCGCCAGTAGGAATGGGAATTCCCATATATAGGCGATATCGCAAAGCCCAAAGCAATAGAAAATAATAAAGCTTTTTTCATTGTTTTGAATTAATAATGATGATTTATTGGTTCTGTTTATTTCATAATACCTCTACTTCTTAAGAGAGGTCGGTTATTAAATTTTCATATTTTAGGTTGCTGTTTTTTTTTAAAAAAGCAGTCATGTAATTAATTAGTTATACAATATTATAAAATAGATTTCACAAAACGTGCATTTTTATGCGCTTTTTTATATCAATAATGAGTAAAATATTAATTCAACTCCTAAAATATAAGACAGAAAACAATATTTTGAAATAAAAGCTGCAAAAAAGTGCAAATAAAAAAACAAATAAAAATTACTTAACAGACAATAAGTTTATATCGATTTACCTAATAACTAAAAAACAAAAAGAAAGTTTTTAAATTATATAATCGTACATTTGAAAAATCGTATCACCAATAAAAAACAGTTAAGCAGTACTTTTGACCAATTTAATATTGTAAAATCATTTTTTGAAGCATACCCTAGGGTGTGTTTTTAAATGATATTTAAAACTGGAATATTTTTTCAAATGAATGAAGAGCAAAACACGGCCTATTCAACACTCTTGACTGCTATTGAGCAAAGCAATGAAAAAGCTTTTGTTATGCTTTATGACCTTTTCTCAAAAGATCTCTCCAAATACATCCTTTCTAAAGTCTCTGATTTAGATTTAGCCCAGGATATTCTACATGATCTCTTCTTATCAGTTTGGAAAAATAAAGATAAACTTAAAGAAATTAAAAGCTTGCCTGCTTACCTGTATAGTTCGTGCAGATATTTAATTATGGCTTACTATCGTAAAAGAGTTAATTCGGAAGTTTCAGAATTCGACTTAAGCCAATTGGATATATTGGATGAATCTGTAGAACTAGAAGATCGACTACACTACCGCTATATTATTGATTTAGTGGAACAGGAAATAGAAAATCTTCCTGAAAAATGTAAGGCTGTATTCAAGATGAGCCGATACGATTACTTAAGCAATAAAGAGATTGCTACGCGTTTGGACATCTCGGAATCCACTGTCGAAAAGCATATTAACAAAGCCATTTCACGTCTAAGATCTATTAGTAAACTGTATACCATCCTTGTTTAACTGATATTTTTATTACTGAATATCAACTTCTTATAAAATTTTTCATTTTTTTTTAATCTTTTGAGTAGAAGCTAGTAGCAAGTTTTGACACTTACCTATTAACGGCTCAGTAAACCACTCCGATTATGATTGACAAAAACAGGTTATTGCAATTACTTACGAAATTCCATGCAAACAAGGAAAGCAGGTCTGAGCACGATGAATTGTTGAAATGGTATGAGAACCAAGAAGGAAAGCCTTACTCAATTACTGAAGAAGAGCAAGTTCGAAATGGAGCAAAAGAACGATTGATACAATCAATTTCTGCACGTCCTACAAAGCGTTTTCCATATCCGTTAGTTTGGATACCTGTGGCAGCGGCTATGCTAATTGTAGGTTTCATTGGTTTTCGATATATCTTTTCTAACACAGAAAAGGTGGCTAGCATGGAAGAATTAAGCCAAATAAAACCGGCGAAAGAACATGCGATCATGACCTTAGAAAATGGGAAAGAGATTAATCTTGACCAATTGGCATTGAACGAAGAAATCCAGGTAGATAACTTAATTATCAAGAAGGACGAAAATGGCAAGGTTAGTTACTTTCTAGCGAACAGCAATGAACTGATAAATCAAATGAATAGTATTCATGTACCTATAGCAGCAACCTTTCCAATCACGTTAAGCGATGGAACTCGAGTGCTATTAAATTCGGATTCAAAACTCTCTTTCCCTAGTACTTTCGATGCCAAGGAAAGAATTGTTGAGCTTGAAGGGGAAGGCTATTTTGAAGTGGCTCATTTATCGAATAATTCACGTTTCATTGTCAAAACTGCCGATCAAACAATAGAGGTTATGGGCACTAAATTCAACATTAAAGGCTATAAATCCGAAGAAACTACACAAACAAGTCTGAAAGAAGGATCTGTAAAAGTATCAGACAATTATGGAAAGCAACTTTTATTGAAACCTAATCAACAAGCAAAATCTCATGGATCTAATCCTTTAGCATTAGCGAAGGTCAATATGGATCAAGTTTTGGGCTGGACGAATGGCGAATTCTTTTTTGATGGGAATAACACCAATGAAGTGCTAAGGGAAATAGCCCGATGGTATAATATCGATATTGAAAACAAAATAGCATCTCATGCACCCAACCAATATGTTGGGGTAATACCTAGAAACCTCACCTTAAATCGATTGGTGGAGTTACTTAACTATGCGGGATTAAAATCGACCGCCACCATTATGAATAACCAACGTATTAAACTACAGATTTATTAACCTAAAAATCAAATGATGAAAAAAAGAAATTACGCACCTTAAAATTGGAAATTCAGTCTATAAAAAAACGGACCCTGTTGGCCCAGGATCCGCTAAATAAGGCTGTTTGACTAATGAAAATCCATTTTAATTAATTATCACAACCCAATAATCTAAATTAATGAAATTTAATTTATTTCCATTCTCTATGAACGGGATTTTTTACGGCTACGACCAAAAACCGGTTATAACATGTAAAAATCAGTTGATAGATGAGCAGGCAAAGGAAACAATTTCTTTCGGACCTATAACGAGACTATTGATGAAAATAAACATCATCGCCATGATCATTGTATTGGCTATGACCCAAGTCAATGCACGCTCATTAGCACAACAAATCACCTTGAAACGTGAAAATGTTAAACTTTCCACCGTTCTCAAGGACCTTGAAAAACAAAGTGGTTATAACTTCTTCTACAAGAAGACAGACATTGAGCAGATCAAGGAAATTAATGTAAACTTTAATTCAACTCCCTTAAATGCGGTTTTGAACAGCATTCTTGCACCTCGTAATCTGACTTTCGAATATTTCGACAAAACGATTGTGATAAAAAAGGAAGGAGCTGTTTCTTCGACTGGTTCTATAGACTTATCCGAGCTTAAACCTTCGTTTGATCAACAACAGCAAGTCAAAGGAAGGGTAGTCGATGAAAATGGCAAACCTATTCCTGGAGCAACTGTTCGTGTAAAATCCTCCTCAGCAAAGGTGGTTGTAACAGATAAAGAAGGGAATTTCGTCCTTCCTATTACTGCTATCAATGAAACCATTGTCGTTTCCTTTATAGGATATGCTAATCAAGAACTAAAAGCAACACTTACCTCTTCTGGACTAACTGTTAGAATGAAACTGGTAAGCAATGAAGTTGATGAAGTAGTTGTAACTGGTATGATGGAGTTTAAAAAAGAAGCCTTCTCAGGCGCCTCTTCTTCTTTTAAAAGAGAAGAATTGAAACAAGTAGCTAACACCAACGTTATTCAGGCAATCAAATCCCTTGACCCATCCTTTTTAGTGATGGAGAATAACTTAAGCGGTGCTAATCCTAATATCCTTCCTAACATTGAATTGCGTGGTCAAACAAGTATTACTAGTGACAAATTACGCGATGCATTTACTGATGACCCCAATCAACCATTATTTATCTTGGATGGATTTCAAAGTAACCTGAGAACAATATTGGATTTGGACATGAACCGTATTGAATCGATTACTATCCTGAAGGATGCGAGCTCAACGGCAATTTATGGTTCAAGAGCTTCCAATGGTGTTGTTGTTGTAGAAACTATTCGTCCTAAAGCAGGTGAACTTCGCTTGAATTATACCACTGATATGAATTTAGAGATGGCTGATTTAGGCTCATATAATATGATGAATGCTGCAGAAAAACTAGAATTCGAACGTTTATCTGGAATTTACACCGCTCAAAACTATCAACAGGAATTACAACATACATATTATGATCCATTGTACAACCGCAAATTAGAAAATGTATTAAGTGGTGTAGACACCTACTGGTTAAAAACACCAGTGCGTACTGGCTTTGCACATAGACACTCCCTATATGCAGAAGGTGGTAATGAAAACTTCATTTTTAATGTTGGTGGTAACTATAAAAAGAACAATGCTGTCATGAAGGGTTCTGGGCGTGAAGAATGGGGAGCACGCAGCAACCTAGTATATCGTAAAGATAAATTGAGTGCTATTAATAATTTAAGTATCAACGGTAATAGAGCAGATGAATCCAATTATGGATCGTTCTCTACCTGGGTTAACATGAATCCATATTACGCAAATTTGGATCCTACAAACCCAATTATCGAACAATACATTGATCAAAAATATGGTACAAAATATAAGGTTTATAACCCTATGTACAATACCATGTTAAATAGCTTTGACAATCAGAACAGTTATGGAATTGTAAACAATTTCCAATTGATTTATAAATTCTCTAATGAATGGCGTGTTACTGGATCTTTTCAAGTAAGTAAAAACAATACTAAAGCTACGGCATTTACATCTCCTTTAAATACAGCATATGATAACACACCGATCTTAGAAAAAGGATCTTACTTTTCTCGTGAACAAAATATGTTGTCATTTTCTGGAAATGCCATGGTTTCTTATGCAAAAGCAATTAAAAAACACACAATCAATGGGAATTTCAGGGTAGAGTTTGCTGAAAACAATAATAAAAGTTTAAGTCTTAGGGCTGTTGGATTTCCGTTGAGTAGCAATGGTAACCCTGCATTTGCTTATGGATATGAAAAAAATGGTTCTCCTTCGGCTTCAAATGTTATTAGTCGTAGAAACTCTTTAATCGGATCTTTCAACTACAGCTACGATAATCGTTATAATACTGACCTATCTTTCAACTACGATGGATCAACTGCCTTTGGACGTCAAAATTCCTATTCTCCATTCTTTGCGGTTGGAGCTAGTTGGAACTTGCATAATGAGGCCTTTTTAAAAGATAGCCCAGCGGTTTCTCAACTAAGACTACGAGCCAACTATGGGGTAACAGGGAATCAAAACTTTAGTTCTACGACCTCCATATCGACCTACAATTATCTTTCAGCCTTCAATTATGCTGGACAAGGAGTATCCCTAGCAACGTTTGCAAATGAAAATTTACGTTGGCAAAAAACAAATCAATTTAGTGCAGGTATTGATGCGACCTTGTTAAAGAACAGGTTGAACCTTACATTAAATGCTTACGAAAAAATCACCAATGATTTAGCTGTAGCAGTAAGCCTACCTTCATCGACGGGTCTTGTATCCTATCCATTTAATGCTGGAGATTTAACCGTAAAAGGTGTGGAATTAATTGCAAAATACAATGTCATCCACAAACCTGCTGAACGAATTATCTGGAACGTGGGACTTACAGGTGCTAGAAGTACTCAGACATATAACAATTTCAACAACTTACTTGCAGGCTTAAATCAAAGTCTTCAAAATTCATCTTCATTAACACGATACAAGGATGGATTTAGTCCGAATGACTTATGGGCAATTCGTTCTTTAGGGATTGATCCTGCAACTGGACGAGAATTATTCTTGAAAAAAGATGGAACAAAAACTTTCGATTACGATCCTAAAGATATCGTTGCCATTGGAAATGGAAACCCATTAATCCAAGGTGTCTTAAGTACTAATCTTACCTATAAAGGATTCACATTTGGAGCTTATATGCGTTATATCTATGATCAAGATGTAATGAATTCTGCACTATTCAGAAAAGTAGAAAACATCAGCTTAACAAGTGTTATCAATAGCAATCAAGATAAGCGAGCGTTATACGATCGTTGGAAAAATGTAGGTGATATTACACAATTCCGTGGGATTTCAATTACAGAAAGTACTGTCCCATCCTCTAGATTTATACAACAAGAAAATTCATTCTCCTTGGAATCCATTTCATTCGGATATGATTTCAGAGATTCAAATTTCATTCGCAGAGCTGGCTTAACCAATTTAAGAATCTCCGGAATTACAAATGATGTATTCCGTTGGTCTACAGTACGCCGTGAACGTGGTATTGACTATCCATATGCAAAAATGTATTCACTTACCATTAACGCCAATTTTTAAGTCATGAAAAAAATATCAATTACATATAAAAGCCTCCTAATTGGATTATTAGGTATACTTTCATTAACCTCTTGTCAAAAGTGGTTAGAGGTACAGCCTGAAGATAAATTTACAAAAGATCAAATCTATAAAACACAAGCAGGGGTAAACGAAGTTGTCAATGGTTTTTATCTTAAATTAGGTGACAATCAATTATATGGCAATAAACTTACACTTACTGATTTGGAAATTATGGCTCATCGCTTTAGAATTACCAGATCAGATGGTTATAATTATGACCTGAAGGAACATAGGTACGATCAAGCTGGTGTAAAATCGTCTTTTTCTACCATCTGGACAAACATGTATGCTGTCATTGCAAACATCAATGATTTTGTTTCTGTATTGCCTACTGTAAACAATGGAATGACTGATGAGGAAAAAAATCTGTTGATAGGTGAAGCAATTGGTCTTCGTGCTTTCATCCATTTTGACTTGTTAAGATTATTTGGACCATCCTATACGGAAACTACAAAAACACTTGAAGCAATCCCTTATGTAACAAAATTGAGTACAGAAATTCCAGATATATTAAATTCTGAAGTGGTCGTTGTCAACATATTAAATGACATTAATAAGGCCAAAGAATTATTAGCAAATTCTCCTGTAATTTCTCAATCGGGCTATAATAGTTCAACTTCTAATTCATTCAATTATTTTGCTGCCTTAGCCTTGGAAGCTAGAGTTCAATTATGGGCAGGAAATAAAGAAGGAGCCTTAGCTGCTGCAAAGGCAGTAATTCAAGCACAAAATAAATTCCCTTGGATTACCCACCAAATGATTACAGCAAATGGCTCAAATCCTGACCGTAAATTTTATACAGAAGTAATTTTTGGGCTTTTCAATCATAAGATGTATGATGTACAAAAAGAGGTGTTCGATGCTACAATTTCGGATTCGGATATTTTAGCAACTGGCCCTTCAAATTTGGTGAGCAATATTTACGAAAGCAATGAATCAGATTACAGATACAATTATTCATGGCCATATGCCTCTACTGGGGTTGGATATCGAACTTTTGTAAAATTCCAAGATATTCCTAATACCAACCTTAGCAATAGATTTATGATGCCAGTAATTCGGATGTCTGAAATGTATTATATCGCAGCAGAAAGTGCTTCCGATCCTACTGAAGCATTATCTTATTTAAATACGGTAAGACAACATCGGAATATAAATAGTGATATCACAGATTATAATAACCTGGAAAACGAATTGACCAAAGAATATATGAAAGAATTCTACGGTGAAGGACAAGTTTGGTATTTCTATAAAAGAAAACAAAAAACAAGCATTTTCTCTGTAAACACCTCAGACTTAAAGTTTGCAATGAAAGTTTCAGATTATATCATCCCTCTTCCATTAGTAGAAACTGAAGGAAGATAAATTTATTCACATGAAAAATATATATAAAAACATTTGGGTTTTAATAGTTTTTCTTGCAATCTATGGATGTAAGGAAGAAACCTTAATAACCTATCCTGAGACGGAGGGTGGAAACAATATTTATTTCGTTGAAAAATATTTCAATAGCTCTGCTGACACAATGATGAAGGCAATTTCACTTGGATTGGCACCATCCACAGTAAAAGACACTTTAATCCAAATACCTATTCGAACAACTGGACTCCCTTCCGAGTCAGACAGATTGGTATCTGTGGTTCCTGTGGACACTTCATCAATGAAATTAGGAGTACATTATGACTTTGTTTCAGAACCGATGATCAGAGCAGGAAGAGTGACTGATTCTGTAAAAATTATCCTTCATCGAACCGAAGATTTAGCTACAACTCGGGTATATATCAAATTCGAACTGAAGGCTAATGAGTTCTTCAATACAGAGCTGAAAACAAAAAAGAATTCAATAAACCTACAAGATTTATTGTCTTACCAATTTTATATGGATGACATGTTTCCAGTGCCCTATTTATGGACTACTTTCGCTGGAAAATCTATTATCCTAGATCAATTAGGCCCATATTCAAGAAGGAAAGTAGAACTGATTTTAGAGGTTCTAAAGGTTGAGCCCTATTTATTATACGATAGCAAATATAAATTACCATCAAGTCTTCCTGTAAACTGGGCAACTTATTTAAAATATTGGTTAAATAAGGAAAAATCAGAGGGTAGAACCCAATATGATGAGAATGGAAAAGAAATATTAATGGGTCCTAAAGCAAGATAATTATACCATGAAAAAAATAACATTTTTAGCATTATTCGTCCTTTTATTGACGGCTAGTTGCAATAAGGATCTTGGAAATTACAATTACTCTACATTAGACTCCTTGCAATTAAACGAGTTTCCTGATACCATCAAGATACAAGTAGGTCAAGAAGTTGCTGTTGTACCAAATATTGTAACAAACAATGAAACCTTTGATAAACAAGAATTAACATTTCAATGGTACGCTTATAATTTAAATGTACCTGATAAAACTAAAGCTAGGATTAATTTAGGAACTAGTTCAGAACTAAAATTAGTCCCTAAAATGTCTGTTGGAACCTATCCATGCTATTTGAGAATCACTCAACCCTCTTCAGGTCGTACTTGGACCTATGGTTTCACTTTAATCATAGAAGGTAAAATTGGAAAAATAGGCTTTTTCATTCTTTCTGAAAAAGATAAACAAGCACATTTAGATTACTTCCAAGATGATCCAAATAATTGGAACAGCTTCGGCACGATCTATAGAGACATCAACTTATTTTGGAATAACCCTGTTACTGGTCAACCTCTATCTTTTGAAGGGGAACCGAGAACCATGGAAGTTTATGCAACAAGGAGAGATTCATATTCCAAACAAATAACATCTTTATTTATCAATGTGGGTAATCATTCCCATTTAGTAAATCAAAGTGATGGCTTTACATATGATCCAGTAACATTTGACTTCAAATATCTAAGCGCAGGTGGAAATCCGGAATATGCTGATAATATTATTGCTGCAGACGCTTTGGCTAGTATTGCTTTTAAAGACAACAATATTTACATGTATGCTTTTGGATTCAATAAATATTACAATGTGCCATTAAACGCCAATCCAGATGGTTCATTATATCCTGTTTCACCATATGTGGCCATGCCTTTAAACAATAATTATATGTATACGATGATTTTTGATAATCAGGCTAAGCGATTTATGAGTTTCTATATGTATGATGCTGTTGCAAAACCTGTCATGTCGGAAATCACAGGTTTCAAGCCATCCAACACAGGTATGGATTTAGTATACCTTGGACATACTATGGCATTTAATGGTCAGGCAGTAGCAATCATGAAAAAGGATAATAAATACTTCCTTGTCCGTTTCACTTTTACGACCATGGGAACTATCCTTCCAATTTCCATTTTGGATGTTACAAGTTCATTAACTGATGTGGCTCAAGCTACCAATTTCGCACTGGACAATAAATACGGGTATCTGTTCTATTCAGCTAATGATAAATTATACCAATATGACATGGATGCTAAGCAACTAAAGGTGGCTAAAAATCTTAATGGAAAAAAGGTTTCCTTATTAAAATCAGAAAGAATTTTGAATATGCACCTTAATTCGCCATACAGCACTTCGATCAATAAAGTGAGGATGGAACCTTTACATTATAGCATCATCTTAGGAACTTACGATGAAGGTAGTCCAAGCACTTCCGGCAAGGTGGAATTCTTGCATGTACAGGGTTTAATGGGTGACCTTATACAAACCATCAAGCCAATGGAAGGATTTGGAATAGTTAAAGATGTTCAATATACCGATATGGTGTCCTAAGGCATTTTAACTACCCTATACTTTCATCTTGTAAAGTACATCAAATAAAAGATTAATTAACAGTTAGTGATTTTATTTTGCATGTCAACCATAGATTTTGGAGGGAATAATTCCCGAGACAGAATTGTCCCTCCGATCCTATGGGAATGCTAAATCACTTCCCCTGGTCCAGATTCCTCATGTTATTCACACGTAAAATAGCTATTCTATTTAGCCTATTGCTATGGTCTACTCTGCAAACAAAAGCCCAAGACTTTAGCAAGCAGCTTCAAGATGCATTCCTAAAAAAAGATAAAAGCAGTCTCCAATCCGTATTGTCAAGCAATTTCTCAATCGCTGGCCACACGGACAAAACTGCTCAATTTAGATTAGAGCAAATTATTGACAAATACCCTATTTCCGCTTTTAAACAACTGGAAAACAACAAAGAAAAAACTAAAAACAGCATCCTGCTTCAAGTTCAAAGACCTAATAATACATTTGATACCACCTTGGTTTATTTAGCCAATGATGGCAAAATCAAACATATCGACCTATTCGATAAACTCTATGGCATGCAGCGATTGCCTAAAGCTAAACTTCGAGCAAGCATTCCATTTAAAAATCAAGCTGGAGCGATTATTTTCCAAGTGTACATCAATAATCATCCAAAACCGCTTAATCTTCTATTTGATACTGGTGCCGACGGCATGGCTATCAATGAGGATGTGGCTAAAGAATTGAACTTAACGATTTCTCGTACAAATAACGCATCTGTTGTGGGGGGAACTCAACAAATACAAGTGTCCGACAATAATAAAATTCGTATTGGAGACCTAGCACTTGACAACATGGGAATAGCCATCTTCCCAGCTCATAATGACAAACACACCGATGGACTTATTGGAAACACCTTGCTTAAAAGATTTTTAACCGAGGTAAATTACGACCAGAGCATCATCAACCTATATGATTTTGGTGCCTTTGAATATCCTAAAAAAGGTTTTACTGTACCTATCTCATTACCTGAAAGTTTAATAGAGATCCCCGCAAACCTAGAGCTTGTTACTAATAAAAAAGCCGAAGGTCGCTTTATATTTGACACTGGGGCTTCGTATAATTTAATCTGTTTCCGTCCCTTTGTCCGTGACAATAAAATGTTGGTCAGCGGGTTTAAACCACAAGGGCAAACCTTCACCGTGAGCTTTGGAATCAATACCCCAACTTTCTTTGGTAATGCTAAAGGATTTGCCATTCAGGGATTACCAAATTTAATGAACATGCCCGTTTCTTTAATGGGTGGTTCAGGTTCGGAGAATCAATGGAACCCTACTGAACAAGGTTCTATCGGTAATAGATTAATTGCTCGTTATAACCTGATCGTCAATATCGCCGAAGGTGAAATTCATTTCTCACCTAATAAACTATATGAACAGCCTTTTGACTTTGTAATTCATAGCGCGATATTAGGATGGAATGAAAATGCTCAATTGGTCATTCTAACTGATCCTGCCAGAAAAGAAATTCACGATAAAGTAGACCTCCCTATCAAAGAGATAAATGGTTTATCTGTGAAAGATCTCGTTAAGAAAAAAGAAAATATCCAAAACATCATTGATCAATCTAAAAAAGGAAATATTTCAGTCCATTTAGAAGATGGATCAATCCTATCCATTTAATCCATTTATAACATTCCATAAAATGAAAACTTTAACAACGATTGTACTCTCCCTATTCTTTCTATTTACAGCCTTGGCTCAACCCAGTAATATCACAGGAACCACGGAAAAAGGGAAATTTAAAAAAATCTACCTATACAAAGTCCTAAACGGAAGACTAATTGAAGTAGCAACCTATGTACCGGATGAAGAAGGTCGTTTCGCGTTTCGTTTCACTCCTGAGTACGAAGGCTTCTATTGTATAGGATATGGTCAACCACATATGACACAGGGAATAAACAAACTTTATTTCCGTGGAAAAGAAGATCTGACTGTAAAATTGAATGCTGAAGGTCTTGAACTTATTGAAAGCAACAGCAAGGAGAATGATGCGCTAGCTAATTGGCATAAAATAAGCAACAGCATTCAAAGCAAATCCACCAATATTGGCAACATGTCCACGTATGTTGACTTCTTCCCTGAATTGGAAGAATTGCGGTCAAAATATGATTTATATAGTAAAAACCCAAAAACAGGAAATAAAGTATTCGATGCACTCTTTCCTCAAATCGTGAAGAATGACATCGCATTCTACGCATTAAACTTTCTGTACACACCTCATGCAGCACACCCTAGTAAAGAAGAATATACCGCATTCTACAACGATATTAATACCGATGAATACATGAATGATGGTTTATTAGCTTATCCATTTGGAGACCGCTTACTTTCCAGTCTTGTGATGTTCAAAAATATGGGAGGAAAAAAATTCGATATCAATAGTCTAATTGAAAGTATCCCAAATCCAACCTTAAAAGGACAGTATTTCTTAGCTTATGCAGAAAGACTAAAGTCTATGGAAGATTACCTAGTATTATTGGAAAAGAACAAAGCTAACTTAGTCCTAGAAGAGCAAAAACAACGTGCATCAGCAATCGAAGCAAAATTAGCAGAAACCAAAGCCGGAGTACCTGCATTTAACTTTAGCTTTGCAGATGTCAATGGAAAAGCTACTGGATTATCAGATCTACGTGGTAAAGTGGTATTACTTGACCTTTGGGCTACTTGGTGTGGTCCATGTCGCGCGGAAGAACCACATTGGGAAAAACTCAATGAAGAATACAAAGATAAAGCTGTGGCATTTGTCGGAATCTCTACTGATCAAGATAAAGCAAAATGGGTAGAATATGTAAAAGAGAAAAATGCAAAAGGAATTCAACTACATGCTGGCCCAAGCAATCCGCTTTCGGAAGCATATAAGGTAAATGCAATTCCTCGATATATTCTAATTGACAAAAAAGGAAATCTAATCACCGCAGATAGTCCAAGACCATCAGACCCAAAACTAAGGGAGCTTTTGGACACTTGGATAAAAAAATAGTTTGTTGTTTGTTTTATTTGTTGATGCAGCTCCCGGGCTGCATCTTCTTTTTCTATATACCCCAAATCCAACAATTAAGACCAATAGACAAGTTTCCATAAAACATAAGCCTGAATTTAGCGTTTAATAATAAAGTAAATTGCACATATGTCTAAAAGAGAAGAAATAGTTAGAAATTACATCCAAGCTTATAATAACTTCGATGTAGAGGGAATGGTAGCCCATTTTTCCGATAATATTGTTTTTGAAAATATATTGAACGGTCAAACGACCGATACCCTAGAAGGAATCGAGGACTTTAAAGATCAAGCCGAAACAGCAAAATCCTATTTCGAAGACAGAGAGCAAACTATCACAGAACTCATCGAGCTGCGCGACAATATTGAAATCCGTATTCAATACACCGCAACCCTAGCAGTAGACTTTCCAAATGGACTTAATAAAGGAGAAAAACTAGAACTCGCCGGAAAATCAATCTTTCAATTCAATGATGACGACCAAGTCGTAAGACTATTGGATATAGCTTAATAGACCGCTGCGCCCTGAGGGCAGTATTTAGTAAATAGTATTTAGTAGTTAGACCTATTGGCGATTACTATTCCCAACTCAGAGCAAAGCGAAGAGTCTCTAAATCCCTCCCAATGCCACGTCATCTTTCACCGAAGGTGAAAGATCTTTGAACTCTACAAACCACTTGTATATAATATTTTCACGATTGATTGTATGGTCGATGCATGCATTGACCATAAATTCATTCCATTTCAATCTTATTATCCAAGACTAATCTAAAGGTATTATACTTAAGCGGGCAAACATTCCGCTGCGCTCAGTATTGCCCCTACGCATGAGGTACTACCTAACGGTTAGGAAACTATCTAGATAGTACGTAAGGTAGGGGCAGCACTGAGCGAGTTTGAAGAAGGGATTTATCCCGATGAAAACGAGCGGAATGTCTGCCCGTTCATAATAATCTGTATTTATTTTATAAGGTTATTTTTGTTTTTTACCTATCCGATCGAAGCATGCTTCGACCCTACATTTATAGTGGTTAGGGGTCTTAAAATCACAAATGTTTGTAGGGGCGATGCATGCATCGCCCGCCTATAAAACTATTCCGTTTTATTCTTTAAAACAATTCTGATTTACAGAAAAATGGTTTCTTCGGCCAGCCTCATATGACCCAGTCTTGGAGAGGGAGTACAAAGACTCTTCGCTTTGCTCTGAGTTGTAAGTAACATAAAGCTATCCCGCCAATAGGTCTTTATACTCTGTACTAAATACTAACTACTCTTAAAAAGCATCCACCACCGCATTCACAAACTCAATCTCATCATCGCTCAGATTGATATCCATGGCTTTAGCATTTTCTACTGCTTGTTTAGCATTTCTAGCACCAGCAAGTGCGATCGTTATACCAGGTCTTTCAACAGTCCAGCGTAGCACCAATTGACCAAGTGTTACCCCCTTATCATCTGCAAGCGGTTTTATGCGCTCCAATAAAATATTAGTTTTCTCTACAAAATCCGGTTGGAAGTGTGGTAATTTAGCGCGGTGATCCCCTTCCTGAAAAGTATATCCCGGGTGAATCTTTCCAGTTAACAGACCTCTTTCCAAAGGACTATAAGCTAACACAGCCTTGTTATGTTTTATGCAATAAGGAACAGTCTCTTCTTCAACAGCACGATTCACCATCGAAAAGGGAATTTGGTTAGATACCAATGGCAGAGTTCTCTCCGCCTCAGCCATTAATTTAGCATCGTAATTACAAACACCCGCATAACGAACCTTCCCTTGTTCAATCAATCGTCCTACAGCCTCAAAGGTCTCGTCTAACGGCGTTGTACTATCAGGCCAATGGATTTGATACAAATCGATATAATCGGTGCCCAAACGCTTTAAACTCTGCTCACATTCATAAATCACACTATCCTTACCTGCAAATTTATAGATCTCGATATCTTCACCTTGATTATTCTTACTATGAAAGGCAAAGTCTCCAGCTTCAAGATCCCAACGCATCCCAAATTTGGTGAGCAATTGAACTTGGTCTCGAGGAATCTCTTTCAATGCTTCACCTACAATTTCTTCACTTGTGCCCTGACCATAAATAGGAGCGGTATCAATAGAAGTAACGCCTAAATCATAGGCTGCACGAATGGCTTCTATAGCATCGTTCCTGTCAGTACTACCCCACATCCATCCACCTGCTGCCCAAGCTCCAAATGTAATAACGGAGACATTTAAATCGCTGTTCTCTAAAAATCTATATTCCATGGCTTTTTGTGTTTATGTATCTATAACGAATTGATTTACAATATTGGTATAACAATGTCTTATAAAGATAAGGCATCCAAAATTTGCAAACAACTTAACTAATACATACACGAAGTTTACTTATATTTATTGTCAAAATCACAGGTAAGTATTATGAAAAAACTCCCAATCATTTTTTTTGCTGCAGCTTCAATTAGTCTTGTAGCATGTAATTTATCTCAAAAGGCAGATACTAAAGATTCTGTTTCCACAACTTCTCAAGCAGAAAAAGAAGTGGATAAGTCCATCCCTTATGAGGAAGCAAAAAATTACTTTGTAAAAAACAACGTTCCTTCAGGAGAAGTTGGTGCTCGTAAAATTGAAACACAAGAACAATTTGACTCTTACTTTGGCCCTGCGGCAACAATGGGAGAAAATGGAACCCCAACTAAAATTGATTTCAACACACATTTTGTCATTGCCATCTTATCTCCAGAAACCGATTTAAAACGTGAGGATGTGCATGTTGGCCTAAGCCAAATTGATAGCAATATCATCGTTTCATTCCATGAGCATCTGGGTGAAAAAATGTCCTTCACTACAAGAGGTGCAACCATCCTGATCGTTGATAAAAAATACAATGGCCCAGTCACTTTACAAGAAACAGAAGAAGATCACTCTGGACATGACCATGGTCATGATCATTCTCATTAATCAAATAAACTAGGATGCCTCAGCATCCTTTTTATCACTGTATATTTCATCCAGCAGCTCATAAAGCTCTGGATGATCTTCTTTTAGGAGTTTTGGCTTTTGAATGAAGTATTCCGAAACAACGGCTAAAAACTCTGCGGGATTAGTTGCTGCATAATCTCGGATATCTGATTTATCTCTACGGATAGCACTAATCGTTTGATGCATTTCCTCCAACCATGGTTGAATCAATTCCTTAGGTATCAAATACTCTGGAATTCCGTCTACTTCTCCATCGGCTTTATCAATGAGGTGAACAAACTCATGTATGGCGGTATTACCAACCGAATTCTTAGAAAATCCAGCCAATAAGGCCGGCAAGGAAAGTATCATTTTTCGGTGCATAGCACCATCACCTACCATACCTAGTATATTTCGTTTCTCCTCAGCGGTATTGTATTTCTCGTTGAATGTTCCAGGATAAATCAGTACTTCATCTAGATTCTCATAAGACCAATTGTGAAAATGAAATAAGGGAATAGTAGCACTTGCGGCCACTAGTACTCGGTGTTCATCGGTTATTGAGACCCCTTTCTCTGGTGAAATCATAGTTGTCCTTAGGAAGTAAGCAACCCGAGAAATAAAGACCTCTTGTTGATCCTTTGATAATCGATTGAAAAATCCCACATGAGCCGTTAAGACAGCTTGAATCTGCTCCGTACTTGGGATGATACTGTTAACTATCTTCTTATTTCCTACTTTTTTCCATACGAAATAAATCAAAACAGCACCAATCAAAAAAACCAATACGAGCATCCATACCGCGCGATCATCCATAATATTGTACATTTTTTATCCTAACGAATATACTGATTTCCAAAGGCTCTTAAAACTTCTAAAAAAAGAAAGAGCCTCCAAAATGGAAGCTCTTTCGTTAATGTTATATGAATCGAAATAATGATTACATCATTCCACCCATGCCACCGCCCATTGGAGGACCACCAGCACCTACTGGATTCTCTTCTGGTTCGTCAGCAAGGACACATTCTGTTGTTAATAACATCGATGCTACAGATGCCGCATTCTCTAAAGCAACACGTGAAACTTTAGTTGGGTCAATAACACCTGCTGAAATCAAATTCTCAAATTTATCAGTACGTGCATTGTATCCGTAGTCTGCAGATCCTTCTTTCACTTTCTGAACGATTACTGCACCTTCGATACCTGCGTTAGCACAGATTTGACGCAAAGGCTCTTCGATAGCACGTTTGATGATATCAATACCGATTTGTTCATCTTCGTTATCACCTTTTAAGTTAGCTAATGCTTCAGTAGCGCGAATGAAAGCAACACCACCTCCTGCAACGATACCTTCTTCAACCGCTGCGCGTGTAGCGTGTAAAGCATCATCAACACGGTCTTTCTTCTCTTTCATCTCCACTTCAGTAGTTGCACCTACATAAAGTACCGCAACACCACCTGATAATTTCGCTAAACGCTCTTGCAATTTCTCGCGATCGTAATCTGAAGTTGTAGTTTCAATTTGCGAACGAATTTGTGCTACGCGTGCTTTAATATCTTCTGCATTTCCTGATCCGTTGATAATAGTCGTATTGTCTTTGTCAACTACGATTTTCTCTGCTTGACCTAAGTAAGAAAGTTCAGCATTCTCTAATTTGAAACCTCTTTCTTCAGAGATTACAGTACCACCAGTTAAGATAGCGATATCTTCTAACATAGCTTTACGACGGTCTCCAAATCCTGGGGCTTTAACAGCTGCCACTTTCAGTGAACCGCGGATTTTGTTAACTACTAAAGTAGCTAATGCTTCACCATCTAAGTCTTCAGCAATGATCAACAATGGTTTACCAGTTTGTACTTGTTTTTCCAATACTGGCAACAATTCTTTCATGTTGCTGATTTTCTTGTCGTAGATTAAGATATAAGGATTATCTAACTCCGCTTCCATTTTGTCTGAGTTGGTCACAAAATATGGCGATAAATATCCACGGTCAAACTGCATACCTTCTACAGTTTTCACTTCAGTTTCTGTACCTTTTGCCTCTTCAACGGTAATAACACCATCATTACCTACTTTCTCCATCGCTTCTGCGATTAAAGAACCGATAATTTCATCGTTATTTGCTGAGATAGAAGCAACTTGTTTGATTTTATTGTTATCAGCTCCTACTACTTGAGATTGTGATTTCAAGTTAGCAACAATTGCTGAAACAGCTTTATCAATACCACGTTTCAAATCCATTGGGTTTGCACCTGCTGCAACAGATTTAATTCCTGGCGCAACGATTGCCTGTGCCAATACGGTAGCTGTAGTTGTACCATCACCCGCTTGGTCAGCAGTTTTTGAAGCTACTTCTTTCACCATTTGAGCACCCATGTTCTCAAGGGCATCTTTTAGTTCAATTTCCTTCGCTACAGTAACACCGTCTTTGGTAATTGCTGGTGAACCGAATTTCTTCTCAATAATTACATTACGTCCTTTTGGACCTAAAGTTACTTTCACTGCATTTGCTAAGGTATCAACACCTTTTTTCAGGGCGTCACGTGCTTCAACGTTATATTTTACTTGTTTTGCCATTATCTTTTTTATTGTTTGTAAAAAGAACTACTCATGCAGTCTCCTGCCCGAATACTCTTAAACGATTAATTTCTTTGGATTGATTGAATTACAGAACTGCGTAAATGTCAGCCTCACGCATAATTAAATATTCTTTTCCTTCATAGGTGATCTCTGTACCTGCATATTTACCGTACAATACTTTATCGCCTACTTGAACGGTTAAAGGCTCGTCTGGCTTACCTGAACCTACAGCTACAATTGTTCCTTGTGATGGTTTCTCTTTTGCAGTATCTGGAATATAGATACCTGATGCTGTTTTTTCTTCCGCTGGAGCAGGTTCTACAACTACTCTGTCTCCGATAGGTTTAATACTTAATGCCATAATAATATATCAGTTTTTTGATTTAAATGCTTAATTAATAATGAAGCATCACGAACTATGCCAATCCAAAATACAACTTTCTTTGTGTCAATTTTACATTTGTTGACAAAATAATTGACAGAACACGGCACCTACAGGTGTCAGCATGTCACCTTTAACAGTGTCAGTTTTCCGTAATTAACCCCTAAAATACAAAATCCCCAACTGCATGGCAGTTGGGGATTCCTATATCTTCTCTAATTCTTATTTCGAAGAATCAGCAGGTGTTGTGCTTTGTGGAAGTGGTGCAGCTTGTGTTGGAGCAGCATTTGGATTCAAGTTTAATGTCGGAGATTGTGCCGGAGCCTCAATCTGATCACCTAAACCACCACCTGTACTTGACGATGGACCAAAAATATTGATACCAATACTGAAAACCATTAATGCAATGATTAAGATCCAAGTACCTTTCTCTAAAATATCACCTGTACGTTGAACCCCAATTAAGTTCGCTCCTCCAGAAAATCCAGATGATAAACCGCCCCCCTTAGGGTTTTGGATAAGTACAAAAAATGATAATAATAAACTTACTAGAATAATTAGGATAATAAATAAAACGTCCATTTTCTATATTTCTTTTATAACTTTTGTTCTAATTCTTTAATTCGGGTCGCAAAGTACGATTTTTTTTCTGGATTCTCTGAAATTAATTTTTTAAATACAGATATCGCCTTTTCGTACATTCCCTGCGACTCATAAATATTTGCTAATGTCTCTGTTACCACCGAAAACTGATCCTCAGAACTGCTTCTCGCTTTATTCTCCGTATTGATCGTCTCGGCCTTTGGTGGCTGTATCTGTGGCTCCTCACGAATAAACTTCTCGATGACCTCATCGTTCGGCTCATTCGAACGAAACTCGATCGTCTCCTTCTTGAATTGCTCAGAAAGCTTATCCTCTGGGTTCTGTAAGTGAAAGATATTCTCGCGTATTTGTTGATCTAAAATAGCCTCATCTAATTTCTTCGGATCAAATTGACCATTTTGCGGCTTAGGCAATACTGGCGATACGAAAGGTTGATAAGTATCGGCATGCTCCAAACGGGTCTTGTATAGCCACCAACGGAAACTGTAGGGCATCAAATCATCATTGTATAAACTGACGTCCTCTTCCCGATGACTAGCCTCCATCTCCAAAGAGGTTTCGACTATTTCTGCTTTGTTTTCCTCCTCCGGAAAAACAGATTCAATATTGTAGGCTACAGGTGGATCAAAAAGATCCTCTTCCAATTCTTCCTCCTCTACATCAACTTCCGCATCATCCATGATAGGATTTTCAGCTTCCATTGGAACAGGCTCCTCTATTGGCTCTTCTTCTATTACAAGGTCATCCTCAACGAAGTCTTCTACAACCTCAACTTCCTCCTCAACCTCTCCGCTATCTAGCGCCTCCACTTCAATGAATGGAACATAATCATCCGATTCGGTAGCTAACTCCGGTATTTCTGAAATAGGCTTCTGAAGGTAATCACGTAGCCAGAAAGAATTATAGGCATACATTAAGGTTTTCTGCTTATCAACTTCCCCACCTTCCAATGCTTTTTTGCGTTCATGAGCAAAGATGATCGGCTGAGAATATGGAAACTTGAATAACAGTCGTTGAAATTCAGCCTCCGATACTTCCAGGGGATTGTCTAATGCTTTACGAAATACAGTTTGTAAATCCATAGGTTGATTAAGCTTTTAATTTACCAGTTATTAAATGCCTTGTTGAAGATATCTTCTGTCAACATTTTCACAATTTCCGCATTTAAAGTCTGCTCTTGTGATGTTACGTCGCCTCTGAACTCCTTGAACTGCGTAAAACTCTCCTCAAAGTCACTCTTTCCAGTGTCATCCTTACGATTCATGTATTTTACTTTTACCGTAATGGAAAGTCTGTTCAATGCAGCCATCTCTGAACCTGCTTCAACAGCTGCCGGCGTAATCGAATAGCTCGTAATCGTTCCATCAAATTGGGCATCTCCATCCTGATTGACTTGACTTAGCCTGGATTGCGTACGAATACGCTCTTTTAATCCTTCTGTCATCGACTGACTTAAGGTTGCTGAAACCATAGGCGAGATATTCTCGAAAAATGTAACTGTATAAGTTTTCATATTCTCCGGAATCTTACTACCGCCTAAGCTATAACGTACTCCACATCCCTGTATAGTGAACATGAATAAGGCTGTAATTAAAAACGCTATTTGCGCTCCTTTTATTTTGAGCATGGTGATTTCCTTAATCTAGGTTTAAATCCTTAATTTTTCTATATAACGTACGCTCCGAAATACCCAATTCTTGAGCTGCAGCCTTACGCTTGCCTTTATGCTTCTTCAAAGCCTTCTTAATCAAATCAGATTCTTTATCCATCAAGGACAAAGACTCTTCGACCTCTTCCACATCTTGAGTATCATAGGTAAGATAATCATTCGAATTGGCATTCGACGCATTCGGATTATGAATCGTCAGTGTTGAAGAATTTGGCGTCACATATTCCTCATTTACTAAGGCCGCAGTATTTGGTCGAACCTCTTGATAAAGCTGATTGATATAAGGCGAATGTTGTTCTATAGTTCCTGGGTTGAAGCCTTTTTGTATCAACTCGACAACTAATTTCTTCAAATCGACCATATCCTTCTTCATATCAAAAAGAACCTTGTACAGTAAGTCACGCTCCGAAAAGTTTTCCTTACTGCTGTCTTTAATCGCCATAGGCAGATTAGAACCAGATTCCTTTGGAATATATTGACTTAGAATCCTCGCATCAACTACGCGCTCCTTTTCCAATACAGCAATTTGTTCTGCAATATTTTTCAATTGACGAACATTCCCCGGCCAAGAATAATTACGCAATAATTCTTGCGCGTCCTCTGTTAATTGGATTCCCGGAGTACGGTATTTATCGGCAAAATCGACAACGAATTTGCGAAACAACAGGTAAATATCATCCTTACGTTCGCGTAATGGTGGAATATACAAAGGCACCGTATTTAATCGGTAGTACAAATCTTCACGAAATTTACCTTTCTTAACAGCCTCGAACATCTCCACATTCGTAGCTGCAATAACGCGAACATTTGTTTTTTGAACTTTGGATGATCCAACACGGATATATTCTCCGGATTCCAAAACACGTAATAATCGAGCCTGTGTACCTAATGGCAATTCACCAACCTCATCTAAAAAGATGGTTCCTCCATCGACCACTTCAAAATAGCCTTTACGTGCCTCATGGGCACCTGTAAAAGACCCCTTCTCGTGACCAAAAAGTTCGGAATCAATTGTCCCTTCGGGAATAGCACCACAGTTTACCGCAATAAACTGTCCATGCTTACGAGAACTCAATTGATGAATAATATGAGAAAAGACTTCTTTCCCCGATCCACTCTCCCCTTGAATCAACACCGATATATCAGTCGGTGCGACTTGTCGAGCAATGTCGATCGCACGATTTAATAATGGAGAGTTTCCAATTATGCCAAATCTATTCTTAATATCCTGATTATCCATGCTTAATTCTTCCTTCTTTTTTAGAGATTAATCGATGATCTTTCCGATTAATGTTGCTGAGGTACAACTCTCCCCTAATACATGCACATAATCGCCAACTTTATAGCGTGCATCTACTGGGAATACAACCATAGTATTCTGGTCATTTCGTCCACAGAAATCTTGATCAGAACGTTTCGAGAAACCTTCAATCAATACTTTCTGAACTTTACCTACAAAATTCTGAATACGGTACAAACTGTGCTCACGTTGTAAATCAACCACTTCGGTCAAACGACGTTTCTTCACCTCCTCTGGAATATCATCAGCATAACGTTTTGCCGCCAATGTACCAGGACGTTCCGAATAAGCAAACATATAAGCGTAATCGTATTTTACATAGTTCATCATGGAAAGGGTCTCCTGATGTTCTTCCTCTGTCTCTGTACAAAAACCGGTAATAACATCAGTCGAAATTCCACACTCTGGAATAATACGACGAATCGCATTTACGCGATCTATATACCATTCACGGTCATAAGTACGATTCATCAAATCCAATACGCGTGAATTTCCCGATTGTACAGGTAAGTGAATATAGTTACAGATATTCTCGTATTTCGCCATCGTGTACAAAACCTCATCGGTAATGTCTTTTGGATGGGAGGTAGAGAAACGGATTCTCAATTCTGGACTTACTTCAGCTACCATCGCTAATAATTGCGCAAAATTAATAGGCGCTGCAGCAGGCTCTCCCTCTGCAACTGGTGCTGTATATTTATAAGAGTCAACATTCTGACCCAATAAAGTAACTTCTTTATAACCGGCATCAAATAAGCTTTGCGCCTCTTTTACGATAGAAACTGCATCTCTACTACGCTCACGACCACGAGTAAATGGAACCACACAGAAGGAACACATATTATCACAACCTCGCATGATAGAAATAAAAGCAGAGATTCCATTGGTATTTAAACGAACAGGACTGATATCGGCATAAGTCTCCTCACGAGACAACAACACGTTTACAGCACGGCCTCCATCATCTACTTTTTCAATTAGATTTGGAAGATCACGGTAAGCATCCGGACCAACAACAACATCTACCAACTTCTCCTCTTCTAAGAATTTAGCCTTTAAACGTTCCGCCATACAGCCCAAAACCCCAACAATCATCCCCGGATTCTTAGCCTTTGCTGATTCAAACTCCTTTAATCTATTACGAACGCGTTGCTCCGCATTCTCACGAATTGAACAGGTATTAATGAATACCACGTCCGCATCTCTATAATCTCTTGTCGTCTCAAATCCATTTTCCATTAAGATTGATGCAACAATCTCACTGTCTGAAAAATTCATCTGACACCCATAACTCTCGATATAAAGCTTACGGCCAGTAGATTGCCCTGTAGGGACCATATCCAATGCCTCGCCTTGGCGTGCCTCATCGTGTGTCTTCGTAGTATGTGATAACTCTAACATAGTCAATTTTCAAAGACTACAAAGTTAGCAATTAATTGCTAAATCAATGACACTTTGTCAGCAATGACTAAAATTTAACAAACAAAATCTTCCTGAAATCAACGAGCAAAAAATTTAAAGTATAGATTGACTCCCCAATTAAGAAATTCCTTTTCGATAATCAAAATAGCTGATATCAAAAAGAGGTCTGGGTGATAGACACCCAAACCTCTTTTATATCATTATATAATCCTTAAGGACTATTTATTTAGAAATAAAATACTGCTTATTGACCAGCTTGTTGTTTAGCTTCTTCTTGCATTTTCTTCGATGCAACAATTACGATCTCTACACGACGGTTTTTAGCTCTACCTGACTCTGTATCGTTAGATGCAATTGGCTCAGAGTAGTTTTTACCTTCTGTACGGATACGTGAGCTTTTTAAACCTTGAGATACTGCAAATGATTTTACTGATGCCGCACGACCATTAGATACTTTTTCGTTTGCTGCTAAAGTACCCACATTATCGGTGTGACCTAAAACTAAAATCTCAGTATCTGGTTCTTTATTCAAAGTCTCTACTAATTTTGCAATGTTATCTTTTGCTGTAGATTTTAACGCTGTGGAGTTAAAATCAAATAAGATACCTGAATCAAATTTCACTAAGATACCTTCACCAGTGTTTTCAACTTCAGCACCAGCAACCGTATTTTCAATTTCCTTAGCTTGTTTATCCATTTTCTTACCGATCAATACACCTGCAGCACCACCAATAGCAGCACCTGCAATAGCACCAATCGCTGTGTTACCAGCCTTACCACCGATTAATGCACCAATAGCACCACCAGCAGCTGTACCGATTACACCTCCTTTTGTTGTATTACTTGTATTTTGGATGGTAGAACAGCTAGCGAACAACATCGCTGATGTAGCTACTGATAATCCATAAATCGCAATTCTTTTATTCATTTTCATAACCAAATAATTTATCTTTTTACTAAAATATTTCTTTTTAAATCAATAAGATGGTAAATGCAAAGCCAATGCCAAAATGCCTATACCCGACAAAACACCTTTGCAACAACTTGTTTTTCAGTATGTTATTTTTCTTGCGGTGGGATTTCCAACTTAGGTAAACGCTGTGGCTTCGGGCGGCCTTGTCCATCCCAAGATTTAAAAGAATTCAAAATATAGTTCATAAGATCATACTGCCCCCAACGTTCTACGGAACTTAATGACGGCCTATAGATCTCCATAAAATCCACTAATTCATCTCCTTCTAGACTGGTAATTTTCTGAACGATGGTCTTATTGAAAATACGATCTACCTTAGTAGCTTCCAATTCTTGGTTCATGTACTTTTCAAAACGCTTCGCATTTTTAGCATCCTTCCCAAATAAGTTGTATAAGGCAGTAGCAGGACTACTTAAATAGGTCATCGTTTTATTATGACCACCATTATAAACACCTTTCTTCTCGTATTCTCTTAAAAATCCTTTTAACTCGGCTTCCTTGGTACTCCGAGTAATCACAACGGTCTCAATGGTATTTCCTGCTTGAAGGTCGATCAGAATATCTTCTAAGGTGTGAATAACTGTTTTTACTGGTCCATAACCTACTTTAGATATCCGAATAGAGTCTCCAACCGATACAGATAGCGTAAATACCCCATAAGCATTGGTATTCGCCTTTTGATTCGTTTTAAGGTTAACAACATTCGCATCTGCAACACGTATATTTGACCCTTTCTCCATCACCAAACCAGAAATCACCTTACTGGCTGCCTCTTGCGCTTGCGCAAATAACCCCATTAACAACAGAAAAGGGAGTACTATTCCAATATATTTAACTTTACTATACATCATTTTAAAGTTAGCAATAGTTTAGACTGTTAAATGTTAAATAGTTTAAAAAAGGAATAGTGCTTTTATGCATAGGGATAGAACACAAAGTTTGCCCCCTCAGGTACGATGACAAACAAACACATGTAGTCATTTGCAGACTTAAATTTCTGGATGAAATAGTCCTTACGCTCTTCTTGAACCAAACCTTTATCCACAAACTCCTCTAAGGAACTCGCATGAATGGTCCATGCAGTCTGTAATTCTTCTCGGTCTAAAATAACCTCCCCTAATTCCACTTGCAATTGATGTGCAACAAAAATAGGATACAAGGTATAACCTTCAGCCATCATCTCAACCGAAACCTCCTTGATCGATTCCTTATAAAAATCCAAGTCCCGCTTTAGGCTAACTAAAGGGCTTTCGGATTTCTCGCCATTCCCACCTTCCGGTTGTTTATTTAATAGGTCTTGTAAGTCCATTTATTTTTTCAATTTCAGTAACACCACATTTTCTACGTGCTGGGTATGCGGAAACATATCGACAGGCTTAATACGCTCAACCGTATATTTCTCTTGCAACATATCCAAATCTCGTGCCTGTGTTGCTGCATTACAGCTCACATAGACTACACGGTCACTTTCCATTTCCAATATGCGATTTACCACATCCGCGTGCATACCGGCTCTCGGTGGGTCGGTAATAACCACATCGGGTTTCCCGTGTTCAGCAACAAATTCCGCCGTCAATACATCTTTCATATCGCCAGCATAGAATTTCGTGTTCGCAATTTCATTGATAGCTGAATTGATCTTCGCATCTTCAATTGCAGTAGGCACATATTCTACCCCAACCACTTCTCTTGCCGATTTTGCGACGAAGTTTGCAATGGTACCCGCTCCAGTATATAGGTCATAAACCAATTCATCACCCTTCAAATCAGCAAATTCTCGAGTTATCTTATATAATTCATATGCCTGAAGGGAGTTCGTCTGATAGAAAGATTTTGGTCCTACTTTAAATTTCAAGCCTTCCATCTCCTCATAAATAAAATCTCTACCAGCATATACTTCAATCTCTTGATCAAAGATCGTATCGTTACGCTTCTGATTGATGATATAAAGTAAGGAGGTTAAATCTGGAAAGCGCTCCTGAATAAAGGACATTAACAATTCTACCTGACCTTCCTCAGGATAAGCAAATACAACAATAACCATCACCTCGCCTGTTGAAGAAGTACGAATAATCAAGTTACGTAATGCGCCTTCATGGAATTTCAAATCATAAAAGGAAATTCCATTTGCTTGAGCGAATTCAAAAACTTCATTACGGATAGCATTAGACGGATCTTGTTGCAAATAACAATGGTCAATTGCCAAAATCTTATCAAATCTTCCCGGAACATGGAATCCTAATGCATCCATGGAATCTCCAGGCTGAACCTCATCCAAATCCGTTAACCAACGCTTATTGGAAAAGGTAAACTCCAATTTATTACGGTAATATTTCGTTCCTTCAGAACCTAGAATCGGTTCCATACCTGAAACATCCACCTTACCTATACGGGACAGCTGATTTCCAACATATTGCTCCTTGAACTTCAATTGTGCCTCATAGCTCATGTGTTGCCACTTACAACCACCACATACACCAAAATGCTCACAGAAAGGATCCACACGATATTCAGATGGTTTTACCACCGAAGTAACCTTGCCTTCTACAAAACTTTTCTTCTTACGCATCAACTCCACATCCACCACATCACCTGGCACGGCTCGCTCAATGAAATAAACCAAATTATCCTGTTTGGCAACACCCTTGCCCTCTTCAGCTATATCGATGATTTCCAATCCGGAAACAAACTTCTTCTCTTGTGGTATTCTTCTTCCCATATTGGCTGCAAAAATACGCAAATTTTAGACAAAATTTTTAGTCCCATAATATTTACAGCCGACTATCCATTTTACCTCTCACATCAAAGAACCCTATAATAAAAATACTTTATCATAGTCTAAATTTATTTGGACGAGTATAACGCTTAAATGAACATTGCAATATACATTTGCTCTGAGTTGCAAGTGTCAAATTTATTATCCCGCCATTAAGTCTAAAATCTGTTGTCTTTTGTCTAGTGTCTCATCGTCTTTCTTAAGGGTTTACTAGGGGTTTGCTTCGAGACTCTAACGGATCTCCTTCGGAACTTGTTCGGATCTCCTTCGGATCTCGTTCGGTTCCGACCGAACGAGATCCGAACAAGATCCATATCAGATCCTTAGAAATTCCTTGAGAGTCTCGAAGCCATATCAAAGGAAATAGTAGCTCAACTAATGACAAATCCAAAGGAAAACTGGAGACAAATTAAAGTCTAAGCAGATATTACAATACGAGAAAGGAAGGTGGAATTAAAAAAATTGGTTACAATAAGGTTGCTTGTACCAAATAAGGGAGCATTTCTTTTTGAAAGGAAATGAAATTTTTCTTGACATCTGCCTCCGATACAGCCGTAAAGGCAAAGGAGAAGACAATATTTTTACTTGTTTTGATGAGGAAGGTCAGTCGTTCTTCAGGGATGGTGCTACCAATGGTTTCATTTTGCATAAAGGAGCGTAGTAGCAGAAACTCTAAATCATCTGAAAGTATTTTCAGGTATTCTTGAGCATTCGCTGATTCACGAATAAATTCCCAGCCCACAAACTCATTACATACAGTATAAGTCACACGGCTAACTCGTAGTATAGTGTTTGCTAAGAATGTCGAGAGATCACGTTCATTGACATTCTTATTCAAGATGTCATATACATTGTCTTGGATATAGTCCATCAAAACGGCATGGAGAATCAACTCTTTACTAGCAAAGTGCTTGTAAAAAGTAGCCTTCGCGATATGAGCATTCTTGGATAGCTCATTTACACTCGTCTTATTATAGCCATATTTCCTAAATAGATCCCTTGCGGATTTCTTAATGGCTATAACTATTTTATCTTCCATGGAGGGCTAATTGTTGAAAAGGTTCAGATTCTGTCTAAAATACCTAGTAGAAGAATCTGAACCCTTAAAGTATATCTTTTTGCTTAGAAAAGCAAGGAATATTAATATTCCTTAGTTGATTTCTGTCTCGAATTGCGATAAGAAACGAACGTCGTTTTCGGAGAATAGACGTAAATCACGGATCTCATACTTCAAATTGGTAATACGTTCAATACCCATTCCAAAAGCATATCCTGAATATTTTTTGCTGTCAATACCACAGTTGTCCAATACATTCGGATCAACCATACCACAACCTAAAATCTCTACCCAACCGGAGTATTTACACATCTGACAACCTGCACCTTTACAGATGGTACAAGAAATATCCATCTCCGCAGATGGTTCAGTAAATGGGAAGTAAGAAGGGCGGAAGCGCACTTTGGTATCTTCACCATATAACTCTTTCACAAAGTGATATAGTGTTTGTTTCAAATCTGCGAATGACACATCCTCATCCACATACAGTCCTTCGATCTGGTGAAAGAAACAATGCGCACGTGCTGAAATAGCCTCATTACGGTATACCCTACCTGGCATAATTGCACGGAACGGTGGTTTACCAGCTTCCATTAAGCGCACTTGTACCGAAGAGGTATGCGTACGCAATACCATATCGTTTCCATCTTGTTTCTTGATGAAAAAAGTATCTTGCATATCACGTGCTGGGTGTTCAGGAGCAAAGTTCAAGGCAGAGAAATTATGCCAATCATCTTCAATCTCGTTCCCCTCAGCAACGATGAATCCTAATTTCTTGAATATTTCCACGATTTCCTTACGTACTAAGGAAAGGGGATGTCTTGATCCTAAGGTAAAACCTGCCCCAGGAAGAGTCAAATCACCTTCTTTATTAGAACTTGATGCATCAACATCGCCGGAAAATTTATCTAATGCTGTCTTATAAGTATCCTCAGCCAAAATCTTGAACTCGTTCAACACTTTCCCCAAAGTTCTTTTTTCCTCAGAACTTACAGTTTTGAACTCTTCGAACAAGGCCTTTACGATACCTTTTGATACGAGATATTTTAACCTGAAAGCCTCTACTTCTTGAGCAGACGCTGGATTGAATGCGTTAATCTCTTGCGTATACTGCGCTATTTTATCTTGCAACATGCGCCAAAGATACAGCAAATTTTAAAAAAGTAGATGATTTGATGGTTAATTAATTAGGTAGATTAAAACGGTAATCCGTCATTATCGTCATCGTTCTCCGTGAAGTCTACGGTTTGTTCTTTATTGTCATCCACATTCTGACTTGCGGTATTTGTACTTGTTCCTGCAGGATTCTGCGGTTCAAAATCAGAACGACGACCTAATAAATTAAAGCTTTCGGCTACAATTTCTGTCGTATAACGACGAATCCCCTCCTTATCTTCATAAGAACGAGTTCGCAATTTCCCTTCAATGTAGACTAATTTACCTTTACTAAGGTATTTGACAGCAACGTCGGCCAATCCGCGCCATAACACAATATTATGCCATTCGGTCTGTTCTACGCGACGACCATCTTTTGTAAAGGTCTCTGAAGTGGCCAATGGAAAACTAGCCACACTTACATTTCCTTCCAGATAACGGATTTCGGGGTCTTTACCCAAATGTCCGACTAAAATAACTTTATTTACTCCTGACATACAATAATTTAGGATTTAGTGAGCACTAAAAATATAATCCTCCACAAAGGAGCTAATCAGTTTATGTTTAGCTAATTTATCTAAATTTTCTGACAAACAATAATTCCAATGGCTTTTTTTGGCAAGCTTAACCTTATTAGCATCTAAGCGGTAAAAGTTTGCGAAAATTTGCTGATGACTTAGTATATGTTTCACCGGGCCCTTAACCTTTTGAGGAAAAACCGCTGAAAAATTTTCCTTAAACTCAGCTGATACCATTAATTCCTCTGGATCGACTGCAGAATCTGTTTCGATCATTGGAAACTCAAATAAATTAGCCCAAATATCACCTTCAGAACGTTGAGACATTAGCCATCCCTCGCTATCTTCAATTAAGAAGTAATGGAAATGACGTACCCGACTTTTCTTAGACTTGTTCTTTTTAGGCAATTCAGAAACCAAGTCTTGTTGAAGGGCAACACAATCGGTCTGAAAGATGCAAACAGAACAATCGGGATTCTTAGGCCTGCATTGTAAAGCTCCAAAATCCATAATCGCTTGATTATATTCTCCTGCTCTTAATGGATCAATCAACTCCTCTGCTAATTCACTGAATAACTTTTTACCAGCTGTACTATTTATGGGTTCAGCAATTCCAAAATAACGCGCTAGAACTCGAAAAACATTGCCGTCCAAGACTGCTTTTGCTTCATTTGAAGAGAAAGAAGCGATCGCAGCAGCTGTATAAGCCCCAACTCCCGGCAAATTTATCAAGCTGGAATAATCAACCGGAAACTCTCCATTGTGCTGATCTACAACAAGTTTAGCCGCCTTATGCATGTTGCGAGCACGGGAGTAATAGCCTAATCCTTGCCATAAACGGAGCAGATCTGCTTCATCTGCCTCTGCAAACTTTGTTACATTAGGAAAATTTTCAACAAATCGTAAAAAATATGGCAATCCTTGTTCAACTCGGGTCTGCTGAAGGATAATTTCGGATAACCAAATAATATAAGGATTCGTGGTTTCTCGCCATGGCAACGCTCTTTTGTTCGTTTGGTACCAAGCAAGAATTCTAGCTGAAAATGACATAGTGCAAAGATGATAATTTATAGCATTTGAGCTGCCAATAAAGTTATTAAACGTTAAATTTTGGTGGTTTAATTTTAACAAGTCCTATTTTTACGGCCGACTAGAAAAATAGGGAGAAGAAAAAAATGATCAAACAAAAGACTTCCATTGTTATTTTAGATTCCAATGGAGACTCAAATCAGAAGATTCAAATACCGACCATTATCCTAAAAAACTGGAAAACCATCCTTTGCGTAGGCATCTTTTTTATATGCTTAATTTGCTCTATGGTGGCTTTTATTGCCAGCAAAACGACCAGCGATCATTATGAGCAGGTCTTGAACAAAAAAATGGAGGCGCTTCAAAAAGCAAAACAATCTTTAGCAAATGAAGAAGCTTCTAACCAGCTGAATCTTGTACAAGTACAAAAATCCTTCAACTCCATCGATAGTGCATTAAACCAAATTAATGCCAAAATGCGTAAAAGAGGATTAAAAGATGTAGCACCTAAGCTGAAAAATGCTGGTGGACCGGTAGAAACAGAAGAGAATTTAGATGAATTAGGCAAATATTACGAAAGTAAATTAAAGAGCCTAGACAAGAAATTAGAAGGTATTCCTTTGGGAAAACCGCATCAAGGCAAGATTACCTCACGTTTTGGATACCGTAGAAACCCTTTCACTAACCGTGGATTGGAAATGCACTCGGGTATTGACATTAAAGGTAATGTTGGTGAACTAATTAAAGCGACTGCTGCCGGGAAAGTATTACATGCAGGTTATAAAGGACAGTATGGTAAAGTGGTCATTATTCAACACAGTAATGGTTGGGAAACTCGCTATGCGCACCTTTCCAGAACAAATGTGAAGGTTGGACAGCATATTGAAGCTGGACAGGTTATTGGTAACCTTGGAAATACAGGAAGATCAACGGGTCCGCACTTGCATTATGAACTATTAAGCTATGGCAAGAAATTGAATCCAGAAAAAACAATGTTGTTTTAATATAGGATAAGAACAATACTATAAGGGCTATATCGAATAATCGATATAGCCTTTTTTATGATTAAACAATTTGATGATTTTGATCTTGCTAGTAATTTAGAGGGGGCATTCAATAAACATGATAAATCACTACTTGTCAGGATATTTGCCCTTTACAACCATCAATTGAATAACAAAACTATCTTGAATTTCTTTTCGAGAATTTAAACTTAAAAGAAAGGAGACCGAATCGGACAAAATTAATCTGACTGGAGAGGGGTTTTTGGCATATCTCAAAAATCCAAGAGGTTCAATTTTTTTACCGAAATATTGCTCAACATCTTTGACCCTAAGTATTTCATGCATTTTATATGGAATAAGAATATTGCCGATAATTATGGATGTATCAATAGGTTTATTAATTTCAACATATATTCGACCGGCCACTCTATTCGAATCAAGAGGGTAGATTTCCAAATCATGGTCTTTCTTTATTTTTTGAATAATAAGTTTGAGCTGATTATCATCCCACTGGTCCTTTGGAAGATTAGCTAAAGATTCAGCAAGGGACAATATGCCCCCTACTGTATCTTTTTGAATTAACCTTAAATTCGTATCGTTGTTTCCAATCTCTACATTATAGCTCGAATAGCTTGAAAACAGCAGGTGTAAACCTAATAATATCGTGCAGAAAATAGTGCCAATGCTTCTCATATCTTCTTCATTCAGTTTGTTCTTAAAATAGACTCTAAAATTTTAACGTTCAGTTAAACCAAATGTTTTGAAGAATGGAGAAAATCTGACTGTCTATTTCACAACCATATCATTTAAATATATTTTTTGGGCTTCGGTATAGAGCACTTTAGCCTTTCCATCAGTCCACTGTATCGCTTGTGATTTGGTACCATTAAAATAATTCCCAAGGATATATACATGACCATTCACCACTTGAATTGCTTTGGCTTCCAGGTTTGCATTGACATTTAAATCATACAATTTGGTTTTGTTTTTATAGACCGAAGCACGACCTTTTTTACCATCGTAGAAATTGACGACAAAATAATAATCATTGCCAACCATAGTTCCTAACACACTACTAACTAGTTTTCCAAGTGGCAAAGTGAAGACCTCTACATCATTTTTCCATACAGCAGCAACATCAGTTGCTTGATCAGCAGATTTACGGTATCCAATAACATAAATATCTTTGTTAATGGTTTTAATGTAATGGGAGTCAGAATTTGGATCTGCCAACATAAGGGTAGATCCATCTACCCACATCGCGGCATTTACATGATATTTACCGGTCATTACTGGTTTTCCTTCTCGTAATGCTATACTGCGCAATCTAGACCCTCCTAAACAACAACCTTTGTTTTCATACTTCCCATTGGTCCATAGTGCTACACGAAGCCCCATAGGATCGGTCATCATACCGCCTACATAGACATTTGCTCCTTCTGCCAATATAGTCGTTCCAGAATTCTGTGCTCCTGCAACGCTCAATAAAGTCAATGCTTTATTTTTCCAATAGGCCGCACGTTTGTTGTTGGCATTCACTTGTTGATAGCCAGTAATATGGGGCACTTTGTTTAATACAGAGACCGCAAGCGCCTCAGAAGCGACATTCGGAGACAATTCCACTAAGGAATTATTAATCCGCAATATGGCATTCCTATCCTTTTCCTGGAAACTAGAGCCATATTTATAACCTACATAGTAAAAATTGACAGGATCAGGCGTAGGGGGATTTGGAACTTCAGGTTCTTCAGGATCTGGCACCACCTCATCAACAGCGCTTTTCCCACATGCTGCCATCCTCAACATCAGCAGCACAACCCAAAATCCTTGCTTAATATATTTTCTTTTCATAAGTAACTCACATTTCCTAAAGAACAGCAAAAAGTGGGCAGTAGTTTGTTGAAAAGGGATAAAGGGCTGTTGAAATTATATAAATAAGGGAGAAAGGAATTGACAAATGCTTAATTAGGTGATTGGAATAGCCAATAGCAAGACTTAAATGAGACTATTTTTTTATAAATCTTTGCTCTTAGTAGACTAAGAGAATATATAATCTTTTTGTATAATAATTTAGAGTAAATATTAGGAAGCATGAACAATTGATTGTAAATTTACAAGTATAGTGACGTAAATTTACAATCAACTCCTTGAATAATGACAAAGACAACAATAGCAAACCCTAAGAAATCTGCCCAGTCAAAAGCAGGAATAAAGGGTAAGTTGCATGCAAAATTCAAAGAATTTTCACCTTCTTGGGTGGTTCATCATGCCAAAAATGAACCCGGTTTTAATGTTGAATTAATAGAAAGAATTAGGAAGGGAGTCAGTAAGTCTGAATGGAAGGATTTAATTGCTGTTATTGATTCCAATGAAAAAGATTTTGAGCATATTCTTCCAACTTCTATTAGTAGCATGCAAAAAAAGGAAGTTTATGATTTGGAAACTTCGGAAAGAATTTATGAAATATCAAGATTATTTGGTCTTGGTTATGAAGTTTTTGATAGCCCGGATAAATTCAAAAATTGGCTTTTTACACCTTCTAGAGCATTAGGCAATAAAAAACCCTTTGACCTTTTAGATAGTAGCCTAGGATTTACGATAGTCGAAAACGAGATTGTTCGAATTCAATATAATGTCTATAGTTAATGATGGTCTTTCGCGTTGCCAACTTAAACTATAAAGAGTTTACACTCTCTGGAATAGGCGCTGAAAAGGTTGGAGGAAGATGGAATAAGATCGGGACTAGAGCCGTGTACTGTTCGGAAAATATTTCTTTGGCTTTGTTAGAATATTATGTCCATTCAGAGAACATCGCTAATCTTCCTGATGAAATTGTTGTTGCAAAAGTTCATATACCAGACTCTTTTACCATTAAGGAATTAGAGCAGTTACCAGAAAATTGGAATCAATATCCTTATACTTATCATACAACTGAACTGTTTAGTTCTCTTGCAAAGAGTAGAGATTTTTTCGCACTTAAAGTACCTTCCACTATAGTTCCATTTGAACATAATTTTGTATTAAACCCATTATTTAAGGATTTCGGTCAAATTGAAGTGATCGAATATCTAGAATT
This sequence comes from Sphingobacterium lactis, assembly GCF_051951495.1. Classification (GTDB taxonomy): domain Bacteria; phylum Bacteroidota; class Bacteroidia; order Sphingobacteriales; family Sphingobacteriaceae; genus Sphingobacterium; species Sphingobacterium lactis_A. The sequence goes on along the minus strand of NZ_JBNHAS010000006.1, from coordinate 19,135 downwards.
ACCAATAGATGATCGACTGAAGTCTGATAAACATGGATAAGTCTATGCTTTAATCATTTGGGCAAAATATACTTTTATAGACCGATTAAAAGGCTATCAAAAGGATGAACGTGAAAACTGGAAATCCGAAAGAGAGATTGTACTTGATGGTGGTAGTAATTATTGGCAAATTGAAATAAATCTTTCACAAAAGAAATTATCTAACCTGCATATAAATGGAGTTGCGTGATACTAACTAGAAAGAAGATTGTTATTTGAAAGCATTTCCAGAATTATTTTATAAAGACCAATAATTCATCCATTTATTTTTCATATCATTTGATATCCTAATAAACTATTACCTTTACTCCCCAAAAGCACCCAATGATCTACTTCCACATTCCATTTTGCAAGCAAGCCTGTCACTATTGTGATTTTCACTTTAGTACATCCTTAAAGTACAAGGAGGAAATGCTGGAAGCGATGAAATCCGAAATAGACTTACGTGCAAACTACCTCGAGGACAAAAAGATCGAATCCATTTACTTTGGTGGTGGAACACCATCCATCTTAGCATCTTCGGAGATTATGGAGTTAATCGACCATGTCTCTAAACACTTTGAAATCAGCAATTCCGCGGAGATTACCTTAGAAGCCAATCCAGATGATCTGGACAAGCAGAAAGTCCAAGCCTTAAGGCAAACCGAAGTAAACAGATTCAGTATTGGTATTCAATCCTTTTTTGAGGAAGACCTACGTTGGATGAATCGGGCTCACCATGCTGATGAAGCAAAATCAGCAATTATGCGGGTACAAGATGCCGGATTTGAGAATATCACCTGTGATTTGATCTATGGTTACCCCTTACTCAGCAACAGCAAGTGGAAGACAAATATGCAGGAGCTCATCCAATTGCAAGTCCCACATATTTCCTCATATTCCATGACGGTGGAGCGCAAGACCGCTTTGGACCACATGATAAACAAAGGAAAAACGCCTCCTTTGAATGAAGAGCAGAGTGCTGAGCAAATGCTGATGCTCATCGACACGCTAACTGCAGCAGGATATGAGCAATACGAAATTTCCAATTTTGCAAAACCAGACCGATACGCTCGTCACAATACCAATTATTGGCGTGGTAAGTCATACTTAGGCATTGGCCCATCCGCACATTCCTTCAACACCCAGTCGCGCTCATGGAACATTGCTAACAATGCTTTATATATCAAAGGAATTCTAGAAAAAGAGCTACCCTTAGAAACAGAGATTCTCCAAAAAAGCGATCGTTTCAACGAATACGTCATGACCTCCCTTCGAACAAAATGGGGAATAGACAGCAACTATGTCAAGCAAGAATTTGGATCCGATTATTATAACGAATTAGAAAAATTGAGCAAACCTTACCTAGAGCAGGGTAAGCTGCTCAATCAAAACGGTCAAATCACCTTAACTCCAGAAGGGAAACTCTTAGCAGATCAAATCGCTTCCGATTTGTTTGTTATTGAATAGCACACTTCACATCTGTTAATTAACGTCATTTAGGCTATCTTATCTATTAATGAATATCCACAGCCAAATGATGAATCCTTCATCTGAAATTACGACGCACAATATCAAAAGAGTTTTCTTAAACCAGACAGAGTAACATTTTAAATGCTATAAGGTGTTATGTTTAACTAAGCATAGAAGATATTTGTTAACTTCAAGAATTCAACTAAATCTAAATTCCTAATGAAAAAAATTACCCTATTAACTTGGGTGTTACTCTGCACGGTCATGCTTGCCTATGCTCAGAAAAAGCCCAATGTTTTGATGATCTATGTCGATGACCTTGGTTATGGCGATCTTTCCACCTATGGTGCCAGCAAGATCCAAACCCCCAATATTGACGCCATTGCTAAATCGGGCATTCGATTTACCAATGGACATGCTGCTGCAGCAACCTGTACACCATCCAGATATGCCTTAATGACTGGGAAGTATCCATTCCGTAAATCAGGAACTGGCGTATTACCAGGTGATGCCGCATTGATCATTGACCAAAATCAATTGACCCTTCCCAAGCTTTTTCAACAACAAGGTTACCAGACCGCCATTATCGGAAAATGGCATTTGGGATTAGGAAGTCAAGTCGAGAAAAACTGGAATCAAGATATTAAACCAGGGCCCTTGGAAGTAGGTTATGCATACTCCTATATCTTCCCGGCAACTGCGGACCGTGTGCCTACTGTTTTCTTGGAAAACCATCAAGTCGTTGCTTTGGATAAAAACGACCCAATTGAGGTGTCCTATAAACAGAAAATCGGTACTGAACCCACAGGACTAGAAAATCCCGAACTACTAAAAATGAAGGCTTCTCCAAATCATGGTCATAACCAAACCATTGTCAATGGCATTGGCCGTATAGGCTGGATGACCGGAGGAAAACAAGCCCGTTGGGTTGACGAAGAAATCACCCCTACTTTTGTAAATAAAGCGGTTAATTACATTAAAGATCATAAATCCGCACCATTCTTCTTAAGCTACCATGCTACCGAACCCCATGTTCCCCGCATGCCTTCCACCATGTTCAAAGGGAAGAGTGGACTGGGGTTACGAGGCGATGCTATCCTGCAGCTAGACCATGCCGTAGGACAACTTATTCAAGCATTAAAGGACAATGGCATTTATGAGAATACCATTGTTATTTTTAGCAGTGATAATGGTCCTGTATTAGATGATGGTTATGTCGATGGCGCAGTAACCGAATTAAATGGTCATGACCCATTTGCTGGAATGCGTGGCGGAAAATATTCCGCTTTTGAAGCTGGTACTCGAGTGCCTTTCCTGATCAGTTGGCCAAAGCAAATCAAGTCCAATCAAGTTTCTGAAGCCTTGGTTTGTCAGGTTGATCTATTGGCAAGTTTTGCGTCTTATTTTAAATCCAACATAGCGCCTCAAGCCAATTTAGATAGTAAAAATGTACTAGCAGCTCTATTAGGAAAAGACAAAAAAGGTAGAGATTACCTGGTCAAATCGGCTTATACCTTCTCCATTCTAAAAGACCAGTACAAATACATCTTACCGAATAATGGAGCAGCGCGAAACAACCAGGTCAACATCGAATTAGGCAATGACCCGAACGATCAATTATATGATTTAAGCAAGGATCAGGCAGAGAAAAATAACATCGCTAGCCAATATCCTGAGCTCGTAAAACAACTAAAAGATATCGTGTTAAAGGAAACAAAGAAAAGCAACTAAAACAGAAAGGCCATTTATCTGCTCGATAAATGGCCTTTTTAAAGCTAGTAAACTCCAATTAATCCAATAGTGCCTTAGCTTCCATATCATCGGTAGCTTCGATTTCCTTAGCCAACAGCTTTTTCATTTTCTTCACGATTCCCTTCGCTTTTGGATCATCATAAATGTTTTTCATTTCCTTCGGGTCTGCCTTCATATCAAACAATTCCCAACCATTAACACGCTTATAATAACGAATCAACTTATAACGACCATCACTAACCCCAAAATGTGGAGAAACGGCATGTTCCCCATTTTCATAATAATGATAGAACAATTGCTTGCGAGCTGTTTTTTTCTTGCCTTCCATGACTTTCAAGAAAGATTTCCCTTGAACATCCTGTGGAATGGCCGTACCTGTCAATTCCATTATGGTAGGTGCAATATCGACGTTTAGAACCATGCCATCGACTTGAGAATGCGCAGGAATAATACCTGGCAGTTTAGCTAGCATAGGTGTACGGAAAGACTCTTCATACATGAAGCGCTTGTCAAACCAGCCGTGTTCACCCATATAGAATCCTTGATCGGATAGATAAACCACTAAGGTGTTATCCTCCAATTGATGTTCCTTTAGGTAATCCAATACACGACCAATATTTCGGTCCATGGACTCTGCCGTATTGAGGTAATCCACCATATAACGGTGATATTTCCATTTCGCCAAATCATCACCTTTTAAGTTTGCCGCTTTATATTGCTCATAAATTGGACGATAATAATCCAAATATTGTTGAAACTGTTTATCGTTCATTCGCTTGAAGTTTCCATCCTGACGCATCTTTTCTGGCGTATCAAACATTTTCAAGTCATAACCCATTTGCATATCCTTAGCCACGCTCATCTCTTGAACTGCGGCTGCTTTCCGTCCTTGATAATCATCAAAGAAATTGTCAGGAAGAGGGATCTGCTTATTATCGTTTTTACCGAAATCCTTAGGATCAGGCATCCAAGTGCGGTGGGTACTCTTATGGCCAATGATTAGACAGAAGGGTTCATCCTTCTCTTTCTGTTCTAGCCAATTTAGCGCACGATCTGTTACGATATCTGCAACATAACCTTCCTCCCTATCCGTCTTCTCCGTTTTCCCATCTGTACTACTGATAAAGTCCGGATTAAAATAATGTCCTTGTCCGACCAAGATACTGTAATAATTAAACCCTTGAAGTTTTCTTCCTAAGTGTATTTTTCCAATCCAGGCAGTTTGGTAACCGTTGTTCTGCAACTGTTTGACGAACATATCCTGTGAATGGTCAAAATTCGAAGTCTCGTTATCCTTAAAACCATTTTTGTGGCTGTATTTCCCCGTCAATAAACTTGCACGACTAGGTCCACAGATGGAATTGGTCACATAGGCCCGATTAAAGGTTGCCCCTTCAGCAGCAATTCGATCTAGATTTGGTGTATGGGCAATCTTGGAACCATAAGCTCCGATGGTCTGGTAAGAATGATCATCCGAAATGATAATCACAATGTTGGGCCTCTTCTGTTGAGCATAACCCAAAATGCTCATGAAACAGAACGCCACTAATACTGGTAAACGCATATTTATTTAAGTTTAGGAATATCAAATATACATATTGAGGAAGATTTAACCCCTAAGTTTTCCTATTGAAGGATAAAATACGAAAAGCAAAAACTAATACCGCTTCAAAACCGAAGCACTCTTACTTAAGAATATCATTGATAATCAAATTGTTCTATATTTAATCCCATTTTAAGAGCTAAATGTTCCCGTATGCAATTTTTGATGAAGACATTGTAAAAAAAATATCGACAAACTCTTTTGTAGTTGAAAAAAAACAAGGATGTTTGCGGTAAACATTTCTTATATGAAAATCTTATTTTCCTTTCTAACTTTTTGTCTCTTTGTTCAATTGACTTTTGCACAGGGACCAGTGTATAAAGTATCTTATCAGATGCATTTTTCTGAGGAGTTATTATTGGAATTGGAGAAACCTAACTTGGATACCAGCGATGCCAACTTAAAATTAATCAAAACTGCCATTGAACAACGAGAACAAGGAAAATCAATGTTTGAAATTTGGGTGAATAAGGATGTATTTCTATCAAAGAATACGATTACTCCAGATTTTTACCAAATAAGTAGCAAAACCAGCAATAAAATTTCCATGGTGAATTTATTAGATTCGACCTATGCCAACTTGGATGATTCCCCTTTTGGCTGGCTAGACTTAGGTGATGAAACTGATGAAGAATACGTAACTGTAGAATTTGTTGCTGGAAGAACAGAAATGATTGCTGGATTCCCATGTAAATTGGCAATCCTAACCGTACTTACAGATGATTTGTCTGCTATTGCCAATGACGAACAAGATAAAATAGAGGTCTGGTACACGGAAAAAATCCCGAATTTTTACCTTGGCAGTTTCGTTTTTATGTCCAAGATTCCAGGAGCTGTTTTGAAATTAGATATTGGTGGCACGCAGTTTATTGCGCATCAAGTAAGTCAAGAAAATGTTCCTGCCAATTTCTTCGAAATACCCGCAGGATTCAAACAAGTAGAAACCTCTTATGCCGATGAAGATTTTGCTGACATGGAATTAGGAGAAGGCTTAGTTGGCTATTACGATACCACTGCTACCATGTATGGTTTAAAAAATTCAGATGGCGATATCATTACTAAACCCATCTTTACATCCCTATCTGAAATCCGTGAAGGGGCGATCATTGCTTCTAATGCTGACGGTATGAGCGGATTTATTGATGCTAAAGGAAATACAGTATTACCATTCACTTATGAATATATTGCATTTGACGATGAGAGTGCGGCCTATATCTTCACCAAAGATGGTAAAGCTGGCTTAATGGACAAAAGTGGAAAAAACCTTTGGGGCACAAAGACTTTTGAATCTTTGGGCAATTTTATAGGAGATTATGCCTTGATTTCGGAAAACGAAAAACATGGATTAGTCGATAAAAAAGGAAACATTGTTCTTCCTGCAACTTACCCGCTTATCTCACAATACGATAACAAATATTTTGTCGTGCTAGACAATGAAAAATCACAAATATTCGACTTGGCAACTAAAAAACTTGTTGTAGAAGGATTTCAAGAATTATACTTATCCAATGTTGACAACCTATTTATTGCCAGCAATGATGGCGAGAAGTATGGTTTCATTAATGAAAAAGGGGCAACCGTTATTCCTTTTATCTTTGCATATGCTACCCCATTTGTGGATGGCGTTTCTTCAGTTACTAAAATTGGTGAAGAAGAAATGTACTATATCAACACGAAAGGTGAAGTCGTAAATATCGACGAAGAAAATTAATTACATGACCTTTCAAATAAATACCCTGCATCGCGGACGATTCATCTGGATATTACTAGCTGGACTCTTTGCTGCAGGGTTTTTACTTTCATATTTTGATTTACAGGAAATCGTCAAGATTATCATCTTGCTGTTCTGTATTCCTCTTATCCTATTTACTGCTGTTAAAATCAGCTTTCAATCCTCAACTTGGAAATTAACAGAGCAGGAAATCCATATTTCGCGTGCTGGAAAGGATATTATCCTTCCCTTTGCTGAAATCAGCTATATCAAAAATCACCTTCGTTCTGGAGGTAACCTTTTAGCTATTTTCTTTAATAACAAAAGAGCAACTTTACGTATTTGGCGGAATAAACTATTTGTTGCCGCGGATGACTTCGAATCGTTGCTTGCCGAATTGAAATCCAAGGAGATAGCAATCGTCCTAGGCTAATTCCCATAAAAACTTTACGCAATCTACAAGTAGGTTTCATGTTACCATTATGTAAATTTTATATATTTGGTTTATGAACTTAAAACAAACAATTACAAGCCTATTATTGACTGTTCTTGCCTTGACAAGTTTTGCCCAAAGAAAAACCTATTGGCAACAAGGTGTGGATTATACCATGGACATTGATGTGAATGAAAAAACATATCAATACGATGGTAAAATGAAATTAAAGTACAGCAACAATTCCGGTCAGGAGTTAAACAAAGTTTATTTCCATTTATATTTTAATGCCTTCCAACCTGGGAGCATGATGGACGAACGCCTGAAAAGCATTGTCGATCCAGATGCACGTATGGTTACCAACTCGGGTACGCGTGAAAAACCTATTTTTCATAGCCGTATTGCAGCATTAAAGCCTGACCAAATCGGTTATCAGAAAATTAAATCGGTAAAATACAACGGCCAGGCAGTAAACTTCAAAGAGGATGGCACCATTCTGGAAGTTTCCTTGCCTACTGCAATTAAAGATGGCAGTACGGTAGAGTTCGACTTGGAGTGGCAAGCACAAGTTCCTGAGCAAATCCGTCGTTCTGGACGTAATTCCAGAGAAGGGATTGCATTTTCCATGACCCAATGGTATCCAAAAATGGCACAGTTCGATGAGTTCGGCTGGCACTTGGATGAATATGTAGGACGTGAATTTATCGCTCCATTCGGAAATTTCGATGTGACCATACATATCAACAAAGATTACGTGATTGGCTCATCCGGAAAACTTCAAAACCCATCTGAAGTAAAGGGCTATGTTAAAAATGCTAAAATTAAGGTCAACAACAAAAAAGCAACTTGGCATTATAAAGCAGAGAATATTCATGACTTTGCATGGGCTGCCGATCCAAAATTAGTCGTTGATTCCGCTAAAACCAAAGGTGGAGTAACAGTATATACCGTCTACTTACCAACTGATCAGCAAGTAACGGACAATTGGAAAACAGCACTTGGTTTAGCGGTAGATTTCTTCGATTTTACCGGTCAGCATTTCGGCGCTTACCCTTGGAAAACCTATACCATTGTTCAAGGTGGTGATGGCGGAATGGAATATGGTACCGCAACATTAATCACTGGAGGACGTAACTTAAAAGGACTTGTAGGAGTTATCTATCATGAGGCTGCGCACTCTTGGTATCAGCATCTATTTGGAGTTAACGAAACAGTAGATGAGTGGATGGATGAAGGCTTCACAAGTTATATTGAGGAGCTGGCATTAACCGAATTATTTGTTCGCCCTACTGCTAAGGCTTTGAATCCTATCGGTTCAGCTTATATGGCCTATTTCAAACTTGCCAAATCGGGCAAAGAAGAACCAATGAGCTTATTGGCCGATTATTACAACACCAACTATGCATACAGCAACGAGGCTTACAACAAAGGAGCTGTTTTAGCTGAGCAATTGGGCTATATCATCGGAAAAGAAAACCTACAGAAAACTTTCTTGAAGTTCTACGATATCTGGAAATTCAAACACCCAACACCAAATGATTTTAAACGTGTTGCTGAGGAAGTATCCGGAATTAATTTGAAATGGTATTTCAACTTATTTATTAACACAACAAGAACCATCGACTACAGTATCAATACGGTTTCTGACAATTCCATTGAGCTAGTAAATAAGTCCAATTTGGCTATGCCAATTGACTTATTGGTAGAATACCAAGATGGCAGCAAGGAATTATTTTATATCCCGTTGCGTGAAATGCGTGGGGAAAAACCATCTGAAAAATACGACATCTATCAAGGGGTTAAACGTACCGTTTTGCCAGATTGGTTCTGGACAAAACCAACTTACACGGTTCCAGTATCTAAAAAAGTAAAATCGGTGAAAATCGATCCTACGGAACGTTTGGCGGACATCAATCCTGAAGATAACAAGCGCTAAATAATCAAATACGCTTGATCTCAACAGTCAATCTCTGAGATCAGTATAAAATTGCAAGCACGCCCGAATTATTTGTAATCAAACAAATTGTTGGGCGTGCTTTTTTATGGTCTATTCCTATTCGTTAATCAGACTATACCTTAACCGATTTTGTCCAAAATGATATTTCTTTTCAACCGCTTTTCCTCCTAGTATCCTTGTGTCAAACAGTGGTTTCCTAGGGGGCTACAAGGGGTTTTCTTCGATACTCCTTCGGATCTCCTTCGGAACTTGTTCGGATCTCCTTCGGATCTTGTTCGGTTCCGACCGAACGAGATCCGAACCAGATCCCTATCAGATCCGAGAAAATTCCTTTGGAGTTACAAAGCAATATATACAAAGACCCATGCAGAATGTGATTAGAATCTATACCTATTTTAACCAAGATGAGTTTTAAAGTGATAGTAAATATTATTAGTTTGATATTTAACTGTTAAATGTTTAACTTTGTGCATTATTTCATTGTTATGCAAGAAGAATCGAAAGCCATCCGTCAGTTAATCAATGATATCATTGCCCTACGGGTAACGATTAAACAATTCTATTTTCAACGTGTGAAGGAATTGAATTTGGATTTGACCTATGAAATGGTTCAAGTGCTAGCGGTACTCTGGCGTAATAAGGAAGTAAATCAGCAGGATATTGCCGATGAGGTTCAAAAAAGTAAGGCAAGTGTAACCCCCTTGATCGACAACTTGTGTAAGCGGGAATTGGTGGAACGTATCCCCGATCCTAATGACCGCAGGAATAACAGAATTACCTTAACTGAAAAAGGATGGGATTACCAGAAGAAAGTTGAACCAATACAAAGAGAGCTTTATGAATTGATCGTCGAAAAATCAAAAATTAAGCATATCACGGAATTAAGCAAACAACTTCAAAATTTAAAAAAGGCTATTGAATAGCTTTTTTAGTAACATATTAGTTCAATATCGAACTAATTTATTGGGTTTATAATTAACGAATACAACAATACAGCATGAGCAATACAGCAATACATCCTATTAGTCCAAAGGAGAAAAAGAGAAGAAGGAATATATACCTCATTAACCTGCTTACTATCCTGGTTATTCTAGGAGCAATAACTTGGGGATTGGTAGAATTCTTTCATTTAAACGAGAGTGTTTATACGGAAGATGCGCAGGTAGATGCCCACATCAATCCGGTCAATTCCAAAGTTAGTGGATACATCAAGGACATTCGGTTTCAAGAACATCAAATGGTTCATCGTGGCGATACTTTAGTGGTATTGGAGAATGATGAATACAAGATTGCCGTGGAGAATGCTCTGGCAGCATTGGCCGATGCCCGAGCAGGGTATGCTGTTGTACATACGGAGGTGGAGATTGCCCGGAATGGACAGCAAATCGCAGCAGCAAATATGGAAGAGCTAAAAAGTCGCTTACAAAATGCGGAGGTAAACTATAAACGTTATCAAGATTTAATGGATAAGGACGCAGTAGCTGTTTATCAATATGAGCAAGTAAAAACAGAATATGAGTCTCTAGCCGCAAAATATAAAGCATTACAAGCACAACAACACAACAGTCACCTCACGACGGAAGAAACCCATAAACGGACTGGGATCAATGAAGCCAATATCTTACGAGCAAAAGCAGCATTGGATTTGGCAAAGCTGAACTTATCCTATACTGTGATTGTCGCGCCGTACGATGGTGTTTTAGGGCGTATTCCCGTGGAGGTTGGACAGCTCATTCAAGCCGGACAACCCCTATTCAATTTGGTTCGAGATCAGCAAAAATGGGTTACGGCTAATTATACGGAACGTCAAATGAAGCAGATTGCTTTGGGAAAAAAGGTAGAACTAAAAGTTGATGCTATCCCCAATGTCACCTTTCATGGGGAGATTAAGGCTATTTCAGAGGCCACAGGTTCCAAATATTCATCGGTGCCAGTAGATAACAGTACCGGCAATTTTGTGAAGGTACAACAACGCATTCCTGTACGAATAGAATTTACTTCGGATAATGAACCTAAGGATTTAGAGAAATTGCTGATTGGATTAAACGTAGTGGTAAAAGCAATATAGATGGGGAATAGTGTTTTTCGGAATTGGGTTCCACAGTCTTGGAAGTTAAACATACTGTTGCTGATTGCCATTAGTCTATCTTGCTGTAGCGGGATACCATCTACCATCTATACGTACTTAATCGGTGGTCAATCAGCAAACTCAGCAGATCTTTCCATGGCCATGTATGCTTATTGTACTGGCATGGTTTGTTCTATACCGTTAATCTTCCGCTTAACCCTATTCTTACCTAAAAAACGTTTAATTCTCTTTTCCATTCTCTTATTAGCGATTATTAATACCATATTGGCGATTAACCACTCCCCTTTAATCAATGTGATGTTGATGTTTGTCTTCGGATGTGTTAAGATAATAGTCACCATGGCGTTGATAACAGAGCTCATGCCTTTTTTAATGCCTACGGGTGAGCGATATCAAATGTATGCGATATACTATCCGATGAACCTGGTTTTCCCAATCATTGGCGGCTTGATAGCTGCCTATCTAGCACAGCATTATTTTTGGGAGTTGGGTTTTCATTTTCAAAACATCCTGTTGGGAATTAGTTTACTGCTGGTCATTATCTGTTTCAAAACGCAACATATTAAAACTGTCCCCCTATTCCAGTACGATTGGCTAGGTACGGTCTTATTAGCGGCGAGTCTATTGAGCTTTTCATTTGTGGCCAGCTATGGCTTACAAAACAATTGGTTATACAGTAAAAGTATCCTTATCGGAATTGTATTAACATTCGTGTTCTTTGTGCTGTTCTTCAATAGAAATTACCGAAAGAAAAGAAAGATCATCAAATTTTCAAGTATTGGAAATAAGGCTACATTTCTAACCCTGTTTACCGTATTCATATTGGGTTTGTTTTATAGCAATACCAGCTTGTTAACTAATTTGATGAATTTGCTATTACCGGGCAATCCAAGCAAGCAGGCAGAGATCAATAGCTATATCATTGTGGGTTATGTTTTGGGTAGTTTAATTGTTTACCTGTACTTCAAACGAACTAAAAAGTGTAAGGCAATCTTAATTCTATCCGCTATTCTTTATTTACTTTCCAATATCTTGATTTTACAGCTACTGGATTCGCGAACATCCTTGGAAATGTTGATTTTACCGATCATCATTAGGGGAATGGCTGTTATGATTTCCTTTATAGCCACAGCCGTTTATCTAGCTGGCAATGTTCCGGCCAAAGAATTTTTACATAGCATAGTGCTGTTCATATTGGTTCGGACATTTTTAGTTACTGTGTTTTGGTCGAGTTTAATTAGCAATTGGTTCAATAGGCTACAAATATTGCATCAAACAAGACTAGCGGAATTGATGCCCAGCAATCCAAGCATCGATCGAACCGCCTTATTAAGCTTTCAAAAACAAGCTAGCCTATTGGGTTTACATGATTTGTATTTTTATTTATGCTTAGCGAATGTGTTGGTTATATTAATTATTGCTGTTCTTCCCTACCATTCTTCTACCGTAAGACATATTTTCAATTGGGGAACTAAAAAGAATACGAAGGAATTGATTCAGGTGACACCTATGGGGTAAAAAAAATGAAGCTAAAAAGAACTCAAAGTTAAATTACCAACACTTGAAAGATAGCTAATTAAATGAATCATTACATACATTGCTATACTTTTGGAAAAGTTGTATTAATAAATATATTTGTCATGCTTTAAACCAAATTATACGCTACCTCCATGTCAACCAAAAATGATCATACTGATAAGGTTCTGCTCCTAAAAATCGCTCAAGGAGATCATGATTCCTTTTCGTTATTGTATCAGCGTTGGCACAGCATTGCTTACCATAACATTTCCATTTTCCTCAAAGATGAGGATGAATGTTTCGACGTTCTTCAAGATGTATTTATTCATATATGGCAGAAACGCGATGTCTTAGTTAATGTTGAGAATTTCAAAAGCTTTCTTTATATATCTTGTAGAAACCGGGTATTAAATTTTATTCGTCAAAGTAAAAATCAATCATACCATTATCTTGAATATAGCAATTTCCTAGAAAGCCATTCCCCAGACGCAGGCCAGGAAGTTCACAGAAAAAATATGGAAGCATTGATAAACCATCAAATGGAGTCTATGCCAAACAAAATGTGTGAGATTTTTTCATAAGCAGATACGATAACCTTATCCATGACATGGTCATTTCCTAAAAACGAACCCATAATCTAGAAAACTTAATAACAAAAACAGCATGCATACAATCAACCTAAACCTAACTTTAATATTCCTTTGCTTTAGCTTTTTAGTGCAAGCACAGCATCGCAAAAAACCAAACATCATTTATATTTATGCGGACGATTTGGGCTATTCAGAAATAGAACCTTATGGGCAAACAAAAATAAAAACGCCAAACTTGAATCGATTAGCCAAGAAAGGTATAACTTTTACCAATCATTATAGTAGTATGCCTGTTTGTGCTCCAGCAAGAGCGATGTTAATGACTGGAAAACATGGAGGGAACTCTTATATCCGTGGGAATTATGAATTAGGTGGGTTTTTAGATAGCTTAGAGGCTGGACAAATGCCTTTACCAGAAGGCACTTTTACCCTTCCAAAAATGTTAAAACAACAAGGTTATAAAACTGGAATGGCAGGAAAATGGGGCCTAGGCATGCACAATACAACTGGAAGCCCGAGTAAACAAGGATTTGATTATTACATCTCCATTTTGGATCAAAAACAAGCCCACAACTTCTATCCTACACATCTCTGGGAAAATGATAAAAAGATAGAACTAAAGAATAAATATTTTAATGTTCATCAACCTTTAAATCCAAAAACAGCAACAGATAAAGATTTTGATTATTATAAAGGAGAGGAGTATGCTACCGATATATTAGCTGATCGTGCATTGGATTTTATTGACAAAAATAAAAAACAACCTTTCTTTTTATATCTTCCATTTACCCAACCACATGTTTCCTTGCAAGTTCCTCAAAAATATATAGACATGTACCAAGGAGCATTCGATGAGAAGCCATATTACGGACAACAAGGTTATGCACCGGCCAAAAAACCATTATCCACATATGCTGCTATGATAACCTATTTGGACGAGCAAATTGGTCGAATTATGGATAAGGTTCAAGAATTAGGCTTGGAAGAAAATACAATAATTATGTTTTCTAGTGATAATGGAACAACATTTAATGGAGGTGTTGATGCGACATTTTTCAATAGTGTGGCGGGACTAAGAGGTTTAAAGATGGATGTTTATGAAGGTGGAATTAAAGTACCTTTTATTGCTTCATGGCCAGGAAAGATTCCCAAAGGAAGCAAGACAGAATTAGTATCCGTTCAATATGATTTGATGGCTACTCTTGCAGAGTTGTTGAATTATAGGTTGAAAAATACCGACGGTGTGTCTTTTCTTCCTACTTTATTAGGGCATGAAAAAAAGCAACAAAACCGTGAGTTTATTTATTGGGAATTTCCTCAACAGGATGGTCAAATAGCTATTCGGCTAGGAAAATGGAAGGGTGTTAAACGTAATATTCGCAAAAAAGGTTATGCTCAAACAGCTTGGGAACTCTACGACATCGAAAACGATCAATTTGAACGTATAGATTTGGCCGCTGAACAACCAGTACTCATTCAACGATTAAATGAAATTGTATTAACAGAACACCAACCATCCCATATCAAAGAATGGGAAATAGTAGCACCAAAATACGACAAGTAAACAGAACATTGAAGATTTCGCTTTTAGAATCAAGGATTTTCAGCGCTGGAACTATGAATTAGGTTCAGCGCTTCTTTTTTTGTAAGTATATGATCCAATCAATCTGATTCAATGGCAATCACTTCATTATTCTTAAACAATAATTTTCTAATTTGTTAACATTGCAAGTCTTGTTTATATAACATTTATTAATAAATTAGGTACATATTATTCTACAGCAATTAACATAGATTTAATGACCAATATTAAAGAGCGCGTCCTCTTGATCGCAGAGACAAAGGGCATCCAAAAAGTAGAGTTTTTTAAAGGTTTAGGCTTATCATATGCAAATTTTAAGGGGGTCCAAAAAAACTCCTCATTAGGTTCTGACGCAGTTTCCACGATTTTAACCGCATATCAAGACATTAATCCAGAATGGTTATTAAATGGTTCAGGCGAAATGTTGCGCCCTACCTATCAGGAGATCAATGAACTGGCCATTACCTTACCTTCTAAAATCGATCGTCATGACAGCAGCCCTGTTTTGGTAACGGCATTAGAAAAAGTAATCAATGCACAACAAGCAACCATTCAATCGCAAGAGATTACTATTTCAGCACTTACTGCACAGATCGACTTGTTGGAGAAAAGAAAGAAAAACAAAAAGAAGAACAAATAAGCAATTGGTTTAACTGCACTTTAGCAGTTGAAGAATAAACTTGTCATTATTAATATTAGCTGAGAACTATTGGCTAAAAACTTAGCTGCTATTAATTAAATTAGCTTTAAAATTCTATTCTCTTATAGGAATGGAGAGAATACAACAAAAAATTATATATTGTGCATTAGGCCTTAAATAGGGCCTATTTTTATTATTTGAAGTTTATATTTTTCGACGACAAAAGGAATAAAAATGACTATTAGAAGAGGACAGAAAAGTGATTCAGAGGCAATAGCTGGATTTTTGATGATGGCGATGGAAGATATTGCTTATCGGTTTATAGGGCGTGAGGATTATCAAGAGGCTTTTGACTTCTTAAAGACCTTGGTAGAATTGGAAGGAAACCAATATTCCTATTCAAACAATTGGGTTTTGGAGGATGATGGCGTATTAGTAGGCACAGCCTTGTTGTATGATGGGGGAGACCTAGCCAAATTACGTGAACCTGTTGCAGCATTAGTTGCCGAGCGATATCAATTACCTTTTAATCCAGAGCATGAGACTGAGGCAGGGGAAATTTATATCGACTGTATAGCGATAGATTCAAGTCAACAAGGAAAAGGAATCGGAAGTAAGTTACTCGGGTTCCTAATAGAAGAATATGTCGAGAAGAATCAGCAAACTTTAGGCTTATTGGTTGATTTGGACAATCCAAAGGCTAAGAAATTATATGCTCGTTTAGGTTTTGAAGTCATTAAAGAGAAAACGCTTTTAGGCAAGCAATTGGAGCAAATGCAGTTTAAAGCCAATAGGGGCATTTCATAGTGTACTATTTACACGCAAAAACAGGTCAAATTTTAACATAATTTCAATTGATTGGGTCATATTTTGTCACAAAATATGATATTCTAAAAAATAAGTGTCAAATATTATTAAAATGACTATTTTTGCGGCAATATCCATTCAACGAAAATTATGACACAGCAAATTACTTTTGAGGAGCAGATCAAAAGTTACAAAATGAACCAAAATGCTTGCGTAAAGCTGGTTCAAATCGTGAGCGATTTGTGGTACAACCACTCCATCGAACTTGTCTTATTCAGAAATCAATTGATCGATCGTCGAGTAAGCTTTATCCTCAATCTTCATCAGCAATCCAAAGTTTATATGGATGTTCCATTGAACATTTCAGAGACCTTAAAAGTTGCTGAAGTTATTGCTGGTATGAACTTAAAGCCATCTCGTATCGACATTGGAAAGTTGGCTTTAGAAATTCGTGAAGAGAACATTAGCGAAGATGCTATTTCAAGTTTCCTTCAACAAAAATTAGCTGGAGCAAATGACCATCAGCAATTTGAACCGAAGGACGTAGTATTATACGGATTTGGTCGTATTGGTCGTTTGTTGGCTCGTGAATTAATCAGTAAGGCGGGTGCAGGAAGACAGCTACGCTTGCGTGCAATCGTAACTAGAGATGAAGTAGACGAAAAGTCCCTATTAAAAAGAGCAAACTTATTAAGTCAGGATTCTATCCATGGATCTTTTGATGGTGAGACACAGATCGATGTAGAAAACGGTTCTATCATTATGAATGGTATACCAGTGTACATGATTTCTGCGAAGAACCCTGAGGATATTGATTATACGCGTTATGGCATTCAGAATGCTTTAGTAATTGACAATACAGGTGCATTCCGCGATGATAAGGAATTGTCTAGACACTTATTATCCAAAGGTGCGGGCATGGTATTGCTTACTGCGCCAGGAAAAGGTGTTCCTAATATTGTTTATGGAGTAAATGAACACGATGCTGACCCTAAGGCTACCAATATTTTCTCGGCTGCATCTTGTACCACCAATGCAATATCTCCAGTATTAGCTGTTATTGAAAAAGAATTAGGTATTGAGAAAGGACATATTGAAACCATTCACTCGTACACAAACGATCAGAATTTGGTGGATAATATGCATAAGAAATCACGTCGCGGACGTGCTGCTGCATTAAACATGGTTATTACCGAAACAGGTGCTGGAAGTGCGGTTGCCAAGGTATTGCCTGTTTTAGCAGGGAAATTGACATCCAATGCGATTCGTGTTCCTGTTCCAAATGGTTCATTAGCCATCTTAAACTTGGAATTGAAAAAAGGAACTACCGTTGAAGGCATTAATGCAATCCTTAAACAAGCTGCCCTAAACGGCGATTTAGTAGAGCAAATTAAATTCAGCGATAACCCAGAGTTGGTTTCTTCTGATATTATAGGATCTTCTGCGGCATCTATTGTAGATGCTCCAGCAACCATCGTATCCGATGACGGAATGACGGCAATATTATACGTTTGGTATGATAATGAGTATGGTTATTCACACCAGGTAATGCGTCTTGCAAGACATGTTGCTGGTGTAAGAAGGTTTACGTATTATTAGGAGATCGCTGCGCTGATAGATGTGAGATATGAGACCGCTGCGCTGTTAGATGAGACACCAGGTAATAGACGATAGATAAAAGACATTGCAGGTTATTGTCTCTTACAACTCAGAGCGAAGCGAAGAGTCTCTTCTCCTCCTCCATAAATCGGGTCATTCTGAGGCTAGCCGAAGAAACTATAAATAATAGAATATCTAGTGAAAATTGTTTGAAGCGGTCGATAAATCGACCGCTTTTTTATTGGATATGCTTATGTAAATATGGATTTTTTAGAGCGGGCGATGCATGCATCGCCCCTACAAAGAGCCGTAAAAAGTATAATGGATAAAGACCCTGCCGTAGGGTCGAAGCATGCTTCGACCGTTTAAAAATCTATAAAAACCAATTAGCCAAAAGATCAATATATTCCGTAATACATGACAATTTAATATCTAATAGCGTAGCGGTCTACCATTAAGGCCTTAGTGGCTAGTTTTGAGTATAATCTTTTACAGAAACACGTGATACAATTGTATTTTTATACAAGTCAAATACCTTATTCAAGTCTATCTTTTCTGATTGAAAACAAAGTGCATTTATAGTATCAAAATCTGTAGGTACGTTATTAAAATGTACGACTATAAAGTGTTTATCCTCAAATTCTTTCCCATCATTCAAAAATAAATACATATAAATTCCAAGATTATTCTTGTTAACAAGCTCTCCATTCCATCCCCCAACTAATATGTCTTTTGGTTTAACTTTTAAATCTTTAAGAAGTGTAGTGAAAGTTTTCCCAGCATATTTTCCTTTTTTCATATCAAATTCATGAATGAGATAATTCGCCGTATCCTGATACGTTTTCAACTGCATATAATCTTGGGCTTTGATAGTATGGGCTGATAATACAGCGATACAGCTTATGAGAATTATTTTTATATGCTTCATAAATATAGAACAACGGTTATGCTAATAAAAATAATGATAATTTTTTAAGAAAAACGATATCCATTTAAACACTGTGAATGCACTTACCTTAAAAAATCATCACCCCTACAAACATTCGTGAATTGCTGGTGGCATATTGATGGTTAATGGATGGTTCTAACTTACAATGCTTAGCCAGTTTTATTTATTATGAAAATTCCCCTATACAGTTTAAAGTTCATTTATCTTCGATAAATGATGACGTGGCCTTGGGGGGAGAACAAAGACTCTTCGCTTCGCTCTGAGTTGTAAGTAGCAAAATTATTATCCCGCCAATAGTGTCCGTCCCTGAAATAGGTTGACCACAAATTGAAATGAACTATGAGAGTAAATTTGAGGCTAATTAGAAAAACTCGTAAGTATTCTGAGGAATTCAAGCGGGAAATAGTTTCTCTA
>NZ_JBNHAS010000005.1:0-292212 GCF_051951495.1 Sphingobacterium lactis | reverse complement strand
CCATTCCGAACAGAGAAGTTAAGCCCGCCAGAGCCGATGGTATTGCCGTAACAGGTGGGAGAGTAGGTCGGTGCCTAATTTTATACGGAGGCCCGTCATCGATGAGATGACGGGCCTTTCTGTTTTTATGTTTTTTTCTGTACGGTTATGATGGTCGAGAGCATCCCTACCCTAACATGTATTCGGCGGTTGTTCGTAGGGTCGAAGCATGCTTCGACCGATATCTAATCTATTTTTTTTATCAGATCATAATAGGGGTTTGATTGATCGTTTGAATGGTATTGTTCTGACGGTCGATGCATGCATCGACCCTATGGTTAACGAAGGGTTTTGATGGAAAGGTACTGCCTGTCGGTTACTTCTTATAAAGTTCGTAGTTCGTGCATCGGGGATGCACGATGACGGGTTCTTGGGGGGAGGAAAGGAGACTCTTTGCTTCGCTCTGAGTTGGAAATGGCGAAATTACTATCTCGCCAATATGTCTAATACCATTTTTTAAGACGGGCAGACATTCCGCTGCGCTTAGTGCTGCCCCTACGCTGGGCGGCTATTAAAGTGAAAACAACAAAGCTTTTTTGGTTGTACGTTTGGTAGGGGCGGTACTTAGAGAGCTTGAAGAAAAGGGATTTATTCCGTTCGCAAGCGAACGGAATGTCCGCCCGTTTTAGTTTAATAACAAATATTTCATTTCAGCCAATAGGTCTAACTAGGTCTAACTACTCCGTACTATATACTAAATACTGCCCGCAGGGCAAATCTATCAGCGAAGCGGTCTCATTTCAAAAATTCCACTAGCTTACTGACAGCAATAGATCTATGGCTTATAGCATTCTTTTCCTCTGCAGTCATTTCAGCGAATGTTTTATCATACCCATTTGGAATAAAGATGGGGTCATAACCAAAGCCTTTTGTTCCTATTCGTTCGTTGATAATGGTTCCTTCTACAGTACCTTCAAAAAAGTGTTGCTGACCATTTAGGAATAGGGAGATAACAGTTTTAAATTGTGCTTTTCTGTTTTTACTATTCTTTAGTTTTTCTAACACTAAATCAATGTTTTGTTCCATATCTCTTGAGCCAGAATAGCGAGCAGAGTAAACGCCAGGTTCGCCATTTAAAGCCTCGATTTCTAAACCTGAATCATCAGCAAAGCAGTTTACTTGAAAATGTTTGATTAAATAGTCTGTCTTTTGCTTAGCATTTTCTTCAAACGTATCGCCTGTTTCGGGGATATCATCGGTGCAACTGATATCATTTAATGACTTAAGGGTAAATTTATTGCCCACCATGACTTGTACTTCTTCTAATTTATGGGCATTGTTGGTCGCAAATATGAGTTCCATAGCATGTTATTTTCTCAAAAATAAGCATATCTACGGATGAAAATAGATATAAATAAAAAAGGCGCCCATCTTTATGTTAGGGCACCTATAAAAACTAAAAATCTATTAAATGGCTTGACTGTAAATAGCTTCTTTGCTTTCCAGATTAGAAGTGCCCATTAAAAATTCATCGACCTTTCTGGCACATTCTCTTCCTTCTGATATGGCCCATACCACAAGTGACTGTCCTCTTCGCATGTCACCAGCAACAAATACTTTATTGACATTGGTTTGATAGGAACTTTCATTGGCTATGACATTCCCACGGCCATCCACTTCAACTCCCAATTGTTGTAAAAGACCTTCAAATTGTGGATGTAGAAAGCCCATCGCAAGTGTAACTAATTCGCAAGGAATTTCTCTTTCTGATCCAGGAACCTCTTGGAAGGATGTTGGGCGACCTAATGCGTCAAGCTCCCAACTTAAGTCCACCACTAAGGCGGCTCTTAAATTTCCGTTTTCATCACCTAGGAATTCTTTCGTGCTGATTCCCCAATGTCTATCACAGCCTTCCTCATGCGAGGTGGTTGTTTTTAAAAGCATGGGATAAGTAGGCCAAGGCATAGCTTCGGTACGTGCCATAGGAGGAGTAGGCATAAGCTCAAACTGCGTGACAGACTTCGCACCTTGTCTGTTGGATGTACCTACGCAATCTGAGCCAGTATCCCCACCTCCTATGACCAATACCTGTTTGTCTTTGGCATGGATTTCCTCTTCTTCAATAATTGAGTCTCCAATTCGTTTATTTTGTTGTTTTAAAAAGTCCATTGCATAGTGAACCCCATTGAGTTCTCTCCCTGGAATATTAAGATTTCTAGGGATGGTTGATCCACCACAAAGTACAACAGCATCAAAACCTTCTAATTCCTTTACATGGATATTTTTCCCCACCTCTGCATTAGTCCGAAACTCAATACCCGATTCTTGCATGACAGCTATCCTACGGTCAATAACGCTCTTATCCAGCTTGAAATCCGGAATTCCATATCGTAATAGACCACCTATTTTATCATCCCGTTCAAATACCACGACATCATGTCCTGCTTTATTTAATTGGGCTGCAGTAGCTAAACCTGAAGGTCCAGATCCGATAACTGCTACTCGTTTTCCTGTTTTTAGGTAACTCTTATTTGGTTTTACATAGCCTTTTTTATACGCAATTTCAATGATGTGTTTTTCTATTTCTTCAATAGCAACCGGGCTTTTGTTGATACCTAGCACACAAGCCGCTTCACAAGGGGCAGGGCATATCCGACCAGTAAATTCAGGAAAGTTATTGGTAGAGCTTAATATCTGATAAGCTTCTTCCCATTTGCCATCATAAACGGCATCATTGAATTCTGGGATCACATTGCCTAAGGGGCAACCCGAATGACAGAATGGTATTCCACAGTTCATACAGCGGGCAGCTTGGCTATTTAATTGATCCTCGGTATAAGGTTGTACAAATTCCTGGTAATGTTGTTTTCTGCTTTCCACAGCATCTTTCTGAGGAAGCGCACGTTCAAATTCTAAAAATCCTGTAGGTTTTCCCATGATCTATTCCTTCAATTATGCTGTGATTAATTTTTTCAATAATACATTCTTGTATTCCCTTGGGAATACTTTGATAAAACGCTGTTTTTCCGTTGCCCAGTTACTTAATAACTCTTGCGCTCTCTTACTCTTAGTTAATAAGATGTGCCGCTTTAATAAGGCTTGAATTGCAGTTTCATCTTCTGGATCCAGCGGATCTAAATCTACCATCTCCTTATTGCAGTTATCTGTGAAAGTTCCTTTGAGGTTATATACCCATGCAATACCACCACTCATTCCTGCCGCGAAGTTTCTTCCAGTTTCACCTAAGATTAATGCTCTGCCTCCTGTCATGTATTCACAACCATGATCACCTATTCCTTCTACCACGGCAGTAGCACCTGAGTTTCTAACGGCAAATCGCTCCCCCGCCATTCCGTTAATAAACAAATACCCTGAGGTAGCACCATAAAGCGATACATTGCCTATAATCATGTTTTCATGGGGTGTTAACTTACTTTCCTTTGCAGGGTAAATAGCTAACTGAGCGCCTGAAAGTCCTTTACCTACATAGTCATTCGCTTCACCTTCCAGTTCGAAGGAAATACCTTTTGTATTAAAGGCGCCAAAAGATTGACCGGCAGAACCTTGAAATTTAAAGTTGATACTGTTATCAGGCAATCCTTCAGAGCCATAAAGTTTTGATATCTCGTTGGATAATAATGTTCCAATGGTTCTATCCGTATTCTTGACTTGGAATGTGCCAAATACTGGTGTATTAGTATCCAATGCAGGTTGTGCTGCCTTTAATAAATCCCAATCTAGAATCATGCTCATACCATGGTCTTGATCTTCTGTATGGTAGAGGCTTTCTCCTTTTGCGTTTGCCGGTACATGCAGAATGCCATTGAAACTTATCTTTTTGGCTTTCCAATGATCAATGCTTTCATTCTTTTTTAAGAATTGCGCTTTTCCGACCATTTCATTAATACTTCGGAATCCTAATTCAGCCATGATCTCTCGCATTTCTTCGGCCAAGAATCGGAAGAGATTCACAATATCCTCCGGTTTACCTGAAAATAGTTTTCTCAATTCAGGGTCTTGCGTCGCCACACCAACAGGACAAGTATTTAGATGACATTTGCGCATCATGATGCATCCACCAGCTACTAAAGCAGCGGTTGCCACACCCCATTCTTCGGCACCTAATAAGGTGGCAATGATCAGGTCACGACCAGTTTTCATTTGACCATCAGCCTGTAAAAGCACTCGTGAGCGAAGTTTATTGTGCACCAATGTTTGATGAGCTTCTGCAAGACCTAATTCCCATGGGAGACCAGCATGTTTAATGGAACTGATTGGTGAAGCACCGGTTCCACCATCATAGCCAGCAATCAGTATCACATCTGCATGAGCCTTGGCGACTCCAGCAGCGATTGTACCAACACCAGCCTTAGATACCAATTTGACATTGATACGAGCAGCCCGATTGGCATTCTTTAAATCAAAAATCAATTGTGCTAAATCTTCAATGGAATAAATATCGTGATGTGGAGGAGGGGAGATTAATCCCACTCCGGCAGTAGAATGCCTTACTTTAGCTATCCAATCGTCTACCTTGTCTCCTGGTAACTGACCACCTTCGCCCGGTTTAGCTCCCTGAGCCATCTTGATTTGTATCTCATCTGCCTGAGTCAGGTAATTCGCTGTAACCCCAAACCTTGCAGAAGCGACTTGTTTAATAGCCGAACGCATGGAATCTCCATTTGGTAATTTTTGATAGCGGATTTCATCTTCACCACCTTCTCCAGTATTGGATTTTGCACCAATACGGTTCATGGCAATAGCCAAGGTGCTGTGTGCCTCATGAGAAATGGAACCAAATGACATTGCTCCAGTAGCAAATCGTTTCATAATTGCTTCTGCTGGTTCTACCTCTTCAAGAGGAACCGAAGTGCGATGTTTTGCAAAATCTAATAATCCACGTAAAGTAAACATACGTTCCTTCTGTGTATTGATTAGACTTGCATATTTTTTATAGGATGCATAGTCGTCATTTCGACAAGCCTGTTGTAGTAAATGCACTGTTTGAGGATTCCATAAGTGTCCTTCTCCACGGCGCTTCCATTGATAAAGACCACCTTCTGGCAAGAGTTCTTGTGTAACTCGACTATGTTCAAATCCTCTTTTATGCTTAGCTAATGCCTCTCGGGCTAAATCATCTAGATTAAGACCTCCGATCCTTGAAACTGATCCGCAGAAGTATTTATTCACCACCTCGCTATCAATTCCCAATACTTCAAATATTTGGGCTCCATGATAAGATTGAAGAGTGGAGATTCCCATTTTTGAGAAGATCTTCAATAAGCCATTGCAGATAGCTTTCACATAATTCTTTTTCAATTGCTCCCAATTCAATTCCGTATCCAGATGTCCAGAAGATTTCATGGTACGGATACTTGCTAGGGCCATATATGGGTTTATAGCTGTTGCACCGAAAGCCAATAAGCAGGCAAAGTGATGAACTTCCCAAGCATCACCAGCTTCTACTACTAAGCCTACAGCTCCTCTATTACCGGTTTTTATGAGATGATGATGGACAGCGGATACCGCTAATAAGGATGGAATAGCACAGTGCTGCGAATCTATTGCTCGATCTGATAAGATAATTACTTCGAAACCATCCTTAACAGCATCATCAGCATAGCGGCATAGACGTTCTAAGCCTGCCTCCAATGAGCCTTCCTTTCCATCAGCACGGAAGTAACTTTGAATAGTCTTCGCCTGGAACACCCCAGTATCAATTGAACGTAGTTTCTCCAATTCAGAAGATGTCAATATAGGATGCTCCAAGGTCACACAATGACAGAACTTCTGGTCTTCTATCAGGATATTCCCCGCATTCCCGATAAAAGTTGCCAGACTCATCACCAACCGCTCACGAATAGGGTCGATAGGTGGATTGGTTACCTGTGCGAAGAATTGTTTGAAATAACTGGAAATATGCTGTGGCTGATCGGATAGAATGGCTAAAGGTACATCAGTACCCATGGAGCCAATAGGTTCATATCCTGTTAATGCCATTGGCGTTAATATTGTTTCAATATCCTCTCGGCTATAACCGAAAGACTGTTGATATTTGAATACGGACTCTGGCGACAAATAAGTGAATGTCACTCTAGGCTCTGCCAATTCATCCATGCGGATTTTGTATTTATTGATCCAATCTCCATAAGGCTGTTGTCGGATCAATTCACCTTTAACCTCTTCATCGCTTAGGATTTTGCCAGCTTCCATATCGACTAAGAAGATTTTGCCAGGTTGTTGTCTACCTTTTTTGATAATAGTCGACTCATCGATTGGCAATGCACCAGCTTCAGAAGCTACAATAACGCGGTCATCATCCGTTACAGCATAGCGTAAAGGACGAAGACCATTACGGTCTAGGGTTGCCCCAATGATG
The DNA here is from genome assembly GCF_051951495.1 of Sphingobacterium lactis. Classification (GTDB taxonomy): domain Bacteria; phylum Bacteroidota; class Bacteroidia; order Sphingobacteriales; family Sphingobacteriaceae; genus Sphingobacterium; species Sphingobacterium lactis_A. Next base: position 285,854 of record NZ_JBNHAS010000005.1, on the reverse strand, counting down.
TTGCCATCGGTAAAACAAAGTGCAGCAGGACCATCCCAAGGCTCCATTAGTGTGGCGTGATATTCATAGAAAGCCTTTTTCAAAGGATCCATTTGTTCATTGCCATCCCATGCTTCAGGTACTAGCATCAGCATCACATGAGCTAAGCAACGACCGCTATGTAACAGTAATTCCACTACATTGTCTAAACAAGCTGAATCCGATTGTCCTCTATCCACAACTGGTAAAAGGATGTCCATTTCCTCAGCCGTAAAGTAAGGCGAAGAATAAGCCCGAACACCAGCATAAAACCAATTGAGATTACCTGTTAAAGTATTGATTTCTCCATTGTGAGCTAACATCCGGAAAGGTTGAGCCAATGACCATGAAGGAAAGGTATTGGTTGAAAATCTGGAGTGCACCAATCCGAATGCAGATACTACTCTTGAATCTTTTAAATCTGTAAAATAGCTTCCAACTTGGTAAGTTGTCAACTGACCTTTATAGATTATTGTTTTGCATGATAGAGAGGCGATGTAGAGTGGGAGAGGGTATTCTTGTACTTTTTTTACTTTTTGGATAATTAGGCGTCGAAGAACATATAATTTCCGTTCGAAGTCTGCCGTATTTTTTACATCCTGTGGCCGTGCAACAAAGAACTGGACGATCTCAGGCTCGGCACTTAAAGCAGTTGGACCAATACCTTCTCGATTAACAGGGACGGTTCTAAAACCTAAAAATTCCATTTTCCTATCAGTAGCAGCTTCCACTATTATATCCCGACAAATTGAATTCATTTCTAAATCCTTTGGGAGGAACAGCATACCAACACCATAATAGCCTGGTTCCTGAAGTTGAATGCCCAATTGTATACATTCTTCCCACAGAAACTCGTGTGGTAATTGAATCATGATTCCAGCACCATCACCAGATTCTGGATCACATCCACAAGCACCTCGGTGTTCCATGTTTTCCAACATGGTCAAGGCATCTTGTACTTGGGCATGATTCTTTTGCCCTTTAATGTGGGCTACGAAGCCCACACCGCAGGCATCGTGTTCAAATTCGGGATGGTATAGTCCTTCTTGCTGCATGATATTTTGATAATTAGAATTGCTTAAGTTGAGATTGCTAATATATGAATAAAAATCATATAATATTATTAAAATGATAATAATTATTAAATTATATTGATTATAATGTAAATTATGCGCTGATTAATAATTGATATTGTATTTGTTTCGTTATATGGTTAGATAATTGAAATATCATTCGTTACATTTGTTAATCCAACAAACGAATTATGTTAATCAAAGAAATTGAAATTTATAGACTGCGTATTCCTATGGAGCCATTTGTTATTGCAACTGGCGTTATGGATTATGCGCAAAACACCTTTATTCGAATTAAAACCGATGAAGGCTTATATGGAGTAGGGGAATGTTCCGCTTTTCCAATGATCGTTGGGGAAACACAAAACACCTGTATTGCAATTGCGCAGGACTTTGCTAAAATATGGATTGGTAAGGATCCTTTGGCAATTGAGGAACGAATGGCCGAGTTGCATCTCTACATTGCGAAGAATAACACCATCAAATCTGCCTTTGATATGGCATTATATGATTTGGCGGCTAAACATGCCAATTTACCATTGTACCAATTCTTAGGTGGAAAACCACGAGAAATTATTACGGATATAACTTTAGGGATAGCTTCTCCAGAGGAGATGGCCACAAAAGCCAAAGCCTTACATGATGGAGGTGCATTTGCCTTGAAGGTTAAACTTGGTAAGAAGCCTCAAGAAGATATAGCTCGCATGAAAGCTATTCGTCAAGCTGTAGGTTTTGATATTCCTATTCGCATTGATGCTAATCAAGGATGGACTTTCGAAGAGGCTGTAGAGGCTTTACAAGGTCTTGAGCCATTGAAGATTCAATTCTGTGAGCAACCTATGCGAACCTATAACGATCACTTGCTTGCACAGTTACGTACTGAAACCATTGTTCCTATTATGGCAGATGAATCGGTTTATGATCATCATGATGCGGAACGCCTTTGTCGTACAGATTCTTGCGATTACATCAATATCAAATTTTCAAAATCTTCCGGTATTGCTGAGTCCTTAAAGATTCAAGCTGTTGCTGCCGAATACCATATTCCATGTATGATCGGTGGCATGTTGGAAAGTCGCCTAGCATTAGCAGCTAAAGCACACTTTGCTTATGCAGCTCCGAATGTTAAATTCTTTGATTTAGACACCTGTATGGTTGGGCACTTAGTCGATCCAGTTATAGGAGGGATACAATATGATGGTTATTCCATTAAATTAACTGATGGTCCTGGAATCGCTGCTGATATCACACCAGACTTCCTAGAAACCTGTGATAAATGGACAATTTCTTAATGATGATATTACTCCAATTAAACAACGATACTTGGAATCTAGGTACTTCTGAGATCTTGATATTAGGCATTCTTCTGATCATAGTCATCTTTTTCTTGTATATTTTCAAGAAACTATTGAAGCGAAAGTAGCCCACTGGACCTCGCAAATTAGCGTTTAAATAAGTACCTTTGGGAAGATTTATCAGAATATATTATTATGAGTACACAAAGAGGACCTATTTCTCAATTTATCGAGAAAAACTACCTTCATTTTAATGCTGCTTCCTTGGTAGATGCAGCTAAAGGTTATGAAGATCATTTAGCGGCAGGTGGTAAAATGCTAGTATCATTGGCAGGTGCTATGAGTACTGCTGAGTTGGGTATTTCACTAGCTGAAATGATCCGTCAGGATAAAGTAGCTATTATCTCTTGTACAGGTGCTAACCTAGAAGAGGATGTGATGAATTTGGTAGCTCACTCACACTATAAACGTGTTCCAAATTACCGCGATTTAACACCTCAAGACGAATGGGAATTATTAGAAAATCACTATAACCGAGTTACGGATACTTGTATCCCTGAAGAAGAAGCATTCCGTCGTTTGCAATCTCACCTTGAGAAAGCATGGAAAGATGCAGAAGCTAATGGCGAACGTTATTTTCCACATGAATTCTTATACAAAGTGGTTCTTTCAGGTGACCTAGAACAATACTATGAAATCGACCCTAAGAACTCTTGGATTTTAGCAGCTGCTGAAAAGAATATTCCTATTATCGTACCGGGATGGGAAGACTCCACTACAGGTAATATCTTCGCATCTTACGTGATAAAAGGTGAATTAAATGTACATACTGTGAAAACAGGTATTGAGTACATGATTTACTTGACGGAGTGGTACCGTGCGAACTCAGGTGGTAAAGGAGTAGGTTTCTTCCAAATCGGTGGTGGTATTGCTGGTGACTTCCCTATCTGTGTGGTTCCTATGATGTACCAAGATTTAGAGTGGCATGATGTACCTTTCTGGTCTTACTTCTGTCAAATCTCTGACTCTACTACATCTTTTGGTTCTTACTCAGGTGCAGTTCCAAATGAAAAGATTACATGGGGTAAATTAGATACCGAATCACCTAAATTCATCGTGGAATCAGATGCAACTATCGTTGCTCCATTGATTTTTGCGTGGGTATTAGGACAATAGTATAATTATTAAATATCAAGAGGATTAGCAATTAAATTGGAAAAGCCATTACATACGACGAATCCAGTAGCGCTTCAAGCTTTACTGTCGGAGACTATATTTTCCATACCTGAAGAAGGACTTCCAGTTACGGAAGTTATTCACGCTAGTCCTATCCAACATCATATTCAAACTCCTTCTGAGGTAGCAACTAATGCTACCCAGGAGGAGTTTATTTTTAAAGGTGATAAATCCACGGGAGTCTTATTCATCTTACGTTATCCGGAATATCCCTATTTTTCTCCAAAGGCAGAAGAGGCCTTTCTCAAAACCATTGGAGCTTTACAATTGAATGCGGATAATGTGGCTGTAGTCAATTTGGCAAATCCACACAATCCTAATGATTGGAAAAGAATCATGACATTCTTCCAGCCAAAGAAAATTACCCTTCTAGGTGTAGAACCCCTTAGCTTAAATTTGCCAGCTATTGCACATAACTCCTATATGCATGGCAGAATTGCTACTGTTTTTAATACCTTCTCCTTTGAAGAAATGTTTGCTGATGTGCAAAAAAAGAAACTCTTCTGGACGGAATTCAAGAGTTTTATCGGAGGATAATTAATTACTTAGTAAATAGCTTAACTAAGTGATATTCTCAAAAACCTTCCATATCTATTTTACCATTTTTATATAATTCCAATAAGTTAATTCCTCTAATTGGAAACTCTTTCCTGTAATTTGTCGTTATCTATTAAGATTCATTTAGGCATTTAGAAAGATCATGTCTAGTACTTTTATACAAATAGCGATGAAAAATATCCTGATACAATTATTTATCCTTTTACCTTTTTTGTCTTCATGCCAATTAAATGAAAAGGCAGCAGCATCAACAGATTATATAGAAGCAAGTGCTTGGATTTCATATGGTAAGTATAGTCCAAAGGGTAAGATCTATGTCGATAAACGTCTTCAGGAAGTTGATAAATCCAAGGCGAGCTATTACCTAGAGAAAGAAACTTTAGGCCGAGAAATTATTCCACGTTTTGAATATAGGGGTAATACAGGAGACCATCATGAGGATAATAAGAAGTATGAAGACACCCCAATAATTAAGTATTTATATAAGTATAAGGGGATTCAAGATGATAAGATTGCCATTGTTACTACAGCTTCCGAATTGGTGGATGCACCGGGAGAATTTCTGTTTGATGGAAAAGCATTTTCGGTCTATCCCAATGAGCAAGTACATGAAGTATTTCGCTTTGAAGTTGCCAGGATAAATGGTGAGCTTTTGCGGTACGATGATAAAGGTAAATTGCTTGAAACACGCTATTTCGATCAAGGACAAGAATATTGGAATACATTGGAAAAGGAAAGAGTACATCAGGAATTGGTCGGTACATGGACAATGGAGCTGGAAAATGATGGTTCTTTCAAGAAGGTAATCTTGGTGATGGAGCTGTTGGAAACAGGAATGATGAAAACGTATCAAGAGATTTATTATAATGATGCAGATGCTGGGAAATTGCAATGGCGTCTAAGTGAATCGAATGAAAAGGAAGCAACTACCGCTTTATGGATTTATATCCCTTTATCAAATACAATAGGTGAGTTTCAGGTTCAATTGAAAGGAAAGACCATTGAAAATGATAAAGTAACCATCATTGATAAGGATCAAATGAAATTTGAGATTACCTATTTGGCACCTGAATATTCCGATTCTAAAATCAAAGGTTATGATTTCAAGCGTAGGAAATAGATAAAGGTTTTAAATAGAAAAGGCAGGAATTAATTTCCTGCCTTTTCTATTTCCTTCATTGGCTTCAGCACTGGATTTACTTTCTTTTGTAATGTATCTACTGCTGGTGCTTCTTTTATTGGGGTCAAAGGTTTTTCAATTTTCTTTGTTGAATCCTCTTTCCCTTTCTCTACTGGCACTTCTTTTTTCTCCGTTGGCTTACTTGATGTACCTTTTTCCGATGGAAGATCAGGTTTACCATCTCCATCAGCATCTGGAACTGTAGGCGATTTTGATCGCTTCCTGTTCATCATGTCTTCAACCGATTTAGGTCTATCCTCTGGCTTCCAGATAAAGCCCGGAAGCACTTCATTTTCCTGCGTAATAAACTTAAAGGGATAAATCTTCTGGTCTACCTTATGAATCGAATGGTAGTCGATGATTTGTTTGCCTTCCATCTTAATCTTGATCCTGCTACTCCGATCATGGAACATCTCTTTTATTCTATTGGTCTTATCAAAAGTGGTAAACACCAAGTTCTCTGCATTTCCATCGACATAGATGCGATCTATATTATTATTGGCAAAGAAGGCCGTAATCTTTCTTCCTTTCAGCTGATTAAATTTAACCGTGTCTGCTACGGCATTCACCATAAACGCATTATCCTTCAATAAGGCGTTGTCCATCTTATTGTTCTTGATCTGCATGTATATGGTATCCGAGGAAATTTGAGAACCATCTGACCAGATCATCGGTTTACCCATGAAACGGAACATGGAATCCACCATGCCATAATACACCGAATCAGAGACTGCCTGTAGGTCCGATTTATAGACACGAACATTGTAATAGGCACGCACAATCCTTGTCCTGGCCGTATCGGAATAGAGAACAGTAGAATCTTTTATGGTCGTGTCTGCGGATTGGGCAGCTACGATAGCCTTTTTCATAATACTATCCTGTTCTTTTCCGGTAGGCATGACAGCAGTCCGCCTTAATACCGAATCTGCTTTAGTATTAATCTGAATTTGTTTTGCATCCAACGGTTTCGGAGGAGTCTTCTTTTCAGGAGCTGTTACTTTCGGCTTTTCCTGTTTTGGTGTTTGTTTTTTTACAGGATTTAGCTGTGGGGTTTTTAAGGAAGTAGAATCCAATTTTGTCGAATCTCCCGTGGAAATAATATCAACTTCATCAATATCTCCGTAATCAACTTCCTCACTCGTCTCCAAAGTACCTCCATCCCGACTTAATTTAAGGTCCAAAGGTTTATAGTCCTTGACCAAGATCACTTTGGAAAATATCGTGTCAGCCGTCATATAAGCAGTATCTACTTTGATATTGTCCTTGACAGGAGGGCTTAACACCGAATCTGGAGGCGCTGTTGCCACTTGTTTTATACCTTGATTTGAAAGTTCCTTACGTTCTTTCTCCGCTTGTTTCTCTTGTTCTTTTTGAACCTTCTCTTGTTCTTTCTCTAATTTTCGCTTTTCCTTCTTTGTAAGCGGTTTAACCAAGGTCGAATCAGTAGCGGTAGAATCATTATTGCTGGAATCTTGTTGAACCACATATTTGATCAGTGGTCGCGTATGCAACATAATAGATTGGTCCGATTCCAAGTAACGACCAAATTCACCAGAAGCATAAAACTTATCTAAAGTATCAATGAAAAGAACATTTCGGAAGGCCTCACCAATACCTTTATCCCGATCATAAAACAAACTGTCGCCTTTTAAGAAACGACTGCCTTCAGTATACAGGTTATTTTTATTGAATTTGGCAATTCCAAATGCCGTATTGTAACTTCCTTTTTCTGTATAGAGCTTTTCACCTTTACGGCCGTTAATATTCGTGGGTCCAAAGAAAAAAGCATCACGATACATGGTGTTGTACTGCAATGTATCGGTGTAAATAACGGCACTTGGCGTCCTCACAATAACCTTATTTCGGAAATAGGCATCTTTCGTACGCTCAAAGTAATAAGCGTTCTTAGAAGTGATGGTATCGCCTTTTCCGACAATTCTTCCTCCCCCGGTATATGTACCGGTTTGTTTGCCTGTATTGTATGTCAGGTAATTCGTAGTTAAAGTGGTCTCTCCATCAATCATACGCACATTACCAGTTAATACGGCTTGTTGGCTTGAGGCGCTATAGTCCAAGCGATTCGAATAAATGACAGTACCAGAAGGTTGTGTAATAACTACATTCCCTATGGCTTTGAAGTATTCATTACCGATATCGTCTTTGTAATAATCTCCCGAATCAGCCGCCAATTGCGAGCCTTTATGTTCATAAACGGCATTGTAGGCTCTAAAAATCTTCTGATTGATACCACGAGCACTGGAAGAAGAAACCAAACGCATAGGTTCTCCTGCTCCTGGAGGAGGGGTTAATGGATCTTGTCCATAGCTGCTAAGGCAGAATAAGCTCAGAAACAGTAATAATAGGTATCTCACAAGCGCAAAAATATACAATTAATTAGCAAAAAATTGTTAAACAATAATTTTTAATCACAATCAAGAAGAAGTATTAAATACCTATTTTTGAACGATGAGCATTTTGGATCATTTGAAAGCCTATATTTCGCAGCATGATTTAGTGAAAACCACGGATAAGCTGCTCCTTGCTGTCAGTGGGGGTAAGGATTCTATGCTAATGGCCAAATTGTTCCATGACCTTGACTATTCCTGCCAAATTGCTCATTGTAATTTTCAATTGCGGGATGAAGAGTCTGATTTAGATGAACAATTGGTTCGAGCATATGCGCAGGAATTAGGATTTCCAATCCATGTGCAGCATTTTAATACGGCAGATTATGCTGAGGAAAATAAAATTTCCATTCAAATGGCTGCCCGTGAATTACGATATGCCTGGTTTGAAGAACTCAGAGCTTCACAAAATCTGGATTATATCGCCATTGCACAACATCAAAATGATCATTTGGAAACAGTATTGCTCAATCTGACTAGAAGCACAGGACTTAAAGGTTTATTGGGTATTGCTCCTAAAAGAGATGTGATCATCCGTCCCTTATTAGGATTTACAGCAGAAGAAGTAACGGATGCTGTAAAGGAATTACAAGTGCCGTACCGTGATGATCTATCCAACTTTTCTACAAAATATGCACGGAATAAAATCCGATTAGACATCATTCCCAAATTCAAGGAAATCCAACCAGACTTTGAGCAGATCCTAAGCAACAATATTCAGCACTTTGAAGATAGCTATCATTTCATCCAACGAATTGTAGATGAAAAACGAAAAGCGCTTTTTAAACCAAAGGGACAGAGTATTCACATTTCACGTGAGGGGTTAAGTCCTTTCATTAAGGATGATTATTTTTTATTCGAATTATTTAAACCTTTTGGCTTTCAGAAGTCTATTTTGAAGGAAATGACGGCTGTCTGGGATAAGCCTATGGGGCAAGTGTTTGAGGCCGATCAATATGAAATGCTGATGGATAGGGATCAACTCCTACTTAGGCCCCGTGCTAAATCAGAAAAGAAGGAAACGATTCAGATAACAAATCTAGTAGATAAACATTCCTGTTGGGCTGGTACATTGAGTTTCCATACAGATAGGGATTTTGTCAAATCAAGTAATCCTAATCAAGTACAAGTGGATGCCGATCTGATAAAACTACCCTTATCCATTAGAACATGGGAAAAAGGAGATTGGTTCATCCCATTAGGTATGCAGGGAAAGAAAAAGATCAGTGATTTCTTTATACAGCAGAAAGTTAACCGTTTTGAAAAAGAAGAAGTACCTATTTTATGCAATGGGGATGGTGAAATTATTTGGATAATCGGTCAGCGTTTAGATAATCGCTTTAAAGTGACAGAAAATACAAAGAAAGTACTTACTTTAGTATTCTATTAAGAAAGATGACAGAGCAACCTTTATTTCAGGAAAAACAGTACTTAGGTCGAGACATGACTTGGATAAGTGTTCGCTTGATCCTGGCCTTGTTCTGTTTTGTAGCATACTACATTAACTGGGAACACATGGTCTCTCGACAATTGTTCTTTATTGTCGGGGTTGGTATATTGATCGTTTCCATCATCATGTTATACCTTATCAGTTACCGGACTAAGGTTACTGCTACCCATGTTATCTTAAGTGGACTGTGGACCACTTCTTTAGTTAAGATTGACTTAAATTCCATCAGTAAAATAGAGAAAAAGAAGTACTCCAGCTACTTTTTCAATAACCCTGTTTACAATTTGCATAAAAACGGTAAAATCCGTTTCTATTCCGGAGGTAAGGAAGCAGTTTGGTTAACGGATAAGGATGGGTTAATCTATGTGATTGGTTCTCAGCAACCTGCTCAATTGTTCCAGGCAATTGAACAAGCGAAAAAGAATTCTTAAAAAATTGTTAACTGATATTTCCTTGACAATTTGCCTTCCAAGGGTTCTAATTATTTATTAAATTTGAGAAAAAGCATTAGAAATGACATTTATCTATTTCCTTATATCAGTAGTTGTATTTTACTATATTTTTAAATTCGGCATGCGTCTTTTATTGCCTTTCTTCATGAAGAAAGTAGCGGAGAAGATCATGAACGGCCAACAGGGGCAATATGCCAATGAAGGTCCTCAACAAGGACGCTATCAAGACCCTTTCAGCCAATTTAAAAATAGAGACTCAAGACCTGACGGTCGTGTTCAAGTGGATTATATGCCCCCGAAAGCTAAAAAGGGTAAGGGAACTGAAACCGCTGGTGAGTTTGTCGATTTTGAAGAGGTAAAATAAAATAAGCCCATCTAAAAAGAGTATCTTTGCTTTCCTATGTGGTTAAAGCATTTATCTGTATTAAACTTTAAGAATTATACGGAATCCATCTTGGATTTTTTACCAGAAACCAATGCCTTTACTGGGCAAAATGGATCTGGTAAAACCAATCTGTTGGATGCCATCCATTATTTATCCCTCTGTAAGTCTTTTTTCAACCCCATTGATTCACAACATATCAAGAAGGGGGAAGATTGGTTTATGGTACAAGGAGAGTTTGATCGTGAATTGCTGTGTGATACCGTATCCTGCAGTATCAAGAAAAATCAAAAGAAACAATTCAAAAAGAATAAAAAGGAATATGGTCGCCTAGCAGATCATATTGGTCAATTCCCATTGGTGATGATCTCTCCGAATGATACCTCCATCATCATGGAGGGAAGTGAGGAACGGCGCAAGTTTATAGACAATGTCATTTCCCAAACGGATAACCGCTATCTCGATATTCTTATTAACTACAATCGGATCTTATTGCAGAGGAATACCTTATTGAAGAATATTCGGGAGAAGGGTGTTTTTGATTTAGGTCTTTTGGAGGTGCTGAATTTACAGCTTGTGGAATTTGGTGAACAAATCTATGTCAGACGTCAGCAATTCATGGAGGAGTTTCTTCCTCAATTTATGCGCTATTACCAATTCCTTTCCGATGATGCCGAACAAGTAACTCTTGTCTATGAATCGCCATTACAGAATAAAGATTTCCTAGTCCTACTAAACGAGAGCTTAGACAAAGACAGAGCACTTGAACGAACTAGTGTAGGTATTCATAAAGACGATTTGTTGTTCAGCATTCATGAAGGCATGCCACTGAAGAAGTTTGGTTCACAAGGTCAACAGAAGTCTTTCCTAATTGCTTTAAAGTTGGCACAGTATGCCTTTTTTAAGGATAAAAAGCAATTTAAGCCTTTGCTTCTCTTGGACGATATCTTTGATAAACTAGATGAGAATCGGACAAAGAAATTAATGCAATTGGTTTCTGAGGATGAATTTGGACAGTTGTTCCTAACAGATACCGATGCACATAGAATTCGTAGAATTTTTGAAGAAATAGGGCAGCCTATTCGTATCTTTGATATTCAAGGAGGTCAAGTCAATGGGCAAGTATAACAGGGATGATGCATTCCGCCGAAGTGATGATATTACCATCAAGCAAGCGGTAGATAAACTTTTGGAAGTTTATCGTTTGAGAAGGAAGTTCGATGAAACATCAATTGTTGCTGCATGGCCTGAACTGATTGGACAAGCAATCGCCAACCGAACCCAACAAATCTATATTCGAGATAAAAAGCTTTTTGTAAAAGTAGAATCTGCAGTCATAAAGAATGAATTAGCGATGATGCGTAGACAGATTATTGGCCGAGTTAATGAATACGTAGGCCAGGTTGTCATCGAGGAATTTGTAATTCTATAATTCTTTTTTCCGAACCAAACCTATGAAGTATTATCTTTCTGCCCTCACCGGTTTTATTATCTGGGGAACATTTGCTCTTGTACTAAAACCGTTAGGTGCCTATGCTGCTTTAGACATTCTCCTTCATCGAGTTCTCTTTGCTTCCGTTTTCATCGTTATAGCTTGTTTCCTTTTTCGGAGAAAGCAAGCCATCAAAAGTATTCAATACCTGAAAACATTAGCCGGCAAAGATCGTAATAGACTTTTGATCAATATTTTTGCCAGTGCCGTATTGCTGGCCATGAACTGGTTTTTATTCATCTATGTGATGAATGCGGTCTCCGTCAATGCGACCTCTTTAGCCTATCTCATCTGCCCCATACTCACAACCGTATTGGCAAGTATATTTCTAAAAGAAAGGTTAAATAGAGGACAATGGTTTGCCGTGGGCTTAAGTGTCGTTAGCTGCCTTCTAATGGCTTATGGTCACTTCATCGACTTGTTCTATAGTTTTATTATTGCGCTGTCCTACGCGGCTTATTTGGTCTTGCAAAAGAACGCCTCCAAACTCGATAAATTCTTTACGCTGACCATCCATATCCTGGTGAGTACCATTTTGCTATTACCTATACTGGGGTTAATCGATCATTCCGTAGCAAAAACCAATGAATTTTATTCCTTCATACTTATCATTGCGATAGGATATACGATCATCCCTTTGTTTCTGAATATCTATGCACTAAAGGGATTAGATTCATCGGTTGTAGGAATTTTACTCTATGTGAATCCCATTATAGCCTTTTTCCTGGCGATATTTTATTACAAGGAAAACATCAATAGTTTCCAGATTATTGGGTTTAGCTTAATTTTCATTGCGATTATTATCTTCAATGTTGCCTATCTTTATGAAAGACGGAAAACAAGAAGCATTCGCAGCCTATGAGTAATTTTAAAGCACAACTCTTTCAGTTATTTGAATTATCAGAAGATCAAGCAGATTTTATTGTTTCCAAATTCTCAAAGGAATCGTTTAACAAGCAGGAATTATTTCTAGAGGCTGGAAAACAATGTGACCGATTAAGCTTTATTGAATCCGGTTATTTCCGAGTGTTCAAATGGACAGAAGAAAAAGAAGTCACCCAATGGATAGGGGGTGCAGGATATTTTATTACTGACTTGTCCTCCTACATCTTCGATCAACCGGCACTATGGTCCATTGAAGCCTTAAGTCCAGCAGTTGTCTGGTCCCTCAACAAGTCCGATTATCGACAATTAGAACAAGAAATCCCCAACTGGAATGTTCTCGAAAAACGATTTATAGCGAAATGCTTTATGCAATTGGAAAACAGAATCTTCAATTTTATTGCCCTAAGCGCCGAAGAACGCTATAAACAATACTTTGAAAACAATAAGGAACTCTTTAATCAAGTGCCCTTACAGTATATTGCTTCCGTCCTCGGCATGAGCCCCGAAACACTGAGTAGGGTGAGGAGATAGTAGGTTTGAGATCGCTACGCTGTCTGATTTGAGATCGCTACGCTGTTAGATGTGAGATCGCTACGCTGTTAGATGTGAGATATGAGATGTGAGACAGTTGATTAGTATTTAGTATTGAGTAGTTAGTAGTTAGACCTATTGGCGGATAAGATTTATGTTGCGGTTATAAACGGTCGAAGCATGCTTCGACCCTACAGTTATGGACTTAATTGCCAATATTTTCACGATTGTTTGTAGGGGCGATGCATGCATCGCCCGATTTCAAAAATCTAATATCTTGTGTCTAATATCTTGTGTCTGATGTCTCCCCTTCAATTCACCACCACCAATGACTCAATCTCAATCAATAACAACTTGGCAATATTCAAACTCTCTTGCGGATTATTACTCGAATTATGAAACAAATCCTCTATTCTTGCTGCATAATTAATCGGTGCAAATTGAAAACTCATAATCCTATGTACCGCTTTCTTTTCATTTAGCATATACACCTTGTTTTTAGCAAATATCACCTGATTAAAAGCGGAAACCATTTTAAACAGTAAACCATGAAAATAATAAGGATCTTGGTTGTCCAAGTTCTTTTTGGCGAGCATAAGATAAAATTCGGCTTCGAAGGCAAAGAATTGCAATAGGTTATGTTGTAGGTTAGAAGGATATTGTTGTGCAAGGATTTTAAGGTCTGAAAAAGAAGCCTCTCGAGCGAAAATAACTTCATTGTAGGCCAATTCACCTCGGTACATATAGTTCATATAGGCATGTGGATGTCCTGGCTGATAATTCGCTTGAAATGTTCCCTGATTGGTATCCTGAATCACTTGCTTTACACGAGCGATATCCCGAAAGATTAAATCCACGGCAATGGCATTGATTTGCAGCCAAGCACCAAAGTTAACCCAAGGTCCCCAATCTCCTTCTTTGCCTATTAATCCCTTTCGGTGACTATCATCCAATCGGCTTGCTGCAGCATTTAATGCTTCGAAATCAAGAATCGATGCATTGTAATAAATACCCACATCAATATCCGATTGAGGTCCTGCTGTACCCGTAACTCGAGAACCTCCTAATACGATAGCCTCTACTCCGGAAACTTCTGATAAGGCCTCCTTAATTCGTCCTAATATACCCTGTATATCCATCTTATTGCCCGTTAATTCGCTATTGATGTTCAATTTACAAATATTTATTCTTGATAAATGTCAAGTGGCTTAAAATTGATGCTAATTAACTTTGTTCTATGAAAACGACAATAGAAACACAACAGATCATACAAGCACCTATTTCTAAAGTATGGCAAATATTGACTCGATTTGAAGATTATCCTAAATGGAGTCAGTTTATTAAGGAGTTTTATGGGAATCCAACAGTAGGATCCCGAACAGGGGTTCTTTTAAGTCCTCCCGGAGGAAAGAGCATGAAGATGAATCCCATATTCTTAAAAATTGAGAAGGAGCGGGAATTACGATGGCGTGGGAGCCTTATCGTAAAGGGTATTTTTGATGGGGAGCATTATTTTATACTCCAAAAAATAAACGAGAATAGCACCAAATTAATTCAAGGAGAGAACTTCTCTGGAATACTGGTGCCCCTGTTGAAAAAAATGATTATGGGCAGTACCCTAAAAGGATTTGAACTGTTTAATCAGGCTATAAAAGAAAGGGCAGAACAGGGCTTATAAGTACTGATCCAAATCGCCTTTCCCTTCACGAATTACTTCGAAATCACCTGAAGTTAAATCGACAACAGTAGAAGCGACATTATCACCATATCCACCGTCGATTACCAGATCTACCTTATCTTGGTATTTCTCATAGATCAATTCTGGATCGGTAGAATATTCAATGATTTCATCATCATCGTGAATGGAAGTTGTCACAATAGGATGTCCCAACTGTTTCACTAACTCGCGGATAATGTTGTTATCAGGAACACGGATACCGACAGTCTTCTTTTTAGAGCTCAGAAGTTTTGGAACTTGGGAACTCGCATTGAAAATAAAGGTAAAAGGACCAGGAAGTGCTTTTTTCAACACACGGAATACTGTGGTGTCAAAAGGCTTTGTATATTGAGAAATATCCGTTAAATCGTAGCAGATAAAAGAAAGATTAGATTTCTCAGGCTTCAATCCACGCAGTGCATAAACTTTCTCAATGGCTTTTTGGTTGGTTATGTCACAGCCCATCCCATAAACCGTATCGGTAGGATAGATGATGACACCACCTTTACGAAGTACCTCTACAGCCTCTTCAATGGCTTTTGGGCTTGGATTATCATTATAGATTTTTAGTAACATAACTCTTCTTGGTTTGACAGTAAATATTCCTTATAAGATAAACAAAGACCGCCAAAATTAGTTTTTTGACGGTCTTTATCTTTAATATGGTATTTGTTAAAATTCAGCGTTGTTAGGTGTTCTTGGGAATGGAATTACATCACGAATGTTTGTCATTCCTGTGGTAAATAATACCAAACGTTCAAATCCTACACCGAAACCAGAGTGAGGAACTGAACCGAATCGACGTGTATCTAGGAACCATTCCATTTCTTCTGTAGGAATACCTACTTCAGCCATTCTGGTAACCAACTTCTCTAAATTCTCCTCACGTTGTGACCCACCTACCATCTCACCAATTCCTGGGAAAAGGATGTCCATGGCACGAACCGTTTGTCTGCCTTGTGCATCCACTGGGTTCTGCTTCATGTAGAAAGATTTAATCTCTCTCGGATAGTCCGTTAAGATTACAGGTTTTTTGAAGTGTTTTTCTACCAAGTAACGCTCATGCTCTGATTGCAAGTCAGCACCCCATCCTTCAATTAAATATTTGAATTGCTTCTTCTGGTTAGGCTTGCTCTTTAATAAGATATCAATAGCTTCTGTATAAGTTAGACGCACAAAGTCATTCTCCAATACGAAGTTTAATTTGTCTACCAAGTTCAATTCGGAACGTTCTTGTTGCGGTTTGGATTTCTCTTCTTCCAATAAACGGTTTTTCAAGAACTCGATTTCCTCTGGGCAATTTTCTAAGGCATATTTAATAACATACTTCAATAGATCTTCTGCCAAGTCCATATTATCTTCCAACTCGTAGAATGCCATTTCTGGTTCGATCATCCAAAACTCTGCTAAGTGGCGAGTAGTGTTGGAGTTCTCGGCGCGGAATGTTGGTCCGAAAGTGTAAATATTTCCAAATGCTAATGCAGCAAGTTCCCCTTCCAATTGACCAGATACCGTAAGGTTAGTCGATTTACCAAAGAAATCTTCTTTGAAATCGATTTCTCCCTGCTCTGTTCTTGGAAGATTATTTAAATCCAAAGTCGTTACGCGGAACATTTCTCCTGCTCCTTCAGCATCTGATCCCGTAATGATTGGGGTATGCATGTAAACGAAATCACGCTCTTGGAAAAACTTATTGACAGCAAATGCTAATGCATTACGAACTTTGAAAATCGCATTGAAAGTTCCGGTACGGAAGCGTAAATGTGCAATTTCGCGTAAAAATTCTAAACTGTGTTTTTTAGGTTGTAGCGGGTATTTCTCTGGATCAGAATCGCCAATGATACTCACTTCAGTAGCCTTTACTTCCACACGCTGTCCCTTTCCTAGGGATTCAATTAAATTACCTTTTACACGAACGGCAGCACCTGTTGTGATTCTTTTCAAAATCTCATCAGGGGTATTTTCAAAATCGATTACAGCTTGTATATTATTGATGCTTGAGCCATCATTGATTGCAATGAATTGATTGTTACGGAAGGTGCGAACCCATCCTTTTACAATAACTTCTTTTCCAAACTCTTCTGATTTTAATAATTCTTTTATTCGCGTATGTTCCATGTTTATGAAATAATAAATAATGCTCGCTATTAAGCTTACAAAAATAGCCAATTAATTGATTTCTCAACTAAAAATATCAATTGTTAGGCTTTGAATAGGTTAATTTGAAATAAATAAGGGGAAGTTGACACAACTTCCCCTTATTCTTATCGTTTTATTTTACCCAACCCTTTTCCAATACCTCCTTGGCATGGTAGGTTAGGATGGAAGTTGCTCCTGCTCTTTTGAAACTCAATAAGGTTTCCAAGATCACTTGTTCTGATAGCCAACCGTTAGCAATTGCTGCTTTTAACATGGCATATTCTCCGGAAACATTGTATGCTGCAATTGGAAGATCAAAATTGTCATGCAATAACTTGATCACATCCAAATAAGGCAATCCTGGTTTTACCATTAAGAAATCTGCTCCTTCTTCGGCATCCAATTGTGCTTCGATTAACGCCTCACGACTATTCGCCGGATTCATCTGATAGGATTTCTTATCTCCTTTTTTGGGTGCTGAACCCAATGCATCACGGAATGGACCATAATATGCAGAAGCATATTTCGCGGTGTAAGACATCAAGGAAACATTGCTGAATCCATTGGCATCTAGAGTTTCTCTCAAATACCCGATACGTCCATCCATCATGTCTGATGGTGCAATGATATCAGCACCTGATTCTGCATGTGCCAATGCCATTTTCCCTAATACTTCCAAGGTCTCATCATTTAAGATCTCACCGTTCTCCACAATACCATCGTGACCATCTGAACTGTATGGATCCATAGCTACGTCTGTCACGACACAAGCCTCTGGAAATTCCTTTTTAACAGCTTCTATTGCTCGTAAATATAAAGTTCCCTTACGGTAGCTTTCAGTTGCATATTTGTCTTTTAAAGACTCCTCAACGGCAGGGAATAAATCAAAAGCATTTAAGCCTAACTTCATACAGCTCTCTACTTCTCTCAATAGGTTGTCTACCGAGTAACGGTAGATGCCTGGCATAGAGGATACCTCAACTTTTTGATTATCTCCATCAACAATGAAAAGTGGAAAAATAAGGTTGGCCGCGAATAAATGGTTCTCTTGAACCATATCGCGTATAACTGCCGATTTCCTGTTTCTTCTAGGACGATGTAACATGATAATTTATTTAATGTAAAAAGGGGGTGCATTCCCCCTTAATTGTATTTTTTAATGTTTTTTATAGTCTAATCCAAATATAGCTTCCGCTAAACCAATTTCATCGGGTGTAAATGGCAAATGGTATTTCAATCCTAAGTGCGAAATTGCTGCTGCTGTAGAATGTCCGATACAGATGATCTTCTGATCTGGATCTGCTAAATTCTCACGGAAATAAGCTTCAACATTGCTTGGACTGGTAAATACCATGACCTCTGCATTGGTTTTGTCCACATTCTCCTCAATCACCGTTTCGTAAATCGGCATATCAATAACCTTGGTCTCCGGCGTTAAAGCTTTCTGAATGGTCATCAATGAACCCTCTGCTCGAGGAATCAATACCGTCTGACCACTTACCATTTTCGCAAATTCCTTAGCAATGTCCTCTGTTTCAATACCTAAATTATCGCCTGAGAAATCAGCTACACGGTTGAATTTACGTAAGGTGTCTTCAGAACCTCGACCTAAAACAGCAATCTTTGTTTTCTTTAGAATCAATGGCTCCAACTTGAAGAAGTGCTCAATCGCATTCTTACTGTTAAAGAAAATCCAATCCGCACGTTTTAGGATAAAGGAATCTAATTTATTGATGGTTGGGAAAATACGGATCAACGAACGTGCATCAATCTGTATGTTATGTTTGGCTAGAAATCTTCCTAAGTAAGAATTTTCTGCAAGGTCACGTGTGATAAATACCGAAGTTGGTAATGCACGGTCCTTGCTGTATTTTTCAAATATCTTAGCTGCCATACCATCTACTGTTTCCGATTGTAGGAATACACGGTCTGGAAAATCTTCATTGGTATCTGCAATGGAAGTCCAGGATTGGAACATACCTTCTTTTTTACGGCAGTAAGAACCAAGAGGAGCATGACAACCGGCATCGAATAAATTCAATACCTTACGTTCTACGGAAATGGCTTCTGCCACATCCTTATCATGAATGCCTTGTAATAAGTTGAATAGTTCTTGATCAGACTCACGAATCTGAATAGCCAACACCCCTTGAGCAGGAGCAGGGATAATTTCTACTGGAGGGATCTCTTCTAAATGGAAGTCAGAAAGATCCATATTAATACGTGCTATACCTGCTTTTGCCAACATGATAGCATCGTATTTTTCATCCCTTAATTTTTGTACGCGTGTTTGCAAGTTTCCACGAAGGTCATCAAACTCCAAATCCGGACGTAGCGATAGCAATTGTGCCTTTCTACGGTTGGAGGATGTACCAATGGTTGCATTATGTTTTAAGGAAAGTCGTTTACTGATGTCAACACAGTCTTTATGAACAATAAGTAATTCCGAAGGGTCTTCTCGTTCAGATACTGCTGCAATGATTAATCCTGGTGGGTTTACCGTCGGTAAATCTTTGTGTGAGTGAACGGCTAAGTCAATGCCGCCAGAAAGTAACTCTTCTTCAAGTTCTTTCGTAAAAAATCCCTTGCCTTCTAGTTTGTCAAGACGGAGATGTTGGATGATATCACCTTGGGTTTTGATGATTTTCAATTCGGCTTCAACATTAATCTCCGCTAATCGGTCCTTTACATAGTTTGCTTGCCATAAAGCTAATTCACTGCCTCGGGTACCGATAATTAATTTTCTATTCACGTTCAAAGATTTACAAATTAATAATTCGGAGTCAAAGTTAAGGAAATAGCCTATTAGTTCTGCCTTTTTATTGTCAGAATCCCCGAATATTTAAATAAAATGTTTATGATTAATTGCTTTCAGATTCAGCAGATTTTACCAAAATCTCCTTTGCGATTACCATGGGTACTTTAATGTATTTTTTCTCCATGTAATTGATCACCTTATTCAGGATCTCGCGCGCTTGAGGATCAAGTTGTTCCATCTCATTGGCAAATACCTCTGTCATGGCTAACTCGCGAATGGCTTTGATTTGCTCTGGAACTTCCTTCATCGCCACTTCTACACGACGCTGTTTTAGGATTGGTAAAAATTCTTTGATATTCTGATCAATGATCTTAGCTGCATTTTCCAATTCCGAATAACGCTCTTGGATATTTTTCTCCGCAATCTGCTGTAAGCTGCTTACTTCGATGTAATGAACCTGATGCTTAGCGATAATCTCTGCATCGATGTCATTTGGAATGGCTAAGTCAACAATGACCTTCTTATCGTCTTCACCATTTAAAAGAGATTGATATAGGTCATCATGAATGATAGCCTCCGGAGCACCTGTACAGGTGATCATCACATCAAATCCTTTTTTGTAGTTCTTTAACTCCGATAATGGGTAGACCGGCGCCTGTAATTCGGCAGCTAACGTTGCAGCATTCGCAACTGTACGGTTAAAGATGGTGAAATTGCTGTATTTATGTTTCTTCAAATACTTCGCTAAATTCTGGTTTGTCTCACCAGAACCTATAACCAAGATTCTCGGATTATCCTTTAATTTTACTTCACGAAGCTTACGGTAAGCTAATGAAACCACTGAAATAGGGTTTCTTGAAATATTGGTGTAGGTATATACCTCTTTCGCTGTTTTAACCAAGCGGTCCATCATCAGACGTAAGAAGTCTCCAGTAAATCCTGCCGCTTTACAACGATCGTATGCACGACGTATCTGCGCCAAAATCTCTTTCTCCCCAACTACTAAACTCTCCATTGAACAAGAAGTACGGAACAAATGCTCCAATGCTTCCTGACCGGAATAACGAATTACTTGACTCAAATAGTTCTGCATACGTTCCGCTGGAACACAGAAATTCATCTTGTCAAGGAATTGTACTACAAAATCATCGCTTAACTCATGTGGACCATAGAAAACAAACTCAACACGATTACAGGTGCCAATATAGAATATTTCCGGAATGTCTAAGTTGTTTTTTAGGTTAATAAGGCGATTATCCAACTCCTCATTGCATATAACCAAATTCCCCAAATCTTTTAGATCGACATGTTTATGGGTAAACGCTATAACTTTTAAATTCTTCAAAGCTTAATCTTTCGCCAATAATTTTGTACTGCAAATGTAGATTAAAACCTTTGTGATATTGTCAAAAATCTGTCAATACAATGAATTTAGAACGATTATAAATAATGTTAAATTTTTGTTAAATTACAGATTTATAGTTCGTTATAAACCAAAGCGCGAATTTTATGTGATGAGAATCATAATTTGAACGCTCAGTTAATGACGCATATTACCCTTCTGAGCGATAATTTTTTACTGCTCATAGCTGAATTTCAAGACGAATGTTCATATTTGGAAAAAAATTCATACTCATGCGCTTATACAAACCACTAGCCTATTTAGGTTTTATTGTCGTTTTCTTAGCAGCTATATTCTGCCCATTCCTAAAAGTTCCTATTAAAGGCAACTGGAATCTCTATCAGGTGGATTTCTCCCTGTATGTCATCACAAATGGTTTATTGGGATTGTCCGTGCTCTTCTTTTTCATTCGGAAGCTAGCTGCATTCCGATTCGTCGCTGCCGCATTATTTATTTGGACCATCCTTTCCTTAATCCTGGTATACCTACAAATAAATAATTATTTCGGTATCAAATTAATCGATGGCTTATTAGCAAAGACACTTCATTTGAAGTGGGGTTGGGTTCCCTTGATCCTGGGAGCATTGCTTTTGTTTATTTCTGTGCGAAAAACGAAGCATAGCAATGTAGAAAAACAAGAAGTAAAATAGATTTTCAATCTAATTAATAGAAAAAGCCCAATGATCTATTCCATGTCATTGGGCATTTTTATGAGGTATGGGTTATTTCTATAGAACTAGAAACTCCTCTAAAGCACTATTCTAATTTAAGATCCTCCAACTATTAGGTATATATTCCTTTAAGTTTTCTCCTAATTTCCTTTGATACTCTAAGGGAATTTCCTTGGATCTGATATGGATCTTGTTCGGATCTCGTTCGGTCGGAACCGAACGAGATCCGAAGGAGTTCCGAACAAGTTCCGAAGGAGATCCGAAGAAGTGTCGAATAAAACCTCTGTAAGAGACGGTTAGACATTAGACAAAAGACAACAGATTTCGCAATGTCTGATATCTGATGTCTGTTGTCTGTCGTCTCCGAACTCTACTATCTGACGTCTGTTGTCTGTAGTCTCCTAAAAACCACTACCCGCTAATCCTTAAAGGTTATTTCTGTGGTCGATGGGAGATGAAATGGGCTTTCAATTTATCAAGACCAATATTTTCTTCGATTTTATCCAGTTCAAAAAGCCATGCTTTCTCTGGTAATACTTCTGAGTGTTCTTTGGAGTTAATAAGCTCTAATGGTTTTACTTTGATGGTTTTCTCGATTGGCGAATTAGCTTGATAGGATTTTCTGGAAGTACGGATGATTTGGAACTCCAGAGTTGGCCATTTATTGATCGCTGAAAAGTTTGCGGTATAAATCTGGTTATACTCCCTAGCTGGGATGATATTGGCAAATATACCAGTGCGTTTATTTCCATTCACCTCGGTAACCGAGACCAATAGTTCATAAGAAGTCTCATTGACCAAATAGAATTTTACCAAACCTTCCTTTTGTTCCCCTGTCAGCCCAAGGAATATGCCTTTGTCGATGAAAGGAAGATTTTGATTGACCTGTACTGGTTCATCATCTTCTTCCATACGCATGTTTCCATGTACTAAGGTTATTTTACTTTGCATCACTGGGATTTCAAATCCAGTTTCATCCGTTACACCTACTAATCCGTTTTCAAGGAAAGAGGTGATATGTCCTTCGATGGGTTCATCGACAAAACGTACGAGGTCGCCTATTTTATAGTTCATTGTATACTTTCTAAAATGTTGATTAAACGATGTATATCTGCCAGGTTGTTGTATAAATGTAAACCTATGCGGATGCCTGTTCCCCTAGGGAAACATTTTACACCAGAATTTAACAGGTTGGGATAGAGCTGCGGATCGATTTGGATATTGATAACCGAAGATTGAACGGCTCGTTTGGTATGCGGTAATAGCCAACCGCGCTCACCCAGTAATTGATAAGCCTCTTTCTTTAAGGCTTGAAGATGGGATTCGATATTGTTTAATCCGATGTCGGATAAGAAAGTCAAGGAATGTCCTAGGGTCCCATGGGACAGCGTATCTTGGTGTCCCGGCTCAAAATAGGTGCTTAAGAGGGATTTATTTGCCCACATGGCAGCCTGAGGTTTAGGGATGTCCTTCGCTTGTTCCTGTATTAGTTCTACTAACTGATCACTTAAACAGATAAATCCATTTCCAAAACCTGAAAGTAGCCATTTATAACCTGAGGTAGCAACAGCATCAAAGCCTGATTCCGTAAAATTGAATGGCTCAGTACCTAAATATTGGGTTCCATCGGCAAGGATTAATAAAGAAGGATTTTCCTTTTTTAGCTTCTTGATGAAGTTTAGATCCACCTTAAGACCGGATATGTATTGAACAATACTGAGCACCAATACATCGGGTTTATGGAATTTAATAGCTCCGGCAAGATCTTCTTCCAATTGCGTGGAAGGTTTGATCTGTATATAATTCAATTTCCGGTTTACAATGGGATATTGCAGGGAAGGGTATTCTTCTTCCAAAACCAAATACCGATAGCCCTTCGGCAAAAGGTCGATCAGAGTATTATATCCAAAGGAGAAATTCGGAGTCAAAAAAGTCTGCTCAAATTTGGAGTGAAACAGGTCGACGACTTTTTGCTTAACCCCAACGAGGAACTCCAATTGCTTATCGCGTAAATCACTTGCGGTATCAAAGAAGCTGATATCACGTTCCAATCGCCATGTTTTGCTGGTTTTAGGCAGCAAACCATTGCCTGGAGTATTTAGGTAGAGGATATCATTTGGAATATCAAAGTGTTTATTGTAATCCATATGCAGTTGTTTCTTGTTTTGCTAAGATAGATAGAAACTCTTTTTGAGGCATGGATGATGCCCCCATGCTTAATAAATGTTCCGTCGGGAATTGGCAATCAATTAACTGAATGTCATAGGAGCTTGCCAAATGTACTAATGCTATTTTGGAGGCATTAGAGACCTTCGAGAACATACTTTCACCACAAAATACCCGACCAATCAAAACACCATATAAGCCACCGACCAGTTCATCCTTTTCCCAAACCTCTATGCAATGGGCAATCCCTAGCTCATGTAATCGGATATATGCGTCGATCATCTCTTGGATGATCCAAGTTCCCGCTTGATCTTTTCTGCTTATTGCTGCGCAATTCTTGATGACAGCTGAGAAATCTTGGTTGGCTGTTACACGGAATTTTTTTGACTTGATGACCTGTTTCAAGCTTTTTGAAACATGGATGTTTTCACAAGGAATGACAAATCGCATTAATGGTGCATACCACAGAATAGGACTGTCTTCATCGTACCAAGGGAAGATCCCATGTTGATACGCTAAGATTAAACGCGCTGGTTGGAGATCTCCACCGATGGCGAGTAGGCCGTCCTCATCCGCCAAGGACGGATGGGGAAATGCTATTTTCTGTTCATCCAAGAGATAAGCCATACGAATAGGCTCTAGTCTTCGTCAGGTTGTCTAGGTTCCTTGCTGATTTCATCAAACAATTTGTCCATATGCTGAACATACTCATTGGTGTCATCAAGGAAAAATTCCAATTGAGGAACAATACGTGCTTGGTTCTTAATTCTCGTTCCCAGTTTATAACGGATTTCATTGCTCTTGCTCTTTATCTGTTCGATATCCTCTTTTGCCGTTTTGGTGTTTAAGAAGCTAAGGTAAACGCGAGCGATTGCTAGGTCTGGCGTTACCCTTACTTTGGTGACAGTAATAAAGGCGCCAGGTGCCCAAGCGTTGCCATCACGCTGAAACATCTCCGCCAAATCCTGTTGGATAACCCCTGCAAATCGTTGTTGTCTTTTACTTTCTGTTCCCATCATATTACGATTGCAAGATTACCGAATTGTAATCTTGTTGCACAAATATAAGAATTTAGCATGAAGCATGGACCAAGGCATAGGGGCAACTTTTGGAATATTCACCTAAAAATGAAAAAAGGCACCCCGATATCGAGGTGCCTTCCACTTGTTTGAATTGTTTTTTGTTTAGTTATTCATCAACCTTGACAAAGTTCCCCTGTAAATCGAAGTCAAGATCGGTTCCGTCGGTCAATTCAATTTCATAACCATCGTCCTCAATTTCGATGCTGTTGACACCTAAACCTGGGTAGTTAATGGCTAAATAAGCTAAGATCTTCTCCGGAACAAATTCCGAAGGGATGGCTTGGTCATCCTCTACAGCTTCAATTTCTACCCAATTCCCGTCTTTGTCAAATTCAATTTTAATCCCGTTGTCCAAGATTACTTCGAATTCTTTTTTAGTTAGATTGTCATTTACCTTGGAAACCTTTACCACCTTGGCAGTTTTAAACTTTGCCGAGATGAATGTGTTGGCCTTGCCCGGTAATACAATCTCATTACCATCATTGTCTTTGCTACATGAAATTGCAGTGATTGCAATAGCTAATAGGAAAGATAATCCCAATAGAAATTTTTTCATAGTTCTGTTTTTTATAAGTAATTGTTTCAGTAAACCATGCAACCCCAATTTTTTAAATATTGCATCTGTTTATGTTAGCATGCTTATCGATATCAATGCCAATTATGTTAGACTTTTAGAATTTATTGTTTTTAATTATTAGCGTATATTTTATAATATGGATAAATCAATGAATTATAGCGATTAAAGTGTTAATGAATAATTTATTCACGAAATACACACTTGTTAATTGTATGTTACATTAATGTTACACAACTGTATCAATTAATATTCAGTTTGTACTCTAAGTTGGACATTCCCTAAATCATATTTTCTTTAGTAGTCTTGATATGCGGTAAACAAGTGGCGATTTTCGTCAGAATAGGCTTCTAGGTGTTTAGGGACGGCTTTATTAGTGGAATTGGCTGGTGAAAAACTAGTGCATAAAAAAAGACTTGTCGTGGGCATGGTGACAAGTCTTTAATCAAAATTAGTTTATAATTGGATAGAATAATTTCTTTCAAAGTTTTAAGACATTTTGGTCTATCATGTTTAGTTTTGGTGGTTATTAGCGTGAGTGCAAACTCACTTTGGTAATCTTTTCATCTCCCTTTACACCACAAACATAGTCCTTTAAATAGGTTGCTACCAAATGTTTTTTAAAAAAAAGTAAGTGATTACTTATATTATGATTTATCTAAATCAGTCAAAAATTGGTAATAAAGCCCCTTTTTCACAGAGAAGATCAGGTAAATTAATCATTGAAATATTGGAAATTTTAGGCTTTAATGGACTGCTAAAACGCCATAGCTACATTATTTTTATGTTAAATAATTGCTAAGAATGTATTTATATGGAAATACGCATATTTGTCAGCTTTATATTAAAATAAAAGATTTTGGATTGTAATATTTTGTAAAAATATAATGTCAAACTACCTCATTTTTGGTAGGTGAGGGTAGAGGCTTAGAAGATTCAGGGAAAAGATTATTTGAATTTATTCCTTGTAATAACAACTTGAAAATTCTGTTCTAATTGGTACTTTTGTTCGACAAGATTGAGAAAATGAAAATTTGGCAAAAAAATATAGATGTTGACACCTTTGTAGAATCTTTTACCGTTGGTAAAGATCGCGAGATGGATTTACAATTAGCCGGTGCAGATGTATTAGGTTCCTTGGCACATACTCGAATGCTTCATAGTATTGGATTAATGGACCAAGAGGATTTGGATGCGGTACAAGCAGAATTGAAAAACATTTATAAAGAGATACTAGTAGGAGATTTTCAAATTGAAGACTCGGTAGAAGATGTGCACTCTCAAGTGGAGATGATGTTGACCCAGCGAGTTGGTGAAGCAGGTAAGAAAATCCATTCCGGCCGTTCTAGAAATGACCAGGTGCTGGTTGACCTCAAGCTTTATTTTCGTTCAGAAATAGAAAGTATTTTCAAGAATACAGAAGAACTATTCCAAGAGCTGATTTTATTGAGCAATAAACACCAGCATATATTGATGCCGGGATATACGCATTTACAAATTGCGATGCCTTCATCTTTTGGATTATGGTTTGGAGCTTATGCAGAGAGTTTGGTCGATGACCTTCAGCTTTTAAAAGCGGCATGGAATGTATGTAATAAAAATCCTTTAGGATCTGCAGCAGGATATGGTTCCTCATTCCCACTAAATAGAACGATGACCACACAATTATTAGGTTTTGAGGATCTAAACTATAATGTGGTTTATGCACAGATGGGACGTGGAAAAACAGAGCGCATCTTAGCGCAAGCCATGAGTTCTATTGCGGCTACTTTGGCAAAATTTGCCATGGATGTCACTTTATTCATCAACCAGAATTTTGGCTTTATTTCCTTTCCAGCGCATTTGACAACTGGTTCAAGCATTATGCCGCATAAAAAGAACCCTGATGTATTTGAGTTGATCCGTTCCAGATGTAATAAGATTCAGGCACTTCCAAATGAAATAGCAATGATGACCACCAATCTGCCTGTGGGATATCACCGTGATTTACAATTGCTGAAAGAGAATTTATTCCCTTCGTTTCAATCGCTTAATGATTGTTTGGCGATTGCCAAGTATATGTTGGAAAATATCAGTATCAAAGACAACATCTTGGATGATCCAAAATATGACTATTTGTTCAGTGTAGAAGTAGTGAACAATGAGGTGTTAAAAGGCGTGCCTTTCCGTGAAGCGTATAAGCAGATAGGGATTGATATAGAAGAGGGAAGATTTAAGCCAGCTAAGGAGGTGAACCATAGCCATGAGGGAAGTATTGGAAATCTTTGCAATCATCAAATTGAAAGAATGTTCCAGCAAATCAAGCAAGAGTTTGGATTTGACAAAGTTGATCAAGCACTTCGGGATTTATTGAAATAAATCCCATAGCAGGAAACAATAAGAATTAGAAAGGAGGCCTAGGCCTCCTTTGTTATTTTTGTATACTAAATTTATATCTAATCTCACTTTGGAATACTTCTCCTGGATTTAGGATAACGGATGGGAAGTCTGGGTGATTGGGGCTGTCTGGATAATGTTGTGCCTCAAAGCAAAAACCGCCATAGCGTAAATAGCGATGACCAGATTTTCCTAAATCATCCGCAAGGAAATTGCCGGTATAAAAATGTATGCTCGGCTCAGAAGTGAAAACCTCTAGAAGAATACCACTTTCCTTGGAATAGGCACTTGCGATTGCTTGACTGATAGGTTGCTTATTGAGGTAGCAGTGGTCATAGCCATTAGCATATTCCAGTTGCTCGTCCTGCGCATTGATGTCTTGAGCAATAGTCTTTGCTTGTCTAAAATCGAATGCTGTTTCTTCAATGGATTCCGGTTTTCCAATTGGAATTTGGTTTTCATCAATAGGAAGAAATTCATCCGAATTAATCTGGATGAGGTGATTTAGGACATCACCATTTCCTTCACCATTCAAATTAAAATAAGCATGATTTGTTAGATTGAGGACAGTTTGGGCATCCGTTGTTGCGCGGAATTTAATGATGATTTCGTTTTCATTCGTCAATTCATAGGAGACAGAAGTCTTTAACTCTCCTGGAAAACCCTCTTCACCATCTGGCGATACATAGTAGAAATCTACTAACTTTTTGAAGCTCACTTGACGATCCCAAACTTTACGATGGAAACCTTCAATACCACCATGTAGGCAATTGTTGCCATTGTTTAGTGCTAAGCTATATTCCTTACTTTCCAAGTTAAATTTACCTTTGGCGATGCGGTTACAGAAACGACCAACGGTTGCTCCATGGTATTGTTCTTTAGCTTGCAAGTAACCCTCAATAGAGTCAAATCCAAGGACGACATCAATTAAGTTTCCATGCTTGTCAGGAACCAAGGCACTAACTAACCTAGCACCGTAATCGGTTAAGGCAATGGCCATTCCAGCACGATTTTTTAAAGTAATTAAATGCGTATTTTTATGATCTATTTTATGTTCAAATCCTTGTGCTATAGGTAGTTTGTAAGTCGTCATTGCTTGTAGGTGTTAATGTCCTAAAGATAAACAATTAGCTTGTCCATCACAAAGGTAAAATCCTTTAAAAATAAAATTGATTTTCGTAATTTGGTAAAAATCAATCGCATGACAAAAGTTTACGCTTTATTCTTTTTGCTGAGTTTTTTTCTTTTTTTATATGCCGTTTTAGTAGTACCCATAGATTCCGTAACGACTACGCATTTTTTTGGAACAACCTATGTTCTTTCCGAACGAATGGTTTGTTGGATGCTTTCCTTGACCGCCTTAATATTTGCTGTACTTTATTTATTTACGAAAAACCTACTTTACTCCAGTGTTTGGAGCCGCATGCATTTAATCTGTTTTATATTCTTAGCCATTAATATTTGTGCATTTTCATTTCTGGAGCGTCATTATGTGGAGTTGCTTAGCCATAAAAATGGAATGACGGAGGCAGATGTAGAGGCACAAGGTAGTTTTGCGAGGATAAGTGAGTTTTTTATTGGAGGCATGTCCATACTATTGATCATGCAATTGCTTTACCCGTTGAATTTAATCTTGGGTATGATCGTCCGAAAAAGCCAAGGAGAGGGATAAGCTCCGGTTTTAAAAACGTATATTTGCTATCCTTAATCCAAGATTTTTAGATGAACTGGAAACAATTAATTTCTGCTAAGCGCTGGGGTTATGAAGACCGCGTGCCAAATGAGCAATTTGATGCACGTTCGGAATTCCAACGTGATTACGATCGACTAATATTTTCCTCTCCATTCCGGAGGTTACAAAATAAAACGCAAGTATTTCCATTGCCAGGCGCTGTCTTTGTACATAATCGATTGACCCATAGTTTAGAAGTTGCTTCGGTAGGACGTTCCTTGGGACGTTTGTTCTATAATTTGGTAAAAAAGAATAATCCGAATATTGATGAGGAAGCACCCTTCCTACAAGAGGTAGGCAATATTGTTTCTGCAGCATGTTTATCCCATGATTTAGGGAATCCAGCATTCGGACATTCTGGGGAAGCTGCCATCTCTTCGTTCTTTACAGATGGTAAAGGAATGAAATACGAGGAGCAGGTTAGTAAAGAGCAGTGGGCAGATTTAACACATTTTGAAGGTAATGCCAATGCTTTACGAATCTTGACGCATCCATTTAATGGAAAAGATCCTAAAGGATTTGCATTAACCTACACCAGTTTAGCGGCGATTGTTAAATACCCCTGTGCTGCGATTGATGGACATATAAAAGGTTCGCATCACCGCAAGAAATATGGCTTCTTTGATGCAGAAAAAGCAGTGTTTGAAAAGATTGCCACGGAGTTAGGTTTGGAGAGAGATCCTTCAAACCCTGCCGGATATGTTCGTCATCCCTTGGTTTATTTGGTTGAAGCAGCGGATGATATATGCTACAACATTATCGATCTAGAAGATGCACATCACTTGAAGATATTGTCCTATGAAGAAGTGGAGGCTTTATTAATTCCGCTTTGTGGAGATGGTGATTTAAAGGAACGATTAGCCACATTGGAAGATCCTGCCAGTCGAGTATCCCTACTGCGGGCGAAAGCTATCAATACCTTGATCAATGCCTGTGCAAATCTATTTGTGGATCATCAGGAAGAGTTTTTAGCAGGTACTTTTCATAAGCCATTGATAGAAGCTTTGGATTCAGACATTGTTGCACACATGGAATTGATATCCAAGATTTCCGTTAAGAAAATCTATAATGCTTCTGCTGTAGTGCAAATTGAGATAGCAGGTTTTAAGGTAATGAATGCTTTATTAGAAGAATTTGTTCCTGCTTATTTAAAATCGAATAAATCCCTATTCGATAAGAAAGTGGTTGCAATGATTCCATCACAATTCCATAGTCAACAAGAGGATACTTATTCAAAAATTAGAGCAGTTTTGGACTTTGTATCCGGCATGACCGATGTTTATGCCGTTGACCTATACCGGAAGATAAAAGGAATCTCTATTGCGGCTTTAGACTAATCAAGGTAAAGGGTTTATGTGGCCTGTTCCATCTTGAAAAGATGGGATGTAAAGGACATGAGCCGACTTTGCGTCATGATATAGAAAGAATTTAGAATGAAAGTAGTTATTGCAGAGAAGCCTTCAGTGGCTCGTGATTTAGCACGAGTGATGGGGGCGAAGGAAGTGAAGGACGGGTACATCAGTGGAAATGGCTATGCATTTACCTATGCATTCGGTCACTTGGTACAATTATGTACCCCACAAGCCTATGGCTTTCACAATTGGTCCGTTAGTAATTTGCCGATCATTCCACAGCAATTTGTATTGGAAGTAAAAAAGGTGAAAAAAGAAGGTAAGCAGATGGATGATGGGGGAGCCCTGAAGCAGCTGAATACCATTAAATATTTATTGGAGCAGGCGGAAGAGATTATTGTGGCAACGGATGCGGGGCGTGAAGGAGAATTGATCTTCCGAAACATCTATTATTACCTGAAGTCTAATGTTCCGTTTAAAAGGCTATGGATCTCCTCACAGACTGATAAGGCTATCAAAGAAGGATTTGCTAATCTTAAGGAAGGGACAGAATACGATAGTTTGTACATGTCTGCTAGATCTCGTTCAGAATCGGATTGGTTAATTGGGATCAATGCTACACAGGCATTAACCTTAGCGGCTGGAAATAAGGGTTTGCTATCCTTAGGTCGGGTTCAAACACCAACCTTGGCGATGATATGCTCTCGATACCTTGAAAATAAAGATTTTAAACCCCAAGCTTTTTATAAGATTCAAGCAGGTTTTGAAAAAGAAGGAATAAGCTTTAAGGCTACTTCCAATAAAATTGATAAAAAAGATCAAGCAGAAGAAGCGATTTCCAAATTGCAGGTAGGTATGCAAGCGAAAGTGGCTAATGTGGAAGCAAAGGAAACCAAAGAGCAACCACCGTTATTGTTTGATTTGACCTCCCTGCAGCAAGATGCCAATAAAAAATACGGCTATTCCGCTGATCAGACTTTAAGTATTGCGCAGACCTTATATGAGAAAAAGGTCATTACCTATCCGCGTACTGGTTCAAGGTACATTGGAGAGGATGTCTTTGAAAAGATTGAAGAGCTTTTTCAGCATTTGGCGGATAATGCAACGGAAAGTATCGCTGTCATTAGTAAGAATCTAATCGGCGCAAAACTCAACAAGCGTTCGGTTGACGATAAGAAGGTGACGGATCACCATGCTTTATTGGTGACAGATGAGAAACCAGGGCCAATGCCTATGGATCAGCAGAACATCTATAACATGATTGCTAAGCGTATGGTGGAAAGTTTCTCTGAAGTCTGTCTGAAGGATATTACCACTGTTACTATTGATGCTGCCGGTATTGAATTAATTGCAAAAGGTACAGTAATTCGTCAGTATGGATGGCGTTTGTCTGCTGATCAAGTGGAACTTCCTGATGAGGATAAGAATACCGATGATCAGGATAATGAAAACGCCCAATTACCAAAGCTTATCATTGATGAATTATTGGAGGTATTGACTTTGGAGTTAGCAGAAAGAAATACAAAAGCTAAACCTATCCATACGGAAGCATCCTTATTGAAAGCCATGGAAACATCAGGTAAGGAAATTGAGGATGATGAAATGCGCCAAGCGATGAAAGATTGTGGTCTGGGTACTCCGGCTACTCGTGCGGCAACCATTGAAACCCTATTCCAAAGAGACTACATCAAACGCGATAAAAAGAAACTTATTCCAACTGAAAAAGGTTTGGCAGTTTACCAATTGGTTAAAGATCGTTCGATTGCAAAAGTGACTTTAACGGGTAAATGGGAGCAGAAGCTAGAGGAAATGCGCGCCAATAAAGTAAGTTATGATGTGTTTATGAAGCACATTAAAGACTATACAGCAAAAATCACCAAGGAGTTATTGCAATTGCGCATCGCTATTGCTCATGAGGAATTGAAACCCCTGCAGAAGGGAAAGATTAAATGTCCGAAATGTACTCCTGGACAAGTGCATCTTTTTGATAAGGTTGCTCAATGTGATCATTATGCTCGTGGTTGTGACTTTAAGATTTGGCGTACATTAAACGGTGTCTTCCTGGAAGAGAAGGAGATGAAGAACTTGTTGGAAAAAGGAAAAACATCACCCTTGAAAGGTTTAAAAAATCAACAAGGACAGTCCGTAGATGGTAGTTTAGTGTTTGAAAACTTTAAAGTAAATATTGCTTGATTTCCTTAACTTAGGGAAATGGAGAATATCTACCTCTTTTCAGGATTAGGCGCTGACCGCCGAGTTTTTGCCAATTTGGATCTTTCGGGTTTCCAAGTGATCTATGTAGATTGGTTGAAACCAAGACCTGCTGAGGCCTTAGAGAGTTATGTTTTCCGATTGGCAGAGCATTATCAAATTCCAAAACAAGGAGCCAATGTATTGGGAGTTTCCTTTGGAGGTATGTGCATTGCCGAGCTAGCCAAATACTACGATTTCAAAAAGACCATTTTGATTTCTTCGGCAAAAACAAAAGATGAACTCCCTAAGTTATTAGGGATATCCAAATTACTTTCCTTACATAAATTATTGCCCGATGCAGCAACAAGTTCGACTTCGTTGAAAGTACTGTCTTGGTTATTCGGTGCTAAGTCTGATGAGGATAAAAATCTCTTACAAGCCATTTTGAAAGATACTGATCCTGATTTTCAGCGATGGGCAGTGGATAAGATTGTGCATTGGGAAAACACACAAACGCCAGCCAATTGCTTGCACATTCATGGAGATAAAGATCATTTATTGCCTATTCAATATGTGGATTACTCCATTCGGATAAAGGGTGGAGGACATTTCATGGTTTGGAATAAAGCTGCAGAGTTATCCTTTCCCATTAGAAACTTCTTACTTTAGTTTACAAGTGGCTTGTATAGGTCATTCTTGCGTAAATTGTCCCTAAATAGCCATTTATCTTTTTGAATTCTATTACCTTTGCTGCCACTATGGCGACAAAACTCTATAACCCATTTCTGGATTTTCATTTTGACAACAAGACCTGTTTCCTTACTGGTCAAGCATTGGATTCCGATAAGGATCATATTCAAGTCTTTCCAGAATGGATGATGGACTCCTTCGATTTAGCTGATAAGCCCTTTAAAATGCTGGATGAAAGCATGACGACTTATGGTCAATTGCAATTGCCTTGTACGCCAGAAGTGGCTGAGAAGTTTCATGCATTGGAAGCTCGAATTCAAGAAGCTGCTCAGAATGGATATGAAGGGATGAAAGCT
This sequence comes from Sphingobacterium lactis, assembly GCF_051951495.1. Taxonomy (GTDB): domain Bacteria; phylum Bacteroidota; class Bacteroidia; order Sphingobacteriales; family Sphingobacteriaceae; genus Sphingobacterium; species Sphingobacterium lactis_A. The sequence goes on along the minus strand of NZ_JBNHAS010000005.1, from coordinate 251,689 downwards.
ATTCCGCAGTTGGAGCTATTTCAATGGATCGGTAAGATGCTATATGGGGTTGTGTTTAATGAAATTCAGGTAGGCATACGACAATCTTTTCTCTCTGGTGAGCAAATGAATTTCTCCCAAGCATTGGTGCAGAAATTTAAAAACTTGCATGCCATGTTGCAGTCGATTTTGGTGCCAATGGAATTTGAACATAAGAATCCATTTAGTGTAGAGGTTTTTCCTGTAGATAATGCCGAAAATACCTTTATGTATCGAGATGAGATCAACACCCTGATTTATTCGTTAAGAATGGGTGATTTTGGACTTATCGCTACTTTACAAGACAATGGAACCCATGCTATTTACCACGAGGAAGTCCTGGAAAAAGTAAAGGGCCATAGGCTTCATCCAATTCAGTTTGAAGAGATCTGTGCGCGATATTTTTATTCGGCTTATTTGTTTAACCGTTTGCCGGAATACACTTATATGGAAGTTCCAGAGAAGGTTTTCGTGGAACCTATGCCATTAAATGATTGGACGATGAAACCAATCTTTGATAATTGGCAGGTTAAAACTTACGGTCAAGTGCTGGAGAATTTCTGGAAGCCTTGGGGATTTACCTTGTTTGAGATTATCAAAAATCCTGATAGTCCGATGAGTTTTATTCAAGATGAGGAAGGGAATTTTAGAAGTTCCATTGATCTTCCAAAGGAATAAGTGAAAAAGACTTTTCGGAGAAATTCGTATCTTTATTAGAAAAAGGAGGGGATATGCGTTATTTGATTATGTTGATTTGCTTGAGTTTATCAAGTTTCGCTTTTGGGCAAAAGACCGATACAGTGGATACAAGGATTGTATTTTCTGTGGATCGCTTACCGGAATTTAAAGGTGGTTCTGCAACTTGGCAACAGTTCCTTTCCAGAACAATAGACTTGAACAGGACTTTAGAGGAGATGGACAGTACCCAATATGTAGATTTTGGAGTTCGTCAAACGGCAATTTTAGAGTTTACAGTTTGTGAGGATGGTTTGGTATGCGATATTAAGGTCTTGAATAAAGATAAGATTAGTCCAGCTTTTGCTGCTGAGGCTGTCCGTGTAATGAAGAAGTCACCAAAATGGCAACCTGCCATGAAGGATAATAAGCCTGTAAGAACAAGATTCAGACAGAATATTGTTGCGGTATTAGAAGAATAAAAAACTGATCTTCTATATTGGCCTCAAGAGATAAAACAACAGAGCCAACAAATTTATGTATTTGTTGGCTCTGTTGTTTTTATACTGTAATGACCTGCTTTCGATAAACTTGGATACTACATCTCAAGTTTAAGGAATCGACCAGTTTCACTGCCTTTTTGTTTTATTAAGCCTTCTGGTGTACCTTGGAATAATACCTTTCCACCATCTTTACCACCTTCAGGTCCCATGTCGATAATCCAATCAGCAGCTTTGATCATATCCATATTATGTTCAATAATCATCATGCTATTACCTCGATCAACTAAACGATTGATAACACCCAAAAGAACATTCACATCTTCAAAGTGTAAACCTGTAGTTGGTTCATCTAGAATATAGAAAGTTTTACCAGTATCTTTCTTAGAAAGTTCAGTAGCAAGTTTTACACGTTGCGCTTCACCACCCGATAAAGTCGTTGAAGATTGTCCTAAAGTAATATAGCCTAATCCCACATCTTGTAGGGTTTTAATCTTTCTATAGATGGAAGGGATGTTTTCAAAGAAAACTACCGCTTCATCAATGCTCATGTCCAGGACATCGGAAATGGACTTTCCACGGTATCTCACTTCCAAAGTTTCTCTGTTATAACGCTTTCCATTGCAAGTTTCACAAGGAACTTGAACATCAGGAAGGAAATTCATCTCGATAATCTTCATCCCTGCACCTTGGCAAGTTTCACATCGTCCTCCTTTTACATTGAAGGAGAAACGACCTGGTTTATATCCGCGAATCTTCGCTTCTGGTAACTGAACATACAATGCTCGGATATCAGAGAATACGCCAGTATAAGTAGAAGGGTTAGAACGTGGCGTACGACCAATCGGTGATTGATCAATCTCAATTACCTTGTCAATATGCTCAAGACCTTCAATCTTAGAATATGGTAAAGGCTTAGCCTTTGCACGGAAGAAGTGATGATTTAAGATAGGATAGAGGGTACTAGTAATTAAACTGGACTTTCCAGAGCCTGATACGCCTGTTACAAGAATTAGTTTACCCAAAGGGATATCTATGCTTACATTCTTTAGGTTATGCCCTTTAGCGCCCTTTAACGATAGCGTATTGCCATTTCCTGCTCTTCTTTCCTTAGGCGTTGCGATTTCTTTGGTTCCGTTCAAGTAATCGGTAGTCAAGGTATGTGCCTTCATCAATTGTTTTGGAGTACCTTGAGCAACCACCTTTCCACCAAAAACACCGGCAGCTGGCCCCATGTCAATCACATAATCAGCATTCATAATCATGTCCTTATCATGTTCTACAACCAATACGGTATTTCCGATATCACGCAGGTTCTTCAACGCATTAATTAGGCGCTCATTATCACGTTGGTGAAGACCAATACTAGGTTCATCCAGAATGTATAAAACATTCACCAATTGAGATCCAATTTGTGTGGCTAGACGAATCCGCTGTGCTTCTCCACCTGATAGTGTTTTTGAACTACGATTTAAAGTCAAGTAATTCAAACCTACATCCAATAAGAAACCGATTCTTGTTTTAATCTCTTTGACAATTTCTGTGGCAATGATATTTTGTCGCTCCGATAAACGCGTTTCAATACCTTGAAACCATTCATTTAATGCAACAATATCCATATCCGCTAATTCAGCAATATTCTTCTGATCAACCTTAATGTGTAAAGATTCTTTTTTTAATCGAGCACCATGACAAGATGGACAGACCACTTGCGTACGGAATTCCTCTAAAGACTGACTATCTTCCTGATATTTGGCACTCATTTCCTCCAACATCTTAAAGATGCCTTGAAACTGAATCTGGTATTCTCTAGCTCCGTAAGAGCCATAAGAAACCGTTAATCCAATAGGTTCTTCACCACCAAATAATAACATGTCAATTGTTTCTTCCGAAAGCTTGTCAATCGCTGTTGTTAAGGAGAAATCAAATTTCTTAGCAACAGCTTTTAAGACAGCAAAAGTCCACGATTCCCGAACGGGACCTAAAGGAAAAATTGCACCTTTCTGAATACTTAAGCTGCGATCAGGGATAACTATTTTTTTGTCTATTTCGTAGATATATCCTAGTCCGTCACATTGCGGACATGCTCCGTAAGGAGAGTTGAACGAAAAGGAATTAGGTTGTGGTTCATCATAGGAGATACCGGATTCTGCATCCATCAAATACCTACTGAAGAACTGCTCTTTATTTTCTTTATTGGCAATCTTAATAATCCCTTTTGAGGTTTTTAAAGCTTGACCAATACTGTCGAATAATCTTTTACGGGAACTAACTTCCACGATAACACGGTCCACAACAATTTCAATATCGTGGATCTTATACCGATCAACCTGCATTTTAGGTGCAATATCTAGTATTTCTCCATCGACACGAACCTTGGTGTAACCCTGCTTACGGATCTGTTCAAATAGTTCGCGATAATGTCCTTTACGACCTTTGACAACAGGAGCCAAGATGTAGATGCCCTCACCGTTAAAGTCATTTAGAATACGGTCTGTAATTTCATCATCAGACATACGCTCCATTTTCTTGCCAGTCACATAGGAGAAAGCTTCTCCAATACGTGCATACAGCAAACGTAAGAAATCGTAAATCTCGGTGATAGTACCTACTGTTGAACGCGGATTCTTGGAAGTTGTCTTCTGTTCAATGGAAATTACCGGACTTAATCCCGAAATTTTATCCACATCAGGACGCTCCATACCTCCTAAAAACTGACGGCTATAAGCCGAAAATGTCTCCATATAACGGCGCTGTCCTTCGGCATAAATGGTATCAAATGCTAGCGAAGATTTTCCACTACCACTCAATCCAGTTATTACTACCAATTGATTTCTAGGAAAGGATACGTCTATATTTTTTAGATTGTGAACTCGAGCACCAAATACTTCTACCTCGCTTTGGTCCCCAAGGTCTACTGTTTTTCGTTGGGCCATTAATGTCGTCATTTGCAAGGGGCAAAGTTACAGATTTTTAGTGGGCTTACGATATGACCTTTTGGTTAATCTTTGATTATGAGAGCAAAATGAAAAGTATTACCTTTATTTAACAAATCTAACTATTTTGAAGAAACTCGACGTCAGTAAGCATGAAAGGGAAATTATTGAGGATGCTTTAAAACATTGGCAGGAACAAGAACTATTGGATGCTGAAAAAGCCAAAGTATTACAGGGTAATCTGGATGATAAAGGTTTTGAATGGGGGATGCTTGCACGTTATGCCTTCTGGATAGCGCTGGCTTCATTAATCTTTTCTGTTGTTTCGTTATTCTCTGACGGCTATCTATCAGATCTGGTGGAACGATTTTATGAAACTCCTAATGTAGTGTTCTGCCTAGGCTTTGCAGCCATCGCTGTATTTTTCTATACCTTAGGTTTTCGAAATAAAGCCAATAATCCGGATAAGAACTTCTCCAATGAAACGCTGATGTTGGCTGGTGCATTTGCAACAGCGGCAAGTATAGGTTTCCTTGGTCAGATTCTGGATCGTAATGAAAACCATTATACCTTGATGTTCCTCTTATCCATCTTGATCTATGGGGTACTGGCTGTAAAGATTAAATCCAAACTGCTTTGGGTATTTACCTTAGTGGCACTAGGTATTTGGTTTGCTACTGAAACCGCTTACCATAGCAATTGGGGATTCAAATTCTGGGGGATGAATTATCCTTTACGATTCACCATATTCGGAGCTTTATTGACAGCATTTGCTTATTTCATCCAACCTAAGATCAAAAGCATTGATTACTTCCAATCCACCAGCTTTGTGGTTGGCTTGCTCTATACCATGATTGCCCTTTGGTTATTATCCATTTTTGGTAACTACAGTGACTTTGACAAATGGTCTTCAGTAAGACAATATGAAATCTTCTATTGGGGATTATTGGGAATAGGGGTTTCCCTAGGCTTGGCCTTATACGGCATGAAAACCAAAGACCATGCTGCTCGTGATATCGGATTTGTATTCTTTATCCTAAATCTCTACACCCGCTTTGTAGAATACCTTTGGGATAATATAAATAGAACCATTTTCTTCTTGTTGTTGGCAGTCTCCTTCTGGTTTGTAGGACGATGGGCAGAAAGCATCTGGAAGAAGAAACCAAAGGTGTGAGACCGCTGCGCTATTAGATATGAGATGTTAGACCGCTTCGCTATTAGATGTGAGATATGAGATAGTAAAGAAATTTCATTAGGTTTTTTTTAGATTGTAAGCTCGAAGTATAGCTGGTCATTAATATATTGCTGCCGTTCTTCGATTTTTGTCGATGCATTCATCGCCCGATCAATATCAATCAAAATCATTATAACATAAAAAAGCCACCTTAAGGTGGCTTTTAATATTTAAAGATATTCTTTAGAATCTTATAAGTGGATTACTTCACCGTATGCATCAGCTACAGCTTCCATAATTGCTTCGCTCATGGTTGGGTGAGGGTGAACTGCTTTTAACACCTCATGTCCTGTAGTCTCCAATTTACGAGCTACAACAACCTCAGCGATCATTTCAGTTACATTAGCACCAATTAAGTGAGCTCCTAGGAATTCGCCATATTTTGCATCGAAGATTACTTTTACAAAACCATCTTTTGCTCCAGCAGCAGATGCTTTACCAGATGCTGAGAATGGGAATTTACCCACTTTGATCTCATATCCTGCTTCTTTAGCTGCTTTTTCTGTGAATCCAACAGAAGCGATCTCTGGTGTACAGTAAGTACATCCAGGGATGTTGTTATAGTCAATAGGATCTACATGTAGTCCTTTGATTTTCTCCACACAAGTGATACCTTCAGCAGAAGCAACGTGTGCTAAAGCCTGTCCTTTAACGATATCTCCGATAGCATATACACCATCGATATTTGTTTTGTAGAAATCATCTACTAAAACACGTCCTTTATCAGTTTTAACACCAACTTCTTCCAAACCTAAGTTCTCGATATTAGGTGTAATACCTACTGCAGATAATACTACTTCAGCTTCGATAGTTTCTGTTCCTTTGTCAGTTTTGATGCTTACTTTACATAAGTCACCTTTGGTGTCAACGGATTGAACTTCTGATTTAGTTAGGATATTGATACCTGCTTTTTTCAGGGATTTCTCTAATTGTTTTGATACCTCTTCGTCTTCTACAGGAACAATGCGGTCCATAAATTCAACGATAGTAACTTTAGTACCGATAGCGTTGTAGAAATAAGCAAATTCTACACCGATAGCACCAGAACCAACAACTACCATAGATTTAGGTTGTTGTGAAAGATTCATTGCTTGGCGGTAACCGATGATTTTCTTGCCATCTTGAGGAAGATTAGGTAATTCTCTAGAACGAGCACCTGTAGCAAGGATAGTGTGTTTAGCAGTATATTCTTTTGTAGAACCATCTTCAGCTTTCACTTCGATTTTACCACCTTTTTTAATTTTCGCAGTACCCATGATCACGTCGATCTTGTTTTTCTTCATCAAGAATTGGATACCCTTACTCATTCCTTCAGCAACACCACGACTTCTCTTTACGATTGCTCCGAAGTCTGCTTCACCACCGTTAACTTTAATACCGTAATCGGCAGCATGGTTTAAGTATTCAAATACTTGTGCACTTTTAAGAAGCGCTTTGGTAGGAATACAGCCCCAGTTAAGACAGATTCCGCCTAATGATTCACGTTCAATAATGGCCGTTTTGAAACCTAATTGTGAGGCTCTGATCGCCGCAACGTATCCGCCAGGACCACTACCAATAACAATAATGTCGTAATTCATAAATATTAAGTGTCGTTATGTTTGCAAAATACAATTCCTCAAAAGTACGCATTTTTTTATTTAGTGCAGTCATTACTTTTTTCTCAAAAACCCGCCTATTTATTCAAATATGTCATTTCGAGGTCACTTCCGCTAGAATCATTTCCTTTCCAAGGTGCATTTCCCTTTCTTTGCGCTGACTAATAGTATCATGTATGTTAAAAACACTTCAAATTTCCGCACTTATTGAAGCGATCTCCGCTATTTTACTGTTTTTTGTTGCTATGCCTTTAAAATACATCTTCCATAACGATACCATCATGCGTCCTGTAGGAATGGCTCACGGTGTGTTATGGATTATTTTTGTGGTATTATTAATCGCATGTTGGAGCACATATAAATGGTCTTTCAAGAAATTCGTAAAGTATTTTATTTTCGGGACTCTACCAGTATTATCCTTTTGGGTAGAAAAAGACCTTAAGAGAGAATTAAATGCACAAAAAGAAGCGGCTTAATCCCGCTTCTTCATATCCTTCTCAATGCCCATGTAGGCATAGGTAATTTCTGTTTTACCATGAGGAGTCGGTACGCCATCCTTATCCAAATTGACAAATACCAATTTATCAATGGAGAGGATGGTCATTCTGCTAATCTTATTCCTCACCACACAACGCATCGTTAATGATGTCCGACCGAAGTCAATAGCCTCAATCCCCAATTCGATAATATCACCCTGCTTAGCTGCACTCTCAAAGTTAATCTCCGAGATATACTTCGTCACTACATGCGGATTACCTAACTGTACAATAGCGTAGATTACAGCCTCCTCATCTATCCAACGCAATAAGGTGCCCCCAAATAATGAACCATTTGGATTCAAATCCTCAGGCTTCACCCATTTCCTAGTGTAAAAGTTCATGTTGTCGTTTTATTAATATTCGATTGCTTTAAGATAAGAAGATGCAAGATAAGTATCAAAAGTTTTTGTATTAACCTGTTGATGCATGTATCAAGCCAATATCAAATAGTTCTTTGCTCCCATTGAAATCAAAACAAAGATTTCCTACATCCCACATCTAACAACGCAGCGGTCTCAAAAAAAGACTCCCGATTGAATCTCAATCGGGAGTCTTTTTTTATTTCACAACGCTTACGCGTGGATTGCTCTATTAGAAGTAGCAGCAAGAGCTGCCTCTTTGAATGCTTCTGTGAAAGTAGGGTGAGCATGACAGATTCTACCGATATCTTCTGCAGACGCGCGGTATTCCATAGCTACCACCGCTTCAGCAATCATATCTGCAGCACGTGGACCAATCATGTGTACACCTAAGATTTCATCTGTATCAGCATCAGCAAGTACTTTGATGAAACCATCGGTATCACCAGATGCCTTTGCACGTCCAGATGCTTTGAATGAGAAGCTTCCTGATTTGTATTTCTTACCTTCTTCTTTCAATTGCTCCTCTGTTTTACCAACAGATGCAACTTCAGGCCAAGTATAAACTACACCAGGGATTAAGTTATAGTCGATATGTGGTTTTTGACCAACGATACGTTCAGCTACATAGATACCTTCATCTTCAGCTTTGTGAGCTAACATGGCACCTTTAATAACATCACCGATAGCATAAACACCTTCAACAGAAGTTTCCAAGTGATCATTTACTGGGATTTTATTTCCACGCTCTTCAGGTTTAATACCGATGTTCTCTAAACCTAGACCTGCAGTATAAGCCGTTCTACCAACAGCAACGATACAGTAATCGCCTTCGATTTCTACAGCTTGACCTTTTGCATCTTCAGCCGTTACAATAACTTTTTTGCCTTTAGTAGCTGCACCAGATACTTTATGACCCAATAAGAATTCCATTCCTAAGTTCTTTTTCAAGACACGTTGTAATTCTTTACCTAAGCCAGCATCCATTGTTGCAATGATAGATTTAGCATATTCTACCACGGTAACTTTAGAACCTAAGCGTGCATATACCGATCCTAATTCTAAACCGATAACACCACCACCAATAACGATTAAGTTCTTTGGAACTTCTGTTAGGTTTAATGCTTCAGTAGAAGTAATGATACGTTTTTTGTCAACAGGTAAGAAAGGTAATGCTGTAGGTTTAGAACCTGTTGCAATGATGATGTTTTTACCTTTGATTTCTTCTGTAGCACCATCTTCTTTAGTGATTTTGATGGTGTTTTTATCTACAAATGAACCAACTCCTTGGAAGCTGTCGATTTTATTTTTCTTGAAAAGGAAAGTAATACCAGCGGTATTTTGGGCAATGACATCGTTTTTACGATCGATCATCTTTTTCATGTCCAACTTAAGGTTGCTTAAGCTGATACCGTGCGCTTCAAAATTGTGCGCCGCATTGTGGTAGTGCTCTGAAGAGTCTAATAATGCCTTGGATGGGATACAACCTACATTTAGACAGGTACCACCAAATGTGCTATATTTCTCGATAACTGCTGTTTTTAAGCCTAATTGGGCACAACGGATAGCGGCAACATAACCACCTGGACCACTACCGATTACGATTACGTCGTATTGCATAGAATTCGGATTTGTTTTATCCGACAAATTTAGTATTTAAAAGCATATTAAGCGAAGCATTTTTCAGATAATAACAGGCAATCGTATGCATGTACCCGTATTTTACAACATATCTAAGTCAAATTTTTACCGCAACAAAAAAGGGGAGCCTTTTTAGCAAGACTCCCCTTTAAGTATTTTATCCTTAGAATGGAATTGTTGGAATTATTCCGCAACAATTTGTCCATTCATAATGCCATAGTGGCCAGGGAAACTACATAAGTAGGTGTAAACCCCTTTTTCTAAAGTGAACGTGATTTTATCTTGCTCACCTGGACCTAACAATTTTGTATGTGCAACGATCGATGATAAAGAGGATTTAGGGATGTACTCGTTGTCCGAAGCAGCAGCAGCCTCAGCTCCAAAAGTCGCTTTGTCTACACCTGGTTTTAATACAACGATGTTATGACCCATTGATTCCTTTGGTTGAGAACCTACATTTTTTAAGGTCAATTCAACTGGCTCACCCGCTTTTACACGAATCAAGTTGATGTTAAATTGCATTTGGTCATTACCTTCAACTGTCCATTGGTTGGAAAGCGTAACATTTTCAATTCCCGGAACAGTTGTTTCTGCAGCTTCACTAGTTTCCGTAGAACTTGCTGTTTCGTTAGTTGCAGTTTCAGTTTTCTTTTCCGAGTTTCCACCACATGATGCCATTCCAATTGCGATGGCTAATGCTGGAACAAAAAATAATTTCTTCATAGCTGATTGTTATATATTTTTAACGAATTTACTATTAATAATCCATTAATGCACTTTTTACCCTCATTAGGGTGTCAAATTCATGTTTTTATTCTTGGTAGTAACCGCAATTATCTTCTGGTATAATTCAATTGGGTCAAATGGTTTCCCAATCACACCATCCGCGCCTGCACGATAAGCTGCCGCTTGTTCATGCTCCAACACCGATGCTGAAATCGTAATGATAGGAATACCATGCTTCTCCGGAGCACTGTGATTCTTTATCTCTTTAATGGCCTCAAAACCACTCATGATTGGCATATGCGTATCCATCAAGATCAAATCGTAATTATTATGCTCCACTTTCTCCAATGCCAATTGCCCATTCTTTACGATATCTACCTCACAGTTCCAACTGCGAAGCATATGTGCCAGCATAAAGGAGTTCAAGTCATTATCCTCAGCAACCAAAACACGCATGTCATTGAACTTAGGGAAACTATTGTATGTTGGAACCTCTTTATTTTTATCCTCAATTTCTTTTGATGACGATTCAAACCAACCCTCAAAATAAAAGGAAGATCCTTCGCCATACACGCTTTCAGCACCAATATTACCATTTAGTAGATTGGCAAGTCGTTTTACAATTGCCAAGCCTAAACCAGTACCTCCGAATTTTTTCGTAATACCATCATCCGCTTGCTCAAATGCCATAAAGATTTTCTCTACGGATCCTTCCTTGATCCCAATGCCCGTATCTTTTACCGTAAATCGAAGGCGATGATTATTGTTTCTCCTCTCCACTTCGGTAATAATCAGATCAATAGAACCCTTTTCCGTAAATTTCAAGCTATTGGAAATAAAGTTGCTGATAATCTGTTGTAAACGCAGAGAGTCGTAACGTATATATTGGGGAACGGATTCCTCGACCTGAATCTGGAAATCCAACTGTTTATGGTTCGCCTTGATCTTAAAGATGCGTTCGATATCCTCGATCATTTTTGTCAAAGAGAAATCTTCGTATTCTATCTTTAACATCCCTGAATCAATCTTCGAGAGATCAAGAATGTCATTGATGATGAGCAATAAAGATTGTGAGGCATTATCAAGTCGTTTCAACCAATCCTTTTGTTCATTAGATAGTTCCGAACTTTTGAACATGTGCATGATGCCCATAATGCCATTTATCGGCGTACGGATCTCATGACTCATATTCGCTAGAAAGATTTCCTTTGATTTACGTGCTTGTATGGCTTCTTCCTTTGTTTTTAGCAATTCCATACGTGACTCTTCCAGTTCCTTATTCTTTTTGATAAGTTCCTGTTGGATCAAGATTTGTTGAACAAAGGATTTAACTTTTGCTATGGTAATTTCCGGGTTTAGGGGTTTGTAGAGGTAATCTACCGCACCACTTTCCAAACCTTGAAGCAGGTATTTGTCTTCTTTGGAAATAGCTGTAACCATGATTGCCATGATATGGCTTGTTTTTGGATTTGATTTCAACAAGGAAACAAATTCAAAACCATTAATATCGGGCATTTGAACATCGACCAAAGCAATGGAGATGTCATCTTTCCAACAGATTTTCAAAGCCTCATTAGGATCCGTAGAACTGATGATATTGATATGCTCAACATCCTGCAGTAGCGCATGTAAGCTAATGATATTTTCTTCCTTATCGTCTAATATCAATATGTTGATTGGTTTCATGTTGTGTATTAAGTAATAGATCTGAAAAAACTGATTATATGTTCGTTGGGAAAAGCTATAGCATGTTTTACCATGGATAATCCACTATTAGGCATCGTATCTATCACGGCCTCTTTTGGATCTTGTACATAACATACAGCTCCTGCTTCTTCTAATAATTTTAATCCTTTTGCACCGTCCGTATTGGCTCCCGATAACAGAAAAGACGTCGTTTCTTTAGCGTACAACTCAGCCAATGATTCAAAGAATACATCGATGGATGGTCGGGAAAATTGTACAGGTTCCGAGATGTCTAAAGAGAAATGCATGCCTGGTTCTGCTAATGTATGATATCCAGGAGGGGCAAAATAAATGTTATTTGCCAGAATAGGATATTTGTCTTTAATGGAAATGACATTACGTTTCAAACGTTTGGACAGACTGCTCTCTATTTTCGTTTCATATTTTGAGTTTCGATGTAGCACGATAATGATAGCGGCTTGGAATTCATCCGGAAGATTTTCCAAAATCTCCACAATTAATTCATAGGCTCCTGCCGAACCCCCAATAGCATATATGTGATTTGCCAATGAATCCATCTCTATTTTATTTTTTGATAGATATTAAATTCCTTGTCTACCACTTTGAAATTTGCCATTACCGGATGTTTCAATATCGTTTCTTTAGTTCCTAAACATAGGAATCCAAACAAAGCTAAAGACTCATAGAACAAATTTATGACCCTTTCTTGTAATTCCAAATCAAAGTAAATCAGGACATTCCTACAGGTAATTAAGTGAAATTCATTAAATACCTGATCGCTTGCTAAATTGTGAGTAGAAAATAAAATGTTCTGCCGGATGTCGTGATTGATAATGGCTGCTTCATAGCGAGCGGTGTAATATTTGGAAAGGCTTTCCTTCGAGTTGTAAGCATTGAAATTGTCGGAGTAATCCTTGAATTTACGTAATGGATAAATACCCTTCTTTGCAATGTCCAAAACTTTACTATTGATGTCTGTTCCATAGATAAAGGAACGATCATATAGGTTGTTTTCCTTTAACAATATGGCTAATGAATAGACTTCCTCACCTGTAGAACAACCTGCACTCCAAATCTTTATACGCGGAAAGGTTTGAAGATAGGGGATAATCTCGGTATTCAAGCGGTTGAAGAATGCAGGGTCTCTGAACATTTCCGTCACATTGACGGTCACTTCTTGAATGAAGAATTGTTGAAATCCAGGGATATTGATTAGAGCATTCTTTAAGTCCACAAAATCCAAACTCTCTAAATTCATTATCCGTTGAATTCTGCGCTTTAAAGAAGACCTTGTATAGCCCGAAAGATCGAAATCTGATACGTTTTTTAACAAAAATATCAATTCCTCAATCTCAGGAAAGGTGATATCATATGTCACTTTTAACTCAGCCATACTTGCATTAATGATACTAATCGATCTAAATCAATTGGTTTACTTACGTAATCGTTGGCTCCAAGTTCAATGGATTTCTCGCGATCGCCTTTCATTGCTTTCGCTGTAACAGCGATTATTGGTAAGTTGTTATATTTTTTGTTTTTGCGAATTTCCTGTATAGCTTCATAACCATCCATTTCCGGCATCATAATATCCATCAATACGATGTCGATTTTCTTCTCCGGGTTATCAACCAATTGCACAGCCTCTAAACCATTGTTCGCAATCTCTATCTTCATGTTGTACTGTTGTAATGATGAGGTCAATGCAAATACATTACGCATGTCATCGTCTGCAATTAGAACCGTTTTGTTCTCCAATACACTTGCACCGAAGTTCTCTTGGGGATCAATCTTGTCCAGATTCTTAATCGGACTATATGCCGGGGTTGCTAATTTATTCAAGAACAAATTAACTTCATCAATCAGTCGATTATTGGATTTGCTGGATTTTAAAACCATGGACTGTGTGTGACGTAAAATACGCTCGGTCTGTTCGGTCGTCAAATCGTAAGCCGTATTGATGATGACAGGCAATTTCTCAAATTCTGGATTTGCCTTAATCCTATCCAACATCTCCAAACCACTACCATCAGGTAACTTAATGTCCAAAATAATGCAGTCTAAATTCTTTTCCTGCTCTAGTTTTTTCATCCCTGATTCAATGGTAAACGCCTGAATCACATTAATGTTTTGCTCAGCGAATGCCTTTTTGATGAGGTCACTTTGAAATTCTTGATCCTCAATCAACAGGATTTTCTTCAGTTCTTTATTGATGTTTATCTGAATATTTTCAAATGCTGAGGCTATACTTTCTTCGGTCACTGGCTTGGACATAAAGCCAATGGCACCAGACTCTAAGAAATCCTTTTTATCAAAATTAGCCGCAGACATCATGTGTATAGGTATGTGCTTTGTGGCGGGGTCATTCTTAAGTGTTTTTAATACCTGCCATCCATCTGCCAAAGGTAGCATCACATCCAATATGATTGCATCCGGTTGTTTCTGCCTAGCCATTTGGATCCCTGCAATACCATCATAAGCATTCATGGTGTGGAAACCAAAACCTGTAGAAAAGCCTTTCAAAATATCGGCGAAATTGACATCATCTTCAATGATCAAGATGCTTTTTCCTTCTGCTTTCTCTTTGATTTCTGTCTTTTCTGAAGATATTGGCTCTGCTTTGATCGCTGGTTTAGCTTCTTTTTTCGATAAATTGGAAATTTCTCTTTCTATCTTAGTTTCCTTTTGTACCTCTTGTTCTTCAGTATTAGGAACTTCGGCCAGATAAGGGATTATTAACGTAAAGGTACTTCCTTCGCCAAGAGCACTTTGAAGTGAAATTCGGCCATTAAGTAAGGAAGATATTTCTCTTGAAATTGAAAGTCCTAATCCGGTTCCGCCGTATTTGCGGCTAGTAGAACCATCTTCTTGGCGGAAAGCCTCAAATATTAATGCTTGTTTATCTTCCGAGATACCGATTCCTGAGTCTCGAACCGAAAACTGTAGATTGCCTGACTGCTGACTAATTGTTAAATCAATTTTCCCCTTCTTTTCCGTGAATTTAAAAGCATTTGATAAGAAGTTTTTAAGCACCTGTTCTAGTCGATATTCATCCGTCACAAAATGTTCTGGAGCCTGCGATATGTCAATATCGAATTGAATGGACTTCTCTTTTGCCAATTCCTTGAACAAGGATTCAATATTTAAAGCAAATGCACGAGTCTGAATCTGTTCCTTCATCATCTCCACTTTACCTGACTCAATCTTCGCCAAATCCAATAACTCATTAATCAATTGCAATAAGTCAGAGCCGGCATTGTGGATAACGGAAGCATATTTTGTTTGCTCTTCGTTTAGGTTCTTCTGCTTATTGTCTTGAAGAAGCTTAGCAAGAATCAAAATACTATTTAAAGGAGTTCGCAATTCATGGCTCATATTTGCCATAAATTCAGACTTATATTTACTCGCTTGCTCGACTTCAACAATTTTCTGCTCCACGATATTATGCGCTTCATTTAACTCTAAGTTCCGGCGTTCCAATTCGGCAGCTTTCTCATTTAGTTCTTTATTAGCTTGCGACAGTTCCTCTTGTTGAACACGAAGCTCCTCTTCAGATGCTTCCAGTAAGTTCGTTTTATAAACCAACTCTTCATTGGTAATGCGAAGTTCTTCTTGTTGTGCTTCCAGCTCTTCTGTTTGTCTTTGGGTTTCGGTTAATAATTCTTCAACCAAAGCATGATTTTGTCTGGAGTGCAATGTTGATCCAATAGATTGTGTTGTACGATCAAGATAATTTAAGATACTCTCTTTTTTATCTTCCGGAAAGGAACCTATTATTTCCAATACTCCGATACAATAATCTTCATTTATAATTGGGAAGATAATAACATCGGCCTCTAAATTTTTTATCGTACCGGTTTGAATATGAGTCCTGTTGAGATCTTGAACGGGCAAGATCTGAGGTTTTTTCTCTTCAGCAACTGCACCAAGAATGCCATCACTCATTAAAAATTGATTGATCGTCTCTTTGTTTTCCAATCCCTTACTGTACCGCAGTGTAAATTGATAGGAGTCAATTTTGCGGACATAAAAGGCTGCTGCATAAAAATTCACAACATCAGCAATAAAATTTACGGAGGTTTTCGCGATGTCCTGTTCGCTCAGAAGACCATTAATTTGATTGTGGATTTTGGATGAGTTCTGTAGTACCCAATTGACATCCTCCAATTGCTTGGTGGTTTCCATCAGATTCTGGTTAAGATCTCGTCCACGTCTACCTGTCTTCCGTAAATGTGCTAGGATACGCATAGTCTGCAAGAGCACCAATAATATCACAAGAAGGGAGAATATGCCAAAAATGACTGTATATCTTCTGGTCTTATCCAGGTTTTTATGACCTTCTGCTACTTTGTCTTTTCGACGTTGAACAACCTCATTGGTGATTTTATTGCTTACTTCAACAATTCTTTCTTGCTCTTCAGCTAATCGTTGTGGGACATTATTGAGGTTCTGAATCACTTGATTTTTTTCTTCAAAAAATGAAGCACTCATAGCTTTTGCATCCGCCAAAGCAGCAATCGGTTTATCAATTAGTAGATCCTTTTCCTCCAGTTTTTTTAAACTATTGGAGATTTGATCTTTAAGTTGATCCTCTACAATGCTGTTTTGTTGACTTTGAAGATTTTTATACTTGGAAAACTTCTGAATAGCAATTTCCCATTGCTGGATCTCATTAAATTTTTCTTGTGAAAGCGTCATATATTCATCTACTTGAGAGGAATATGAATTCTGTTTATCCAAGAAAAACCAAAATGAAAATATAATGATGAGATAGGCAACGATGGTACTACCTATAAACTGCCACCTTAATAAACTGAGTTTGTTCATGTCTCGTTAATAATAGCTTGATATTAAAATCAAAAAACTTGGCTTAGCAACAATAAACGATGTTGTGGATTTCAAGTTTAGATCTGAAGTGCAGCTAACTGCTTTGTTTGTTTTAAAATGTTAAGTAATAAGGCACATAGTACTAGGTTGAAACGCTAAAAATGAAAAACACTATTTTCTAACCTTTCATTCAAAGTATGGAATTTATGCGAAAAATTGCTACAAAATTCTAAATTTTTGTTTAAACTTTTACTTTCATTTCCAAATTTTTTAATAATTAATTGGTTGTTGCGATAAAAACAAAACTTATTCGATAATCCTTGTATCATGTTTATTTAAAATTTTATGGTTTTGTGGAGACTTCGAAATTAGTAAAGTGTTTTTTGATAGAGCAGAATGGCAAGTTGCTTATGGATTCTCGAAATATTTATTATCTTTAGTTACATAAAAAAATTATTAATCCTTATTACATGGAAGCACCTGTTCAATTAATTCTTATTATTATCGGTTCCGTAATTGGTATTTTCGTATTGTTATACCTATTACCCTTAAATCTTTGGTTTACTGCCCAATTATCCAATGTTAAAATCAGTTTATTGAATTTGGTGTTGATGCGTTTGCGGAAAGTATCGCCTGCTTTAGTTACCAATGCGATGATTACTTCTACAAAAGCAGGATTAAAAATTACAAGTAATGAAATTGAGACGCATTATTTAGCTGGAGGTAATGTCAATAAAGTAATCAAAGCATTAATCTCCGCAGATAAAGCGAATATCCCTTTAGATTTTAAATTAGCAACGGCGATCGACTTGGCTGGTCGTGATGTATTTGATGCGGTGCAGTTATCTGTAAATCCTCAGGTTATCAATACACCTCCAGTTGCTGCGGTAGCTAAAGATGGTATTCAGTTAATTGCTAAAGCACGTGTAACCGTTCGCGCGAATATCAATCAATTAGTCGGAGGTGCTGGTGAAGAGACCATCTTAGCACGTGTTGGTGAAGGTATTGTAACTACAATTGGTTCTTCAACCAATCATAAAGAAGTATTGGAAAATCCAGATCGTATTTCTAAAACAGTTCTTGCCAAAGGACTAGACTCCGGGACTGCATTTGAAATTCTTTCTATTGATATCGCTGATATCGATATCGGTGAAAACGTTGGTGCAAAACTACAGACAGACCAAGCAGAAGCGGATTTGAAAGTAGCGAATGCTCGTGCAGAAGAACGTCGTGCGATGGCGGTAGCTACCGAACAAGAAATGCGTGCTAAGGCACAAGAAGCTAAGGCGAAGGTAATTGAAGCAGAATCACAAGTACCACTTGCTATGGCTGAAGCTTTTAGAAATGGTAATCTTGGTGTCATGGATTATTATAAAATGCAAAACTTACAAGCGGATACCGATATGCGTACTTCCATATCAAAACCAAATGGCCCTGAAAAGAAATAATTAGTACCCATCTTAAAAATATAGAAATGCCCATAGCAAAATCATTGCTATGGGTATTTTTCATGAAATCTAACTGCTTGTCTCAAATACCTTCCTTTATCCTTAGATTGTATTTCAGTTTAAGATAGCCTGATTTCTGTAGTGAATTTCTGTGGTCTTTTGTCTGTTATCTGACGTCTCTCATTAGGGTTGAATTCGATACACTTTCGGATCTCCTTTGGAACTTGTTCGGATCTCCTTCGGATCTCGTTCGGTTCCGACCGAACGAGATCCGAAGGAGATCCCTGTCAGATCCTTAGAAATTCCGTAGGGTTCTCGAAGCAATATCAAGCCATATATACAGCAATATCAATTCAAATAGGGAGAGTTCCAAAAGTTGGTATGGGCTGCTTAGCATTCGTTGCTTTAATTTAAGGTGAAAATATTTGCAAATAGCAGATGGAAAATTGGATTTTCTGTAAAAAGAAAAAACCCTGACGATGGGCGCCAGGGTTTGATACTAACCAATTATAAACCTAAATTATGAAAAGACAATTTTAAATTAATTCTACGTTACCGCTGAATTGTTCCACAAAAGTACAGCAGAAATTGGTAACTGCAAAGCATTTGGACAAAAAAGTTGCATGAGCAACCATAATCTGACAATTCTCTGATTTATCTGTTTGAACAGATAAGGGAATGGCTGTTTTTGATTAATTAAAGGGTAAATTGGATCGAAAAACTTTCCTTACATTTGGGAAAAATGCGAATATGATTTTTCAAAAGCTCAAACAAATTAAAGCGGTTATTTTGGATGTTGATGGTGTCATGACAGATGGATCCATTCATGTGACAGAGGAGGGGCATCAATTGCGGACTTTCTATGTCAAGGATGGCTATGCTATGCAATTAGCTATTAAACGTGGTTTGCCAATTTGGGTAATTTCGGGTGGACGATCGGAAGGGGTTCGCAAGCGTATGCTTGGATTAGGAATCACCGAAGTGCATTTAGGTGTAAGTGATAAATTAACCCTTTTGCAAGATTTGATGAGTAAATATAATTTGATTAAGGAAGATTTGTTGTATATGGGAGATGATCTTCCGGATTTTGAGGTGATGCAAGCAGTAGGATTTGCTTGTTGTCCTTCGGATTCCATTGAAGAAATTAAGGAGATTAGTCATTACATGTCGCCATTTGCTGGTGGCAAAGGAGCAGTTCGAGATATCTTAGAGAAGGTTATGAAGCTGCAAGGGATTTGGAGTGTAGAAACCAGCATTAAAAGTATCTAATGATTTTACAAGAACGTTTGAAAACAATCGACGTGATCTTAGGGTCTAAATCACCTCGCAGAAAGGAATTGTTGTCTGATATGGACATAGCCTTCAAAGTTGAAGTTCGCGAAACAGATGAAAGCTATGACCCTAACTTAAGTCCGATTCAAATTGTACAATATATCGCTGATGCTAAATTAGCAGCATTCCCTTCGGATGAATATGCTGATAAATTAGTTATCTGCGCAGATACCATCGTCTTAGATGAAAAGGGAGCAGTGTTGGGCAAACCAAAAGACCTAAAAGAAGCAAAGGAAGTCATTCAAGGTCTATCTGGAAAAATGCACTGGGTCTATACCGCAGTTTCCTGCGCTTACCAAAATCAATTTATTCGCTTTGTAGAAGAAACCCAAGTTTGGTTAAACAACCTTTCTGAAGCGGAAATCGAATATTACGTGCAAAAATATCAGCCATTGGATAAAGCCGGCTCATACGGGATCCAAGAATGGATCGGTAGAATCGGAATAGGAAAGATTATCGGCTCCTATGAAAATGTCATCGGCCTACCAACCGCTAGGTTGCAAGTGGAATTGAAGAAATTGGTTTAGATATGAGACCGCTTCGCTATTAGATGTGAGACCGCTTCGCTGTTAGATGATGTTATTGGGTTGGATTTTTCCGTTTCATGTAGGGGCGATGCATGCATCGCCCGCATAACAAAATTAAATTTTCACAATTTACAACTCAGAGCAAAGTGAAGAGTCTCTACTTCCTCCCCACAAGATCTTGTCATCCTGAATCGAAGATGAAGGAACCTTAAGCTATACACTTCAGAAAAAGTAAATTAGTTGTAATAGATTTAGTTATAGGGCGGTCGAAGCATGCTTCGACCCTACGGTTATGGTGGTTAATTGTACGGATGTTTGTGGGGCGATGCATGCATCGCCCGGTTCCACGTTTTTCAATTATCACATCCAGATACAAAAACATTGTACAGTTTGTAGTTCCTAAGTCTTCGATTTAGGATGACGGATTTGGTAGGGGAGAAACAAAGATTCTTCGCTTCGCTCTGAATTGGAAGTTGCCTATTTTTTATCCAGCCATCCTTATCCAAATACCCCCAATCCAACCCTTTAATCTACAAAAAAAAGACCCATGGTTTTTCCGCCATAGGTCTAAATACTAAATACTTTCTACTAAATACTACTCAATACTATTCTAGCTTACAAGCAGTTTATAGCCTTTACCATGTACATTGACAATTTCGACACTAGGGTCTTCTTTGAGGTATTTTCTTAATTTACTTAAGAAAACGTCCATACTACGGCCAGTGAAATAATTGTCATCGTGCCAGATTTTGATCAATGCCTCTTCACGGGTCAGGACATCGTTCTTCTTCAAACATAATAATCGGAGCAATTCTGCTTCTTTGGTGGAAAGCTTTTGCTGTTGTCCTTTGAAGGAGATAATCTGACTGGTATAGTCGAAGAAGTATTCACCGATTTCAAATTTGTCCGATATTTCTTCTTCCTTGTCTTTGGATGCACGTTTAAGTAGTGCATTGATCCGAAGAAGCAGTTCTTCAACACGGAAAGGCTTCGTGATGTAATCATCACCACCAAGCTCAAAGGCTTGGGTTTTATCTTCCATCATGCCTTTTGCTGTAGCATAGATGATGGGGATAGTTTGATTGATCTTGCGAATATCTTTTCCTAAAGAGAAGCCGTCTTTTTTAGGCATCATGACATCTAGGATGCAGAGGTCAAATTCCTCCTTACGAAAAGCTTCCATCGCTTCCTGTCCATCGACGCAAAGTACGACATCAAACTTTCCTTTTAACTCCAAATAGTCTTTGAGTAACTCCCCCAAATTTGGGTCATCCTCTGCTAATAATATCTTTTGATTCATAAATTTTCAAGCTATATAGTTTAAGATACCTCTTTTTAGGAGTTTCTTAATGGTAAAATCACTTCAAATTGTGTGCCTTTATCTTTTTCAGACTTCACGGTTATCCTTCCGTTTAATCTTTTGATGATATCATTCACATAACTTAGGCCTAGTCCAAATCCTTTTACATTGTGGATATTTCCTGTAGGGATACGGTAAAATTGGTCAAAAATCTTCTCTGCCTGATCCTTCGTCATCCCTATCCCTTTATCAGAAACAGATATCACAATATTTTTTCCACGGTTTAAGGTACGGAAGGTAATTTCAGGTTTCTCCTTGCTATATTTTATGGCATTGTCCACTAGATTATACATGACATTCGATAAATGTAGTTCATCCCCAATCACGATATCTTTTTTGGCATCCAGGTTAATTTCCAAGGTGCCACCGGCTTTTTCCAACTGTAATTTCATGCTTTCCAATACGCCATTTGCCAGCGTATTGATATGCACATTTACCCGTTCAATTTTTAAGTTTTCTTTTTCAAGACGAGCAATATTCAATACCCGTTCAATGTGTGAGCCTAAGCGTACATTTTCATCGTAAATAATGTTAGCAAGTTTGTTGACACGTTTTTCATCTGACGATATCTCTGGATCTCTTAAAGATTCACTGGCAATCATAATGGTCGCCACTGGCGTCTTGAACTCATGTGTCATGTTGTTGATGAAGTCAGTTTTCATCTCGGAGATCTTCTTCTGTCTAAAGATAATCATCAATGTATAGGCGAAACTGCCAATTAATAATCCAAGTAGGGCAAGAATGGTAGGGAATAACCAGTAACCCATGTTGCTGGCAATAATGCTATCCTTATTTGGGAAATAAATCCCCAATTCTCCAGGTGACTTTCCTTGATCACCTTGGAATAATTTTGTTTTATAGATAATCGGGTTATTGATTTTTTCAAAATCTTCATTGTTGATCAGGTGTACTTCTTGAAATACCAAAGGAGAATTTTTAGAAGTCTTTACCTGCAATACGAATGAGGAATTGATTCCACGCTCTGCTAATTCATCTACCAACAATTGCTTAACGATCTGACGGTTTAAGCGTTGCTCTAAGGGACGTTTGGTCAGTTCGAGTCCGAATGCTGCGTCTTGAACAACCGAGCTCTTCTTGCCACTTAGAACAGCCACAGAGTCGAAGAGGCTGGATGCCTTGTCTAGATTAACATTATTCATCTTGACAAGCTCTTTTTCTAATTGAATTATGCTTGAGATTATTTTATTATTCGTTTTTGGTGGTAGAGTTACCCATTGGAAACTGCTTGCACGATCATCTCCTGGTAGAAATTTAGGTATGATGTATCTTGAGGAATCATCACGTGCTCGAATTACAGAGGTTTGTTTCACTGCATCTACTCGAGGGAATGTTCTAATGCTGCCATCTGGCATTCGGATTTTTTCTAACCAAATGAGGAGTTGAGGATTAGCCTTACTCCGAATATAGGTTTCAAAGAAATCATTGTCGATGGGGATGTTCATGAAGTTGCTGTTCAACTCCCTTTCCGCATCATTGAATCTTTGTTCATAGTCAAATAATTCAACTTGCAATTTCTTAATACGCTCTTGGTATTCGACTTGTTTCGCTAAAATAAGTTGCTTCTGTTCTTGTGCTTTTTGATTTTCTATAAATTGTTTTTGATTCTTTCTTTCCTGTTCTTGAGCAAAATCATAGATCTCTTGTTGCTCCAGTTTATTGGCAACGGTAGCTAAAGATGCTTTTACAGCATCGTCAAATATTTTGGATTTTTGTCGGAAAGATTCACGGACAAAGTAATACTGCATTGCCATCACGGCAATAAGCGCGATGGACATCAGCCAAATGATCAATGCAATACTTCTTTTCTTCATTTGTTACAAAAGTAATAAGGGAAATCAGCTAATTTACTCATTTAACACAATTTAACAGCGCATTAAGGCGGTTTTGATCTGCTTGTTGTTAAATTCGTATATTACTTTTACCAAAGAAGCTGAATATGAAACCATTTGTAATAACCATACTTTCCTTGATTTTTGGAATCTCATTGACATATGCTCAAAATAAGGAAAAAAAGCAGGAGAACAAATCCATTAACCTGGATTTGACAACAAAAGCCAATAATAAACTCTTGGCAGGCTCGGAGATCCAACCATTGGAGCTAAAAGATGCAGGTTCGGTAAATGTTCTGAAGCCTGTGGGTGCCATAAAAACGGTTGATAATGTTAATTTGAGACTTATTCCAAATGCATATAACAACAGAAATGGAAAGGATGACTCCATCATCTTGCAAAAGAAATTGGATCCAAAAAGTAGTGTGAAGATGCCGGGGACAGAGAAATTAACTCAGCCAGCTCGAAAAGTTGATACTTTAAAGGTTGTGCCTTTAAATGATATTAAGAAATAAAAATAGGTCAAAAAAATGTACCTTAAAAATGAAAAGCCAACAGGAATTCCTGTTGGCTTTTCTATTAATGATTATTTTTATTCGGTTATTTGCTTGTATAAAAATCCCAAGCTGCTTTGGCAACTTCAGCTATAATTTTGGCACTGTTTGCATCGCCTTCCGAAGACTCGCTCACTAAAACGCTAATGTAGAAAACCTTTGAATTTGGAAGTGTTACGACGCCAATGTCATTCGTTGCAGCAATCTCTCCAGTTTTTCTATTTCTTCCAGAGGTACCTGTCTTGTGCGCCACGATAGTGCCTTTGGGAAGAAGGTTGATAATACGGTCTTGCCCAGTTTTGGTTGCACGCATCGTATCCCATAGGAATTTATAGGATTCAGGAGAGAGTCGGTTCTCTTTATTGACATAATAATCATGCAGTACCTGATTGCTTGCACCTACAGTTGTCCAGTTTTCAAATTGTCGGTCCCAATTGGCTTGCTGAACTTCTTCAGTTAACTTGATATCGAAATTCTTATATCCTAAATCTTTAAAGTATTTATTGACCACTTCTGTACCTCCCAACAATTCAAATAGTATATCACAACCCACATTATCGCTTTCGGCTATGGTATAATACAGTATGTCGCTTAATGGAAGTTTAGTGCCGTTGGGGTATTTATCTTTTATCGGACTATATAGCTCTGTGGTGACTTTTGCCTTGCTGATTTCCACAACTTGATCTAGCTTCAATTTCCCCTTATCAACTTGATCTAAGACGGCGATCCCTAAATGAAATTTATAGGTGCTTTGAAAAGGAAAATGATGGTCTCCATTGAAGATTAAACTGTCGTTATAGGCTTGATTATGAATAGCAATTCCGACTTTTGCCTTGTATTTTTTAAGAATATTTTCAATTTGGGGTTTTAGTTCGGATAGCTTTTGTGCAAAAGATTGTTGCGAGAAAATCATCATGCTGATGAACAGGACAAGGAGACTGGAGTTTCTTTTCATATGTTGGTTTTTATCTAAAATAAAATAACGTGGATAGTGTTCGAAACGTATAATCAATTTATTGAAAATATAAAAAAAAGACGGTCATAGTTTGGATAACTATGACCGTCTTAAATATTCTGTTTTTAAGGTTAGCTAACCTCAGAAACACGAATAGTATTTGTTCTGCCTTTTGCATGAAGTGGGGTAGAAGATGTATTGATTACAATCTGTCCAGGTACCACTAATTGATGTTTTTTCAAAAGACCGTTTACATCTTGAATTGTACCATCGGTACTTTCGTATTTTTCGTAAATGAAGGTATTTACACCCCATACTAAACTCAAGGTACGTAATAGGTTTTTATTACCTGTGAATACATAAATGTCAGCATCAGGTCTGTAGCTGGAGATTTCCAAAGCTGTATATCCAGAAGCCGTCATCACCGCAATAGCTGATGCATTGGTTTTCTCTGCCAAGAAGATAGAAGAACTACAGATGGCATCAGGAATACGTGTTACATTTACTGTTCCAAGGGTTTCTTTTTCGCTATAGTATGGGTAAGAAGTTGCTTCTACATGGGTAATAACCTTCGCCATTGTCTCGATAACGATTTCTGGGAATTCACCAACGGAAGTTTCTCCTGAAAGCATCACGGCATCAGCACCATCAATTACCGAGTTGGCAACGTCGTTAACTTCAGCACGAGTAGGACGTGGTGTAGTGATCATACTTTCCAACATTTGCGTAGCGATAATTACTGGCTTGGAAAGGTTACGACATTTTTGAACGATGATTTTCTGTAAACCAGGTACTTCTTCCATTGGAAGTTCCACACCTAAATCACCACGAGCAACCATGATCGCATCAGTAGCTTCGATAATTGCATCGATGTTCTCAATTGCCTCTGGTTTTTCGATTTTAGCGATTACCTTAGCATGTGATCCTTTTTCTTTGATGATCTCTTTACATTGGTGAATATCTTCAGCCGAACGCACGAAAGACATCGCTATCCAATCTGCACCATGATCAAGAGCAAAGTTCAAGTTGTCTAGATCTTCTTCGGTTAAAGAAGGAATAGAAACTTTTGTATTAGGAAGGTTAACACCTTTTCTCGATGTCAAAATACCACCGTGTACAACCTCACATGTGACAGTATCCTTGTGGTTGGTGTTTAATACACGTAATTGTAGCTTTCCATCATCCAATAAGATGATTTCATTTTCTTTAACATCGTTAGGAAAGTTCTCGTAGGTGATGTAGATTTTCTTTTCATCACCGATTTGCTCATGAGTAGTAATTTCTACTGTAGTACCATTTACTAAGATCGCACCACCCTCTTTCATTTTACCAATACGGATTTTTGGTCCTTGTAAATCGGCTAATATTCCTACGTTGAAAGGGTTTTCTTGGTTGATTTCGTTGATGGTATTGATCACTTTTAAGTGGTCATCTTGGCTTCCGTGAGAGAAATTTAGGCGGCAAACATCGACACCTTTAGCAATCATTCGCGTAAGCACATCTTTTTTTGAAGAAGCTGGACCTAGGGTTGCAACAATTTTGGTCCGCTTTTTTAGTTTATCCATTTGAATAAATTTTAAATTTTTACACTCTATATATCATGACTGTAGATATTTTTTAGGGATATCATACAGTACTTAGGTTTATGTGTAGTTATTACACTATCTAATAATCTGCTAAAATATCAGATTTTCTTTAGATTTCAATGCAGTTGGGTCTATTTCTTTTACAAGTAAGACCTCAGGTATCTCTTTTATACTGTCCATAAGGTAGTCCAGATCTTCGGGATGGATAAAATGTTTTATGATCAGGAAGTAGTCAAAACTTACGATTTCCGGCAATAGGGTAGCCCCTTCGAGGGATTTATTGCTAAGCAGATAATACTCAAATTCGAAAGTTTGATTATGGTATCGATAAATCGTGAAGTGATTTCTCACTTTGGGTTTGTTTTTTTTGGCTTCATAGATAATGTGGTAGTCGAGTTCATTCTGCGGTTTGTCCTTTTTGTTACCGTTATGGTCTTTGTAATCCTCTTTGCCATTAATGAACAGGAGCCCTGTATGTTTATTTATGAAGTGTGCAAGTCGATAATCCCGGAGTGTAGAGCTAATACCTACCAAATTAAAATCTAGTTCTAAATCAAAGTCTGTTTCTAGTTTGAAGGTGATCTTACTCAATTTGGGATTTTGGATTTGTTTGGAACAAAAATAAGGAATAATGTGCGTTATATCGTCTTTTAAGATAAAATTATCATTAATTGTACATTAAGTTTGTAAAACTATTTTTCTTTTGTTATTATTGAATAAGGTTAAAAACTAGGGGTGTTAAAAACCAAACTAGGGCTAGCTTTGTTCTTTATTTGGTTCCAAAAGTCAAAAAGATTTGATTATTGGGGAAATTTATTTTTTCTTTGCACAGATTTATTAAACAATTAAACTAGAAAATCATGTCAGATATCGCATCAAGAGTAAAAGCAATTATCGTTGAAAAGTTAGGTGTAGACGAGAATGAGGTAACACCAGAGGCTTCTTTCACGAATGATTTAGGTGCAGACTCACTTGATACAGTAGAGTTGATCATGGAATTCGAGAAAGAATTCAACGTTGCAATTCCAGATGACCAAGCTGAAAACATCAGTACTGTAGGTCAAGCAATCGCTTACTTAGAAAAAAACGTTAACTAACTAATTTTATTAGGCCAAACATCATAAATGGAGCTTAAGAGAGTAGTTGTAACAGGATTAGGCGCACTTACACCCATCGGTAACACCGTTCCAGCGTACTGGGAGGGTTTGATCAATGGTGTAAGTGGAGCCGCTCCTATCACACATTTTGATGCGTCGAAATTCAAGACTCAATTTGCCTGCGAGGTAAAGGGTTTTGATCCCCATGATTTCATGGATCGTAAAGAGGCGCGCAAAGTTGATCCATTCGTACAGTATGCCATCGCTTCAACAGATGAGGCCGTAAAGGATGCTGGATTGGATTTTGATCAGTTAGACAGGAACCGGATTGGTGTAATTTGGGGATCAGGAATAGGTGGGTTAACTACTTTTACGGAAGAAGTTGCGAATTTCTCTAAAGGAGATGGCACCCCACGATTCAATCCTTTCTTTATTCCAAAGATGTTGGTGGATATCGCCCCTGGGCATATCTCAATGCGTCATGGACTTCGTGGACCTAATTTTTCAGCAGTATCTGCATGTGCATCTGCTACCAATGCAATGATTGATGCTTTTACCTATATCCGTATGGGGAGAGCCGATATTATTATCACTGGTGGTTCGGAGGCAACTGTAAATGAAGCTGGAATCGGAGGGTTCAACGCTATGCACGCACTATCAACCCGTAATGATGATCCAAAAACAGCATCTAGACCTTTCGATAAGGATAGAGATGGTTTTGTTTCAGGTGAGGGTTCCGGCGCTATCATATTAGAGAGTTTAGAACATGCCTTGGCCCGTGGAGCTAAGATCTACGCAGAGATTGTAGGTGGCGGTATGAGTGCGGATGCACATCACATCACTGCTTCCCATCCTGAAGGATTAGGAGCCAAATTGGCAATGACCATGGCGATCCAAGATGCAGGTCTAGATTTCTCTGACATTGATTATATCAATGTTCATGGTACATCAACACCAGTTGGAGATGTTAGTGAGACAAAGGCTATCGTAGATTTATTCGGAGAGAATGCCTACAAATTGAACATTAGTTCAACCAAATCGATGACAGGTCACTTGTTGGGTGCTGCGGGAGCTGTTGAAGCCATCGCATCGATCTTATCGGTACAGAACGATATCGTTCCACCGACAATCAATCACTTCACAGATGATCCAGAAATCGATAATCGATTGAATTTTACCTTCAATACCGCTCAGAAACGTGTTGTAGATGCAGCATTGAGCAATACCTTTGGCTTTGGCGGACACAACGCTTCCGTTATCTTCAAAAAGTATAAAGGTTAACATGGTATTTTATTTTATAAAGGACTAAGACTTTACTGATAGGTAGTTGAATTTTCAACTACCTATTTGTTATTTATTTGCATCATGCCCATCAAACAGGTCTATAACTTATATCTGTCTCCCAGTCGAACTTATGTACGTAAGCTAAAGAATCTCTTGGGCTTTGTCCCAGGGAATATTCGTTTGTATCAAATGGCTTTCCGACATAAATCTGTTGCGACTGTGGTGAAGGATGGTGTGAAAAATAGCAATGAGCGCTTGGAGTTCTTAGGCGATGCGGTATTAGGTTCCGTTATTGCCGAACTGTTATTCAAACTTTATCCGTACAAGGATGAAGGTTTTTTAACAGAGATGCGTTCAAAGATTGTCTCCCGGGCAAATTTGAATCAGTTATCTCGAAAATTGGGATTTAACGAAATGATCGAGTATGATGCTCGTATGATTAGTTACCCCAATAAACAAGGCTCCCTACTTGGGGATGCTTTTGAAGCTCTGGTCGGAGCAGTATACCTGGATCGTGGATACCAATTTACGCGTGAATTTCTCTTAACCCGAATCATTAAGCCACATGTGGATATCCATACTTTGGAAATCACAGAAACAAACTTTAAAAGCCGTTTAATTGAATGGTGCCAGCATAATGGTAAAGAGGTAGCTTTCTTACAGATTGAAAATCCAGAAGGAGAATCGAATAAGCTGTTTTCTGTCAAAGTCGTAGTGGATGGCAAAGACTGTGGGATTGGTCGTGACTTCAACAAGAAAAGTGCTGAAAAGCTTGCAGCAGAAAAAGCTTGTGAGTTCCTGAAGATTTTTGAGGTGGAATTGGCGTGATGAGGTGTTTAGATATGAGATGTTAGATATGAGATAGTAAGGGTGTTATAGCCCTTTTGTTTTTTGTGGGGGGTGGCTTGAATTGATTTAGATTTTTGATGGATTCATTAGAGATACATACAACCTTTAAAATATAAAATTAGCGATTAACGGTAGGGTCGAAGCAAGCTTCGACCGCTTATATAAAAATACCGTCTTAACCTGCATCTCCAATACAATTTTTTTTACCCGGCATATGTCTCCTTTCACACATCTCAAATCTCACATCAATTGCATATCTTTGCCGACATGGCATCAATAAAACCATCATTAGCTAAAGGAACACGTGATTTTACGCCCGTAGAAATGGAGAAGCGTAATCACATTTATAATACGTTGAAGACCATATTCAAGAAATATGGGTATTCGGAAATTCAAACACCTTCATTTGAAAACTTAAGTACCCTTACAGGGAAGTATGGGGACGAAGGGGATAAGTTGATTTTTAAAATCTTGAATTCTGGGGATTATTTATCTAAAGCTCCGGAGAAATTATTGGAGGAAAAGAATTCAGTAGCCTTGATTTCTTCGATTTCGGAGAAAGCATTGCGTTATGATTTGACGGTTCCATTTGCGCGTTATGTGGTGATGCATCAAAATGAAATCTCTTTACCATTTAAACGTTTTCAAATTCAACCAGTATGGCGTGCTGATCGTCCTCAAAGAGGTCGTTATCGGGAGTTCTATCAATGTGATGTGGATGTAGTAGGTTCTGATTCTTTGTTAAACGAAGCAGAATTTATCTTGATTTATCATGAGGCATTGACAAAGTTGGGTTTAAAGGATTTTAACATTAAACTGAATAATCGCAAAATCCTTTCGGGTATTGCTGAGGTAGTTGGTAAACCAGAGTTAATAGTGGATATGACTGTGGCTATCGATAAGTTGGATAAGATTGGGTTAGACGGAGTCAATAAGGAGCTTTTAGAGCGTGGATTTACAGAAACAGACTTATCTGTTCTGCAACCGATCATTGAACTTCGTGGAACAAACTTAGAGAAGGTAGCTTCTTTAAAACAAGTATTGGCAGGTTCTACCATTGGTTTGAAAGGAATCACGGAAATTGAGACAGTTTTTGAATACTTGAGAAAATTGGGACAGGCTCAGCTTCTAGAGAAAGAAGTGGAGTTGGATATTACCTTGGCGCGCGGTCTAAACTACTATACGGGTTGTATTTTTGAGGTAAAGACCAATGAAGTGCAAATGGGAAGTATTGGTGGTGGAGGTCGATACGATGATTTAACAGGAATGTTTGGTTTGAAGGATTTGACTGGTGTGGGAGTGTCCTTTGGTGCAGATCGTATTTTCGATGTACTAGAGGAGCTTAATTTATTTCCACCGAGCAATGCTGAGCGGACAAAAGTGTTGATTGTTAATTTTGATTCTGCATTGGAGGATTTCACCTTGCCTTTGTTGTACCAATTGCGTCAAGCAGGTATTGCAGCTGAATTATATCCAGCAGCAGTTAAGTTGAAAAAGCAAATGAGCTATGCCGATTCCAAGCAGATTCCTTTTGTCTTGTTAATAGGAGATGAAGAGGTGAGCTCAGGACAATTATCATTAAAAAACATGGATTCTGGAGAGCAAGAGAAATTGAACGTAGCAGCACTGATTGCCAAGTTAAGTTAATCTAGGATGAACAATATTTACAAAAAAACGACTTAAATAAGGTCGTTTTTTTGTTTGTTTAAGGCTTCATGATGAAAGGAAAATAGCATTTAAGGAAGCGCAAAGTGAATTATAGCGGTTATAAAGTGTATTTTCTACAAGACATATTGAAATAGAAGAAATGTAACCTAAAATTTATCCGAAATCTCGTTAAAATTGATTAAATTTGTGGTCAGTTTAGTAAAGAAATTCAATACTTAGAAATGAGTTCAACACCTATAACAAAAGAAACCTACCTGGAGTGGTATAGATCTATGCTGCTCATGCGCAAATTTGAGGAGAAGTCTGGACAACTATACGGACAGCAAAAAATCCGTGGATTTTGTCATTTATATATTGGACAAGAGGCAGTAGTAGCGGGCACCATGTCAGTTATTAAGCCTGAGGATTCCTTGATTACAGCATATCGTGATCACGCACATGCTTTAGCAAAAGGCGTTTCAGCGGATGCATGTATGGCAGAATTATTTGGTAAAGCAACAGGCTGTTCAAAAGGTAAAGGTGGTTCAATGCACTTTTTCTCGAAAGAGCATAAGTTCATGGGCGGACACGGTATCGTTGGTGGACAAATTCCATTGGGTGCTGGTATTGCATTTGCTGAGAAGTATCTAGGTACTGATAATGTGAACATCTGTTATATGGGTGATGGTGCGGTTCGTCAAGGAGCCTTCAATGAGACCTTGAATATGGCGATGTTATGGAAACTTCCTGTGATCTTTGTTTGTGAGAACAATGGTTATGCGATGGGAACTTCCGTAAAACGTACAACTAACATGTTGGATATCTATAAAATGGGCTTAGGTTTTGATATGCCTAGTGCACCAGTTGATGGTATGGATGTAGTTGCTGTTCACAATGCAATGGATGAGGCTGTTCAACGTGCTCGTGCAGGTGAAGGTCCAACATTCTTAGAAATCCGTACTTACCGTTATAAAGGACACTCTATGTCTGACCCGGCTAAATACCGTACAAAAGAAGAATTAGAAGAGTATAAAGAACGTGATCCACTATTAGCTGTTAAACACGCTATCGTTGAGAATAAATATGCTGACGATGCTTGGTTTGAGCAGGTAGATGCAGAAATTAAAAAGACCGTTGATGATTCTGTTAAATTTGCAGAAGAGTCACCGTATCCAGCACCTGAAGCCATCTATGAAGATGTTTATGTGCAACAAGACTATCCATTTATAATGGACTAATAATAGATAATTACTTTAACTCATATAGAACAATCCTAAGAAATGGCTGAAGTAGTAAGAATGCCTAAGATGAGCGACACGATGACAGAAGGTGTGATCGCAAAATGGCACAAAAAAGTTGGAGACAAAGTTAATTCAGGTGATTTAGTTGCTGAGATCGAAACAGATAAAGCTACTATGGACTTTGAGTCTTACCAAGAAGGAACATTATTATACATAGGACCTAAAGAAGGTGAAGCCGTGCCGATCGATGCAGTAATCGCGGTATTGGGTGATGAAGGCGAGGACTATGAAGCTTTATTAAAAGAAGATGGCGGTTCTGCTGCTCCTAAAACTGAGGAGAAGAAAGAAGAAGCCAAAGAAGAAAAGACGGAAGAGCCAGCAGCTGAGACTGGAAGTCAAGTAACTGCAGAAGATTTAGGCGTAACGGTAATTACCATGCCTTTATTGAGCGATACAATGACGGAAGGTGTTATTGCACAATGGAACTTCAAAGTAGGAGATACCATTAAATCGGATGATGCTATTGCTGATGTAGAAACTGATAAAGCGACTATGGAAGTTACAGCATACGCTGATGGTACTTTATTATATGTTGGTTTAGAAGCTGGTCAAGCTGCGAAGGTAAATGATATCATCGCGATTGTTGGTCCTGCAGGAACTGATGTAACCCCATTATTGAATCAGAAATCGGCTCCAGCTAAGGCTGAAGCAAAAGATACGAAGGAATCTGCTCCTAAAGCTGAGGCAAGTTCAGAAAAGGCAGCTTCAACTGAGGAAGCAGCTAGCAGTACTTCGGATGATTCACGTGTTAAAGCATCTCCTTTGGCTCGTAAAATTGCAAAAGAAAAAGGAATTGATTTAACTCAAGTAAAAGGATCGGCTGAAAATGGTCGTATCGTGAAGAAAGACGTAGAGAACTTCGTTCCTTCAGCTTCCACTTCATCAACAGCAGCTCCTGCAACAGCAGCAGCTAAACCAGCAGAAGCTGATGTGAAGACTATTTCTCTTCCAACATATGTAGGCGAAGAGCGTTATACCGAGAAACCGGTTAACCAAATGCGTAAAACCATTGCTCGTCGTTTATCGGAATCTTTATTCACTGCACCACACTTCTATTTGACCGTAAGTATCGACATGGACAATGCGATGGCTGCACGTGCGCAAATCAATGAAGTAGCACCTGTGAAAGTTTCATTCAACGATATCGTTATTAAAGCAGTTGCGATTGCCTTGAAACAACATCCAAATGTTAACTCATCTTGGTTAGGGGATAAAATTCGCTACAATGAGCACACGAACATAGGTGTAGCTATGGCCGTTGAAGATGGTTTATTAGTACCAGTAGTGCGTTTCGCTGATGGTAAGAGCCTTTCACACATCTCTGCTGAGGTAAAAGATTTCGCACAGAAAGCTAAAAGCAAGAAGTTGCAACCTTCAGATTGGGAAGGATCTACTTTTACAGTTTCTAACTTAGGAATGTTTGGTATCGATGAGTTTACATCGATCATCAACTCTCCTGATGGTGCTATCCTATCTGTTGGAGCTATTCAACAAGTTCCGGTAGTTAAAAATGGAGCTGTTGTTCCTGGTAACATCATGAAATTGACCCTAGGATGTGATCACCGAGTGGTTGATGGTGCAACTGGAGCTCAATTCTTGCAAACCTTAAAAGGATTGTTAGAAGCACCAATCCGTTTATTAGCATAACGTTTCTGGTCTCAGGACAGCTTAAAATAAAAAAGGGGTAAAGCGATTGTTTTACCCCTTTTTCTATATACGAATTTCTGGTTGAGAGCGTTTGTAAGTGGAGAAGAATTTACCGAAAAACAATTTCCGTTTAGGTTTTAAAAATATTACGCTAGTATTTATTAAAAGTAGCCTTGGATTTATTGTAATTTTTAGTAATAAGTGGTAATTTGTCCAATCATAAAAAAAGCGTAAAGTAAAATAGGAATAGAAGCGTGGTGTTAAAACGGTTGTTAATTTTAATGAATATTGGGGCATACTTTCTGGTGTCCTGCTCATCTCCTGAAGCGAAACAACAAGAGGTTAAAGTAAATCAGGCGAAACAAGATAGTATCAGCCTTGTGTATGACCCAGCAAAGGGTGATCCTCAGATTGATTCCTTTATGCAGAATCTGCATAAAAGGTCTGGATTCAACGGAAATGTCTTAGTGGCAAAGAAGGGCAAGATATTGTATGAAGGTTCATTTGGATGGGCAAATTATCTGTTAAAGGATAGTTTGAATATTGACTCGCAATTTGAATTGGCTTCAGCTTCTAAACCAATGACAGCTTTGGCAACATTGAAATTGGTGGAAGAGGGCAAATTGAAAATGGATCAGACAGTAAATGATTTTTACCCTGATTTCCCATTTCCAGGTATTACAATCAAGCAGTTGTTGTCGCATCGATCTGGCTTGCCCAACTATGTTTATTTTTCCGAAGAAGCATGGAAGGATAGAAAGAAAGCCATGACCAATCAGGATGCTATGAATTTGCTGATTGAGCATAAGCCTAATCGCTATGGTGCTCCTGATGGAAGATTCCATTATAACAATTCCAATTTTATGGTTTTGGCTTCTATAATTGAGAAAGTTACAGGTAAGGATTTTGCTGTCTATATGAAGGAAGCAATCTTTGATCCTGCTGGGATGAAACATACCAATGTTTATTCAAAAGCAGTATATGAAAAGATTCCGACGAAAGTAATTGGTCATGACAAGATTTGGAGACGTTCGGTGGTACAGAATTACCTGGATGGACCAGTTGGTGATAAGGGTATTTACAGTACAGTTGAAGATATGTACCTATTAGATCGCGCGATTCGGGATGGAAGAATACTTCAACAAGCGACATTAGATTCTGCCTATACGCCTAGAAGTGATTCAAAGCGAGGACTATTTAGCTATGGTTATGGATGGAGAACCTTCAGTCCGCCAGGCAATCCAGTTGTTTACCATACTGGCTGGTGGCATGGCTTTAAAAGTTTGTATGTAAGGGATTTGAAAAATGATGTGGTTATCGTCTTGCTTACAAATATGGCAAATGGAAGTTTGAATAACTTAGATAATTTGTATAAGATATTAGAAATACCTATTTTGAGACAAAATGCATATGATGCAAATGGCGAATTTGTTCATTAACAATTATAAGAATTTATGAAAAAAACCTTGATTTTAGGAGCGAGTACTAATCCAGCCAGATATTCGTATTTAGTGGCCAATAAATTGGTGAGAAAGGGTTTCCCGATTGTGAATGTTGGTCGGAAAACTGGGAAGGTTGCTGGAGTAGAGATCGAGCCTGCAGAGGAGATCCATACGGATATTGATACAGTAACCCTATATGTAGGGCCGCAAAATCAATCGGGATACTACGACTATATATTAAAAACCAATCCTAAACGGATTATCTTTAATCCAGGAGCTGAGAATAAAGAATTAGCCGACAAAGCCCGCGAACAAGGGATTGAAGTCGTTGAAGCCTGTACCTTAGTGATGCTAAATACAGGTCAGTTTTAAAAGAAAGAGGGGTGACCCTCTTTTTTTAGTATATAGATTTTAGTATTTAGTAATTAGACCTATGGTGCGATAGGTAGTGGGGAGAGATGTGGTTGTTTATAGTCTAGATATTGGATGCAGAAGTTGTAACTTTTGATCTGGTTATCCTTAAGATTATGTGTTGATCATGGTCTTTTTTTCTTTTTTATTTTTCCTTTCTCTATATTTTTTCCTGTATTGATTTTTGTAGTTCCATTAACTTCCAAAAACTAATTACATATTCCTTCTGTTGTTTTTGAAAAAATAATTTACTAACTATTTGATAGTTATAAAATTGTTTGTACTTTTGCAGTCCCTTAATGGGAGAAGTATGTCTTGAGCGAAGCCCTACTGCTTCGATGGACTTTTAATTAATTTATTTATAACATGTCAGGAATTATTGGTAAAAAAGTAGGAATGACCAGCCTGTTCAACGCTGAAGGGAAGAACATCCCTTGTACAGTAATCGAGGCTGGGCCGTGCGTGGTAACGCAGATACGTACGGTAGAAAAGGACGGTTATTCAGCTGTTCAACTTGGATTTGACGATGCCAAGGAAAAGAACACAACCGCACCTTTAAAAGGACATTTTGCAAAAGCAAACGTTAGTCCTAAGCGTAAACTAGTTGAGTTCAAGACTTTCGAAGACGAGAAGTCACTAGGAGACATTATTGATGTTACACTTTTTGAAGAAGGTGAGTACGTAGATGTAGTTGGTACTTCAAAAGGAAAAGGATTTCAAGGTGTTATGAAGCGTCACGGATTTGGTGGTGTAGGAGGTGCGACTCACGGTCAGCACAACAGACTACGTGCACCAGGTTCATTGGGAGCTTCTTCATGGCCTTCTAGAGTATTTAAAGGTACTCGTATGGCAGGTCGTACAGGTGGAGACAGAGTAAAAGTTCAAAACTTACAAGTATTGAAAGTTTATGCTGAGCAAAACCTAATCGTTGTTAGTGGTTCCATTCCAGGAGCTAAGGGTTCATATGTAATCGTAGACAAATAGTAGAGATGGAAATTAACGTATTTAATTTATCAGGTAAAGAAACAGGTGCCAAGGTGCAACTGCCTGAGTCAGTATTTGGTGTTACGCCGAACGACCATGCGATCTATTTAGATGTGAAGCAATACTTAGCGAACCAACGCCAAGGAACAGCTAAATCAAAACAACGTAATGAGATTGCGGGTTCAACTCGTAAACTACACAAACAAAAAGGTACTGGTGGTGCCCGTGCGGGTTCTATCAAATCTCCATTGTTTAACGGAGGTGGTCGTGTATTCGGACCGGTTCCTCGTGACTACAGTTTCAAATTGAACAAAAAATTGAAACAATTAGCACGTAAATCTGCATTATCTTACAAAGCTCAAGAGAACAATGTTGTTGTATTGGACGAAGTAAATTTCGATTCAATCAAAACTAAAAACTATTTAGCTCTTGTAAATGCATTAAACATCGCTGACGAGAAAACATTATTAGTGTTGCCAGCGTACAACAAAAATGTTTATTTATCAAGCAGAAACTTGAAGAAAGCAAAAGTAATCGTAGCATCGGATTTAAATACTTACGATGTATTGAACGCGACGAAATTGTTATTAACTACAGATTCTGTTAAAACTTTGGAGGAAGCATTCGCTAAGTAATATGGAAATTATTAAAAAACCTATTTTAACTGAGAAAGCTTCATTATTAACGGAAAAAGGAAACCGTTATGCTTTCAAAGTAGATCATAGAGCTAACAAGATTCAAATCAAAAACGCTGTTGAAGCGATGTTTGGAGTAAACGTAGTAGCTGTAAACACTGCAGTTGTTGCTGGTAAAGCGAAAAGCCGTTACACTAAAGCAGGATTTGTTTCTGGAAGAAGCCCGAAATATAAAAAGGCCATCATCACAGTGAAAGATGGTGAAACTATTGACTTTTACAGTACACTATAATAAGAAATGGCAGTTAAAAGATTCAAACCGGTTACCCCTGGTACTCGCTTCAGAGTAGGTGCTGATTATTCAGACGTTACAACTAACGTTCCTGAGAAATCATTAGTAGTTGGCATCAACAAGCGTTCAGGTGGTCGTAATAACTCCGGTAAAATGACTATGCGTTACATCGGTGGGGGACATAAAAAAGCATACCGATTAATTGATTTCAAACGCGATAAAAAAGATATCCCTGCAAAAGTTGCAACGATTGAGTATGATCCAAATCGTACAGCACGTATTGCCTTATTACACTATGCTGATGGAGAGAAGCGTTATATCATCGCTCCAGCAGGATTGACAGTAGGACAGACAGTCGTAGCAGGTGAGAATGTAGCCCCAGAAGTAGGAAACACGATGCCATTGGCAAACATTCCTTTGGGTTCAATCATCCACAACATTGAATTGAATCCAGGACAAGGTGGTTCCATCGCACGTTCTGCTGGTACTTACGCGCAATTATCTGCACGTGACGGCAAATACGCGATCATCAAATTGCCTTCAGGCGAGACTCGTATGATCTTATTAACTTGTGTTGCGACTATCGGTTCTGTATCGAATGCAGAGAAGTCTAACCAAGTATTAGGTAAAGCAGGTCGTAAGCGTTGGTTAGGACGTCGTCCACGCGTTCGTGGTGTTGCAATGAACCCGGTTGATCACCCTATGGGAGGTGGTGAAGGACGTTCATCTGGAGGTCACCCACGTTCACGCAATGGAGTTTTGGCGAAAGGTTACAAAACTCGTTACAAGAAGAAAACATCGAATCGTTACATCATTGAGAGAAGGAAAAAATAATGGCTCGTTCAATTAAAAAAGGTCCTTATATCGATCACAACTTAGAAGGAAAAGTTCTTTCTATGAATGAAACAAACAAGAAGTCAGTAATTAAGACTTGGTCTCGTAGATCAATGATTTCACCTGATTTTGTTGGCCATACCTTCGCAGTGCACAACGGGAATAAATTCATTCCAGTTTATGTAACAGAGAATATGGTTGGTCACAAGCTTGGTGAATTTGCGCCTACGCGTACTTTCAGAGGCCACGCAGAAAAGAAAAAATAATAGGTAATGGAAGCAACAAAAAAACTCAAAAAGTCTGTTTTAATTAAGCAGCGCAAAGAGCAGGAAAAAGCTCAAGTAGGAGGAGCTTCTACTGCCAAGTTATTAAACTGCCCTACATCGCCACGTAAAATGCGTTTAGTAGTGGATCTTATCCGTGGTCAGAAAGTAGAAACTGCACTTTACATCTTGAAACACACTGGAAAAGAAGCAGCGGTTCGCGTTGAGAAATTATTATTATCAGCAATCAAGAACTGGGAAGCTAAAAACGAAGGTGCATCTGTAGAAGATGGTGGCTTATTTGTAAAAGAAGTATCTGTAGGCGGTGGCCGTCAATTGAAAAGATTGCGTCCAGCTCCTCAAGGTCGTGGATACAGAATCCGTAAGCGTTCGAACCACGTTACTTTGGTAGTAGATAGTTTAAATAACGTTAATAACTAATAAATAAAAGAATGGGACAAAAAGCAAATCCAATAGGTAGCAGATTAGGGATCATCAAAGGATGGGATTCTAATTGGTTCGGAGGCAACAACTATTCTGATAAGTTAGTTGAAGACGAAAAAATCAGAAAATATCTTTCCGTTCGTATCGCGAAAGGTGGTGTAGCTAAGGTTGTTATTGAGCGTACGTTGAAACGTATCACCGTAACTATCCACACTGCACGGCCAGGAATCGTGATTGGTAAAGGTGGTCAAGAAGTTGATAAGATCAAAGAAGAGTTAAAGAAATTAACTAAGAAAGATGTTCAAATCAACATTTTCGAGATCAAACGTCCAGAACTAGATGCGAAATTAGTTGCGGAAGGTATTGCTAAGCAATTAGAGGCTCGTATTTCTTTCCGTCGTGCGATGAAGACTGCGATTGCATCTACCATGCGTATGGGAGCAGAAGGTATCAAAGTTATGTGTTCTGGTCGTCTAGGCGGTGCAGAGATGGCACGTACTGAGCAGTACAAAGAGGGAAGAACACCACTTCACACTTTGCGTGCAGATATCGACTACGCATTAGCAGAAGCATTGACAACATACGGTAAAATCGGTGTTAAAGTATGGATCTGTAAAGGAGAAGTATACGGTAAGAGAGATTTATCTCCAAACATCGGTCAAGCGTCAAACGTGAAATCACGTGGTGGAAACGAAGGTGGTTCAGACCGTCGTGAAAACAACCGTGGTGGCCGTCGTGACAACAACCGTGGTGGCCGTCGCGATAACAACCGTGGAGGAAAAAGAGATTAATTAATTAGAAGATTAAAATAAGTCTGTAGAAACAGATTTTAAATAAAATACGAACATGTTACAGCCAAAAAGAACGAAGTTCAGAAAGATGCAGAAGGGCCGCATGAAAGGTAATGCTTCACGCGGAGCGGAATTAGCTTTCGGTTCATTCGGTATCAAATCAATGGAGTCAGCATGGATCACTAGCCGTCAAATTGAGGCAGCTCGTATTGCCGTAACACGTTATATGAAACGTGAAGGTCAAGTATGGATCCGCATTTTCCCTGACAAGCCAGTTACCAAGAAACCTGCAGAGGTACGTATGGGTAAAGGTAAGGGTGCTCCAGAATATTGGGTAGCTGTAGTGCGCCCAGGCCGTATGTTATTTGAAGCAGAAGGCGTTCCATTGGAAATCGCTAAAGAAGCATTACGCTTAGCTGCTCAAAAATTACCGGTTCAAACGAAGTTTGTTATACGTAGAGACTACGTAGAAGCATAATAATCGTCGGTAATGTCACACGTTTAGCCTTACTGCCGTTACCAGTAAGGCATTCTAAACCAAGTGATAACCCGGCACAACAAATTGAAAAATGAAAAATTCAGAAATCGTAGAATTATCAACTGAGGATTTAACAGCACGTCTTGTAGAAGAGAAAGCTGCCTTAAACAAATTGAAATTTGCACACGCTGTTTCTGCTATTGAAAACCCTAACGTGATCAAAGCAGCTCGCAAGACTATCGCTCGTATCTCTACTGAGATCTCTAAGCGTTCTAATGCAGCAAAATCTGAAACAGCCTCTGAGGCATAAAAATTAAGTCGAAATGGAAAGAAATTTAAGAAAAACAAGAATCGGCTTGGTAGTTAGCAACAAAATGGATAAATCCATCGTAGTGGCTGTAGAGCGTAAAGTAAAGCACCCTATTTATGGTAAATTCGTTAAGAAAACTACTAAATTTAAAGCTCATGACGAAACAAATACCTGCGGTATCGGCGATACGGTATTAATTATGGAAACTCGTCCGCTGAGTAAAACTAAGAACTGGAGATTAGTAGAAATTTTAGAAAGGGCTAAATAATGGTACAACAGGAATCAAGACTAAATGTAGCTGACAATAGCGGTGCTAAAGAAGTTTTAGTAATCCGTGTATTGGGCGGAACGCGCAAGCGTTATGCATCTATCGGTGATAAAATCGTTGTTACCGTTAAGAGTGCATTACCTTCTGGAAACGTGAAGAAGGGATCAGTTTCTAAAGCTGTAGTAGTTCGTACGAAAAAAGAAATCCGTCGTAAAGATGGTTCTTACATTCGTTTCGATGACAACGCTGCAG
Source organism: Sphingobacterium lactis (assembly GCF_051951495.1). GTDB lineage: Bacteria > Bacteroidota > Bacteroidia > Sphingobacteriales > Sphingobacteriaceae > Sphingobacterium > Sphingobacterium lactis_A. The sequence goes on along the minus strand of NZ_JBNHAS010000005.1, from coordinate 210,091 downwards.
TATTGTTAAATAATAACGATGAACCACGCGGAACACGTATCTTCGGCCCAGTAGCTAGAGAGTTGCGTGAGAAACAGTTCATGAAGATTGTATCACTAGCACCGGAGGTTTTATAATTATGGCACAGAAAACACAAAAAACTACGCACAAAATCAAAATCAAAAGAGGAGATTTAGTGAAAGTTATCGCTGGTAACTCTAAAGGTGTTCAAGGAAAAGTATTGCAAATTTTAGTGGATGCTAACAGAGCAGTAGTTGAAGGCGCTAACCTTGTTAAAAAACACACTAAACCTAGCGCAGCTAATCCTAATGGTGGTATCATTGAGAAGGAAGCTGCTATCAACATCTCAAACTTGGCTTTAATTGATCCTAAAACGGGTAATACTACTCGCGTAGGTCGTAAAGTTAATGCTGATGGAAAATTAGTTCGTTACGCTAAAAAATCAGGGGAGGAAATCAAATAATGACATACGCACCAAGATTGAAGGGCAAATATGCGGATGAGATCCGTGCAGCTCTAAAAGAAAAGTTTCAGTACAAAAGCGTTATGCAAGTTCCAAAACTGGAGAAAATCATTGTTTCCCAAGGTATCGGAGCTGCAACAGCTGATAAGAAATTAATCGATAATGCAATTGCAGAATTGACATTGATTACTGGTCAGCAAGCAGTACCTACGAAATCGAAGAAAGATATCTCTAACTTCAAATTACGTAAAGGTATGCCTATCGGAGCACGTGTAACATTGCGTGACACGACCATGTACGAATTTTTAGATCGTTTGATCGCTGTTTCCTTACCACGTATTCGTGACTTCCGTGGAATCAACGATAAAGGATTTGATGGACATGGAAACTACAACTTAGGTATCATTGAGCAAATCATCTTCCCAGAGATCAACATTGACAAGATCAACAAGATCCAAGGTATGGATATCACTTTTGTTACCTCAGCAAAGAATGACATTGAGGCATTAGAATTATTGAAACAATTCGGCTTACCATTCAAAAACCAAAACACGAACAACAATGGCTAAAGAAGGAATCAAGGCGCGTGAAGTAAAGCGTCAGAAATTAGTAGCAAAATTTGCAGAGAAACGTGCAGCTTTAAAAGAAGCTGGTGATTACGCTGCATTAGACAAATTGCCTAAGAATGCTTCTCCAGTACGTTTGCACAATCGTTGTAAATTAACTGGTCGTCCAAAGGGTTATATGCGTCAATTTGGTATCTCTCGTGTAACATTCCGTGAGATGGCTTTAGATGGAAAAATCCCAGGGGTGAAAAAAGCTTCTTGGTAATTCATAAAAAATTTATACTTTTGCCCGGATAAATCGCGAAAAGCGATTTATCGGGTTTTTTTTGCATTGCAATATTTTTTAACAGATAACAGGTCTGATCCTTAGGTTAGTATCGGAAACCGTTATCATAATTTAATACAATAATGAATACAGATCCAATAGCGGATTACCTTACCCGAGTAAGGAATGCCATCAAGGCCAACCACAGGGTTGTTGAAATTCCTGCATCGAACCTTAAAAAAGAAATCACAAAAGTTCTTTTCGACAAAGGTTACATTGCTAATTACAAATTTATTGAAGAAGGTCCTCAAGGTTCGATCAAAATCGCTTTGAAATACCACCCAATTAGCAAAGTACCGGCTATTCGCACATTGACACGTGTGAGTAAACCTGGTTTAAGAAAGTATGCAAGTGTTGACAACTTACCTCGTGTATTGAACGGATTAGGAATTGCAATTTTATCGACCTCCAAAGGAGTAATGTCTGATAAGGAAGCTGCTGTTCAGAATGTTGGTGGCGAGGTTTTATGTTACATTTATTAATCTAGGAAAAAAACACAAAGATGTCAAGAATTGGAAAAGCGCCTATCGCTATCCCTTCGGGAGTATCGATTTCAGTATCAGACAAGAACCTGATCACTGTTAAAGGGCCTAAAGGTGAATTATCACAACAAGTGGACCGCGACATTACGGTTAAAGAAGAAGATGGTAACATCGTCGTAACGCGTCCTACAGAACAAAAGAAACACAAAGCCTTACATGGCTTATACCGTGCGTTGATTAACAACATGGTAGTAGGAGTAACCGAAGGGTACAAAACTACGCAAGAATTAGTGGGTGTTGGTTACCGTGCTTCAAACACTGGTAATACTTTAGAATTAACTTTAGGATTCTCTCACCAGATTGTATTCGTATTGCCAAAGGAAATCACTGTAACTACAACTGCTGAAAAAGGTAAGAACCCAACAATCACGTTGGAGTCTACTGATAAGCAATTGATCGGTCAAGTAGCGGCTAAAATCCGTAGCTTCCGTAAGCCAGAGCCATACAAAGGTAAAGGTATCAAGTTTGCAGGTGAAGTATTAAGAAGAAAAGCAGGTAAATCAGCTAAAAAATAATAACGATGGCAGGAATTAAATCAGCTCGTAGAGAGCGAATCAAAAAAGGAATTAGAAAACACCTTGCTGGATCGACAGAACGTCCACGTTTGACAGTTTTTAGAAGTAATAAAGGAATTTACGCACAGATCATTGATGATGTAAATGGTAAAACTTTAGTATCTGCATCTTCAAGTTCTAAAGAGTTTGCTGCATCAGGAAACAAAGTAGATCAATCTAAAGCTGTTGGTAAATTGGTTGCTGAAAAAGCGATCGCAGCAGGAATTAGCAAAGTAGTTTTTGACCGTAACGGGTATTTATACCATGGCCGTATTAAATCATTGGCTGATGGTGCTCGCGAAGGCGGTTTAGACTTTTAATCAATTTAGAAAATGGCATTAAGCAATATTAAAAGAGTAAAATCAAGCGAAATTGAATTAAAAGATCGCTTAGTAAGCATCCAACGTGTAGCCAAAGTAACTAAAGGTGGTCGTACATTTAGTTTCTCCGCTATCGTTGTAGTTGGTGATGAAAACGGAATCGTAGGTTACGGATTAGGAAAAGCTAAAGAGGTAACAGAGGCGATCACTAAAGGTATCGACGATGCGAAGAAAAATCTTGTGAAAGTTCCTATTATCAAAGGAACAGTTCCTCACGAGCAATATGGTAAATATTCAGGTGGTTCAGTTTTGATTAAACCAGCTGTAAGTGGTACAGGAGTTCTAGCAGGTGGTGCAATGCGTGCTGTGTTAGAGTCTGCAGGTATCAAAGACGTATTGGCAAAATCATTAGGATCATCTAACCCACACAACGTGGTTAAAGCAACAATTGATGCATTAGCAAGCATGCGTGATGCATACACAGTTGCTCAACAGCGCGGTGTCGATTTAAACAAAGTATTTAACGGTTAATATCATGGCAAAAATTAAGATTACCCAGATAAAGAGCGTTATCGACAGAAGCGAGCGCCAAAAGAAAACTATTGAGGCTTTAGGTTTGAAACGTATCAACCACTCAGTAGAAGTTGAAGCTACAGCAGCTATCATTGGAATGGTTCGTAAAGTGAACCACCTTGTTGCTATAGAGTCAATCTAAGGAATTCTCAAATGGAAGGGATACTCACTATCCTTTCCATTTTGTTAATACTATTTACAAATTGTTATTTCCTGTTTAGTGAGAGCGAAGGGGTAACATAACTTACAAAAAAATGAACTTAAGTAATTTAAAACCAGCAGCTGGTTCAACAAAAAGCAGAAAACGTATTGGTCGTGGTCAAGGATCTGGTCGTGGTGGTACTTCCACTCGCGGTCACAAAGGTGCTGGATCTCGTTCTGGTAATTCGACTAAGATTGGTTTCGAAGGTGGTCAAATGCCTTTGCAACGTCGTGTGCCTAAGTTTGGTTTCAAAAACCCTAACCGTGTAGAGTACGTAGGTATCAACCTAGATGTATTACAAGGTTTGGTAGAGAAATACAACTTGACTTCAGTTGACTTTGATGCATTAAGAACTCACGGTTTAGTATCTAAGAATGATATCATCAAGATCTTAGGTCGTGGCGAGTTCACTGCTAAAGTAGAAGTGAAAGCACATGCATTTTCCGCTTCAGCTCAAAAAGCTATTGAAGCAGCAGGCGGTTCTATCGTAAAATTGTAATACTACATGAAGAAACTAATCACAACCTTAACCAATATATGGAAGATAGAAGAACTACGTAATCGTATTCTTAATACGTTACTTTTTCTTTTAATATATCGTGTCGGATGTCACGTGGTACTACCAGGTGTAAATCCAGACGCACTGGTACAACATAAGGAGGGTGGTAATGACATTCTAAACCTAATCAATATGTTCGCTGGGGGTTCATTCTCTCGTGCGGCAATTTTTGCGTTAGGGGTAATGCCTTACATCTCCGCATCTATCGTTGTGCAGCTATTGGGGATTGCTGTCCCTGCCTTCCAAAAGATGCAGAAAGAAGGAGAATCTGGTCGTAAGAAAATGACGCAGATTACACGTTACCTAACAGTAGCGATTACATTAGTTCAAGCAATTGCTTATGTGAAGACCCAAATCGGTCCTGAAGCTAAAACAATCGCTGACCCGATGTTCTCTATCCTTTCCGCTATCGTTTTGACAGCAGGTACTTTGTTTGTGATGTGGCTTGGTGAAAAAATTACCGATAAAGGTATTGGAAATGGTATCTCCCTAATCATTATGGCGGGTATCATCGCGCAATTACCAGCAGGTATTACCTCTGAGTGGGCATCTCGTATGAGCCCTTCAGGTGGTGGTCCAATTCCATTGTTATTAGAATTTGTTGCTTTATTCTTTGTCGTGATCTTTACGATCTTAATCGTTCAAGGTGTTCGTAAGATTCCTGTACAATACGCTAAGAAAATCGTTGGTAACAAACAGATCGGTGGAGTTCGTCAGTATATTCCGTTAAAGGTAAATGCTGCCGGTGTAATGCCAATTATCTTTGCTCAGGCAATTATGTTTTTGCCTATGTCTTTAACGCAGTTCTTTCCGAATGTGCAGTCAGACTTCTTAACGTCTTTGAGTAACTATACATCCGTTACGTATAACGTTGTATTTGCTTTGTTGATCATCGCATTTACATTCTTCTATACCGCGATTATGGTGAATCCTCAGCAGATGTCTGAAGACATGAAGAAAAACGGAGGTTTCATTCCAGGTGTTAAACCGGGCTATGAAACAAACTTATTTATTGATAACGTAATATCTCATATTACATTCCCTGGTGCAATTTTCGTAGCGATCATCGCTATCCTTCCAGCTATTGCAACCTTGTTTGGTGTGAACAACCAATTTGCACACTTCTACGGTGGTACATCCCTATTAATCTTAGTAGGTGTTGTATTGGATACCATCCAGCAGATTGAATCACATTTATTAATGCGTCACTATGATGGATTGATGAAAACAGGTCGTGTGAAAGGAAGAAGTACAGCAACAACAGTTGAGGGCTACGATCAATCAGCATTATAATTCGGATGTCGAAAGTATATTATAAAACAGTAGAAGAAATTGAGCAAGTGCGAGAGTCAGCAGATGTACTCTCGCAATTGCTTGCTGAAATTGCTGGTTTGGTGAAACCCGGTATTACCACGCTTTCACTTGACAAGTTTGCTTATGATTTCATTAAAGATCATAAAGGAACTCCAGCATTTTTGAACTATCATGGTTTCCCATACTCCTTGTGTATTTCTGTAAACGATCAAATCGTTCATGGTTTCCCAAGTGATTATGTGTTAAAAGATGGGGATATTGTTTCAGTAGATGGGGGGGTGGATCTGAATGGATTCATCAGTGATTCTGCTTATACTTTTGCTGTTGGCGAAATTAGTGCGGAAGCACAACAATTGCTTGATGTTACTAAGGCGTCCTTGTATGCCGGTATTGAACAAGCAGTTGCAGGAAAACGTGTAGGAGATATTTCTTCTGCTGTTCAGGAATACGTTGCTCCATACAAATACGGCATCGTTCGTGAATTGGTTGGACACGGGGTAGGTTTTCACTTACATGAAAAACCAGAAGTTCCAAATTATGGAAAACGCGGTTCTGGTCCTAAGTTGGAAGAAGGCTTGGTGATTTGTATCGAGCCGATGATCAACGCGGGAAAGAGTGGCGTTAAGTTTTGGGATGATGGATGGACGGTAAGTACAGTTGATGGGAAGCTGTCGGCACATTTTGAGCAGATGGTTGCCATCCGAAAAGGTGTCCCAGACGTGTTATTGAATTTTGAAGCAATAGAGAAAGTTTTGGATAAAAAGTAGTTGGTTTTCAATTATTTTTATTTATCTTTGCACTCCTGTTTGCGGGTTAATACATAAAATAATAAGGTATATATGGCTAAACAAGCCTCAATAGAACAAGACGGCATCATCAAAGAAGCGCTTTCGAATGCCATGTTTCGCGTAGAATTAGAGAATGGGCATGAGATCATTGCGCATATTTCTGGTAAAATGCGTATGCATTATATCAAGATTTTACCTGGAGACAAAGTAAAATTGGAAATGTCTCCTTATGATTTAACAAAAGGAAGAATTACATACCGCTATAAATAAGACGTAGTTTCTTCGAAATAGCTTTTTAAAAAATAACTCAAGATGAAAGTTAGAGCATCAATTAAAAAACGCAGTGCGGATTGTAAGATCATCCGTCGCAAAGGAAAAGTTTTCGTAATCAATAAAAAGAACCCAAAGTTTAAACAACGTCAGGGTTAATTTTAACATAATCGCTTAAGATATTATATGGCAAGGATCGCAGGTATAGATTTACCTAAAAACAAAAGAGGTGTTATTGGCCTTACCTATATTTTTGGTATTGGTCGTTCCACTGCTGCTTATATCCTAGAGAAAGCAGGCATCAGTGAAGACGTTAAGGTTCAAGAATGGGATGACGATCAGTTATCAGCTATTCGTACTATCATCAATGATGAAATCAAAGTAGAAGGAGCATTACGTTCTGAAGTACAATTGAACATTAAACGTTTGATGGATATTGGATGTTACCGTGGATTACGTCATCGTAAGCACCTTCCAGTTCGTGGACAACGTACTAAGAACAACTCACGTACCAGAAAAGGTAAACGTAAGACAGTTGCAAATAAGAAAAAAGCTACTAAATAATAAGTAAGAAATGGCTAAAAGTAAAAAAGTTACTAAAAAACGTATCGTAGTTATCGAGCCTGTTGGACAAGCTCATATCAACGCTACTTTTAACAACATCATCGTAACTTTGACGAATAATCAAGGTCAAACAATTTCATGGTCATCAGCTGGTAAAATGGGCTTCAAGGGTTCTAAAAAGAACACACCTTACGCTGCTTCACAAGCTGCTAACGACTGTGGTAAAGTTGCATATGACTTAGGATTACGTAAAGTTGAAGTTTTCGTAAAAGGTCCGGGTGCTGGACGTGAGTCGGCAATCCGTTCATTGCAAACTATTGGTATCGATGTAACAACCATTAAGGATATTACTCCACTTCCTCACAACGGTTGTCGTCCTCCAAAACGCAGAAGAGTTTAATAACATTATTGTTTAAGATAAGATTCATCAGCTATAGGCTGATAGATACTTCAAACAGCACAAGAAATGGCAAGATATACAGGACCTAAGTCCAAAATAGCTCGTAAATTTAGAGAGCCAATTTTCGGCCCAGATAAGGCTTTAGAAAAGAAAAACTACCCTCCTGGTCAACACGGACCATCTAAAAGAAGAGGTAAACAATCTGAATACGCAATTCAGTTGTTAGAAAAACAAAAAGCGAAATACACTTATGGCGTTTTAGAGCGTCAGTTCGCTAACCTATTTGTTAAAGCGGCAGCTAAACAAGGTGTTACAGGTGAAAACTTCTTGAAATTATTAGAAGCACGTTTAGATAACATCGTTTACCGTTTAGGAATTGCTCCTACGCGTTCTGCTGCTCGTCAATTAGTTTCCCACAAGCACATTACTGTTAACGGCAATGTTGTTAACATTCCATCATATAGTGTACGTCCAGGCGATGTAATCGCTGTACGCGAGCGCTCTCAAACTCTTGAGGCTATCACTAATTCGGTAGCTGGAAGAAAAATCAACAAATACGGTTGGTTAGAGTGGAATGCAAATGAGCTAAAAGGTACTTTCTTAAGCTACCCTGAGCGCGTTGATATTCCTGAGAACATTAAAGAAAACTTAATTGTAGAGTTATACTCTAAATAATAATCAATAACAACATGCATTGGCTAAGCTATGCATGTTGTTATTTTTCTCATATAGTAACAAACTTAAAAGAACATAAATGGCAATTTTAGCATTTCAAAGACCGGATAAAGTTATCATGCAGAAATCTACAGATTTTGATGGTACCTTCGAATTTCGTCCATTAGAGCCAGGTTTTGGAGTAACTATTGGTAATGCTTTACGCCGTATTTTATTGTCCTCACTAGAAGGATATGCAATTACGTCGGTAAGATTTTCAGGCGTATCGCACGAATTCTCTACCATTAAAGGTGTAGTAGAAGACGTTACGGAGATCATCTTAAACTTGAAACAAGTTCGTTTTAAGAAAACTGGTGAGCAAGGCGATAGCGAGAAGATCTTTGTAGTTATCAATGGCCAAGATCAATTCACTGCCGGTGATATCACGAAATTCTCCAACAACTTCTCAGTTCTAAACCCTGAATTGGTAATTTGTAACATGGATAGCTCGGTAACTGTTGAAGTTGAGCTAGCTGTAGCTAAGGGTCGTGGATATGTAAATGCGGAAGAGAACAAGGTAACTGATGGTCCAGTAGGTATGATCGCAATTGATTCGATTTATACACCGATCAAGAATGTTAAATACACCATTGAAAACTACCGTGTAGAACAAAAAACTGACTACGAGAAATTGTTGTTAGATATTTCTACTGATGGTTCTATTCACCCAGAAGAAGCTTTGAAAGAAGCTGCTAAGATCCTTATCCAACACTTCATGTTATTCTCTGATGAAAACATGTTGTTAGAGTCTCAAACTAAAGAAGAAACTAAAGTTGTAGACGAAGAGATTTTACATATGCGTAAGATCTTGAAAACTGAACTTGTTGATTTAGATCTTTCTGTTCGTGCATTGAACTGTTTGAAAGCTGCAGATATTCGCACATTAGCAGAATTGGTTACTTACGATGTAGCTGATATGTTGAAATTCCGCAACTTCGGTAAGAAATCTTTGAGTGAAATTCAAGAATTGGTTAAATCGAAAGGTTTATCATTCGGTATGAACTTGGCGAAATACAAGTTAGACGAAGAATAATTTAAATTACAATAATAAGCGACCTGTTGCGTAATTCCTCATTAGTAGCTTAAGAGCACTTGGAAATGAACGGTACGCACAAAAACAATTAAAAAAATGAGACACGGAAAAAAAGTTAATCACTTAGGCCGCACTGACAGTCACCGTAAGGCGATGTTAGCTAACATGGCGACGTCATTGATCAAACACAAACGTATTACTACTACTTTGGCTAAAGCTAAAGCATTACGTAAATATGTAGAGCCTTTGATTACTAAATCTAAAAACGACACTACTCACTCACGTCGTACGGTATTCGCTTACTTAAAAGACAAAGATGCTGTTACTATCTTGTTCCGCGAGGTTTCTGAGAAAGTGGCATCTCGTCCAGGTGGTTACACTCGTATCATCAAATTGGAAAACCGTTTAGGTGATAACGCGGAGATGGCATTCATCGAATTAGTAGACTACAACGAAGTTTATGGCAAAACTGCTAAAACTGAGAAGAAAACTACTCGCCGTCGTGGAGCTACTAAGAAAAAAGCTGATCAGCCTAAAGCTGAAGCTGCTGCTGCAAAAACAGCTACTGACGATTTAACAATCGTTGAAGGTATCGGTCCTAAAATTGCTGAAGTATTAGCAACTGCAGGTATCAGTACTTACGCTGAATTAGCAAAAACAGATGCTGAGAAAGTTAAAGAAATCTTAACTGAAGCTGGATCTAACTTCAACACTGCAGATCCTACTACTTGGGCTGAACAAGCACAATTAGCTGCAGATGGTAAATTCGAAGAATTAGAAAAACTTAAAGCCGAATTAGACGGTGGTAAAAAAGTTGACGAATAATATTCTCGATTTATAGAAAAAGTCCTCTTATTTAAGAGGACTTTTTTATTTTACAGCCTTTTAATCTTCTCATTTTTATTTTATTTGTACATTTGGACTTCTAAACTATTTCAATAAATTGCTCAAATCCATGGAACTTTTTAATGTTTATCCCTTAACTCCAATAAACATCGTTAGAGCTAAAGGATCCGCTGTTTGGGACGAACAGGGAAATGAATACTTAGATCTTTATGGCGGACATGCCGTAATTTCTATTGGTCATACGCATCCACATTATGTGGAGACTATCAGCAATCAATTAAATAAGATTGCTTTTTATTCAAACTCCGTATTGATTCCTATTCAGCGACAGTTGGCAGGTCAATTGGGTGATGTCTCTGGCAAATCTGATTACAGCTTGTTTCTTTGTAATTCAGGTGCTGAGGCCAATGAAAATGCCCTAAAGCTTGCCTCCTTCCATACCAATAGAAAGAAAGTGATTGCTTTTAGCAAATCCTTCCATGGACGTACATCTTTAGCCGTAGCAGCTACTGACAACCCAGCCATTGTAGCTCCGATAAATCAAACTGACAATGTGGTATTCTTACCATTCAATGATGAGGATGCTTTGACACAAGCTTTCGCAGCCTATGGCGAAGAAATTGCTGTTGTTATCATTGAAGGTATTCAAGGAGTTGGTGGTATTCGTGAAGCTTCCATTTCATTCCTTAAATTGATCCGTCAATTATGTGATCAATACGGATCGGTATTTATCGCAGATTCTGTTCAATGTGGTTATGGTAGAACAGGTACATTCTTCTCTCATGATTATTCAGGTGTTGATGCGGATATCTATTCCATGGCAAAGGGTATGGGTAATGGTTTTCCAATTGGCGGTATAGCCATCTCACCTAAATTTCAAGCATCTTTCGGTATGTTGGGTACAACATTCGGTGGTAACCACCTTGCATGTGCTGCTGCAGTTGCTGTTTTGGATGTCATGAAACAAGACAATTTAATGGACAATGCTGCGCAAGTAGGATCCTATCTGATTGAGGAGTTGAAGAAATTTGATAAAGTCTTAGAGGTGCGTGGTAGAGGACTTATGATCGGTATTGAACTTCCGACAGAATTAAGTCATGTGAAGAAAGACTTATTGATGATAAACAAGATTTTCACAGGTGAGGCAAAACCTAATGTTATTCGCTTATTGCCTGCACTAAATATAACCAAAGAAATAGCAGATCGTTTTTTAACTGCTTTTGATGAAAGATTAAAAGCTTAAGACTTATCCTATTATTTATATCTATGAAGAAGTTTTTTTCCGTAGCTGATGTCACTAATTTAAAGGAGATCGTAACTGAAGCATTAGCGCAAAAAGCAAATCCAAATGCTTTAGAAGAATTAGGAAAACATAAGACCTTAGGTCTTGTGTTCTTAAATCCATCCCTACGTACGCGTTTAAGCACGCAGAAGGCCGCCATGAACCTTGGCATGAACGTTATGGTCATGAACATGGATAAAGACGGCTGGGCGCTTGAAACACGCGATGGCGTAGTAATGAACGGTACGACTGTAGAGCACATCCGTGAGGCAGCTGCTGTGATGGGCGAATACTGTGATATCTTAGGATTAAGATCTTTCCCATCTCTGAAAGATAAAGAAGCAGATTATTCTGAAGATTTATTCAACAAATTCATCAAGTATTGTGCAGTTCCCGTTGTTTCTTTAGAAAGTGCAACGCGTCACCCACTTCAAAGCTTGACGGATTTAATCACCATTACGGAGTATAAAAAGAAAGATAAACCCAAGGTTGTTTTGGCATGGGCACCTCATGTTAAGGCCTTGCCTCAGGCGGTGCCTAATTCATTCGCAGAATGGATGTGTAAAGCGCAAGTGGAGGACATGGTCGATTTTACAATCGCACAGCCAGCGGGCTATGAGTTAAGTGAGGAGTTCACGAATGGAGCCACAATTACAACCAATTTGGAAGAAGCATTGCAAAATGCTGATTTTGTCTATGTAAAAAACTGGTCTTCCTTTAAAGAATATGGGGAAGTTTACCCCGTAAATGAAAATTGGATGATGGATAATGAGAAATTAAAAATCACCAATGATGCTAAGATCATGCATTGCCTTCCGGTACGTCGTGATCTGGAATTGTCATCTGAGATTTTAGATGGACCAAATTCCTTGGTAATCAAAGAAGCCAGCAATCGGGTATGGGCTGCACAGGTGGTGTTGAAAAGAATGTTGGAATCCTTGAAAAGTAAGTAATTCATGTCTGTATTAAATATTATAAAAATTGGAGGGAATGTTATTGATGATCCACAGCAGTTATCCCTGTTTTTGGAGAAATTCTCAGCATTACCCGGAAGAAAGATCTTAGTACACGGCGGTGGAAAGATTGCTACGCGTATTGCCCAAGATATGGGCATTGAAGCTAAGATGGTTGAAGGCAGAAGAATTACCGATGCTGCCATGCTCGATGTGGTGACAATGGTCTATGCCGGACTTACCAGCAAGAATATCGTAGCTGAATTGCAGAAAAACGATTGCAATGCTATTGGTCTTTGTGGAGCAGATGCTAATGTGATCAAAGCTGTTAAAAGACCTGTACGCGAAATCGACTATGGATTTGTTGGGGATATCCTAGCAGACTCCATCGATGGTCTTGCTATCAAGAAACTTTTGGAAGCAGAATTTATTCCTGTATTCTCCGCTATTACGCATAATGGACATGGCCAATTGTTGAATACCAATGCCGATACCATTGCATCTTCTTTAGCCGTAACCCTTTCCAATTTCTATGAAGTATCCTTGATCTACTGTTTTGATAAAAACGGGGTGTTAAGGGATGTTTCAGATGATCAATCGGTTATTGAAACCATACGATCATCCGAATTCGAACGATTGAAAGAGAACAAAGTGATTCACGATGGTATGATTCCTAAATTATACAATGCTTTTGAAGCCATATCAAGAGGGGTAAGCAATGTATACATTGGACATGCTAATAACCTTCATCTCTTCCAGCAACGGAAATTCGGAACTTGTTTGATTGCCTAAATCCTACAAACCATGAATAGAATAACCATTATCGGAGGTGGAAACATTGGATTATCATTAGCCAAAGGTCTAGTGAAATCTGGGTATTGCGATGCCCAATCCATCTGCATTACGCGTCGAAATCTAGCTTCCTTGGAAGAGGAAAAAGCTATGGGATTTCAAGTGAGTGATCAGAACAAACTCGCCATTGCCAAAGCAGATTTTGTTGTGTTGGCTATTTTGCCCCAACAGATCAAAAAGGTGATGGAAGAGATCTACCCCGTACTTAAGCCCAACCAAACCATTATTTCAGTAGCATCAGGTGTTACCTGTATGGATATCAAAGAAGTGTTAGGAACGGATAAGGTGGTTATTCGCGCGATGCCCAATACGGCAATTGCCATTGGACAATCCATGACCTGTATTGCGACAGATGAAGCTCCACAAGAAAAATTGGATGAAGTGAGTCGTATTTTTGAATCGGTAGGTTCTGTGGTTGTCATCAATGAGGATCTTATGACTTCTGCTACGGCGCTATGTGCTTGCGGAATTGCCTTTTTCCTGCGCAGTATTCGCGCCGCATCCCAAGGTGGGGTAGAAATAGGTTTCCATGCACATGATGCCTTAAAGATGGCTATACAGACCGCTAAAGGTGCAGCAGACCTGCTCTTACAGATGCAGACACATCCGGAAAGTGAAATCGATAAAGTTACTTCCCCGAAAGGCTGTACCATTGCCGGCTTAAATGAGATGGAGCACAATGGTTTCAGCTCCGCATTCATTAAAGGAATTAAATTATCAGCAAAAAAAGCTGGAGGATTATACAATGACTAATATCAACCAGCTCGTTGCAGAAAGCACCAAATTATTGGAAGAACTCATCCAAATCCCATCTTATAGTAGGGAGGAGGATAAGACGGCTGATTTAATTCAACAATTCTTAAACGACAAGCATATTCCCAGTGAGCGCATTGGCAATAATGTTATTGCTTACAATAAACATTATACCGCCAATAAGCCTAGCATTCTACTAAACTCTCATCACGACACGGTAAAACCAAATCCAGGTTATACCAAAGATCCTTTTACAGCAAGTATTAGTGATGGTAAGCTATATGGATTAGGCAGTAACGATGCCGGTGGATGCTTGGTGTCCTTAATTGCCTGCTTCTGTTATTTTTATAATGAAGAGGAATTACCCTTTAACCTTTGTCTTATTGCATCAGCAGAAGAAGAGGTGTCCGGCAAACAAGGAATAGAGGAGGCTTATAAACATGTTCCAGCTTGTTCATTTGCCATCGTTGGAGAACCAACTTTGTTGGAACTGGCGATAGCAGAGAAAGGTCTAATGGTCTTGGATTGCGAGGCCATAGGTGAATCTGGTCATGCCGCAAGAAATGAAGGCGTGAATGCGATTTATCAAGCTATGGATGATATACAATGGTTTCGTACGTATCAGTTTCCTAAGCAGTCTGAATACCTAGGGCCTGTTAAAATGAGTGTGACCATGATAGAGTCAGGATCACAACATAATGTAGTACCAGCGTCCTGCAAATATGTGGTCGATGTTCGGACAACGGATGTCTACAGCAATCTAGAAGTATTGGAAATCATTCAATCACAAGTGAAATCAACTATACAGGCACGCTCTACACGTTTGAATCCATCGTCCATTCCGCTGAACCATCCAGTTGTTCAATCTGGAATTACTTTAGGTAAGAAAACCTATGGTAGTCCTACGATGAGTGACCAGGCTTTATTACCCATTCCTTCCATTAAAGTAGGACCTGGAGATTCAGCAAGATCACATACAGCTGATGAGTTTATTTACTTGGAGGAGATAGATGCAGGTATTCGTTTTTATATTGCCCTGCTAATCGGAATAAAAGAAATAGAATAACATAAAAAAAAGCGCCTAGGCGCTTTTTTTTATAAGGTGATTTGTCTTTTTATACTTTCCTCTAAGGAGATAATGGTTTCTGTACGTTGAATACCTTTTAATCCTTGTATATCTTCGTTCAGAACTTTTCTTAAGTGAGAAGTGTCACGGCATACGATTTTTGCAAATGCACTGTACTGACCAGTACAATAATGAAGCTCTACTACTTCTTTAACCTGTTTCAACTGTTCTACAGCATCTGCATATTGTGATCCTTTCTCCAAATAAATACCTAAAAAGGCAGTAATATCAAAACCAACCTTCTGCGGGTTGATAATTAGATTAGATCCTTTGATAATGCCTAATTCTTCCATCTTTTTCATGCGAACATGAATAGTTCCACCGGAAACAATCAGTTTTTTCGCAATCTCGGTATATGGGATGCTTGCATCTTCCATCAGGATGGATAAAATTTGGACATCTAGGTTATCTAAATCGTAATTTGAATAGTTTTTCTCCATAAAAATGGTGTTTACTTGTAATTAAAATAGTCTATTTTTAAAAATATCTAAAAAATAAAGAAGTATTTTAAATATTTTGTCTAAAATTATAAATATGTTTTAATAAAATGATGAATTTATTGTCGATTCTTCATCTTTATCCCTTCAAAATAACATGGAATTATAATTAGAAATGAATTGAAGCTCCTCGCCAGAAGGACTTTCTCCTAATTATTCGCAACCGGTATCCATAGGTTATTCGTAATTTTTCAAAAATAATAACATTCTTTGGTATATTAATAATCAATTGATAAAATATTGTCATTTTTTTTAACATTTTTACATTATCTTTTTCCCACAAACTTTTCCTCATTAATTTTGTACTTTCGAATTACCCTATTCAATGCGCTATGAGAGAAGATGATGTAAAGATTTCCCGTAAAAAACCCATTTTTCCAGTTGGCCCTGGTCTTCATAAATATTTGAAGGCATATCAACGAGATGCCAAGTTACCGTTGGCCTATCGGGATCTCCTCAATTTTCATGAGACCATCCCTTCTGTTGATAAAAATGGAGTCGATACCTTATGGGAAATTCCATTATATCCACCTCATGTGCAGGATCAACTCTACGATCAATTGAAAATTGTCTATGCGCAACTGAAGGCTTCTGGAAATACCCGAATTGTTCAACATAAGGTGATCGAAAAAATTGAATTTTGTGCCTTTGGCAATACCCACCCTTTTCGAATCAAAATCGTTAATCGCCTCAATGATGTCTACGATTATTTCTATATCAAACAGGCAGATGCATCCCGTATTTATGGTCTGGAACTGGAGGAAATCCTGTCTCCTAACCAGGTGAACTATATCTACGATTTAGATACCCTTGTTGAAGAACATATTGTCGGCATTCCAGGGGATGTGTTTAGTAAGGATCGCATCTTTTCACCTGACTACAACCAAACCAGGATAGCAAAGGAGTTTGTCAAGTTTAATGAACGGTGCATCATCTCCATGTTGGGCGATATGCGCGCTTATAATTTCGTCATGCAGATAACCCCAGACTTTGATGATTTTCAGTTTAGAATTCGCGCTATCGACTTTGATCAGCAGTTTTACGAAGGAAATATTAAAGTCTATATGCCGCAGTTTTTCAAAGAGAATTTGCCCTACGTAAAAATGTCCATGGAGCACCTCAATGAAAAAACAGTTTTGCAATATCAACAAGAAGAGCGATCATCCATCGTGCATCGGGTTCGAAGTGAAAGGCATCGGATTAAAGACCTTCGTGATGCTTCGAAGACGCAACAATTGTCTACCCCAGAAAACATTCAACGTTTAAAAGAAAGTTATGCGAAATATTACAACAATGAGAAATACCAACAATGTAAATCCATGACGGATATTATTGAGTTAAATGTCAAGAACGTGATTCGCCAAGTTCAGTTATAAGGTGTATTTTATTTTACGCGCTTTTGATTATCCTTGACAAATGCTTCCCAACCTGAATAGGATTTACCAGCAGCACTGCTGTTTTGTTGAAAAGAATGACATACAGCAACCGCCAAGCCGTCGGTAGCATCTAAGAACTCAGGAGTTTCTTTAAAACCTAATAAGGTTTGCAACATCGCTGCTACTTGCTCCTTGCTGGCGTTACCATTTCCAGTTACGGATTGTTTGATCTTTCTTGGTGAATATTCAAAGATGGGGATATCCGAATTTAATGCTGCAGCCATCGCTACACCTTGTGCTCGTCCTAATTTGAGCATCACTTGAATATTCTTCCCGTAGAAGGGCGCTTCTAAAGCTACACAGTCCGGATTGTATTGTTCAATTAAGGCAGAGGTCTTCTTGAAGATGCGCTGTAATTTTAAACCATGGTCATCCAAATGCCCCATTTTAATCACTCCTAAAGTCACCAAACTGATCTTTTTGCCTACTTCCTTAACAATACCATATCCTAACACCACTGTGCCCGGGTCTATACCCAATATGATCCGTTCCTTCGCCTTCTCTTTTTGCATGCTACAATATTACGATTTTCTAAACATTGCAGATTAAAAACAGTTATTAATTAAAAATTCACTAAAATTGTGCTTTCTAATTCCAAATTGACAAAGACTCAGCGTAAATATCTCAATATTCTGATAAAATTGGCCATCGTGGCACTTGCCATGTGGTTTGTCATATCTAAGGTTAGCAATCAAAAAAACTTACAGGAATTTCAGCAGCTGATTAATAAAATCGATCCAACAACCATGCGTATTATTATCGTAGTGGTAGTCCTATTGATGTTTGTTAACTGGTTTTTAGAAGTTGTCAAATGGCAATTCCTGATTCGTAAAATTGAAAAGCTTAGTATCTGGAAAGCCACCAAATCGGTGTTTTGTGGATTAACCTGGGCCATCTTTACCCCAAACCGAATAGGGGAGTATGGTGGACGGATTATGTTGCTTAAACCAGAAAATAGAGCAGTAGGTGCCGTATCCATGGGTGTGGGCTTGTTCGGTCAATTGGTTCTTACCTCCGTTTTTGGAGCATTAAGTATAGCCTGGTTTGTCACTACTTTTATCGATGTACCTGCTTCGGTTGATTTTGGAATCTGGATTCTAGCCATTATTTATGCGCTAGCATTTGTCATCTTGTATTTCAATGTTTCTTGGATTGATTACCTTGTAGGTAAGGTTAAATTCCTCAAGAAAATCAAACCCTTTTTCGCTGTCTTGGAAGATTACACAACGAAAGAGTTAGCCTATGTTTTATGGTTATCCGCTTTCCGATTTGCCATATTTACTTCCCAATATATCATTCTCATGTTGATCATTTTGCCAGACTTGCCTTTGGTTTCCATGGTTCTTATGATCTTTATCATGTTTTTTGTCCAATCTGCTCTTCCAACCTTGGATATTTTTGATTTTAGTGTACGTAGTTTTGTAGCTAGTAATTTGTATGCGTATATTACAACCCAAGAAATCGCGGTCATGGCAATTGTGTCCTTTGTTTGGTTTGTGAACTTGATCTTTCCCGCCATTATCGGTGCTTTTTTTGTCTTAAATGTGAATTACATTGGTGATAATAAATCTTAGTTATTTTTTATTTATCATGACCATGGTCTACGTGGTCCTGGTACTTTATATGCGTAATGGATGGATGAAAATTCCTTATTTTCATCTTAAACCGATAACCTTCAACAGCAAGGTTACGGTGATTATTGCTGCACGGAATGAAGAAGAAAATATAGGTAGAACCTTAGATTGCCTGATGGCACAAGATTACCCTAAGGATCTGCTGGAAATAATCGTGGTGGATGATCATTCCAATGATCAAACCGGTAATATCGTTCGAGGCTATGCTAATCGTGGTGTAGACCTGATTACCCTGAATGAAGGGAATAAGCTGAATTCCTATAAGAAATTTGCTATTAATAAAGCTATTGTTGCCTCTAAGGGAGACATCATTATTACTACGGATGCAGACTGTAGAATGGGGCCACAATGGATCAGTACCATCATACAATGTATGGAAACAGAGGGAAAGGATATGCTTTCTTCACCTGTTTGCTACCATGAAGAGAAGTCCTATTTCGAACGTTTGCAAACCTTAGAATTTCTTTACCTGATTGGCTTAGGAGCCGCAGGTATAGGTAATGGCAACCCAACAACATGTAATGGAGCTAACCTTGCCTATAGAAAGGACTTGTTTCTGGAAATGGGCGGTTTTAAAGGAATAGATGATTTAGCTTCAGGAGATGATGAGCTCTTGCTCCATAAAGTGGCGGAATCCAGGCCACATGTTATCGGTTTTTGTAAATCCAGAGCAGCTATCGTTTATACGGAAGCAAAGGAAAATTTAAAGTCCTTCCTTAGTCAGCGAAAACGTTGGGCCTCTAAAAGCACCAAGTATAAGGATAAGAAAGTGGTGGTTTTAGGTATTGCGATCTGGCTTTTTAACCTGGCTTTTTTGTTAAGTCTCCTGTTGTTTGGAAGGCAAGGCGAGGACGGAAGAACCCTTGTCCTTTTATCTCTTCTCTTTAAATTCCTAATCGAACTGGTGTTTTTATACCCAGTGATGAAATTTGCAAACCGTAGAGAATTACTGTTCAACCTACCATTATTGACTATAATCCACCCAATATATTTGGTTTACATCGGAATTATTGGAAATATAGGAAAATACGATTGGAAAGGTAGAACGGTGAAATAGCCGTTCTAATTTTCTTCTTTCACACGTAATCGAATAGCGTCTTCAGCCTTTTTCACGATTTCCTCTGGATTTAACCCTTCTATATCGATTGGATCCAATACTTCCCAGGTCATATGCGTAAATGGTCTTAGAGGAAAGGAACCATATTCTACCATTTTATATGAGCCATTAATAGCTACGGGAACCACTAAAGCATTGGGGTTTTTCTTTAACAATGTAGCAATTCCACCTACCGAAAAAGATTTCATTTTACCAGTCTTGGTTCTTGTACCTTCAGGAAAAATGAAAGCTGACCAATTATGTTGTTTCATGTTATTGGCCAATTTCAAAATCTCTGCTATAGATTGTTTCGGATCCTTACGGTCAATATTTGCCGCTCCACCATGTTTCAGGTTGAAAGAGATGCTTGGAATACCAGCAGTCAACAATTCAACTTTACTGATGAACTTAGCATGAAATCTTCTCAAAAAGTAAATCATCGGTGGGATATCATACGTACTTTGGTGATTCGCAACGAAAACGATAGGTCTTCCCAAGGGTAAATTTTTATTGTCGATGAATTGTGTACGGTTGAATAAGGTATAGTTACAAGCCACCAATAAACCATTAAGAATATCCACACTTTTTTTATGCGCTGAATAACCGCCGAATTTCAAACATAACCATTGGATGGGATGAAAAATGATAAGCGATAAGCCAAAACAAAGGTAAAATATAGGGGTTAGGAAATATCCAAGTACTTTTCTCATGTTCGATTAAAATTGTGCAAATATACATATTTGAAAATGGTTGGGAATTTTTTGTTTCCATATACAAAGCAATCAACTAGATACTGAAACAATGCCTCTTTTATTCGCCTTCGCATAGGTAAAATTCGCATCTTGAAGATAGTAAATTTTTAGGTTTTTCAAGACAAGCTTTCTTGCACCTTTTCCTTTACACTTTCCCCTTTCTCCTTTCCACTTTCTCCTTTTTCCTTTCCACTTTCTGTTGTCTTTTGTCTGTAGTCTCTTCGTCTCTCACAGGGGTTAGATTCGAGAACCCTTCGGATCTCCTTCGGAACTTGTTCGGATCTCCTTCGGATCTCGTTCGGTTCCGACCGAACGAGATCCGAAGGAGATCCTTGTCAGATCCCTAGAAATTCCCTAGGCGTCTCGAAGCAATATCATCCTATTTACGAAGCAATACCTACTCAAAAACGAGCATATATTAATTGAAATTTGTTCTGTATTGCTTTTCTAATTATAACACAGTAAAAGAATCCCAAAGGTAAGATGAAGAGACTTTTTGGAAAACAAGGTTTTCTTAGCATGAAGAGGTTTGCTTAATGCAAATTATCTTAGTTAATGAAATATTATTGATTAAAATTTTAATATTATTAAAATGATGTTTAAATTTATTAAAAATTATATTTATAAAATGAAATTTCCATTGCATTGTCCAGCCTGTAATCAGGAAATGACCGTTGTTAAGCTACATTGTGAGAGCTGTCAAACAGAAGTTACAGGACGTTTTGCTTTACCCTTGTTTATGCAGTTGGATGCCGATGAACAAGATTTCATTCTTCAATTTTTATTGGATTCCGGTAGTCTAAAGGAGATGGCAAATAAAATGGGGAAAAGCTATCCTACAGTACGGAATAAGTTGGATGAATTAATCGAAAAAGTTAAAAGTTTACAAGTATAAGTTATGCGTTTCGAAGAAAAACAAAATATGATCAGCCCCTGGATATTAATCATCATGGCTGTGGTATTTGGGAGCATTATTTATCCGCATATAAATGATCTAGAAAGCATTTGGAAAGATCCAGGTTTTTATATCTTATTTGTGGTGTTTGGTCTTTTATTTTTGATGAATCTAACTACACGATATGATGAAGAAGGTATTTACATCAATTTTATTCCATTGGTTTGGAATAAGCGGATTAGTTGGAAAGAGATTCAGTATGCACGATTGGAGACCTATGGACTATTTGATTACGGTGGTTGGGGATACCGTATGGGAAAATCGGGAACTGCCATTACAGCAAAGGGGAAATATGGTATGAAGATAGCCTTGATGTCCGGGAAATCCCTGTTGATAGGGACACAACATCCAGAAGAAATACAACGAATTATAAACCATTATTTACCAATTGAAAATGAAAGCTAAGCTCTGGAAGCGAATTTTTTATCCCTTTGAACACAATACCAGTAATGCGTTATTGGTTGTGGGCATTCTGGGGTATTTAGGCTTAAGTCTATTGGGGAGTCAATGGGATTTTATTTCTGATGGCATTATACAGATGCACAGTAGTAAACCAAGAGCACTATGGCAAGTCCTTATCAATAATGCAATCAATAGTTTTAGCTTAAGTGTGCTGTTATTTTTGCTAGCGCGATTGGTTTACAGCAAAACACGATATATAGATGTCTTGACGGTGGTGTTAATCAGTCAACTTTGCTTGCTTATCAATGGGCTGTTGTTGTTTAACCCGGCTCAACAAGCAGCACAAAAAGATTTGATTCCGATCATTCTTAAAGGCGATTTCACGCTGAACGAAATTCAAGTCAATCAGTTTGTTTGGATGACCATATTGGGGATTTTAGCCCTGGTTTTTATCTTTTACTTTTTTGTGCTCTTAATTCAAGGTATGAAAATTGCCATGAATTCAAAGAAAGGCTATCATGCGGTATTTATTATCGTATTTACGCTTTTACTGGATATAATATTATGGATCGTAAGACCTTATTTAGGATAGAAATGAAGAAATATTTACTGTTTTTATTTACACTGTTTGGATGCAGTGTTGGCTTTGCTCAGTCTTTTGAAGGAACTTGGCAAGGAAGTTTAACCATCCAGGGGATGGAATTGCCCTTGGTATTCAATTTGAAATATGATGGGGGATGGACAGGTAACATGCAAAGTCCGAAGCAGTCGAATGCTAAGATGCCCATATCCAAAATCAAAGCTACTGCCGACTCCATTTATATATCGGTAGACCCAATAGGCCTATCGTATGCGGGGAAATTGAGTGCCGATAAAAGCTTTATCGATGGTCAAATTAAGCAAGGAGGATTAAATGCCCCAATGAAAATGGTTAGACAGACGGCAAACAATGCTGTGAAGTCGACAGAACTCAAAAGAACACAAAAGGTGAATGCTCCTTATCCTTATGATACGTTGAATGTTAATTTTGAAAACACAGTGGATAAGGTAACCTTAGCAGGAACATTGACCAGTCCAAAAGAAAAAGGACGTTATCCGGCGGTTATTTTAATATCAGGTTCAGGTCCTTCTGATCGGAATTCAAGTTTCTATGGTCATGAACCATTTAAGGTGTTGGCGGATTACTTGACTCGTCAAGGAATAGTGGTGTTGCGCTATGATGATCGAGGAATAGGAGAGTCAACAGGCGATTATAAATTGGCTACAACTGGTGATTTGAGCAAGGATGCCTTAGCGGGACTGAAATATCTTCGCAAACAGGCAAATGTTGACCCAAAGAAAGTAGGTATAATAGGGCATAGCGAAGGAGGATTGATTTCCTTGTTATTGGCTGGACAACGTGTGGCTGGTTTAGACTTTATTGTTTCCTTAGCTGGTCCAGCGTTGAAAATCGATTCACTAATGATTCTACAAAATGAGGCAGTTGCCAAGTCGGTGAATCAAAAGGTCAGTCTACAAGAAATCCAACGGATTAAGCGGAATTATGAGATTGCCAAGAGTGATATGTCAACTGAGAAAGCCTTTGCAGCAATTATGGCTAACCTGAAAGATATTCCGGGTTCTCAGACTCCGGAGTTTGCTGATCAAATCGGCGTGCTTATTACACCTTGGTATCGTTATTTCTTAAAGATCAATCCAGTGCCTTTTATTCGTAAAATAAAGATTCCGGTATATGCGGCTTTTGGTGGAAAAGACATCCAGGTTACAGCTCCAGAAAATGCCGAAAGCTTAACGGATTACCTGCCTAAGAATAATAAATCGGTTATAAAGATCTATCCTGATGATAACCACTTATTTCAGCCAGCAAAAACAGGTGCTGTAGCAGAATACCCAGAAATTCCGGTTACTCTGGATCCAACATTATTGTCGGATATCAGTGATTGGATTAAAAAACTATAAGCCAATTGGGATTATAGCATATTAAGTTATAAAAAATAAGAAACGGCTCTCCAAAAGGAGAAGCCGTTTCGTTTTTCAAAGGTATTTGATAGGGTGAATGTATTACATGATAATAGGGCAAATACATGCCACAGAATTTGCTAAAGAATAATCAGAAAACTGCTGTTCGCATTTTTCTAAATCATAGAACAAATTCTTTTGTTATTATTTTATTATTGTTGATTTGTTGGCTTTTTGTTTTTCACACTAGGCTAATTTTATATCCTTTTGTTCAATTTCTGTGCCAATGTATAACATAAGGTTTTAGGATGCTGGTTGTGTTGAAACTTTATCTTAATTGTCTTCAAATGGAGATTTAATCTTATAAGGAGACAATTAAAGTATCTTAAAAAGCCTCTTTTAACAATAGGAAATTTGTTTCCACGAAAGTTGAAACCTAAAAAAGAAATAGCGTTCTTTTAAGCTTCTTAACTGAATAGGAAGAGCCTTTTGAATAAATTTTTTATTTAAAATCCTTTTGGTTTATGGTGTTGTATTAGCTACGGGCAACACTTTACCATTATAGAATTTATTGGCATTTTGTGCAAATTCTGCAACATACCTTCCCATTTCAAAAGCTAATGTCCCTGCTTGTAGGTCAGGAAATGCGGCTTCAAACATTTCGGTTTGAGATGAGCCCAATGCTAAGCAATTCACCTGGATGTTTTTATCCTTAAATTCTTCCGCTAAACACTCTGTAAGAATTGCTAATGCGCCTTTACTGCTGGAATAAGCTGCTAGTCCTGGGAACTTGGAAGACCCTTGGAAGCCACCCATACTGCTGATGTTAACAATATGACCACCTTTTGTCATTAAGGGTGTTACATGTTTTATCATGTTCACATGACCCAATAAATTCGATTGAAACATTTGTGCGAAATCCTCTGTACTGGATTCTAGAAATGGCTTATTGATTAAAGCCCCAGCGTTATTAATCAGAATGTCGACATGCTCCATTTTTGATTGGATAAATGGTACCAATGAATTTGGATAGTCATCATAAACGATATCAAATTGTGCCGGGTATAATTTTCCGCCATCGTGGTTTAGGGAACTTGCGATTTCATGAAGCTTACGCAGTTTATCCGCTGAACGTGCTAATGCAATGACGGTATTGTTTTTATTTGCTGTTAGATCTAGCACCGCCTCAAAGCCTATACCTGAGCTGGCACCAGTTATAATGATATTTGCCATATTAATCTTTTTCAAGTTCTTCTTCGACTTCTTTTGCCGAAGGTAATTTATCAGTCCCTAAGCGTTGCGGTCTGAAGAGGTAATATAATCCGCTTGAAGCAACAATTAGGGAAATGATGTAGAAAACAATGGACATGGTCAAGGATATTTCCTTGGTTAACTGAAGGTACTTGGCTAACTCGACCATGGCATTATCCCGAACACCAATAGCTCCACCTACAGAAGGAATAATTGCTGTAAGGGAAGAAATCATAAATATGAATATGTAGGGAGAGAATTTCCCGTCAAAACCTATGGAGTAGAGGATAGCGATAGCCGCAGCTGCCTGAAATCCTTGTACAAATAAGGCTTTAATATGTGTTGTCAGGAAGTTGTGTAAGAACTCCTTAAAATACAAGCGTAAAACATAGAGATAACTCAGCGTGCCGATTAAAAGTACAGAGATGGTCAAGTAATTGGGGATAGCTAATCGGGGCATGAAAATAATCAAAGCGCCAATCACCATGGCTAAGGCCCAAAGACCACTTAATCGGTCAAAGAATACAGCTCCGAGCACCTTGCGACGCGAAATATTGAAATTCTTTTTAAGGAAAAAGATCTTATAGCCATCTCCACCAATGCCACCTGGAAGGAAGAAGTTATAGAGTAATCCTAATTGATACAGTCGGAGGTTATATCGTTCAGGAAGGTTGATACCAATCGCTTTAAAGAAAGAATTTAAGCGAGAGGAGGCCATTAAAATAGAACAGATATATAATATTAGAGCCAACAAGAGGTACCAAGGGTTACTGTTTAGTATACCTACTTTAAGTTCTTGGAGTTGCTCAGGAGTAATTTTTGCACTTACCCAATAGATTGCCCCTGCGGTAATGGCTACCTTCAGCAAGGTTTTGAGTATATCCATTAATTTTTTCTTGTTCATGGATTTGGGCTTGTCAAATTAAAGTACTGGATAGATTCTGGAATACAACATGATTAGATAAAAGAGCAAAAAAGCACCGCTGAGACTGAAAAGCCAGTTGATGTCGGTTTTTTTATACTTCTCTCTGAGCATGAGGACCATCAGCACTAGAAAAATTAAAAATAAAGTTATGGGCGCAAATATAGCCCATTTATGTGGGAAAAATAGGGATATTTTGTTCAGTAAATTAGCATCTTTGCTGAAAGTGAATGCGATTCCTAGGATAAGGATGACAAGTATAAATCGGAGGATCGCCTTGGCAACGATTTTGCTTATGGTATGATTTTTGGATGTGTTGTTCATCAAAATTAGCGGCAATTTTTGTTTACTAATATACATTTAATATACTATTTTAAACTTTGTAATATGCATAAACGTATTTTTTCGTTTTTAACCCTGTTAACCTGTGTGTTAATATTGGGAAGTTGTGGTGCCCCTAAAAAGGGAGGTACTAGCGGAAGTACAGGAACTGAAACTTCTGCTCAAGGTCCGTCTGCTTCACAGTGGCGTACAGGTGTAAAAGGAAAATGGGTTTTAAATTCTGTTACTAGAGAGAATATCCCAAGTTCTTACACCATTAAGAATATTTTTGATGAGGCACCAGTGGATTGTTTCATTGGTTCCGTATGGGATCTTCCAGGTGGAAACCAACGTGGTAGCATTACATTCAATGCTGAGGGTAACCTTTGTGCCAACGGTGCAGTTCGTACCATTGTATGGTCCATATTTAACCCAGGTAAAACTGGAGGACAGCCATCTTTCCAATTCAAAAAGTTATATGCTGGAGACAAAGCAACCAATGTGACTAGCGGATACCGCTTAGACCTTTCGTATGCTGATGAGTCTGCTCTTGAAATGCGTATGCCAATTCCATTGGATAATGGTCAAGGTACTTTATTGTTCAAATTTAGCCGCGTAGCGAACTAATTTGAATTAAAAATGTAAAAAAAATGAAGCCGTAGCTAGAAACTACGGCTTTATTATTTTGTATTCTCAATCGATTGCAGTTAATTTGCGCTATATTATCCGGATATTACCACAAACAATGAGTTCAGAAGTACAAAAGGTTGCTCTTATAACAGGGATTACAGGTCAAGACGGTGCCTATTTAGCCGAATTTTTATTGAAAAAAGGTTATCTCGTGCATGGATTGAAAAGGAGAAGTTCTTCTTTTAATACCGATCGTATTGACCACCTTTATCAAGACCCGCATGAACTGGGTAGAAACTTTGTGCTTCACTATGGTGATTTAACCGATTCCACAAACCTCATTCGAATTATTCAAGAAACACAGCCGGATGAAATTTATAATCTGGCAGCTCAATCGCATGTTAAAGTTAGTTTTGATACACCGGAGTATACTGCTAATGCTGATGGCCTAGGGACCTTGCGTATTTTGGAGGCTGTTCGCCTGTTGGGATTAATCGAAAAAACAAGAATCTATCAAGCATCTACTTCAGAATTATATGGCTTGGTACAACAAGTTCCGCAAAGTGAAACTACCCCGTTTTACCCTAGAAGTCCTTACGCGGTAGCCAAAATGTACGCTTACTGGATTACAGTGAACTATAGAGAGGCTTATGCGATGTTTGCTTGTAATGGTATTTTATTTAATCATGAAAGCCCGGTAAGAGGGGAGACTTTTGTTACTCGTAAGATTACACGTGCTGCTGCCAAGATCGCTTTGGGACTACAAGATAAGTTGTATTTGGGAAATCTTTCTGCACAACGCGATTGGGGACATGCTAAAGATTATGTGGAGGCGATGTGGTTAATCCTTCAACAGGAAAAAGCAGAAGATTTTGTAATAGCGACCGGTGTAACCACTACTGTTCGTGACTTTGTTCGATTAGCCTTTGCCGAATTAGGAATTGTCATTGAGTTTTCTGGTAAAGGGGAAGCTGAAAAAGGGGTGATTATTGATCGTGAAGATGACCGCCTAGCAGAACTTGGTTTGGATCCTGAAAATATTAAACTTGGTCAAACGGTTGTCAAAGTTGATTCAAGATATTATAGACCTACCGAAGTTGATCTTTTAATTGGAGATCCAAGGAAGGCAAATGAAAAATTAGGCTGGAAACCTAAATACAGCCTTGATATGCTAGTTAATGAAATGGTTCTGTCGGATCTAAAGTTGATGAAGAAGGAGGAATACCTGAAGGCAGGAGGCTTTGATACGCTTAATTATTTTGAGTAACAGCAAGTTGGAACAGTATTTGCTACTTAAGTTAAATTATTATTAAAAAAATGTTGCGGCCCCATAATCATGTTATGAGGAGCACCATTAAGAATACGTTTATATTATCATGAAGATTGAGGAACATAAAGTAGGTAGTCCCAAATCAGTAGATGAACCGGTAGGTAAACGGGACAACTCAAAGATCTACTTTTTCATTATAGCCATTGCCGCCTTATTAGCGACGAATATATATTTCTACGTAAAGTTTAAATCATCGGGAGAGAAACTTTATACGGTTACTTTGCAAAAGGAGAATTTACAGACGGAAATTGACCGCATTGAAGCGGAATTAGATAATCTAAAAGCTCAAAATGTAGTACCCACAGAAGAATTGAATGCCGCTGAGCAAGATGCTCGTGGTAAGATTGAGGAGCTTCGCAAAGGTTTAGAAAAAGGAGAGGTTTCGGATAGAGATGTAGAAGCAGCCAAGCAAGATGTAGCCCGGTTGAAAGATCAGGTGGCAAAAATTAAGGATGAGATTACTGGATTGCGCATTAAGAATGAACTTCTTGCAGAAACTAATAGTCAATTAAAAGAGGAAGTTAATTCCAGCAACAATAAAGTGGAAGCGTTGAATTCTGAGCGTAGAAACTTGAATGATAAAATTAGCAAAGCTTCTAACTTAAAAGTATCGAATATTCATATCGCGGGTGTAGAATTGAAAAAGAGTGGCGATGTTGAATTGGAGACGAAGGCAAAGCGAATCGACAAAATGCAAATCAACTTTACCTTAGCAGATAACCCTTTAGCTGCGGTAGGTAAAAAAGATATTTATGTGCGTATTATCAATCCAAAAGGCAATCTGATTGCTGATTCAGAGGATTTGTTTTATGTACATGGTGAAAAACTTCAATATACATTTAAAGAATCAATCAACTTCTCGAACAACGGTCAAGAATATCAAATGACCTGGTCCGATGAAGGACATAAATTCCAAAAGGGCGCTTATACGGTATTGTTGTATGCAGACAATGCTATAATGGGTAGGTCTTCAATTGTGTTGAAGTAAGAGAATTAGAATAAAGATATTGCCCTTTAGGTCTTTTTTTTAAGATACATAAAGGGGATTAACCAGATACAGAAGGTCGATGTTTACATCGGCCTTTTTTGATGTGGGGATTAGATGTGAGATATGAGATGTGAGATCGCTCTGCTGTTAGATATGAGATATGAGACCGCTACGCTGTTAGATATAAATGTATCTTAAGGTGTTTGTGATTTTAGTTGTGCTGTTATGCGGTCGAAGCATGCTTCGACCCTACATTTGGGGGTATTGGCGTAAATAATTTCACGATTGTTTGTAGGGGCGATGCATGCATCGCCCGCTTTATAAACCAATAAAGAATATTTTCTATAAAGTTTGAAGTTCGTTCGGCTAGCCTCACGATGACCCGATCTTGTGGGGGGAGAACGAGACTCTTCGCTTTGCTCTGAGTTGTAAATGGATTGGGTTGTTTAATCGGTCGAAGCATGCATCGCCCGCTTAATCGCCAATAGGTCTAAATACTAACTACTTAATACTAACTACTACCCTTAGGGCTCCGCGGTCTCACATCTATCTACGCCATAATATCCGACTCCTTAAACAGAGGAAGCACGATGGTAAAGGTCGTTCCGATTCCTTGGAAGGTGCTGAAGGTAATTTCACCAGACATGGATTCTACGGTTTTCTTAACGAATGCTAGACCTAGTCCTGTTCCTGAACTTTTTGTGGTGAAGTTCGGTTGGAAAATCTTTGGAATAACATCAGCTGGGATACCCATACCATTGTCCTTCACGATGATCTTTACTTTGCCTTCTTCAGCATTTTCTAGGATGATGCTGATCAGGTGTTTCTTGCGACCAATGGATGCCTCGATGGAGTTCTTGATTAAGTTATTGAAGGTACGCAAAAGTTGATCTCGGTCACCAAAAACAAATACCTTTTCATTGTCTGTATTGTTAATCACCTTGATGTAGGTGTTTTGACTGTTATGGAAGGTATTTGCTGATTTATTAATCTTCTCAATAATGTTAATCTTAGCAAGATTGGTATCTGGCAATTTGGCAAAATTGGAGAATTCAGTTGCAATCCTGGAAAGACTATTGATTTGCTCAATAAAGGAATTGGAGAACTTATGGAATCGTTCTTCAAATCGAGGGTCATTTTCACTATAACTTCTAGAAAGCATTTGGATACCAAGCTTCATTGGAGTCAAAGGGTTCTTAATCTCATGGGCAATCTGTTTAGCCATTTCACGCCATGCATACTCCCGTTCAGTACTCTTCAGTTGCTTGGCATTTTCTTCCAACTTGACGATCATGAAATTGTATTCCTTTACTAAGGCGCCAATTTCATCATCACGCTCCCAATATAAGGGCTCATTTGGCTTATTGCTGAACATGGTCTCGGATAATTTACGTCCGATAAGATTCAATGGCTTGGTGATTGAATTAGCAACCAATACGGTTATAAAACCCATACCTAATACTATGATGGTATAGATGTTCAATAGGGTGTTCAATAATAGATTCTGACTCTCATTTTCCTCTTCTTGGGAGGTAAAATAGGGGATACTTAGAAACACTAAGGTGTTGAAATCCGTATTCTTGATCGCTGCATAAGAGGAGTTGTAATTAAATAGAACAATTCGCTCATTGATGTAAGCATCGGTTTTCTTGACAACATTGAGGGCATTGAAAGCTACTGGGTTGATAAACTTCGATACTAACTTGCTATCATAGATACGAGGTTGTGTTGTGAAATTTAATTTTCCGTTCTTATCATATAGATTAAAGTCCGTCACGGTCGTTTCTGATAGCTGGCTTACAATCTCCCGGATTTGAGATTCGGAGTCAATAGGGGAGGTCTGAAGCCTATTCTCGATCTTTTTAACGACATCGAGTATGTAATTCTGTCGTTGCTGTACCTTAGACTTTTCAAATTGTTGGTTAATACTGATGAAGGATATCAATCCTGATACCACAACGGCAAAGATTACAACACCTACAATCATGGTTTGAATCCGCGTACTATATTGGATTCTGTTAATGATAATCTTGAAATGGTATTTAATGCTGGAGACGTTAAAAGACTTCTGCGCAACTGTCATGATCACATAACGGATCGCATTAAATATCAAGAAGAAGATGTAAAGCGATAAAAATAAGAAGGAGAATATCGCTACGGATTGCCAGAATGTAAGACGAGGCGTACTCACCACTAAGGTAGAATGCTCATCTGGTTTGTAAACCACATGAAAATAACCATTGAAATCTTCTACATTGATATACTGCTGTATCTTTCCGCCGAATTGCTTATCCTTATTCGGGTATGTGAATGAGCCATTTTGTGTTAATAGATTATCATCGCGATATAGGGCAAAGCTTGATGCATTTATATGGTAATTTCGAATGAATTCAATCTTACTATCCACTAGGATTTCCGGATAAGGCAATGCTGTTCCGAATGCTCTGTTTTTAAGGTTTAAGAAGACTTGTACGACCTTATCTTCTTCTCCCTCTAGTGGTATGTCGAATTGTAGGAAATATTCGTGTGTGCCAAGCTCTGAGCGTAATCTATAGAAATGCTCCGTCTGTGGTACTTTGGTTGATTTATTAATTACCTTTTCCCTGTATTCTTCAATTTTGTCATTTGGATAGATACCTAAGGCTTGTCCATTAAAATAGTAATATCCATTGAACTCAAACTTGGAGAGGTATCCACTAAAGTAATTCGCTTTGATGTAATTGTTAATGGAATTGGTGTTGATGTGATCCGCCTGACCCTGCTGGAACATGTAGGAGAAGGACTTCTTCAGCTGCTCGTCATTCAGAATGCGGTTTTCCATATCCACAAAGAGAGCTGTGGCATTCAAGTCATCCTCTGCTTCCAATTGATTCAAGGTAATCTTCATTTCGCGCTCTACCTTGTTATGTATGCTACGCATATAGACCGATGTAGTCATAAATGCAAGGAATACCAAAGTCAAAATAAAGGTGGACATGGTCAGACTCACCTTAACCTTACTATAAGCCCTTAGCATAATAACAGCAGCCAAGAAAATGTTGAAGAAGGTATTGTCACCAATAATCAATGCATTTAGTATAATTGCTGAAACTAAAGCGATTAATTGAATGTTAAGGAAGGATGTCGTATTTGGGAGTATGGATTTCAGTATTCCAACTATAGAGTCGATGAAATACAGTAAAATTACCATATTGATACAGATGATCAATATATTCAACCAGCTATAGGATGTAAACGACAAGAGATTCGTTAAATCAAGTCCGACTGCTGAGCTATTGGTAATTAAAGTAGATAAATGGAAAAATAAGAGATTACTGATGATGTAAATACTTAGAATTCCAATTAATGCAATAATGTTGATAGCTGGGTAGCTGAGTTTTTTGAGCGGTATTTTTAGATATTGCTGAATGGAACGAATATAGAATACTAACCAAACTACAGAAATGGTAGTCATAAAGAAAGACCAAAGATTCGGTAGTATGGGGCTATAAGCATAATATTTGGGGTCAAATAATCCTAAGCTGGACTTGGAACTTAACCAGTTAGTATTTAAATCGACATAACGTGTTAGGGCCAATATAACGGCAAAGAATAGAATGGAAAACCACGGCTGACCATCCTTTGCGACCATTAAACAAATGTTATTAACTAAGATGATGAAGAATATGGATGCGAAGATCCAACACATGAATTGAATATTCATGTACACATTGTCTTGCTTACCTTCTTTTAGTTTGACCGAGAACAGGTAAGATCCATTCTTGCTGTAGACGTTCTTAACAGTTCCTGAGTCATTATATTCGGCGATAGTTAAATTATCTGTCTTGATTAACTTACTGGAGAAGATATTGACTAAATACTCGTTGTTGAATGGGAAATTGGTAATAACGGGTATTAAGGCAATGACGGTTGTTCGGTTGTTTAAGACCTTTCGCTTAAGAACATAATACCGGTTATCTGATTTATGAAAGTTAACATCGGTTTTTAGACCGTCTAGATTGACGGGAACATACGTGTTATTACTCCAAAAGATGGGTTGGTTATCTTTGTAGATGTAGAAGTAAAGTCTGTTTTTGTCGACTTGTTTTTCGGTGATCTCTAAGACTTGACTTGGATAGAGCTCCACATTTGTAAATGCTTTCATGATAGCAGAGTCTGCGAAGATCTCGTCTATCTTATCCTCATAATCGTGGAGGTTATTTGCAATGGTTCTAGTGTCTAATTCCAACATATCGTCCTTTGTGACGATATTATTGATGGTTATGGCCGTTACAAGAAAGGAAACCGTGAGTATTAGCAGCAGAAACCGTATTTTATTACCCATTCTTCATTTTATCTGAACAGTAAATATAAATAATAAAAAAGTCCTCGCAACAATAATTGCGAGGACTTTATAAAAGAAATACACTTTTAACTATGCGTGTACATCTTCTTGACGGAAGAATTTCGCTGTGAAGTATTCACGGTTCATTCTTGCGATGTTAGTTAATTTAATTCCTTTCGGACACTCAGCTTCACAAGCTCCAGTGTTGGTACAGTTACCAAATCCTTCAGCATCCATTTGGTCAACCATAGCTTGAGCACGCTCATAACGCTCGGTCTGTCCTTGTGGTAATAAAGCAAATTGAGAAATCTTAGCTGATACGAACAACATGGCAGATGCATTTTTACATGCTGCCACACAAGCTCCACAACCAATACAAGTTGCAGATTCGAATGCTTCGTCAGCAACACGTTTAGGGATTAAGATATTGTTAGCATCTTGAGGACCACCTGTATTTACATTGACATATCCACCAGCTTGTTGGATACGGTCAAATGATGTTCTATCTACAGCTAAATCTTTTAATACTGGGAATGCTGCAGCACGCCAAGGTTCAATGACGATGGTTTGGCCATCGTGGAATGAACGCATGTGTAACTGACAAGTTGTGATTCCGTATTTAGGACCATGCGGACGACCGTTGATCACTAAGGAACACATACCACAAATACCTTCACGACAGTCGTGGTCGAAATAAATAGGATCCTCTCCTTTACGTGTTAAATCTTCATTTACCACATCTAACATTTCCAAGAAAGACATATCATCAGCGATATCTTTAGCTTGGATAGTTACGAATTGACCCTTGTCGTTTATGTTTTTTTGACGCCAAATTTTTAGCGTTAAATTCAAATGTCCACTCATGATAATTCTATTGAGTAACAATAGGCCCGAAGGCCAATTGCTTATTTATAACTTCTTTGTGTTAACTTAACGTTTTCGAATACTAAATCCTCTTTGTGCAATACCTCAGGTTGGTCATCACCTTTATATTCCCAAGCTGCAACATAAGCGTAGTGCTCGTCATCACGTTTTGCTTCTCCTTCTTCAGTCTGTGACTCTAAACGGAAGTGACCACCACACGATTCATTACGGTTTAAGGCATCAACAACCATTAGCTCTCCTAATTCCAAGAAATCAGCTACACGACCTGCTTTTTCAAGAGACATGTTTAACTCCTCGTTCTCACCTAATACACATGCATCAGACCAGAACTCTTTACGTAGTTCTTGGATTAATCCTTTTGCTTTAGTCAATCCCTCAGCAGTACGAGCCATACCACAGTATTCCCACATGATATGTCCTAATTTCTTATGGATATCATCAACTGTTTTGCTTCCTTTAAGGGCTAACAATTTATTGATACGCTCTTCTACTTCTTTACGTGTTTGCTCAAAAGCAGGATTGTTTTTGTCTACTGGATTGAAGTTTCCAATCTTAGCTAGGTAATCTCCTACAGTGTAAGGAATAACAAAGTAACCATCAGAAAGACCTTGCATTAATGCCGATGCACCAAGACGGTTAGCACCGTGATCTGAGAAGTTAGCTTCCCCTAAACAGTATAAACCAGGTACAGTAGTCATCAAGTTGTAATCAACCCATACACCACCCATGGTATAGTGAACCGCTGGATAGATACGCATTGGTTGCTCATAAGGATTCTCATCAGTGATCTGGTAGTACATGTCAAATAAGTTACCATATTTGGCTTCTACCACATCTTTACCCAAACGTTGGATAGCTTCAGCGAAATCTAAGAATACCGCTACTCCTGATTTACCAACACCACGTCCTTCGTCAACCATTTCCTTCGCATTACGTGATGCCACGTCACGAGGAACTAAGTTACCAAATGATGGATATTTTCTTTCCAAGAAGTAATCACGATCATCCTCTTTAATATCTTTAGGCTTCAATTCTCCTTTACGAAGTTTCTCTGCCATTTCTATTGTCTTAGGAACCCATACACGTCCATCATTACGTAATGACTCAGACATCAAGGTTAATTTTGACTGGTGATCACCAGTTACAGGAATACAAGTAGGGTGGATCTGCGTGTAACATGGGTTTGCAAAGTAAGCGCCACGTTTGTGTGCTCTCCAAGCTGCTGTTACATTACAGCCCATTGCATTTGTAGACAAGAAAAATACGTTTCCATATCCACCTGTACAAAGCAATACTGCATGTCCTTCGTGTGCTTCTACTTTACCAGTAACTAAGTCACGAGTAATGATACCACGAGCTTCACCATCGATTTTCACTAAATCCAACATCTCATGACGAGTGTAAGATTTAACTTTTCCTTTTTGGATCTGACGGTTTAAAGCCGAGTAAGCACCTAATAATAATTGTTGTCCTGTTTGACCACGAGCGTAGAACGTACGGGATACTTGCGCACCACCGAATGAACGGTTATCTAAAAGACCACCATATTCACGAGCGAAAGGAACACCTTGCGCCACACATTGGTCAATAATATTTACAGAAACTTCCGCTAAACGGTATACGTTTGCTTCACGAGCGCGGTAGTCACCACCTTTGATGGTGTCATAGAATAAACGGAAAACAGAGTCACCGTCATTTTGATAATCTTTCGCGGCGTTGATACCTCCTTGTGCTGCGATAGAGTGAGCACGTCTTGGAGAATCTTGGTAACAGAAAGTTTTTACATTGTAGCCTAATTCAGCTAATGAAGCCGCAGCAGATGCACCCGCTAATCCAGTTCCAACAACGATAATGGTAAACTTACGTTTGTTGGCTGGGTTAACCAGTTTCATCTCAAATTTATGTTTTGACCATTTTTCGGCCAATGGGCCTGCAGGTACTTTTGAATCTAACATATTCTCTATATTTATTTAGTAGACCTCGTTTTTCACTCGGTCTTTAAATAATCTATTTTACAAAATAAAAATACAATGGCATCGCCGCAAATAGGATAGGGATGATGATACCAAACACCCAAACACCAATTGCTCTGATGATTCCGTTGTAACGTCTGTGGTTAAAACCAACCGTCTGAAACGCTGATTGGAAACCGTGGATCAAGTGGAATGACAATGCTGCCATACCTAATACATAAAGACCTACCAAAAGTGGATTTTGGAAAGTTACCTCTACTTGCTTGTACAAGTCTTTCGTCTTAATAACTTCGAAACCTGCATCCACATACTCACGGTACTCCGTGTAATCTGCTGGAAGTGCGTCTTGATTGTTAATCTGTCTAGCACCTGTAGCCAATTCTGTTTGGTATTCTACGTAAGGTGTAGTACCAAATTTGTATTGGAACCAGAAGTTTTGCATGTGTGTAACAATGAAAACTAACAATACCGTTCCTAAAATCCCCATGTTACGAGAATTCCACGCGCTGTTTGCTTTGCCGTCGTATTGGTTGTATCCAATTGGTCTTGCTGCTTTATTCTTAGTAGTTAAGATCAATGCGTATACGGCATGAACGATAATGGATAGATAAAGTAGATAGGAAACTACTTTAATCGGGGTAAAGTGGGTCATAAAAAATGCGTATTTGTTGAACGCATACCCCGCATCATCTTTGAAGAGTTGTAAGTTACCAATCAAGTGAACTATTAAGAACGTACATAAGAACAATCCTGTCAAGCTCATGATTAGTTTCTTCCCTAGTGAAGATGTTAATACTGGCTTTGATTTACTCATTATTACTATGAATTTAATTTAGTTTCGCAAATCTATCTATTTGACGACACATAACACGATTATATGTTCAAAATTGCCCTAATTTAGAATGGTTCTAATTTCAATGTAAAAAATAAGGCCTGATTTTAATAAATCAGGCCAAATACTTTGTCTTTTAAATTTCTTTTATAAGAAGGCATAACCAATACCTATGGACCACATGCTAACTTTCTGTGATTTGTCGCTATTTTGGCTGATATTACTCAATCCGTGCTCATAACGTAAGTCAACAGTGAAGTTTCTGATGTCAGCTCCAATACCACCGATAATACCGGTAGATGATTTCTTATAATTGTCGATATCTGTAGCAGATTTAAAATCTACTTTTCCATCTTGAGCAAAAGAGAATACTGGTCCTGCTTGGATACGAACGCCCAAAGGACCTAATCCAATTTTTGTACCTAATAAAATAGGTAAGTCCATGCTCTTTAAAACTGCTTCTCCATTCTCGCCATCTTCATCTTTAAAGCCAGCTTTTTTCTGAGAATAATATAATTCCGGTTGTACGTGGAAGCCAGCAGCTCCTACACGACCCCAAACACCAATCTGGTAACCAGTCTTCGTGTCTGAGTTCAACCATTTGCCATCTGATTTA
The DNA here is from genome assembly GCF_051951495.1 of Sphingobacterium lactis. Taxonomy (GTDB): domain Bacteria; phylum Bacteroidota; class Bacteroidia; order Sphingobacteriales; family Sphingobacteriaceae; genus Sphingobacterium; species Sphingobacterium lactis_A. Next base: position 172,289 of record NZ_JBNHAS010000005.1, on the reverse strand, counting down.
AGGCTGGAAAAATTCAAAGCACCTTTGATACCTAATTTTAAGCTCGGTAACAATTGAGCGTGACTGAACTGCACACAAAATAGTATAGCAGCAAATCCAAGTATAATTTTTTTCATCTTAAAAATTTATATATTTACTATTTCCAATTACTAAAGTAATAAGATTTTATCAAATAAGCGTAAATGAGCATGTATAATTTTAAGATTCAAGCCTCAGACTGGGAGATATTAAAAATCAAATTGAAACGTAAGTACAACACCTTATCGGATGCAGATTTGCAATATCAAGAAGGTCAAGAAGAGGAATTATTAACCCGATTAGCAAAGCGCCTTCACCGTAATGTAGATTATGTGATTTTTACATTATCCAAAGAGTTAGTTGACTTAGATTCCAATCGTTTATAATGGATTCAAATTTAATTTCTTGGTCAGATTTTGAACAGGTAGATTTACGAGTGGGAACTATTTTGGAAGTAGAAGATTTCCCAAAAGCAAGAAAACCTGCCTACCAATTGACCGTCGATTTTGGAGCTGAAATTGGAATTCTAAAATCCTCCGCCCAAATCACAGTTCATTATTCCAAAGAAGTCCTTGTCGGTAGACAAGTTGTCGCAGTAGTGAACTTCCCAAAGAAACAAATAGCCAATTTCATGTCGGAATGTTTGGTAACTGGATTTGAAGATGAAAACGGAGATATTATTTTAACATCAGTTGAAAGAAAAGTTCCTAACGGCTCAAAATTAAAATAATGAAGATTTATAATTTCGAAGACGATCCTTTATCTGCCGTACCTAACATTGATGAGCAATATATGCAGGAAGCCCTAAAGCTGGCTAAGCGGGCATTAGCTGAAGATGAGATTCCAATCGGGGCAATAGTTGTAGCCAATGGGAAAATCATAGGTAAGGGCTACAACCTTACTGAGAAATTAAATGATGTAACTGCCCATGCAGAGATGCAGGCTTTTACCGCTGCTGCCAATTTCCTTGGTGGCAAATACCTCAAAGACTGCACGCTATATGTGACTATTGAGCCATGTGTCATGTGTGCTGGTGCTAGTTACTGGACACAGATTTCTAAAATCGTATATGGTGCTAAAGAACCTAAGCGTGGCTATTCAACAATTCACGATAAAATACTTCACCCAAAGACTACCGTCGTTTCTGGCGTTTTGGAAGAACAATGCAAAGAATTGATGACTTCATTTTTCAAAAATAAGAGGTGATATTACCTTAATATGGCAGTTCTTCCAAACTTTAGCCCTCTAAATTTGTTATATTCGTACAATCATTAAAAACAACATAAAATAAAATATTATGGCATTTCAATTAGAAGCGTTACCCTACGCAAACAACGCATTAGAACCACATATTGATGCATTGACCATGGAAATCCACCATGACCGTCACCACCAAGCGTATGTAGATAACTTGAACAAAGCGATCGCAGGTACAGAAGCAGAGAATGCTTCCCTAGAAGATATATTGAAAAACGTAAGCAAATACAGTGCTGCTGTTCGTAATAACGGTGGTGGTCACTTCAACCACAAATTATTCTGGACTATCTTAGGTCCGAATGCAGGTGGTGAACCTACTGGTGAATTAGCACAAGCAATCAATGATACTTTCGGTTCATTTGATGAATTGAAAAAGAAACTTCAAGAAGCAGGAGCTACTCGCTTCGGTTCTGGATGGTCTTGGTTAATCGTAGGTGAAGATGGTAAATTAGCAGTTACTTCAACTCCAAATCAAGATAACCCATTAATGGACGTTGCTGAAGTTAAAGGAACTCCAATCTTAGGTATTGACGTTTGGGAACATGCTTATTACTTAAAATTCCAAAACAAACGCCCAGCATACTTAGAAGAAATCTTCAATGTCATCAATTGGGATGCAGTAGCTGAACGTTATGCACAAGCTAAAAATGCTTAGTTTATTCTAAGTTTTTATAAAAAGAAAGCGGGTTAAGAAATTAACCCGCTTTTTTATTGTTATGAATCCTCGTTTTTCCATAAACAACAGTACAAAATCTTTTTTTTAATTCATACTATCTAACAGCGAAGCGGTCTCAGATCTCATCTCAACCTTTCCTAAACCCTTGTATCTGCTCACCGTTTTCTTTGATTAGATCGACTTGAAGTTGTTTTCCTTGAGCTTTAACCTCAATGTATGTGCGGTTACCTGCTTTGGGACCTCCACCGATGAGAACATAATAGTTGTGCTCATTGTCGGGAGCATGGAAGGAATATTTATGGGTATGGCCAGAGATGACAGCATCGACTTTATTGTTCTGTAGAACTTCATGAAAGCATAATTTATTATGCTGGGTTCCATGCCAATCATCCGAATGATGGAAAGGAATATGTGTCACGACAATGGTATGTTTTGCAGCTTTGCGTTCTTTGGATTTCAATACCTTTTCTAACCAGGCTTTTTGTTCCAATCGATAGTGATCATAGTCTACAGTTCCACCATATACTTCATGCTCATCAGGTTTATCTTCACCACTATCCAACACAATCCAATAGATTGGACCCATTTTGAAGGAATGGTAGAATTTATTCTCTGGGTAATCAAAGTATTGTTTAAAATCTCGTGCAAATTTACCTCTTGTCTCATGGTTTCCTCTAACCATCACAAATGGCGATACACTAGCGAAGCTGGCTGTAACAGGTTGAAGAAGCTTTTCTGTCAAATCCTTTGCCGTAGTAACATAATGGAAAGAATCCCCATTTAAAAAGACCAGGTCTTTCTTCGCCAATTTACTTTGGTTGTAAAGTAAGCCATAGCTTTCTTTAGTTTCGTGAATATCATTTAAGATCAAACAGCTAATCTGATCTTGATTAGATTGCGGTAATTGAGCTGTAAAATCTGCCGATTGAATCTGCTTACCATATTCTATTTTATATGGGTCAAATTTGGTCACTTCTTTAGCCACTACTCGGTACTTTAACTCAGAACCATTTCTGCGAACTTTAAATTTAAAATGTTCTACATTGGCATTGCGCATACCATCTTCAACTTGATAAATGGTCTCCAATACTTTTCCATTAGCATCTAAGCGTTCCACCCATGCAAAACATGGCTTCGTAAATATACTACAGATGGTTACATGGTCAGTTAGTAAATTCTGTAGGTAGGGGGCAGCTGCAAAGGCGAATACCTCCGACTGTTCTGTCGACTCATTTCCTTCAATTTTGTGTTGATCTGTTGTTTTGGCTTGAGCGGGAATACTAGCTCCAAGACCTAATAGACCCATTCCTTTTAGGAAGTTCCTTCTGTTAAAGCTCATGATGATGTGGTTCTTTTAAACGATTGATTTAGGTTAAAATTACTGTTTTTCTTCTGCGTATTAAATAGTTAGCTATAAAAAATATTAGGCAAAAAAAATGGGCAACTGTAATCAGCTGCCCATTGTATGTAAATGTCAAGTTAAACTATTCTTCTTCTTTATTGATCGATTGATCTAAATCTTGACCAGTAACTTCTGCACGGATTTTAGTTTCCAATTCATCCATTAAATCTGGATTATCCAATAACAAGGTTTTAACAGCATCACGGCCTTGACCTAATTTAGTATCACCGTAGCTGAACCAAGAACCTGATTTCTTAATGATGTTATATTCTACTCCTAAGTCAATGATTTCACCAACCTTAGAGATACCTTCACCAAACATAATGTCAAATTCAGCGATACGGAATGGAGGAGCTACTTTGTTTTTTACGATCTTAACTTTCACGCGGTTACCTGCTACCTCATCAGCATCTTTAATCTGCGAAGTTCTACGAATATCCAAACGAACAGAAGCATAGAATTTCAAGGCATTACCACCGGTTGTTGTTTCCGGATTTCCGAACATCACACCAATTTTCTCACGTAATTGGTTGATGAAGATACAACAACAGTTGGTTTTAGCAATTGTACCTGTCAACTTACGTAATGCTTGTGACATCAAACGTGCTTGTAAACCCATTTTAGATTCACCCATCTCACCTTCGATCTCTCCTTTAGGAACTAAAGCGGCTACAGAGTCAATCACAATAACGTCAATCGCTCCAGAACGAATTAAATTATCGGCAATCTCTAATGCCTGCTCTCCATGATCCGGTTGGGAGATCAATAAGTTTTCAATATCAACACCTAATTTCTGTGCGTAATATTTATCAAAGGCGTGCTCTGCATCAATGATAGCTGCAATACCGCCTTTTTTCTGTGCCTCCGCAACAATATGAGTAGCCAAAGTTGTCTTACCGGAAGACTCTGGACCATAGATTTCAATGATACGTCCTTTTGGAACTCCACCAATACCTAAAGCAATATCCAACCCTAATGAACCTGTAGAAATAGACTCAATTGGTTCTACCGCTGAATCTCCAAGCTTCATGATTGTTCCTTTACCGTAGGATTTCTCTAATTTATCTAAAGTAAGCTGTAATGCCTTTAATTTGTCGTTATTGCTCATATTTTTAGTATATTATTATCAAAAGTAAGGTATAGTTTAGTAAGTTGCAAATTTTATGCTAAAAAAATTAGTTTATTTATATAAACAATTTCTCTCATTCTCTTTTTTAGCCTCTGTGGCTGGTAAAACAGCTTTTACCTTATATTTTTGTTCAAAATATTTACAGAAATAAGTTATCGGACAGATCTCACATTTGGGTTTTCTAGCAACACAGATATACCTGCCATGCAAGATTAGCCAGTGATGAGCCATAGCGATGGTATCTTTCGGCAAGTTTTTTACCAATTGTTTTTCTGCAGCTAATGGGGTAGTCGCTCGACTTGTTAATCCTAGGCGATTACTCACACGGAATACATGGGTATCTACAGCCATAGCCGGATTATGATACACTACGGAGGAGATTACATTGGCGGTCTTTCTGCCCACTCCAGGAAGCTTGACTAGGTCTTCTACCTTTTCCGGAACTACCGAGTTGAATTCTTCGACAAGCTTTTTGCCCATTCCGACCAAATGCTTAGCCTTATTGTTTGGATAGCTCACCGAACGAATATAAGTGAACACCTCATCAGATGTACTTGCCGCTAGACTCTCTGGGTCAGGGAAGCGTTCGAATAAAGCAGGGGTAACTTGATTAATGCGCTTATCAGTGCATTGTGCCGATAAAATGACAGCCACCAATAATTCATAGGGATTCCCATAATTTAATTCCGTCTCTGCATCCGGATTATGGGTAGAAAAGTAGTCTACAAATGCCTTGTATCGATCTTTCTTAAGCATATACAAATATAAGGAATTTGCCTATGGGGCGAAGCATGCATCACCCCATTAAAAGGAAATATTCGTTAAACCGAAAAGAAGGTCGTCAATTCTTCCAGAGTTTCTGTCGATGTCATCAGATCTTTTACCACTTCGCCTTTTTGTAAGGCAATAATGCGATCTGATATTTCTACGGTATGAGAAAGATCATGACTGGAGATCAAGATGGTCATTTCACCTTTTTCCATTAATTGACGAATAAGGTTCTTCAAGCGGAATTGTGAACTTGGATCTAAATTCGCAAATGGTTCATCTAATATGATCAATTCAGGATTACCTATCAGTGCTCCAACTATGCCTACTTTCTTCTGGTTACCTTTGGAAAGATCACGGATATATTTGTTCTTTGCCAAGACTTCACCATTGAAGAACTCCGTAAACTGACCTACAAATTGATCCACATCCACTTTGTTTACTCCGGCTAATTCCCCAATAAAATAAAAGTATTCCTCTGGTGTTAAATAGCTAATAAGGAAACTCTCATCTACAAATGATCCTGTAAAATCCTTCCATTTTTCACTCTCATTTACCTTCACACCATTGATGCTAATGTCGCCTGTATTTGCCTGGATTAAATTCAACATCAAACTAAATAAGGTGGTTTTTCCGGCCCCATTGTTACCCACTAACCCTACGCTTTCCCCAGCTTTAATTTCTAAGTCGGCAATACGTAATACCTGAACACCATTATATTCTTTTGTCAGATTTTTTATGCTTATCATGTCTTCTTGTTTTCTAATTGTTAGCCTTTTTGTTTAAATCCCTCGAGCATGACGTAGTGCTTCTCGTTGTATAGTTCCGCCAAACCTTTAATGATAACCTGATGTAATAATAAACCGATTACACCTATTCCAATCAATACCAAATTGGCTGTGCCTTGGTCGAAGATAAATTTCATCGCATACCATATAATCATTGGTAAACCAATTAAGGGAATTCCCACCAACCATTGCGCTATGCCCATTCCTTGGTAGTTCATCATATTTCCTTCTGAAAGATCGATACGCTTGCGGTTGTATGCACCAAATAATAAAATTATAGGAACATTTACGCCCATATTGTAAATGGCACATGCCACATTCACATATAATTTATCCCATCCAAAATAAACATAAAACGTACTTAGGATGGTGAGCACTACGACAGAGAGATACATAAGCAGTGCTTTGGATTGCAGATACCTGACCATACTAATTGGACGGGTTTTAAAAAATGCAAAATAGGAACTATCCCAAGCAGGGATATATTGACCAAAATTGATAATAAAAATTCCTGTAATAAAGATTCCCACTAATACCAACATGCCTGTTCCATTGTATTTTGGCGTGAAATAGAAAAATAGGCCATATGCTAAAAAAGCTAGACATAGTAGAACCGCATTTTTTGTTCTTTTATTTCGCCATATAAGCTTTAAGTCCAATTGTAAGAAGGGAGATAAATCTCCGAAACGACTAGTCCAACTTAAATCCGTTGTTTGCACTTTAGACTCTTTGGTTTCCAAGTAGGCATCTAGATAAAGATTGTCTTTGATACTCTTAAATGTAAGGAGGTAGCTAAAGACCGCGAGCCCAATAGGTATAATAGCCAATACAGGATAAACTAGGATATAGTCGAAGAATTGACCAAAGAGATTGGAAATGGAAAAGACCTTAAAGTATTCCAATGCTACTAAAGCAATACAGACAACAATGAACGGTATGATGGCCTTCAGATTAGAGGAGTATCGCTTCTGTATCCAAATGTTAAGGTAATTGATAGAATAAATCATCGCAATAACAGCAATTAACCAAGCAATTAAGGATGTTGCACTATAATCTGTTTTGCTTAAACACACAATGATGAAAGGAATGGCAGCTGCTGGCGTGAGTACATTGAAAAAAGAATAGCTCGACTTTGCCATTAGGAAATGGACAATGCTGGTTCTGGATATTCTCTTTGTCAATAGTGGTTTAATCTCAGTTACCGGAAGATTCTGCATCAAAAACCGAAGAATAAATTCACCTAAAAACCAAAACAATAGAAAATCATTAACAAGCAATAATGGTTCTCCTTGCGGATTTAATTCCTCCATCAAAAAATAGAGTCCAAAGCCAAGTCCTATAAAACTTAATAAAAAATAGACGGCCATAAAACCCATCAAAATTTTAACTCCCAAGCTTTTGCCAAAACTTGCTGATCGGAAAAATGATTTCCATTCTAAGGATAATAAGCGTCGAAACATAGGTTTTATTAAATTAGATAATAGATTAAAGACAACAGATAATAGACAAAAGATGTAAGGCCACAGATTTTAGACATAGACTTTTGATCATAGATTTTGGGTCTTTGTCAAGTTGTTGGACTTTTTGGTTTTCAATGTTTAAAATACAATTATTTTTTGAACTGCTCTATCATTTTGTTTTGAAAGATGAATTACAAGAAATAATGTCTTTTTTAGGTTAGTTTATGGAAGGAGGATTTTGTTACAATAAAAAATAAAAAAGCCAAGAGAAAATTCCCTTGGCTTTCGTTTTATCTTAAATTATCGCTAATTAATCTTCTAATAAGAATGGATAACGGTAGTTCGTATCTGGATTGAAAGTTTCCTTGATAGTTCTTGGAGAAACCCAACGTAATAAGTTGATCATAGAACCAGCCTTATCGTTTGTACCTGAACCTCTAGCACCACCAAATGGTTGTTGACCTACAACAGCACCTGTACACTTGTCGTTGATGTAGAAGTTACCAGCTGCATTACGTAAGTAATGAGTAGCCTCATCAATAGCATAACGGTCCTGTGCAATGATAGAACCTGTCAATGCGTAGATTGAAGTAGTATCTACTAATTTTAAGGTTTCTTCCCATTTATTGTCATCATAAACATAAACAGTCAATACAGGGCCGAATAACTCTTCGCTTAAGGTTTCGTAATCACCTTTTTTAGCTTCGATAACCGTAGGGTTGATGTAGTAACCTTTTGATTTATCGTATTCACCACCGATCACTACCTCAGCATCTTTAGATTCTTTAGCACGATCAATGTATTTCGTGATTTTGTCGAATGCTTTCTCGTCGATAACTGCATTAATGAAGTTAGAGAAATCTTCTGTACCACCAATTTGGAAAGTCTTGATATCTCTTTCCATCATTCCTTTTAAATCTTTCCATAAAGATTTAGGAACGTATGCGCGAGATGCTGCAGAACATTTTTGTCCTTGGTATTCGAAAGCTCCACGAACTAAAGCTGTATTTAATACCTCTAAGTCTGCAGATGGGTGAGCTAAGATAAAATCTTTACCACCTGTTTCACCTACGATACGAGGGTAAGTTTTATAAACATGGATGTTTTCACCAATTGTTTTCCAGATATCTTGGAATACACCTGTAGATCCTGTAAAGTGGATACCTGCGAAGTCAGGGTGTTTGAAGATTACATCACCAGCGTCAGGACCCGATACATAAACCAAGTTGATAACACCAGCTGGAACACCTGCTTCTCTGAAGATTTCCATCAATACATTTGCTGAGTAAATCTGCGCATTGGAAGGTTTCCAAACCACCACGTTACCCATCATTGCAGCTGATGTAGGTAAGTTACCTGCAATCGCTGTAAAGTTGAATGGCGTTAATGCAAAAACAAAACCCTCTAAAGGACGTTGTTCAACACGGTTCCATACATTCTTAGGGCTGATAGGAGGTTGTTGTTGGTAAATCTCCGTCATGTATTTTACGTTGAAACGTAAGAAGTCAGCGATCTCACATGCCGAGTCAATTTCTGCTTGATAAGCATTTTTCGATTGACCTAACATGGTTGCTGCATTCAATTTATAACGGTATTTGCTAGAAATCAATTCAGCTGCTTTCAAGAAAATAGCTGCACGTTGTTCCCATGGAAGGTTTTCCCAAGCATCTTTAGCCGCTAATGCAGCATTGATAGCTTGTGTAACATGCTCTTTTGTTCCTTGATTGTAATAACCTAAAACATGTTGGTGATCGTGCGGAGGTGCAATTTTTACTTTTTTACCAGTAGTAACCTCTTCCGATCCGATGTACATCGGAATATCGATTTCAGTAGCACGAGCCGCAGCAATTGCTTCTTTCAATAAACTTCTTTCTTTGCTTCCTGGAGCGTATGAATATACTGGCTCGTTAGTAGGCGTTGGTACATTAAAGAATCCTTTTAACATAATTCAATATCGTTTTATTTATTTTTTTACGTTTATTAATTCCCAAAAGCTCATTGGTTAAGCTGTAAACCAAATAACCTTCAAGCTATTGGGTAAAAAATTACTTCTTCGAAGTTACGCAATATTCAGCTTTTTATTGAAACATATAAAGCCATATTATTAACATATTTTGTTGTGATGCTAATCATAATTTGTGAAGAATAGACAGTTTTGGTAGATAGCCCTTCGGGCAGTAGTTAGTATATAGTAGTTAGTAGTTAGACCTAGGAAGGAAAAACAAAAACAATGTTTAGAACTCAGAGCGAAGCGAAGAGTCTCATCTCCCTACCCAAAAAATCGAGTCATCGTGAGGCTAGCCGAACGAACTTCAAACTTTATAGAATTTTTTATCGAAGCATTGGCGGGCGATGCATGCATCGCCCCTACAAACAATCGTGAAAATATTGTTTTTTATTACCCAAAACTGTAGGGTCGAAGCATGCTTCGACCGCTTAAATAAAATCACCCCTACGATCTCATATCTAATATCGAAGCGGTCTAACTACCTTTTTTAAATCGGGCAGACATTCCGCTGCGTTTAGTACTGACCCTACGTATGTGTGCTACTAATCGCTTAATAGTAAGCTGTATAGATAGCACGTTAGGTAGGGGCGGTACTGAGTGAGTTCGAAGGAAGGGGATCTGTCCCCGACGAGAACGAACGGAATGTCCGCCCGTTTTTTGTTTTGATAGACACCAGAATTCAGACAACAGAAAACAGATTTGAGGATATACTAGATGGCGGACGATGCATGCATCGTCCCTACAAACAATCGTAAAAATATTGTTTTTTATTACCCATAACTGTAGGGTCGAAGCATGGTTCGACCGCCCTATAACTAGATCTATCTCAATCTATTTACTTATTCTGATGTGTATAGTTTAAAGTTCGTTCATCTTCGATTCACGATGACGCGATTTTGTGGGGAGAGTGAAAAGACTCTTCGCGTTGCTCTGAGTTGTAAGGAATATAAACTATCCACCTTTCTATCTCACATCTCATATCTAACAGCGAAGCGGTCTCAAATCTCACATCTAAAAGCGAAGCGGTCTCATCAATAACTAACAAAGCCATCCCGCTGTCTGGATGGCTTTGTCCTATAAAGTACGAAGACTCTTGGAGTAGTTGAGTATGTTTGCTATTGTTCTTTCTTCTGGATCTTTCGATAATTGCGAAATGCAACCTCTAATTTTATCTTCGAATGAAACCTCAACTTCATTATTTTGTATAATTCCTGAGAATTGGTCTTCGTAGTTTAATTCATTTGTTTTAGTAGAATTTTCAACCATAAGCATCTGTGTTTTTATTTATCTAAACGCAAGATACTTAGCAATATTGTGAAAGATTTAACATTTTTTTACTTTTTTTTCGAAACCATCTTATTAGCTTCTACAATTGCTTGGTATGCATTCACAATTCCACCGCTTACAGAGATCTCATCTAAGTAAACGCGTTTACTTCCTGATTCTCCTTTAACTTTTACTTTTTGGTCTACTTTCGTTACGCTTTTCATGATGACTTGTTTCACCTGCTCAGCGGTAAGCGTAGGGTAGTAAGCGCGGATTAATCCTGCTAAACCTGCAACCACTGGTGCTGCCATACTCGTTCCTTGTTGGTCTTTGTATTTGTTTTCAGGCATAGTCGAGTAAATCTTAACACCTGGCGCAAATACATCCACACTACGGTAGCCATAATTAGAGAATTCAGCCAATAAGTCAGAATCTAAGTTCCATCCAGTAGCACCAACGGTGATCCAGTTTTTCGCTTCTCCAATTACAGCATCTACACTATCTGTAAAATACTTCATTGGGAAATTCTTAACCACATCATTATCGCTTGCGTCATTACCAGCAGCATGAACTAACAAGACATCTTTAGATTCCGCATATTTAACGGCATCATCTACTGCTTTTTTATTGTAGGCATATCCCTTACCAAAGCTCATGTTGATAACCTTTGCGCCATTGTCAACCGCATAACGGATTCCATTAGCGACGTCTTTATCTCGCTCGTCACCATTAGGAACTAAGCGTACTGCCATGATCTGTACTTTATCAGAAACACCATTGATACCAAGTTTATTGTCGCGTTTTGCACCAATAATACCTGCAACGTGTGTTCCGTGGCCTGCATCTGGACCTTTTACATCAGGATTGCCATAATTGCGGTCATTGACATTTTCATAATCGTCGCCAACTAATGGTCTAGGATTGAAATCTTTGTTCAAGTGAAAATCTACCTGATCGCTGAAATATTTTGCTCCTTCTTTCAAATCTTCATAAACGGATTCGAAACCATTTTTTTCGATCTCACTTTTAGCATTGCGAAGAATATTTTTTTGAACTGATGTCAAATCTTTTGCATTGTCCAAATCAGCCTGTTTAATGTCCTTAGGCTCTTTACCGATCTTCTTAATTAATGCATCCATTTCCATTTTGATACGGCTATAGGTCATTTTACCAGAAGCAGCCTCATCCATTTTCTTGGTGTAGTCGGTAATCATCTTTTGGTAAGCCACAAACTCACGACGCTCCTTTTCTGATAGTGGGGTAGAAGGTAATACCGAAAGGTACTTCGGCTCATAAATGCGGATCAATCGTGTAACTTCTAAGTTATCCTGATCTACATTTTCACCTTTGGCATTCCCGATGAAGTTCCAACCATGAATGTCATCGATATAACCGTTTCCATCATCATCCTTTCCATTTCCAGGAATTTCTTTTGGATTGGTCCACAAGACATCTTTTAAGTCTTCGTGTTTTACATCCACTCCTCCATCTAGAACTGCTACAATTACTGGTTTAGCCTTACGGCCATTCAACAATTCATAAGCACGCTCAGTACTAATGCCCATTACACCATCTTTTTTGTAGTCTAAATTGAACCAATTAGCTGGTGGGGTATCCTTTTGTTGTGCTAAACCTAAACTCGGAATAAGGCCAAAAGCCAAGTAACACAACAATTTATTTGTTTTAAACATATAGATTAGAATTATAATTTTCCAAAAATAAGATTTTACAACGTACGAATCTGTTAATTAATCTAAAATACCAGATAATAAATATTATTTTTAACGCATTATTCAACCATTATTAATTTAAATATATGAGACATAAAATTGTTTTTGGTTTAATATCAGCCTTAGTGCTGTCTTCTTGCTCCCAACAAAATAACGTGAAAAAAGACTCTATAAACTGGCCTGATGCCACTCCGCCAATTGCGGAATTAAAAGCTTATCAGCGAATTATCCATGGTGATACTGTTCAAGATCCCTATTATTGGATGAATGACTACTTTAAAAAAGGACCTGATTCTAGCAAAGTTGTTACATATTTAGAGGCCGAAAACCAATATACATCGGCCATGATGAAAGACACTGAAAAGTTTCAAGATGAATTGTTTAAAGAAATGAAAGCAAGAATCAAAGAAACTGATGAGAGTGTGCCTTATCTGATGAATGGTTATTATTATTACCAACGTACAGAGGAGGGGAAACAATACTATAAAGTCTGCCGCAAAAAAGGTAGTCTAAATGCTCCGGAGGAAATCTTGCTAGATGTGGATAAGATGGCCGAAGGATTTCCTTATTATGCCGTAGGAGGTGTAGCAGTGAGTCCAGACAATAAAATGATAGCTTATGGTGTGGATACCGTATCCCGTCGTGAATATGTAATTCATTTCAAGAACTTAGAAACCGGAGAAATCCTGAAAGATAGGATTACTAGAACAACAGGATCTGCTACCTGGGCAGCGGATAACAAAACTGTTTTCTATACTGCCAAGAATCCTGTAACCTTGCTAACGGAAAAAATCAAACGTCATACATTAGGTACAAATAGTGAATCTGATGCGGTTGTTTATGAAGAAAAAGACAATACTAATTATATTGGAGTCTGGAAATCTAAAAACCAACAATATATTTTTATCCAATCTGGGGGAACATTAAGTTCTGAAACCCTATACCTGAAAGCTGATGATCCAAATGGAACATTTAAAGTTTTTCAAGCTCGTATGAAGGATGTTCTATATAATGTAACTCCATTAGCTGATCGTTTCTTGATTGTTACCAATGACCAAGCGCAGAACTTTAAGGTCATGGAAACCCCTTTGGATAAAACAGGTAAAGAGAACTGGAAAGAATACATCCCACACCGTAAGGATGTTCTAATCGAAGGTTTAGACGAATTTGAGAACTACTTAGTTATTTCAGAACGCAAGAATGGGCTAACTAACCTTGCTGTCCGTAATTTAAAAGACAACAGCCAGCATTATTTGGACTTCGGTGAGGCGGCATATACCGTTTATTCCAGTGCCAATCCAGAATACCATACTGATGTCGTTCGCTATGGTTATACCTCCATGGTTACACCATCCTCGACCTACGATTATAACATGAAGTCCAAAGAGAAAACCTTGTTGAAACAACAGGAAGTTTTGGGAGGCTATAAGCAAGAGGAATATGTGACCGAGCGAGTGATGGCTAAAGTGCGTGATGGGGTGGAAGTACCAATCTCTATCGTCTATAAAAAGGGAACGAAAAAAGATGGACAAGCACCATTGCTGCTCTATGCTTATGGTTCTTATGGGAGCTCTATGGACCCAACTTTCAGTTCAACCCGATTATCCTTATTGGATAGAGGATTTATCTATGCAATAGCACATATACGTGGTGGTGAAGAGATGGGTAGACAATGGTATGAAGATGGTAAAATGATGAAGAAGATCAATACGTTTACTGACTTTATCGACTGTGGTAAGTTCCTGATCGATCAAAAATATACATCTTCCAAGCATTTATATGCACAAGGAGGAAGTGCCGGAGGTCTACTTATGGGGGCAGTCATCAACATGGCTCCAGAACTATGGAACGGTGTAATTGCACAAGTTCCTTTTGTAGATGTTGTCAACACCATGTTAGACGAAAGCATTCCATTGACCACCAATGAATATGACGAATGGGGGAATCCAAATAACAAAGATGCCTACGACTACATGAAGTCATACTCCCCATATGAAAATATTGACGCGAAAGCCTATCCAAATCTATTGGTTACCACTGGACTCCACGATTCACAAGTACAGTACTTTGAACCAGCAAAATGGGTAGCTAAATTGAGAACCAAACAACAAGGTAAAAATGTCATCCTCCTAAAAACAGACATGGACTATGGACATGGCGGTGCATCCGGCAGATTTGACTACCTCAAAGATGTAGCGCTTAATTATGCTTTCTTGTTTAAGCTGGAAGGAATTTTTGAATAGTATTTAGTAGTAAGTATTTAGTATTTAGACCTTTAAAGATTGATATGATGTCTTTAAGGGTCTTTTTTTGATAAGAGATTAAGATGAAAGAACTCATTGGAAAAAATGTCAGAAAGATTGGTAAACAGTCGTCGAAAATTGTATCGAATCTATTTTTAATGACTTAACTTTTAATGAATTATTCCGCCAATAGGTCTAACTACTAACTACTATCGACTAACTACTGCCCGCAGGGCTCAGACTCTTCGCTTCGCTCTGAGTTGTAAATAGCGAATTTGTTATTCCGCCAATAGGTCCTATATCTGGTGTCTTTTGTCTGTTGTCTCCCATCTATTTCACCTGTTTCCTTCGACACTTCTTCGGATCTCCTTCGGAACTTGTTCGGAACTCCTTCGGATCTCGTTCGGTTAGAAGCGAACGAGATCCGAAGGAGTTCCGACTAAAATCCTAACAAATTCCTTAAGAGTATCGAAGCAAAATATAGCTTCACTTTACCTTGTATAGATCCTGTATGTAGCATTGCAATAGCTTAGTCTAATTTTCGGATTCCTTTTCTTATTTTCGCAATATGATCTTACAAGCCAACAATATATTTAAGTCCTACGGGAAATTGGAAATTCTTAAAGGTGTCAGTGTGACGGTTAAGAAAGGCGAGATTGTTTCCATCGTTGGGGCATCGGGTGCTGGAAAAAGTACGCTATTGCACATCATTGGAACATTGGATAAACCAGACCGTGGTACGATATTGATCGAAGGTCAGGATGTGTTTTCCCTCAATGAAAAGCAATTGAGTGAATTCAGAAATAAACATATTGGCTTTGTGTTTCAGTTTCACCACTTGTTGCCGGAATTTACAGCTTTGGAGAATGTCTGTATCCCTGGATATATTGCAGGGCAAGATCGTCAAGCAGTAGAAGCACGTGGGATGGAGTTATTGGATATCTTAGGTGTAAAACACCGCGCAGGACATAAGCCCTCGGCAATGTCGGGAGGAGAGCAGCAACGTGTTTCCGTAGCTCGTGCCTTGATCAACAATCCAACCCTGGTATTGGCAGATGAACCTTCGGGTAATTTAGATTCAGAGAATGCTACGGCATTGCATCAGCTGTTTTTTGACCTTAGGGACAAGATGCAACAAACTTTTATTATTGTAACCCACAACGAGGATTTGGCTCGTATATCCGACCGCACTATTCATATGCGTGACGGATTGATTTATTAATATGCAGAAGATTTTAATTACTTACGGTACACGTCCGCTAGCACAACGTGTAGCCAATTTGTTAAAGAATAAGTTTGAGGTGCTCTTCGCAAGTTCAGAAGAAGTGCCTTCATTTTTGAGAAATACTTATCCGCAGATTCCTTTAGGAGGCAACCCAACCTTTGCTCATGAAATCTTAAAATATTGTTTGGATAATCAAATCGATTATATCCTACCATTAGGTTATTCGGAGCTGGAGAGTCTGGCGGAATCTAAACTTCTTTTTGAAGAATACGATATTCAGCCATTAGTACCAAATTTGGCCGACCTTCCATTATATTTTGTGATTGAGAATCCAGGTTCTGAAGTGCCTATTCAGGTTTATTCCAAAGGGCAATCCTTAACAGACGAGCAAAGCCTTTCTTTACCGGCTACTGGCTTGTTGTTATTATCAGATAATCAAGAAGAATTGGCCATTATAACGGTATAAGCAGATGAAGTGGAATGAGCTGCCTTTGGACAAAAAACTTTACCTTTTCGAATTAGATGATGTCCTCTATCCAAAGCAAGATTTTTTGTTACAGATTTACTATTTATTTGGACAATTTGTAGAATTTAATGAGGGTGAAAGTTTGGCAAGCAGTCTTACTGAATTCATGAAAAATATTTTATTAGAAAAAGGAGAAGATGCCGTTTTTGAAGAAGTAAGAAAGCACTTTTCATTCAAGGAAGATTATGCCGAAAACTTTGAACGGTTGCAAGTAAATGGGCATCTCCCGTTAAAATTACTATTGTATAATGAAATAAAATTGCTTTTCGCCAGCTTGATTGAGCAAGGAAAAACCATTGCTGTATTAACCGCGGGAAATCCTGCTTTGCAATTAAATAAGCTGAAACATATTGACTGGCAAGGACTAGATAAGGGAATCCGAGTGTACTTTTCTGATGAACTCTTGTTTAGAAATATTGATCCTATTCCTTATATTGCTTATGAAAATGGAGTTATTCCAAAGGACATTTTATATCTAAAAGAAAAAATAACCAAATTATGATTAAGAAGAGTATATTATTCGGTGCACTGATTGCCATGTTTTTTGCAAGCAGCTGTGAAAAGGATCCTACAAATGGAGGAGATGGAGATGGTAAAGACCCCGATAAAGAAACTTTATTTAGAGATTCAGCCTATTATTATTCGCTAGCTTTATCCTTATGGGAAGATAAATTGCCTGCCCCTGTAATTAAGGGTGATCAAATTGATTTACAGGCTTATACCGGTAAATTTAAAGATGCGGAGGCCGTATTGAATGATTTGAGAAAGTATGCTACATTAGATCGATTCAGTTTTGTAGATCGCACAGGTGATGTAAGCTCAGAGATTCAACAAGGTGTTTATAAAGAAACAGGAGCTATCCCAATCTTCTTATTGGAAACTGCTGGTGCCACAAAGGCTCAAATGTATATTCGTTTAGTACAAAAAGGATCTCCTGCAGCAGATGCTGGTTTAACTCGGGGAATGAAAGTTGTCAGTGTGAATGGTGATAAGAATGTGTTGTTAGACCCAAATGGTTCAAATGACCAAAAAGCAATTGAATTATATCAGAAATTCTTTACGGGAGATAAGTTGGTGTTGGAGGTTGTTAGCCCAGATGGAAAAGCAAGTACCATTACCGTAACTGGTACATCTTATAAAATGGATCCGATTTTAACCAACAAAGTGCTGGAATTGAATGGCAAGAAGGTTGGTTATTTTGCTTATACATCCTTTATTAACGTATATACCGGTGGCAAGCCTAATGAGCACTATAATAAAATGAAAGCTGCTTTTGATGGGTTTGCTGGAGTAGATGAGTTGGTTGTCGACTTACGCTACAACGGTGGTGGATCTACTTTATCTGCAGAAGAGTTATCTAATTTCTTGGTTCCAACTGCTTATGCAAAAAGCTCAATGTACAAGTATAAGATTAATAAACACTTAATTGATGAAGGTTTAAATAATGAGGGTATGCCGTTTGGTCCGGTTAATTTTGACAAGACAAATACCTTAAATTTAAAACGTGTTTATTTCTTAGTAACCAAATCTACAGCTTCTGCAAGTGAGTTGGTTATTAATAACTTAAAACCATATATGGATGTTCAAATTATCAGTACTGGTAATGCTGGTACATACGGTAAGCCTGTAGGATTTTTTGAGTCTAAAGTTTTAAAAGGATACGCTTCATATTATATTACTTCTTTCCAGTTGTTGAACTCAAAAGGAGATGGTGATTATTTCACAGGGTTAATAGGTTCGAAAAAAGATGCTTATGAAGGGTTTACCAAGCAATTAGGTGATCCATCAGAAGGTATGCTGTCGGAAGCTTTATACCACATTGCGAATGGTAGCTATCGTTCATCTTCTGCTAGCGCAAGCTTACGTAAAACTAGTCGTGCTGGTAAAGCGGAAATGGAGCCAAGTAATAAACAGCCAGTGAATCCTCAGGGAATTGGTATGTATAAATTTGCTGATGAAATAAAATCACTTCCAACAGCATTTTAAGTTAATCCATTCAGTATGTGCTGAGTCTATTACTTTGAATTTGCTTTCTTGGAAGCAATATAAAAAATAACATGAATTAAAGATTGAGCACATGCTGAATAGATTTATTATCGCTGTCATACTTTTTACATTTTTAGCCTGTAAGAAGGATCCCCAAAATGTACCTTCGCCACCAAAACCTGGACCTGAGCCAAGTGCCAGGACCAAAGAGCAGAAGGTAAGGGACAGTATCTATTACTATTATAAATTATACTCCTATTGGGAATCTTCAATCCCAACCTACAATCCCATTTCGGATATCTCAGATAAGTATACCAAGAACAATAGTTTGTTGACTTTTTTGATGAATCAGACTCCGGTGAAAAACGACTATGTATTTCATGGCCCCAATAGTCCCTTGGAGGATTATACAGGCCCTTTGGATCGTTTTTCCTGGATCGAGAATTTGAGCTCTAATTTTGGTGCAAGCAGCCGGGCGGATACCTACGATGGATTTGGTCTATTCGTGGTTTTTGAAAGCAATGCACCGACGGCACCATTATACATCGGAATGGTGGAAGGAGGTTCACCTGCAGCAGTGGCCGGATTTAAACGTGGTGACAAGGTTATTAAAATGAATGAGTTGTCCAATGTTACCTATGCAAACTACAATGCCGTTAATAATGAACTGAATAAGTCCATGCTTACGATGAAAGTGCTTCGTAATGGAGTAGAAATCGAAAAAACGATAGAAAATAAAACTTACGATATTTTTCCAGTAGTGAAAGATTCTGTATACACGGTGGATAACAATAAGGTCGGTTATTTTGCATTTTCTTCATTTGAGGAAATGACAGATGATTCGGGTAATTATACTGCCATGTACAATGCCATGGAAAAGGCTTTTAACAGTTTTGGATCAGCAGGAATTAAGAAAATTGTAGTCGACTTGCGTTATAATACGGGTGGCTATGTGAGTACGGCTATTTACTTAGCTAACAAGATTGTCAATAGTTCTGGAGCTGGCAAGCTGATGTTTCGCTATGACGTCAATAAAAATATGAAAAGTGAAACGAACCCTGGTGGCGACTTCGCTGATGTACTATTTAATAAAAGAAATAATACCGAAATAACAGATGTTTATTTCTTAGTGTCAGACTACACGGCCTCAGCATCAGAAATCGTAATCTCGGTATTAAAGCCTTATGCAAAGGTTTACATCATTGGAGAGCATGGAAGTACATATGGTAAGCCGGTAGGGTTTTTCCGTCAGGATATTATGAATACTGCTGGATTGTGGGCTGCCTCGTTTAAAATTGTTAATAAGGACGGTTATACAGACTATTGGGATGGTATTCCAGCAGATAAGGCTGGGGTATTGGATAATGTGCGTTTTGATTTTGGTGATACCCGAGAGACGATGTTAGCAACGGCATTGGCTCACATCAAGACAGGTTCATACACTTTAACAGGAGCCAGTGCGAAGGCAAGTACCCGTGTTGGAGCATCTCCAAGTAGCCAATCGGTGATGGTTAACAAAATACCGATGAGGAACATGATAAAGGATTAAAAAATCGTTATTTAATTATTAACTTTACTGCATGGCAGGAAATAAACCAACAACGATTAAAGAAATTGCGCGGAAGTTGAAAATATCGCCTTCCACGGTATCACGCGCTTTGAACGATCACCCCAGCATTGGCTTGGTGACTACCATGCGTGTAAAGAAAATGGCTGAAGAGATGGCTTATGAGCCTAATCAGACTGCTATATTTTTTAAACAGCGTAAAACTTTTACCATTGGGGTAATACTTCCCAAATTATCTGAGCCTTTTTTCTCGGAAGCGATCAGTGCCATTGAAACGGTTGCTGAAGATAAAAAATATACGGTACTCCTTGGACAATCCCTAGACAATGAAAACCGTGAAGCTCAAATCATTCAGACTTTTAAAAAACACCGTGTCGATGGAATATTGATTTCCATGGGTAAAAACACCGGTGACACCGACTTTGAAGATATTCTTTCCAAAACAGAAATTCCAGTTGTTTTCTTTGACTGTGTTCCTGATTTAGACAACGTGCATAAGGTGTATTCCGATCTTTCTTCAGGAATGGTGGAGGCTATCGATGCATTTGTGGATCGTGGGCACCGTAAGATTGCTTTAATCAATGGGCCTGAGGCTTTGTTGGCATCTAAGGAACGTTCGGAAGCTTTCTTGAAAGCTTTAGCAAAGCAAGGTATTTCTGCTGAAGAGAGTTACATTGTTCATACAGACTTGACGGAGCACGGAAATGAAGAAGCGATGGAGAAGTTATGCTCCTTAGCCGATAGACCATCTGCAGTCGTCTCTTTTAATGACTTTGTAACCTTAGATTTAATTCGCTATGCGAAGCAGCGTGGTATTATCCTTAATCAGGATATGTTCTTCATTAGCTATGCGAATTATCCGCTTTGGAAATACATGGATAATCCACCTATGGGGAGTATTGAGCAGTATCCGGATGTGCAGGCACAGAAGGCTGCGGAGATACTTTTTGACTGTATCGATAAGAAAGAACATGTTGCTACGCCGCAACATGTTGTATTCCCATCAAAATTAGTATTGAAATAATCCTAATTAATTTATTTGAATACTGTAAGTGATATCTATGCCACCATTGGCTAGCATATCGTGTACAGAACAGTATTTCTTGACAGCTAATTCAGCTGCTTTTTGTGCTTTGGCTTCATCAATATCACCTTTTAATTTAAAAGCGATGTGGATCTTGGTGAAAATATTGGGGATTTCCTCACGACGATCGCCTTGAACTTCCACTTGTATATCTTGTAGGTCTTGACGTTGTTTTTGCAAGATGGTTGTCAAATCGAAGACACTGCAAGAACCTAATGCCATAAGAACCAATTCCATAGGACGAACACCCTTACCTTCACCACCGATAGAGTCTGGACCATCGATATTCACCTTTACGGATGATAATTCACTAGAGGCTTCAAAATGAACGCCTTGATTTAAACGTTTTAATTCTACTTTCATGATCTAGCTATTTTAGATGCCTACAAATTTACGAAAAAATACGGCGCTCTTGGTGTCAAAAGTCACATAAGAGGGCTTTGAATGTACGTGTAAAATCATTTTTTGAGTGGGGGAGTAGGGGAAAAGAAAATATGGGTTTAGCAAAGAAATTAATCCAAATAATAACTTGTCCCTTCGGAATAAATACGCTATTTTTACATCAAATTTTTTTATCAATGAACATTCACGAATATCAAGGAAAAGAAATACTTAAGAGTTTCGGAGTAAGCGTACAAGAAGGTATTGTTGCCGAGACCCCAGAGCAGGCTGTAGAGGCTGCTAAGCGAATGAAGGAAGAATTCAACTCGGATTGGGTTGTGGTAAAAGCACAGATCCATGCGGGTGGCCGTGGTAAAGGTGGTGGTGTGAAGTTGGCAAAAAACCATGATGAAGTATTGCAACGTGCAAACGACATCATCGGTATGCAACTTGTAACTCCGCAGACTGGTCCAGAAGGTAAAAAAGTTAATAAGGTTTTAATCGCTCAGGATGTTTACTACCCTGGAGAAAGTGAAACTAAAGAATTCTACATGTCTGTATTGTTAGACCGTGCAAAAGGTCGTAACATCATTATGTACTCTACAGAAGGTGGTATGGACATCGAAGAGGTAGCTGAAAAAACTCCTCATTTAATCTTCAAAGAAGAGATCGATCCTAAAGTAGGTTTACAAGGATTCCAAGCTCGTAAAATCGCATTCAACTTAGGTCTTACAGGTGCTGCGCACAAAGACATGGTTAAGTTCGTAGCGGCATTATACAAAGCTTACGATTCTATCGATGCTTCTATGTTCGAAATTAACCCTGTATTAAAAACTTCTGATGACAAGATCTTAGCAGTAGATGCGAAAGTAAACTTGGATGAGAATGCTTTATACCGTCATAAAGATATCGCTGCTATGCGTGATATCGCTGAGGAGGATCCTACAGAAGTTGAGGCTGGTGAGTCAAACTTAAACTACGTTAAATTAGATGGTAACGTGGGCTGTATGGTGAATGGTGCTGGTTTAGCGATGGCAACAATGGACATCATTAAATTAGCTGGTGGTGAACCTGCAAACTTCTTAGACGTAGGTGGTACTGCTAATGCTGAAACTGTAAAAGCTGGCTTCAACATTATCCTTAAAGACCCTAATGTAAAAGCTATCTTAATCAACATCTTCGGTGGTATCGTTCGTTGTGACCGAGTTGCTCAAGGTGTAATCGATGCTTACAACGAAATCGGTGATATTCCAGTGCCAATTATCGTTCGTCTTCAAGGTACGAATGCTAAAGAAGCTAAAGAATTGATCGATGAGTCAGGATTAAAAGTTTACTCAGCAATCTTATTGAAAGAAGCTGCTGAATTAGTAACTAAAGTATTGAACGAAGGTAAATAATCTCCTTCTTCATTAGATATAAGAGGCCTCCAGTATTGGGGGCCTTTTTGTTTTGACATAATTTTAACATCAAATGGGCTATTTCCTTTACGCAGCTTCCTATTCCTCAGTACTAAACTGTACCTTTGTGCAAACAAAATGAATTACATCATGACAACATCTACTTCGGATATTTCACGTAAGAAATCAGCGGAATTATTTGAAAAGGCAAAGGCTTATTTTCCTGGTGGAGTAAATTCTCCAGTGCGTGCCTTTAAATCTGTATATGGAACGCCATTATTTATTGAGCGTGGCGATAAAGCTCATTTATGGGATGCGGATGGCAATGAGTTTATTGACTATTGTTGTTCTTGGGGACCTTTAATCTTAGGTCATAATAATGAAGAAATTCGCGAGGCTGTACAAGCTCAACTGGGTAAAGGTTTAAGCTTTGGTGCACCTACTGCATTGGAGAATCAATTGGCAGAATTGATCTTAAATAATAACAAGAAAATTGAGAAAATTCGTTTCGTAAGTTCTGGTACGGAGGCTGTCATGTCTGCTATTCGTTTAGCTAGAGGATATACCAAGCGTGATAAGATCGTTAAATTTGAAGGCTGTTACCATGGTCACTCGGATTCCTTACTGGTAAAAGCTGGATCGGGTTTAGTAACCTTTGGTGAAACTTCTTCTGCTGGAGTTCCTCAGGCTTTTGCTGATGAGACCATCGTTATTGCTTTGAACGACAAGAAAGCTTTAGAGCAAGTATTTGCTGATTTCCCAGGTCAGATTGCTGCGGTTATCATTGAAGGTGTGCCAGCGAATAATGGCTTGTTAATTCAAGATAAAGACTACATTCATTTCCTACGTGATATTACAAAAAACAATGGTTCCTTATTGATTTTTGATGAGGTGATCACAGGATTCCGTTTGGGATTTGAAGGTGCTTCAAAATACTACGATATACAACCGGATATCCTTACTTATGGTAAGATTATCGGTGGCGGGATGCCAGTTGGAGCTTATGGAGCATCTCATGAAATCATGGGAAGTATTTCACCAGATGGAGCTGTTTACCAAGCTGGGACATTGTCTGGAAATCCAGTTGCGATGGCTGCAGGTATTGCTGCATTATCCATTTTGGCTAGACCTGGTTTCTATGAAGGATTGGAGAAAACAACTCAGGCATTCGTAGAAGAACTACGTGCTTATATTGCAGAGAAAAACTATGAATTGAATATTAGTACGATTGGTTCCATTTTCTGGTTTGCCTTCTCTAGTAATGCTAATATTCAGCGAGCGGATGAAATTGATCCTACATCCATGGAGAAATATAAGGTGATGCACCGCGAATTATTAAATCGTGGGATTTACTTTGGCCCGTCAGGATATGAGGTTGGATTTATCTCTGCAGCACATACCGAGGAGGATTTAAAAACTACTTTGACGGCTATAAAAGCAGCATTAGATCTTGTGTTTCAATAAGAGGTAAAACCAAATTGAAGTTTATTTGTTCTACTAAAAACAATTTTGACAAAAAACTTTAACATGAAAACAATTAAATCGGCATTAGCAGTAGCAGCTGCTACACTAGTTTTGGCATCGTGTAATACACCGACCAAGAATAAAGATGGTGAAGTAAAGGACTCTACGGCACTTTCTGATTCGGTTGGAGCCATTGCTGTAAACCCATTGCCGCACGCTAAAGAGTTCCCTGGAGCGACATTAAAGATCGCATCCCTAACTTCGGAAAAGTTAGGAACAGACTCAGCAAAGATTACGGTAAAATACGATGTTTCGAACTTTAAGTTAACAGAGCAAACAGAGCATACTCACCACATGGCAAATTCACATGATGGTCAGCATATCCACTTTATTTTGGATAATACACCTTATGTTGCTTTGTACAAACCTGAGCATACATTTACCGTGCCTTTGAATTCAGAGCATTACTTAATGTCCTTTTTATCGCGCTCATTCCATGAGTCGATCAAGACAGCAGATGCTTCCAAATTGATTAAGTTCAAAGTAGAAGCTGATGGTAAGATTGCTGAACTTCCAAAGCCAACAGAACCTTCTATCTTCTATAGCCGTCCTAAAGGCGATTATAAAGGCGATGAAACAAATGTACTGTTGCTGGATTTCTTTGTGGCAAACACGACCTTAGGGGCTGATGCGAACAAAATAAAAGCAACCATCAATGGTCAAGAGTTTACTTTAGATCAATGGGTTCCTTATGAAATCTTAAACCTTCCAAAAGGCGAAGCAACTGTGAAGTTGGTGTTGGTGGATAAAGATGGAAATGCAGTAACTGGAGATAATGTATCTGTAGAAAGAACAATTAATCTGATGGCGCAATAAGCGGATAGGATTAACTTCAAATAAAAGCCCGATGAATGTCAAAATTCATCGGGCTTTCTTTATGCTGATTATTGTTCAATTAAAACCCTACAGACTTCAAGTTTAAGCCAGCACGTTCATCCAATCCGAATAATAGATTCATGTTTTGTACGGCCTGTCCCGAAGCTCCTTTTAACAAGTTATCCGTAGCATTCAAGATCAACAGTTTATTACCGTGCTTCTCGATGTGGATAATACTCTTATTGGTGTTCACGACCTGTTTAAGATCAATATTTGCTTTGGAAACATGCGTAAAAGGATGTTCTGCATAATAGGTATTATACAAATCGTAAGCTTCCTCTTCCGATAAAACTGAATCTACATAAATAGCAGAGAATATTCCCCTTGGGAAGTCACCTCGCTGCGGTATAAAGTTGATTTTATCCGCTGCACGTTGCATTAAAGAACCGGCTTCAGTATCCGCTAGGAAGCCCGGTTGTAGCTGATTCAAAGACTCGGAAATCTCCTGAAGATGTTGGTGATCGAAAGATTTGTAGGCCGATAAATTATTGTTTCTCCAGGAGAAATGAGTTGTTAATGTTGGTTTTTGACCAGCGCCCGTTGACCCAGTCGTTGCATTGACGTGGATTTGATCTGGCAATAATCTTTTGCTTGCCAATGGTAGTAAAGCCAATTGAATGTTCGTTGCGAAACAACCCGGGTTGGCGATGTATTGCGCAGATTTGATTTCCTCTTTGTTCAATTCCGGTAAACCATATACGAAATCCTTTCCTTGGTATGCTGTATTGGATTTCAATCGGAAGTCTTGAGAAAGATCGATAATCTTAACCTTAGGATCAACTGGATTTGCCTCTAAGAATTTGCGGGCATCACCATGTCCAACACAAAGGAATAAAACATCAATATCGCTGTGAAAATCCGAACTGAAAGTCATTTCGGTATCCCCAAATAAATCGTTGTGAACATCCGATAGTTTATTGCCTGCATTAGATGCTGAATTCGCAAATACGATTTCTACATTCGGATGGTAAATTAAGACCCGTAGCAGCTCCCCTCCGGTGTATCCGGCGGAACCTACGATGCCTACCTTAATCTTTTGCATAGTCATTTATTTACTAAAATGGGCACAATATCCCTATTGCGCCCATCTTATTATGTTAATCGTTTATATAATAAAAACTCCGTATCGGGTTCTTGCAATTGGAACCCTAATTTCTGATACAGGGATTGGGCAGTGGAATTATCAACCTGTGTTTCCAATTGCACAAATACAGCGCCTTCTGATTTTGCAAAGCTCATTGCTGCTTCGATTAATTGTTCCCCATAACCACTCTTCCTGTATTCAGGTTGAACATATAGATCGTTTAAGATCCAATTCTTTACCGCTCTCGCTGAAGAATACTTTGGATAGAGTTGGGTGAAACCCACAGCTTTATCGTCGTCAAAAGCCATAAAAACAATGGATTCTTTATTCTGTAACCGATCTAGAATAAATGCTTTGGAGCGAATTAAATCTGATTCTTGTTTATAAAAAACCCGATAAGCATCAAATAATGTCCCCAAATCATCCAACTGTTCCAATGTGGCTCTGCAGATCATCTTAGCCTTTGCTGTTTACTTTGTGCCAGATAATCGTTTGGTTACCGAAGATTTTAGAGAAGCCTTTTACATCATCACCCGTATAACCTTCGTTCATTTCACCATAGCTACCAAATTTATTAGACATTAAATCGTGGTCTGATTCAATACCTAAGATAATGAAGCGGTGTGGGTGTAATTCAACGAACACACGTCCTGTCACTGTTTCTTGGGCGCTTTGTAAGAAAGCTTCCATATCGCGCATCACTGGATCGTGCATTTGACCTTCGTGCATATAGTTTCCGTAGAAAGCTGATAATTGGTCTTTCCACGATAATTGCCATTTAGTCAAAGTATGTTTTTCTAAGGCATGGTGAGCTTTGATAATGATAAGAGGACCCGCTGCTTCAAATCCTACACGACCTTTAATACCAATGATGGTATCTCCAACATGGATGTCACGTCCAATGCCATAAGGCTGAGCCAAGGCTTGCAGCTCTTGAATCACACGTACAGCACCGATGCGGTTACCGTTAAAAGCTACTGGTTCACCTTTTTCGAAGTCAATTGTCACTTGTTGTGGCTCTGTTGAA
Source organism: Sphingobacterium lactis (assembly GCF_051951495.1). GTDB lineage: Bacteria > Bacteroidota > Bacteroidia > Sphingobacteriales > Sphingobacteriaceae > Sphingobacterium > Sphingobacterium lactis_A. Next base: position 144,867 of record NZ_JBNHAS010000005.1, on the reverse strand, counting down.
GTGATAGGGGTAGGCCATGCCGACTCCGGTAGGTATTGGTTGGACGTTAAGGTTTCAGCACCTCCTACAGAAGTTCCCCAAAGTCCTTTATTGATAGAATATTTTGCTTTTTCTGCAGAATATTCAACACCATGACTGTTTAAATAATCAATTTCAGCCTCACGAGATAATTTCAAATCGCGGATAGGCGTGATGATCTCAATACCAGGAATAAGTGTCTGGAAGATCATATCAAAACGTACCTGGTCATTACCTGCTCCTGTAGAACCGTGTGCCACACATTCAGCACCGATTTTCTTGCAGTAATTCGCAATTGCAGTTGCTTGGCAAACGCGCTCTGCCGATACAGATAGTGGATAGGTAGCATTCTTAAGCACATTACCGAAGATTAAATACTTGATGGTATCCTTGTAATAATCTTCTGTCTCATCGATTGTAGTATGCGACTTTACGCCAAGTTCATAAGCTCGTTTTTCAACAGCTACTAATTCTTCTTCGGAGAACCCGCCTGTATTGACAATTACGGAATGAACTTCTAAACCTAAGTCACGTGATAGATAGATACAACAAAATGAGGTATCTAAACCACCGCTAAATGCTAAAACTACTTTTTTCATCTTATAACGATTAATATGCTGATAATTACAAAAATAACAATTTAAAATCCTTTTACCGGTTTAATGCCCACCGGTAATATGGTCGCTACGAACTTCTTGGTAGACTTCCATAGCTTCGCCTCGATACGTTTCAAAAGAGACTGTTTTTTTGAGATCCTATCCAAACGTTCTTTTGCTTCTGCTCGACGTTGAATCTTCTCTTTCAATTCTTTTTCCTTTTCCTCAGGATCCCACAGCATCGCTGTACACATGCAATTCTTGCGTTCCTTGGACATTAAGATGTCGTAGTTGACACATGACTGGCATCCTTTCCAGAATTCCTCATCTTGCGTTAATTCCGAATAGGTTACAGGCTCATATCCTAAATCTGAATTGATTTTCATCACGGCTAAACCAGTGGTAAGACCAAATATTTTTGATTTTGGATACTTCTCTCTTGATAATTCAAATACACGCTTCTTAATGGCCTTTGCTAAGCCCACCTTACGGAAAGTAGGGTTGACGATCAATCCGGAATTGGCAACATAGTCCCCGTGGCCCCAAGTTTCTATGTAACAGAAACCAGCCCAAGTACCATCCTTGTGTAAAGCGATAACCGCTTTACCCTCCTCCATTTTGCGTGCCACATACTCTGGCTTACGACGTGCAATGCCTGTTCCTCGAGCCTTTGCGGACTCGAACATCTCACTACAAATCACATCAGCATAGTCAACATGAGAAGCTGTTGCGGGAATAATCAAAAAATCTGAAAGTGTCATTAATATTGTCGACCTAAAAATTGAAATACCGAAGTATTTGGATTACCTAATTAACTTAAAAAATCATCCATCGAGCTTGATGGAAAACCAACATGGAAATTTGCCTGCCTCGTAAATCAAGCTCGAGGCAGAATAGGTCGTCGGAATCGAAGTACAGGACAATTAAACGAACGAATACTGTAATAAGCCTTCCTGACAAGCTTCTGTGAAGCTTGTTCGAATGAACTCAAAAACAACTTGTTACAAATCATCTATTATCTCGTTTTATATCCTGTGAACAGACAGCGCAAAAGTAAACAATTATTTTTTTCTTTTATGCAATATCATTGTAGTTTTTTTATACAAAAATCTTTATCTATTCAACTTATTTGCAATCCTTTCAATTAGACCCCCACTTTATTGAAACGTTTAAAATCTTTCATTGTTTTGTAAGTTTTTAGTTCAATTAGCCACTTCTGCTTCTTTACCATAATAAATCCTTAGTTTTGCCTAAATTTTAAATACATCATGGTAGGTCCAAGCATTATTTTTTATATACTTTTTGTTATTCCTTACGTTTATTTCATGTATTGGTTAGTGAAACAAGACAAGAAAAAACACATGTGGGGAATTGTTGTAGTTACGGTTATTGCTCTTGCTGGGGTACTTGTCTCCCAAACCGCTAGTAAATTAGCTATGGAAAACTACAAACAACATCAGATTGATGCCCGCGAACAAGAACAAGAAATGCATTTAGATAGTTTGAAAAACAAACAATAAGTCTAATAATTTTAACATAAAAAAGGCGTTGTGATCTTCTTCACAACGCCTTTTCTTTTTTATTGATTCCGATTATTCACCAGGGAATTTTACGCCCGGATAGTTACTGATATCTACAGTAGGAATCGTTGATTTATATTGTTTGTTGATGGCTTCAATGAATAGGTTTGCTACAATAGCATTACCCATTGGCGTCAAGTGAACACCATCCAATGAAAAGGCATTACCTGTAATGTAGGCTGAACTGATAGCAACCCCATTGTAGATATATCCACCTTTTACTTTGTTCAAGAAAGCATGTACATCAGCAACTGCTAGGTCTTTTGACTTTGCAATTGTTTTGATGATTTCATTGATTTGATTCACACGTTCAACCACCTGAGCAGCTTCATCCTTATCCAATACATATTTGTCTTCAATTGGATTTCCTGGGTGAATACCGTAAGGTCTTCCCAAATTATCAGGAACACCTAATTTTTCAGTAGGGAATGTCAATACGAAACGGTCATCAGCGGTAGCAACTCGAGGAGTTGTTTTGGTCGCTATTACCACGTTCTTAACTTGTCCATTGGTCTTTGCTTCCACACCTGCATTGATACGTGCAGTAGTTACGGTATTCAAGAAAGGGATTGTTGTCACGTCGGGGATAGTCGCAACTACACCTTTTTGGCCAGCTTTAGTCAAAGCATCAATAAAAGTAGAATATGCAAATTGGAAAGTAGTTGTGTTAATCAACGTGTTTGTTGGGCCTGTAGTTACAGCTCCATTTGTTGCATAACCAAGCACATCGTTATTTCCTAACCAAAAGGAGAAGAAACTATGTTCGTGAGCAGCAGCATACTCAATGTATTTAGTCTTTCCTACCGCTGCATCTGGCAATAAACGCTCGAAGTATGGGTTACCTGCTGTACCGCTCATTTCAGCTACTAAAGATAGGTCCAAACGCATGCCTGGAACACCTAAGTTTTGAATAGGGTCTAAATACTTGGTGAACAATGGTTGTGGTGTTGTCGTACGAACTGCCTGAGCTGGTACTTGTTCAGTAACTGGGTTTCCATCTACCAAACCTTTTAATTTGATGTAACCTGTTCCGTTTGCTTGTTCAGCACTGAAGAATGGAGAAGTAAATTCGCCTCCGCCTACAGCTTTCATTTGCTCGGCAATTAGGTTCGGGAATGCTACTTTTTGTCCTTCTAAATAGAGGCCGTTGTTGGCATATCCAGAGGTTAAGGAGTTTCCTACAGCGATAAACTTAGAAAAGTCAGCAGATCCTTTGCTTGGCTCGAATTCATCTAAACTAGGCGCACATGAACTGGCCAATCCTAAAATTGCCAGCCCGATATATAAGTTAAATTTCTTTTTCATGATGTTCATAATTTTAATAGGTCTTACCAAGCGTAGCTAATAGAAATTCCAGGAGCATGAATGTTGGTCTCGTATGCACCTCTCAATTGCGTTTCAGCATTGGTTGTTGTTCTCTTTAAGATTTTTTGGAACACATATGCTGCTGATAATTGCCAGTTAGGGTTGAATTTATAAGTCACACCACCCGCTGCCATTAAACGGTTGTTATCTGGTGTTTCTGGATAAACATAACTTGCTCTTACTGGTGTGTGAACATATCCACCTCCTACACGTAATTCCAATTTATCGGAAGCTTCGTAATTGATACCTGCCTTAGCTGAAAATGCATTTTCATACTTTTTAGCTGATCTAGTGTCTTGTAATGCAGGTGTGTTGTTCTCATAATCAAAAGCTAACTCTTTGTAGATGCTGTAATTGATGAAAGATGCATCAATAGCTGTTTTAACTTTTTCTGATAATGGGAAAGCAATACCTACGTTGAAAGATGATGGTAAAGGTAATTCAGCATCAAATTTACCATTCGGGAAATTCGCTGCTAAAGCCTGAGGAACATCAAAAGTCACATCTCCACCTTCTAATTTTGTAATTACCTTAGAGCGGTAGTTCAAGGAAATGGCAAATTGATCTTCTAGGTTGTAGTGGATACCCACATTATACCCCATACCCGTACCAGTACCTTTTAATTCTGCATGACCTTCTCTACCATCAGAACCATATACAGGAAGGGAGCGACCTAAATCTACAATACCAACATTGTAAACAAAACCACCACCTACACTGAATTTATCATTTAATCGAATACTTAAAGTTGGTTGAATGTAGAAGGAACGCATAGACAGGCTCGTTAAAGAAAAGCGTCCTGGCCATTCTTTTCCCCAGTCCACACCACCACCATAAGGGGTGTAAACACCGATACCTGCTTTCCACCAAGAGTCACGAGGACCAAAGGCTGCAAATACACTGACAGGAGGGGATATTTGAAAGCGCGTATGGTGTACATCCTGGCTTCCCGCTTCTTGGAATGCCGATCGATACATAATCGCAGAAGCTCCAACTGAAATGGCGTTACCTTCCATTTTCGCTAAAGCTCCAGGGTTATAAACAATGGATGTTTCGTCAATGAAAAGGGCCGAACCAGCACCTGCCATTCCAACCGCTTTTTGACTTTGCGTATTCACCTGAGAGCCCTGTGCAAAGGCTAGTACAGGCGATGCCGCTAGTAAACAGAGTAATAATCGTTTCATATAATTATTGATTAGCGTTTCTAATTGTTAAATAGTATGCTAACATAATAAATTTTTGTTAAAAATTTATATGTTTTGTCAAAATTACTAAATCTTCAAGCATTCCATTTTTTATAAAACATATTTTAGGGTATATTGGTTTAGATTTATAGAAACTTAAAAAAATAGTTCATTATGGCTGAAGTATCATTTAAAGGTAATGCGGTGCATACCAGTGGAAATCTCCCAAAAGTTGGTGATGTAGCTCCGGATTTCACATTAACAACCGGTGATTTATCACAGAAATCGCTAAATGATTTTAAAGGAAAACAAGTAATCCTAAATATTTTCCCAAGTATCGATACGGGCGTTTGTGCGACATCGGTAAGACAGTTTAATGAGAAGGCTTCTGGATTAGACAATACCGTTGTATTGTGTATTTCCAAAGATCTTCCTTTTGCTCAAAGTCGCTTCTGTGCTGCAGAAGGATTGGAGAATGTAGTTACTTTGTCCGATTTTAAAGACAATGGTTTTGCAGATGCTTATGGTGTTAAATTTACTGATGGTCCTTTGGAAGGATTGTTGAGCCGTTCGGTTGTTGTAGTAGATGCCGATGGTAAAGTAAAGTATACCGAGCAAGTTGCTGAAACTGTAGAAGAGCCAAATTATGATGCAGCACTTGCTGCTTTATAAGCTCTGAAAACAAAAGAAAAAGCTGCTTTATTTTTTGGATAAAGCAGCTTTTTTTATGTTGTATAATTTGATGGAGCGTCTTGTTATTTACTCGCTTCCAAAGCTTGTAAGATATCTTGAATAATATCTTCTTGGTCTTCGATTCCAATAGACAAACGGATAGTACCAGGACGAATTCCTAATTTTTCGCGTTCTTCTTCTTTTAACTTGGAATGTGTTGTAGTACCTGGGTGAGTAGCAATGGAACGTGAGTCTCCAAGATTAGATGTATACAAAATCATTTTCAGGGCATCTAAGAATTTGAATGCGCGTTCTTTTCCACCTTTGACTTCGATAGTCACAATTCCACCTCCAGCTTTCATTTGTTTCTTTGCCAAGTCATACTGTGGGTGAGAGGGTAGGAATGGATATTTCACATCAGCAATTTCAGCATGCTTTTCCAAAGTCTCAGCTAGAGCTAAAGCATTGGAACAATGTCTATCCATCCGCAATCCTAATGTCTCAATACTTTTTGATAATACCCAAGCATTGAATGGAGACATAGCTGGTCCAGTGTGTCGAATGAAGAACATCAATTTATCCATCAACTCTTTCTTGCCAACTACCACACCACCCAATACACGACCTTGTCCATCCATGTATTTGGTAGCAGAGTGGATCGATAAATCGAATCCATATTTTAATGGCTTTTGCAAGTATGGTGTTGCAAAGCAATTGTCGATGGCGAAGATGATATTTGGATATTTTTGTTTTAGGCTACCTAGCCATTCCAAGTCCACTAGCTCCAATCCAGGATTGGATGGTGATTCTAAATAGATAAATTTCGTATTGGGCTGAATTGCCTGTTCCCATTCCTCAGGATTAATCGCATCCACATAAGTTGTGGTTACTCCCCAACGAGGAAATAATTGAGTGAAGAGTTGATGGGTTGAACCAAAGATGGCACGTGATGATACGATATGATCGCCCTGCTCGATGAAACCAGCAAAGGTTGCAAATACAGCACCCATACCTGAAGCAAAGGCTAGACCTGCTTCTGCACCTTCTAGTAAACAAACCTTATTGATAAATTCCGTCGTATTTGGGTTCGCATAACGAGAGTAGACCATTGCCTCTTCTTCCTCGGCAAACACCGCGCGACCTTGCTCAGCACTGTCAAAAATAAAACTGGAAGTTAAGTATAAAGGAACCGAGTGCTCTCTGGTATTAGAACGTGGAGCTTGTTCTCGGATAATTTTAGATTGTTCGTTGTTCATGATGAACAAATGTATTTACTTTTCCATAAAAATCGGAACAGTAAAGAGAATAATTTTCGAGCAAATCCAAAGTTTTTATTACGCAAACCTTTGCTTAAGTCTCTTGATAGCCAATTGAATAGCGGCTTACTGTTGTCAATCTGCTGTTTAACTACCTATTTAGTAGGCATTAATCTGTTTTTTATCTATAATTAATCGCTTATCAGTAATCTTTGAGAAGCTTATTAAAAAGATAAAACCCAATGCTACCTCTCGGGTAATTATTGGGTTTTATGGGAAGAAAATAATCTCTTAACTTCCTGCTATTGGGCTTCCAAATAGTCCTACCGCAAGTTCAATCCAAAGGATGGCAATAAGTAACAATAGAACCCCAATAAATATCCAAGCTTTTCCTTTGGGCTTTACATGCTTACTTATCAAATCAACCCCTAAGGCTGTTCCGAATAATAAAACTCCCGCCACTAAAAAATCGAATGCACTCCAGTTGACTTCCGATGTAAATTGCATAGCTATTGCTGGAATTAACAATAGGGTACCTGCGATAAAGTAAGCAGGGTTGATGCGTTGGTTTTGTATGGTCATATCTCTTTTCTTTATTAATTGTTAAACGTTTAAAAGTACTTTGAGATACAAAGTAAATAATTATATCTCTTATTTTCCAAAATTATTTTTCATTTATTTTTAATATTAGTTCTGTTTCACTGCGCATTAGAGGTCTAACTGTGCATAAAGCTTAGGCTATTATACCATTTTGACTCTGGTCATTTTCAACGTAATAATTCTGTTGGAAGGGTTTTAAAGCTGTGCAATTTTTCCCTTTAAGCTCAATATTATGTATCTTAATGCCGTTTATTCCATTGTTTATGAGCAGATCAACCCTTTTCTCCTTGTTTCTTTTGAGTCCATTATTGGCTATTTCACAAACTGCACCAGCTCCTTATGGCGCCTTGCCTAGTGAACGACAATTGCGGTGGCATGAAATGGAGATGTATACCTTGATTCATTATACACCGACGACATTTCAGAATAAGGAATGGGGATTTGGCGATGCTGATCCAGCCATATTTAATCCGCAGCATTTTAATGCTAATCAGATTGCTGCTGCAGCTGCTGCCGGTGGATTTAAAGGACTTATCTCTGTGGCTAAACACCATGATGGTTTCTGCCTATGGCCTACAAAAACAACCAAATATTCGATAGCTAGTTCACCTTGGAAAGAAGGGAAGGGCGATATGGTGAAGGAGTTTATGCAAGCCGCTCATGCCAATAGCCTTGAGTTTGGTGTCTATCTTTCTGCTTGGGATCGCAACGATACACGTTATGGCAGTCCGGCATATGCCGAAGCTTATCGTGAGCAACTTACCGAGCTGATGAGCAATTATGGTAATTTATTTACCTCTTGGCACGATGGTGCCAATGGGGGAGATGGCTACTATGGTGGAAAGAATGAGAAACGAACCATTGATAGGACCACCTATTATGAATGGACTGAGAAAACCTGGCCTATAGTACGCAAATTGCAACCTATGGCGATGATCTTTTCCGATGTTGGTCCAGATATGCGCTGGGTAGGAAATGAACATGGCTTTGCTGCTGAAACCTCTTGGGCTACCATCACACCTAAAAGTACTACTGGAAAGACTCCTGTTCCGGGAGAAGTAGATGATTCTAACCTGCCAACAGGAGATAGAAATGGGAAGTTTTGGATTCCTGCTGAATGTGATGTTCCGCAAAGACCAGGCTGGTTTTATCATGCTGACCAAGACAATAAAGTGAAAACCCCTGATCAATTATTCGAAATCTATTTGAAATCAGTGGGTAGAGGTGGAGGAATGAATTTAGGTCTGGCACCTATGCCCGATGGGATCTTACATGAAAACGATGTCCGTTCCTTGAAAGCATTTGGCAACAAAATACAAAAGACATTTGCTAAAAACCTAGCAGAAGGTGCTTCTGCCAAGGCAAGCAATATCCGTCAAAACCATCAGGGATTTGGTATACAAAACTTATTCGATCAAGATCGTTATAGCTATTATGCGTCGGATGACCAAGTGCTTCAGCCATCTTTGGAAATTACACTACCGCAAGAGCAAGAGTTTGACCTGATTCGTTTGCGAGAGAATATTAAATTAGGACAACGATTGGACAGTGTCCTGATTGAAGTTTGGCAGGAATCTAAGTGGAAACCATTAGCCAAAGCAACGAGCATTGGAGCTAATCGACTTATAAAATTAAATCAACCTGTTAAAGCTAAAAAGCTACGTGTAAAATTATTTGCACCTGTCGCACCTACTTTAAGTGATTTTGCTCTATTCCTAGAGGATAAGACTCCTTTTACTTTTGGGACTACAGCAGCCAACAAATTAGACAAGAAAGCTATAACCATCATTCATGCCGATAAACATATCCCTGCAGCTTTAGATAATGATCCACATACCTTTTGGGAAACTACTCTTAGTGCTCCTGGATATGTGGAGATGCGTTTAGATAAAACCTATACACTATCTGGCATGGAATATACCCCAAGACAGGATGGTAAGACTTCCGGTATCCCCACAAAATATTGGGTGGAAGTTAGTATAGATGGTAAGACTTGGCGTCCAGTAGCACAAGGAGAATTTGCCAACATAAAGGCAAATGCCATTACCCAATCCATCAGTTTTGGTTCCCCAAAAGAAGTCCATTACATTCGCTTTAAACCTAGCGAAAATCTAAGTGGAGATAAGCAATTTTCTGTAGCTGAATTCGATTTTTTACTTAAATAAACTTAAACCTAACCCATGAAAAAAATCCTTATCAGCTTATGCCTGATCTACTCTGCTGTGCACGCACAGGAGATGAAGCTTAAGTATGAGCAACCCGCTGAGAAGTGGGAAGAATCCTTGCCCTTAGGCAATGGAACCATCGGACTTATGCCCAATGGAAAAATCCATGACGAGAGTATTGTACTCAATGAAATCTCGCTCTGGTCTGGGGGTCCTCAAGATCCAAATAATTATCAAGCAAAAAATGCCCTGCCAGAAATTCAAGAATTGCTGTTTCAAGGCAAGAACAACCTTGCTGAAGCATTGGTTAACAAAAACTTTGTCTGCGTAGGTGCGGGCTCAGCTTTCGGAAATGGAGCGAAAGCTCCCTATGGATGCTATCAAAATTTTGGATGGATAAATTTCCTGCATTTCGAGCAGCAAGAAGCTACTGAATATAAACGCTGGTTAGATCTCTATGAGGCAAAAGCCGTAACCACTTTTAAAAGTAAAGGTATCCAATACCTTCGTGAATACTGGACTTCTTTTGACAAGAATGTAGGCGTGATTAAATTATCAGCAGATAAAAAGAAATCTATTGGATTTGCACTTCATTTCTATCGGGATGAGAACATCACGGATTATAAGATCAAGGACAATGAAATCGAAATAACTGGTGTTTTACCTGATGGTAAGGGAGGTAATGGCCTTCGCTTTGCAGCAAAGATCAAAGTCGTCCAAAAAGGAGGGAAGATCAGCAATCACGACAATCAAATTATCTTAAAAGATGCAGATGAAGCCTTAGTTCTGATATCTGCCTCGACCAGCTATTATGATCATGATCCTTTGAGCTATGTGCAAAAGGAAATAGCTAAAGTGGAGAAAAGCAGCTTTGCGAAGCTTTACCAAGCACATTTAAAAAAGTATCAGCCATTATTTAATCGGGTGTCTTTAAAGTTGGATGACCTTCAGCCTAAAGATCAGGTGCAAACTACCGATCGTTTAGCAGCATTCTACAAGAACCCTGCACAAGATAATGGCTTGGCAGCACTATATTATCAATTTGGTCGATACTTAAGTATTTCTAGTACGGCTCCAAAATTGAAAAAAGCACTGCCACCAAATCTGCAAGGTTTATGGGCTCATCAAATCCAAACTCCTTGGAATGGGGATTACCATTTGAATATAAATGCGCAAATGAACCACTGGGGAGTCGAGGTGAGCAATCTTTCTGAGTACCATGAGCCCTTCATCAACATGATCAAGAATCTAGCCGTAGAAGGGCGGAAAACAGCTCAAGCTTATTATGGTGCACCTGGATGGGTAGTGTATATGATGACTAATATTTGGGGATACACTGCACCGGGAGAAAATGCCTCTTGGGGAAGCAGTACTGCCTCAGGCTGGTTATGTAATCACCTTTGGGATCACTACCTGTTTACTCAAGACAAGGCTTATTTGAAAGATATTTATCCTGTCTTAAAAGAAGCTGCAGTGTTCTATCGTGCCACTTTAGTGAAGGATCCAAAAACAGGATGGTTAGTAACCTCGCCATCCGTTTCACCCGAAAATGGTTTCAAGATGCCCAATGGAAAACATGCTTCTGTTGTAATGGGGCCAACAATTGATAATCAAATTGTACGAGAACTGTATCTTTCCGTAATCAAAGCAGATAGTATTTTATCCAATAAGGATTCCTTTGCTTCTGATCTTCGTTCAGACTTAAATAAATTACCGCCAGCGGTGGTAGTTAGTAAATCAGGTCGCGTTATGGAATGGTTAGAGGACTATGAGGAAACAGAACCTCGCCATAGACATGTGTCACACCTATACGGATTATATCCTGCGAATTTCATCTCGCCAGTTACCAGTCCAGCTTGGGCTGATGCTGCCAAGAAAACATTAGAGGTTCGGGGTGATGAAGGAACAGGATGGTCCAGAGCTTGGAAAATACTATTCTGGGCAAGACTGCATGATGGAGATCATTCCTTGGAAATCTTACGTCAATTATTGCGGCCTGCCTATACAAAAACAGGAACTACCTATTCAGGAGTTGGTGCAGGGACATACCCTAATCTATTCTGCGCACACCCACCATTCCAAATTGATGGTAATTTTGGTGGTTCAGCAGGTATAGCCGAGATGCTTATTCAAAGCCATGATGGCTTTATTCACCTGCTCCCAGCACTCCCAACCGCTTGGAAAGATGGACAAGTAAAAGGATTGAAAGCCCGCGGAAACTACACCGTTGATATTACTTGGAAGAACGGTCAAGTAATCGATTATAAAATTCGAGGCAAAAAAGGCGATAAAGTGAAAGTCCGTATTCTACAAGAAGAGAAAGAAATAAGAATTTAAGACTTTACTAAAAATAATTTTCAACCCCATTTTAATTACAGAGAAGTAAATTAATATGGGGTTATTTTTGTGTTAAGTCTTCTATATTTAGAAATAAATTTAATTAATAAGATTAAATTTATTTCCATATTTGATAATTAACTATTTTTATTATGAAGCGTTCAATCTTTAGAAATGCCGTTTTCCTCCTTGGCATCGCGATCCTTACCATGTGTATGCAATGTAAAAAATTAATTAAGCCAGAAGATGTAAGCCCCAAAGTCAAACACAGCTTAACCTATGAATTAGAAGGATTTGAAACCAGCATTAAACCGATGTCAGATTTCAAATCCAATAATCCCCAATCTAGACAGTCCAATGCCACTACTTTGTTAACTAGTGGAAATCCAGTATTAAATGACATTATTTATTACTGGAATTACAATAACAGAAGTATAAAAGCTGACATTGCTGTTCATCAAGACAATTATGCTCAATTTAGAAGAGTTGGGGGTGTACTAAGTTATGTGCCGGGGTTCCATACAAATAAAAATCCCCACGATTATGCTCAGCAATTCACTAAACCGGCTATTTTTGAATTAAATTTCAAAACTCCAAAACCTGTTTTAATTAGCGCCATTTCTTTTGATTTTGCCATAGATAAAAATGCGCCTGATTTTTTCACTATTTTTGTCCGGAAATCTATAGGCTCAAGTACCGTGCAAAGGTTTAAGCTCCCGCTAATACCCAATATGAAAAATTTCGACAAGCAAAATGTGTCTTTTGAATTCCCAAATATAATCTTAGATGGTGCTGAAGCTTTTATAACTTTCGATTTTCAACTCGATAAATATGGGATAAAATTAGACCGATATTTTGAACAGAGTACAGCTCGAGCAGATAATGTACGACTCTATGGCCGGGTACTTAAAGAAGAGAAACTCCGTAAAAAGTTCTTGAAATATTATTTCTTTAACACCGAAACTCAACAATTTGAATTGGTTGGGGATTTGGATGAAAATAGCCTACAGAAGTTTTCCGTGTCCTTGACAAAGGGAGAGTATAAGGTGGCTTTAATTTATGCCAATGTGGAAAAGGACCTTATTCTACCTGCTAAGATTAATAATCTCCAAGACCTCCAATTATCCCATGATTTTTCAGATTATAAAGGAGAAATATACGGTTTGGTTGATACGTTTAATCTAGAAAAACCCATGAACCGAAAGGCAAAATTGGAACGTTTATATAACCAGGTTAATTTTGAGTTTACTGATTTGGAGGAATTAAAGGATATTGAAAAAATTCAAATTACCCCAGAGAAAAGTTACCTGTCTTGGCAACCTTTATTTCAACAAGGTTCCTTTATAAATATGGATCTAACCGTAAAACCAATTATTTTTAATCGCAATATGGAGGCGAATAGAAAAATCGCATATAACCATTTCGTAGGGAAACTTAACAAGGAAACCCTGATTCAATATAAAATTGAGGTGTTTAAGAAAAACACTGTTGCACGAACTTTTCATGTCAAGGCAATGGCCAGGAACAACATGCAGATAACCTTCCGTGGACGACTAGACCCTCCAGGTGAAGAAGGCATAAAGTTTGAGACTATCTTGAATGAAAGGTGGGGAGAGTCCCAGCTTATTAATTTTTAGATTAAAAAGTATTTTAGATAAAAAGAAACGCGGTTTCCAATATTGGAGAACCGCGTTTGTTATGTTATAATTGTTTAAAATAACTGTCTAAGTACTGCGCTCTTTTACGCAAATATACTTTCATATTTTTCTTGGTCTCCGCATGATTGTTTGGACCAACTTTCCAGATCTCAAAATCTTTCTTTTGCGATTCACGAATTTTGGCTGCATATTCTTCAATATAGTTCATCAGGTCCTCGAAATGATTAGCCTTATAGTTTTCCCAAGTTTGTTTATACAATTGCCTCACCTCAGGATCCTTTAGGATATGAGTAAAGAAACGATGTCCTAAGCGAGCGTCTGTAGGCTTAAATAATGGCAACGTCTCAAAGTTGAAATATTTTCTTCCCTCTTCTTCCAAACCAAATCCCCAATCAAAATCCCAAAGAGGACCCATGGTGTATTTGCCATCCTTTAATTTATGCATGTAAACACTTTTAGGGTGATTGATCTCATAATTTGCTGTTAAATTGTTCACCAGGATATAGTTCACAAACTGTTGCTTGTCAAATATTTTTCCATAATCGTTATTCGGGAATTTAGCGGAAATGAACATTTGCTCCAAGTTCTCATAACCATTCTTAATGCTGTTAAATTGCTCATCAGAGGTAATATCTGGGAATTTAATCATCACTGGAAGATCCCAACCTGAGGATTTGAACTGAAAGTCCTCATCAAAGTTCGTGTCTAACTCCAAAAGTTGTCCATCAGGACCAACATTGACACGTCCCTCTTTAGCTTCAACCTGTTGGGTCAACATGTAACTTCCTCTATACTTTCCATTGATCGTTACATCTACTGGTATAATAGTATTGGTAAATGGCATGCCTAATTGCTGTCCCATTTTCATCGCGATTGCATTACACATAAAAGTGTAATCTTGATAGTTTGCTAACAATACCCAATCCTTGGCTGCGGTTAATCCCAATACACTGGCAGCTTTGTCCAGCTTTAAACGATAAGGTTTTTTAGGCTTACCCCAAGTACTGTTCCCACGACCTTTGATACGCGTTGTGACCTTTTGCAAGCTTGGGTAGATATCCTGTCCCTTAATTTCTACCTCGCCGGATAAGTACACATCCTTTACAACAACTTCTTCGTCATTCGCTATTTGAATATAGATATGAGGAATGATAGCTTTAACGTTTTCATCAAGTGTTGCTTGTTCTTCTTTTATCGGTTCAACCTCGTCAGGTTCGACTTTATTACAAGAGTTAAAGAGTATGCTTAGTGTCAGCATACCTAGATAAATAGGTAAATGTTTCATGCGTTTTGGTTTGATTATTTCTAATCAGCAAAATTAGAGCTCGAGAAAACAAAAATTGTCTTATTAGTCCTTCCTGAGCATTGAAAATGAAAAATGAGAGTTTAGGAAAATAGAAAAATCCCTTTTTAAGGAGCAGTAAGGCAAAGGGACCGAAATTATTAATAAATAATAAAAAGAATACCCATTTTCCAAAATTCTAAAAGATCTTGTGGATAATCGGAAATTGCTTAGTCTGGAATTTTATGGAAAACCGTAAAAAAAGTACCTCTAAACGACAAATTTCCCAAAAAATGCATATAAATTAACCTCCCGTTTTTATTGACTTAATAGTATAAAGCTATACTTGTTATATGTCAATATTGATTATACTTACCGTAGTCCTACTTTTAATCGGGATATATTATGTTAACATTAGCAGCCTTCGAGAAGAACGTGGTTTTTTCTTAAGGATGATTTTCTCTGCTGCTTTCATTGTATTCTTGAATCAATTTATTTTCTTGTTTTTTATAGGTACAGATCAACAATTCTTAAACAGTGCATTAGCTCTTTCTATAGCCTCTTTGTCCTCCCTGTACCTCAGGAATATTTTGTTTGAACAAAGGACGTCCATTTACTTGCTTCTATTAGCATTTTTCCCTTTTATCCTTTTTTATGTTTACTATTTTCTATTTGTCAGTTTTTCCGAAAAACTGCTTTATGGAGAAGTTTATCATATGCTGGATTTTTTCTATCAGAACTTTCAAAGTATTTTATTGGCAGGAAGTATAGCTTATGATTTCTTCATGCTAAGGATTGCAAGAAAGGATTTACCTGAAATAGTCAAGTCAGTAGATGCCAAACTAGGATTGCTGATGGTGCTTCTCAAAGTCCTTATTTTAGGTTTGGCGATTGCATCAGGACTAACATCTCATTTCGGAATGATGTTTAAATTCCCTTTAGGGATTTTCATCATGTTGAATATCATGATCATCTTTTATTTCCGTTATGGTAAGCGATTAAAGATGCTCTTTATGCAAGTAAAACATGCACAATACATTCGACTTTACCTTGCCGAAAGAGAGGCCTTAGAACAAGAAGAAAAGGAACGTTTCTATTTAGAGAAATTAGAACAGATCATAGAAAAAGATCAAAACTTCCTGCGTACTGATTTTGGTATGAATGACCTGGTTCGAATAACGAAACTGAATAAGAAAGAAATACAACAGATCTTTAAAAGCAATTTTGAATGTAGTTTCAATGATTACCTGAAACGCAGGCGTATTCGTTATTGTCTTGACCATTTAAGGCATTATTTGGAGGAAGGACAATCCATTCATAGCCTAGCTTTAGACTTAGGATTTAAGAACCTCAGTAGTTTTGTTCAAGCCTTTAAGAAGGAAGTAGGTAGGAGCCCATACATACATCTACGTGAAAAACGAGAACAATTTTTAAGTCTAAAGGGTCATTAGTTCAGCTTTAAGATCAACTTGAAACGATAAATATTTCAAACACCTGTTTCACCCCAAATAAAAAAGCACCTGGTTGGTCATTCCAAACAGGTGCTTTTAATATTATAATTAATTGAAGCCTATAATAATTGCTTCAATAGGTTACTCATGCTAACACGTTCTGCAACGATATTTTCAAGATCAGCAATCGCTACACGCTCTTGTTCCATGCTGTCACGGTGACGAATAGTTACGGTATTATCCTCTAAAGTCTGGTGATCCACAGTGATACAGAAAGGTGTACCAATAGCATCTTGACGACGATAGCGTTTACCGATAGAATCCTTTTCATCGTATTGGATGTTGTAATCCAACTTCAATTTCGCCATAATCTCTCTTGCTTTTTCTGGTAAACCATCTTTCTTCGTCAATGGAAGAACAGCAGCTTTCACAGGAGCAATCGCAGGGTGGAATTTCAAGACCACACGTGCATCTTGTTTCTCTTCTGTAGATAAATCTTCTTGAACTAAACAATTTGCAAGTACCGTTAAGAATAAACGATCCAAACCGATAGAGGTCTCTACGACATAAGGGATATAGCTTTGGTTAATCTCCGGATCGAAATACTGTAATTTCTTGCCTGAGAATTCCTGATGTTGTTTTAAGTCAAAATCAGTTCTGGAGTGAATACCTTCTACTTCTTTGAAACCAAAAGGGAAATTGTATTCAATATCCACTGCTGCATTCGCATAATGTGCTAATTTCACGTGGTCATGGTAGCGGTATTTTGCAGCGTCAGAACCTAAGGCTAAATGCCATTTTAAACGGGTTTCTTTCCATTTATTGTACCAATCTATTTCGGTACCCGGGCGAACGAAAAACTGTAATTCCATCTGCTCAAACTCACGCATACGCATGATGAACTGACGCGCAATCACTTCGTTACGGAAGGCTTTACCGATCTGTGCAATACCGAAAGGAATCTTCATGCGTCCTGTCTTCTGCACGTTCAAGAAGTTCACAAAAATACCTTGTGCCGTTTCCGGACGTAGATAAACTTGCTCAGCTCCATCAGCCATTGCACCCATCTGGGTAGCAAACATCAAATTGAACTGACGTACATCAGTCCAGTTTTTAGTTCCTGAAATCGGACACACAATGTTATGCTCCTCAATGATAACTTTTAATCCAGCTAAGTCGTCTGCATTCAAAGCATCATCCAATGCTTTTTGTAATTGTGCAGCCCTATCTGTTTTACCATCTTTTTCATAACGATCGATTTTATCCTCGATCAACTGATCAGCACGATAACGTTTTTTAGAATCCTTATTGTCAATCATCGGATCGTTGAACCCATCCACGTGCCCCGATGCTTTCCAAGTCGTTGGATGCATGAAAATTGCAGCGTCAATGCCCACAATGTTCTCATTCAACTGAACCATGGATTTCCACCAATACGTCTTTAGGTTGTTCTTTAACTCCGAACCCAATTGACCATAATCATACACAGCACTTAGGCCGTCATAGATCTCGCTAGAAGGAAAAACAAAACCATATTCCTTCGCATGCGAAATGATATTCTTGAAAAAATCGTCTGTTTGCTTGCTCATAAGGGGCAAATATAATGTATTCGTATGACTTATTTCGCCATTAAGTCTCTAATTTGTTGGGTAGCGTTTTTGTTGTCTACTTTTTTAATAATATGTTGGATAATGCCCTTTTCATCAATGACAAATGTTGTCCTATGGGTACCCATATACTTCTTTCCGTACATGTTCTTTTCTACCCATACACCGTAGTCATTCACGATCTTCTGATCTTCATCAGCTAATAGGGTAAAGGGCAGTTCAAACTTATTAATGAATTTCTGATGACTCTGTTCACTATCGATACTCACACCGATAACCTCAAACCCATCTTTCAACAAGGCTTGATAATTATCCCTGAAATTGCAGGCTTCCGTAGTACAACCTGGAGTATTGTCCTTTGGGTAAAAATAAAGGATAACTTTCTTGCCTTTAAAGTCAGCTAATTGAACGGTTTCACCATGCTGATTCTTAGCTTTTATTGCTGGGGCTTTTGCGCCTACTTCTAATGTACTCATCTTCTTTTCCTTTCTTTATAGCTCGAACTAAATCGTACTAACGTGTAAAATTCGCTTCATAAACTTTTTCATTGTCCTTCCAATCCTTAACGACCAAACGGAACTTATGATTTCCAGCCGATAAACTAGGATCGAAACGATGCCAGATATGGCGGTTTTTGGAATCGTATTCCATTAATACCCATTTATCATCGATATAGGCATTGAAAGACTGGATTCCCGAGAAATTATCGGAAATAGTAAAATCAATCTTGGATTGACTTCTTACATTTTTTCCAGGACTGAAATTACGTGGGGTAATAATTGGCGCAATGGTATCCACGGCAACATAAAAAGAACCAAAATTCTTGGTGTTCACTGTTACCCAATCCTTCTCAAATTTTCCACCTACAGCTCCATTTTCAACGGAGGCAATCAAAGCCTTGCTTTCTAAATGTATAGGAAGATTAGTAGGCTTAATGCTCAATTTGTAAGTCGAAAATAGGGGAACAAAGGTGCTTCCTACATGATGCGTATGTGAATAGGCTTTTGCAGTGCCTGGACTTTGTTTGTAATTAAAATCCAAATCCGAATATAAGGCACCTTCTGGAATATCTACCTGAATAAAATCTGCTGTAAACTTATTATCCTTGTTGTAAGCAAACAATTCACCTTGCACAGGATTTGCTTTCGGTATGTAGGATGGATTATTCTGAATCTTAAAATTCAACTCACTGCAATTGCCACGTACATCCTTCACCACATATTTTACATCGTGTACTGCATTATCCTTGAGTTCCATAATCCCTGCATTGTCCAAATGCTTGAAAATATTGATAGGATTTCCAGGCTCTTTAAAACTTTTCTGCACTTTGGCTTTGCTACGCTTATATGTTGCAAAGTCCAAGTAACCATGGATAGCGCTTGAAGTGCTGAAATCCAATTCTTCAAACAAGACGATGGATATGGATTTTCCATCCAAGAATAACTCAATAGAATAAACGCCGTTTTGGAATCCTCCGGCACGATGCCTGTCATTGGTGTTGATACCTAGACCAAATTTTCCGTTTACGGAAATTGGGGCTGCAGTAGCTAATGAATAACGTCCAGAACCTAATGCTTTCACGTTTTGTCCTCTTCTTGGTGTATTCTCATTGAATAAATTGTCCTGAAGATCATAAACCATAATGCCATTGATGGTCGGCTTAAAATTATCCGTAAATTTTAAGCCAAACAATTGGGTATTTAATGGACGTTGCGTCTTGGTATCTCGAATTTCAAAGTGCAGGTGCGGACCTGCTGATCCACCAGTATTACCGGCATTCCCAAAAAATTGACCTTTGCTCAGTTTTACTTGACCTTCCTTTAGCTCCATATCGACATCAAAACGTTGCTGCTTATATTGCTCGGCACGAACGATGTTTGTCAAGGCATCGTTGAAACTATCCATATGCAGGTAAACCGTTGTGAAACCATTGGGATGGTTGATATAAACCGAATTACCTCCTCCGCCTATCTGCACGCGAACTCGGGAAACATAGCCTTCTGCAGCAGCATGTAGGGGTAAGCCTATACGTTGTTGCGTACGGTAGTCATCTCCTGCATGAAAGTGGGTGGAACGTAACTCCCCGAATGTACCGGAAGCATCCATTGCAATATTTAATGGATTTCGAAAGTATCCCTGCGGATAATTCCTAGATGTTATAATCTCACTGTTCTGCGCATATAGCGACGAACCTAAAGCTAGTGCAAGTAATAAAATTCCGGCTCTCTTCATCATATTATTTTATCTGACAGGTAAACATGCTCTTTTCCTCCAAAAATCCTTCCAACTTATCGCCAATACTTACTGGTCCAACCCCCGCCGGTGTACCCGTATAAATCAGATCTCCTTTACGAAGCGTGATGTACTGGGATATAAAACTGATTAAGCTGTCATAATCGAAAATCATATCCTTTGTATTACCTCGTTGAACGGTTTCGCCATTCTTAGCCAAGGAGAAATTTAAGTTGGTAGGATCCTCAAATTCACTTTTCGGGATAAGCGGACTGATAACGGCGGAATGGTCAAAAGCTTTCGCCAATTCCCATGGAAGACCCTTTGCCTTTTGGACAGATTGAATATCCCTAGCTGTAAAGTCGATTCCTAAACCGATGGCATCGTAATACTTGTGGGCAAATTTCTTGGAAACATGTTTCCCCTCATTACAAATCCGAAGGACCAATTCCACCTCGTAATGTATGTCTTTTGAAAAATCAGGGAAATAAAAATCTTTATTATCTTTCAGTATGGCTGTATCAGGCTTCATGAAAATTACCGGGCTCTCAGGTACCGGATTGTTAAGCTCCTTCGCATGATCAACATAATTTCTACCAACTGCAATTACTTTCATATAGAATCGTTTAGAATAATCTAATCGGTAAAATCCACAATGGATTCCCGATAAACAAACATACTAAATGTGGACTTTTATGGCAAATCATAACCCTAGGAATTGAGTTTTTGATAGTATTTGACTGGAATTAGATCGCTACGCTATTAGATGTGAGATATGAGACCGCTTCGCTGTAAGATAGAATTCGTGTTAAATTAGAAATGGTGTTTATAAATTTAATTGGCGGTCGATGCATGCATCGACCCTACAAACAATCGTGATTTTAGTATCCCTAACCACCAAAACTGTAGGGTCGAAGCATGCTTCGACCGCTATCCAAAATTCAATAAATTCTATCCCTCCAAAAAGTCTAAAATCTTTCGTCTTTTGTCTGTATTCTCATCGTCTCTCACAGGGGTTGGATTCGAGACTCTTACGGATCTCCTTCGGAACTTGTTCGGAACTCCTTCGGATCTCGTTCGGTTCCGACCGAACGAGATCCGAACAAGATCCCTATCAGATCCTTAGAAATTCCTTAGGGTTCTCGAATTAAACCCAAACTTATATATACCAAAACACGAGGTTGTATACCAGGGTTATTGTTTATTCATGTTAAGTAAATAGTTGAAACTTAACATAAAATCCATGTTAAGTCAGGTTTAATTAACCGTTTGTTAATATTGTTTTGGTTAATTTTGCATCATGAAAAATATTAATGCCGTTTTGTTCGACATGGATGGAACACTGATCGACTCAGAATACTTTTATTTCAGTAACTGGGCGCCAATTTTGTTGTCAGATTATGGTCTGGATATTACGTTTGAAGATTGGATACGAGATTTTGCTGGACATACCTTGCAGGATAATGTGGAGATGTTAAAAGAACGGTATAACCTACAAGTGGATGCGGAGGATTTATGGTTTTCGACTCGTGCAAGTTATGCCCGAGCTAATATGAAAACAATTCGTCTGATGCCTCATGCAAAAGATCTATTGGAGACCGTGAAAGAGCGTGGCATTACCATGGGTTTGGTGACTTCTAGTTACAATACAACAGTTCAAACTGTTCTGGGAGAGCATCAGTTATTGGATTACTTTTCCTTTTTCGTTACACGTGAATTGGTAGAGCAACCGAAGCCAAATCCGGAGCCTTACTTGCTAGCGGTTAACAAGCTCAATATCCCAAAAGAGGAGATTGTAGTGATTGAGGATACCAGTACAGGATGTACGTCGGCGAAGAATGCCGGATTGTATTGTATTGCCGTGACGAAGCAGGAAGTAGAGCGGAAACGTTTATCCCATGCAGATGTTATATTAAACGATTTAGCAGAAGTAAAAAATTCATTGCTTTAAGTTAAAAAGCCTCGAGTTTTTTCATTTTATTTGTACTTTAGGTTTCTAGATTATGAATCTTATGAATAGACGGACAGCGCTAAAACAGTTTGCCCTTTTAGCAGGAGGGATGTGGATAGCATCCTCCTGTGACTTTAGGGCCGAAGCTCCCTCCATACAGCTCAACCAGGTGAAATTAAACAAGTCCGATGAGGACTTGCTTGCTGAACTGGTGGAAGCCTTAATCCCGAAAACCGATAGCCCCGGAGCTAGGGAACTCAATCTTCATCTCTTTGTGATGAAAATGCTGGATGATTGTACCTCCCCTGAGGATCAAGAAGCATTTCTTGCCGGATTGAAACAAGCAGAAAAATATAAAGGAAAATCGGCTGATGAAATCAGTGCTTACCTGAAATCCTTGCCGAAGGATGATGTGTTTTTTAAGATTTTGAAAAGCCGTTGTATACAAGGCTATAAAAATTCGGAATACGTCATGAAGAATAAATTGATTTATGAACTGGTACCTGGACGTTATAACGGGGCATTAAAAATAAAAGCTTAAGCAATGGCAAATATCAATGTAGATTCGGAAAAGAATAGAACTTATGAGGCCATTGTGATTGGTTCAGGTATTTCTGGGGGTTGGGCAGCAAAAGAACTCTGTGAGAAAGGAGTGAAAACATTGTTGTTGGAAAGAGGACGTGATGTTAAGCACATTAAGGATTATCCGACGACCAATTTATACCCTTGGGAATTTGAGCATCGAAACGAGATGCCTTATGCCGTGAAGAAAGAAGCTCCGATTGTGAACCGCTGTTATGCTTTTCATGAAGATGCCGCACACTTTTTTGTGAAGGATAAGGAACACCCTTATGTGCAGGAAAAGCCTTTTGATTGGATTCGTGGTTATCAGGTTGGTGGGAAGTCCTTGCTTTGGGCTAGACAAACCCAACGCTGGTCTGACTTTGATTTTGAAGGTCCTGCCCGAGATGGATTCGCGGTAGATTGGCCGATACGCTACGCTGATTTAAAACCTTGGTACGACCATGTGGAGCGCTTTGCAGGTATTGCGGGCGATAAGGATGGTTTACCGGAATTGCCGGATGGTGAATTCTTGCCAGGCTATCCCCTAAACATTGTTGAGAAGTATTTTAAGGAGCAGGTGGAAGGCAATTTTCCAGGTAGGAAATTGATTTCTGCGCGTTGTGCGCACCTATCTGAACCTAAGCAGATCCATTTAGATCAAGGACGTGTGAAATGTCAGAATCGTACCTTATGCCAACGTGGCTGTCCATTTGGAGGATACTTTAGCTCGAATGCATCAACCATTCCTTGGGCGGCAAAGACGGGTAATCTTACCCTGCGCCCGCATTCAGTCGTTCATTCCATTCTATACGATGAAACGAAAGGAAAGGCGGTCGGTGTTCGCGTGATCGACAATGAAACCAAGGAAGAAATGGACTTTTATGCGAAGGTTATTTTCTTGAATGCTGCTGCCATCAATTCGAATTTGATTTTACTGAATTCCAAGTCGCAACGTTTTCCTAATGGACTGGGAAATGATAGTGGTACCTTGGGTAAATATTTTGCTTTTCATAATTATAGTGCTCGCATCTATGCCGAGTATGAAGGGTTTTTAGATTATACAACAGATGGGCGCAGCCCTGCAGGAGGTGGATATATTCCTCGCTTCCGAAACTTGCATAAGCAAGAGATGGATTTCCTGCGTGGCTATGCTGCAGGTTTTGGAGCATACCGCATGCAAAACGCCAATGAGTCGGGAATGGGAAAGGAACTTAAGGATTCGATCTTAAATCCTATATACGGAAATTGGGCTGTAGGATCCCATATGATGGGGGAGACGATTCCTAAAGAATCAAGTTATTTAACACTAGATTCGACATTGAAGGATCCTTGGGGCATTCCTCAACTTAAGGTTTCGGTGGACTATGATGATAACGATAAGAAAATGGTGAAGGATTATCTAGATGTGATGGAGGAGATGTTTACGAAAGCAGGTTTCCAAAATATACGTCGTGATGATGCCTATCAAGCTCCAGGATTAGATATCCATGAAATGGGCGGTGTGCGTATGGGATTGGATCCAAAAACTTCCATGTTGAACAAATGGCACCAATTGCATGCTTGTCCAAATGTGTTTGTGACCGATGGCGCCTGTATGACGTCTACTTCTACACAGAATCCTTCTTTAACCTATATGGCATTTGCTGCTCGTGCGGTGGATCACGCCATCCAAGAAATTAAAAAAGGCAATTTGTAGGATAGAAAAGTGATTGGATTTTTGGGTTAAATCATGATGAGGAAATCCAAAAAGGAATATATTATACCAACCCTCTGATTTAAGAGAAGAATCGATGGTATATCAAATTAAGAGGGGCTATGCAGAATAGCCCCTTTTTGATTAGAAATTATATTTTACACCGAATGTAATCGATGAACTATCAAAAGTATCGTATGTCTTTAGATCGAATTTTGGTTTGTAGGCTCCGAAAATTCCAAAATTGGTGGTAGGTATTTGGAAACCTAGGCCTAATTGCGGTCTAAAGAGGTAGTAATTATTTACTCCTAAGATAGAATTTTCAGAATGATGTTCCATGCCTACACCAACTCCTGCAAATACAGATAGGTATTCCGATAGGATATTTTTGTTGTAGGTGTAATCTACGCCTAAGGAATAGTTTTCTTGCCAAGAGAATCCTGTATATACTTGTAAACCATGATTTGGTGCTAAAAACCTTTGGTAGGATAGCCCATAAAAAGTGAAATATTCTGCTTCTACATTCATGTCTACATAGAGAGAAATGGCATTTTGTTTGGTTTGAGCATAAGAAGTTAATCCTAGCCCCAAGAAAAATAAAGTAACGTATTTTTTCATATTCGTAATTAGTTCTATTTCTAATAATTGGTAAAGTCTGGAATGCAGCTAAACTACTGATACTGGTCTATAGGTTGGAAAACAAGTAAGTAGCTTTTTTGCTGTTGCGTCTATTTGCAACAATTTGGAATTGTATTTCATTTTTTAGGAAATAATAATTATTAGTGCTTATAATTTAAAGCAAATATATGTTGTTTATTTTTAATAATTGGCTATATTTTTATCTGTTTTGGGAAAATATTATAAACAATACGGCATTTTTTTAATAGCGTCTTTTAAGTTTCAAGGTGCTTTATGATCAGCTTTTTTTTTGTTAATTTCTTTAAACTTTCCTATGTTTTTTTCTTAAAATAATATACAACAGCTTGCTAATCCCTTTTACTTTAAACAGCATTTTAAGGCTCTTTTTTTAGGTTAAATCTTCCTCTAATGAGGTCTGATTTTCTAATTCTTTTGACCGAAATCCATTCTTTAAGGCAATAAATGTCAATTTCCTCACGTTTTAATATTTACTGTAACTAATATGATACACTTCTTGTCTATAAACTAAACCGTTTTAGTAAGAAATCTTATTGCGAATACACCTTTTGAATATATACTAATTAACGTTAATTAACATGCCGAACTATTACAGCAAACAAACAAATCGAGCAGGCTTTGTACGTGGGAGCATATTGTGCTTTGCATTACTAGCCTGCAGTTACGGCGCCGTTCATGCCCAAACACAGCCTCCCCGGGAGCAAGTGCAGCAACAGGAACAGCAAACCGTAACAGGAACTGTTAAGAACAGTTCCACTGGGGAAGCCCTGGCGGGAGTAACCATTAAAGTCAAAGGAAAGGAAGCAGCCGTACAATCGGATGAAGCGGGAAAATTTTCCATCGCAGCTAATAATGGCGATGTCCTTGAAGTCACTTACCTGGGTTACAAAACTCAAAGCATTACCGTTCAATCTAGCCTTGTAAACATCAACTTAGTTTCCAATGAAGAAGAAATTGAAGCTGTGGTGGTGGTGGGCTATGGTACCCAAAAGTTAAAAGAAGTAACCTCTTCCGTTGCGCACGTGGATGCTGAGCAATTTCGTCAAAGTGGTGCCCGGAACCCCTTGGATTTAATTCAAGGTAAAGTTGCCGGATTACAAGTATCCCGAAGTGGTTCTAATCCAAACACAGGCGTGGCGACACAGATTCGTGGTGCAATTTCCGTTACAGGAAGTGCAAGTCCCTTATTTGTTATCGATGGTATCCCTGGTGGTAATCCGGATTTACTGCAGCAGGATGATATTGAGTCCATCGATGTATTGAAAGATGGTTCAGGTGCAGCTATCTATGGTACATCCGCGAATGCAGGGGTAATTTTAATTACCACCAAAAAAGGGAAACCAGGAAAGCCTCAAGTCAATTATTCCAGTTACTTCAGAAAGGATTTTCTGTTCAATAGACCTGATTTTCTGACTGCTGATGAATTCCGTCAAAAGATCGCCGAAGGTGCCATCAAGAGTCCTGATAAAGGATTTTCTACTGATTTCTTCGATGAGTTGGTGAACCACGATAATTTTTCACATAACCATAACCTCTCACTTTCGGGTGGCTCTGAAGGTACCACTTATCGCGGTAGTGTCAATTATAGAAACCTAGAGGGAATAGCTAAGGAAAATGGGCGAAAGGAATATACGGTCAGAATGAACTTAAACCAAAAGGCATTTGATGATCGTTTGAATTTTCAATTGAACATGGCGACCAATACCAATCATGCCAATTTATTGGGCGGTGGAGGATGGGAGAGTGAGGCAACAAAGAATCCGACCTTTTCCAATTATAATGAGGACGGCAGCTATTTTTATGAAGAAACGAGCACCAATGAGTTTGCTCGTTTATTTACAGAAACCTCTTATCGAAAACAACAGACATCCTCTATCGATGGAAAGGTGGATTTCGACATCTATGATGGGTTGAAATTTAGCGCATTTGGTTCCATCCAACGAAACAATTATATCGATGGATCTTACCGACAGCTGAATAGTGAGTCGTCTTTGGAGGATTCGGATTATCCTGGAGGTGGCTATGCCTCAAAGTCCAATTTCTTAAATCAACGTTATGCATTTGAGCCTACATTGACCTATACGAAGCTCATTGCTGAGCGACATAATTTAACAGCTCTAGCAGGTTATAGTTACCGCTATGAGATGGAAGAAGGGCAGAGTGCCGACAACCGAGGATTTATTAACGATAATTTCCATGAAGACAACCTTTCCGAAGGTCAGGCATTACGGGATGGACGCGCCAATTTGGATAGTTGGAAAAACGACAATACCCTAATTGCCTTTTTTGGACGGGTGAACTATACGCTTGATGATAAGTATATGATTCAAGCTATCCTCCGTCATGAGGGGTCTTCAAAATTTGGAGCGAATAATAAATGGGGTAATTTCCCTTCCATCTCTGCTGGTTGGAACATTTCCAATGAGGAGTTTATGCAGGATGTTTCTTGGATTAACTTCTTGAAACTACGTGCTGGTTATGGGGTTACTGGTAATACTGGATTTGCGAACAATGCATCGCGTTTGACCTTAGGTGGAGGAGGGAAATATTTATTTCCTGATGAAGTTTATCGGGAAACTTATGGACCAGACCGAAATCCAAACCCAAACTTGCGTTGGGAAACTAAGAAAGAAACGAATATTGGTTTAGATTTTACCTTGTTCAATAGTAAGCTGACAGGTTCCCTAGATGTATTCCAACGTAAAACAGTGGATTTGTTGGATACTTATATTACTCCTCAGCCACCTTTTATCCGTAATAATATTTACTCCAATGTGGGTACCATGTCTTCAAAAGGTATTGAATTGGCATTAGGTTATCAAGCGATCAATAAGGAGAACTTTAAGTGGAGTATGGACTTTACAGCTTCCACCTTAAGAAACATCATGAATTCTTATTCCAACGATGTGTTCACAGTAAAATATAAAACCTTTGGATCGATCGGTGGTGCTGGAGATTTAGGCGATGCATTTACGACCTATGAAGGACGAGAGGTGGGTGAATTCTTCGGTAAGAAATTCGCTGGTTTTGATGAAGAAGGAAAGTGGTTGTTCTACAATCGTGCTGGAGAGGCTGTTCGTAATGATGTCATCAATAACTCTAGGGATGATATGGAGAACAGCGATATGCAGGTATTGGGACATGCTGTTCCAAGATACTATGTTTCCTGGACCAATGATTTCACATATAAGAATTTCGACCTGAGAATCTTTATGCGCGGGAAATTTGATTACGATATCCTAAATACCACCGCACTTTCTTATGGTAACAAGGTATGGACAGGGAACTTGCTTCGTGATGCCTTTACCAAATACAATGAAATAAACGATACCTACATGTATTCCGATTATTATCTGGAAAGCGGTAGTCATTTCAAAATTGATGAGGTGACTCTGGGTTATCGTTTTGACCTAAAGAACAGTGCTTATTTCAAGAATCTTCGACTTTATGTTACCGGGCAGAATCTAGTGACCATTACAGGATATTCGGGCAATGATCCAGATTTCGTATTGGATACGGGATTGGGAAATGAGATTAATGGACAGCGTTTGGGTATTGATAGTAGAGGACCATACCCGAATACGAGATCCTTTTTATTTGGGGTTAATTTTGGATTTTAAGCGCAGTGAAGATGAAGAATATATTGAAAATAATGTTGGTCAGCTCAGCACTTGCAGCTGGATCATGTACCAACTTGGATGAGAATGCCTATGACATCATCGTAGCTGATGATTTCTATAAAAATAAGAATGAGGTAGTATCGGCGGTTTTACGGCCGTATACACATGCGAATGCTTGGGTCAGCCCATCGGGTCAAGATGGTTGGTGGAGACCTTCGGAATTGTCCGCTGATCAATTGGCTTGGCCAACCAAAGGTCGACATGGTGAAGATGGTGGAAAGTGGAAAAGGTTGCACTACCATACTTGGACAGTAGATGAGGGTGGATTGAATAATGCGTGGGTATTGATGTATTGGGGCGTTGGTCTATGCAATAGTCCAATTGATATCTTAGAGAAGCGTGATGTGGCGAGCATGGGAATTACAGAAACGGAGAAAACGGAGTTTATTGCAGAATTAAAGCTTCTACGTGCTTTTCATTACTTGAAGTTGATGGATTTGTTCGGCAGTATTCCGATTACTACTACGGTTCCAGAGTCGGAGAGTGAGCCACTACCAGAATCCACCGACCAAAAGGAAGTATTTGCTTTTATTGAGAAGGAGATTTTAGAGAATGTGGATAAGGCGCCTAAGTTGAGTCGCAATATGATGGGAAGAATGAGTCAAGCAGGTGGTTATGCCATGTTGGTGGAGCTGTATTTGAATGCGGAGAAATGGTCAGGCCAAGCGCGTTGGGATGATTGTATAGCTGCTGCGGATAAGTTGATCACAGGGTCTACTGGTGGGCAAAATGGAGCATTAGCTCTTGATGTCAACCTTACGGATTCGTATAATCCGACCAATGATAATTCAAAGGAAGTGATTTTATCGGTTGCTTATGATTATCAAACAGCAGACTTTGCTACAGGTTTTCCTGGAGAATTCTATCATTTCGTACAACGTGAGATTTATGGTGGTGGACGAAATGGAAACAATGGTATTGTGATGATTCCTGGTGTTTTCACGACCTATAAGGAGGCTGACCAAAGAAAGAAAGAATGGTTTTGGAGTGGGCCTATGGTGAAGTTTGCAGATGGAACGACACCGGTTTTGGGTTCCGAAGAGTATAAGGATAAGCAATTGACTTTTGTCGATTATATCCGTCGTGAATCGGAAGGTAAAACCAGCTCTACCATGAGTGATGGTGAAGAGAATAGTGGTATTCGATTCAATAAATATAAGCTTGGTAATTCTCTTGCCGGAGTTGTGAATGGTGAAAAGGTAAGTCCGAACGACAATTACAACAATACCGATTGGAATATATACCGCTTAAGCTGGATTTACTTTGCCAAGGCAGAAGCCTTGTTGCGTAAGAATGGTGGTGCAGCGACTGCCGAGGCTGTTGAACTGGTTAATACGGTGAAGAAGCGTGCCTTTACAGCAGCAAATTGGGAAGCAGAGAAATATACTACTGCTAATTTAACCTTGGATGAGTTATTGGCAGAACGTGGCCGAGAGTTTATATTTGAAGGTTTCCGCCGTCGTGATTTGATTCGTTTTGGAAAATTCCATACAGCAAATTGGTGGGATCATAAACCAACAGAAGAATTTCGTTCTTTATTTGCTATTCCACAACAGCAGATCTCTATGAATCCGAACTTAAAACAAAATCCAGGATATCCTGGAAGATAGGTTTATTCTTTGTTATATTACCTTAGTGGGGGATGTCTGATTTGGGCATCCCCTTTTTTACGGCGAAGCAAAAAGAAAAAGCCCGCTAGAAATGTTCACTAGCAGGCTTTTAATTAACAAAGAGTTTTTTATTAAATATCCACTACGGCATCCATATTGAAATCTTCGTTCATTAGATGCACGATTTCAGTTGCCTTTTCATAGTTGGTTGATTTTTTCGAGAAGAAGTCATGTTGCGTAGTTTCTGTATTCAATCCGTTTAATACAATTGGATTGACTTGCTTCACTTCAAAGATCGGTTCAAAGCCTAAGTTCATCAAGGCTTTGTTTCCGTTATAACGCACGTATTCTTTAACCTCAGCCGTTAATCCTACTACGGTGTACAATTCTTCAGTGTATTTGATTTCATTCTCGTACAAGTCATTTAACAGGTTCAAGAAACGTTGCTTCACTTCTTCTTTATTTTTAAGACGAGCAAATACCTCTTGACCAATTAAACCTACGAATACACCGTGAATAGATTCATCGGCGATGATCTTTTTGATGATATCAGCAGATGCAACCATTTGTCCCTGTCCACATAACCATAATGGCAGGAAGAATCCAGAATAGAAAAGGAATGATTCTAACAATACGGAAGCTGCAAGTGCCATGAATAATTCTTCATCAGACACATTTTCCTTATCGATAGCACGGTAATGCGTATCGATTGTTGCGGCCTTATATTGTAAGAATTTGTTTTGTGACACCCATCCGAATACGTCATTAATCTCATTGGTAGTAGATACAGTCGTGAAGATGGTGGAATAAGACTTCGCGTGGATAGCCTCCATCATACACATGTACGACAATACGGCTTTGTTTTGCAAAGAGTCGATATGGTCGATGATCTTAGGCATGCCGGTATGGCTTTGTAGGGTATCCAATAAGGTAAGTCCACCTAAAGCTTTTTTATAGCATTCTTTCATGTCCCAACTAAGGCCTTTCCAGCTGTCAATGTCTTTTGAAGGGATATATTCTGTATCGATCCAGAATTGGCGGATATTTTGTTCCCAGAACATCAGCGCATAATCATTGTCTGGTGTATTCCAGTTTACGGCTGTAAATAATTTACTCATGAGTTTTAAGTGTCTTTTGGTAAAGAGAGCTGAATTGGAAGGTATTCAATCATGCCCCAATTCAGCTCCTTTAATTTTTATATATTTTTTTCTTTAGGTATATCCTGTATTTAGGTTCTTAGGCTTATGCCGAACAGGAGATACATTCTTCAATTGTCGATTTACGCGTACGGGTATAGTACAATGACTTCAATCCTAATTTATGCGCGTAGATATAGTACTTCGCTAGATCACGTGTAGAATCTTTGGAATTGGTGTGAAGAATAGTAGATACCCCTTGGTCAATGTGACGTTGGATAACCGATATCAATTTCAACACTTTCATTTGATCCATGTCGTAAGCCGACTTGAAGTAGAAGTAATTATCGTTTGTCAAGTAAGGCATAGGGTAGTAGGTTGTACTATCTCCATACTCTCTTACTTCGATGATATCCACGATTGGCATCACTGATGCAGTAGCATTCATGATATAAGAAGTGGATTGGTTAGGAGCAATCGCCATACGGTAAGCGTGGTAAATTCCATGTTCTGCTACCTGCGCTTTAAGATTAGCCCAATCTGCACTTGTAGGGATATAAATATCACCGAATAATTCTTTTACTTTATCTGTTTTAGGCGCATACTCACGCTCTAAGTATTTATCGAAATAAGTGCCATCTGCATAAGCTGATTTTTCGAATCCTACGAAAGTACGCTGGCGTTCTTTTGCGATCTCCATAGATGCCTCTAGGGAGTAATAGTTCATCATCATGAAGAAGGTATTGGCGAAATCCAATGCTTCAGTTGATTCATACATGATAAAGCTCTTCGCTAGGTAACCGTGTAAGTTCATAGCACCAAGACCCACCGAGTGTAATTCGCGGTTAGCTTTAGCAATGGAAGGAACCATTTCGATGTCCGTTACGTCAGTAACTACTGTTAATGCACGCATAGCAGTTTTTACAGCTTCTTTGACACGCTTGTTGTCCATCACCGTAGCAATGTTTAAAGATCCCAAGTTACAAGAGATTCCGTAACGGATAGTATCTTCTTTACCGTAGATGTTGATGTCTGATACTTCGGAGATCTGCATGATCTCTGTACATAGGTTCGAGAATTTCACACGACCTAGACCATTTAATGCATGCGCACGGTTGGTGTTCTCCTTGAAGAAGATGTATGGATATCCCGATTCTTTTTGCGTTTGAGCAATTTTCACCAATAGGTGACGGGCATTGATTTTTTTCTTTTTAACGTTCGGGTTGGTGATTAATTCATCATACATCACATCCATATCCATTTCATCCAAGTATTTACCATACTCTTGCATTACGGTATGTGGGTAGATTAAATAGCATGGTTCGTCTTTTTCAGCCAATTCCATGAATTTATCAGGTACGATGATACCAATAGAAAGGGATTTGATACGCACTTTCTCATCCACGTTGATTTTCTTACAGTCTAAGAATTCTTCGATGTCTGAGTGGAAGATGTTTAAATATACAGCACCCGCACCTGGGCGTTGACCCAATTGGTTAGCATAAGAGAAAGTATCTTCCATGATCTTCATGATAGGCAATACCCCACCAGCACGACCATCGACACCTTTGATTGCTTCACCACGAGCACGGATTTTCGAGATGTTGAAAGATACACCACCACCGATAGATGAAAGTTTCATAGCAGAATCAACCGCATAACCAATACCGTTCAGGTTATCACCGATTTCATCTAAGAAACAGGAAACTAATTCTCCAGAGCGTTTTTTACCAGCATTCAAAAACGTAGGAGTAGCAGGTTGGTATTCCTGAGAGATCATGATTTCGGCATATTCGATAGCTTTTTCTACACCTTCTTCACGAGCTAAGAATAGGGATACAGCAACAACGCGGTCCTCATAGCGCTCTAAGAACTTCTCGCCGGAGTCATCACGTAAAGCGTAACTCTGGAAGAATTTAAATGCAGCCATAAACGATTGGAAACGGAATTTTTTAGAGAATACAAAGTTGTATACCTCTTCCATTTGCTCAAAAGTGAACCATTGGTAGAAATCAATGTAATAGTTGTTTTCGATCAAATAATCGATTTTCTCTTTCAATGTGTAGAAGAACACGGTGTTCTTGTTCACATATTCCAAGAAATAGGCGCGCACAGCCTCTTTGTCCTTATGTAGGCTGTACTCGTCATCATGTTTGATCATGATTTCGTTGTTAAGCAATATCCAATTTTTCGCTACCTCGTTTGCTATCATAGTACTGGTTTTTAATGATGTCAATAAATTGATTGATGTCTTCCAAAGTGCCTGAAAGTTCAAATTTCATGGCCGTTGGTATTTCAAATTCTTCCGTGATTTTATCCGCTGCTACCGCGTAGTTTCTTCCCCAATTGCGGTTTCCACTCGAGGTCACTGAATGAATCAGGTGACTTTGCATGGTTAAGAATTGAGCTGTTTTCTCTGGCACTTTACCAAAGTTGGTGGTATAAGTGATGAGATGTCCAGGCTCGGTGATTTCCATGTCTTCTTGAATGCGGATGGCAGTCCATCCGGTAACTTGAGTCACTTTAGTGATAAAGCGGTCAACATTACCTGTTCGAGAATCGTAATATAAATTGATCATGGTCTTCGGTTTTAGTGCAGTTTTACAATGCAATTTGATCTAATTCCTCAGGTTTAAACCCAATGATCCGATTTTTGATTTCATCGTTGTCAACAACGATGACAGTAGGCACGGTACGAACTTTAAACTTAACGGCTAATTCCGGCTCATCAAAAGGATTAATAGTTTCGTAGGCAATACCCTTATTGTCTAGGTAAGCCGATACCTGTGCGCATGGTGCACAGTCATTTTTTTCGAATTTAATGATTCTTGCCATGTTATATTAAGTTGAGAAAGAAGTTGAGCTGTTTTAAGCCTTGGTTCTTTGTTAAATAAAAAAACGATTGAAATGAGTGGGTGTTTCACTCATGTTGAACAAATATCTCACATTTTTCGGTGGAGCAGGTAATGATACTTTTCCACATTGATGTGGATTAGTTGGTTAAAACACGCTTGGTTAGGGTGATTAATTGCTAAGCTATTCGTTTTCAGTAATCTGCCTATGTGGATAACTTTAAATTACGCTTCTGTAGCGCTTTATTGACAAGCAATTTGATCCTCTTTTTATTGTCAAATTAGGCTATAATTTTTGCTAATTTATAACAAATTAGTTATATATAAAGCTATTCATTTTTTCCATGAATAAATTGTTAAATTTGGGATTGCCAAACATAGGCGTTTTGTAAAAACAGCCCAGTTAACAGTAAAAATCCTCCTACTTGAGGATATTCCATACCGAGAGAACAAGCAATTGATTATGAAGTATAAATTTTTAATTCCCTTTTTATTTCTTTGTACGCTTAGGCCAGGCCAAGCTCAAGAAAACCTGACATTTCAAAAACCGCCAGCGGAGATTTTGAAACTTGCCGATTTTCAAAGACCTCCTGTCATCCGTATCAGCCCGGATAAGAAATGGGTTTTGTTTCAATATAGACCTACTTATAAAACCTTATCGGAATTAGGGGTGGAAGAAACCAAACTAGCAGGCTTGCGAATTAATTCCCTAGCAGGTATCTCCAGTACGGAAACCTATTATGATGGGTTAAGCATACAATCCGTTGATGGTAAAGAAACATTTAAGATCAATTTGCCCGTAGAAGCTTTGATCTCCAATATTGAGTTTTCACCAGATTCTAAGAAAATAGCATTTACAAACACCAAAAATTATGGTGTTGAACTGTATGTTTTTGATGTTACAACTAAACAATTGACGAGAGTAATACAAGAGAATTTGAATGCTGTGCTTCATTCACCTTTTACTTGGTATAAAACATCCGATCGTCTATTAGTAAGCTTTAGAGGATCAACCAAGGTTAGAATGGATTCGGAAGATTTACCTAAGGGGCCAATTATTTCAAGTTCTGATGGTCAGATCTCACAGTTACGGACCTATCAGGATTTATTGAAGACTCCTGCTGATGAAGAGCAGTTCCAAGAATTGGTGACTTCCTCCTTAGCTTGGGTAGATTTAAATGGAAAGATTACCAAGTTCAAGGATGAAGATATGTACTTGAATTCTTCCTTTTCTCCGGATGGTCAATATGTGATGATCAGCACCTTGAAAAAGCCATTCTCGTATGTGGTTCCTTTCAATAGTTTCCCGCAAGAGGTGAATGTTTATGACCTTCAAGGAAATCTAGTGAAGAAAGTAAATGAGACTCCACTAATGGAAATTATGCCAAAAGGCTTCTCATCAACTAGACCTGGAAAACGCTCGATGAACTGGCGCTCTGATAAAGCTGCTACACTGACTTTTGTGGAAGCATTAGATGGTGGAGATGCCAATAAACCTGCTGAATACAGAGATGAGTTGTTCGTTTGGGAGGCACCATTCCAAGCAGCACCTAAATCACTTATGAAAATTAAGGATCGCTATGCTGGTGTGAATTGGGGGAATGATGAATATGCATTGGTAAATAGCCAATGGTATGATACCCGTAACAGCAAAACCTATTTGTTAAATCCTACTACTGGTGCAAATAAAGTGATCTATGATCGAAATAACCAGGATATTTATTCTGATCCGGGATCTCCATACCGCGATAAGAATGAATTTGGAACTTACAATATGTATATCAAAAATGGTAAAAGTTATTGGGTAGGATCGGGATTTACTAAGGAAGGTGAGTTTCCATTTATTGAGGAGTACGACTTTAAAACAGGAAAGAAGAAACGTCTATATACGGCAAAGGAATCTGACATGCAAGAGCGTATAAGCTCGATTGTGGATATAGAAAAGGGAGATATTTTAGTTTCTCTTCAGTCAGCTACTCAGTTCCCGAATTACTATACCAAGAACATTAAATCTGGAAAGCAAAAGGCCGTTACGCAGATTGAAAACCCTTTCTCTTCTTTGGATAAAGTCCATAAGGAGGTTTTGAATTATAAACGTAAGGACGGTGTTGAACTATCTGGAACTTTATATTTGCCAGCTGGATACGACAAGACAAAGAAAGAGAAATTACCTTTGTTAATTTGGGCTTATCCACGTGAGTATAAGGATAAATCTACAGCAGGACAGAGTACAGCAAATCCGAAAGAATTTACATTCCCAAGTTATGGTTCATTTATCTATTGGGTAACTCGAGGATACGCGGTTTTGGATAATGCGGCATTCCCAATCGTAGGAGAGGGCACGCAGGAGCCTAATGATACCTTTATTCCACAGCTTGTAGCCAATGCAGAAGCTGCAATTGATGCGGTAGACCAATTGGGTTATATAGATCGTAAGAAAGTTGCAGTAGGAGGACACTCTTATGGTGCATTTATGACGGCTCACTTATTGGCTAATTCCGATTTGTTTGCAGCGGGTATTGCTCGTTCTGGTGCTTATAACAGAACATTAACTCCGTTTGGTTTCCAATCCGAACAACGTAATTTCTGGGATGATCCACAATTGTACATGACAATGTCTCCATTCATGAGTGCGAATCGTGTTAAAACGCCAATCTTATTGATACATGGTGCTGCGGATAACAATCCAGGGACTTTTACCCTACAAACAGAGCGTTATTTCCAAGCATTGAAGAACCTTGGCGGAACAGCTAGGATGGTCATCTTACCTCGTGAATCACACGGTTATGCCGCTAAAGAAAATATTTTCCATGTACTTTGGGAACAAGATCAGTTCTTAGAGAAGTATTTGAAATAAGACCGCTGCGCTGTTAGACATGAGATATGAGACCGCTTCGCTGTTAGATAAGGGTATAGTGGGATATATTGATTGTTTATAATTTGATTTTTAATCTCAGGATAGCGAAGGTCTAATCAGTAAAATCTGAGAAAGCGTTCTTAATCAAATAAAGAAGCGATAGATGTTAACATCTATCGCTTCTTTTATTGGTATTGTCTGTTCTAAATTCTTGTTATTAGATAGAGAAGGGATGTTAGATAGGTTAAAAGTCTAACATCTACCAGCAAAGCGGTCTCAAATCTAATAGCACAGCGGTCTCATCTCTATTTCGCCGCTTTCACCATCATGCTTAAGCCGTAGGTCCCCCAGACGATTTGAATCTTTCCGGATTTATCAGCGGTTATTTTGAGGCGTTCTTGGGAGGTAGTGCGAGTTTCGTTGTCTACGATAAAGCGTAGAGCATCATCTTTTTCTTCATATTTTGTTCCCCACTGTTTCCAGGTTTTATTGAAGATAATGACTGTTTGATTTTCTCCGGGGATGGTATGAAGACCGTATTTTCCAGCCATTAGGTTTTCACCATTGATGGTTACATTTTTATCAAAGGAGATGGTTGTTGTTTCATTAGCACCAGTACGCCATCTTTGGCCTACTTGTGCGACGTCAATACCAATTTGGCGACCTTTTAATGCAGGGCTAGAATATTTGATTTCGATGGTTACCCCATCGGTGGTGGTTACTTTGCTGCTGTCCGGTGGACTTGCCTTTTGGGCTGGTGCTTTTTCTTGTGCGAAGCCTAGTCCGCCAATCAGTAAAAAGCAAATGAGAATCAGTTGTGCTTTCATGTGTTCTTTAATTATGTTTATATTGTTTCGTACTAAAAATAAGAAATAGCCAATAAAAAAATTAATGAAGGCCAGGCATTTCAAGATTCTCCATGGCAGATCTCTCTGATATGAACAATGTTCTTCTTAAAAAGTTAGCTTATTGACGATTATAGTTAAATCCAATGGAAATAATGGTGGATGTACTTAGATGTGCAAGCATTTAATCGTGTAACAAAAGGGAGGTTTTTTATTGAAATGTAACAAAGAATGCCTTGAATTGTTGCAGATAAAAAGCAACGGCCGACCATTTGGTCAGCCATTGCATCTACTTTATTGTGGAGGGTTAGTTGCGTTTTTAAACCAAATATTCAAATAATGTTTGGTCTTTGTTGACTTCAATGAAGTCAAATTTGTAAGCTTTTAAGCGTTCTATTAATGAAATATAATCATTTGGATTGTTTAATTCAATACCTATTAACGCTGGACCTCTTTCTCTTTCTGTTTTTTTGATGTATTCAAAACGCGTGATATCATCTTTTGGACCAAGTACTTCGGTTACTAAAAGACGTAATGCACCTGGTCTTTGAGGAAAGCGTACGATGAAATAATGTTTGAATCCTTCATATAGTAAAGACATCTCCTTAATCTCACTCATTCTGTCAATATCGTTGTTTCCACCGGAAACAATACATACGACTTTCTTTCCCTTAATCTCCTCTTTATGGAATTCCAGAGCGGCAATGGAAAGTGCTCCTGCAGGTTCTGCAACAACAGCATCTTTGTTGTAAAGCTCTAAGATCGTGGTACAGATCTTTCCTTCAGGAATGGATTTTACGCTGTCCAATAACTGCGAACTAATATCATAATTCAATTTGCCCACTTTCTTTACGGCAGCACCATCAACAAATTTATTGATATGAGCCAATTCTATTGGTCCTCCGGCTTCTAGTGCAGCTTGCATAGAAGGTGCACCTTCAGGTTCAACACCAATGCATTTCACATTGGGAGCATGTTTCTTTAGGTAATAGCTCACTCCAGAGGATAATCCTCCTCCACCAATTGGAATGAAAACCACATCAACCTCTGGTAGGTCCTCTAGGATTTCAACAGCGACAGTTCCTTGTCCTTCGATGACCTTCAAGTCGTCAAATGGTGGAATAAAGGTCATGTTGTTCTGTGAGGCATATTCCAATGCGGCACGTTGGCAATCATCAAAAGTATCGCCGGTTAAGACGATTTCAATGTTGCCATTTCCCCACATTTCTGTCTGTGTGATTTTTTGTCTTGGAGTAGGACCAGGCATAAAGATGACACCTTTAATGTTTAATCTTTTGCAAGATAAAGCTACTCCTTGAGCGTGATTCCCAGCACTCGCACAGACAACGCCTCTAGAAAGGTCTTCCTCCGATAGACTGCTAATCTTATTGAATGCTCCACGCAATTTGTAAGAACGCACGACTTGAAGATCTTCTCTTTTAAGATAAATCTCCGCAGCATACTTCTCAGAGAGATGGATGTTATATTGTAAAGGCGTTCTTGTGATAACGTCCTTTATGCGCTCTTTCGCTTGTACAGAGTCTATGGTTAAGGTAGATAGGTCCAAACTCATCTGTTGTTTTTCAAGTATTTTAGAGATTAAAAAGGCTGGATACCCAGCCTTTCAATTTAATTATTTTCAACTAGGGTCAAAAGGTCATCGTCACAGATGTCTTTTTTAGCATCTGCAAGGACTAAAAAGCGTTGGTAGGTGTCAGCCAAGCTGTCCTTATCCAAATGATAACCTAGGCGCTCTAAGTGGTGTTTTAAGGCATGACGGCCAGAGCGTGCTGTTAGGATAATATCTGCTTCTTCCAAGCCTACATCTTCCGGACGAATGATCTCGTAGTTTTCGCGGTGTTTAAGGAAACCGTCTTGGTGGATTCCTGAACTATGTGCAAAAGCATTTCGACCAACAATAGCCTTGTTTGGCTGTACAGGCATGTTCATCATTTCACTTACCTTACGGGAAATGTAGGTGAACATTTTGCTGTCGATATTGGAGCTTACATTTCCAAAGGCTTGGTTATGGACTTTTAAAATCATTGCTACTTCTTCTAAGGAAGTGTTTCCAGCACGTTCGCCAATACCATTGATGGTACATTCTACTTGGCGAGCACCATTCTGAATGGCTGCAATAGAATTTGCTGTTGCTAATCCCAAGTCATTATGACAATGTGCAGAAATAATCGCCTGATCAATATTCTTTACATTTTCTTTCAAGTATTTGATTTTAGCACCGTATTGATCGGGAAGACAGTATCCATTGGTATCAGGAATATTAACTACTGTAGCACCAGCACCAATTACCGCTTCGATCATCTTAGCTAAGAATTGTAGGTCAGCACGGCCAGCATCTTCAGCATAGAACTCTACATCCTCTACATAAGATTTAGCATGTTTTACAGCTGCAACAGCACGTTCTAGAATCTCTTCACGTGTACTGTTGAACTTGTATTGAATGTGCATATCTGAGGAGCCAATTCCAGTGTGGATACGTGGTCTTTTCGCATATTTAAGGGCTTCAGCAGCTACATCAATATCGTTTTTGTTTGCACGGGTTAATGCACAAATCATGACATCGTTTACAGCTTTAGAAAGCTCCACAACCGATTGGAAATCGCCTGGGCTAGATACAGGAAAGCCAGCCTCAATAATATCTACGCCTAGACGTTCTAAGTCCTTAGCAATTTCTACCTTCTCAGAAGTCGTTAATTGACATCCGGGAACTTGTTCACCATCGCGTAGGGTGGTATCGAATATGTATAAATGATTAGGATCGTGTAACATGGCAATCTATTTTATGTTTATACCTTGGTTAATTTACTTTAAGAATTCTAATACTTTGGCACCCATTTCTTCGGTTCCAAGTATTTTATCACTAGCTGTGTCCGCATTGACAATATCGCCTGTTCTCCAGCCCGCTTTCAGGGTTTCTGCGACAGCGTTGGTAACTTCCTTAGCTTCATCCTGTAAGCCAAAGGCTATATCCAACATTAATGCTGCAGAAAGAATTGATGCTAATGGATTTGCTTTGTTTTGTCCTGCAATATCATGAGCAGAACCGTGAATAGGTTCAAAGAAACCTGTGCCATCACCAATGGAAGCAGATGCTAACATGCCCATAGATCCTGCAATTTGAGAAGCCTCATCTGTTAGGATATCACCAAATAGATTAGCGGTTAAAACCACATCAAATTTCTTTGGATTCTTCACTAATTGCATCGCGGCATTGTCGATGAA
Source organism: Sphingobacterium lactis (assembly GCF_051951495.1). Lineage (GTDB taxonomy): Bacteria > Bacteroidota > Bacteroidia > Sphingobacteriales > Sphingobacteriaceae > Sphingobacterium > Sphingobacterium lactis_A. The sequence goes on along the minus strand of NZ_JBNHAS010000005.1, from coordinate 103,776 downwards.
CATGTGTTCTGTTTCTACATCTGGGTATTCTTTAGCAATCTCTTGCACCACTTCACGCCACAGTCTTGAGGTTTCTAACACATTGGCTTTATCTACAGAACATAATTTCTTATTACGGGTTCTAGCAGCATCATATGCTTTACGAGTGATACGCTCTACCTCGTAACGGTGGTAGTTCATTAAATCGGAAGCAAATGTGTTGTCTTCATTGCGGTTTTTCTCACCGAAATAAACATCCCCAGTTAGCTCGCGGAAGAAAAGAATATCTGTTCCTCTTAATACTTCAGGTTTTAGACTGGAAGCATCTAATAGTTCATCAAATAGAAGAATTGGGCGTAAATTAGCATATAAGCCCAGTTTTTTACGTATTTTCAACAAACCTTGTTCCGGGCGTACCTTTGCAGAAGGGTCGTTGTCATATTTAGCATGGCCGATAGCACCAAATAGGATTGCATCGGATGCTTTTGCTTTTTCTAATGTTTCATCAGGAAGAGGGTTTCCAGTTGCCTCAATGGCAGTATGCCCCATAATAGCCTCGTCAAATACAAACTCATGATTGTATTTCTCAGCAATACGGCTTAATACCTGCTTACCCCAGGTGGTCACTTCTTGTCCAATTCCATCTCCAGGAATTATAAGAATGTTCTTCTTCATATATTATAAAACGTTTTCTACTTTATATTCAATGGCTTTTATTTCACCATGCGATAATTCAATTCTGTGGTCAATGCAACTTGGCAATTGACTTTCATAATGACCTACATAAATGAGGGTTTTGCCATGTTGGCAAAGCTCATCCACCACATCATTAAAGTAACCTGCCTGTTGGCTATCTAAGCCCTGGCAAGGTTCATCCAACACCAATAGGGGAGGATTTTTGATAATGCTTCTAGCTAACATAGCCAAGCGTTGTTTTCCCAAAGGAAGGGTATAAAGAAGTTGATCTTTATCCTCTGTTAGATCAAAGAATGCCATAAGCTCTTCAATCTGTTTCTTTTCATGGAATTTTACGTCGATAAACCAACCGATACTATCGTAAAATCCAGATGCTAAAGTATGCCACACCGTCGCTTGTTGGTCAAAGTACCAATGCATCTCTGGGGATACCATACCTATCTTTTCTTTAATGTCCCAAATGCTCTCACCAGAACCTCTTTTACTGCCAAAAAGCGTAATGTCCAATCCATAGGATTGGGGATGATCTCCATTGATCAAACTCAATAGGGTCGACTTACCAGAACCATTTGGCCCTTGCAATAACCATTTCTCGCCCACTTTTACTTCCCAGTCAATTCCTTTTAATACCTCTTTCTCACCATAACGAATACGAACCTGATTCATCTTCACCATAGTATCATAGTCGGTTGCAGGTATGGCTTTAAGGAATTCTGGTAGATTCTTTTTTGCGCGAACAGCATCTTTGCTCAAGTCATCTTGGTTGCTTTCCTGCACTAACTTACCATCTACAATATGTGCGTAGCGGTTAATGCAATTAGGCAAATGCTTATTATTACTGATTAACAATAATTGAACACCATCATTTGCTAATTCGTCCAACCATTGGTTTAATACAAGTCTAGATTGCTTATCTAAGCCAGTATAAGGCTCATCAATGATTAAGAATTGTGGTTTCAACCACAGTCCCTTGACCAATTGTAATTTCTTATGCTCACCACTGGAAAGCTCTATCAATTGCGCGTCCAATACCCCCTCATAACCAAAGTCTACTAACTTCTGATGAATATTACCTAAGTCAAGGTTTTCCTGTTTTGCAAAGTGTTCTAACTCTGCACGGACAGTGAGGGTGTCTTGACCTTGATGGCGATTATAACGTTGTTGGTAATAGAAATTACGATCTCCTTCTAGGTTGGTGAATTGATACCAATTCGAGATGTATGTGGTTTTTGCTGGAAGACTACTGGATGGGTCATATTGAATATGTACCTGTCCAGCAGTTTTCAAATGTCCAGCAATAATTTTTGCCAAAGATGTTTTGCCTGATCCACTTTTTCCTGCCAATAGGTAGTTTTCACCCGGTAGGATAGTCCATGAAAGATCTTGCAAGATGCTTTTTCCAGCAAATGCTAAGTTCAATTGATCGATATGGACTCGAATCGACATATTATTTTAGTTGGCTCTATTTTGTTCAAAAGTTTCAATCTCTGCTTTGTGGCTTAGGATGAAGTCGATATCATCATAACCATTTATTAAGCAAGATTTCTTGTAAGGATTGATCTCAAATTCATAAGAATCTCCAGTCTTAGCAATCGTAACAGTCTGCTTTTCTAGATCTACTAGAATTTCTGCATTGGGATCTTCATAAACCTGTTCAAAGATTTTTTCTAAGAATTCCTCAGGAACTGTAATTGGCAATACCCCATTGTTTAATGCATTTCCTTTAAAGATGTCCGCGAAGAATGAACTGATCACCACATCAAAACCATAATCTTGAATCGCCCAAGCAGCGTGTTCACGTGATGAGCCACAGCCAAAGTTCTTTCCAGCTACCAAGATTCTTCCATGGAATGTTGGGTTATTCATTACGAAGTCAGACTTTGGCTGATTGTCACTGTCAAAGCGCCAATCGCGAAATAAGTTATCACCAAATCCTTCACGCGTCGTTGCCTTCAAGAAACGTGCTGGAATGATTTGATCGGTATCTATGTTCTCTATAGGTAATGGTACTACCGTAGAGCTTATTTTTTCAAATTTTTTCATGCTACTTTTTATTGTTAACAGTAGGAGTTAAAGATTATTGATAATGCTCAACAACTGGAAATGGATCATAAAAATGATGTAGAAGAGTCTTCCAATCTTGATAAGCTAAAGAAGTTCTAAATCCAATAGTATGGTCTTCGATGGTTTTCCAATTGACCAAAAGGATATATTTGTCTTCTGCTTCAATACACTTTTTCAGTTGAAGATCGATAAAACCTTTTTGTGCTTGAATAATAGATTTTGCTTGGTCGAAAGCCTTTTCAAATTCAAGAGATAATCCCGATTTGATATGTAAGATAGCGACTTCTAAAATCATATTGATATCAGCAACAAGAATGGTAATTTATCTTTTATACAAGTTCTCTTACATCCACTATTTTACCAGTTACTGCTGCTGCAGCGGCGGTCAAAGGACTTACCAACATGGTGCGGGCATTTGGTCCTTGTCTACCTTCAAAGTTTCTATTGGAGGTGGATACACAGTATTTACCAGCAGGAATCTTATCTTCGTTCATACCAAGACAAGCTGAACATCCCGGTTCACGCAACATAAAGCCCGCCTCTTCAAATACTTTATCAATACCTTCCGATTTAGCTTGTGCTTCTACTTGTTTAGAACCTGGTACAATCCATACTTCTACATTATCTGCCTTGTGTTTTCCTTTTACAAACTCAGCAACCTGACGAAGGTCTTCAATACGTGAATTGGTACAACTTCCGATGAACACATAATCTACTGGTTTACCAATTACTTGGTCTCCATCATGGAAGCCCATGTAGTCCAAAGCTTTTTGGTAAGATGGTTTTTCGTTCTCCGGTTGTGATGCTGTAGTTGGAATTGCCTCAGTAATTCCAATACCCATACCCGGGTTGGTACCATAGGTAATCATTGGCTGAATGTCAGCTGCATCATATGTCAATACTGCATCAAATTGCGCATCATCATCTGAATACAACGTTTTCCAATAGCTTAATGCCTTATCCCATTCTTCACCTTTAGGTGCAAATTCGCGTCCTTTAACATATTCAAATGTAGTCTCATCAGGAGCAATTAAGCCACCACGAGCACCCATTTCAATACTCATATTACAGATGGTCATACGACCTTCCATACTTAAAGAACGAATAGCAGAACCAGCATACTCTACAAAATAACCCGTACCTCCAGCTGCAGAAATCTTGGAAATGATGTAAAGGATGATATCCTTTGCACCAACGCCTTTACCTAATTCACCATTGACTTCAATCTTCATGGTTTTAGGTTTCTGCAACAATAAACATTGGGTAGCAAATACCTGCTCCACTTGGGAAGTACCAATACCGAAGGCAATGGCTCCAAATGCTCCATGAGTCGAGGTATGGCTATCTCCACATACCATGGTTTTACCAGGTTGGGTAATACCCAATTCAGGACCGATGACATGTACAATCCCTTGGTATGGGTGTCCCAAACCATAGAGCTCAATGCCAAATTCTTTACAGTTTTTTGTTAGCATATCCACTTGATAGCGTGATAGCTCTTCTTTGATTGGTAAATGCTGATTCAATGTTGGGACATTGTGGTCAGCAGTGGCTACGGTTTGTTGTGGGCGGAATACCGGTAATCCACGCTTGCGTAATCCATCAAAGGCTTGTGGGGAAGTCACTTCGTGAATCAAATGGGTGTCGATATATAACATATCTGGAAACCCTTCTTGACTCTTGACGACATGTGCGTCCCAAATTTTTTCTACTAATGTTTTTCCCATTTCTCTCTCTTACGATACTTGGTTTGTTATTTCAAAAGGGTAAAATTACGAGAATCATAATTTTACCCTAGAAATCATCTTCTAATTTACGAAAAATTAAACAGTTTTGATAGCCTTCATAGCAGTCATTGCTTTACGCAACTTTCTACCTACTACCTCAACTTCGTGATTACGTAGTTTTTCATTAATCTGAACCAATTTTACGTTGTCCACCGCAGCATCTTTTCCTTCATTGTAATTTTTTCCTACCACATCAGTATCGATCTTTTTCATGAAATCCGCTAATAATGGCTTACATGCCTGGTCGAATAAGTAACATCCGTACTCAGCTGTATCCGAAATAACACGGTTCATTTCAAATAATTTTTTACGAGCAATTGTATTAGCGATCAATGGTGTTTCGTGTAGTGATTCGTAGTATGCTGATTCTGGTTTAATACCTGCCTCAACCATAGTCTCGAATGCTAATTCAACACCTGCACGAATAAATGCAGACATCAAAACATAGTTGTCGAAATACTCTTGTTCTGAGATTTTAACATCACCTGCTGGTGTTTTCTCAAAAGCAGTTTCACCAGTTTCTGCACGCCATTTCAATAAGTTTGAGTCACCATTTGCCCAGTCTTCCATCATTGTCTTGGAGAAATGTCCTGACATGATATCATCTTGGTGCTTTTGGAACAATGGACGCATGATATCTTTCAATTCTTCAGATAATTCAAAAGCTTTCACTTTAGCTGGATTGCTTAAACGATCCATCATACCGCTTACACCACCATGCTTTAAAGCTTCGGTGATTACTTCTACACCATATTGAACTAATTTTGAAGCATATCCTGCATCAATACCTTTTTCTACCATCTTGTCAAAAGATAAGATAGAACCCGTTTGCAATAAACCACAAAGGATAGTTTGCTCACCCATTAAGTCAGATTTTACCTCTGCTACAAAAGATGATTTCAATACCCCAGCACGGTGACCACCAGTTCCAACACAATAAGCTTTAGCTTCTGGCCATCCTTTACCTTGAGGATCATTCTCCGGGTGAACTGCAATAAGGGTCGGAACACCAAATCCTCTTAAGTATTCAGCACGTACTTCTGAACCTGGACATTTTGGAGCTACCATGATAACTGTAATATCCGGACGGATTTGCATACCTTCCTCTACAATGTTGAAACCATGTGAGTAGGATAGAGTAGCACCTTCTTTCATCAATGGCATAACCGCATTGATTACTGAAGTATGTTGTTTATCAGGTGTCAAGTTGATCACCAAGTCTGCAGTTGGAATTAACTCCTCGTAAGTGCCTACGTTGAAGTTGTTGTCCGTTGCATTTTTCCAAGAATCTCTTTTTTGTTCAATAGCTTCTTTACGTAAAGCGTAAGATACATTCAGCCCGCTGTCTCTTAAGTTCAAACCTTGGTTTAAGCCTTGTGCACCACAACCTACGATTACGATTTTTTTACCTTTTAAAGCATCTACGCCATCAGCAAATTCTGCGGAGTTCATAAATTCTGCTACACCTAATTGGTCTAATTGCTCTCTAAGAGGTAATGTGTTGAAATAATTTGCCATTGTTATACTTTCTTTTTAATATTTTCTTTTCAGAATTGTGTTATTTATTGATTGTTGATTATACGTTTTTGTGCTACTGCATAGCCGAAGTGCATATTGTCATGCCCACTTGTGGTCACCAATACGTCTTCTATGGAATTTAAAGTCGCGAAGTATGTGCCAGTCTCATAAGGGGTAATGATATCAAAAACACCCTCTTTATAGTCTGCTTGGATAGCTTCGATACTTTCTATAGCGATCTTTTTTAACTCGTCAACTTCTTCTTGTTTTACGAAGTAAGCTGGTTTAGTCCCTTTAGCATAAGAGTCCACATATTTCACCCAGTTCACCCCTTCGCGAATCCCAGTACGCGTGTAAATAAGGGTCTGTGTACTGACAACGATATGTCCGAAGTTCCAGATGATGTTGTTGTTGAAACCAACTGGTATCTCATTAAGTTGATCTAAGGTCAATGTATCCAAAAGTTTGATGAATGCCTGACGACTGTCTATAATGAATTTGAAAACTTGATCCATATTAATCCTCCTTTTGTTCAATAGGCTCGTTAAAAGTAATGTGGTTTCCAAAGGGATCAGTTACTTGAACTGCATAGGTCCCATAGAATGTCTTTTCGTAGCCCGGTCTATTGTATTTATAGTTTTTTCTACTAAGTTCTTCGTGATAAGCTTTTAGATCTGTGCAAATAATATAGGTTCTTGCTCCTGGTGTCGCATCTCCATGATGCTCACTTAAATGCAAAGTCATGCCATCTTTGGATACTTGCATATAAATAGGCGAATGATCCTCAAAACGGTGTTCCCAATCGATCTTGAAACCTAGCCAATCAATATAAAACTCGATGGCTTTGGCATAATCAAAAATGCGGAAAATAGGAGTGACTTGTGTTATTTGCATGGAATTCTATTGTTTAAAGCTTACATGGTGAAAACCTTGTCTTGCTGATCGAGGTATTCATTGCCTACCACTTCTTCCGAAGGCTCCTCCTGCTCGAACTGTTTCAGTTTCGAGTGGAAACCTGCGCTATCTTTAATGATAGCGATACGAGCCCCGCGGACAAATTCAATAAGCTGGTATTTGCCTAACTCTTCTGTTAAACGATCAATCTCCTCTCTGTGACCAGCCGTTTCGAATACAATATAGTCATTTCTAATCACGACTACATTCGCACCGTATTGACGCAACAATCGCTCTACATATGCTTTTTCAGCAATGATATCAGCAGGCACTTTATATAGCGCTTGCTCTTGCCAGATCAATTCATCATTGGTGTTGTAATAAGCTTTCAACACTTCAACTTGTTTCTCGATCTGACGACATAATTTACGAACCACTTCCTCAGACTCGGTAATTAAGATCGTGAAGCGGTGAATACCTTCCACCTCTGAAGGTGATGTATTCAAACTCTCGATGTTGATCTTACGTCTGGAGAATATTCCTGAGATGCGTCCAATCATCCCGATGGAGTTTTCAGTATATAGGGTTACGGTATATTCTTGCTTTTCCATTTCTTATTTCAATCTTATTTCTGAAACACTTGTTCCTTGAGCAACCATTGGGAAAACATTGTTTTCCTTGCCTACCATAACTTCTAATAAATAGGATTTGTCATGATCTAACATGGTTTTTAAGGCGTCTCTTAATTCCTCACGTGCAGAGATTTTATTTCCTTCAATGTAGTATCCTTTAGCTACCGCTACGAAGTCAGGACTGGTGATATTGACAAAGGAATAACGCTTGTCGTTGAACAATTGCTGCCATTGTCTCACCATACCTAAGAACTCATTGTTCAGGATTAAAATCTTCACCTTCGCTCCAAACTGCATGATGGTTCCCAACTCTTGGATGGTCATTTGTATACCACCATCTCCGATAATAGCGACTACATCACGATCTGGTGCACCATACCAAGCTCCAATTGCAGCTGGTAATCCAAATCCCATAGTTCCTAATCCACCAGATGTTACGTTGGATTTAGATTGGTTGAACTTCGCGTATCTACAAGTGATCATTTGGTGCTGACCAACATCCGTAACGATGACTGCATCCCCTCCAGTTAGCTCATTTAAGACCTTGATAACCTCACCCATGGTCATGATGTCAGAAGTAGGGTTTAACTCATCGTGGATGACTTCCTTAATCTCTTCTTTTTCCAATTCACGGAATTGTTGCAACCATGCCGAATGATCTTTAACTTCTAAAAGGTCTGTTAATAAAGGAAGAGTCTCTTTACAATCCCCCCAAACAGGAACGGTCGTTTTAACGTTTTTATCGATTTCTGCAGGGTCAATATCCAAATGGATAACTTTCGCCTGTTTCGCATATTTATCCAAACGGCCCGTTACACGGTCATCGAAACGCATACCAATAGCGATCAATACATCACATTCATTGGTCATAACGTTTGGCGCATAATTACCATGCATACCCAACATTCCAACATGTTGTGGGTGGTCTGTTTCCAATGCACTTAAGCCCATTACGGTAGTAGCTGCTGGGAATCCACTCTTTTCAAGGAATGCTCTAAATTCTTCCTCAGCTTTTCCTAGTATGATACCTTGGCCAAATAAAACGAAAGGTTTCTTCGCTTCATTAATCACCTTAGCTGCCTCTTCCACATATTCTTTACGAACTATTGGAGCAGGACGGTAACTGCGGATATGGTTACAAGGTTCATAACCTTCGTAATCGAAGAGTTGAATCTGTGCATTTTTAGTGATATCGATCAATACAGGTCCTGGACGTCCAGTACGTGCAATATAGAATGCTTTAGCCAATACACTTGGAATCTCGGTTGCATCAGTTACCTGATAGTTCCATTTGGTGACAGGAGTAGTGATATTGACGACATCAGTTTCCTGGAAAGCATCAGTTCCCAATAGAGAAGCAAATACCTGACCTGTAATGCAGACAATAGGATTACTGTCAATCATGGCATCTGCTAATCCGGTAACTAGATTAGTAGCACCAGGTCCACTGGTTGCAAATGCTACACCAACACGTCCAGATGTACGCGCATAACCTTGTGCAGCATGAATTCCTCCCTGCTCATGTCGTACCAAAATATGCTTCAATTGATCATTGTAATCATACAATGCATCATAGATCGGCATAATAGCACCGCCTGGATACCCGAATACGGTATCCACTCCCTCGTGGATTAAGGCCTCTAAGACTGCTTTAGAACCACTAATTTGGGTCGTCGCAGCTGTTGTCTTAGCGTCCTTTGTCTCCGTTGTTTCAAGTGTATTCATTTTATAGTATTTAGTATTGAGTATTTAGTATTAAGACCTTTAGTTCGAAAATGAGTAGTAAATATTTAGTGTTTATGATTTTTTAGTTAGACAATATCTATAACTACCCACTATCATTTCCTATAGTAGTTTAGAAGTTTAATAGCACGCCAATAGGTCTAACTACTAAATACTAACTACTATATACTTCCTAAAGATCTGTCACACAACCTTTCGATGCGTTAGCTACGGATTTAGCGTATTTATATAATACTCCTTTGCTAACTTTTAAAGCTGGTTGTTGCCAAGCTGCTCTGCGGGCAGCGATCTCTTCGTCGGAGACTTTCAGATTGATCGTGTTATTTACAGCATCAATTTCAATGATATCATCATCCTGAACTAAGCCGATTAATCCGCCTTCATAGGATTCTGGTGTAATGTGTCCCACTACAAATCCATGAGTACCTCCAGAGAAACGACCATCGGTAATTAAAGCTACTGAGCTACCTAAGCCTGCTCCTATAATTAAGGATGTAGGTTTTAACATTTCCGGCATTCCTGGTGCTCCTTTTGGACCTTCATTCTTGATCACCACCACATCTCCCGATTTAATTCTTCCTGTTTCCAATCCTTTTACCAAATCATGCTCGCCATCAAATACACGGGCAGGACCTGTAAAACGCTCTCCTTCTTTACCAGAAATCTTTGCTACTGAACCTTCTTCAGCTAAATTGCCGTATAAGATCTGCAAGTGACCTGTGGCTTTGATTGGATCATTCAACTTATGGATGATTGGTTGATTATAATCGATGATGGATTTCACAGAAGCTAAATTCTCTGCTACTGTTTTTCCTGTAACCGTTATACAGTCACCATGCAATAAGCCTTCGTCCAATAAGTACTTCATTACTGCTGGGATACCACCGTATTGGTGTAAATCTTGCATCAAGAATTTACCCGATGGTTTGAAGTCTGCAAGTACTGGCGTTTCATCAGACATACGTTGGAAATCATCAGGACTAATATCCACACCAACAGCATGACCCATAGCGATAAAGTGTAAAACTGCATTGGTAGAACCTCCTAGGATTACGATAATACGCATCGCATTTTCAAATGCCTTGCGTGTCATGATATCAGAAGGTTTAATATCGTTTTCTAATAGGATGCGGATGTATTTTCCAACCTCTAAACATTCCTTTTGTTTATCTTCAGAAACAGCAGGATTAGAAGAGGAGTAAGGTAAGCTCATTCCCATTGCTTCGATTGCAGAAGCCATGGTATTTGCTGTATACATACCTCCACAAGCACCAGCTCCCGGACAAGTATGACGGATAACCCCATCATAATCCTCATCGGAAATAGTGCCAGCGATTTTCTTTCCTAAGGCTTCAAAGGCTGATACAATGTTCAGTTCTTCACCTTTATAATGTCCAGGCGCGATTGTACCACCATATACCATGATAGCAGGTCTGTTTAAACGACCCATTGCTATAATAGCACCCGGCATGTTCTTATCACATCCTGGGATGGCAACAACGCCATCATAGTATTGACCACCACAAATTGTTTCTATGCTGTCAGCAATAACATCACGAGAAACTAGAGAATAACGCATACCGTCCGTACCGTTACTCATTCCATCACTCACCCCAATAGTACCGAAGGTTAATCCGACTAGATCCGAGTTCCAAATACCCTTTTTGACCACTGCTGCCAAATCATTCAGGTGCATGTTACAGGTGTTTCCATCATAACCCATGCTAGCGATTCCTACCTGAGCTTTCTCCATATCGGCATCAGTAAGACCAATACCATAAAGCATGGCTTTGGCTGCTGGCTGTGTCTCATCCTGTGTGAAGATGCGACTGTATTTGTTGATTCCCTTTTGGTTATCAGATGATGACTTCATAATTCTCTTGCTCTAATACTAAGTTTTTATATTTTCGTTGGATAGATGATCCGATGCTGTCTTCCCAGTCTTCTCGGAAATGTACATCGTCTATTTGTTTAATTCCGATGATGCCTGCCGCAGTACCGCTTAAAAATGCACTATCAGCTTCATAGATATCCTTTATGGTTAAGCGTTTTTCGATGATATCGAAATTTAAACTTTTACAGATATCGATGACAGTTTCCCTTGTAATTCCTGGGAAGATGTTTCCCAATGGTGGGGTGTAGATTTTAAAGTCTTTCTCAATGAATAAGTTCTCACTAGATGCCTGTGCGACAAACCCTTCTTGATCCACCAATAAGGCTTCATCAAAACCTTTTTGAATAGCATCACTAGATGCCAAAATCGAATTGATGTACTGACCAGAAACTTTTGCGTCAATAGGAAAGGACTTCGGATTAGGGCGTTCAATACGTGAAATATTTACGCGTAATAAATTCTGTCCTAAATAAGGTCCCCATTCCCATGCTGCTATCATCACGTTGGCAGAGCTGGATGCGGTCAAGTGCATATTGGATCCAGAATATACCAAGGGTCTGATATATGCTGCACGAAGGTTATTTACTTCCAAAAGCTCATAAGTCTTTTCGATCAACTCGCGGTTGTCCCAAGAATAGGGAAGACCAATTGCCTTGCAAGAAAGCTTTAATCGATCAAAATGTTCTTCCGCTTTAAAGATGCGTGTACCATTGTGGGTACTATAAGCGCGTAGGCCTTCAAATGCACCATATCCATAATGTAAGGATTGTCCGAATAGATCTGCACCAGCGTTATTTGCTTTCACAAATTCGCCGTTTAAATAGATCATCGTGTCTTGATTGTAATACTGCATAAAACCTACCTTTTGTTTTGATAATTACACCTTAGCAAAATCCCATAAAAACCATTGGAATTTATTACTTCGTTAAGTTAGCTTGAATAAAAATTCTTTACAATAGCCGAACAAAGTATTTTGATAAAGTTTATTATTTCGAATATTCAATTAATGTAAAATTTTATTTTGTTTATAATAGCAAATTGTCAATTTTAGTTTTGTGGTTAGTAGACTAAAATTAAAATTGGTATAGTAGCGTCATTTTCAAGATTTTTCAAAAATCTCGAAAATTCTTCCTGAAATGAGAAAAAGTGTGATAAAAGTGCAAAAAAATAGCCCTTAGAACTTTGAAGTTTTAAGGGCTATTTATCTTTTATTTTAGCTATCTAATTCTCTACGATTCCTTCCGCTAAAATGATGATATTGTTGTCCTTTACTTCGACCACACCACCTTTAATAATAATGACTAGCTCATCATTAATATTCTTAATAATGACTTTGCCATCTTCTAGCGTAGACACAATAGCCGCGTGGTCCTTCAGAATCTGAAAGGAACCCGCCGATCCCGGAACTGTAACTGCTGTTACATCACCTTCGTAAGCTAATTTGTCTGGAGTAATTACTGTTAATTTCATTTTTTATTAGTATTTAGTAGTTAGTATAAAGTATTTAGACCCTAAACCAGGTATTTAGTAGTTAGGTCTAATTACTAACTACTAAATACTATCTACTAATTTACACTGCTTCTGCTAATAGTTTCTTACCTTTTTCGATAGCGTCTTCAATAGTACCTACTAAGTTGAAAGATGCTTCTGGGTATTCATCAACTTCACCGTCGATGATCATGTTGAATCCTTTGATGGTGTCTTGGATGTCTACTAAACAACCTTTCAAACCTGTAAACTGCTCAGCTACGTGGAATGGTTGTGATAAGAAACGTTGTACACGACGTGCGCGGTGTACTGTTAATTTATCTTCTTCAGATAACTCGTCCATACCTAAGATGGCGATGATATCTTGAAGTTCTTTATAACGTTGAAGAATTTCTTTTACGCGTTGTGCTGTGTTGTAGTGCTCATCACCTAAAACTGCTGGAGAAAGGATACGTGAAGTAGAATCCAATGGATCCACCGCAGGGTAGATACCTAACTCAGAGATTTTACGAGACAATACAGTAGTTGCATCTAAGTGGGCGAATGTAGTAGCTGGCGCAGGGTCAGTTAAGTCATCCGCAGGTACATATACTGCTTGTACTGAAGTGATGGAACCGTTTTTAGTGGAAGTAATACGCTCTTGCATTAAACCCATCTCGGTTGCTAATGTAGGTTGGTAACCTACTGCTGAAGGCATACGACCTAATAAAGCCGATACCTCAGAACCTGCTTGAGTGAAACGGAAGATATTATCGATAAAGAATAATACGTCACGTCCTTGTCCTTCGCCATCACCGTCACGGAAGTATTCCGCTACAGTAAGACCAGATAAAGCTACTCGAGCACGAGCACCAGGAGGCTCATTCATCTGTCCGAATACGAAAGTACATTTTGAATCTTTCATCAATTCCAAGTCAACAGTGTCCAAAGGCCATTCGCCTTTTTCCATGCCTTCCATGAAATGTTCACCATATTTAATAATGCCTGATTCCAACATCTCACGCAATAAGTCATTACCCTCACGAGTACGCTCGCCTACTCCGGCAAATACCGAAAGACCACCGTGACCTTTTGCAATGTTGTTAATCAACTCCTGAATTAATACGGTCTTACCTACACCGGCACCACCGAATAATCCAATCTTACCACCTTTTGCATAAGGCTCTAATAAATCGATAACCTTGATACCTGTGAAAAGTACTTCAGATTCTGTCGATAAATCCTCAAACTTAGGAGGTACGTTGTGAATAGCACGACCGTTCTCTTTGTTCAATGCTTGAATACCGTCAATTGGATCTCCAACAACGTTAAATACTCGACCTTTGATCTCTTCGCCAACAGGCATCTTGATAGGTGCTCCGGTGTCTACTACTTGCATACCACGAACTAATCCTTCGGTAGCATCCATCGCAATCGTACGAACACGTTCTTCACCTAAGTGCTGTTGAACCTCTAATACAATACGTTGTCCATTTTCTTTTTCAATGTACAATGCATCGTAAATCTTAGGAAGATTTTCATTGTCGGCAAAGTTGACGTCAACCACTGGGCCGATAATCTGCGCTATTTTACCAATATTGGGCATATTATAGGGACTAAAATTTATTAATCAATTTAAATACAGCTTGTTTTACATCCTGTATTTCGGAATGCAAAAATAAGTTTTATCTCCTTAAAACCAAAAGGGATATGCATAATAAATTATTATTTTTTTTATAAGCCCATTTATACTGCTCTGACAGCCCTATAAACGATGCTTTCTGTAATAATTTTTCCTGCTCTTAATTCTTTAAAGTAACCTTATATAATCCAGATACAGAGCCTCCTGCCGTTACATTAAACAAGGATTTTGCTGTTGTCCCTGTCAATTCATAATAACCGTTTTGACTGCCATCTTTCGTGTTTACTCGCAATAATATTTTTCCATCAATTTCTATCGCACAAAATGCCGCTCCGGGATTTGTAACTGAAGGGACACCAGAAATCTTGGTTTTTACCTTATCCGAAATATTAATGCTGTAAAAATCCCATACATCTTCAAAATTGATATTCCCTGTTGCTCCACCGGTCAAAGCAGTATTGGGAATCACGGTGATGATCTTTCCATCTTTGGCAAATACCGATACAAATTTACCACCTGGCTGAATTTCATCCATATTCAAACTCCAGCTCTTATCGATGTCAGTTTCTGTTGCTTTAATCCTAACAATTTTGGATTTTCCACCAGTAGCCGTACGACCTTGGGTCACGATGTATAGGTCTCCATTGGTATCAAAATCATACATATTGTTATCATTGATGTAAGCGATGGATCCAGTATCTTCAATTTTAATGGTTTTTTCGTGTTTCTTGGTTGCTAAATCAATGACTGCGATATATACATCTGGAAAATAATCATCAAAAAATCCTTTTTGCGCAGCATTTGTCTTGGCATAGGTCACATTGGCATAAAGCTTACCACCTTTAATGGCCAAGAACTTCTGTCCAATGGAACGGAATAAGATCTCTGGCACATCTTTTCCTCGCTCATTGACAACTGCTGTTAAATCCATTTCACCGGTTCTAGCCATTGTCGCAGGATTGAATGTCTGTATTGCCAATGGTTTTGCACCATCCCAATAATAACCTGAATTGGCATTTTCAATTACAAAATTTCCTGTGCCATTACTCTTATTATCGCCGGCGATAAATTTAGTGGAACTAATTTTTCCCTGTGCGTCTACTGTTAATTCCTCAATACCTAATGCGTTGGTCTGTGAACTAAACATTTTAAATAAGCGATTTTCTTGTGGTCTCCATCCGCCGAATCCTAAACCTTGAAAGCTGTTGCTGCCATTATTGACAATGTTTCCACTTGGCAACTGATCAAATGCTGTTGCAAAACCTGGCTTATCTAGCTTGTTTTCACTCATTGTAATTAATACATATTTATCTTTTCCTGTCTCAACAGGAGGAGTAGGTGAGTCTTCTGAGCAACTAACGAATAAACTAACAGCCATTGCTATAAGTAAACCGGCTTTTGTTTTTGTGAACATATTCATATTATAACGTTTTATATTTTATTGATATTAGAATTGATAGCTTAATTTGAGATGAAAGCTTCTTCCAGGTCTTTGTACCCGGTAATAGTCATATAAATCTTGATTCAATAGATTTCTGATTTCTGCTCCCAAATGAAATTTTAAAGGAGCGAATTTATAGAGTGCACCAACATTCAATAATTGTTGATTAGGGATGATTAAGTTGGAGCTGAGATTGGCACTTCCTTGCAGTCCCAAAAAGCCTCCGGGTTCTAAATCTTTAGAAATAGTTTCTAAATAGAACTCACGCATGAAATTATAGTGTAAGAAAAGCTTAAGCTCATCCTGTTGGGAAATCAGGTTGTCGTATTTTGCCTGTGCTGCCAGGTTCGCAAAGAAATAAGGTGTATTCCGCAGTCTCGCCTCGTTTTTCCAACTATCTACAGGTTTGCTAATGCCAAATAAGCGTAAGTCCTGCCAAGTGGCATTTCCACTTATCCTATAGTTCTTGTTAAGCTGGTAGGCTAAATCCACATCAAACCCGAATCCTTTGACCTGATCTTGGTTTTGATATTGCGCATTTGGTGCTTGAATGGGGACCAAAAGTATTAAATCCTTCGTGCGACGGTAAAATCCATTAAACTCAAATTGAAGTTTGTCGAAAAATCGACTTTGATAACCTAAGCTAGCATTAATACTTCGCTCCGGTTTCATTTCAAAATTAGGAACGATAAAGATGTTGTTTCCAAAGAGTTCCTCGCGCTCTGGAAGGCGATAGCTGTATTCTATAGATCCCCGGACTAAAGACCTGGAGTTGATCTGATATTTTAGAGCTTCTGTTACTCCCCAATAATTGCCGTTGACCTCCCTGAAATTATCCGAATTAATATCCGAAGAGAACCAAGTGTTGTTAATTCCAGATGCGAGATATCGATAATGTTTGGCAATGATTTGATTTTGAAGTTTCTCTCCAAAGAAGTAGTTTTCCAATCCCAGGTTGAAAACATGCTTTTGATATTTAGCAGGTAGACTAAGGATATCCTCTCCAGTACCCTGAAGTTTTGGTCCTAATGGATCCTCTCCCGAACGGGAAACATTCGAAAACACATAATTGAATTCCAATTTACTGAATGGATTCAATTGATAGGATAAATTACTTCTGCTTAACCATTGTTTTTCATGGATTTCTGAATTTGATGCTAACCGACTTTCTCCAGGTTCTGTTCTAGGGCTAAAGTTGCCATACCAATCGTAACGACCATGTAAGGTGTCAATACGTTGCGATATGAGGTCATTAAACGAACCGTATTGATCAATTTTTAATTTTCCGTCAAAGAAGGCTTTTTGATAACGAACAGATGGGGCAACAGTACGTTGTTTTCCCAAAACAGCACCATAGGCATCAGTCATTAAGGCAGGATGTTGTTGCTCTTTTTCTAGGTCAAAGCCTAATATGGAAAACTTTAATTCATCAACCCAAGATCGTTCTCGAATACTGAAATAGGCCTCAGCAAATGCGTTTCTATAAGCGTTGTGGTATAAAGACAACCGTCGCTTTTCCAAGTTCATGGTCTCCGGATTTGGAACCTCCAGCAAGGCTTTATAGTTGTTCGCTGAATAATTATAGTTTAAATCTAGACCATAGCCCAAACGCTTATCCTTCGAGAAAAAATGACTGGTGATACCTGCACGATGAGTCTGAAAAGATCCAACCTCATAATAAGCCCTTAATTGATTTTCAGATGATTGATTGCTTACCAAATTGACAGCACCACCTAAGGCATCTGCACCCAAATTCACTGGCAATATCCCCTTATAGATTTGAATATGATCCAATAATTCTAGGGGAATAACACTCATATTATAACCTTCACCTAAATAATCGATGGGAATTCCATCCTTGAAATATTTAATCGCTTTTCCTTGAAATCCATTGATGGACAATTCTGGTTTACTTCCTAAGCTACCATTTTGCCGAACTCGAATACCCGGACTTTGATTCATGATATCCGTTAATGAGCTTGCTTGTGCAGATATCGCACGGGTATCAATAATAACCGAACGAATAGGCTCTTGCTTGGCTTTTTCCAAACGTCCTCTTCCTACAACCTCTATGCCTTCTATTGTTTCAGTTTCCCGGTGAAGTTTTACCTCTAGGTTTAAATTTTCACCCGCATTTTTATTGATGGTATCCCGGAATAAGTGAAAACCGATTGCTTGAACCTCCAAAATATAAGCACCCGGCTTTACTTTTTCGAAATGTGCCAAACCTAGACTATTGCTACTAGATTCATAAGATTCTAAACGAACTGTAGCTGATGAAACAAGGTCCTGAGATGTAGCATCTAAAACTTTAATAGCCACTTGGCCAATTTCTTGTGCTAATGCGGTTGACAAAAATAAGTAGCTAAAAAATAAGAAAATAAAAACTCCACGAACTGTCATTTACGGCCCTTTTCTCTAAATATATTCCTGCAAATATATAGCTATTTATATTTAATCTAAATAATTATTGCAATTTGTTTAGAATCTCTCTAAATTAGCTGCGTCAATTAAGTTGAAATAATTATTGCACTAAGGTTAATATCTTGTATCAAGTTCAAATAAATATTCTAAACAATAGCGATCGCTACATAGGCGAGCCACTTTACTTAGCGGGTACTTTTAATAATTGGGATCCGGAGCATTTGCATGTAGGTCATATTCCGGCTCAAGGGGAATGGATTAGTTATACCTTGTTTGGAATCCCTGAAGGCGAATTGGATTTAAAACTATCCAGAGGCTCCTTTTCCACTTTGCGTGCTAGTAAAGAAGGAAGTTTATTGGATGCGGCTTCATTTGAAGTTACTCAAGATTTGATCATCGACTTGGAGATCGATGCTTGGCGTGATGATTTTCCAGCCTCGACTGCAAGTCCACAAGTTCAGGTTTTGGACAAGCACTTTTATTTTCCAGAATTAGCAGTTTACCGTCGTGTATGGGTTTATTTGCCTAAAGGATACGCCGAATCAGAAGCAGAATATCCGGTGCTGTATATGCATGACGGGCAACATTTGTTTGATGAGGCAACTTCGGTCGGACGTGCAGGACCTGTGGAATGGCGGGTTGATGAAACTATAGATAAAGCAGATCTAGCAAGTATAGTTGTAGCTATTGACCATGCACAAGATTATGATCGCCGGGAACAGGAATACATGATTCATCCCACGGCAGAGATAATTGATCCACGTGGTCAAGCCTACCTGGAAGATATCGTTAATACCTTGAAGCCATATGTAGATAAGCATTATCGGACGAGTAAAGACCCGCAATTAACAGCCATGGTAGGTAGTTCACTTGGAGGATTAATGGCCTCTTACGCTGGCTTACTTTATCCCGAAACATTCGGTACGATTGCTTCCTTTTCTCCATCTATCTGGTTGGATCATGAACCGCTTTATGCCTTGACAGATTTGCAGTACACTACCAGACAAGACGATTATAAAAATCAAGAAATCTATTTCTATATCGGTGAAAAGGAAAACCGAGTAACTTCTCCATTGCAGATGTTTCAAGATTTAAAGGATTACATACAACACATAACAAGCATCTACCCGGGGAAAATTGAATTCCATACCCATCCATCTGGTAAACATAGTGCTCATTATTGGCAATATGCTTTTAAAGAGTTTTATGGGTATTGGCAAGAACGACATTTTTCTAAACAATAATATAATTTATATGAATACAATTGAAACCAACCAACACAAGTTCGTAAATGGCAAAATGCTATTTACGCTAGCTGGATTATTCGTTTTTACTTTCCAAGCTCAAGCTCAAAAGTTAGAAAAATCGGCTCCAGCTGGTACTGGAATATATGAAGCTGTGATCAGTGCTAAGGATGGACATATTTATGTAACTTCTGCCGGTTCTAGAACCAATCCAGGAGGAGCATTGTACAAAATTAATCCAAAGGATTTAGCGATTGTCGATAGCATCTTGTTGAAAGAGAATCCACCATTTGGAATTGGCATCAACAATAAAACACATGTTGCTTACACTAGCAATACCAGAACAAATTCGGTAAGCGCAGTAGACTTACAAACTGGTAAGTTGATTGCTACCATCAGTAATGGTGCTAAAGAATCACATACCAGAGAGGTTTTAGTCGACGAGACAAATAACCTAATCTATGTATCAGATGTGGGTGATCCAAGTAACATTTGGGTAATTGATGGAAAGACCAATAAATTTTCACATCAGATTGATAACCTCGGAAAGACAGCAACCGGCATGACTTTCTTAAAAGGAACAGATAAGATTTATTTGACAGTAATTGGAGAAAATGCCATTTATGTTGTCAATACCAAGACAAAAGCAGTAGAAAAGAAATTCCCTTCTGGAGGCGAAGCGCCGGTAAACATCACGACTGACGGAAAAAACCTGATAGTTGCCAATCAAAAGTCTGGAACAGTTACCGTACTATCAGAGGATGGTGCGTTGTTGAAAAGCATTCCTACAGGTAATGGTGCCATTGGAATTGCTTATGACCCCATCAAAAAACGCATTTATTCTGCAAATAGACAGACTGGAACAACGAGTGTAATCGATGCACAATCCTATGAGGTATTACAAGAATTGCCTACAGGTTCGCTTCCTAACCACGTTAAAATCGATCCTAATACAGGAACGGCATACGTGATCAATAAAGCTAAGGGTGGTAGACCCGTTGAAGGTCAACCGGTAGTAGTCGATAAAAACGGAGATACCATTAGTAAGATTAACTAAATCTGTTTTGAAATTTCCATGAAGACATAGTTCATTGGCAATTTATTAACAAAGATTTATTTTTTAAGTATGAAACAATTCTTGGGTTCTAAAGGATCCAAGAATTGCTTTTAAATAAGAACTCACAATTTGATTCAAATAAACAAGCATTTTTTTCTTTGGTCTATCGCCATTGTTGCTCTGTTGATATTATGCTGGCTGTCCTTGATTACTGGAGTCAAGGATATCCGCATTTCAGAAGTACTTTCCGACGCGGATCAGCTTTTATTTCTTTTAATCAGTAGGATTCCTAGAACATTGGCCTTAGTGCTGGTAGGAGCAGGGATGAGTATTGCAGGTTTTATCCTACAGCAGCTTTCGCAAAACCGGTTCGTATCGCCAACCACCTCTGGTTCTCTTGAAGCCGCAAAAATGGGCGTGCTAGTCGCATTGATATTCTTTCCTACAGCCTCTTTATTTCTAAGGATGCTGTTCTCGATGGTTTTTTGTTTTGGAATTTCCTTACTCTTTATCCTGTTTATTTCAAAAGTTAAACTTAGATCTACCGTTTTTATACCCTTAATAGGTTTGATGTTCGGAAGTATACTGAGTGCTGCAGCCACATTTTTTGCCTATAAGCATGGTATTGTTCAAAACACACAAGAATGGCTGTTAGGTGACTTCTCTGCAGTTCTTGCAGGGCAGTATGAAGCGATATACCTCATCTTGCCTGCAGTAGTACTTATTTATTTTTATGCCGAAAAAATTACCATTGTCGGAATGGGCGAGTCCTTTGCCAAAAACTTAGGACTGTCTTATCAACAAGTACTTTATATAGGTTTATTTACCGTGTCCTTAGTGGTTAGTGCTTCTATGGTAACAGTCGGAGCCATTCCCTTTATTGGACTGATTATTCCCAATTTTATAAGTATTTATTTTGGGGATAATCTAAAAAGAACTCTTCCTATTACTGCCTTTGTAGGTGCAATTTTTCTTTTGATATGTGATATAATAGGAAGACTGCTCGTGTTTCCTTTTGAAATCCCTATTGGGATGATCGTTGGTATTATTGGAGGGATTCTATTCCTAGTACTGATTGTAAGGAGGGATTCATGAAGGCATCATTAAAACTTTCTGCACTTATTCTCTTACTGTTGGGTTTAATTGTTTTATTCATGAGCTACCAAGTCGGTTGGAACAATGAATATGTTTTAAGCAGGCGTGCCATACGCGTAGGGACTATGCTGGTCGTAGGAATTAGTGTGGCCTTTTCCTCCTTGATTTTCCAAACCATCAGTAATAATAGGATTCTAACACCCTCGATCATGGGCTATGAATCTATTTTTATTCTTTTTCAAACCGTCATTGTTTTCCATTATGGCGATAAAGCATTTAAGGTTATTAGTCAGGAGGAAAACTTCTTTTACGCCATTATCCTGATGTTGCTTTTCTCGGTGCTGATGTACATGATCATGTTTGGGAAAAACAAAAAGGGAATGTATCAATTACTATTGTTGGGAATGGTGATGGGAACATTATTCCAGACCATGAGTCAATTTCTACATGTTATGATTGACCCTAATGAGTTCTCCATTATACAGAACTTTATGTTTGTTTCATTCTCAAAAATGAATACCAGTTTATTGGGGATAGCCGCTATAACCCTCATTGGAACTATAGTTTACAGCAGTTTTTATTTTCAGTATTTGGACGTTATTGCCTTAGGTAAGGAGCATGCGATTAATCTAGGTGTGAACTATGACCAAATGATCAAACGGTTTATGCTGATCATTTCCTTGTTGGTGTCTGTTTCTACTGCTTTGGTTGGGCCGATTACCTTTTTGGGTATTCTGGTTAGTAACCTGACTTATGAGCTCTTTAAAACGCGTAAGCACCTTCTTATGCTATGGATTTGTGCCCTCATCTCCTGTAGTTGCTTGCTGCTAGGGCAATTTTTAGTAGAACACGTACTCCAATTTTCCACTACTGTGAGCATCGTGATTAATTTTATTGGTGGAGCTTATTTTATGTATTTATTATGGATAACAAGGAAAAAAATCAGTTAAGTTTTAAGGCAATTTCCAAACATTATGGAAAGAAGGAAGTGCTGAAAGATTTAAGTGGCAGCATTCCCAATCAGCAGATTACTTCCCTTATAGGGCCAAATGGTGCTGGAAAGAGCACGCTCCTTGCCATATTGAGCCGACTGATAAAACAAGATGGGGGACAAGTATCCTTTATTGAAAAAGATCTCCTAAGCTATAAATCTTCTGATTTAGCAAAGAAATTATCCATCCTTAAGCAATCGAATCATTTAGATATTAAACTTACCGTAAAAGATTTGGTATCCTTTGGTCGCTTCCCTTACAGTCAGGGTAAATTAAAGGAAGATGATTGGGAAAAAATCAATGCGGCATTGGCATTCTCCGACTTAGGTGATTTACAAGATGCTTACTTAGATGAATTGAGTGGCGGACAAAGACAAAGAGCATTTATCGCCATGATTATTGCGCAGGATACTGACTACATTTTATTGGATGAGCCTTTGAACAATTTAGACATGAAGCACTCCGTGCAAGTCATGAAGACCTTGCGGCGTTTGGTGGATGAACTTGGAAAGACGGTTATCCTGGTTATCCATGAAATCAATTTTGCCGCCCAATATTCCGATCATATTATCGCCTTGAAAAATGGTGAAATATGTTATAATGATCATGTTGATAAGGTTATTTCGCCTGAGGTGTTGAAAGATATCTTCGATATCGAGTTTGATATCCTCGAAAGAAACAATAGAAAAATCTGCAACTATTTTAATTTATAAAATGATGAATACGAATTCGAAATTATTAATCCGCTATACCGGAATGTTGTTCAGTTTCCTGTTCCTACTGAACGCCTGTCAATCCGGCAATAAATCCAATGAGGCAGCAGGTAGCCAGGATACCATACAGGTAAGTCATAAATTAGGGCAAACAACCCTGCAATTAAATCCCGACCGTGTAGTAGCCATGGACATTGGAGCTTTAGAAACCATGCATGAACTTGGTGTTAAAGCTGTCGGAACTCCACGTAAATTTATTCCTGCTTATCTATCCACGTTAAAGGATAATCCAGACATTGCCGATGTAGGCTCTGTGGTTGAGCCAGATTTTGAAGCAATAGCTGCATTAAATCCAAACTTGATCTTAATCTCCACCAGACAAGAACGGTTCTATGATGAACTCAAGGATATTGCACCAACTGTTTTTGTTGGTACGGATAATAAAAATTACTTCGAATCCTTTGAGAATAATGTGAAACTCATCGGTCGTATTTTTCAGAAAGAAGATCTTGCTTTAGAGAAATTAAAAACCATTGAACAGAAAGTAAAAACGGCACAAGACCGTTATTCTCAAGATCCAAACAAGGGCTTGTTCCTAATTTATAATAATGGGAAATTCTCAGCTTTTGGTAAAGGTTCACGTTTTGGTTTTATCCATGATGTGTTGCAGATAAAACCATTGATGGATCTGGACGATGAATCGGTACATGGACAACGTGTGTCAAATGAGCTAGTAGCCGAGAGAAATCCTGATTACTTATTCATTGTGGACCGTAATGCTGCGGTGGTAGGAAAAAAGGCCAATAAGCAAGATGTGGAGAATCGTTTGATTCAACAAACCAATGCCTTTAAGAATAAAAAAATCTTTTACCTGGACCCCGAAGTTTGGTTCATTTCAGGTGGTGGATTGACCTCTGTAAATCTGATGTTAGACGATATTTTAAAATTAATCCCTTAGTTTCATGGAAAACCCTATAATAGCAAAACATATATTTAAAGTAACGGAGAAGACCTATATCACACCTCATTATATTCGTATAAAGCTGAAATCCGAGGATGATATTGCTTTCGATCAATGTACTCCAGGTGCTAACAATAAAATATTTATTCCACCGGCAGGACAAACTGAGGTGCAATTTGCAAGTTTCGATAGCGAAAAGGGAGAGTGGGTAATGCCGGATGAGTCAGTCAAACCATTAGTGCGTACCTATACACACCGAGCTATTGACCCACAAAGCAAAGAAATCAGCATCGACTTTGTTAATCATGGAGACAATGGACCTGCCTCTGCTTGGGCAAGAAATGCCGAGCTACAGGATCAACTGGGCGTGGCTATGAAAATCCGTCCCACTAAGTTATACACGGAAGCGGACTGGTATTTTTTAATTGCGGATGCGACCGCCATTCCAGTGCTATGCTGTATCCTGGAAAGTTTGCCTTCTGATGCAAAAGGACATATGGTAGTGGAAGTGCCTAGTGAAGCAGATATTCATCCAGAGGTGACACACCCTGGTTTTGAAGTGCATTGGGTCATAAACTCTCTGCCTGAAATGGGAAGCCAACTTGCAGCCATAGCAAAACAAATCCCAATACCTTCAAACAAGTCAAAATTTGCATACATCGCCTGCGAATACAGCTCCGTAAAGGAACTGCGAAGCTATTTTAAAGATGAATTGCAATGGACAAAAGAAGAATTCTATGCCTTTTCCTATTGGAAGGCCGGAATAGCTGAAGATCATTCCGCCAAAGAAAGAAGAGAAGAGAAAAATGCTTAAGGTGTAAAGGTAGTGAGACCGCTGCGCTGGGAGAGAGACAACAGACGTCAGATAAAAGATATAAGCGTATCTCACGAATTCCTTTTCAAGTGCTTTAACTATTATAAAGTATTAAACTATTTCCCTAACCCTTCATTTACGGACTATCTTTTCATTTTTGCAAACTCATAAAAATATTATCGTATATTTAATTCAACTAACTATTTAAAAAAAACCTTCATATTATAAACAAGAAGAATTTTATTTTCTCTGCTGTTGCATTCCTGTATTTATTTTTAGGATGTAGTAGACAACCTTTAATCGAAGACCAAATCGATAATTTTAGTAAGTCAAATAGTAGAAATCTTTCAAAAAACACTCTTGTATATGGTAGTGAATTAATTAAAAAAGTAAAATGAAAAGATTTTTTTTATATACCATAATTTTACTCTTCATGTCATGTGGTAAGAATCATATGGATGAATTTGCGACAGGCAATAGTCAAAAGGGGATTGTAGGTAAATGGAAGCTGGTTCGGTCAGAAAGCGGAAGCGGAAACGGTGACATTTATGTTGAAGATAGAAGAAGTGAAAATTTTATCATAACTTTTGATTCTATAGGCAACACAACTAATCCCAATTTTGAGTGTAAAGGTAAATATAATTTTACTTGGGATGAAGAAGGTAAAAATCACGGTCCCAACATGACCATAAATTTTGATTGTCCTGATTCAGGTACTAATATTGATTTTGGGCCAGCAAAATATTATGCTGGATTTGAGGATAATAATCAGTTATACTTGAGTAATGCCCATTGTGACGAACTGTGTAAGAATATTTATAGAAGATTAAAAGATTAACCCCAATAAATCTTCTTACTGATCGGTAATAAAAAGTCAAAGCTTATTACGATGTGTGAAAAATCGTTTTGGAAAAATTTTGTCCAAAAACAAGACCTGTACATCGTAATAAGCTTTTTCCATACCCTTCCTTTACGGCATGTCTCCTAGGGGTATGGTGATAATAAATCTTAAAATCACGATTGTTTGTAGGGGTTATGCATGCATCGACCGTCATCTAATATATCTTCAAATCCGTAATCTGAATTATGTTGTCTAAAAAAAAACGGACGGACATTCCGTTCGTTTTCATCGGGGATGAATCGCTCTTACTCAAACTCACTCAGTGCCGCCCCTACCTAACGTGCTATCTAGTCAGTTTGCTATTAGGCGAATATTAGCACCCACGCGTAGGGGCAGCACTAAGCGCAGCGGAATGTCTGCCCGATTAAGAAATTGGAGGAGACCGCTTTGCTGTTAGATAGGTGATGTGAGATTTTTAAGCGGTCGAAGCATGCTTCGACCCTACAGTTATTGTGTTTAGGAATTATAAAATCACGATTGTTTGTAGAGTAGATGCATGCATCAACCGCAAATGGATAATATCTCTAAATCTCAAATCTAGTGTTTGTCGTCGGTGACAAATCTTCTATCTCGCCATAGGTCTAGATACTAACTACTCCATGCTAGCTATTATTAAACAGGGGTTTGCTAGGGGTTTCCTAAGGGTTTTCTAGTAGTTGGATTCGAGACACTTTCGGATCTCCTTCGGAACTTGTTCGGATCTCCTTCGGATCTCGTTCGGTTCCGACCGAACGAGATCCGAACAAGATCCATATCAGATCCGAGAAAATTCCCTAAGTGTATCGAACTTAACTAGACCCAATACCTACCTTATCCAGAGTTAAACCCTAAGGGTATAAAATCTTTGTATTTCCTGACCATTTTTTAGGGTAGAGGAGTAGTTATTTGGTTATAAAATTTAGTTCGGGATAACATGATTTTCGTTTATAATACCTATTAGCAAATTAATGAGAATTATAACAAATAAATTACCTGCTGAATATGTTACTTATTACTCATTTAATCCTTATGTTTATAATCTAACTAACACCTATTTTTATGAAATATTGGTTCTTGAGGATTTGCCTAGCATGCATTCCTTTTACAGTCCATGCGCAGTGGGATTACCCAACCTACGATGCGCTGAAAAGCCAAATCGGAAAAATAAGCTCCCATGCGCTGGTTCAACAGCAGTCCATTGGGAAGAGTTTTGGCGGTGAGGATATTCCATTAATAAAAATCCAACAAGGAAAAACGGCTAAGCCCACCTTATTGATTGTTGCCGGCGTAGATGGTAAACATGTTTCCGGTACGATTCAAGCACTTTCAGTTGCACAAAATCTATTAGCTCTTCCGGGGAATGAGTTGGATGAACTTTTGGCAAAAAAAGCTATTTGGATTGTTCCAGTACTAAATGTTGATGCCTATAAACGAAACATCAAAGGATTAGATTGGGCCTCGGGCAATGCTCGTCAGGTAGATAATGATCGTGATGGTCGTGTGGATGAAAATCCGAATAAAGACTTGAATGGGGATGGTATCATCTCACAAATGCGCGTAAAGGTGCCGACTGGTCCCTTCAAGAATCATCCGAGTTTAATGGATTTCATGGTTTTGGCGGATCGCACGAAGTCAGAATCAGGTACTTATGAAATCTTTAAGGAAGGGGTGGATACGGATTTAGATGGTCAGTATGGTGAAGATGGATTAGGAGGCGTGAATTTAGACCGAAACTTTGCTTATGATTATCCGTTTTTTGAGCCCGAGACAGGAGATTATGCAGCATCGGAATCGGAGACCAGAGCCATTATCGATCTTATATTTGACAATCCACAGATAGCATCGGTCTTGCATTTCGGATTACAGAACAACTTATCAGTTCCTGAGCAGTTTGATCAACGTAAGGCGATGGAAAGAATCAGTAAATCTTGGACAAATGAGGATGTCAAAATTTCGGCATTGGTGAGTCAACTTTATAATCAAAGCACCAAAGCCTTAGGCGATGCACCAAAAATGCCTGCTGGAAAGGGCAATTTCTCTAGCACTGTTTATTATCATACCGGTAAATTTAGCTTTGTAAGTCCGGGATGGTGGGTTCCTGCAGCTTCGGATACCAGTAAAAATAATAATAGAGGTACCGCAAATAAAGATAACAAGGATGATGATCGTTTTGTAAATTGGATTAATCAGCAACAGATAAAAGGAGCGGTATTACCTTGGACTAAAGTTAATCACCCTGACTTTCCAGGACAAGAGGTGGAAGTTGGTGGACTAGTGGAGCGTTTCAGACATAACCCTCCTGTACAGCATTTGGATCAACCAGCTAAATTACATACAGACTTTATCGTAAAACTAACCAAAGCCATGGCCGTTTTGGAATTCTCCGAACCTAAGATTACGCACGTAGGGGATAATATCTATCGTGTTGAAATCCGTTTATTCAATACAGGAATGATGCCTACCTATCCGGAGTTTGCGGATAAAATCAAACATGTTTCGAAGATGAAGTCTATTTTAGATTTAGACAAATCGCAGAAATTTTTGAGCGGTAAACGCTTGCAGTTGTACCCTACCTTAAAGGCGGGTGAGTCGAATACCTTTTCTTGGTTGATTCAAGGAAAAGGGAAAGCGCAACTGACTGTTGGATGTCCAACAGCAGGCGAGAAAACCATTTCCATTAACCTATAAGTAGACGCTAATTATGAGATTTTCACATAAGATACTTACCCTAGCTTTAGCTTTTAGTGTAGGGACTGCGATGGCACAGCAGAAAAATGATGATGCCCCAAAAGAAATTGCTGGATTGCGGGCAGTAGGCTCTCCTTCCAATCCGAAAGTTCAAATGAACTGGTCCAGGTACCACGATTTAAAACAAATGGAGCAGTTCTATAAGGACTTGCAAAAGGCTTATCCTAATCTGGTTAAATATGAATCCATCGGAAAAAGCTATGAGGGCAGGGATATATTTGTATTGACAGTTACCGATTTTAAAGAAGGTGATGCAAAGCGAAAACCAGCGATGTGGATTGATGGTAACATACATGCCAATGAGCTGCAAGGGTCTGAGATTTCCATGTACACCGCTTGGTATTTGGCGGAAAACTATCATGCTGTACCATTCATAAAGGAATTGTTGAAGGATAAAGTGTTCTATATTGCGCCGACGATTAATCCTGACTCAAGGGAATATTTCATCTATGAGCCGAATACCATGCACTCTTCCAGAACTGGTCGTCGACCATTTGACAATGATGGAGATGGATTGGTTGCTGAGGATTTGTACGATGATTTAGATAAGGATGGACAGATTGTGATGATGCGTCGCAAGTCGAAAACAGGGCGCTATAAAATTGATCCGGATAATCCGAATCGGATGATTATGGCCAAGGCAGGTGAGGTTGGAGAATACGAGCTATTGGGCTATGAGGGCATTGATAACGATGGGGATGGTTTAGTCAATGAGGATATCACCGGTACTTATGATCCGAATCGTGATTGGGGTTGGAATTGGCAGCCAAATTATGTGCAAGGAGGCGCTTTATACTATCCAGGGACTTTACCAGAGACACAAGCGGTCAAGAAATTCATTTATGATCATCCAAATATTGCAGGTGCGCAATCATACCATAACTATGGCGGTATGATATTAAGAGGCCCTGGAGCTGCAGAAGATGAACGATTCTACTCCCGTAAGGATGTAGGTGTGTATGATGCCATCGGAAATGTAGGTTCAAAGATGCTTCCGGGATATAATTATATCGTGATTAACTCGGGCTTGTATACGGTATTTGGTGGCGAAATTGATTTCTTGGCTCTAACAAGAGGTATTTTTACATTCTCCAATGAATTGATGACGAACTATAAATTGTTCAACAATAAAGGCGAAGAAGGATTAAGGCAGAGTGATGAGTATTATGAGTTTGATAAATTGCTGATGTTCGGGGATGCTTATGTTCCTTGGAAAGAATACGACCATCCGCAGTTTGGAAAGATTGAAATCGGCGGGGCTAAAAAGAACTATACAAGGAATCACCCAGGCTTTTTATTGATGGAAGATGCGCATAGAAATGCTGCATTCACGATCTACCATGCTTACCATATGCCTAAGTTGGAGGTGTTGGATACCGAGGTGAAATCATTAGGGGGAAATTTATATGAGGTAACTGCCAGCATTTGGAATAGCCGAATCATTCCTACGCATTCAGATCATGATGTACGCCATAAGATTGAGCGGCCAAATCATATTCGTTTAGAAGGGGCACAGGTCATCGCTGGTATGCGCGTCATGAACGCCGATTTCAATGAAACTAGGGAGCAACGATTCAAACCCGAACAGATTGAAGTGCCAACCATTGAAGGTACGACAGCAGTAAAAGTAAAATGGATTGTCAAAGGAAACCCTAGCTCCGCAAAAATTATTGTAGATAGTCCTAAAGGTGGTTATTTGGAACATAGTTTAAAATCGAATAACAAGTCTTAACATCTCGCCGTAGAAACGGTTTGATACAATTAGCCGACAACAGCAAGTATATTATTGCAAATAGGTAATAATTGCTTGAATGTTGTCGGTTTTCTTTTTTAGTAATCCAAATTCTTATTTCAATTGCATTTAAACAATGGAAATAGCTTTTTGGCTTTACTTTCCTAGATAGTTAAGTGCTTGATACCGTATCCTTTCTGAGACAAAATATTGCACTGCTTTTTTGTCAGAATTCCTATGTAAATATTGTTTTACGATGAAAAACCGAAATTTGAACAATCTTTAATTATTTATTACAAAATTATCATGTTTTTAGTTTAAATATTACTGTATACACTGTGCCTATTATTAAAATACTTGATAAAGAAAATAATTTCTTATAAAATATTAATATTAATTATGTTTGATTTATATTTGCCAATAATTAGAGAAAAACCAATAATTAAACTTAATTCTAAAAATGTCTAAAAAAGTAAGGACAAAAAAGAAACCTTATGACCAACCCAAGGTCGAGGTTATAGTCATCGAATATGAAAATTCAATTGCCGTAGGGTCAGCCAATGTAACTCCCCCAAAGACAGCTACGAAGTTTACCCATGAATGGGAACAGACGGAAGAAATTACTAGAGATATTACTTGGTAGCTTGCGGTACGAATAAATGAACACATCAAGAATCTCGTTTTTGTGTCTAATATTAGGCATAATAAACATTTTTATCGCTTGTGATAAGGAAAAATTAAAAGGAGGGATTTCTGGGGATGCCATACAGGTGAAGGTTGGTGTAGGGGATATAAATCTGGAATATCCCATAGCAGATTTCAATTCTTCAGGTTCTAATAAGGGGCTTAAAAGTTCAATTAGAGATTATCAAGGATTAAAGACACAACGAATTGTTGTCAAGGATTCAGCAGGTTTTAGCTACGAGGCGGAGATCATTCCAATGGGGATAGAAGAGTCTGGAACAAATGGTTCAACAGTTGGGAAGGATGGTGAATTAGAAGCGGCTGGACCTTTGATTCAGGAAGTACCCAATGGAACTTTTTATCGGGTGGCGGTTTATTCGATGGCCGGTAATTATATTTCGCATAAGGATTTCAAGCGAGGCGACCCAAATAGTCTATTATATGGTGAGGATCGCTACTTTGTTCTGGATGGCAATACGGACTATATATTTATGTGTTATAGTCAGTTGAGTTCAGGTTCTGCACCGGAATTGCCCGATAATCCAACGGCTCCTTTGAGTCAGGTAAAGATTAGTCCATTAGCGAAAGTGTTAGGGCTCAATGGCTATACTGAACCTCCAGGAAACTTGGATATTGGAATTGATGGTGGATCGGACTTTATGTATTGGAAAAGTGTGGTCCGTGTTTACCATAGTATGGATTTAGATATTAAGTTAAAGCATATGTTTGTGGGTGTTGACTTGGCAATAAATGCTCCTGTAGGTGGTGGATTGTATATTTCAACGGTTAATCCACTTACAGCAGTTGATTCCCTAAATCGTATAAGACCTTTTTGTAATCGAATGACAACGAATCTCAGTAATGGTACATTTACAGATGCGTACTGTTTGGGGGTAAACTTAAAAGGAAAAACTTTGTTTTTTGATCCACAAAAGAATGTCACGTCCCTTGTTTTTAGGCCTTGTGTTTTTTATACCGGTTTTGACCAAACACAGGCTGGAATAATTGATTTGCATAATATTACTTTAAGGCGAGTGGATGGCTCGGTTTCTAAGCGTGATTTGGAATTAACAGGGTTTACCCTGAATGCAGGGACACGATATAAGATCAATGTGAATATTTTAGATTAAAATGAATCTGAGGTTTTGTGTTAGTTTATAATAAGAGGACAGCTCTTATGAAGCACAATCCATGAAAATTAAGCAACAATTTTAATGTCGTTTTTTGACTAGAAGTCTAGATAGAATGTATTAGATACGAAAAAAGCTGCCCATGGGCAGCTTTTATATTTAGGAGTTTCTTTTTAATTGTTCGTCGAGTAATTGTCGCTTCAGCTGTTGTTCTCTTTCCATAGCTTTCTTACGCAAGGTTTGTAATTCTTCTTGTAATTCATCTACGGTATTTTTAGATTCTACCGTATCTACTTTGGCTTTACGGAAGGCAACCAAAGTACCAAAAAAGGCAGCCCCTAAAACGAGGATAATAGCCCAAACCATGCTATGGTATGATCCTTTAGAAAAAGGAATGCCTAAAAAAGAGATGCTATCTGTTTTTTCTTGCTCCGCAGCAAGACTTGTTGATAAGGTCTGTACAGAATCTTGAAGGGATTTAATACTTCCTGCTGAGTTATTTGCCGTACCATTCAATTCATTGATTTGCTTTTTGTACTTGCTTAAAGAATCTTTTACGTTTTGACGGATAATATCAAGATTACTTTTTCGGATGATCTTAAAATCGGCATCTTGATTTCTAGATTGCAAATTTAGAACAACAAACTGGCTGTCTAGCGAAGTAGTGCGTAGTTTTTGTTGCAAGGTCTGACCATGTACCGTTGGGCTAAGTAGCACAACCAATAATAGAATTGATAATAATCGCATAAGTTTAAGGTGTTTTTCTTACTTAATAGATCAAGTTTAGCAATTTAATTAGATAATGTAAAAAAAATTATAGAAATAGATAAGATTAAATCGCTAAGGTCGTAAACCTCAATTTATAAGATGTTGCTATTTTTTGTCTTAAAAATGACAAGTAACAAAAAGTCAACATTGATATTCTTATCAATAAATTCCCATTTTGCTATCATCCTTAATAAAAAGAGTTGGTTTTTTCTGCTAGCTCTCAAATTAATTTGACATTCTATTTGAGGAATGGAAAAACCTCAGCAGCTTCTGAAATTTAATTTTTAATCCTTACATTTATATAAATTATAAACTAAGAAATTACAGCGGGTAATTCAGCGTAAATTATAAGTTATTTACGTGTATATTGAAATAATATTTGGTTCGAAGATGCTGTTGCAAGAATAGCAGAATTGAGCATATTATCGGAATTTTCAGCTGCTAATCTTAAAAACTACACAATACATGATAGATAAAACAGTTTCCAATGCGCTGGAGGCCGTCAAAGACATTCAAGATGGAATGATTGTTTCCGTCGGTGGATTTGGTCTTTGTGGTATTCCAGAGAATCTAATTGCTGCCTTGATTGAAAAAGGCGTTATGGATCTGACCTGTATTAGTAATAATGCGGGAGTAGATGATTTTGGATTGGGCTTATTGCTGCAAAAGAAGCAGATCAAGAAGATGATAGCTTCCTATGTCGGAGAGAATGCAGAGTTTGAACGTCAAATGCTAAGTGGCGAATTGGAAGTCGAGTTGATTCCACAGGGAACCTTGGCGACACGTTTAATGGCTGGAGGCTATGGGCTTCCTGTCATCTACACCCCTGCGGGAGTAGGTACCGAAGTGGCAGAAGGAAAGGAAGTTCGACGTTTTACTTTCCATGGCGTAGAGAAGGATTATTTGATGGAATATGCCTTTGAGCCTGACTATGCTTTGGTGAAAGCGTGGAAGGGTGATCGCGAAGGTAATTTGGTGTACCGTGGTACGGCACAGAATTTTAATCATGCTGTAGCGATGTGTGGAAAGATTACCATAGCTGAGGTAGAGGAATTAGTAGAACCGGGAGAGTTGGATCCCAATCATATTCATACCCCTGGGGTATTCGTACAACATATTTTTCAAGGCGAGCGCTATGAGAAGCGTATCGAACAAAGAACCGTAAGACAAAGAGAAAACCATGAATAAAAGCGTATATATCGTAGCTGCCAAGCGAACTCCTATGGGGAGTTTTGGGGCAGGATTAGCCAGCGTTTCAGCCACAGAATTAGGTGCTAAAGCCATCAAAGCTGTTTTAGAGGAGGCAGGCCTTAAAGGAGATCAAGTGGATGAGGTTTATATGGGATCTGTATTGCAAGCGAATTTGGGACAAGCACCTGCTCGTCAAGCAGCAAAATTTGCTGGATTGCCAGACCATATTCCTGCAACAACCATCAACAAGGTTTGTGCAAGTGGAATGAAAGCTATTTCTATTGGCGTTCAACAGATTTTATTGGGTGATGCGCATGTTGTTGTTGCTGGTGGTATGGAAAGTATGAGCCAAGTGCCTTACTACGATACATCAGCTCGATGGGGTGCTAAATTTGGCGATCAAAAACTAATCGATGGTTTGATGAAAGATGGCTTAACAGATGTGTATTCCAATCAGGCAATGGGTAATTGTGGGGAGTCATGTGCTGAAAAATATGCTATCTCCAGAGCCGATCAAGATGAATATGCTGTTCAATCCTATACAAGAAGCAAAATAGCCTGGGAATCGGGCAAGTTCAATACGGAAGTAGTACCAGTAGAAGTAGCTGGTCGTAAAGGTTCCGTAACGATAGCGGAGGATGAGGAATACAAACAGGTTAATTTCGAGAAGATTGGTCAATTGAGACCTTCTTTTAAGAGCGATGGGACTATCACAGCTGCCAATGCTTCCACATTAAGCGATGGAGCTGCTGCGGTGGTATTAATGAGTGCGCAAAAAGTACAAGAATTGGGGGTTACTCCATTAGCAGAGGTGATTGCCTATGCGGACGCTGAGCAAGCTCCAGAGTGGTTTACTACCACACCGGCCATTGCCACACAGAAAGTGCTTCAGAAGGCAGGAATGACCGTTGATGAGATTGATTATTTTGAATTTAATGAGGCTTTTTCAGTAGTTGCCTTAGCCAATGCGCAAATATTGGATCTGTCGCAGGATAAAATGAATGTTTATGGTGGTGCTGTGGCTTTAGGACACCCTCTAGGTTGTTCTGGAGCAAGAATAATCGTGACCTTAAACTCAGTTTTACATCAGGAGAATGGAACTTATGGTTTAGCTGCTATCTGTAATGGTGGCGGTGGTGCCAGTGCCATGATCCTCAAAAAATGCTAATTATGTTGGATAAATTTGGAATCGCTAAACGTATAGCGAAGGAAATAAAAGATGGCTACTATGTGAACTTAGGGATTGGTATCCCCACATTGGTTGCCAATTATATTCCCGAAGATATCAATGTGGTGCTTCAGAGTGAGAATGGACTGTTGGGAATGGGACCTTTTCCTTATGAAGGGGAGGAGGATGCGGATTATATCAATGCCGGTAAACAGACCATCACGACCTTGCCTGGCTCTGCTTTCTTTGACTCCGCGATGAGCTTTGGGATGATTCGTTCCAGAAAGATCGATCTTACCATCCTTGGTGCAATGGAGGTTTCTGAGAATGGCGATATCGCTAATTGGAAGATCCCTGGTAAGATGGTTAAAGGTATGGGGGGTGCTATGGATCTGGTGGCAAGTGCCGAGAATATAATCGTGGCCATGCAACATGTGAATAAGCATGGTGAATCGAAGTTATTGCCTTCATGTACTTTGCCATTGACTGGTGTCCGCTGTGTCAAGAAAATAGTGACGGAATTAGGGGTGTTTGATGTATTGCCAGAGGGCGGGTTCAAGATCGTGGAACTGCATGAAGGGGTGTCATTGGATATGGTTCGTCAAAGCACTGCCGGGAAGTTGTTATATTAATCGAACTCATAAGTCGACCAAACATTTCTCTATATAGATTTTAATAAAAAAAGCACTTAGATTATCTATTCTAAGTGCTTTTCTTTTGTGTTTCGTAATGGTATGATTTTATCTTAAATCAACTTCTTCGTAGTTCGGATAGTTCTTTTTCTGGTATTGAAAAGTACTTCCCGGGATATTTTGGTTAACATATAGCGCATTGATGCTATAAGTATACTTCATTCCCGATTTATCCAAAATTGTTACATCTTGGATATGATCATTTCCATTGATGCGTAAGGTGATCTTCGAATAATTGGATGTTTTATTCTGAGGAGTCAACTCAATGGATTGTATTTTGTTTTTTCCTGATCCCTTAGATCCTAATGATTTGTAATTAAAGCCAAATTTGTAGAAAGTAAATAAGTTACTTGGACCGATGGCTTGATTATCATCATCCGCTGGGGATATTTGAATTTCCTTCACCTCTTTATTGACATTCCAGATACTTTGGTTATCTCCGAAAATATCTTGTTGTTGCATATCAATACGGAATTTGTTTTCCGGTTTATTTAAATAGATTTTACCGGTTTCAGTACCTGAGTTACCAGATTTTGGTTGAATCAATACCTTAAAGTTGGCTTCCATCGTCTTATAGGAGTCATACTTCTTAGATACCTTTTCAAGGGTGTTTTTAGCTGTCGGGTCTTGGGCAAATGCCAATTGAACCATGAAAACAGCAAATACGGCATACACTAATTTCTTCATGTTTTCCATCTTATCTTAACGTTTCCAAATACTGTTCCAAAGAATATTCATCTGGATAAAGTACTTCACGTGCTTTACTACCTTCAAAAGGACCTACAATACCTGCAGCTTCCAGTTGATCGATGATTCTTCCAGCACGGTTATAACCTAATTTTAACTTACGCTGGATTAAAGATGTTGAGCCTTGTTGATGCATAACAATCAGGCGAGCAGCTTCTTCGAACATGGAATCACGGGAATCCATATCAAAGTCTGAGGAAGCACCACCTTCACCGCTTTCACCTACATATTCCGGTAGGAGATGTGCTGAAGGATATCCACGTTGACCACCGATAAAGTCAGATATCTGATCGACCTCTGGTGTGTCTACAAAAGCACATTGAATACGAATCAGGTCACTTCCTGTCGATAAGAGCATATCCCCACGACCAATTAATTGGTCAGCACCCCCGCTGTCTAAGATGGTCCTTGAATCGGTCTTAGATAGTACGCGGAATGCTAAACGTGCCGGGAAGTTAGCTTTAATGGTACCAGTAATGATATTCACGGATGGACGCTGTGTTGCAATCACTAAGTGAATACCAATAGCACGGGCTAACTGCGCTAATCGAGCAATCGGTGTTTCTACTTCCTTGCCTGCCGTCATAATCAAATCGGCAAACTCATCAATAATAAGAACTATAAACGGTAAGAATCGATGACCCTCCTCAGGGTTTAATCGACGGTTGATAAATTTTGCATTATATTCCTTTAAATTACGAACCTGCGCATTTTTTAATAGATCATAACGTTGATCCATTTCAATACAAAGGGAATTTAAAGTGTTTACTACATTTTTAGTGTCGGTAATAATAGCTTCATCTTCATTTGGAAGTTTCGCCAAGAAATGACGCTCAATCTTCTTGAAGAGTGAAAGTTCTACTTTCTTAGGGTCAACCAAAACAAATTTCAGTTCTGCTGGGTGTTTTTTGTATAAAAGGGAAGTCAGAATAGCATTAATACCTACCGATTTACCCTGTCCTGTAGCACCCGCTACCAATAAGTGAGGCATCTTCGCTAAGTCTGCAATATAAACCTCATTGGAAATCGTCTTACCTAAAGCTATTGGCAAGTCCATGTCGGTCTTTTGGTACTTCTCAGTTGCCAATATAGAGCGCATAGAGACCATCTCTGGTGTACTGCTTGGTACTTCAATACCAATTGTCCCTTTACCTGGCATTGGAGCGATAATACGTATACCTAATGCAGCTAAACTTAAGGCGATGTCATCCTCTAGATTCTTGATTTTAGAAATACGAACTCCTGGTTTAGGGATGATCTCATATAAGGTCACCGTAGGACCAATAGTCGCTTTAATATGCTCAATCTCGATGCTGTAGTTACGTAGGGTTTCTACAATTCGATTTTTATTGCCTTCTAATTCTTGTTGGTTAATGGTGATTTTACCTGATCCATATTCCTTCAACAAGTCCAAGGTCGGATATTGGTATCCCGAAAGATCCAATTTAGGGTCATATTCACCGAATTTCTCTACCAAATCGTTTGCTGAAATAGGTTTCTCAACGATTGGTTGTTCTACAATCAATGAAGGTTCTTCAGCAACTTCACTTGCTTTAGGTTGAGGTGTAGGCGGTTCTATGCTAAATTCGATTTCCTGACCTGCCTGATGTTGAACATTATTGTTGGTAGGTTTTGGAGTATTGACCTGTAAAGGCATACTCATACTAAGTTCCTTTTCTTCCTCCGTCAATTCCTCTTCTTCTTCAATTTCTTCAGTAGGCTCTGGGTAAGAATAAGTATGGCTAGCCACCTCATTCTGTTTATTACTACGAATTTTGTTGGTGGTATTTCCTTCTAAAGATGGCTCATCTTCTTCTAGAAGCTCATCATCTTCCAGGTCTTCATTCTTATTCGATCGGAAAGATAATCTTAAATCGTAATTGTATATCAATACCAATGCGGTTAACACCACAAAGATTAATAGACCAGCTGTTCCGACTTGACCAATTTGAGATTTCAAGATCTGATTTGTCCAGAAACCAAATTTACCCTCTAAGATATGTGGTGTGTCTGCAATGAAATCTTGAATAAATCCAAAGGTAATGGACAATAGGATAATAGCAATCAGTGAATATACCCAAGTCTTCCACATGGGAAGAATGGAACGTTTATAAAGAAATTTATAGCCTGTAACAAAAAGGATCAGAATAAACAGAAAAGACGCCACACCGAACCACTCATAGATAAATTGATTGGCCAATAGGGCACCAAATTTACCAAGCTTATTCTCTACAATAGGAAGGTCTACTTGTTCATCATGAATTTCCTCGGTTGTCTTAAATAGGGTAGACCAGCCACCATTGGTGCTGGAAATATAACTTTGATCAGCTTTCCAAGTAAATAGATAGGAAACAAAAGCTACTGTAAACAATCCTGCTAGGAGTAATAAAAATAACCCTAGGATCTTAAGTGCTTTACGTTGCCCTTCGGAGAAGTTAATCTGGTCAAAGGATTTAGTTGTTTTGGCTCGTTTTTGATAGGATAGTGTGGTGTTTTTAGTCTTCTTTCCCGCAGCCGTGCCAGCACTATTCTTAAATGTATTTAGTTTTGCCATTCAAATGACGCTATTTTTCGTATTACAAACTTAAAAAAAAACCTTCATGCATCCAATTGTAACTATGGGTTGAAGGCATGGTAAGTTAAGGATATTTTTGGAATTCAAATGCTATACTTAACTTCATATTGATTGATTTGATGAATCAGTTGTAGCAATAAGTCGACCAAGCTCGTTGTACTAACAATAAAAAATAATGCCAATGAAATTTACACAACTCAGGGTTGTCATCATAAGTATCTTAAGCTTGACTTTTCTAATCAGTTCATGTGCGAAATCGGATATGGAGAATTTTGATAATCCAACTGGAGGGTTTGCTGCAGTATCTGCTTTTAACGGAATGGGCCACGGTGCTCCATTAGAGATGATGATAGATCAAAAAATGGTGAATTCTGGAGATGAGCGTTTTAGCTCCGGAGGGTATATTGGATTTAAAACTGTATTTCCTGGGTCTAGGAAAGTAGAAATACGCTTTGCAGGTGGTTCATCTTACCTTGTTCAAGAGCAAGTAGACTTTAAATCAAAAAACTTTTATTCCTATTTCTTTTACGGATTAAAGGAGTTTAAATACTTGGTTTCAGTGGATGATTTGTCCGTTCCGAGACCAGGTATGGCCAAGGTACGAATAGTTAATTTGGTCGAGAATCAATCTGTTGTTGTTAATTCAGTCCAAGGAAATAGCCAATCCAGCTATACGCCAAAAGTGGAAGTGACCAACTTCATGGACATCCCTTTAGGAAAGGTAAAGTATGAGGTAAAAATAGCTGACACTCGAACAGGGAGTTTTTCCTTCGAACTTGATCCATTAGATCAAAAGCTATATACTATTTGTTTGTATGCAGTAACAGATGAAGCTTCTAAAACCAGCACTTGGAAACATAAGATCATTCAATTTTAATTTATTTTTTTTCCATTAAATAATAAAGCCCTTCAAATCTTGAAGGGCTTTATTTTTATGTCTGCTTTTTTGAGCAATTAAGCAACTGTAATCAAGTAGTAATTCTTCTTGCCACGTTGAGCAATAAGGTACTTGCCGTTGATCAATTGATCAGCATTGATGTTTGCTTCGATATCCGTAAGCTTTTCACGGTTTAAAGAAACCCCACCACCTTGCAACATCTTACGAGCTTCGCCTTTGGATGGGAACACTTGAGTTTCCACAGCCAATAAATCAAGGATATTGATTCCAGAAGCTAATTTTTCCTTAGCAAGGTTGAATTGAGGGACACCATCAAATACTTCCAATACTGCCTCATGGTCAAGATTAGATAAGAAGCTTAGTTCACCATTTCCAAAAAGGAATTCGGATGTTTTAACTGCAGTTTCATAATCTTGTTCCGAGTGCGTACGGATGGTGATGTCTTTTGCTAAAGCTTTCTGTACAATACGTAAATGTGGTGCTGCATCATGTTCAGCAATGATGGCATCAATTTCTTCTTTTGTTTTTAACGTGAAGATCTTGATCCAGCTCTTACTGTCATCATCGGTAGCATTTAACCAGAATTGATAATACTTATATGGTGAAGTTTTCTTTGGATCTAACCATACAGCGCCGGATTCGGTTTTACCGAATTTCTGACCATCCGATTTCTTGATCAATTGCGTAGTGACAGCGAAGGCAGAGCCCTGGTCAATACGACGGATCAATTCACTACCAGTAACGATGTTACCCCATTGATCGGAGCCACCCATTTGTACTTTGCAGTTGTGGTTCTTCCAAAGATAATAGAAATCATAACCTTGAATTAGTTGATAGGAGAATTCAGTGAAGGAAAGTCCACTTTCACCTTCCAAGCGTTTCTTTACAGAATCTTTGGCCATCATGTAATTCACGGTAATCAGCTTACCTATATCACGGATGAAATCTAAGAACTTGAAGTCCTTGAACCAGTCGTAGTTGTTGACCATTTTGGCATCGGTAGCACCGTCGCCAAAGCTCAAGAATTTTGCAAGTTGACTCTTCAATGCATTCACATTGCGTTGAAGCGTTTCTTCATCCAAGAGGTTTCTCTCAGCTGATTTAAATGAAGGGTCCCCAATCATTCCTGTAGCACCACCTACTAAAGCAACAGGCTTGTGACCAGCGTGTTGAAAGTGGATTAATGTCATGATTTGGGTTAAATGACCAACATGTAGCGAATCGCCTGTAGGATCAAAGCCGATATAGCCCGCCACCTTTTCTTTGTTTAACAATTCTTCTGTTCCTGGCATGATGTCTTGAAGCATGCCTCTCCAGCGTAGTTCTTCTACAAAGTTCATAGTATACCCTTTAAGATTTTTATTTAAAGAATTGCAAAGATACGAGATTATAATGTATCTTAAAGATAATTTGTATGGTTATTGGTTTATGAACTTCCTAT
Source organism: Sphingobacterium lactis (assembly GCF_051951495.1). Classification (GTDB taxonomy): domain Bacteria; phylum Bacteroidota; class Bacteroidia; order Sphingobacteriales; family Sphingobacteriaceae; genus Sphingobacterium; species Sphingobacterium lactis_A. Next base: position 62,065 of record NZ_JBNHAS010000005.1, on the reverse strand, counting down.
CACATTTTTATTTTGAACGTTATGCAACCCAACCTGAACGTGTGCTCGGCGCGCTGTTGCCTGACCTACTCAAAAATGTCGATAAGAGCTATGTCTTTCATCCGCAAAAGTTCGAAGACCAACTATTCATACATCCCTTAAGCATGGCAATTTCTGAAGGATGGTATCGACATGTTGAAGTCGATAAACTATTCCATAGCTCAGAATTCTTTCTGCAACATTGCCATGTACTCCGTAAGAAGTTAGAACCTGTTCTCAAAGATTTGCCTATTCGCCCTTCTTTTATGGCGCATATTGCTGTCGAGTTAATGCTTGATCATTTACTCATTGAGTATGATCTGGTCAATGTTGCCAGATTGTATGAGCACCTAGAGCAAGTTAATCGCCCAATATTGGTCAACTACCTTAAGACTTTAGGTGTTGAGGATACAGCTGGTTTTCTAGCTTTTTATGATCAATTCTTACAGTGGAGGTATATATTTGATTACAAGGACATCGACCGTATGGCCAAGCCACTATTTAATATTTCCAAGCGTATTTGGGAATTCCAAACTAATCAAGAACAACATGAAGCACTTACAGAAGTGTTGATTCAATATCGTGATAATCAATTAAGGGATTTCAAGGAGATTTATACATATATTCAGGATAATATGACATAATTGTCATAATTTTTTCCACTTTTGTAGCCTTGACCCAATAATTTAACTTAATATGGCAAATAGACTTTTTCGAAAGAAAAGCGTCGATCAGATTCTATCCGACGCCGAGAAAGGCGGATCAGGATTAGCTAAAATCTTAGGAGTACGGGATTTAATATCCCTTGGTATAGCAGCAATTGTAGGAGCAGGGATCTTCAGTACCATCGGCTTGGCAAGTTATAACGGTGGACCTGCAGTATCCTTACTTTTTGTATTTGTTGCCTTCGCCTGTGTGTTCACTGCATTGTCCTATGCGCAGTTCGCAAGTACAGTTCCTGTTTCTGGTTCGGCCTATACCTATGCTTATGTCACCTTTGGCGAGCTCTTCGCTTGGATAATTGGTTGGGCATTGGTCTTGGAATATGCTGTTTCTAATATGGTAGTAGCCATCTCTTGGTCTCAGTATTTCGTATCCATGCTCGACGGTTTTGGTATATCTGTCCCCCGATGGATGACCATGGCTCCTGGATATGCTATAGAGGCGCATCAGAAGTTTTTAGAAGTGGGATTGGATAAACTAGAAGGCATAGATAAAATTGCGCTCCAAGCGTATGAAACAGCCCCTCGAATTGCAGGCATTCCTATTATCCTTGATATTCCAGCAGGATTGATTACTGTGTTGGTAACATGGTTGGTTTATATCGGTATTAAAGAATCCCGCAAAGCCTCTAATATCATGGTTATCATCAAGATCGGAATTATATTAGCTGTTATCCTTGGTGGTATTTTCTTTGTGAAACCTGAGAATTGGACACCTTTTGCACCTAATGGTATGGCAGGAGTAATGAGTGGTGTGGCCGCCGTATTCTTTGCATTCATTGGCTTTGACTCCATTTCCACCACGGCAGAAGAATGTAAGAATCCGCAACGCGATTTACCAAAGGCCATGATCTATTGTTTGTTGATCTGTGCCGTGCTTTATGTAGCCATAACCTTAGTTTTAACAGGTATGGTGAATTACAAAGAGCTTAATGTAAAAGATCCTCTGGCCTATGTGTTTTCTTATGTCGGCTTTGACCATATGGCAGGTATTATCTCGGTGACTTCTGTTATTGCAATTACTTCGGCTTTATTGGTGTTCCAATTAGCACAACCAAGAATTTGGATGACCATGAGTCGTGATGGTCTTCTTTGGAAAAACTTCTCTAAGATTCACCCGAAATACAAAACACCATCCTTTGCTACGATCGTTACAGGGATTGTAGTAGCTATTCCAGCCTTGTTCTTCAAGATGGATTTCTTTGTAGACCTGACTTCCGTAGGTACTTTCTTTGCTTTCATCTTGGTGTGCTGCGGTGTGCTTTACATGGATCATACCGGTATCTCCAAGAAATCTAAATTTAAAGTTCCCTACATCAATGGAAAGTACATTGTAGGATTAGGCTTTTTCATAGGGTTATTCCTTACGTATAAGTATGGTGGTGAATCCTTAGACGAGTGGATGAGTATGGGCTCTACAGCCATCTTATTGCATAAATCCTTACTGATCATATTCTGGTTAGTATGGGCAGTTATGAGTGTGTTAAGCTTTAAATACAACTTCTCTTTATTGCCGGTTACAGGGGTTCTGATCAATCTTTATTTGATGTCCGAGTTGGGCGCAAGTAACTGGATTATCTTTATTGCTTGGTTATTGATTGGACTGGTAATCTACTTTGCTTATGGCTATAAGCATTCGAAATTAAGAAATGTAGAAGCAGGCGAGTAAGCCTCTTCGTTCCATAAAAAGAAAAAAGCTTGCTGAATAAATTTTATTCAGCAAGCTTTTTTTATAGCCGTTTTAATTATTCTAATCCAGGCGTTTTAATTTAACTTCTTCGGTATTCGGGATAGTTAATGGAACTCGTTCTAATGTCACGAAACTACTATCCAATCCAAATCCTTTTTCTTCAGAAAGACTGAATTTCTTCAAGATCTTATAGATTTCTAGAATAATCTTCTCATTCATTTTCAAGAAGTGCGTCTTAGAAATCACCTTCTCTAATACAACGAAGTTGAAGTCACCCGGAATATTATATTTCTTTAAGGTATCATAATTACTGGTAATGTCAATTTCACCATTCTTTACCATATCCTCTACAACTTTACGGAAGAGTAAGCTGATTTTCTGTTCCTCACGGAAACCTAAGTGAAAATCAATCCGGATTACCTTACCGGGTACTAGCTGTGTAACTTTGTATTCGCGTGTATGCGGATTATCCATTACATCTACGTGTGCCAACCAATAAACATCAGCTCGTTTTGGCTTTTTATTGAGGATGGAATAGGTAATCTTAGATTCCACCTCATGGACATTATTTGCACTTGTTAAGTACACCAAATGCGATGAGAAAAAGGGTACCGATTTATCCTCACTCAGTTCGGAAAGGATGGGGTAGTAATCACGAACATCAACGAATTTAACGAATCTGTTTTTGATCTTTCTGGCTCCAAACCAACTGTACATCACAATGAATAATGCAATAGCCAATAACAAGGTTAACCAACCACCGTGCGCAATCTTACTGATATTACCAATCAAGAAGGTAACCTCGATAATGGTATACACGACTGCAAACAAACCCACAAGAATGACATTGATACGCTTTCTCAGCATAAATACAGTCATCAAAATGGTAGTTGTTAGGAAGGTTAAGTTAATGGCCAAACCATATGCTGCCTCCATATTACTGGATTCACGGAAGATCAAAATGATCAACATACAGCCTAAATAGAGGATTAAGTTCACTGAAGGTACATAAATCTGCCCTTTATGATCACTCGGATAACGAATAGCCACCTTAGGCCAGATGTTCAAACGAACAGCTTCAGCAATTAATGTAAAGGAACCCGAAATCATTGCCTGACTGGCAATAACTGCTGCCATTGTCGCTATGGTAACTCCCCAGATTACAAACCAATCTGGCATAATCGCATAGAATGGATTGACTTCACCAAGGATAGTGCCTTGATGTTCCAATAACCAAGCTCCTTGACCAAAATAATTGAAGATCAACATTAACTTAACAAAGATCCAACTGATGCGGATATTTGATTTGCCACAGTGCCCCATATCAGAGTATAATGCCTCAGCACCCGTAGTACACAGGAAGATCGCACCAACGATAAACCAAGCATTAGGATAGTTAGCTAACAGCTGAGCTGCGTAATATGGGTTTAAAGCTTTCCAAATTTCTGGTGAATGTCCCAAATACGACATCCCCAATATTCCAATTGTCGAGAACCAGATAAACATCAATGGACCGAATACACGGCCTACGATATTGGTTCCGAAACGTTGAATGATAAAGAGGAGGGAGATAATGAGAACAACTACTGGGATGGTTGGGAAGTTTGGTGTTTTAATGGCGAGACCCTCAACGGCTGAAGAGATGGTAATGGCTGGTGTAATCATACCATCTGCCAACAAGGTGCTAGCACCTATAATGGCTGGGATGATTAACCATTTTGCCCGTTTTCGCACAAGGGAAAAGAGTGATAAAATACCCCCTTCACCTTTGTTATCTGCATTTAAGGTGATTAAAACATACTTTACGGTGGTCTGTAAAGTCAGTGTCCAAAAAATACAGGATAGACCACCGAAGATGACCATCTCTGTAATTTCGCCTTTATTGAAAATGGCTTTGAAAACATAAAGTGGAGAAGTCCCGATGTCACCAAAAATGATTCCCAAACTAATTAATAACCCCGCGGCACTAAGCTTCTGAAGATTATGTTTATGGTCTGTTGACATATACTAAAGTTAAGTGTTTCTTATAGTTAAAACGGTGCGAAATTACAGAATTTTATGGGACAACGTAATTTCCTGTTAAAAATTGTTAAAGGATATTGAATTTATCCTACAAAAATCGAAAAATAACTACATTTGTATTAGGTTTTAAATGAATAATGTTTACATTTGATTAAACCAAATCAAAGAAAAGAGGCTCTAAGTAATACCATGAAATTAGGATTTAGAAAATTAGCACAGTATATTCTAGTCAATATCGCCTTAGGGGCAACATTGCTGAGCTATACCTATGCTTCTCACGCTTCTAAATTTATCCTCGAAAATTCTCCAGTTAAGGATCTTGAAATTGTATCATCTACAGCTATTAACGTTGGAACTTCCAATTTATTGGCTGAGGAGAATGATAAAATTATCAATAACGTAAAAGTTTATTACAATCCGATCGCTGAACAGATCTCTGTGAACTTTAAATTGAGCAAAGATTATAACGTAGTGATCAAGGTAATGGATGCCCTAGGTAATGAAGTGTTAAACCTCCACAACGCTAACCTAGAATCTGGATTGCAAAACTTGAACTTCGATACCCAACAAAAACTTTCCGAAGGTTTCTACTTCGTACGTGTTGGCGCAGGTACTGAATCTGTCGTTAAACGCATTTCTGTCAGATAGTTTGATTAGTATTTAGTAGTTAGTATTTAGTATTTAGACGTATTGCGGCTAAATGGTATTGCTATTTACTACTCCGTGCGAAGCGAAGAGTCTTGCAACCATCACACCCTAGCCCGTCATCCCAAATCGAAGGTTTGGGAACTTTGAACTATACTGGAAATGTGATTAATTTATAACTATCTAATTTATTAATATTTTCAGATAACCGTAGGGTCGAAGCATGCTTCGACCGCATAACCTGTTCTATCTCATATCACATGTCTCCTATCTATCAGCGCAGCGTTCTATCAATAGCAACTATCTAGGTAGCACGTCTGGTAGGGGCGGTACTGAGTGAGTTTGAGGAAATGGGGTTTATCCCTGACGAAAACGAACGGTATGTCCGCCCGAATTTTTAAATAACTGATGATTGACATCAAACATCAGACACAGACCAATAAAGCAGAAAAGAATTGAGGTTATGCGGGCGATGCATGCATCGCCCATACAAACATCCGTGATTTTATTGTTTTTAAACCTCATAACCGTAGGGTCGAAGCGCGCTTCGACCGTTTAATATCTAATAAACTCTAATGCGCCAATAGGTCTTAATACTATCTACTAAATACTAAATACTCAAAAAAAACCTGCTTCGTTAAAAGCAGGTTTTTTTGTGTTCACTTATCTTTTGGAGATATCTACATAAGGTCTGTAGGTTTCGCCGATATAAACTTGTCTTGGACGGCCGATTGGCTCTTTGTTGTCGCGCATTTCTTTCCATTGAGCGATCCATCCTGGAAGACGTCCCAATGCAAATAATACGGTAAACATATCCGAATTAAATCCTAATGCACGGTAGATAATACCAGAGTAGAAATCTACGTTAGGGTATAATTTACGGTCGATGAAGTATTGATCGCTTAATGCTGCTTCTTCTAAGCGTTTTGCGATATCCAATACTGGATCATTCACACCTAATTTTTCTAACACATCGTCACATGCTTTTTTAATGATTTTAGCACGAGGGTCGAAGTTTTTGTATACACGGTGTCCAAATCCCATTAAACGGAAAGGATCGTTTTTATCTTTTGCTTTTGCTAAATATTTGTCGGCATCACCACCATCTTCTTTAATGGCTTCTAACATCTCGATAACCGCTTGGTTAGCTCCACCATGCAATGGTCCCCATAGGGCATTGATACCCGCAGAGATCGAAGCATATAAGTTGGCATTAGAAGATCCTACCATACGTACAGTAGAAGTAGAACAGTTCTGCTCGTGATCAGCATGAAGAATCAATAACTTGTGCATCGCATCGATAATCAATGGATCAAAAGTTTTCTCTTGATTTACTTCACCAAAAATCATGTTTAGGAAATTCTCGATGTAACCAAAGTTATTCTTTGGATAAACTACCGGATGTCCTAAAGATTTCTTTTGGATCCATGAAACGATTGTAGGCATTTTAGCCAATAAGTTGATAATCGTTTTGTTTTCTTCCTCTTCGGTTTGATTTGGATTTAAAGATTCTGGATAGAAGGATGACAATACACCAACTAAACAAGAAAGCTGACCCATTGGATGTGATTTGGACGGAAAACCAGTAAAGAAATTCTTCATGTCTTCGTGGATCATCATCTGGGCACGGATATCTGCACGGAATTTCTCTAAGACCTCTTTAGTTGGTAAATCACCATAGATTAATAAATAAGCAACTTCTAAAAAGGTAGACTTTTCCGCTAATTCTTCGATCGCATAACCTCGGTAGGTCAATACGCCCTTTTCGCCATCAAGGAAAGTAATCGCACTCTTAGTCGATCCTGTATTCTTGAAGCCAGGGTCCAATGTAATATATCCAGATTGGTCTCTTAATTTCGAAATATCTAGGGCTTTCTCATTCTCTGTCCCTGTGATAACAGGCATCTCAAAGGTAGATCCATTTAAGTTAATAGATGCAGTTTCAGACATAATAAAATTTCTAGTATTAAATGTTTTATAACAAACTCGTATTCTACAAATGTATAAAATTGATTTCTATTTTCAGATGCTAATTCCGAATAAAAATAACACGGAATCGTCATTTTAAGACAGTTTTACTCCCCATTTTGTACTTTAAACGTTTAGACAAGGACTTATCCTATTTTTGCACTTATTTAACCTATTTTTTTACTAAACCGCACATGTTTAGCCAGTTGCCCCGTCCCAATTATTAAAAAAATGTTAAATAGTATGGTATATCTACGAAAGTATCGTACATTAGTGAAAAGAAAGTAGCGCTATGGAAAAATTAACAATTCAGGAAGAGGAGGCTATGCTCTCCATTTGGCAATTAAACGGTGGTTTTATCCGTGAAATATTAGATAATATCAAAGGCTCCGAAATGCCTTATACTACATTGGCATCAACGATCCGAAACTTGGAACGTAAAGGCTATGTGAAGCCCGTAAAGTATGCTAATGCTAAACGTTACGAGCCTCTTATCAGTTCTGAAGAATACAAAGCGAAATTTATGAATTCCTTTGTAGGCGATTATTTTCGCAATTCTTATAAGGAGATGGTTTCCTTCTTTGTCAAAGAAGAAAAGCTTAGTCCGTCGGAATTAGAGGAGATAATGGATATGATCCAGAAAAACAAAAGCTAACACTATGGAAGCGATACTAACCTATATACTCCAAGTTAACCTCGTTATAGCTTTAGTCTTTCTAGGCTATCAATTGCTATTAAAAGGTCTGACCTTTTATAAATTAAATAGAGCCTATTTTGTTATCGGTGTCCTTTATGCTTTTGTCTATCCATTTTTGGATATCAAGGAGTGGTTTTCCAAGCAACTGGTTATTCCGACAGCAGAAGTCTTAACCTATTTGCCTTTTGATTTCCAAGAGAAACAAAACAGCTTCACCTTGACAGATCTGTTGTTAATTACAGCCCTGATTGGAGCAGCTATCTTTGCCGGGAAACTTGTCCTTCAATTAATCAGTTTATTTCGAATCCATTGGTATTCAAAGCCGGCCCAATGGCGCAATTTTTTATTCCGCAACGTGATATTTCCTATCACGCCGTTTTCTTTTTTCAATAAGGTCTATGTGCACCAGCAACAACATGAGGAGCTGGAGCTTAGCGATATCTTTAAACACGAATACATCCACGTGAAAGGCCAACACAGTGTAGATGTATTATTGTTTGAGTTGGTATTGATAACCTGTTGGTATAATCCTTTCGTATGGCTCATGCGCAGAGCAGTACGTCAAAACCTAGAATTCCTGACTGATCAACAGGTGCTAGATAAAGGAGTGGACCGACAGACTTATCAATATTCCCTACTGCATGTCAGCAAGCAAGGAGCGCATGTTGGTATCAGTAACCAGTTTAATTTTAAAACCCTAAAAAAGCGCATTATGATGATGAATAAGAAAAGGTCATCCAAATTGGAGTTGAGCAAGTATGCATTTATACTCCCTGTATTGATCATGGCAGGAATCACCCTTTCCGTAAACCAAGCGGAGGGTAAAATCGAAGATGCTGTCTACAACATCCAGAAAACAGATCTAACCCAATTGGTCCAAAAGGTGTCACCTATTGACCTGTCCTTGGAGGGGAATGCTGATACAGTCCGAGATACCATTAAAATAGTTAAAACTAAAAAGGCCATAGTAGTTGTCGATACTATAGGCAGCAATTCTGTTACTAGCAATAATCATGGTCAAGCATCTGAAAAGGAAGTCAAAAATGTTGTTATAGTAGCAACAAAAAACACTAGTTCCACTGATGAAGGTGGAAATAACGCGTCAACTCCAAAAGTGGATGTAATCAAAGGAAAAGGAATTGTAGTTGCTCGCGACACCATCATTAAGCCTAATGACCCAAATACGAAATCTGGTTTTTCTATAACTAAACTTGACGATAAAGGCACCCTTCAAAATATCATTCTTCGAGGTCATCCGGCCAAAGAAAAACCGTTGATGCTTTTGGATGGAAAAGAAATTGCCGATTTGTCAGTTATTAGCCCAAATGAGATTGAAAGTTTTGCAGTTTTGAAAGATAAAGCAGCCACAAGTCTTTATGGGGAAAAGGGAGCTAATGGCGTGGTTCTGATCACATCTAAAAAAAGGATTACCAATGTTACGGACAAATTAGTAGGTGAGGTTGTTGTAACTGGGTATAGGGCAACAGGCAAAAGCGATCCGATTAAGATTAATCGTAGAATCATCTATCCGGATGCGTATTCGAAATTCTTAGAAGATATGCCTAGCGTATCGGTTTATTTCCTGAATGGCAAAGCTGTAAAGGCAAGTAAAATTAGCGGATTAAGCCCTGATAAGATTAAGGAGATTGCTCATTTTCCGGACGATTCAGCTACGAAGATGTTTGGTAATGATGCAAAATTAGGTGCTATATCCGTTCTTTTAAAGTAGACTATTGCTGATTTTTTCATCTCGTATTTAGTGGAATTGATGAGCTATTCAACTGAAAGTCCTTCCACTAAATACGATTTGAACAATTAGACTATTTCAATTCTTTAAAAATCACGGGACTATTGCCATAGAGCGGCGTAGAACCGTCCCATTTTTCAATAAATTGTTGTTGTATTAAAAGCGGAGATAGGGTAGACTGTCTCAATTCATTGGCACGGGCTTCTGCCTCGGCCTGAACGATCATCTTTTTCGCATCGGCTTCCACCACCTTTAATTCATTTTCCGCCTGCTGTGCCTTTTGAATGGCCGCATTCTTGGCATTTATAGCTTGAGTAATAGCTTCTGGATATTGAATACCACTAGTGAGCTGTTCTAAATAAAATCCTTCTTTCTCTAAAAAGGCAATCATTTTCAATTGTACACCCTCTTCAAATTTTTCTCTTTTACTGATGATGGAGTCGGTGGTGTATTTATTGAACTCTATACGATACACATCCTTGATGTGGTTTACCAACGTGTTTGATAGGATCTCTTCAATTTGCTTACGGTATTTGATGAAAATCTTTGGCGTACTTCCGGGAGAAACTCGCAAAGAAATTGTCGGGTCAACAGTAAATACAGATCCATCTTTGGCATTCACTGTAAATTTATCGTAGTTAGCAGTCTGTACATAGGTCGGAAATTCATAAATGGATTCGGTAATTGGATTATACCATACCCGTCCGGTAACCAAACTTACATCTTGGACCCCTTTGTCGGAACCATATAATTTCACCTTAATTCCTTCATACCCCGCATCGATGCGTTCGGTACAACATACCCATACCATTAGGGCAACGAATAAGGTCGCACCTAAAGCAATCATGTTCTTCTTCATTTAATTGGTTTGTTAAAGATATATTCAAATAATTTATAGACTACTGCTATCAGTAGGATAACCAGGACCACACCTAGAAATACCCCAATATCCGATCGCTCACTTAACAATTGAAAAGCTTCTGTCGATCCTAGAATCAACAAGAATAAGACAACTGGAATGGCAATATATGGATTGATTTTCCCCATGGGTAATTTATTTGGAATGTTTTGAAAATATACGAAAAATTTGGCATATTTCAACTATAAAAAAAGGGTAAATTATTGCTAATTTCCCCCTTCAATAGTATTTTTTAAGAGTTTAGACCCTTTTATTTGGTGTTTAAATTAGTCATGGTCAATTCTATTCCAATATTGATGAAACTATGCACCATTTTGACGGAATGTTCAATCAGTGCTGGAAGTTCTTTTTGTTCTTCTGGGTCAAAAGGCCCTAAGACATAGTCTACCTGGCGACCTTTTTGATAATTATCGCTTATTCCAAAACGCAATCTCGGATAGGCCTGAGATCCTAAACTGGCTTCAATAGAACGTAAGCCATTATGGCCTGCTGCCGAGCCTTTAGGTTTAATGCGCAAAGAGCCAAAGGGGATAGCCAAATCATCAACAATGATTAAAACATTTTCTACAGGCACCTTCAATTCCTTCATCCAATAGTTAACCGCTTTACCGCTTAAGTTCATATAAGTCGTTGGCTTAATCACAAACACATTGTGACCACGCTGCTTAAACTCTGTATAATAAGCATGTTTTAAAGTTGACCAAAATGTGCCCGCTTGATTGGCTAACTCATCAGCAACCATAAAACCAATATTATGACGGGTATCCGCATATTCTTTGCCGATATTTCCTAATCCTACTATCAGATAATTCATGTCTGCAAAAATAGGGATTTGAAGCCATTTTGAACCATCCTTTCTCCTGAAAATCTATATTTTAATAAATCCTCTGTTGAAGGGGAGTTGACTGTAAGCCTTATTTTCTGAATATCTGCAATCTCATCTAAAAAAGTGACCAATGTTACTTTTTTATTCCTTAATAAAAGACAATTTTGTCTTAAATAGAAACATAACAATGAAAAAAATATTCTCGTATTCAGCAATCGCTCTAGCAGGTTTAATTATGGTATCCTGCGGTTCAGGAGATAAAAAAAGTGAAAGTACAATCGATCACAGTAACCACAATACAGAAGCTCCAGCCATGGAGAGTGCAACTACAGAAGCAGCACCAGCATCTGCTACTTCCAACACGGTTACAGTTGAAAGTAATGACCAGATGAAGTACAATGTCAGCGAATTAAAAGTTAAAGCTGGTGAGCCAGTGAGTTTGACATTGAAACATGTGGGTACCATGAAAAAGGAAGTGATGGGGCATAATCTAGTGGTTTTAAAAGCCGGAACAGATGTAGCGGCATTCACCGAATTGGCGCTTAAAGCAAAAGACAGTGAATACATCCCAACTTCTCAGGATATTATTGCTCATACCAAATTAATCGGTGGAGGAGAAGAGGATAAGATTGAATTTACATTAGAGCCAGGTACTTACAATTTCATCTGTACATTCCCTGGTCACTCTGCTATCATGAAGGGTAAGATCATTGCTGAATAAAAAAGGCTTTATGCCACAACATTGGTAATGAATTAAGGATAAGATTTAAGAATAAAGATTATGGAAACGTTAGAAAAGATTAAGATTGGCGATGTGGTTGCGAAGAACTTCAAGACTGCCGCTGTATTCTCTAAATATGGATTGGATTTTTGTTGTGGCGGTCAACGAAGCATCGAAGATGCTGCAGCAAAGAAGAACATTAAACTGGAGCCTTTGCTCATCGAATTGAATCAAGTGCTTAATGAGCCATCTTCTGAGCAGATTGATTTCAATTCATGGCCATCGGATCTTCTGGTTTCCTATATAGTGAAGACGCACCACCGTTATGTACGCGAGAAAACTCCAGTATTACTAGCCTACCTGAACAAAGTGGCTCGCGTGCATGGTGATCGTCATCCAGAGTTACATGAAATCAATAGACTCTTTGAAGAGTCGGCTGTGGATTTAGGTCATCACTTGCAAAAGGAAGAACAGATTTTATTCCCATTTATTGAACGTTTGGAGGAATCAAAATCAGAACAAGAAGTTCCTGCCGCACCAGCTTTCGGTACCGTGAAGAACCCGATCCAAATGATGCTTCATGAACATGAAGCAGAAGGTGATCGTTTCGAAAAAATTCGAGAACTAACCTCGAATTATACTGTACCTGCTGATGGCTGCAGTACTTATAAAGTAGCCTTTGAAATGCTGGAAGATTTTGAAAACGATCTGCACAAGCATATACACCTGGAAAACAATATTCTGTTTCCAAAATCCATTAAATTGGAAGAAACCTTGAATAATTAGGTTCCAGTCATGCGGTATAGCGCAGGGATTTACAACGATCAACGTTGAACATTTGTTTATATATTCTAATCGAGATGCAGGCGTCGGGAGATGTCTGCATTTTTTATTGGAATCTTTAGTAGAAGGCACAAAAAAAGAGGTATTGCTAACAATACCTCTTTTAATCTTTGGGTTAGAATTCCACTTTTGGAAAGTTTGCACTTTCCTACAAGCTTCTCTATCCTTATTTTTTACCGCCTTTAGCTGCTTTCGCTGCTTCTTGCTCTGCTTGACGTAATGCACGAGACATAACTACAGAAACGATAGTATCATCGCTGTTGTTCAATACTGTTGCATTCTCTAAGCTTACTTGTCTTACACGGTAAGATTTACCAACTTCTAGACCTTCCATCGGAATTTCGATTTCTTGAGGTAAGTTGTTAGGTAAAGCTTTAACACGAAGTTTACGTAATTTCTGAACTAGTTTACCCCCCATTTTAACACCTGGAGAAGTACCTACTAAAGCTACTGGAATGTTTACAGAAACTTCTTTGTCATCAAATAACTCCAAGAAGTCAACGTGTGTAACTACGTCAGTTAATGGGTGGAATTGAGCTTCTTGAACGATAGCTTTTGCTTTTTTGCCATCGATTTCCAATTCTACGAAAATCACTTCTGGAGTGTAAAGAACTGGTTTCAAATCAGCTGCGGATACCGAAAAATGCGTTTGCTCTTTACCTCCGTAAAGAACTGCAGGAACTTGTCCTTCGTAGCGCAATTCCTTCGATTCTCTTTTCCCTACGTTCTGTCTTGCAGAACCGCTAATAGCAATTGATTTCATTGTTTATGAATTTTAAAAATATGAGGTGCAAAGATATTGATTTGTTTTAATTAATTGAAGGATTTTTTGTAAATAATGTTTCCCCTTATTTCCTATCCCTCAGGTATTTCCTTGTTTTCTTACACCAACCACTATTTAAACCTTAAATGAAACGGAAATTACGCTATTTCCTTGTAATACGATAATGCTGAATTTATAACAAAGTCAAGTGCAAAAGTCACCAACAAACTAGTGTCACAATGTGAAACCTATGAAACAAGTGAATTCATATCCAAATTTTGCCTGTGTGAAGTAACTTTTTGGCTCAATACTAACTCCATATTGCCTCCATATTGCCTCCATATTGCTTCGATACTCTAAGGGAATTTCTTTGGATCTGATATGGATCTTGTTCGGATCTCGTTCGCTTCTAACCGAACGAGATCCGAAGGAGATCCGAACAAGTTCCGAAGGAGATCCGAAAGAGTGTCGAATCCAACCCCTAGCAAACCCCTAGCAAACCCCTAGCAAACCCTAAGGAAAGACGATGAGAATACAGACTAAAGACAACAGAAATAGATGGGAGATAGGAGACCGCTACGTATTAGATATGAGGCAAAAGGTGGTGAGATAACAGACAATAGACACCAGATTTTAGACCTATTGGCGGAAAAGAGAAATTGGATTTTGGATATCGGTCGAAGCATACTTCGACCCTACAGTTTTGGAAAGAATTGCCAATATTTTCACGATTGTTTGTAGGGGCGATGCATGCATCGCCCGCCATCTATTATACCCTCCGATCTGTTTTCTTTTGTCTGTTTTCTGTTGTCTAAAATTTAAAAAAACGGGCAGACATTCCGTTCGTTCTCGTCGAGGATAAATCCCCATCCTCAAACTCACTCAGTACTGCCCCTACCAGTCGTGCTAACTAGGTAGTTTCCTATTCTTCAAGTAGCTCGCCATGCGTAGGGGCAGCACTGAGCTCAGCGGAATGCCTAGGCCCTGCGGGCAGTAGTTAGTAGGGAGTATTTCGTAGATAGACCTATTGTCGGGATAGAGAAATTGGATTTTTGGATAACGGAACCACCTACCACAAAAAAAGCCATCTTATTAAGATGGCTTTTAGGGTTAAGAAATAGATCTTAAATATTATTTTACATCAAATAAGTCGGAAATCGATCCGTGCTCATTAACGTTTTTAATAGCACTTGCGAATAAATCAGCAGTAGAAAGCACTTTGATTTTGGTGCATTGAGCTGCTTTTTCAGCGTTTAATTGAATAGTATCAGTAACGATCATTTCAGATAGTACGGAGTTTTCAATGGTTTCATAGGCTTTACCAGAAAGTACTGCATGCGTACATACTGCACGAACAGATTTAGCACCATTTTCCATGATAAGGGCAGCAGCTTTAGAAAGTGTACCTGCAGTATCACAGATATCGTCAATTAAAACTACATCCTGTCCAGTAACATCACCAATGATGGACATGGATTCGATTTCATTAGCACGTTTTCTACGTTTATCACAGATTACAACTTCCGCATTAAAGAATTTTGCGAAGGTACGAGCGCGGTAAGAACCACCCATATCTGGAGAAGCAATCATTAAGTTCTCTAATTTCAAAGATTTGATATAAGGAACGAAAATGATAGCACCGTCCAAGTGATCTACCGGAATATCAAAGAATCCTTGGATTTGAGCTGCGTGTAAATCCATGGTCATGATACGGTGTGCACCCGCTGCAGTAATTAAATTAGCGATTAGTTTCGCGCCAATTGCAACACGTGGTTTATCCTTACGATCTTGACGCGCAAAACCGAAGTAAGGAACAACAGCTGTAATATAGTGTGCTGAAGCACGTTTCGCTGCATCGATCATCAATAGCATCTCCAACAAGTTGTCAGTAGGTTGATTGGTAGATTGAATAACGAAAACGTCACTTCCACGAACAGACTCGTTGTAGAATGGTTGAATTTCGCCATCGGAGAATTTAGACAAGGTCTTATCGCCAAGTGGCTTTCCGTAAGACTTAGAGATTTTTTCTGCAAGTTCTTGAGTGCCAGAACCTGCGAATAATTTTACGGTGTTGAATTGCAAAGGCATGGTGAAATGATTTATTTGGAGTTTTTGTTTTGATATTGTTTCCTGTCCTTAATCATATGTTAACGCGATTAGCTCTGTTAACTAATTGTAGCCGCAAAGTTATGTAAATGTTTTAAAATTTAAAATTACTTTGCTGAACCGTAGTTCTTTAATTTGAATTCCGCTTGGAAGTACTCATTTCTTTAATTCTTCTTAACAAAATGATAATCTTAAATTCTTATTCTTCTCCTTAAATTTGATTTCGTAAAGGTGTCAAGGTTTTTTAATTCCTATATCGTCATGAAAATTCCGATGTCAGAATTTATACCTCATCAAGACTATGTATATACCTAACTAAATTAATAAACGGTTAATTTTCAAGGCAAATTATTGATCGGAAATCTTTTTAAGTATATTAGAATCAGTTAGTTGTAGGAGATGATTTAGTTAAAGTTAAATTGACGTTTAAATTCGGAATAATGCGAGGGATCAATGCTATCAAACATGCGGAATTAATGCGATTAATACAGGAGGTTGAGGCAATTTATATAGAACATGATTTCAAAGATGACCTGGAGAAACTGAAGTTACAACATCATCATGTATTGGAATTATTTCAAGAATACCAAAGAACCTTAATCCGAATTGAGGACCTCATTCAACAGTACCAAAGCTGTGCTCACAATATCCGGAAGAATTGTGTATCACAACCTATTCGAAAACTCCGACTCGATCAGCATGACCCTGAACAACATCGCAAACTCATCCAAGGAATAAATGCTTCCTCCATGAAATAATCGAACCAGGATTATTTATTAGCTTTTGTTTTAATTCAATAAAAATTGTTTGGAATTTTCTCCTTGTTACAATTCCTTAGAATCCCTATCATGCTAAATGAAAACAAAAAATATAATTTATTTCTTTTGTTTATCAGAAAATGTTATTTCAATTAAAATATTGTCTCTTTAATGTCGTGTAAGTTTTCTGATATCCATAAAAATTATTTTCTGTCTACAAAATTAGCTTGGGAATAGATGTAATTCCTATTCGGTTTTTTGATCATAAAGTTGCTGTAGATGGCAATGAGTGAATTTTTTGTACAATTGTGTTGTCTATTTTATGATAACCAATAGATAAGCTAACACAGTATTATTCACAAAAAGTCAAACAAATGAAAAGAAGATTTTTACTTACTTTTTTCGGGGTGGCATTGTATGCATCCTGTTTGATGGCACAGCAAAAAGCGGTAACTGGAAAGGTTACTTCCGCCAATGGGGAAGTTCTTTCGAATGTTACTGTAATGGTTAAGGGGACCAATCGGGTTGTTCAAACGAATGCCGATGGTTCGTTTAGCATTCAAGCTGCGCCAGGCGAAACATTAATTTTTCGCCTGCTTGGTTCTGGGGAGAAGGACCAAGTGGTAGGTACAGGCAATGTCTACAACATTGTTCTACAAACTACCGATGAGAAGATTGATGAAGTCGTTGTCACCGCGATGGGAATCAAGCAACAGGCCAGAAGTCTGGGTTATGCCGCTCAGAATGTGAGCTCCAAAGAGATCACAGAAAGTAATCAGCCCAATTTAGTGAATACCTTACAGGGTAAGGTAGCAGGGGTTCAGGTCACGAATTCCGGAGGCTCGCCTGGTGCATCATCTAACATCTTAATTCGCGGAGGAAGTTCGTTGAGTTTAGAGAACCAACCGCTGATCGTAGTTGATGGTATACCTATTGACAATACGACCCCGGTATCTCAAGGGGGATTAACTGCTGGAACTGCACCGGCATCAAACCGCGGGATTGATATCAATCCGGAGGATATTGCTAGTATGTCCGTCTTGAAAGGTCCAGCAGCAGCTGCCTTATATGGATTGCGAGCAGGAAGTGGGGTTATTATCATTACCACTAAAAAAGGTGCTGGAAAAGGAAGAGTAACTTATGGCAATACCTTTTCTTTTGATAATGCCAATAAATTACCTGAATTGCAGTCTAAATTTAAGCAAGGGCGCTTGGGAGTATATGAAGACAATAGTTATCAATCATGGGGACCGGAATTTTCGAGTAATGAAACCATTTATGATAACTTAGGTCGATTCTTCCAAACGGGATTTGGTCAAAATCATGATGTATCCTTCAGTGGTGGATCAGATAAGACTACCTTTTACGCATCAGGAAATCTCCTTCAACAAGAGGGTATAGCGAAGAATACCGAATTTGGACGTCGTTCTTTTCGCATGAATGCCGATCATAAAGTTTTCGATAACCTAAAGATCGGAGCTAATATGACCTATATGAATACGGCAAGGACTTACTTCCCGCAAGGTTCTGAAAATGGTGTCATGGGTGCGATTTATTGGCCAAAGAATTTGGACATGACCAATTACCTGAATGACAATGGGACACAATTAGTAATATCTGAGGGTTCGGAAACCGCCATTGATAACCCATATTGGACCATTAACAAAAAACCAATCACTAGTAAGGTGAATCGGGCTATCGTTGTAGGTGATATTTCTTATGATCCGGTTGAATGGTTGAACCTAACCTATCGCTTAGGAACGGATTTCTATGGAGATACCTTCCAGAGTTTAACCACGCCGACTTCCATTACAGGTTTGACGGGATATTTAGCAACCGCAAAGACACAGAACCAAATTACGACGTCGACCTTCTTGGCTTCGGCAAAGAAATCAGCAGGCGATTTTAATTTCTCCCTTCTTTTGGGGAATAACCTAGAGTCTTCTTTCCGAGAAACAGAGACAGCAACAGCACGTAATTTTGTTGATCCGGATTTTGTGGGGATAAACAATACTGCACCTAAGGATCGTACAGTTGCCAATACCATTACGAGAAGAAGAATATTTGGTGTATTTGGTGATTTTACCGCAGATTGGAAAAACATTGTGTTCCTAAATTTCAAAGCTAGAAATGACTGGTCATCCACACTTCCAAAGGCAAACAATTCTTTCTTTTATCCAGCGATCAGTACCTCGGTCGTGCTGACTGATTTAATGAAGGAGTTATCTGGAAATGAAGATACCGGATTCTTAAGTTATGGTAAAATACGTGCAGCATGGGCACAAGTTGGAAAGGATGCACCAGCACACCGTTTGCAGACTACCTTGGGTACTTATATTAATGACTTCACCATCAATCCACGGGGTTTTATTGTCAACATGAATGATTTCTATGGTAACCCAGTTTTGAAGCCACAATTTGACAACTCATGGGAAGTAGGGGCAGACCTGCGCTTCTTAAATAGTCGAATAGGATTGGACGTAACATGGTATAAAAACGGTTCATCTGATCAGATTCTAGCGACACGTACGCCTCCATCATCTGGATCTTTCTTAGCCTTCTTGAATGGTGGTAGTATAGAAAACAAAGGATTTGAGGGGATTTTAAATGTGCAGCCTGTGAAGAAGCAAGATTTCTCATGGACATTTGATGTGAATTTCTCCACTAATAAATCGAAGGTAATTAGTTTACCAGGATTCTTGGATCGGGTTGAACTATCTGATGCGTGGGTAAAAGGAGATGCAGCACAAGGAGCAGCATTTTTGAATTCAACGTTATTTGGTATTAATGGTCGTGTTTGGAAAACAAACGATAAAGGGGAGTATCTATTGGATAACAATGGTAACCCACAAGTAGCTGCTAATTTAGAGATGATTGGTGATCGTAATCCAGACTGGATTGGCGGTATTACCAATAACTTCCAATATAAAAATTTAGGCTTATCCTTTATGTGGGATGTGCGTCAAGGGGGAGATGTATTCAATGCGACAGCCTATACCTTGGTGTTGTCTGGTTTAAGTCCAATGACTTTAGACCGTGGTACAGCCGTTATTCCAGGGGTAATCGAATCTTCAGGAGCTGTTAATGATAAAGCTATTCCAATGGGACAGGATTATTACCAAACTAAGTTTGCCAATAATTCTAGAAACTTTGTTGAAGATGGAAGTTGGGTTCGCTTGCGTTATGTGAGTCTGTCTTATAAAGCACCAGCGTCATTTACAGAGCGATTGAGGTTGTCTAATCTGCAATTTACATTGACCGGTCGTAATCTTTTGTTATTTACAGACTATTCAGGTGTTGATCCAGAGGTTTCAGGGTCAGGTGCAGGTGTTGGTGGTTCAGGATCCTTTGGTTTTGATAACCTAGGTGTACCAGCCACTCGCGGATTTGATTTAGGTTTAAAATTTTCATTTTAAGAGCCATGAAAAAGATTATAAGAAACAGTATATATACAGCACTAGCGGTTGCAGGGCTTAGCATGAGCTCATGTGACAAGTTTTTAGATGTTAATGATGATCCAAATAATCCTTCTAAAGTGGAGGCAGCGAGCCGTATTGCAGGGGCTATTTCAACGACTAGTGGTGCTGCACAGTGGCGTGCTACTCGTGAGCTCGCCGGAGTCATGCAATATGGTGGATTGCAAACCGCCTCTTCTGGAGGTTATGCAGCTGCCAATTGGCGATTTACAGCTAGTTATTTCGCTTGGCAAAATGCCTATGTAATCACAATGCCCAATGCGGTAGATTTGATCGTTTTAGGTGAAGAGGAGGGAAACCCACATTTTGTTGGTGTAGGTAAGACTTTATTAGCCTTAAACTTTGGGTTATTAACAGCGCAATATGGTGATATTGTGGTTGATGATTTTTACGATGGTAAAGGGATGATTTCCCTGGTGCCGAAGTTCAATACGCAAAAGGAGGTATATGAACGCCTTCAAAGTATGTTAGATGAAGCCATAGCTGCATTTGAGCGCACAGACAATAAGCGTGATCTTAATGTTAAGAATGGTGATATCATGTATCAGGGAGATGTTGCCAAGTGGAAGAAGTTTGCTTGGGCATTAAAGGCTAGGTATTATAACCATTTAAGTAAAAAGACAGGCTTATATGATGCAGATAAAGTAATCACGGCTTGTCAAAATGCCTTTAATGGCGATGGAATGGATGCAGAGTTCCCATACCTTGCAGATGGTTTATTGGTAGATCAAAACCCTTGGTCAAGTTGGGGAGGATTTGAATCGCTTACTAATCCACGTTATTTCGCCTGGACACAGTTCTTTGTGAATATGTTGACTTCCTTTCCGGTAACCAACAACCTATATCAGGATCCGAGGATTTCAAAAATCATGAAGCCAGCGGAATCTGATGGTCAATATAGAGGACCTGGTTCAGGAGCATTCATTAGCAATGGACAAGGTGTTTTAGCCAATGGAAGCCCTGGAGATGCTACGAAAACCAAACCGGAGGATTATGGACGTTTCAGTAAAAGTGGTTTTTACACCAATACAACTTCTCCATTCGGTTTTATCACCTATTCAGAAGTGAAATTGATTGAGGCAGAAGCACGTTTAAGAAAAGGGGATAAGCCGGGAGCATTAGCTGCTTATGAAGAAGGGGTAAAATCGAATATGCGTAAATTGGGCGTTTCAAGTGCAGACATCAATGCTTATTGGGCAGCCCAGGTAGCCGATAATTTATCAGGACACTTTGATCAGGTAAAGACAGGACTTTCACATATCATGCGTCAAAAGCATATTTCGCTATGTCTAAATCCAGAGACATGGATGGACATGCGTAGAATGGACTACAGCGCAGATATCTATGGGCCAAGTCTTAAAAGACCAGCAAACTTGAATACGACGATTTTTGATCCAGCGAACAACAGTCAATGGATTCAAGCAATGGTCTATGAAACAAATGAACAAAATAGAAATCCTGAAGCTGTAGGTGATAATACCGAGAAGTATAGGTTACTAACACCGCTGTGGATACATAAGCCGGAGTGATAGACAATAGATAATAGACAACAGACGATAGACTCGAGATAATAGATGAAAATTTCTAAGTCTAATGTCTGTTGTCTTATATCTAATTTCTCAACATAAAAAAAGCTCAGCAAAACATTTGCTGAGCTTTTTTTATGTTGCCCGACCAGGATTCGAACCTAGACAAACAGAACCAAAATCTGTCGTACTACCATTATACTATCGGGCAATCTTTCAATGATGTCTGGGGCGTTCCCCCTTTTGACGATGCAAATATACGTCGTCTTTTGGTTTATGCAAATAAAATATAGGTAATTTTTTTAGATATGCTGATTTTCAAGTGGATATTTTTTGCTTTTAAGGCTCATTAAGGGCAATTGAGGAGTAAAAACGGATTAAAGGTAGATTAAATTCTAAAGTAATTACCCGATTATTCATAGGAATCCTTATTTTCGAGCAGAAATATTAGATAACCTTCTGTTACAAGTATGAACTATAACAAGATTAATAACCTGTTGGGTTGGGCCTGTGGTATTATAGCAACCATCGTTTATCTCCTGACATTAGAAAAAACAACGAGCTGGTGGGATACAGGTGAGTTTATTGCTTCGGCTTATAAGATGCAAATTGTGCACCAACCGGGTGCTCCATTATTCCTAATGCTACAAAATGTTTTCTCCAATCTAGCCATGGGTGATAATACCAAAATCGCTTATTGGATGAACGTAGGTTCGGCCGTGTGTAGTGGATTAACAATTACCTTTTTATTTTGGACCATCTCCGCCTTGGCGAAGAAAGTATATGGACGAATCGTTAATAATGAAGGTCTTTCCAATACAGCAACCATCAATATTATGGGAGCAGCTGCTGTTGGAGCATTAGCTTATACGTTTTCAGATACATTTTGGTTTTCTGCTGTAGAATCTGAGGTTTATGCTATGTCCTCTTTATGTACTGCTGTGGTATTCTGGGCAATATTGAAATGGGATGCTCATGCAGATGAGCCTCATGCCAATAAATGGTTGGTATTAATCGCCTACGTCATGGGACTTTCCATTGGTGTCCATTTATTGAACTTATTGGCTATTCCAGCATTGGCATTAG
The DNA here is from genome assembly GCF_051951495.1 of Sphingobacterium lactis. Lineage (GTDB taxonomy): Bacteria > Bacteroidota > Bacteroidia > Sphingobacteriales > Sphingobacteriaceae > Sphingobacterium > Sphingobacterium lactis_A. The sequence goes on along the minus strand of NZ_JBNHAS010000005.1, from coordinate 39,532 downwards.
TAATCTATTTCCGCAAGACTAATAAAGTAACGACTGCCGGTGTGGTGAAAACATTACTTTTAGGCGTCGTTATTTTAGGATTTGTCCTATGGGGTATCATTCAATACTTGATTAAATTTGCCGCACATTTCGATCGCTTTTTTGTAAACTCTTTAGGTTTAGGGTTTGGATCAGGTGTTACTTTCTTTGCGCTATTGGTATTAGGCGTTTTAGTTTGGGGTATTTGGTATTCGCATAAGAAGGTTAAACCAGTGATGAATATTGCCTTTATAAGTGTTGCTTTCATCATTTTAGGTTACAGTTCTTTCTCGATGATTTTAATTCGCGCGAAGGCTAACCCGACCTTAAATAACTCTGATCCTGATAATGCATTCTCATTCTTAAGTTACCTGAACCGTGAGCAGTATGGTGATGAGCCTTTGTTTAAAGGACGTTACTTTGATGCAAAGCCAACAGATATGTTTGAGACTGGGAAAGTGTACCGTAAGGATGCAGACCGTTATAATGTTGCTAGAAAGAAATACGATTATACATTTGATAAAACGACTTTATTCCCTCGTATTTATTCCGAGAAACATGAGTCCTTTTATCGCGACTATTTAAAACTTCCTCCGGGAACTTCGCCTACGATGGCTGATAACTTGAAGTTTTTCTTTGGTTACCAGATTGGCCATATGTATAGCCGTTATTTTATGTGGAATTTTGTTGGAAGACAAAACGATTCACAAGGTCAAGGCTCTTTAGTAGAAGGGAACTGGATTTCAGGAATCAAACCAATCGATAATTTATTAGTAGGTGGTCAATATGCATTACCAGAGTCTGAAAAAGAGAACGCTGGCCGCAACACCTATTTCTTCTTGCCTTTGATATTAGGTATTCTTGGTGCTGTATGGCACTTTAAAAAGGACCAGAAGGATGCTACTGTAGTGGCATTGTTATTCTTCTTCACCGGATTGGCGATTGTAATCTACTTAAACCAAACACCAATGCAACCCCGCGAGCGTGATTACGCGTTTGCAGGATCATTCTATGCTTTCTGTATTTGGGTTGGTATGGGTGCATTGTGGATTGCTGATTTCTTAAGTAAGAAAATCAATGCGAAAAATGCTGCTTTAGCAGGTACAGGTATTTCCCTTCTTTGTGGACCGGTATTATTAGCTAGTCAAAACTGGGATGATCATGACCGTTCGGAGAAATTCTTAGCACGTGATATGGCTAAGAACTATTTAGAGTCATGTGCTCCAAATGCCATCTTATTTACATACGGTGATAACGATACTTATCCGCTATGGTATGTTCAAGAAGTAGAAGGTTTCCGTACGGATGTTCGTGTAGTGAACTTAAGCTTATTGAGCTCTGATTGGTACATGAAACAAATGATGCAGAAGGTAAATAATGCCGATGCATTACCGATTAATATTGATCCAGAGTTGATTAAGGATGGTGTTCGTGATGTGATTTATTACCACGATTTACAACTTCCAGGTCATATTGATATTCAAGATTTGATGGGTTTGATGTTATCAGATGATCCTCAAGCAAAGATTCCTTTGCAAAGTGGAGAATCAGCAAACTTCCTACCTACGAAGAATATGCAATACAAGGTTGATAGACAAGCGGTTCTTGCGAATAAAGTTGTTCCAAAAGAGTGGGAAGATGCGATCGTAGATACCATGCAATGGACTTATGGTGGTAGCATTGTCAGTCGTGCGGATCTTTCCATTATGGCTATTTTAGCAAATAACAATTGGAAGCGTCCTGTTTACTTCACGACAACTACACCTGAAGAGAACTATATTGGTTTAGATAAATATTTGGTGTCAGAAGGTTTTGCACTTCGCTTAATGCCAGTAGCTATTCCTTCGGAAGGTGATGTGAATACACCAATCGCTGATGTGGAAGGTACCTACAATAATATAATGAACAAATTTACATGGGGTAATATTGCACATGCTAAATATTTAGATCCAGATTCTTACCGCTACATCAGTATGTATGCTGGAAGTATTTTTGGGGAAACTGCACAGGGTTTAATCGGTATTGGTAAATCTGCTGAAGCTAAGAAATTAGTAAATAATGCTTACGAAAACCTGCCTAAGCGTACCTATTTAATGTCGGAAGTATATGGCTATTCGAGCTTAATCGATGCGATGTATAAGACCGGTGAGAACACGAAAGCAAATGAGATTGTGAAGCGCAACTTGAAGTTTGTTCGTGAAAACATGGCTTACTACATGGCTGTTGCAGAGAGCAAGCCAAATCTGGAAGGTCGTAACATGCGATTCGCCATGGCTTCCTTACAGAACTACCAACGCATCTTAACAGATGCGAATCAGAAGGATCTGTTAGCAGAAACAAATCAAATCTTCAATTCCTATAAGGGATTATTTGAAGGAGGAAATTAAAAATATATTTTAAACAAGAAGAGCTACAACATTGTAGCTCTTCTTGTTTTGTAGAAATTAGCGCAAAGGGTGGGGTAATTTCAAGCTTAAGAAGTCCAAGTATTGGGGGAAAGGATTACGATTTTTGGAAAAAATGCCTTAAGTTTGCCTAAATAAATCCTTAGATGAAACAATCGATATTATTAGATGGTCCTAAGTTTCAGATAACACTGAAGCGATTGTCTCAGCAATTAATTGAAAATCATGGTGATTTCAGCAATGCAGTTATCATTGGTATTCAACCTCGAGGGACCTATTTAGCAGAACGTTTAGTAGAAGAGATCAAATCCATGACCGGGGTAGATGTACCTAAAGGTATTTTGGATATTACTTTTTATCGCGATGATTTCCGGATGAAGGGAGCTAGCCCATTGGCAGCAAACAGTACGGTAATCGACTTTATCATTGAGGGCAAAGATGTGATCCTAGTGGATGATGTGCTATGGACAGGAAGGACAATCCGTTCTGCCATGGATGCTATCCAAGCATTTGGACGTCCAAACCTCATCGAGTTGATGGTCTTAGTAGACCGTCGATTCTCTAGACAGATTCCTATTCAACCGGATTATATCGGTATTCAAGTCGATTCCATCGATTCCCAAAAGGTTATCGTCAGTTGGAAAGAAGTGGATGATCAAGACAGCATTGTTTTGATTACCGAGAAAAAATAATGATTATATTTTGTTTAACACATGTCAGCATCTGAACAACTTAGTACCCGTCATTTATTAGGCATAAAAGATTTAAATAGCAACGATATCCAATTGATCTTGGATACAGCTGCGAATTTTAAAGAGGTCCTTAATCGACCAATCAAGAAAGTGCCTTCCCTTCGGGATATTACCATTGCCAACGTATTCTTTGAAAATTCAACCCGTACCAGACTTTCTTTTGAATTAGCCGAGAAGCGTCTGTCTGCCGATATCGTTAATTTTGCAGCATCTTCTTCATCCGTAAGTAAAGGAGAGACCTTAATTGACACGGTAAACAACATCTTAGCCATGAAAGTGGATATGATCGTTATGCGACATCCCTATGCTGGAGCAGGTGTTTTCTTGAGTCGTCATGTCGATGCGCAAATTGTCAATGCTGGTGATGGTGCGCATGAGCACCCTACGCAAGCTTTGTTGGACTCTTTCTCCATTCGTGAAAGATTGGGTGATGTAGCTGGTAAAAAGGTGGCCATTATTGGTGATATCTTACATTCCCGTGTTGCCTTATCCAATATCCTGTGTTTACAAAAACAAGGAGCAGAGGTAATGGTTTGTGGACCAACAACCTTGATTCCAAAATACATTGCTTCCCTAGGAGTGAAGATTGAACATGATTTAATGAAGGCTTTAAATTGGTGTGATGTGGCAAATATGCTTCGTATTCAATTGGAGCGTCAGGATATCGCATATTTCCCTTCTCTACGAGAATATTCCATGTTATATGGTTTGAATAAACAAATCTTAGATTCCTTGGATAAGGAAATTGTCATCATGCACCCAGGACCGATAAATCGTGGAGTGGAAATTACATCGGATGTAGCAGATAGTGATCATTCCATTATCTTAGATCAGGTGGAAAATGGGGTGGCCGTGAGAATGGCAGTTTTATATCTCCTAGCTGGACAAAGAGGATAAAAATGAATAAAATATCATAAAGAGAACGAGATTGCTTAAAACAGTCTCGTTTTCTGCTTATATGGGTTCTTGTAAGAATTTTCTAGAACAAGATACGAGGGCGAAAATAATAGCGTTTTAAAAGCGGAAATATTTGATTTTAAATTCAGCGAATCAGCCTTAGGAATACATACTGTTAAATTACGTTAAAAAGGGGTGGTTATTAACAGGTGTTAACAACTTTTGCGGAAAACATTGAAGTTATCCATTAATTTCGTAAGTTGAAGTAAGTAGTGTTCCATTCCCAAAAAATGGGGTGAACACATATCATAGAAGAGCAATCAATAAAAGGAGTATTCGATCGTATGTATAAAAAAATTTACCAGGTAGGTGTGGCGATGAGCTTATTGAGTACACCAGCATTGGCACAACATTCAGCTTGGCAGGAGGTAAATAAGGCTTATAAAGAGGGCTTAGAATTATTTGAAAGAGGGAAATTTAGTTCTGCATCTAAGCAGTTTGATTTAGCAGAACAAATCCGTACCAAATCGACCTTACAACTGGATGAGACAGAAGAGTTAAGTTTATTAAAGGAGAATGTACGTTATTATCAAGCGGTTTGTGCGATTGAGTTAGGTGAATCTGATGCAGAAAATCAATTTCTGAAATTTATACGTGATTATCCGGCGAGTGCCAATTCTAAAGCTGCTTATTTCCAGATAGGGAAATCATATTATGCAAAAAAGGATTATCCAAAAGCGATTGAATGGTTTGAGAAAATCGACAGCAAGAACCTAGCAGGTGCTGAGAACTTAGAATACCGTTTTAAGTTAGCCTACGCTAAATTCATGACTGGTGATTATGAAGCCTCAAAACCAGTTTTTACAGAGCTTAAGGATCAACGTAGTCCTTATCAGGAAGCTTCTATTTACTATTATGCTTACTTAAGTTACTTAGATCAAGAGTACAAGACAGCTTTGAATGAGTTTGAACGCCTAGAAGGTTCTAAAACTTATGAGAACAGTTACCCATACTACATCACCGCGCTATATTTCTTAGATAAGCGTTATGACGATGTACTTAATTATGCACTTCCGAAATTAGCATCTACAAAACAAGAGAGCGAAACGGATATGTTCCGAATTGTTGCAGCTACTTATTTCATCAAGGGAGATTTAAACAAATCGAAAGAATATTACGATAAATTCCAAGCACAAGATCAAGGAAAGACGCAAAACAACCAAGATAGCTACCAGATTGGTTATATCAACTATAAGTTAGGTAATTACGAAAAGGCTATTGAGGAATTCAGTAAGCTGGAAGAACCAGATGCTTATTATCAAAGTGCGATGATAAGCTTAGGGGATGCTTATTTGAAAACGGGCAACAAACAAGGTGCTCGTAATGCTTTCTTTAAAGCTTCAAAATTGGAGTTTGATCCAGAATTAAAAGAAGAAGGTTTATTCAATTACGCTAAACTATCTTACGATTTAGAGTTCCACCAAGTTGCATTGGATGCGGTTCAAGAATATATCAAGACTTATCCGCGTACGAAACGTAATGAAGAGGCAAAGACTTTATTAGCTGAGGTATTATTAAGTACCAAGAACTACCGTGCTGCGGTGGATGTACTGGAAGACTTAAAGAATCGTGGTAAAGAAGCCAATGCAGCTTACCAAAAAGTAACTTATTATCGAGGTCTAGAATATTATAACGAGCGTGCATTTGAGAATGCGATCTCTATGTTTATGCGTTCAGAAAGTAATCGTTATGATGAGGAAATCTATGCCTTATCCGTTTACTGGAAAGCAGAAGCAATGTACGAGGTTCGTAAGTACAAAGAGGCTGTTGCTAACTTTAACAAGTTCTTAGCTTTACCAGCAGCTCGTAAAACAGATGTTTACAACTATGCGAACTATGCTTTAGCGTATGCAGCATTCCGTAATGATAATTACAGTACATCTGCCAATTACTTCGAGCGTTTCTTAGCTGGCGGTGGTTCAGATGGTATAGATTTGAATACGCGTAACGATGCTATGGCACGTGCGGCGGATTCGTATTTAGCGATCAAGAATTACAGTAAGGCAGCAAACTATTACGATAGATTAATTGCTTCTGGTGCGCAGAGTCAAGATTATGCGCTTTTCCAGAAAGGTATCCTATTAGGGTTACAAGGTGATAACAATGGTAAAGTCGCTACTTTGCAATCGGTTATGGTGAAATATCCAAAATCAAACTATGCAGATGATGTGGCGTTTGAAGTTCCATACACCTATTTCTTAATGGGGCAGCATGATCAAGCGATTGCAGGTTTACAGAAAATGGTGGAGCAATATCCAAGAAGTTCTTATGTTCCTAGAGCATTGGTGACTATTGGTTTGGTTCAATACAATAAAGATGAGAATGATGCTGCATTGAAAACCTTCCAACGTGTGGTTAATCAATATCCAACTACAGACGAAGCAAAACAAGCATTAGGATCTATTGAGAATATTTATTTGGATAAAGGAGATGCTTCAGGGTACATCCGTTATGCAACTAGTACAAATATTGGTGATTTGAGTACGGCTGAGCAGGATGCACATACTTTTGCAATTGCTCGTACTTTATTTGACCGTGGAAACTGGCAAGCAACAGTAGAGGCTGTGAATGCTTACTTTGATAAATTCCCTAAGCCAATTCAAGAGAAACACGCTCGTTTTATCCGTGCTGAGAGTAATGCTAACCTAAGTAAAGACAAGGAAGCTCTTCATGATTTCAATATCATCATGAACGACTGGACTTCAGCTTATACTGAACGTACTTTAATTTCTGTTTCTAAATTGCACCTACGCAATAAAGCTTATAACGAAGCGGTACAGGTATTGAAGAAATTGGAATTGACCTCTGAATACAAAGAAAACTACGGTTGGGCGATCAACAACTTACTAGAAAGTTATTTCAATATTGGTGATTATACAGAAACCTTAACCTATGCTAATATCATTAAGAAGTATGAAAAAGCTTCTGAGGAAGATATTGCAAAAGCACACTTATACGCAGCTAAAGCTTACTTAGCAACTAGTAGAGGTTCTGAAGGTATGAAAGAGTTGAACTTAGCAGCTTTGAAATCGAAAACAGAGACTGGTGCTGAAGCTCGCTATTTAGTGGCTGAACAACAAGTGAAGAATAAGAATTACGACGGAGCAATTAAGTCTGCGTTAGATATTTCCAACTCGTTCTCTTCCTATGATTATTGGGTTGCTAAAGGATTTATCTTGATGGCACAAGCATACGAAGGTAAAGGCGATAAGTTCCAAGCGAAATCTACTTTGGAAAGTATAATAGAAAACTATGAGACGAAGGATGATGGCATCCTTGACTCAGCGAATAAAATGTTGGAGAAATTAAAATAAGAATAGGAAAAGATGAAGTTGAATACAATTTTTAAACAATCTACCATATTAACCTGCTTATTGGGATTAGGCTTTGCAGCGCATGCACAAGAGCCTGACCGCCCAGTAACATTAGATTCTTTTGATATCGTTCGCGATTACCGCCCTATTCTTGCTGATGCAGTAAAAATTCGCCGTAGTCCTGATATGACCAATAAAAGAGAATACATGCCTAAGCTAAACTATGGCAATGTTCCTGATAAGAAATTGGATATCAATACTGGTCTTAAGGAATTGAAGATCATGGAAACTCCATTTTCTCAAATCTTCGACTTAAAAAGCAATTATGCCAAATTGGGTATTGGTAATTTTAATACCATCCTTGGTGAAGCTTATTTTGCAGTGGAAGATTATGAGGATATCCGTTACGGAGGTTATGCAAAACATTTAAGTCAAAAAGGAAACTTAGATGATCAGAAATTCTCAAGACAAGAGGTAGGTATATTTGGAAGACGTATTTTTCCAAGATTTACGGTTAATGGTTTAGTAGGTTATAACGGTTTTGGAACACGCTTTTACGGTATTCCTACTGATATTACAAACAAACCATTAAACCCTACTCGTGAAGCACAACGCTTCAATGACATCTTTCTTTCAGGAGAATTGACTAGTAATTTTGATCCAAATAATGAAGATGCATTCAGTTACTCTTTAAAAGCAGACGGGTATATCTATAAAGATAAATTCGATGCTAAAGAGAATTCTGTTGCATTGTCGGGTTATTTAAATAAGCGCTTAAAGGCGTTTAATGTTGGGGCAAATGTAGCAGTAGATATTAATTCAATCGCAGGTGCGAGTACTCCAGATGGAAAAATGAACAATTCATTGGCTCATCTAAACCCTTACATTCGTTTCAAAGGTGAAAACTACAACATTACCTTAGGTGCGAATATTGTTTCTGAATTTGGTGATAGCTCTCGTTTTAATATCTTCCCAGAAGCAGAGATTGATTTCGCTTTAGTTCCTGAATACTTCTACATTTTCGGGGGTGTTAAAGGTGGAGTTGATAAAGGCTCTTTCCGTAACTTCACGAAGATTAATCCTTATTTAGGTCCTGATTTTAATATTCAAAATACTGTAGAACGTATGAACATCTACGGTGGTATTAAAGGAAATGCTGGAGCTACATTTGGATATAAAGTAAAAGGTTTCTATAGAAAAATTGAAGGATTACCATTGTTCGTAAATAACATGGAGACACCTTTTACCTTTGACTTGGTATACGATGGTGATGGTGACAAGGCTGTTAAACACGTCGGTATTGAGGGAGAAATTAATATGCGCCTTTCAGCTTTGGTTAACTTAGGTGGTCGATTGAATATTGACAACTACACCATGGTGAAACAAGATGAAGCATGGCATATGCCTAAAATGCGTTTGGCTGCAAATGCTCGCTTCAACATTTCAGAGAAATTATATATTGATGCAGAAGCTTTATTCCATGGAGTAAGTTATGCAAGAGAATATGAATATTCCAATGCTACTACTCCAACAGCATATAGCAAATCAAATGTTGCTTCATTCTTTGATTTGAGTGGTGGTGCTGAATACAAAGCGACCAAACAATTGGGCATCTTTGTTAAAGCGAATAACATTTTGAATACAGATTACCAACGCTACTTATATTATCCTAAATTAGGCTTCAATATATTAGGTGGTATTAATTTTTCATTTTAAGGTCTACAAACTTTAAATTTGCACGGAAATAGGATTCATGGATTTAGGTAGATATATTTTTCAGGTATTAAAGCATAGAAATGAAGTATATGTGAAGGGTTTGGGTGTTTTCAAGCGAATTCACACGTCTTCAGTATATGATGAACAGAAAGCTGTATATCTGCCACCATTAACTTACTTGGAGTTTGACTCTAAAGCGGTTGATGGGGTTGACCTTGCAGATTATATACAACAGGCAAATCAGGTTTCGCGTACGGATGCTGAAGCATTGGTACAAGAGGCAGTTCTGAATCTATTTGATCAGATCAGAGATCATGGTCAAGCAAGCTTACATCATTTAGGCCACTTAATTCGTCATGGAAATTCTTTAGTCTTTAAAGCGGAGGATCTAAGTGGATTTCAATTGCAGCCTGTTGATGGTGGTGAGGTTCGCCCAACTGTAGAAGAAGAAGTTGTAGCACAGCAAGAGGAAGAACCAATTCAGCCAGAAGAGGTGATTGTACCTCCGGTAGAGACAGAACCTATTGTTGAATTGACAGAGGAAGAAAGTCCAGTAGTAGAGGAGGCGTCTGTTCCAGAAACTCCACAAACGGATGATGTTGCTCCAGTAATGGGTAATCCAGAAGAGGAAAATAATGCGGAGACAAGCTCAACGGAACAGGTAGAACCTTATTATTTCGAGGAAGAACCAGTTAAGTCAAGTAAAGCAATTTGGTATATCGCTGCGGCATTGATCGGTTTATTGATAGTAGGAGCTTTATATTATTTTAATCGTCCTGAGCAAGGAGAGGTATTGGACCTTACAAAAGATAAGAATAATCAACAGACGCTTCCGTTGGATTCGAATCAGGTAAAGATTGATTCCATAGCAGCGAATGATAGTACCTTGAAAAAACAAGACAGTATTCCTGCTGCTGATACCGTTGCAAAGGCACCAGCTAAAAAGTTATTGATCCCTGAAGGGCATCATTATTATATCATTATTGGTAAGCACAGTACACTAGCTAAAGCTTATGAGCAAGCAGAAGCATTTAATAAGGATGGAATACCATCAGTACGTGTTATTCCAAGTAAACTAGCTAAAAATAAGAAAACCGTAATTTGGGATTCTTATCCTACTAAGGCACAAGCTGATTCAGCAAACGCCATAGTGCAGAAAAGATATGTATCCGATGCATGGGTGCAGAAAATTAATTAAATCAATCAAAACAGCATAAACTTTTAATATCTATCATGTCATTAGTACAGAACCCAGGACTAGCAGATTCTTTAAATCAAGTTCAACAACAGACCGTAGCTTTAGCTACCCACGAAGATCTTAATTTACTTCAACTTTTAATGAAAGGTGGATGGATCATGATCCCCATCATTTTATTGTTTTTCTTAGGCTTAGTAATCTTCTTTGAAAGATACATTACCATCTCAAAAGCTGGTAAATCTGAAGGTGGATTATTGTCTCAGGTTAAAAGCAATGTATTAGCCGGTAAATTGGATGCTGCAATGGCCGTTTGTCGTTCTAGTAACTCCGCATTATCAAGAATGTTGCAGAAAGGATTGACTCGTGTTGGACGTCCGATTAAAGACATCGAAGGTGCGATTGAAAATCAAGGTAAATTAGAAGTTTCTCGCTTGGAGAAAAACATCAATATCTTAGGTATTATCGCTGGTATTGCACCAATGCTTGGTTTCGTAGGTACGATCTTTGGGGTAATCCAGATCTTCCGCGATGTGGAAATCGCTGGTGGTATTGATATTGGTTCTGTATCTGGAGGTCTTTATGTAAAAATGATTGCATCGGCTTCTGGTTTGACCATTGGTATCTTGGCCTATATTGGTTACCATATTTTAAATATGATGGTAGAGCGTTTGATTCTTCGTATCGAAACTGATGCCATCGAGTTTATCGATCTATTGGATGAGCCTAGCTTATAATAGGTATTCCATTAATCTTTAAATTTTAAACACATGAATTTACGTAATAGAAGAAATAAACCCTCCGCTGAAGTACATACCGCTGCGTTGAACGATATCATGTTCTTCTTGATGTTGTTTTTCCTATTGGCTTCTGCGGTTTCAAATCCACAAGTGGTAAAGCTGTTATTACCGAAGTCTTCTTCGGGAGAGCAGTCTGTGGCTAAAAAAACAATGACCATTTCCATAACAAGTGATTTGACTTATCATGTGGACAAACAAGCTGTTCCTTTGGAAAGCTTAGAGTCGATGATTCAATCCAATATGGCAACAGGTGAGGAGTTAACCATTATGTTATATTCTGATGGTACAGTTCCTGTTCAAAACATCTTGCAGGTCATGGATATTGCCAATAAATTAAAAATAAAATTAGTCCTGGCTACAGAGCCTAAAAAGGATTAATAATTGTTCGAATTAAACGATTGATAAAATAAATAGTCGTAAGTAAGAGGATTAGGATATGTATTATCATCAAATTCAGGAAGAAAATAATCTCCCAAAGGCATTAGGAATCTCATCAATAGTGATGGCCGCTTTAGCAGCCATTGGATTCTTTATTGTTTTTACCCAAGATATTCCAGAATACGGAATGGGTGGGATTATTGTCAATTATGGTACCTCAGCAGAAGGTATGGGTGACGATTATATGAGTGTGGATGAGCCTTCGATGGATGAGAATGCCAATAATGTGAAGCCTGATAAAATAGATCCTACCTCAACACCTGTTCCAACGCCTTCTCAGCAAGTAACGGATCAATCGGTGCAAACTCAAGATATGGATGATGCACCTGTTGTCAAAAAGAATGAGAAGCCTGTACAGGCGAATGCTGTAGAAGCAACGACAGAAAAGAAAAATGCTACCCCTGCTGTTAATCCAAATGCTTTGTACAAAGGCAAGAAGAATAATGCACAGGGTACTGGTGATGGTACAGGAAGTACACCTGGTAACCAAGGTTCAGAATTAGGTGATCCATTGGCATCAAACTATGGTGAAGGAGGTTCAGGATTTGGTAATACCATGCTGGACCTTAAGAATCGTCGTTTCGAAGTTCGTCCAAATGTTGAAGATAATGGACAACAAACGGGCGTTGTAAAAGTAGAATTTACGGTCGATAAGAGCGGTCGAATTATCTCAGCAAGACAGGCAAAAGGTACTACCATTGCCGATTATCGTCTTGTTGAAAAGTGCCTAAGTGCCGTTCGCCGAGCACGATTAAATTCCTTGGCTAATGCTCCGGACACCCAAACCGGACTTATTACCTTCAGATTTAGAGTAAGATAATCTTTTTCAGATATGAAAACATATGCAGCGGTAATCGAGTATTTATTTGCTCGATTACCAATGTTTACCCGCGATGGCGCTTCGGCTTTCAACCCAGATGTCGATAAAACACTTTTGCTTTGCGAAGCATTAGGAAACCCCCACAAAAAATTCAAGTCTATTCATATTGCCGGTACCAATGGTAAAGGCTCTAGCTCCCATATGTTGGCTTCTGTACTTGCCAATTCTGGTTATAAGACTGGATTATATACTTCGCCACATTTGGTGGATTTCAGAGAGCGTATTCGAATTGATGGAAACATGGTGCCGGAGCAACATGTGGTGGAATTTGTTAATACGCATCGGGAATTAATAGAAGATCTAAAACCATCCTTTTTTGAAGTAACCGTGGCAATGGCCTTTGATTATTTCGCGCAACAGCAAGTCGATATTGCCGTAATTGAAGTAGGACTTGGTGGAAGATTGGATAGTACCAATATCATCTCACCGGAACTTTGTCATATTACCAATATAGGCATGGATCATATGAATATTCTTGGTAATACCTTGGTTGAAATAGCCGGAGAAAAGGCAGGGATTATCAAACAAAATACACCTGTCGTCATATCTGAAAAACAAACAGAAATACAGCATGTGTTTGAAGATAAAGCAAAGAGCTTAAATGCGGAGCTTATGTATGCTACTGACCGCTATGCTGTGCTTTCCTCAGAAAGACTCGCAGAAGGGCTTAAAATAACGGTAGAATCAAAAGCTAATCATACTAAGGATACCTGGTTGTGCGATCTTACAGGTTCATATCAAACCAAGAATATCTTGGGTGTACTAACCTGTATAGATGAATTAGGAAAATTGGGTTTCCAACTTCCTAAGGAAAAAGTACAATATGCCATAAGTCATGTTCAAGAATTAACCGGCTTACGTGGTCGCTGGCAAACCTTACAAACAAATCCTTGGGTGATCTGTGATACTGGACACAATGAGGATGGAATAAAAGAGGTTCTAAAGAACCTAGCGAGCCTACAATTTAATCAATTGCATTTCATCTTTGGGGCTATGCGTGATAAGGATTTATCACATATACTGCCCTTACTGCCCAAGGATGCTAAATATTATTTTGCTGCTCCTGATATGCCAAGAGCAATGCCTGCCAATCAATTGACAGAACTAGCAAATAGCCATGGATTAAATGGTACTTATTATTCCAGCATAGAAGCTGCATTTGATGCAGCACAAGATCTATACAAAGATGGAGATCTTATCTTTGTTGGTGGCAGTACCTTCGTTGTTGCGGAGTTGTTGACTAATCGTTTTTAGTCAACTCTCCACGAATTGGTTGTTGAATCCAATAAGCAACTTCTTCTTGACTTTCGAATTCTCCCTGTAGGTACATTAGCTTCGTCACAGCGGTCTCAAAGGTCATATCATAACCATTGAGTATACCAATGGCTTGTAGGCCTTGTGATGTCTCATAACGACCTAATTCTACAGAACCCACCTTACATTGGGAAATGTCTAAGATATTCTTTCCAGATTTAATAGCATCAGCCAATAAATCCAAGAACCAAGCATCAGTCATGGTATTTCCTGAACCAAATGTTTCCATAACGATACTGCGTACATCGGAGTTTAGAACCGCTTGAATAGTTTCGGCACTTATTCCTGGAAATAACTTCAATACCCCAACACGGTTATCGATATGGTAATGACAGATAAAATCCTTATCGGTATTGTCTAATAATACTTCTTCATTATATCGGATATGTATTCCTGCTTCTGCCAATACTGGATAATTCGGTGAGCGGAACGCCTCGAATTTATCGGAGTTGTATTTAAAAGAACGGTTTCCACGGAACAACTTATTATCAAATAGAATACATACCTCCTGTACCAAAGAACGACCATCTTTCTTACCAGATGCAATTTCTAATGCAGTCATTAGATTTTCTCGTGCATCAGTACGTATTTCTCCAATTGGCAATTGTGATCCTGAAAACACTACAGGCTTCTGCAATCCTTCCAATAAAAAGCTTAACATGGATGCTGAATAAGCCATGGTATCCGAACCATGCAAAATGACAAATCCATCATAATGTGCATAGTTATCCCGAATGATTTGTGCCATCTCTAACCAAATGCTTGGACGCATATTGGATGAGTCGATAATTGGCTCAAAGGAATGCACGGTTAACTTGTAATTTAAGCGACTTAAATCTGGTAGATTCTTTTCGATTAATTCAAAGTCAAATGGGATAAAGGTGCCCGTCTCGGGGTCTTTTACCATGCCTATGGTACCACCAGTATAAATGATGAAGATGTTATACATGGATTATATATTAAATACTTTAATGGAATTATTGGTTGTTATTTCTGCTAATTTCTCCATGGAAATCTCATGTAAATCAGCTACTTTTTGTGCAATATGAAATAAGTAACTGCTCTCGTTTTCTTTTCCACGGTAGGGAACAGGGGCTAAATATGGCGCATCTGTTTCTAAAACCAAGTGTTCAAGCGGAACCTCTTTCACGACAGCATCTAAGCCGGCCTTTTTAAACGTTACGACTCCGCCTATACCTAATACAAAGTTTAAGGCGATAGCTCGTTTAGCCTGCTCTAAAGTGCCCGTAAAGCAATGGAAGATGCCAAATAGTCTTCCATCTTGTTCAGCATCCAAGATTTCAAATACCTCATCAAAAGCCTCACGACAGTGAATACTAATTGGAAGACCTAAATCCTTAGCCCAATTTATCTGCCTGCGGAATGCTTCCTGTTGCCATGCAAGCGTGCTTTTATCCCAATATAGATCAATTCCAATTTCCCCAATAGCATAGATTTTATGCTTTGGAATCTCTTGTTCAATGCTGTCCAAGACTTGCTTATAATCTTCACCTACACTGCAAGGGTGTAAACCTAGCATAGCAAAACAGTTTTCAGGATAAGCTTTAACCGTATCCATTACTTGAGGAATGGACTCTAAATCTACGTTTGGTAAGAAAAGTCGATTGACAGAATTTTCAAAACAACGATTCATCTGTTCCGCTAAATTTGGAGTTCCTGCTTGATAATAGATATGGGTATGAGTATCGGTTAAAGTAAAACTACCGATTACATTTTCTGCTTGCATGGTGCCAAAGTTAATATATTGTTAGTTAAACTACCTCTATAGAATGAAAAATCGCAGTTCTTTTAACAAAAACTGCGATTTATTATAAATATTGCAAAATTTTATTCTTTGTCCAATAGATTATGGAGTTGGAACTGGCATTGTAGGTTGTGCTGGAGTAGGTTCCTCTTTAGGACCTGCAATAACTTCTACAACATCAACATCAAATACTAAAGGTGCATAGGCTGGAATTAAATTTCCTTGCTGACGCTCGCCATATCCTAATGAAGAAGGAATAATGAAAGTAGCTTTAGAACCTTTTTTCAATAATTGAAGTCCTTCAGTCCACCCTTGAATTACTGGAGTATGACCAATACGTACGCGTAATGCTTCGTAAGGTCTCATTGGATTGAAAACATTATTTTTCTTAGCCACCTCAGGAAGGTTAGTATCAAATACTTTTCCATTAGTTAATGCACCAGTGTAGTTTAATACTACCGTATCACCAACTACTGGGTTGTTTCCTGTACCTTCGTTTTTAACTACATACTGTAAGCCAGAAGCAGTTTTCTTAGGTGTCAATTTGTTTTTCTCTACATAAGTAGCAATTTTACCATCTTCAGCTTTCTTCATGCCTTCCATTTCAGCCAAGTAGTATTTGTTTACTTGATCGTAAAGAGCTGAGTCAGTTAAATTACCTTTTTTGAAGTGTTTTTTGACTTTGATAGTAAATTGAATGTATTTATCAGCAAACTCTGGTTTTGGTTGACCAGTTTTTGCTGCCATTGTATCTAAGTTCAAACGGAAAACGGCACTATCGCCTTCTCCTAACATTTTCAAAATAGAGTTATTATCACCAGCATAACCACCTTGCATCATAGAATCAGGAATTACGGGTGCAATTTGCGACATACCTAAATCATAAGTACTAGCTAATAAAGAGTCGCGATCTGTTTCAACGATCATATCCATTGCTAAGATATCACCTCCAACAGCTTTGTCTGTTCCAGCGTCCTTGATGAATTTATATTCAAGGCCACCGTCACCTTTTTTAAAGTTTTGGCAAGATGCAAATACAAAACTTGCTAATGCCGTTAATACTAAAATCGATTTTTTCATTTTTCTATTTATAACGCTTAAAATATGCTATGTTAAATACGCTTTATATTCTGGAAGAATAGATTTAAAGCGGTTGACCACTTCACTCAATTCCTCTGTAGAATTGCCGCCGGCAGCATTTAAATGCCCACCACCATTGAAGTGTTTCTTGCAGATCTCATTACATGGAATATCTCCAATGGAACGCAAAGATAATTTAATTAATTCAGTTCTATCAACAAATAAACCTGCCAATCGAATACCTTTTATCGATAAAGCATAATTTACTAAGCCCTCTGTATCGCCAGTGGTCACATTAAACTTCGCCAAATCCTCTTTACTCAGTGAGAATAAGGCCGTATGATACTCTGGAATAACCTCTAAACAATTTAATAAGCTGTAACCTAAAAACTTTAAACGATTTTCCGTACTGCTATTGTATATCTGCTCATGGATTTCCCAGTTTCGTGCTCCAGCTTCTAATAATGCCGCAATGATGTGGTGAACCTCAGAAGTTGTTGATTTAAATCGGAAAGAACCAGTATCTGTCATGATACCCGTGTACAAACAAGTTGCTATCTTCTCGTCAATCGCTGCTTTATCTTCAAAGACCTCAGCAATAAATTTGAATACCAACTGTGCTGTCGCTGCAGCATTAGAGTCCCAATAACATACTTGTGCAAAATCTTCTGGCTCTAGGTGGTGATCAATCATCCACTTAGGCGCCTTTGCATCTCTGATAACAGGTTCTAAAATGTTGGTTCTGGAAAGCGCACTGTAATCCAAACAAAAGATGATGTCTGCAGTATCAAACAATCCTTGACAATAACTTGGATCTTGTGTATAGAATAACAATTCCTCACGACCCGGCATCCAATCTAAAAATGTAGGAAAATCAGACGATAATATCACATGTACATCATGACCTTTCTTCTTGAGCCAATAATATAGACCCAAAGATGAACCTAAGGCATCGCCATCAGGTTTATGGTGCGTGGTAATGATTATCTTTTTAGGTCTGGATAGTTCTACTAAATATTCTTCTCCTGTCAACATACGTCTTTTGTGATTGCAAACCTAATGAAAAAAAATCGGCAATGAAAACTTTTTTAAAGCCTCAAAAGCAATGATTTCTCCATTTATTTATCTGCTAAACTGATTGAATATGAAATGCTTAATATCTAAAGGCATAAAGTTTAAAGTCTCTACGTGTACAAATCAAGAAATTTCCTGAATTGTAATTGATTTTTCCGTCATAAAATAATGGCTGTGCCTCCACTGGATATCCATCAACTATACCTCCAGTCTCTGTAAACAAGTAGATCAAGTTGGTACCCTGAGGAGCTATCCCCATTTTACTCAAACCTGAACCTGCAGGGAAATAATATGGACTATTTTCTATCTTTTTGGTAAACGTATAATCGAATAAAGGCTTCACCGTATTGCCTAATTCCAATACTTGAAGGTAAGAACCATCCAAGATAATTAGCTCTGGACTGCTAGTGCCCGCTAAATTGACAAAGTCCGCATGATAATTCTTTTCCCATTTACCTTCGTAAATCACTTTGCTGGAACCATCTTTTTTAATTTCATAAACTTTTCCAGTGTCGTCTGTAGCATAAAATACAGTCTCTGTCTCTCGTTTTACAACAGCTATTGGACTCACAAATACTACATCACCGGGGATATCAATTTCCTTGGTTTTATTACCTCCCTGATCAAAGAAATAAACTCGACCATAGGTAGTGCCAACCACCAATTCATTATCTACTAATTGTAGCGGACCTGTGATTTCTCCTTCAAGATTTACATCGTCCCAACCATCAACTTTTCCTCCCTCCATGGTAAATGCCATAAGCTTATTCTTTCCAGGAACGATGATATGTTGCTCACTTCCCCAATCGATATAACTTGGCTCATAAATAGGTTCTGCAGACAAACCCGTTGAAAAACCTCGAACCATCTTACCTTGAGGATCGAAGCGATATAAACGTCTACGGTCAGTAGCCAATAATAAACTGCGGTCAGGCAATTGTTTTACTGATCCAACGATACGTCCAGAGAATACAGTTGACCATAATTTATTTCCACTAGGATGTATAGCATGTACCGTATGGTCTTGCTCTTGGGCTAAAATAAATTGTGCCGTGTCCGAATGTTCAAAGACATATGGACCATTAATCAATCGGCTTTCCATACTATAAGTCCAATCCGCATTGACACCTAAGCGATTTTTACTCTTGTAGATGGCATAAAAACGACTAAGAAAATTTCCGGAATTACCAGCTAATTGTAATGACCAGGAATAAAATTCCTGATAACCATATTCATCCTTATTACGGAAATTCCTGCTATAACTATTGTTCAGTGAGTTGATCAAAAAGTTACTTGCATTCTTGGTGTTGATGAAGAAAGTAACATTCGCTTCATTGCCTTGTATTTGCTCATAGTTTTTAAAGCCAATTCCTCCAATTAATAAATCCTTTCTTTTCCATTTTCTAATGTACTCCTGAATAGTGGACTGTTGGTTCGCTAGGACGATTAGATCATTGACACGGACAAAATAAGGTCGAGAGAATGCTTTTAAACCCTCACCATAAAAACGGTAAGGAATCTGCGCATAACGGAATCTATAAATGCTATCTCCTGCAGATTCTGCCATGGAATTTAACACAGAATCAAATCTGCTGCTGTCTTGAATGCTAATAAAACCTAAATAATCTGAATTTGTCTGTTCTACAACTGCAAAGTCAGATCCTAAAGCAGCCTGTATATCAGTTAACAACTGTGGCTTTTCTTTATTTATTACTTGCTCCTGATCACTTAACTGCTTTGCACCATCTTGTTTTGCATGCCATGTTTTCAAATCACTTGCCCAGGAGGCCTTATCTGAAAAGGAATATTCCACAAACATCATACTGCTTGACGGAAAATAATTGTACAAGCGTTGAACGGTCTTATGCTGCTTAGCAAAAATGGAGAGATACTCACTATCTGCATCCTCCAGTTCGCTTTCTCCCGAAAGCATCAAAGCATCTTGCTTATAATTGATATTCCAAACTGTTTGTCCCTTAAGATTGATAAACTGTTTTAAGAAATCACCAGCTTTGTTTTTCTTATAGTTGGAAACCATGCCATTTAAGTTCTGCTGTGGTAAGTAAACCGTAAATGGAGAGTTTCGATTAGAATGGTCGTTAAAATAACTGATCTGTTTTTCTTCTAGTTTAGGCTGCTTCTTATCCAATACTTGGAACATTAAACTTTTGGAATAACTACCAAAGAATATATTAGCCTGATAAGCAACATAAAAGATAGAATCCTTAGTTTCTGTATTAGCAGAATCAGTTTTCAAGGCCTTAAACGAATATAAGGCAGTACCAGCAGTATCTGTTTTCTGTACTTGTAAGGTAGAGGAAAGACTGGTTAGAACCTGATCCAGCTCTTCATTTTTCACCTTTTCCATTAATGGAATGCTGAAAAGCAATTGTGTTTCTTCCTTTCCGGGATGTAAGGATATAAAAATATCCGAACCAACTAAATAGCTGTTCAGGTTTTTATTCCTTAGAAGTTGTTGTTTCAGGTTGCGTAATTGATGGATTTCCTGATGACCAAGCATCGCTTCGAATATTTCGAAATCCTTAAATATATTATCTGTAGTTTCATCATTCACGAAGGAAGCGATCAGATAGGTATCCTTCGGCAAAAACGCTATAGGCTTGACAGATTCTTTCTTTTCTTGATCCAATCCACTAAAATAATAGACCGAAGCCACAATTACCGCCACTAATAGCAGGATGGAAACAATTATTGTATTTCTCATGTTAGAAAAACTTTTCGATTAAAAGTTTAAAACTCAATATATACAAATTTGCAAAAATAGGAGTGCTTTTTAAGAAGTTATTTTATACATTTATAATCGAAAAATAAACTATTCTTATTTTAAAGGCAAAAATGAACAAACAAATTATTCTAACAGCCTCGTTTTTCGGATTGTTAGCCGTCATTCTAGGTGCTTTTGGTGCACATGGATTGGAAGGTAAGATTTCCGATAAACAGTTGGAAACTTGGCATACAGCAAATCAATATCAATTTTATCATACCCTAGCTTTATTGTTCCTTTCAACATTTTCAAGAGCAAAAAGCCAATCAATTAAAGTATCCTACATCATGTTTACCCTAGGTATTCTTCTGTTCTCCGGATCATTATACCTGTTAAGCACCAGAAATCTCCTTGGTATTGAAAATCTCTCCCTCCTTGGACCAATTACCCCACTCGGTGGTGTCTGTTTCATAATTGGATGGATAGCTTTATTTATCGCAGCAATGAAAAATCGAGCCTAAAGCTCCGTATAAAAACAGAACAGCTCCAAATTGAAGATTTGGAGCTGTTTTGTTTTATGGTATTAAGACCGCTTCGCTGTTAGATAGGATTTCTAACACATTAAGAATTTGGTAATCCATAGGTCTTTCTACTAACTACTCAATACTATTTTAAAACGGACAGACATTCCGCTGCGCTTAGTGCTGCCCCTACGTGTGGCGTATTATTAATCGCCTAATAACCCATTATATAGGTAGCACGGTAGGTAGGGGCGGTACTGAGCGAGTTTGAGGAAGGGGATTAATCCCCAACGAAAACGAGCGGAATGTCCGCCCGATTTTTTGAAGATAACAGATAATAGACTTCAAACGTTTGAGGTTTTTAGATGTTGTAAATATAAGCGGTCGAAGCATGCTTCGACCCTACGTTTTGGGTGGTTAGGAACGATAAAAATCACGATTGTTTGTAGGGGCGATGCGTGCATCGCCTGCATTACAATATTCTTCCCACAGGTCCATTAATACAATTCTGATATTAGGACGTTTGGTTTCTTCGGCAAGCTTCAGATGACCCCAACTTATAGGGAGGAGAACTGAGACTCTTCGCTTCGCTCTGTGTTGGAAATAACGAATTTGGTAATCCACCAAAAGCTCTTTCTACTAAATCCTACCCACAGTTCTCATGCTCTCCTCTCAACTCTGGGCCGGAAAGGACTTAACCTCATATCTATCCGTCGCCCGCTACGTCTGTTGTCTGTTGTCTTTTGTCTGTCGTCTCAAAACTTACCCTTTATTTCCGTACTTTTGTTATATGTCTCAAGCAGAATTATTGCCCACTGATCGTAACACTTATTTTGTCGAGGTAATCTTACCATTAGCTATTGCTAAGAACTACACCTACCGTATACCATTAGAGCTTAATGCTAAAATAGGAATAGGTAAGCGTGTCATTGTTCAATTTGGTAAGAACAAGATTTACTCCGCCTTGATCAGCAGTATTGGAACGGAAGCCCCACTGCAATATGAAGCTAAATATATCCTGGATATTGTGGATGATGATCCCATCATATTTCCAAATCAATTGGAAATGTGGAATTGGATTTCTGAATATTACATGTGTTTTGTGGGGGATGTCATGCAAGCAGCATTACCTGCTGCACTGAAAATGGCTTCCGAAACCAAAATAATGGCAGCCAATGACCCTACACTTGATCGATCATTAGTGACTGATAAAGGGTATATGATTCTTGAGGCATTAGACCTTGCAGGTGAATTAACCGTCAATGATGTCATCAAAATACTAGGCCAAAAAACAGTATTCCCCTTATTAAGAAGTTTATTTGATAAAGGATACATCTTGATTTCTGAAGAAATAAAAGAACGTTATAAGCCGAAAACCAAAGCATTTCTTCGATTGGCATCCATGTTCAATGATCCGGATGGTAAACGAGATTTATTGGACTCCCTAAACCGTGCGCCTAAGCAACAAGATGCAGTATTGGCATTTATGCAATTGCAGAAAAGCAAATCTGATATCAGTCGGCAAGATGTGATGGAAGCATCTGGTTGTGGTACAGCAGCTATCACGGCTTTAATAGATAAAGGGGTATTTGATGTCAAGGAGAAAGTCGTAAACCGATTCGAAGGAACCGATGTATTATTATCACCAGATTTTAAATTCAGCCCTGCTCAGCAAACTGCATACGACCAGATTAAAGCAGAATTTGAACAAAAAGATGTTGTGCTCTTTCATGGAGTAACTGCTTCTGGGAAGACCCAATTGTATATTCGACTAATTGAGGAAGCATTAGCTCAAGGAAAGTCTGCTTTATACCTATTACCAGAAATTGCCTTAACAGCGCAAATTACAGAACGTCTAAAACTACACTTCGGAGATAAATTGGGCGTATATCACTCCCGATTCAATGATAATGAGCGTGCTGAAGTGTGGCATCGTGTCAGAAAGGGAGAGTTCCAAGTCGTTATTGGTGCTCGATCCTCTGTATTCTTGCCTTTCTTCGATCTTGGATTAATCATAGTAGATGAAGAACATGAAAATTCTTACAAGCAATATGATCCAGCTCCAAGATATCATGCCCGTGATACAGCCATTTATCTTGGACATCAACATCATGCGAAAGTATTATTAGGTTCTGCTACTCCTTCTGTAGAGAGTTATTATAATGCTAAGGCCGGTAAATACGGCTTGGTGGAACTCTTGGAACGTTATGGTGATGCAAAACTACCCGAAATAAAAATTATTGATATCGTAGAGGCGGCCCGCAAGGAAGAAATGTTCTCCTACTTTTCTGCTGAACTCCTTCAAGCTATTGCAACAACAATTAAGAATAAGGAACAAGTTATCCTTTTCCAAAACAGAAGAGGACATACACCTTTTCTGCAATGTGGTACTTGCGGCTATGTGGCGAAATGTGTCAATTGCGATGTGAGTATGACGTATCATAAAACCAGTAACCTCTTACATTGCCATTATTGTGGATTTTCCGAAGAGATGCCTCAAACATGTCCTGGTTGCGGTATGCCAAATCTCCAAAGTAAAGGTTTTGGAACAGAAAGGGTAGAAGAGGAACTGGAAATTCAACTACCTGATCTTCGTATCGGTCGACTGGATCTGGATTCCACAAAAGGAAAACATGGTTTCGACCGTGTAATTGCTGCTTTTGATAACCAGGAATTTGATGTCCTCATTGGAACCCAAATGGTTACCAAAGGCTTAGATTTCGGAAATGTCACCCTCATTGGTATTATCAATGCAGATGGTATGATTAATTTCCCTGACTTTAGAGCATATGAACGTGCCTTTTCTTTATTTTCCCAAGTTGCGGGACGTGCTGGTAGAAGACAAAATCCTGGAACTGTAATTGTCCAAACATACACCCCTAATCACCGTATCTTAGAGCAAGTCAAAGAACACGATTATAATGGGATGTTTATTACGGAAGTCACGGAGAGAAAGAACTACCAATACCCGCCATTCTATCGTTTAATAAAGTTAGATATAAAACATACGGATCAGGATTTGGTAAATGATGCAGCAAATCGATTAGCAAGCTTACTTCGTCAACAGTTAGGTGCTCGAGTTTTGGGGCCTGAACCACCATTGATTTCCCGTGTAAGAAATAATTTCATCCAGACCATTACCCTTAAAATTGAAAGGAAAAATATTTCTATCAGTAAAGTCAAAGATCTCATTAAGCAATCTATCTTACATTTCGATCTCGATAAGAAGAATAAAGGCGTGAAGATTCAAATTGATGTCGACCCTTATTAAAGACTTGGTAAAATTTAGAAATAATATTATAAATCTATTCTGTCCCCATGTGCCATGGGCTGAGAAATCACTATAAATTCCAAGTCTTCATTGGAAAGATTACTGATTCGGTGTTTTTCCAAAGGTTTTACATGGAATCCCTGCTTGGCTTTCACCTCATAGTGCTTGCCTTCTTTCTCGAATATGGCTTCACCTTTTAGGATATAGAAAAATTGTTCCGATTTTTCATGATAGTGAAGTCGTTCGGCTGTCTTGGCGGGCATTCGCTCCTCAATCACACTTAAACCCATGCTTTTGAGTAAATGCCATCCATCACATTGATCCCCCCAAGTATAATGTTCAACCAGGTTCTTACGAATTATGCTCATTTTGTTTAATTATGTATTTGATCGGACTGAATATCTGAACCCTACTCAAATATCCTTAATTCTTTAGGGATAAGCAATATGAGCCAATAAGTTCACAAAAACTTAATAAACAATAACTAATACAATTTTCTTCTAAACCTAGTTCCCCTGGAATATTACCAGGCTTGGTCGCCTACTAAAGGAACAAATCGAAAAGTATCCAATTCTATCCGCTCGAAATCATTTTCACCTACGCGTAAAATGGTCACCATCTTTTGGAATTTTTCATCGCCGACTGGAATAACCATTAATCCGCCTAGCTTTAATTGTTTGAGCATTTTTTCCGGTACAAAGGGTGCACCAGCAGTCACGATGATTCGATCATATGGAGCATGTTTGGGAATCCCCATTGAACCATCACCTAGATAGAAATGCGGCTTATAGCCCATGTATGGTAAGACTTGAATAGTACGCTGGTATAAATTCTCTTGTCTTTCGATGGTGAAAACTTCTGCACCCAATTCCAATAAGATGCAGGTCTGATAACCTGAACCTGTGCCTATTTCCAATACCTTATCTCCCTTGTTAATATGGAGTAATTGACTTTGATAAGCTACTGTATAGGGTTGTGAAATGGTTTGTCCATCACCAATCGGAAAAGCAATGTCACGATAAGCTTGATTCCAAAAAGTCTCATCGAAAAAGAAATGCCTTGGCACTTTCCCTATCGCTGCCAACACCCGCTTGTCCTCTATACCACGCTTCTCCAGGTGTCGAACCAACTGCTTTCTCGCTCCTTGTTCCCGATAATTATCAATGAATTTATACGCCATACCTTCCAAAAATACCCTTATTTTGCCATATATGTATGCCTAATTTGCAATTCATTCTGTCTCAATATCCTTGCATTTTTATTCGCCTTAACGCTTTCAAATGTCCCATTATTTAACTATCAGAACCGAATTTTAGCCTTTACCCATTATTCCTTTTTAAACTATATTAACTTAATTTTTCGTACTTTTAGTCTGATAATACAACATGCCTATAACTCTACTTTCTTCTTATTTGGAAGAATAGCCATGTAAATAATCACAGATTAAAAAATATTCGAAAAATGAAACAGATCAGCCTTCTTTTTTTCTTTATAACCTTGAATTTCCAATTGATCTTTGCACAGCAAGCATCTCCTAAGGATGATGATGTAACCAAAGTATTGGCAATAGGTAATAGCTTCTCAGAAGATGCTATTGAAAATTATTTATATGACCTAGCAAAAGCAGATGGTAAGAAAATGGTCATCGGTAATTTATATATCGGTGGGGCGCCCTTGGAATTACATTTAAAGAATGCTCATAACAATGTTGATGCGTATTCCTATAGAAAAGTAGGTGAGGATGGCGTCAAAACTACAACACCAAAGGTAAGCATTGAAAAAGCCTTAGCTGATGATAATTGGGATTATATCAGCTTACAACAGGCAAGCTCCTTTTCCGGTCAATATAATGTGGTGATGGCTTCCCTGACAGATTTATGGACCTATGTCTTCGCGCATATGAACCCAGATTCTAAAATGGTTTACCACCAAACTTGGGCTTACCAGCAAGATTCAAAACATGAAGGCTTTAAAATCTATGGTCAAAACCAACAAACCATGTATGATAGCATCATGAATGTCACCAAACATATTGATAAATCTGGTGACTTTGAATTTGTGGTACCTTCAGGTACAGCTGTTCAAAATGCTAGAACCAGTTCCATTGGCGACCATATGACACGTGACGGCTATCACCTGAACTTAGATTATGGCCGTTTCACAGCTGCTTGTGTGTGGTATGCCAAACTGTTTAATGCAGATCCTAGAAAGAACCCCTATAAACCAGAGAAACTAACTGATGAACAAGCGAAAATTGCAAAAGAAGCCGCTTGGAAAGCAGTGAAAAAACCTTTCAAAGTTTCTAAGGTTAAAAAATAACGAAACATCATTTTCATATACCACAAAAATAGCTCGGCATCACCGGGCTTTTTTATTTATTTTAGCGACATGAGTACTGCATTTTACCAAGCCAATGTAAAAAAGGCTAAAGAAAATATCCAAAAACTGGAAAAAACCATTAATCGTAATTCTTTACTTCGTCTTGCCATTATTCTAATTGGTGGAATCGTAATTTTTCAATTGTTTAAAATCAATAATGTTTTTGTGGTTCTCGGAACCATTATGTTGATTATGCTCCTATTCGTGTATTTGGTTTTTCGCCAAAGTAGAGTAGAAAGACAATTGCAAGAAGCCAGGATCTACCTGAAAGTAAATGAGAACGAAATAGCCATCAAAGAAGGTAATGCGAATATGTATGCCGATGGGGCAGAGTTTGATGATGGGAAACATCCTTATGTTTCCGATTTAGATATTTTTGGCAGCAACTCCTTATTTGCTTTAGTAAACCGTTGCTCCAGTAAAGACGCTGTGCTACAACTGAAGAATTGGTTTGCATCTCCTGCCAGCAAAAAAGATATCTTGGAAAGACAAGAAGCTATTCAAGAACTAAAAGAAGATCCAGAACATTTGCAAGCATTTCAAACAAAAATGCTCTTTAACCTGGGGTCTAAAATTAACCTGAGTTCCTACATAGCAAGTTATTTTCACGATCAGAGTTTCAAGTTTGGTAATGCCGCCTTGAAAGCCTATGTAAGCATCGTACCTTTTATCTTCTTAGCCGGAATCCTATTCTCCATTTTTGTACACAATATCGGTTCCTACTTGATTTTCCTTGCTATTGCGCATTTGTTGTGGACCATCGCTATGGCGGGTAGAATCTCTCAATTCTCCAATAAAATCGATAAAGTAGGTGCTTCCTTATTAGGATTTGCAGATGGTATTAAACTCATTGAGGATAAAACCTTCCAAGCCACACTGTCCAAGAATATCCAACAACAGATTAAAGTCGAAAAGCAAGATAAAAAGCTCTCCAGCATTATTGCTGAACTAGGCAAGCTTATTGACAAGTTGGATGCTCGTAATAATATGCTGGTTGGAGCCATCTTGAATATGCTATTTCTATGGGATTTCAAACAAGTCATGGCCATTGCGAAATGGAAAGATCAATATGAAGATTCTATCCTTAATGGATTTGAGGCCGTTTCTGTCTATGAATGTTTAATTTCCTTAAGTGTTCTTAGCTATAACAATCCTGAGTGGGCTACTCCTGTTATTCTGGACAACTACGCTACAGATAAAATCGTAACAGAGGCAATTGAGCATCCATTGATTAAAAAGGATCGTTCAGTAGCCAATGATTACAATGCTACCGATCACCAGATTGCTCTAATTACAGGTTCCAATATGGCTGGTAAAAGTACCTTCCTCAGAACTATTGGAATAAATGCTGTTCTGGCTTATACGGGCGCTGTGGTCTGTGCAAAATTCCTAAGGCTTCCTATCTACAGCTTGGTAAGCTATATGCGTATTAAAGATTCCCTAAATGAAAGTACATCGACATTTAAAGCCGAATTGGACCGTATGAAGTTTATTCTGGATCAAGTAAGCAATCAAAAAGATACTTTTTTCTTGATTGATGAAATGCTAAGAGGAACAAATTCAGTAGACAAATACTTAGGGTCTAAAGCAATCATAAAAAAATTAATTGGTTTAGATGGTCGTGGGATGTTAGCAACTCATGATTTGCAGTTAGCTGATTTGGCGCAACAATATCCACAAGTCATTAGAAATTACCATTTTGATATTCAAGTCCGCGCTTCAGAAATGCTTTTTGATTATAAACTAAAGGATGGAGCATGTACCATTTTTAATGCGTCAATGCTCTTAAAGGGCATTGGGGTAGTCGTTGAAAGCGAAAAAGATGCTTAACTTTGCGCCTTTATTACAACAATGACTATTCAAGAACGCATCGATCAAAGCGAAACTCGTATTACCATGACCGTGTTTCCTTTCCTCACCAATCACCACGACACCCTATTTGGCGGCAAAGCCATGGCGATGATGGATGAGGTTTCCTTTATGTGTGGTACTCGCTTCTGTAGAAAACAATTAGTAACTGTATCAACCGACAAAATCGACTTCCATAAGGCAATTCCATCAGGAAGTATTGTTGAAGCTGTCGCTCGAGTGGAAAGTGTAGGACGTACTAGCTTAAAAATATTCGTAGAAATATTCCTAGAAAGCATGTATAAAGATGGTCGTGAAATGGCTATTCAAGGTAGATTTACCTTTGTAGCATTGGACGACGACAAGAAACCTATTCCAGTATTGGAAGGTTTGGATGTAAATTAATACTTTGATTTTTTCCTATTGAGCTTTTGCTCTTTCATATTGAACTGGCCATGCAATGGGTACATCCAAATCTTTGGCCCATTGCAAGACCAGATGTGGATTCCTTAAGAAACTCCGTCCAATAAGGACAAAGTCTGCAGCGCCTTGTTCCAAGATCTCCTGCGCTTGTCCTGCATTCGTGATAAGCCCAACTGCGCCTGTTAAGATGCCCGTGGCTTTTTTTATAGCTGAAGCAAATGGTACTTGATACCCCGGACCTACATCTATTCGCTGTTCCCGAACAGCTCCCCCAGAGGAAATGTCCATCACTTCTACACCTAAGCTTTGTAACCTTTTTACGAGCTCAATACTTTGGTTTTCATCCCATCCTCCAGCTGCCCAATCAGTCGCCGAAATACGAACCCACAAAGAATGTGTATCCCCTAAAACGGCTTTTACCGAACTAACAATTTCTTCTAAAAACCGAATTCGATTATCAAAGGAACCTCCATAATCGTCCGTTCGGAAATTGCATAATGGCGATAGAAATTGATGAATGAGGTAACCATGAGCCGCATGCAACTCAATAATTTGAAAACCTGCTATTACGGCTCGTCGCGCCGCATCCTGAAAAGCTTGAACCAAATCTTTGATCTCAGCAATCGTTAATTCCTTCGGTGCATGTTCATCTGGATAGTAAGGAATAGGAGAAGGAGCGACTGTCTGCCAACCATGCTCCTCATTCGGTTTAAACTGTTTTTTACTAATCCATGGTTTATCCGTACTTGCCTTTCGACCAGCATGTGCTAATTGGATCCCCGGAATGGAACCCTGACTCTTAATAAAGGCAGTGATTGCTCTTAAGGGCTCTATTTGTCCATCTTCCCATAACCCCATATCGCCATAGCTTATTCTGCCCTCTGGTCGCACGGCTGTAGCTTCTTGGATCACAGCCCCTGCACGTCCTATCGCAAATTGTCCCAAATGGGCCAAATGCCAACTGTTCGCATAGCCATGCACTGCCGTATATTGACACATAGGTGAAACCACCATGCGGTTTGGAATAACGAAGTTCTTTAAGGGAAGTGGTTCAAATAACATAATGGATTTTTTATTTCTTTATCTACAAACGCTTTGACTATATAAATGGTTGGCGCTTAAATATACTGATGTTATAAATTTAAGGTTATTTCGACAATATTTACCCGAACATCAAAAGATACTGATAGATCCGTGACCAGTGATAATATACCTGTTGATGCTGTTCTTTAAATAGATTTAAATAAAAAAACCAGCCTATGGGAAAGACTGGTTTTATTTGCTTTATTTTTAAAATGAAGCTTATTTGGTAAAAAGATAAAATTGCTATCTCCGTAAGTAAACAGCTTTTTATTCGTTCCGAATGACTGGACTTAGATCCTGTCGTTCTTCGTCTGTAAATAATCGATAATGAATCTTAAAGGTTTTGCCTAATGGAGTCTCTAATGAAAATCCTCCTGGGCCAAAGCCATCCAACACGTCAAGCGTAAAGTGGGAGTACTGCCAATACTCGAATAAATCCCGGTCAACCCAAAATTCAAATCCTTCCACCAATCCGATCATGGCATCATTCATCCTTGGATAAAATCCGCCCTTCTCAAAACATTGGGGTTGAGTTCCCTCACAGCACCCACCTGCTTGATAGAACATCAAGTCCCCATGTTTTTCCACCAATTCTTTAATTAGTTCTCGGGCAGCATCTGTAACATCAATTCTTGAAACCATAGCTGTTTTGTTTTTATATGGGGCACACCGAAATATGCCCCAATGTTCTATTATATAGTGTTCCCTAGAAGAACCCTAATTTTTCTTTGCTATAGGAAATAAGCAAATTCTTTGCCTGACGGTAATGAGCCAACATCATTTTGTGGTTTTCACGTCCGATACCCGATTGCTTGAAACCACCAAATGGTGCTCCAGCTGGGTAGCTATGGTACTGATTTACCCATACACGACCGGCTTGTATAGCTCGAGGTACTTGATATAACTGATGTGCATCACGTGTCCACACACCTGCTCCTAAACCATACATGGTGTCATTGGCTATAGCAATAGCTTCCGCCTCATCCTTAAACGTGGTAACGGCTAGTACAGGGCCAAAGATCTCCTCCTGAAAGATACGCATCTTGTTATGGCCTTTAAATAGAGTTGGTTTAATGTAGTATCCTTCCTCTAATCCTGAACCTACAACATTCTCATCTCCTCCAGTTAATACTTCGGCACCTTCTTCTTTACCCAGTTTGATATAAGACATGATCTTATCTTTCTGAATTTTTGAGGCTTGAGCGCCCATCATAACCGTTGGGTCTAATGGATCACCTACTTTTATTTTATTGACACGGTCTATTACACGCTCAATAAATTTTTCATAAATATCCTCTTGTATCAGCAAACGGGATGGACAGGTACAGATCTCACCTTGATTTAAAGCAAACAATACCGCACCTTCGACTGCCTTGTCCAAGAAAGAATCATCGGCATCCATGACAGAGCTGAAGAATACATTTGGTGATTTACCGCCCAACTCTAAAGTAACTGGAATAATATTTTCCGTTGCATATTGCATCACCATTCTTCCTGTTGCGGTCGATCCAGTAAAGGCTGCCTTGGAAACTTTAGGATGGGTTACCAAATGGCGACCTAATTCCGATCCAAATCCATTCACCACATTGATCACACCTGCCGGAATCAGGTCACCAATAAGTTCCATAAGAACCATAATAGATGTAGGGGTACTCTCCGCTGGTTTTAAAACTACCGTACAACCTGCAGCTAGGGCAGGGGCTAATTTCCAAACAGCCATTAAAATCGGGAAATTCCAAGGGATAATCTGTGCAACTACACCAATTGGCTCATTGACAATCAAGGATACTGTATTACTATCCAGCTCCGATAAAGAGCCTTCCTCTGCTCGAATCACGCCCGCAAAATAACGGAAATGGTCAATCGCTAATGGAATATCCGCATTTAAGGTTTCTCGAACTGCTTTACCATTGTCGATAGTCTCTACGGCTGCAATCTTCTCCAAATTCTCCTCAATGCGGTCCGCAATTCGAAATAAAATATTGCTGCGCTCAGTCGCCGAAGTCTTACTCCAGGTTTCAAAAGCTTTCGCCGCTGCTTCTACCGCTAAATCAATGTCCTCTTTGGTCGAATGTGCAACCTTCGTAAATACTTTCCCGTCAATAGGTGAGATGTTATCAAAATAGTTTCCCTTGCTTGGTGCCACAAATGCACCGTTAATATAGTTGTCATATCGTTCGTTGAACGATGGTCTCGCAATTGTACTCATAGTCTGTAAAATTTGATCGTTAGAATTTATGAATTCGTTATTATTCAAATTTAATTAAGCACAAGTTGAAGATATAGCACTATTGTATCTTTGTGTAGCACAATATTTTCACACAAGGAATTTATTTTTAATCAGCCTTTTTCATATATTTGGTAAGCCACCGATTATAAATTAAAAGCATATGGAGAAAGTAAATTTGATCCGCGAGTTACCTTATGCGGCTGGAAAGGAGTTATCTACCCTCGTTGAAAATCGTAAAGCTTATACCCTCAATAATTTTGAACTAAATGTGTTTGAAACCTATGAGGTAAGCAATATGGTGCCTTTACAGTTTGATGATATCGTCATTATCAATATGCTGAAAGGGAAAAAGATTATGCATTTGGAAGATGTGCCTGCTTTTGACTATATGCCCGGTGAAACTTTAATTCTACCTGCTTCTAAACCCATGGAAATAGATTTCCCGGAGGCTCGAATGAAAGACCCTACACAATGTACTGCCCTCGTTATTTCCTCCGAAAAGATCAATGAAAGCTTAAATTTCCTGAACGATAATTATCCTAAAACAGAACATAAATTAAG
This sequence comes from Sphingobacterium lactis, assembly GCF_051951495.1. Classification (GTDB taxonomy): domain Bacteria; phylum Bacteroidota; class Bacteroidia; order Sphingobacteriales; family Sphingobacteriaceae; genus Sphingobacterium; species Sphingobacterium lactis_A. The sequence goes on along the minus strand of NZ_JBNHAS010000005.1, from coordinate 6,783 downwards.
TTGGGATTTTAGTTGGGATAAATTCCATATCTCAAACACCTCCGAATTAGCAACCATCACCAATAAACTCTTTGCTGCCATGATCAGTACCGATCCTTTTAAGGATGCGCTTTCTGACCTGCTTTTCAAAGAATTGCTCATACGTATCATTCAACATCAGCAGTTCGAAAGACTGAAAGAGCCTGAATCAGATAACTTAATTGGTCCAATGGGCCCAATTAAAAAATATATTAAAGATCATTTATCGGAAAAACTAACTGTTGAGGTGCTTTGTCAGCGAATGGACATGAGTAAGGCAAGCTTATTCCGATTATTTAAAGAGGAATATGGAATCAGTCCAATGGAATTGGTGATTCAAGAACGATTAGAAAAAGCAAAGGAATTGCTAAGAACTAATCTTTCTGTGAAAGAGGTATGCTATGCCTGTGGATTTAATGATGTGAATTATTTTGTGCGGTTGTTTCGAAATAGAACAGGCATTACACCTGGTCTATATCAAAAAGATGTTCAATTTAACGCTTCATAGCCCGATCCATCTCACGCTTGGAGTCGCGCTCCTTAATACTGTCACGCTTATCAAAGTCTTTTTTACCTTGCGCCAAAGCAATTTCTACTTTTGCATAGCCTCGCTCATTAATGAAAATGCGTAAAGGAACAATCGTAAAGCCTTTCTCTTCGCCTTTTTCCTTTAATTTCTTTAACTCTCGCTTCGTTAATAGCAGTTTTCGATCGCGCTTCGCTTCGTGGTTATAAAAGGAACCATAGGAATATTCCGCAATGTGCATGTTACGAATGTAAAGACCGTCCTCAAAAAAAGCACAGAAACTATCGTTGATATTCGCCTTCCCTTCCCGGATAGATTTGATCTCGGTACCCAATAACCCTAATCCCGCAACGTACTTATCCAGTAGTTGGTATTCAAAGCTTGCACGTTTATTTTTGATATTAACCGATGATGAAATCGCCATGTTTTATTCCCTTTTGAATCCACAAAGGTACTAATTCCTGATTTTTAGCAAAATCATATCTGTTTTTATCGTAAACTTTATGTTAATATTAATTTAATTTTATGATATTTATATGTCAAAGCACAAACAATTTGAACTTTAAGTTTTGTATGTTTGCATCGATTTTTTGTAAATAAAGGTAATTATTACGTTATTTATTGACGTGAATGGAAGTAGTTTTGTACCTTTGTAGGATTTTTGACGATTTTTGTTAAAAGTTCAAAAAGTAAATATTGTTGAGATTATAGATACCTGTCGAATGAGCAAGGGAAAATTAAATGAAAGAACTGCGCGGTTTTTAGATGGCGAGTTAGGAGATATTAAATCTAAAAACTTATATGCCTTTTTTAGGCCGATTCAATCCAAGCAAGATACCGAAGTGAAAATCGACGGTAAGCGTGTTTTGATGTTTGGTTCTAACTCCTATTTAGGATTAACCACCGACCCTCGTATTATTAAGGCCTCTCAGGATGCGCTTGAAAAGTACGGGACGGGATGTGCCGGTTCAAGATTCCTTAATGGAACCTTAGATATTCACGTTGAACTAGAGGAAAAACTTGCTGATTACGTTGGTAAAGAAGCAGCTATCCTTTTCTCAACCGGATTCCAGTCTAACCTTGGTCCGTTATCTTGCCTTACTGGTAGACATGATTACATCCTTTTGGACGAACGCGACCACGCTTCCATCATCGATGGTAGCCGATTGTCTTTCTCCAAAGTCATCAAATATGCCCACAATAACATAGACGATCTACGCGATAAAATGGCGCGCCTTCCTGAAGAAAGCTTCAAACTAATCGCTACTGATGGTATTTTCTCTATGGAAGGGGACATTGTTAAATTACCTGAACTTGTTCAAGTAGCTAACGAATTTGATGCAGCAATATTGTGTGATGATGCACACAGTTTAGGTGTTATCGGTGAAAAAGGCGCAGGAACAGCTAGCCATTTCGGATTAACTGATCAGGTTGATCTGATTATGGGAACTTTCTCCAAATCCCTAGCTTCCCTAGGTGGTTTCGTGGCTGCCGATAAAGACACCATTGAATTCTTAAAACACAGAGCACGCTCTTTAATGTTCAGTGCCTCTATGACCCCAGCTTCAGTAGCTTCTACCTTAAAAGCTTTGGAAATTATCCAAACTGAACCAGAACACATTGAAAAACTGTGGGCAAATACAAACTATGCGAAGAAATTATTGTTAGATAGTGGATTCGACTTAGGTGCAACGGAAAGCCCGATTCTACCGGTGTTTGTTCGTAATAACGAAAAAACATATATCGTGACCAAAATGTTGCAAGATGACGGTGTGTTTGTGAACCCTGTAGTGGCTCCTGCAGTCCCTACCGAGGAATCACTAATCCGCATCTCCCTAATGGCGACCCATACTTTTGACCAAATCGATGAAGCAGTCGAAAAAATGGCCAAAGTATTCAAATCGCTTGAGGTAGAAAGTTTTATTAGTTAATTCTTCAACTAAATTTTATTAAACGTGATAACGATTGTTCCAGTAGAGACGAAAAAGCAGCTCGCTGCATTCATTGACTTTCCTCATTACTTATATGCGAACGATCCGAATTATGTCCCAGAACTATTCCTGGGACAAGAGGATTTATTAAGTCCGAAAAAACACCCTTTCTACAAGCATTCCATTGCACAGCCTTTCTTGGCTTACAGGAATGGAGAAATCGTGGGGCGAATCGCTGCGATTTATAACAGAAATCATAATGCCTTCAACAATGTCAATGAAGGTCAATTCGGCTTCTTTGATTCCATTAATGATCAAGAAGTTGCTGATACGCTGTTCAAAACCGCTGAAGATTGGGTAAAAGATAAAGGTGCTAACTTAATTGTTGGTCCCATCAACTTGACAACAAATGATACCGTTGGACTATTGGTCGAAGGCTTCGACCGTCCACCAATGGCTATGATGCCTTATAATTCCCCTTATTATTTGGACCTCTTGACCAATGCTGGATATGCTAAAAAAGTAGACCTTCGCGCTTATTTGGTCAATAAAGCAAATGCCAATCACCGTTCTGTGCTTCTGCTTGATAAACTTGAAGCTCGCTTAGAACGTTCTGGTATCAAATTGCGCCATATTAATCTTAAGGATTTTAAAAACGAGGCAGAAAGAATTAAAAAGGTTTATAATAAAGCTTGGGATAAAAACCTCGGTTTTGTCCCGATGACGGATGATGAATTCAACCATACGGCAAAGGACTTGAAAATGATCGTCGACCCTAAATACTGCGTTCTTGCTGTAAAAGGAGATGAGGTTATTGGTTTTGCCCTGGGGATTCCAAATGTCAATGAAATACAAATCAATATTAAAAAGGGAAGATTATTCCCTACAGGTATTTTCAAATTACTCTTCGGTAAAAAGAAAATCAAATCCCTTCGTGTATTAATGTTAGGGGTTTTGGAGAATTACCGAAAGCTGGGTATTGAAGCTTGCCTTTATGGTCGTATCATTAAAGAAGCTCTCCCTTCGGGTATTGTCGAGGCTGAATGCTCTTGGATGTTAGATCATAATTACATGATGAATCACGCTATTGAACAAATCAACGCTGATTTTTACAAAAGATATCGTCTGTACGAAAAAGCAGTATGAAAAAGAAAATCTTCATTACGGGTGCTAGCGGATTTGTAGGTTCTCACCTGACTGAAGCTGCTCAATTACTAGGACTGGAAGTCCATGCTGCCGTTCGTAATTCCAGTAAGACAACTGATATAGAGCCCTTTGTCGATAAATTCGTGTACCCAAATCTAGGGAATACCGAAGACCTCCTAAAACTTTTTGATCAAGAGAAATACAGCTACATCATTCATGCAGCCGCGATGACCAAAACAAAAAGTGAGGAATTAATGAAGAGTGTCAATGTTGGATATACCGAAGCTTTACTGCAAGCGGCATTGAAGGCAGAAATGCCTTTGGAAAGAATTGTCTATGTCAGTAGCTTGGCGGCAATTGGACCTATTCCTTATGCGAATGAAGGTTTAATTGACGAATCTTTTCCATATCATCCGCTTACCGTTTATGGCCGAAGTAAAAAAGAGTCTGAATTAATGATTCAGGACAACTTCACCGATGAACGAATTTCTATTTTCCGCCCCACAGCAGTGTATGGCCCTCGTGAAAAGGATATCTTTATTCTTTTCGATACCATGCGCAGAGGTTTGGACCCTTATATTGGTACCAATCCGCAAAAACTAAGCTTTATCTATGTGAAAGATTTAGTGGATGTTCTTCTGAAAGGGGTGATGACTCCGCAAGAAGGAATGCAATTTTATAATATCAGCGATGGCCAAGTCTATTCCAGATATGCCATGGCCGAAATATATAAGGATATATTCCAAAAGAAACTATGGAGAATGCATGTTCCCCTAGGTTTAGTAAAAGGAATTGCACAAATATCACAGTTTCTATATAGAAACTCGCCCAAAACTCCTGTCATTTATCCCGAGCGTCTCGGTGAATTGACTGCCGAAAACTGGGGAGTGGATATCACACATGCCCAAACCCAATTGGGTTTCGACCCGAAATACCTGCTTGAGGATGGCCTCAAGGAAAGCCTCCTTTGGTACAAGGAAAATAAATGGCTATAATATTTTTTCAAGATCATGAGTGAACAAAAAATAAATAAAAAGCTTTTTCAAGACAGAAAGCGAACAAACATATTAAGTAATCCGGAGCAGAAATTTATTTCTTACTTAGTTCCTCGTATCCCAGAATGGATAACTTCTGATGGATTGACAGGGATCGGTTTCTTTGGATCTTTGATGATCCTAGCAAGTTTCTTGCTTGCCGAGTATGTCAGCATCTATTTCTTGTTGCTGGCTGTATTGGGCTTCTTTATTCAATGGTTTGGTGATTCTTTGGATGGACGTATTGCCTATTATCGTAATAAATCCAGAAAATGGTATGGCTTCGCCCTAGATATTGTAATGGACTGGGTGTCTACCGTTTTTATCGGTCTCGGGTATGTTTTCTATACCACTGGCGATTTTAAATACCTCGGCTTTACCCTCGTATCCTTGTACGGTTGGGCAATGATTATTTCCCAATTGAGATACCGTATTACCGATCAATACACCATCGATGCTGGATTATTGGGCCCTACGGAAATCCGCGTAATCATCTGTTTGGTGCTTATCCTGGAGGTTATCGTTCCTGGTTCCATCAACTACAGCGTATTATTAATCTGTATAGCCCTGTTCTTTATTAATATTGGCGATACCAAAAAATTGTTGGCAGTTGGCGATTTAAAAGATAAGGAAGAGAAAGCAGCTAAATTACAGAAGGAATCCAATCAACAACAAGCATAAGTAATGTCCTTTAAATGGAAAGAATTTTTTAAAGCGCAATTCTCTGCCTTTTTAGGTGGACTGGCAGATTTTGGAATCTATACTTTCTGTTATAAAATTCTGCTTTTTACAGCTCCGTTTTCCAATGTGGTCAGTGGTAGTCTAGGTGCCATTGTTAATTTTACCATAAACCGTTATTGGTCTTTTAATAATACGGCGGTACCTCTAGCAAGTCAACTCTGGAAGTTTATTCTTGTGGTGGCTGGAAGCATAACTTTAAAATCATTGGGAATTCACTTGCTAGTCGATATTTGGCATTGGCATTTCCTGCTATCCAAACTTATCCTCGAAATTGTAGTCTCCCTCGGATTTAATTTTACCCTTCAAAAATATTGGGTGTTCCGAAAATAGGGATATATTAACATAAAGAAGCGCGCCAACATGATCTCCATTTTGTTGGCGCGCTTCTTTATGTTAATTTGCCATGGCTCGCTCAAATTCGGCCATACTGCTGAAATGTTCCAATAAACCTTCAAATGTTGTTGACCATTCGTTGTTTAAGCCTGGATTATCTTCATCCTCTTGTGCATTTGTAACTTGGCGAATTAACCTGCAATACAAACTTTTTGGCTTGAGGTAAGAAATCATATGCGTTTGGGTTTCCGACCATACACCTCCCTTATTCATCCATGTAAAGATAAAGTTGTTTCCAAGAAACATCGATGCTTGCTTCTCAAAGCTGCTTGGTTCAAATTTATCGGTATCCTCATTGTACATATACCTCACCGTACTTCCCCCATTGATTTTTAATAAAACAGTGGATTTACTTCCCTGACTGTTTTTTAACACGCCTGCCCATACACCATCAAATGACCCTGCACCTGCGGTGTATTGCCCCATTGCCGTATTGATCATCCCGATCCATAGCAGCAACAATACTGTCTTTAAGGTTATTTTAGTTTTCATAATTGATTTTTTTGATAAAGTTAGCCCGCTTTTTTGCTCCCCGAAATACCTCAAATAGGGTATATTTCATCTAAACCCCCATTATTTACGATGATGATCTTCCTCATTATATAGATAAGATGGATTCTTTAGTCTTTACCTGTGGAAGAATTAGGTAGGTATATTTAGCTGTTGGGGCGTCATCTTTCAATTATTATAGACTATACCTTTTCGGAACACTATTTAATATGTTAAAGGAAGGGTTTTGCCTTTTCAATAATTATTTACAATCCGCCTTTCCTTGCTTTATTAATATCTACATTTTATTTTCTCGGTCTAGATAATATAATGACTCCAGTATGGTTCATGTTGAACTCGTATTTGACAGGGGTTGGATTCGAGAACGCTAGGGAATTTCCTCGGATCTGACAGGGATCTTGTTCGGATCTCGTTCGGTCGGAACCGAACGAGATCCGAAGGAGTTCCGAACGAGTTCCGAAGGAGATCCGAAGGGTTCTCGAAT
>NZ_JBNHAS010000004.1:0-325239 GCF_051951495.1 Sphingobacterium lactis | reverse complement strand
CAGGATGTCTCCAAAAGAGTTTGAACAAAAATGGTTTAGAGGAGTTCTTTCCCCTAAACCATTAATAACTATATTTGAAAAAGTTGATTAATTATAAAAAACGGTCAACTCTATTCAGGGATGGACATAGGTCTAACTACTAACTACTCGATACTAAATACTATTAAAAAGGGGTTTACTTAGGGTTGGATTCGAGAACCCTTCGGATCTCCTTCGGAACTTGTTCGGATCTCCTTCGGATCTCGTTCGGTTCCGACCGAACGAGATCCGAAGGAGATCCCTATCAAATCCTAAGAAATTCCTTGAGAGTCTCGAAGCAATATGGAGCCTAATACCTTCCAATCACGAACCCAACACCTAGAGTACCGAACTTATTACTAGCCATTATAAAAAGGTTCTTCAAGTAACAGAAAGCCTATATATTTTAAAAAATCAATAAAAATCACAGAATATCCAGCCATTCACCACGAGAATCACAATACATTTTTAAATTCTTTGATAATTTATCATAAATAACTGTATATTGGCAATAGAATACTAATCGATGGAAGAGCCTAATTCCAACGCATTCTGAAAATCCATTTGGCAATCTCGTGCCAATTGTTACCTGTTAACTGGATTTTGTTAAACAAAAAATCGGCTAGAGCCGTTAGGTTCTAGCCGTTATTTTTTAATGGCTCTCTAAAGGAATTATCCTATAAATATCCCAATAGATAATAAATAATTATAAATACAATGATGGTCCCAAAACAGCCAAGACCCATTTTCTTAGCTCCCCATCCGGCGATTAATGCTCTAAAAAACTTATTCATATCTTTTCTCCAAATTGTTTAATATCGAAATATTAACAAAAGCCTGGAGAAATTGTTTGATTGTCGATATCCCGAATTTCAATATTTCCATGAAAATGCTGATGTAAGGTCCTTCCATCTCCATGCACCGTCCAGATAGCCTTTGGTTTTACCTGTTCGATGAAATATAGAATATCCTTCCAATCCACATGATCCGATAAATACAGACTGATGTCATTTTGAGCTTGAAGGCGTTCCCAACCTGATGCAAATGCCTTTAGAACATTCTTTGCTCTTCTATAGCTGAAGAAGGTTAATGGTGGCACCATATAGATTTTATTTTGCCCAGCCTCTTTCATGGACTTCCTATTATACAGCTCATAGCGCAGTGGAAAGTCAATATACCGATCGTAAATACGGTGAATGGGCATGATGGAGTGATGCACCAGGATTTCCTTTTCAGGGCAATGTTCATTCAGCATGGCTGTCAAACGCTGGGCCTTTCCTAAGGAATAGCAACCCAAGAGAATATTGTGGGGAACTGCCAATTTCAATATTTCCGTAACGGGATCGGGATGGATAATGTCCGGATTGGCAAAGGTGGTCTCGGTAATCAATACATCCGCTTCCTTAAAGACAATGGGTTCGCAAGTTGGATCCTCTTGCAACTTATAATCACCGGTATACAAATAACGAACGCCTTTGAATACCATGAGGATTTGCGCGCTTCCCAAAATGTGACCAGCCGGAAAGAAATAAATCCCTACCCCGTTGATTTCAAAATATTGATCAAAACCAATGATTTTAAAACTCTGTACAGGCTGTTTGCTGTAGCGTAGCTGCATGATATCAGCAGTCGGCTGGGTGCAATAGATATTCCTATGGCCTGGAGAAGCATGGTCGGCATGTGCATGCGAAACCACGGCATGCTCCACCGGGTATAGGGGGTCAATATAAAAATCGCCATAGGCACAATAAAAGCCTTTGTCCCGACGAACTAAAAAATCTTCAATGATTGTCATGTAATGTTTTTCCTATGCTTTGATGAATTGCTCATGCAACTTCATCACTTGTTCTATTAGGCTATGCTCATCGTCGTTATAGACGATAAAGTCAGCTAATTTTTCTTTTTCGGACTCGGGCATTTGTTTGGCCATACGTCCTCGAACTTCTTCTTCGGTAACTTGATCTCGCTTCATTACACGCTCTATACGTAAAGCTTCAGGAGAAGTAACCAAAATGGTATAGTCCAATGATTTATAGGATCCGCTTTCAAATAATAAAGCAGCTTCTTTTACGGAATATAGGGATGTTTGTGCCTCTGCCCAGTCTTCGGCATCTTTGATAACCGCGGGATGCACAATGGCGTTTAATTTCGCCAATTCTTTGGTATCCGAGAATACCTTTTTAGCTAACCAGGCTCTATTTAAAGTAAGATCAGGAAAATAGGTTTCTTCACCAAATGTCTTGATTAATGCTTGACGGACGGCATCACTTTTTACCATGATGTCCTTTGCTTCTTTATCCGCATCGTAAGTTGGAATACCCAAAACTTTAAATATTCGAGTAACGACGCTTTTGCCTACACCAATACCACCGGTGATTCCAATTTTTAGTCCCATATTACTTTCTTACAAAAAAATCTACATTTTGAGGCTCAAGACTGATGATCTGACAAAAATCAGGCACCTTGGTCATTATGATTGGCAGACTCGTTACGCCATGCTCTTTCCAAGCTTCCAAGTCTACTACAGCCTCAAAGTCTCGGGATGACCATTTATTGTAATCCTTAACGGAAAGCTGAACAGTTGCTTTAACTTTCGATGGCAATATGCGTACAGAAGTATAGCCCTTACTGTTTTCGACTTTCACAGGTAGCTCGATTACCTTTTCCGTCAACTCCCCAACCGGGATGATGACCTCGGCAAAGGTAGGGTAAATCGTGATATTTGTTTTATTCTGTCTATTCAGATAAGCCACCGTTCGAACATCGGTATTAACGTCTTTTCCTTTGATCGTATCGGTTTCCAGGAATTCAATACTCGCCACATCATCCAATGGTCCGGTGATGGTGACGTATTCCGGGATGGTGCGCGTAGCGCCAATAATACCATATTGTTTTTTAAAACTTAGGCTATGAATGGCTTTAACAGGTACTTTCCGTTGTGTTTGTTTCGAGAAATCAAAGTACAGCGTATCTGGGGATACGGCTACGACTTGTTTATCTTTTGGGAACTGACGATTAATAAACCCGATTTGGCTTCCGAAGACAATAAAATTCCTGGATTTCAATCCACTTAGGTCGACTTGAATTTTGGCTGTATCGGGATATAGGCGTTCCATGAGCATTTTCCAACCTGACATTTTGATCTTTACGGATACCGTATCGGCCTGCAGGGGGTGGAATGCTTTATTCTCAGGTAGGTTTACATAGGTGATGCTTGCCTTTTTACTGAAGTTATAGTCGCTGGAAATGGCAAACAGCGTCCATGCTAAGAATGAAATGATGACACACCGCAAGAATATGGAAAGCTTACGCCGTTGCACCTTATTAATTCGCCTTAAAGCCATGTTACAAATGTAGTATTTTGAAACTAAATATCCCATTTTGCGGAGTTGGCTAAAAATGGATAGAATTTTATAATGCTAAGGTCAAAAGATGCTGTTAGTTGGGAATGATTTGTTAAAATATTCCGTAACTTTGTGCTTTAATTGAAGGACATTCAAAATTCACTTTAATAATGATTCATTTCTTTGTGAACCAATCGAACACATTTTATGCTGTTCAAACCCCTAAAGATTTATCAACCGAAGATATCTCCAAATTAAACTGGCTGTTTGGGAATGCTAAAAAACTGGATGATCAGGCTTTAAACGACTATTTCGTTGGGCCAAGAGCTGCCATGGTTACTCCTTGGAGTACCAATGCGGTAGAGATTACCCAGAACATGGCAATCGATGGAATTATCCGTATCGAGGAATACCAAAAGGTAGATGCGGAATTCAACGATTTTGACCCGATGATCTCGCAGAAATTCTCTGCCTTGACACAAGACATGTTTAGCATCAATATCAGCCCGGAGCCAATCAAAGAGGTGGAGGATATCGAAGCATATAACCAATCGGAAGGGCTTGCATTAAGCTCTGAAGAGGTGGATTACTTAAACAATCTCGCGACGAAGATCGGACGTAAATTGACCGACTCCGAGGTATTCGCCTTTTCACAAGCGAATTCGGAACATTGTCGTCACAAGATTTTCAATGGAACATTTGTGATTGATGGTGATGAGAAACCGACCTCTTTGTTCAAATTAATTAAGAAAACATCGGAAACAAATCCAAACGAAATTGTTTCTGCCTATAAAGATAACGTAGCATTCGTGAAAGGTCCTAGAGTGACGCAGTTTGCTCCGAAATCCGCAGACAAGCCTGATTTTTACGAAGAGAAGGATTTTGACTCGGTTATTTCCTTAAAAGCAGAAACACATAACTTCCCGACTACTGTAGAACCTTTCTCAGGAGCTGCAACAGGATCAGGAGGTGAAATCCGTGACCGTCTAGCTGGTGGCCAAGGTTCATTGCCTTTGGCTGGTACTGCGATCTACATGACCGCCTACTCCAGACTTTTGGCGGATCGCCCTTGGGAAAAAGGTATGGCGGAACGTCCTTGGTTGTACCAAACACCAATGGATATTTTGATCAAAGCATCTAACGGTGCTTCTGACTTCGGAAATAAATTTGGTCAACCATTGATTACCGGATCGGTATTGACATTTGAACACGAGGAAGATGGGCGTAAATTGGGCTATGACAAGGTGATTATGCAAGCTGGCGGTATTGGCTATGGAAAATTAGATCAAGCTAAAAAGCATGAACCACAAGCAGGTGATAAAATTGTTATCCTAGGTGGCGAAAATTACCGTATAGGTATGGGGGGAGCTGCCGTATCATCCGCAGACACCGGTGCATTTGGTTCAGGCATTGAATTAAATGCGATCCAACGTTCAAACCCAGAAATGCAGAAACGTGCTGCCAATGCTATACGCGCATTTGTAGAGTCGGATAACAACCCTATTGTATCGATCCATGACCACGGTGCTGGTGGACACTTAAACTGTCTTTCAGAATTGGTAGAAAGCACAGGTGGATTAATCGACTTGGATAAACTTCCAGTAGGCGACCCTACCCTTTCCGCAAAAGAAATTATTGGAAACGAATCCCAAGAACGTATGGGATTGGTTATTTCAGAAGAAGATATTGCCAAATTACAGACCGTTTCCGATCGCGAGCGTGCGCCAATGTACACCGTTGGTGATGTAACGAGCGACCATAGATTCACTTTTGAATCGGAAAAGACAGGTGAAAAACCAATGGATTATGCTTTGGAAGACTTCTTCGGATCTTCACCAAAGACCATTATGTCTGATAAATTGGTAAACAGACCTTACGCTGCATTATCTTATGATGCGAAGGACGTTCCAAACTACTTAAACCAAGTATTGCAATTGGAAGCCGTAGCATCAAAAGATTGGTTAACCAATAAGGTTGACCGTTGTGTAGGTGGTCGTGTTGCTAAACAACAATGTGTTGGTCCATTGCAATTGCCACTGAACAATGTGGGTGTCATGGCATTGGATTATAAATCAAAAGAAGGTATTGCGACCACAGTTGGACATTCTCCATTAACGGCTTTAGTAGATCCAGCTGCTGGGTCAAGAAATGCCATTGGTGAGGCTTTATCTAACTTGGTATTTGCACCAATTCATAATAAACTTGCTGGCGTTTCTCTATCCGCTAACTGGATGTGGGCTTGTAATAATGAAGGTGAAGATGCACGTCTATATGAGGCTGTAAAAGGCTGTTCGGATTTTGCAATTGAATTGGGAATAAATATTCCTACAGGAAAGGATTCACTTTCCATGAAGCAGAAATATCCTAGCGGGGATCATGTCATTGCTCCAGGTACGGTTATTATTTCCGCTGCAGGAAACTGTAATGATATTAATAAAGTGGTTGAACCCGTTCTACAAAAAGACGCTGGATCCATTTATTACATCAATCTTTCTAAAGATGCTTTTAAATTAGGTGGTTCTACCTTTGCGCAGGTATTGAATAAGATTGGTACGGAGGTTCCAACTATTCAAGACGCCAATTACTTTAAAACAGCATTTAACACGATTCAGGATTTAATTCAAGCGAATCAGATTGCTGCCGGACACGATGTTGGTTCAGGCGGATTGGTTACAACGCTATTGGAAATGTGTTTTGCTGATGTAGATTTAGCTGCAGACTACGATTTAACAGGTTTAGCGGAAGCAGACACCGTTAAAGCTTTATTCAATGAGAATATTGCTGTCGTGCTTCAGGCGAAGAATGACCAAGCATTTGAAGATGCCATGAAAGCCGCAGGTGTGGATGCTGTAAAAATTGGTGTTGCTAAGAGCGGTCAGGACATTCAAATCAAAAATCAAGGGGATACTTATAGCTTCCCGGTTGTGGAAACTCGCGACACTTGGTTTAAGACATCTTATTTATTGGATCAAAAGCAATCGAAAAACGGCACTGCCGATGCTCGATTTGCAAACTATAAAAATCAACCCTTACAATACGAATTCCCGAAACATTTCGATGGAAAGAAACCTGTTGTGGAAGCTGGAAAGGCGCGTCCTAAAGCTGCGATCATCCGTGAGAAGGGATCTAACTCAGAAAGAGAAATGGCAAACGCCATGTATCTAGCAGGATTTGATGTAAAAGATGTACACATGACCGATTTAATTACTGGTCGTGAGACATTAGAAGACATTCAATTCATCGGTGCAGTAGGTGGTTTCTCCAACTCGGATGTGTTAGGATCGGCTAAAGGTTGGGCTGGTGCATTCTTATACAATGAGAAAGCAAAAAGTGCCTTAGAGAAGTTCTTCTCTCGCCCTGATACGCTTTCTGTTGGTATCTGTAATGGCTGTCAGTTATTCATGGAGTTGGAATTGATCAACCCGAATCATGAGGTTCATGGCAAAATGTTGCACAACGATTCGCAGAAACACGAGTCTAATTTCGTATCGGTAAAAGTTCAAGAGAACAATTCAGTGATGTTATCGACTTTGGCAGGTTCTACCTTAGGTGTTTGGATTTCACATGGTGAAGGAAAATTCAACTTGCCGTATGCGGAGGACAAATATCAGATTGTAGCGAAATATGCTTATGATCAATATCCTCATAATCCAAATGGATCGGATTACAACACAGCGATGATGTGTGATAGCACAGGTCGTCACTTGGTGACTATGCCACACATTGAGCGTTCGACCTTCCAATGGAACTGGGCAAATTATCCAAAAGATCGTCAAGATGAGGTATCTCCTTGGTTAGAGGCTTTTGTTAATGCGCGTAAATGGATAGAAAGTAAAAACAAATAAGTTGGAAATAACGTTATCGTTAGAGAAGTCCCGATGTTTAAACATTGGGACTTTTTTATTTTTTATGTATGAATAAGCGAGATCAAAAACTACAGCAAATCAAAGGTTGGATAACCTCCAATGAGGATATACGAGCGGCTTTATTGACCAGTTCATTGGTGAATCCCTTGGCCCCAGTGGATGATTATTCTGATCTGGATATTGAATTGGTTTTTGCAAATCTAGACCGCTTTACTGCAGATAGCTCTTGGATAGGTTTATTTGGTGATCCCATGATCCATTATGAAGAAGGTCCTGAAGCATTTGATGGCAAGCACAGCATGATCATGGTTCAATACATGGATGGCGTAAAGGTGGACTTTAAGCTTTACACCATCTCGCAATTTCAACAGGAGGCTCAAGCGGAAGTTCTTCCAGAGGATTGGGATATAGGTTATGAAATCATATTGGACAAGGATAACTTAACGAGCAAGATAACCTCTCCTACCTACGGTATCAGTATTATCAAAAAACCTTCTCAGGATCAGTTTAATAAACTCGTGCATGATTTTTATTGGGATACGAGCTATTTGCCCAAATGCTTGGCAAGAGGTGATATTTTCTACCTGAAATTTATGATGGAGCATATAATTCGTGTGGAATACTTTATTCCCATGTTGGAGTGGTTCATTGCATCTAAACACAATTGGAAAATTACAACCAATAAATATGGTCGATTATTTCCTAAATACCTTAGTCAACAGGAATGGAATGAGGTGTTACAAACTTTTGCGGCTGATAATATGGATGAGAACTACAAAGCAGCCATGAAGATGTTGGAATTATTCAACGGATATGCGGCGACTGTGGCTACGGATTTGGATTATACGTATGAAAGTTCCAAGTTTGAAAGATTAAGAACCTATCTTAATCAGGCGAAATAAGAATACCATAAAAATAGGTGTCGAAGCAATTAATAAAAGTTTGACTTAACTAAAGGAGTTCATCTTATCTTTTGTTCAATCTAGACTCCTCTAAGTCCAGGTTATGTTCCAAAGAACGAAGTACTTTTTCATCATAAATTTTCTCATTCATCATATCATACACAGATTTTCGGCGGACATCGATAAGGTCTTGCATGACGCGCTTATAAAGATCTTTTTCATTCGCGATTTTAATTTTAGCCTCACTAGACAGGGTGGTTGCAGATGATTCCAAGGCACGTTTCAACTGAAGGTTGATAGCTTTCACGGTATTGCTCTCTTCCAGTTCCTTGGCATATTTGGTTTTGAGCAGATGAATTTCATCCTTCACCAGTTTATATCGGATAGCTTCAATTTGGGCATCATCAGGTAACTCTTCTGATTTTCCATCCAATTTAATCCCCTTTATTAACCAAGGCAAGGTAAGACCTTGCAAAACCAAGGTAATCAGTATCACGATAAATGTGATAAAGAGGATTAGATTTCTATGAGGGAAAGCATGCCCCTGGCTGAGGTAAAGTGGAATGGCCAAGGCAGAAGCTAAGGAAACAACCCCACGCATACCTGCCCAACCCAATATCAACGACAGTTTCCAGCTTGGCTTTGCTTCCTTCCTACGGATATGAGGAAATAACATCCTAGGTAGATAGGTCGCCAAAAACATAAATAGGATTCGGACAAGGATAATGGCTCCTGTTATCATTAAGGCGATTTCTATCGCCCACTCCATCGATACACTTTCAATACCTTTGATGATAATAGGCAGTTCCAATCCAATTAAAATAAAGACAAAGCCATTCAACAAAAAGCCGATGGTCTCCCATACCTCCCTTGTCTGTATACGCGTATGGTAATCCATATAATCCTTTGATCGGAAAGATAGAAATAATCCACCTGACACAACGGCCAAAACACCAGACCATTCAAAATGCTCTGCAACGGTATACATGATATAAGGTGCAATGATTGTAATTGGGGTCGTTATGCTGGAGGCTTTAGCTACATGCTTAAGGAAAATATAAAGAATATGGCCGATAATTAAGCCGACAACTACACCCATAATGGCCAGAGTAAAGAAGCCTACTACAGCTTCACCCATGGTAAAAGTCCCAGTCATAATTACCGCAAGCGCCATTCGGAATACAGTCAGGGAAGCAGCATCATTGACTAAGGACTCCCCTTCTAGCAAGGTTATTCCACGTCTAGGAATATTGACTCCTTTTAGGACCGAAGTTGCCGCTACAGCATCTGGAGGAGAAATAATACCTCCAAGCAGGAATCCCAAGGCTAAGGTAAATCCAGGTATGAGACTAACAGAAATATAAGCAACAACTAAGGAGGTTAAAAAGACCAATCCAAAGCCCATTATCATGATGGATCTTCTGTTTTTCCAGAAGCTATTCCAGGATGTATACCAAGCAGCCTCAAAGAGTAAAGGAGGAAGAAAAACAAGGAATACGATATCGGGGTTGATGCTGAACTCAGGTAATCCGGGAATAAGGGAGATCAATAATCCGCCAATTACTAACAAAATAGGGTAAGAAATCTTAATTCGTTGGCTGAGAACAAAGAGCATGGCCATGAAAAAAAAGAGCAGCATGACCAATAATATATTCGATTCAATCATTTTTCCGTATTAATAGATATCTTTGTGAGATTGTAAAAATAATGGAAAAAAACACGAAAAATCTACATCCGCGCAATAAGTTTAATCAAGATTACGATTTTATGGCTTTGACGAAGCGCGTAACGGAATTAAAGAAATACCTTCAAAAACTACCTGATGAGCGTTTGAGCTTGGACTTTAGAGATCCTGAGGCTGTATTTCTTTTAAACAAAGCCCTTTTGGCTTCTGGTTATGACATCAAAGGTTGGGAAATCTTAGAGAATAGTCTTTGTCCTTCCATTCCAGGACGATTAAATTATATCCACTATTTAGCAGAGCTATTTAAGGGAAGACCCGGAAAACCTATACGCGTAATGGACGTTGGTACAGGTTCTTCCATTATTTATCCATTATTGGGTGCAAAGGAATACGATTGGCATTTTGTGGCAACAGAAACCCATAAACCATCTATTCAGCAAGCCAAAAATATCTTGCACAAAAACCCGGAATTCCGTCAAACGATTGAAATAAGGGAACAAAAGAACCCTGAACATATTCTAAAAGGGGTTATTCATCCAGGAGAATATTTTGATGCGATCATGTGTAATCCACCTTTCTATAAATCAAAAGAGGATTACCATAACGTAGTTATCAAAAAGAACAGCAAGCTTCATCAAGAAACAGAAGATAGCATAGCCAGCAACTTTAAGGGTTTACCTAATGAGCTTTGGTTTCCAGGTGGTGAACAGAAGTTTATTACGCAAATGATCTATGAAAGCATGGATCTAAAGGATCAAATTGGTGTTTGTAGTAGTTTGGTGTCTAACAAGGAAACAATTCGTCCTTTAAAGGCTATTTTAGAATACCATAAGATTCAGGATATCAAAGTAACGATGATGCACCAGGGCAAAAAGATCAGTAGGATTTTGTCTTGGCGATTAAGTTAGTAAAAGAGATAGCCTCTGAAATAAAAAAAATAGCCATGTGAATCACATGGCTATTTTTATGTTCAGCAGAAAAGCAGCTTAAGCTGTTTTCTCTTGATTTAATGCTCTTGAAGCTTCTAAGGAGATAGCCGATTTGTCGAAACGAATCTTAACACCAGAACCTACATCTACTAAGAAAGTTTTTTCGCTTACTTCAACGATCCTTCCGTGAATACCTGCTGTAGTAACAACGCGAGAGTTAACACCAATTTCTTCAATGTATTTTTTGTGTTCTTTTTGTTTCTTCATCTGCGGTCTGATCATGAAGAAGTAAAATACCACGATGATTAAGATCATCGGTAAAAACTGCATCATGCCACTACCTGTTGCTTGCAATAAAATTGTAGAGATCATGTTTATTTATGTTTATTGATAATATACTATTTTGGATCAACT
Organism: Sphingobacterium lactis; assembly: GCF_051951495.1. GTDB lineage: Bacteria > Bacteroidota > Bacteroidia > Sphingobacteriales > Sphingobacteriaceae > Sphingobacterium > Sphingobacterium lactis_A. Next base: position 314,082 of record NZ_JBNHAS010000004.1, on the reverse strand, counting down.
GTACCTTTTAATTGCACAGTCAAAATATTTGGATTCGCATTCGATGCAATGGTAATAATCTTCTGTTGTTGACCAACTTGATTATCACTGTTGAACTCTACATTGATTTCTCCAGTTTTACCCGGTAATACCGGTTCAGAAGTATATGTAGGCGTTGTACAACCGCAGCTTGCAGAAACTTGAGCTAGAATGATTGGACTCTTACCCGTATTCGTAAAGGTGAAGGTATGTTTTACCAATGCACCTTCTTTAATTGTTCCAAAATCAAATTCTTTTTCCTTAAAATCCATTACTCCAGCATTCTGTAAATCAGGAGTACCTGCTTCTGTGGATTGTTCTGTAGATTCATTGTCTTTGCTTCCTGCATTATTACAAGCAGTAAATAAAGCTGAAGCTACTATTAGGCTCAAAATGATTTTTTTCATGTTCTGTATGTTAAGCGATCAATCCTCTACCCTCTTTTTTGATTCTCTTCTGGGCAGTAAGATCAGCTAAGATTTTATCCAAGATACCATTGATAAATGTACTACTTTTCAAGGTACTGAAGGATTTTGATAATTCAATGTATTCGTTGATTGTCACTTTCACTGGAATTGTCGAGAAGTTAATCAACTCGGTAATGGCCATACGCATCAATAGGTTATCCACTAAAGCAATACGGTCAGATTCCCAATTCTTAGTTTTACTAGCAATCATCTCTTGGTATTCATTGCCATATTTGATGGTCAATTTCAAGAGGTCAAGGATGAAGTCTTTATCCTCTACCCAGCTAGGTGTTAAATCAGCTAACTTATTCTTGGCAGGAACTTCACTACTGAAGTTTTTGAAAGTCTTGGCAATCATAGCCTGTAAAACCTCTTTGTCAACTTGCCAGTTGATAAAACGTTCATCGAAAGCCTGCTCAATATCTGGGGATTTCAAGATGATTTTCTTGAAGATATGTTTAATGATATCTTTTTCCACAGCAATGGAACGATCCTCTTCTTGTAAATAAGCCAAATAAGCTTCAGAATCTTTCAATTGACTATAAATCGAACGAACAATTTCAGGATCATAACTCCAGTCAACTTTATAACGTTTTACCTTTTCTAAGTATTCTCTATTTTGACGTAGAGAATCAATAAAGGTATTGTTGTTAAGTTTGGTTGAAGAATAGGTTTTATCCTTGTCGGTTGGAATCCATTTATTGGCAATTCCCTCCACGTCGATCAAGACATATTCAGCCACCTCATCCAATAGATTAAGTGTCCAAATGTACATCTCATCAACTTCTTCGACATTTCTCAATAATCCCTTTTCGAAATTGACGATGTTTTTGTCTTCCGACAAACTGTAGGCATACAATGTCTGCATGACCTTAACCCGTAGGTGTCTTCTGTTTAGCATAATGTTTTAAAAGAACGATTGGTGATAAAGAACGATATTATACTATCTTATTTTAATTTTTTCATATCATTGATACGCTTGTCTGCCAACTCTTTAGCAGCCTGATGCGTAGAAATGTTTTCTTCTTTAGCTTTTTGAATCACGTGACGAGTCATGGTGTAAATGTAACGGATTAAATGATCCGTACGGTCAGCACCGTATCCCTCCAATTCCGAGAAACAGCTAATTAAAGCACCAGCATTGATTAAGAAGTCTGGTGTGTAAAGGATATTGTTTTCTTTCAATAACTCTAATGTGCGATCTTCCTCCAATAATTGATTGTTAGCAGATCCTGCGATAATTTTACAACGCATACGAGGTACCGTATCTGGATTTACAGTTCCACCTAAAGCACATGGAGCATATACATCAGCATCCAATTCGAAACTTGTAGAATATGTAATTGGCTCTGCTTTGTATTTTGCTGCAATTTTCATCTTGCGCTCTTCAGTCATGTCAGAAACATATACACGTGCGTTTTCAGCACGAAGTAAGGATACTAAATGCTCCCCAACGCTACCTACGCCCTGTACAGCGATCTTTCTACCAGCAAGGTTATCATCACCATAAAGCTCCTTGATTGCAGCTTTAATACCGTAATAAACACCTTTAGCAGCAAATACAGTTGTATCACCAGCACCATTTAAGGATGTTGGAAGACCAGCTACATAGTTTGTTTCAGCATGAATGTACTCTAAATCTTTTTGGGTAGTACCTACATCAATAGATGCAATGAAATTTCCGTTAAGACCATTGATAAAACGACCGAAACGACGCATAAGCACCTCTGATTTTTCGGTACGGTTATTTCCAATGATGATTGCAGAACCACCTCCTAGGTTCAATCCGGCCAATGAAGCCTTGTAAGTAATGGCTTTCGATAAACGTAAAGCATCTTCAATAGCCTCTGCTTCAGTAGCATAAGGCAACATGCGAACACCGCCAATGGCAGGTCCTAAAGTCGTATCGTGAATAGCGACAATTGCCTTCAAGCCAACTTCTTTATCATTACAAATGAAGATATTCTGATGGTCCGATACACGCATCAAATCAAATAGAGAGGTAGATTCCTTCTGCATAGATTAAACAAAAATTTACAGCTACAAAATTAACAAATTATTTATTTCTAAGGCTAAAAGGCTTAAAATAATCGTAAAAGGATTTATACATGACAGATACAGGGATATTCCACCGCTAATATTTAAAATTATACCTTACTTTTGCTTTAATGAAGGAACTATCTTACCTCAATAAGTTTTTCTATAAATATCGCTGGAAGATTGTCCCAGGCGTCATTTTCGTAATCATATCTAACTATTTCGGTATTCTTCCTGCACAGGTAATACGTGAAGCGTTTGATTTGGTTAAAGAAAATATTGACCTGTACCGTTTGTATGATGGATTCGACAGACAAGACCTGATCTACAAGATATTTGGTAATAGTTTGCTTTTCTTTGGTGCAGTCGTGCTCGTTTTAGCTATCCTCCGAGGTATATTTCTCTTCATGATGCGTCAAACATTGATTTTGACCTCCAGACATATCGAATACGATATGAAGAATGAAATCTATCAGCATTACCAACAATTAGACTTTGCCTTCTACCGTAGAAACAATACGGGTGACTTAATGAACAGGGCAACCGAAGATGTCAATCAGGTTAGAAACTACTTGGGACCGGCAATTATGTATGCCATCAACACCGTAGTTCTTTCATTGATGATCATTTACGCTATGTATAGTGTCAATGCCACGTTGGCGACCTATGCATTGATTCCTATTCCTATTATTTCGGTGATCATCCTCTTTGTCAATAAAGTCATCAATAGACGTAGTGAAAGAATTCAAAGACAGCTCTCTCAGCTTTCATCATTTGTTCAAGAAACATTTTCCGGTATTCGTGTGATCAAGACCTATACGCGAGAACAGGATAAGATGAACGGTTTTAAAACCGAGAGTGATCGATATAAGGACATCAACTTGAACTTGGTGAAGGTTCAGGCGATCTTCTTTCCATTAATTATATTTTTAGTTGGGTTCAGTACCATTGTAACGGTGTATGTTGGTGGTTTAGAGGTAAACAAAGGGAATATATCAGCCGGGAATATCGCTGAGTTTATAATCTATGTCAATCAATTGACCTTCCCTGCCATGTCCTTAGCTTGGGTAACTTCGTTAGTTCAGCGTGCTGCAGCTTCTCAAAAAAGAATTAATGAATTCCTACATACCAAGTCGGAAATACCTGATGGAAAATTTAGTCCTAAACTAGATGGTGAAATCCGTGTAGAGAACATTTCATTCACTTATCCCGATACAGGTATTAAAGCCATTGATCAAGTTAGCTTCCGAATTCCAGTTGGTAAAACGATGGCGATTATTGGTAAAACAGGATCTGGAAAATCGACTCTTGCCAATTTATTGTTAAGGATGTATGATGTCAACAAGGGAAGCATATTCTATGATCAACATGCCATTCAGGACTTAAAATTACATGCACTTAGGGAGCAAATAGGATTTGTACCACAACAAGTGTTTTTGTTTTCAGATACTATTGCGCGAAATATAGCTTTTGGTTTGGATGCTGTAGATGTGCCAGCGGTAGAACAAGCTGCCAAGGATGCTGCTGTATACCAAAACATTGTTGATTTTGACGAAGGCTTTGAAACCCATATTGGAGAACGTGGGATTACTCTCTCTGGAGGTCAAAAACAAAGGGTATCAATCGCTAGAGCCTTGGTAAAAGACCCTCAGATCTTGATCTTTGACGATTGTCTTTCTGCTGTCGACACAAAAACGGAAGAAGAAATTCTACATAACTTGAACCGAATAATGGATGGCAAGACTTCCATTATTATTGCACACCGTATTTCTACTATCAAGAATGCAGACCATATCTTGGTGATGGATGATGGCAAGATCGTAGAGCAAGGTACGCATAGTGAACTCTTACAGATGGAAGGTGAATATGCATCCTTGTACGAAAAACAGCTTTTAGAAGCATAATATTTTCTTTTCTTTAAGAAAGAATCTTAAAATTAAAATAACGCCAACCATTATATTAATTTTAAATAAATTACCATGTAATTTCAAGTAATTTATTTACATTTAGCCAATTATTAACGACCATTATGAAAAGACTTTTTGCAGTGCTATTCCTGTACTTTGCAGCACATTTTGTTCATGCCCAAGAGTTTCCAAAACTGAGTCTATCGGACTTTACGACAGATCATCAAAAGATAGATACTGCAGCGAATGCAATTGTACTCTATGAAGTTGGTCGTACGGAATTAGAGTACATAGAATCTGAAAGTGCATTGATGGTTGTTCATCATCGAAAAGTGCGCTATAAAATCTTTAATAAGGATGGAGCAAAATATGCTAATGTGGAGCTACCATTGTACAGATATGGAAGTAAATTTGAGTTTACCCGTGATATCGAAGCAAGCACATTTAACTTAGTTAACGGCAAGATCGAAGAAACAGAAATGCAGAAATCTGCTGTTTTTAATGAGAAATCTCATGAGTATCTTCAAAAGGTAAAATTCACACTACCTAATATTAAAGACAACTCCATATTAGAAATTAGTTATAAGACCTATTCTCCAGGAATTAATACCTATAAGAAGTGGGAGTTCCAAACGGACATTCCAAAGCTTTACAGTGAATATGTGGCAATAATTCCAGCTTCATTTGAATACAACGTAACGCTGAAAGGACACTTACCATTATCAGATTCAAAATCGACTTTATTATCCAAATATTTCTTGTTAGGTGGAGTACGAAATGACTGTTCTAAAATGCAATACATCATGAAGGATATCCCTGCATTTAAAGAAGAGTCGCATATGTTAGCACGTGTCAATTATATTTCTGCTATAACCTTTGAATTGGAGAGTTACATCAATAATATTGGCGCAAGAACCAATTACACCAGAACTTGGGAAAATATCGACACGGAGTTAATGAACGAAAAGAACTTTGGCGGACAGCTAAAAAATAGATCTGCCTTTAAAGAAATTGTTCCTGGTATCATCGATGGCAAATCGTCCAACATGGATAAAGCAAAGGCTATTTATGACTATGTTCAAAAGAACATACAATGGAATAATGTTGGAGGTTTATATGCTGAAAATGGAGTTAAGAAATCCATGGAGAACAAAAGAGGCAATATTGCTGATGTCAACCTGAGCTTGATAGCCGCGATGAGAGCAGCAGAAATAGAAGCTTACCCTGTACTATTCGCGACTCGTGATAGAGGTATCCCAAGCTATATCCACCCCGTGCTGGCAGATTTCAATGGCGTACTCTGTCTAGTGAAGATAGATGGTAAAGATTATTTATTAGATGCCACAGAAAAAAACCTTCCTTTTGGACAATTATCCATTCGTTCCATCAATGATCGTGGTCGTGTTATTTATGAAAAAAGAAAATCGGATTGGGTTCAATTGGCAAATGATATCCCTTCTAAAGCGAATTATAACATCTTAGCTCAGCTAAGCCCTGAAGGCAAACTTATAGGGACTATTCGTATTCAACGCAGTGGATTGCGCGCATTTGATAAGCGTAGAGAAGTTAATTCATTCCCTTCTATTGAAGAATACGAGGAACATCGTGCTGAAAATAGTGCCTCTATGAAGATTGTAAAGATAAAATTCGAAAATCTAGAGGAATACAATAATGATCTAATTGAATTGATCGACTTTGAATTGGATGCTTCCAGAAACATGCAAGGAAATCAATTTGTTTTCAATCCACTTATTTATGATCGGATGACAAAAAATCCTTTCTTATTGGAGGAAAGGAATTACCATGTTGACTTTGGAGCTTCCTTAGTAGACAGTCATCAAATTAATATTAAGTTTCCAGAGGGCTATCAAGTAAGTAATTCGCCTAAGAACACGGCAATGGCTTTACCAGAAAATGCTGCCAGATATACTTTTAGATCAGCCTTTGAAGGTAATACGCTTATGCTTCAACAATCCTTAAGCTTGAATCATCCTATTTATACACCTGAGGAATATTTTCATTTGAAAGAATTCTTCTCCCGTATTATTGAGCAGCAAGCTTCAACTTTTCATTTCAAAAAAATATGAGGTTAAGGCAGTTCTATTTTTCCTTATTCTTTTGCCTTTCAATATCCGCTGTATATGGACAATATGCCGTACAGGATATCCCGAAAGAGCTTTTAGGTAGAGCAACAGCAACCTTTCGAGAAGATGACAAAACTATCCTCATTAAATCTCCAACTGATGTTACGACTACCGGTAAAAAGGTAGTCACTATTCATAACAATGGCGGGGAATTACACGGAAATATCTTTTTCTATTATAATAAATCTGTACAGGTTAAAGAGGTAAAAGGTGAGATATTAGATGAGTTTGGAAAGGCGATAAAGAAATTCTCTCTTAAGGATTTCGATGATTATAGTGCGGTATCGGGATACTCATTATTTGATGATTATCGGGTTAAGGTTTTTGAATCTAATGTGACTACTTATCCTTATACCATCGCTTATACTTACGAGTTAAAATCTAATCAGAATTTAGTAATCGAACCATGGCGACCTGATATTTATAAAAATGTATCCGTAGAAAAAAGTGCTTACACTATCTTAACTAATCCAGAGGAAAAACTCAGAATCTATAGCAAAAATTTAAACGCTGAACCTGTAATTGGAACACAGGAAAAATTTAAATCCTATCAATGGAAGGCAGAAAACATTAAAGCCATTCGTGAGGAACCTTATAGCCCTGGTCGAGATATTACCGGAATGCAAGTTCTGGTAGTTCCACAGACTTTCCAATACTTCAAAAATAAAGGAGAATTTGATGATTGGAAAACCTTTGGCTTATGGATGAACCAAACCTTGCTTAAAGACAAGAAAAATTTACCTACAGCCACGGTTAGCAAAGTCAAGGAATTAGTTAAGGATCTTAAAACAGATAAAGAGAAGGCCAAGGCGCTTTATGAATACATGCAAAACAAAACCCGATACATCAGCATTCAGGTCGGTATTGGTGGATTTGAGCCCTTCCCAGCTGAAAATGTAGATCGATTAGGATATGGCGATTGTAAAGCTCTGGTGAACTATATGCAAGCCTTATTAGATGTAGTAGAAATCCCTTCTTATTATGCTATCGTCGAAGCTGGTGACAAGAAAAAAAATGTGATTAATGATTTTGCCAATATATTGGATGGCAACCATATCATCTTATGCTTGCCTTTTGAAAATGACACCACTTGGCTTGAATGTACAAGTCAGGAAATGCCATTTGGTTACTTAGGTGATTTCACAGATGATCGTTTGGTTTTAGCTTGCACAGAGGAAGGTGGCAAGGTTATGCGCACGACAAGCTATTCCTATGCGGACAATCTTCAGCACCGAATTATGAACATTAAATTAGATGTAAAGGGTAAAATAACCGGTGATATTGAAACAACCTTTAAGGGCACTCAATTTGACAATCACTTTGCTAATTATGACCTTATTCGTGATAAGCAATTAGAAAACCTGAAGAAGTGGTATAATATCAACAGAATTGAATTTACGGACTTCAATTATGCTATTCAAACAGAAAATAATCCGATATTAACAGAGAATATCAAATTCAGCATTGACAATTATGCAACCGTTAGTAAGAGTCACTTATCCATTAAACCCAATATCTTCAATATTGCTTCTCCAATCCCCAACATTCGAAATCGTCAGGAGAAGGTTATTATTAACCGCGGATATACGGATATTGAAGAAATCAATGTTGAATTACCCAACGAGGTCATTCCAATGATTTCACCCACTAAAAAGGAGATCAAAACGGATATGGGGACCTATGAGTTTCTTGCCAAAATAGAAGATAAAGTTTTGAAATGTTATCGTAAGATTCAGATAAAAGAAGGGGAATATTCAGCGGAAAGCTATGAATCTTTCAGCAATTTAATGGCTGAAGCCCATCAATTTGATGGCACTTTTTATAATTTATCAATTAAAGATAAATAATAAAACATTTCACTATATTTGGCAACCCTAATGGGGGATTAGCTCAGCTGGCTAGAGCGCTTGCCTGGCAGGCAAGAGGCCACCGGTTCGAATCCGGTATTCTCCACTTTATCAATAGGCATTTATGACACCCATAAATGCCTTTTTTATTTTAGTACCCATTAATACCCTCTAGTACCTTCTAACACTAAGAAAAGGGTATGAATTTTAGAGATCCTTTCAACGACTCATCTAAATTTTAAATTTTGAAACAGTTAATTTAATTTGCTTTTATTTATCTTTATTTGATTGAAAGCAAAACAGCTATTTAAGCTATGATTGAACAACTGCTTCCCATATCACCTGCGTTAAGCAAGTATGTCGCAAATGCTGTCTATTTTAACCATAACAGTAATAGTGCTTTTCAGTTCCAGATGGTACCCCGCATCTTTACCACTTTGTTTTTTGTGATTAGAAAGAAGCAAGACCTTAAGATAAATCTTGGAGGGGATATCCTTGATTTTAATAACAATTCCGTGTATGCATTTGGAGTAGGAAACCTTCCTGCCGGATTTGATGTTGTGAATGAACTAGAGGTTATTCTGGTTATGCTACATCCGGGAATTAGCCGTATTTTTTTTCATGATGATGCCAATATTTTTACAAATGGCAGGTTCGATCTTACGGATATGGATCAGACAAATAAAAATCTGAATGAAAAAATTGCTTATGCCACTTCACTTCCTTCAAAATGGCAATTAATCCAAGAATATCTGGTTAAAAAACTAGTTGTGGAGATTCCCGATAAATTCCGCAGGATTACAGGTGCAATTGAAATTCTTCAAAAAAGTCATGGAAACATCTCGATTAATTCTTTGAGCGAAAATGTTTTTACCTGTCGCCGAAATCTGCACGATCTTTTTTTGCAGTTTGTAGGCTTTTCCCCAAAGCAATACGCAGATATTATCCGTTTCAACCGTTTTGTAAAACTGTACACGCAACATTTCGGCTCACTTTCTGAAATCAGTTACCAGTGCGGTTATCACGACCTCTCCCATCTTAATAAAGATTTTACGCGTTTTGTTGGAACCTCTCCATCAGCGTATTTCGGTACAGCTTTATCTGCGGATATTAATAACTGGTGCGAGATAGATTATCTTGCTAGATAAGAATCTCCGTTTTTTACAAACCCTTATTTAGCGAGTCTGGTTAATTTTGTTTTAGAATTGGCAAAAGTGTTTCTGTCATTAAAACAAGATTTATGAAAACAAGATATTTTAAATTTGTCCTTATGCCTCTCATTATTTCGTGCTTGATTTATGCATGTAAAAAGAATGATGCTGCAGAGGCACCTGCATTTGATATCGGGCAATTGGATCAATACTGTTTGTATGTAAGAGTTGCTTCACCGGAAGTACCAAATTCTACTGTTTCCGATTTTATTTTTGATTTTAAGACTGGGAACATAGCAGATTTAGGTAGCCTGGAAGGCTTGTATACTTTGACAACAAAAGTTATGGAGGATAATTCGGTCAAGATCAGTATGGGGTTAAACGATTATGTATTATTCGTTGTTGAAAAAGGCAAACCAGTAATAAAGCAATGGAAATTATTCGGGGAAGTCACAGAATTACAACTGATCAAAAAACCTGAAATCAACCTGCTGAAAGGTAATACATTTACCGGAACCTACTATAAGTCTAATAACACGGTATTGCATGAAAATTTTTTCTACAGCTATTCTGCCCTAAACAATTTTTCCCTTACTGCAGGATTAAAAGTAAATGAGCCTGCATTACGTGGCGAAGTCTATAAATCTCTGGGAAATATCGCGGCTTATGTAAAAAAAGTCAACAGTACGACCGCCGATATGGAATTTATGATATTGGTAGATGGCAAATTGAGGGTAACTTATATCGACAGGGTTTCCAACCCCACACAATATTATCATGGTGTATTTATTAAAAAATAAAACAATAGTATGAAAGCTAGAATTTATACCCTCTTCCTTGCCGTACTTTGCCTATCGGCATGTGGAAAAGATGAAAAAGTGGAAGATCCTATTGAAGAGCAAAACAGTTATACCTATGAAGATGGTTCCGATAAACAAAGTGTTCAAATAATGAAGGCAGAGTATACTTTTGAAGACCTGTTTATGGCAAATCAAATAACGTTACGTTTTATAGGGCAGAACAACGATAATAAAATAATTTTTCTCCTATCAGGCAACAGTATCATCAATCAGGTTCCTGAAGGTAGCTTTTCCCAAAGTGGTGGCATTGTATTAGTTAGTGGCGTGATTATCACCCCGAATGGAAATGCAGCTTATGCCGTGAGAAATAAAAATTTAAAGATTGTAAAAGAAGGATACAGCTATAATATTGATTTTGCATTTACCACAGATAAAGGCGAGGTAAAGGGTAGTTATAAGGGAACTATAGTAGAAAAATAGAGTCTGCTAATATGGAAAGAAGATTTAATCTGCTAATTGTGTTTTTCATTTTTGTTGCTCTCTTGTCGCTGGCAGGTTTTTTCAATTCCTATATCAGCTTGTTACCCGATAAGGCAAAATTCCCTCTTGTTATCCATATTCATTTCGCTGCTTTTGTATGTTGGTTTATTTTGCTAATTGTGCAACCCATATTAATCAGGCTAAAGAAATATGATTTGCACAGCCAGATGGGAAAAATATCTTACATCCTTGCTCCGATATTGGTGACCACCATTCTTATACTCGTAAAACAACAAGCCGAAAGTGGTATTATGAACTCCAGAAGTGATGTATTTATTACCTCATTTATAGGTGTGCTGGATGCGATTTCCTTTTCAACGTTCTATCTGATAGCCATGTTAAACAGGCAGAATGTTCGTTGGCATGTTGCTTTTTTGATCGGCGCAACGCTTGTTGTATTAAACCCAGGTATGTCACGCTTATTTAATCAAATTATTCCGGGATTCGGACTTTTAGCTGCTATTTTACTCCCCTTTGTCATTCCTATAGCTATCCTATCCGTTGAAAAGATTAAACACCGAAGACCTATTCTTAAAAGCCCCTATTTTCTCTTTCTCTGCTGTTGGACAACCGAGATTATTCTTTTTCTAACAATTCCAAATACAGATTTTTGGAGAAACTTTATCCTAAAGGTTCTTTGATGGTCGTTCTTTTAAATGTTTCTTATCAAATCTTGAAGGTTCTTCTACTATTCATATCCCCATAATGGACGCATAAATCAAATTTGTTTGTTCCTTTTTGAGGTAATAGTAAAATCTGACACAATAGCGTTTTAATAATTATCAAAACCATACAAACCCTTTTTTCCCTGCCCTAAGTCTAACTATCAAAAGTTTTTTAATATATCCTAAAAGACACAAAAAAAGCCCCAGCAATGCTGAGGCTTTCTTTGTATCATTCAATTCTTAGTTTTGTTCAGCAGGTAATACTGAAACGTAAGATTTGTTGTTTGCTTTTTTGCGGAAAACTACTGTTCCGTCGATTAATGCGTATAAAGTATGGTCTTTACCAATACCTACGTTAGCATCAGGGTTGTGTTGAGTACCACGTTGACGAACGATGATATTACCAGCGATTGCTTGTTGACCACCGAAAATCTTGATACCTAATCTCTTACTATGTGACTCACGACCGTTCTTGGAACTACCCGCACCTTTTTTATGTGCCATTTCTTATCTTAATTTATGACTTGCGTCCGATTAAAAAATTCGATTATAAACTGATACCAGTGATCTGGATTTTAGTGAAGTGTTGACGGTGACCGTTTTTCTTCTTGTAACCTTTACGACGTTTCTTTTTGAAAACGATTACTTTTTCACCTTTTAAATGTGACAAAATCGTAGCTGAAACTTTAGCACCTGAGATACTTGGTGTACCTACAGTAAATTTACCACCGTCTTCTGCTAACAATACATTGTCAAATTCAATACTAGCGCCTTCGTCTCCTTGTAAGCGGTGTACAAAAAGATATTGGTCTTTTGCAACCTTAAATTGCTGTCCTGCTATATTTACTATTGCGTACATTGTTATTTAATGATTTGTTAATTATTTAATGAACGGCAAAGATAAAACTTTCTTTCAATTCCTCCAATTGTTTTTTTACTTTTATATACAAACCAATGAACATGAAAAAACCAATTCTCCTAAAAAAGCTAGGCATCTTTGTTTTCCCAGTTTTATATGGACTCTTATTAAGGTTGATATTCGAGCTTAATCAATTTCACGAGGTTTTTGGACTCATGTCCTTTAGTTTTCTTTTTATCGGCCCTTTTATTATGGGCTATATCAGCACTTATTTTTCCGATGCGGATTCGCTTAAATATAAAGCATACATCATATTTGTTCCTTGGATCTCCATCTTTATTTTCTTTGTGATCACCATGATTACCAAATTAGAAGGTTGGGCATGTTGGTTGATGGTCTCCCCTTTGTTCTTACTAGCCTCTTCCATTGGTGGCTATATTGGAGCCCAATTCAGAAAAGACAAGAACAAAAAGACGTATGTGAGTATTGCTATGCTTCTACCTTTTTTATTGGCTCCAATAGAAAATCAATATGCTCGGAAACAAGAAACATTTAAAGCATACAACAGCATCGATATCCAAGCGCCCGCAGAGAAGATTTGGGGGCTTGTAACACGCGTTAGCGAAATTAATGAAGCTGATGACACCGGATGGTTAAACAAAGCCCTAGGCTTCCCAAGACCTGTAGAAGCAGTGTTAAATTACGAAGGTGTCGGTGCCTACAGAAAAGCCATTTTCACCAATGGACTTGCCTTCCATGAAACTGTAACAGCTTATGAACACCAAAAAAAGATGACCTTTGACATCAAAGCTCACCCACATGAAATCCCTTCAACGACTTTAGATGAACATGTCGTAGTTGGTGGCGAATTTTTTAATGTCCTAAACGGCACTTATGAACTGGAGGAACTGGGAAAGGATCATTATCGTTTACACCTTTATAGCCATTTCACTTTAAATACCACCTTTAACTTTTATGCAAGTGTTTGGGCCAAGTGGATTATGAAGGATATTCAGCAAAACATCCTTACTGTCGAAAAGAAAAGAGCAGAATCTTAGATTTTCTCACTTTCATTATCAAAATCCCCAAACTCTTGTAGGTATTTAATGGATAGCTGAATCTTTTGAAAAGGTTTCTCATATCCTCTAATCGCCATCCGAATTAATGAGAAAGCCACGAATGCCATGACAATGAAATATATTGCCATTGCTAATAATGGCCAGTAGGTTTCAATCGAACTAAAGTTTACCTCACTGAGCATTGTCTTATATTGATTGCTTAATTCGAGACCAATAAACATAACCGCAGCGCCAAAGCCTACAATAGCCGATGAAAAACTCAACAATTTATAAGCGTCCAGGTTTAGTCGCATTTCATAGGAGAACCACAATAAATTCTCCAGGGAACTGTATTCCAAGTGATAGGATTTATTATAAAAATCTTTAAATTTCTTTAAATAAAACGCTGTCAAGATTGCCCAGGAACCCATATAAATAAAAACAACCAGTATGGTAAACACCCTAACATCGTTATACGCAAGTTTATATCCAACAAATAATACTGCGACAACTGTAAGAAGTACATTGACTATGTACTCGTTTTTCATACGCTTCCTAATTTTATCAATAGCAGTTGCAGCCTCCCTTTTCTGCGAAAGATTAATACTTAGATCTATTTGATCTGTATTTTCTTCTTTCCAATCCTTTTTCAAATCGTCAAAATTCATAACCTTGCTTTTTAATGATTTCCTGTAATTTCTCTTTTGTCCTCGCCAGCTTTACCCGAGCATTACCTTCTGAAATACCCAATTGCACACTGATCTCTCTATGAGAAAAGCCTTCCAGGAACAAGAAAATAACCGCCTTCTCAATTTCATTTAGTTCCTTCACCGCTTTATAGAAGTAGGCCAATCGCTCTTCTTTGTGCTCGTGGTCTGATTCATCAGCGACATCATGGTTTTCCAACAAGTTTCCTGCTTTCAATTTCCGTTGGTCTTTCTTCACATAGACCAAGGCAGTATTTAGAGCCACCCGATACATCCAGGTAGAAAACTTACTGTCGCCCTTAAAGCTTCCATAAGAACGCCATAACTGAAACACCATCTCTTGGTACAGGTCCTCCTGATCCAATGTATCATACATATAAATCTTAGAAAGTTTATATAAGATACCTTTGTGCTCTTCTATAGACGCTAGAAATACCTGTTCGATGGAATCCAAATTCTATTGCTTGTGTTGTTTATTAGGTTAGTATACCAGTTTTGCGAATGTTACAAAATTTTTCCATTTTCTTCTATCCAATCGCTTAGAAGCATAAAAAAGAGAGATAAATCGCTTATCTCTCCTTTAAATCTTTATATAATTGGCAACTCCCCTATTTGGGATCGTTTAAGATTGTGTGTGAAATGATGGGAACTTTCTGCTGCCAAGTACCAGAAACCACAAATCGATTACCAGAGGTCTTATTACGGATCGTGAAGGTATAATTACATGTTCTTTCGATGTAAGTCGTCTCCCCAGAAACAACTTTGGTATCAAAAGGTCTAAGTGTTAGCTCTTCCTTGGACCCATCTGGCTTAATATAGTTCTCATAAGTCGTTCCACTGACATAAGGAACTTGCTTTGTCCAGTAAACAGACCCTTCGTGCAATAACTCATCCATAAAAATCAAAGAATCTTGACCTCTTACCCATTCGAATGCACCATAATCTTGGCTTTTAAATTCTGAACTATACTTCACATCTTTAAAAACCTCCGAAGTTACCACTTGCTTGGGTTTGTCCGTATCATTTACAAAGGTAATGGTTGTACATCCTTCATTACTTTTATAGACCTTGCGACTATCGGGAACTTCTGTGATTTTTTTATCCACAAGCTCATAGGCTTCGCCACGAGATTGTATGATCGTAAATTCATCTTTCGTATTATCAGAAATAATACCAATGATAAAATGCCTAGGGCTATCAGAAAAATTTTCCTT
Organism: Sphingobacterium lactis; assembly: GCF_051951495.1. Classification (GTDB taxonomy): domain Bacteria; phylum Bacteroidota; class Bacteroidia; order Sphingobacteriales; family Sphingobacteriaceae; genus Sphingobacterium; species Sphingobacterium lactis_A. The sequence continues at coordinate 298,668 of NZ_JBNHAS010000004.1, read as the reverse complement.
CAATGTCATTTTCAACTTGTTGTCTGCCGTTTTCATCATCGACAACCAGCCTTGATCTAAGACTATAGAATCCATTCCCTCTACTTTAAAAGGCTCACCATTGCTGTCTTTCAACAACTCGCCAGTTGTCCCCCCTTTTACATAAGGAATAGACCAAGTCTCAGCCTTGATATCAATGACATCATCTGTAAAGCCTGTATTCAACTTTCGTTCTTTAACTTCTGGGTCTACCAAATCAGGATCCGCATCAAAATCATCTTTAACACAAGATGTCATTATACCGGATAAAAAAACTGCGGCGGTAAAAAATAAGGAGGTCTTTAGGATTGCTAGTCTCTGCATAAATATTGAAAATAACACGAAATAAACAACGTATATGTACAAGAATATCTTGCAAGTTAACAAATATTATCTAATATTATCTGTTATAAAATGTTAAGCCTTCAGTATTCACTACTTTTTACCCCTTAATCCAAACACCTTTTTTACCCAAAAACATTCAACAAAAAAACTCCCAAGATCTGGATCTTGGGAGTTTTAATTCTTTATATTTCTTATTGCAAGGACTAGCCTACGATTTCTTGAATCTCATTCATAATTTTTTGAGCAATTGCTTCAGCCGCTTCAGGAGTTGGACCTTCGGAATAAATACGAATGATCGGTTCGGTATTCGATTTACGCAAATGAACCCACTCATTAGGAAAATCGATCTTCAATCCGTCGATTGTAGAATGATCTTCATGCGCATATTTCTCTTGCATCTTAGCCAACAGGTTATCGATATCTAATCCTGGAGTCAAGGTAATCTTATTTTTGGACATATAGTATTGAGGCAATTCCGCACGGTACTCTGTTACTTTCTTACCCAATTTCGCCAAGTGTGTCAAGAATAAGGCTACACCTACTAAGGAATCACGACCGTAATGAGAAGCCGGATAGATTACTCCACCATTACCTTCTCCACCAATAACAGCATCAACCTCTTTCATTTTAGTCACAACATTCACTTCGCCTACTGCAGCAGCATAATATTCACCACCATGCTTTTCAGTAACATCACGCAATGCACGTGTCGAAGATAAATTAGAAACTGTATTTCCCTTCTTCTGAGAAAGAATAAAATCAGATACTGCAACCAATGTATATTCCTCACCAAATAACTCACCATCTTCCATCATAAATACCAAACGGTCAACATCTGGATCTACGGCAATTCCCAAATCAGCTTTATTATCCAATACAGCTTTCGAAAGATCCGTTAAATGCTCCTTTAAAGGTTCTGGGTTATGTGGGAAATGACCGTTAGGCTCACAGTGAATCTTATAAACTGTTTTTACACCTAAGGCTTCTAGCAAAGCAGGGATAAATGTACCACCTGTACTATTCACCGCATCTACAGCCACTTTAAAATCTGCCTGACGAATAGCATCAACATCCACATATTCTAAGGCTAATACATCCTCAATATGTTTCTGAAGGAAAGAATCATCTTTGGTCACTGAACCTAATTCTTCTACTTCTGCAAAATCAAAATCTAAGCTTTCACCAAGGGCCAATACTTCCTTGCCTTCAGCATCCGAAATAAACTCGCCTTTCTCATTCAGTAATTTCAAAGCATTCCATTGTCCTGGATTATGCGAAGCTGTTAAAATAATACCTCCCGCAGCTCCTAACTTTGGAACAGCGATCTCCACAGTAGGTGTTGTTGAAAGACCTAAGTCAATCACATCAACTCCTATGCTCTGAAGCGTACCGATTACCAAATTGGAAACCATCTCGCCGGAGATACGCGCATCGCGTCCTACAACAATAGTTTTGTTTGCAGCGTTTGCTGTTATTATTTTCCCATAAGCCGCGGTAAACTTTACGATATCGACCGGTGTTAAGTTGTCGCCAGGTTTACCTCCTATGGTACCTCTAATTCCTGAAATAGATTTTATTAATGCCATATTGAATTGTTTAATGCCCGTAAATTTACTCTATTAAAATAATTATTACCCACTTTTATTCTTTTTTTAAAAATATTAACTACTTTTGTTGCAACATTGTTTCGTTTATATAAGACAATTGACGTTAACAAGTATATAACAGTCTCATTGTCAATAAACCCCGCTATTTTGGAGGTTTTTAGCCAAGCTAAAGTATTAGGATGCAAAGTTGTTTTTTTATAGATTTGGTCGTTTAATTTTGACCATTCTATTGTAAAATATGCTAGATAAAATCATTTCTTTCGATCAAGACTTCTTTTTAGCCATCAATCAGGGCCTAAGCAATCCGGTATTTGATTGGTTGTTGCCTATCCTACGTAACCCTTATACCTGGTCTCCGCTGTATTTATTTTTAATTATTTTCTTCATCAAACATTACGGTAAAACAGGTGTCCTGATCGTTGCCTGTACATTGGCGACCTTTGGTATTTCGGATGCTACTTCCTCCCACCTGATTAAGAAGTCGGTAAAGCGTGTTCGCCCATGTAATGATGTTGTATTTAAAGAGCAGGTCAACCTTCGGGCTCGTTGTGGTTCTGGATTCAGTTTCACCTCCTCTCATGCCACCAATCACTTTGCGATGGCATTCTTCTGGATCGTTTTATTCCGCAGAAAATGGAAACATACGCTTTGGCTGTGTATCCTTTGGGCGGCTTCAATAGGTTTTTCTCAAATATATGTCGGTGTGCACTATCCATTAGATATTCTCTGTGGAGCCATATTAGGCACATTGATTGGTTTGGGAACAGGCTATCTATTTAAACGTTTTTACCCGAAATTTTTCGAACCCAATCAAACTAACAAAACACAAGTAATTCATGAGTAGTGTACTAATTGTCTCCATTTTATTCTTTTCGGCTTTAATCAGTGGTATTGGCGTCTTCTTTGTAAAAAGGGACAACACCACATTACTCAAGTTAATACTTTCCTTTAGTGGGGCATATCTTTTTGCCATCACAGTTTTACATTTAATCCCTGAGGTATACCACAGTGGCGGAACATCTGGCGAAGTCATTGGGATGTATATCTTAGGGGGTTTCATTTTCCAATTAATCTTGGAACACTTCTCTCAGGGTGTGGAGCATGGGCATATCCATACCGAGCATAAGGGAGAACACAAGCATCCTTTCCCCATTGCTATCTTAATCAGTTTATGTTTGCATGCCTTCTTAGAAGGTTTCCCACTTGCTTCGGGACACCGTAATGAATTAGTATTTGGTATTGCTATCCACCATATCCCTGCAGCATTCGCTTTAGGTAGTTTACTGATTAACACGACCTTAAAGCGCCAAAGCATCACCCTATTTATCGCTATTTTCGCTGCCATGACACCGCTAGGATACTTAACAAGTATGGGTATTAGCGCAGGAGAAATCGGAAATATAGGAGCATATTTCGATAAGATTATGGCAGTAGTAATTGGTATATTCCTTCACATTTCCACCACCATCTTATTTGAATCGGGATCAGCAGATCACCATACGTTCAATAAGAAAAAGATGTTGGCTGTATTTGCAGGAATATTGGTTTCCATGGCAAACTTCTTGTTCCCTCATGATCATAGCCACGATGACCATGGCCCAGCTACACAAACTGAGGAACCGCATTCTGATCATAAGCATGATCATGATCACGACCATTCAGACCACAACCATGATCATGACCATGACCACGAGCATTAATTAGTAATCGACATGTTCCTTAGAACCGCGGAATTTATCTAACAACTCACTGAGTTGCATACATTCCTCTTTGCTAAGGTTCTCGGAAAGCACATCATCCAGCATCATATCTTGTTCGATTTCTTGCAGTAACTGCATACCTTTTTCTGTTATCAATAGATCAACGGCGCGTTTATCACCGCTGTTCTTCGTCCTAGAAACCAAACCCTTGCTGACTATACGGTCAACAAGTCGAGAGATGTCTGGCGTTTTTGTTAATAAACGCTCTTTTAATAAGTTGTTGGTGACAGGATTGGGGAACTGACCGCGTAAAACCCTCAACACATTAAACTGCTGCAAGGTGATCTGCTTGGCCCCCGCTCTCTTTTCAAGCATCACGTTTAACCAATTGTTCGTATAAATGACGTTAATGGTAACACGATGCCAAGGACTAGCGAATTGCTTCACTCTAACCAGTTCTTCAATCTTTGGCATAACTTTAATAATACATTAGTGTGACTTAATGTGCAATTTAAAAGATTTTAATTATTTATCTTTGCTAATAATGATTTTTTTTGAAAACTGCTTAATTTTTTAACCCATAATGCAGAACAATATTAGCCTCGACAGACTAAAAATAGGTGATATCGTAAAAATTCTTTCCATTGACTCAATAGATATTCCAGCTAAGTTTTTTGAACTTGGTTTCTATCCTGGGTCTATCATCGAAATCAAACACAAAGCACCGCTTAAAGGACCAATATGTTTCAACATCCTAGAAAACAATTCCTTGATCGCCATTAGACATGCCGAAGCCAAATTGATCACAGCAGCTTACATTAAATGAAAAACCTGAATATCGTATTACTAGGGAATCCCAATGTAGGAAAAACATCCCTTTTCAATAGACTTACCAAACTCAACCAAAAGGTAGGTAATTATCCCGGAATAACTGTCGAGAAACGCGAGGGTAACTTGAAAGCTCATGGCAATAGTTACCACATCATAGACCTTCCAGGTACTTATACCCTTTTCCCGAATTCCCTGGATGAGGAAATCGTATTCCAAATCCTAAGTGATAAGTCCAGCAAGTATCACCCCAACCTAACGCTTGTCGTTGCAGAACCTGCAACCATCAAAAGATCGATTATCTTGTACCAACAAGCGCGTGAATTGGGAATCCCTGCTTTTTTTGTCATCAACATGGTCGATGAGATGGAAAGTAAGGGTATGAACTTGGACATTCCAAAACTTGAGGCTTTCCTAAAAACCAAAGTCTTTAAGACCAATGCAAGAACAGGCCAAGGAATTGAAGAACTGATCAATGCCTTTCAACAGGTGCCTCCTTCCTATTTTGGATCTTTTGATATCCCAACGAATTACAAACAGCCTCTGGAAGAAGCTAAACGCCTATTCCCATTGGCTACAGAATACTTAACCTGGCAATTCCTCGCCCAGGAAAATGTCTCTACCCTTACGGATGACCAGAAAAAATATCTGAGTGATATCCGCGAAAAATATCAGCTGAAAACGCATGATATGCAGAAAGAGGAATCCCTAATCCGTAATGATAGCATCAGCAAGGACTTAGAGGAGATTGTAAAAAAATCAGAAAACAAAAACCTTAGTACAACCAGTAAGATAGACCGTCTCCTGATGCACCCTGTATTGGGATATGTGATTTTCTTCGGTTTGTTGTTTATTATTTTCCAAGCCATATTCTCTTGGTCAGGACCATTAATGGATTCCATTGATGGCTTATTCGCAGACATTACCACTTATTTAGATAGTGTATTACCCGACGGTCCATTAGCATCCCTATTCATTTACGGTGTTGTTGCAGGTATCGGTGGAATCGTTATCTTTATCCCGCAAATTGTCATTCTATTTCTGTTCCTATCCCTCATGGAAGAGTCAGGATACATGAGTAGAGTTGTCTTTTTAATGGATAGATGGCTTAAGCCATTCGGTTTAAATGGTAAATCAGTTATTCCATTGATGTCAGGAGCAGCATGTGCTATCCCGGCAGTAATGTCCGCACGTAACATTGAAAACCCTAAAGAACGCTTGTTGACCATGTTGGTTACACCGTTCATGACCTGTTCAGCAAGGTTGCCAATCTACATCGTTATTATCGGTTTAGTCATTCCAGAAACTAAGATTCTTGGTTTTAACCTGCAAGGGATGGCCTTATTTGGGATGTACCTATTGGGAATCATCGGAGCATTAGGCTCTGCTTGGATCTTAAACAAAGTAATTAAGAGCGTTCGTACTTCCTATTTGATCTTTGAACTCCCAACTTATAAAACACCAGATTGGAAGAATGTGGTGACGAATGTTTGGGATAAAGCTTCAGGATTTATTATTGATGCTGGTAAGATTATCTTAATGATTTCCATTGTATTATGGGTTTTAGGAAACTTTGGTCCGAACGATAAATTCTATAAAGCCGAAGAGTATGTGCAGCAGGCTAATCCTACATTAGAAGCTGAACATTTTGATCAAGAAGTCGCATCATACAAGCTTGAACATTCCTTCCTAGGCTATTTAGGAATGGGTATTGAGCCGATTGTTCGTCCATTAGGATACGACTGGAAAATGGGAATCGGATTAATAGCTTCTTTTGCTGCACGTGAGGTGTTCGTTGGAACAATGGCTGTAGTTTACAGTTTAGGTGATGATGTGGACATTGAAGATGATGGACAAAAGAACACGCTTTTAAACAAAATGCGCTCTGAGGTCAATGCCAATACCGGACAACCGGCTTACAATATGGCTTCAGGAATTTCGTTATTATTATTTTACGCCTTTGCGATGCAATGTATGGCGACCATTGGCGTAGTACGTAAAGAAACTGGTTCTTGGAAATGGACTTTGATTCAAACAGTATTTATGACTGGGCTAGCTTATGTTGCGGCATTAATAGCCTATCAACTTATTAAATAAATGAACTTAACTATACAATACATCATCGTTGCCATCCTCTTTATTGGGGCGGTTTATTACATCGCAAAGCCTTTTTTCTCCAAAAATAAAAAGTCTCCAGGATGTAGCAGATGCGGCAGTTGTGAAACAAGTACAGATAAGAAATAAAAGTATAGCATAATTTTTCAAAGGCTTCTTACATGTGCTGTAGGAAGCCTTTGTGTTTTTTTAAAATGCCTATTTCAGGAATTTTCCTAAAAATATAAAAGGAAAAAATTATCTTGTGCTTTCAAATAACTTGGACCACGTATAATCCAGTCCATAAACCATAAATTAAACAGCAAACATTAACCTTCAATTAGCGTGCAAGAAAACAAAGAGAAAGAACTAAAACGAGGTCTTAGCAATCGCCATATTCAATTAATAGCCTTAGGGGGTGCCATCGGTACCGGTTTATTTTTAGGTGTCGGACAAGCAGCCATCTTAGCAGGACCTTCCGTTATTCTAGGCTATGCCATTGCCGGACTTGTTGCATTTTTCATCATGAGACAACTGGGCGAAATGGTCGTTCAAGAGCCCGTCTCAGGTAGCTTTAGTACCTTTGCCAATAAATATTGGGGACCATTCGCAGGCTTTGCCTCCGGGTGGAACTATTGGATCCTATACATCTTGGTAAGTATGGCCGAGTTAACAGCCATCGGCAAATATGTGCAATTCTGGTATCCGGACATCCCTCTCTGGGTATCTTCGCTGTTTTTCTTTGTCATCATCAATGCCATCAATCTGGCTTCTGTAAAGGTGTATGGAGAAACAGAATTTTGGTTTTCTATTATCAAAGTAGTAGCTATCATAGCCATGATTATCTTTGGTGCTTACCTACTAATTTCCGGAAATGGAGGTGAACGTGCTACCGTAGAAAACTTATACAATGATGGTGGATTCCTCCCCCATGGATGGCTCAATGGCAATAGTATTGATGGGTATTCCGGTCTATTAGCCGCCTTGGTGATCATCATGTTTTCTTTTGGAGGACTAGAGTTAGTTGGTATCACAGCTGCTGAAGCAGAAAACCCAGAAAAGAATATCCCTAAAGCCACCAATCAGGTTCTTTGGAGAATATTGGTTTTCTATGTCGGTGCATTGTTCATTCTATTCTCTCTAATGCCTTGGCGTTCCATTACCGCGGATACTAGCCCTTTTGTGGAAGTATTTGCTACCCTAAAAGGCTTCCAATTTGAACTCTTTGGCAGTACTTTTTATTTTACTAATATCATCGCGAATGTTTTAAATGTCATCGTATTGACGGCTGCACTCTCTGTATATAACTCCTGTGTATATTCAAACTCTCGAATGCTATACGGATTGGCGGAGCAAGGAAATGCTCCAAGCTTCCTCAAAAAACTGAACAAAAACCACTCACCTATTGCTGCGATTTTGGTATCTGCTGCGATCGTCGCTATTACCGTAGTGATCAATAAACTTATCCCTGAAGAAGCTTTAGGGATCTTAATGTCCCTAGTAGTATCAGCACTTATCATCAACTGGATTATGATCACGCTGACACATATGTTTTTCCGTAAACAAAAGGATAAAGAAGGCGTTAAAACGAAATTCCCGACCATCCTTTACCCTATTAGTAATTACTTTAGCTTACTATTCTTAGTGGGTGTATTGGTTATGATGTGGTTTACCGGACTTAAAATATCCGTGGAGCTTATCCCTATCTGGTTGATCCTACTTTTTATATCTTATAAGTTTATTATGGCATATCGAGCCAACCAGAAAAATAACCCGAATTAATTAATTCTGGAATGAGGAACCTGATTTTTCACATCCTATTTGCGGCTATATTTCTCGTCCACTTGGCGAGTATTTATTGGTATTGGGATGATATCAGGTTCTTCACAAAACCACTTATTTGCCTTTGTTTAATTGCCCTGTTATATGTCAATACCGGATTAAAAAGCAAGTTTCATATACTTATTGCTATAGGCCTTGTCTTTGGTTTATTAGGTGATATTTTCCTCATGCTGCACGATCTATTCATCCCTGGTTTGGTCAGCTTCCTCATTGGTCATATTTTATATATTTGGGCATTTCTACTACAGTTTAGTAAGGAAAACAGCAGTAAAAACAAATACGTAATCGTCATACTTACTTTTCTGGCCATTTATTCCTTTAACTTCTACAAGGTCTTGTCGCCAAGCCTTGGCAGTTTAAAGATTCCAGTGATTGCCTATATCTTGGTAATTGCCACAATGGCCTTATTCGCCTATACCCGAAAAAACAAGACCACATTCTGGAGTTTTCTATTCATCTTTTTAGGTGCTCTTTTCTTTATTGCATCTGACTCCCTTTTAGCCATTAACAAATTCGTGGCTTATGTGCCTAATTCTGCGCTCATGATTATGAGCACATATATGCTGGCACAATACCTCATAACCGTAGGTTCTATTAAGCATCAGCCACGGATTTCATAATAAAATACCCAATTTTGGGTATTTTTCCAGGCTACTTTTGCCCCTATCTTTACTATACCTAATTTATAATACTATGAAATACCTGGCCATTTTCATTTTTGTCTGCTTTATTCAAACGATAACCTATAGTCAGGTTGCTGATGACCATGCAGACTGCAATGCTGCAAGAAAGGCCTTAAATGAAGGCAAAATCAATGAGGCAATCATAGGCTTTAAAAAAGGTGCTGCCAAGAACTGTTCTTCAAGCATGAACATGTTGGGTGTAATTTACAGCTATGCTGATTATCAAATCAATAATTATGTGGAAGCAAAAAAATGGTTTGTCCAAGCTGCGAATGCGTATAATGATGATGCGAGAACCAATCTGGCACTGATGGCTGCCAATGGCCATGGGGAACCTAGAAACTTCAAGAAATCAGCCTTACAATTGAAAGAGCTGTTGAAAGAAAGAGTTACCATGTATAGCATTGAAAGCCTAGCAAACATCTTTCTGGCAGATACCACTGCCATCGATCAAGAGACCGTACGGAAATATTTAGACTACGCCATGGCTTCTGACGTTCCAGAATCTTATATTTTATTGGCCTATGTGATGCTCACCAAGCCTAAAAGCGGTGATGATCCAATCTATTTTTTAAAGAAAGCGCAAGAAAATGACATAACCGATGCCGTGATGATATTGGGAGAGTTGTATGAACAAGGATCCTCATTCAATGGCAAAGATTTACTTGCGGCCAAACGTTACTATGCTGAAGGTGTAGGCCATAAACTCGACGGAGCTCAAGAAGCTTATGATCGAGTAGTATCAAAAATTCAAAAGGAAAAATAAGAGATTTTACAAACCAATATTTTAACCATATAAAGGCTGATCTAATTTATTGATCAGCCTTTTTTATTTTATTAGTTAATGCTATTTAAGGTTCTATTTGCTATATAATTCAGTTTTTGATTTCTCATAGCTCTCTTGATGCACCGAAGCAACAGCGCGTCCTGAAGGGTCGTTTAAGTTTTGGAATGAAGCATCCCACAACAAGGCCTCAGGTGTACTACAAGCTACTGACTTTACGGAAGGAACGGTAGATGCTGCTGCATCTGAAGGAAAGTGTTGCTCAAATATACTGCGGTATAAATACTCTTCTTTGTTCTTCGGAGGGTTTATTTGAAAACGACTCGCCGCTACTTCAAAATCCGTATCACTCACCATTTCTTCTGCCTGTGCTTTTAGCGTATCGATCCATGAATAGCCCACCCCATCTGAAAACTGCTCTTTCTGACGCCAAGCAATGCTTTCTGGAAGGTAATCCTCAAAGGCTTTACGAACCACCCATTTTTCCATCCGCTCTCCGGTAATCATTTTATCTTGTGGATTGATCCCCATCGCGATATCCATAAATTCCTTATCCAAGAAAGGCACCCTTCCTTCAACACCCCATGCGGCTAAGGATTTATTCGCACGAAGGCAATCATATAGGTATAATTTCTTCAGTTTACGAACAGTCTCTTCATGAAATTCCTGTGCATTCGGTGCCTTATGGAAATACAGATACCCACCGAATAGCTCGTCAGAACCCTCCCCAGAAAGCACCATCTTAATCCCCATGGACTTGATGACCCGTGCTAAGAGATACATCGGTGTAGAGGCTCTAATGGTAGTTACATCATAGGTTTCCAAATGATAGATCACATCCCGAATGGCATCTAATCCCTCTTGTATACTAAAGTTCACTTCATGATGAATGGTACCGATATGATCAGCCGCTTTTTGTGCTGCAATTAAATCTGGTGAACCCTTTAACCCCACAGCAAAGGAATGTAATTGAGGATACCAAGCTTCTTCCTGATCTTGACTTTCGATACGTTTCGAAGCGTATTTCTTGGTGATAGCCGCTATTACCGAAGAATCCAATCCCCCGGATAATAATACCCCATAAGGCACATCGGACATCAATTGGCGATGAACAGCTTCTTCTAATCCTTGACGTAGAACAGCCAAATCTGTTTTCGCATCTTGAACAGCAGCAAATTGCTCCCAGTCTCGCTGATACCACTTTTGAGGCTGATCAGATTCTTTGCTATACAAGTAATGTCCGGGAGGAAACTGAGCTATCTCTGTACAAAATCCTTCTAAAGATTTCAACTCGGAGGCAACAAACACCTGCCCCCATTCATCCTTACCCCAATACAAGGGGATAATTCCCATATGATCTCGCGCAATGAAATAAGCATCTTCACGAGCATCATAGAGTGCAAATCCGAATATACCGTTCAGTTCTTCAACAAATGCAGGACCTTTCTCCAGATACAAGGCTAAAATAACCTCTGAATCTGAACCTGTTTGAAAGTCATAGTGTGGAAGTGAATTTCGTAAGGCCTGATGATTATAGATCTCTCCATTTACTGCCAAAACTACTTGTCCACATGGACTGAATAATGGCTGACTACCTGATTTTGGATCTACGATCGCTAAACGCTCATGAGCTAAGATCGCATGTTCTGTACTATAAATACCTGACCAATCTGGTCCGCGATGACGAATACGCTTCGCCATTTCTAATACTTGTGACCTTAATGTCGGTACAGGCTGCTTTACTTTAAATGCTCCTACTATTCCACACATAATATTTAAAATTTGTTAATGTTTTAATCCTTTTCTTGATATAATGACACAAAGTAAATCATAAAATAATTAATCTCATAATCTTTTTTAATTTTTATTGAATATTTAATAAATATATATTTAATGTATTGCGATTTATTCATCAAAAACAGAATTTCCTTAGGATTTTACCATTCCACACGTAGTTATTTAAACTTACTAATGACATTTTTTCAAAAGTTAGCTAACTATAATTTATTCATACAGCAGCTTATGGTTTTGTTTAATATAGGGTTGTATCAACTTCTATTTTGGGACTATATTCCTTCGATATTTTAACGGATTTTCTCCCTATCTATATCGGATCTTGTTCGGATCTCGTTCGGTTCCGACCGAACGAGATCCGAACAAGATCCGAAGGAGTTCCGAAGGAGATCCGTAGGAGTGTCGAAGGAAACCCATGTGAAAGACGGTTTGACACCAGACAAAAGACATCAGAAAAAGATGCAAAAAGTATTGTGTGTAGAGACAAAAAGCTATGAAAAGATGTTGGGAAAGGATGGAAAATGAAAGGAAATAATCCAAAAAATTCTGAGGAAGCTAATCATTAAACATATAAAAAATGGGCATTCTAAAAGCTTACAAGGAAGGTTTTAGAATACCCATCTATATCTTGGGTCGGATTGGGAGTTTAATCCAATCTGCTATTAAATAATGCCGTGCAAAGAACCGCCTTTTGCAGCAAGCTGATCTACGCGTCTTTCTACCGCTTCGTCTTTGATCAAATCAGGTGCATGATGCGGCTTACTGCGTGCATCGATGATTACCGGACCAGTACATCCCCAATGTTTAAAGTTGGTGAAACTACCGATCCCATGTATATCATGCGAAGGGTTACTGCGGGTAAAAGTTACCCAAACAAAGTTGTTTTCATTGGCAGCCACAAATTCAGCATCGTCTGCTAAGACAATACATTGAATGCCCTCCCAATTCAGGTCTTTTGCCGCTTCTGCCCAATATTCAATAGCTTGGCTTTCTTCCTGATAAGTGCTGAAAGATTTTCCATCGACAACGATGATCCCCGGCAAGGCCAATTTCGCATGTTGGAAGGGTCTTGGTAAATCTAAATCTGCAGGCAATTCGGTAATTAACTCTCGTTTTTTATCCCCCACGGCAGCAAAAGTCACCTTAGAACCCGAATTCAATCCATCTCCGGTATAATCCAAGGTATCGATGGTGGTATTGGTCAAGAAGTGTAAATCACGCGTTAAATCAATGCGTTCGAAAATATGGGTAAAGAATCCTTTAATATCGTGAATGTCCAATTTTGGATTGTCCTCAAATGCAGAGATAAATAAAAACTTTGCTAAGCTTAATTGGTTGGTACCAAGAATCACATTGGCAATCGTCAATACCTCTTGCGGACGTTCTACCTTTTGGAAAGGGGTATATCGTTCACTACCGATGGCAAATAACAAAGGGTGCACTCCTGCCGGATCTACCGCATGAACAGCATGAAGTCCTGGTATTTGCTGTGGAATGGCATTACCTGTGATTTCATGGATCAATGCTCCAAAACTGGTGTCCTCCTGTGGTGGTCGACCAACAACGGTAAATGACCAGATTGGATCCTTACGGTGGTAAACCTTATGCACTTTCATCAAAGGGAATGGGTGAACCAAGGAGTAATAACCTATGTGGTCGCCAAAAGGTCCCTCTGGTTTATTTTCGTTTGGATATACCGTACCAGTAATCACAAAATCGGCATCCGCAGAAATACAGAATCCTTCCTCATCATAAAAATATCGGAATCTACGATTGCCTAAGGTACCGGCAAAGATCATTTCGGACAATCCTTCAGGAAGAGGCATTACCGCAGAAAGCGGATGCGATGGAGGGCCACCAACAAAAATACTGACCTTCAATGGCTTCCCTAATTGATTCGCTTTAGTCTGGTGCACACCAATACCCCGGTGTAGTTGGTAGTGGAGACCAATTTCCTGGTCTTGAATATAATCGTTTCCAGCTAGCTGAATTCGGTACATGCCTAAGTTGGCATTCATGATTCCCGGTTTGCTGATATCTTCCGTATATACCTGCGGCATGGTCACAAAAGGACCACCATCCATAGGCCAGTTAACAATCTGAGGGAGTTCTGAAATTTTAGTTTGCCCATATAGGATGGGAGCCCCTGCTTTCTTCTTCCAAGGTAAAGCGCCTAAGGCGACCATGGAGGAGCCTACGTATTGAAAAGGATTTTTCAATACCGACATGGGGTTCATTTTAACATCAACTAACTTCTTGACATGATCTAAGCTGTCACGGAACATAAATCTCGATCGATCTAAGGTTCCAAAAAGGTTGGAAACTGCAGGAAATTTAGAACCTTTAACATTTTCGAAAAATAAAGCAGGGCCTTGCGCATCATAAACACGCATATGTATAGCTGCCATTTCCAAATAAGGATCTACCTCTTCCTTGATACGGATCAGATGCCCGTGCTGCTCTAGATCGTCAACACAAGCGCGTAAACTTTTATATCCCATATTGTATGCTCAAATAGCTACAAATGTAATGGAAAGAAGGCAATATTGAAAGTTAGTCAATTATTGGTCTAATCGGATCACCTGATCCAATGGTGTGAATGAAAACAGCATGATGTTTTTCCAGGTCGTATTGTCAATAGGATATTCCATGGTCATTAATCGTTTAAATTCAATTAAATCTTCCTTATTGACTTTGTACAACTTTTTGAACCAAAGTTTCATGAATAATCCAGGCACCTGAAAGCTCTTTACTGTAGCTTCTGGATAAAGATTCTTTTTATACAATCTGAAAATGTCCCGAACAGTTACTGTGTTAGGTCCACCGATTTCAATAAGCTCATTCTGAAAGTTCTTTTCCCAATCGACATTATAGATCCAACGGATGAGGTCTAATGCTGAAATCGGATTAAACTTAATATTCGCAAAGTCACCATCATAAGGTAAATACTTGGAATTGATGACTTGGTGCATGTATTTATCTAATACACTGCCCTTGCCAATGGCCAGATTTTTCAGAACAATGGTAAATGTAAAACCGGAATCGATCAAGACCTGCTGAATATAGCCCATATAGGGTTTATCCATTAATCGAGCGATATAAACGATTCGTTTACATCCATTACGTTCTGCTAACTGTATAAAATTTTTCAGGGTGATTAATTCCAAATTTAGATTAACCATTTCACCTAAAGTGGGGACATGAGTAATATAAATCGCCAATTGCACCCCACCGTGTATTTTAAAAGTCTCAAATTCAGCTCCCTTACGCAACAGATCAACTCTATCAAGAGAGCCCGTAGGTTCATCAAACATTTTCGCCCGAAACAAATCCAAATCCCTAGCAATACCATGCACATGGAATTCCCCTCCATTCAGGTTACTCATAGCACGTTTCCCCAAATATGAATTGAGACCTGATAAAAGCACTTCCATCAGTCCTCCTTCTTTTTAGTGAACATCTTTTAACATTAACAAACAGTAAATAGAATGTTATGTTTAATGTTTTTGATTTTTTTACAAAAGAAATGATTATTTCACAAAAAACACACATTGTCTATGGCATGTAAAAATAATGTATACCCTTCTATAGGCATCCCCAAAGCATTATATTTGCTAACACAGCATATTGGGGAATTAGCACAATGAGTAAAAAAGTAGTTCTTGTTTGGTTTAGAAATGATTTAAGATTGCACGACAACGAGGTTCTGACAGAAGCTTTAAATCGCGCAGATTTAATTATTCCTGTATATTGTTTCGACCCTCGCTATTTCTCCAAAAACAAATTCAACCAATACAATACCGGTGTCAACCGCGCACAATTTCTACTGGATACTGTATCCCATCTAAAAAATGAACTTAAAGGTTTAAATGCCGATTTGATGACTTTTGTGGGCTATCCAGAAGAAATCTTACCCAAACTTTGTGTGAAATATGAGATTGATGAAGTTTATCACCACCGCGAAGTAGCCACCAGAGAAACACAGATCTCGGAATCGGTAGAAGCGGCTTTATGGGAACAGAAAATTAATTTACGCCATTTTATTGGCCATACCCTCTTCCATAAGGAAGACCTCCCATTCCCTATCAAGGATATTCCTGATAAGTTCAATATCTTCAAAAAGAAAATTGAAAGAGAATCGGCTGTTCGGAAACCCTTTGACACTCCGCAAAGCATTCCCTATCCTACCCATTTGGAGCAAACACAATTGCCTTCATTACTCGAATTAGGCTATTCCGAAGAGGATATAGCAGAAAATGAGAATAAATGTATTGAAGGTGGTGAGGATAAGGCTATAACAAGCTTGGAACAATTATTAGATCCGCAATATTCTGGATTGGAGAATTATACCCACATCTCTCCATATATTGCCATTGGTGCACTTTCACCGATTTATATCTATGACCGAATGCGTCAATCCGATTTATCCCAAAATAAACGTAGATACGATCGTTTGATGACTTCCTTGTTGTGGCGGGATTACTTTCGATTTATGCTAAAGAAATACCCAAATGTGTTTTTCAAATCAAAAGGCCTACTTACAGAAGACGATTCAGAAGCCTTTTTAAACGAAGACATGTTAATCAAATGGAAAGCAGGAGAAACTGGCGAGGAGCAGATTGATGAGGCTATTCAGATGTTAAAAACATGCGGCAACATCACGTATGCCGTACGTCGAATGTTAGCTCGTTATTTTACACAGCAGGTATCCTCAAATTGGTTGATTGGGGCTTCCTTTTTCGAGGAATATTTACTAGATTATGCTCCAGCTACGACCTATGGTTTTTGGTCACACATGGCAGGAGTAGGAACTAGTCCAAAAGAGAATGTCAGTATCGACTGGGAAGAGTTCAGAAAAAAACTCTCTGCATAATATATTAACCAATAGGAAAGCGTTGAAAAATTTAACGTTATTTCACATTAGACTGGTAGAAGTATTATTAAATAAGGTCTAATATTTATTAATCCACCGGGAGGCTAGGAAAAAAGGCTAAAACATTGTATTTTATCAACATTTAATAAGGAAAACTCATATAATTATTGCTAAATTTGGCAAAATTTTATCTAACGTACCGACATGGACAAAATGACCTATTTGAGTAATGCCGACTCGAGTTATATCGACGGATTATATCAATCATACAAGGCAGATCCGAATTCCGTAGATTTCGGGTGGCAGAAGTTTTTTGAAGGATTTGATTTTGGTCAAGGTGCAGGATCTGGAACGATTGAAGCTGAAAATGTTCCGGAGCATGCCTTGAAGGAAATCGATGTATTGAACATGATCCATGGCTACAGAGATCGTGGCCACTTATTTACACACACTAACCCGGTACGCGAGCGTCGCAAATATTATCCTGGTAAAGAATTAGAGACTTTCGGACTATCCGAAGCGGATATGGACACTGTATTCAATGCAGGTGTTGAAGTTGGTTTAGGCCCTGCCAAACTACGCGATATCCGTCAATTAATCGAGGACACTTATTGCCGTTCCATCGGCGCGGAGTTTAAATACATCCGTAACCCTGAAAAGATCAAATGGTTGCAAGACCGCATGGAAGCGGACAGAAACCAACCTCACTATAACATTGAGCAGAAGAAACGTATTTTCAAAAAATTAAACCGTGCGGTTGTTTTTGAATCTTTCTTAGGCACAAAATTCTTAGGACAAAAACGTTTCTCCCTGGAAGGTGCAGAAAGTTTAATTCCTGCATTAGATTCAGTTATCGAGAAAGGCGCTAGCCTAGGTATCCAAGAATTTATGATTGGTATGGCACACCGTGGCCGTCTTAACGTACTTGCCAACTTAATGGGTAAACCTTACAAAACTATCTTCTCTGAATTTGAAGGTAAGATGTATGTGGAGGAAGATCCAGAATTACAATTTGGTGGTGACGTGAAATACCACTTAGGTTATTCTTCTGATGTAACTACAGAGGACGGAAAACACATCCACCTTTCCTTAGCTCCTAACCCATCACACTTAGAAACAGTTGACCCAATCGTTGAAGGTATTGTTCGCTCTAAGATTGACATGAAATATGATGGTGACTCTTCTAAAATTGCACCAATCTTAATTCACGGTGATGCAGCTATTGCTGGTCAAGGTGTAGTTTATGAGGTTACGCAAATGTCTAAGTTGGAAGGATACCGTACTGGTGGTACTATCCATATCGTGGTTAACAACCAAGTAGGATTTACAACCAACTACAAAGATGCCCGTTCAGGTACGTACTGTACAGACGTTGCAAAAATCACCTCATCTCCAGTATTCCATGTGAATGGTGATGATGTTGAGGCTTTAGTTTATGCAATTAATTTAGCGGTTGAATACCGTCAAAAATATAAGACCGATGTATTCATCGATCTATTATGTTACCGTCGTTATGGACACAACGAGGCGGATGAGCCTAAATTCACTCAGCCATTGTTGTACAAAGCGATTGAGAAACACCCGAATCCTAAGGATGTTTATGCGAAGAAATTGATCGATGAGAAATCCATCGATGCAGATTACTCCAAAGCAACTGAGAAGGAATTTAAAGATTACTTGCAAGAGCAATTAGAGGCTGCTAAAAAAGTAGAGAGCATTGAGGATGAAATCCCTATGTTTGGTGGTGCTTGGAAAGGATTACATGCCGCTAAGAAAAGTGAGATCTTTGGTAATTCGAACACCAAAGTATCTGATAAAGAATTCTTGACTTTAGCAAAAGAAATCACAACCCTACCTAAGGACAAAAAGTTCTTCCGTAAGATTTCTAAATTGTTCGAAGATCGTGCTGCGATGATTAAAAACGACAGCTACGACTGGGCAATGGGCGAATTAATGGCTTATGCTACTTTATTGAATGAAGGTAAGCGCGTTCGTATCTCCGGACAGGATGTTCAACGTGGTACTTTCTCCCACCGTCACGCTGTATTAACTTTAGAAGATTCTGAAGAGAAATACATCCCATTGGCAAATGTTAATGGTGGCGAGCGTTTCAATATCTACAACTCTTTATTATCCGAATATGCTGTATTAGGTTTTGAGTACGGTTATGCTTTAGCAAACCCACAATCCTTAACCATTTGGGAAGCACAATTTGGTGACTTCTATAACGGTGCACAAATCATCGTTGACCAGTACTTATCGAGTGCGGAAACTAAATGGAAGCGTTCGAACGGATTGGTAATGATGTTGCCTCACGGTATGGAAGGTCAAGGTCCTGAGCACTCTTCAGGTCGTATTGAGCGTTTCTTAGAGCTATGTGCAAACGACAATTTAATTATTGCAAACTGTACTACGCCAGCGAACTACTTCCACTTATTACGCCGTCAATTGACTCGCGATTTCCGTAAGCCATTGGTGGTATTTACACCGAAAAGCTTATTACGTCACCCGAAAGTGGTTTCTCCATTGGCAGACTTCACTAAGGTAGACTTCCAAGAGTTAATCGATGATAGCTACGCAAAACCTACAACTGTAAAACGTGTACTATTCTGTTCTGGTAAAATCTACTACGATTTATTGGAGAAACAACAAGCAGATAAGCGTACTGATGTAGCTATTGTTCGTTTAGAGCAATTATACCCTGCTCCTATTGAACAGATTCAAGCGGTTCATAAGCGTTATAAGAATGCGAAGGAATTCATTTGGGTTCAAGAAGAGAACGAGAATATGGGTGCATGGCCATATTACTGCCGTACCTTACGCAAAACTGACATCGAGTTTACCGATTATATTGCGCGTACAGCAAGTGGTAGCCCGGCTACAGGTTACATGAAAAAGCATGTGGCACAACAAGAAGCTATAATTAACAAATCATTCGAATAAACAAAATCTTAAGCCGTCCGTTATAAAGAGTAAGAACTATAACGGACGTCTTCAAAAAAGAACTATATGAGCTTAGAAATCAAAGTCCCTTCGGTTGGAGAGTCGATCACCGAAGTAACCTTGGCCCAATGGCTAAAACAAGATGGCGATTACGTTGAAATGGACGAGAACATTGCCGAATTGGAATCAGACAAAGCAACTTTTGAGTTGCCAGCAGAGAAAGCTGGTATCTTACGTATTATTGCTCAAGAGGGTGATACCTTAGAGATTGGTGCTGTTGTATGTACAATTGAAGAAGGCGATGCTCCTGCTGCTGGCGGCGAGAAAAAAGAAGAAGCTCCAGCAAAAGAAGAGTCTGCAGCACCTGCAAAAGCAGAAGCAGCAGATGAGAATCCTGATACGTATGCTGCAGGAACAGCGTCTCCTGCTGCAGCAAAAATCCTTAGAGAAAAAGGTATTGATGCTTCGACTATCAAAGGAACTGGTAAAGACGGTAGAATCACCAAAGAGGATGCTGAGAAAGCTCAAGCAGCTCCTGCAAAGACAGAAGCTAAACCTGCTGCTCCAGCGGCTACTCCTGCTGCAGCACCTGCGGTAGCTGGTGCGCGTGAAGAACGTCGTGAGAAAATGAGCTCCCTACGTAAAACTATCGCTAAGCGCCTAGTGGCTGTGAAAAATGAAACGGCTATGTTGACTACTTTCAATGAAGTAAACATGCAGCCTATCATGGATCTAAGAGCTAAATATAAAGATACATTCAAAGAAAAACACGGAATCGGTCTTGGTTTCATGTCATTCTTCACCAAAGCAGTAACTACTGCATTGAAAGAATGGCCTGCAGTTAATGCACGTATCGAAGAAAACGAAATCGTTTATTCTGATTTCGCAGATATCTCTATCGCTGTGTCTGCTCCTAAAGGATTGGTAGTACCTATCATCCGCAATGCAGAGTCAATGGCTTTATACCAAATCGAAAAAGCTATCGCTGAATTAGCGGTTAAAGCTCGCGATAACAAATTGACAATTGATGAAATGACAGGTGGTACTTTCACAATCACCAACGGTGGTGTGTTCGGATCTATGATGTCTACTCCTATCATCAATGCGCCTCAATCAGCAATCTTAGGTATGCACAACATCATTCAACGCCCTGTTGCTGAGAATGGTCAAGTGGTTATCCGCCCAATGATGTACATCGCTTTATCTTACGATCACCGTATCATCGATGGTCGCGAGTCTGTAAGCTTCTTAGTACGTGTTAAACAATTATTGGAAGATCCAGCTCGTCTATTGTTGGAAGTATAATCCATATAAAACATCTTGTAAAAGGCTGCTTGTATATAAATTACAGGCAGCCTTTTCTATTTTTGAGAAGAACTTTAAAATTATACCTATATTGTGAGGCATATGCATCTCTCTTTACGAAAATTATTTACCCTTCTCGGCTTGTTTACCCTAGTTTTTATAGGACAGTTAAACGCGCAACAAATCGGACTTAAAATTGATTTCCTTGGTTATGCGGATAACCGCGAATATCAAGCCCCATATACCATTCCAAAGACATTTTTCGGTGCTACCATCTCCCCTAATCTTTATTTTCAATTGGAGAATAATCACCGTTTGTATGGAGGTGCACATTTTAATCAGGAGTTTGGGATCAATAAAGAGAACCAAAGTCGTATCAACCCCATAGCCTACTATAATTACCAAACCGATAAGGTCGATTTTGCCATCGGTTTTATTCCTCGCTATGAAAGAACAAAGGATATACATCGCATGGTATTAGCCGATACCTTTCAATACGATCGGCCAAACTTGGAAGGAATGTATTTCCAATATAAAAACAAAGGCTTCAAACAAGCTTTGTTTATTGATTGGACAAGTAAACAGGG
The DNA here is from genome assembly GCF_051951495.1 of Sphingobacterium lactis. Classification (GTDB taxonomy): domain Bacteria; phylum Bacteroidota; class Bacteroidia; order Sphingobacteriales; family Sphingobacteriaceae; genus Sphingobacterium; species Sphingobacterium lactis_A. The sequence goes on along the minus strand of NZ_JBNHAS010000004.1, from coordinate 277,265 downwards.
ATTTAGTAATCGAGAACGGTTTATTGTCGGCTTATCTGGTAAATACCAAAAAGGCCTATTCTACATTCAAAATGAAGGTATGCTATACCACAATGCTTTAACTTCCAACGATAGCATTGATGAGCATATTCAAGATAATGCTTTGGTCATGTTACGCTTAGGTGTGGATTTAAGCAATAAGACAGTTCTAGATTCTTTAACCATTGATGCAGGCGCAAGCTATGGTCTTGACCGCGTTCGCTCGGTATATGAGATGCAAAAAGCTCCAGGCTTTATCTCCAATATCTACTTGGGCTATAAAAGATTCTTTTTAGCGAATACCCTGTATTTAGGTAAGGCTTTAAACCTACCGAATGGTGATTCTTATTATCATCGCTCAGGATATGATCGAATTGATATTGGATGGATACCTTTTAAGACCGATCGTATTGAAGGAAAATTCACGGCTTCCTTTCATGTATCCGATGGATATTTTGATAATCAGCAGCAATTTATTCTACGCTATCGATTTGGGAAGGATTTCTAAGCCTATTCCGCCGTCAGTTTGTTATGGATCATCCGATCATTATATTGCTGTATAAAGCCTTTTAGGCGCTCTAACATAGGTCCTTCGATTTGATGTTCTTTCCCCTTTAAATTTGTTTTTAAGAGCTTGTCGGTCTTTAAATTGAACAAGGATGTCACTTCTCGACTATCATAGGTCATGAAGTAATCGCCCAAGAAGAAATTATAGGATCCCCCCATATTGCTCACCACGAAGTTATTTCGGTCTTCTGAGAAAGCATCGAATCCAAATGCAAAATAAGGTTTATCGTATTCCAAATAGTTCAAAACCGTAGGCATAATATCAATTTGTTGTACCAACTTATCCGAGCTACCCTTTAATTCTCCACCCGGATAATAAAAGATGATGGGGATAGCAAATGAATTAGGTAAAGTATGGTATTCTTCAAAATAACTCATACTGGCATGATCAGCACAGATGACAAATAGGGTATTCTTAAACCAAGGTTTGGTTTTGGCTGTTTCAAAGAATTGTTTTAGGGCGAAGTCTGCATAGCCCAATGGCTCATGCAAAGGCAATTTTCCTTTCGGAAATTTACCAGCATACTTTTCCGGAACTTTAAAAGGATGGTGGGAAGACAAAGAAAAGAAACTACTAAAGAATGGTTCTTTAAAATGGTCCATCTCATTGGCCATATATTGCATAAAAGGCTCATCCCATATCCCCCATATCCCATCAAAATCAGCATCGTTATTATACTCATTCTTTCCAAAGTAATGTTTGATACCTGCTAATTGCATGTATGCCGAGAATCCCATACTTCCATTTGGTGCACCATGGAAAAAGGCTGTTTCATAGCCTTTATCGCCTAAAAGCTTAGCAATACTGGTAGTTTTATTTCCTGAGTATATAGAAAGCACAAAAGGCTCTCCAATGGATGGAATACCGGTTATAACCGACGGCAAGGCATCAATGGACTTACGTCCATTGGCATAGGAACGGGTAAAGCTGTAGGATTCTGTTATCAAAGAATCCAAAAAAGGCGTGTAGCCTTTATAGGTTCCTCCTTCCAAGTCTTTATTAAATGCGCCTATATGCTCTTTAGCGAAGCTTTCCAGGATTAGGAAAACAACATTCAATTTCTTAAATTCTGCTGAATCCTTTGGTTGGTGAATAACTGGATATTGCGCATTTAAATCTGCTTCTGAAAAGTAATTTACTTCCTTTAGTTTAAATGCCCGAAGCGTTTTCAATATGGAAAATGGCGTATTCAACACGATATTCATCTCCTCCGGAGATTTCACATAATCACCCGCATTGCTTAGGGTAATTGGTCTAGTGCTATGTGCCCATCCACCACGAACCCCTCCAATAAAGAGGAAAGCCACCAATAGTAAACCTAAGGTTTGACTGGCATAAAATTGCCAACCCAGGGATTTGGCTTTTACTAACTTAATCCAATCGTATGAGCGCCATAAGCCCCATACGATCAAAACAAATACAATCAGCAAATACCAATAGTCCAATAGGAAATCAAAGAACAAACTGAATAAATTGTCTTCATTGGAGAATTGACTAAAAACTGTGCCTGTTGTGCGTTTTAGCGTAAAAGGGAAATAAGCAAAATCAATCAGGTTTGCACCAATCCCTAAGGCATTAGTGGTAACAAATAGTATTTTACAAAACTTCTGAAAACCCAGATTATATTTAAACGGCAATGGCAAAGCATACAACAGAATGTACAGGATATTCAAATAGAATAAGGCAACGATATCAAAGCGTATCCCTCCGGCCATCATTTTCATTAACTCTGCAGTACTTATACCTGGGAATTGGGTTATGTTGATCCAATAAAATCCAATACGTAAGATCGCATAAATCAACAGCAAATAGATAATCCGTAGGAATATATTAATATAAGGTCCAAACCATCCTGTCAACTTAATCATGCTGGTAATAACTAATATTTCATAAAATCCTCGTATACTTCCTGGTAATATGCTTTGGCGATATTTAACAAGCTATCGGTTTTTGTGGAAGAATACGATTTATTGGCGAGGTAATTCACTGAATTACCGATATGGTCAAAGGATACACTTTGTTCAGGTGTGATGATACCAAAGGAATTTTTGGAATTATAAAATGCCACTTGTGCTGTAGTAGGATTTAATAAATCCCTACTCCAACGGTAATTATTAGCGGGGATACCCATCTGATGAAAGAGTGTGGCAACCATGTCATTTTGGTTTCCAATTCGATTCACTTTCATGCCGCGATAGGCAGGTTTTATCACATCACCGAAAAAGATCAATGGAATATGAAATCTTCGAGGATGCGTAATATCAAACTTTTCAGTAGGTAAGCGGTGACCATGGTCTGCAACCAATACAAAAAGCGTATTCTTATACCAATCTTCCTGTTTGGCTTTTTCAATAAAGTCCATGATAACAGAATCGGTATAATAAGCGGTGCTTCTAAACCTATTCGCATTGTTATCACTTCCGAATTTATAGCCATTATTTAAGGTAAAAGGCTCATGATTATTCAAGGTAAATAAGCTGTAGAAAAAAGGTTGCTTTTCCTTTTTAATATCCTTAACCATTTCGCCAAATACCACATGATCATATACTCCCCAGGAAGAACGTTCTTCCAATGGACCGAAATTCATGTTATCTGTAATACGTTCAATACCATGGCTTAGCATATAGGATTTCATATTGTAAAACTCACTCTGTCCACCATGGTAGAATGCCGTATGGTATCCCAATTCGTGGATTTCTTGACCCATGGCAGGAAGGTTTTCGTGCTTATCGATGTATTTGATGATGCTCTCTGGTCCTTGTGCAGGAAAGCCTGAGAATACCCCGATGATGCCTTTATCAGAGCGATCGGAGGTAGCATAAATCTGATCAAATAGAATCCCTTGTTGAATCAGTTTCTCCATATTAGGCGTAACACCCTTCTCGCCTCCCAAAGACTCAATGAGATCCCCCACAAAACTTTCCAATACCAACAAGACAATATTTGGTCTTTTAGTCGTCAATACATGGATTGCAGAATCTGGATTTGTTGTAAATACGGGCTGCAATAACTTCTCTCGGACCTCTTTTTCTTCAAAATAGCGATATGGCGATTTCTTACGACGACTGGAACTAAAGTACTCTTTCAACAAGGCATACTGCGTATTTACCGCAGCATGATTATAAAAAGCTTCATGCGAATAATATGCTCTACTCGGATTTAATGGCGCACGACCATATCCTCCACGGATAAAAGTAAACATCAGGATAGCTCCCAACAAAAAGAGCATACTGACCGCCATAGGCTTATTCAGATTACGGTATTTCAGCCCTTTCATTAGCTTCAAATACAGCCAATAACTCAAGCAGATGCCCACCAACATTCCCAGAATGGGTAAAACCACTGGAGTTGATTCAGCAGATGCTGCAGCTCCTATAGCATCCTCAAATACCGCATCTATCGCACGCTTAGAAATCTTATCTCCCCATTCCCTATAGATATTGACATTTACAAAGGAAGTCACAATATAGAGCACCAGGATAAAAAGCGTATAGATATTCAAAACCTTTTGTCCTAATCGGAGTTTCGGGATATAATAAGACAGAAAATAAAATAAAAATGGAAGCGCACAGATATAGGCAGCAACAGAAAAGTCTAATGCCAATCCATGGTAGTATATTCTAAAAACCTCTGTCCAATTGTCAGCACCTATTTTAGAAAAAAAAGAAGCAATAAAAATTGCTCGATCTAAGAAACAGATGAACAACCAAAAGGCAAAATACCGAGTAAAAATATTTAATTCATTGACAAGACGCTGCATGCCCTAATTCAAATTTATCGGCCAAATGTACGTTTAATAATTTTTAGGTAACCTATTCTTAACATAAATTTAGCATATTCAGCGGTTTGTCTTGCATATTTCTGTTCTGTTGATGGGAATTGAGCACATATTTGCGTATTTTTGTACTCATTTTAGATATTCCATATAAACAATGAGCATAGCAAAGACTTACAATCCGAAAGAAGCGGAAGACAAATGGTATTCCTATTGGATGGATAAGGGCTTTTTCCGTTCTGTTCCAGACGAGCGCGAACCTTATACCATCGTAATGCCTCCACCGAATGTGACTGGTGTATTGCACATGGGTCACATGTTAAACAACACTATTCAGGATGTCTTAATTCGTCGTGCCCGTATGCAAGGTAAAAACGCTTGCTGGGTACCAGGAACAGACCACGCCTCCATTGCTACGGAAGCGAAGGTCGTCGCTATGCTAAAAGAAAAAGGAATTGACAAGAAATCCATTACCCGTGATGAATTTTTAAAGTACGCTTGGGAATGGAAAGAGAAATATGGTGGTATCATCTTAAAACAATTGGAGAAGCTTGGTGCTTCTTGTGATTGGGAAAGAACTAAATTCACCATGGATCCTGATTTATCAGAAGCTGTAATTGACACCTTTATCAAATTCTATCGTGAAGGTTATATCTACCGTGGTATCCGTATGGTTAACTGGGATCCTCAAGGAAAAACAGCTCTTTCTGATGAAGAGGTAATCCGTAAAGAAGTCAATCAAAAACTTTACTATATCCGTTATCAAATCAAGGATAGCAACGAGTATGTGATTATTGCGACTACTCGTCCGGAAACCATTATGGCCGATACAGCAATCTGTATCAACCCGAATGACGAACGTTATAAGCACCTTCAAGGTAAATCCGTATTAGTTCCTTTGATTAACCGTGAAATCCCGATTATTCAAGATGAATATGTGGAGATGGAATTTGGAACTGGATGCTTGAAAGTTACACCTGCTCACGATTTGAATGACTATGAGTTAGGTCAAAAACATAATCTTGAAGTTATCGACATCTTAAATGATGATGGTTCTTTAAACGAGAAGGCGGAGATTCTTATTGGCGAAGATCGCTTTGCTGCTAGAAAGAAAATCGCTGTATTATTAGAAGAAGCTGGACAAATTGAGAAGATTGAAGACTACAAGTCACAAGTAGGATTTTCAGAACGTACGGATGCGGCTATTGAGCCTAAGTTATCCATGCAGTGGTTCTTGAAAATGGATGAATTGTCGAAGCCAGCATTAGAATATGTAGAAGATGGTACCATTAAGTTGATTCCTGAGAAATTCTTTGCTTCTTATAAGCACTGGATGGAGAATGTGAAAGATTGGTGTATCTCTCGCCAACTGTGGTGGGGTCAGCGAATTCCTGCTTGGTTTAACGACAAGAATGAATTTGTTGTTGCAAAAACTGAAGCAGAAGCAATTGTTGAGTTCGAAAAAGCGGGTAAATCTACACAGTCTATCCGTCAGGAAGATGATGTTTTAGATACTTGGTTCTCTTCCGGGTTATGGCCATTATCGGTATTTGATGGTGTTCGCAATCCAGAGAATCCAGAATTCCAATATTACTATCCGACCAATGATTTAGTGACGGCACCAGAGATTTTATTCTTCTGGGTAGCTCGTATGATTATCATGGGACACGATTATACACATAAGCCACCTTTCCGCAATGTGTACTTAACAGGTATTGTACGCGATAAATTGGGTAGAAAGATGTCGAAATCCCTAGGGAACTCGCCAGATCCAATTGAGTTGATGGAACAATACGGTACGGACGGTGTTCGTGTGGGTATGCTGTTATCCTCTCCTGCTGGTAATGATTTGATGTTTGATGTTTCTTATTGTGAGCAAGGAAGAAACTTTGCCAATAAGATCTGGAATGCTTTCCGTCTTGTAAAAGGATGGGAATCTGTTGAAGCTCCAGCTACTTCGTCACAGAAGATTGCTGCAGAATGGTTTGTACAACGCTTTAACCAGACTTTAACAGAGATCAACGAGCATTTTGAAAACTATCGCTTGTCGGATGCTTTGATGGCAACCTATAAATTAATTTGGGATGATTTCTGTTCATGGTATTTGGAGTTGGTAAAACCAGCTTACCAAGCGCCAATTGAATCGGAAACTTTAGCAACTGTAAAAGGACTATTCCAAAAGATTTTAACGCTTGCACATCCATTTATGCCTTTCCTAACGGAAGAGCTATGGCATGATGAGTTATTTGGCAATCGCGATGAACAAGATTGTATTATCGTAGCGAAATATCCAGTAGCTCAAGCCTTCAATGAGCAAGCTATTAAGGAATTCGCTATTGTTCAACAGATTATTTCTGAAGTAAGAAACATCCGTAATGCAAAAGGTATTTCCCCTAAAGTGGCATTACCATTAGCTATAAACGCGACAAATATTGACTACAGCAAATACCAAGACAGCATTAAAAAGCTGGCTAACATCGAAGATTTAAGCTTCGTTAAAGAGAAAGTAAGTGGTGCTGTGAGTTTCTTAGCGGGCAAGGACGAATGTTATGTAGCTTTAGAAAACAATATTGATGTAGATGCCGAGAAAGAGCGTATTGCTAAGGAAATCGAATACTTAAAAGGTTTCTTAGCATCGGTAGAAAAGAAACTTTCTAATGAGCGCTTTGTTCAAAATGCAAAACCTGAAATTGTTCAGAATGAGCAAAATAAAAAGGATGATGCTATTGCCAAAATCAATATCCTAGAAGATAGCTTAAAAAGCTTAGGATAAGCATCACTTAGCCATATATAAATAAAGCCGTTGAAGAATTTCAACGGCTTTATTTTTTATGAATAGCTTTTTTTATATAAAAAGGAAAAAGCTCCAAAAGATTAACTTTCAGAGCTTTGACCATATTTTGCGTCTAATAGAAAATGTTATTTTTCCTCACGTTGGAATTTACCATCCAAATCGAAGTAGAGATCCACATCGTTAGCTAACTCTAGCTCATAACCAGTGGATTCTTTATCGATCACCTGCACGGCAATATTTGGATAATTAGTCGAAAGATGTGTGCGTATCGGCTCTGGAATAGCCGATACGGGAACATTCTTCTGGTCTTTAACGGATATTTCCTTCCAATTACCCTCTTTATCAAAATCCAATTCAGTACCATCCGCTAAACGTGTTTCGAATAAAGTTCCATCAGCAGATGGAGACATCTTTTGATCGGTATTGACGATTGCTGTTCCTGCGAAGTGATCTGCAATAAACTTATTGGCAGCTTCAGGCAATGGAACCACATTTGGATCAGTTACAGGTTTCGTATCAATAGATTCCGTAGCTGGTCCTGATGCTTTCGGACTACCAGTCACTTCTTTTTGCTGATTATTACATGCCATAAACATCAAGGTAATACCAAGTATACTTAATCTTTTCATATCTAAATTCTTTACTCAACTAACAGCTTAACTTGCATATTGTTTTAGTAACTAGGCTTTAGCCTCCTCATCAGCCTTTTCTACCTCAATCTTAGGTGGAATCAATTTATACACCACCGGCGTAACAATACGAGATAATAAAGTCGAGCTAATCAAGCCCCCAATCATTACCGTTGCTAAAGGTGAAATCAATGGATTAGAAGACCAAGCAATAGGCAATAAACCACCAATTGCTGTTAAAGATGTCAATATGATAGGTAAGAATCGAATCTCTCCAGCCTTCTCAATAGCCTCATTTAATGCCATACCTTCTCTACGCAACTGATTGGTAAAGTCTACCAATAGAATGGTATTCTTAACCTCAATACCCGCTAAGGCCACAATACCTATCGTTGCCACAAAGGACAAGGTATTTCCTGTTACCAATAGCGCCAGTACCGCCCCTACAATTCCCAAAGGAATAACCGACAAGACTATTAAAGTACTCTTGAAGGTTTTAAATTCTAAGATCAAAACGGCAATAAACATAAACACCGTTATCATGATAATGGTTCCAAATCCACCGAACGCTGTCTCCCGACTTTCCACCTCTCCGCCCATTGCATAGCTATAACCTGTTGGCAACTGGAATGCATCCATCTGCTTAATAACCGATTGAATAACCTTATCATTGCCATATCCTTTCTTCACAAAGGAATTGACCGCAACCATACGCACCTTATTCTGGTGGTATATATTGGATGGCGAGATCTCAAACTCAAAGCTTGCTAATTGACTTAAAGGGATAGCGGTACCCGCCACATTATCCACAAAGACTTGCTCAAGAGTTTGCAGGTCGGCATCTTTTCCGCGAGGAACAGTAACCAAAAGATCGTATTCATTATCATCGGAATTTGGATCGGTATAAGTACCAACGGAATATCCCGCCAAAGCTACCCGAATAGTCTGATCTATGGCCGAAGTAGGAACTCCTAAGGCCATTGCTTTATCCCGATTGATGTGAACCCGAATATCCGTCTTATTGTTCTTGATCGGATTATTTATATATTCTGTCCCTTCGGTATTCTTTAATAGTTCTTCAATCTTAAAAGATAACGCTTGCAAGGTATCTAAGTTCTCGCCAAATACACGAACTTCAACCGGCGAGATGACAGGAACACCTTGCTCGAAATCCCTAACCTCAATCTTTGCACCCAAATATGGTGTCCATTTATCTCTTAAATGTTCTATCAAGGCCACCTTTTCCTTATACTTGATATCATCATGCAACTGCACAAAAATATCAGCATAGGCTTGGTTCTCCCGCTCCTGTTGCATATTGTAGTAGACCCTAGGATTACCCTTTCCAACATTGGAAGTATAATACTTTACTTCGGGCATATTCTTTAATTCAGCCTCTATATTACGGGTGATGCTATCGGTATAATGAATGTTGGATTGCAGTGCACTCTTGACATGAATCATGAACTGCGGTTTTTCAGATGGTGGAAATAAAGAGAATCCAACGACTGGAATCAAAGCCAATGACCCTGCAAAAATAACGGCAGCTATAATGGTCGTCCGACCAGGATGCTTTAAGGCCTTGTCTAAAAATACCCCATAACTCTTATGGATGATATTTTGCATGCCACGTAAAATTGCATTACCACCCTCATGTTCATGAGGCTTTAGAATCTTACTTGCCAAAAATGGAACAACCAATAAGGCAATGAGCATAGATCCTACGACAGATGCAATAACGGCAATAGGCATACTTCGAATAAACTCACCCGCCATTTCCGGCATAAATACCAAGGGTAGAAAAGCTATCACCAAGGTCACTGTACATCCCACTACAGCTAGCGCTATTTGCTCCGTTCCTTTTATAGCAGCCTCAAACCGACTATACCCATCGCGCATCCAGCGCTCTATATTTTCGACAACGACAATACTATCATCAACTACCAAACCTAGAGCAACCACAAAGCCCACAATACTCAGCTGATTCAACGAATAACCAAAGCTATTCAATACAATAACCCCAATACCCAAGGACAATGGAATAGCAATCATCACGACCGCAGATGCTCGAGTACCCAATGGCAATAAGGTAAATAGCACCAAGGTAATGGCAATGGCAAAGTCAATACCCAACCCACTCAAACGCTTATTGACATTCTCTGCTTGATCAAAACTCAAGATCAAATCCACATTCTTAGGCAGGCTTTCCTTGAACTTATCCAATACCGCATGGTATTCCTTCTGCGTATCGGAGATATTCATTCCTTCCTTTTGTGCGGCATTAATCAATAAGGCTTGATAACCATTCAATCGCGTAGTATGACTAGCAGTCCCAAAAGTTGGATATACATTTGCTACATCCTTCAGCATGATGTTTTTACCATTCATGCTCGAGATAATGGTATTGCCTACATCGTCGATACTCTGATAATTGCCCGAACTTTTTACCGAGAAAGTCTGTGTGCCTGCTTCTACACTACCCGCAGGAATATTTTGATTTTCTGCCTGTACCGATTGTATGATTCGATTTAATGGAATCTTTAACTCCGCCAGCTTAGCTTGGTCGACATCGATACGAATTTGTTGATCGGGCAGTCCTGAGATCTCCACATTCTTTAATGCCTTGATCTTCTCCAGTTCCTGTTTCAGCTTATCTGCCAATTGCTTCAATGTAGCTTGTGAAGCATTAGCAGAAACCATAGCAACCTGTATCACCGAGGTGTTTGTCGGATCAATTTTCAATACTTCCGTGCTGTATAGGTTTGCTGGCAATTCAGGTCGTGCAGCATTCAGTTCTCTTACCAATTCTTGGTATTTGTCGTCATAGTTAGCTCCATATTCAAACTCCACAAAGAAAGAGGCCACCGAATTATTGATGGTGGTATGGATCTTCTTTACATTGTCCAAAGAGTAGAATCGAGCTTCCAGGGGTTTGACAATTAGCTGTTCCATATCCTTGGGGTTGGTCCCAGGATGGATAACCAATACTGGAAAACTCGCAGGTTTCATATCGGGATCCTCAGCCCTAGGCATGGTCAGAATAGCACTTACCGCAACCACAATGATCATCAAGACCATGGTCAGGGTAAATTGGTAATTCCGGATTGGATACTTAATTAAACTCATGATAGCGCTTGATTTTACTTAATGATTTGAATGGCCGTTCCGTCTTGCAAATATGGACTTCCAGAGATAATAAGACCCTGTGCATTCTCCAATCCTGAAGAAATCAGCACCATATCCTTTTCAATTTTCGCAATCTTGACCTTTTGTCTTTTTGCTTTCTTACCATCCAAGGTGATAAATACATAGCCCTCTTGACCATCTCCATCCAGCAAAGCACTGTAAGGAACTCGCCAATAAGGATCGGTTCCTTTGCTATGTGAGAGAATCCAAGAGCGCCCAAAAATACCAGATGCCAATTTATACGAAGGCTTATTGCGAAGCTCTAAAAAGATGCTGAAAGTTCCTGATTGAGGGTCTAAGCCTTCCGATTTCTTGGACACATAAGCCGCAAGGGTATCCTTAGGCATCGCATCGGTCGTAATCTTTGCGGCATCACCAACCTTAATCTGTGTCCATTGCTGATCGGAAACCCCAACCTTCAATTTCCAATTGGATTGATTGGCACCATTCACCTGCAATACCGGAGTACCTGGACCTACTATTTGTCCTTCATTCGCCAGCTTTGCCAAAACATATCCAGAAACTGGTGCATAGATATTCATGTATTGCTGATTGAAATTAACCGATTTCACATCCTGATGCGCCACATCCAATGCTGTCTTTGCATTCTGCAATTGTTCTAAGGTAGCCACAGAATCACGGTAGAGTTTTAGGGCTCTATCATAATCCCTTCTTGCCTTCTCCACCGCAAGGGATGCTTGCCCTGCTTTAGCATCTACTTCTGAACTCAGCACAGAAGCCAGTAATTGCCCCTTACGAATCGGGTCACCTTCTTTGACCAATATCCTGGAGATGACACCACCATTTTTAAAACCCAAGATGGTTTCATCATCTGTTGTAAACACACCTGTAGCCTCAATTGTATTGGCTGCACCATAGGATTGCAGATCCATTAGTTTAACAGGAATGGTATCTTGTTTTGGAATAGCCGAAGTTCGTTCCTCCTGGTGACAGGAGAACAGCAAGGTCATTGCAGCGGCTAGGATTAGCGTGGAATATATCGTTTTCATGTTGTTTATTTTAAGGGATAAATGGCGTTTTCTCGTTCAAATTTGGCTAGTGCCGATAATAATTTATAAGCAGCTATATTATTAGCTAGTTGCGCATTGGTGTATTGCGATCGTGCATCTATTGTTTCCAAGTAGCTGTTCACACCTTCGTTAAACCCACGAAGGATTAAGCGTTGGTAACTACCTGCAGCTTCCAGTTGCACTTTGGAGCTTTCATAATTCTTTTGAGCAGCCAAAAGTTCATTTTTCGAAACCTTTGCAGATAGCTCCAATTGTTGTTTTGCCAGATCTAATTTATTTTTGGCTTCTTCAACGGCTAATTGACTCTCCTGTATTTTCAGCTTATTGCGGTTACCATTGAATATGGGAAAGGTCAATTGAGCACCTATCATATAATACTGGGACTGCCTGGAGACTTTCATTCCTTCAGCTTGTGAACCTAAATCTAAGAAAGCACTTAGCTTTGGAATAAATACTTGCTTATTCATTTGAACCATGGACTCCTGCATGGCAATGTTATAATCCAATGCTTTGAGTTCTTCGCGTTCCTTCACATCTACCTCCAAGCCTAGGGCTTGAATACCATTTGCTTGCTGCTTAGTTTCTACTTGTTCTATAGGGCTTTCCGCATCACGATTCAACAAGGCATTGAAATAATATTTCGCGTTTTTGACCTGTTGGTCCGCCTCAGCTATCTTTGCTTCATGCTGTGCCAATTCTGCATTTGCACGGATGACATAGGCCGGCAATCCTTTTCCAGCTTCTAGTAATTTCTCATTTACCCGTCTGCCCTCTTGCGCCAAGATCTTCGCATTCTCGTAAATGCCCCTAGCTTCTAATGCACTCAGGTAATTGAAGTAGGCGATTTTAATATCCTTTACCAACTCCCGCTGATATTGCTCCAACTCCTGTTGGCTCATTTTGACCACTTGTTCCCGTATATGCTTATTATGCTTGATATCGGTATTGATAATCGGGACAGCAGTCCGAATCTTCGCATCGTAATAATGCTGAGGTAAGAAGTTGATCTGTTGATTTTCAATCTGTGGGAAAGCTTGACTTTGGGTAAGCTGATTTAAGGTGGTATAAACCGGATTTAACATATCCCCGATTGGAAGATCAATGGAACGACCTCCATCGGCATGTGAATAAGTCATCTCAAAGGATATATTGGGTAAATACATGGTTCTCGCAGCATCCAAACCATTCATTGCTCGTTTGAGTGAAAGATTTTTGGAAACTAATAGTAGGTTGCTATCCAGACCTTGCCGGATATATGTTTCCAATACCTGGTCCTGAGCCTTAACCTGCCCTATCATAAGAAGGAGCAGAATTAACAGACTAACTAAACGTTGGGGCATCTTCATGTTAACAGTGTTAAGTAAGTGTTTAAAATTTTTTATTTTGCGTCTAGCATTAATTTCAATAAAACTTGAAAAGAAGAATAAATCATCTCTTTGCTGGTTGATTTTGCACCAATCACATCAATCACATGATCCAAATGCTGAGTCAGGTATAGGGAAACTAAACCATGTACCGCTGCCCAGGCTTGTAAGGTAACATCCTCAGCTTGCATACCCTGAAAATAACCTTTCGATTGACATTCCAACACCGTATTTCGGAGAAAGTCCAGCACACGCTCTCCTTCCAGCCAATGTTCTTCATCACAGTTATGGTTTAAGAAGTCCATTGGTTCCCGCATCATAAACATAACCTCATAATATTCAGGATTATCCAATGCGAATTCAATGTAGTTTTTACCTGCCGCCTTAAGTCTTTCGTATGGATCTTCTACCACAACCAAAGGCATAAAGCGGTCTCGTAGTAATCCGAAACCTACTTGATGCAGGTTATATATTAAATCGTTCTTGTCTTTGTAATGTAGATAAATACTCGTTGGGCTAAACCCAATCTCTTGCGCAATCTTACGAATCGAGGTAGATTCATATCCCTGTTGCACAAAAAGCTTTTTAGCAGCTTCTAGTATGAGTACCTTTAAATCTTCTTTTGGTTTTTGCTTCTTCACCCTATTTCTGATATTTTCAAAACAAAACTACTTAACGGTGTTAAGTAGTTCTTATTAAATTTAAACAAAAGACATTTCCATGACAATTAAGCTTCCATAAGTTATCTGCTAGAAACCAAAAAAGGGCAGCATGTACATGCTACCCTTATCAACTAACCACAACTAATTTTACTTCACCTCTATTTGTCTTTTCGCTATTTTCGCTTCCTCTTTTTTACCGATTGTAATGGCTAATACACCATTTTCATACGAAGCGTCGATATTCGAATAATCTACTACTTCTGGAAGGGTAAATGATCTGGAGAAAGAAGTATAGCTAAATTCTTTTTTGCTATATGTTTTTCCGTCTTCTACTTTTTCTTCTTGTTTTTCTACAGAAATGCTCATGACATTCTTGTCAACATTGATTTTGAAATCAGATTTCTGTAATCCCGGAGCAGCTAATTCAATGCTGAATGACTCTGGGGATTCTGTAATGTTTACCGCAGGTACACGAGTAACTAGACGGTCCGTGATGAATGAATCATTGAAAAGATTATCAAATACATTGTTTACAAATGGATTCACTGCATCAGTGTTGTAAGATTTTCCAGGTAATTTAATTAATGCCATGTTATTATTCCTCCTTATTATTTTTTTAAATTTTATCGTTTTCTTTATTCAATTATATCTACCTCTATTCAATCAACGTACCAATGCAAATAATTGATATTTATAAGACAAATTGTCTTATATGCGCGTTATGACCAAGCCATAATGTCATAGATAGAATTATATCCACATGACAATTAAGGCTTTACATGAAAGCAACAGTATAAAGGAAAAATGGTTTTAATTAATCTTTTTTATAATGTAGGGAGACTACAGAATTGGCAACATCGCCACCAAAAGGCGGATTTACCTTACGGATTCTAACTTCAATTTCTTGGACGAAAGAATAGGATTCTACCAGCATATTCAATATATCCTCTGCTGCCGATTCTAACAATTTACGCCTTGGGCTCATGACCTCCACCAATATCCGATAAAGCTCTTCGTAATTGATGGTATTGCCGATATCCTCCGCATCTGGGTTCTTAAAAGGAAAACTTACTGATACGGTCACAAAGAATTCATTTCCTAAAATTTGTTCTTCTTCATAAAACCCAATTGGGGAATAAAATCGAACTTCTTCTAAGGATACCTTTTGAATAATCTGTGCCATTTTATGTAAAGTTTTGATGATTGTTAAATAAAAATAATCAATATTCTTATATTAATACAAATAAAAAACTCAACCTATGCCCAAGCAATTCCTAATTTTAGGCTTATTAGCCTTATCCCTAAGCAGTCATGCACAAACAAAATTCCAACCACAGGATACCGAATTTTATAGTCCTGTCCCTCCTATTGTAAAGACTTCGGCTCATGCTGCACCAAGTGACGCTATCGTTCTATTTGATGGCAGTAACCTGAACGAATGGCAAAGTGACAAACAGAAAGATCAAGCTGCCGCCTGGACCATCAACAAGGACATCCTAACGGTAAAACCTGGAGCAGGTGCCATTCGAACGACTCGGGAGTTTCAAGATTTCCAACTGCACCTGGAATGGCGAAGCCCAGAAGTTATTAAAGGCGAAGGACAAGGTCGGGGTAATAGCGGCGTATTTCTACAAGGGAAATATGAAATCCAGATTCTAGATAACGACGACAACAAAACCTATGTAAACGGTCAAGCCGGAAGCATCTATAAACAAAGTGCACCATTGGTTGAAGTCCGAAAACCTGATAATGGATGGCATACTTACGATATTATCTATACAGCACCACGATTCAATGAAAATGGTCAACTCCTAAAAAGAGGAGTAGTTACGCTATTGCACAATGGGGTATTGGTTCAAAACAACACCGAATTGCAAGGAACTACTGAATACATCGGAATGCCTAAAATGATTGCCCATGGGAAAGGTCCCATCATCCTTCAAGATCATGGAAACCCCGTTTCCTTTAGAAATATTTGGATCAGGGAGTTGAAGTAATGAACGGAATGTCTGCCCGTCTTTTTGACAACAGATGATAGACACAAGACACCCGACCTTTTAAGCTACTAAGAAGTTAGGGGCTTGGCGGGCGATGCATGCATCGCCCCTACAAACAATCGTAAAAACATGGGCAATCATGACCATTACTGTAGGGTCGAAGCATGCTTCGACCGTTATCCTAAATTCAATTTCTCTTTCACGCCAATAGGTCTATCTACTAAATACTCGGTACTATATACTCCTTTTTAGACCGGGCAGAAATTCCGCTGCGCTCAGTGCTGCCCCTACGCATGGAGAACTACTTGAAGAATATAAAACTACCTAGTTAGCACACCTGGTAGGGGCAGTACTGAGTGAGTTTGAGGATGGGGATTTATCCTCGACGAAAACGAACGGAATGTCTGCCCGTTTTTTTGACAACAGATGATAGACACAACACACCAGACCTTTTAAGCTATTATGAAGTTCGGGGTATGATGGGCGATGCATGCATCGCCCCTACAAACAATCGTGAAAATATTGGCAATCATAACCATAACTGTAGGGTCGAAGCATGCTTCGACCGTTATTCAAAATTCAACAACCTCTATCCCGCCAATAAGTCTAAAATCTGGCGTCTTTCGTCTGTTGTCTCATCGTCTTTCAAAGGGGTTTGCTAGGGGTTTGCTAAGGGTCAAGTAGGGGTTGGATTCGAGACTCTAACGGATCTCCTTCGGAACTTGTTCGGATCTCCTTCGGATCTCGTTCGGTTCCGACCGAACGAGATCCGAACAAGATCCCTATCAGATCCTTAGAAATTCCTTAGGGTTCTCGAACTCAACCCAAGTGAAACCCCTACTTCATACGAATCAAACATTAACAAAGTACCACACATAGTACCTTGTAATTACAGGCTTATTAAAAGGATATTAATGATTGAATAGCATATTGGAAAAAGTTAATACCTAACAGGACATTTCTCACATCGATAACTATCTAAAAACAAGAAGATCCAAGCCTATTTGGCTTGGATCTTCTGAAGTAATTATCTTAAATAATCTTTATTTCAATAGATTCACGGAATAAAGGTCTTTACGTCTGTCTTGCAAAATTTTGACTGTACCGTATTCATGTAGGTCACGTAATGCGGTTAAATCCACGTCGGCAATAAGTACCATCTCCGTATTCGGAGTAGCCTCTGCTTTTATAGCATTGTTAGGGAAAGCAAAATCCGATGGTGTAAATACGGCCGATTGCGAATATTGAATATCCATATTGTTGACTCGAGGTAAGTTACCAACAGAACCTGCAATCGCCACATAACATTCATTTTCGATGGCACGAGCCTGTGCACAAGAACGAACGCGGATATAACCATTTTGGGTATCCGTCATAAATGGAACAAAGAGAATTTGCATTCCTTGATCGGCAAGGATACGGCTTACTTCCGGGAATTCTACATCATAACAAATCAACAAACCTACCTTACCACAATCGGTATCAAACACCTTGATTTCACTACCACCTACCAAACCATAGTATTTGAATTCATTCGGGGTAATGTGAATTTTCTTATAAGAATCCAGGCTACCATTTCGGTGGCATAGGTAAGAGATGTTATATAATTTACCACGTTCCATGATCGGCATGGAGCCGGCGATAATATTCACGTTGTAGGATACGGCGAATTGCTGAATCTTCTCAATGATTTCCTTGGTATGTTCTGCTAATTTCTCCATGGCTAAACGCTCTGGAAGCTCATTGTAAGGGCTCATTAATGGGGAGTTGAAAAACTCCGGAAACATGATGAAGTCTGTTCCATAATCACTCACGGTATCCACGAAGAACTCCACTTGATCGTAAAACTCTTGAAGATCTTTGAAATGACGCATCTGCCATTGCACCAAGCCTAATCGAATGGTTTGCTTAGAGGCCGAGAATGACTTCGCTAATGGTTCATAATAGATGTTATTCCATTCCAATAGCGTAGCTACTTCCATGGACTCTGTATCCTCAGGCAAGTAGTTCTTTAAGATCTTTTTGACGTGAAAATCATTGGACAATTGAAAGGTTAGGGTCGGATCGTAAATCTCTTTGCGTTTTACCTTTTCAATATAAGTCCTTGGGGTCATGCTATCCGCGTAATTGTGGTAATTCGGTATACGACCACCAGCGATGATACGCTGCAGGTTCATTTCCTCACACAGCTCTTTACGCTGATCGTACAGCCTTCTTCCTAGTCGAAGGGACCGGAAGTCCGGATGCACGAAAACTTCGATTCCATAAAGCGTATCCCCCTCATAATCGTGTTTCTCAAACTTTCCATCATCTATGATGCTGTAATATTTATCGTAAATATTGGTCTTTTGGGAATTCAGAATAATGGATAATGCACAAGCCACCACTTTACCATCTACCTCGACAGCTATTTGCCCTTCTGGGAAAATATCAATGAGGTCAACAATATTCTCTTTTGTCCATACATCGCCCAAACCTGAGTAGGCTTCAGCCATAGACTTCTTTAAATCCTTATAATCTTTTTTCGTAAGGGTCCTTACTTTAATATCCATATATCTTTTGCTTAATATGCCGGAGACGACAATATACTTAAATAATCAAATCCCATTCCAATTTTACGGTACAAAGGTAAGTAAAGGCTATGTGAAGGGCGTTATTTTCAAATTAATTACCAAATACAGACAAAAAAAAGCCAGTTTTCATCAAACTGGCTTTCCTTTGGGTAATTGAAATGCTTTTACGCTTCACCTTTGGCTCCGCCAAAGTTTAAAGGGAAAGGAATATCTCTTGAGTTTATCGCTCCGTTTTGTCCTTCAAAACGTTGAATATTTTCCTGTAATGCTTTCAACAATTGTTTTGCATGCTCAGGGGTTAAGATCACGCGTGATTTTACCTTTGCCTTAGGTACTCCGGGCATTAAGCGAACGAAATCCAATACAAATTCGGTATGTGAATGCGTGATAATGGCTAAGTTTGAGTATACCCCTTCTGCCATATCTTCTGTTAATTCAATGCTAATTTCCTGATTTTCTGGTAAATCTTGATTTTGGTTATCCATGGTTCTGTATGATTGTTATTATTTACTAAACGTTCTGAAATCCTGGTCTTTCTGAATGGAAAGCACCATTTCGTAGATTAATCGGATGACATTATCCACATCATCCATATGGATCATCTCCACAGTCGTATGCATATAACGAAGCGGTAGAGAGATCAAAGCGGAAGGCACACCTCCATTCGAGTAAGCAAATGCATCCGTATCTGTTCCGGTGAACCTGGAGTTTGCTTGCCTTTGAATCGGGATGTTATTCTTTTGAGCAACCTCAATCAGTTGTCTATTCAAATTAATCTGTACCGCAGGGGCATAAGATACAACAGGGCCTTTCCCACAGGTCAAATCCCCTTGGGTAATCTTATTGATCATTGGCGTATTGGTATCATGCGTAACATCCGTCACGATCGCTACATTTGGTTTAATGTATTGTGCAATCATTTCAGCCCCACGAAGACCAATTTCTTCCTGCACGGAGTTTACGATGTACAAACCAAATGGCAGTTTCTTTTTATTTTCCTTAAGTAAACGAGCTACTTCAGCAATCATAAAGCCTCCTGCACGGTTATCCATAGCACGGCCCACGTAATAACGATTGTTAAGCACCATAAACTCGTCCTCATAGGTAATGACACAGCCTACATGAATGCCCAATTCTTCCACTTCCTCTTTTGAAGTACAACCGCAATCCAGGAAGATGTTTTTTAAAGTAGGCGCTTCTTCTTTTTCTCCGGAGCGTGTATGGATTGCTGGCCAACCGAAAACGGCCTTTACAATTCCTTTATCCGTATGGATGTTCACTCGTTTAGAAGGAGCAATTTGATGGTCAGAGCCACCATTACGAATCACATAGATAAGACCATCCTTAGAAATGTAATTCACAAACCAGGAGATTTCATCGGCATGTGCTTCAATAACTACCTTGTAAGTAGCTTTAGGATTGATGATCCCTACTGCAGTCCCATAATTATCAATGTAAGTTTCATCCACATAAGGTTTAAGGTAATCCAACCACATGCGTTGTCCAGCCCATTCAAAACCTGTTGGAGAGGGGTTATTGATATATTTTTCAAAGAATTTCAGCGACTCGGTGTTGACTACACGTGCTGGTTCTTGTACGATATTTGATTTTTTAGCCATAGCCTTTGTTTATTCGGCACAAAATAAGTATTTCTTGAATTTTCGCAAAAATAAAAACCGAAACCTTATCTTTACGAACCTTAATATTACCGTATGATCGATTTTTTAAGTTTTATTACCTGGGACCCTGAACCCGAAATATTCAAGATTGGCTCCTTCGGAATCCGCTATTACTCTTTATGTTGGTTGTTAGCTTTCGTTGCTTCCTACTACTTTATGTTAAAGGTGTTTAAACGCGAGGGAAAATCACAGGAACTCTTAGACAAACTTACTATTTATATTTTTGTAGGCACCTTAGCTGGAGCTCGTTTAGGGCATTGCTTATTTTATGACTGGGCGTACTACAAGAAACATTTTTTAGAAATCTTCATTCCCTTCCAACAAATTAACGGGGAATGGCATTTAACAGGTTTTACAGGATTGGCAAGTCATGGTGGAGCAGTGGGTATCCTGATTGCGCTATGGTTGTTTTCGCGTAATACGAAGACGAACTTCATGTGGATTGCAGACCGCTTAATGTTGGTAGTACCAATTGCCAGTGCCTTTATCCGTATTGGTAACTTCTTCAATTCGGAGATGATCGGAAATCCTTCCAACCTTCCTTGGGCCATGATCTTCAGTAAAGAAGGTGCTATCACGCAAGGAGTGGTGGATACTATACCGCGTCACCCGGCACAATTGTATGAAGCATTGGCTTATACCTTAATTGCCATTATATTATGGGTGATCTACAATAAGAATTCCAATCCACGTCCAGGAAAGCTATTTGGTATTTTCTTAATCCTTGCATTCAGTGCGCGATTCTTGATTGAATTTGTAAAAATTGATCAAGTAGCATTTGAAGAAGGTATGCTATTGAATATGGGACAACTTTTAAGTATTCCATTTATTCTAGTGGGTGTCTTTCTGCTATTTAGAAAGCCAAGTGAAACCCCACAGAAAAAATAATATTCGCCCTGCCTTATGGCAGGGCTTTTTTCATACATGCTACTATGTCCATTACAAAATCAAACACTAAACTCACCTTACTTATTCTCGGCCTATTATCTGCAATAGGTCCCTTTTCGATTGACCTTTACCTACCAGCATTTGACACGATTGCCCATGATTTTAATACACAAGTTGAAAATGTACAATTATCCCTTACGTCATTTTTCGTTGGGATAGCCTTTGGACAGATTATTTATGGCCCATTGCTGGACAAATATGGCCGTAAGAAGCCCTTATTGATTGGATTAGCTATATATGTGGTAGCCTCCATTTTATGTGCATTCACCCGCGATATCAACCACTTGATTCTATTACGATTCTTACAAGCATTAGGTAGTTGTGGTGGTATGGTAGGCGCTAGAGCGATGGTGACGGATTATTACTCCAGCCGCGAAGCTGCCCGAGTATTCAGTTTATTGATGTTGGTGATTGGAGTATCGCCTATATTAGCACCAAGTATTGGTGCGTTTATGTTGCAGCATCTCGATTGGCATTTCATCTTTATTTTCTTGACCATTCTAGCAGCCCTAATATTGGTTGGAACTAAATTCTTTCTACCGGAAAGTTATGCGGGCAATAAAGATCTTTCATTAGCACCAAGTTCCATCTTAAAGAATTTCTGGGAGGTACTTTCCAACAGGACCTTTATATCCTATTGTTTAATAGGCTCAATTTCTTCAGCAGGTACTTATGCCTACCTAGCGGGTTCATCCTATATCATGCAATCCATTTTTGGCTTAAGTAAATCGGAATATGGATTAGCCTTTGCGTTTGTGGCATCAGCGATGATTATAGCCACCCAATTAAACCGATGGTTTCTAAAGCGTTGGTCATCGGCTCAGATATCTAGGATTGCCAATATCTGGCAGGCTGCTGTAGGAATATTGATGATACTGGCTATCGCATTGGATATGCTAAGTTTCCCCATATTATTGATTTTGATTTTTATGTTTCTATTTGGTTATGGATTCATCTTTCCCAATACATCAGCCATTGCCTTATCACCATTTAAGGCATTAGCCGGAAGTGCATCTGCCCTATTGGGTTGTATTCAAATGGCCATCGGTGCTTTGGCATCTGCAGTGGTCAGCCTTTTGCACAATGAGACTGCTTGGCCCATGTTATCGGTCATGTGTGCTGGTGCGGTTGCATCACTTCTGCTGCATGGCTTTGTACGACGATTTGTCAAGACGAATACCGATTTTTAATGCGCTATTAATCTTGTCTTAGACATAATTATTTTTTAGCTGAAAAATATATTAGCTCCCATTAGTGTCCCATTAAAATCAGGACATTTGAAAAATTAAATAAATTTGGTCGTACGAAACTGATTCGTGAAGGATTTCTTTCATAGTCTTTGAGTCATGAACGGAAGCTTCGATGATATGAAGAATTCCGGTATCTGTGTTTCCACATAAAGCCAAAAGATGTTCATGTTTAGTCGACCGTTGTATTCCTTTTATAGATGATGCAAATAGCTCTTTGGTGAAGTATTGCGTGGCTAAGAAAAAAATGCCGGCACCTCCTAATTTAATGGTTAGTAAATTTGTTTATTTAGGAATTTGTATTAATTTTTTGTTTTTGGTTTAAACAAATCAACCTTTGAATTACCGTATTCATCTTCTTCTAAAGAAATAGTGTCCTTGGAGCCATCCCTGAATGTCCTTATTGCAACTCCTCCTTTGACGTCTACAGCAGCAGGGTGTGAATTTGTAATACTATCGACCATAGCCTTATGTCTTTTCCTTTCAGCTTCAGGGGATTCAAATCGATAGGCTTTATCCTTTACTTTACAAGAATTTAAAATCATTATCAAAATTCCTAGAATAAATAAGACTGGAAAAGCCCAATTTTTGGTGTGAATGTTCATAAATGAATAATTAGTGTTAAGTAAGTATACAACAAAAAAAATTACATTAAAACTTAATTTTATTAAAATTTTGTTAAAAACAATCACAAGGCGGTTCTATTTGTTTTTATGGTAAAATAAGTTCTATATAGTGATATTTTGTTTTTTACATTTAGCTTTTAATAATCAGGTTACACTTCAGAAGGCTACATAACAACACTAAACACATCTCTTCCATATCCACAATTAGCAATGGGGAAAAATATAATACATACTGTGTATTTCAAAAAAGTTGATAATGCTGTAGATACAATTAAAATAAATTATTCAAAGCATTTTCCAATCAACAATGATGAAGATAAACATGGTGTATTATCTGTTGTAAAAAACAACAGATTGCTTAATCCAATCATAAAAGCAAAAAGAAAAGGCTTGGAACATGTTCCAAGCCTTTTTTATATATTTAATTGTTGTTACTTCGTAAAACTGTCTATCGCCAAGCGATAGCCATCTAATCCAAAACCAACGATGATTCCTTTACAGTTTTTGGACAGATAGGAATGATGTCTAAATGCTTCTCTTTGGTGAACATTGGAGATATGCACTTCCACAACCGGTGTATTAATGGCTGCTATGGCATCTCCTAATGCGACCGAAGTATGGGTATAAGCACCTGCGTTAAATACAATTCCATCCCAAGAAAAACCAACCTCATGCAGTTTGTCGATTAATGATCCTTCTGAATTGCTCTGGAAATAGCTAAGCTCCAAATTTGGAAATTGGGACTTCAACTCTTCAAAGTAAGTTTCGAAAGATTGATCACCGTAGATACCTTTTTCTCTTACCCCTAAGAGATTTAAATTCGGACCATTGAGGATTAATATCTTTTTCATCAGTTTGTATTAGGCTCTAAAGATAGCATTATCCTACATATCTCCATAGAAATTGCGGAAACTAGAACGTAATCCGAAGTTAATCACACCGGATTTTTGTGTTGGGTTTCCTTCAATTCTATTATAGCGTTGGGTATAACCCAATTCTACTCGTAAATTATATTTCGGGTTTAAGACATAGGCAGCTTTAAAGTCCGCAAAGAATAATTCATTCTTCACGCCTTGCCCAATTTTATTTCCATATACATTCGGAGCAGTATCGTATGATTGGAAGATATCACCTCCGTAATTAACATATCCACCTATGCCATCGCTAGGGTCTGTACCGAATTTGCTGTAAAGACCTTGCACGGAGAAATCAAAGCGGTTCCAGGAATAATTCGCCAAACCAACTAATTCACGGAAATTGGCACCTCTAGGATGCGCCAAAGGTTCCCCGCGATTGGAGTAATTGGAGATAGACACAAAATGCTGATAGGTATAAGGACGTACAAGGTTGTATTCACCCAGAATGTTTAAATTCTGCACACCAAATATGTTGAATGCTTTTGCTCCTAGCTGTGCGCCCCATTTGTTATGTAAATATCCTTTGTTCGAGAAGAATTCCTTTGCTGTAAACTCCCCTAACAAAAACTGACCATAAACAGTAGCGTTCTTTAGGACTTTATATTTAGCATTTAAACCTAGGAACATCTTGTCTGGAGAAGTACGATTCGCATTTTCTACAGCACGCAAGAACATTACCGGATTCAAATAATTAAAATCAAAACCACGCTTTCCAGCTTGAGTTTTATTAGCCCAAGTTACCGCTTGGAAGAAACCAATGGATAATCTATTTGTGGCGTTATAATCCAAATATTGAAATGCTCCCCATTTAATTCCATCACCATAGCGACCACCCGAATTCAGTGAGTCCGTACGTGGGTTGCGAGGATCGTTCATGTAGGCCCAAATGGATGTGTACTGTACATTACCAACTTTACCAGTCACCTTTAAGTGCGCATAATTGGAAGAAAAATCAGAAAGCAATACCGAACGATAACCGTCTCCAATAAAGTTTTTATCGTATGCTAATGTTGTTTGCAAGTAATCGGAAAAATCATAGGTTGCATTGGCCGTAGCATACATCCAATCCTTTTCCCTGTTCATATGATTCTTAGAGGCAGCCTGTCCTGGAACAACCATGGATCGCTGCACATACTCATCAATATAATGTGGGAATACAGCTTGGTTTTCAAAGAAATTACCGTAGAATGTAAATTTATCTTTGATGGTCACACCTGCCTGTACACCACGAGTATTCAACCAAGTCGAACGTTTATCCTCATTGATTAACTCCTTCCCTATCAAAAAGTCGGGTAAGACATCTAGATAAAAACTATGATCTTCTTTTTCTACCTGAACCAAATGTTCATTGAAGATTTTTCGCATGAACCAATTGTCTGAAGAAGTTGGATTTAAGGATTGTATAGAATCCATTTTTTCCAACAAGCGTCCCTTAAACAGATACGGTTTAGAAGAAGTATGATAACGGGTTTCCGTCGAGTATAATTCCTCATCGTATTTTTGATAATGTTGATAAGAGTACGGTTGATTCTTGACTTGTGCATGTAATGGACTGAGGTACCCGAGGGTCAGTAATCCGCCTATTACATAGGATACGGTCTGCTTCATAAATAAATTAATCGAGTTATTTGGGCTATACTATCAAATTCTATTCCTAAAAGTTCTCAAAGGTACGTTTATTCCGACGGGCAATATCATTTTTAGTTAAATAAGTAGCTAAAACGTTTATTCTTGCTATAATATTTGCTATACAATTTGTATATTGGGACAATAAATCGATAAATAACCCATAAAGAACCATATGAAGCGAAGAACTTTTTTACAGAATTCAGCCCTTTTAGGTGCCGGTATGTTTGCCAGTAAATTATCATTTGCTGACTTCCAGACGGAATTTCCTACGGTACGTGTCCCTTTAAAAGACCGTCATTTCAACAGCAAGGCTGTTGAGGATATGATCAAAGAATTTCAAAAGAATGTGGCCGATAAAGAATTAGGTTGGTTATTCAACAACTGTTTGCCGAATACCTTAGATACGACCATTTATGACGAAACAAAAGGAAATCGTAAGCTGACCTATGTAATTACAGGGGATATAGACGCCATGTGGCTTAGGGACAGTAGTGCTCAGGTATGGCCTTACTTACCTATTATGAAAAAAGATCCGAAGTTAAAGGATCTGATCTTGGGATTGATTAACAAACAATCGGAATGTATCAATATTGATCCATACGCAAATGCCTTTTACAATGACCCAACAAAAAAAGGGGAATGGTTTTCTGACCATACGGCGATGAAGCCCGGAATCCATGAGCGCAAATGGGAAATTGATTCATTATGTTATCCGATTCGTTTGGCTTATCATTATTGGAAAGAAACCAATGATAAAACACCATTTGATGATGTATGGGTAAAGGCACAAGAAAATACCTTAAAGACTTTTATCGAGCAGCAACGTAAAGATAGCTTAGGACCTTACCAATTTAGCCGTACCACCTCGAGAGGTTCGGATACCTTACAGGTAGATGGCTATGGTTATCCTGTAAAGCCTGTTGGACTGATCGTTTCGAGTTTCCGTCCTTCGGATGACAGTAGTGTATTTCCTTTCTTAATACCATCAAATCTTTTTGCAGTAACCAGTTTAAGACAGTCAGCGGAGATCTTAAGAAAAGTAAAAAACAACACAGAATTAGCTGGCAAGATGGAAGCTTTGGCAAATGAGGTAGAGGCTGCAGTGAAACAATATGGTATTGTAGATCACCCTACGCATGGACGAGTTTATGCGTTTGAGGTTGATGGCTTTGGCAGTTACCTAATGATGGATGATGCCAATGTACCTAGTTTATTGGCTTTGCCATACTTAGGTGCTGTGGATGTAAATGATGAAGTTTACCAGCGCACCAGAAACTACATATTATCGGACAAGAACCCATTCTTTTTCAAAGGGAAATTTGCGGAAGGAATTGGTGGTCCACATATCGGTCGTGACATGATTTGGCCGATGTCCATTATTATGCGTGCTATGACTTCTACCAATGATGAAGAAATTCGCGAATGTGTACAAACGTTGAAAAGAACACATGGAGACACAGGTTTTATGCATGAATCGTTCCACAAAGACGATCCGAAAAAATTTACGCGCCATTGGTTTGCATGGACCAATACATTATTTGGCGAACTATTATGGAAAATTTACAAAGAAAAACCATCTTTGCTTAAATAAAGGATTTCCCAATTTGCATGTTCAGCACTAAGGGGAATCCTCTTAGTGCTATTTTTATTTACAATGTCGACAACATACCCTGCAGGCCCAATTGGAATATTTGATTCCGGATATGGAGGTCTAACCGTTTTCAAGGAAATCTATAAACAACTACCCCAATATGATTACATCTATTTAGGGGATAATGCCCGTGTACCTTATGGCACCCGTTCCTTTGAAACGGTGTATGAGTTCACCAAACAATGTGTATTCAAACTTTTTGACCTGGGTTGTAATTTGGTGATCCTGGCCTGCAATACCGCTTCTGCAAAAGCCTTGCGCAGTATTCAGCAGCATGACCTACCAGAAGGCAAGAAGGTATTGGGTGTTATCCGCCCGACTGCTGAGGTCGTAGATAAGTTTAGTAAAACCAATAAAGTGGGGATATTAGCTACTCCAGGGACGGTTAATTCGGAGTCCTATGTAATTGAAATCAACAAGTTCCACCCGCAGATGGAAGTCTTTCAACATGCATGTCCATTTTGGGTACCTCTGGTGGAAAACAATGAATTAAGCAGTGAAGGAGCGAACTTCTTTGTAGAACAAGACATCAAGGAGCTTTTAGCAAAGTCACCGGATATGGACACTATCCTCTTGGCTTGCACACATTACCCTTTATTATTGCCTCTAATCGAAAAATATACCCCAAAGGGGATCAACATCATCTCGCAAGGAGAAATCGTTGCAGCAAGCCTTATTGACTATTTAAAAAGACACCCGGAAGTGGAGAGCCAATGTAGTCAAACTGGAAGTCTACAATTCTTTACGACGGATGACCCATTGGATTTTAACAATAAAGCGGAGATCTTTTTTGATCGGAAAATAGCCTCTAATTTTATTAAGGTTTAAGGGTTATTTCAGTGAAACGACTATAAAAAAAAGCTACTTAAAAAGTAGCTTTTCTTATGTTAATTGCCTTTAGCTTGTAGCGCTAAAGCATAAAGTTTCATCTGTTTGACCATTGCCAATAATCCATTTGCACGCGTTGGGGAAAGGTGCTCCTTTAATCCAATTTGTTCGATGAAGTAAAGTTCTGCATCGGCAATTTCTTTTGGTGTATGTCCCGAAAGGACCTTCACCATTAAGCTCACTAATCCCTTTGTAATGACTGCATCGCTATCGGCAGTAAATTCTAATTTACCATCTTTCATTTCGGGATACAACCATACTTTGGATTGGCAGCCTTTAATGATGTATTGATCTTGTTTATTAGACTCCTCAATCAAGGGCAATTCTTTTCCTAACTGAATGATGTACTCATATTTTTCCATCCAATCATTATAGAAAGCAAAATCATCGATTAACTCGTCTTGTATTTCGTTTATTGTCATAAGTTCTTTTGTAATTATTAGACCAGCATGGCCACTGCACGCTTCACTCCTGCTACCAGCGCATCGATTTCTTCCTTGGTATTGTAGACCGCTAAAGATGCCCGTACCGTACCTGGAATTTCAAACTGCTCCATAATCGGTTGAGCACAATGGTGTCCTGTCCGAACAGCAATACCCAATTTATCCAGGATGACACCGATATCGTAAGGATGAGTACCATCGACCACAAAGGATAGCACGGAAGATTTTTCTTTTGCAGTACCAATCATACGAAGGCCATCAACTTCTTGAAGTTTCTCGGTAGCATAAGCCAACAATTCATCCTCATAAGCTTTGATGTTTTCAATGCCTAATTCGTTTATAAAATCAATGGCAGAATTTAGGGTTATACCCGCTTCAATATTTGGAGTTCCGGCTTCAAATTTAAAAGGAAGCTCGTTGTAGGTTGTCTTCTCAAATGTTACATCCTTGATCATATCCCCTCCACCTTGGTAAGGAGGCATTTTGTTTAACCAGCTTTCTTTACCATACAGCACGCCTACTCCTGTAGGTCCGTACATTTTATGGCCAGAGAAAACCAAGAAATCCACATCTAATTCTTGTACATCAATTTTAATGTGTTGCACAGCTTGGGCTGCATCGATTAAGACTGCTGCACCTTGCTGATGTGCCAGTTCAATGATTTCCTTGATGGGATTGATCGTTCCTAAAGCATTAGAAACATAATTCACGGCCACCATTTTGGTCTTGGAACTCAATAATGCTTGGTAAGCTTGCATATCCAGTTCACCGGCTTCATTCATAGGGATAACTTTCAACACGGCTTTTTTCTGTTCACAAAGCATTTGCCAAGGCACAATATTGCTATGATGCTCCATTGCGGAGATAATGATTTCATCACCTTCGTTCACAAAAGCCTCACCATAACAAGTAGCTACCAAGTTAATGCTATCGGTAGTGCCTTTCGTGATGATCACCTCATAATCATGAGCAGCATGAATAAACTCTTGTACTTTTCGGCGTGTTACCTCAAAGGCATCTGTAGAAATCTGACTCAAGTAGTGTACACCGCGGTGAACATTACTGTTCATGTCGGTATAATAGGCTACAATAGCATCAATAACAGCTTGTGGTTTTTGGGTTGTAGCACCGTTATCTAAGTAGATGATCGGCTTTCCATTCACCTCACGCTTTAAGATCGGAAAGGATTGACGGATTGCTTGTATATCTAAGTTGTTCAATTTTCGTTGTTTTGATAAAAGTTCTACAAAGTTAATATATAATAAAAACAATCGAGCTATCCTTGCGTTAATTCAGGGGAATTATTGCAGCCATTGTGATGTTAAAATGACCATGAATGCTGGAAAAGAGAGAAAATGCAAAATAATCTCCTATTTGGGAAAGGTAAATCCTAAAATTTAAACCTATATTAAATATACTTTAATTATCTTTGTTTAATTATGCAAGAACAACCTTTAAATATCCCAGAAGGCTCTAGAAAAGAGGTGATGGCCTATTTGGAACCATTCATGTTAAATGAAATGTCCGAATACTTAAAACCTGTGGAAGAGATGTGGCAACCAGCTGACTTTCTTCCAGATGCATCAAGAGACACTTTTTTCGAAGAAATTCGGGATTTACAGGAAAGTGCAAAAGAATTACCTTACGATTTAGTAGCGGTATTAATTGGTGATACAGTAACTGAGGAAGCACTCCCTACTTATGAATCATGGTTGACCATGGTTGATGATGTAGATAAGAATGAGCAAGGTGGATGGATGCGTTGGGTTAGAGCCTGGACTGCAGAAGAAAACCGCCATGGTGATTTGCTGAATAAATACCTTTACCTTTCTGGAAGAATTGATATGCGTCAATTCGAAATCTCCTTACAGTATCTGATCAAAGATGGTTTTGATATTGGTACTGGAGCAGATCCATACAGAAATTTTGTTTACACCTCCTTTCAAGAATTAGCAACCAATGTTTCGCATAGAAGAGTTGCTGCTCTATCAAAGAAATCAGGAGATAAATTATTAGCAAAAATGTGTGGTGTGATTGCCTCAGATGAAGCAAGACATGCTAAAGCTTATATGTCCTTTATTTCTCAAGCCTTTGTAGTCGATCCTAGTGAGGTGATGTTGGCATTTGAAGACATGATGAAGAAAAAAATCGTGATGCCTGCACAATTCTTAAGAGAATCTGGTGAGCCACAAGGCGATGCCTTTGCACACTTCTCTGATGCTGCACAACGTTTAGAGGTTTATACTGCTATTGACTATGTAGACATCCTTAAAGAACTGATCAAAGAATGGAAAATAGATCAAATCTCTGGATTAAATGAAAAAGGTGAAAAAGCACGTGATTATTTAATGAAACTTCCAGACCGTCTATTACGATTAGCCGATCGTATGAAGATCCCTGAAAAACAATATAACTTTAAATGGATTTATTAATTCATTTGAAAAAAATACAAAAAGGCGTTTCGAGAGGAACGCCTTTTTTTAATGCTTATTTATTAGCAGTAAATATGTAGCATTCATTTACCTAAGTTACTCTTTTACAACAGCATTAAGTTAACAAACTGATTAGGTATCTTATAGGTAATTATACCGTCATTTTTATTCAGAAATTCGTTATAACATCTAAACATTGTGTATATTTACTTGTCATACTAATAGTTGTTATGCTAAAAGAACAATTCAATCAATATTCCTTCATTTTGGACCGTACGGCCCGAAAGGTAAAGCAATATGCGCAGTCATCATTTTCTAGTAATGGGATTGATTTGACGGTTGATCAATGGTCGGTATTGAAGACCCTTTATGAGCAGAAGGATTTAACGCATAAGGAGCTTGCGGAGAACTGCGGAAAGGATCAACCTACGATGACTAGAATAATAGATTTATTGCTGAAAAAGGGTTTGGCACAACGGGTGGAGAATCCAACAGATCGTCGCAGCTTACATATTCAATTGACGGAGAGTGGTGAACAACAAGTCAAGAATTTGGCGCCTATGGTTAAGGAATTTCGTATGAAGGCATGGGAGAATCTCTCTGATGAGGATTTCCAACATTTTACAAGAATATTAAATCAAATCTATTCAAACTTAGATACTATATAGCTATGATAACAACAGATATTTGCATTATCGGAGCTGGACCTGTCGGTCTCTTTGCTGTTTTTGAAACCGGATTATTAAAAATGCGCTGTCATTTAATTGATGCCCTACCCCAAATCGGAGGACAACTATCCGAAATCTATCCACATAAACCAATTTACGATATCCCAGGATATCCGAGCATAACGGCTCAGGAGCTTATTGACAATCAATTAAAACAAATTGAGCCCTTTAAGCCAACCTTTAGCTTAGGGGAACGTGTGGATGGCTTGGAGAAGCAAGAAGACGGTAGTTACATCGTAGTTGGGTCTGAAGGCACCCAGATTCACTGTCAAGTGGTTGTTATTGCTGGAGGTTTGGGTTGTTTTGAACCTAGAAAACCAGAGATACAGAACTTAGCGAATTATGAGGGAAAGCAAGTTCACTACATGGTTAAAAATCCGGAGAATTTCCGTGATCAACGTATAGTGATCGCAGGAGGAGGAGACTCCGCTTTGGACTGGACCATCTTTTTAAGTGAAGTTGCCAAAGAAGTAACCTTAGTACATCGAAGCGATAGCTTCCGTGGTGCTCCAGATTCTGCAGAAAAAGTATATCATCTTGCACAGGAAGGTAAGATTAACCTCCTTCTCTCGCATAATTTACATGCCTTAAATGGAAATGGACACTTGGAAAGTATTTCCTTAAGCAATAAAAACAAGGAAGAAGTTCAGGTCAATACAGATCACTTTATCCCATTGTATGGATTAAGCCCAAAATTAGGTCCTATTGCCGATTGGGGATTAACAATCGATAAGAATGCCATTGAGGTTAACACATTTGATTATTCGACCAATATTGAACGTATTTATGCCATTGGGGATATCAATACCTATCCAGGTAAGTTAAAATTGATTTTATGTGGTTACCATGAGGCTGCATTGATGGCACAAAGCGCCTTTAAATATGTTTATCCGGATCAGAAATTAAGTTTTAAATACACCACCGTAAATGGGATTAATGCATTTTAAGCTATGGAAGATATTATAACCATAAAAGTAGAAGATCGAGATGGCAGTATTCAGGAAGTTGAAGTGCCTACGGATATCAATTTGAGCTTGATGGAAATACTGAAGGCTTCGGAGTACGATATATTAGCCACTTGTGGCGGAATGGCCCTTTGTGCGACCTGTCATGTGGAGGTTTTGGCAGGAATGGAAGAACTACATGAGGCCGAAGATCAAGAGTTGGATATGCTCGATACTTTACCCGATGCGGATGCTAACAGTCGACTAGCCTGTCAGTTACGATTAGGACCTCAAAACGAAGGCTTATTTGTTAAAATAAAAGGCAGTTTACAATAGAAGAAAATATAGTGTACTTTTAACACTTAGCAAGGTAGAATTAACCTGCTGAGAACAAAGAAGATAGCAGATTGTTCACTTAAGAAAAGGGCTCTTAATCTAAATTTAATGCAATTATTTACTAAATAATGCAGGAAAATGTCAGATATTTGTGCCTTATTTTAAAATTCTTACAAAGAGAAAAGTATTATGTTACTAAATCGTTCTGAGAGAAATTTCCCAAGAGTAATCGTGATAGGTGCAGGCTTTGGTGGTGTTGAATTAGCACGCCGCTTAAAGAATAAAGAAGTTGAGGTTTTATTAATTGATCGAAATAATTACCACACTTTTCAGCCATTGATGTACCAAGTAGCTACAGGTACGTTGGCATCAGATTCCATATCTTTTCCTCTACGTAAGATGTTCAAGAATCAAGATAATTTCCGTTTCCGTTTGGCTGAAGTGTTACGCATTGACGCGGAGCAGAAAATTGTACACACTTCGGTAGCTGACTACGACTATGATTATTTAGTGGTAGCAACAGGTGCAACAAGTAATTTCTTCGGAAATAAAGAAGTAGAAAAATATTCCTTACCCATGAAGAATATCGTTGAGGCATTGAATATTCGTTCTTACATGATTCAGAATTTAGAAGAAGCGGTATTACGTAAGAATTCAGAAGATCGCCAGCGGTATTTGAATTTCGTTGTTGTAGGAGGAGGTCCAACAGGAGTTGAACTTTCTGGAGCGATTGCGGAGTATCAACAACATATGCTTAAGAAAGATTATCCTGAGCTCTCTACTTACGACATGAAAGTGTATTTGGTAGAAGGTACTGGTAAAATCTTAGGTGCATTATCTGAGAAGTCGTCCCGAGATGCCGAACGATATTTAAATGAGCTTGGTGTTAAAGTTACTTTAAACACAGTAGTAACCGGTTATGATGGTAATACTGTAACACTTTCCTCCGGAGAGCAAATCCCTTCAAAAACTTTGTTATGGGGAGCAGGAGTTATGGGGCAAATGCCTGAAGGTATTGACCCAGCGATTATCGAGCGTGGAAACCGTATCCGTATCGATCAACAATGTCGAGTAGAGGGATTAAAAGATGTGTATGCCATTGGAGATGTTTCAGCAATGATATCGGAAGATAACCCACGTGGCTTACCTGGCGTCGCTCCAGTAGCGCAGCAGCAAGGAAAATATGTGGCTCAGCATATCATGAATATATTGAACAAGCAGGAAACTGCAGATTTCAAATACTTTGATAAAGGATCTATGGCTACCGTTGGAAGAAATCGTGCGGTAGTAGATATGGGTAGTTTTCATATGAAAGGATTTCTAGCATGGGCAACCTGGATGTTTGTGCATTTGGTTTCCATATTTGGATTTAGAAACCGAGTGGTAACTTTTGTAAACTGGAGCATTAAATTCCTGACGAAGAACTCCGGTATTCGCTTAATCATTCACAAATATCACAGGCCAGAGACAATCAAGGCAAACGAAGAACTGCAAAACCTTAAAACAAATTAAAATAAAAGAGAACCCTATCCAAAATCGGATAGGGTTTTTAATTTCATCTCCCTCCACTCTATTTCTTTTTTAATTTTCAGGTTAATTTTATGTGAATCTTCTAAAAAAATCCTATTTTAAGATTTGAATTTATTAGCAGAAGCATGGTTGAATTAATAGCCTTCGGGACAATCCTATTTGTATGTATTTATTGGTTGGTATTTCCACCTAAAAAACCTAACTCCATTTTTGGCTATAGAACACCTTTATCCATGCAATCTTTGGAGAATTGGCGATTTTCCAATAATTATGCTCCTCGCCTACTAACTCCCTTTATTGCATTAGCTTTTATTTTGATTGTGGTCCATAAAATTACACCATTTTTCTATGCTGAGCCATTGGCTGTAGGACTATTGTTTTCGGGTATTTTACTCACATTAATCCTAACAGAAAGTCAACTTCGCAAAAGAAATAATGACAAGAAATAATTACGATTTCACAACATATTATACCTAATAACCTTATTTACCCCCTTATTATTGTTAAAAAATGTTAACTCTCATGCCTTTGCACACGAAAGGCACGAGGCTTGCGTTTTAGTATTAAAGAAAGCAAAAGAGTAATAAGAGTAAAATAATTTCATAATTTAGGTTAATAATTGGTTTGGTAAAATCCTGAGGTTCCCCACCTCAGGATTTTTTTATTGGAGCCATCCTAATAATCCTCCAATTGTATCTATTCTACTGCATCCTTGCCTCTCTCCCAATAATTCGTATTTTTGAGAACCTCAATACAAACACGATACATCATGACAAACAAAGACATCTCAAAGGTTTTCAAATTATGTGGACAATTAATGGAATTGCACAATGAGAATTCCTTTCGGATGAAGGCAATGACCACTGCAGCATTTAGAATTGAAAAACTTCCGTTTTCTGCAGCAGATTCTAATCTAGAAGAGCTTAGTGAACAACCCAATATTGGCAAAAGTACTGCAGAAAAAATCATGCAGGTGGTTACTACAGGGACATTTCCAGAGTTGGATAAACTCATTGAAAAGACCCCTGAAGGGATTATTGAAATGATGAAAATCAAAGGTTTGGGCCCTAAGAAAGTTCAAATAATATGGAAAGACTTGGAGATTGAATCTATTGGGGAATTGTATTATGCTTGCAATGAGAACCGCTTAATTGAAGCCAAGGGTTTTGGACTAAAAACACAAGAGGACATCAAAAAAGCCATTGAATTCAGCATTGCTAGTCAAGGATGGTTCCTATATGCACGGGTAAAACCGTTTGCTGAAGATGTATTTCAACAGTTACAAAAACAAGCTGAGAACAAACGGATATCCTTTACAGGAGATTATCGCCGTAAAATGGAGACCTTACAGGAAGTCGCTATTTTAATTGAGGCTGACCAAGCGGATGCCATAAGCCTGGTTGAAGGATTAAAATATGAATTAAATGTAGATCAAGAGCATTCACAGGTTCGCTTTAAGGACGCTAATGGTTATTCCTTCGTTTTGAAAGCAAGCAATGCTATTGACTTTGCAAAAAACTTGTTAATAAGCACAGGATCTAAAGAACATCTTGAAGCTTTATCAAAATTAGGTGAAATAGACAGCCTAGACTCTGAAGAAGCCATCTATAAATCCTTAGGTTTAGCTTATATCGAACCAGAGCTGCGAGAAGGTGGCAATGAAATAGAATTAGCAAAGACAAATCAATTACCAAGTTTGATTACCTATGCGGATTTAAAAGGAAGTTTACACAATCACTCCACCTATTCAGATGGGGTCCATAGCCTTGC
The DNA here is from genome assembly GCF_051951495.1 of Sphingobacterium lactis. Classification (GTDB taxonomy): domain Bacteria; phylum Bacteroidota; class Bacteroidia; order Sphingobacteriales; family Sphingobacteriaceae; genus Sphingobacterium; species Sphingobacterium lactis_A. The sequence goes on along the minus strand of NZ_JBNHAS010000004.1, from coordinate 240,900 downwards.
AGATATGGCTTCCTATTGTAAGGATGAATTAGGACTAGAATACTTAGGGATTTGTGACCACTCCAAAACTGCCGTTTATGCAAATGGATTGAGTATTGATCGCGTAGAACAGCAATGGGTAGAGATCGATGCTCTAAACCAAAAAATGGCACCCTTTAAGATTTTTAAGGGAATTGAATCAGACATTCTTGCTGATGGATCATTGGATTATCCTGATGAGATATTGGCTAAGTTTGACTTTGTTGTTGCTTCGGTACACAGCAACTTGAAAATGGATGAAGAAAAGGCTACTACTCGATTAATCAAGGCTATTGAAAACCCATACACGACCATATTAGGACACCCAACCGGACGTTTACTTTTGTCTAGATCGGGATATCCGATAGATTATAAAAAAGTTATTGACGCATGTGCGGCAAATCAAGTGGTTATTGAGATAAATGCAAATCCATTACGATTAGATTTGGATTGGCGCTGGCATCAATATGCCTTGGAAAAGGGAGTCTTATTATCCATCAACCCAGATGCCCATAGAAAAGAGGGATTCCTAGATATGGAATATGGTGTTTATGTAGGAAGAAAAGGTGGATTGACAAAAGAAAAGTGTCTTAATGCCTTTAGCTTAGAAGCCATTACCAATTTTTTTAACCAGAAAAAGAAATAACCAAACACCTAATTATGATAAACAAAGGAAAAGCTGTCTTGAGCGGACTTTTATTGCTTGCAGGATTGCAGCAAGGACAAGCACAATTGATGAAAGCCAAAGAGATTTACAACAAGGCAGACTCTTTACGAGGACAATTGACTCCATTAAGAACCTGTTATGATGTACTTTATTACCATTTAGATGTTAAAGTAGACATAGATAACAAGTTCATCTCCGGTAGCAATGAATTCAAATTCAAAGCAGTAGATCGGTTCAATAAATTGCAATTTGACTTATTTGACAACCTTTCGGTTGATAAAGTCGTATATAAAGGAAAAAACTTAGAATTCAGCAGAGAGTACAATGCGGTTTTTGTCAATTTCCCTGAGTATATCGAAAAAGGGAAAGAGGACTCTTTTACAGTATATTATTCCGGCAATCCCATCCAGGCCACTCGTGCACCTTGGGATGGTGGATTTGACTGGAAAAAGGACAGCAATGGTAAGCCTTGGGTTGCTACAGCATGCCAGGGATTAGGAGCCAGTGTTTGGTGGCCAAATAAAGACCATCAATCTGATGAACCCGAAGGCATGATGATTTCAGTTGCTGTACCAAATGGCTTAATGAATGTATCCAATGGGCGATTGGTTAAAACAGAAAAATTAAAGGATGGATATACCAAGTACCACTGGCAAGTAAAAAATCCAATTAACAACTATAATGTGGCACTTAACATAGGAGACTATGCCCATTTTAAAGAAAGCTACGCAGGTGAAAAGGGCAAGTTGGATTTGGACTATTATGTGCTTAAGGAAAATGCTGGTAAGATTGATTTCCTAAAGAAAAATGCTAACGAAACCTTAAAGGCTTTCGAGCATTGGTTTGGTCCATATCCTTTTTATGAAGACGGTTATAAATTGGTTGAGACATCGCACTTAGGAATGGAGCATCAGAGTGCCATTGCTTATGGAAACAAGTTTCAGAACGGTTATTTGGGACGCGATGGTTCAGGTACTGGCTGGGGTATGAAATGGGACTTTATCGTGGTTCATGAGTCAGGACATGAATGGTTTGGGAATAACATTACCGCAAAAGATCTTGCAGATATGTGGATCCATGAAAGTTTCACTAATTATTCGGAGGCTCTTTTTATTGATTATTTCTATGGCAAGAAAGCTTCACAAGCTTATGTTAATGGCAACCGTACTGCCATCCAAAACAACAGTCCTTTACAGGGTCCATATGGTGTCAATAAGGAAGGATCTGGGGATATGTATAACAAGGGCGGCGTGTTACACAATATGATCCGCACAATGCTGGAAGATGATGATAAATGGCGTGAATTGTTAAGGGGCATGAACAAGCAGTTTTACCATCAAACTGTAGATTATAACGATATCTTAAGTTACATGAATGAACATACCGGAATTGACCTGACAAAAGTGTTTGATCAGTATGTCCGTCATAAAGGAATCCCTACCTTAGAAATCAAAGAAACGCCAAAAGCAGGAACGTTCTTAATCCGTTGGATTTCAGAGGTCGACAACTTTAAAATGCCAGTTCATATATTCGATAAAGATGGCAAGGCAATACGGATTCAAGCGACAAGCAGATGGACTACGCATAGCTTTGAAGGATTGACCAAGGAGAGCATAAAACCTGACACCTTTAACTATTATATTGGGGTTAGCATACAATAATTTACAAGGATAAACGTTAGCAATACCATATGTCGAAAAAAATAAAAAGCTAAAGGAATTTTACTACAGAATTATCTTTTTGGCTTTATATAAAAACCATTTTTTTTCATTAGGTTTGCATTTAAATTTTATAACATACTTTCACAACTAAATGGGGCTTTTTAATTGGTTTACGCAAGAAGTTGCAATAGACTTGGGTACAGCTAACACCCTGATCATTCATAATGACAAAGTAGTAGTTGACGAGCCATCTATCGTGGCATTTGACCGCAAGACGAATAAGGTAATTGCCATAGGTCGTCAGGCGATGCAGATGGAGGGTAAGACACATGATGATATTAAAACAGTTAGGCCACTTCGCGATGGTGTAATTGCAGACTTTACGGCTGCAGAACACTTGATTCGTGGGATGGTTCGATTGATAAATAAAGGAAAAACATTATTCTTCCCTTCTTTACGTATGGTAGTTTGTATCCCTTCAGGCATAACTGAGGTGGAGAAGCGCGCTGTACGCGATTCAGCAGAGATTGCTGGAGCAAAAGAGGTTTACTTAATTCACGAGCCTATGGCAGCTGCTGTTGGTATCGGGATTGATGTAGAAGAACCGGTTGGAAACATGATCATCGATATCGGTGGTGGTACAACGGAGATTGCCGTTATTGCCCTATCTGGTATTGTATGTGATCAATCTATCCGAGTTGCCGGAGATAACTTTGATTCTGACATCGTTCAATATATTCGTCGTCAGCACAATATCATGATTGGAGACCGTACTGCGGAGAAGATTAAGATTGAAGTTGGTGCTGCACTTCCTGAACTAACCGATCCACCAGAGGATTTTGCCGTTCAAGGTCGTGATTTGATGACTGGTATTCCTAAGCAGATTACAGTTTCTTATACCGAGATTGCACACTGTTTAGATAAATCTATTTCAAAGATTGAAGAGGCAATTCTTAAAGCATTGGAGATTACTCCTCCAGAGCTTTCAGCAGACATTTACCAAACCGGTATCTATTTAACTGGAGGTGGCGCCTTATTACGTGGATTAGATAAACGTATTCAAGCAAAAACAAAATTGCCAGTACATGTAGCTGAAGATCCGCTTCGCGCTGTAGTACGTGGTACAGGTATCGCATTAAAGAACATTGGTCGATTCAAGTTCTTAATGCAGTAATAAAATGAAAAAAATTTATTTCGTACGCGATATACTGTTACTCCAAACCGTATATCGCGTACCTATTAAAAGCGATTTAGAATGAAAAACCTTTGGCTTTTCTTGGTAAGATACAACGCCTTCTTTTGGTTTATGTTGTTCTTTATCGTTTCGCTTTTGTTAGTTGTCCAAAATAATAGATTTCAACGTTCTGCCTTTGTAAATTCATCCAATGTATTGGTCGGCTCTTTCTATGACAAATTAAATTCTTGGAAAAGCTATTTAGCCTTAGAGGAAACCAATAAGAATTTAGCACAAGAGAATGCACAACTGAGACAACAACTTCAACATTATTTATTGACGGATACCTTGGACTCTGTACGTGTAGAAGATTCTATCGAAATGAATCGTTATAGATTCACCATGGCAGAGGTTGTCAATAACAGTATCCACCAGAAGAGTAATTTCATCACCATTAACAAAGGATCTCTGGATGGGGTTGAAAAAGGATTGGGTGTGATAACATCCAATGGTGTGGTAGGCATCGTATTAAATGTATCTCAACATTTTAGTACCATACAATCACTTTTACATCCCGACACCCGTATTTCCGTGACCTTAGATACAACCAATGTATTTGGATCCTTGGTTTGGGGAAATAGTATTGACCCGCAGTATGCATTAGTGAGGGATATCCCGAACCATGTCAAAGTAATTAAGGGACAAAAAGTCTATACATCTGGATTCTCGTTGTTTCCAAAAGGAATTGAAATTGGCTCAGTTGCCGAAACAGGTATTACCTCAGGAGAAAGCTTTTTAGATGTAAAAATAAAGCTTAGAACGAATTTCAGCAATCTAAACCATGTGTATGTGGTCAAGGACTTGTATGAAGCAGAGAAAAATCAATTAGAGACACAAACGGAGGATAACAATGGGTAGAGTTATTATTTTCAACTTACTTCGTTTTGTGGCATTGATTGCTTTACAGGTGGTATTATTCAAAAATATCGGTTATTATAACCTAGCTACGCCATTTCCTTATATCTTAATCATTCTGTTGCTGCCTATAAACATTCCGAATTTTATCTTATTCGTATTGGCATTTGCAACAGGATTAACAGTGGATGCATTTTATGATTCCATAGGCGTACATGCTGCAGCCTGTGTAGCATTGGCTTGGTTCCGTATTTTCTTTTTCAAGATTACCTTAGATGTGGATGTTCAAAATTCTTTTGAGACACCTTCCTTAGGCATCATGGGATCAAAATGGTTTATGACCTATGCTGCTATTGGAACATTGGTACACCACATTGTACTATTCCATGTAGAATATTTCAGCTTTTCTAATTACTTAAGTACCTTATTCAGTATTCTATTGAGCAGTATTTTTACTATCTTGTTAACACTACTGATCAGTTTACTGATTTACAAGAGGAAGTCGCGGTTATTAGGCAATTAAACAAATTAGGGGGTTCATTTCATGAACAATAGTTTCTTCAATCGGAAGTTCGTCATTCAGGGGATTTTTATTGCTATTGCGTTAGTGATTATTGCAAGGTTATTTTTTCTGCAAATCATTGACGATAGGTATCTTTTATCTGCCAACAACAACGTGATGCGGAAGGAGATTATTTACCCTGCACGTGGAGTAATCTTAGACCGAAATGGCAAAATCTTGGTCCAAAATGAACCTGTATATGATTTATTGGTTACCCCTCGAGAAGTTAAAGACATCGACACCCTCCTACTTTGTGATCTATTAAGTATTAAGAAGGAAGATTTTGATGAGCGTATGAAGAAAGCTCGTGCGCATTCTCCATATCGGGCCTCGCAATTCATGAAGCAAATATCCTCATCGGTATATGCTACGCTTCAGGAGCATTTATATAAATTCCGGGGATTCTATGTTCAAAACCGTACGGTCAGAAATTATCCAGACAGTATTGCTGCCCAATTTTTGGGTTATATCCAGGAGGTAGGCGAAAAGGATATTGAACGGTCAAACGGCTTCTATCGTCCTGGGGATTATATTGGAGCTTCAGGGGTTGAACGGGCATACGAAGAGCTCTTACGAGGAAAACGAGGCGTTCGAAATATGATGGTCGATGCTTTAAATAGACCTAAAGGAAGGTTTATGGAAGGCAAATACGACACCTTAGCGGTTACAGGTGATGGCCTAGTTTCATCGCTCGACAAGGAATTACAGATCCTGGCAGAGAAGATGATGAAGAATAAGCTAGGTTCTGTAGTAGCTATTGAACCTTCCACTGGTGAGATTTTGACCTTTGTAAGTAGTCCAGGTTATAACCCCAATAAGATGGTAGGACGAGAAAAGGGCAATAACTACATGAAAATGTTGCACGATGAGACGAAGCCGATGTTTATTCGTCCTATTCAGGCCTCCTATCCTCCAGGTTCTGTATTTAAGGTAGTTTCTGCCTTGACAGCACAACAAGCGGGAGTAATAAATGATCAGACCATATTTTACTGTGGTGGTGGATACCGATACAGTGGTGGCCGCGCGATTATGCGCTGTACGCACGTGGATGGAGCAACGGGTTTGGTGAAGTCCATTAAAATGTCTTGTAACACTTATTACGGCTATGTATATGCCAAAATGATTGATGGTCGTGGGATGGAAAGCTATAAGGCATATGATCTTTGGCGCGATGGCTTACAGAAGTTTGGTCTTGGTACTAAATTGGGAATCGATCTTCCAGGAGAAAACCCAGGTTTGGTTCCAACATCCAGTTTTTATACGAAACGTTTGGGTAGTAATAAATGGAAATCCGGCTATAACATTTCCTTATCGATTGGTCAAGGAGAAATGGGTATTACCCCTTTACAAATGGCCAATATCATGGCAATTGTTGCGAACCGTGGTTTTTATTACCGTCCTCACCTGATTAAAGGGATTGGGGAAAAACAAATTGCGAAAGAAGAGTTTACCGAAAAAATATTTGCTGGTGTTGATGCTAAATACTACGAGCCAGTTATCGAAGGTATGAGTCAGGCGGTTAATCAAGGGGGTACGGGTGCAGCTTCGAGAATTGCAGGAATTGAGATGTGTGGTAAAACTGGAACAGTACAAAACCCACATGGAGATAATCACGCTGTATTCTTTGCCTTTGCACCTCGAGAGAATCCTAAAATTGCCATTGCTGTCTTTGTAGAGAATGCGGGATATGGAGGAACATGGGCTGCGCCAATAGCAAGTATGTTGGTTGAAAAGTATTTGAAAGATACCATCACTTTACCAAAATATATTCAGGACCGTATTTATAACGGAGTCTTACTTCCAAAACCTAAAAAGAAAGTAGAGAAAGTACAGGAAAAGGCTAAAAAGGACAGCACGAAAAACAAGGCGCAACAGACATTGAAAACTACGGCCACAGAGCCTAAAAAACAAGCACAAGCAGCATCCCTATTGGTACACCATAGTCAAGTGAAGAGATAAGATGAATAATTTAAATAACAGAAGTTTCTTTGGACGTATTGACTGGATTACCATTGGTCTGTGGCTAACTCTATGCTTGATTGGATGGTTCAATATACACGCCGCAGTTTATGATCCTGAGAATCCAGGTTTATTTAATTTGGCAACGAATTATGGTAAACAATCCATCTATATACTTTCAGCATTAATCATCGGAATCTGTATATTGATTATAGACTCTAGGTTCTTTATGTCCTCAGCTCCTATTATTTATGCCATCGTTGTTTTATTATTGGTAGCCGTACTGGTAGTCGGAAGGAATGTAGGGGGAAATCAAGCTTGGATACCCTTAGGAAGCTTTAGGCTTCAGCCTTCTGAATTTGGAAAGCTTGCAACCTGTTTACTCCTAGCCTATTACCTGAGTAATCAAACGAATAAAACACCAAATATGAAGACCTTATTCATTGGTGCTGCTATCGTTTTATTTCCAGTAGGATTGGTTATGTTGCAACCTGATACAGGTTCTGCCCTAGCCTTCTTTTCTTTAACTTTTGTATTCTATAGAGAGGGTTATTTAAGTACAGGGTTTTTAATCATTGCAGGCTTAGCTATTTTCCTTTTCGTTATGGCCCTATTAATTCCTCAATGGTTGATAATAGGTATTATTGCTGTAATCTGTGGCTTCCTGGCTTTTATGATGCGGAAGAAACGAAAGAATGTAATTAATATGGTGGTTCTTTTTGTCGTTTCTTCTGTCTATGTCTTATCCGTTGATTTTGCCTACGAAAAGATTCTTCAGCCACACCAAAGGAATCGTATTGACATCATTCTAGGTAAAATGGATGATCCAAAGGGTCAAGGTTATAACTTAAATCAATCAAAAATAGCTATTGGTTCTGGACAGTTATTTGGTAAAGGATATTTACAAGGAACTCAAACTAAATACAATTTCGTACCGGAGCAAAGTACTGACTTTATTTTCTGTACCATCGGTGAGGAATGGGGTTTCGTAGGATCCGTTGTATTAATTTCCATATATCTTGCATTACTACTTCGAATCGTCAATATTGCCGAACGACAGCGTACGGCCTTCGCAAGAATTTATGCTTATGGTGTAGCTTCTATCCTATTCTTTCACTTCTTTATAAATATTGGGATGACGATTGGGATAGTACCGGTAATCGGGATTCCATTGCCTTTTATTAGTTATGGAGGTTCATCGCTTTGGTCTTTTACCATACTCCTATTTATCCTGTTACGATTCGATTCCTCTAGAAAAGGAACGGTTAGTTAGGTGGTGAGCCCGCTACGCTTTGAGACAATAGATAACAGACAACAGACTTTGATTTTGCAGACAATACGCATCTAACAAAATTCCTACAGTCTGCTAAGGACCATTTGAATGGCTTTGTCTACAATTTCTTGAGGATTTTCCGCAAAGGTTTCTTTTACACGACTTGCTAATATGGCATTTATGGATAAGGCATGATGACCCAACATATTGCTTAGCGCATAGATTCCTGCAGTTTCCATTTCCAAGTTGGTAATCTTTCGGTTGTTCACTTGAAAGGTATTCGCTTGACGTATGAGATTAGGATAAACATTTTGCGTACGAAGTTGACGACCTTGTGGACCGTAGAATCCTGGAGCAGTCATGGTTATACCTTTTGGAAGGTCAAAGGCAAACTTCTTTAGTAACTCAGGGGAAGCATGTCCTATATAAGGCCTGAAACTAAGGTCATCAAATGTTTGAAGAACAGCCTGCTGAATTTCGTTTTCTTGAGTGGAATACGGTTTTTTATAATACTGCATGAGCGAGTCAAAACCTATGGCATATTCACTTGCCAAGATAGTTCCCATAGCAATATTTCCTTGAATTGAACCAGAGGTTCCAATTCGAATAATGTCTAATGGTTTGATTTCAGGTTTTAAACTACGTGTTTGGAAGTCAATATTTACAAGTGCATCCAATTCATTAAGCACAATATCAATATTGTCTGTACCTATACCCGTGGAAATGACAGTTATCCTTTTATCCTTTACATAACCTGTATGAGTAATAAATTCGCGCTTACCTTTTTTTAGTTCGATACGGTCAAAATATTTGGATACCTCAGGTACTCGATCGGGATCTCCAACAAAAATGATGGTATCCGCAATATCTTCAGGCTTTAGATTGAGGTGGTAAATGCTACCATCCGCATTGATAATAAGTTCAGAATCGTTAATCATATGGTTCGTAAATAAGCGATCTTAATGCACTCAATCTTTTCCAATCTTCCGAGCACCTCGTTCACTTGTAATTTACGGATTTCAAATTGCAATTTGCAGTTGGTATCAAAATCTTGACCCAAAATATTTAATTCAGCATCCTTCATAACACGCATGACATCATTCATCTGTACGTAGTCAAATGTCAGTTCATAGACATCGTTGACTGTGCATTCCAAGATATTGGCTTCTTTCAAAGCTTCCTGAGTTGCTGTTTTATAAGCATTGATAAGTCCAGGTACACCTAAAAGGGTTCCTCCAAAATAGCGAACCACAACAACTAAGATATTGGTAATGTCTTGAGATAACAGCACATTGAGGATTGGCCGTCCTGCTGTTCCTGATGGTTCTCCATCATCATTTACACGAAATACAGAACGATCTGGCGTAAGGCGATATGCCCAGCAATGGTGTCTTGCCTTGGGATGTAAGGATTTTAGTTCGGCAATAATATCCTTTAGTTTAGCTTCATCTTGAAACGGATAGGCGTAGGCAATAAATTTCGATCCCTTATCTCGGAAAATCCCTTCAACTGATGTATCAATAGTACGGTATGTATCTTCAAATAAACTCACAGAAATGCTATTAATAAAACTGATATAAGTGCCAAAAATACCCCTATTTTATTGTAATTGCTAAGTTTCTCCTTAAATATTAATACACCAACCAATGCCCCAACAGCAATTACCCCGATATTCATTCCTGTAAATACAATAGATGGGCTGTCTGGTAAAGCTCGGTGAGCTTTCATATAAAAAACGATATTTCCGAAATTAAAAAGACCTAATATTAGACCATATACAACTGCTGTTTTATCAAATCTTTGCTTTTTTATGAATAGAAGATACATTAAAAATAGAAAGGCAAAGAAAAAGGCCAATACAAATACAATCCATAAGGAGGACATATAGGTTATACCAACAAGTTTAGAAACCTGCTTAAACAATACGTCAATAATACCCATGCCAATGAATACCATTAAAGGAAAGATCCAAGTACCTTTTTGTTCACCTTCTTGCTTTTTATTCCAACCTATGGAAAACACAATTGCTGTTAAACCAACTGCAATACCAATAAATTTAGTAGGTTGTAATTGCTCCCCGAAATAAAAGAAAGCTGCCAATAATGGAATAAACAAGGATAATCTTTGAGCAACTTCAGTTTTAACAATACCGCCATAACGTATGGACATGGCTATGCAGATAAAGATGCTGGGAAGTAAAAATCCTAAGGCGAGATAGAGCTTCCATGGAAGGTCACTGTTCCATTCAACCAATTCAGGTTTTAAGATGAGGTAAGTCATCAGCAGAGCCATAGGGTAATTCCAAACTAGGAGCTGAAGGTAATTGACTTGCCTTTGTTTTGCAAACTTAATAATTACAGCAACTGTAACTGAACAGAGCACGCTGAGTAGGACGTATAACATGTCTATTTGGGTATATTATCCATTGAATGGCACAAATATATCCAAAACTAATTAATCAGTCTTCTCTAGAGGTGGAACAGCACTTAAACCTTGTAATAGTCTAGCTCGATTTCCTGTACATAATATCAATCGTTTTGGAATTATAACTTGCACTGTATCCAAACCCTCTTTTGGATTTGCTGTTTTCCTTATTTCCTGTACAACCTTCTTTTTATCTCGATCGAGATTATATGAACACGAAGTTATCAAGGTGAGCAATATACTCATAAACTGAAAAGTGAGTGATTTTATCATAATATTAAACTTTCAAGTCTAATTAAAGAGTCTTATAGTCCTGAATTTCCATAAATATGTTTGGCAAATTCAATAATTTTATGATTTAACACCTAAATTTATGTTAAAAATATATTAAATATTCAATATTTTAAACACATAAAATAGGACATTTTTTAACAAATTTTTCAATAAAAAAACTGATTATTTTCAATCAATTTTTTTATTGAAAAATACACAAAAATCAACTCAAAAAATCATAAAAACATATTTTAAATCATTTAAATCAATTTTTTAATAATTTTAATAGCAAAAATAATGAGCAAAATAATTGGTTTTTTTTAAGTATTTTTTAACGTATATTTTTTTACATTTTTTACTATATTTTTAAAGTTTAAACAATATGTTTTTACATTATTTTTAAAAAATATTTTGCACTTATAATAAGAAGCTCTATATTTGAAACAAATTAAACGGGAAATGCAAAAGCAATATACATATAGCAACTTCTGGTTCTTTTATTTTTATGATAAGAGCAGGGACTAGTATATGGTATTGGTAAAGATACATGAGGTCCCTGCTGAAAAGTTAGGGACCTTTTTTTTGACATTTAAAAATTGTACAACAAGAAAATATGAGTGAGAAAATTAAAATTGCTATCCAAGGTGTAAAAGCCTCCTTTCATGAGGAAGCAGCATATAAATATTTCGGAAGAGATATTGAAACCTTAGAATGTGCATCATTCAAGCAAACCTGCGAAATGCTGAAACAAGGCAAGGCAGATTATGTGGTGATGGCAATAGAGAACTCGATTGCAGGAAGCATCCTTCCGAATTACAACCTTTTAAGAGATTATAGATTCCACATCATTGGAGAAGTTCACTTGAACATTCAACAACATTTATTGGCATTGCCAGGTGTGAAATTGACAGATATTCAATTTGTAGAATCTCATCCTATTGCCATCCGCCAATGTGATGAATTCCTTTCGGATCATCCTGAATGGACCATAAAGGAAGGAATGGATACAGCAGCTTGCGCTAAAAAAATTAAAGAAGAAAAACTAACCCATACCGCAGCAATTGCTAGTGAGGCCGCAGCTAAACTATATGGATTGGAAATCGTGGAAAAACGTATTGAGACCAATAAAAAGAATTCCACACGCTTCCTGATATTATCCAACGAATTAGAAGAACAAAAGAATGCGAATAAAGCCTCCCTTTCTTTTCAAACATCGCATGCTATTGGTGCCTTAGCTTCTGTGCTTCAATGCTTCGCAGAACAGAATGTAAACTTGAGCAAGATTCAATCCATGCCTGTTGTAGGTCGAAGAAATGAGTATGATTTCTATGTAGACGTAGAATGGAAGAAACAAGCTGACTATGATGCAGCCATCCGGAAAGTACTTAAACATACGGTGAATTTCAGCATCATGGGCGAGTACATCAAAAACGAAAAAATATAATTTATCATCATTAGAAACTATTAAATAAAACATACAATGAAACATTCATTAGACATCCTTCCTTTAAAATCTTGGTTAGATACAGGAGATAAACCATTAATCATCGCGGGACCTTGTAGTGCAGAGACAGAAGAGCAATTGGTATCCACTGCACATTTACTAGCCAATACAGGTAAGGTGAATGTTCTACGTGCTGGAATCTGGAAACCTCGTACGCGTCCAGGAGAATTCGAAGGTATTGGAAGCATTGGATTAGAGTGGTTGAAACGTGCTAAAGAAGAGACAGGTTTGTTGACCGCTACTGAGGTTGCAACAGCAAAACACGTAGAGGAGGCTTTAGCGGCAGGTGTAGATGTATTATGGATTGGTGCTCGATCTACAGCAAACCCATTCACAGTACAGGAAATTGCTGATGCCCTTCAAGGAGTAGATGTTCCAGTTTTAGTAAAAAACCCAGTGAATCCAGATCTTTCCTTATGGATCGGTGCATTAGAGCGCGTAAATAGAGCTGGTATCAAGAAATTAGGTGCTATCCACCGTGGTTTCTCTTCTTACGAGAAAACAGCATTCCGTAACGAGCCAATGTGGGATTTAGCTATTCAATTGAAAACAATAGCACCAGATTTGCCTATCATTAATGACCCTAGCCACATTTGTGGTAACCGTGAGTTAATCCCTTACGTGACACAAAAAGCTATGGACATGGATATGCAAGGTTTAATTATCGAATCACATATTGATCCATCAGTAGCTTGGACAGATGCTAAACAACAGGTTACTCCTGCTGCTTTATCTGAGCTTTTAGATAATATTTCAGTTCGTAAGCCTGAGTCTAATAACCCAGCTTTCGAAGATAAATTAACAGAATTACGTGGACAGATTGATAAATTGGATGATCAGATCATCAAACAAATCGCTGACCGCATGAAGATTGCTGAGAAAATCGGTGAGTTCAAACGTGATAATAATGTAACGATTCTTCAAGTTAGTCGTTGGGATGAAATTGTTCAGAAACGTGTTCAATTAGCAAATGCTTTGAACCTAAGTGAAGAATTCACTGTAAAATACTTAGAGTTGTTGCACAACGAATCTATTCGTAAGCAAAATGAAGTGATGAATGCTAAAACAGTAGCGGAGGCTTAAGATGTCGGTGGAAAGCATTGAAATAACACATCCTTCAAAAAACATTCAGGGCACGGTTCAGTTGACTGGTTCAAAATCAGAGAGCAACCGTGCTCTAATTATCCAGGCTTTGAGCAAAGGCTTGGTTCAAGTTAAGAATCTTTCTGAAGCAGCAGATACAGTCACCTTAAAAGCTGCATTGGAGAAAGCTGCAAACCCTCAGGCCGGTGATAATTTAATTGACATTGGCCCTGCAGGTACAGCCATGCGTTTTTTATCATCTTACCTTAATCTAGTCAAAGGAAACTTTATCCTGACTGGTACTGAACGCATGCAACAAAGACCAATCGGAATCTTAGTTGATGCCCTTAAGGATTTAGGAGCAGATATTCACTATGAGAAAAAATCTGGTTATCCGCCTTTAAAAATAGAAGGTGGAATGATCCAAGGAAAAGACACTATTGCAATTCAAGGAAATGTCAGTAGTCAGTATATTTCCTCACTCTTGTTGATTGCTGCAAATCTTAAAAAAGGTCTGACAATTAATATTCAAGGTGAATTAACCTCACGTCCTTATGTGACCATGACACTTGAAATGCTGAAAGAATGTGGAATAGACAATAATTTCACAGAAAATCAAATCAGTATTGCTAAGCAAGATTATAAAGATAATACGATTTACGTAGAACCGGATTGGAGTGCTGCTTCATATTGGTATTCGATCGTCGCTCTTTCAGAAAACGGCCATATTGTATTACCTGGATTAAAAGAGCACAGTCTTCAAGGTGATATGGCAATTGTGGAGATTATGAAGCATTTCCAAGTAGAATCATCTTTTGAAAAGGATGGCTTACATCTTAGAAAGGTTGATACGAAATCAGATAAGACCTTATTCGATTTTAAGGAATGTCCAGATTTGGCGCAGACCGTAGTGGTTATTGCCTCTGCCATGAAGAAAGATGTTTCTTTCACGGGTTTAGAGACATTAAAGATCAAGGAAACAGATCGTATCTTGGCACTACAAACTGAAATCGGAAAATTCGGAGCTCAGTTAATCGAAGACAATGAGGTTTACCACTTAAAAACAGCTTCAGTAATCATCCCAGATACAATTACTTTTGGAACCTACGAAGACCACCGAATGGCAATGGCCTTTGCTCCTTTGGCATTGGTATTTCCAAAAGTCATCATTGAAGAACCTATGGTTGTCGAGAAATCCTATCCGGCATATTGGGAACATCTAAAAGCACAAGGATTCCACATTCAAGGTTAATCTTTTACGCAAGGCATATTAAATTTAACATCAAATTCATATATTTACGAGCATTATAGCATTATGGCAGGAAATTCTTTTGGCGATATTTTTAAGATTACAACATTTGGCGAATCTCACGGGAAAGCAATTGGTGTAATTATCGATGGTTGTCCATCTTTGATCGAAATTGATGAGGAATTTATCCAATCAGAATTAGACAAACGGAAACCCGGACAATCAAAAATCACGACACAAAGAAAAGAAAGCGACACAGCACAAATCCTTTCCGGTGTATTTGAGGGAAAATCTACCGGAACGCCCATTGCTATAATTATTCCCAATGAGGATCAACGCTCAAAGGACTACTCGCACATTCAAGATAAATTCAGACCTTCCCATGCTGATTTCACCTATCAGCAGAAATATGGCATTCGTGATTACCGCGGAGGTGGCCGTTCATCTGCTCGTGAAACAGCAGCTCGTGTAGCTGCGGGAGCTATTGCAAAACTGTTCTTGAAAAAACATGGCATTGAAATCTTTGCTCATGTTTCTGGAGTAGGCCATATAGAGGCTCCAAACATTGACTCAGCTGATTTAAATGCTTTATTGCAAATCCGTGAGGACAATATCGTGCGATGTGCAGATCCTGCAACAGCGAACGAAATGGCCGAGTTTATCGATGGTATTCGTAAGAATGGAGACACCGTTGGGGGAAGAATATCGACAGTAATCAGAAATGTTCCTGTAGGATTAGGAGAACCTGTTTTTGATAAACTTCATGCAGATTTAGCCAAAGCAATGATGAGCATTAATGCAGTACACGGCTTTGAATATGGATCTGGTTTTGAAGGTTCTTTTATGAAGGGTTCGGAACATAATGATATCTTTGTCAATGAGAATTCGAAAGTTAAGACGTTAACCAATTTTTCAGGTGGTATTCAAGGTGGGATATCCAATGGGATGGACATCACCTTTAAAACAGCATTTAAGCCTGTTGCAACCATTATGAGAGACCAAGCGACCATCAACGAAGAAGGCCAAGATACAACGATTTCAGGGAAAGGGAGACATGACCCATGCGTTGTACCTCGAGCAGTAATTATTGTGGAAGCTATGGCAGCTTTAGTGATTGCTGATCACCTCCTGAAGTTCAATGCCTATAAGTAAAATGCCTAAAAGCGATTATATCCTATCTTGTGATATCGGGGGAACACATATCACATCAGCAATAGTGGAAAAGTCCACTTGGACCATTGTGGAGGAAACCATTACAAGATCTAGTGTTAATTCATTAGAAAATGCTAAAACGATTTTCTCTTCCTGGACTAACAACATGAAAGCCTGTTTAGATAAATTCAATAATAGAATTAATCAAGTAGGAATAGCTGCTCCAGGACCCTTTGATTATGATCGTGGAATCGCGTTAATGAAAGGTCAATCCAAATATGACAGCCTTTACAATATCTGTGTTACTGAGCCAATTTTAGAGGGTTTGGGACAAGAAATATCCATTCGCTATATTAATGATGCAGCAGCTTTCCTTCAAGGGGAGGTTTTTGGATGCGGACTAGATCATCATGAATGTATATTGGGTGTTACCTTAGGTACTGGATTAGGATCGGCAGTGTGGCGTAACGGTGAAAAAGCATTTGATGCTAATCTTTGGGATACCCCCTACCAAGATTCTATTTTTGAAGAGTATTTAGTGACACGTTGGTTTGTTAGAAGATTCAAAGAATTGACCGGAATTGAAGAAAAGGGATTAAAAGAAATTTTAGCAAATTACCCGGACAAAGATGAAACAAAGCAATTGCTCCAAGAATACAGTGAAAACCTAGCTAATTTCTTGAAGTTCTTCAGCGAGAAATATCAATGTAATTATTTCGTAATAGGAGGAAACATTGTGAATGCTTGGGACAAGATCTTTTCAGATAAAAGCATCTTAGCTGATTATCAAATTGAAATCGGTAAATATCAAGAACATGCTGCCATCATAGGTGCTGCAGCTTTATTCTCAGAATAAGATAAATTGTAAGAGCTAAAAATAATGGAAATATCCTCCTTAGTACAAAGGAGGATATTTTTTTGGATTACTATCAGACATAATCTGATATGCAGCTTCTACAACATCATCGACTGCTGGTTTAGTAAAATAATCACCATCAGAACCATAAGGCGGACGATGTGCTTTTGCTGATAATGTTTTCGGTTTGGAATCTAAGAAGTAATATCCTCCTTGTTTTTCCAATATTTCATGTGTTAAATATGATGAAGCTCCTCCTGGGAAGTCCTCATCCACTACTAATAGACGATTTGTTTTCTGCAATGATAATGCACTGATTTGATCCCTGTCAAAAGGCTGTAAACACTGTGCATCGATAATTTCAATAGATATTCCTACTTTTTCTAATTCTAAGGCCGCCTCTTGAACTATACGCAAGGTAGAGCCATAAGACACAACAGTAACATCAGATCCCTCACGTAGTAATTCTGCCTTTCCAATTGGAACAGTGAATTCAGCTACATTATTTGGCATTTTCTCCTTTAAACGATAGCCATTTAAACATTCAATTACCAGGGCAGGTTCATCCCCTTGCAATAAGGTATTATACATCCCTGCTGCCTGAGTCATATTCCGAGGAACACAAATATGCACACCTCTTAATCCGCCTAATAAAACGGACATGGGTGAACCTGAGTGCCAAATGCCTTCTAGCCGATGACCACGCGTACGAACGATCAAAGGCGCTTTCTGTTGCCCTTTTGTTCGGTAGCTTAAGCTAGCTAAATCATCACTTAAAACCGGGAAAGCATAAATCAAATAATCCAAATATTGAATTTCTGCAATTGGTCTAAACCCTCTCACAGCCAAGCCTATCCCTTTACCGATGATAGCCGTCTCGCGAATACCTGTATCGAAAATACGCTCAACACCAAATTCTTCTTGAAGACCAGCAAAACCTTGATTTACATCACCAATCTTACCAACATCTTCACCAAAAGCTATAAGTCGAGCATCCTTATGGAAGTTTTCTCGAAAACAAGCATTCAAAACTTCACGACCATCAACAATGGCTGCGTCATGATCGTATTCTGCAGAAACCTCCTGAACACGTAATGGCGAATATTTAGAGTCGGTAAATAACTTATCGTTGAATCTGGAATGATTAATTTCTTTCCTGCCCTTATACCATTCCAATAAGGCTTGCTTCCCTTCTACTTCTATCCCTCGAAGCTCGCGGATCACACGACGAACATTCACATAAACTTCCTTTAAAGAAAGTTCGGTCATGGAAAGTAAAGTCTTTAAAGGGATTTCCACCGCGTGATGGTTAATTCCTTTCAGAAGTTCTATGGCTTCTGACAAGTCTACTTGTAATGTTTTTTTATAATCTACCCATGCACGTTTCTGTTCTTGGCGAACGAAATCTTTGGCATCAGATTCTATTTTGTTTAACTCCTCTTCTTCCGCAATTCCAGATTCCAATAACCAAGTACGCATTCTTGCATTACAATCAAAATCGTTTTCCCAAGTTAATCGTTCTGCGGTTTTATAACGCTCATGCGAACCAGATGAAGAGTGTCCTTGAGGCTGTGTCATTTCATACACATGGACTATACAAGGTTTTCCTTCATTACGCGCATAATCAGCAGCTTTTTCATATACCTCACAAAGGCCGGCATAGTCCCATCCTTTTACCTTAAAAATCTGGTAGCCATTGCCCCTCTCATCCTCTTGAAAACCTCTAAGAACGGAAGAAATATCGCCTTTTGTAGTTTGCACTTCGTTTGGCACTGAAATGCCATAGCCATCATCCCAAATGGAAATCACCACAGGAATTTGTTTTACACCTGCTGCATTCACAACTTCCCAAAACACGCCCTCAGAAGTGGAGGCATTCCCGATTGTACAGAATACAACCTCTTTCCCCTCCTTAGTGAATTTTTCACGATGCGAAAGACCAGGATGTTCTTTATATAGTTTAGATGCTAAACCCAGCCCTAAAATACGAGCCATTTGCCCACCAGTAGTGGAAACATCAGAAAAGGAGTTTACCTGCGCATTCTGATCTAGCCATTCCCCATCTTCATCCAATAAGCGAGTAGAAAAGTGAGCCACCATTTGGCGTCCTCCAGAAGAAGTATCGGCTTCAAGATCAGGATTGGAATATAATTGTGAAAAGAAATGATAGATGGAACTAATACCCAAAGAAAAGGCTAGCGTCTGATCACGGTAGTAACCTGAGCGCCAATCGCCAGGTTTAAAAACCTTAGCTAAAGCAATTTGTGCCAGCTCCTTACCATCTCCGAAAATACCGAATTTAGCTTTTCCCGTTAGCACTTCCTTTCTTCCTAACAAACTTACAAATCGGCTTTCAACGGCTAGTTTATAATCGTCTATGAGTACCTGGCGGAATTCCTCATAACTAATTTTTTCTGAGTTAAATTGCACTGGTCTTGTCGTGTTTAAATCTGACATTAAAGTGTTTCTTTTTTTAACAAAAGTAATAAAATAAACCTGTATATCTTAATTCTGCCAAATCTTTAGCAAGTAAATTTGAATTAAACACTTAACATTAGCAATTATTCACTACTTTTAGCCGTATTTTGAAATTCATATGAGTAATATTCATTTTTTTGATGCAAGCAGTGGTGCAGAGCCATTAGGAGATTTAGAGAAGACCATTGCGATCAACAATTTATTGAGCATTCCCTTAGAAGAACGCGATTCCCAATGGATAGCTGATTTTATTACACAGATATCCGAAGCAAACCTTGCCGTAGCTGAGCCTGAAATTATCATGAGTAATGATGGTTTCCCCTATTTCAACTTACGAAATGTTGCAAACGGAGAAAATTTCCAAGCTTTCGTTATAAAAAGCAAATTGCCATTATTATTAAAAAATGGTTTTGGTGTTGCTATAAATACCCAAAAAGAACAACCGGATTGGATGTTTACTTATGGTGATTTATTAAACCTAGAGCTAAATGGGGAATTTTATACGGACGAACATTTTTTCTCCAAAAACACGGATGATTTCGCTATCGGTAGCCAAGAGGAGATCCTTACTGGCCAACCTTCGGAAGCAATTCTTCCTGCTTTTGTGAGACAACATATGCGTGATTTTCTGCAATTTTCCGGGGTTCACAACCCACTAATCATGCTGATTGCTAGAAATTACACCGATGAAGAAAAAGTAAGTCAAGACCTGGTACTCAACCTGACTCCTAAAAACTTTGCAAATGAAAAGGAGTACCGTCATGCTATGAATACCATTTCTTGGTTCTTACCAAGACATTACTCCCTAGTGGGTATGGATGAAAATGCTATTGAAAACGGATTTCAACCTTTATAAATCATCCGAAGAATTTAATAATTATTGTTTAGGAATTGGAAAGGATACTTATATCCTTTCCAAATTCCTAATAAAATCATAAAATAAAAATATGTTTCTATTTAATGTCCGTGTATATGGAATCTTAATAAATGAACATGGAGAGGTTTTAATTAGTGATGAGCGAACTGAAAATGTTTCATTCACAAAGTTTCCTGGAGGAGGCCTAGAGTATGGTGAAGGTCTAATAGATGCTCTTAAAAGAGAATTTATGGAAGAGACCGGAATGGAAATCGAAGTTCTTAAACATATTTATACAACGGATTTTTATGAGAAATCGAGTTTTAATGAAAGCCAGATAATTTCTATTTACTATCTTGTGCGGAATTTAACACAAATCAATCTTAATATCCGTACTGTTTGTTTTGATTTTACAGAAAAATCTATTGAAGGTAAGTTACAGGCCTTTCGCTTAATTCCAATAAAAAAACTTCAAGAAAAGGAGCTTACCTTTAAAACTGACAAAGTTGCGTGGGTTGAATTTTTAAAAATAGCTGACAAAATTCAATTATAATATAAATGTTGCAACTTTTATTTGATTTTATAATAAAAGGTTTTTACTTTTACATTAGGTCTTGGAAATAAGATGAAAATTCATCGCCAAGATCTATGTTTTGAAAACACCTAGTTCTATAGGGTTTTATTAATAGTTAGTGTGATTTTAAGGCGATACTCCCCGTATCGCCTTATTTTTTTCTTATACCCTAACAATCCTCTTTTCCAAAATTCAAAAAATTACTCCACAAATACATCCATAAAACAAGACCTCAGATTAATAGTTCTTGTTACAATTCGAACTATTAATCTGAGGTCTTTACCTGAATTACTTAAAACGTTTCTTATGTGAATAAATAAGCTAACAGTATGACAATAGCCCCTCCGATGATGATGATCCATTTATTGACATCAGCACCATGAGCACCCTCTTGACTCTTATACTTATAATCTCTTTTAAATTTATCTAAATCCATTTTCTCCTCCTTCTTATATTATATAGATGCAAATATCATACAATTTACATAAAATTATTCATGATGATAAGGTTCTCCTCGCATAATCGTAAATGCTCTATATAATTGTTCGACAAAGAACATCCTGATCATTTGATGTGAAAAAGTCATTCGTGACAAGGAGAGCTTATAATTAGCTCTTAAATAAACCTCTTCTGAGAAGCCGTACGGCCCTCCAATGAATAAAACAAGGCTTGATATCCCATTGACCATTTGCTTCTCTAGAAAGCCTGAAAACTCCATAGAACTCAATTCTTTCCCACGCTCGTCTAGTAAAATAACGTAATCTTGATTACTTATGTTTTTTAGTAGCAATTGCCCCTCTTTTTCCTTTTGCTGTTCCTGACTTAAATTCTTGACGTTTTTAATATCAGGAATCACCAATAACTGAAAAGTACAATAATGTTTCAGACGCTTTGTATAAACTTCGATTCCATCAAGAATATGTTTATCATCTGTTTTACCGATACAGACTAAAGTGATTTTCATTTAATTGCAGAGTTAAGAAGCAAAATTAATAAAAATGGTTAATTGCGCCTGATTAGACACAAAAAAAGCCCTTGGCAAGAACCAAGGGCAATTAATTTATAAACAATTTTTATTTCTTTGCAGCGATAGTTACGTCGAAATTGATTTGTTTAGAGATCAAATCATCTTCTTTTCCAGCGTAGTTCACACCCCATTCAGCACGTTCGATATTGAAGTTTGCTGTAGCTTTGATTGCTGTTTCAGTTGCTTCAAGTACTTTCGCGTCGAAAGTAATGTTTTTGCTGATTCCTTTGATAACTAGGTTTCCAGAAACCACAACATCTTGATCAGTTGCACCTGGCTTAACCTCAGTAACAGTAAATGATGCTTCAGGATTTTTATCTACTGCGAAGAAATCGTCAGCTTTCAAGTGACCATCCAATTTCTCTTTGTATTCACCTTCTAAATCAGTTGAGCTGATTGAAGTCATGTCAAGAACAAAGTTTCCACCAGTTAATTTTCCGTTATCTACGTTCAGTGAACCAGATTTGAAATTTACTGTTCCAGTGTGAGCACCGGTTACTTTAGTTCCTTTCCAAACTAATTTAGAAGCAGCAGTATCCAAGCTGTACGATGAACCAACAACTTCAGCTGTAGTTGCTACTGAATCCTTCGTTTCTGCTTTTTTACCTTCTGGGTTTCCAGCACATGATGCTAGAACGATTGCCGCGATGGCTGATAGTAATGTGATTTTTTTCATTTTTATGTGTTTGAACATTTATTTTATTGGCACAAAAATAGGGTTGCCAAATTGCATTGACAACCCTACATTATTTTTTTAACAATATGCAGACATTTCTTTAAAGTTTAATGCCCTAAAGGTTGTGCTTCAATTCTACGGATATCTGCCCCTAAAGCTTTCAATCTTTCTTCAATATGTTGATATCCACGCTCGATTTGCTCAATGTTATAAATTACAGATTTCCCTTGTGCTGATAGGGCAGCAATCAATAATGAAACCCCCGCACGGATATCTGGAGAGGTCATCTCAATTCCACGCAATTTATTTTGCTTATTCAAGCCTATTACGGTTGCACGGTGTGGATCACATAAAATGATTTGAGCACCCATATCAATTAATTTATCCACGAAGAATAATCGGCTTTCAAACATTTTTTGGTGAATCAACACATTTCCTTTCGCCTGAATGGCAGTAACTAACACAATACTTAATAAGTCAGGTGTAAATCCTGGCCATGGAGCGTCAGAAATTGTTAAGATGGATCCATCAATAAAGGTATCAATCTCATAATTTTCCTGTGCAGGGATGAAAATATCATCACCACGCAATTCAAATTTAATTCCTAAACGAGAAAATACCGTTGGAATAATCCCCAACTCATTGAAACAAACATTTTTAATGGTAATTTCAGAACCTGTCATAGCTGCCAAACCAATGAAAGAGCCAATCTCAATCATATCAGGCAGCATGCGATGTTCGGTACCTCCAAGACGTTCAACACCTTCGATCGTCAATAGATTCGAACCAATACCACTAATTTTAGCTCCCATACGGTTCAACATCTTACAAAGTTGCTGTAAATAAGGCTCACAAGCAGCATTATAAATAGTCGTGGTTCCTTTTGCCAAAACCGCAGCCATTACAATATTTGCTGTTCCGGTAACTGAAGCCTCATCCAACAATAAATAAGTACCTTTTAGCTGCGTAGCATCTACATTGAAGAAATGGTTTTCAGCATCATAAACAAACTTAGCACCTAGTTTCTCAAAGCCTAAAAAGTGTGTATCCAATCTTCTTCGACCAATTTTATCACCACCTGGCTTAGGAATTGCCGCTTTCCCGAAACGAGCCAATAAAGGACCTACAATCATAATAGATCCACGCAATCCTCCACCTTGACGTTTGAATTCCTCCGACTGGAAATAATCGATATTGATATTTTTCGCCTCGAATTCGTATGTATCTTCATTCAGACGATTTACTGTTACACCTAAGGCAGCTAATAAATCGATCAGCTTATTGACATCTTTTATGTTTGGAACATTACTGATAGTCATCTTTTCTTCTGTCAATAATACTGCAGATAGAATTTGTAATGCTTCGTTCTTTGCTCCTTGAGGGACAATCTCCCCTTTTAGTGGTTTACCACCATGTATTTCAAATGCGTTCATAGTCTGTTTAGCGTCACTTTTAAACCAAAAAGAAGGGCTGTTCAATAGCTCTTCTTCTCGGTATTCCGTATTGTTTTTAGAAGATTTTCTTCGTGTAATGAATCAAGATTTTCAAATGGTAATTCACGAGTAAATTCAACTCCAAAGGAATGAAATGTTCTTGCGAATGCCCCACAAATCATCAATTATTTTTGATAATTATTCTTTCTATTCATGTTATTGTTATTCATGGGCCTTTTACCAGAAGGTGATTTCTTATGGTTGTTATTGTTGTTGTTATTGTTTTTCTTTTGCCCTGAATACGATTGATTGTTGTTGCTTGAGCCACCGGTATTATTGCTTTTAATGCGGTTCCCCGGAGGAGGAGTTTTGAAATCAACCTTAGTTAGTGTAGTATCTGCAGGTAATCTAAGTTCACCACCTGACAATGCCGTTAAGTCACTTAAGATCTGCTCATCAGAAACTGAATCTTTATTCCAGGTCATATATGCCATCTTCATAAAATTGGCAATCCCCAAGGTCATTTTTGCTTTAGCCTCATCATTCGGAATTGCTTTCGCTTTACGAATCATTTCCTCTACGGTAAAACCATAATGTTTGAACCGTATCTGGTGATTAGGGTAGTTTAATATTTCAGGTTTGTGATGAACATTTTCCTTTGTAGGGATAGGGTATGGCGAGTCTACATCAATCTTAAAATCAGAAATAATATATAGGTGATCCCATAGTTTATGTTTAAAATCCGAAACATCACGAAGATGAGGATTTAAAACACCCATCATATCTATAACCACTTGTGCCAGGCGATTGCGCTCTTCCTTATCGGTCAGCGTACAGATATAATCCACCATATTTTGCACGTTCCTACCATATTCTGCTAGGATTAATTTAGGTCGTGTACTGTTGTAGTCAAAAATCATATGTTTTTAGATTTGCCTAGGTGGCAATTTATTTTTGTTTTATTTGGGATTACTCCACAATTCTCAATTTAGCAAATTTAAGCAACAATTGCTTCTGTCCCAACTCTTTGAAGAAAATAGTTGCTTTAATGTCTCCTTTATTGCCTTCTAAGTTAATTACCTTGCCAAATCCGAACCTTTCATGCTCAACTTCCATGCCTACTTGTAAGCCCGATGTGTCTGATGGTGCAAATCCTGCAGTCGGCACGTGAGCTTTAGGTAAAATCGATGTTGTTTTCATCGGTTTTGGCTTTGGTTTAGAGAAAGTATCACCTGACTCCTTGCGTTGCCAAGCTACGCGTTCTGAACCAAAATCCTCATTCCCAGATGGACTTAACCTAGGTTTGAAGTCCAAATCCAAACAAGCTGGATTTAATTCATCTAAGAATCTGCTAGGCTCACAATTATTCAAAGTTCCCCAGCGATATCTCGATGTCGCATAAGACAAATGTAACTTTTTCTCGGCACGTGTCACTGCAACATAGAACAATCTACGCTCCTCTTCCAATTCCGATCTAGAATTCAAGGATAACTGGGAAGGGAACAAATTCTCCTCCAGTCCTACAATAAACACGACAGGAAATTCCAAACCCTTCGATGCGTGGATTGTCATTAAAGATACGGTATCTGCATTAGGATCTTTGTCATTATCATCATTCGTTAATAATGCGATGTCTTGCATAAAGACATCTAAACCTTTTTCTTCCAAGTCTTCTCTTTCCGAAAACTCTTTGATACCATTTAATAACTCTTGTATATTCTCATAGCGTGCTAATCCTTCTACCGATTTATCTTCGTAAAGATCTTTCAGAATACCCGAATGCTGCGCAATGTACATAGCGGTATCAAATGCGGTATTGGTTTTAGCCATCGCTTGAAAACCTTGAACCATGATACCGAAATTAGTCACTGAACCAGCGCTACGGCCATCTAGGAACATCTGCGCATTGGCAACAACATCCCATAAACGCAATTGATTCTGATCGGCAGCTACCATAATCCGGTCAACAGTTGTATCTCCAATTCCTCGACGTGGATAATTAATCACCCGTTTTAATGCTTCTTCATCATTCGGATTGAAAGTTAAACGGAAATAAGCGATTAAATCCTTGATTTCCTTTCTTTGGTAGAAGGATGTACCCCCATAAAGCTTATAGGGAACACCTAATTTACGTAAAGCCTCCTCTAATGATCTCGATTGGGCATTCGTACGATATAAGATTGCAAAATCTTTATAATTCAATCCTTTTAAGGACTTTTCTTGTATAATTGCCTCAGCGGTAATCTTTCCTTCCTCATTATCAGAGAATGCACGGCTAACCTTGATCTTTTCGCCATCCTCATTGTCGGAAAAGACATTTTTCTCCAGCTGATTTTTGTTATTCGCAATAATGCTGTTCGCAGCATTTACGATCATTTTAGTCGATCGATAGTTCTGCTCCAATTTATAGACTTTCACATCAGGATAGTCCTTCTGGAAGTTTAGGATATTCTGAATATTGGCTCCACGGAAAGCATAAATACTCTGCGCATCATCCCCTACTACACAAATATTTTCATTCACCGCAGCCAATCGCTTAACGATTAGGTACTGTGAAAAGTTAGTATCCTGGTACTCATCTACCATCAAGTATTTAAACTGATGTTGATATTTATAAAGAACCTCCGGATATTTATTTAACAAGACATTGGTCTTGAACAATAGGTCATCAAAATCCATCGCCCCTGCTCGGTAACAACGTTGGGCATAGGTTAAATAGATTTGTCCTAGTTGTCCTCTCCCGTTGGAATTATCTTCGGCTAGGATAGCTTCATTTTTATTGTATTCTTGTGGCGATATCAGGTTGTTCTTTGCAGAAGAAATCCTTCCATATACATGATTCACGTTATATAGTTTATCATCCAACTCCATCTCTTTCAAGATTGTACGCAATAAACTTTTTGTATCATCAGTATCGTAAATGGTGAAGTTCTTAGGATAGCCGATCAATTCTGCTTCCACGCGTAAAATACGAGCAAAAATAGAGTGAAAAGTACCCATCCAAATATTCTTGGCTTCGGATCCTACCACTTTCATAATACGCTCGCGCATTTCCTTTGCTGCCTTATTGGTAAAAGTCAACACCAATATATTGAATGGATCTACACCCTTCTGTATCAAGTGTGCCACACGGTAGGTAATAACACGTGTTTTTCCTGATCCCGCACCAGCAACAATCATTACCGGACCCTCAGTCCGCTCTGCCGCTGCGCGTTGGGATGGATTCAATCCTGCTAAAAAATCCAAAATCTCTCCTAATTTTAATTATGTAATGCCTCTATTATTGGGGAGACCAAAAATAATAAAAATAGCAGTAGGAGACAACAGCTAATAGGCAGCATGCTTATATTGAAATCACCTTTCTGCCCCTATCATACCCTATGCTATATTATTTATTCAAATAATGTCAATCCATTAACATTTCTTTTAAGTTTTGCTTAGTTTTAAGTGAATCAAATGGACTAAACTTATGAAATCTTTGCGTTTTATATTCTTAATTCCCTTTACTTACCTTCTGTTATCATGCAGTATTAAACAAAATGTACCTAACACTTTTGTTGACCTCTTATCTTATATTCCACAACTGGTGATTGATCTACGTTATTTTGGACAGCATAATTTTATTGGAAGACCTATTAAAGGGTATGATCGGGAGAAATTATATGTCAGCAAAGAGGCTGCCTTTGCCCTTTTACAGGCACAAAATGAACTTATTAAAGAAGGTTTAGGATTTAAAGTATTCGATGCATACCGTCCTCAGCGTGCAGTAGATCATTTTCAATCGTGGGCAAAAGACATTGCCGACACATTAAATAAAGCAGAATTCTATCCTGACGTTGATAAAAGAGATTTATTTAAGTTGGGTTATATCGCAGCAAAATCTGGTCATAGTCGTGGAAGCACCATCGACCTCACCATCATTAACCTAAAAAGTAAAGAAGAATTGGATATGGGGAGTAACTTCGATTTCTTTGGGGAGATTTCACATCATAATTATCCAAATATCAGCACACAACAGAAAGCTAATCGGAAGAAACTAAAAAACATTATGGAGAAACATGGTTTTAAGGCTATTGATGAGGAATGGTGGCATTATACGCTTAGAAACGAACCTTTTAAAGACAAATACTTCGACTTTCCTATACAATAATCGTCTTACTTTGCTAAAAGCAATTCGCTAAAATCCCACTTTGGTATAGTAATTGAAGCTCAGCTATTAACACAAATTGTTAATTAAAATAACCTCCTATGAACTCAAAATTAATTCCTTTAGTGGGATTAGCCTTATTGTTAGGCGCATCCTGTACAAACAACACTGAAAACAAGGACAATTCTACTAGTGACAATGACACGGTTGTCGTCTCTACGCAGCCCGACACAGTAATTGTCCAAGAAACGGTAAAAGAAGAAACCGCTCCCCAAATCACATCTATCGCTAGCAAACAAGTTGATGAAGGAACACTTGCTGTTACAAAAGCTCATGTCGTTGGCAGCATTTTAAGCATTGATCTGGTGATTCAAAATCCAGAGAAAAAACAAGTTGACATCAATATACCAGGCAGCGATATTTATTACATCGATGACGCCACAGCTAAGAAAAACAGCATCCTAAAAGACGATGCTGGAAAATTAATGCTCAGCCCTGTAAATTCCTTTGGTGATCGTCTAAGAGTGACAGGTGATGATAATCCGATTTTGATGAACTTAAAATTTGCTGCTCCTCCTGCAGATAGCAAAACAATCAGTTTATCCATTGGAAAATATGGAAGCTTTGATGGCATGCCAATAACGAGATAAGGATGATAAGATTCTATCATTTCGCCTTTGCCTTATCCAGTTTATTATTCTTCAGCTGCCAGTCTGGAAATAAGGAAAAGCCAATCCAGGATTCGGCTTCAGGCACGCATATACAGGTAGAAGAAAAACAGCCAACAGGACCTGACACCCTCCGTACTACGAGCTCAACTGTAAGCACAGAGTCAGGAAGCCTTACATCGGGTGGAAGCTCATTAACTGCTGAACAAAGCGGACTAAATGTGGATATTCAACTTGCTGCTGATCAACTCTTCGACTTCGATAAAGCCACCCTTAAACCAGAAGCGGAAACAGCACTTCAACATGCTGCTGAAGAATTGCAAAAAGCCGGAAAGGAACGAGTAGAAATAACCGGACATACCGACTCCAAAGGGAATGATGACTACAATCTCAAGTTATCTCAAAAGCGTGCTGAAGCGGTCAGAGACTGGTTTGTTGCCTATGGTCTGAAAAACGATATCTACGCTGTAGGAAAGGGAGAAAAGGAACCCATAGCTGAGAACAGCTTAGCTAATGGCCAAGACAACCCAGAAGGACGAGCTAAAAACCGAAGAGTCGAAGTGAAATACCTAGGATCTGCCAGTATATCTAAATAAGATAGTGAGACAACAGACAAAAGACAACAGATAAATGGATTTTAGGTCTATGAGGGGATAATAATACAGTTTTAAAATGAGCAGACATTCCGCTGCACTGATTAAGATTGGAGACCGCTACGTTATTAGATAGGAGACATGAGATAATAAATTCAAAAAATGATAAGGCTATCTAAAAATCTAATGTGGGTTGAATATTAATCAAACCCAACATTTCAATAATCAAAAAAAGCGTATCAATTTAAACTTGATACGCTTTTTTTTATCGTAAATAACAAGATTATAAATCTTAATTACTGTCCTTTCTGTCGATGTCTAACCTCTGTTGTCTAACATCTGTTGTCTAACATCTGTTGTCTACTATCTGTTGTCTACTATCTGTTGTCTATCGTCTCCCATTAAAACGGTGCATCATCCGGCATATCGTTCATTCTGGAAGGCATGGTAATACCACCGCCGAAATCTCCAAAATTGCTGGATGGCTGCATGGCTGAAGGTGCTCCGAAATCATTCATTCCGGCACTGTCACCTCCCATTCCAGAGAAGTCATCTTCAAGATCCACGAATTTCACATATTTACCAACGAAACGTAGAGGAACAATACCCGTTTCACCATTACGGTGTTTTGAAATGATGACCTCCCCAACTCCTACGGTTGAACGTCCTTCCTCATCTTCCAACAAACCGTAGTACTCTGGACGATACAGGAACAACACCATATCCGCATCCTGCTCAATAGAACCCGATTCACGTAAATCGGATAACATTGGTCTCTTCGAGTTTCCAGGACGTGACTCCACCGCACGACTCAACTGCGATAAGGCCAATACAGGAATATTCAACTCCTTAGCAACTGATTTCAAGGCACGTGAAATGCTACCGATCTCTTGCTCACGGTTTCCTCCACCCTTTCCATCCGATTTACCATGCATCAACTGCAAGTAATCGACAATTACCATTTGTATATCGTATTGCGCTTTTAATCGTCTACATTTCGCACGGAATTCAAATACGTTCAATGCTGGTGTATCATCAATAATCAATGGCGCTTCTGTCAAACGTCCAATCCTAGAGTGTAATTGTTGCCATTCATGATCCGCAAGATTACCTTTCTTAAGCTTTTCCTGCTCAATTTCCGTCTCCCCAGCTATCAAACGATTCACTAACTGAACCGAGGACATCTCTAGTGAGAACACAGCAACAGCACGTTGGTGATCTACAGCTGCATTACGAGCCACGGATAATACGAATGCCGTCTTACCCATTGCAGGACGAGCCGCAATAATTACCAAATCCGAAGGCTGCCAACCTGAGGTCATCCGGTCTAATGCGGTAAGACCCGATGGGATACCCGTTAATCCGTCTGTACGATCGCGTAAAGACTCCAAATTGGTTATAGCCTCACGCATAATATCGTCCATCTTACGTGAATCACGACGTAAGTTGTTCTGTGCAATATCAAATAAGGATTTCTCCGCATGATCCAACAAATCGAAGATATCACTCGTCTCATCATAAGAAGCGTTGATAATCTCGGTAGACACTTGAATCAATTCTCGTTGAATATATTTCTGCGAAATAATACGCGCATGGTATTCAATATTTGCTGCTGAAACCACACGGTCGGTTAATTGCGTAATGTAATATGCACCACCTACCATTTCCAATGCCCCCATACCACGAAGCTCTGCAATAACCGTTAAGATATCGATTGGTGAGGTTTTTTGAAATAGGTTATAGATGGCCTGAAAAATCTTTTGATGCGCCTCTTTATAGAATGATTCTGGTTTTAGAATGTCAATAACTTCACTTAAGGCATTCTTTTCCAACATCAAGGCTCCCAACACAGCTTCTTCTAAATCCAAAGCTTGAGGAGGGATCTTACCCAAACCACTAATCAGATTGCTCACACCTGTCCGCTTCTGCTTGAAATTTGGACGATTGGTCTGACCTGACTGGTTACTTGTGAATTCGTTTTCTGACATCTCAATTTTATTTTATTACGGCTTGATCATTAAGTTTTCAATGATAGGGTAACAAATGTAAGGAAAATAAAACTCCCCTATAATCAAAGTTTTGAACAGCCTATTTAGGTGCAGCAACAATCATACAATACTGATTGAAATTCAAGGCCTAGTATTCCACAACCATTGTTAGTAAGCTGTTGGTAAGTTTTTGTCACCACTCATTATCAGTAACTTATACGAATGTTAATAAGATAAAGCATTGTTAAGAACCTAAAACAGCTAAACCTTATACAGGCATAATTAGGAAAGATTTCTACTTCAAATTCATTGTCAAGGAGTTAAGTAATTTCAATTCTTGCAACTGTTTAAAACTGTCGGGGTTAGAAGAATATTTTCTCTATACTTTGTTGTATCTTTGTGTCATGTCAAACGATGCATCTACAGTAAAACCTTACAATCCCGAAGGCGGTAAAAAGGAACAAGTGGCCGATATGTTCAACAACATTTCGAAGACTTATGATCTATTAAATCGCTTTATGACTATGGGGATTGATACGATATGGCGTAAAAAAGCCATCAAATCCCTTAAAAGCATTCACCCTCAGATGATCTTAGATGTAGCCACCGGTACTGGTGATTTTGCACTAGATGCTATTCGCATTCTAAACCCTAAGAAAATCATTGGTGTAGACATTTCCCAAGGAATGTTAGATGTTGCCAAGGAAAAGATTAAGAAAAAAGGACTGGAGCATCAATTTGAAGTATGCTTAGGCGATTCTGAAAAATTACCTTTTGAAGATGAAACCTTCGATGCTGTGACCGTTGCTTTCGGGGTTCGTAATTTTGAAAATCTAGAGCAAGGCTTAAGCGATATTCGTCGCGTATTAAAACCCGGAGGTAAAGCAATAATCTTGGAACTTTCCAACCCTACTGCATTTCCGATTAAGCAATTATTTCAATTCTATTTCCATAAGGTCACTCCTGCAATGGGGAAATTGATCTCAAAAGACAATAGAGCCTATGAATATCTTCCAGAATCTGTGGCTAAATTCCCTGATGGAAAACGATTCGCCGCTATCTGTAAGACCGTAGGTTTCCAAAGCTGTAAGGTACGGCCGCAGACTTTCGGATTCAGCACCATTTATGAGTGCCAGAAATAATACGCTTTTCAAATTTAGATTAGCATAAACCACAATAACATGAGAACAGTTTTAATTACAGGTGCAAGTTCAGGAATTGGTGAAGCTTGTGCCTTGGAATTGGCAAGCGAACAAAACTTCCGCTTACTGTTATGTGCCAGAAGAGTCGAGAAACTTGATGAACTGACGCAAAAAATAAATCACCTAAATCCACAAACCGAAGTACACACCTTCAAATTGGATGTACGCAATGCGGATGAAGTTGAAACAACTTTAGGAAATCTACCAGCAGAATGGCAACAGGTGGATATTCTAATCAATAACGCAGGACTTAGTCAAGGGCTTGATCCAATTCAAGATGGTGATATTGGCGATTGGGATCGAATGATTGATACCAATGTGAAAGGTCTACTTTATGTGACCAAGTATGTAGTTCCAATGATGGCATCTAGCGAGCATGCCCACATCATCAATCTAGGCTCTATAGCGGGCAAAGAAGTCTATCCGAATGGAAATGTCTACTGCGCCACAAAACACGCCGTAGACGCCTTAAATAAAGCCATGCGCATTGATTTATTGCAGAAAGGAATAAAAGTTACAGCAATAAATCCGGGTATGGTTGAAACAGAATTCTCCGAAGTTCGTTTTCATGGAGACAAGGATCGCGCAAAAGCTGTATACCAGGGTTTGACTCCTCTTTCCGGAAAGGACATTGCTGATATTGTATCTTTCGTACTTTCCAGACCGAAACATGTCAATATCAATGATATATTGGTGATGCCGACGGTTCAAGCAAATGGAACAATAATCAATAGAAATTAATAGATAAGAATAGCATGTCATTAGAAACACAAATCAACCAAGATATTAAAGCGGCGATGATCGCGAAAGACAATGTTCGTTTAAGAGGTTTAAGAGCCATCAAGGCAGCAATCCTTTTAGCAAAAACTGAAAAAGGTCAAGTTGAAGAAATGACTGAAGATACCGAAATCAAGGTATTACAGAAACTGGTTAAACAACGCAAAGAATCGGCTGAAATCTACCAACAACAAGGACGTGAGGATCTTTATCAAATTGAAGTGGAAGAACAAGAAGTCATTGAAGCTTATCTTCCAAAGCAATTAGTCCGTGCTGAAATTGAAGAAGCAATCAAAGGAATTATTACTTCAACTGGCGCAAGCTCCATCAAAGATATGGGTAAGGTAATGGGTGCTGCTAACCAACAATTAGCAGGAAAAGCAGATGGCAGAACCATTTCCGAAGTTGTAAAAGCATTATTAAGCAACAATTAATATATTCAATATGGAATGGCAGGTTAAAACTTTCGACGAATTAAGCCCTTTGGAATTGTATCGAATTCTTCAGCTCCGTGAAGAGGTCTTCGCCCTGGAACAAACCTGCCTTTACCGCGATTGCGATAATAAAGACTTATTTGCCAAGCATGTCTTTGCCTTAGAAGGCGAAAAATGTGTGGCCTATACCCGAATTCTACCACCAAACATCTCCTACCCCGACTGCAGCTCCATCGGAAGAGTAGCCGTACATCCCGATTACCGTGGCCTCGACTACGGAAAACTAATCATGGAACAATCCATGAAATCCCTTTTAGCAGATTACCCCGACTTCCCAATCCGCATCTCCGGACAACAATACCTCGAAAAATTCTACAATAACCTCGGCTTCAAAACCGAAAGCGATCCTTACTTGGAGGATGATATCCCCCATTTGGAGATGACCTACTATGGTAGTATATAGTAGTTAGTATTTAGTATTTAGACCGTTGAAGGGATATTAGATGTGAGATATTATTTTGGGTAAAATTTTTTTTGATAAAGTAAAGACAAACTCACTGTGAACCATCCCTATCTTTATCACATCACGTGTCTAACTACTAATTACTTTATACTAAATACCGCCCGTAGGGCTGCTATGAAACGCCTAATATCGAACCATCTAGATAGCACGTTAGGTAGGGGCGGTACTGAGAGAGTTTGAGGGAAGGAGATTTATCTCCGACGAGAACGAACGGAATGTCCGCCCGTTTTTTAGTTAGAAGAGAATAGTCAACAGACAAAAGACCAGAAAAGCTGTAAAAAATAAGGTTATGCGGCCGATGCATGCATCGCCCCTACAAACAATCGTGATTTTATTTTTCCTAATCACCAAAACTATAGGGTCGAAGTATGCTTCGACCGTCCTTTGCAAAAATCTAATTCAACTCATTTTCTTTATCTGATTTGCATAGTTTAAAGATCTTCCACCTTCGATGGAAGATGACGAGTCATAGGGAGGGTGAATGAGACTCTTCGCGTCGCTCTGAGTTGTAAACAGCCCCTTCTATCTCAAATCTTTATCTCAAATCTCACACCCCTATCCTTAGCACGCCCAAGGTCTAACTACTAACTACTCAATACTAAATACTAAAAAAAGGCACCCATAAACGGATGCCCTTTCATATATAATATTAACAATAGTGCAGGTTATTGTACCAGCTTGGTGGTGAACTCTGGATTTTCAATCTCTTCCAGGGTTGACTCTTTTTGAAGCTGATAAGCATTCTTAACACGAGCTTTAGTCCAACGCTTCAGCTTGATGTTATATTCGCCACCCATGTAGTTAAAGAAACCAGCATCCGATGGTGTATTGTAAGTAATATTATTGGTATTAGTTCCTGAACGGTAGAAGGGCTGTTCTTTTAAGGTAATCGGATTAATGATATCGTAGAAATCAGTATTCGCGATACGGTATCCAAAACCATTCCCTACTAATGAACCACCGGTTGCTACAAATATCACATCCTCAGGAATGGATTTTTCAGTCACATCTGTACCTTGGAAAACTGCAATACCATAAGCATTACCACTATTAGCCAATAAGTTGGCGTTCTTGGTTCCAAAACCTTGTCCATCATTGGAAGCATAGTTATATGCAGCAATCCAATTGGCATGCTTAATACTGGTCGATCCGGTACTAAGAATTAATCCATTTGATCCACCAACATAAAAGAGTGTTCCTTTTTTAGCTGTACCTTTTGTTAAATTAATTTTATAAGTACGGATACCTCCAGTAGCCCATCCTTTCTGTGGGAAGCCTGTTGGTGTAGAAGCATTCGCATTGTTGGTCGTAACTACGGAGAATGGGGTAACGGCAAAATCAATATCCTCTGTCGCCATGAACTGCATATACTCATTATTGGAATCGGAACCTTTCGGATCATTATTCCAACCGGTGATAATAATCTTAGGTACCTTATAAACGGATTTCAATTCCACTAAATCATTTGGCACACGAAGGCGTTGATAGGCTAGCACAGTATCGGCTTGTGTTTGTGTAAAGACAATACCATAATAATTCGCCATGGTGTACTGTGGAAGATTCGCTAAAGTAGAGCTTGCCTCAGTCTTTACCGTTATAGTTCCGAACCCATCATTGATGGTCTGATCACCCGAGATAACCTGTCCTGGTTCAGGTGTATATTCATACCCACCCTTTACAATAGCTACTAATGTACTTTCGTAGTCATATGGTCTTGCAGCGATCTTTGCCGAATTGGTTAATGTGGCATAAATTGGACGTTGGGAGGCAACCTTGGTAATCTTTTCCTTGGTGACATTTTGTATTTGAAGGATATCATCAACTCGGTTAAGAACCGTTCCTTCAATATTAATCAAAACAGAATCTCCCGGTTTAAAATCCTTAGCTATATCGCCTACTGGAATAGCTAGTCCACGAAGAAACCCTAATCGTCTAGCGTCTTGTACAAAAAGCATCCCTGCAGGCAGATTACCGCCGGAGTGATCCGAAATCACCGTTGCCGATAAGTTACTTGACCCTTCCAAGGTCTCTAGATTCAAATTTACTGCTGAACCTTTATATAAATTACGAACATCATAAATACCGATGTAAGGACTTATCTCTCCACCAGGGTAATTGGACTCCGCACAGCCAGCTACTGTAGCTAACAACAAAGCGAATCCAAACCATTTTATAAATTTATTTTTCATTGCTGTAAAATCTTAAATTAAGGCTTCTGCCACCACATTTTCGTGTTAATTGCATCTGGTCCCTGTTGAGCAACCGCATCCTTGTAACTGGTCGGATTGGATGATTGTACATAAACCGGGTACTGCATACGCGCAGGCATTTCCCCATTGTTCTTTAATCCATCCCCTTTTGGCAATACAGGGTGTCCAGTGCGACGATACTCAAACCATTGTTGAAGGTCAACCAAGAATAAAGCAAAGTATTTCTGTTTATGAATACGCTCCATTTTATCCTCGAATGTATCGTTATTATCCCAGTCGATATCTGAAGCGGCTAAATGATCCTTAATAACCCCTGGCCAAGTTGGAATCCATAATTTAATGGAACTCTCTGCACCAGAATAAAAGGGAACAGATGGATCTCCACTGATGTAACCTTTCAACATAGCCTCTGCTTTAATAAACTCCACCTCTGCAAAGTTCATGATCATACCAGTCATAGGTTCCTTTTGCATACTATTTACACCAGCATTTTGATCGGCAGAATAGAAATAAGACATTTTTGAATAATCTTCATTTCCTGCAGCATAACCACTTGGAACTCCTTCAAAATTTCCCGAAACTGGCGCTATTCCCCAACGGTTAATCCCATTAGTACCATATTCCGGAATATTTAGACGTGGGTCATTGGAATCTCGTAGGAAATCGATAAAGAATTTGGCTAAAGCGGTAGCTCGGAAATCCTGAACACGTGTGGTCATAAATGGCGAAATATAGGCCCCTTCTCCTGTCCAACGTAAAATAGCCGACTCTTCATTATTGGCGATAATTGGATAATTCGACTTATTGGTCTCTAAAATTTCCTTGATTTTTGCTTGTGCATAATCCTTAGTTTCTGCTTTGTGTGCTACACGTAATAGTAAACGTAGGTATAAGGAGTTTCCAAACTTCCGCCAGTTAGCAGTAACCCCTTTATATACAGGATCGTGCAACGGGTCGATTGAAGTATTAACTTTTAATAGGGTATTTGCAGAATCCAATTTATGCAACATATCCATGTAGATATCCTGTTGTCTGTCGAACTTAGGTTCAAACAATAAGGAATCACGACCTAAAGTCGCTTGTGAATACGGAACGTCTCCATAGGTATCTGTCAGGATAGAATTGGTCCAAGCTTGAAGAATCATGGAAATCCCTTGGTAGGAAGTATTAAAAGCAACTTCTGTAAGTGCCTTTGTATACATATCCTTGTAGTTTGCCATATTCAGAAAGTGACCACTCCATAGGTAATCTGACCAACTTCTTCTGAAGTCATAACGGAACACTTTATATTCACCATCCCCAATAGAAACAGAAACCTGCATCAATTCATTATTGAAACCTCGATTTCTGTTCATGTTGATTGAAGTCGATTGAATTAGGGCATTCGACATCAATTGTTGTGGATAAGCATCTTTTGTTTTGGTGGGATCTGTATTTAACTCCAAGAACCCTTTATTACAGGACCCTAGGCTAATCACGGCTAGCAATCCCACAAATATTTTCGTTTTCAATTTCATGATTTCCTAATTTAGAATCCTACAATTAAGTTAAATCCAAATGTTCTTGTCGATGGGAATTGCGCAATCTCAAATCCTTTAACAATATCCCCACCGTCCAATGTTCCAAACTCCGGATCAAAGGCTGGCCATTTTGTCCAGATAAACAAATCACGACCATAAACACCGATGGTAGCACGATTGATCCCTAAACGATCCGTAATGTTCTTATTCAAGGAATAATCTATACGCGCTTCACGGAATTTTATGAAATCAGTACGGAAGGTACTTCCCTCTGCATTATCTTGTCCAAAATGCGAACGGTAATATTCATCAATGTTCTTCGCAATGACATCATTCTTACGGAATGTACCATCAGCATTCTGAATGACACCATTACCGATAATACTGCTATAACGACCTGGAAGTGTATTAACAGTTTTTCCTTGTTCCGCTAATTTATAATGTGTTAAGGAGTGTCCTACTCCGCCCCATTGTGCATCAAACAAGAGATTTAAACGAATATTTTTATAGCTAAAGTTATTGCCTAAACTTGCTTTCCCTTTTGGAATGGTATTTCCTAAATAGACAACACTATTGGATAGCTTCGCATAACCGGTTGTCTCATCATAGATCACCTGTCCATCTGGCGCACGTAAATAGCCAATACCATAAAGATCACCTAAACTTCCGCCAACCAAACCAACAATTTGGCCCGATCCTACAGAACGTTGCTGTAATACGATTGAACTATCAGTCAACTGTTTGATGGTATTTCTATTTCCGGTATAGGTTGCCAAAGTTGACCATGTAAAGCCATCTTTCTTCTTAATGTTATCCGTGTTTATTCCGATTTCTACTCCCGAATTCTGAACCTCACCAAAATTCACTAAGAAACGACTAGCTCCTGATGCAGGATCCACTTGACGGTATAAATGCTGGTTTCTTGAATTCCCCTTATACCAGGTTACATCCAACTTAAAACGATTCTTGAAAAACCTTAAATCTGTACCAAACTCCAAAGAAGATGTACTTAATGGTTGAATAAACGGATTGGATAAGGTAGATGAATTCGCTAATGCTCCACCTAACAATGGATTCGGATTTTCGTAATAATTGTCTGTCTGATATGGTTTTTGCACACCTGAACCGGTACCTGCATAGGAGGCTCTAAATTTACCGAAGCTGAAAAATTCCGGTAAATCCCAAAGCTTAGAGAACACAAAACTACCATTAATAGAAGGATAGAAATACGGTTCAGTTTTCGCACGCATTGGCGATGCCAATGTACTCGACCAGTCTACCCTAAATGTAGCGTCCAAGAATAAGAAATCCTTGTAAGAAGTCGTAGCAAGTCCATAGAAACTATTGATTTCATAACGCTCAATGATCTGTCTGTTTTTAACCCCATATTTGGAATTGTTGTGGTTATACACACCAGGATAAAACAAACCATCAGAAGCCATTTCATCCCTTCTGTATTCATTCCTCAAGGTATTTCCACCCCCTGTTACCGAATATTCAAAATCATCATTGATTTTATCGTTATAACTGATCAGGAAGTCTAAATTTGTCTCTTTGGAGAATATAGATTGACTACGGTAAGACCCTTCGTTCAATTTCGAACCAGCATCAAATGGTCTATTTTGATTTCTATCTTCAATTCCCAAATCCATCGCTGCACGAACATGTGCTTTCAATTTCTTTGAAAACTGATAAGAAGCTTGCGCATTTCCATTGATCACATGGCGATTATTCGCATTGATAAACTCATAGGAGATAGCATATGGATTCTCTGGATAGGTACTGAACGGATAAAATATCTTTTTATCCTCCTGACCTCTTACCCAATACTCCCTCAACCAATTAATATCCGCACTAGGTTGCCAGAATATATACCAATACATCAAGGACTGATTACCATATCCCGAACCTGGTAAGTTATCAGAGGATCTATTATTGTAATTAACCTTGGAATTGATGGTTAATTTATCACTGACTTTTGAATTTACGGAGAGCGCAATGGAATTTCTTTTGTATCCTGTATTCGGCACAATCCATTTGTTCTGCACATTCGAAAAGGAGAATCTTGCGGTTGTTTTATCGGTGCTACCATCAATGGAAACAGAGTTGGTAAATGTACGGCCAACATCAAAGAAGCCATTTACGCCGTCTTTTCCATCATAGGCACGCCAAGGCGCACGCTTATCCCCTACTTTTTGTAATAAAGGATCGTATTGAAAGAATTCCTGTCCATCGAATTTAGGACCATAAGCCGAACTTGTACCACTGGTACTTGGGCCGTCCACCGATGTCCCAAAAGAATAATGTGCAGCTCCGTCCAATCCTTGCCCGTATTGATACTGCAATTCTGGCGAACGGTTCATGCTTTCAAATGATGCATTGGAATTTACCGTAATACCGATTCCTTTTGATTTTTGAGAACCTGATTTGGTGGTAATAATTACGGCACCATTCGCACCACGGGAACCATATAATGCTGCCGCACCAGGTCCTTTTAATACCGTAATACTCTCAATATCCTCGGGATTGATATCATCCATACCTGAACCATAATCCACCGGCATGTTATCCGATCCAGTACCATAAGGTGAATCAGAACCTAGGGCAGAACGACGTCCAGACCCCCCATTCACGATTACCCCATCGACTACGATCAATGCTTCATTTTCACCGGTCAAGTTATTTTCACCACGTAGAATTATTTTGGTCGATCCGACAGGGCCTGCATTTGAGCGCATAAGGTTTACCCCTGCGACTTTCCCTGATAAGGCATCCATCCAGTTGTTCGACAAGGCCTCTGTCAACTGCTCCCCTTTCACCGTGCTAGCAGCATAACCTAATGCCTGCTCTTCACGCTTAATCCCCAATGCCGTAACAACTACTTCTTCGATAGCCTCATCTGAAGTACCCATCCGAATAGAATAAGTGTCCTTTTCTACTTTAATGCTGGTTTGGTTATACCCGATAAGTTTCAACACTAAGGTTGTCCCTTTAACGACCGAACCACGAAATTCTCCTTGGCTGTTGGTCACGCCTATTGCACGGTTATTCGCCACAACGCTAACCCCGTCCAACGCTTTGCCAGTTTGTTGATCCAATACCGTAATCCGGACATTGATCAACTCTTGTGCGAATTGCCCCTTTAGCGGCTCGGAAGCAGCGTGTACCGGGAATTCTGCCGTACAGGTTAGCCCCAGCAATAAGAGTAGGCCAACTCTGCTCATCTTCTTCGATCGACTCATGAATAATCTGTTTTGGTTTGTTAGTTTAAATTAATGGTAACTGATAGGTGTTTATCACTACGGATATAGGTTGATACGACCTCATAAGTCAATACCTTTTGCTTCGCATCTGCTGTTAGTATCTGTGCGGACTCCGGATAAAGAATAATGCTCTTCGTCCCTTTTCCTTCTTTTAATTTCAATTCAAAATATAAATCCGAATTATTACGGATCTCATAATACTTCGTCACGGCACCCTTAGCATTTGATTTCTCATGATAAACTGGGCTCAAGCTTACACATGCATCATAAATTGCTTTAATATGCTCTTCTTTACCAAATAAGTATTTACTAGACCAAGCTACGGTTCTACCACTATTCAATGCTTCACGGATTCCCTCTGGACTACGCTCTTTAGCCATAACCAAGGTCATGGTACGATGCACACCATCACGACCCAAATCATAAGTATGTGCCATGAGGTTGTGCATATCGGTATTTCCAATAATGGTTAAGTTCCGATCCAATCCCCAATCCAAAGCTTTAGAATGAAAACCTAAGCCATTAACTACTTCTATTCCTTGTATCTTTTTTTCTTGATATTGCTTCTCTATAAAAGGCAACCATTCGTATGAACCTTTGATCTGCGTGGCTTTCCATCCCGGGTGATTCCAGAATACAAATGCGCCATCCTTGTTAACACGATCCAAGGACTCCTGATCCAGATTCTCATCACGCACATCGACATATTTATTGGCATCCCCAATAAATAAAGCATTAAAATGTCCCGGAGGAGTATTACGAGTAACCTCAGTTCCCTTAATCAATAAAAGATTATTTTCCTTGGCTAGGTTTACTGCTAATTCATAAGAGCGGTTATGATCTGTTGAAACATTATCCTTATTTGGTTGATACTCCATATGCTCGGTTAAGGATATGGCATCAAGCCCTTCTTGCCAAGCTTCCTGAACACGTACATTTGGCCACACATGACCATCTGAAAAGACCGTATGCATATGAAAATCACACTTCAATACCTGATGTCCATTGACATTCGGTATATGAATAATGTTACGCTTACTAGGTAATTTAAATTCATCTAATCGAATTACAGTTTCCTCGGTTTGGCCGTACAAAGTACTTACGCCTAATACAAAACAGGTTATAATTGCAGCTTTCTTCATAGTCTTTTAAATTATGGAACAAAACTACATTCAAGATATAAATTTTATGTTAACAAATTGTTGCATAATTGATAATATTTAACATTTTAAAAGCTATTTAAATAAAAAACTCTTAAAAACTCTTTGTAAAAACTGAAATTAATAAGCAAAACAAATAAACCAACATAGAAGGCAAACATGCTACAAACCGCAAAAAAGTACAGAATTGATAATCTATAAGCAACAAATAAACACTTTTGATTAAAATCTATTAATCCAGAAAATCGTCTTGATTAAGGAAATTCTTTGTTAAGAAATCATTAAGTGAGTAAGCATTTGTATCATGAGGTTGGATAATACAAGCCAAAATATAGTGGAGTTTTTATAGATTGGAGGTTAGTTTACATGGAGGTCGGTTGTCTTTCGTATAAAGTATAGACAGATACTAAACGTGTGGATTAATGAATTAATTATTAAGCGGGCGATGCATGCATCGCCCCTACAAACAATCGTGATTTTTTTGTTCCAAACCACCATAACTGTAGGGTCGAAGCATGCTTCGACCGCCAATTGCAAAAATCTATTTTAACTCATTTTCTTTATCTGATTTGCATAGTTTGAAGATCACTCAGCTAGCTTCGTGATGACGCGATCTTGGGGAGAGAATGTGAGACTCTCCACTTCGTTCTGAGTTGGAAATGGTGAATATAAATTTAATTAGCGGGCGATGCATGCATCGCCCCTACAAACAATCGTAATTTTATTGTTTTTTATAAACCATAACTGTAGGGTCGAAGCATGCTTCGACCGTGTCAAAATCCATCATCCAATAAACTAACTATTTCTGATTTGTATAGTTTAAAGATCTTCCACCTTCGATGGAAGATGACGAGTCATGGGGAGGGTGAGTGAGACTCTTCGCTTCGCTCTGAGTTGGAAATGGTGAATGTATTAACACGCCCATAGGTCTTTATACTAACTACTATATACTAAATACTACTTAAACAGGGGTTTCCTAGGGGTCAAGTAGGGGTTGGATTCGAGACTCTAACGGATCTCCTTCGGAACTTGTTCGGATCTCCTTCGGATCTCGTTCGGTTCCGACCGAACGAGATCCGAAGGAGATCCATATCAGATCCCTAGAAATTCCTTGAGAGTCTCGAAGCAATATGGAACTTAATACGAGTTTATACTACAGCAAATACGACCAAAAGTCGAGCTTATTTTATTCCAATTTAATACTGCTTTGGATAAAACAAGTTCCCACAAAACTTGAAACAAAAGAAAAGAGCAATAGAATTTTACTCCATTGCTCTTCCTGATATTGTTAAATAGTATTTTATCTTGCTTTGACTGGTCTTTCGCCATAATGACGATCTCTTTCAAAAGTAGACATGTGTCTTTCTTTTTTTGCCGGATAGATATCATCTAAGCTGATCAAGATGCCAGTTTCTTCTACTTCTCCGAATTCATTGTTCCTAGCGGTTCCAAATACGCGCATGGTTGGCGAAAGATTCATATATGTATTAATCAATGGTGGGATATTCTCACCCAGCTCGCGAATACGTGTATTCAATACTTTATAGCCTTCTTTATATTCCAATCCATCAAAAATACCGTTGTACTTGGAGACATCGGTTTTATAACCTAGGTACAATTCATCGACAGGATGAACCAGATTGTCCCGATCTGGGAAATAATGGTTCATGAAATAGATCAACAGATCCCGTGCTTCTTCATTATAATGCGGATACATGGTCACTTTACCGAAAAGATATTTTATCTCCGGATTTAAAAGCACCACGGCACCTAAACCATCCCACAGGTTATCCAAAGAGAATAATCCTTTGCGGTTATCGATTGCTGGTTGGTATTTAGGTTGCACCCAAGAACGCCCCAACTCGATGGTCTTTGGTAAAAAATTGTTTTTAAAGTCTTCCGAAAAATCAAAATAATGCGCAGTAGAAAGGTGCACATCACCATTTTCACCAACTGCTTGGTCACATTTAATGACACGATAGCCAGCGATAATTTCTTCATCTTCTGGATTCCAGGCAATCAACTGATCATAATTATGCTCGCTGGTATCATTCTCATCAATATCTAGGGGCAATCCAGTCCCACCACCAGCACCACGGAAGGTAAGTTCTCTCAACCGGCCGATCTCCTGCATAATGTTTGGAGCAGTATGGTAATTTACCAAGTACACCTCATTATTGCCGTTATTGGTATAACGGATAAAGGCATCTTTGGTAAGTTCTTTTTTGATTAATTCCCGATCAACAGGTTGAATTATTTCTTGCATATATTAT
Organism: Sphingobacterium lactis; assembly: GCF_051951495.1. Lineage (GTDB taxonomy): Bacteria > Bacteroidota > Bacteroidia > Sphingobacteriales > Sphingobacteriaceae > Sphingobacterium > Sphingobacterium lactis_A. The sequence continues at coordinate 196,328 of NZ_JBNHAS010000004.1, read as the reverse complement.
TTTTTACGGTTGGCCATCGCATAAACTTGCTGTTTTACATCCTCAGCCCACTGCCGTTCGTTCTTGCTCTGGTCGAAATGTGTGTATGGAATCCGTTTACCCACATGAATGACGATGTCCTTTCCACGTTGAGAAAATAACTCATCAGGTAAATATAACATTTCAATATTAGCTTTTAAACCCAGTTTGGCACGAATTCTAGCTAAATTATAGAAGAAATTCGAGTTTCTGCCTTCGATATAAACAGGAACGATGTCCTTTTTGTATTTCTTTGCCTTATTTATAAAGCTTTTTTTCCACTCCAGGTCAACAATTTGACCATGTACTTTTCGAGAAACTAAACCAGCTGGAAACACCAACAAAGCCTGATCCGAGGCATAGGCTTGCTCAATCGCAGCGATACCTGATTTACTCTGACCGCCAAGTTTATTAACCGGAACAAACAGAGGTTCTAGGTTACGGATATTCATCAGAATATCATTCACCAAAAACTTCACATCCTTACGATATTTTCCAATGGCATGCATAAAGGCAACACCATCCAATCCTCCTAAAGGATGATTAGACGCAAAAATTACAGGATCCGTTAAGGGGATATTCTCCACCCCATGCAGATGTACATTCACTTTTAACTCCTTCAACAAGGAATCTACAAAATCCAACCCAAGATCATCATGATATTTGGTCATGATATAATTAATCTCATCTTCGTGTATCACACGCTTTAAATAAGAAATTAATGGTTTGGGTATCCACTTGGCTAAATTTGGACTTTTCTTGTGAATGACTTCACGAACCTGTATAAACTTCTCATGCTCTAGTAAGTCCATATAATAACCGCTCTTTTAAAAGTAGCGTAAAATTACACAATTAGTTTTAAGTAGCGTAAAACAACTTTTTATTTTATTACAATCCGATAAGTAATTACTCACCTCGCCAACAACAGGTATTTTTTTATCATTTTTCATCATAAACTAATAACCAATCGTTTACACGTAAATCGACAAGCCTCTACATCCTCGATCCCTACTGAAATTGATTAAATTTGACCTTAAGTAAATTATCTGTGGCAAAGTAAAGAAGGTTGCAACTCTACACTTAAAACACACATAAATTTGCAGTTAAAATTTTATTTGAAGGTTTCGATGGCTAAAATAATATTTTTTATACCTTAGCAGGAAAGAAAGATTAGCCCTGATTTAAACGTTTTCTCAAATTTAGGGTTTAATATATAAAACGGGTTCATGTATATAGGTGAAAACATATCTACACTCTTCACAGAGATCAGTCCAAACGACACGGTTGCTAAGGCGCTTGACCGCATCAATGAACTTCACCTTCAACAAATTCCCATCGTAAAAGGTAAAGAATACTTAGGTATGCTCACCGAGGAGGACTTATTGGCGCAGGATGATGAAACCATCCTTATTAAGGACCTTAAATTTAGCTTCCCATTCATTTATATTTTCGATTACCAGCACATCCTTGATGGTCTTCAATTTTTGGAAACCTATCAATTTGATGTTTTACCGGTATTAAATAAGCAGAAACAATACCTGGGTGTCATCACACCAAAGGAATTGCTCTTAGCACAGAACCAAGCCATGTCTAACCAAGAGATTGGTGCCATTATAGTCTTGGAAATGGAAGAAAGGGATAATTCACTGACCCATATCGCCAACATTATTGAGTCTGAAAACTGTAAGATCCTTCATACTGGAATACGTCTATTAGAGGATTCAAGTAAAGTTGAATTGACGATCAAACTAAATAAAACGAATATTTCATCGGTATTGGCATCCCTTTGGCGGCATGATTATGTGGTTAAAGCGACCTTTAATGATGGCTCTGACCAAAATGATATTCAAGAACGATATAACCTTTTAATGAACTATTTGAACCTATAAGTTCAGAGAATTTCCCATCTTTGGGCAAAATTTTTAAACATTAACATGAAAGAGCTCGCCATTGCAGTATACGGACGCGAATTCAATCAATCGGTCATCGGCTATGTGGTCGAACTATTCAGTTATCTTCGGGAACGGAACGTTCAAGTCTACATTTACAGTGACTTCCACAACTTTTTGAAAAAACTTTGCAAGGTTGACTTCAAATTCAAGAGGTTCAAATCCTATAAGGATCTTCCAAAGGATATCTCCTTTATGCTGAGCCTAGGAGGTGATGGAACCATGCTTGCTGCGGCAACTTTAATTAAAGACTCCGGGATTCCTATTGCAGGGATCAACTTTGGCCGACTAGGCTTTCTGGCAAATATTTCCAAAAATAATATCGAAGAGGCACTGGATCAGATTTTATCCAATAAATACCAAATCCAAAAAAGAGGTTTACTACAAGTGGAAACATCAGACGGTTCCCTAGCGGAGGGTGAGAACATTGCGCTGAATGATGTGACCGTTTTTCGTTCGGATTCATCTGCAATGATTACGGTGCATGCCGTTTTGGATAATGAGCTTCTGAACTCTTATTGGGCTGATGGATTAATCATTGCTACCCCTACTGGTTCCACTGCTTACTCTTTAAGCTGTGGTGGCCCGATTATCATGCCGGGCAGTGGTAATTTTGTGATCACACCGATATCACCGCACAACCTGAACGTGCGCCCGATCGTGGTGAATGAAAACATGAAGTTGAAGCTGGATATTGAAAGTCGAACAGAAAAGTACATCCTTAGTTGCGACTCCAAAAGCTATACTTTATCTACAAAAACGACACTTACCATCTCGAAGGCCCCCTTTAATATCAACTTGATTCGATTGGAAAATGATCAGTATTTCAGTATCCTACGGGAGAAACTACTCTGGGGAATAGATGTTCGCAACTACTAATAGCTATTCAAATGCTGTTTTAACACTATTTAATACGATATGATTATCTGAAAACCTGTATCTTTACGCAAAATCTGGAATATCTTGAAACCAATATCCATAGTCGCTGCTCCTTTTGAAGGATTTATTGCTTTACAGGAATACCATTTAGGAAATGGGCTAACTAGTCGAGCATCAGCGGTTTTCCAGAGCTACTTATCGAAATTAATCCAATGAATTATAAAGATAAAATAGATAAAACTAACCTGCCTAAACACATTGCCATTATTATGGACGGCAATGGCCGATGGGCAAAAGAACAAGGGGAGCTTCGGGTCTTCGGCCATAAGAATGGTGTAACTGCTGTTCGGGAGGCCATGGAAGCAGCTGTAGAGATCGGCGTATCGTACTTAACCTTATATGCCTTCTCCACGGAAAACTGGAATAGACCAGAATTTGAAGTAAATGCCTTAATGGAGTTGCTCGTCAATTCCCTCAACCAAGAGCTTCCTACCTTTCAATCCAACAACATTCGAGTTAATAGCATCGGGAATACCAAAGATCTTCCGGATCACTGTCAAGTGACCTTGGCAAGTACTATTGAACAAACAAAAAACAATACTGGCTGCACATTGACCTTGGCATTAAGTTATGGCTCACGCCAGGAAATACTGGATGCTACAAAGGCGATTGCACAAAAAGTTAAAAATAATGAACTCCAAATTGAGGATATCAATGAGGAGACTATGAAGCAACATCTGTACACCCATGACATGCCGGATCCGGATATCCTTATCCGAACCTCTGGTGAAGAGCGGATTAGCAATTACATGCTTTGGCAAATTGCCTATTCCGAATTATTCTTTCTACCGATCATGTGGCCAGAGTTTTCAAGAGAGCATTTCTACGAGTGTATCTATTTATTTCAAAATCGAGAAAGAAGATTTGGGAAAACTAGTGAACAATTATAAGAAATCATTACTTTTGCAACATTTTGATTTTGGCGACGTTATTGCCTAAATCCGTAATATTTCCATTTAACAAAAATTAACAAGACTTTGCTGTACTTTAGCAGACAATAATAAAAAGTAGATGAAGCATATCATAAAATTTTCTATTTTTCTGACCATCTTAATTTGCAATTTTGCCCAGGCACAGGTTCCTGGAGGAAGACCAATTAACGTAAATGACCCAGACGAAATTGATTACAACGACCCGAAAAACTATATTATTGGCGGGGTAACAGTAAAAGGTGCCCAATATTTGGATACCGATGTATTGATCACCCTATCGAATTTAGTCGTTGGGAATTACATTGAAGTTCCTAGTGAGCAAACAGCCAATGTAATTAAGAATTTAATGGCTCAGAACCTATTTGAAGATGTACAATTATATGCTACAAAAATCGAAGGGGAAACCATATTCCTAGAAATCCGCGTTCAAGAACGTCCTCGTTTAACAAGAGTGGACATTGAAGGATTGAGCAAAAGCCAAACAGAAGAAGTTCGTAAGCGCTTAAATACTTCTTCAGGTAAAATTGTTAATGATAACTTATTATTAACTACCCGTACTACTATCGAGAAATTCTTAAGAGAGAAATCTTATTTATATCCAGAAATCAAAATCACAACTGAAAAAGATACGACTCAATCGAATAATGAGGTGGTGAAAGTAGATATCAAAAGAAACAAGAAAATCAAAGTTCACCATGTAAGTTTTGAAGGCAATGAGGAGTTTTCCGATAAACAACTTCAGAAATACTTAAAAGGTGTAAAACCAAGAATTTGGTACCGCGTATTTGGCCCTGGTAAATTCAAAGAGGATAAATATGAAGAGGCTAAGGAGAAAATGATCGCTAAGCTTCAGGATAAAGGATACCGTGATGCGGAAATCATTAAAGATTCGGTATACCGCTATGACTATAACGAGGTAGCTATTGATATGGAAGTTTATGAAGGTCCTAAATATTACGTAGGTGATATTTCATGGTCTGGAAACGCCAAATTCAAGGATTCGGTATTGAATATCTTGTTAGGTATTAAAAAAGGAGATGTATATAGCGAGGAGAAATTAACCTCTAAGTTGACTGGTCCTACGCGTAACTCCGATGATATTGCTGCTATTTATCAGAATGATGGTTATTTAACTTTCAACATTCAACCAATCATCAAACGTATCAATAAAGACACGATTGACTTGGAGATCCAAATGTCGGAAGGTAAACAATACACGATTAACAATGTAATCCTGAAAGGTAATGACGTAACGAATGACCGCGTAGTATTGCGTTCGATCTATACGAAACCGGGACAAAAATACTCTCGTGAATTATTGGTTCGAAGCGTACGTGAGATTTCTCAGTTAGGTATGTTTGATGAGCAGAAAGTACAACCTGCTCCGATAAACTTGAACTTTGAAGAAGGAACAACCGATATAGAATTTACAGTTGCTGAAAAGCCTTCCGATCAGGTGGAGTTATCCGGTGGTTATGGAGCTGGTCAGGTAATTGGTACTTTAGGTTTAACCTTCAATAACTTCTCTACTGCGAACTTCTTCAAGAAGGATTCTTGGAAACCACTACCGCGTGGAGATGGTCAGAAATTGAGTATTCGTGGACAGACTTCGGGCAAGCGTTATCAGTCATATAGCTTCTCTTTCTCTGAGCCATGGTTAGGTGGTAAGAAACCTGTCTATTTCGGATTGAGTGCTTATATCTCGAACTCGCAACAACAGTATTATAACTTCCAGACACAGCGTTATGAAGGTTATGAAAACAACCCTAAAATCCAAATGCACGGGGTTACTGCAACCTTAGGTAAGCGTCTGCAATGGCCAGATAACTATTTCCAAGTTAACAGTTCCCTATCCTACCAACGTTACTATTTAGAGAACTACGCAGGATATTTCATCTTCTCAGATGGAGAGTCGTATAACATCAACTTTACGCAAGAGATTAGCCGTAACTCGGTTGACGTGCCTATCTACCCTACTTCGGGTTCTCACTTGAAGTTAAGTGTACAATTAACGCCTCCATACTCCTTGATGAACAACATCAATTATGCTACGGCTCCAGATAACCAAAAATACAAATGGACAGAATACCACAAATGGAAATTTGATTCGCAGTGGTATACGAAAATTGTAGGTAAATTGGTCTTGAAAACACAAGCTCAGTTCGGTTACTTAGGAACCTATGGCAACGAGACACCAACTTCACCATTTGAGCGTTTCAAATTAGGTGGTGATGGTATGCAAGGATTTGACTTCTTACAAGGGTCAGAGATCATTGCGATGCGTGGTTACTCGAATGGATACGTTATCCCTGCATCTACAGGTTCTGGACAACAATACCGTGCTGCTAGTTCAGGTAGCCCGATTTATGCGAAATACCAATTGGAATTGCGTCACCCGATCTTGTTAAACGACCAAGCTACTGTGTTTGCATTAGCATTTGCTGAGGCGGGTAACACTTGGAATAAATTCTCTGAGGTTAACCCATTCAAGGTTCGTCGTGCTGTAGGTGTTGGTGCGCGTATCTTCTTACCGATCTTCGGTATGTTAGGAATTGACTACGGTCATGCCTTAGACCCAATCCCAGGTTTGCAGTCAAACCAGTGGAAACAAAACTTTACGTTCAGTATCATCCAGAACATGGGTGGATTTTAATGATTAAACTTTTTATATTTTTATTTGTCTTAAAAAGTAGAATTAAAGAAATATTGATATGTCAATGAAAAAGATTTTAACCACAGCCCTCATGCTAACCTTTATGGTAGGCATTTCATTTGCTCAGAAATTAGCGTATGTCGATTCCGAGTATATCATGAAACATATTCCTGAGTACACTGCTGGACAGAAGAAAATAGACGATCTATCCAATCAATGGCAGAAAGAGGTGGACAAGCAATATGCTGAGATTGAACGCATGTATCAGGCATATCAGAATGATCAACCGAATCTAAATGCGGATATGCGCAGACGTCGTGAGGATGAGATTGTGAACAAAGAAAAAGCAGTTAAAGAATATCAACGTGGAAAGTTTGGTTATGATGGCGAGATCATCAAACAACGTGAAGCCTTGATGAAACCTATTCAAGACCGCGTAAGCAAAGCAATTCAAGATATTGCCACTGCTCAGCAATTGGATTTTATTTTAGATCGCCGTAGTGAAGTATCTTTCCTTTACGCGAATCCAAAGATGGATAAGAGTAATGAAGTTATTACAAAACTAGGTCTTAAGCCTAATCCGGCTTTAGCGAACTAAAATTTTTTATTATTTTGCATTTTAGATTATTAAAACAATTAACACAATAAAAAAACTTATATTTTAAAATTATAAGACTAACAAAAAAAGCATGAAAAATTTATTGAAAAGTGTAGTATTGGCATCTGGACTTCTTTTAGCATCTAACGCTGTAAATGCACAGCAAAAAATCGGTCATATTAATTCACAAGATGTGATGGCATCGACTACCGAATTCAAAAATGCATCAGCAGAATTACAGAAGTTAAAAGCGGATAAGGATAAGCAACTAGGTGATATGTTTGCAGAATACCAAAAAAAGCAAACAGAGTTAAATGATAAGGCTAGAAATAGAAGTGAAGCAAACAAAGAGACGATTGATGCTGAGGCAAACAAAATCGTAACAGAGATGCGTGACATGGAAGGCCGTCTTCAACAAAACCAAGAAGCTGCTGAAGAAGAATTAATGAAGAAACAACAAGAATTGTTTCAACCGATCCAAACAAAAGTTATTAATGCAATCAATGCAGTAGCTAAAGAAAAAGGATATGCATATATCTTTGATTTAGCTTCTGGTGCAGTTGCTTACTTTGCTGGTGGTGATGATTTATCTGCAGACGTAAAAGCTAAATTAGGCGTATCTGCTACTGCAGCACCTGCGACTACTCCTGCTAAAAAATAAGCATTCACAGAACGAATCATAAAAGAGGCTTCCAAATTGGAAGCCTCTTTTATTTTAGATCCTTTTGATTATAAATTACCTTTCTTCAGTTCTTCCATAGCATAATTTGCTGCTCGAGCGGTCAATGCCATATAGGTCAAGGATGGATTCTGCGTTCCGGTAGATGTCATACAAGCACCATCCGTTACGAATACATTCTTACAAGCATGTATTTGATTCCATTTATTCAAGATTGAGGTCATCGGATCATTACCCATACGAGCACCACCCATTTCATGAATATCCAATCCGGGGTTTTGCTGACTGTTGTGGGTGTAGATATTCTTCACTCCAATATATTCCAACATCTCAGCTCCTTGTTCCAAAAAGTCCTGGGTACTCTTGTCGTCATTCTCATCGTAGCCAACCGAAGTGATCAATTGAGGCAAGCCGTATTTGTCTTTCAATTCAGTACTCAGGCGGACATGATTGCTTTCTTTTGGAATAGTTTCTCCTTGCATCATCATGCCTACTCCCCAACCGCCTACTTCCGTTAGGCTATCTTTAAACTTCGCTCCTACTTGCTCCTCAGACCAAATACCTCTTGGTCGATAAGCGGAGAAAAAGCTAGCGTAGCCACGTAAGAAATCAGTCTCCTGTTTCTTGACATTCCTGAAATTAGGAATCAATGGCTGAGTTGGTCGGCGACCATAATAATAGAAATCTTCAAATCCTTCGAGGCTACCACCAAGGGATCCTCGGTAATTATGAAAAGCCACATATTTCCCTAAAACACCTGAATCATTACCTAGACCATTTGGAAAACGATCAGAAGTAGAATTTAACAAGATGAGGTTACTGGCCAATGCCGATGCATTGACAAAAATGATTTTAGCAAAGTATTCGGTTGTGGAATTATCTGCAGTATTGATTACCTGAACACCCTTTGCCTTTTGGGTATCGGGATCATAAATGATGGTCTCCACCAAGGTATTTGGTTTAAGCGTTAGGTTGCCTGTTTTCTCTGCCCAAGGTAAGGTGGAAGCATTGGAACTAAAATAACCTCCAAACAGACAGCCACGTTGACACAATGTTCGGTTCTGACACTTCGTCCTTCCTTGCTGTATATGGACCTCCTGTGGGTCTGTAATGTGCGCACAGCGACCTGCAATCACTCGTCGATCAGCATACTTTTTGGGTAGTTTATCCTGAATCATTCTTTCCACAGCATTTAATTCAAAAGCTGGTAGAAATTCTCCATCAGGCATAGCCGGATGTCCATCCTTATTACCCGATACGCCAATAAATCGCTCCACATAACTGTACCAAGGCGCGATATCGGCATATCGAATAGGCCAATCTACCGCAAAGCCATCACGAGCAGGACCTTCAAAATCATGGTCACTCCACCGTTGTACCTGTCTTGCCCAGGTTAAGGATTTCCCTCCTACTTGATATCCCCTTATCCAATCAAAAGGTTTCTCCTGAATGTATTCTTGTTCCTTGTCCGAAGTAAAGAAATGCATGGCATCCTCTTGATAGGCATAGCATTTAGATGCGATAGGATTCTCATTTCTTGTTGCTAAGCTCACGCGATTATGATGATCAAATTCCCAAGGGTCCTTATAAGCTGTAGGGTAATCCTTAATGTGTTTTACATCTTTTCCGCGCTCTAATACCAATGTCTTTAAGCCTTTCTCACAAAATTCCTTGGCGGCCCATCCCCCAGAAATCCCTGAGCCAATGACAATGACATCAAAGCGGTTTGTACTGTCTTTCATAGTTTTGTTTTCATAGCGGAATTCTACCACTGCTCTCTATTCAAAAGAATTAAGGTATTACTTTCTAAAAATTAGAAGAATTGAATTCCCAAAGGTTGATTTAATCGGCAATTTACAAAATCAGGAGGGTTTTCCGACTTTTGTCTTATCAAATTTTATCCCTAATTTCAAATGCAAATATGCTTATCGAGAAACTGATTGATCAGGTAGATGAATTAGTTTTTAATCGGTCTAAATAATTTAATATGCATGCATAGTATATTAAGATTAATTATATTTGTTAACCTAATTTATAAACTATGATAGGTCAAGTTATTTTTGCCGTACTACTTATTGGGGCTATTTTTCTTTTTTATAAGAATGCCCGAAAAATATACAGAAATATTCAACTTGGGAAACCATTAGACCGAACGGACAGACCAGCTGAACGATTCAAGACAATGTTATTGGTAGCTTTTGGACAGAAAAAGATGTTCAAGAGACCTATCCCTGCCCTACTGCATCTATTTGTCTATGTAGGATTCGTGATTATCAATATCGAGATGTTGGAAATTGTCATTGATGGATTATTCGGATCGCATCGTGTATTTTCTTTCTTGGGTGGGTTTTATGACTTCCTAATCTATTCATTTGAAATATTAGCCTTCCTGGTTTTATTGGGTTGTGTGATCTTTGCGATTCGTAGAAATGTCATTAAGGTAAAGCGTTTGAACCAAGCTGAATTGAACAACTGGCCAAAGACAGATGCGAATCTTATCTTGACAGCAGAGATTTTGTTGATGGCTGCCTTCTTGACCATGAATGCTGCAGATTTCAAATTACAGAATCTGGGAGCAGAACATTACCATGCCGTTGGTTCATTCCCTATTTCCCAATATATAGCACAGTGGCTTCCGGAGTCCATAAATAGCTTAGTTTTTATTGAGCGATTCTGTTGGTGGTTCCACATTGTTGGGGTATTAGCTTTCTTAAACTACTTGGTGATATCCAAACACCTACATATTTTACTGGCATTCCCGAATACTTACTTCTCCAATTTGAATCCAAAAGGCGAGTTCAGCAATATGGCTTCTGTTACGGAAGAGGTGAAAGTAATGCTAGATCCTTCCCTTCCGCCACCTTCAGGTGAGCCAAGTCGATTTGGGGTTAAGGATGTTCAAGACTTAAATTGGAAGAACTTATTGGATGCTTACACCTGTACCGAATGTGGTCGATGTACTTCTGCCTGTCCAGCCAATATCACAGGTAAGCTTCTATCCCCTCGTAAAATCATGATGGATACCCGCGACCGTGTATCGGAAGTAGGCAAGAACATCGATAAGAATGGGAGCTTCCAGGACGATGGAAAGTCTTTGTTGGATACTTATATCACTCGGGAAGAAATATGGGCATGTACAAGCTGTAATGCTTGTGTAGAGCAATGCCCGGTTAACATCAATCCATTGGAAATTATTATTGGTTTACGTCAGTATGCGGTTATGGAAGAATCACAGGCTCCGGCAAGTATCAATAACATGCTTTCCAATTTGGAAAATAATGGCGCGCCTTGGAAATATAGCCAAGCAGATCGCGCTAATTGGACAAATCAATAATTTAAAAACAACATGGAAAATCAAATTCATATACCTACTGTTGCCGAGTTAGTGGCTAAAGGAGAAAGCCCTGATTTATTATTCTGGGTTGGTTGTGCAGGAAGTTTCGATGAAAGAGCGCAACGCATTACCCGTGATATCTGCAAAATCTTGCAACATGTAGGCATTAAATATGCTATTTTAGGAACAGAAGAAAGTTGTACTGGTGATCCGGCTAAGCGGTCTGGAAATGAATTTCTATTTCAGATGCAAGCGATGATGAACATACAAGTACTGGATGGTTATGAGATCAAAAAGATCGTTACAGCTTGTCCGCATTGCTTCAATACCATAAAAAACGAATACCCTAGCTTAGGTGGACATTACGAAGTCATTCACCACACGCAATTAATACAGTCCTTAATCGATGAAGGAAAATTAAGACCTGCAGATGGTCATGCCTTTAAAGGCAAGCGCATCACCTATCATGACCCTTGTTATTTAGGCCGTGGAAATGATGTTTATGAAGCACCAAGAAAGGCTTTGGAAGTATTGGATGCTGACTTAGTGGAGTTGAAACGATGCAAATCCAATGGTCTATGTTGTGGTGCTGGAGGAGCTCAAATGTTCAAAGAACCTGAAAAAGGCGATAAAGATATTAACGTAGAACGTATTGAAGACGTGATAGAAAGTAAAGCATCTATTGTTGCAGCTGCTTGTCCATTCTGTATGACCATGCTTCGCGATGGGGTAAAGGTCAAAGAAAAGGAACAAGAAATCCAAGTGCTCGACATTGCCGAGATAACCGTCAAAGCAAATAACCTATAAAGTTTATTTACATAAAGTTTTAAGTTTAGAGGATCAATTACCCAGTTGGTCCTCTTTTTTGTGTTCTCTAAACTATTCTGCATACCACTTGTTGTTTACTCATGAGCATATGATTAACTTCATCTAGATTTTTTGATATTGCCCACGTAAGCACCCTGTTATGATTCGATTTTGTTTAATATTTACAGCTTTACTATTTGGCTTCTTAAGTCATGCACAAAAACAAGGCAGTACTAAGCGTCCAAATATCGTCTATATCATGAGCGATGACCATGGTTACAAAGCCATCAGTGCTTATGGTTATGGACTGAATAAAACAGCTAATATCGATAGGCTTGCCAAGGAAGGCATCCTTTTCAATAGAGCCACCGTTACAAATTCCCTTTGTGCTCCAAGCCGTGCCGTATTACTTACCGGCAAGCACAGTTACATCAATGGAAAGATAGATAACGAGGCTAAATTCAATTGGGATCAAGACAACTTTGCTAAGCTATTACAGCAGCATGGTTACCAGACAGCCTTAATTGGCAAAATCCATATGGATGGTGTTCCACAGGGTTTTGACCACTCTGCTGTGCTAATTGATCAAGGCGAATATTACAATCCTAATTTCATCATCAATGGTGAAAAGCAACAGCTTCAAGGCTATGTAACCGACCTGACAACGGATATGACCTTGGATTGGATTGCTCATCGCGATACCAATAAACCCTTCTGCGTACTGTATCATCAGAAAGCACCGCATCGGGAATGGTTACCTGCATTGCGTCATATTAAGTCCTACACGGCACAGACTTTCAAAGAGCCTGCTACCTTATTTGATGACTTTTCCAACCGTGGTACAGCAGCTAAAACCGCTGAAATGAACATCCTAAAGCACATGTCTTGGGCAGGTGATAATAAAGTCCCACCGGCTATAGTAGATGAACTCGGATTAAAGAGCTTTTTAACTTGGGATAAGGCAGCCTTCAATAACAACCTCGGACGCATGAATGCAGCAGAACGTGCTGCATGGGATAGTGTTTATAATCCTATTATGGAAGATTTTAAAGTAAAGTATCCAAACATGTCCCAAGAGGATTTGATACGCTGGAGATATCAGCGTTACATGCAAGATTACCTGGGAACGGTAGCTGCAGTGGATGATGGTGTTGGAAGATTACTGGATTTCCTCAAAGAGAATGATTTGGAAGAAAACACCATCGTCATTTACACTTCTGATCAAGGCTTCTACCTGGGTGAGCATGGTTGGTTTGACAAGCGATTTATGTATGAAGAATCGCTAAGAACTCCCCTACTGATCCGTTACCCAAAGGAAATTACTGCAGGAAGTAAATCCGATGCTTTGGTACAAAATCTAGATTTTGCACCCATTATATTGGATTATGCTGGTGTTGAAATCCCTAAAGAGATGCAAGGAAAGTCTTTCCGAAAAATCATGAATGGGAAGGAGAAAAAGTTTAGGGATGCTATTTATTATACCTACTACGAATACCCTTCCATCCACATGGTCAAGCGACATTATGGTATACGGACCGATCGATATAAACTGATTCACTTTTATTATGATACCGATGAATGGGAGCTATATGATCTAAAAAAAGACCCTCAGGAAATGCGAAATGTTTATGCAGACCCTGCTTATCGTAAGATCAGAGCACAAATGCACAAGAAACTCGATAAGATCCGAAAAGAATATAAAGATTCGGATGAAAACAATCAGCGATTCATCAGTCAAATTAAGAATAAATAAGTCAAAGGGTTTTATAGTCGATATAGAGATAAAGAATCCTAATAAAATTAATACGGAACAAGGTCAGCGATTTGCTGACCTTGTTCCGTATTATAAATATTCTTGAACAGATTTATTTAACCGCATCATTTCTTAGGAAACAAGGCATTTTTTAATGCCAATGCAGCTTGATCTACGGAATCTTTAACTGCTTCTATATGATTCAAGGGATTCAATAATCCGTAATCGTGTATAAAACCATTGTAGGTCTGAATGGTCACCGGAACACCTGCTTCATCTAATTTACGCGCATAGTCCAAGCCTTCATCAAAGAGAATATCGTTTTCTGCCAATTGCACTAAAGCTGGAGGAAGTCCGGATAATTGCTCCTTACTGGCATTAAATGGCGTAGCATAATATTCTTTTCGTTTTTGTTCATCTGGTAAGTAGTTATCCCACATCCATTTCATCATATTGGCTGTAAGGAATCTTCGATCAGCATATTTCTTCCATGAATCACGGGAGAAATCAGCGTCGGTAACTGGCCATAATAACAATTGGAATTTTAGATCTGGGCCACCTTTATCTTTTGCCATTAAGCAAAGTACCGTGGTCATATTCCCTCCTACACTATTTCCCGCAGCTGCCATATTGCTTCCATCCACTCCTATTTCAGCTCCATTTTCAGACACCCATTTACATGCGGCGTAAATCTCATTGATGGCAGTCGGGTATTTAGCCTCCGGTGATGGTGTGTAATCCGTAAATATAGCCGCTGCTCCACTGTTGACCACCAAATCACGAACTAGTCTTCGGTGCGTTGGGTAGTCTCCTAATATCCAGCCTCCTCCGTGAGTAAACATAAATACCGGCAACTTATCAGAATTTGCATTCGCGGGTTTAACAATATGAATATTAACGGTGATACCGTTTTGGGTAATTTCACGTTCGCTTTCCTCAATTCCTGAATAATCAACATCAACCGATTTCTGTGCATCTACCAGAACCTGTCTTGCCTTTTCTGGACTTAGTGTTTCCAATGGAGGATCACCAGCATTGTTAAGTTGCTCTAAAAAAGATCGTATTTCTACTAAAATTTTCGGGTCATTTTCTGCTTTCATGTGCTGTGTCATAGTATCTTGTTTTTCTTGATTAACTCTTGTGAGTGATTGTTTAGAATAAGCTATTTATAACCTTTTAAGGTTGAAATAATGTATTCTAATAATCATTAATCTCCTAGATGGAGATTGAAGTTAATGCGTGTATAGATATAACAAGTATTTGGAGAAAGCGTTTTTTAAAAGTTCTAATTGGGGGTGAATATTTGGGGGTTTCTATGAAAAAAGAACCTTTAGGCCTATCATAGGAATATGTAAAGGTGCTTGCCGTTGCCACTCCATGTCCCCATAGCTGTTGGGCAATGTTGCCATTGTATTGTTTGCCCGTGGCCGGTTCATGGTATTTCAACTGTTGGGTAAACTGAGGGGAAGATATCCTTTTTGTCCAGCCTCGTTCGTTGTATGTGTAATCGATCGTATTTAAAAAGTCCGTACCACCGTTCTCACTATGTTGATCTTTTGATTTCAACTGACCAATTTCATTATAAGAAAGCCTGCTTTGGATAACCTCCGGCTGCTCGTTCACTTTCTTTTTGGTCTCCAGTAGTCTTCCTACATGATCATAAATATTGGTTGTCAATATCGTGGTGGTTGCTCCTACCAATGGAACGTGCTGTCGTTTGCTGGTCAACAGTTCTCCTATAAAGCTATAGCTGTTGGTAACCCGGTCAATTCCCGAAAGATGGTTCTGAGAGACACTCTCGATCAGTCTGCCTTTCTTATCGTAGTAATTTAGGCTTAATAGAGGAATTATCTCCAGAAATTCAGAAACAAGCCATTTTCTATCTAACTTATCGGTTATTCTAAGGAGAAATTTAATACATTACTAACCTGTCCTGTTCGAATTTATTCGGTAATAAATCCAGAAGTCCAATTATCAGAGTCTAATTTATAAGGTGAAATTTCAAACCCATCTAAATTATTTTTAAACCCCTCAAGTTTAGATGTTCTATTTATTGCCTCCTCCGCATTTTTAACTGAGCTATACACACCAATTACTTTAACATTCTCACCATTCTCAAGCCTATCATCAAAATGTGTATGCCATAAAATAAAAACTTCTTTCATACTAATTTATATTTCTATCTCCACTTTTTTTAATTTGACTATATTCGCTTCCTGGACCCGGATCTTTCCAATTTCCCACACCATATTTCTCGTCCATTAACCTTTTAGTAAATTTCTTGCCATTTTCTCCCGATTTAGGTTTTTCTCCACGAGCCCAAAATGGGACATCAGTTGATTTTTCCTTATCTGTTTTTTTAGAATAATCGAAATAATTTTTTAATGTCACAAATCCAATGAAAACCCCCACAATTGCTCCTTCAACAACAATTTTAGGTAAATATGCATCAGTTGGTTCTGGAGTTGCTAAATCCGCAGCTGCACCTGCGAGTAACAATCGCGCAAATAGCGATAAATTAGGTTTGCCAACAAATAACGTAACAGCTACCTCGGCCAGCTGGATTGTAGGCATTTTTATTTTTGAAGTGTCTGATTCCATCCCATTTAGATCAACCATCAATATAGGATTGTTCATTCCATAATTATATGGAGAAACATTCTCTAACTCATCCGCCAACGAATCTACTACATTCCACCGTCCAATCTCGGCTTTCCTTCGTTGGCACTCTGGACAAGCTTCGAACATTGCCCCGCAATCGTATTAGCCTATCTATTAGTGTTTTACTATGACAAAATCAAGTTGGTATATCGTTTTCAAATGAAATGCTGTAATCCATTAAACCGTCAATATAATACTCTAAAGAATCTTTAGCCTTATCCTGGTCTATCACCATAAATATTCTGAATTGTTAATAAAAATACAATTAGAGTCAGAATTGAATAAATACATATTAATAAATCAATTAAAAACTTAAAATCTCCACTTTTTTTTAAATATTGATTGTTTATTACATTATATCTCTGTGATTTAATAAAAATAATCCAAAAAAGTGGCGCTAAACCAAGGTTTAATAATACTAAATCTAAGGTAACTGTGGGGGATAGTGAATCTTTTGAAATATTGATAATAATACTTTCTATATTTAATGAAAGCAAATGAGATATTATTAATGGTGTTCCCAAGTTTGGTTCCCTATATATAGCTCCTGCAAAGTATTTTTCGCTTGATCTCTTTAAATAATTAAATATTCCATAAAAAAGTAAATCAAAAATTTTTTTCATTGTATTTTAAAGACTATTTATATCATGGATAATCCTTTCATTTTTCGGCATCAAAACTCTTTTTCTTTGATTTAAAGATTTATTATCGTTAGGAATGATTTTAAGTGCAGAATCAATATCATTTTTTGCTAGACTATCCTTCCCTAAAGTCAAATTGATTAAACTTAAATTGAATGTCCTTAATTGGTTGTTGTAATTTTAAATTGTTGATTAGATGGAATTGCATCTAATTTTTTATATTTCACTGGTATACCAGCACTCTGGACAAGCTTCAATCCTAGCACCATAATCCAACTCTTCACCCAGCTCCTTCTGAACTTCCTTTCCATTGTAAAGATAGCGATTGTTTCCACCTGTTACAAGGGATCTGGTCTTCCCAAATGGATAGTAGTCCTGTCTCTGGGATGATATCAGGAATGGTCAGACTTGTTCCCTTCTTCAATACCACCCTGTTGTTGCCCAGATGGTCCGGATGTTCCCCATTTCATCAATAGACCCATAACCGTTGGGTAATGTTGCCATTGTATTGTTTGCCCGTGGCCGGTTCATGATATTAAGATTTAGTATTTTAACGTGCTCCAAAAAAACAATATGGCAAACATACAAATCAAACCGCTAGTTACTCTGTCGCCTTTTCAACCACGTATAAAATCCACCGCTACAAATTTTGATTAATCTGTACATCCTAGTCAAAATAAAAGTTTATGACTCCATTCTCATATAGACCCAAGATGTAAGATTGTCTAAATGAGAAAAAGGTTCTAAAGAATAGATACATCTTTCATTGGTTACCAAAAAATCAATATCGGCACATATCTCAGCAGAAATATCGCTTAGATTTTCCTTGTCCTCTTCGATTATCACTCGATCTAAATAACAAAAGATATTAAGTTTTTTTCTTCCCTCAAATCCTACGCTTATAGCCCTTATGGAAGGATATACTTTTCCTAAAATTGCTCTCTGAGCAGAAAGCAATAATCTCACTTGTAGTTTCAAATCGTTCATTTTATCTTCCTTTATGGTTGAACAGGAATAATATATACACCTGTCTTGCTGTTTAAGATAATACCGTTGGTTGTAGGAGTAGCTCTTTTGCTATGAGGATCTATATAATCGCCTATCACCTTCCCAAAATCACCCCTTCCCTCCAAGTTATTAATTTTTTGAGAAGAACTAACATTACCATTTTGAAAAGCATCAAAATCACCATCATTTAAGTGAGGCCTACTGATTTAACCAACAAGAGAAACGAGCATTAATAACATCCACAAATTCCCTATTCGGCGAATAAATATCACAACCTCTATCATCATAAATATTTACAATCGCTGGCTCCTCAAAGTCTACAAAGTAACACGTGATATTAGCAGATGGTGTAAAAGCCATTTCATAATTTATGACGGACAAAGCTAAAGGCAATACTTTCCGAAAAGAGTATTGTTTATAATACAGACATATTACATTACAGTCACCCCTATTCCATTCAAACCTCTTATCCGCCATATCAGGATACAGACCTGCATCTTTTAAAGCTTTCAACCCTTCATCATCCCACAAAATTATCTGTAACCATATTCCCTTTCCTTTAAAAAAGCTGTCCAAAATAGAATTGCTTCTTTTTAATGCCTGTTTTACTCTAGACTCATCTTCAAGATCTTCTCCTAAATCAATTCTTATTCTATTTTCCTTGATATTCCTCAAAGTATTATGGCTTATATCACCGAACATATCAAGAAATATCCTGTCGTAATCAGCTTTATTCTTAATTTCCATTAATTTTTGAATATATTAAGATTCTCATCTGCTTTCCAAACTCTTAAGAATGCCTCCTTCCCGTTCCACCTACCTATCTCTGCTTTCCTTCGTTGGCACTCTGGACAAGTTTCAAACCTTGCCCCGTAATCGTATTGACTTATCTATTAGTATTTTAATATAACAAAATCACAATATTTCTTTAGCTCTCCAAAAGAATTAAACTTAATTTGATTTTTCGAGTATTCAATCTCATAGATTGCATCTTCCCCTTCTTTCCTTAACACCGTATCTGCTTTAATTATATTAAACCTTTCCTTTCCAATATCTTTGTGCAAAATATAATTTTCCTCCTCCTTGATTTCGTAATTAGGCAAAGCAACTAAAAAAAATTCTGGATAGAATATTAGTTTCTTAGGATTTAACCAGTAATCTTCTGCTTCCAAGGAAGATATAGAATTATCTAAAACCAGCGTATACTCATTTGTGCTAATTCTATTTCCAATTCTATCTGTTAAACTAGACTTTCTTTTGTATATTCTTACATCCAAAGGGATTCGATTCTCGGTTAAAACTTCACATTCTTCACATTCATATGCTTTTACTGTTTTTTCACAGGATAATAATATAAAAAATAAAGCTAAACCAAATAACATCAAAATTTTACATTTCATAATAACTAATTTTTCAGTAATAAAGCATCTATTATATAATACAACTCATACTCTGATAGCCTATCATCTAAATAATTACTCCATTCACCGTGGAGTTCTTGGTCAGCTTGGTTCCCATGGCATCATACAAATATGAGACACTTGTTCCTTCACATAACGGTAATCGCTGCTACGATGATGAAAAAGATCTCACGCATTTGCTCTGCTCGATGCCTTCCTCGCAGGAAGCAAGTAAAAAAGCCCAATCCTGTGAAAGATTGGGTTTTATATATAAGCTAAACTGCAGAATTCTTACTGAGAAAGCCTTAAATCCCTAAGACGGAAACCTGTATAATCACAATTCCAATCATCGGATCCATACACAAAAATCTCGATATTAATTAACTTACCTTCATTGGCATTCCCGACAAAACCTAAACCGACCTCAAGTCCCTCTATCTCGATCAACTTATGATTAGACAAAATATCTTCAGAAACCAACAAAAGATCATTTTCATTATTATATTTCAAAAAAATATACTGTCCAACCCCAGTGCATTCTCTCTCAACAACACGCAATTTATCTATATGAGTATACAAACTTGGGCAATTCTCTGCCAGTGCAAAAAGAAGTGCTAATTCAAAAATATTTAACTGATCCATTATAATAACAAGACAACTCCAATTATAACAATTATTATTCCTCCTACAAATCCCCAGAAATTCATTGATACGTCCCAGGAGTTAGAATCCTTTTTTCCCCTTTTTAATAAATAAATTATATAAACACTACCTCCTAATATATATGAGTGAATAAATTAATCCCATCAGTTACTTTCTTTTATTATTTCCTTTCTCAATCTCATTCTCGAGTGTAAGGTGAGTGTCTACGCATCAATCAGCTAGTGGATCCACCACATTCCACCTACCTATCTCCGAATTCCTTCGTTGGCACTCTGGACAAGATTCGAACCTCACCGAAATCCAACTAATCACCAAGCTCTGCCTATAAGTCCTTTCCATAATAAAAATTACAATTGTTTCCACTTGTTACAAGTGTCTTAGTCTTACCAAATGGGTAGTAATCCTGTCTATGTAATTCGGTTAACCAATTGATGTATTATAAGTAAAAATACACACCAGTATTTCGTAATAATGCCTCTTTAAATAATCTTTTGATCTCTTCAAGTAGTGATTTTTGTCGACTATTTCCATTAAAAGTACCAATAGAGTTTAGGACTTTCTTAATATTGTCTTCTCCTTCAATAAGTTCATCCTCATAATCGTCGATATTGACACTCACCAGATTATTTAGATAATAAAAAAAACCTGACTTCTCAAGATCATTGAAGTCTTCATCACTCAAAGTAACCTCAATGAGTTCATTTGGACTGACTAAATTCTTATCTAGCCTATTAGCAACTTCAACCGTCTTTGGCACAACAATATATCTCTTTTTCATAAGATGAATCATCAATATTATTAAAATGTATTAATGAATTATAGGTACTCTGCTAATTACCAGTAGGCCTACTTTTATATTGATCGGTATTTTACCGATCCTATCGACATATAATCTCTTACCCTATTCAGAAGTATCTTCAAGTTCCGCTCCTAAATCCATTCTAATTCTATAAATCTTGATAGAAAATCGCAGGGAGCTTATTCATAAACCCTTGCAGCCAACAGGAGTTCGGCAAACACTCTCCAAGAGGGGTCATCACCATCATAGTCAATACAGTAACCCTCGAGTCCAGTTAAAAAACTTTCTAAATCATTATTCTCCCATTCATTAGAATTATCTTCAAGGTTTTCCCTTAAAAGCGAAATAAACTTTAAAAAATCTTGTTTAGAACTTATCTTTTCATCAAATCATATAAATTCATTCCTATTAAATTGATAATCAACACACTTCAATTAAAAGTTCTTAATTGGTTGTTGTAATTATAAATTGTTGATTAGATCGAATTGCATCTAATTTTTTATATTTCACTGATATACCAGCATCTTGAAAGCTTCAAACCTCGCACTATAATCCAACTGATCACCCAATTCCTTCTGAACTTCCTTGCCATCTTAAAGATATCGATTATCACCTCCAGTTACAAGTGTCTTAGTCTTCCCAAATGGATTGTAATTCTGTTTTGTACATGATCCGACTTGTTTTATAGTTATTACCCTTGTTGAACACACAAAAAAAAGAGACCCTATCAAATAGAATCTCTTTTAGTGCCCAGGAGCAGATTCGAACTGCCACACCTGTACAGGCGCCACCCCCTCAAGATGGTGCGTCTACCAATTTCGCCACCTGGGCGTAGACCCCGCAAAAATACGCTTTATTTTGAATCCTACAACGTATTTTTTTTGATCTTATTTCTTAAAATTCTTGTTGATTAAGGTCTGAATAATACCGTCTGCTAAACCAATCCGAGGTGCCATAATATTCTTTAAATGCCCTACTTTCATAATCGTCAAGAAGATCTCTGAAGCAGGAATAATAACATCGGCACGGTCTTGCTTTAATTCCAGCACATTGATCCTGTCCTTTAAGGAATAAGAACTCAGGTACACATACATTGCCTTTAATTTAGCGTAGGAAATCGGCTTATCCGCTTTCTCGTTTGCCATCCTAGACAATTTATTAATGTTACCCCCAGAACCAATACCATATATCGTTTTATAACTCTTGGTGATGTTCTTCACCCAAAGTTTCATATCGTCCCAAGTCTCCGGACTATCCTGATTGTCCAAAATACGGATAGTACCCAAGTTAAATGACCTGGAAGCTACTAGCTCACCATTGGCAAACAAAGAGATTTCCGTACTACCACCACCTACATCGATATACAAGTAAACCTTGTTTTTATCCATATTGGTGTGGCTATGCACATTATAAATGATCTGGGCTTCTTCAGCACCATCGATAATTTTAATATCTATTCCCGCATTTGAACAAGCTTCAACAACTGCTTTTCCATTGTCTGCATCGCGCATGGCTGAAGTAGCACATGCCATATAATCCGTAACACGGTAAACATCCATCAGGTTCCGAAAAGCCGACATGGTCTTTACCATGTTCTCAAACTTGCCTTCAGAAATGTGTTGATGAATGAATGCGTCGTCCCCTAAACGCAAAGGAACACGTAATAAAGTGTTTTTATTAAACCCGACTTCGTTTTCTCTTTCAATTATATCAGCGATTAGCAAACGGACAGCGTTTGAGCCAATATCAATAGCAGCGTATCTCACGTTATGTAATTTGAATAGTTTAACAATGTTAAAAATCTTAGATTAAAGTAATGTTAAGTTAACATTAAATAGCCGTTTATTTTGCAGGTTCTAGGATTTCTAATTGCCATATGATCTCTTCCTTACGAACATAATAGGGTAATCCATGTCGTAGAGTCTGGTAGACAGCATCAAATACCTTCATATAATCTCCTTTGATAGAAGGTAATAATTGTTTCTCTCGTATATCCTCGGTATGTGCAACGGTCAATACACCTTCACGATCCATCGCTTCCTCTCCATATCCTGGCATATTAGGCAACATCCCTTCCAGAAGCTGTGCCTCTTGAACATCGGATCGATGTTTTATATAGCTTCCTTTTGTCGCATGTAGTACAAAGCTGGCTTGAGGATCAGCTACTAAAAGGCTTACGGTAATAAACACATTGACTCCAGATGGATAATTCAGCATCACATGGCCGTAATCATCTACTACGCTCTTTTCCCGAAAGGTACTTTTCAATTTAGTGATGGATTTTGGTTTGCCAAAAAGCGATATCGCTTGATCTAATAAATGAGATCCAAGATCATATAGAATGCCCGATGCCGCTCTTTTAGTTTCCTTAAAAACTTTAGCTCCTATACCTGGTTTATAGCGATCAAAGCGTAAATGAAGTTCAATTGGTCGACCAATTTCATTGGATTCCACAACCTCTTTGAGGCTCATGAAATCAGAATCGAATCTTCTGTTGTGGTAAGGAAGAATATGCTTGCCTTGTTCCTCCGCTAGTTGATAGAGGCGCGCAGCCTCTTGTGCTGTTGGAGCGAATGGTTTTTCAATGAGCACATGTTTACCCGCTAATAATGCTTGTTCAGCATAAGCGACATGTGTATCATTAGGCGTATT
The DNA here is from genome assembly GCF_051951495.1 of Sphingobacterium lactis. Lineage (GTDB taxonomy): Bacteria > Bacteroidota > Bacteroidia > Sphingobacteriales > Sphingobacteriaceae > Sphingobacterium > Sphingobacterium lactis_A. Next base: position 172,842 of record NZ_JBNHAS010000004.1, on the reverse strand, counting down.
GACAATAACCAACTCAATTGCAGGATCATTTAACAAGTCTTCCACCCGATCGTAACTGATGACATTCGGATATTTCTCTTGAGCAGACTTGTGATGTCGCTCGACAACCGCATGAAATTTAAAGTTTGGGTTGACCTCTATAAACGGCGCATGGAATACCCTTCCGGACATTCCATACGACAATACACCTGTAATTACTTGATTATTAATCATTAATATCTTTTTGCTTAGTGATGCGCATGGGCATCTGCTTTACCACCTATAGCAGTAAACAACTCAGCAATAGATTCTGTTTTAGATTGTGCAAAATCACGAAGGTCTTTATTGGTGTTTGTAGACAATCTTCTAAAATGCTCTTTTGCCACAGCCACTTGGTGTTGAATGTGATGCAAGTAAGCCTCATCAGAATAACCAGCACCATGTGCTGCTACCGCTGCATGTGCAGCTGGAGCTGATGGTGTAGAGTCATTATGTGCTGTATCAACTGCTGCAGGAGCATCAGATGAACCATAAACCTCTTGACCTAAGATTGGGAAATCAACATGATATTTTGTTGCCAATGTATCCATCGTTGGAAGAATCTCACTGAAGAATTTAGAAACTTTGCTAGCAGCATCTTTCGCTTGCGCATTTCCTACAGTCCCTACATGTTTCGCGTAATCTACCTCATAAGGAGCCATTGCACCTATTTGTCTGAAGAATGCATATGCATCCCCATCAACTAAGGTCGTATGCGTGTATTTCAACTGTCTCTCAGCTGCAGTGTCAAACACACATGATGACAATGTTGTACTTGCTAAAACCGCTGCAACAAATAATGTATTTAATTTCATCGCTTTATATTTTTAAAAACACACAAAAATAAAAAAATATCCCTATTAATGCCTATTTATAAACAAATCATATTCATTCTAAGCTAAATTTCGCCCAGCATTCACCACACCATAGATCGTACGGCCAATTAATTTCTGATAAGTTTCTGTTTTTTCATCCTTTACAGCTTGTTTTTCCAATAATCGAATCGCATAATGCTGTATGATTAACAAAGGCAAAATTATTTTCTCTCGCTCTAAAATAGATGCTCTCTCCACCGGATAATTCTCCATTAACTCCTCCATCCCGGTCAGCTTCATCAAATACGATTTGGTCAAATCAAACTCTTCTTTCAGCAAGGTCCAGAATTCCCCAAATTCCGGATCATCTTTCAAGTATGCCGTGATATGGAAATTTGACTTTGTCATCGACATCATACAGTTATCAATCACCGTATTGAACATTCCCGATGTTTCATATAGGTTCTTCACATAAGACCATAAGTTATTGTCCTCAGCCCATTGTAAGGCTGTTCCAACACCAAAGAATCCCGGAATATTTTGCTTCAATTGACTCCAAGCAGTCACAAAACTTATCGCTCGCAAATCTTCCAAACGCAATTCCTTACCCGAATTACGCTTCATCGGTCTACTGGAGATATTGATTGAAGACAAGGCTTTCAATGGACTCAAGGTTTCCAAGTATTGCAAGAACTGCGGATGATGTCTTAATTCTAAGAATTTATGGTGGCTTTCCGCCGCCATCTGATCAATAACATCCTTTTGTTTTGGTGTCAAGGTATCCCCTACTTTTTGCTGTAAATCCGATACCAATCCCGCTTGAATCAATTGTTCAATATTATATCTTGCTGAATCCAAAGACCCGTATTGACTACTGATCGTCTGTCCTTGAATTGTTAATTGAATATGGTTATTTTCAATTTCCTTGCCCATCGAGGCGTAGAAACGTTGTGTCTTACCACCACCACGTGCTGGAGGGCCTCCACGACCATCAAAGAAAATCAAGTCGATATCGTATTCCCTAGATATGGCTGTTAGCTCAACCTTCGCCTTATAGATGGACCAGTTCGCCATCAAATAACCCCCATCCTTGGTGCTATCTGAAAATCCCAACATGATCGTCTGCTTATTTCCACGTTTTTTCAAATGACGAGCATAAACCTCATTGGAATACAAACTACGCATCACATCTGCTGCATGCTTCAGATCATCTACCGTCTCAAACAATGGAACAAAATCCATAGTTAGATCTTCTTTCTTCCAACCCTGCCACAGGAACAGTTGCATCAAACCTAAAATATCGGATGCCTGCTGACAGTTACTGATGATAAAACGTTGAACCGCTCGCTCACTTCCTGATTGCTGAATCTGCTTAATCAATTGAATGACCTTCAAGGTATCTTCCACCAAAGGCTCAGCACTTTCATTTAAAGCCAGATTATGCTCTGTGAACTTGATATGCTGCTCCTTTGCTTCCTCTGAATCACCAATCTCCTCCAATGATATACCCGTTTCTGTTGGATAATTTTCCAACAACCAATTGAAAGTCTGACGCAAGACACTGCTATCTTGACGAATATCCAACGTGGTAAAATAGCAACCAAAAGTCAATACCTTACGCTTCAAATCTTCTACAATCTCAACGAAAAGACCATCATGATCTTCACGAAGAACACGGATTATTGCTGTTAAGTTCTCTAAAATCTTCTCCGTTTCATCCACTGGATTCTCCACCGGATTAAAACTATTATCATAAAACAACTCTTGTAGCTTTTCCATATAACTTTCAACTCCACGGAAAGTAATACGACGTTTTACTACTCGGAAATCACGATAATAACAACGGAAAAGTATGGTACGAAGCAAGGTTGCCACTTTCTTGGTACTCTCCCAAGTCACATTCGGATTACCATCTCGGTCCCCTCCTGGCCAAAAACCTAATTCAATTAAATGATCAAGCTCTTTGGTCGACAATTCCAATTCATCATCAATTCTAGCTTGAATATCCGAAGCCACCTTATAGAATACATTTTCCAAGTACCAAGCCAAACTCGCTGCCTCATCAACAGGCGTAGGCTTCAGTTTATTGATAAATGGAGTCTTACCCAATTGCTGAAGCAGCAAATGGATTTTAGGAATATCGTTTTTCTTTAATACCTCAATTAAATCGTTGATGATAGACAATACAGGTCCAGGGTAAAACTGTGTCGGGTGAGCCGTTAATACCAAGCGCACGGACATTTCTTTTAACCGATTGATAACCTGTTTTCTGGTTTGTGGGTTCGACTGTGTAGCACCTAAGATGCTATCTAATCCCCCGGTTTCATCGCTCTTTCCTACGGATTTAAATGCAGAATCTTCTACCGCATCAAACAATACCACCTGCCTTTCTACGTATTGAACAATTCGAAACAACAAATCCAAGCGATCATCTTCTTGCACGTACTGTTCGTATTGATCAAAGAAGCTGTCAATAATTCGCTCTGGTGTCTGGTGTTTTTCTACACCCTGCTCACAATGTGTCGTAAAAAATGGCAACAGCGTCCCTGTGTGGCGAACGCGTTGGAATGGAAGTGTTAGAAACAGGCTCTTGAACAAATCAAAACGCGTCAGCACTTGATTTTGAAAAGCTGCTTTTTTCTGACTTAATCTCATAGTTTTTTAAGTATCTCGTGAAATCCCGATTCGATAGGATAATAATCCTACAAATATATCATTTTAATAGATTTATCAGGTACTAATTGTAATTTTTACACTATTAAATTTATTTCGTTGACAATTTATCAAAAATCCTCCTTTTTCAATTCAAAAACCTATATTGCAATACAAAAAATCAACCCGCTAATATCGTAATATAAACAAGCCTTGCTTATCTTTGTTCGGACAAGCCATGATGAAAACGAAAGATATCAGTAATTTCTTCTACAGCCAATACTTTGCAGATGGCTTGCGCATCACCATAGGATGTATTGTACCCATTATCATCTGTGCGCTTTTAGGCAAATTTATCTTAGGAACTTACATCTCTTTAGGTGCCTTATTGGTCGGTCTATCCGACACACCAGGTGCGCCAAGTCATCGTAGAACCGGTATGATTGCCAGTTTCATCGTCTGCTTAGCCACACAGTTTATCACGGTTTTGGTGAACAGTAATATCTGGCTAATGACGGTTGTCATTGCGCTTTTATGTTTTATCTACTCCATGTTCGCTGTCTTCAACGCCCGGGCAGCCACTGTTGGTTCCATGGGTATCCTGATTATGCTCATGTATGTAGATGATAGCAAGGAAGTACATGATGAATGGATGTTCTTGGGCTATTTCATCATTGGTGCGCTGTGGTACATGCTGATTAGTTTCTCCCTGACACAGGTAAGACCATACCGACTCGCCCAACAAGAGCTTTCCGAATCTATTCGACATGTAGGTGATTTCATCCGTCTAAGGGCAAATTTCTATGATGTCCGTGCGGATTTCGATGAGAACTACAGTAAACTTATCGACAAACAAATCGAGGTACATGAACACCAGGAGAATGTTAGGGACCTTCTTTTTCAAAGTAAAAGATCCATTAAGGATACCACTAAAATTGGGCGTTTCCTGACATTAACCTTCAACGATATCGTGGATCTATTTGAGCAATCCATGACCACCCATTACGATTATGAACTCATTCGTAAGACTTATGGGCACACCGGCATATTAAAGGAATACCGCATTCTACTGATTAAGATTGCTAATGAATTGGATCATTTGGCTTACCAATTGAACGCCAATAGAGCACCTAAACCACTTTACAATTTCACTAAGGATATTGATTATATACTCGTTTCCATTGACAGATTGGAAAAGAAAGAAGGATTGAACATCATCCCATTGAAGAAAATCCTAATCAGTATTCGAAGTATTACGGTTTTCATTCATAACATTTACAATTACAGTGTTATTCGACCAAACAAGGTTCATAAACAAGAAATTGAAGAAGCACATAAGTTTATTCAAACAGAACATATCAACTGGCGTAGCTTCAAGGATAACCTTTCCTTAAATTCAACCATTTTCAGGCATGCCTTACGCATGTCCATTGTCATGTCCTTGACCTACCTGATATTAAACCTCAACTTCTTTAACATCGGACAGATGGGTTCCTTTTGGGTTCTCCTCACCATTATGGTGATCTTGAAACCAGGTTTTGGTCTAACCAAGGAAAGGAACGTTCAACGACTTATGGGAACCATCATAGGTGGAGTCATCGGCGCCATTGTATTGATGACTATACATGATGAGGTCATCCGATTTATCCTCTTGATCTTCTTTTTCCTGACTGCCTATAGCCTATTCCGTGTCAATTATATTGTTGCCGTACTGTTTATGACGCCTTATGTGATGATCATGCTGAGCTTTACAGGTGTAAATACATTTGTCATGGCTAAGGAAAGAGTATTTGACACCTTCTTAGGTGGTATGATAGCCTTTCTCTCCAGCTACCTCATATTCCCAAGTTGGGAAAGTTTCCAGATCAAGAGCAATATGCGGCAAGTCCTTATTGCCAACTACAATTACCTGTCTCAAGCCGTGCGGATTCTCTATGGTGAAACCATCAGTGTGACGAGCTATAAACTTGCACGCAAGCAATTGTACATCTCCTCAGCGAATATGGGATCAACCTTTCAGCGTATGCTTTCTGAACCTAAATGGAGACAGAAAAGCACCAAGGAAGTCAATAGATTTGTTATCCTAAATCATATTTTATCCTCTTACGGAGCAACGCTATTAAGTCAATTGACCGAGGCGACAGAGACAAATTACACCAAAGAACATTTGGTGATATTAAAGAAAATATTGACTAACCTTTCCAAGGCCACCCTTCTATTGGAACCAACGGAGGAAGAGAATTTCATGGAAGTGACCGAATTCCCCGAGCTTACAGCCGATACCCTTGACCCGGAAGAGTCCAAATTAATTACAGAGCAATTGCAATTTTTAAATAAAATATCTGCAGATTTATATAAATCTACCGTGGATGTCATGCAGAAGGAAAAAAGCATTCAATTGGAAAAACTGGAAATAACAAATGGATAATATCTACGATATACTTATTGTGGGTGCAGGTCCCATTGGCATAGCCTGCGGAATAGAAGCTAAGAAAAACAACTTAAGTCATATCATCTTGGAAAAAGGTTGTCTGGTAAATTCCCTGTACAATTATCCCATTAACATGAGTTTCTTTTCTACGTCTGAGCGATTAGAGATTGGTGACACACCTTTTGTGACGACTAATCCAAAGCCTAAGCGTGCAGAAGCGCTAGAGTATTATCGACGTGTAGAGCGTAAATTTCAATTGAATTGTCGCTTATTTGAGGAAGTCAACATTATTCGAAAAGCAGAAGGCATTTTCCATGTTAACTCCAGCAAAGGCAATTATATGGCTAGGCAGGTCATTATCGCCACAGGCTTTTACGACATCCCTATGTACCTTAATGTACCTGGAGAAGATCTTCCCAAGGTTCGACATTATTACGATGACCCACATTATTATGCCAATCAGAAGGTCGTTGTGGTTGGTGCGAGCAATTCGTCAATTGATGCAGCTTTAGAAACTTTCCGTAAGGGTGCTGAAGTTACTTTAGTGGTTCGGGGTCCTGAAATTAGCCCAAGGGTAAAATACTGGGTAAGACCGGATATCGATAATCGCATAGCATTTGGTGAAGTCAAGGCTTATTTCAATTCCAATATCACCAACATTACCGAGGAAGAAGTAGAAATAGAGACAGCCGAAGGCACCATACACTTAAAAAATGACTTTGTCCTGGCATTAACGGGTTATAGACCTAATTTTAGTTTCCTAAGGAAAATTGGTGTAGAGGTACCTGATGCGGCGCCGTGCATCCCAGTGCATAACCCAGAAACAATGGAAACTAATGTGGAAGGCCTTTATCTAGCTGGAGTGGTATGTGGAGGATTAAATACGCACCTATGGTTTATAGAAAATTCTAGAGTACACGCCAATTTAATCATATTGGACATCCTGAAAAAGAACCTAGCCTCTTAAGCCATCAATGAAGATCTTCGACAATTTACGTTGTAGCTCTAAGATATAATCAAATTCTTCTTTAGTTGGTGGGAAAAATAGATTCTTGAATTCTTTCAATATCCCTAACCGCATGCCTAACATGGATATTAATAGGATTTTCGCAGTTACCATAATATCATCTATAGGCTTTAACTCACCTGTCGCAACCCCATTTTCTAATATCATTCGCACTTGATCAATCTCTCTTTCAAACAAAACCGGAGTGACACATTCTAGATCTGGTGGCATATCAGCACGTAAGGAATATGAAAACTCAAATACATTGTAGTTTTCTTTGATAATTTTCAATCGTGTCTCTAAAAAGGCATCAATGGCCTCTTGGACCGTCTTAGCTTTTTCAATGCTAATGGTACTCTGCTCTAATAATTCATCTATGGTCAATTCCATAACCGCAGCAAACAGGCGATTCTTATCTGGAAAATAATAATACAGTAATGCTTTTGAGAACGATAAATCTTGCGCAATTTCTGCCATTGTGGTCTTTGCAAGACCATAATGAGCAAACCTTTTCTTGGCGGCTTCCAATATCTTTATTCTTTTCGCATCTGCATTCTTTGCCATGAACAATTTAATTAGTTAATATTTTAGCGTTTCCCTATCTTTACGCCTTAACTAAAGATAGCTTAATTTTTCGAACTTTTAAAAGATTCGGTCAAAAAAATGAAAAACGAACTACAGCAACACATCTCCCTTAAAAAGCTCAACAGTTTTGGTATTGAATCCATTGCCGAGCAATACATCAAGATCCAAGATGAGCGTACGCTCGTAGACCTTTTTGACCAACAGCTATTTCAATCTGAATTCTTCATTCTCGGTGGAGGTAGCAATGTGCTATTCACGAAAGATTACCCCGGATTGATCGTCCATATGGCTAATAAAGGAATTCAACATTTCATTGAAGCCTCTCATGTTTTTATTACGGCCGAAGCTGGTGAGGTATGGAATGACTTGGTATGGTATGCCATTGAACATGATTTTCCAGGAATGGAAAACATGGCACTTATCCCAGGAACAGTTGGTGCATCGCCTATTCAAAATATCGGTGCATACGGACAAGAATTGATGCACATCTTCTATTCTTGCCGTGCATTTGATACCGAAACGGGTGAATTTGTCACCTTCTCCAATGATGATTGTCAGTTCTCCTACCGAGACAGTATCTTTAAAAAGCATCATAAAGGCAGGTTCATTATCTGCAGTGTCACCTATAAATTAGAACTGTTTGGAAAAGTAAACACTTCCTATGGGGCAATTGAGGCCGAGCTTCAGAAAAGAGGCATCTCAGAGCCTTCTATTAAAGATGTTGCCGAAGTGGTATCCCATATCCGTGTAGAGAAACTTCCAGACCCTTCTACAGTCGGAAATGCCGGAAGTTTTTTCAAAAACCCTATTATCTCCGCAGAACAATTCCTATCGTTAAAAAATCAATTTCCCGATATTGTTCATTACCCTATAAATGAAAACTTTGAAAAGATCGCAGCAGGCTGGTTAATAGAGCAATGCGGTTGGAAAGGTAAAAAAGTCGGACAAGTTCAAGTGTGGAAAAATCAAGCTTTGGTCATCACAAATGTAGGTGATGCAACTGGAAATGAGATCTTTCAAATAGCGTCTACTATTGTGGACGATGTACTAAACAGGTTTGGTATACACTTGGAACAAGAAGTTAACCTCTTATAAAAGTTTTCCACATTTTCGCGAACGTCGAAATTATTTTATTATAAAACAACAAATCGCCTTCAACGGGCTCTAAGCAACGATTATCAATAAATCTAAGCTTTCTTAAGACGAAAGTCAATAAGTCCATTCCGGAATATTCCACATTTCCGATCATTTTCTTGCACAATCCTTGCAACTAGCTTAACTCCTAAGTGACAATGTTATTGAAACTTAGCGTAGGTTAACCTGCGAATCGCATCATTTAACTATACTATAATCACTAATTGTATGAACAAGCTCGATTTTAACTCATTAGTCGTACAACATTCGGAATCCCTACGAAGTTATGCTAGAAACTTCACGAGAGATTCAGAGGATGCAAACGATCTAGTGCAAGACACGTTATTGAAGGCAGTAACGTACTTCAAGAATTTTAGAGACGGAACAAATCTTCGTGGATGGCTTTATACCATTATGAAAAACACGTTTATCAATAATTACCGTCGAGTTGTTAAAACAAACTCTTTCATCACCAAGGAAGAGGAAATCTCCCAAACAAATCTAGTTGTGTCAGCGGCCAAGAATAAAGGCGAAAACAAATTTGTCATGGAAGACATCAATTATGCCTTATCTAAACTTTCCGATGAGTATTATGTGCCCTTTACGATGTATTTCGAAGGTTACAAATACCATGAAATCTCCGATCACTTAAAGATTCCTATTGGAACTGTGAAAACTAGAATACATGTGGCTCGGAAATCCATGAAAAAAACCTTGGCAGCGTATAAATTTGAAGCCGAATAAGCTTTCAACGAATACAGCTGATAAAAAAAGATCCCAAATGTTTTCAGCAAACTGGAAACATTTGGGATTTTATGAAATTCTTTTTTGACCTTTCAGGTCATATCAGGAAAACTTGGAATAATACTATTCGCCTGCTCTCCTATTCTTTTATTCTGCAATCTCAAATTTAGAAAGACGAACAAATTGTTGAATTCGTTCATTAATCTCTTCTTTTGTTAGGTTTTGCAAACGCTCTGTACCAAATTTCTCTACACAGAAAGATGCTAATGCTGACCCAAAGATCAATGCATTTTTCATGTTGGTGAAGTTGATGGACTGTAATTTTGCTAAATAACCAATAAATCCACCAGCGAATGAATCACCAGCACCTGTAGGATCAAATACATCAGCAAGTGGCAATGCAGGAGCTGAGAAAATCTGACCTTCGCCAAATAACAAGGCACCGTGCTCACCCTTTTTAATGATTAAGTATTTAGGACCCATTGTCAAAATCTTTTCTGCAGCTTTTACTAAAGAGTATTCTCCAGACAATTGTCTTGCTTCAGCATCATTAATGGTCAATACATCCACTTTCTTCAACACTTCCAATAAACCATCCATCGCGATGTCCATCCAGAAATTCATGGTATCCAGAACGACCAATTTCGGTTTGTTCTCTAAGCGTTCTAATGTTGCCATTTGAACAGAAGGAGTCAAATTACCCAACAATAAATATTCACAGTCTTGGTAGTTTGCAGGAATTTTGGGATCAAAATCAGCCAAAACATTCAATTCCGTGATTAAAGTATCACGACTATTCATGTCATTGTGGTATTTTCCAGACCAGAAGAATGATTTACCCCCAGGGATAATTTCTACACCTTCTACATCAATCCCTTTGTTAGTCAGGATGGATAGGTTTTCATCACCAAAGTCTTCACCAATCACAGAAACCAATTTCACCTTCGGATATAAGAATGAAGCGGCCAAACCAGCAAATGTTGCTGCACCACCTACAATTTTATCGGTTTTACCAAATGGCGTCTCGATGGCGTCAAAGGCAACTGTACCTACAATTACTAAACTCATGAATGCTTTTTTTTAAATAAAAAAAATGCCGGCATCTAGGCCGGCTTGTTGTTTTGTGCTCCTGAAGCTGGGCTCGAACCAGCGACCCTCTGATTAACAGTCAGATGCTCTAACCAACTGAGCTATTCAGGATTCTCGTCAATGACTTGCTGTCATCTTTAAAGTGGTACAAAAATAGGACTTTACATTTTAATTGCCAAACTTTTTGTTAAAAAATCTTCGTTTATCGTCATTAAAACCAACAAACAACAAAAAATCAAGCACTTAATCTTTTCAAATAGCATTAAAAACCAGAAAAATGAATTCATTCAATTTCTTTTTAATGCTCTAAATACTAAAAAATCGGGTAAACATTCCGCTGCGCTGATAGCTGCCACTACGTAAAGGCGCTATTAAATGAGATTTCAGAAAACAGACATCAAATAACAGACATTTATGTCATCTGTCCTTCGTTTCACATATAGTAGCGCAGCGGTCTCATAAGGTAGGGTTATGGCGGGCGATGCATGCATCGCCCCTACAAACAATCGTGATTTTGTTGTTCCAGACCACCATAACTGTAGGGTCGAAGCATGCTTCGACCGTTATCCAAAATCCAATAAATTCTATCTCGTCAATAGGTTTAAAATCTGGCGTCTTTCGTCTGTTGTCTCATCTGTTTGTCTCACATCTAATAACGTAGCGGCCTCATAAGGTAGGGTTATGGCGGGCGATGCATGCATCGCCCCTACAAACAATCGTGATTTTGTTGTCCAGACCACCATAACTGTAGGGTCGAAGCATGCTTCGACCGTTATCCAAAATCCAATAAATTCTATCTCGTCAATAGGTCTAAAACCTGGCGTCTTTCGTCTGTTGTCTCCTCAGTTTGTCTCACATCTAACAGCGCAGTGGTCTCATATCTCCTATCTATTTCTGTTGTCTTTTGTCTGTATTCTAATCGTCTTTCCTTAGGGTTTGCTAGGGGTTGGATTCGAGAACCCTTCGGATCTCCTTCGGAACTTGTTCGGATCTCCTTCGGATCTCGTTCGGTTAGAAGCGAACGAGATCCGAAGGAGATCCCTATCAGATCCAAGGAAATTCCTTGAGAGTCTCGAAGCAAACCCTAAGCTAACCCTAAGCATACCCTAAGCAAACCCTAAGGAAATCCGAATGATAGTCAAATGAATTTATACGAAAAGCTATTTGAAAAAATACACTATTCTAATGCTGAATTCTTAAACGATATATTGAAAAAGGAGTTTCATTTCACGAGCTATTTGAATACTTCTTTCCAGATACACTTTCTCTTCTTCAGCTGTACCATCGGCTATTTTGGGATCTTCAAAAGGTAAAGCTACTCGTGAAAGTGCTCCTGGTACGAACGGACATCCTTGATCGGCTTCTGAACAGGTCATGATGGCTATAAAATTACTTTTCAAAAGGCTTTCTTCTTGGAGGTTTTTGGAAAACGCTAGGATGCTTGCTCTATTATCAGCGTATTGAATTTCATAGTGAGGGTTCGACTTTTGTTCTGGAATAGGAATTTCAAAGCCTTGCCGGATCAACGTATGAACTACCTGTTGATTTAAGGCGGTTATCTCTGTCCCTGCGGAACTGAAAGTAATTTCATACATTCCATTGTGTTCAGCAATTACTTGAGCCCATATCTGCCCAAAATGGCTTCTACGGGAATTGTGGGTGCAAATGAAACGAAGTTCAACAGGAAGCCCTTGCTCAAGGCGTTCTTTTACCTGATGGGCTAATTCCTTTAAAACCGCTGCTCTTTCCGAGGAAACCTGATTGGCATCGAGGGAATTTAAGAAGTCACCTATTTTAGGATAGATTGCTGTTTCCATTTATTGGTGCTCAAAGTAGGCAAATAAAAATTCCTGTTCGGTAGCAAATGGTGTGGGATGAATTAGTCTTTGACTGGAAAGCATGGAAAAATCTTTCGAGAAAAATTGAGCCAGTTGCTCTTCGCTGTACTGTTGAATTTCAATTCCACTGCATTTGGTAGGGCCATGATCAGAAAACGTGGCGACAAGCATTTTTCCATTAGACTTGACAGCCTTCGAAACCAAAGCTGCATAAGCTTCTTGATCAGCCGGGTTAGTTAGGAAATGAAAGGCAGCACGGTCATGCCAGAAATCAAAAGTTTGATCCGGAGTATAATTGACCACATCGGAAACCACCCAGTTTACTAGTTCAGCACGATCTCCTAACCTTTTCTTAGCACGTGCAATGGCCTCCTCCGAGATATCCAAAACCGTGATATGTTCATATCCCTGATCCAGTAAATAGTCAACCAGAAAGGAGTCTCCCGCACCAACATCAATTATTTGCGCATCCTTATCCAAGTTGGCAGATTGAATATAAGCCAAAGATGCTTCCGGATTGGGTTGGTACCAGCTTACTTCTTCCAAAGCCTTGCTCTGGTAAATCTTTTCCCAATGCGCTTTTCGTTCTGTAAGATTCATCTTAATTCCTCAAATTAACAACAACCTGATCCAGGCGCGCATGAAATGACATTCAAACTCGACAAAGGTTTTTTAATTTTTTCTGCTGGAATACCACATGCATCCTCTGCTAAACAGGCTGTCTGTTTATTACGAAGAACGAAAAGGGATTTAGTAGCATCAAATTCCAAATCAAAACGACCAATAGTTGCCCCTTGGTACTCTACTTCTACCTCTGCATCCTGTAAACCCAATTGTTCTTCAGAAAGTGTGATAATTTTGGATAGTTTTCCGGGTTCTAAACGATGATCGGTATCATTCGCGAACCAAAGTTGGAAGTTTACAAACTTCTCATGACGGACAACACCTCCGCAGTCGATGAAATCACGTTGGATTTGACCAACCTCTGTTACATGGAAATGAGCAGGGACTTCCTCCCCACCTTCTACAACAAATGTTAATTGATCTAATGTCGGCAATAATGCCTTAATAGCTGATAGTTTCATAGCTGTTCATTTTTATGTTAGGAATAATCATATCGGTATATTACGATGTATGGGGTTAAAAATTTTTTAACAACAAGACTTAACGCTAAGCTCCTGTTTGAAGAGGTCTTTAATTTCTACTTGAATACTTCCCCAAACTTCTTGATTAATGCAGTAGCACACTGATTTCCCATCAATTGTCCCTTGAATGATACCACTTTCTTTTAAAGCTTTCAAGTGTTGGGAGATGGTAGCCTGAGCCAATCCCAGCTCATCGACCAAATCATTGCAAATACAACCCTCTTGCTTGGCTACGTATTCCAAAATAGCTAAACGTGCAGGGTGCCCCAATACCTTAAAGTAATTGGCCAATCGGTTCTGCTTGGCATTAAAAATGTCGGATTTAGTAATTCCCATGGATATTATACCAGATTATATATCGCAATATTACGATATTAAAATTAAAAGTTGAGATTTTTTTTGTCATAAAGTCAACAATACTGAAAAAGGGGAATGAGGATATAAAGAATATTAAAAATTGGTAAAGACAGTGGCTGTAATTTTCGTTCCGTTATCATCCGATTGGAAGTCGATTTCTCCACGCAGCTTCTCTACACGCTTGCGCATGGACTTTAGTCCATATCCGTCCTTATTGTCGGATAAAAGCCCAATTCCATTATCTTGAATGACAATATTTATGAATTGTGAATCGGCATTGATCGTCAAGCTGACCTCACTTGCTTGACTGTGCTTCACACAATTGTTAAAAGCCTCTTTAAGGATGAGTAACAGGTTATACCGAACTTCTGCATGTAGTTTTGACTCGGGATTTTCCAAATTGGAATGGTACTGAAAGCTAATATCAGTGCAATCGAAAAAAGATTCGCCATATCGAATACAATACTCCTCAAAGTTCTTGAGGTTGTCATTATCCGGATTAATAGACCAAAGCATCTCGCGCATGGAACGGTTCATATGCTCGGAGATTTTAATCAGGTTATCGATCTCTTCTGAATTCAGCTCTTGAGGTAATTGCTTTTTCAGAATCTCTGATTGCAATTTAATGGCAGATATCCCTGCCCCCAGTTCATCGTGCATATCAAAGGCAATTCGCTCGCGCTCGCGATGCAATGACTTTTCCTTTTCTAACTTTTGCGTTTTCACCAAGTTCTCCAAGCGCTCGTTTTCTCTTTTTTGCTCATTCTCCTTGGTGATAATGGCCAAAAAGAAAAAACAAAAACAGACTAATATTTCAACTTGAAAAATGATAAATCCCGAAACATATCGATTGAGCCCAAACCAGCTATCCCCAAAGTAAATCAGCACTGCGCAAAGGATTACTGCCAATAATCCACAAAAAATATACTTGTTATATCCTCGACGATCCATACTGATGTGGTATAGCAGAACGACAATTAGGAAAAGATCAACAGCGGTATAGAGGGATTTATACCAGGTATTAATAGAAGTGAAAGTGGGATTCTCGGACATTAACAACCTGGATATTATACCTATTCCAATAAAAACTATCCCTCCAATCAGACTATAACGGACAAGTTTACTCGAGCGTAGATCTAAAAAAGAAAGCATAAAGACATAAAAAAACAGCACTACTGCCTTTCTGGAGACTCGCACCCAAGTAAAATCGCCATTCACCACTTCTAAGCGGAGGATGAGGTTAACTGCGAAGGACAGGCTCAATAAAGCCAAAAACAGGTAATATCGACTTTGCTTCTCATAAAAATATTTGAACACCAAATACAGGATAAAACAAATGTTAAACCCGATATTCAGTAAACTGAAGTAAGTTTCATTGATCATATTTGGGAGTTAACTGTTTTGTCGCAAAAAGTTAATAGCTTCAACTTTATTACCTACCCCCAATTTCCGATAAATATTGCTAATATGTTTCTTAACGGTTTCAACGGAAACATTTTTACTATAGGCAATTTCCTTGTATTGCTGCCCTTTCGCCAATAGCTCCAATACCTGTTGCTCGGTCTTTGATAAACCCATAGACTTGTTGGGCTTTGTTTCTTGATCCCGGAAAAATCGCACGACTTTCTGTGCAATGGCATTGGACATAGGGACTCCACCATTGAAGGCATCATGAATTGCCTTGACAATATTCTCCATGCTCTCCCCCTTTATCAAATAACCAACCGCACCAGCACGGAAAGATTCGTAGACTTTTTCATCATCCTCAAAACTGGTGATGACAACAAAACTCGTTTCTGGCAATTGATCCTTCAATTGCTTGATGATGGCACTGCCCGTATGGTCTTGCAAATGCAAGTCCATCAATACCACGTCTGGACGAAGCGAAGGCAGTTGGACCAAGGCATCTGAACCTGTGTAGAGCTGCGCTATACAAACAAACTCCTTGTGGATATCCAACAACCTTTTCAGGGTATTGTTATAAAACTTCTCATCTTCAACAATAGCTACGGAAATCATAAACAGAGGTTTTAACAAAGATTGGCATTCCGAATTATAATCACAATAACGATTTCGTGTAATATGTTGTCTATGAAATGTTGATATAGGATGACTTTAACTCAATACTAGGATTTAGTTTTTGATACCCTAACTCTATCTTAAAAGAGCTACTTGATTACCATCAAAGCAAAGCTCAGTCTATTTTCTTCGAATAAAAGAGAATGCTGAATGTGTTAAAATCTTAAATATACCTGAGAAGGAATGAAAGGCCACACAAATTTGAACTACAGGATACAACACATGAAATTCTTTATGGAATAAAGGAGCTTTAGGAATAATACCCCTCTATAATCTAAAAATCTAATAGCCACCCTAGGTCTAACTACTAAATACTAATTACTATATACTAAAAAAAGCTTGTCGAATGACAAGCTTTTTTCGCTCCTGAAGCTGGGCTCGAACCAGCGACCCTCTGATTAACAGTCAGATGCTCTAACCAACTGAGCTATTCAGGAATTTCACTACCCCTTTCGGTTTCAGTGATGCAATTATCGGAAGTTTCACCGACAAGTGCAAATATTTTTTTTCGATTTTCTGCAATTCATTCAGAACCAATCAGAATAATTAAAACAGAACGTCTCGAAGGATTAAAGTTGCGAACGAAAAGTAGATAATTAACCCCGTCACATCGACAATAGTGGATACGAATGGTGCTGATGAACTCGCTGGGTCAGCCCCGAAGCGACGCAGAATGAACGGCAACATCGACCCAATTAAGGAACCCCATAACACGACCCCTACTAGCGACAAGCCAATGGCTGCGGAATACAGGTACCAGATATCGCCATATTTGTGGGAAATCAATTCATCAACCGCGATGCGGAAGAAACCTAATATCCCTAGGATAACACCCAATAGTAAACCAGATATTATTTCTCTTCGCATAACAAACCACCAGTCACGAAGCGTCACCTCACCCATGGCCATCGCCTGAATGATCAACGTGGATGCTTGGGAACCGGAGTTACCACCGCTAGACATGATTACAGGCATCAGGAGGACAAGAATGATGTTCATCCTATCCTCATAGTGCTGAAGCACATTAAAAGTCAACAGCTGGCCTAAAAATAGCACGATAAGCCATCCTGCTCTTTTCTTCACAAGGTGAAATATGGAAACATCCAGATACGGTTCATCTAAAGCTTCCGTACCCCCGATACGTTGCATATCCTCCGAGTACTCTTCATTAGCAACCCAAAGGATATCATCGATCGTCACAATACCTAACATGATGTCTTTTTCATCCACTACCGGAAGTGCCACACGATTGTTCATACGGAAGATCGTTACTGCTTCTTCTTGCGGATCATTTGCCTTCAGAGATATCAACCGGTTATCGATAAGATCGGCAACCACTTTATCCTCTTCGGCAACCAAGACATCCTTGATCCGGATATCGTCTATCAGCTTACCTTCGGCATCAATGACATATAACACGTCGATGGTTTCTGATGCACTACCATAGCGACGGATGTGATCCAGGACTCGAGGCATCGTCCAATGCTCTTTGACTGTGATGTAGTCAGGCGTCATAAGACGTCCAACGGAATCTTCAGGATACCCCAATAGGGAAAGAGCTTCCTTACGTTCCTCAGGAGTAAGGAGGATAATCAAACGCTTTACGACATCACCTGAGAGCTCACTGAAAAATGAGGTCCGGTCATCCGGTGGCAATTCATTAAGAAGTTCTCTGATTTTTGAGTTCGGTAGTTTTTTGAAAATACGTTCCTGGGTTGGGAAGTCCAAGATACGAAACACGTTTACCGATCGCTTGATACTTAGTATCTCAAGAAACAAGGGGCCATATTCCGGGAGCTCATCAATCAGCTCCTCTACATCTGAAATGTTTAACTCATTCAAATAATCTGCAAGCTCGGCCCTATCACCACGTTCTATCAATTGCTCGACATGCGCAACAAGCATTGCTAATTCTTCCATACGCCTCCTTTATTTATATGATCCTACATTGGTCCCTAAAAATTCTTTGTGCAAAAGTCGTTTTTTTTAATTGAAAAACAACAGGAATTACAAACTAATTAGTAATAGTCTAATTTAACTCGTCCAATAGGATGAAAAGAAAAGCAGCATAAAACAGATTTAATCATATCATTATCAAGCTATTTTTCACTAACAAAAAACGTTAAAATCGAGAAAGAAGAGGTGAAAAGAAAAACAAATGAAAACTGTAATATTTATTTATTTGTTAATTTATTTGACATTATAATACATTTCATAAAATAAAAAGTAGAATACAGACCATTCATAAAGAACAACAAATACTAAAATGCAATATATTAGCACAACTTAATCTTATTTAAATTATTTTAACCTTATGATAACATCGATTGAAATGGAAGATGCAAATTCACCAAGTTGAATTTACTTGAAAAATCCATCAATGATATAGTGTCTTTTAATCTAGACTTTAGTCATCAAAACACTGGAGATGGAAGACCAAGCATAACAGCCACAGCATAGCCCAAAATACATGCATCGACAGCGCTTAATATCAACCAAGACAGTACCTTCAAAAAACCAGACTCATCATTATTAATGAAACCCAAAATTCAAAGACTTTTTGATTGATCTTAATCAAGATCAATTCGAATAAACTAGAACAGCTCAAATCATTAAATTCATCCCTGTTGATGCTACCCGAAGACCTTAGCCTTAGAACCAAAATTTCCAGTCAAATTAAATCCTATACCCTTAAGGAGAATCAACCCATTTAGATGGTAAAACAAAATCAGAATCGAAAAACAATTCACACCTAAAAACAAAATCCAATTCACACAAAATCTTCAGACAACAACCTAAGTTGACAAACAAACTTTTGAAGTTATGTAAGAAAATATAGTAGACAATATCAGGAAAGCAGGAGCTAGACTATTCAAAATAACATGTCAGTATGTCAGTAAGCAATAGGAGATTTTATTAGATGAAATTTTAGAAGTAGTCTGATAAAATATCACTTAAAAAATTAGTGATAACCTGAACGTCAAAATGAGGTGATTTTTTTCAAGCAAAAATATGCACATAAAAAATTGGAATCAGAATCTGACCGACTACAAAACTCACAGCTTAGAACTAAAAAATGTGAGTCAGTTAAAATCATAAATTTCACCAAAGCCAAAAAATAGCAGGCCAATAGCAACAAATTTGGTAAATAATTCGAAATAGTCTACATTTACAGAGCTTGATTTAGAGCAACAATCAGTTCTTATAAAAACTTAAAAAGAGGTCATTTTTAATCAAAAAACACCAAAAATTAACCATTTTAAAATTAACCTTTAAATACTTATATTCAATAGTTTACACACACTTATATAAACTTTTAAACTATACAATATTAGCATTTCTTACTAATATATTTAGCATTAGCCTATTTTTAGCATATTTATGAAATATAAGAATATATTTATCAGTATATTAACTGTATTATTATTAACAATAAATACATCAAACTTATTTTCACAGATTTTTGACTACGATCAACCCTCTCCTAAGGTGAAATGGAGACAAATCAACAGTCCGAATTTTCAGTTGATCTACCCACAGGAGTTTGAGCGTAGTGCATCTCTCCTAGCCCAACAAATACAAACCATGCTTGATAATGCCTCGAAGGATTTAAAGATCAAGCCAAAAAAAATCTCCATAATATTTCAAGAAAATCATATTGAACAGAATGGATTCGTTCAATTAGCTCCTCGAAAAGTGGAACTGTATAGCACCCCTGGACCTGCTACCGACAACACTGCCTGGCTTACCAACCTGATTCAACATGAGCTTCGACATGTAGCACAGTTTGACAAATTGACAGGTAAAATCAAAGGCCCTTTTTTCGAACAACTTGCCTTGGCTTTATATGGTATTCACCTTCCGGCTTGGTACTTTGAGGGAGACGCCGTGGATATCGAAACCCGATTTTCTAATGGTGGTAGAGGCCGGTCGAACGATTGGTTTTCACCTCTAAAGGCAAACTTATTGAGTGGTAGAAATTACAGCTTTAGTAAGAACATCATTGGTTCTTTTAAAGACATTACCCCCTCCTATTACTTGACCGGATATGTGATGAATGCCTACCTAAACAACACAAAAGGCGAAGCTGTAAAAGAGCAAATCTTAAAGGACATGAGCCGTCATTTATTAAGACCTTTCAACTTCAATTTGGCACTAAAAAAACATACCGGTTTATATAGTCGCCAGCTCCATCAGCATAGTATGGACAGCTTAAATAAGGTATGGCAAACGAGTTGGAAAAACCAAGAAGGAGAACTATTAGCAAACCAAAATGACCGCTATTTCTCCAACTATTTCTTACCACAAACGAATGCTTCCAACCTCATTTATGCCTTAAAAGAGAGTCCGCAAAGGATAGATGAGATCGTTGAAATGGATGGTGAAAAGCAAAAAAGCATCCTAAAATTGGGTTATCAGCTGAGACCCTATTTTAATATTAACAACAATTATATAGTTTGGGACGAAATCCGTAGAGATGCTCGATTTGGGAAACAGACCTATAATATTATCCGAATTTTTGATTTTAAGACGAAAAAAAGCCAAGACCTCAGCAAAAACAGCCGATTTTACAGCCCTATAATCGACGTAAATTCTCAAAACGTATATGCAGTTCATGTAAATGAAAATAATGTCTCCAGCCTCGTTAAAATCGAAATTTCCACAAAATCAGTTAGTGAAATCATAAATTTAGCGGATGGATCACAGCTATTACAACCTTCTTTAAACGCAGACCACACCAAAATAGCCGCCATCGTTATTGGAGAAAAAGGCAATAATCTGATCGAAATTGACCTACAAACAAAGGCTACTCGATGGCTCCTTCCTTGGTCAAATCAAGAATTGGAACGACCTGTCTACAGCGAAAAAGGCATCGTATTCAAGGGGCAAAGTACGGATGCGGACAACCTATTTTTACTGGATAATTCGGACAATCAGCTCTATCAAATCAGTCAATCTCAACTTGGATTCCGTAATCCGAGCATAGGAAATCAAGGCGAAATCCTCTACAACAGCTATCGATTTAACGGCTATAAGATGGCAAAATTAGACTTAAATACGGTAGAGAAATCAAGAATTTCGCTGCAAGAATACGTCCCAACACTGGTTGATAGCACGGTAAAAGAGCCTTATTTTCTACCTGAATCAACTGAGAATATCGCACTAAGCAGCAAAAAATATAGTCCTTGGAGCCACTTTTTGAACTTCCATAGCCTTAGTATTAGTGCGAATAATTTCGAAAGTTTCGATAATTATAAGCCTGGAATCTTCTGGATTGCGAATGATTTACTCAATACTTCCCAGATAAAAATAGGATATGAGTATGATTTAGAAAGGGAAAAAAGC
Source organism: Sphingobacterium lactis (assembly GCF_051951495.1). Taxonomy (GTDB): domain Bacteria; phylum Bacteroidota; class Bacteroidia; order Sphingobacteriales; family Sphingobacteriaceae; genus Sphingobacterium; species Sphingobacterium lactis_A. The sequence goes on along the minus strand of NZ_JBNHAS010000004.1, from coordinate 151,603 downwards.
ACCTATTCAGCGGAGATTTCTTATCAGAGATACTTCCCAAAACTGACATTTGCCTATAAAAACAGAGGCATGATAGGCCAAGCAAAGGTAGCAAATAAGCCAAATGAGACTGTAAATTTTGACTACAGAGAGCATGTTTACACCTTAGATTTACAGCTTCCTTTTCAAAAATACCGCGGGAAAGACCTGTATAGCTATGGTCTAAACTTCGGTACTTCTTACCAAAAACGTTATGATTTAAGCTTAAATACCATTCGAAGCTTTCAATATGAGATAGCTTTCCCTCTCAATTACCAGGTATATTTCAACAGAAATCAGCGCCGTAGTACCATGGATCTGGTACCACGATGGGGACAAAACATCAGCTTTATTTACCGTCATGTACCATTTAGCAACAACATGAATGGGCAATATTTCAGCTTAAGAAGTAACTTCTATTTCCCAGGATTCTATGCTAACCACGCCTTTCAGGCGAGGTTCTCCTGGCAACATGGAGACGGTCGATACTTAGCATCCAATGAACTTCCCATGGTTGGTGGATGGGCACATTTTAAGTCGGAAAAAGTAGATAATACTTTGCTCTTAAACTACCGTTTCCCTATTGCTTATCCAGACTGGTCTATTGGTCCCTTAGCTTATGTAAAACGTCTTCATGGTTATCTATTTAGTGATCATCAAAACGTTGGAAAGAACAATCTAGCGCCTGCTTCTTATGGCGTAGGACTGTCCGTAGACTTCAATTTATTACGATATAAACTACCAGATTTTGGCTTCGGATCGAAATTAAGCTACATCAATCATCCGAGTGCACGAGGAAAAGTAGTGCCTAGCTTTAGTTTCAATTATAGTTATTAAGACTATGATGGGAAATCGGAGATCAAGGAAAGGAAGACTCAGAACAAGAAAAAGCTTCTGAAAGATGGTTTCTTGATATTAAAAAAGCCGCAGTGAAACAATCACTGCGGCTTTTTTAATATGCTTATAATCTGAATTAATCAAGAATAGCAGCTACCCCTGGAAGTGTTTTTCCTTCCATGTATTCCAATAAAGCACCACCACCGGTACTTACATAGCTTACATGTTCAGTCATTCCAAATTTAGAGATTGCCGCTGCAGAATCACCTCCCCCAATCAAGGAGAATGCACCTCTTTCAGTAGCTGCAACAACAGCATTTGCTACTGCGCGAGTACCTTTTTCAAAGGTTTCCATTTCAAACACACCCATTGGACCATTCCATAATAAGGTATTTGAAGCCATAATTACATCGTGGAAATGCTCAGACGATTCCTTTCCGATATCTAAACCTTGCATGTCCGCAGGGATTTCATCATTCGGACCGTCATATACATTCGCATCGTTAGCAAAACGATCTGCAATTTGAGCATCTGTAGGCAATACCAAGTTCACCCCTTTCTCTTCAGCTTTCTTCACCAAATCATTCGCTAGATCCAATTTATCTAATTCGACAAGAGATTTACCAATCTCACCACCACGTGCTTTAATGAAGGTATAAGCCATACCTCCACCAATGATTAGGTTATCTACTTTATCCAATAAAGCCTCGATCAACTCCAATTTATCAGATACTTTCGCACCACCCATAATAGCGGTAAAAGGACGCTCCGGATGGTTCATCACTTTCTCTGCATTGGCAATTTCCTTTGCCATCAAGTATCCAAAGTATTTATTATTCGGGAAGTTTTCTGCGATAATAGCCGTTGAAGCATGCGCACGGTGTGCTGTTCCAAAGGCATCATTCACATAAACATCTCCTAAATCCGCCAATTTCTTAGCGAAATCTTTATCACCTTTCTCTTCTTCTTTATAGAAGCGTAAGTTTTCCAATAAGAGCACTTCCCCTGGTTTCAAGGCTGCTGCTTTTTCCTTAGCTTCTTCACCAATGCAATCATTAGCAAATTGTACCTCTACACCCAAAACTTCAGATAAATGCTTTACAATATGTTTAAGCGAAAATTTATCCGTAGGACCTTCTTTTGGTCTACCCAAATGCGACATCAAAATAACAGAACCGCCATCGTTCAAGATCTTTTTGATCGTTGGTAATGCGCCTTGAATTCTATTATCATCTGTAATTTGGAAGTTCTCGTCTAGGGGTACATTGAAATCAACTCTGATCAATGCTTTTTTTCCATTAAAATTTAAATCGTCGATAGTTTTCATCTTATGTTTTATTTCCGGTTGATTTTACGTGTCTAAAGATATAAAAAAGGCGCTGATCTCAAAACTCGAATCAGCGCCTTTTTATGTTTAATATATTTCAACTAAATACGGTATCCTCGCTTGAATCCCGCTTTGTTTACTTACTTTTTTCAATTCACTATAATACTTGACATAGTCTCCTAGTTCGTCCTCTAGCATCCACATTTTGATCTTCTCTTTTGAAGTGGAAAGAATACTTGAGAATGGATCTTTCATTCGAGGGTATTCAGAAACACGATAATTATCTAATTTCGCTTTCTTAGCTGCGGCCTTGACAGCCTCATCTAAAGTCGCTATACGGTCAACCAATTTCAAATCTACAGCTTGTTTACCGGTCCACACACGACCCTGACCAATGCTATCTACATAGGCAACATCCAATTTACGACCATCAGCAACACGCTTCATGAACACTTGGTAGATTTTATTGACACCACCTTGTATAATGGTCTTCTCTTCTTCGGTCAGTGGACGATCCATATCTACGTCCATATCCGCAAATTTAGCTGTTTTAACCGCATCAAAATGAACCCCAAGCTTCTCATTAAAGAGCTTTTGGAAATTAGGAATCATACCGAATACACCAATAGAACCTGTTAAGGTAGTAGGATCAGCGAAGATTGAATCTGCGGCAGCAGAGATATAATAGCCTCCAGAAGCAGCATAATCGCCCATGGAAACAACAACTGGCTTCACCTTTTTCGTAAGATCAACCTCACGCCAGATATTTTCGGATGCCAAAGCAGAACCTCCTGGAGAGTTAACACGCAACACAACCGCCTTAACCTTATCGTCTAGACGTAATTGACGGAGCTCACGCGAAATTTTATCACCACCAATCTGACCATCCATTCCCTCGCCATCAATAATCTCACCGTATGCATACAATACAGCTACACGATCACCTCCTGCTTCTCCAGCACTAGGCTTATTTGTATAGTCTAAGATCGATACATAAGGAATATCCTTCTTCTCATCAATACCAAGTTTTGTACGGATCTTTGCGAAAACCTCATCCTTATATAATAGGTTGTTTACAAATCCATATTTCTTTGCATCCTCTGGTTCACGAATTAAATAGCCATTCGCTATCCCACGAAGACTGTCAACAGATAATTTTTTGCTTGCTGAAATATCAGAAAGAAAAGTATCATATATACTACCCAAATAGGAATTTACTTGTTCCTTATTCGCTTCACTCATGCTATTCATCATAAATGGCTCGACAGCACTCTTATAGGTGCCAACCTTCAGGATTTGCATATCAACACCTAATTTATCCATAGCTTCTTTGAAGAACATCACGGAAGTAGCTAATCCACGGAAATCTAGACTTCCTTGTGGATTCAGATAAATCTCATCAGCAGCGCTATTGATATAATAGCCTTTTTGACTCATGACATCGGAGAAAGCTACAACAAACTTTCCTGAAGTTTTGAAATCTAAAATAGCTTCGCGAATTGCTTTTGCAGTTGAGAATCCTGCATTTACCCCTGATACATTTAAATAAATACCTTTAATATTACCATCATCTTTAGCAGCTTTAATACGAGAAACCATATCATTCAAACCAAGACTACGGGCACCAGTGTAACCGGGTAGATCTAAATTCTCAAAGGGGTTAGGCTCTGTTTTTTCGGTAATGGTATGATCAAGGTTAATCAGTAATACCGCGTTACTAGGTGTAACGGTTTCAGATTTACTGCCTACGGAACTCACCATGGCTCCAATAATACCAATCATAATAAAGAACATCAAGACACTGAAAATCAATATCCCTGTAATAGTCGCTAATACGTATTTAAAAAATGCTTTCATCGATAATTTTTTGTCGCTGTCGTAAAAATAAGTTATTATTTGAATTATCCTATTAACAATTCTTATATTAAACAAATGAATCAGGTTTACGTTTTGTTAGGTGCTAATATTGGCGATCCATTAAATCAACTCGCACAGGCACGCGAACAGATAAGTCAAAAATTAGGACATATCGAGCAAGCATCCAGCATCTATGAATCTGAGGCTTGGGGTGTAGAAGACCAGCCCATTTTTTTAAATCAAGTGTTATTGGTGGAAAGCGAGCTTTCTGCAGAGGAATTTTTACAGATTGCCTTAAGTATAGAGAATGATTTAGGGAGAATCCGTTTTAAGAAATGGGGTTCTCGAGTCATTGACATCGATATGCTATACTATAATGAGGAAATTATTGATTCTGAGAATTTGAAGATACCACATCCATTTTTACATCAACGCAACTTTACCCTAGTTCCATTAGTCGAAATTTCGCCACAATATATACATCCGGTTTTAAAGAAATCAAACAAAGACTTATTATTGGGGTCAAAAGACCAATTGTTAGTGAATATTTTAAAATCATAATGAATTACAAGATCATTAATCCCGAATTCATCATGTCAAACATGATGAACAATGTTGATGTAGTTAAGCAAATGATCGGTATGTTTTTAGGACAAGGAAAGGAAGATTTCCAAGAGTTAAAACAAGCCATAGGGAAGGTAGATTACACAGAAATCAAAAGTAAAGCACATCACATTAAGCCAACTATGGAATATATTGGCGCCAGCAACATCAGACTACAATTCCAGGAACTAGAATCACAAGCAGCAGCAAACGCAGCATTCTCAGACATCCAGCAGATTTTCACCAAACTAGAACAAGATTTTACCCTAGCAATGGAAGAACTGGAAGATTATGCCTCTACTTTGTCTTGATTATCCAGCGACTTTTCGGAAGAAAAATGGATGTAAGAAAAGATAATATAGAGTACCAGAATAATCGGAAGAGCTAAAAATTTCAAGAATATCAATAAGATAACACTTGTTAACAGGAACAGGTATTTATACTTATTGACTGCCCATTTCAAGGAACTTAATTTCATAGAGAACAGCTTAATCTCAGATACTAGTAATAAGCTGGACACGATCGTAATTAGCAGTAACCCATAGGTATTGATGATTGCAGGAAACTGCTGAGAAATAAATGGAAGTGAAATAATAACAAAGGTATTCATAGGTGTGTTCACACCGATAAAGTCTGTTGTTTGTCTGGTATCGATATTGAATTTAGCTAATCGTAAAGCGGAAAATACCGTCAGGATATAAGCTAAATAAGGTATGTATTCATTCGTGGTTGATTCTTTTAATAACATATAGATAATCGTACCTGGTAAGAAACCAAAGCTTATCACATCGGCTAAAGAATCCAATTCCTTTCCAATCAATGATTTTACGTGTAAAGCTCTGGCCGACATCCCATCAAAGAAGTCGAATATCCCGGATGCAAGAACACAGTAAAAAGCATAGTTAAACTCCCCACGCAAAGCCATGATCACACCGATACATCCGGAAAAAAGATTGAGGGAGGTTATGGTATTTGGAATGTATTTCTTCATAAATAAAAAAAAGCCATCTTCTTAACAAAGATGGCTCAAAAATATCAATTAATCATGGCATTTTAGCCATTCATACTAATTAAAAATTCGGAATTGGACTTCGTACCGCGCATTTGAGTCAATAAGAATTCCATTGCTTCTTGAGAATTCATATCCGCTAAATGGTTTCTTAATACCCACATACGCTGCATTTCTTCACGATCAACCAATAGGTCATCACGACGCGTGCTGGATGCTGTTAAGTCAATTGCAGGGAAGATACGTTTGTTAGACAACTTACGATCCAACTGCAATTCCATGTTACCAGTACCTTTGAATTCCTCGAAGATTACCTCATCCATTTTAGAACCTGTCTCGGTCAAGGCAGTAGCTAAAATAGTAAGTGAACCACCGTTTTCAATGTTACGGGCAGCACCAAAGAAGCGCTTAGGTTTGTGTAAAGCATTCGCATCCACACCACCGGAGAGAATCTTTCCAGATGCTGGAGCTACGGTGTTATAGGCACGTGCAAGACGTGTAATGGAATCCAATAGAATAACCACATCGTGTCCACACTCTACCATACGTTTTGCTTTTTCCAACACGATATTAGCAATCTTTACGTGACGATCAGCAGGCTCATCAAATGTAGATGAAACTACTTCTGCGCGTACGCTACGTGCCATATCAGTTACCTCCTCTGGACGCTCATCGATTAATAAGATAATCAAATAAACTTCCGGGTGATTCTTAGCAATCGCGTTAGCTACTTCTTTCAACAAGTTGGTTTTACCTGTTTTCGGTTGAGCTACGATCAATCCACGCTGACCTTTACCAATTGGTGTAAACAAATCCATGATTCTAGTTGAGTAATTACCTGGACCTAAGTCAAGATTTAGTTTCTCATCTGGGAATAATGGCGTTAAATAATCAAATGGTACACGGTCTCTAACCTCTGCAGGATCTTGACCATTAATCGCTTCTACACGAACTAATGGGAAATATTTCTCACCTTCTTTTGGAGGGCGAATACATCCACGCACATTATCACCAGTCTTAAGACCGAATAATTTAATCTGCGATTGCGATACATATATATCGTCTGGAGAAGTCAAGTAATTATAATCCGAAGAACGAAGGAATCCATATCCATCAGACATGATCTCCAATACACCTTCATTGACAATAACATTATCAAAGTCAGTAGCATTTGATTTTGCTGCTGGTTCAGGTGGAGTGGATGGTCTTGGAGTTTCTACTTGTTCAGGTTCGGAGGGCGCACTAGGGAAATCAATTTTGGGTTGTTCTTCTTCTGAAGATTTTTTACGACCTACTGCAACAGGTTCAGCAACCTTGACCGTACGTACGCGCTTGCGCGGACGATCTGCACCTCCAAACTCATCTGTCTCGGTAGCTGGCGCTTCTTCTGAACGAGCTTGTTGTGCCTCTTGGGCTATAACAGTAATACGATCTATTAACTCTTGCTTTCTAAGCTTTTCGGCATCACTGATACCAAGAACTTTAGCGATCTCGCGCAATTCAGACACGAGTTTCGTATTCAATTCATTAATATCCATTAATTTATTCTATGATTTATAGGATTTTTTATTTTTATATGAAATTGTATTTCTCAAAACTTCTTGAATGTAAGATGGGATTCAGGTAAATCAAAATCTTTTCTTTAACAGATTTTCCATATACCTTACTGAAAGACAATTTTTAGAACCGCCACAAAGAAAAAAAGAAGAAATGTAATTTCAAAAGAAAAATAGTAATTTTTTTTCAATTCCTCACTATCCAAAGGACAGACAAACTTAGTAAATTGTTTTAGCACTCTGTTAATTTATAAGATAAATCAAAAAAAAATTCTTTATTTGTGTCTTTAAAATTATAAATCAGCTAAGATTCATATGAATAACCAACAGACAAACACCAATTACCCCGCACTGTACACCCTCATTGTGGTGTTCTTTTTCTGGGGATTTATCGCCGCTGGTAACAGTGTCTTTATTCCTTTCTGTAAAAATTATTTCCATCTAGATCAATTTCAATCCCAATTAATTGACTTTGCTTTCTATACAGCCTATTACATTGGAGCACTTCTGCTATTTATCTTTGGTACAATCTCCGGAAAAGATCTTGTCGGCAAGTGGGGATATAAACGAAGTATTGTTTATGGTTTATTATTCTCCGCGCTAGGTGCTGCAGCCATGATTGTAGCCGTGGAGGTGAATATCTACCTTGGGATGTTAATTGGATTATTTATCGTAGCCTTAGGTTTTTCATTACAACAAACTGCTGCAAACCCCTTTGCGGTGCTATTAGGAGACCCTAAAACTGGTGCCTCCCGTGTAAACCTTGGTGGCGGTATTAACTCCTTAGGAACGACTATTGGACCCTTAATCATTGGATTTGCCTTATTTGGGACCTTCGAAACCATCTCCGATGATCAGATAGCTAACCTACCTTTAAATAAAGTAGTTTACCTCTATGTAGGTGTTGGTCTATTGTTCTTATTAGCCTCTGCCCTATTTTACTTTTCCAAGAAAGTTCCTGATGGTTATAACTTAGAACCTATGGAGCCTGCAAAAAAAGCCAGAACCACCTTAATCATTATGACTGTGCTTTTATTATGTGCTTTTATTCCGGTATTCACCAGTTATAATTCTGATGCAGCTCTTGAAGTAGAGAAGTTAAAAGAAATAGTAAAAACCAATACGGATATCAGCATAGCCGAGAATTTGAAGGCTTTATCACATAAACTTGAACTAAGTCGTATGTTTTGGTTACTAGGGGCTCTGGTAGTGGTTGTTGGCGGATTGTTATTTTCATACAGTTCAGCTAAAAAGAATCCAGCAGGTTGGGGAGCCATGAAATACCCGCAGTTGGTCTTGGGTATGTTAGCTCTATTTGTTTATGTAGGCATTGAAGTAGCAATAGGTTCTAACCTAGGTGAATTGTTGACATTAGAGGAATTCGGTAATTTACAATCGTCTCAGATCACGCCTTATGTTAGTATGTATTGGGGCGGTATGATGATTGGGCGTTGGGCTGGAGCAATCACTGCATTTAATTTAACAAGTTCTAGAAAGCAATTGTTAACTATTATAGTTCCAATTGTAGCCTTCAGTATCATTATAGGTGTCAATACGATGGCAGGCTTTGACATGTCTGTATTGTACTTCTATATCATCTGTGTGGCCATTCAAATTGTTGCCTTCTTCATTAGTAAAGAGAAACCAGTTCGCACCCTTATTATCTTCGGGACCTTTGGTTTATTAGCTATGATTGTGGGCTTATTATCCAGCGGAACTGTTGCGATTTATGCATTCCTTTCAGGCGGTTTAGCATGTTCCATTATGTGGGGTTCAATCTTCAGTTTATCCATCCAAGGATTAGGCAAGTACACTGAACAAGGATCTGCATTTTTAGTAATGATGATTTTAGGTGGTGGTATCATCCCTCCAATACAAGGAAAACTTTCAGATATCATTGGTATCCACAACTCTTATATCGTTCCAGTGATTGGCTTTGTGTACATCATAATCTTTGCAATTTTGGTTCGTAAATTCTTAACGAAACAGGGTATTAATATTGATGATATTGAAGCTGAGGGCGCACACTAAAGCGACAACTAATTGTAAAAAATACACTAAGTAGTTAAACATTTCTTAACCTTACAAGAAGCTCACAATCAGAAGATTGTGAGCTTTTGTGTGTAATAATACCATTTTTCGGTAGCTTTTATTTTGATTATATCACATAAAAATTCTTATTTTTAGCAATAAATCCCTTATTTTGGGGTCAATACTTAAAAATTACCATTGTAAAACGAACAAACAAGTTAATAAAATTTAAATCTTTTAAATAATGATAATAATTGCAGATGGAGGGTCTACAAAAACAAACTGGTGTTTGTTAGATGATTCTAATAAAAAGATCTATTTCAACACCGAGGGTTACAACCCATACTTTGTAGATAGCGATTACATTGTTGCATCCCTTAAAAAAGGACTACCACAGGATATTCCATTCGAAAAGATCACTGAGGTAAATTATTATGGTGCAGGTGTACACAATGAAGAGAAGGCAAAGATTGTAGAAGACGCTATCCAAGTGGTATTCCCACAAGCAAAAGTCGAAGTTGGACACGACTTATTAGCTGCTGCTCGCGCATTATTAGGAAATAATCCAGGATTTGCTGCAATCCTTGGAACAGGTACAAACACCTGTATTTATGATGGTAAAGATATTACCCACAACATTGACTCTGCAGCTTATATCTTAGGTGATGAAGGAAGTGGAAGTTATATCGGAAAGAAATTATTGACAGACTTCATCCGTGGTCTTATGCCTAAGGATGTAGCTGATGTATTCTACGAAACGTATAAATTATCTCCAGACGAGATTATGGATAATGTATATACAAAACCACTAGCTAACCGTTTCTGCGCTAGCTTCAGCAAGTTTGTATATGACAACAATGTGAATCTTCAATATACACGTAAAATCGTTGATGATGCTTTCGAAGCATTCTTCAACAACTTGGTTAGCAAATACCCAGACTACCAAACCTATACATTTAACTGTATCGGTTCAGTAGGCTACAACTTCCGTAATGTATTGGAAGAAAAAGCTACCCAGTATGGCATGAAAGTAGGAAAAATCCTTCGCTCACCTATTGATGATCTGGTTCAATTCCACATCAATAGAGCACAAAGCGTTGCATAAAATAAAAAAAAGGCCCCATATAGGGCCTTTTTTAGTATTTAGTAGTAAGTATTTAGTAATTAGACCTATTGGCGGGGAAAACATATTTGCTACTTACAACTCAGAGCGAAGCGAAGAGTCTCAATTCTCTACCCCAAGGCCTTGTCATTGTGAGGCTTGCCGAACAAACTTTAAACTATACCAATAAAAGGATAGCATAATTTGTTACCATTTATAAATAAAGAAAGGAACAACCATAACATTGTTCCTTTCTTTTTATCATTTTTTACGCTATAAGACCTGAATTCCACCCCTCTAATAGCGCAGCGGTCTCCTATTAATTTTTCGGGCAGACATTCCGCTCGTTTTCGGTGAGGATACACCCTCACACTCAAACTCGCTCAGTACTGCCCCTACCTACCTTACTACCTAAATAATCGATAATATCAACAATTCACTATCTAACAGCGAAGCGGTCTCATATCTCATATCTAACAGCGAAGCGGTCTCACCTACAATGAATAAGTCTCGCCAATCACCGGCAAAGTCAATGTCAAATCAGCTTCGCTGAATAACTTTTCTGTAGCGTCATGATCAATTTTAATAGGTGGGAAAGAGTCAAAGTGTGTACCAATGATATTTTGGCATTTCACAAATTGTGCTGCTATTACTGCATCTTCAGCGTCCATGGTATAGTGACCACCGATTGGTAAGAATGCATAATCAATATTAAAACGCTCCAACAATTTCATTTCCATGGTAAGGGCAGTATCTCCCGAAACGTAAATGGTCTTTCCATCCACAAAGAACACATATCCTACCGGAAAACCACCATATTGGCCATCAGGAGTGCTATTGGAGTGTGCGGCAAATACCATTTTCACTTTACCGAAAGGAAGATGTACTGTACCACCTAAGTTAAACTCAATCACCTTATCCTTAGCAATCCCTTGTTTTCTAACCCAAGCAGCAGTCTCCACAATACTAACAACCACTGCATCTTTACTCTTTTGAGCCGTTACCAAATCAGCAACATGGTCCTCATGTCCATGTGTTAAGAAGATATAATCAGGACTTAAATCCTCAGCTTTAAGTGATTTTGCAAGTGGATTGTAAGTCACAAATGGATCCAACAATACTTTTGAGCCATTGAAATCGAATTCAAAACACGAATGTCCGTAATAAGTATATTTCATGATTTGCTTATTTATTACCGAATAAATTTCCTAATCCGCCAAAGCCACCAAGTAAATCTTGTGAAGCAGCTTGCATCTCTGTTTGTGAGATGTTCTCAGCCTGGCTAATCGCTTTATTTATCGCTACGATCAATAGCTCTTCCAATTCCTCTCTATCCGCTTCAGCTAAAAATTCCGGATCAATCTTAACCTCTCTAATTTCTTTATTTGCTGTTGCAATAACACGGATCTTTCCACCTTCAGCCTCTCCTGACACCGAAACATGATCCAATCTATCCTTAATTTCTTTCGCTTTCTGTTGCGCCTCAAATAACTTATCAAACATAATTCTCTTTGTTTTTAACCATTCCAAAATACGAATTATTTACTAATCTTGACAAACTTTGTAGGTTCTTTTAAGCAGCTTGATTACCTTTGCAGCTACAATTATTCATACAAATGGATCAACTAAAACATTATACGGAAATAGCCAACGAATTGGAAGGACGCAATCCTCAAGCTTTTGAAACATTGGAAGAAGAAATCAACATCCTCATCCACAAGCTGAAGTTCATCCCAATGGAAAGCCGTCCAAATGTCCTTATCCAACATTTAAACAGCAGTGTTATTGACCAGGATTACCTTGAGGAAATCATGCAAGTAGCAGGGGGTAAATTACTTGCCAGCAACCAAGACTTAAACGAAGCCGATTTCCTTATCTTTATTCACGACGCACCAGATTTCTTCAGTAAACTTCCACAACTTCTGGAAACACAATACGCAGAAATCAAAGCCGTAAAAGACAACCAAATCTATATCATCAATAAAGCAAACTTCGGAACTGTAAAATCCGATTACCTACAAGACATCGAAATCCTTGCCGAAATCGTACAGTCCAAGTATTTCATCTATGGACACGAAGGAAATAGCTGGGTTAAGTTCTCTTTATAAGACAACAGACGTCAGACAACAGATATTAGACTGTCAGATCAAAATCTATTCAGAAACAGTATTGCATTTACAACTCAGAGCAAAGCGAAGAGTCTCATTCTCTCCCCACAAAATTGGGTCATTGTGAGGCTAGCCGAACAAACTTTAAACTTTACCGTTAAAAGGATAGCATAATTTGCTTCCATTTATTATAAAAAGAAGAAAGGAACAACGATATCATTGTTCCTTTCTTCTTTATCATTTTATGCTCTAAATGACTTCAATCACGTATATCTGACAGCTCCACAATCTCATATTTCATATCTAACAGCGAAGCGGTCTCATATCTCATGTCTAACAGCGCAGCGGTCTCACCTACCCAAACTTCTTCCTCAACAGCTCATACAATTTATCGACTGTCTGAGGTTTAGTGGCCCAATTGTTTTTAAGGGCGTAGTTTGATTGCAGGAAGGCGTCTGCTTCGGCGAAATTGTCAAATCTATTCAATAATTCGATGGCTTCGCTGTAGGCTAAGCTATAGCCATTAAAAAGATCTTTTATAAAAAGCAATTTATCATTCAAGCTAACTGCAGTCTTCAAATCTACTATGGTTTCCGAGCTTCTACTGGACGATGTGTTGAATTGCTGCGCATGGGTCATCCCAGCTCTTTTCTGTTGCTGAATCAGCTCATTTAAGGTCAATGGACGGTTTGGTTTAGCCTCTGCCTCTTTCGCCAAATCATTTAGCGTAGCTTCAGGTTTAGTAGGCTCTTCAATTCGCACTTCTTTCTCCTCGATTCGAACCTCATTAACAACTGGTTCTGTTGCGATTGGCTCTGCCTTTTCAACAGGTTTTGCCTCTTCTTTAGCCTCTTGTTCGTAGGCAGGCTTTACCGATGTATAATTCGACTCAGGTGTGTGTACCGGACTCGATTGTGATTGATAGCTAGCAGGTTCTTCAGAAACAGGAGCATTTTTTTCTTCTGTATCATCCGTTTGCTCCGTTTCCTTTTCCTCCTCGTAATGCTCAATCTCTGAAGCTTCTTCCTCAGCAACCTCTTGATCGTGTTTCTCTTCTTCTTTATATTCTTCTACATCAGGTTCCGGTTCTGGTAAAGAATCCGTAATGGATGTCGTTGCTTCTTCTATCTCCTCTTTATCCGCTTCCGTTGTATTCTCCACCTCTTCTTGCTCCTCTTTTCTTACTTCCTCATCCTGTTTGTTGCTTTCTGCACCAAATTGACTTGTGAATGGAATCTCTTCATGATATTCTTCTACCGAAGACTCTTCCTCTTCTACAGGCTCTACTTCTTGGATTTCCTCTTCTACAGGTTGGTTATCCGCTTCTTGAGCAGAAACCTCAACCGGAGGAGTGAAAATAGATTCTTCCGAAACAACAGATTTCGCAGGCTGATTAGGATCCGCTTGCTCATGTGCTAAAATCGTCAGATGCTCTGCTAAATACTTAGCTTTCGCACTAAGCATCAGTAATTCCAAACGATTTTTGCCCAAGTCATCTGAATTTAAAGCTGCATATCGCTCGTTTAAATCAACTAATAAATCTCCAATTCTTCCTAAAATATCCTGATTTGTATATGACATAGTCTTGTGTATTGATTCTAATTTTTGCTATCCGTTTTTTGGCAACTTATAAAAATTAAACAAACTGACTCTTACTTAGTTTAGGTTTTTATTTATAGCCTCTCCTTCAAAAATAAGATTTAATTCTGATATTCGTAAGCGAATAGACCGAAGAAATTCAGGTTTCTTCAGCTAAAAATATCCTTTAATTTTATAAATACGAGCAATCATCATGATGTTGTTTTCAGAACATAATTTTAATCGTCGTCGCGATAGTATCGGGAGCATTGAAGTTATTTGTGGATCAATGTTTTCGGGTAAAACGGAAGAACTTATCCGTCGGATGAAGCGTGCTCAATTTGCGAAGTTACCAGTAGAGATTTTCAAGCCTGAGGTGGATATCCGCTATGGATTAAACGAGGTCGTATCCCACGATAGCAATTCCATTCCTTCTACTCCAGTTGCCCATTCTTCAGCTATTCTCTTGCTGAGTTCAGAAACTAAAGTAGTTGGTATCGATGAAGCTCAATTCTTTGATGAGGAGCTTCCCGATGTTTGCATTCAATTAGCAAATCGCGGTATTCGGGTTATCGTTGCTGGATTGGACATGGATTATCTAGGCAAACCATTTGGCCCTATTCCAAGCCTAATGGCGATTGCGGAGGAAGTCACTAAAGTACATGCCGTTTGTGTGCAATGTGGGGCTCCTGCAAATTATTCTTACCGAACCCAACAAAGTGATGCGCGTGTATTGCTAGGTGAAAAAGAAAGCTACGAACCAAGATGCCGTAGCTGCTACTTTGAATTGGATACTGAGGACCCCTGTTAATTTAAACTCCCCTATCCTATTTAAATCCCAAAAAAGAACTAAAGCATAGATTCTTGTGCAGAATATCTAAATCTTTAAATCCCACTTGTTCCATCATCTTCAATTGAAAAAGTAAAGGTCTAGGCGAATCCTCTTTCTCGATATAAGCAAATACATGCTCCTGATAAGCTTTATCTTTCAATTCAACCAAGAAATCTCCATATCGCTCCTTGTACATGAATTCTTGCAGAGCAGGACTATTCTGTTCCACCAAATCAAAAACCCATAGACTCCCACCAGGTTTCAGCAGACTGTATATTTTCTTTAAGGATTTTTCCCAATCTGCATCTTCTCTCAAATGATGTAAAACAGCCGTAGCGATAATGACATCGTATTTATTCTCTTCCAAAAAAACAGTTCTAAAATCTCCCTTAAAGACTTCAACGCGTCCATTACTCACTTCCTCAACCCTTTGCTTTGCTCGATCCAGCATGGGCTGACTCAAATCAACCAAATCCACATTAACCTGATTATGTGTCTTCATAATGGTTTTAACCGCATAATTTCCGGCACCACATCCAATATCCAACAGGTTTTCCAAATTCGGATACAAACGTTGAATACCATCCGTTATTAACTCCATGTTCAACACCGCATCAATCGTATTGGCTTGACTGCTTTCTAAATTGGAAAAACGCTCCACATCAGCATCAAAACGCTGTTCAATTTCTTTAATACTCGATTTATTCATACCCTAAAGTTTATATTCTCAAAGATAATTGTCCTATCAATACCTAAAAAATACTATTTTTATCATAAATCAATACCAAAAAGGTATCATGGAGCTTAGACACATTCAATACTTTCAAGTTTTAGCCGAAGAATTGCACTTTGGCAATGCAGCAAAACGCTTATTTATCTCCCAACCACCATTGAGTAGGCAGATTAAGGAATTGGAACTCGAATTAGGTGTCAGTCTTTTTAACCGAACGAACAAAAAAGTGGCACTAACAGATGCAGGTAGATATTTATACACACAGACAGCAAGCCTATTGCAGCAATTAGCACAGGTAAAAAATAACACAAAATTAATCCATGATCAATTATCAGGTGAGATAAAACTTGGTTTTATCAGCTCCACCTCTAAAATATTAATTGCTCGAATTCTTGAAGAATTGAAAACAAGCTACCCTGCTTTACAGATCAACTTATTTGAAGCTTCGAGCATCAAACAGTTATCAGCAATCCAAGAAGGAAAATTAGATTTAGCCATTATTCGCACGGACAACATCCCTTCGGGAATCAATCAAACTTTGCTGTATCAAGAGGAACTTTGCCTGGTTGGGCCTGCAGGTATCAGAAATTGGAATGAAAGCATGAAACAATTGAATTTCATATCCTTCAATCCACAGTATGCCCCGCAATATTACCAAGAAACGCTGGACTACTGCCAGCAACTGGGAATAGAGCCAAGCTTCCGACATCAATGCAATAATATGAATGCGATATTAGAATTAGTAAGTTTAGGTTTGGGATTAGCCATCGCTCCAAAAAGCATGTGCATAAACCGGAAGGACTTAAGCCTATTCAGTCCAAGCAGGAAAAACCTGCAAATGTTTAGCAAAGTCTATCTGTGTTATTCCGCTGACCTCCAAAACAGTCATTTAACGACTTTGATTAAACAGATCACAAGAACAGCCAATCAGCTTCTGTAAGGCATAAAATTGATATTTACCAAAAATTATATGGCATAAAAAAAGCATCTTTTCAGATGCTTTTTTCAATTCTTATGAATTATAAATTCTTAATAATGGACTGATCCATTGGTGTAACTTTCGAACGATAGCGGTGTGCTAATTTACCATCTTTACCAATTAGGAATTTCTCGAAGTTCCAGTTGATGGCACCTGTAAAATCAGGATTCTCAGCAGTAGTTAAGTACTTGAAAAGTGGATCCATCTTTTCTCCTGTTACATCAACTTTGTCTGACAATAGGAATGTCACACCATAATTCTTTTCACAGAATTCAGCAATTTCCTCACTACTTCCAAATTCTTGATTCTTGAAGTTGTCTGATGGGAAGCCGATAACCACTAGTTTATCACCGTATTTCTTATGCAATTCTTGCAATTCTTTATACTGTGGTGTAAAGCCACATTTTGAAGCTGTATTAACGATCAGCATCGGTCTTCCTTTAAATTCGGAAAGGGAAACCTTTTTTCCATCTAGCGTTTTAAAGCTATAATCATATACCGTAGGCTGTTGAAACAACAGGGTAAATACCATAATCAATGAATACATCATGTTTTCTATTATTTTTAAATTTCAACGTTCAATTCACGATTCACCACAAAGTGGAAAATCTCTTCTATAGGATTCTTCAATATCGTGCCAATTTTGACGCCATGAAGTGAACACACCTCACGTAGATGCAAGTCAAAATGATAAGCAATCTGTCCTACAAAGTGCACTTCATGTTCCCAGAATTCCGGATAGGTCATTATATTGGTACGAACGAATTCATCAAAACCATTACGCAGTAAATTATCGATATAAGGATGCGCACGATTATCGCCCATAAACTTGGCGAAACTTGCTAAATAAGCATTTGGACGGTCGCGTTGATAAACATTCTTAATGATAATGTCCTTGGTGATGTGATGGGCTTCTTTGAATACACGCATTAAATCACGAGGCATAGTCTCATACAGATAATCTGTAATCAATTGTTTCCCGAACCATGCACCAGAACCCTCATCCCCTAGCACATAGCCATTGCCGTGCACACTCGGCGCTAGAACTTCACCATCAAAAAAGCTTATATCGGAGCCAGTACCCAGATTACATATCAATCCTTTGCTTTCTCCAAAGGTAGCATAGGCTGAACCTAAAATATCGCTCTCCACGGAAATATAGGAACTCGGAAATATTTCGGATAAGGCATTAGATACCAACTCCCGACGATCGGGGGTGGAACACCCAGCTCCAAAAAAATACACCTCATGTATCTCATTGATGTATGGAATAATTTCCTGAACATCAGACATGGTATTGGTAATTTCTTTTTCACTTACAAAAAACGGATTGAGGCCTTTGGTACTGAAACTTAATGGTTTACTATCTGGAAGCTGGAGCATCCAGTCTGATCTTGATGAACCACTATCTGCAACTAATATCATATTGTTAAAATATCATCAAACCCAAATATACAAAATTACAAATGGCTCTAACAAAAATAATCGCTATTGTTTTAAGACAGAACAGCTTAGCAATGTAGAATATTTTTATTAAGCACGAAACAGTTTGCACTAAGAACAAAGCAATCCCTAGAATCGTTCTGTAATATTATCGTGAAAATTGTTTTTTACCAACACTTTAGCCTTGTCTTTCCTTATCCTTTTCTATCTTTAGGTCAATCATTTTAACCCAATTAGATTATGATAAAATTTCGAAAGCCTTATTGGTTGTTGGCCCTAGCATGGATTTCCTTTCATCCGCTTCAGGCTCAACAGATAAGCAGCCCCAAAGAACATTTTGGTTTTAATATTGGTGATGATTACCAATTGGCAAACTATACACAGACAGAGGCATACTTCCATAAGCTCGCCAAACAATCTGACCGTGTCAAACTTCAAGTCATTGGAAAAACCGAGGAAGGCCGCGATCAACTCATGTTGATCATCAGCTCACCGGAGAACTTAAGAAATATCGATCGTTTCCAAACCATCTCCAGGACAATGGCGCAAGCGAACCTACCAGAGGTGGAAGCGCGTAAATTAGCAAAAGAAGGAAAATCGGTCGTGTGGATTGACGGTGGATTACACTCCAATGAAGTAGTAGCTACTCATCAACTGATTCAAACGGCTTATTTATTAGCGAGTTCTAACAACGAGGAAACCCAAAGAATTCTAGATCAATCCATCATACTACTTACCCATGCTAATCCTGACGGACATGAATTGGTAGGCGATTGGTATATGCGCGAGTCAGATCCATTAAAAAGATCAACCAGTTATATTCCTAAACTGTATCAAAAGTATGCGGGACATGATAATAACCGTGATTTTTTCATGCTAAACCTTAAAGAGAGTCAAAACATCGCGAAACAATTATTTGTAGAATGGGTACCTCAAATCATGTACAACCACCACCAAACTGCCCCTGCAGGTGCTGTGGTTGCTGGAGCACCATATCGTGACCCTTTCAACTATGTATTTGACCCATTACTCATGTCGGGCATTGATGCGCTTGGCGCAGCCATGTCTTCTCGAATGAATGCAGAAAACAAACCAGGCTACACCGCCAAAGGGGGATCTGTATTCTCTACTTGGTATAATGGCGGACTGAGAACAACGACTTATTTCCACAATGTGATCGGATTATTAACCGAAATCATTGGTAACCCTACACCCTATGAAATCCCGCTCGTGCCGAGTCGTTTAATCCCTTCAAGCAATACACAAAACCCGGTAGTCCCTCAAAAATGGCACTTCCAACAGTCGATAGATTATTCGGTTTCATTGAATTATGCGGTAATGGGTTATGCCAGTCGTTATAAAGATGAGGTACTTTACAACATCTATCGAATGGGAAGAAACTCCATAGAAAGAGGTTCCAAAGACTTTTGGCCATTATCTCCATCAAAGGTAGCCATCATCGACACAGCACTCAATCAAGCTCGCAGAAAAGGAAACAACCAAGTAAACCGTTCTCAGGTTCAAAATATTCTAGGCGAACTTTTTCAGAATAAAGATCTACGAGGTCCTCGAGGATACATCATCCCTGCGGACCAAGCGGACTTTAGCACGGCCAAGAAATTCTTAAATGCCTTAATTCAAAACGGCATTCAGGTCCAACAAGCGAATAACAGCTTTACGGTAAACGGTAAATCCTATCCAAAAGGATCTTATGTGATCAAGACCAATCAGGCATTCCGTCCACATATCCTTGATATGTTTGAGCCACAGGATCACCCGGATGATTTTGAATACCCAGGAGGCCCTCCTATCCCACCGTACGATGCTGCTGGATGGACTCTAGCATACTTAATGGATGTCAAGTTCGATCGGATTCTAGATGACTTCCAAGGTCCATTTGAAAACCTAAGCATTGGTGAAGTTATCCCTATTAAGGCAACCAATAAACCTGTTGGCAAATACATCAAATTGCCTGCAAGTATCAACGATAGCTATAAGATTGCTAACCAGCAATTGAACCAAAAATCAAAAGCTTGGCGTGATCAAGTATCTGGTGATTTCTACGTAGAGAATAATCAAAAGGTAGACTTGACATTTGATGCTACAGGTGTTAATGCACTTCCGAAATCTGCCAAACCATTGAAATCCCTTCGCATTGGCCTATGGGACAGCTACGGTGGTTCTATGCCGTCAGGATGGTTGAGATTCCTTATGGAACAAAATGCCTATAATTTTGAAGTAGTTTACCCTTCTGCAATTGACAAAGGAAATCTGAACGCTAAATACGATGTGTTGATATTCCCAGGTAACTCCATCCCTCGATACAGTGGAACAGGTAATCCAACCTTTTCCCGTGGAGGAAGCTTGGAAATGCCGGAGAACATTCCAGCAGAATACCAAGAGCGTTGGGGTCGCTTATCGGTCGATAAATCCATCCCTGTATTGAAAGATTTTATGGAAAAAGGTGGCAAGGTAATTACCATTGGCAACAGCTCCGATCTGGCTGAACACCTGAACCTAGCTGTAGAAGATGCCTTAGTAGATGCAGATCACAAACCGTTAAAACGCACAGACTTCTACACGCCTGGATCCGTATTAATTGCTCATGTTGGCCAAAACAGCCCAAGCACTTGGGGTTATGGTGAAAAGATCGATTTATATTACAGCAACGATAACCTCTACAAGATCAAGGATGATAAAATCAAACCATTGTTATGGTTTGCAAGTGATCAGGTTCTGAAAAGCGGATGGTCATGGGGAGAAAAATACCTTAAGGACGGCGTTTTAGCATTCGAAACCCCAATCGGAAAAGGAAAACTAGTATCCTTCGGAAATGATATCAATTTCCGTTCACAAACTCACGGAACGTTCAAATTACTATTTAATCAATTGCAATAAATAATAACTGCAAAAAATCAAAGGGAGTAAGCTAAATTCAAAACAGTTTACTCCCTTTTTTATGTCTAGTTTTCCTGCATATTCCTTTGGACTTTCAAGGGGTTTGCTTGGGGTTTAGCAGGGGTTTAGCAGGGGTTGGATTCGAGACTCTAACGGATCTCCTTCGGAACTTGTTCGGATCTCCTTCGGATCTCGTTCGGTTCCAACCGAACGAGATCCGAAGGAGATCCCTAGCAGATCCTAGGAAATTCCCTAGGGTTCTCGAATCCATATACTGTGAATACCGAAGGTAATACGAGTAGATTACTTAAGAGACGACAGACAACAGACAACAGATAATAGATATGAATTTGATATGAGATAGGATATCTTTACGCTATTAGATTGGAGACAAAAGGCATCTGTCTAAAAGACTTATTGGCCTAATAAGACATACTACTCAGAGCGAAGAGAAGAGTCAGAGCCCTGCGGGCAGTATATAGTAGAAAGTATTGAGTATAAAGACCTAAGACGAGAAAATAGATGTATCATTTACACCTCAGAGCGAAGAGTATTTGTTTCCCTCACTTGGCCGAGTCAATGCTTATCGAAGATAAAAACCTTTAAACTGTCTAAGTAGTACGTTGGGTAGGGGCGGTACTGAGTGAGTTTGAGGAAAGGGGGTTCACCCCCAACGAAAACGAACGGAATGTCCGCCCGTTTTTAAGAAACCTGTTGTAAGTGTTTTTTAGATATTATTTATTAACGGTCGATGCATGCATCGACCCTACAAACAATCGTGATTTAATTAGTAAAAACGATGATAACTGTAGGGTCGAAGCATGCTTCGACCGTTTAAATTAAATTCAAAATCTAAAGTCTTGCTTCGAAAAGCAAATTGGGTTTTGAAATTGTTTTATAGGCGGTCGATGCATGCATCGACACTAGAGCTAACCGTAAATCATTCCCCTACAAACCTCCGTTTTTCACCACTAATATCTAAATCTAACAGCGAAGCGGTCTCATATCTCATGTCTAACAGCGCAGCGGTCTCAAACCAACAAAGCTGCTTCAATCAATTCTCCGTAGAAATCAGATTCTTTTCTGCCGGATGCTCGTACTTGTTGAGGGATAAAACTTTGGGCAGTTTGACCCGGTACGGTATTGATTTCGATAAAGTAGAATTTATCAGTATTGTTTTCGATAAAGAAATCGACACGAACCATTCCTTTACAATTTAACCGAATATAGATTTCTTGTATTAATTGGTCTGCAAGATCTTTTTGTGCTGCTGTCAAATCGGCAGGCGTGATTTCCTCTGTAAGTCCTGGCGTATATTTCGCTTCAAAGTCGAAGAATTCACGTGTGGTCTTCACTTCTGTTGCTGGAAGGACTTGTAATTCGCCTTTGGCATTTCTATAAATACCTTGAGAAAATTCACGGCCTGTAACAAACTCTTCAACCAACACTTGCTTTCCGGTGTTCTCCGCATCATAAGCCTTGTTCAAAGCTTCGGGAAGCTCTTCCCATGTCTTCACCTTGCTCATACCAATACTACTGCCACCGGCATTCGGTTTTACAAATAATGGTAAAGTAAGATTTTCTTTTACAAGGTCAACTGCTGCAGGACGGTGTTCCTTAAAAAGTAAAACCGATGGTGCAACATGTAGATTGGGAATATCTTGGATTATAGCCTTCGTATATCCCTTGTTCATGGTTAATGCAGAGGTTAAAGCAGAACAAGTGGTGTAAGGTAAACCAATCATGTCAAAATAACCTTGCAACCTGCCATCCTCACCAGGCGATCCATGAATAATAATAAATGCTACATCAAAGTTGATTTTCTCATTCAGGTTCAAGGAGAAATCCTGACGGTCGATTTCATGTTTCACTCCCTGTTCATCGGTATAAAACCAAGAGTCTAAACCAAGGTTAATGGTATAAACATCGTATTTTTCCTTATCAATTTGGGAATAAACAAATGCCGAGCTTTTGAATGAAACTTCCGCTTCACCGGTATATCCGCCTGTAATTAGAGCAACTTTAGTTTTCATATGTATAATTCAAGAAGCAAATATAATTTGAGATACGAGATAAAACGAATATTTTTGCGCTTATATTCATGCCTGATTGTTAGAATTCCGAAAAATGGAATTAATATTGTTAGGACAAACATAAAAAAGCAAAAGATCAATGTCGAAATTCTTTTTATACCTAAGAACGGATGCGTTCAGGAAAAACCTTATCGGATCCATTATTTTCTTAGTGGTTCTTTTTGTTGTTGTTTATTTTGGTTTAAAACTCTACACCAAACATGGAGACTCACAAGAAGTACCCGTATTGAAAGGTTTACATATTTCTGAGGCATTAAGCATATTAGATAAGGCTGGATTAGAATATGAAGTGGATTCCATTTACCAGATGGATGCCAAACCGGGCTTGGTCATTGATCAGGATCCAGATCCTCAAGCGCATGTGAAGAGTGGTCGTACGATCTATTTAACGATCATTACACAAACTGCTCCTGAAATTGCTTTTCCAGAGGTATTGGACAAGACTTTTATTGAGGCGTCAGCAATTTTAAAGAATCACTCTTTAAAAATTGCGGATACTACTTATATCAATGATATCGCTCGCGATGTGGTATTAGATGTCAAATTTGCAGGGCAGCCTTTGCGTGCAGGGCGTATGGTTCCTAAGGGTTCTAAGATTAGTTTAGTATTAGGAAATGGCCGTGGCGATAGTGAGGTAGAGATCCCAAATTTATTGGGGTTACCATTAAGCGAGGCTAAATTTGCTTTGGCAGGTGTAGGTTTGACCTTAGGTGGTGTGACCTTCTCCGATGGATCCAATGATTCCTTAAACTCGGTTATTGTGAAACAAAGCCCTGATACAAGTGCACGTATTATTTCCATTGGTTCAGCTATCCATGTTACATTAGCGAAGCCAGCAGCAGAAACTCCAACAACTCCAACTACACCTCAACAAAATCCATAACATGGCAACGAATAGTAAAAAGAGCAAAACCTCCCTTTATATTGGATTATTAATTCTTGTCCTCGGATTGACGGTGGCAGGTACAGCCTACTTTATGTTTATGGCTCCTTCCATTGCAACTGATGAAGAATATTTTTACGTAAAAACGGATGAGCCCTATGCGGATGTCATGAAACGTATAGAATCTGAAGGAATCGTAAAGAACAGCAGTCTATTCAACTATGCAGCGAAATTCATGGATTTGGAGAAGACAGGGATTAAAGCAGGACGTTATAAATTATCTAAAGATTTAAGCAACCGTCGCTTTATTGGTAACCTGCGTGCAGGCTATCAAGATGCTGTAAAATTTCGTTTCCAAAACATTCGTCTCAAAGAAAACTTTGCTGGGCTATTAGGAAAAGAATTTGAAGCAGACTCTTTGGCATTCTTAAACCTATTAAACGATGAGGCCTTGGCTGAAAAGCACGGATTTAACAAGGATAATTTCTTTACCATGTTTATCCCAAATACCTATGAAATCTATTGGAACACAAATCCTAAAGAAATCATAGAACGTTTTTCTAAGGAATATGAAAAATTTTGGAATGCTGACCGAAAAGCAAAAGCAGCAGCATTAAACCTAAGCCCTCAGGAGGTTAGCGTATTAGCATCTATCGTAAAAGGGGAAGCCTTACACGTGGATGAAATGCCAAAAATCGCAGGCTTATATTTAAATCGTTTGAAAAAAGGCATGTTATTACAAGCTGATCCGACGGTTATTTTCGCTAACAATGATTTCACGATTCGTCGTGTACTTAACAAACACTTGGTTGTTGACAACCCTTACAATACGTATCGTTTCAAAGGACTTCCTCCGGGACCGATTATGATGCCTAGCATTGCATCTATTGATGCGGTATTAAACTACGATCATCATGAATACATCTACATGTGTGCGAAGGATGATTTTTCAGGATACCATTTGTTTGCTACGAATGTTGCAGAACATCAGATCAATGCCCGTAAGTTCCAAAAAGCATTAGACGCTAGAAACATCAAGAAATAAACATGTTTAGTTTTAAACACCATATCCGCGTTCGTTATGCGGAAACTGACCAGATGGGCTATGTATATTATGGGAATTACGCCACCTATTATGAGGAAGCACGCACAGAGATGCTTCGTAGTACTGGAGTTTCCTATAAGGAACTGGAAGATATGGGTGTGATGTTGCCTGTTACAGATCTGAATTGTAAATTCATTAAAGCGGCGAAATATGATGATTTAGTAACGATTAATATCTATATTCGGGAAAAGCCAGGCATTCGTATTAAATTTGAATACGAGCTATTTAACGAAGCGGGCGAGCTGCTAAACACCGGTTATACCCAATTGGTATTTGTAGATATGGAACGAGGTCGTCCATGCAAGCCACCACAAGTATTCGTTGACAAGATGGCTCCATATTTTGGAGAATAAATGAAAAGAGTACAAGAGCAACTTCTGCGGTTCAAACCTTATGACCAACTTATAGAATGGTCAAAAGGTGCTACCTTGCCTGGATTTGGGAAGTTACCACTGTATACTGTTTTGGCCTTTTTCTTTCAGGAGATCGCTCGAGAGTCTATCTTAAACAAAGCCTCTTCCCTAGCCTACAACTTTATGTTGGCAATCTTTCCGGGAATCATCTTTGTATTTACGCTTATCCCTTATATTCCAGTTGATAATTTCCAGGAACAACTGCTGGATCTGATTCAATTGGCACTACCAAACAATGCTTTTGAGGTTTTGCAAACTACCTTAGTGGACATCATTAAACGTCAGAATTCAGGTTTATTATCGGCGGGTTTTGTTCTCTGTACATTCTTCTCGACCAATGGGATGACGACCTTAATGATGACCTTCAATAAAGCAGCCTTATCGAAGGAATCAAGGACTTGGTTACAGCGACGCATCATTGCTTTAGGATTGGCGATTGCCATCGTATTAGCATTGGCCGTTGGGATTGCTTTATATGCAGGATCAAACTACTTAATCAACTACCTAAAATCACATATTGATTACGACTTAAAATGGTTTTGGGCCATGCTTATTAAGACCGCTCAGTGGCTAATTCTCTTCAGTATCTATTTTTTTACAGTCAGTTTGATCTACAAATTTGGACCAAGCTCTACAAAAAAATGGAAATTATTCACTCCCGGCGCTACCTTAGCAACCTTCTTGGCCATGCTTTCTTTCTCCCTTTTTACCTTCTACATTAACAACTTTGGAGCTTACAATAAACTATACGGATCTATCGGTACATTGATCGTAGTGATGATTTGGATGTATATTAACGCTTTAATATTAATTATTGGATTTGAATTAAACGCAAGTATTGCCCTATCAAAACAGAGTATAAAAATTGTCAAACCTAGAGTGTACAATTCCTTTAAGCCAGACAAAACTTAAATAACTCATGTAACAAATAATAACGCTTTTTAATTAACTTTGCACGATCTATGGAAGATAAAGAAATATTAAGAAGCAGTAAACGAAACAGAAATGTTCGTAATATCCTATTATCCTCCATCATCGTATTGTTCATTACGTTTGTCGTAGTTTTCCTATTTTCTTTTATCCAATATAAATCCATTCAAAATAGAATTCAATCTATCTACGTGGCTATCAATGGGGATAAAAATGATTTCAGCGAATTACTGAATCTATTCAATGAGGCAGAAAACAGCTTCCGTAATTTTTCGATTTCATATAATAAACAGGATTACGACACCTACAGGGATCGTTTGACACGTTTAAAGTCTGCAGTTGACTCCTTAATAAAAACTAAAGATTTTATAACCTTAGGAAATTCTGAATCTCCCACCTCTACACGAGTTGCCGATCTCTTACCTAAATATCATTCGTTAAATGCCAAAGTCGATTCTATGCTCTCGGCATCAGAATTATTAAAGGACATTCAAGCCAAAGCTTCAGATGATTCCATGTTTCGCATTCCTAAGCAAAATACCATAGCAGACACCGATAGGTTTCAATTGCAAAGTGAGCGAAATACACAAATGGTCATTAAGCGTAAGCCTTTATTACAACGGATTTTTCAGAAAAAGGAAGATACAGTTTCGGTTAATGGATATGACACGTATAATGTTGAAAAAACAGAGATTTTCAAAACTTTGGAAGAGATTATCTCAGAAAACAACTTGCAAACTGCTGAAAAGCTGAAGGAGCTTCGGACAACCATGTCCAAGCTTCGTAAGAATGAAAGAGCCTTGTTAGCGGATAATTTCACCCTCTTACACAGTGCCAATCAATTGATTCGAATGATCCACGATGAAAGAATTGATATTCAACGTGGAAATACAGATCGTGAATTGAGCACACTCATTGCCAGTACCGATACTTTCCGTTGGCAGATAATTGTATCCTTAACCTTCGTCTTTATTATTATCTGTATTCTGGTCTATTACCAATTCTTCTCTGCTTATTATGAACGTAAGTTGATGGAAGAAAAAGTGTATGCATCCAAGTTAGCAGAACAGAAAACGGATATTCTAGCAGAGATCACACATGAGATAAGGACACCATTGAATTCGCTTATCGGTATAGTGGATTTATTGAAGAGTAGGAAGGATTTATACCAACCTAAAGATATTAGCTTATTGGAATCTGCTTATTCAAATATCACCATGACTTCCAAAACCATTAATGATATTTTAAATTTAAGTAAGATTGACCAACACGATTCGATTGACCCGACACATTTTGACTATAATGATTTGCTTTTGGAAGTAATTGAAGGGCATCAGCATCAGGCGAAATTGAAAAACATAGGCTTAGATTATCAGATTAACCGAGATGTACCATCCATTATCTACACTGACGAAGTCAAGGTTCGGCAGATTTTGAACAACTTGGTCAGCAATGCGATAAAATATTCTTCTAAAGGTACTGTAACCAGTAGTATGCGGGTAAACGAGAAGGGTCATTTGATTATTCAAGTTTCAGATCAAGGAGAAGGCATTCCTGATAATCTAAAGAAAAACATCTTTAAGAAATACTATACAGTTAATAAGTCTAATAAAATTGACAGTGGTGTTGGTTTGGGACTATATATCACAAAGAACATCGTCAATATGCTGGATGGTAAGATTGGATTCCGCACCACCACAGGTTCTGGTACCACCTTTATAGTTGACATTCCTATTCCCCAACCGAAATACAGACGAAAGAACACGATTAATGTACATCGGGTAAATGAACTATCTACTGATTTGGGTTGGCTAATTGTAGATGATAATGCGTTAAACCTTCTTTATTTACGGCAATTCTTCTCGTTACATAATAAAGTGTTTACGGCTACAAATGGAAAAGAGGCTTTAACAATTCTTGAGCAGGAAAAAATTGATGTTGTAGTTACCGATATTAATATGCCCATTATGACTGGTGATGAATTATTGGAGAAAATCAGACAAAACGCAGAATGGGATCAGGTAAAAATAATCGCCACATCATCTGATAACGAGCAAGTTAAGAATCTTGAGAAGTTACGTAAGGTACGATTTGACGGGATCTTGATTAAGCCATTCAATGAGAAGAAGCTTACGGAAATCATCTTAAAAACCTTGTATCCTATCTTTGAGGATTCGGGGGAAAAGTTATAGGATATCGGTAAGCTAAACTTTTTTTTCTCTAAACTCTTGTAAATAAACTTTTTTCGTATCTTTGCAGTCCCTACCACGTAGGGAAAAGGAGAAAATTAATTAATGGCAAAAAAACAAGAAGCAGAAAAAGAGTTAGCGGCGAAAAACGCAGAGCTACAAGGTGCTGACACAAAAGTTGTGAAGGACACTGAAAAGATTGAGTCTGAGGCAGATTCAAATTTAATCGATGAGATTAAATCGAACACTTGGAGTACTCCACAAGGAGACTTCGATTGGGATCTTGATGAGAAAGCTTTTGGTAACTACAGCGACACTGAGCGTGCTCAATTAGAAGAGCAGTACGCAGGTACGTTTAACCAAATCAATCAAGGTGAAATTATTGAGGGTATTGTTGTATCTATCAATAACAAAGATGTTGTTTTAAACATCGGTTTCAAATCAGACGGTCTAGTAGCATTATCTGAGTTCCGTGACTTACCTGACTTAAAAGTTGGTGATACTGTTGACGTATTCGTTGAGTCTCAAGAAGACGCAAACGGTCAATTAGTATTATCACGCAAACGTGCTAAAACACAAAAATCTTGGGAAGAGATCAACGAGGCATTGGAAAATGACAAAATCATTGATGGTTTCGTTAAATCACGTACTAAAGGTGGTTTAATTGTAGACATCAAAGGTGTTGAGGCATTCTTACCAGGATCACAAATTGATATTAAACCGATCCGTGACTACGATATCTATGTAGGTAAAACAATGGAATTCAAAGTTGTTAAGATCAACCATGAGTTCAAAAACGTTGTAGTATCTCACAAAGTATTGATCGAAGACGATTTGGAAAACCAAAAATCAGAGATCGTTGCGAAATTGGAAAAAGGACAAGTATTGGAAGGTACTGTTAAAAATATCACTGACTTCGGTGTGTTCATCGACTTGGGTGGTGTTGACGGATTACTTCACATTACAGACATCTCTTGGGGCCGTATCGAGCATCCGAAAGAAGTTCTTGCACTTGACCAAACTATTAACGTGGTTGTTCTTGACTTTGACGATGAGAAAAAACGTATCGCATTAGGCTTGAAACAACTTTCTGAGCACCCTTGGGAATCTTTAGACAAAGGTTTAGAAATCGGTTCTAAAGTTAAAGGTAAGATCGTTACTGTAGCTGACTACGGTGCTTTCTTAGAAATCATCCCTGGTGTTGAAGGATTAATCCACGTTTCTGAAATGTCTTGGTCTCAAAACTTACGTTCTCCTCAAGAGTTCTTGAAAGTAGGTGACGAAATCGAAGCTGTGATCTTAACTTTAGATCGTGAAGAGCGTAAAATGAGCTTAGGTATCAAACAATTGACTCCAGATCCATGGCAAAACATCACTGAGCGTTACCCGGTAGGTTCTAAACAATCAGCTGTTGTTAAAAACATGACTAACTTCGGTGTATTCGTTGAGTTAGAAGACGGAATCGATGGTCTTATCCACATCTCTGACCTTTCTTGGTCGAAGAAAGTTAACCACCCTAACGAATTCACTAAAGTAGGTGAGAAATTAGATGTTGTGGTATTGGAATTAGACGAAGAAAACCGCAAACTTTCTTTAGGTCACAAACAATTAGAGGAAAACCCTTGGGATACTTTCGAAACAATCTTCACTGAAGGTTCTGTTCACGAAGGTACTGTAATCAAAGTTGGTGACAAAGGAGATATCGTTGCTTTACAATATGGTGTTGAAGGTTTCTGCCCTAACAAACACTCTGTAAAAGAAGACGGTTCTGCATTGAAAGTTGACGAAGTTGCTGAATTCAAAATCATTGAGTTCAACAAAGAGAACAAACGTCTAGTTATCTCTCACTCTCGTATCTGGGAAGATGCTAAAGCTGAAGCTCGTATCGAAGAGTTCAACGCTCGTAAAAAAGAAGCTAAAACTGCTAACGCAGCAGTGAAGAAAGTTAAAGATTCAGTTGAAAAAGCAACTTTAGGAGATCTTGACGTTCTAGCTCAATTGAAAGAGCAAATGGAAGATAATGAGAAAAAATCTAAGTAATTAGATTCTAAAACATAATCTGAAGCCCCGAAGATAATTCGGGGCTTTTTTTGTTCTTAGATTTCCGTAGCTTTAATCAAAACAATGAAATAAACATGTCATCATCAGCCATCATATCTACAGATCATGCCCTGCAATTGATCCTCGAAAAGGACGCAATCATCTTGGATGCCAGCATCGATAAGGTAAACCAGAAATTGGACAACAGCACCTTGGAATTAATCCCTAACAGCCAATTCTTTGCAATCGAAGGTGCATTTTCAGATCATGATAGTCCTTTCCCGCATACCCTACCTTCTCCTAAACAATTTGAACAGGAAGCTCAAAAATTAGGAATTAATCAAGACTCGGTATTAATTATTTATGATCGTTGGGGAATATACTCGAGCCCTCGGGCTTGGTGGATGTACCGCTATATGGGATTGGAACAAGTATATGTTTTAAAGGGAGGTCTTCCAGCATGGAAAGCTGCGGGATTACCCTTAGAAGATCATTATATGGATGAGACTGCTGTACAACCTGGGAACTTTAAGGCTAGTCCACAAAAAGAATGGTTGGTAAGCAAGGAGCAATTGCTATCGCTATATCATGATAAGCATGTTCAGGTTATTGATGCCCGCAGTTCTGGACGCTTTCATGGCACCGCAGCAGAACCAAGACCAGGCTTACGATCTGGACATATACCAGGCTCTAAAAACCTTCCATTTGACACCATAATGGATGGCATAGATTATAAGGACAAGGAAGAATTAGCCTTATTATTTGACGGAAAAACAAATCCGGATAAACGTAATATCTTTACGTGTGGATCTGGAGTATCAGCTGCCATATTAGCTTTAGCAGCCCATGAATTAGGAATTGAACAAATAGCCGTTTATGATGGATCTTGGAGCGAGTGGGGCGCAGATCCCAATAGCCCAATTGAACAATAATAAAGCATAAAAAAGGCCTTGTCGTAAACAAGGCCTTTATATTTTGAATATAAATTTTATTTTCGAGGTTCCGGTAGAGGCACATAGCCATCATCACCTGGCACCTTTGGAAATTCATGATTTATCCATTTCTGCTTTGCTTCTTCGATAATCTCTTTAGAGGTTGCGACAAAATTCCAATAGATAAAGCGCTCCTCTGGGAATGGTTCTCCACCGAAGATATAAACGGTAGTCCCTGCTTTCATTTCAAAAGAACATAAATGCGCATCTAATGTGATTAATATTTGTTTAGGTCCATAATCGAAGCCATTGCTTTTGATATCGCCTTCCAAAATATATAAGCCACTTTCGCCATATAGTTCATTTCGTATATCGATAAAGCTATCCTGACTAGCTTTAATCTCAATCATGTATAGCTTGCTATGAACCGGAACAGGGGATTTACGTCCAAAAGCTTCTCCGGCAATTAGTTTATAGGAGACACCATCTTCTTCCCATTGAGGAATAGCTTCGGCATCGATATGGTGGAATTCTGGTTCTTGAAATTCCAACTCCTTAGGCAATGCTACCCAAATTTGTAATCCATGTAAGAACTTATCTTTTTGACGAAGGTATTCGGGCGTTCTTTCCGAATGTACAACTGCCTTACCCGCTGTCATCCAATTGACAGCACCAGGTTTAATTTCAACAGCAGAACCTATACTGTCTCTGTGAAAAATAGAACCTTCAAATAAATAAGTTAGTGTCGATAAACCGATATGTGGATGAGGCCCTACATCTAAATTCTCATGGTCAGCTAAACAAGCTGGCCCCATATGATCAATAAAAACAAAGGGACCTATAGAACGTTTTTGACGAAAAGGCAAAAGACGACCTACCATAAAGTTCCCAATATTAGCCGCAGTTTCCTCTCGGATGAAATCAAT
The DNA here is from genome assembly GCF_051951495.1 of Sphingobacterium lactis. Classification (GTDB taxonomy): domain Bacteria; phylum Bacteroidota; class Bacteroidia; order Sphingobacteriales; family Sphingobacteriaceae; genus Sphingobacterium; species Sphingobacterium lactis_A. Next base: position 119,181 of record NZ_JBNHAS010000004.1, on the reverse strand, counting down.
ATTTGACATGATAATAGTTTTTGTTGCAGTGCAATTAAAGTTAGGGATAATTAAGGATTACTCGCAATACGAAAGATTAAATCTGCCGCTAACTTTGTCGTTCTATTGTCAATATCGTAGAGTGGATTCAATTCTGCAATGTCTACAGTCCATAAATTGGCTTGCCCAAGAATACATTCCAGAATTCGAATAAATGTTGCATCTGGTACCAGTCCATTGAAATTCAGGGCACTGACACCGGGCGCATATGGCGCTGCAAAAACATCCATATCGATCGTTAGGTAAAGGCAATCTACGCGATCTGCAAAAGCTTGAATTCTTTCCTGAATATTCTCTAATTCCCAAGGGTGAACATCATAAGCTTCAATAATCTCGACATGATGTTCCTCTGCATATTGATATAAAGCTTGCGTATTACTGATTTGCTGTATACCGATGGCCATGTAATTGAATTCAAGTCCTTCGGTTTTTGACTCTTCTGCGATTTGAAAAAAGCCTGTACCTGAATTCCCTTTGCAATCTTTCAATGGACGAATATCTAAATGGGCATCTAAGTTGATAATACCGATTTTCTTGGTGGGATTTGCTAATCTTAGGCCTTTATAATGACCATAAGTTACCTCATGTCCGCCACCTAAAACGATAGGTAGTCCGCCCATTTCTAGAATCTGTTGCACTCGCTTAGCTAACTCTTGCTGAGCAGCTTCTAAATCTTCCGCAACGCAGATGACATCACCCGCATCGGCAATCTCGAAGGAAGGAAATAAATGGTCAGGTAAGTTTGCAAGCACTTTACGCATCGCTGCTGGAGCATCTTTCGCTCCTACTCGACCTTGATTTCTTCGAACGCCCTCATCACAACAAAAGCCTAATAATACAGTTTTGAATTGCATAACGGGCAATTCTTTATCTAGGTCAATCAAATCTATGATTTGATGCCAACGCTTGGATGAAGGATCTTCACCATCAATTCGGCCAGTCCATTTTGCTGCATCAGCAGCTTTATAAAGTACATTTCCTAATGCTTCCATATTTCGCTATTAATTGCCTAAGAAAACAGCTTATCTATTAGCTCATCCTCTACCCCTATTGCTCTTGTAACCTTCAAGGTGGATGTTCTATTTAATTCCGTTTCAATAGCTTGTTGTGCCTCTTTATTTCGCGCCCAGGCACGACGTGCTATACCATTGTTCACATCAAAGAAAAGCATCTGCTTTAATTTACGGTCTGCGTCTGTACTGCCATCCAATAATAGGCCAAATCCGCCATTGATTACTTCTCCCCAACCTACTCCACCACCATTATGGATTGACACCCAAGTAGCGCCACGGAAGCTATCACCAATGACATTGTGTATAGCCATATCCGCAGTAAACTTACTACCATCATAAATATTGCTGGTTTCGCGATAAGGCGAGTCAGTACCACTAACATCGTGGTGATCGCGTCCTAACACCACAGGAGCAGACAAGCGACCATCTTGTACGGCTTTATTGAAAGCTTCGGCAATACGCGCTCTACCCAAAGCATCCGCATAAAGAATGCGTGCTTGAGAACCTACGACTAATTTATTTTGTTCCGCTTCTTCTATCCATTTGATGTTATCTGCCATCTGCTGATAAATTTCTTCTGGAGCATCAGCTTGAAGCTCTTTCATTACTTCCAATGCCAATTGATCCGTTAGACGTAAATCTTCTGCTTTTCCGGAGGTACAAACCCAACGGAATGGACCAAAGCCATAGTCAAAACACATAGGTCCTAAAATATCTTGAACGTAAGAAGGATATTTGAAATTGATGCCATCCTCGGCCATGACCTCTGCACCTGCACGACTGCTTTCCAATAAAAAGGCATTGCCATAATCAAAGAAATAAGTACCTCTTTCTGCATGTTTATTGACAGCAGCAGCATGTCTAACCAAGGTTTTCTGTACTTCTTGTTTGAATTTATCTGGATTATTAGCGATCAGTTCATTCGATTCTTCAAAGCTTAAGTCTGCTGGATAATATCCTCCAGACCAAGGATTGTGTAATGATGTCTGGTCAGAACCAACAGTCACAAAAACTTCTTCCTCGTAGAACCGCTCCCAGACATCGACAATATGACCAATATAGGCAATGGAAACCAGTTCTTCTTTTTCTTGAGCTTCCTTGACACGGTTTATTAAGTCTTCCATGTTATCTACCAACACATCTACCCATCCTTGTTCATGGCGCTTATGGGCAGCGGCAGGATTCACCTCCGCACATACGGTTATGCATCCGGCAATATTACCTGCTTTTGGCTGAGCTCCACTCATGCCTCCAAGTCCAGAAGTCAAAAAGATTTTACCCTTAATGGAGTCTCCTTGTTTCAGGTGTTTTCTAAAGGCATTCATCACGGTAATCGTAGTACCATGAACAATCCCTTGTGGTCCGATATACATATAGGATCCAGCGGTCATTTGACCATATTGGGTCACACCTAAAGCATTAAACCGCTCCCAATCATCCGGTTTTGAGTAATTAGGAATCATCATCCCATTGGTAACTACCACACGTGGAGCCTGCTCTGAAGATGGGAATAATCCCATCGGGTGACCAGAATACATGTGCAAAGTTTGCTCATTACTCATCTCCGATAGGTATTTCATGGTAACTAGGTATTGTGCCCAGTTTTGAAATACTGCACCATTCCCACCATAGGTAATCAATTCATGGGGATGTTGTGCAACGGCTGGATCAAGGTTATTTTGGATCATCAGCATAATAGCTGCAGCTTGTTCACTCTGTGCTGGATATTCCGATATCGGTCGAGCATGCATTGGATAGGTTGGGCGGAATCTATACATATAGATCCTTCCATATTCACGCAGTTCTTCCAAAAATTCAACAGCTAATTCAGCATGCCATTCTTTAGGAAAATAACGTAGGGCATTTCGAATTGCCAATTTCTCTTCGTCTTTGCTTAATATAGCTTTGCGTTTTGGAGCATGGCTCACGCTTGTATCGAGTTGAGCTTTCGCAGGTAATTCACTTGGAATCCCCTGCTTAATAGCTTCTTGAAATGTAGTGTTCATCGTTTAGGAATTAGAATTATCAACCACCTTATTTCCGGTCTTCCAAACCTGTGCTGGTTGTAAAGCACCCTGTAGGTAGGTAATGTTTTGATAATTATCTGTTTTATAAATTACAAAATCCGCTAAAAGGCCTTCAACTAGGCGACCACGATCTTTTAGGTTTAAAGCCTTTGCTGCACGGTAGGTAATGGCAGACAGAACCTCTGCATTACTTAATTTTTCCATCGTCGCTAGTATACTTGCGCTTTCGATTAATTTACCCATTGGTGCAGATCCAGGATTCCAGTCTGTAGCAATGGCTAAGCTAGCACCTGCATCGAGTAGCTTTCTAGCAGGAGTAAAAGCACATCCAATACCCAATGATGCCGCAGGCAGAGCAACTGCAACAACGTCTGATTGAGCAAGTGCCAATACCTCAGTATCTCCAGATGCTTCTAAATGGTCAGCAGATACCGCAGCTAATTCCACCGCTAATGCGGAGCCAGAGGTACTAAATTGATCAGCATGAATGGTAATATCGAATCCTAAATCCTTAGCCTTTTCAAAATAAGGCTTAGTTTGTTCTGCAGAAAAAGCACTACGCTCTACAAAAGCATCAATGCGTGTGGTTAGATTTTCTTCTTTTAAAATCGGGAACAATTGATCCGCAATTTCTGCCAAATATTCTTCCGGGGTTCCTTCAAAATCCTTTGGACACATGTGCGCTGCCAAACAAGTACTTATCAAATCTGCTCCACTATGTTGGTTTGCTTGTTTTACGGCTCGAAGCGTCTTTAGTTCTTCTTCTACATTTAGTCCATAGCCACTTTTCACTTCCACTGTCGTGATACCTTGCAACAGGAGCGTATCAGCTCTTTTGCTGGTAAGATCGGCTAATTCATCTTCTGATAATGCTCTGGTATGTTTTACCGTACTCCATATGCCACCACCCGCTTCAGCTATTTCCAGATAGGAACTACCTGCATTTCGCATGGCAAAATCATTTGCTCGGTTTCCACCGAAAGCAATATGCGTATGACAGTCAATATATCCAGGTAAAACCACGTAATTATCCGTTAATTCGATGATTTCAGTATCCTGTGTATTGGCAGCCTTCAATTCCTCAAAAGTGCCAACTGCTTTAATCTTATCACCTTCTAACAGCAATCCAGCATGTTCCAAAACCTCCATATCGGCATCTTTCAATGCACCTTTAATTGGAAGATTGGCTAGGCTGAGCAATTGCTTAAAAGGTCCTATTAACTTCTTTCTTTGATCCATAATTAATAGTTTTCAAAATAATCTGTTCCTTCACCAAAATAAGCAACTTCTTGCTCTTTGGAGATTTTCTTCGCCAGCTCAATCAGTTCACCTGATTTCACCAAGGCCAATGCTTGATCTAAAATATCCTGCATTGGTTGATCTTCTTCAATATGCGGAATAACCTGACGAATATGCGCATGCAAAGCTTCTACAATAGGAGTAGATTTTAATGGTGCATGATAATCCTTAGCTTGTGCTGCACATAACAACTCTATACTTAGGATCTTATCGACATTATCTAAGACCTGCAGTAATTTTCTACCGGATATTGAACCCATACTGACATGGTCTTCCTGACCTAATGAGGTTGGGATGCTATCCGCTGAAGCTGGGAAACATAATCCTTTATTTTCAGATGCTATTGCTGCTGTACTGTATTGAAGAATCATAAATCCAGAGTTTAAACCAGTACTTTTCATCAACAACTTAGGAACGCCATTGGTTTCACCTTCTAAGGATAAATACACGCGGCGGTCGGATATATTACCCAATTCGGACAATGCCAATGTTGCATAATCCAATGGTAATGCAATTGGTTGACCATGGAAAGAACCTCCCGAGATAGTTAGTTCATTATTGATGATAATAGGATTATCCGTTACGGAGTTGATTTCTGTTTCGATGATTTCCTTAAAGTGTAACCAAGCATTACGGGATGCCCCATGAACTTGAGGTATACAACGCAAAGAATAAGGATCTTGTACACGGGAACAGTTTTTATGCGATTCTAAAATAGCTGAACCTTTCAACAGGTTAAAAACAGTTGAAGCGACAAAGCTATTTCCTTTATATGGCCTTAGCTGATGTAATTCTGTAAAGAAAGGTTTGATTGAACCATTCAATCCCTCGATCATTAGGGTAGCAATTAAATCGGCATTGTTCATTAATCGGTTCATTTCTACAACAGCCTTGACACCATGTGCAGCCATGAATTGAGTACCATTAATTAATGCTAACCCTTCCTTAGCACCCAAAGCAATGGGCTCCATGTTGTAGGCAGATAGTACTTCCGCAGTATTCACCTGTTTTCCGTCTTTCCAAATCTTACCATGACCGATAAGCGGTAAAAACAAATGCGACAATGGTGCTAAATCGCCCGATGCACCAACAGAGCCTTGCTTAGGAACTACAGGGATAACATCTTCTTGGATATGCCAAATAATACGTTCTATGGTACTCATCTGTACGCCCGAGAATCCTTTCGCTAGAGCATGCACCTTCAAGATCAGCATCAGCTTACTCAATTCTTTGTCGATTGCTTCACCCATACCTACAGCATGGCTTTTCAAAATATTCTCTTGAAGTCTACGCGTATCTTGTGCTCCTATCAAGGTGGTACACAATGGACCGAAGCCCGTATTAATACCATAAACCACTTTTCCTGCATCTACAATATCTTGTACATATTGTGCACTCTGATTTACCTTAGCTTGACTATCTTCGCTTAGATAGCCTTTAATTTCACCTTTAGCAATACCTATGGCTAGGGAACTGCTTAAAAAATCTTCACCGTATTTAAAATTTTCCATAATATTCAACCTTATCTATCAAATTTAGCCCCTATATTTGATAATTAGTAATACCATTTTTCACAAGGATTGATAACTATGAATTATCAAATAGAACTCAGACATCTGCATTATTTCAAAACGGTTGCTGAAGAATTGCATTTTCGCAAAGCCGCAGAAAAGTTATTTATAGCACAGCCTGGCCTATCAAGACAAATTAAACAACTGGAGGATTATTACCAGACGCCTCTTTTTATTCGTGATAAGCGAAATGTGGAACTGACAGAAGCTGGGTATTACTTGAAAAAAGAAGTTGATTTATTGTTCACCCAAATGAATAGAATCAAAGAGCAGGTAGAAAAGATTAAGGATGGTAAACTAACATCCCTAAAACTGGGTTTTATTGGTTCTGCAGTTCAGACTATTTTTCCTCAACTATTGGTCAATCTTAAGAAGGAGCAACCCCTTATTGACATTACACTTAGCGAACTCTCCAATGAGGTACAATTGGATCTTCTTTTAAAGAATCAATTGGACTTTGGATTTGTTCGTATTGACAATGCTCAAAGTCCGCTTCAATCCATTCCGGTTATGACTGATCATTTCTCTTTGGTAGTACCCAAAAATGAGAAAAACAAAAAGATAAAAAAAGTAAACCTTCAAGACTTTCGAGAGGAGTCTTTTATTTTATTTTCCAAGGCATATAGCAGTTCCTATTATGATTTGGTTATGAGTATTTTTCAGGACCATGGTTTTGAGCCACATGTAACCTTGAAAACGGTAAATGCATTAAGTATTTTTAATTTGGTAAGCCAAGGTTTAGGGGTAGCAATAGTACCTTCCTCCTTAAAGAAAGGATACCATACCCATGTTGATTTTCTGGATTTAAGTCATTTACCACAAAGGACTACTTTGTCGTTGGTGTGGAATCAAGGGAATAGGAATCCGGGGATTTCATTATTTCTACAAACTGTAGATTCATTGATATAAACTCCTATTATAGATCTCATTTATTTTCCAGTTTTTTATGGAAAAAGGAAGCTTAATTCATCATTAAGCTAAGCAACATAATTTGCTTTAACCTAATATTAACTATGAAATTTTTTTATTACTTCCTTTTATTAGTTTTTCCTTTGGTTTCAATTGGACAAGTCAACAATTCTAAATCCTTAGCGGAAAAGTGGAAAGAAGTAGATTATTTAATTTCTATTCAGAATTTTGATCAGGCAGTTCCATTAATTAAAGAGATAAAATCTATCGCTAATATCAGGAAAGATAATAGCAGTTGGGTTCGTGCTATATTAGCTGAAAATCTAATTATTGGAGCGAATAAAAATGTAATAAATCCTACTGCAGCAAGGAGTGAACATTTTGAAAAACAAATTGAAAGTACTTCTGGCCTTAAAAAAGCTGTGTTATTGAATTTTTATGCGAAGTTTATAATCAGCCGTAAAGAAATCGCGCACAAACCAATAAACAACGGAATTGAATTCTTTGTCGATTCTTTATTTCAGTCTTCATTGAAAATGAAGGAAATTTTAGCAAAAGAACCAATTGAAAGTTGGAACTATTTATTTACAGGTTTAGAGAATTTGGAGTTAAGTCCTACACTCTACCATCATATAGCCTTAAATTATTTCCAATTTTTAAGTTATTACAAAAAGGAAAACAGCGTAAAACTGGAAAAGTTAACCAGAAATTTAGACTCCTTGAATAAAAGCTTGGGATTAGCAAATGCGCAAGCTAATTTTCTTTTCCTACAAAAATCGATAAATAACAATAGCTATGATTTAGAAGATCTTCAACAAATTGTGGATTCGCAGAAAAGTGATTATAACGCTTATATATTATGGGTAATCGCCAAAAGAATGGTGGATAATCACCAATTTAGTAAAGCTTTAACTCGAGTAAATGAAGCAGAACAAAATTACCCAAATTCTCCTTGGATTGAAAATGCCATTCAATTAAAAAAAGAAATTCAAGCGGTAATATTAGATGTTACTTTAGATCAAAATATTCCAAGCCAACAATACAGTCCATTAATGATTAGGGGAAGGAATATAGACTCCATATTTATAAAAGTTTATAATACGAGTACAACCCTAACCAACCCTAACCAACCACATATTCAATATAATGACTCATCGAATATTGCTTCTATAAAGGCTAAATTAGTTTATGAAGAACATTTAGGTACAAAAGAATTTAATAATCCTAATGAACAAACTACGATATATAAAATAAATCCTCTGGAGTACGGCAGTTATACGCTCTTGATTTCAAATAATCGCCAGTTTAAGGACGATGGATTATTAAATGAAGTCAAATCATTAGACTTTATCACGACAGATTTATACCTACAAAAAAATACTCCTTCTTGGAATAGTCATATGACTCCTCCATCTGGGATTGCCTTAAATATAAAGACAGGGAAACCATATGCGAATACCTCCTTAATATTATATAAGTTGAACTTGCAAGGTGAATTTGAATTTGTAGAAAAACTCAAAACAGATAAAGAGGGTATTTTCTTTTATTCAGATATAGAATATTTTAGTAATCAGGACGCCGAAAATTTCTATCTATATAATCCTTCAGAAGGTCAATTTATTAAAACTGATTTTTTCATCAAATTCATTAATAATTTTCGAGGATATTCAAACAATGGTTATTTTAATGAAGCCTTATTATTAACTGACCGAATCATTTATAAGCCAGGACAGCGTGTATTTTTTAAAGCTATCGTATATAACAAACTATTAAATCAAGGAGAAGTAGTTCCAAATCTTGATGTACAAGTAAGATTTTCTAATGCCGGTTGGAGAACATTAAATAAGCAAAATCTAAAAACGAATGAATATGGTTCGGTTGATAGTAGCTTTTTAATACCAGCAAATTGTTTACCAGGACACTACTTTTTGGAAGTTAAATCAAAAGGAAGAGAATTGGGGCATTACTATTTTCAAATTGAAGAGTATAAACGTCCCACATTCCAAGTGAAATTTACCCCAAATAAACAGACGCTACACTCAGGAGACACTGCCATATTTGAAGGAAATGCTAGAAGCTTTTCGGGTGTCCCATTAAAAGAGTCAAAAGTACATGTGATGGTTATTTTAGGCAGTTGGGATAATATCGTGTCTTCTAATAACATTCTAAAAAAAGACACACTTTACACCGATAAAGATGGGAACTTCAAATTCAAGGTTCATTTGACAGATTCAATTTTCGGAAAAATAGAGAAAGCTGAAATAACTTATAATGTAGAAGTAATCAACCAATCTGGAGAAATGCAATTTTCGAAAGGAACTTATAAGTTCCATAAGAAACCTTGGAGAATTGAAATTAAGTCAGAAACATATCAACAAGAATTTGGGTGGACTAAAGTAATCCTCAATACTACAAATCATAACAATATTACTTTAGGGTTGAAAGGGAAAATTGATATTTATAAAATAAATGAATCACCAGTCCTCCTTCCCAAAGGAATTGAAAACCTATATAACCCAATCAGGAAACATATTCTCCAAAAGGAGGAGTATAAAAAGTTTTTCCCGGAATTGGCAAAGCTCTTTTTAATAGAAAAAAACTGGAGAACTAAAACTTTAATTACGTCTTATTCATTCGATAGTAACGAATCTAGTGTTATAAATATTGATTCAAACCTTTATCCAAGGGGAACATATCAAATTGTGGCTACTTCATATATTGGAAAAGACTCCATTATAGAAAGAAAAAATATAGAAGTATTCGATCCTGCTACCAATAAAACATCGGACAAGGTATTTCTAATTTCAAAATTAGACAAGGCAACTTATTCTCCAGGTGATCAAGTCACTTTACAATTCTTTTCAGATGAACCCAATGCCAAAACTCTAATTCTTTACAAGAAAAAAGATAACATCAATTATTTACCAGAAGTGCTTGAATGGAATAATGGAGAAATAAAATATACTTTTAATATTCCTGTCCATGAAAGGATTAGCACGATTAATTTTAATGCTGTCTTAATTGTGAACAATAAAATTCAAAATACTACCGCCAGGATAAAAATAATTGTTCCAAAAAAAGAATTGCAAATTCAGGTTCAGACATTTCGAGATAAAATAACTCCCGGCAAATTGGAGAATTGGAGCTTTAGTATCAAAAAAGACAACAAAACAGTACAAGCTGAAACATTAGCAACTATGTACGATGCTTCTTTGGATATGTTTGAATCACATGGTATTCCTAGTTCTTTTTATTCAGAAATTGACTTTTATAATAGTCGACTTTTGACTTATGATGACTTATATGAATATTTACCAAAAAGCTACTCTTCAACTAATTATAAGGAGTTGAAAAAGATTTCCTATTTAACTAGTAATCTACCAAGTGTTATTAACTACTCCCTTTGGAATCCTTTAGATCATCATACAAAAAATTTAGTCTATGATTTTGCTTCGCACCAATTTCATAGCTTCAGTACTTCAGGCTTGGGAAACGAAAGAAATATTAATTCTGAAGGTCCTAATTTGGAAGAAAGTCTTGCATACAAAAAAACGTTGCAAGAGCTAGAGAAAGTCCAAGCGCGTAAAAACCTTCAGGAAACTGCCTTCTTTTTCCCTAAACTTTACAGTGATGAGCAAGGAACGGTACGTTTTGAATTTGACAGCCCTGAAGCACTCACAAAATGGAAACTACTCTTGTTTGCACATGATAAGGAATTGAATGCCGGTTCAGCGACCTTCTATAGCCAGACACAGAAAGAACTAATGGTGCGTCCAAACCTCCCACGATATTTCAGGGAAGGCGATGAGATCATGATCAAAGCGCAGGTCCAGAACCTAAGTAAGGAAATCCAGAATGGGAATGCCCGTATCGAGCTTATCGATCCGGAAACCAATAACAATATCAGCAATAGGTTTATGGAAGGCGGACTGACCGTTCCTTTCCAGGTAGACCCGCAGAACAACGGTACTGTCAGTTGGAAACTACGAATTCCAGCAGATATCCATTCCGTACAGGTCAAGGTAATTGCAGCCACGGACACGCATTCCGATGGGGAAATCGTGGAGCTACCAATATTGTCCGATAAGATCCTGATAACCGATACGGAGAAGATCCTATTGAAGGCCAAACAGGAAAAGACCTATCAGATCAAGATCGGAGGCAAGGACAATGTTCAGGCCAAGGTACAGGTGCAGAGCAATCCGATCCTGGAAATCATTTCCGCACTGGACTATCTGAAAAACTACCCTTATGAATGTACCGAACAGTCGGCCAGCAAGTGGTTCGGGCTGAAGGTACTGCAGTACATGGAAAAACATTATCCTGCCATATCCAACTACTTCAAGTCCATCGACAGCAAGGAAATCAAGGGCAACCTGGAGTCCAATGCTGCACTAAAGGACATCAAAATGGAAGAGATGCCATGGATCAGACAGATTGAAAACGATCAGGAGAAATTGAAACAATTGGCCAAACTGTTCCAATCCGATATTTCACGTGAGCTTCAGGAGATAGAGAAAAAGATCATGGACAATCAGCTTTCCAGCGGTGGCTTCTCTTGGTTCAAGGGAGGACGTGCGGATACCTATATGTCCATCCGTATCCTGGAAGTGTTCGGCAAGGTATTACAATTGGATAAATCACTGATTGAGCCAAGTCTAATGCAAAAAAGCCAAAACCTCATGGATTACCTGGATAAGGACACGGCGGTATTCAATCCGAAGTCCGGAGCTTACATGGCCTTGAACTACCTACATGCCCGTCACTATTGGACGGCCTATAGAACAATTCCTAAGGATAATCTAAACAAGCTTAAACCAAGGTTATTGAACACTCCACTCCTATCCGCTTCGGGAAGCGCAGGAGATGCCGCAAAAGCCTGGGTGGTAAACCTGTTATACGGAACGGGAAAAGAGGCAACCGAGATCCGCAATAGGCTTCAGCAGGAAATGATCACGGATGAGGACAAGGGAATCTACTGGCGCAGTAATGACAATAAATACAACAATGTCAGTCTCCAGTCCTATATGGTAGAAGCCTACAAGCTGAATGACCCGAGCAAGCTGATGGGAATCACACAGTACCTGTACTATAAGAAAAATGCAAACCATTGGTACAGCACCTGGATGACCGTAGATGCCATCTATGCCCTACTTCTAGCCAACAATCCGGCTGACTTTGTCCTGGTGAACAACATCAGCCTGAAAGTCGATCAACAGGATGTGAAATTAGATGATGTCGTCCTGGGTCAGGTGAGCAAGGAATGGGGCAAAGAAGAATTGAATGCCAATAAAAACATCGCTGTGACCAACAACAATGACCGCACGGTTTATGGCGGAATCTATCACCAATACTTTGTACCTGCAGCGGATGTTAAACAGACGACAAATGAACTTGCGGTCAGCAAGAAATACATGATCGAAAGAAATGGAAAATGGGAAGAGGCAAAAGAGGTACGATTAGGCGACAAGATCAAGGTTGAAATAACTGTCATTGCGGATAAGAACCTGAACTATGTTCACCTGAAGGACAGTAGACCGTCCGGAGTAGAACCTGTATATCAGGCTTCGGGATATCAGTGGCGAAGAGGTTATTACTTCACCCTGAAGGATGCTTCCACCAATTATTTCTTCGATTACCTGGCCAAGGGAAAACATACCTTCAGCTATGAGATCAAAGCAAACAATGTGGGTACATTCAACTCGGGAATAACAACCATCGATTGCATGTACGATCCTACTGTAAATGCCAGATCAGAAAACTTAGAAGTGAAGATTATTGAGTAAATTCATTATGCAGGCAACATCAATAACATTGATTACCAATACTTAGCACCCTCCAATTATTTATTTTTTCATTCGAGTTATGGAAAACATAATTATCTTGCATCCGTTGTTAAAAATAATTGCACATTATTAACAAACGTCAAACTGATTATGAAAAAAGCCCTTTGGATCTCTATTTTATTTGTAATTACCTGTATTGTTCCATTCTATTCCCTGGCACAGACTAGCCTAGAGGATAAATGGAAGGAGGTAAACCGTCTTATTGGTATTAAGAACTATGATCAGACCCTTCCCATCCTAGCTGATATCAAGGTAATGGCTATACGCAACAATGATGAAGGCACTTGGGTTAAAGCTTTTTTGGCAGAAAGCTTAGCAAAGGGAAATAATGTGGATGATGATCAAGTTTTCGAGAACCAAGAAAAGCATTTCAAATCAAACATTGCCGCGTCCAAAGGTCTCAGAAAAGCTGTTCTACAGAACTTCTATGCTTCCTACCTCCTATCCAATGAATTCCGTTATCTTTCCAAATCAGACAACATCTTCTTTCAGGCAGATGAAGATAAAAAGAAGCGAATAATCGATTCCATTTATAGGCTATCCATTCAAGACCGCGAAGAGTTAGAAAAATCGAAAATCGGGTCATGGTCTGCCATGCTAAATGATCAGAAAAACATTAGCTTAAGCCCTACTTTATATCATTTTGTCACGAAAGATTATTTGGACTTTTTAATGCGCGATAAAAAGGAAAATAAAAAGAAGATCGATGAGTTAATTAAGCATCTCAGTGCATTAAATAAAAGAAACAATTATGCTGATGCACAAGCGAACCTTCGTTTTATTACACTAGATATTAGCTATTCCAATAATTTAATTTTTAACGATGAAATCTCAAAAATCATCAATAGCCAAAAGAGTAATTTTAATGCCTATCTACTTTTCTTATTAGCTCAAAGAAAATTTGAGATTCAACAATATGAAGAAGCTATAAAACTATTAAATCAAGCAAAATCCGATTATCCGAACTCACCTTGGTTGGTAAATGTCAATAGTCTTTACAAAGAAATTAAGAAAGTTGATGTTGGCATAAGCAATAATAAATTCGCACCAGCAAATCAATATGTACCCATTAAGGTTTCTGGTAAAAATTTAGACTCACTGTATATCCGCGTATATAATAGCACCCTTAAGACTAAGAACCCAAAATTCTACAGCATAAAATACGATAGCATTAGCAAAATAACATCCATTCAGGCACCTTTGGTATATGAAGAAGTTATCAAATTAACAGATTTCAACAGCTATGATCCGCAAATAAGCATCTATAAATTAAATCCGTTACCGTATGGTCAATATACTATAATAGTATCCAATAACAAGGAATTTAAGGATGATGGATTATACGAAGATGTTTCAAGTAGCCAAATCTATATTAGTGATCAATTTTTTCAAGCCTCTTTAACGGATGAACAGGATGATTATGATTTGTATTCTGGTATTTTGATTAATCGAGTTACCGGAGAGCCTTTTTCAAATAAAAAACTGAGTTTATACGACTTCCCGGATTCCACTAAAGCCAAATTAATATCGACTTTAAAGACTGATGCAAAGGGTCAATTCACTTTTAAGTCCATCGCTAAAAAGGCAATGTATGATCTTCAGGATTATTATCTCGCAATACCAGGCGAAGATCAGCTTATTGAATTAGCAGAGATTTCTCATTTTCCTCATGACGTAAATTCGGGTGACGAGGAAGACGAAGAAGGAGATATTCAAGCAATTTTATTGACGGACCGTGCCATCTATCGTCCAGGTCAAAAGCTATATTTTAAATCTGTGGTTTATAATAACCATTATCAAAAAGGAAAAGTCTTAGCAGATCAAAAAATTGAAATCCGCTTATTTGATGCCAACCGTAGAAAGATAGACTCGATATTCCTAAAAAGCAATGCTTACGGTTCAGCAGACAGTAGTTTTAATCTCCCAAGCAATACCTTGGCCGGTAACTTCTCCATGGAAGTATATTATAAAAATCAACAAATTGGAAATAAATATTTCAGGGTGGAGGAATATAAGCGTCCGACTTTCAAGGTTCAATTAGAGGTAAACAAGGAAACATATACCAAGAAAGATACTACCATATTTAAAGGAAAAGCGGAAATGCTTTCTGGTGCACCTTTGATTGATGCTGAAGTTCGGATAAAAGTAGAGGTATCTAGTAATGAATATCCATATTACCGAAATAGGAACAATCTAACAGATACGATTTCCACTGACCAAAAAGGCAATTTTGAATTCAAAATCCCTTTAATGGACAGTACCTATAAGGGGATGGAGAATATATTCTTTAGATTCACTGCCGAAGTAGTCAATCAAACAGGTGAATTGCAGACTGCATCGGGATCTTATCAATTCAGTAATAAACCATGGCGAATTCAGGTAGAAGCTGACAATAGACAAGAAGCATTACGCTGGTCAAAATTGTGGGTCAATACCACTAATCAGAATAACCAACCTTTAAAATTTGCTGGAAAGGTAGAAATTTATAAATATGGCGAACCAAATGTCGTTATTCCTGCAAATGAAAAGAATATTTATAGTGCCATTACCAAGCATATTCTAAGCAAGGAGGAATACAAAAAATACTTTCCAAAGAATATAGATCCGGATTTCAGTTTTAAGAATGAAGAACAGAAGACATTAATTGCTTCCTATAACTTTGACACTCGCGATACCAATTTGGTGAAAATAGATTCTAGCTTATTTACCATGGGAAGATATGAGGTAAAAGCCTATTCAGTCTTTGAAAATGATACTATTGTGGGTACTAGTTTTGTGAATTTATATGACCCTGTTACCAAAAAAACTAATAAGTCTGAATTTCTAGTTTCAAGTTTAGATAGTATTCGTTATTCCGCGGGAGACTTGGTTAAAATCAACTTCCAAACGGATGAACCAGACGCCAAAAAATTATTCCTTTATAAGATCAAAAATGGTAAAAAATTAGATCCCGAGGTATTATCTTGGAAAAATGGATCAATAAACTACAGTTTTACCCTAGCTAAAGACGAGGTAAACAACAACCTTAGCTATGTGGCCGTCTTTTTGGTAAATAATAAATTTGAGAGCTTGAATATTTATATTCCAATCAATCGAGATGACAAATATCTAAACATTAAAACACATAGTTTCCGAGATAAAATAAGTCCCGGAGAAAAGGAAACTTGGTCTTTCAGCATCAGCCAAAAGGACAAGAAAATGCAAACAGAAGTTCTGGCTACGATGTATGACAGCGCATTAGATGATTTTAGTTCAAATGCATTCCCTTATTCCTTTGCTTTACGGTATCCGTATTATGGTTCGCCGAATTTCTACAATTGGTATAGTACATTTCATGAGAAAAGCTATCCTCGAGACATTTTCCAAAGTATGGATGCTTTTCATTACCTAGACAACGAGTTGCCTGTCGTTTTTAATTATGGTTTATGGAGCCAGATGATTCGATTTCCAGAGCCGGCCGTTTTTGACAGTATGTCGAGGAGTTCGGAGTTAAATGAGGTAGTTGTTGTAGGATCAGCTAAACAAGAACTTACCGGTGCAGTTCCAGGTGTTGCTATTAGAGGAAATGCGGATGCAGCAGGAGACGCTCAAACACCGCTTTATGTAATGGATGGTGAAGTAATCAGTGCCGCACAGTTTAATAGCTTGAACAAAGATAATATTGCGGAAGTTAAAGTATTAAAAGGTAATGAGGCTACAGCTATTTACGGTAGTAGGGCAGCAAATGGGGTGATTATTGTCCTAACAAAAGATTATAAAAAAGCAGAGGATCAACTTAATCAAGTCCAAGCACGTAAAAACCTTCAAGAAACTGCCTTCTTTTTCCCTAAACTTTACAGTGATGAGCAAGGAACGGTACGTTTTGAATTTGATAGTCCTGAAGCACTCACGAAATGGAAACTACTTCTGTTTGCACATGATAAGGAATTGAATGCCGGTTCAGCAACATTCTTTAGCCAGACACAGAAACAACTAATGCTGCGTCCGAATCTGCCTCGATATTTCAGGGAAGGGGATGAAATCCTGATCAAAGCGCAGGTACAGAACCTAAGTAAGGAAATCCAGATAGGGAATGCCCGTATCGAGCTTATCGATCCGGAAACCAATAACAATATCAGTAACAGGTTTATGGAAGGTGGACTGACCGTTCCGTTCCAGGTAGACCCGCAGAACAACGGTACTGTCAGTTGGAAACTACGAATTCCAGCAGATATCCATTCCGTACAGGTCAAGGTAATTGCAGCCACGGACACTCATTCCGATGGTGAAATCGTGGAGCTACCAATATTGTCCGATAAAGTTCTTATTACCGATACGGAGAAGATCCTATTGAAGGCCAAACAGGAAAAGGCCTATCAGATCAAGATCGGAGGCAAGGACAATGTTCAGGCCAAGGTACAGGTGCAGAGCAATCCGATCCTGGAAATCATTTCCGCACTGGACTATCTGAAAAACTATCCTTATGAATGTACCGAACAATCGGCCAGCAAGTGGTTCGGGTTGAAGGTACTGCAGTACATGGAAAAACATTATCCTGCCATATCCAACTACTTCAAGTCCATCGACAGCAAGGAAATGAAGGGCAACCTGGAGTCCAATGCTGCACTAAAGGACATCAAAATGGAAGAGATGCCATGGATCAGACAGATTGAAAATGATCAGGAGAAATTGAAACAATTGGCAAAACTGTTCCAATCCGATATTTCAAGTGAGCTTCAGGAGATAGAGAAAAAGATCATGGACAATCAGCTTTCCAGCGGTGGCTTCTCTTGGTTCAAGGGAGGACGTGCGGATACCTATATGTCCATCCGTATCCTGGAAGTGTTCGGCAAGGTATTACAATTGGATAAATCACTGATTGAGCCAAGTCTAATGCAAAAAAGCCAAAACCTCATGGATTACCTGGATAAGGACACGGCGGTATTCAATCCGAAGTCCGGAGCTTACATGGCCTTGAACTACCTACATGCCCGTCACTATTGGACGGCCTATAGAACAATTCCTAAGGATAACCTAAACAAGCTTAAACCAAGGTTACTGAACACCCCGCTCCTATCCGCTTCGGGAAGCGCTGGAGATGCCGCAAAAGCCTGGGTGGTAAACCTGTTATACGGAACGGGAAAAGAGGCAACCGAGATCCGCAATAGGCTTCAGCAGGAAATGATCACGGATGAGGACAAGGGAATCTACTGGCGCAGTAATGACAATAAATACAACAATGTCAGTCTCCAGTCCTATATGGTAGAAGCCTACAAGCTGAATGACCCGAGCAAGCTGATGGGAATCACACAGTACCTGTACTATAAGAAAAATGCAAACCATTGGTACAGCACCTGGATGACCGTAGATGCCATCTATGCCCTACTTCTAGCCAACAATCCGGCTGACTTTGTCCTCGTGAACAACATCAGCCTGAAAGTCGATCAACAGGATGTGAAATTAGATGATGTCGTCCTGGGTCAGGTGAGCAAGGAATGGGGCAAAGAAGAATTGAATGCCAATAAAAACATCGCTGTGACCAACAACAATGACCGCACGGTTTATGGCGGAATCTATCACCAATACTTTGTACCTGCAGCGGATGTTAAACAGACGACAAATGAACTTGCGGTCAGCAAGAAATACATGATCGAAAGAAATGGAAAATGGGAAGAGGCAAAAGAGGTACGATTAGGCGACAAGATCAAGGTTGAAATAACCGTCATTGCAGATAAGAACCTGAACTATGTTCACCTGAAGGACAGTAGACCGTCCGGAGTAGAACCTGTATATCAGGCTTCGGGATATCAGTGGCGAAGAGGTTATTACTTCACCCTGAAGGATGCTTCCACCAATTATTTCTTCGATTACCTGGCCAAGGGAAAACATACCTTCAGCTATGAGATCAAAGCAAACAATGTGGGTACATTCAACTCGGGAATAACGACCATCGATTGTATGTACGATCCTGCTGTAAATGCCAGGTCTGAAAACTTAGAAGTGAAGATTAAGGAATAACTAGAATAAGGGTCCTTTATATTTTGAATTCCTTAATTTGAATGAATAAAAAAAACACCGTATCGAATAATTCGATACGGTGTTTTTATATTGTTTGGATCTTAATTATTTCTGATCCTTATTCAGCATAACCACTTTTTCGGTTTTTACTTCTTTCTCTTTTTTAGCAGTTGTTGTTAAACCATGGCCACCTAAAATTGGCGCAATAACCAACCCTACCAAACAAGTTAACTTGATTAGGATATTCATGGAAGGTCCTGAGGTATCTTTAAAGGGATCTCCAACAGTATCACCTGTTACAGCAGCCTTATGTGCTTCTGAACCTTTAAAAGTCATTTCACCATTGATCATAACCCCTGCTTCGAAGGATTTTTTAGCATTATCCCAAGCTCCACCAGCATTATTCTGGAAGATTGCCCATAATACTCCTGATACCGCAACACCCGCCATATAGGCTCCTAAAGCTTCTGGCCCCATAACAAAACCAACAATAATTGGAGTAATAATCGTAATCGCTCCTGGCAACATCATTTCACGTAATGCAGCCTTGGTTGAAATATCCACACATTTTCCATATTCTGGTTTACCGGTTCCTTCCAATATTCCTGGAATTTCGCGAAACTGTCTTCTCACCTCATTCACCATATCCATTGCCGCCTTTCCAACTGACTGCATCGCTAAAGCAGAAAATACAACAGGTATCATACCTCCAATAAACAAAGCTGCCAATACATCGGCTTTGAAAATATTAATACCATCAATACCTGTAAAGGTCACATAGGCTGCAAATAAAGCTAGTGCGGTCAATGCTGCTGAAGCAATTGCAAACCCCTTTCCTACGGCCGCAGTAGTATTCCCTACGGAATCCAATACATCCGTACGCTGACGTACTTCCTTCGGCAATTCACTCATTTCCGCAATACCACCTGCATTATCTGCAATTGGTCCAAAGGCATCAATGGCTAATTGCATCGCGGTAGTAGCCATCATAGCTGAAGCTGCAATAGCTACTCCATAGAAACCTGCCAACGTATAAGAACCCCAAATGGCTAAGGCAAATAACAATACCGAAGAAGCCGTAGACTTCATTCCAGTGGCTAAACCTGCAATAATATTAGTTGCTGCACCTGTTGATGAATTCTGTACAATATTTAAAACTGGCTTCTTTCCTAAACCGGTATAAAATTCCGTGAAAGCAGATATTAATCCACCTACTGCCAATCCCACTATAGTGGAATAAAAGATATTCATTCTAGGAATTTCTTTATAGCCTTCTCCGAAAAATTTCATATGAATAACTTCAGGAAGCATATATTGAATTAAGAAATAACAAGATATAACCGTCAAGAGAATGGAAGTCCAGTTCCCCATATTAAGGGCTTTCTGTACTTGAGCTTCCTTGGCATCATTACTCGTCACCTTCACTAAAAAAGTACCTAATATCGAAGCTAAAATACCTACACCGGCAATTACAATTGGTAATAGAATTGGTCCCATACCATTGAATGCATCTGTATAAACTGTGCCAGTAGACTCGGCCATTTCTTTGATGATATAATTTCCTAGCACCATGGATGCAAGAACAGTCGCTACATAAGAACCGAAAAGGTCAGCTCCCATACCAGCCACATCGCCCACATTATCACCAACATTATCGGCAATAGTTGCTGGATTACGAGGATCATCCTCTGGAATACCAGCCTCTACTTTTCCAACTAAATCTGCTCCAACATCAGCCGCCTTGGTATAAATACCCCCTCCCACACGAGCAAATAAAGCAATAGATTCAGCCCCTAAAGAAAAACCAGCCAATGCTTCTAGGACAACGGTCATTTCATTGGTGAAGTTACCTCCCTCGGTAACAAACATTTTGAGGAACAATAAAAAGAAAATACTCAATCCTAATACTGCTAGTCCTGCTACTCCAAGGCCCATTACTGTACCACCTGAAAAAGAAACCTTTAATGCATGTGGCAAACTCGTTCTTGCCGCTTGGGTAGTACGAACGTTAGCACTGGTCGCAATGCGCATTCCAATGTTTCCAGCTAATGCTGAGAAGAATGCCCCACAGATAAAAGCAACCACAATAATCCAATGCGTCGTTTCTACAATTGTTGACACAAAGAATAAGGCAATGGAGGCAATAATAACAAAGATGAACAAAATCCGATACTCCGCTTTTAAGAAGGCCATAGCACCTTCCTTAATACTCTTGGAAATCGTCTGCATGTGGTTATCACCAGCATCTTGTTTATTTACCCATTGTGCTTTTACAAGCATGAAGAGCAAGCCTAAAACAGCTAATGCTGCAGGCAAATAGATAATAAATTGTTCCATAGAAAGTTTATTTGGTTGATATTAAAGTTATCACTTTTTTTGACAAAACAAAAAGTAATCAATGGAACTTTTCCGCAACAACTAATTGATTTAAGGGGAAATACAGCGTTATCTGGAGCAATAAACAGCTTGGATCTATTTATTTAAAAAACAATCCATGAATAGATACCATTTTCTAATCGAATTTGTCCTTTATCCATTAAGTTACGAAGGGTTTTTATTCGTATCTCTTCTTTTCCTATGGTTAAACGGTCCATGAGCTCATGAATGTCTAATGGTTGAGCAATGAGTATTTCCTGTATCTCCTTTTCAACCTTTGCAGATACATCTCCTTTATAGGCTGCTGTTACACAAAGATCGCATTGACCACAGGGTTCTACATCTTGTTCACCAAAATAACGTTGTAAGGAAATGCTCCTACAAACTTTCTCATCTAAGTATTGATAAATGGCTTTTAATTGTTCCTCCCGGAATGCACGTCGAGAAGCTATAAACTGACTGTCAATATACAGGTTCTTATAATCTACTCGTGCTTGTAAGAACTGCAATTGAGCTGCATCAGTTTTAGGAATATAAGTGGCAATTTCCTGTTGCTGCATTAGCTTCAGCATTTTACCAATCTCTTCATATGATTTACCAATCTTCTTGGCTAATTCAAATTCATTTAAAGGAACAAAAAAATCAAATGTACCACCATAGGAACGTTGAATTGCTTTTATCAAAGGATCAAAAAAAGCACTCTGCACTTGAAATTTGTAAAGCTCCTGATAGTCAACTTCAAATTTAAAACGAGAAGGAATATATGCTGCTTCGCTCACTGTTAACCATTTATCCTTCTCTAAAAACTTAAGGGCACTGATAGTTTTTAACACCTCCAGTTTATACTGTTTGCAAAAATCCACCAAATCAAAATCAAAGACCTGATCCTTCCCTGCTCCATAAGCTATCTGATAATAATTGCAGACATGATGGTAAACCTGTTGAATAAAAGGAATGCCAGGGAAATCATTTTCTAAATTCTCCCAAAGTCTTTCTCTATCGGATTGGTCATATAACAAGACTGGAAATGCCTTCTTCTCATCTCGTCCTGCGCGACCTGCTTCTTGGTAATAAGCCTCCAAGGAATCAGGAATATCCAAATGAATAACAAATCGAACATCGGGTTTATCAATCCCCATCCCAAAAGCATTCGTAGCAACAATTACTCGGGTTTTGTTATGAGTCCAGTCATCCTGCTTTTTCATCCGCTCCTGCATATTTAAACCAGCGTGGTAAAAATCCGCAGGTACGCCATGATTCAACAAATAACGAGCAACCTCCTGTGTTTCCTTCCTATTTCGAACATAAATGATTCCGGTACCACCCATTTTTTTGATAACACGTAGCATGCGATTCATCTTGTTTTCCTCTTCAAAAACCATATAGGCCAAATTCTCTCGACGAAAACTCTTAGAGAATACATTTTGTTCTCGAAAACCTAATTTCTCTTGAATATCCTGAACGACACGTGGCGTCGCAGTAGCTGTTAATGCCAAGAAAGGCACTTTTGGTTGTAGTTCTCTTAATTTTGTTAGTTCTAAGTATGGTGGTCTGAAATCATAACCCCATTGTGAAATACAATGCGCTTCATCAATTGCGAATAGGTTAACCTTCATGTGCCGTATCCGCTCTTGTACCAAGTCGGAATACAACCTTTCAGGAGATAAATACAGAAACTTGATATTACCGAAAATACAATTATCCAAGGTAATATCGATTTCCCGATAAGTCATCCCTGAATAAATAGCGACCGCCTGAATGCCTCTTTTACGAAGATTCTCCACCTGATCCTTCATCAAAGCTATCAAGGGTGAAATAACAATGCATATTCCCTCCATTTGCAAGCTAGGAACCTGAAAACAAAGAGATTTGCCACCTCCTGTGGGCATCAAACCGAGGGTATCTTTACCCAATAAAACCTCATGGATAATCTCTTCCTGTAATGGACGAAATCTATCGTATCCCCAATATTGTTTTAATATGGCTAAACTTGTTTGCTCCATGAATTTTTCTCTCCCAAACATACGCAAAATTATCCTTCATTATATAGTAGGGTTGATTCAGAGAATCCAACCGCCTGCTACAATTAGCTATATATTCCCAAGAATTTGAACCATCTAAAATAACCAGTTCAACTTGCACATGTTCATTAAATTCTCCATTCTCGCGGAGTATCAGAACCTTTCAAGGAATTTGCAAATCATGAGAGTCTACATCGCCTACCTGAACTTGAATCCTAGGATCAATTCCAATATAAATCGGAGACTTTTGAATATCTTTCAAGGATACAAACCGCTGATTGGCTTTATCAGCATAATGATCTAGGTCGCCTGAAATGGAATACTGTAAACTTTTATCACCAATGGAATCCTTATTGGAAAATACCAATACTTCACCATTTTGTATATAGCTAAAAGCGATATTTCTTTGCACATTATAGATGTGTAATCCAAAATATCGCATATCATGAATCCGTTGAAACAAGGCATAAACTATAATGAATAATAAGCCTATTAAACCGAAGATGATATAGCTTTTCATTCGATGATATGCAGCGGAAAGAATGAGAAGTAAAGTAAGATAACAACCTGCCACGAGCATAAGGTTCATAAAGGTGTTTTTTATAATTGCAAATGGCCAAGTTTCAATCCAAGAAAGAACTGCAACACTATATTTCAAGGTATATTCCATAAATAAACCCAACCCATTATTCACATCCTCAATGGGACTAATCATCAAAACTCCACCTGCCCAAACTAGCAACGTTGATGGGATAGCAATAAAGAGATTGGCAATTAGAAAATAAACCGGGAATTGATTGAAATAATATAAGGTAAGTGGTGTTGTCAGAATCTGAGCCGAAATACACACGAATATGGCTTTCTGCACAGGCATGAAAAAGGAATTTGTTTTTGGTAGCCATTCAGATAATAAAGGATAAAATAGTGTTATACCCAATACAGCAGTGAAGGAAAGTTGAAACCCAATATCGAAGAGCATATGAGGATCAAAGAGCAGGATAAAAAAAGCTGTTGCTGCTAGTATATTCGTGGAAAAGATAAACTTGTTTTGTAATCGTCCAAATGAAATCAACGTGATCATAATTGCTGCTCGCAATACAGGTGCAGCAAATCCAGCAATACTTGAGTATATCCAAACCAATAAAAGTATCACAATTAACTGCATAACATGACCCTTTGGCAATCGGTGCATAAATCCCAAACAAAACATCAGGAATCCGAAAACTACACCGATATGCATTCCTGAAATACTTAATACATGAATAGTTCCTGTACCACTAAATATCTTGGTTAGTTCACCCGGGAAATTCGTTCGATATCCAAGCACAATTGCAGATGCCATATTAAGTGCATCCCTATTTTTGATGTAGTTGCTAAATTTATGAACGAATTGCTTTTGCCAACCTTTGGTTATTCGGAGAAAATTCCAAACACTACCATTAGCATATAGATTCATTTTTGAAACCTGCCCCTCCAAGGAGTAATAGACGGCCTTATTTCTCATATATTTGCTGTAATCAAATTGATGAGGATTATAAGTTGGAGGCATGGCTTTCAATTTTCCATTGACCTGTACTTTATCACCAATATGTAAGGCTAGATTATCAGCCCCATCTTTCCAAAAAACTCCAAGTACCCTTAAATTAATTTCATGCTCAATTTTGCCATCGGATGCGCTTTTTACTTGCATTAAACAGCGTAATTGCTTATCCGTATGCGTAGGAATAGAAACCACCTCCGCAACAAAATTTCCTTCTTTGATCTCTAATTCATGCTGCTTGGGCATCTGCAAACTCATGACCAACATGGAAGAAATAAATAGAATTATTAATAGCAGTTTATCGTTAATAAACTGTCCACTTCCCCTATTTCTTATACCTACAAGAACCAATAAAATCCCGACTAAACCTAACAAAACAAATTGGAGAGAAATGTTCCATTGAACAAAACTACCAACAATAATTCCTGCTATGAGATTAATTAATAGCACTATAAAAATCCGCATTTTTAGTACGGATTGACCATCTTCTCTTATTTCCATTGATAACGAATTTGAAATTTTATATCTGATTTTTTATTTCCAATAATCTTGTCTAATCCTGAACCAATTGACTCTTCCTTGGGATACCACGTTAAAGCATAACGAAGCCAACAATCAAGGTTTTTACTAATTCGCCATTTCTGATTTAGGTATGTGCGAAACCCCTGTCTATAAAAGGAGGGAAAAGAAAAAGCATAAAGTAGATCGCGTTCATAAGTAAAAATGCGCGCATCATAACCATTTACATCAAACCAGGAAATACGAAAATTGCTTTGCCATGAATTCTTCAACCCACGCCATGACACATCTTGGTAAACCAAAAATCCTTGCTGATTTTGCTCTGCATCTTTCCCATGAAATTTCACCTCCAGATGATTCGCAATTCCTAATCGTTCTGTTAATTGATATCGAAATTGAATTCTAAATTGCTGCCTCAAGGCATTTGCCAAACCTGAGAGATTCTTTTTAGAGGCAGAAAAATTCTGCTGATACCATTTGTATTGATATCGAAATCGAACATGTCCCCTTTTATACCAAGAATACATCAATTGGGATTGAAGGAGGTATCCAGCACTTGGTAAGTCAACCCGATATAATGGCTGATCAAATTTCACATAGTCGAAACTGCTAATCCAACTGATTTTTCTATTTGGATGAAAACCGAAACTTCCAAAAAAACCTTTTTCATTGCCCAAATTCCCATGTGCTTGAAAAGACTGTGCATAAGTTTGTTTGTAGTTCCCGTCATAATTTCTATACCGAATATTTAAGGAATAAGCGCGTCCTAAGGCAGCACTTACCCCATGGTAATTCGCCCAACCAGAACCAATACTATGTGCCGTTTCACCATAAAACAACAGGTTTTTCCAGTTGTATTGATAGTTCATCTGCACTTGGTTTAACTGTCTTCCTCGGAATCTATTTTGGTTGTATTTTCTAATCGGCGGAGAATAGGGCTTGTCAAGCTCCATATGCAAAACTCCCAAACCAACCTTAAGTGTTGAAAGGTTATACATGACAGCAGCTCCGCCATGAGAAACAGCATAAGAAGCCCGATTTTTTAATTCTGTAGTTGTTCGGTGTAAACCACTGCTTTGCATGCTTCGGATATAATGACTTCCATCCTCAACTTCCTCAATTCTTCCAGTTTGCCGTAAGTAAGAGAGAAAAGAAACTAAAGTAAGTGCGCCAATTTTCCAAGAACCTGCCGCACCTCGGAGGTACTTACTCTCCATCATTCCCGTATGGGGTCTTATACCAATTGGTTGCTGTAAAACTGGAGCTAGACTATTTCGATTTGCAAATTGAGATCCTGTCCATATCATCAAGCCTTGACCCAATTGCACATGATAATCACCAACAATCAAGTGTTTCCCCTTCTGCAAATCACGATAATAAACTGATCCTGAATAGTGATCAAAACTAAGTTTACCGGAATCCATTGAAAATGGCTCTCCAGCATCCTTTTCCAAATTTAAAGACAGCAATAACTTGTCTTTCTGATTCCACCTGAATCGAACAGCAGTTTTATCTGCTGATCCTAAATAACGTAAGCGAGCATCTCCCTGACGGATATAGCCCTCTTGATTTTCAAGAATACGTCCATATGTTCCCATAACCCACCCACTACCTCTCGACTTAGTTAATTCCCAAATATCCTTCGACACATCCTGTGCTGAAGAAATTTTCACATACGGTAAAATGAGATTTATAGTGTGCAGATCAAATCCAGGTATAGATTGAAGTTCATAGATTGATAAAAAAGGTCCTGCTTTTTGGCGATAAGTAAAAAAAGCCAAAACCTGCTCTACAGTTAGAAAAAACAATTGGTTCAGTTCTTCCTCATTTACTCGATTTAAATCTAATGGCTTGTCCTTTAAAAATGCTAATTCGTCTATACGTTCAGCATAATCTTCATCTGCTTCCGATAGTTCCAAATCATTCAATATTTCTGATTCAATCTGCTCTTGTTCTTGGGCTTTAATGCTGACAATAATAACTAGCAACATTAAACATAATAACACAAGCTTATAGACCATACTTTTAAAATTTTCAAATATCCAATTGGATATTCCAAAAATAAGTACGGTATATTAATTAGAAATTAATTTAATCAAAAATGCACTTTAAGTTTTAAAAGTTAATTTAAATTTAACAGTAACTCTATATAAAAAAGGTCTTTGTTCAAGAAAAGATTCTACATGGATAATAATTCCTTTTCCCAAGAATGGACTAGCTCCCTTTCATTTTCAAAATCTCTAGCTTTTAAGGCTTTAATAGCTGCCTTCTTTGTCTTTATAGCCAAACTCCTATCACCTTTTAAATAATGAATTTTAGCAAGTAAGGAGAGGCTTTCAGGAATAATTTTATGATAGTAATCTTGATCTATTTCCATTAGTTTCAAAGAATAGTTGATCCAATTAATCAATTGAGACATTTCATTGGTTTTAGGATCAAGCTCCATCCAACGCTGGCAAACTGATAGAATTCCTCGATTTACTACTATTGTTTGTGTATGTCTATAGGTCAATAAATGTTTTTTCTGTTCAGGGTTTAGATTACCCTTCGAACGATCTTCCATTCTTTTTTTAACAGATTCGTAGATTAAACCATCCAACTTTAATAAGGAGTCTTGACTCAATTTAAGTAATTTATCCTCTAAATAGATTCTGGCAATTTTCTTATACTGTTCGGGGTTCTTAGTGGCATAAAAGTACCTTAGCCGAATTGCATCATCCTGCTCCTCATCAAAAACAGCCAAGTCCAGGTATTTATTATAACTAATAACTTTTTCAAGTAATGTTTCATCCCGATTTTCAATTGCTCGGTTAAGTGAATTCATTTGAGCCATCTGCACATATGTTTCTACATCTTCACTATTCTCCAAGGAGTCATAGGCAATAGAACGTGAAATCAAAACATCTAATGCTTGACCTAATTTTAGGCTTCTCGCATTAAAAGAAGCATTATCGGCTATTAATTGAAGGTTGATCAATTTTGCCGCTTCCTGAGTTCCGATTAGTGAAACATATTCATCCATCAAATCCGCATTGTCTAAAGCCAAAGAGGTCCTTTTCTTTAGATATTGATAAAAAAATGCTGAATTTTTTCTGTTCGATTCAAATTCCTGTGTTAGTTTTTTCAAGTTATCCTTGGAGGTCAAACTCTCTTGTGCTTTTGTGAGATGTTCAACTAACTTATCTTGAACCATAAATCCGGTAGCTTTATGGATTAATGTGCCTTCATGATCTAAAAATAAATAAGTGGGATAACTAGTTACATAATATTTTTTTGCAATGGCAATACCTTCTCCCTTCTCTGCATTTATTTTGACATTGATAAATTCTGCATTCATCCTCTTTCCCAATTTCACTTGAGAAAACACTTCAGCATCCATCCACTTACAGGAACCACACCAATCCGTATACATATCAATGAAAATCAATTTCCCTGAATTCCTTGATGCAACAAGATGGGATTCTAAGCTAGAATTTTCATCAAAATGAACCGGTTGCCCATAAGCTTCTAACTTTATCAGAAACAGGAAGAAAACAAGTAAATAACTACATATCCCTTTTCTATTAGACAGAATTGAATTCATAACCTTAGGCTTCTTTAAGAGTCAAATTACAAATAATCAACTATTTATCAAATAAAAAAGGATGATCATTTGATCATCCCTTTCCTTTATTTTAACAAGTTAAGCTTAAATATCAATTTTAGCGTAACGAGCATTTCTTTCAATAAACTCACGGCGAGGAGCTACCTCATCACCCATTAACATAGAGAAAATACGATCGCATTCTGCAGCATTCTCAATGGTAACCTGGCGTAAAGTACGTCTTTCAGGATCCATGGTAGTTTCCCATAGCTGCTCCGCGTTCATCTCTCCAAGACCTTTATAACGTTGAACATGTACACTATCCTCTTTTCCTGCTCCTTTAAGTCGTTGAATGGCTGCTAATCGTTGATCCTCTGTCCAAGCATATTCAAAATCCTTACCTTTTTTCACCATATATAGTGGAGGAGTAGCAATGTACACATACCCGCGCTCTACCAATTCTTTCATGTAACGGAAATAGAACGTCAATAGTAAGGTAGCAATGTGCGAACCATCCACATCGGCATCCGTCATGATGATAATCTTATGATAACGAAGTTTGTCAGTATTTAATGCTTTAGAATCCTCTGCAGTACCAATACTAACGCCCAATGCTGTAAACATATTTTTGATCTCTTCGTTCTCATAGATCTTATGTTCCATAGCTTTCTCCACGTTCAAGATTTTACCACGTAACGGCATGATTGCTTGCGTACGACGGTCACGGCCTTGCTTGGCAGTACCACCCGCTGAATCTCCCTCAACGAAGAAAATCTCACATTTTGCAGGATCATTATCAGAACAGTCAGCAAGTTTTCCCGGAAGTCCAGATCCACCCATAACCGTTTTACGTTGCACCAACTCACGAGCTTTACGAGCTGCAGCACGTGCTTGAGCAGCAACAATTACTTTCTGTACAATCAGTTTTGCTTCGCGTGGGTTTTCCTCCAAATAAGCACTCAAAATCTCCCCTACAGCCACATCAACAGCGCCCATTACTTCCGAGTTACCCAATTTAGTTTTGGTCTGTCCCTCAAATTGAGGCTCAGCAACCTTTACGGAAATAACAGCAGTTAAACCTTCGCGGAAGTCATCACCAACAATCTCAACCTTCTGATTTTTCAACAATCCTGAATCATCGGCATATTTCTTCAACGTACGAGTCAACCCTCTACGGAATCCAGCCACATGCGAACCTCCTTCAATAGTGTTGATGTTGTTCACATAAGAGTGAACATTCTCCGAATAGGTGTCGTTATATTGTAAAGCTAATTCCACCGGAATTCCTTGCTTAATTCCTTCAACATAAATAGGATCAGGAATTAAGGATGTACGATTACCGTCTAGGAATTTCACGAATTCTTGTAATCCACCTTCTGAAAAGAAAATATCACTACGGAAACTACCATCATCTTGAATATCGCGCTCATCGATTAACGTTAGACGGATACCTTTATTTAAGAATGATAGCTCACGCAGACGGTTAGCTAAGGTGTCATAGTTATAAACGATTGTAGTCGTAAAGATCTCCGGATCTGGATGAAAAGTTACAATTGTACCCGTGTCATTACTTGTTCCAATTTCTTTAACTTCAAACTGTGGTTTTCCTTGCATATATTCTTGCAAGAAAATCTTACCCTCACGGTGCACTTCTGCACGTAAAAGGGTTGATAAAGCATTCACACAGGATACCCCCACACCGTGTAAACCTCCGGAAACCTTATAAGTATCCTTATCAAATTTACCACCGGCGTGCAATACAGTCATTACCAACTCTAAGGCAGATTTATTCTCCTTTTTGTTGATCCCTGTTGGAATACCACGTCCATTATCTTTTACGGAAACAGAGTTGTCCTTATGAATGGTTACAACGATATCATCGCAATAACCGGCAACAGCTTCGTCGATGGAGTTATCGACTACTTCATAAACCAGGTGATGTAAGCCTTTCGGACCAGTGTCACCAATATACATGGAAGGACGCTTACGTACTGCTTCCAATCCTTCTAAAACTTGAATATTGTCCGCTGAATACGTTGACGGTTTTTTGTTTTCTTCGCTCATGAAAATGTATTAAAATTTACTGTTGATTAACTTTCAAAAATACGAAAAATAACCTTATAAATCAAACATTAAGAGCCTAAAAATACCATGAAATGGATAGAAAAAAAACCATTAAATAAGTGGCTTTTTTTGCCTTTTAAAGCAAGATGTACTTATTTTTCATTTTTTTATCTTAGGTTTGTTCTTCAGAAAATCGAAATACAAGAAAAGAATGAATAAATTAGTAAAATTGACTTTAGGAGTAGTTGCTACGGCGGCTATCGTTTCATGTAATCAGCAAGCGAGCAAAGAAACGCCTGCAAGCAGCACCCCTGCTACAAGTACCCAAGAGGTAGCTAAAGAAGAAAAAATCGTTTATGTAAATTCAGATTCTCTTTCTGAAAAATACCAATACTATAAAGATGTCCGCACAAAGCTAGAGGCAAAAGTAAAAAAAGCACAAAATGACCTTCAAGCTAAAGGACAAGCTTACCAACGTGAGTTAGCAGAATACCAACAAAAAGCTGGCTCCATGAGCGCCACAGAACGCCAGGCTACTGAAGAGCGTCTTGTACGTCTTCAAGGTGACCTAGGTCGTATGGATCAAAATGCATCTTCTAACATCGCTCAAGAAGAACAAACAGAATTCTCAAAAGTATATTCAGCAGTTACGGAATATTTGAAAAAACACTCCGAAGAAAAAGGATACAAATTAGTTTTAACCTATTCTAAAACTAACCCAACCGTTCTTTATGCTGAACCATCCATGGACATCACTAAACAGGTAATCGATGCCCTAAACAAAGAATATAGCGATAAAAACGCTTCTGCAAAGAAATAAGGCAGACAGAAATTTTATCAATAGAGGTGCTTTTCCATGAAAAGCACCTTTTTTATTATACAAATCTTCCATTTATTATCATTCAGTCCGAATTCCATCAACCTGAATATTGATCTTTATGAACTTTGATTTCTAAGGAAAACTCCCTAATTTCCATCATTAATTCGAAATTATGGTTAGGCAAATACTAAGTAAGGAGGAAAACGGTTTTGATTGGTACGACATTGCAAATCCTTCCATTGAGGATTTCAAACATTTAAAAGAAAAGTTCGACCTCAATGATGCTTCTATTAAGGATTGCTTGGAAATTGGTCATTTACCAAAGATTGAAGAATTTGAAAGCTACCACTTCCTTATTCTAAGAACCATAACCAGCCATTTCCCAGAAAGTTCCGATACCCTAACCGACATTACAAATCGCATTTCCCTATTCTATGATCAGGATTTCCTAATTACGGTACACCGTAATGAAATCGACTTTTTAAACAATCTCATGGAGTTAGACAAGGGTAATAAGAAACTGAAATCCAGCAAAAGCTTAGTCAACACCTTAGTTTCATCCTCACTCAAATCCTTTGAGGATCTCATTATGAATGAACTTTCGGAAAAATTAGATAGTTATGAGGAGATTGTTTTCTTGCACAACCGAAGAAAACCATTTATGCGGAAAGTTTACTACCTGAAGAGACAGGTAGATTTAATTCGGATTATTTTAACACTCTATAAAGACATTGTGGATTACTTCCACATGCCTGAATACCAAAACATTTATACCCAGGACTTACGGGATATCTATTCGCGCACGAATACTTTATATCGAAATATATCGGAAAACACAGCACAACTCTTATCTATATATTTCAATATCGAATCAAACCATACCAATGAGATTATGCGTACGCTGACCATAATCTCCGTATTCTTTATGCCACTGACATTTATAGTAGGAATTTACGGTATGAACTTCAAAAACATGCCTGAATTAGAATGGTACTACGGCTACCCCATGGTGATGGGTGGAATGCTCCTATTGGCTGTAATTATTTACCTATGGTTCAAACGCAAGCGATGGTTATGATAAAAGATTCTTCTTCGATTTAGTAGCCACAAAATCCTTTAGATAAAAAGGCTCAAAATAAGCCACATCCTCAAATTCTTGCTTTTGAAATTTTTCATAAGCCAACTTATCTTGATAGGTCGCGGATGTTTCAAATTTCGGAACAATATGGACATTCGGCTTATCAGCAAATAAAACTTCAAACTTATCTGCTCCAGAACCAAAAAGATACACTTCATAGCTTTTTTCCAAATAGGAATCAAAACTTTGCTCATCAACAATAAGGGCTTGAGTATCCTCTTGTTGGTTTTTCTCCAAATCAAAGAAAGCAGTATAAACCTCCTGTCTTCGAGCATCGATCATTGGGCACAACAAAACTAGACTAGCTTCAAGAGTAGAATTAGCCTGATAACCTGCTGTCATCGCTTCTAAGCTATTGATTCCGATCAAAGGGATATCCAACGCATAGCACAATCCTTTTGCGGCTGAGACACCTATTCGTAGGCCTGTATAAGACCCAGGCCCCATACTAACTGACACCGCTGATAAATCGGAAAACGTAATTTCAGCTTTCTCGATGGCCTTTTGAATTAAAACGGTTAATCCACTAGCGTGCGTGTTGGGCTCAGGACTTTCTATACATACGAAAGGAGCACCATCTTTAGAAATGGATACAGAACAAACCGGTGTTGCGGTTTCTATGGAAAGGATAAAGCTAGGTGTTGTCATGTTCTAAGGTACAGGGTCGTGGCCATGTCCACCCCATGGATTACAACGTGCAATCCGTTTGATGGTTAACCAGCCCCCTTTAAATGGGCCATATTTTAAAATTGCCTCTTTCCCATATTGCGAACAAGTCGGCGAATATCGACAAGAAGCACCCAAGAATGGTGAAATAAATAACTGA
This sequence comes from Sphingobacterium lactis, assembly GCF_051951495.1. GTDB lineage: Bacteria > Bacteroidota > Bacteroidia > Sphingobacteriales > Sphingobacteriaceae > Sphingobacterium > Sphingobacterium lactis_A. The sequence goes on along the minus strand of NZ_JBNHAS010000004.1, from coordinate 85,593 downwards.
TAAAAACGAATAACCACCAGGAAAAGCCACTTCAATGGAAGCTTAATCCCCTTTTCCCAGATTAGTTTTAACAAGTTCATTCTTCAGTTTTTCTATAAGTTGTTGCATTTTCATCTGCATATCGGCAAAAGCAATATCCTCTTGGCTGATATACTGAATTGCAAGAAACAAATGTAGGGAATGTTCCGTCAAAAGTACGTATAAGCTTTCTTTTTCTATACGATAGACTTCACGCATACGTCTTTTATAACGATTGCGATCGACGGCCTTTTTAAATTTTCGCTTGGATACAGAATGAATGACCTGTACCGGGAAGGGCAATTCTTGTGGAGACTGGGCAAATACTACCCGGAAAGGATACACAACAAAAGAAGAACCATTATGGAAAAGATGGTCTATCCACCTTTTACTACATAATCGTTCTTCTTTTGTGAATGTATATTGTTTCATTGCGATGACTGTTCAGCCGGCTGAATTAGCACGGTCTCACCCTCACCGGCAACTTCTTCGATTAACCTTTGTGACGGTATTCGTCAGAAACTGTTAGACGTTTTCTTCCTTTAGCTCTACGAGAAGCTAATACTCTTCTACCATTAGCTGAGCTCATACGCTCTCTGAATCCGTGTTTATTTCTTCTTTTTCTTTGCGAAGGTTGAAATGTTCTCTTCATGACGCTTTTATGCTTGTTTTAATACTTTTAATCAATTTATCCCTCAAAAGAGGAATGCAAAAATAAAGTTTATTTCACAATTACGCAACACCTTTAGACCAAATAAATAAAAAAAAGCAAATTATTTTAGGAATCCCCGCCATAACCTGCTTTTTTAAATTTTGTGGGATGACTTATTTGTTTTTTAAGATATCGCGGATTTCTGCAAGTAATGCCTCTTCTTTCGTAGGCGCTGGAGCTGCTTCTGGCTCTGCTGGTTTCTCACGTTTCAAGGAATTAATACCTTTGATCACCAAAAAGATACAGAATGCAATAATGATAAATTGGATCATCACGTTGATGAAGTTACCATAAGTAATTGCAACCTCTGCAACACCGGCAGCTTCGTCCGCCGCCTTGATCACATATTTCATGCTGGAGAAGTCAACTCCACCTGTAATAAAACCAATCGGAGGCATGATAATATCATCTACTAAAGAAGTAACAATCTTACCAAATGCACCACCGATTACTACACCGACTGCAAGGTCAATAACGCTGCCTCGCATCGCAAATTCTTTAAATTCTTTTAAAAATCCCATTGATTTAATAGTCTTAAAATGTGAAAAATGTTAATTGTAACTGAAAAATAACATAAATAATCCACAAAAAAAACGCTTTAGCTTGATATACTAAAATATTATCGAAAATAATTAGCTATATTAGGTAGTCTGAAACCTACATTTTGAAAAAAATGTTTATTGAGAAGTGAATTGTCACATTTTCCTTATATTTGAAGAAATTATTTAGCTACTAAATTGAATATTTAAACCCTGTCTTTTGGTGAATAAACCGAGCCAAAAAGCAGAAAAAATGCCGGTTAGAGATAAAAATACGATGAAAAAAATTTTAATAGCCGACGATCATATCATTGTCAGACTTGGGGTCTCTACTGCCATTAAAGAAACCATTAAGGCTGTAGAAATTACGCATGCCCAAACCTATGATGAAGTTTTCGAAGAACTGAAAAGAAATAGGTATGATCTATTGCTCCTAGACATCAATATGCCCGGCGGAAATAACATTAAAGTTATAAGAGAACTCTTAGACATCCAGGATGACCTTAAAATCCTCGTCTTCTCCTCTTATGATGAAAGTTTGTATGCCCTTCGATATATTGAAGCTGGTGCCGCTGGATATGTGAATAAAACGACAAGCATGACCGAGTTCACCAATGCCATAAACAGCATATTTGAACGCGGTAGATACATGTCTGATGCAATCAAGGATTTATATGTCCAGAAATTGACAACCAGCAAATCTAAGGTGGATAGCTTAAATCCTTTATTTAAACTTTCCAATCGTGAGATGGATGTCGCAAGGCATTTGATCGAAGGATTAGGAATCATTGAAGTGTCCAGTAGGTTGAACTTAAGCTCTTCCACTGTCAGCACCTATAAAAGCAGGATATTTGAAAAATTGGGTGTTACCAATATTCCCGATTTGATTTCCTTATTCAAAATGAATACAGAAAAGGAATAACGTTTAGTTATTCCTTTTCTTTTATCTGTTATTTTTTCAGTTTGTCGATAGTCTGAACTGGGATATCCTTTCTTTCCATTTCTTTCAAACCTTTCTGTTCTGAAAAGGCATAACCCTTTTCTCCCAGCTCCCATAAAAGTGGCGCAAGGAAATTAACGGTGTTTTTAGCCCCTTGGTTAATCGCGGCCATGTTATGAGTGTCCTTGGAGTTCTTGGCCTCATTCTCGATCTCAAACGGCCCGGAGAAGCCTCTATCGTGAAGTATCTCGACGAATGAATTCCAATCCATATCATCTGTTCCTCCAAAACCTGGAAGCATCGCTGTATAATGATGCCTATCCCAATCGTTTTGCGGGATATTAACACCTGCTTTAGCCGCTAATGTTGGATCAACATATTGCATCGGATACATTCCACCCCATTCAATAGAACCTTTATCCGCATTCATCTTAGTCGTCTTAACATGAATGCGCTTTAATCGATCTATATCCATCTGATCAATTACATCTACTGGATCTGTATTTTGCCAAATATCATGCGAGGGGTCGTAAATCTCACCATGAGCCTTACTTGGAATCAGGGCATACATGAGCTTTCTTGCCGCCAATACACCCGGAAGGTTATTGTACGTACTGGTATAACGAGAAGACCTCCAGCCCTCCATTGGACAGTTCTCATAAACAATAGTCACCCCAAGATCTTCCGCATATTTCACAATGGGTTCAAATACCCTTTTGTATTCATCTAAATTCTTTTGGAAACCATCAATCTGATTTCCTAAATCATGGTTATAACCAACAAAAGTCCCAACCATGACATCATTCTCATCACCCCCTAACAAATGGGCGATACGAATTAATTTAAGCAGGTGGTTTTGATTTTTCACGCGCTCTGACTCTTCACCACCAATCATATTTTCAAAGGCACCAAGGGAAAGCCTTAACCCTTTTTCATTAAATTTCTGGATTGTTTGTTTTGCTTGTTCTGGACCGTAATCTTCATATTCCAAGTGCGTAGCTGTATGGTCTTGACGAGTACCATCCTTACGGAAAACACAAAGATCAATACCTTGGGCTCCTGCAGCTAATGCACTATCTAAAAGTTGATCTTGACTAAGCTGGTCATAGGCTGAGCTCATAAGCCAAATCGGGTTCTGTAGGTTCTTCATGCTATAAATTTAAGCTAATTATGGCACAAAAAAAAAGCCCAGTAGTGGGCTTCATGTGTAACAAGATTATGTAACAGGTTATTTCTTGTTTTTCAACTCCTGTATACCCAATCTCAATGACTGCGCCATATTCTTGATATCTTGCAACCCTTTCCGTACACGTGTCCCAGCAGCGCTATTCCCTTTGGAATAAAATTTCTCTGCATCATTTTCCAAGCCGTCGATTAAAGACTTTAATTCTTTGAACTTATCATTACTTGCCATAACTTTTAGTTTTAATTGTGATAATTTTTAGTAACTCCCTTAAAATTAACACCTTTTTTCAATAAACAAAACAAATTTGAGTTTTTAACAAGTTGAGGAATAGGCCATAGTAAGAATTCTTCGTGATCCTGTTCATTAAATTACAATATCTGTTTATCGCCCGTTTTATTTGCGCCAAATCAAATTAGAATGCAAGCGATTAAAAAAGCAAACACCAATAAATAAAAAAAGGTGTCCTTCACAGGCCACCCTTTTCTTTATTAAATAGGATAAGATTAATCTACGTTGTCGTGTAAAAACGAGTTGTTCGGTCTAATCTCGGTCTCACCATCATCAAATGATAAAGTGAAACGGCTCACTTGAGATTGTGAAGAGTGAGGAACATCATCCAAGGTTTTTTGCTTACGCTTGTACGCTGGCTCATTCTCTAATTCTTGTAGACCATTTGAAGATTTCAATTTCATACTCAATTCTTTCAAGCGAAGGATGCGTTCCTTAGTTTTCATTAATTGATCTTCGAAGTTTGTTTCTTCTTTCTTTGCTTCTTCTAATTCCACTTCCGCTTTCGGTTGAAACTCCTCTTCTTCTGCTTGAGGCTCTTCCGTTGCTTGGTAAGAATCAAATACTGTTGGAAGTTTGAATTCAAACATCGATGTTGAAGTTTTCAATTCAAATCCATGTGGATTTGGATCTTCTTCTACCTCATCCATATCGGCATTATCATCTAATTCCAAGGTATGGCGAATCAAGTTAGGCTCTTTATTTTCAACCGCGTTTGCTTGCGCAGAGCTAGCTACTTTGTTTGAAAATAGGTCAGCTTGTGGACCCTGTGGATTGTTAGTTGGTTCAGCAGGTTGGCTTGGTTTAACAAAAGCCGAAGGCTCATTTGCCGTACGATCAACAAACTGATTGGTTGCTACTGGTTTAACGAATGCAGAAGTTTGTACTTCAGGAGTCAAGGGAATAGCGATTTTCTCTTTTTCCTTTTCTTTTACACGCTCTTCAGCAGTCTGAAAACCTGTTGCAATTATCGTTACTGAAAGTTCCTCATCGTAATCCTCATCGATACAGTTACCCCAAATTAAATCAGCTGAAAGACCAGCTTTTTCTTGGATGTAATCCGTTACGATCGCCACCTCATCCATAGTAACCTCACGAGTACCGGAAGTGATGTTTAATAAGATATAACGAGCACCTTCAATTTCATTGTCTTTTAATAATGGAGATGCCAATGCGCCTGTTACAGCATCTAATGCGCGTTGCTCTCCTTTGGCTACAGCATTACCCATGATAGCAACACCGCTATCGTTCATCACGGTACGCACATCTTTGAAATCGACGTTTACATATCCCGGAATGGTAATGATCTCTGCAATACCTTTCGCTGCTGTCGTTAAGATATCATCCGCTTTCGCAAATGCAGCAGTCATCGTTAAGTTTCCGAAGATCTCACGTAAACGATCGTTCGAAATCACTAAATAGGAGTCTACATATTTACGTAGCTCTTCCAAGCCATCTTCGGCTTGCATACGTCGACGCTTACCTTCAAATGTAAAAGGGGTAGTTACAATAGCAACGGTTAGAATACCCAACTCCTTCGCAGCTTTTGCTAATACCGGACTTGCTCCAGTACCTGTACCACCGCCCATACCCGCAGTGATAAACAACATCTTCGTATTGGTACCAAGCATACGCTTGATGTCCTCAATACTCTCGATAGCTGAATTCTCACCAACGTCAGGATCTGCACCAGCACCCATTCCCTCGGTTAAACTTGCTCCTAACTGTACCTTATTTGGAATAGGGCTCAACTCCAATGCCTGCGCATCCGTATTACATACGATGAAGTCTACTCCACTAATTCCTTGCTTGTACATGTGGTTAACAGCATTCCCGCCGCCACCACCAACACCAATTACCTTGATAATTGATGAATTCTCCTTTAACATTTCAAATTGTATCGACATATAATTTATCCTATTTAATTCTTCATCAATCTATTACGTTATCGCAACTTGACTCAACAATTCTAATGTAATATTACCAAATACTTAACAAGAGTTTTCCACATTTGTTAAAATGTGGAAAAAACACTGCTATGTTGATAATTATTTCTTGCCAATGAAAGTGTCATCATCGATGTCAGCTCCATCTTTAATCCAATCGCCTAAGAATCGCGTTAACCAACCTTCTTTTCTATTCTGCCCTTCCGCTATTACTTTAACGTCTTCTTTGGTCGTTTCTTTTACTCCGCCCGCTTTTTTCGTAGTTCTTTCTTCGTTGCGTTTCTCTTCTTCTTCCAAAGACTGGATACCTTTGATCAATAATCCAATACCTGTTGCATACAATGGGCTCTTCAACTCATCAAATGCTTGTTTGTTCAACATATCGGTTTTTGCCAAATACTCATTTGGATATCCAATACGGCAGTCGATGCCCGTAATGTATTCCACTAATTGTACCAAGTGCTTCAACTGTGCCCCACCACCGGTGATCACAATACCTGCAATTAGCTTATCTTCATAACCCGAAGACTTGATCTCGTAATAAACGTGCTCAATAATCTCCTCCATTCTCGCTTGAATGATATAGGCCAAATTCTTTACAGAAATCTCTTTCGGTTCTCTTCCACGGATACCAGGTACACAGATCACCTCATTATCCTTGTTCTCATCTGCCAATGCAGAACCGTAACGAACTTTTAATTGTTCCGCTTGATTACGCAACACTGAACATCCTTGACGGATATCCTCTGTCACAATATTTCCTCCCAAAGGAATTACAGCAGTATGGCGGATAATGCCTTCGTGGAAAATAGCCACGTCAGTCGTACCACCACCGATATCAACCAAAACTACTCCTGCAGTTTTCTCTTCTTCATCTAATACAGCTTCTGATGATGCAAGGGGTTCTAAGATCAATTCGGATACCTCTAAGTCTGAATTGTCCACACAACGTTTAATGTTCTTGATATCGGTTACTCGACCAGAGATAATATGGAAGTTCGCTTCTACACGTCTTCCAGCCATTCCAATCGGCTCCTTAATACCAGGCTCATTATCAATCGTGAACTCCTGAGGCAATACATGAACGATTTCCTCTCCAGGATTCAAGACCAATTTGTACATGTCAGAAATTAAACGCTCAATGTCGATGCGTCCAACTTCATCGTCATCGTTCTTGGTAAGGATGCCTCGGTGTTGGATACTTTTGATGTGCTGCCCAGCAATTCCTACGTTGACAACTTTAATGTCCACGTTTGATTGGCCTTCTGCAACTGCAACTGCCTCGCGAATGCTCGTTACCGTTTTTTGGATGTTCGCTACGACACCACGGTTAACCCCTGCAGACTCGGCTTTCCCAACTCCTAATAACTCAACCTTATTCGAACCACTTCGACGACCTACTGTAACACAAATCTTTGTGGTACCGATATCCAACCCTACGATGATTGGATTCTCTTTCTCATTTTCTACAATTCTAGGTTTCATATGCTGTGTTTGATGCTGTAAATTATTCTCTTTTTCCTTTTTTTAAATTCCTTTATTGATCTTCATTTGTAAACTATCGATGAACCATTCTCCTTTGCGTTCACAGATAATTTGACCGCCATATTTTACATTCACTTTCGAGTAGGCATCGGTACCTACCTTAGGTAATATATGGGTGTAAAACTTGGCCAAGCGATCCAATTTGTATTGTAATGAATCAGCCGAACCGATGATCAATTGTTGCTCGCCTACACGAGGCACAATTTCGATGTCATAATCCGAGTTCACATATAATTGAACAATCTGATTGGACCATAACTCATCCGACTTCGTTTCTTCCACTACCTGTACCAGTTCTTTTACTTGTTTACTTTGTACTGGTTCCAAAGCTTTTTTATATCCCTCGCGGATAAACCCATTGGCTACCATCACATGCGGCACATATTTCAAGGTCACTGGAATCTTTTGATTCTTGGAATCCACATAGTATTCCTGACCATTTTGATTGATTACACGTAAAACAACTTCACGCTGTTGTACTTTCACCTGCATCACACCATCCATATCAATATGCACATCAGCCTCGGACACGTATGGTGATTTCTTTAACTCGGTTTCAATTTTATGCAATGGAACCTCATTCAAAGTACGGCCAACCACACGTCCGAATTTTTCTTGAATCATTCCAGTGATATCCTTTTGATCAATGAAAGTTTCTTTTCCCTGAACCATTACCTTTAGCGCCGAGCATACTTGAACCTGATCCTTTTTGGTCACAAGGCTCATCAACATCCCAACACCAACGATGGCTGCTATACTCAAGAAAAAGTAGCCAACCTGACGCCATTTGATATTTCTGATCTTATTTATCATTTCTCAAAATATCACTTAATGGTTTAACCAATTTATCAATATCTCCAGCCCCAACAGTCACAACTAATTCCGGGCTCTCTGATTTTACAATCTCCAATACCTGTTCTGGACTTACCAATCGTTTACTCTCCAATTCAATCTTAGACAATAACCAACTCGAGTCAACACCTTCAATCGGAAGCTCCCTAGCCGGATAGATTTCCATCAATAAAAGCTCATCTGCCAAGCCCAATACTTCCGCAAAGCCATCGATAAAATCCCTAGTCCGAGTAAATAAATGTGGCTGAAAAACAACGGTCAATTTTTTGTTCGGATATAGTTTCTTCATCGAGGTTAAGAATGCACGCAATTCTTCAGGATGGTGTGCATAATCGTCGATGTAAACATGTTCTTTCGTTCTTACCAAAAACTCAAAGCGACGTTTTACGCCTTTGAAATTCGATAAGGCTTGAACGATCTTATCTGCATCAATTTCTAACAACTTCGCAACAGTAATCGCAGCAACCGCATTCTCCACATTATGCAATCCTGGTATACCCAAGTGAATATCCTTAATGGTTAAGTCTGCAGAATGGTAATCAAAATAGAACTCACCATCTCTTACATGCACATTCTCAGCATAAGCATCACATTGCTCTTCACGAGAATAAGTGATGTTGCCGCTAAATGGCAGACCTTTCTTAACAATCTTATCACCGCCATCGACAACGCGATCCAAGAACAACTTGAACGAGGTCACCAATTCCTCAGGATCTCCATAAATATCCAAGTGGTCTGCGTCTGCTGAAGTCACAATAGCGATGTTTGGATGTAAGGTCAAGAATGAACGATCATACTCATCCGCTTCCACCACAACCACATTGTTCTCTCCGAACAATACATTATTTTGATAATTACTGCTGATACCACCTAAGAAGGCCGAGCAATCGTATCCTGAATCTTTTAAAATATGTGCCACCATGGTCGAGGTGGTTGTTTTACCATGTGTTCCTGCAACAGCAATAGTAAAGCGGCTAGCGGAAATAAATCCTAATACTTGCGAACGCTTAAACAACTCATGACCTTGATTCACAAAAAATGCCTTTAATGCCAAATCCTTAGGAATAGCCGGAGTGAAAATCAAAAGAGTCTCTTCACTTGGCTCTTGAAAGTTTGCAGGAACAGTCGCAACATTATCATCGTATGATACTGGCATCCCTTCTGCTTCTAAAGCTCTGGTCAATTCGGTAGAAGTACGATCATATCCCGCTACTTCACATCCTAAACGACGAAAATAACGAGCCAATCCGCTCATGCCGATTCCACCTATTCCCAATAGATAAACTCTTTTTATTTTGTCGATATTCATTTTCTATTTTTTAATTAATTCTAAAACTTCATTGGCGATGACTTCATCAGCATCTGGCAAAGCCAATTTCTTTATCTCTTCTCCTAATTGCGCCTGCTTCGCAGAGTCTTGCATTAAGGCAATAATTTCTTTTACCAAAGCTCCTCGAGCATCTGTGTCCTTAACCATAATCGCCGCATCCTTTTTCACCAATGCCATGGCATTTTTAGTTTGGTGATCATCCGACACATTTGGCGAAGGAACCAATATTACTGGTTTCCCAATCACACATAATTCGGAAATGGTGCCAGCACCAGCACGAGCAACAATCACATCAGCCGCTGCATAAGCATAATCCATACGCTCCAAGAAAGGCATCAACTTGATGCTTTCCGGAAGTTGTTCTCCGATTTCTGCTTGCACCTTCTCGTAATAGTAACTTCCACATTGCCAAATAACCTGAATACCTTGTGCAACTAAATCTGGTATACCAGCTTGAATACAATCATTCAAGGTTAATGCGCCTAAACTACCTCCCGTTACTAACACCGTGCGTTTCGCTACATCTAGACCAAATGCATGAATAGCTTCTTCGCGCTTTCCTTCAATAGCGACTGAAGATTTACGAATCGGATTACCCGTTAACAGAATACGATCTGCCGGAAAAAAACGATCCATCCCTTCATAGGCAACACATATTCTTTTTGCTTTTGCACCCAATTTCTTGTTGGTTACTCCAGCAAAAGAATTTTGTTCTTGGATAAAAGTTGGTAAGCCCATCATATTAGCCATCATCAACAATGGCCCCGATGCATACCCTCCAACTCCAATTGCAGCTTCTGCTTTAAACTCTTTAAGAACTTTTCTTGCCTTCCACATGCTTTTCAACATCTTGAATGGAAGACCAATATTTTTTAATAGCGATTGACGGTTGATACCTACGATATCCAATCCTACAATCTCATAACCTGCAGCCGGCACTCTTTCCATCTCCATCTTGCCATTTGCCCCTACAAACAGGATCTCCGTATCCGGAGCTATATTCTTTAGCGCATTAGCAATGGCAATTGCTGGGAAGATATGTCCTCCAGTTCCGCCTCCGCTTATGATTATTTTATGCGCCATTTGTTAATTCTTTTTTACTAATTTTTTGAAAAATCCAACCCGATTAAATCGTACCTACCACCACCTTTTTCGCTGGGCGAACTACAGGTTCCAATTCTTCCTGGTTTTTTAACTCTTCAATATTTCTACTTACACTCAGAATAATACCCAAGGCTACCGATGTAAAGAGAATGGATGTACCTCCCATACTTACCAATGGCAATGGCACCCCGGTTACTGGACCCAAACCAACAGCTACTGCCATATTGGCTAATGCCTGTATGGTCAAACTAAATCCAAGGCCAGCCGCCAAAAAGGCTCCAAAGGCTCTTGGACTCATCGTCACAATCCGTATACATCGATACATTAAAGCGATGTATAAAAACAAGAGTATAGCCCCGCCTATTGTACCATATTCTTCAATGATAATCGCAAAAATGAAATCGGAATACGGGTGTGGCAATACATTTCGTTGAACGGAGTTACCTACGCCTTTTCCAAACATCTCTCCAGTAGCAATGGCAATCTTCGCATTGTTAGCCTGGAAGTTCTTATCATCTTGAAAACTGGTTTTTCCATCGTGAACTTCCTCCGTATTGAAGAAGCCCTGAACCCGACTCACATACGTTGCTCGACGTGGGCCTAAAAAGATGACCAACAATAATAAAACAGCTCCCCCAACACAAACCACCGCAATCTGTTTAAAACTAATACGGCCAATCATCAACAACAACACACTAACCCCAAACAACATCAATGCAGTCGATAGATTCGCTAAAGCAATTAACACGAAAACCGCACATACAGCTCCCATAATAGGAATAAACGATTTCTTGACGTCCTTAATCTCCTCTTGCTTACGCGATAACATCCTCGCCAAAAAGGTAATCAAAGCCAATTTTGCCAAATCTGATGTCTGGAAAGTCTGATTGATTACCGGAATAGTTAACCAACGGCTCGCCTCATTTACCTTACTACCAAATAATAGCGTGTATAACAATAAAGGGATCGTGATGATCATGAGCAATTTGGAAATACCCGCATAATAACGGTAATCCAATTTGTGCGACAAGTACATCAATCCTAAACCAGCAGCTACGATAAAGAAGTGCTTAAACAAGTATAATTCTGTTCCTTTGCCTTCTTTATAAGCCAGCGTACCTACTGAGCTGTAAACAGCCAGTAGAGACCAAATGGACAACAAGATCACAATGATCCAGATCCACTTATCGCCTTTTAGTTTAGAAAAAATGTATTCCATAGTCCTGCTCCTCCTTATGTAATTTCTTATAAATGCATTACGGCATCTTTGAATTGATCGCCGCGATCTTCGTAATTCTTAAACCAATCAAAGCTGGCGCATGCTGGTGACAACAAAACGGTATCTCCCTTTTTCGCTAAATGCGATGCAATCTGAACAGCATCACCCATAGATGCGGAATTCACAATTACATCGGTATCATCCTCAAACGCCTCATGAATACGACTCGTATCTTTACCAATACAGATGATGGCTTTAACTTTTGATTTCACTAAATCACGCAACATCTCGTAGTCATTGCCTTTGTCTACACCACCCATAATCAAAACGATTTCGGTGCTGAAACTTTCTAAGGCATACCAAACCGAATTCACATTCGTCGCTTTAGAATCGTTGATATAGTTTACACCGCCAATACATGCTACATGCTCCAGTCTATGCGCCACATTCTCGAATGAACGCATGCTGTCCTGCATAACCTTATTGCGCAATTCCTGAACCTTCGCTACTAAACCTGCTGCGCTGTTGTTATACACGTTGTGTCTGCCCTGGAGTGATAATTCTTCAATATTCATGATAAAAGCTTCTCTATTTGGTACTATGATGTTTAAGTTCTTGTCGCTGTCCACATAAGCACCTTGTGCCAATGTTCCTTCTTGTGTAAATGGCAAATGCATTGCCGCAGTCGGATGCTTTTCTAAGGCCGCAACGGTCTCCGCATCATCCTGACAATAGATGAAATAATCACTCTCTTTTTGGTTCTGCACGATGCGGAACTTAGAAGCCACATAATTCTCCATCTTATATTCATACCTGTCCAAATGGTCAGGGGTAATGTTTAATAATACAGCTACATCAGCACGGAAATGATACATATCATCCAGCATAAAACTGGAAATTTCCAATACGTAGCAATCGTGTTGCTCACGCGCCACCTGTAAAGCAAAACTATTCCCGATATTCCCAGCCAAGCCCACGTTTAATCCAGCATCCTTTAAAAGGTGGTAGGTCAATAAGGTAGTCGTTGTCTTACCGTTGGAACCTGTAATGCAGAATAATTTTGCATCAGTATACTGGGCTGCAAATTCAATTTCCGAGATAATCGGTTTGCCCATCGCGCGCAATTGCTGAATCAATGCCGCCTTTTCAGGTATACCCGGACTTTTAACAATTAAATCAGCATTATGAATCAAAGCCTCTGTATGTTGTCCCGATTCAAAGGCAATACCTTCTGCTTGCAAGCTGTTCAAATATCCTTCAGCTATGGTTCCCATATCTGAAACAAACACGTCAAAGCCCTTATCCTTACCTAAGATTGCGGCACCCACACCACTCTCTCCCGCACCTAGAATCACTAAGCGGCCTGATTGTGGGTAATATGTATTTGCAATATTTGACATGTTATCTAACTTTCAATGTGACAATCGTAATGATGGCTAGAATAATCGATACGATTAAAAAGCGTGTTACGATCTTGGATTCATGGTAACCTTTCTTCTGGTAATGGTGATGCAATGGCGACATCAAAAAGATGCGTCTACCTTCTCCAAATTTCTTTTTCGTGTACTTGAAATAGGATACTTGCAAGATCACGGATAAGTTCTCCAACAAGAACACCCCACACAATACCGGAATCAATAATTCCTTACGGATCAAAATGGCAAATGCAGCGATGATACCTCCAATAGTTAAACTACCTGTATCACCCATGAACACTTGTGCCGGATAGGCATTGTACCACAAAAACCCAGTACATGCTCCAACAAAGGCTCCCGCAAAAATTACCAGCTCACTGGAATTCGGGATATACATGATGTTTAAGTAGTCCGAAAAGATAATGTTACCCGAAACATAGGCTAGAATCGCTAATGTAATACCGATAATTGCCGATGTACCCGTAGCCAATCCATCTATACCATCTGTCAGGTTAGCACCATTGGAAACTGCGGTAACAATTAAGACCACAACGATCAAAAACAATCCAAAAGTGACCCATACATTATTTAAACCGAATACATCCAAAACCTTGGCGTAATCGAATTCATTGTTTTTATAAAGCGGAATGTTTGTCTTAGTCGATTTCACATTCTCCGCATAAATCTTCTCCCCGGTTGATGGATTGATAACAACCTCGACTGGTCTTGATGAAGAAGGGTTGGTTACTTGTTGACGAACAACGATATCCGGATGAAAATACATCGTAATCGCTATTAGGACACCTAAACCTACTTGTCCAATCACCTTGAAACGACCTGCTAAACCTTCCTTATTCTTGCGAAAAACTTTGATATAGTCATCCAAGAAACCAATAGCGCCCATCCAAAGGGTAGTGATGATCATGATGATGACATAGATATTATCCAGCTTGGCAAATAACAAAGTCGGTATAAGAATACCGGCGATAATAATCAAACCTCCCATGGTTGGAGTACCTTGTTTTTTCTTCTCCCCTTCTAATCCTAAGTCACGAATGCTCTCTCCTACTTGTTTTTGGTGCAGTAAACGGATTAAACGGCTACCATAGACAGTGGTGATAATTAACGAACCAATAACCGCCATTGCCGTACGGAAAGAGATGTATTGAAACAATCCTGCTCCTGGAATGTGGATATGCTCGTTTAACCAAGTGAATAAATAGTATAACATCCGTTTAGTTATGTTCGTTAAAAATCTTTATTAATTCTTCTTTATCATCGAAGTGGTTCTTCACTCCTTTTATCTCTTGGTACTTCTCGTGCCCCTTTCCAGCCACCAAAATCACATCTCCTGCTTGCGCAAGGTGAAAGGCTGCTCGGATAGCTTCTCGACGATCAGTAATGGAGAATACATTCTTTTTCTTCTCAGCTGGAACTCCTGCTTCCATCTCTTTAATAATAGCTCCTGGTTCTTCTGACCTTGGGTTATCTGATGTTAGGATAACTTTATCGCTTAGACGACAAGCTACCTCCGCCATTTCCGGACGTTTCGTACGATCGCGGTCACCACCACAACCCAATACCGTCAATACTTGTTGTCCTTCTTGACGCAATCCATTGATGGTCTCTAGGACATTTTCAACCGCATCCGGTGTATGTGCATAATCGACAATTGCAACCACCCCATTTTTCGCCTTCAAGGTCTCAAATCTTCCTTCTGCTCCAGTAATCTCGGAAAGTGCTGTTAACACGTGCATGGTTTCCTGTTCTAACAAGATCGCCGCAGCATATACCGCTAACAGGTTGTAGGCATTAAAGTGACCCACCAATTTCACCCATAGCTCATGCTGATCGATCTGCAAGAGCATACCATCAAAATGACTCTCCAAAATCTTCGCTTTGAAATCAGCCATTTGCTGTAAACCATAGGTTTTGCGGTGTGCAAATGTATTTTGCAACATAACCTGACCATTCTTATCATCCACATTGGTCAAGGCAAAAGCAAAACGATCTAAATCGTCAAAGAACTTTTTCTTTGCCTTAATGTAATTGGCAAAGGTTCCATGAAAGTCTAAGTGGTCATGCGTGATATTCGTGAATATTCCACCCGCAAAACGAAGTCCTGCAATACGTTGTTGAACCACCGCATGCGAACTCACTTCCATGAAGCAAAAATCACAACCATCTTCCAACATTTCTTTCAATAAAGCATTCAAAGAAATAGGGTCAGGTGTAGTATGTGTCGAAGGTATGATACGTTCACCGATCTGATTTTGAACGGTAGAAAGTAAACCCACATGGTATCCTAATTTTCCAAATAAATTGAACAGTAAAGTTGCTACGGTTGTCTTTCCATTGGTTCCTGTAACACCCACTAGTTTCAATTTCTTTGATGGATTACCGTAGAAGTTCCCTGCCATTACCCCTAAGGCATACGCTGAATCTGGAACCAAAACATAAGTAACCGCTGCTTGAATTTCTTGAGGCAGCTCCTCAGCCACCACTACTGTTGCGCCTTGTTCAATTGCCTTTGCAATAAACAAGTGACCATCGGTTTGATGCCCACGTACAGCAACAAAAGCGGAACCCGCCTCTGCTTTGCGCGAGTCAAGACACAGACTGGAAACCGTTGTTTCCAATTCGCCTTGGTACTCCTGTACCGGTATGCCGTGCAACAAGTCTTTTAATAACATCTTAATTCAATTCTATTAATACACGGGTACCAGGTTTCAAGCGTTGTCCTGCTGCCAATGATTGATTGATAACTTTTCCTTTTCCATGAACAGTGGTTTTAAAACCAGCATTTTCCATGGCATATATCGCATCCACTAGACCCATTCCCTTAACATTTGGAACTAAGCCCTCACGAACCTCCGCTACTGCAAATGGTAAATTTGTCTGTGTTGCTGAATCTTTTTCTGCTTTAACTAATGAAGTCCAATTCACCGTTTTGAAGCCTAACTTCTCATAAACTTTAGCTGTTGCTTCTTTTGAACCTCTTAAGGTATATGGTACTTTCGCACCTGCCACATTCACCTGACGCTCAGCAAACGTATGGTGCATCGAAAGATCATTCGCATAAACCATATCTGCTAATTCCCTGAATACAGGTCCCGCAACAGAACCACCATAATAACCGTTTCTCGGATTACGAATAACCACAATCATGGAATATTTTGGATTCTCCGCTGGGAAATATCCTGCGAAAGAAGATTGATATCGTCTAGCTCCATAACCACGTGAACCATCAGCCATCTGTGCTGTACCAGTCTTACCAGCTGAAGTGTATAATGGGCTTTTCAAGCGTTTTCCTGTTCCTTCGTTCATCACACCCGCCATCATGGTCTGCATGGATTTAATCGCTTCCGGGGAAGCAATCTGCTTGTTAATTACGCGAGCTTCAAACTTTTTAATGGGCTGCCCTAAATGCTGAATTTCCTTAACAAATAATGGAGCTATCATTTTACCATCGTTAGCAACCGCATTGAATAAGGTCAATGTTTGCAATGGCGTTAATTTCAACTCATAACCATAAGCCATCTGTACCAAGGATAATTTACTCCATGAACGGCTATCCGGCATTTTCACCCATGGCTGTGCTTCTCCAGGAATCTGTAAACCCAATTGTTGGTTTAAACCCCATGATTGTAATTTCCCAGTAAACTTCTCAGGACTGCTACCATAATGTTGGTTGATCAGTTTTGCAACGGCCACGTTCGACGATTCTTCAAACGCTTCTAAAACAGTCATTACTGACTTTTTAGGCGCGTGAGAATCCTTAATGGTATGGGAAGGAACCTTATAGGTACCATTTCCAACATCCACTGTTGTATTTAGATTGACTTTATTATCATCTAAAGCCACCAAATAAGAGGCTACTTTAAAAGTTGATCCTGGGTCAGCTCCTTGAGCAATGGCATAGTTGAATTTCTCACGATAAACGCCTTCACCATCTCTTGTGAAATTGGCAATCGCACGAATCTCTCCGGTTTTCACTTCCATCAATACCACACAACCATTATCCGCATCTGAAATTTGCAATTGTTTTTCTAAGGCACGCTGTGCCATATCTTGCATATTGACATCGATGGTCGCAATGATATCCGAACCATCAGTAGGCGCTACTTCCATTTCGCGATTCACAGGAATCCAAACGCCACCTGCTATACGCTGCATTAACTGCACCCCGCTCTTTCCTTCGATATAATCGCCATAAGCACCTTCCAATCCCACTCGAACGGTATCTCCTTTGGTATTTTTATAACCAATAGTACGTGCTGCTAGATTGGTGAAAGGAAGAATACGTTTGTTTTCGCGAACAGCAATTAAGCTACTGGAAAAGCGCTGCTTATCTTCTTTAAAAGTCTTGAATAAAGGAAATTTCTTCAAATCCTTTAATTGCTGATGCGAAACAGCACGTTTTATCAAAACATAGCGATGCTTCTTAGCTCTTGCTTCCTTCAATTGCGTCAGATATTGACGAGCAGAACGATCACCAAAATATTTCGCCAAGCTGGAGGCCAAAGAATCCACCCGAGCATTGAAGACATCATTATGCTCGGATGGAATGGCCATCGCATCAAACCTAATATCATATTCTGGTACCGAAGTAGCCAGTAAACTTCCATCATTGGAGTAGATGTTTCCACGTGCCGCTTCCACAACCCGCTCGCGGATAGTCAAACTATCAGCAATCTCACGCCAACGCGCACCATCTACATATTGCAAATGCAACAACTTCCCAAAGACCAATAAGGCCCCGAAGACCATTAGTCCGAACGCCAGGTACACCCGCAGTAATATGGTTTTCCTAATATTCATGTTTGGTAATGTGATTACTTTTGCTCTTGTTTTATTACTTCTAATTTAATTGGCGGCTCCGTCCGCTCTTTTAATCCTAGTGTGTCTGCCCGTTTGGCAATCTCCGTCTGCGTTGTTAATTTCATCAACTCAGCATTCAAGGATTTATAATCCCAACTCAATTCCTTCACCTCTCTTCCCAATTTATCAATTCGACGAACCGTGTTCTCTGCCAAATGTCTGTTGGTGATATAAACCAAACCTAACAAAGCAAGAAAAGCCACAAATGGCAGGTTCTTCGTAACTAGATAGGCAGATAGCTTTTGGGAGGAAAAAAAGGTCTTGAGGAAATTCTCGGTCTCTTCTACTTTCTCTTCCAACTCATCCGACATCTCCTCCTGAACTTCTTCGCTCAGTTCCTTTTGCTTGATCGTATTCCTTTTTGCCATCTAATCTCTCGTTAAATCTTTTCTGCAATCCGCAATTTTGCACTGCGGGCTCTATTGTTTCGAGCAACCTCTTCCGCATCGGCTACTATCGCCTTACGACTGATTACTTTAAATGGTTTGATTTCATTACCGAAGAAATCCTTCTCTACCTCACCTTTGAATTTCCCTTTGGCCATGTAGTTCTTCACCAATCGATCCTCTAAAGAATGATAGGACATCACGACCAATCTTCCTTCTGGCTTTAATATTTGCTCCGTCTGCGACAGAAACTCTTGAAGGGCTTCCAACTCTTTATTTACCTCAATGCGTAAAGCTTGAAAAACTTGCGCATGGTACTTATGCTCTTTTCCTTTTGGCACCAGCTTCTGAATCACCTGCTTCAATTCCGCAACAGTCTGAATTTCTTTGGTCAAGCGTGCTGTAACGATTGCCTTTGCCAGAGATTTAGCATTTTGAATTTCGCCATACATGCCGAAGATTCGATGAAGCTCATCCTCTGGATAGGTATTCAACACCTTCTTCGCATCCAAATCCGAGATTTGATCCATGCGCATATCCAAATCGGCATCGAAACGAATGGAAAAACCGCGATCTGCAGCATCAAATTGATGCGAGGAAACCCCCAAATCCGCCAAAATCCCATCCACTTGCTTCACCCCTTCTAGACGTAAATTATTTTTTAAGAACTTAAAATTCTGATGAATCAAACGGAAGCGATCATCTGCCAAGGCATTTTTAACCGCATCCGGATCCTGATCGAATGCATATAGTCGGCCATCCGGCCCTAAGTGTTTCAAGATCTCCTTGGAATGACCTCCTCCACCGAAAGTCACATCCACATAAACCCCGTTTGGTTTGATTGCTAGTGCTTCTATGCACTCGCGTAACATGACAGGAACATGGTATCCAATCTCATTACTCATTTGGCATTCCCCCAAAATTAAAATTACCCATTACCTCTTGTGCCAATTCTGAGAAACCTTCATCAAATCCTGCTTCCATCAATGCTTCGTATTCTTCTTTCGCCCAAACCTCAATCTGATCCATTTGACACTGCAAGAAAACCTCCCCTTGAATATTCGCATATTCCAAAAGCGATTTCGGTAACAAAACTCTTCCCGCAGCATCCAAAGTCAATTCCGTAGCACCACGCATAAACATCCGGATGAAATTCCTCGTCTTTGGATTATATTGATTCAAACTCGACAGTTGAGCCATCTTCTTATTCCACTCTTCCCGCGTATAGATCACCAAGTTCTTTTCGAACCCACGGTTCACAACAAGACCTAGACGCTCAACATCAGGCAATTGCCTTTTGAGCGAAGCAGGTACGACCATGCGTCCCTTGCTATCTAGCTTGCATTCAAACTCGCCAATTAATGGTTCCATTTCTATACTTCTACGGTAATTATTATGTAAAAGTATACACTTTCTCCCACAATCCCCCACAATGCCCCACAAAAAAGTTTTCCACATAGCCTATCTACTACAAAATAGGCCTTAAACTGGTCAAAAAGCGATAATAATATTGAAACACAATAAATTACATTTTGTATCAAATGGTCCAAATCAAGCACCTTTGACTAGCTAAAACACTAGCAAACAGCTGTTACAAGACCAAATTTTTGCCCTTGTGGGGTGAAGTGGAGCAAGGTCATACTACTTGTGCCTTGAAAGGGGGCAAAGTGGGAGATTTATTCCAAAATGTTTCTTTTCTAGATGAACTTTTGGCTCTCAAACGAATAACCTTTAGGTTGATTTTAGGATACGTCAAAAACGATAAGCTCTTCTGTCTAGAAGAAGTTAAGTCAAGGTTATATTTCCTTCGATATTGACAGTATATGGATTCGCTACACTTAGGGAATTTCCTTGGATCTGATAGGGATCTCCTTCGGATCTCGTTCGGTCGGAACCGAACGAGATCCGAAGGAGTTCCGAACAAGTTCCGAAGGAGATCCGTTAGAGTCTCGAATCCAACCCCTGTGAGAGACGTTGAGACAACAGACAAAAGACAACAGAAAGTAGATGTGAGACCGCTTCGCTATTAGATGTGAGATATGAGATAGAAAAGGGGAAACGGTCGAAGCATGCTTCGACCCTACGGTTAAAGTATAATTGCCAATATTTTCACGATTGTTTGTAGGGGCGATGCATGCATCGCCCGCCATCAAGTATATCCTACAATCTGTTTTCTGATGTCTGATGTCTATTATCTATTATCTATCATTTTTCTTCATTTTATGTGTATTCTGCTATTCTATTGTCTATCTCACATAAATCCGATAATTTTGTAACGCAAAAAAATTAAAAAATAATCATGCATAGAACACATACTTGTGGCGAATTGAGAATCACAGACCTCGGAAAAAAGGTAACCCTAAGTGGATGGGTGCAGAAATCTCGTGATTTAGGTGGGATGACCTTTATCGATGTTAGGGATCGTTATGGCATTACCCAGCTTACTTTCAACAGTGAGGATGATGAGGCATTACGCAGCAAGGCTAGAGAATTGGGCCGGGAGTATGTAATCAAAGTAACGGGAACCGTCATTGAGCGTTCCAGCAAAAACAATAAGATTCCTACTGGTGAAATAGAAATCAAAGTGAGTGATTTGGAAGTTCTAAATGAATCCAAGTTACCTCCCTTCACCATTGAAGATGATACTGATGGCGGTGAAGATATCCGTATGAAATATCGTTATTTGGATATTCGCCGTAATCCGGTAAAGAATTCCTTATTATTCCGCCATAAGGTGGCTCAAGAAGTTCGTAATTACCTTTCGAGTTTAGATTTTTGTGAGGTTGAAACACCTTATTTAATTAAGTCAACTCCTGAAGGGGCGCGTGACTTTATCGTTCCTTCAAGAATGAATCCAGGACAATTCTATGCACTGCCTCAATCTCCACAAACATTCAAGCAATTGTTAATGGCAGGTGGCCTAGACAAATATTTCCAAATCGTGAAGTGTTTCCGTGATGAGGACTTACGTGCAGATAGACAACCCGAGTTCACGCAGATTGACTGTGAAATGTCTTTTGTTGAACAAGAAGATATCTTAAACGTATTTGAAGGTATGACTCGTCATCTATTAAAGAACATTCATGGGATTGAAATTGAGCAATTCCCTAGAATGACTTTCGATGAGGCGATGAGAACTTATGGGAATGACAAACCGGATATTCGTTTCGGTATGAAGTTCGGCGAATTGAATGCGGTTGCTCAACAAAAAGAGTTTGCCATTTTCAATAATGCGGAATTAGTAGTTGGTATTGCGGTACCAGAGGCTGCGTCTTATACGCGTAAGCAAATTGATGAACTAACGGATTGGGTAAAACGCCCTCAAGTTGGTGCCTCAGGAATGGTATATGTAAAATGTGAAGCTGATGGAACGTATAAATCATCAGTCGATAAATTTTACGATCAAGCGGATTTAGCGAAATGGGCAGAAGCTACTGGAGCGAAAGCTGGGGATCTAATCATGGTGCTATCCGGTCCAGCCAACAAAACAAGAGCGCAACTAAGTGCATTACGTATGGAATTGGGTAATCGTTTAGGATTACGTAAGCCGAATGAATTTGCTCCTCTTTGGGTTATTGATTTCCCATTATTGGAGTGGGATGAAGAAAGTGGCCGTTATCATGCGATGCACCACCCATTCACTTCTCCGAAAATAGAAGATATGCCTTTATTGGATACTGATCCAGGAAAGGTTCGTGCAAATGCGTATGACTTGGTATTAAATGGTAATGAGATCGGTGGTGGTTCTATCCGTATTCATGACAAAGACATGCAAGCTTTGATGTTCAAGCATCTTGGTTTTACTGAAGAACAAGCACAAGATCAATTTGGTTTCTTAATGAATGCTTTCCAATATGGCGCTCCACCACACGGCGGATTAGCTTTTGGTCTAGATCGTTTAGTAGCTATCTTAGGTGGTCAAGAAACTATTCGTGACTTTATCGCATTCCCTAAAAACAACTCTGGACGTGACGTGATGATTGATGCGCCTGCAACAATCGCCAAAGAACAATTGGATGAGTTAAGCTTGAATGTTATTGAACCAAAACAATAAATGACGATAAGCGTTTAACATTTATATTAAATTACTATATTTAAAAGTTGGCTGTATCCCGGCCAACTTTTATTTTTGCAAGAATTCAACTCCACCCCTATGGCACAAACAATAGCTGACAAATTTCTACAAGATAGCGCGACAAAATCTTTTGACGCTCGTCATCGTCAGATTATCAATACCGGTATTGATAAATATAATGTTGCCTTTGAAAAGGGGAAAAGCAAATTTTTCGATTTAGAGAATTCCAAAGTCAAAGCCAACCTGATTAAATGGAAGGTGATGGAGAATTTGGACAAGTATCTATTGGACTTTGAGTCTAATTTCACGGCTAATGGAGGCCGGGTTATTTGGGCAAATGATATTAAAGAGGCACAGGAAGAGATTTGGCGTATCATGGAGCATCATGGTGCCCAGTCGGTTGTGAAATCTAAATCCATGGCTACAGAGGAAATAGAATTAAATCATTTTCTGGAAAAGAAAGGAATTGAAACCATTGAGAGTGATTTAGGTGAATTTATTATCCAATTATTAGGTCATAAGCCTTATCACTTTGTGACTCCGGCTATGCACTTGAGTCTGGAAGATATCGCCAAGTTATTTCATGAGAAATTCGACACACCTTTGGAGGCCAGTGCAGAAGAATTGACCATGAAGGCTCGTGAGATCCTTAGGGAGAAATATACAACAGCTGATATCGGTATTTCGGGTGCTAATTTTCTGGTTGCCGATACAGGAAGTATCGCGATTACGGAAAACGAAGGTAATGCTCGATTAACGACTACCTTTCCAAAGGTACATATTGCAGTAGTGGGAATTGAAAAGGTTATCCCGAATATGAATGACCTGGATTTGTTCTGGCCATTATTGGCTTCACATGGTACCGGGCAGAACTTAACGGTATATAACACTTTATTATCTGGCCCGAAAAAAGGTACGGAACGTGATGGACCTGAAGAAATGTATGTTATCCTTTTGGATAATGGCAGGACCAATGTATTGGAACAAAAGGAGCAGCGTCAAGGACTTTACTGTATTCGCTGTGGAGCATGTTTGAATGTTTGCCCTATATATCAGAATATCGGTGGCCACACCTATGAAACCACCTATCAAGGACCAATAGGCTCCTTGATCTCTCCGCATTTGAACGGCATGAAGGAATTCAAACACTTGAGCTTTGCCTCTTCTTTATGTGGGAAGTGTACGGAAGTTTGTCCTGTGGGAATTGATATTCAGAAAATGTTATTATTAAATCGTCGTGATTCTGTGCAAGAAGGCATGGCTACCTCGATGGAGAAAAAAGGCTGGAAGATGTTTACCTGGGCAATACAGAAGCGTAAATTAATAGACTTCTTCGGCGGAAAAACAAAGAACTTCTTTGTACGCAATTTCTTCAAAAAAGCTTGGGGTGATAAAAGAGAACTTCCAAAAATTGCTGATAAATCCTTTGCACAGCAATGGAAAGAAAAACAAAAACACGATAAGTAGATAAGTTTAATCAGAAATTTTATAAGGATTTAATTTATTAGAATATAAAAACAAAAAAAGAGGAATGTAATATTCCTCTTTTTCTTTGCACCCTATTTATGAATGGGAATGATTTATTCCATCATTATTATTCACTTTCTTTAAATCCATTGGTATCGAACAACGATTTACTATTTTCGGCCATACGGATAAATTCTGCACGATAACCTTCATCGTCTTTACCTTTAGCTGCTTTTGCGCGAGTAATTAATCTTTGGAAGTTTGCTTTTTGTTTGAAGTCCGAATTACGGATAAGCATTCCAAACTCGGCTACCGCAGTAGCGAAACGAAAATCTTCACTTGCATTTTCAATAGCTATAGCTTTATCTGACACGACCTGTTGTTGTAATTTACTTCGATCGCTAGTCGGTTCTTTATAACGGAACTTGACAGTTGCCAACTCACCATTGCTAGCTCCAGCAGGTGCTTGCTTATCCTTTTGGTATTTCAATGGATCAACTTTCCCGAAGATCTGGGAGATGATACCTGTTGGAATAAGCTCATACAGCGCAGTCACGGTATGCCCTACCCCCATATCACCACCTAATTTCGTGTCGTTATTAAAATCCTCGGCTTCCAACAAACGGTTTTCATAGCCAACCAATCGATAGGCTTGCACATAGGCAGGATTAAATTCAACCTGAATTTTGACATCTTTGGCAACTGTAAACATGGTTCCACCAAATTCTGTCACCATAGCCTTACGGGCTTCTGAAATGTTATCGATATAGGCGTAATTACCATGACCTTTATTGGCAAGTATCTCCATTTTGCTGTCTTTCAAATTTCCCATACCATAACCAAGTACAGTTAAGTTAACACCACTTTGACGTTCTCTGCTTATCAGATCTTCCATCGCTTCATCAGATGAAGCTCCCACATTAAAATCGCCATCTGTCGCTAAGACAATACGATTATTACCATCTTTTATAAAATTTTCTTTAGCAATATTGTATGCTAGCTTGATACCAGCCCCACCAGCTGTAGATCCTCCTGCTTCTAACTCATCAATGGCTTGCTTAATAGTCATCTTCTGACTCCCTGAAGTACTTTTGAGTTTTAACCCAGCTGAACCTGCATAAGTCACAATAGCCACTTTATCTTCTGGTCTTAACTGATCTACTAATAACTTCAAAGAAGATTTAACCAAAGGAAGACGGTTGGCTCCAAACATAGAACCAGATACATCGATTAGAAAGACAAAATTTGATGCCGGTAATTTTTCTGTAGGCATATTTTTAGCCTTCAATGCGATACGCATTAATTTATGCTCTGGATTCCAAGGAGCAACCGATAGTTCGGTATAAATCTTAACAGGATCCCCATTGGTAGGTGGGTTAAGGTTATATTGGAAATAATTGATCATTTCCTCTACTCGTACTGCATCCTTAGGAGGTAATTGACCGGCATTGATCATCCTGCGCACATTGCTATAGGAAGCAGCATCTACATCTACTGCAAAGGTAGAAAGAGGATCTTTCAAGGGGATAAAAAGGTGTTCTCCTTAATGTCCTGATAAGTCTCCGAATTCGTTGTCATAGGCATTGGCATTCTCACACTCATATTAACACTACCAACAACTTTTCCATCCGCATGTCTGGGTCTGCCATAACTTTCAACAACTACTTCTTCTAACTGATTATTTCCTTGATCTAATAGTACATTCAAGCTATTGCTTTTAGGGACTTTTACCACTTTTGTTTTGTATCCTAAATAGGAAAACATCAATAGATCTCCAGATTCTGCATTGATTTTATAGAAT
This sequence comes from Sphingobacterium lactis, assembly GCF_051951495.1. GTDB lineage: Bacteria > Bacteroidota > Bacteroidia > Sphingobacteriales > Sphingobacteriaceae > Sphingobacterium > Sphingobacterium lactis_A. The sequence goes on along the minus strand of NZ_JBNHAS010000004.1, from coordinate 59,889 downwards.
CCGTTCTTATCAGTGGTCGTAGCAATATTTTTATTTTTCACTAAAACTTGTACTCCAGCTAAAGCTTTGTTATCAGCATTGTCCCTTACATATCCTGATATTTCTGCGGCAATGGCCTGGTCTGCACCTACTAGGAGGATTAAGACGGCGAATAAATAGATGATTCTTTTCATAGCGTGTAAATTTTCTCAAGGGATGCATTAAAAATGAAATTTCCATAAACGAGAAAAAAAAATTATTTTTCAGCCATAATTAAGCCGTTACAATTTGTCTAAGCAAACCAATCATACTGACGACGAACTCCTCCAAGCCTACTTGGAGACTGGTGATCTTATACATTTGGGTGGTCTCTTTCAACGGCACAGCGAGATGCTCTATTATGTTTGTTTAAGGTATTTTAAGGAGCCTGAGCGTAGCAAAGACGCTGTGATGCACATCTTCGAAGAACTCATTGAAAAAGTCAAGAAACAAACGATACAGGATTTTCCCAGGTGGTTATATGTTGTTGGCAAGAACCATTGTTTGATGGCCCTTCGTTCTGCAAAAAATAAGGTTGAAATTGTTACAGATGATTTTGTGGAATTTGGAGTAAACCTGCATCAGGAGGAAAACTATTCGGAGAAAGAGGAACAATTGAGTCGCATGGAGCGTTGTTTAGACGGATTAATGGAAAAGCAAAGACAGAGTATTCAGCTATTCTTCATCGAACAGAAATGTTATAAGGAAGTAGCAGATTTGACAGGCTTTAGTTTGAATGATGTAAAGAGTTATATTCAGAACGGAAAGCGAAATCTGAAAATCTGCATGGAAAGGAGCAATCATGAATAATCATTTTGATATCGCTTATTTACGGAAATATGTCAACGGGGAATTAAGTCCTTCGGAGATGTATGCCATAGAAAAAGCCTCTCATCAAGATGAGTTGTTGATGGATTTAATCCTTGGATTGGAAGCAGAGAAGGAATTAGATTCTGAACTGGATCAAAAAGACTTGGACAGCGCTATATACGATCGTACGCATCCTCAGAAAGTCATCAATTTCAATAAATACCGTTGGTTATCCATTGCAGCTACTATATTACTGGCCTTTGGTATCGGTATGATCTGGTACATGAATCGGGAACAATCTACGATTAAGTATGAAGATAGTATTGCACATACCGACATGGCGTCTCCCGCTGACACGACGGTCAATGTAGCTCCAATAGACAGCATAATTGATGAACCTATTGAGGAGCAGCGCATAGCTTTCCATAACCCGAATGCCAAGAACAGACGCACATCGGAGGAGGCAGTAGTCGAAATTCAACGACCTACATTAAGATTACCATCCGTTCCTTCGGGAAACCAGGTGTCTACGGACTCCTTTGGAGCAAAAAAAGCCAAGGAAGAAAAAGCAGATAATAACTACATCGCTCAAAACAAAATGCAGGATTATTACTCAGAGAATATGGCGTTGCACGAAAGGTCTTTAAAAATTCGTGGCAACAATGATATGAAGGGGAATATTATCATAGGATCTGCACCACTGTCCTCAGCTCAAGATAAAAAGACAATAGCTACTGGACGCGTATTAGATCAAAACTCCGGAAGGCCATTGGCGCATGTCACTGTCAGAGACATCAAAACTAATGAGGTAACAGTTACAGATTCCTCCGGTCAATACATCATGCCTTTATCTTCCAAAAACCAAGAATTGGAGATCTTATCCCTAGGTTATGAAACAAAACGTATCATCGCCAGCAACAATAAAATCGTACAATTACAACCAGAAATGGGCATGGTTGAAGAAGTGACCGTAGTTGGTTATGGTGGTAAAAGCAGTCGATTTAAATCGGAACCACTTGCTGGCTGGACAGCATACAAGAAATACTTAAAGGACCAAACGGCACAATCTCTAGCTGGAAAAGGTACAGTTACCCTTGTGTTTGATATCTCCTCCTTTGGTCGACCATTTGACTTTAAGGTAAAGAAAAGCAGCAACCCAGAATTGAACCAAAAAGCAATTCAGATTATCCAAAATGGACCAGATTGGCAACTCGGCAATGATGGCAAGAAAGTAGAAATTAAGGTGGAGTTTGAGGGGTAGACCGCTACGCTGTTAGATGTGAGATGTTAGATGTGAGATAGAAAGGGTGTAAGAAATTAGAGTTATGCGGGCGATGCATGCATCGCCCCTACAAACAATCCTGATTTTAATATCCCTAAGCACAATAACTGTAGGGTCGAAGCATGCTTCGACCGTTATCCAGTATTCAATATCCAATAAATTAACTATTTCTGGCCTACATAGTTTGAAGTTCACTCAGCTAGCTTCGTGATGACGTGGTCTTGTGGGTGGGAAGAGAGACTCTTCGCGTTGCTCTGAGTTGTAAATGGATTCCTTTCTAATGATACTTAACTTCTAACAGCGTAGCGATCTCATATCTCATATCTATTAGCGAAGCGGTCTCCACCCCTTGTTACGAAATAATTACAGTTAATTATTGTTGAAAAAAAATAATAGGCTTACCTTAGCATATTAAATAAAAGAAGAGAAGCGATGAATTTAGCGTTTATGAATATTGGTACTCAAGAGATGGTTGTTATTATCTTGGTAGCATTATTACTATTTGGAGGGAAGAAATTACCGGAGTTGGCGAGAGGTTTAGGCAAGGGGATTCGTGAGTTTAAAGATGCATCTGAAGGCATCAAACGCGAGATTTCAGATCAGATTAATAATTTTGAGAAGGAGATTGATGATGTGAAGGCGGATATAGAAAAAGAACCGGAAAGCAATAATTCCACTTCCGTAAACCCTACAGAAAGTTATGCAAATAACGCACAAGAGTCGGAAGAGAATGAAAACACTGAGGTAAAAGAAAAGAAAACGCCACAGTTTTCTGCACCTTCTGGTACTTATGAGCATCAGCCTTATAGAACTCCAACAGAAGAAGATTATTACAGCTATGGTTACAAAGACCATTTTGATAATAACGAACAAGTTGCCAATGATGCAGACCAAACTACATCATCAACTGAAGGACAATCTACAGAAGAACATGCTTCGAAAGAAGATCATGGAACTAAAAACGCCTAATAAATAATTTTTAAAAATATTATTAAGCTGTTGATGAATAGTCAACAGCTTATTTTTTCTATTGAGTATGATTACATCCCACGAATTAATTGTATCGCAGGAATTAGCTATCAGCGAAAAACAGGTGCACAGCACTTTAGCCTTATTGGATGAGGGAGCTACCATTCCTTTTATTGCGCGTTATCGGAAAGAAGTGACGGGCAGCTTAGATGAGGTTCAGATTGCGGCAATTCGAGATCGTGTACAGCAATTACGCGAATTGGATAAGCGCAAAGAAGCGATATTAAAATCCATTACGGAGCAGGGTAAATTAACACCTGCCCTAGAGGAGCAAGTGAAAACTGCAGAGACGATGGCTGTACTGGAGGACATATACCTCCCTTACAAACCAAAACGCCGTACTCGTGCTTCCATGGCTAGAGAGAAAGGCCTTCAGCCATTGGCGGATGTTTTATTGGCACAGGATAAAGTTGATGTTGAAATCGCTGCTGCCGATTACATTGATGAAGAAAAGGGAGTAAACAATCTGGAAGAAGCATTAGCAGGTGCTCGTGATATTATTGCTGAGCAGATTGCTGAGGATGGCGAGGTGAGAGCACATACCAGAAAGGTCATCTTAGAAAAAGGGAAATTTGTTTCTCGTGTAGTACCTGGAAAAGAAGAAGCCGCTTTGAAATATAAGGATTATTTTGAGTGGTCTGAATCATTGAAAGATGCACCTTCTCACCGTGTTTTAGCTATGCGCCGCGGGGAGAAAGAGGAATTGTTATACTTGGATGTTGATGTAGAGGAAACTGCGGTATTACCTGGGATTGCCAAGCAATTCATCAAAGCTAAAAATGACTCATCAGATCAGGTAGAGTTGGCACTTCAAGACAGCTACAAGCGATTATTGAAACCTTCCATGGAAACTGAAGTTCGTGTGTTGACACGTCAGCGCGCCGATGTGGAAGCTATTAAGGTATTTGCAGACAATGTACGTCAATTATTATTGGCAGCACCACTTGGCCAAAAGAGATTACTGGCTATTGACCCTGGATTTAGAACAGGTTGTAAAACGGTGGTTTTAGATGCTCAGGGTAATTTGTTAGAGAATACAGCTATCTTCCCGCACAATGGAGCAGGTGGATTAGCAGAAGCGGAGAAAACAGTGAAGCATTTGGTATCAAAATATGATATTGAGGCTATCGCGATTGGGAATGGAACTGCAGGTCGAGAGACTGAAGATTTTGTTCGCAAATTGAAGTTAGCGGATGTGACGGTAGTTATGGTGAATGAGAGTGGTGCTTCCATTTATTCTGCATCAGAAACTGCTCGTGAGGAGTTTCCTGATTATGATGTTACCGTGCGTGGTGCTGTATCTATTGGCCGTCGATTAATGGATCCATTGGCAGAATTGGTGAAGATAGATCCTAAATCCATTGGTGTAGGACAATATCAGCACGATGTTGATCAGAATAAATTGCAATCGGCCCTAGATGATACCGTTATTTCATGTGTGAATGCTGTTGGTGTAGAATTAAATACAGCGTCTAAACAAATTCTAGCTTATATATCGGGTTTAGGTCCTGCCCTAGCTCAACAAATCGTTAATTATCGTAAAGAAAACGGCCCATTCAAATCCCGTAGGGAATTGAAAAAGGTTCCTCGGTTAGGGGACAAGGCATTTGAACAAGCAGCAGGATTCTTACGTATTCGTCATGGAGAGCATCCTTTAGATGCTTCAGCTGTACACCCTGAGCGCTATGCTTTGGTTGAACAAATGGCAAAAGACTTGAATGTCACTATCCCTGAATTGATAAAAGATGAAGCTTTACGGAAGAAAGTAAATCTTCAAAAATATACTTCTGAGGAAGTTGGTCTACCTACTTTAAATGATATTTTGAATGAATTAGCCAAACCTGGATTAGATCCTAGGGAGAAATTTGAAAGCTTTTCCTTTACAGAAGGTGTAAATAGCATTTCGGATCTAAAGGTTGGTATGAAATTACCGGGTATCGTTACGAACATTACTAATTTCGGTGCTTTCGTGGATATTGGTGTTCATCAAGATGGATTGGTGCACTTAAGCCAATTGGCAAATCATTATGTTTCAGATCCACATGAGGTGGTAAAAGTTCAACAGCAAGTGATGGTTCAAGTTACTGAAATTGATGAACGAAGAAACCGCATCGGCCTAACCATGAAAACTGAGGATAAGGGTCCAAGAAAACGATCTGAAAAAAGAGATCATCGAGAAAACAAAGCGCCAGAAACAGATATGGCAAGTAAACTTGCAGCATTAGCAAGTAAATTCAAATAAGAGATCAAGGCTGGATTAATCACAATCCAGCCTTTTTTAATAATCCTTTCGAGTTAATCTATTTTTATTGCTGTATTTTTGAGGATGACACTAGCAGAATTTACAACACATATTCAACAAGAGCGACAACCAGAACCAACATGGTCTGTTCAATTACAATCCCTTTGGTATGATGCTAAAGGCGATTGGAAGAAGGCTCATGATTTGGTCGATCAACTTTCTGATTTATCATCAGCAAATGTGCATGCTTATTTACATCGGGTTGAAGGCGATTTATGGAATGCTCGGTATTGGTATAATCGAGCTAAAAAACCTGAATTTAAAGGAAACCTAGAAGAGGAATGGAAAGAATTGGCGATTGCCTTCCTATCTAAAAAGGATTAAGATCATTCTTTACAGAGTCTTGTTTAGGAAGAGTAACAGCCTGAACAGTATCCCGCTTTGTTTTGAAGGTCCACATTCTTCTCCAGAACTCTCCAAGTGTATTGAATTCCTGACGGTAAACAAGGCCCACAGCATTGATATAATCATCCGTAGGTGTGAACAGTATGTTACGGGTATTTAGTCTATTGTAGGCTCTAAAAACAAGGCTACCGTCCCTCCTCACCTTATAGGTTAATTCTGCATCGGTAGCAACCTGATTCGAGAAGAAAGTTAAATCTGTCGTTTGTATATTTCTTCGATCAACAATCCCTCCTGTTAGAACCAGTCGATCATTAAAGAATCGGAAAGATGCTGAAGCATCGTTAAAAGACTTGATATTGAAGTCCAGAAAGTTGATGTTTAAGGATTGGGCTAAAATATTATTCAATTGATTGAAGGCAATTTCTGTACCTGCAGATAAGAGGGTATTATTCACTTCTTTTCCTACATCATTATTCGATGATCCAGCCGAGAAACTACGGCGGATAATCAAACTTAATGCTTGTTGATTGACGTTATTGGCATCGGATAAATAGGCTTGTAATTCATCCTTCACATAAGGATTCTGCGGAAAGTTCAGATCAAAAGTAACATCAGGTTGACTCAATGTACCTTTGATAATCATATCCGCCTGCGCTAATACGCGTTCATCTTGGCCTGCTCTACCTGCTGCGTTATAAAGATCTCCGATACTTGTCCGCTGTTGATACAAGGCTACCATGTTAATGTTTGCTCCTTCAGGAGATCCCGTCCAACGGATAGTACCACCTTGCTTGATGTCAAAGTATTTATTAATGAAATCCTGTGCTGTAAAATGGAATTTACCAGAATTGACCACGTAGTCACCAAACATTTCAAAGTCACCCAAACTGGAGATCTTCAAAGATATCTCACCATTACCATTTCCTTTCAAAGTACCTAGATCGGTTTGTAGATTGACTTCAGCATCTGGGGTTAACTCCAAGTCCATATTCATGGTCATCCCCTTTAAGAAATAACGATTGGCATTCTCTTTATTCTCGGAGGAATCCTTACTTACGAAGTATATAAAGTCACTATCAGAAATGGTCATTGCCGTATTAAAAGGAATACTGATGCTGGTATTCTTTTCTGATTTTGCCTTAATATCGATATCGATAGCCGAAGTTTGTCCTTTGAAGGCAAAGGTTCCTGTCGCGAAAGCAGTACCATAATAGATGTTATTATCCTTGTAGGTGGTATTAAGGATCATTACATCATTTGCTGCAACCTGCACATCAATATAAGGATTGCTTAGGTTATTCAGATCAATATTTCCTGCAGCAGTAGCTTGATGCCCTTGAGCATCACTGAAACTTAAATTCTGAAGACGGATAATGTTATTATCCACAATTGCCGTTTGGTTCTGAAACACATATGCAGTCTTCAGGTAATTGACAACAAAAGATGCCGAAGGTATTTTCGCCAAACCATTAAAGGATGGATTCTTTAGTGTACCACCAATATTGATATCAGCATTTATTCTACCTTGTAAATTAGATGCTAAATTGCGCACGAATGGTTGTAATAAGATCAACTCTGTTTCGTTTAATTTACCTTTTAAGTTCAGTTCTTGATCACCCTCTCCAACCATATAGGTTCCCTTAAGCACTAAGCCTCTTTGGAGTTCATCTAATAACTGCAAATCAATATTCGCAATCTTCTGTTCTGGAACAAAGTCAGCTAATAATTTAAGATTACCTATCGGAATCTGGTTATACACCAAAGGCGTGGTATTAACATTGGCTGATAAGTAAGGTTTCTTAAAAATGGAGTGTAATTCTATATTTCCATTTAACTCACCACTCAACTGTATTCCCATTGGGCTTAAGATGCTTTCTAGGGATTTAAGATTAAAGTGATTGAATGCAACTTCCAATTTATCATCTTCATTGGAGAGTACGCCGTTGAAAGTTACTCTTTGTTTCTCTTGGCTGGCTATTAAATTTTGAAGATAAAACTTCCCTTTTGAAACACGCATTTCAGCATCGGTGTTGAAGGTCCAAGGTTCCCGATTAAGGATAATTTTTGATTGAGTAAACTTAATATATGCTGGTAAGTTATGTGCAAAGTGAATATTCCCATTTAAACGCATGTAGTTAGGATCGGTCTCATGCGCACCATTGACAGAAAAGATCAAACTGTCATTCGATAGGATATTTTTTATTTCAATATTATCAACGAATAGGCTATCACTGAAGATAAGTTTATCTGCATTCAGGTTCAAGGAAAAGGCATGTTCATCGGCATTCTCTTGAATTTTAATATTCTGAAGATTAAATCCTTTGTACTTGACAAATGGACTAAATGCATTGAAACTTGCCGTATAATCTTCAGAGGAGAAATGTGCTTCCAAGCTAGCTCCATCTTCCAAGGTTAAATTAGGATCAAGGAAGGCAGATACTGGTTCAAATGACTTAAGGTCAACCTTTAGGTCAAATATCTGCGGATTGTATGGTTCAAGGGGTAAACCAATAGCTGGAGCATACCGCATAGCCAAGGCTTTGAAATAAGGAACAATAGTATTCAAATCAATAACCCCTTTCATTTCTCCATCCACAACATTGGATTTCAAATTGAATTGCCTATCCTTCTCATTCCCTTGAGCAGAGAAATAAACATCTTTAATATTGAACTCTCCTTTGGAGCTACTCATGGAGATTTGATCACTGTATAGATCTCCATTAAGGTCATTCAAGTTATTTCCTTTTAACTGGGTGTGGATACTGGTATTGTAAATGAGGATACTATCCTTTTTGACAATGCCCATCCTTTTGAAATTGATTTTCTCAATATCAGCATAGACATCGTAAAAAGTTTCTGGCTCTTGGAAATTGATGGATGATTCATAGCTCAGCCGGATATTCTTGTCTTTGATATCGCCAATCAATTCCACTAGTTTATCCTTGAATTGGGCATTGACAAATACACTGTCATATTGATAATCGCCTAATTGAAATTGTTTTAAATCACCTGCAGCGTCCAATTGCAACTCTTCTAATTCAAGACCTTTACCATTGAATTCAAAGTTAAATCCTGTCCTTTTAAGCGTATTATTGTTTAGGAGATTACCCAGTTGGAATTCAGAAGAAGCGACATTTCCTTCATAGGCAATTCCATTCTGTATATTGATTTTGCTCGTTGATTTTAAATTCCCTAAAGCAGTGGTAAAATCACCGTTTACATCAAACAAATTGTATAGACCATGGAAAGTACCTTTAAAATCAATATTTCCAAATTTGTGGAGTTGCTCTGGAAGTTTGAAAGTAGCTTTATTTGCCAATTGAGGAACCAAAACTTCTACATCTTGAGCAGAACTTCTTAGACTCTGTAATTGAAAATCAAAGATTGTTTTATTGATATAAGGTAGTCCGGTAATACTGAAATCACCAACAAGCTCTGTCTCCTTCCCTGTTTTAAGGTGAGCTGTAGTTGCCCGCAATTTACTTACTGTCCCATCTACCTTTGCTTGTAGAACCTGCGCTTTGAATTTGACATATTTAAGCTCTGGCGCAAAGTATTCAATGTCCTTAGAGTCAACGAAGGTATTCTCTAATGTACTTTCAATTTGAATTTTATCAATAAAATCCGAGAAGTCTTCAAAGTCATCATAAGAGAATTTCAAATAACGCCCCATTTTGGAATTATTGGTAATAATCTTTAAGCGGTCAAATTCCATGGCCTTATCACCAACAAAAGCTTCAGCAGATAATTCCTTTAGGTGAAAACCTGATTTGTCTTTTAAAGTGAACTTCTCAATATCCGCCTGAAGACTGCTACTATCCTGTTTGATATTCTTAAATTTCCCTGAAATATTCGTTAGGTCCAAATCTCCAAAATCAACACCTTTAGGATGGTACTTTTGGCTATGATTGTAAACTTTAAAATGATTGTTAATCAAGGTTACATTATGGAGTTTCAACTCCATTTCTTTCTTCTTTTTCTTTTCGTCTGTTTTCTTAGGACTGAAGTAATCTACCAAGAACTTAAAGTTGGAACTGTCTTTATAGAAATGTAAATCAGCATAAGCTTCTTCCAAACTAAGCTCTTCAATGGTTATTTTATTTTGGAAGATTTTACGAAGTTTCAGGTCAGCATGCAATTCCTTGGCATGCATAAGGGGTTTACCTGATTGATCAGACAGTTTGAAACCTGTCAATGTCAATTCAGAGAAAGGCTTGAGGTAAATATGGTCCAGCTCTACCTTGGCATTCAATTCTTTGGAGAGATAGGAGGCAACTCGTTTAGAAACCAATGTTTGTACAGCTGGAAATTGAAGGGAAAAAACGGCGATTGTCAGCAGAGCAAGAATGCTAAGCAGGCATATAGACGTTATTTTAAGTATTTTTTTGATACTTTTGTACTTTATTTAAATTACTTCCTTCATCATGGCCATCATCCTTGGAATAGAATCATCTTGTGACGAAACTTCGGCCTCTATCTGTATAGATGGCGAAATTAAGGCAAATATTATTGCTGGACAAGCAGTTCATGCGAAATACGGAGGGGTGGTTCCAGAGTTAGCTTCTAGAGCCCATCAGCAAAACATCATTCCCACAGTGGATCAAGCTATTGCTGAGGCAAAAATACATAAAAATGAGATAGATGCAGTAGCCTTTACACGTGGACCTGGACTTTTAGGTTCTTTATTGGTTGGCACATCCTTCTCCAAGTCCTTTGCGTTGGCATTGGATATTCCATTGATTGAAGTAAATCACATGCAAGCGCATATCCTAGCGCATTTTATTGAAGATCCAAAACCTCAATTCCCATTCTTGTGTCTAACCGTATCTGGTGGTCATACGCAAATAGTATTGGTCAAAAATTACTTTGAAATGGAATTATTGGGAGAAACTTTAGATGATGCTGCAGGTGAAGCATTCGATAAGACCGCCAAAATATTAGATCTCCCCTATCCAGGAGGACCTTTGGTAGACAAACATGCTAAACTTGGTAATCCGGATGCTTTTAAACTTCCAGAACCTCAAATTCCAGATTTAAACTTTAGTTTCTCGGGTCTTAAGACAGCCATTCTTTATTTGGTTCAAGCGGAATTGAAAATGAATCCTAATTTCCTGACCGAGCGGATTGATGATCTTTGTGCTTCCGTTCAAAGCCGTATTGTTTCAATTTTACTCAATAAATTGAAGAAGGCAGCTAAGGAAACAGGCGTCAAAGAGATTGCCATAGCCGGTGGAGTTTCTGCTAATTCCGGATTAAGAGAATCATTAATCGAGATGGGAAAACGCTATAAATGGAATGTCTACATCCCTAAATTTGAATACTGCACAGACAATGCAGCTATGATCGCAATTGCCGGATACCAAAAGTTCTTAAACAAAGATTTTGTTGGTCAAGACATTGCGCCATTAGCAAGAATGCCTGTATAAATACACGAAAAGTTAACTTGAATCAGACATTTTTTGCAGTTTAAACTTTGTACATTTGTCGGCTCAAGTCAATTTTTATGTTCAATTTCTACAAATCCAACAAGATTTATTACCTCAGCAGCATGGCCCTTGCAGGTCCCGTGGTGATATCCCAATTGGGACATACCCTCGTGCAAACTGCCGATACAATTATTGTTGGTCAATTTGCAGGAACTATTTCTTTAGCTGCTGTTTCCTTAGTCCATTCCGTCTTTATGGTGGTATTGGTTATCGGGTTAGGTATTGCCTTCGGATTAACTCCACTAATTGCACAAGAGAATGGCCGTTCCAATTATCAAGAATGTGCCAAACTACTTTCCAATAGCTTTTGGTTAAATATTATTTCGGCCATTATCTTGTTTCTAGCGGTTTACTACGGATCCATGTATGCCATGCAGCATGCTGATCAAGATCCTGAAGTAGTTAAAACAGCTAAACCCTATCTACTGATATTAAGTCTTTCCATTCTTCCTTTAATGGTATTCAACACCTTCAAGCAATTTGCTGAAGGCTTAGGCTTTACCAAACAAGCCATGAATATCACCATCTGGGGTAATGTATTGAATGTCGTTCTAGCAATAATCCTTGTAAAGGGAATGTTTGGTATTGAACCTATGGGTGTACGTGGAGTGGGTATTGCCACCTTGATTGACAGGATATTGATGATGGCCGTCATGGCTTGGTACGTCTTATCGTCTAAGAATTTCAAACGCTATATTCAACATTTCTCTATTCGATTCATTGACTTCAGCCGAATTAAGCAGGTATTGAAGATAGGAGCTCCGGTAGCTATGCAATTTGTCTTTGAAATTGGTGCTTTTGCAGGCGCTGCATTAATTGCAGGTAAGATTGGTGCTACAGAACAAGCTGCACACCAAACGGCCATTACACTGGCTGCAATGACGTATATGATGGCAAGTGGCATTGCCTCTGCTGCGACCATTAAAATCGGTAATAGCTTTGGTAATAAAAACTACTTTAGGTTGCAGAAATTCGCAACGGTTTCCTATCATTTGGTTATTGTCTTTATGTTGATCTGTGCCTTGATATTTGCGGTATTTAATCAATACCTACCTTATATTATTTCAAAGGACTTAACGGTGATTGCAATGGCGGCTCCATTGTTAATCATAGCAGGAATGTTCCAATTATTTGACGGAACCCAAGTAGTAGGATTAGGTGTTTTAAGGGGCATGGGCGATGTGAATATTCCTACCTTTATTACCTTCTTTGCCTATTGGGTAGTTGGATTACCAGTGGCTTATTACCTAGGAATCGAGTTACAGATAGGCGTAAAAGGGATATGGTATGGCTTAACCTTAGGGCTATTGACATCTTCCGTCCTACTCTTCTTGCGATATCGCTATATGATTCAAAAGAAACTAATCACCCAAGTGGATCTATCCTTACACTAGTATAAAACATAAAAAAGCTGTATCAGAACGATACAGCTTTTTTTAGGGATTAGGCATTCTTATTTGGATTACCTTATATTTTCTATTTTGAATTAGATGGTTCGATCAACATCCCAATTCTCTAAATAATCTGCTACACGACGGATAAAACTGCCACCTAAAGCACCATCAATTACACGGTGATCATAAGACATGGAGATATACATCATGTGTCTAACAGCAATTACATCACCAAATTCAGTCTCCAATACAGCAGGCTTCTTTTTAATAGTTCCTACAGCCATTATAGCTGCCTGTGGCTGATTGATGATTGGCATACCGAATATATTTCCAAATGCCCCAATATTCGTAAAGGTGAAAGTACCACCTTGGGTATCATCTGGTTTTAATTTATTACCTCGAGCACGAACTGCTAGATCATTTACTGAACGAGATATTCCGGTTAGACTTAACTGGTCCACATTCTTGATCACAGGTACAATCAGGTTGCCACTAGGAAGTGCCGCAGCCATACCAATGTTGATGTTTTTCTTTTTGATGATGTTGTATCCATCAACTGAAACATTGATCATTGGGAAGTCCTTGATAGCTTTTGCAATGGCTTCTATGATAAGTGGTGTAAAGGTGATATTCTCTCCTTCAGCTTTCTTATAAGCATCTTTTACTTTATTTCTCCAGTTCACCAAATTGGTTACATCAGCTTCGACCACCGAGAATACATGTGGAGAAGTAGAAACAGAATGAACCATATGATCTGCAATTAAGCGACGCATGCGATCCATTTCTATTATTTCATCAGAACCTGAGCTCTTCACTACTTGTACTGGAGCTGTTGTAGTCTTTGCTGTGTTCTCTGTAGAAGTAGCGGCAGGAGCAGATGTAGAAACTTGATTTTGTCCAGTTGATGGCGAACCACCCTGACGATACTGAATATAATTCAAAACGTCTTGCTTGGTTACACGACCTTCGGCACCAGTACCCGGAATAGCATCTAACTCGGATTGAGAAATCCCTTCCTCTTGGGCGATATTACGTACGAGCGGTGAATAAAAACGAATACCTGAATGAATATCATTCGGCTCATGATTTGTTTCTATTGGACGTTCTGCAATCTGCGAAATACCAGGGATCTGTTCTTCTGTTGAGGATTCTTCTATAACCTCTTCAACCTCATTTGTTGGCTCTGCCTCTTCTTTCGGTTGTGGTTCTGTAACTTCGGTCGTATGGTTTGCGGCTGGACTTGAATCCTCACCTTCAATCTCGATCAAGGCTATTACTTCACCAACTTGAATGACCTGATTCTCGTCAAACAATCTTTCTTTTAATATACCCCGAACAGGCGAAGGAACTTCAGAGTCAACCTTATCTGTAGCAATTTCTGCAACAGCATCATCTTCGTCAATCTGATCTCCAATTTGTTTAACCCATTTGGTCAACGTAGCTTCTGATACGCTTTCTCCCATCTTGGGAAGGATAAGTTCATATATAGCCATCTATTTTTTATTTGGATTGTAAGACCACTAAGTTAATTATTAAAACTCGAATCACAAGGAAACAAAATTTAATAGTTTGATTATTTTATTGGGAAAAATATAATTCGGTTAATCTTGATTCTCTTGGCGATATAAATTCCATAACATCAATAAGGCCTGATTTGTAGCTCTTTCAATATTGATTAATCGATCTCCATGGAATTGAAACAGCTTCGTTTGCACAGAATTCTTGCCTGCTACTGCTACCCAAATCATTCCTACCGGCTTCTCAACAGTACCTCCTCCTGGACCAGCAATACCACTCGTAGCAACAGCATAACTTGTATGCAATCGCTCCTGTGCACCTTTAGCCATCTGAACGACCGTTTCTTCGCTTACTGCTCCATGCTCCTTTAAAGTCTCCTCAGATACGCCCAATTGGGCAACTTTAACTTCATTAGCATAGGATACAATAGCACCTAAAAACATCTCACTAGCTCCGGAAATCTCCGTAATCAGTCTAGCAATATTTCCACCCGTACAACTCTCTGCTGTAGCTAAAGTACAATTATGTTTCACAAAATTACGCACAATGACTTCTTCAAAGCTCAGGTCTTCAGTCGCAATAACAGCCGAACCAATACGATCAATTAATCGCTGCTGTAAGTCATCAGCAGTTCTGTTTAATTCTTCCAGATCTTTTCCACTAAGCGTTAATCGCAATCGCACCATCCCGATCTTTGGCAAGTAGGCCAAATGCGCTGAACTTGGAAAGGAATCTTCTATATCGGAAATGCTTTCTGCCAAATGCGACTCTCCAATACCCACGGTCAAAATATATCTCAGTACCAGTTTTTCAGCACTGTGAAAAGCTTTCAACTTAGGAATTGCGCGATGTTGCATCAGATTCTTCATCTCGTAAGGAACCCCAGGCAAGAATATAAAAACTTGTTCTCCTCGCTGCACCCACATACCGGGAGCTGTCCCCCAATCGTTGAACAGGACTTCTGCATTTGCTAAGATAGAAGCTTGACCATAATTCATATCTGGCATGGTTCTATTGAACCGCGCAAATATTTGCTTTACATGGTCTAAAACTTTTTCATTATGCACTAATTCGGTCTGAAAGAACTTAGCAGCAGTCGCCTTCGTCACATCATCACGAGTAGGCCCAAGACCTCCGGTGCATATTATCACATCGGCACGTTGACTAGCCTCTGTTAAAGCCTGTAAAATATGTGCTTCGGAATCTGTAATGGAGGTAATCTGCTGAACATGGATCTGCAAGTCAAATAACTGCTGACCCAACCATGCCGAGTTGGTATCAACTACTTGTCCTAGCAGGATTTCATCACCAATGGTAATAATCTCAGCTTTCATAGTAGATGGATTTATCGTGGTTAATAGACGTAATGACTCTGTCGTTTCGTCAACTTCAAATCTTGTAGTATAGATGCCTTAGCTCGAATGGTGATGTTGTAACTCTTGAATCGTCCCATCGGAACCCATCCTATGGACATATCCCAACAGTGCAAATCGCGATATATACTGATCTGGGTTGCCGTAGGCTCATTATTTACAATATCATAGGTCGAACTAAACTGTACTTTCCATTTTGGGGTAACATTAAAGTCACCATGTATACTAACAGTACTGGTTAATCGGGTTTCCATTCTTCTGACTTGGTTGTCAAAGACCCTGGCATAGTTCATACTGAAAGACCCCGCCAGATTCCATGGAATATTGAAATCCACAAAAGCATTTGGATCAGTACTAATCCTTGCCAAAGCATCTGCTTGCTCCTTCGTCATATTAGGCATACTATTACGCAAGGAGTCAATATTATCACTCCGCCTTTCATTAGCCTTCGGATTGAAGCTATAGTCAAAGGAAAGCCCCATATTCGTTAAACGAGCAAGATTACCATCCTTTATAGCAAAACGATCAATCCGTTGTCCGGTATATTTATCGTAGGAATAAGGATCAAAGGATCCACTAAAGTTGATGTTTACCTTTTGATTGAAGAGTGATGTACGACCTGAGAAACTAATCTGCGACAGCTTCAAGGAGTCAGCAGCCATATTGTAGTTACCAGAGAATGTCAGACCTTGAATGATAGGTATCTTCTTAAATCCAGTACCAGTAGTATCCTTGTCATCTCTAATTTTTGCTTCAATATTGTTATCAATGGAGAAACCTATACCAAAGGATTTACCCTCAGATGGTGAACCATAAATTCCATTTTCAAAAATAGAATACCTTCTGGTCACCCCGGTGGTATCCATGTAATTCTTGAAATAGCCATAGCGCTCGATTCCAAAGTCAGGACGATAATTCACGTTTACCGATGGCGTAATAACGTGTCGAATACCTTCTATCTTACCCATCTTAGGATACATACCATATACCTTGGTCGAAAGACCTGAGGATACCGAATAATCATAAGCACGTTTAAATCCTTGAATCGTATCGCGTACCATTTTATAACCATTCAGCTGATTAGACAATCTATTGCGAACAGATTGTAAATACCAACGCTCAGTGTAATTTACCGATGTATTAAACTGGAAATATTTGAAGGCATTTAAACTTAAACTCACCGGAATGTTATGTTGCATACCGTTGGTAAAATCCTTAAGCGATTCTTTACGGAATAACAAGCTATCCATTGTTACAATACGGTTTTGTGCTTGCATGCTATAACCAACTGTAATACGTTGATACCACTTCTGCTCACCGATACGATCTTTAGAGTCAAAAGGGTTAAAGGTTGACACGTTTAAACTGATGGTAGGTAAATCCAAGGACAAACGACCAGTTGCTAAATCTTGCTCATGGCGTAAGTTGGAAGTGAAGTTGATCTTACCATCTGCAAATACTTTACCGTAGGCAATGGAAGAGTTCATACGGTTATTGGTAGCTGCTCGCATGTCATAAGTACCACCGGCAGCAGAACGTTGCAGATAAGATCTAGAACCAAAGTTTACCGCAGCAGAGAATGAAGTACCTGGATTAGCCTCTTGTCGTTGTGTGTGATTCCAAGTAAAGTTGAAATCCTTACTACGTCCATAGGATGGGGTACCCTCTACGCCTTCCACGAAAGAACCATAGCGCAAATTGAAGTTACCACTGAACTTATAGTTCACAAGATATTGCGTACGAACGCTAGCTTCCCAAGTTCCCTTAGAGTATAAGTTACCACGAATCTCTGAGTCCCAATAATCATTGAATGCCAAATACCAACCTAAGTCACGCATCGCGAAACCACGGGCAGCATCTTCTCCAAAAGATGGAAATAGAAATCCTGAACTCTTTTTATCTTGTTTTGGAAAGAATCCAAAGGGAATAGCAATAAATTTTAAAGGGATATTTTCAACCACCAAATAAGATGGTCCAGCAATAATTTGCTTTTGCGTAATTACCCCTTTACTGATTTGTATGCCAAAGTGGGTATGCGGATAGGGCAAATTACAGGTACTGTACAAACCCTTGTACAGTGACATTTCATCGTAAATATTCTTACGAACTTCTCTAGCTTGAATATAACCACCATCTACTTCGGTCATGACACCAAAGGTTTTTGGCACTTGTGTTTTATAGTTATACAACAAGGAATCCACCGCAATTGGTGCTTCTCCAGGCATGATCACCACGGGTCTACCGACATATTTCCCGTTATGGTCTTTAACTCCAGAAGCAAATAAAACATTGGTATTTCGGTCTAATCGAATGTAATCAGCGGCAAGTTCAAAGCCTTGGTATTTTACTTTAGCACCTTTGAACAAGTGTAGAATATTTTTACTCACTTGATTCCAAGAGGAATCATTGGCGGTAATGGTGACCACCGTCTCCAGTCCACCTTCATCTTTCATATGGACCGTATCCTGTCCAGAAACCTCCTTAAAGCTGTTTTTACTGGTATCCTGAAGAACATTCTTCGTGGTATCATTTGTAACAGATTGCTCTTTGGAAGTCCTTTCCACCTGGCCCTGTACACAAGACAATCCGACGAAAAAAAGCAATAGGGTAAGGAAAAAACAACTTAAAGCCTTCAAAATGAAATATGAATGTTATTTTTGTGCTAATTTTAAACTCTTGTTGGCAAAAATAGTCAAAAATCCATAACAACAATTAGGATTTTAATAAAGTTAATCATATTTAACAGTTTACACGAAATACACACTGTTGAGTATAAAAATGGAGAAGTTGGAAATGAATCTTAATCGAAGAACAAAATTAGCCCTTATTTTTTTGGGCATTACTCTACCTGTATTATCCTTTGGTCTTTTTGTTGGAGAAATCAATGGAAAGAACATAAGCACTGATCAAGTTAAGGAAAGCAACAGCAATAAAGCGATGAAGTTAATCGTTATTGACCCAGGACATGGAGGAAACCTTCCGGGTGCTGAGGGAAGAATTTCTGCTGAAAAAGACATTACCTTGCAAGTATCTCTTAAACTCAAAGAAGCTATAGAAAAAGAATTACCTGGTGTAAAAGCTATCCTGACACGGGAAAAGGATGTAGATGTTCCTTTTCGAGAACGCTCTGAAATAGCCAATAGAAACCATGCTGATTTATTCTTGTCGATACACTGTAACTCCGCAGACTCAGATCAACGTGTAAAAGGAAAGAACGGTCGTTATACTACCCGTACTATCCGTAGACCAAGTGTTAGTGGAACAGAAACTTTCGTGTGTGGTTACAACCGTCTTCAACGTGGAGAATCTACTGTTGCCATGCGTGAGAATGCCGATATCTTAATGGAAGAAAACTATAAGGAAAACTACGGTGGTTTTGATCCAAACAACCCATCTACTTATATCATCTTCTCCCTTTTAAAAAGAACTTATCGCGATAAGAGCATTCGTTTTGCATCGTACATTCAAGATGAATATGTACGCTTAGGTCGTGAGAACCGTGGTGTGCAAGAATTATCCTTAGCGGTACTGGCATTTGCTAGTATGCCTGCTGCTTTAACCGAAATAGGTTTTATCAGTAATCCCGATGAAGAAAATTATATGTTGTCTCAAAAAGGACAAACTGAAATTGTTGGCAACATTGTTGATGCAGTAAAACGTTATAAAACCAGCTCAGGAATGTAATAGCGGATTGCAACTTACAATTTAGACCTGAGCCTTGAAAAACAAATAATTATTTAAAATTGAAGAGGCTAGTAAACAAGAATCCAAACGTAGTGAGAATATTAGGGCGAACGGCTATTTGTTTAATTGTAATAGTTTTTGCGGCTTTTAAACCGATTGATCAAGACAAGGATCAAGAAAAACCAAAGAAAGAACTTCGTACCATTGTATTGGATGCTGGGCATGGTGGTCATGACTCTGGCGCCGTAGGACGTGTCTCCAAAGAAAAGGATATCGCTTTACAGGTCGCTTTGAAACTTGGCAATAAAATCAAAAAAGAATTCCCAGGAATTAAAGTAGTCTACACACGCTCTACCGATGTATTCTTGCCTGTCTATGCAAGGCCTAAAGTAGCCAACCAACACAATGCTGATTTATTTATTTCCATTCACTGTAACTCCGGAGGGACAACCTCTAGAAGAGTGAAAAACAGCCGTGGGAAATACGTTACGCAACGCGTATTGAATACTTCTGCAGCCGGAACAGAAACATTGGTTTTGGGTTTTGGACGTACCGGTGAACAGGATGTGGCACTTCGAGAAAACGCATCCATCTTATTGGAGGAAAACTATAAAGAAAACTACGGTGGATTTGACCCTAAAGATCCATCAACTTATATTGTATTTTCATTGATGAAACGCCGCTACCGTGAGCAGAGTATCCGAATCGCCAGCTATATGCAAATGCAATTCACCAACTCCAAACGTACGAACCGTGGTGTGAAGGAACAATCCTTAGGAGTATTAGCAACAGCAGGTATGCCAGCGGTACTTACCGAAATCGGATTTATCAGCAATCCGGAAGAAGAACGTTACATGAATTCCGCTGCAGGTCAAGAAGCAATCGTAACAGATTTATTCAATGCAATAAATAACTATAGAAAATCCGTTGAAAAATAAAGTTTTTCTTAACTTGCTGTATAATTATTTGTAGATACTCTTAAAATCGAATCATTTTGAAAATTTCTAATGAAACTAAGGTCGGTGCGCTTACCTGTATTGCTATCGCCTTGTTATTTATTGGTTACAGCTTCCTAAAAGGAAACAACGTTTTCAGCAGTGAAAACGTCTTTTATACAGAATACGACAATGTGGATGGGCTTGCCGTATCCAAACCCGTATTGGTAAATGGTTTTCAAATCGGTCGTGTTTCCAATCTTACTCTGCAACCCAATGGCAAGATTAAAACAGAATTTAAAATTAAAGATGATATCGATATCCCTTCCAATACGGTAGCACGCATTGTCAGTGCCGATTTATTGGGAAGTAAAGCTATTGTTTTCGAATTGGGAAACAGTACTACAATGGCCAGAAATGGTGACCCCCTTCTTTCTGATGTTCAAGCAAACCTGATGGAAAAGGTAGAACCTCTACAAAAGAAAATCGAAAACCTAGTAGTAAAATTAGACTCTGTATTATCTGGTGTAAACTCCGTATTGGATGAAAACTTCCAACGTGACTTCAAAAGTTCGGTTCACAGTATCTCTGTCTCTTTGAAAAACCTGGAGAAAATCACCAATGACGTTGATGGTTTAATGGGCAGCGAACGCGCTAAGCTAACTAACATCTTAGCGAACTTAGAGTCCATCACCAATAACTTCAAACAAAACGACAAGAAGATCAACAGCATCCTTGCTAATCTTGATAACCTATCGGATGATCTTTCAAAAACAGAAATCAAAGCAACCATCGACAATGCTAATCAAGCAATGTTAGATGTACGTGCGATCACCAATAAAATCAATAACGGAGAAGGATCCTTAAGCCTACTCCTAAACGACGACAAACTCTATAACAACTTGGCAAACTCCTCAGAAAGTCTAAACGAACTAGTAAACGACCTGAAGAAAAACCCAGGTAAATACTTGAAGATTTCTATTTTCGGGAAGAAAGACACGAAGTAGATGTGAGACCGCTGCGCTATAAGATTTGAGATGTGAGATTTTGCATTGTCAAATCCAAGAAGAATAAAATAATAAAGGTCAGTGCTAGCATTGACCTTTTTATATTAATTGAATATCCATTTATTTTTGGAATTAAGTGTTTTATTACTGAAATAAGCGGTCGAAAAACTGCTAATTATGCTTCAAATTTTCACGAATATTTGTAGGGTCGATGCATGCATCGACCGCATCATTAATACAATAAAGATTTAAAAACACCTTAAATAGCATAGGATATTCTATTCGTTTCAATGATGGTTTATCATCAGAAATACAAATAAGCACAAAAGCGGTAGATGCTTCCATCTACCGCTTTTGAATTTATTTACTCTCTCCCCTCTTTCTCGCCATTCAATGTCTCACATCTCATATCTAACAGCGAAGCGGTCTCATATCTACTCAAGCGTTTCCCCCAACCAGCCAAAGAACTCTCTTTGCCATACTTGTGCGTTTTGTCCGGAGAGTACCCAGTGGTTTTCATCTGGTAAATACATAAAGCGCGATTTAATGCCACGCAATTGTGCGGCTTGGAATGCTTCTTGGCCTTGTCCGATTGGAACACGGTAATCCTTGCCTCCTTGGATGATTAAGATTGGTGTATCCCATTTATCGACATGACGCATAGGGTTAAATTCGGTATAAGTCTTTTTATTCGCAGCATCCCAATAAGGACCTCCAAGGTCATGATTCGCAAAGAACAGCTCTTCTGTGGTACCATACCACGACTCCATATTGAATAGTCCACAATGCGAAATAAAGGTCTTAAAACGACCTTCATGTACGCCTGCAAGTTGGAACACCGAATAACCACCATAGCTCGCGTCTACAGCGCCTAAACGGCTCTTATCTACATAAGATTCTTTGGCTAGATCATCAATAGCGGACAAGTAATCGCGGATGGCCTGTCCTCCCCAATCTTTGGAGATTTCCTCATTCCATTCCACACCCCAACCAGGCATTCCTCGACGGTTCGGAGCTATTACAATATAACCTTGCGATGCCATCAACTGAAAGTTCCAACGGAAAGAATAAGATTGTGTCGTTGCTGATTGTGGTCCTCCTTGACAGAACAATAATGTTGGGTATTTCTTAGCCGGATCAAAATTTGGTGGATAGATAACCCATGAGAATAAATCCATCCCATCTGAGGCTTTCGTTACACGGCTCTCAACTTTGGTATCGGCAATCTGGCTATATGCTGCATCATTGACCTTCGTAATTTGACTCAATTCCTTCCCTTTGAAAGGAAAGAAAAATACCTCTGTAGCACGAGTCATGCGAGTGGAAGTTACAACTAAACCATCTTTCGTTTCGCCAACTATACCCGTGATATCAAAGTCTCCTGCTGTCAATTGATTGATCTGAGGCAAAGACTTTACTCGGAAGTTAACAGGTACCAACACTTCAAATAACTGAACGGTACCTTGAACAGGCGCTACAAAATAAATGCGTTTATTGTCCTTGCTCCAAGTATATGAATTCACGGTACCATCCCAATGGCCAGTCAGATTTAATTTTATATTGGATTTAGATTCGAATACATAGATATCGTTCTTGTCGGCTTCATAACCATCGGTCTTCATGCTCAACCAGGATAATACATTCCCTTGTTTATTGAACTGCGGATTGGTATCATAACCTTGCATTCCCTCTGTGACATTGGAGGTTTTCCCACTTGCCAAGTCATAACGATAAATATCGGCATTGGTACTAACGGCATATTCCTTCCCAAATTTCTTTTTACTCACATAATAGATCGACTGTCCATCAGGAGACCAAGAAAAGTCTTCTGCACCTCCAAAAGGCATCTGAGGTGAATAAAATGACTCACCTTCCATGATGTCTTTTGCTTCTCCTAACTTCCCATTATCATAAGTCGCTACGAATGGATGGTTAAAACGTCCATCCATCCAAGTATCCCAATGTCTGTAATCAAGGTTATCATAGATATAAACATCCGACTTTGGAAGGTCTTTATATTTATCAACGGAATGATAAGGTTTTATTAAAACGGATTTGCTAAAAAGGATATGTTTACCATCTGGCGACAATTTCACATTTTCCAATCCTTCTTCCACATGGCTTAACTGCACAGCATCTCCACCACGAAGATTCTTTCTCCAGATTTGTCCTTTAAACATATACAGGACATCGCCATTAGGCTCCACCTGAATGACAGATTCTCCTCCAGCCTCATTGGTGAATTGCTTGGCTTCGCCACCTTTGGTTGGAATAACAAATAAGTTCTTCTCGGATTTGTTCTCCTCGAACTGATAGTTGGAAACTGAATAAATCAATTGGGATCCATCGGCTGAAATACCTTCGGCAGCAACTCTACCCAATTCCCATAATTTCTTTGGTGATAAAGCTTCGGAGCCGGTACTTTTCATTGTTTTAACTGCAAGCTTGGGACGCTCCAGTTTATCATTAACATCTATTGTTCGTTGTGCCATAGCCATATTACTTATTAATATGCATGCGCCAATCCAGGTAATTTTCCGCATAGTATATTTCATTTTGCCTACCAATTTACTAAAGTTGGCAGGCAAAGCGAAATATAACACAGATTTCAGTACTTAATAGCGCTTATGACTATGCCATAGCAGCCAAATGCTGCTGAGGTACATCCTTAAAGATATTCTTCCTAATTTGATCATTTTCTTTCCGATAAATTCCATTCAATCTTGGTGGACAAACGCATAAGAACAGCCAAGATGACAAACAGACCAATCATACCTACGATTAACGAGTAATCTTGTAATTGCAGTAACACATAAATGAACAAGTAAAATATCGAAAGAATGACCCCAAACAACATCGCTGATTTACGGTTTTTAGTAATCCCCATAATGTATGTGGATATTAAGACCATGGTCGCTAATGCAGAGACCAGGTATGCCCAGTTAAAGCCCAAATGCTCAGAAATTGCCAATAATAAACCATAGAATAATACCATTCCAATTCCGATTAACACATATTGAACAACATGCACCTTTTGCTTTTTGATCAATTCCATGAAAATCAAAGACACAAAGGTCAATCCTACAACCAAGATTCCATACTTCGCCACTCTAGTGATCTTCTGATAGTTGTTCACCGATGGCAGGAAGTTAATCTGCACCAGATCCAAATCATTTGAAGTCTCTATATTTTCATTGCTACCGGATGTCACAGCGTTTGCAGCTGCCTGAGATTGCATATAGGCTTCTTCAGAAGTAGACATCATACGGTCTTCTGAATTGAGCTCCAATCCTTGGAATTTAAAAATGATACTTGGGGATCCTGTCCATTGTTGAGGTACTTTCCTGGTAAATGCTGGAATATTCCAAAGCGCATCAAATGTTTGACCTACTTCTCTTTTTTCAGGTAAAAAATTACCGTTAAAGCTTGGATTCGACCAATCACCCTTTACTTTGATTTGGGTTTGCTTGGCTAAAGGCAAAAAATTCAAGGACTTGGAACCTCTTAATTCCAATGGCAAGGAAAATGCCTGCTTCACAGATTCTGGTCCTTCCAAGGGTACTGTGACAGTTAAATTCTCTCGGAATAAGCGAACTTCCTGATTATTCTTTGTCAGCTCATAAGGCTTACCTCCCCAAGTTATAACCGGGTTTTTGGACAATCCTTTGAAATCTTCAATCCCTACAATCAATTTTGATTCTTTCCATTTCAAATTCGCTTGGTCTACAGGCAATTTCTCCAAGTCAAAGCCAGTGAAATTTCCATTTATATCTACCTTTGTACTGTACAATATGGATTGATAAATTCCACGTTTTTTGACCTCAGGCTTAACCTCACCATTCACCTTCACTTCATTAGGCATCAAAAAAGCATATTGCGTGACTTTCGTCTGAATGGTTTTGGACTTTCCATCAGGCAATGATTCTATTTTTTCCTCAATTGCATCATATGGAACAGCCAATACAGGACCTAGTATGACTTGGTCTGTACCCCATTTCATCGCTATTTCCCGGCTAACACTTGATCCTCGGTCCTTACGCTCTCTAATTAGATCGTTTACCATCTCTAATGGTATCAATAAAACGAGCGTCAGAAAAAATATGAAGATCACTTTCAAGATTACTGATTGACTCAATTTTTCGAAGAATGATGGCTCCTTAGGAAACCTTTCTTCTGTGGGTTGATTAAAATTTTCCATGCGTTTAGTATTTGATATATGCGTAAATATGTTTTGTATAAAATGATTGTCGAAGAACTTGCACGTCCATATGCAAGTATTCCTTAAATTCTAGATGATGAAACTTTTTCATTGTCTGCCCTTTTCGGAAAGAAGAACGGTAATAGCGAAAATGTTCTGGAAATATGAATGTACCTACGAGTAACATGCCGATTAAGTAAAAGCTTAGCTTGGAGTTCCCAAATAAAAGGTATTGCATAGCGATCTCATCCTTAATCTCGGTATCCGTCTCCGTAAGGATGTGAAAGACATCGTGGTTTTCCAAGGTTGGCATGACGTCAAATCCCTTATCCCTATAAAATTGACCTAATTTATAGCCTAAGGAATTCTTAGGATAGTTTAGGAAATCTTCCTTAGCTATCCCCCACGGCGTTTTTCCAGCTTTAAATATTTTGGCATAGATGCGTGAAGAATGATCGTAAAGCCATAACATAAATTTTAAGCGAAGTCCTCTCATATTTTTTAGTTTTTTAGTTTTAAAAAGTACTTTGTATTTCAAAGTAATGGTATAAAAAAAATTACTTGTACTGCTGTTTTATCAAATTTTCTAGGGCTGCTAAGTGATTTTCAAATGCTTTAGCTCCTTTTTCTGTTTTACTATAGCGTGTATTCGGTTTTCTGTCAACAAAAGATTTCGTGACATTGATATATTCTTCTTTTTCTAAACTTTTCAAATTGGAGGCAAGATTTCCATCGGTTACTTCCAGCAATTCTTTTAAGGAATTAAAGTCATAGGAATCATTAGCCATCAGAATACTCATGATCTGAAGCCTAATCCTATTTTCTAAAACCTTGTCATATAATGATAAATCTAAACTCACTTTTCGTATTTCTTATGCACGATTAATCCGTAAACTATGTGTAATACACCGAATCCTAAGGACCAGAACCAGATGCCATATCCAGGGAAGGCCAAAGCTAACAAGCCTAGGACAATTTCCAAAATCCCTAGCACCCGAACTTCGCGAAAAGTATAGGTACTGGCAGCTGCTAATGAAAGCCCATAAAAGATCAGTAAGCTTGACGCGATTAAGCCAAACACACCTTTGCTGATCAGAATAAGTGAAAATAGTCCACCGGTTACCAATGGAACGGCCATAGCTTTTAATAATGCTTTACTTGTCGGGTTCCAAATGGATTGTCCAGATTTCTTTGCCTTTGCCTTAGCCATACTTATTCCAAGGATGATGGACAGCAATAAAACTAGCAAAGCAATCCCTGCTAATTTCCAAATGACCTGTTCATCCAAAACATAGAAATCTCTGTACCCAAATTCGCTCTTTGTTCCATACACGGTAAAATAAGCAGCAGCGGCACCCACCAAAGCAACACAGCCTATGACAACTCCCGACATACCTGAGATAGACATGAACTTGGAGGACTTCTCCATCATCGAGCGTATTTGACCTATTTCCTGAAGTAAATCTTTCTGATTCATAAAAGTACTTTGTGTTTCAAAGTAATGTAGAATATTTCATATCACAAAATATTTTTTACTTTTTTTCTGCAAGCACTTAGACTTTCCATTCCATTTGTCTAAAAATGACCTATACCTATTTTTGCAATTTACTTTATAGCTATCGAGGTTCACCTTGTCTCCTATTTGCTTAAGGTTTGGGTATGTTTAAGCTTATGAAGACTTAGGGTTGGGTTCGAGAATACAAAGGAATTTCTTAGGATCTGATATGGATCTTGTTCGGATCTCGTTCGCTTCTAACCGAACGAGATCCGAACAAGATCCGAAGGAGTTCCGAAGGAGATCCGAAGGAGTCTCGAACCCAACCCCTAGACAACCCCTAGACAACCCCTAGACAACCCCTAGAGAACCCCTAGAAAACCCAAAGTTTAGTAAAGTGAAAAAAGAAAGCAGACTACATATCAGTGCCATGAGAAATAGGTAAAAAACGAAGCGGAGATGGGATACAGATGAGGGGCAATATATGTATAGAATTAGCTGATTGGCGGAATGTAGTTATAGAACAGGGAATCTGTCGAAATTGGATAAAAAACATCCTAAATAGCGTTTAATAGCGTATCAGGGTGAATGATGATAAAGCATCCTGTAAATAAATAAGAGAAGGCCAGAGGTAATATTAAAAATTAGGGACTTAACAAACAAGCACTTACGGTTGATAAAGTAAAAAAGGCAAAAAAAGTCTTGACATATATAGGATAGGTTTCTATCTTTGTGGCTCAATAAAATCCTAACTGCGGAAGTGGCGTAATTGGTAGCCGCACCAGACTTAGGATCTGGCGCCGCGAGGCGTGGGGGTTCGAGTCCCTTCTTCCGCACTTGATGTCCTCCCGAAACTAATTATCGGGAGGATTTTTTTTTAAATTGCAAAAAGGTAAATAACGAGTATGAATATTTCACACCAGAACATTGATAACATCAACGCGAATATCTCGGTAGAGATTACTCCAGAGGACTATAACCCTCAAGTTGATAAAGCAATCAAGGATCAAGCAAAGAAGGCTAAATTACCAGGATTCCGTCCAGGAATGGTTCCTACAGGTCACATCAGACGTATGTATGGTAAATCTATTTTGTTTGATGAAATCAACAAATTGATCAATGATAAAATCGCAGAATACATCGGCGAGCAAAAGTTAGAAGTATTGGGTCAACCACTTCCTGCTGAAGGCGAAACTGATGAGAAATACAACTGGGATTTTAAAGATACCTTTAACTTCAACTACGAAATCGGTATTGCTCCAGAATTCGAAACTCCATTCACTGGCGAAACTGAATTCACAGAGTACGATATCCAAGCTGACGAAGCTACTCTTACAGAACGTATCAAAAACTTACGTCGTAGCTACGGTAAAATGACTAACCCAGAGGTTTCTGAGGAAGGTGACGTTTTATATGCGACATTGAAACAAGATAAAGAAGATGGTATTGAAAAAACTACTTCCGTTCGTACAGACAGCATTGAAGATGCAAAAATCAAAAAATCTTTAGTAGGTCTTAAGAAAGATGATACCGTTAAAATCGATGTGAAGAAAGCATTCAAAGTTGCTGACTTAGCGCGTATTTTAGGTGTTAACGAAGAAGAAGCAGAAAACCTAGACGTTACTAACTTCGAATTGACAGTTAAAAACGTAAACCGTTTAGAGGAGTCTGACTTAAACCAAGAGTTCTTCGATAAATTGTTCCCAGAAGGTGATGTAACTACTGCAGAGCAATTCAACGAGAAAGTTAAAGAAGAAGTTGAGAACTTATTCAAGCAAAATGCTGCTCAACGTCTTCGTAACGATATGTACACTTTCGGAATGGAAAAAGTGGATGCAAAATTCCCTGAAGCTTTCCTTAAGAAATGGTTACAAGCAACTAACCCTAACTTGAAAGCAGAAGAAATCGAAGAAGGTTTCGCTGATTTCTTGAGCAACTTGAAATGGACGATCATTGAGAACCGCATCGTTACTGCTAATAACTTAGAAGTGAAGTACGACGAAGTTGTTGATTTAGCAAAAGAACGTATCTATGCGCAAATCAAGATGTACAACATCAATGAAGAGCCTACTGATGAGCAGTTGCAACAATTCGCAATGCAATTATTAGCAGATAGAGAACAAGCTAACCGCTTATTCGAAGAGGTAAAAGCATTGAAAGTTTTCGATCAATTGAAAAATACCGTTAAGATCAAATCTAAAAAGATCGACTACGATAAATTTGAGAAACTAGATAGCAAATAAGCGATTTAGAATTAGTTATAAAATATCATAAAAAAAGGTTGACAAAATTTTGTCAACCTTTTTTTATGATAGATATGAGACCGCTTCGCTATTAGATTTGAGACGTGAGATTTTGCATGACCAGAACGAATAATTTAATAAGCTAACAACTCAGAGCAACGCAAGGAGTCTTTCTTACCTTTCACTTAGATTTGATTCGTAAGTATTTTAAATCCTCGATTGTCACAAGCAAAATCTCATATCTCATATCTCACATCTAACAGCGTAGCGATCTAAACTCAAAACATCATACTAAACCCAGTATTCAAATACGGCTGTATTTTTACTTTTTTGCCTTTGGTGTAGCTTAATTCAGGTCCTAGTTCCAGGTTGTACATGATGTTGTGTCCAAGGTTTCTGCGCATTCCCCAGAATATGGCATTTCTGGTTTGGAAGGTCGAGGAGAAATATTGTTCGGAATTGGAAACGCCATTGATTTTCGTGTTTTTTTCTGTCCAGCCTTCAATACCGTTTAAGGTTCTAAATCCAATATAATTCCCGGCATTGTTGCTTACGTTTGAACCCTTTCTAATTCTTCGATCTCGATCGTAGTAGTACCGATATCCAAGACCGATATAGGGAGAAAAAGAATGGGTGAACTCTTTGGATTTCTCACTACTGCTGGTCTCTTTGGTAGTTCCTAGAATGGTTTCATCGTGTTTACGAAACATGAAATTGTATTGAACCCCGGCAGAGAATTCAAATACACTTTTGTCTCCAATACCAGTTTCATACAGATAATTTACATTCGGAGTGATGATCGAAAGATTGATACCATGTAAACGCTGGAGTTTTACACTGTCTTGTTGGGCATGGGCATCCTGCCCATAGAACAAGCTTCCGAGCAGAATTAACACCGCAATACGGCTCTGCACATTGTAATTTTGAATCATATTCTTGTGAATTAGTTAATGAAACAAAACTACTTGAAATGAGCTATTGAAATTGTAAACAAAAGTTAATTAACATAAATAAAATGTTAAATATTATCTGTTTTGCGACTAATATTTGCGCCAAAACAAAATAAAGAGCAATTATATTTTCGTTAAAACACAAATTACCATGCTTTCATCTGGCCTATTAAAAGAAGATATTGTACCCGATGGACAAACTTCCATAAGGATATTCCCGATTGAAATCAGGGTATTGGTTGGCTTTAAAATGGCCTTGTAAGTTAAAGTATCCTGAACTTAAATTAATGGACCAACGCTTATACAATCTTAGGCTCCCTTGAACCTCTAGTCCATGGAGCACGTAATAGGAGTCGGTTCCAGAAATGGTATATAATATGGCACCATTATAATCCGCAGTCAATAGGAAACGATTCAGCAACATCAATTCGCCTTTAAATCGATAGGATGCCCCTGAGCCATAATTGTAGTTTCTACTGGCCCCATATAAAAGATAGGGATCAGGTACAGCACCAAGGACAATAGCCCCCGCCCCTACACTTAAGTTCAACCTATTTCCCTTTTTATATTTAAACTCAGACAGCCAGGTGTAATTTAAACTTTGTGCACCATAGAAAAACGCATCGTTATTGTAGAAGTTATAGTGGGCATTCAGTGTTCCGTAGTGATCTCCACGTTTTGATTTAAAGAATTTAGCGCCGTATAAGAGCGCATGAACATTGACAGCATTGATAAATGTACTATCGCCATTACCCAACTCCAGGTTCACGGAGAACTGATCAAATGGACGTTTGTAGTTATGCTCTCCATTGCTATAGACAAAACGTAAGCGACCATAGAAAGCATTCTTTCCTTTATTCAGGAAATCCCCATCCTTAGCATCAAAGCGTCGAATACCGGCATTTACTTCTGCGGAAATGATGGAAGAGTCAGCCTCGTAATAATCATCGATTTTCTTCCCCCATTTACCATCTAACAAACGATTTAATCCATTGACAGGATTCACCATCGTAGCTACTATTTCATTGCCAATTCGATTATGGCCGTGTCTACTTCGAGCAAGAATGTTTCGAGATACGCGGTGCATCATTTCTCCAAGCAGTACCCCGCCAAAACTGGTATTGACTAAATCATTGATGGATGGATGTTGTGTTTCACCGGCAGTCTCCCAAATATAGCTACCCGCTAAGGTCGCTAAAGTGGATTGGTAGAAATTATAACCGTTACTACGAAATGCATTGAAATAGATCTGTCCATGGAATGGGTGATCAATCTGATTGGTCGTAAATTGATTATCATCCCAATCCCAGGCACTAAAACGTTGATGATCTAAAAAGTTTTTAAAACTGATGTAAGAATAAGGGTCACGCGTAATAAATCGATTGAAACTAGCAGGGAATGCTTGTGCCAAGAACCATTCAGTACCAGCACGCCAAAATTTCTTTTCTCTCACAGGTTTAATTTCTGCCATTAACGTATCACGCAAGAACTTCGGAGGACTATAGCTATAAGGTGATTCCTGGTACTTTTTAGTTAGGGAATCTGCTGAGATGTTTCGAGAAGTGTCTTGTTGAGCATGTACTGTTTGCGAGGAAAGCAATGCAATTAAAATCGTTGTGATGGTAAAGAGAAACCGCTGTGTGATCAATGTAATGTCAATTTATGTAAAGCGCAAAAGTACTTAATACCCCTGGAAAGCAAAAATAGCTGTTGAAACAATATTAAAACATGACTTTCCGCATGATTTCTATAGCAATACAGCAAAACCACTAAAACTGTTTGCCCAAGTTATTGGTTATTAATATATTTAAGAACATCAAATCAAAGAGACATGAAAAGATTTTCGCTTATATTATTTGCCCTATTCCTTTCCGCTATTGTATTTGGTCAAGGAAAAAACACGATCAATGGTGCCTATCTCGCTAAGGATGGAAACACCAATTACCTTTGGTTATTGATAGATGGTTACAGTTCATACACGATATATGGTCCGGACAGCTATTTAGGTACTAGTGGAGGCCCGTTTAATTACGATGGTAAAAACATCAATATTAAGATCGAATATAACGACAAACAAGCTGACAAAATTGGAACAACTAAAACTATGGCCTTCAAGGTAGATAAAGACAAGGTTGTTGCAGATGGTTTAACCTTCAAACGTCTTCCGGCGAATAAGCAAGATTTGGATGGCTTATGGCGTATTACCGGACGTAAGGAAAATGAAAAAATCAATCAAATCCCACGAGGAGACCGGAAGACTATAAAGATATTGGTAGATGGCTATTTCCAATGGATAGCAATAAACCCTGCAGAAAAGACATTCTTTGGTTCAGGCGGTGGTACATACAGTTTTAAGGATGGGAAATATGTGGAGAACATTCTTTTCTTCTCTCGAGATAATACTCGTGTTGGTGCTACCCTAAAATTTGATGGAAAGGTAAATAATGGTGTATGGGAACATAGCGGATTAAGTTCCAAAGGGGCACCGATATTTGAGATCTGGACAAGAGAAAAGAAGTAATTCTAGTTTAATAATAAACAAATAAGGCGGTTAATTTTTCAATTAACCGCCTTGTTTGTTTTTATATGTTAGCTTATCCGAACAAGTCGGAGCTTAAGTATCGATCACCGCGGTCACAAACGATGAACACAATGGTACCCTCTTCTATTTCGTTTGCTACTTGTACCGCAGCATGAAATGCCCCTCCAGAACTCATTCCGGCAAAGACACCTTCTTTCTTTGCTAATGCGCGGGTCTTCTCTGTAGCGTTTGCTTGGGATACATCAATTACTCTATCTACTCTAGCTGGGTCAAATATTTTAGGTAAGTAGGCTTTCGGCCAACGACGAATACCTGGAATACTGGACTCCTCTGTTGGTTGACATCCTACAATCTGAATGTCTGGATTCTGCTCTTTCAAATACATCGAACAGCCCATAATAGTACCAGTTGTTCCCATAGCACTTACAAAGTGGGTAATTTGATGGTTTGTATCACGCCAGATCTCTGGACCGGTTGTTTTAATATGTGCTTTATAATTGTCGGGATTAGCAAATTGATTCAAAATAAAAGCTTCTCCTTTTGCTGCCTTTTCTTCAGCATAATCACGACATACCTCCATGTTCTCCAATAGGGTAACCTTGGCACCAAATGCTTCCATCGTCAATGTTCTTTCACGCGTAGAGGTAGATGGCATCACCAATTCTATTTCCAGTCCATACATGGAAGCAATCATTGCTAATGCTATCCCTGTATTACCAGAGGTCGCTTCTATTAATTTGCTGTCCTTATGGATATCTCCACGCTCCAAAGCAGATGAAATCATGTTTAATGCAGCTCTATCTTTGACGGAGCCGCCAGGGTTATTTCCTTCTAATTTGGCAAAGATCTTTACCTTCGGGTTATCGTGAAAATGGGTAATCTCCACCAATGGGGTATTACCAATTGTATCTATTATTCCTGCCATTATACGATGGGTTTTGTTTCTATAAACTTTGAATTGGGTTGATGATAAACAGTAGTATATGGATCGACGGAATTGGTTAACCAAACATTCCCTCCAATAATAGAATGATGTCCTACGACCGTTTCGCCACCAAGAATGGTTGCACCGGCGTAGATAATAACATAATCTTCAATGATCGGGTGACGTTGGGTATTCGCCAAATTCTTCTCTACACTTAATGCTCCTAAGGTTACACCTTGATATAATTTCACATGCTTACCGATGATACAAGTTTCTCCAATGACAATACCTGTTCCATGGTCAATATGTAGGTATTCATCAATCCTTGCTGCTGGATGAATGTCTATCCCTGTTTTGGAATGTGCATGCTCCGTAAGAATACGTGGAATCAAAGGAATCCCCTGCTGATGCAGTTCATGCGCCATACGATAAATGGCAATAGCAAAGAAGCCAGGATAAGTTCGGATTACCTCGTTTAAACTCTTTGCTGCAGGATCTCCTTCCATAATGGACTGCGCATCGGTTAACATAGTTTCGTAAATGTGCGGCAAGTGCAAGAAGAAATCTTCCGATACCTTTTTCACATTACAGCTGGAGCAAGCTTTAGTTTTCAATAGTAATTCATACAGATCAGACTCTGCTACTTGAAAGGCGGCTTTAACATCAGCAAGCTCCTTAAAATCACTGGAACTTCGTTCTGGGAACAGCAAGTGCAACAGTGAGATCGCCCATTGGGCAATACGTTTATTACTTGGCATATCTTGGACAGCCTGTTGCTTATCGAAGATATGTTCGTAAAATTCTTTCATATATTTTTAATACGATATTTTGATGCTTTTTATCAAAGCACTAGTTTTTCCATTAGTTGTCGATGCGTTTCTTCGGCATCAACACATAATCCGGGGTGTACAGCAGAACATTGAATCAAAGTACTTCGTTTTGCAGTTAACCAACGGAAGCGTTCCGTCTGATCCAATTGTGCTAAGGCTCCCCCCTCCTTATTTCCCTTACAAATATGATGCATACTTTGCAAATGCCCATAGATAAGGCTAAAGTCAATTTCTTTGGATAAAAGACAACATCGCTCTTCATCCACAAAATATAACAATTCAGCATAGCGTTGCTTCCGGCAGTATAGCAATACGCCGATATTGACGAACTCTTCACGCTCCACACGTGGCACTAGGCGGACAACCGCATATTCATATAAGGTACTAGCGGACATGTTGAATTTGATTAACAAAAACAGCAGAATTTGCTGCTCTTTGGGTTAAAAACTCCACATATACCTTGCGAACATCTTCTGCAGACAGCTCACGAACCTCATCAATTAACCATTCATCGGGAATCACATCCAGTATTGGCTTAATGTTTTCAGCTGTAAATAAAGCTTTATAGGATACGTCTATTTCTTCAACCTGTGTTGCTTTGTTCAATAAGACATGGTCTTTAATTTGTACAAAGGGCTTCATTATATGATCTTCCCAATTATCCCAGCTGTGGTGAAAATACAAGGCTGCACCATGGTCAATTAACCAGAGTTCCTTATGCCAAATCAGCATATTGGTATTTTTAGCCGTACGGTCCACATTCATCAATAAGGCATCTAGCCATACAATTTTTGAAGCTTCTTCGGCACTTATTTGATCAGCATTGGCATCAAAGGTAATGGCACCATTGAGAAAGCTAACACCTAGATTTCTTCCAACAGAGAATTTCAATAGGTCTTGGATTTCCTCATCCGGTTCAGTTCTTCCAAATCCTTCATCTAGGCAAGCATATACCATTTCTGGCACGCGCAATCCAAGAAAGCGTGCTAGCTCTCCGCCAATAAATTCGGCTACCAAAGCCTTCTTCCCTTGACCAGCTCCTCGAAATTTAATTACATAACTAAAGCCATCATCCGCATCCACAAGGCCAGGAAGTGACCCTCCTTCTCTAAACGGTTGAATATATCGGGTGATATTTACCTCTCTAATTTCCGGTTTCTGTATTTTCATCGTGTTTTATTCTGTAGTCTAACAGACTTTCATAGTAGTCTCCAGACAGTTGAAGCCATTGTGCAAATGCTGGTTTTATTATTATGCTTTGAACTTTTAAGGTTAGGAAATCTTGTCAAAAGTCATTAATAGATGACACTAATATTTCCTAGGCTATCCCCACAAGTTTAAAGTTAGCAATTCCCGTTTCTAATCCACATATTATTAGCGTTCTAAAAGTGAAATTCGATAATTGATGGCAAATACTAAAAAATCAAGCAGTAGAAAATACAAGATTTTCATTCGCCAAAGGTACTGTAAAGAGCAAAAATGAAAGAAAAGTATGGGAAATTGTACACAAATGTGACTAATTTCTTATGTTTATTCTGACTATATTTGTCAATTGAGCAATCAATCAAATTTACTTTATGGATACCACTACAGAATACAACCGTGTCATCGGTCATTGTCAAGATTTGTTTTTAAAGAAGACCAGTGATTATGGTACGGCATGGCGAATTATGCGTCCAGCATCTATTACAGATCAGATTTTTATCAAGGCACAGCGTATTCGCACGTTAGAGGTAAAGAAAGTTTCTAAAGTTGGTGAAGGCGTAATTGAGGAGTACATTGGTATTGTAAATTATTGCTTGATTGCCTTGATGCAATTGGAATTAACAGATGCTGACCCGATGGAATTACCTGTTTCTGAGGTCGAGCAGAAGTATAATCAGAAGGTCACTGAGACGCGTGATCTTATGCTAGCAAAGAATCACGATTATGGAGAGGCTTGGCGAGATATGCGTGTATCTTCTTTAACCGATCTAATCTTAATGAAACTACAACGCGTAAAGCAAATCGAAGATAATGATGGACAAACTATCGTGTCTGAAGGTCTTTCCGCGAATTATCAAGATATGTTGAACTATGCCGTTTTTGCCTTAATCAAGTTAGGCCTAGCAAAATAACCCTTAATAAATATGACGTTTACAGCAAGCAATTCTTCAGCAAAACCTACGAAACCTAATATTCTATTGTGGATCGCTAGAATTCTAGTCGGTCTATTGTTTATTTTCTCAGGACTGATAAAAGCGAATGACCCAATGGGTTTTGGCTATAAACTCGATGAATATTTCCATGTCTTCCACATGGCCTTCCTGAGTGACTTTAGCACTTGGATTGCCATTTTTTTATGCGCAATTGAGATCATTCTAGGTGGATTATTACTTATTGGGGTAGCTGGAAGAAAAGTAGCTTGGGGGCTATTGCTGCTCATCATATTTTTCACCTTCCTTACTTTTTACTCCGCTGCATCTGGTGCTGTGAAATCCTGTGGCTGTTTCGGCGATGCTATCCCTCTTACACCTTGGGAATCCTTTATCAAAGACTTGGTATTACTCGTATTGATCCTCATTATTTTTATTTATAGAAAGCAGATTAAACCCATCATCAAAAGTCCATTTACGCTTAATCTTTTAACCTTATTAATCGTAATAGTGTCTTTCGGTATTGGTATTTTCACTTTGTATTATTTGCCTTTTGTGGACTTCCTGCCTTACAAAGAAGGAAATAATATTCCTTCATTAATGAAAGTCCCTGAAGGTGCTGAACCAGATGTGTATGAGCATATCTACGAAATGAAAAACAAGAAAACCAATGAGAGCAAAAAGGTTACTGACAAGGAATACATGAGTCAGAAGCTTTGGGAAGATGAAGATTGGGAAATTATTGGTGAACCAAAAACAACCTTAGTTAAGAAGGGATTTGAGCTTAAAATACCTGATTTAATTATCTCTGACATGGACGGTACAGACCGAACTGAAGAAGTTATTAATAATCCATATTATAACTTTATCGTAACGAGTACCAATGTTTCAAAAATGTCTCCAATTGATCTTAAGGCATTGGAGAAAATCAACAATACTATTCGGGAGTTATCTGAAGATTATAATATTCGGGCCATTCTGGCAACCGCATCCTCATCTGATGAAGTTAATTACTTAAACGATCAGATGGATTTGGTATTAGAGACATTTTATGTAGATGCTGTACCATTAAAGAGTATGGTTCGTTCTAATCCAGGAGTTATGTTGATGCTAAATGGTACAGTGATTAAGAAATGGTCTTCTATTAATTTCCCAAGCAAAGAAGAGTTAATCAAAAACTATTTAGATAAGGCACCATAAGATGGAGAAACCGGTATTCTTGATTGGCTTTATGGGGAGTGGGAAAACCACTTGGGGTAAGAAATTGGCGAATGCACTATCTGTTCCTTTCATTGATTTAGATCATGAATTGGTCAACAAGATTGGCATGAGTATACCTGAGTATTTTCAATTACATGGAGAAGCAAAATTTCGGGAATTAGAAAAGGAAATGCTCCTCGAGCAAGAAAATCGAGTGGGTATCATTTCTACCGGAGGCGGTACACCTTGTTATTTTGACAATATGGATTGGTTATTAAGCCATGGTACGGTTCTATACCTGAAGCACAGTCCAAAATCATTGTTCAATAGATTAAGCAATTCCGATATACAGAAAAGGCCGGCACTTCAAGGCTTACAGGGTGAAGCACTTTTAGCCTTCATCGATAGCAAGCTGAATGAACGAGCTATCTATTACGACCGCGCCCATATTGTTATCGATCAAATCAATACCAGTTTAGAAGATTTAGTAGCACTAGTAAAACAACAAGACTTAGTATGAAGCCTTTTACCTTGCTAAGAACAGGGTTACGGTATACCCTTGCCGTTCTGGCAACAACTGTATTATTTTCATGTTTCCGAGGTGGACCATCCGAGGTTGCGGAAGAAGGATTAGCAATCAGTCCAAAGTTCAAAATTGAATCTGTTGATGAGCTATATCAGTTTCTGACCTATGGAGAGGGTTCCGTTCCTTTGGTTTCGGCGCATCGTGGAGGTCCGCATCCTGGTTATCCAGAGAATTGTTTGGCGACTATGGTTGAAGTTGCCAAAGAAATGCCAGCCATTATGGAAGTGGATATTGCAATGACTAAGGATTCCGTATTGGTATTGATGCATGATGAGACTTTAAATCGTACAACTACCGGTAAAGGAAAACTTGCCAATAAAACTTGGGAACAATTGCAAGAGCTACACTTGAAAGATAATGGAGGTACAATAACCGATTACCGTATTCCAACCTTATTAGATGTTTTGAAATGGGGAAAAGGCCGTGTTATTTATACCTTGGATGTAAAGCGAGATGTACCCTATGAATTGGTTCTTAAGGCTGTACGTGAGGCCCAGGCAGAAGCCAATTCCATTATCATTACCTATACCGCTAATCAAGCTGCTGCCGTAAGCAGATTAGCACCAGATATCATGATTTCTGCTACGATTAAAAACCAAGATGATCTGACCCGTTTGAATGACCTTGGGATTCCTGATAATCGTCTAATTGCCTTTGTTGGAACCAGAGAGCCACAACCCGAATTGTACAGCCTTTTACGTCAGCACGGCATCAAATCCATCTTAGGAACCATTGGAAA
The DNA here is from genome assembly GCF_051951495.1 of Sphingobacterium lactis. GTDB lineage: Bacteria > Bacteroidota > Bacteroidia > Sphingobacteriales > Sphingobacteriaceae > Sphingobacterium > Sphingobacterium lactis_A. The sequence goes on along the minus strand of NZ_JBNHAS010000004.1, from coordinate 20,863 downwards.
CTTAGATAAGTCCGCAGATAAAGCCGGATACCAACGATATGCAGAGTATATTGATCGTGGAGCTGATGTTTTATCTACAGACCGTCCATTTGAGGCTTGGAAAGCACTATCATTCTACATCAACAAAAGAAACCTTCAATCACCTTTTATTCTCTAGCTGGCAATTTATTTTTGTAAAGGCTAATATTTCTATACGTTGTAGTTAAATAACTACAACCTGCTCTTTTCATGCTTTCCTACCTCCAATTCAAACATTTTGGTCTAAGGCTTGTTCTATAGATAAGAAAAACAGAAGACCATGAAAAAATTACTACTAACATTAGGAATTGCAATAGGTGCTGTCACTTATTCAACTGCGCAAGTACAAGTAAACACTGTTCCACAATCTTCAGCAGATGTGGGCATGGCTCCAATCAAAGCTGGTAATTGGATGGTAGGTGGATCGGTTGGAAATATCGGTTATGCTTTTGAGAGTAAAACATTCAACATCTCATTAATGCCAAGAGCTGGATATTTTATTTCTGATGGTTTAGCCATTGGTGCGCAAGCAAACTTAGGCTTAAAGGCCGTAAAAGATATGGACAATGAATGGGGTTATGGTATTTCGCCATTCGTTCGTTATTATTTCCCTGGAGGCGCTAGTGCTACTGGACGCTTCTTCGGACAAGGAGATATCGGTATTGGTGGATCATCTGCCGGTGATGCTGTTTCCTTAAATGTAGGTGCTAACGTAGGTTATGCTCACTTCATCACGCAAACTGTAGCATTGGAAGCAACTTTAGGATATAACTATTCTAAAGCTAATATCAATGCTGGAGATAAAGCAACTGGTTTAGGTGTAGGTGTTGGTTTCCAAATCTACTTACCAGGAAAAAGATAATAAAGAAATGCCTATAATAGGTTAATTAGGAACACGAGAGATAAAGGAGCTAAGCTCCAAGTTTATCGTTTTCCAAAAAATGGGTTGCCAGAGTTTTTACTTTGGCAATCTTTTTTTTGTATAGCTAGAAAATAAAAAAGCCCATGCAATATGGGCTTTTTCATTCTTCAGATACTTGTTATTTTTTCATGGATCCTGTTTCATTGAAACGGATATGCCAGCTAAATGCTTCTTCCAATAAATGAGGCGTGTGACCACCACGTTCACAAGCACGATCAAAATACGATTGTAATTCTTCTTTATATTCAGGATGAACACAATTGTCAATAATCTTCTGCGCTCGTTCTCTTGGCGCTAAACCACGCAAATCTGCCAGACCTATATCAGTAACCAAAATATCCACATCGTGCTCTGTGTGGTCTGTATGAGACACCATAGGCAAGATATGCGAGATATTGTTCTCTTTGGATGCGGCTTGAGTAACGAAAATACTTAAGTAGGCATTTCTCGCAAAATCTCCTGAACCACCAATACCATTCATAATCTTCGTTCCACCAATATGGGTAGAGTTCACATTGCCATAAATATCAAACTCTATAGCAGTATTGATTGCTATGATTCCTAAACGACGGATAAGGCCCGGGGTGTTTGAAATATTCTGAGGACGGAGAACAAATTTATCACGATAGCGTTGCAGGTTATTAAATACACGGTCGTAGCATTCTTTGGAAACTGTAACCGATGAAGCGGAAGCGAAAGATAAAATTCCAGCATCCATAAGATCGAATGTGGAGTCTTGCAATACTTCAGAGAACATGGTCAAATCATAGAAATTACTGTGTTTGAATCCCATCAATACCGCATTAGCAACTTTTCCAATCCCTGCTTGAATAGGCAAAAGACGATCTGTCAAGTGACCTAGTCTTACCTCTTCTTCAAAGAAGCGTAGGATATGTTGTGCGATATTTGTCGTTTTTTCATCCGGAGGAGCGATATCAGCTGGGCTGTCATGCTCATTGGTAAACACAATTGCAGCTACCTTATTGGGATCTAATGGAATTGTCTTTCTACCGATTTTATTCCAAGGTGCAACAATAGGTATTACATTCCGATGCGGATAGTTCTCTGCTTGGTAAATATCATGAATACCATAAACATCCTCATGTACAGAGGTATTGATTTCTAAGATGACCTTTTTGGCCAATGCAGCAAATGTAACGGAGTTACCAACAGAAGTTGTCGGAACGATACTTCCATCGCGATCGATAAATGCTACTTCTATAACAGCAACATCGACGTCAGGAAGATTTTTATTATGCAATAATTCGGCGCTTTCGCTTAAGTGTTGATCGATAAATAATACTTCACCAGCATTGATTTTCTTACGCAAAACAGGGTCTACCTGAAAAGGCATTCTTTTCTTTAGGGCGCCTGCTTCAGCAAGTTTACCATCGGTACCATGACCTAGGGAGGCCCCAGTCATCAAAGTAATCTTTAAAGGTTCTTTTTTTGCTCGTTCAGCCAGAGCTGGCAAAATTACTTTACTATCGCCGGCCTTGGTGAAACCACTAGAACCAACGACCATACCATCTTCTATTAATTTAACTGCTTCCTCTGCAGTAGTCACTTTTTCTTTTAGTCTTTCCAGACGTATTCTATCCATCATAAGAACCTATTTTATCCTCTTTCTTAAAAGAGCGAGGCAATATTAAACATTATTTTAATTTAATAATTATCAAAATTAGACAGTAACTTTCTATCGAACAATAAAAAGTAACCAGTTACTTACAAGACTATTCATTTGCAAAATCCCTAGTAGATAAAAGTCTATTGATTTCATGTGATTTTACTTACCAATTCCTTCTTGAATTTTGATAAATATACGAATGAAGCGGTATATAATTAGATGATATTAATCACTTCTATAATCATTCTCAAGCGCTTATGTCTGTTATTTTGGTTTTATCAAATAAAAAATGGAAATTTATGCTTCATTTTTAGAAGAGACTCGATGCAGAAGGAATACCTTGATCGATATTATATGACAGAAATAGATACTTATGAAAACAGTATCTATTGCCACCACGCCGTTATGGGTGAAGGTCAGGTTGTTGAACACTCCCATAATAAAGGGCAATTTTTATATACCGAAGGTGGAGTGGTGTTCTTAAAAACACCTGAAAAATCTTACTTTTTGCCGGCAAGACATTATATATGGATCCCAGCAAATGTAAAACATAGCATTCATCCGAGTAATCCGGAAGTGGTCATGCGGAATCTTTACTTCCCGAAGTTTGATACAGACACAGTTTTCTTCGATAAGGTGAATATCTATCCAGTGAATGATCTATTGATTGAACTGATCATGTTTACCAATCGCTGGAACGGGAATATCTTTCCAGAAGAAGAACCGAAATATTCCATTGCAAAGGCTTTCAAATTAATTCTTCCAGAAATATCCCAAACAGAATTACCACTAGCCCTACCCTATCCAAAGCATGAAAAACTCATGCAAATCATCGCTTACTTGGAAGAGAATATTGCGGAGAACATTAGCTTTAAGAGTTTAGCTGAACACTTTGTTATTTCTGAGCGTACTTTAGCTCGTTTATTCCAAAAGCAATTAAATATGTCGTATATTCAATATTTCACGATATTACGAATGTTGACTTCCTTGAAATTGTTATTGGATGATAAGCTTTCGGTCAATGAAGTTGCCTTAAGGGTCGGTTACAATAGCCTGCCTACCTTTAGCAATACTTTCAATAAGGTGATCGGAGTAAGACCAAGTGAGTATGTGAAAAATAGAAATTTGTTACTATAATATAATAAAACCCTAAACCCAATGAAACTTAAAACCCTAATTGCAGCGCTCAGTATTGGAACGCTGTTCTCTTGTTCTGTCAGTTCTCAATCCATGTCCAAAGCGGACAAATTACCGAAGCCTATTCAATTATTCAATGGCAAGGACATGAAGGATTGGACGCCTAAAATCCGATTGCACGAAGTCGGTGAGAATTATGCCAATACCTTTCGTGTAGAAGATGGTTTACTGAAAGTACGTTACGATGGCTATGATAACTTTAATCAGCAGTATGGCCACTTGGCATTTAAAAAGCCATATAGCTATTATTTGCTTCGTGTAGAATATCGTTTTGTAGATCAACAAAGCAAAGGTGGTGAAGGATGGGCATGGCGAAATTCAGGTGCCATGTTACATGGACAAGATCCGAAGACCATGCTAAAGGACCAGGACTTCCCAATATCCATCGAAGGACAGCTCTTAGGAGGCGATGGGAAGAACGAACGCACGAACTCCAACCTTTGTACTCCGGGAACAAATGTGGTGGTCAACAACAAGCTATTCACGCCACATTGCTTAAGCTCCAAATCGAAAACTTACCATGGTGACGATTGGGTAACAGCAGAATTTTTAGTACTTGGCGATTCGATCATTCAGCACATCCTCGATGGGCAGGTTGTTTTAGAATACAACAAACCTCAAATTGGTGGTGGCAATGTAAGTAATTTTGATCCGGCTCAAAAAACCGACGGGAAAGCTTTGACCGAAGGCTACATTTATCTGCAAAGTGAAAGTCATCCAATTGATTTCCGTAAGGTGGAATTATATGACCTTAGCCCATACAAAACAGATCAAAACAAATTGAAATCTACCATTGACAAATTATTGAGTAGACAATAACAGAACCCTTTCCTTACTGGCGCCTTAGATTTAATAGGAAAATACGCCAACCAAAAGAAAGATCTGATACCAAATAAATTATTATAAACGGACAGCAATTGAACAACAAGTTCTTGCTGTCCGTTTTGCATTTAGGCACTTTATTTTAGTGCTATGGTTGAGGTCTTTTATCTAAAATCTGTTGTCTGTTGTCTGTTGTCTGTTGTCTGTTGTCTGTTGTCTATACAAAAAAAGACGGAAAAAGATTAGTATTCTTCAGAAGGAAAGAAAGTTTTGACTAACTTTTAAGCTATCACAGTGCAAGGTTGGGTTTGTTGGAATAGGTTTTCTGGGCGGAGAACAAACAAGAAAAGGGATGCTGTTTTGCACCCCTAATATGTTTTAGGAAAAAGCTTAAGCTTACGCTAACTTGTTAACGAACTTAGTTAACTTAGATTTGTTGTTAGAAGCTTTTTTCTTGTGAATAACATTTTTCTTTGCTAAACGATCAAGCATAGATACTACGCGTGGTAATAAAGCTTTAGCTTCTTCAGCTGAAGTTGTTAAACGTAATTTTTTGATTGCGTTACGAGTAGTTTTTGCTTGGTAACGGTTTCTTAGACGCTTCGCAGCGTTTGCTCTAATTCTTTTAATCGCTGATTTATGATTTGCCATTTCTCTTAGCTATATAATATTATAATTCTTTTATACTTAAATTCGGACTGCAAAAATAACATTCATAATCTAATATTCAAAATGATTTTTAATTTTTCGAAATGATTATCTTTGCACATGCACAAATTATCAATGGATCAGCTCAACCGAGTTGATGTAAATACCTTCAAGTCTCAGGAAAAATCTCCTATTGTTATCGTGATGGACAATGTTCGCAGCATGCATAATGTTGGATCAGCCTTTCGTACAGCGGATGCTTTGGCGGTGGAACGAATCCTACTTTGTGGGATTACAGGTCAGCCCCCACATCGGGAAATTGAAAAGACAGCATTAGGCGCGACAGAATCTGTTACTTGGGAATATTATAAGGACACCTTGGATGCCATCAACCAGTTGAAGGCAGAAGGCTATCAGGTTTATGCTATTGAACAGACAGATCACAGTATTTCATTGGAAACCTTTGAGCCGCTTTCGGACAAAAAGTACGCTTTGGTGTTTGGAAATGAGGTTCATGGTGTAGAGGAAGAGGTCATACAACATGCTGATGGAACCTTAGAAATCCCTCAATTTGGCACAAAACATTCCTTTAATGTATCGGTTACCATCGGGATTGTTTTATGGGATTTGATCAATAAACTACGCTTTGTCAAAAAATAACAAAATACCTAGCTTAGGGATTTTTAGAAGTCATATCAAAATAGTAGATTTGCGTTGCAAAAAATAAGATAAAATGAGTGTATTAGTAAATAAAGATTCCAAAGTAATCGTTCAAGGTTTTACCGGAAACGAGGGTACTTATCATGCATCTCAAATGATTGAGTACGGCACAAACGTAGTAGGTGGTGTAACCCCAGGAAAAGGCGGACAGAGCCACTTAGACCGTCCAGTATTCAACACTGTTCAAGATGCCGTAGATGCTACTGGCGCTAATGTTTCTATTATTTTTGTTCCACCAGCATTTGCTGCTGATGCAATTATGGAAGCTGCTGCTGCAGGAATCGCTTTGATCGTGTGTATTACTGAGGGTATCCCTACTAAAGATATGATTCAAGTAAAATCTTACTTGAGTGATAAGAAATCTCGTTTGATCGGTCCAAACTGTCCTGGTATCATCACAGCTGAAGAAGCGAAGATTGGTATCATGCCAGGCTTCATCTTCAAAAAAGGTGGTGTTGGTGTTGTATCTAAATCAGGTACTTTAACTTATGAAGCAGTTGACCAAACTGTGAAAGCAGGTTTAGGAATTACAACAGCTATCGGTATTGGTGGTGACCCAATCATTGGTACAACGACTAAAGAAGCTGTTGAATTATTAATGAACGATCCAGAAACTAAAGGTATCATCATGATTGGTGAGATCGGTGGTGGCATGGAAGCTGAAGCTGCTCATTGGATTAAAGAAAACGGTACTAAACCAGTAGTTGGTTTCATCGCTGGACAAACTGCGCCTCCGGGACGCCGTATGGGTCACGCTGGAGCAATCGTTGGTGGTGCTGATGATACTGCTGCTGCTAAAATGGCTATCATGCGCGAGTGTGGTATCCGCGTAGTAGAATCTCCTGCTGAAATCGGAAAAGCAATGGCTGAAGAATTAGCCAAATAAAAAATTTGTATAAAAAGAGAGAGGCTAGATCGATGATCTAGCCTCTCTCTTTTTATACAGTATTTAGTAGGGAGTATTTAGTAGTTAGACCTATTGGCGGGATAGGTTTATCGAGCGTATTAACGGTCGAAGCATGCTTCGACCCTACAGTTTTGGGTATTAGGAAACCTTATTTTCACGAACGTTTGTAGGGGCGATGCAGGCATCGCCCGCCAATAATTACCCCCCTTAAAGGGTCTAAAATCTGTTGTCTATCATCTGTTGTCTCCAAAAAAAGCTAACGAACGAATCCATTAGCCTTTATACTAAACAACAAACAAAATATTTTTAATCTACCGATGCTTCAGAGGTTTTCTTTTTCTCGGGATGTATTTTTTCGTAATGTTCGACCAGCTGATTTAGTTCGTTAAGGTCAAGATCGGTTTTCATGTCGATAAACACATGGTCTTCATCATCTACGACGCCTAGTAGGACATTTTTGATACGATCTCCTTTCATGAGCGTATTGATACTGATCTTCGCTCCGTCACTGTAGATGCTCATCATTTCCTCAAACTTGTTTTTGTTCAGGTATTTTGAGAAATCCTGGTAGATGCGATGTCCGTCTCCCCCACCTTCAATGGCCATAATTTTAATTCCTTTGATCTTCTTTACTGCTAATGCCAACATTGGATCTTCTTCCTTCAATTCTTTTATTTCCCCACGTAAGAATGCTTTCATTAATAATCCTGGAACCTTGATGGAGACAACTTCTGCTTCTCTAGAAAGTTGCGATCGGTCAACAAATGCCATATTGGGACGGCTCTTAACAAAGCAGCTCTGTAAACTAAATAATAGATAAGCTGCGACTAGGTATCTAAAAATACGGTTCATATGGCTATTTTTTATCGTTATTAACTAATGCGTTTAAATCATCGTATTTAATGGAACCATCTAAGATCATGAAGATGGTATCTTCTTCCGAGTTGATGCTCAACAATAGATTGGAAAAGAAATCTCCGTCAACATTCTCTGCTAAGAATCGTATTTGATCGCCATCAGAATTAATAACCATAAGTTCTTCATAATTTAAGTTTTTGATGGCATTGGAAACTTCGGTTTGTATCCCCTTATTTTCACCTTCAAGCACGAGCATTTTGATGGAATTGATTTTACCAAGCAATGGTTTAATCATATCGACATCCGTATCGCTAAGTTTCATTTTGTTCAACATTTTGAACATCGGCTTTCCGATTTTAATGGATGTAACACCTTTATGTTCTTTATATTGTTCAAAGATTTTATCCAGTTTGGATATTTGAGCTTGTGCTAAAGTGGCAAAGAACAAGCTGATTATTAACATGATCGTTTTCATAATTCAATTTAGATTTCAATACTTAAATACTTAATTTTTTCTACACTCTTCATCCCTGCTTTCAAGTTGGCAGTTGCCAATTGCAAGGCTGATTCTGTTACCTCCAGCGCCTTTTCTTCATCATAGATGCGGACACCATTAACCTCTACATACAATCCTTCACTATCTAGCTCTTCTATTGCCTGAATAGCTTTGTTTTGCCCTGTGCTCTTAGTATCCCTCGCCAGATGCATATGCGGCTTTGTAGGATTTGTTTTTACTTCTGTTTCCAATACTTCCTGTTTACCAAAGTCTTTTGCTGGCACGTCAAGGATCGTTTCTACTTCATTCCTAGGTTTCGAAGGTTCCACTTCCTGATGCGCTAAAGTATTAGTCAACTCCGTAGCATTTTCAACTTTATTGTTTCTGATTAAGAAGAAGGCAAGTAGTAAACTAGCTGCCAAAGCTGAGAATCCGATGATCATTCTAAACAATGGTCTTACCTTGTTAGGTTGCTGTTCTTTTGACTCGTTCGTGTCTACATCCTGCATGAAAGCATCAAAATCCCAATCCATCTGCTCAGAAGATTTATCACCTTGTTTTAAGGTTGCAAAAAAGGCATCCTCCTCCAACTCTTTAAGCTGGCGCTCCTCCTCTAGGCTGGTATTCCCAGCTAAGTATTTAGCCTTTAAGCGATCCAATTCTTCGTTTCTCATAATCAAAAACCTTAGTTAAGTTTTCCCGGACTACCGTTCTTGCTCTAGAAAGATTGACGCGTACTGCGTTTTCTTCTATTGCTGTTAATTTCGCGATATCAGCAATCTCATATTCCTCGATATCCCTTAGATACATCACCAATCGTTGCTTTTCCGGAAGAGCGTCAATAAATTTCAGTATCAGTTCTTGGGTAAGTGATGGATACCGTTCTGGTTGGATATCCGGTGGAAGTTCTTGTAAGTACTTTGCTTGTCTCCCGGCACGGTCAATCTTGTTATAGGCCATATTCCTGACCATATTCATCGCATACCCTTCAACAGAACCTAGCTTACTCAATTCCTCCCGTTTTTCCCAAAGCTTCATCATCACTTCTTGTACCAAGTCATAAGCATCCTCTTGATGTTCTAAAAACCTATTCGCAAATCGGTAGAGCTTATCCTTGAGGACAAATACCGTATGTTTAAAGGTTTCTTGGTTCATCGTTTATATCGCTTATTTAATAACAAGACAGACAAGTATTGCCATCTATTACATGAAAAATGAAAAAAAATTAAAAATTTAAGTATAGGTCTAATAATCAGTTTATTAAAAAGAGCCAGAAAGGAGATTATCTGGCTCTTTTTAATCTGTTAATACAGTATATTACATTTTTTCATCAGCGGAAGGACCATAGATTCCCGGAACTGGGATATCCAATAAACGTAAATAAACGTTCAATTGTCCACGGTGATGAATTAAGTGGTTATAGACGATAAAACGGAAAGCACCGATTTTAGGAACTTGAGAAATCACATGATCACCAGCTTTCAATGTCCAGGTTTTCATCCATTCTTCATCACTCATATTCTCTACTGTCTCTTTGTTTTTTGTATATCCTGCTTCCAATGCATCTTTAATCTCAGCAACAGAAGTCGGTTTAAAAGGTTTGTAGTCAGTTGCCAAGTTGAACTCATCCTTAGGTAAACCTTCAGCAACCCAGTTATGCAATTCCACAACATGCCCAAATAGGTTGCCTAAAGTCATGCTTTTTTCATGTGGTTTATAATTTAAGTGCTCATCAGTCACACGTTCCAAGACTCTTCTTGTGTTATTGGTTTCATGATCTAGTTCAACCAAAAATCCTTGTTTGATACTCATAGTTTGTAATATTATGTTTACGACTAATGTAGCCAAAAAAGTTAAAAATTTTCTAACTTGCTTGTCAAATTAACACCTAAAACAAATGAAAAACTTATTAATTGTTTGGTTCCTAATAGCCATATTCGGGACTCAAGCCATGGCACAAGCCCCAAATGCCGATTATGTAAAACAGCATTATGACAAAATCGAAAAACAAATCACCATGCGTGATGGTGTCAAGCTGTTTACTTCCATTTACATTCCTAAGGATAAGTCTAAAAAATATCCCATCTTACTAAATCGAACACCTTATACGGTAGCTCCATATGGAGAGGACAAATACAAGGGTAGTTTGGGCAGTTATCTAGAGGTAATGAAAGCTGGTTATATCTTCGTTTATCAAGACGTTCGGGGGAAATGGATGAGCGAGGGTACATTTGAAGATATAAGACCTACCAGAACAAAAGAAAATAAGCATCAAATTGACGAGAGCACCGACACCTATGATACCATTGATTGGTTGGTGAAAAATCTATCCAACAACAATGGAAAAGTAGGTATTTATGGTATCTCCTATCCGGGATTCTATTCTACGGTAAGCTTGGTTGGCTCCCACCCTGCTTTAAAAGCTGTATCGCCACAAGCACCAGTGACTGATTGGTTCATAGGGGATGATTTCCATCATGGCGGTGCATTATTTTTAATGGATGCTTTCCGTTTCATGTATACATTTGATGCGCCAAGACCTAAGCCTATTACAAACGAACATGGACCTAAAGGTTTTGAACTGAAATCTAAAGACTGGTCTAAATTTTTCTTGGACAACCCTACCTTATCAGGTATTAAAAAAGACTACCTAGACCATACGGTTAAGTTTTGGGACAATCTAGCGAAGCACAGCACCTTAGACAGCTTTTGGCAAGCAAGAACCATTACGCATCATTTAAACGATGTTAAACCGGCAGTTATGGTCGTAGGTGGATTATATGATGCGGAGGATACTTATGGTGCGTTTGAGACTTATAAGCAAATCGAGCAACGTAATAAAAATAACAATTCCATTTTAGTAATGGGGCCTTGGTTTCATGGTGGTTGGGTTCGTGGTAAAGGAGATTCCTTTGGAGATATCCGCTTTGGTCAAGAAACTAGTACCTATTACCAAAAGAACTTTGAGTTACCGTTTTTCAATTACTACCTAAAAGGAGAAGGCGATTTTAAAGCTGCTGAAGCGAATGTATTCTTTACAGGGTCAAATGAATGGCATGCTTTTGATACTTGGCCAGTAAAGACTGCCAAGCCTCAAGATTTATATTTGAATGAGGGAGGTAAATTGAGTAAAGCTGCCTCAAGCGGTGACAATAAATTTGTAGAATATACGTCTGACCCAAATAAACCAGTTCCTTTTCAAGAGGGGACTATTACGAGCAGAACCCGTGAATACATGATTGCCGATCAGCGTTTTGTGGCTAACCGACCAGATGTCATGGTATTTGAAACGGATGTTCTGAATGAAGACCTGACCATGGCAGGACCAATTGTGGCTGATCTATCCATTGCTATGACGGGTACAGATGCTGATTTTATAGTTAAGGTTATTGATGTTTATCCGGACAGTTCTTCTGCTACCTCGCCCGTTGCCAAGGACATTGTGATGCCTGGTTACCAGATGTTGGTTCGGGGTGAAATCTTACGTGGTAAATTTAGAAATAGCTTTAGCAATCCGGAGCCTTTCAAACCAAATGCTATTACCCAGGTTAAAGTAACTTTACCAGACGTAGCGCATACCTTTAAGAAAGGCCATAAAATAATGGTTCAGGTGCAACATACTTGGTTTCCTTTAGCCGATAGAAATCCTAATCAGTTTATGGATATCTATAAAGCTAAGGCGTCAGATTACCTGAAGAACACCCATAGAATTTATTTTGACCAAGCACATCCGAGTAAAATAAGCTTTTCTACATTATAGAATTTATATAAATTAAGCATAGACACCCATTCTTTCATCGGAATGGGTGTCTTTTTTTTAATAAAGTTTTAATATTTTGTAACACAATTATGGTATTAGATACTAATACTTACAACTAACATTCAAAACATGAAAAGAACATTAATTAGCGTATTTGCATTATTTTTAGCTGTAACAGTCTTTGCGCAAGAAAACACCTTGTTATGGAAGATTTCGGGTAAAGGCTTGAAAAAAGAATCTTATTTATTTGGAACATTACACATGGCATGTGCAGAAGATTTCAAAATGGAAGATAAAGTCAAAGTAGCCGCAGGAAAAGTAGATGGACTAGTACTAGAGGTAGATTTAGAGAACCCAGATAATCTAGCCAATATTCAAAATTTGATGAAACCAAATCCTGATTTCTTTAAAGATTTCGATCCAAAGAAAAAAGCAGTGATTGATAGCGTTATGAAAAGTAAGAACCTACCAGTAGAAATATTCGATCAAGTGCCTCCAGTAGTGGTTCTTTCTTTATTATCTATGCAATCTTTTGCTTGTTCAGATCCTACTAACATCAAAATGATGGAAATGGAGTTGAAGAAACTTGCTGAATTAAAAGACAAGCCTGTCGCAGAATTGGAAACTCCAGAGTTTCAAATAAACTTGTTAAACAGTCTATTTCGTGCGGAAGATTTATACAATTACTTAAAGGATAGCGACAGTCAAGTAGGAGCTACTAAGAAATTGGTTGCTGCATATTTCTCAGAAAACATCAAAGATATTGAGAAATTATCTGAAGATATGGACTTCCTTTCACCTGAAGGTCACGACAAACTATTAAAAGAAAGAAACAATGCTTGGATGGAAAAATTACCGACCATTTTAAATGAGAAACCTCTTTTAGTAGCGGTAGGTGCAGCACACCTTGTAGGTGAAAAAGGCCTAATAAATTTATTAAAGAAACAAGGATACAAAGTTACCCCAGTTTTAGATTAATACATTTGTTTAATTGAAAGAAGCTGATCTATGCCGTAGATCAGCTTCTTTGTTTATCAAGGTTTCCATTATGGAGATAAAAACAAAAAGGTTGATTGTTCGACAATCAACCTTTTTGTTTTATGCGGGTTATCTATTAACTCTTCAGTATTTTTTCTACATGATCAAATTCTTCAATCACTTCCTTATTTACTGGTTTAGTCATTAACGATACGATGACGATGGTTAGAAATCCTAATAAGAATCCAGGAATAATTTCATATACCGCTTTGTAATCGTGTGGCACATATACCCAAACTAATACCGTCGCTGCTCCCACTAACATACCAATTAAACCACCTATAGCTGTAGTTCTTTTCCACAATAAGGACAAGATAATTATTGGTCCAAAAGCAGCACCAAAGCCTGCCCAAGCATTCCCTACTAGGTTCAATATACTATCCTTAGGATTTAAGGATAATAGAATAGCGATAATAGCTACGATCAATACCGACAAACGGCTCATCAATAACATATTTTTCGCAGATGCTTGTTTGTTAAAGAATGTCTTGTAGATATCCTCAGTCATAGAACTGGAGGTCACCAACAGTTGTGAAGAAATGGTACTCATCACAGCAGCTAAAATTGCCGACAAAAGGAATCCACCTATTAAAGGATGGAACAATACACGAGACAAGTGAATAAAGATGGTTTCGGCATGCTCCTTAGAACCGTCAAACTTACTCATTGTCGCAGGATCAAATTGTTGCAAATAGGCAATTCCGAATAGACCAACTAGCATGGCACCCCCTACTGTAAAGATCATCCAGGTAATTCCTATATTTCTCGCCTTAGGAATGTCCTTTACACTGTCAATAGCCATAAAGCGAACCAAAATATGTGGTTGACCAAAATAGCCTAATCCCCAAGCTAGAAGCGATACAATGGACACTGTGGTCGTTCCTTTAAAGAGATCGAGGAATTTACTGTCCTTTTGTTCAATAATATCTAAGGTAGTACCCAGCCCACCCAATTGACTAATTAAAACAATGGGAAGAATGACCAATGCCAATACCATGATAGTACCCTGAACAAAGTCCGTTAAACTCACGGCTAGGAATCCTCCTAAGAAGGTGTATAGCACAACCACGAATGCTGTTGCGAACAATCCGGTGTAATAATCCATTCCAAATGCAGACTCAAATAAGCGTCCACCTGAAACCATACCTGCAGAGGTATATAGGGTAAAGAACACTAAAATTAAGATGGAAGAGACTAGTTTCAACAATTGGGTTTTATCTTGAAAGCGGTTTTCAAAGAATACAGGTAATGTGATGGCATTTTTAGCCACCTCTGTATAGACCCTTAAGCGAGGCGCTACAAGCACGTAATTAAAAAACGCCCCAATGGTCAAGCCTATAGCTATCCATGCCGCAGAAAGCCCCGAAAGGTACATAGCGCCCGGTAGTCCCATCAGCAACCAGCCACTCATGTCGGCAGCACCTGCTGAAAGTGCCGTTACAGCAGCTCCCATCTTACGGCCTCCAATTAAAAATTCTTCGGAATTACTGGTTGATTTCTTCCAAGAATAAAATCCAATACCCACCATGAGTAACATGTAGATGGATATGGAAATAAGTTCATAAATGTTCATACGGTTATTTTAATTCGTAAAGATGCTATATTTTTTGAGGATTATTGATATCAATTTTTATCTTCTTGTTATTATTCTTGCTTGCTGGTTGATTATTGAACCAAGAATTATAGATTTGATAAGCTTCAATTTGATAAGGATAAATGTCCAATGCTGCTTTTAGGCTTTTCAATCCTTCATCCTGTTTTCCATCAACTTTTAGTAGCATTGCTTGGGTTAAGCTATCAGAAGCGCGATAAAATAATCCTGATTCCTTTTTAATGGTTTGGTATAGATATTTTGCTTTTTGCTGCTCACCAATCTGTAATAAAAGTCGAACCAAGCGTAAATTATTCAAGGAAGATAAGCGAATAGGATCCACATGGTTTCCCGTCAATTTATTTAAATACTCCTGAATATTGGCTTTATCCTCCTTTTGGATATAAGCTGCAAAGAGTAATAATTCGAAATCTGCACGTCCTACTTGCGTTGCTTGTAAAGTTCTATAGACTTCTTTCAAGTTCTTAATCGCTTCATCTGTTTGTTGATTGGCAAGTAAGGCTTCTACATATTGGGTTCTAATGCTGTAGTTTTGTGGCTTCTGTCCAGCCAAATAAGCCAATTGCTTAATTTGGGTTTCATCACCTAATAAAGCTCTTTGCCAAGCAGCAAATGATCGCGCATCATCTTTTCGATCTCTTAAATAAGTGGAGATTTCTGATCCGTTCTTTACATATTCATCCGCTACGTTTAAGGCCTCTTTGAGTTGCCCTCCTTGGAAATAAAAGTTCCGCAATAGACTAGAAACTCTAGCTTTTTCCATGTAATCGGTTTCCAAATCATAAGCTTTCTTGTAGAGTTGAGCTAATTCATTTCTTTTCTGAGGGAATTGAATGCTCATTAGTTTTCCTTCGCTTAAATAGATGGGAGCATATTTATCGTTGATTTGCTTTGCTTCTTCAATTCTTGCTTTCGCTAAAGCAAATTGTTTTTGATCAGCCAATATATCAGCGTAGGCTAAAATCGCCGGCAAATATTTTTTATCGTATTGTAAAGCCGTATCTAATAATCTGAATGCTTCTTGATGATCATTTCTTGCCGCATAACTGGCTAGGTTCAGATAAACCTGTGACCAATTGGAAGCCATTGCTTTCTTATCACCTGCCAAATAAGCCTTCTCTTTGCCAATCAAGTCATCTAGAAAGGCATACATCTCTGGGTCTCTTCCCTTCAAATCGGAGAGGGTGTTCATGGATTTAAAATCCAATGGATGTACTTTTACTTTTTCAAAATAGGCTGGGTAGGTTTGGGCAAAGTATTCCGACTCATTGTTTTGGGAATAATAATCTAAGGTTAGCCCATTCTTCATGGCGTTATAGTACAAAGCTTTGATCTTCCTGTTCTGTTCATCGGTTAGCACTTGCCCATGAAATAGATGCACATACTCATGCAGCAATACATTTCGTTCCTCAAAAGCTCCTCTTTCTACATATTCAATCGCGGCTGCTCCAGAGCCCACTCCTCGGATATCCATCCACTGACGGTTATCAAAAGTGGAATTAAATCGGAAATAAGGAGATTTCATCGCCAAGGCTAAATCAACATGTAATGGTGGAATTACAAATAGTCGATGTTGTTTCACCAAGAAAGGAAAATAAACTGTGGAAGTGTATAGTTGATTCCATGCCATTCCTTTTGCGACATTTCCAGGATAATAGGCCACATCAGGAAAGATTTCCAAGAAATCATCCATATTGCTAATCTTCGGATTACGGAGTTCCTGCATGATCTTGGAATAGGTCTTCAGGTATGGAATACGCTTTGACTTAATCACTGCTGCCAATCCATTGTGTGCCGGGCCATAGTGGTTTTTCTTTTTCAGAATATCGAGAAATAACTTTTCCGATTTATCTAATCTGGATTTGCGGTCCTGAGCATCAAAATCTCCATAAAGCAAAGAAGCTTCATGCATGGCTGGTAATACGGAATTAGGGAATTTCTTGGAAACCTCTTGAATAACATGAATGGAAACTTGAATATTATTAGCTGTAAATAGGGAGTCAGCAGTTTCTAATTCTTTACGGATTTCCTTCTCATTGGCATCTACATAGTCTGCATAAGTCAGGTTAGTGTGGCCATTTCCTAAGTGCCAATGCGATTGAAAGTGCAAGGGGTTAATAAGCAAGGCCAATTCCCATTGAGCCACCATATCGTTGAGTTGCGTAGCATCAATTCTACGCCAAATAGCATATCCATAATAGAATCGGGCATCTGCATTTAAGGGGTTTAATTTTAAACCTTCAATAAGGGCTACTTCGGCTTCCTTGGGGTTTTGATCCCAAAAATTGACATCCGCCTTTAAAAAATATCCAGCAGCCTCTTGAGGATTGTGCTTAATCATCGCATTGGCAAGATCCAATGTTTCTTTATATTTCTTTTGCAACATTAGAGCTCGACCAAGAACTAATTCTGTTTCAACATCATTTGGTTTTTTAGCCAATAATTGCTTAGCCATGTGTTCAGCTGTCTCTAGTTCCCATGCTTCGATCTTTAATTGTGCAAAAGATCGTTGAACTCGGTAATCAGTTTGATCTTGAGAAGACAACTTTTTGAGATCTGATTCAGCTGCTTGAAAGTCATTTCTTAACCAATGCAATTTAGCGCTTAACAAGGCTCTATCTACAGGTTTTAAGTCCTTATTAGAAACAAGAGCTTTCTCCACGAGTTCCCAATCGCCTAGATCTATCAATTGATTTAAACTTTGGTATACAGGTTGGCTCTTGGTTCGATATGCCTCAGATGCTTTTGCTCTAGCTGCTGATAAATATACCTTGGCAGCTTCAGGATCATTGACTAGCTCTAATCCTTGCCCTCGACCTTGTTGCAATAGAAAAAATAATGCGAATACGATTAAACTTATCCTCATGAGTAGATGCGATGATGTGATATAAAATTAATATTTAGCTGACTGATCTGGCTTAGGGGTAGATAATTTAATGAATTGACGGATATCCTCATTGGCTTTGATCAAATCTTCTTTGCGAAGGTACATCATGTGCCCACTGCGATATCCTTTAAAACTCATTCTAGGAGCTAACTTACCCGATGGATCCATTTGCCACATGTTGTATTTGGCATTAAAATAATCACATGCACCATCGTAGTAACCGGATTGCACCATCACATGTAAGAATGGATTAGCTGCCATAGCTTGTCTCAATTGATAGCCTGTATTGTCGTTGCTGTTATCCCAAGGATGCACATTTCCAAACATATTGTACTTGACATCGCTTTTGTATTTTAGCTCATTGGCGTAATAGTAATTGATCGCAGGTGTGAAAGAATGCAACCAAGATGTTAGCTCCGCA
Organism: Sphingobacterium lactis; assembly: GCF_051951495.1. GTDB lineage: Bacteria > Bacteroidota > Bacteroidia > Sphingobacteriales > Sphingobacteriaceae > Sphingobacterium > Sphingobacterium lactis_A. Next base: position 2,930 of record NZ_JBNHAS010000004.1, on the reverse strand, counting down.
TTAAAATCAGGGCGTTCTCCACCATCACGCAGATCAATACCTAAATAACGTGAATCCAATCTTCCGATGGTCATTCCTTGATCACGAAGTAATTCTTTCCAGAATAAGTTGGTCGAAATATCCAAGTTATTTTGAGAAATAACGGTTTCTGATAAGCCAGAATAGCGAGCCATTTTCTTAATGATAGCCGCTTTATTTGCAGGGTCTATGCTAGATCCTTTCGCAATGGCTGGTAGAAGCTCATTCATCGTGAAGTTCTCTACCTCTGGTAACATTTGTTCTAAATCCTTGCTCTGTAAGTCTGCAGGAAGTTTTTTATGAAACCAAGCTGCTGCTGCATAATAAGGCCAACGTAAGGCTTTGCTTAGTGCGCCATCTCTCTTAATACCCAATTCGGTTGGAGACACTAGGATAACGCCGTTTAAATACATCCATTGTGAATTTTGCAATTCATAAGCTAATCCTGAAACACGAGTCGTGCCATAGCTCTCTCCAATTAAATATTTCGGCGATGCCCATCTGTTATTACGAGTCACAAAGGTATTTAACCATTCCCCCAAATAACGGATATCAGCATTGACACCAAAGAATTGAGAGCGATCAGCTTTCTCATCCAATATACGTGAATAACCAGTATTAACTGGATCTACAAATACAATATCCGCTACATCCAATATGGTATATGGGTTTTCTTTAACACCATAAGGCTGCAATGGATATCCTTCATCATCGATATTAAGCAATCTAGGGCCTGTATATGCCAAGTGCATCCATACTGAGCCCGAACCTGGTCCACCATTAAAGGAGATCACCAAAGGACGTTTACTGCGATCCTGAATATCATCACGCGTGTAGTAAGTATAATGTACTGTAGCAATTGCTTTTCCTGAATTATCCCATACAGGTTGGGTTCCAGCTTTTGCTGTATAAGAGAAACTTTGGCCATTGGCACGAATTTGATGTTTAGTGCTTACAGCCGAATCTGCCAAAGGAATACGTTGTGCTTGCGCGAAACCTAACGTACAAATGGCAACAATTGAAAATAAAATCTTTTTCTTTTCAGTTTTTCAGGTTAAAATAGATTAATAATAGGATGGGAATTTAACAAAAAACTAATTGGAAAAATAATAATGATAGGAAAGGATATGGAATTGTTATAAAAGATGTGAGATCGCTGCGCTGTTAGATATAAGACACCAGATAACAGACTTTGGCCCTGCGGGCAGTTTTTTTATAGTATTTATATATAGTACGTAGTAGTTAGACCTATTGGCGGGATGGTATTTCGCTATTTATAACTCAGAGCGAAGCGAAGAGTCTGAGCCCTGAGGGCAGTATATAGTAATTAGTATATAGACCTATTGGCGGGATAGAGTCAATTAATGCTATTTCCAACTCAGAGCGAAGCGAAGAGTCTCCTTTCCTCCCCCCAAGAACCCGTCATCGTGCATCCCCGATGCACGAACTACGAACTTTATAGGAAGTAACCGTCAGGCAAAAACAATTAGACCAAATTTCCCGATTACCGAAGGTTCGATGTATCCACCGACCGCCTGAACAATACCAATCAAACCATCCAACAAAATCTCTACAGTTCAGGGTTAGGTAATCTATATGGAATCAATGGGGAGGCATTCAGGGTCTCCATTGTAAATGGACGTATCCCCTAGACCCAGCGGGAAATCAAAACCTTCTTATGATCTGATAAAAAAATAGGATCTGTTATCGGTCGAAGCATGCTTCGACCCTACGGTCAGCCGGGATGCCCTCGACAAACTTATCCACCCATAAAGAAAAAAACAAAAACAGAAAGGCCCGTCATCTCATCGATGACGGGCCTCCGTATAAAATTAGGCACCGACCTACTCTCCCACCTGTTACGGCAATACCATCGGCTCTGGCGGGCTTAACTTCTCTGTTCGGAATGGGAAGAGGTGGACACCGCCGATATAGGCACCTGAATACCTTTTTGTGCACCGGGACCAATTACCCGATGGACAATGACATGTTATTGGAAGAAAAGATAAAAAAGAGAGAGGACAACAGTTCTATCCGCATTGGAAAGCTTCGGGTTATTAGTACCACTCGGCTTTGGTCTCTCAACCTTTACACCTGTGGCCTATCGACGTCGTCATCTTCGACGGCCCTTATGAGGAAGTCTCATCTCGTGGCTAGTTTCGCACTTAGATGCTTTCAGCGCTTATCTATCCCGGACGTAGCTACCCTGCCGTACACCTGGCGGCATAACAGGTTCACCAGCGGTCCGTCCAACCCGGTCCTCTCGTACTAAGGTCAGATCCACTCAAACTTCCAGCGCCCACAACAGATAGGGACCGAACTGTCTCGCGACGTTCTGAACCCAGCTCGCGTGCCACTTTAATGGGCGAACAGCCCAACCCTTGGGACCTTCTCCAGCCCCAGGATGTGACGAGCCGACATCGAGGTGCCAAACCTCCCCGTCGATATGAGCTCTTGGGGGAGATCAGCCTGTTATCCCCAGAGTACCTTTTATCCTTTGAGCGATGGCCCTTCCATACAGAACCACCGGATCACTATGTCCGTCTTTCGACCCTGGTCGACTTGTAGGTCTCACAGTCAAGCAAGCTTATGCCATTGCACTCCCCGTACGGTTACCAAGCGTACTGAGCTTACCTTTGAAAGCCTCCGTTACCTTTTTGGAGGCGACCACCCCAGTCAAACTACCCACCAAACAATGTCCTCGACTCTGTCGAGTTAGAAACCGAATACAGAAAGGGCGGTATTTCAAGGTCGTATCCGCGATTCCTGGCGAAACCGCTTCACATACTCCCGCCTATCCTACACATCCTGTACCCAATCTCAATGTTAAGCTATAGTGAAGGTTCATGGGGTCTTTCCGTCCCGTTGCGGGTAACCGGCGTCTTCACCGATACCACAATTTCACCGAGCTC
>NZ_JBNHAS010000003.1:0-495493 GCF_051951495.1 Sphingobacterium lactis | reverse complement strand
TTCGAGGCCTATTTTCCAGTCGATCGTCGTGCAGAATCTGCCTTTCCGATCTCGCTTTCCTTCCCTTGTTTCAGTGGCCGTATGGCCGTCCCTCCCTTGCGGAGTGGTGCAAAGATAGGGACTTTGGAACCGTATTTCCAAGACCCAGAGTGAACATTTTTTACGGTAACGCCGTAACTCGCTAGCACCTTGGGAGATAATTTTATCCTGATGGCGGCAAAAAGTACAGAATATGCCGACATACGGTCGGAACCCTATCTTAAGAAAGTTTTTTTCAGGAAGGGCATATCCGCCATCATTCCCCCTGCTTGCATACTGTCACCTTCCTATCTGGATAGGGTTTACCAGGGGTCAGGCAGGGGTTGGATTCGAGAACCCTTCGGATCTCCTTCGGAACTCGTTCGGAACTCCTTCGGATCTCGTTCGGTTCCGACCGAACGAGATCCGAGAAAATTCCCTAGCGTTCTCGAATCCAACCCCTGTCAGATACGAGTTCAACATGAACCATAATGGAGTCATTATATTATCTAAATAAAGAAAACCTTAGAATTAATGGGTAGACTGTAAGGTGGACTTTGATAAAAGAGAGAAATAAGTATTGATTAAAATGCTATTACAGGCTCCACACATAGCAATTTCGCGTATGCTGTATTCTTATATATATAGATATACGCAAATCATTGTATTGAGAACAGCTTCAAATAAGGAGAAGTGAAGATCAAAAGGGATTAAGCGGATTGATTTTGTTTTTTCCTTTTATTGGAAGCTTTGGCTTTGGGGTTATAATAAAGACAAGCTTGCATCCAAAATTCGAAGTCATCATTTCGGAGGTACCCTTCAGGTTCTATATAGGCATAGCCTTGCAATTCCTTCCCTTTCATAATCATTGGTTCGAAGCCAGGCCTTTGGGAGAATTGTTCTGTTAGTTCGGGAGCAAAGCGAAGCATCAATCGATTATCAGAAATATTGATGCACATTTTTCCATCTACTAAAAAGGCTAATCCAGAAAACATTTCCTTTTCTTCAATGGAATAGCTGCAATATTCCGCTAGGTATGCTCTTACCCTATTGCTCAACATGATGTCATAAGCCATAAGAATCTCCAATCAGATTAATTTTTTATTATGATTCGATATGTCATTGAACAAAATATATCCTAGAAAGTTTTGAATTCGCTCCCTATTGTTGGAAATAAATGAGTGAATTAATGATTAATTCCTAATGAATTTAAATTTTAATGATTTTTTAAACACTGTATATCAATACCTTAATTAAATTTAACACAAATTAAGAAAAAAATATTTTGACATTACGAAATCCTTCGTAGATTTGATTACGAAATAATTCGTAGATAAAGAAAAGACAAGGATATGAAACCGACTGATAGCGAAATGGAGATCTTGCAAGTATTGTGGTCAAAGGGACAAAGCAGTGTACGCGAGGTATTTGAGACTTTAGACAAGAAAGATGTGGGCTATACAACCATTTTAAAATTAATGCAAATCATGCATGAAAAAGGAATGGTTGCGCGAGACACCAGTTCAAAGACCCATTTATATCAAGCTAACATTGAGAAGGAATCGACACAGGGTCAATTTTTGGATAAGATGATCGATACGGTGTACAACGGATCGACAGCGAGATTGGTGATGCAGGCCTTAGGAAACGATCGGACGAGTGAAAGGGAGTTGGAGGAAATCAAAGCATTTTTAAGAAACCTAGAAAACAAATAGTCATGGAAACTACTGCTTATAACCTTATACAAGCCTTGGGATGGAGCATGCTTCATTCGATATGGTTCGGCGCTATCGCCTATTTATTGGTGAGTCTATTTCATTTTATTAACCCGAAACAACAATCCAGTCAGAAATACAATTTAGCATACGGTTTACAAATAGCGCTTTTCCTAGGCTTTATCTTAAGTTTTCTACATTACTATGGACAAGCAAAAGCTGTGAACAACGAATTTGTTATCGATCCGCAGCAATTAACAGTTTATTTCCTTTCACCACAAGAGCATATATTCGGATTAGAAGGTATGTTCCCGTATCTCAGCATCGTCTATATCGTCGGATTTAGTATTCAACTGTTTATTTTGGTCAATAGTTATCTACGATTACGAAAACTCAAATACAAAGGACTAGATAGCATCCCTAGCACATGGACTAGTCTATTTGAAAGAGCAAAAAGCAATTTGGGAATTCAAAGACGTATATCCTTGTTTCTATCCAACCACATCAATGTTCCTTTGACCGTAGGTTTCATCCGACCATTTGTCCTGTTTCCTATTGCATATGTCAACCAATTGAACAGTGCACAAGTGGAGGCCATATTATTGCATGAGTTGGCTCACATAAAAAGGAATGACTACCTATTTAACTTAATCAAGGTCGTTATCGAGACGATATTATTTTTTAATCCATTCATTTGGGCTATTTCCAGAGTTATAGAGCGTGAGCGCGAGCATGCTTGTGATGATATGGTATTGGCTCAAATTGGTAATCCTCTACCCTACGCCAAGGCCTTGGTGGAATTGGAGGAATTACGCAAGAACAGTACTCCTGCGTTGAGTTTGGCGGCGACGGGAAAGAAAAATCATTTATTTCAACGTATTAAACGAATTACAAAAATGGAAACCAATCATAGAAATGTTAAGCAGCAACTAATAGCTGTATTGGCAAGTAGCATCGCTTTAATTTGTATCGCGATATTAATTCCAGCCCAAGAAAGTAAAGCACAAGAAAAAGAAGTTGATAGTTGGGGCGTCACTGTTCCAGAGCCAAATGTTCCACGTGCTCCAATTCCTGCAGTGGCAAAAGTTCAGGTGGACACGATTAAGAAACCAGATCAGGTCATACGAGTTAACCATCATGTGGTTGAAGACACAACCGTATTACCTCCTGCTATTCGTCAAAAACTTCGTTCCATTCAAATGGAGAGCAAGGAAATGGCTAAACACACGAATTCACCAGAGTTTAAGGCACAAATGCAAAAAATTAAAACTGAAACGGATAAGGTGAGTGCTTATTTCCAATCGGATGAATGGAAGGATAAAATGAAGGCTATCAACCTATCGAATGCAGAGATATCGAAGCTATTCTCATCTCAAAAATGGAAAGATATGCCTGCAAAAGATATTCAAAAATACTTTGAAAGCAAGGAATGGAAAGATGCCATAGCAAAGCTTCAGAATCAGACTAGCAAGATGACTACGGAATATTTTGAATCGGATGCATGGAAAAATCAAATCGCAACCATTAATAGTGAGGCAGCCAAGATTAAAGATCATTTCAATTCTCCAGCATGGAAGGAGCAAGTGAAACGCATGGAAGAGGCAGGCAAAGAGGTTGATCTTTACTTCAAAAGTGCTGAATGGAAGCAAAAAGAAAAGGAGATGAAGGAGTTGTATGATTCTAAGGAATACCAAGAGATTCAAGAAAGGTATGAGCGTGATTTGGAACAACTAAAAAAGGAAAGAGCGCAGAAAAGAACTTCAACTTCCAGAAATTAACATAACCAGAAAATATCATTTGTTTGTTGTTTAGTTTAAGCGGGTTCCAAGGGGCTCGCTTTCTTTTTGCTCTACAGCTTGATTTTGTAAGTGATTTTTGTGTGAATTAAAAATTCATATTTTCTGTATACTTGCACTTAATAAAAAGATAACAGATGACATTCATTTATTACATCGATTTATTGGGTACTATGGTATTTGCGATTTCGGGAGCAATGGCAGCAAACCGCAATGGTATTGATATATTCGGCGCGACCTTTATGGGATTTGTTACGGCCATTGGTGGAGGATCGTTAAGGGATGTGTTTTTAAATATACGGCCAGTATGGGTCGAGGATGGGAATTACCTCTTAGCTATTTTAGTTGGTGTAGTACTTTCCATTATCTTGAATAAGCAATTGGATAATTTTGCACGGACCTTATTTTTATTTGATGCGATCGGTATCGGATTCTTCACCGTTGTTGGTGTGGAGAAGTCGCTAGCCTATGATAGTAGTGCAATCTCTGCAGTGATGTTGGGGATGTTTTCTGCCTGTATGGGTGGAGTCATCCGGGATGTCCTGATGAATGTGACACCATTGATATTAAGGAAGGAGATCTATGCTTCGGCCTGTTTAGCAGGCGCCATCATCTATGTTCTATTGACATTTACGCCAGTAACGGCAGGGTTGAATGCTTTTATTTCAGCAGCAGTCGTATTCGGTATTCGGTTTATTTCGGTCCGGTATAACCTTTCATTACCAAGTGTACCGAACGCAATGAAGGAATAAACATAAAAAAGCCAGCTTTGAGAGCTGGCTTTTTAAATTATATACTAACGTTTCTTTTTCAATTGCGGGAAGCTCATTTTATAAGCTACACGAACCATTCCTTTACTGATGGCATCTAATTTCCCTTTCAACATAGCCTTTTTCAGGGGACCCAATTTATCGATAAATAGTTTACCTTCGATATGGTCGTACTCGTGTTGAACAACACGTGCTGCTAAACCAGTCAACTCTTCTTCTTGTTCTTCGAAGTTTTCATCCAGGTAATTGATGGTTACATTTTTATGTCTGGAAACCTCTTCATTAATTTGCGGAATACTAAGGCAACCTTCAGAGAAGGCCCATTTCTCGCCATTTTCATCCACCATTATTGGGTTAATAAAAACTCGTTTAAAGTCTTTAGCGGTTGGGTCACCCGGGCCATCTTCGTCGTCTTCACCAAATGGGCTAGCATCAATCACGAATAAACGAATAGGCAAACCAATTTGCGGGGCAGCAATACCCACACCATTAGCTGCGTACATCGTTTCATACATATTATGAATAAGTTCTTTCAGTTTTGGATAATCCTCATCAATCTCTACTGTTTTTTGGCGCAAAACTGGATCGCCATAAGCCACTATCGGTAATTTCATCTGTTTCTATTTTCGCTACAAAGTTATTAATAATTTGGCATTAGGCGATATTCTGTTGAATTAAGCTAATTTTGGAGCATGGAAAGTCAGGAGGTTCGAGACATCATAAGCAAAATCGCATCAAAACTAGGCTTTAATTTTGTGGTCAATACGCAAGATTGGGGCTTACAATTGCTGTCCGAATCCCTTCCATTTGACTTGTATTTAGGCACATCCCCTATTAGTGAGTTATCCAATACTTCCATAAAACCACATATATGGATCAATCCAGCACAATTTAAGCGTGAAGAGAGCAAGCTTTTGAATCGTTTGCTGGTATTATCGGGCAAGGCGAAAAAGGTATTTGCACGTCAAACTGTTTTAGCCAGGATCGACAAGAAAGTAGCTATGGACTTTCAAAAAGAACATCATCTACAAGTACCATTACCGGGGAAGTATCGGTATGGATTGTTTTGGAATGGGGAATTGGTATCTGTTGCTATTTTTAGTGCTGGTCGGCGAATGCATAATCGAGGAGAAGATTATCGGTCATTTGAGTTATTGCGCTTTTGTCATAAAGGAGATTTATTAGTAATTGGCGGGCTATCGAAATTACTTAAGGGTTTCATCACTGATTTTCGGCCAAATGACATTATGACCTATGTGGATATGGATTGGTCGCAGTCTTCCTCTTTAGAGGTGGTGGGGTTCAAGGAATTGGAGCGTCGTGCGGGTCAAGAATATTGGATAACGGAAGATCAGCAATACCTTATATCCAATGAGGATAAAAGAGAAGAATTGAAAAAGAACTTTCCTGAAGGTTATTTACATGTCAATACTGGCAGCATAAAAATGTTGCTATTAGTCCAAAAGACTGTATAAATTAGTATATTTAAGGCATAATCAATCGAAATTCACACCTTATGAAACGTAAATTACGCATGGGCATGGTCGGTGGAGGCAACGATGCCTTTATTGGCGCTGTTCACCGAATAGCTGCTTTTATGGACGGCAAGATAGAACTTGTTTGTGGAACTTTTAGTGTAAATCGGGAGACATCCTTACAATCGGGTCGCGATTTATTTGTTCCGGAAGAACGCGTATATGAGAACTATGAGCAGATGATTTTAGAGGAGGCCAAGCTTCCAGAAGGAGAGCGCATGGACTTTGTGACGATCGTTACGCCAAATTTCTTACACTTTGCACCAGCAAAAATGGCTATGGACCATGGATTTGATGTCGTTGTTGAAAAACCAATGACGGTTTCCTTGGAAGAAGCATTGGAATTGCAAGCTACGGTAGAACGTACAGGTCGAATTTTGTGTTTAACCCATACCTATTCAGGCTATCCAATGGTGAAACAGGCGAAGGCCATGGTGAAGGAAGGACATTTTGGAAAGATTCGCAAGATTGTTGTGGAGTATCCACAAGGCTGGCTAAGCAGATTGAGCGAGCGAGAAGGTAATGCGGGCGCAGCATGGCGTGCTGATCCTACTCGTTCAGGGAAATCACTGGTGATGGGAGATATTGGAACCCATGCTGCACATTTAGCTGAATATGTATCTGGATTAAAGATTACGGAATTATGTGCAGACCTGACCACATTTGTTGAAGGACGCTTATTGGATGACGATGGATCGGTATTGCTTCGTTTCGAAGATGGCGCAAAAGGTGTATTAATGGCTTCACAAATATCAGCTGGAGAAGAGAATGCGGTTAGAATTCGTATTTACGGTGAAAAAGGAGGTCTAGAGTGGGCAAATGAAGATCCGAATAATTTAATTATTAAGATGCTTGATCAGCCTAGACAATACTACCGCACAGGAAATGCCTATGCTGCACCATTTACCTTGAGTTCATTTGCGACGCATAATACCCGTATTCCTGCAGGACATCCGGAAGGATTATTGGAATCCTTTGCCAATATTTATAGAAATTTTGCATTAACGGTATCAGCAAAAAATGAAGGCCGAACAGCAAGTGCAGAGGCACTCGATTTTCCAACTGTACAGGATGGCGTACGTGGAATGGCCTTTATAGAAACAGTAGTCAAGAGTAATGAAAGCAATGAAAAATGGACAAAATTTGTCATTTAGATTCATTTGAAAATATCATATCATTCATAAATCAGGCGAAGGAACATCTTTCGCCTGATTTTCTTATTATTCTTTTGGGGCCAACAGCTTCTGGCAAAACGGCCCTAGCAGTCAGAATAGCCCAAACTCTCGATGCAGAAATCATCTCTTCAGATTCTCGACAGGTTTACCAACATTTGGATATTGGTACCGGTAAAGACCTGAGGGAATATGGAAATGTGCCCTATCATCTCATTGACATCGTCCCTCCTACTATAAAATATTCGGTAGAGAACTTTAAAAAAGATTTTCAGGAAGCAAGTCGTCTTATTAGACAAAAGGGTAAACAGGTCATTTTATGTGGAGGAACTGGATCTTATATACATTCTTTACTTATCGCACAACCTTATGCTAGCATTCCTAAGAATCAGGAATTTCAAGATCGCCTAGCCTCTTATAGCAAAGAGGAGCTATTAGAACAACTTCAGACCTATGAAATCCCAAATGATTTTCACATTGATCGGGATAGTAAGAAAAGATTGATCCGTGCATTGGAAATTCTAAACTATTTAAAATACCACGAAGCGCCAGAAAAAGGAGAAGCGATTGTAAAAGATTATTTGGTGCTAGGTTTAAATCCTGGTCTTACAGATCGAAGATCTAAAATAGATCGGCGTTTGGATAGCCGACTGGAAGAAGGCTTACTGGCAGAAGTAGAGGGGTTATTGGCAAAAGGGTTAAGCCATGAAGATTTGATGTGGTTTGGATTAGAGTATAAGTATGCTTCGCTGTATTTATCAGGTGAGATGAGTTTAGCGGATTTTAAGAGCAAACTAAGGACAGAAATACATCGATATGCCAAGCGTCAGATGACTTTTTTCAGGAAGATGGAAAAAGATGGCGTGAAGATACTTTGGATAGAGGCCAAGGTATAGCAAAGTAAAACGCATAAAAAAAGCTACACAGAGTTTCTGTGTAGCTTTTTTATATTATAGTTTTATCTCTTCGTCTTTGGAATTAAAGAAGTGGAATTCGGTCAAATAATATGAACTCATTTCCTTCACTTTAATCCATCGGCCATATTTGAAAAACCACTTCAATCTGCGGGATATAAAACCAGCTTTGATGTAGGCAGCGATGTAAGGGTGCACACATAGTGTTACACCTTTTTCGTTTTGCTCCTGCAAGATGAAGCTCAAATTATTTTCAATGTCATCCAGCAATACGATACTGGATCTAATTTCACCTGTTCCGTCACAAGCGGGACACTTTTCATTGGTCACGATTGACATTTCAGGTCTGACACGTTGCCTAGTAATTTGTACTAAACCAAATTTACTTGGAGGGAGGATGGTGTGTCTAGCACGGTCAGAAGCCATGCATTCTTTTAAGAAACCATAAAGTTCTTTACGGTTATTGGGTTTGTGCATATCGATAAAATCGATGACTACAATTCCACCCATATCCCTCAGCCTAAGCTGACGGGCAATTTCTTTGGCCGCTTCCTTATTTACGAGGAGGGCGTTATCTTCTTGATTTTCCTTATTGGCAATACGGTTACCGCTATTTACATCAATTACGTGGAGTGCTTCAGTATGCTCGATTACGAGGTAAGCACCACCTTGAAGGTTTACGGTTTTGCCAAAGGACGCCTTAATTTGCTTTTCGACACCATAATGGTCAAAAATCGGTTCTCTATGTTTATAGAGTTTGACGATTTTCTCCAGGTCAGGGGAAATTTCTTGGATATAGGATTTTACCTCTTCAAAGATGTCCTGATCGTTCACATAGATATGCGTAAATTCATCGGTTAGGATATCGCGCAATATGGTAGATGCGCGGTCCATTTCACCGAGAACTTTTTGTGGAGGTTCGGCTGATTTAAGGCGTTTGGTAAACAATTCCCATTTAGAGATTAGGTCGAGCAGGTCTTTTTGGAGTTCATCTACTCCTTTACCTTCAGAAACAGTTCGAATGATTACCCCAAAATTTGGTGGTTTAATACTTTCGACGATTTTCTTGAGGCGGTTTCTTTCTGCACTACCTTTAATCTTTTTGGAAATGGATACCGAACTTGAGAAGGGCACCAATACGACAAACCTTCCGGCAATAGATAGGTCTGAGCTTAGTCTGGGGCCTTTAGTAGAGATTGGCTCTTTGGCAATCTGCACAGGCAACAGCATGTTACGGCTCAGAATATCAGATATTTTTCCAGCTTTGTCAATGTCCTTTTCAAGCTTCAAACTATTGAGCAGTTTTTCTTGATAACTGCCGTTCTTTACTACCCTTGTGAGTTTAATAAGGGATTGTACTTGCGGACCAAGGTCGAGATAATGCAAAAAAGCATCTTTTTCATAGCCTACGTCTACGAAAGCGGCGTTCAATCCGGGCATGATTTTCTTTACTCTCCCTAAGTAAATATCTCCTACCGCGTAATTGTTGCCTACTTGTTCTCGATTTAATTCAACAAGTTGCTTGTCCTGTAGTAAAGCAATAGTCACCCCCTTATCGGGGACTGAATCGATAATTAATTCCTTTACCAACAGCTACTCAATTAAGGACGGTTGTAGACTCGCTCTACAACGTTAAATGTCCGGTTAAACAAAAAAACCGTTTAATTAAAAAACAATCTATGACGAGTGTTCTCATCATAGATTGTACACATGATTCGATAAAGCCTAAGCTTTAAGGAAGCTTATTTTTTCTTGTGTCTATTTTTTCTTAAACGTTTTTTACGTTTGTGAGTAGCCATTTTGTGTCTTTTTCTTTTCTTTCCGCTTGGCATAGCTTAATGTTTTTTAATGTTTATACGAATATGTTAATTACTTCTTGAGTTTTTCGATTTCACGATCGATAAACTGCGAGAGAGAAGGGTCAGCGGCTAAAGATTTACTTTTTTCAAAAGCAGCGATAGCTTCATTCTTCATCCCTATATTTTGATATCCTGTTGCAAGGTAGAAATACGACTCTGCATCAGGTTTTTGTTCAACCACAGTCTTGAAACGGTCGATTGCACGATCGAACTGACGAGATTGTAAAGAGAATAAACCTAGGGTTTTGTTCGCTTCTAAGTTTTTAGGATCCGCTTTAACGACTTCTTGTAACAAGGCGATTCCGGCCATAGGATTATTAGTTCCAGTAACCATTGCCGCTCCAAGGCCAGTTTTAGCGTCCAAGTTTGCGCCATCAAGGTCAACTGCCTTTTGGTAAGCTGTAATGGCACGTTTGTTTAAAGCAACGACCATTGCACTATCCTGCAAGTTAGTATAACCTTTACGGTAAGCATTTCCAGCTTTCAACCAGTATTCGAATTTCGGTGAGATGGCAGCCATATCCTCGTAGATGAAACCTTGAGGGACAGCTTTTTCTACATCGTTCCATTTATCGGCTAAGATTTGGTAAGCAGCGATTTTATCTTGACCTGAAGCTTGATCAGCTTTTTTCTCAAGATCAGTGATTTCTGTTACTATAGCTGGGTTTAATCCGCGTTTGGAAGCTTCCGAAACGCTAGAAAGGGTAAATTGATCTGCAGCAGCTTCTTCTTGAGTTGCTGCTGCAGTATCTTCATTTTTAGTCACCAAACCTTTAACAGGACGAGCGAAAAGGAATCCCATGATAAGGACTACTACAACCGCAACGACAATCTGAATTTGTTTGGTATTCTTCATGATAAAGATTATTTTTTATTTCCGTTTTTCACTTTTTCTACAAAAACTTTTGCAGGTTTAAAGCTAGGCACATAGTGCTCAGGGATGATAATCGCGGTATTTTTGGAAATATTACGCGCTGTTTTTTCTGCTCTCTTTTTTACTACAAAGCTACCGAAGCCTCTTACGTACACATTTTCACCACCGATCATGGCACTTTTAACAACTTTAAAGAATGCTTCAACGGTCTCTTGTACATCAACCTTCTCTAAACCAGTCTTGTTAGAGATCTCTGCAATAATTTCTGCTTTAGTCATATCTATTTTTACTCTAATTAATCTAAACCCTAAGCCTTACAGCCTTTTGGGGTTGCAAAAGTATCTTTTTATATTGAGTAATGAAAATATTTTTGCGTTTTTTTACTAATCAAATCGTTATTATTCAATGGATTAGTAGTTGATTCCCCAATATTACATTTCAAAAGGCTTGCAAAGCTACAATTATTTTGTTGACAATCAAAGTTTTAAAATATTTTCTCGGGACAGCAATTCGGCTATCCATTCGATGTCAGCAGGCCTATGGAGTGCAGAAACAACTATTCTGTTTAACAAGGGGCTATTTGGCAAAGGATAAGGAAAACTTGAAATGACAATTTTATGATTGACCAGGTGCTTATATAGCGTCGGTTCAGTCGATGTGAAGACTGGGAAGTTTGGAATATGATTTAATTTAAGATTTGTCACTAAATCGGCCATTTGTTGAGTATTTCTTTGCATCTGATCGAAGGCAAAACCATATATAGCAGTACCATTCTTTAGGGCATATAAAGCCGCTGGAGAACAAGGTGAAGCACCCATAAAAATAGGGTCTTCCTTTACTGTGTCTATCAGTTCTTCATCTCCAAGGACCAATCCAGCATCAGTTCCAAGACCTTTAGCCAAGGAAGCTAAGATTAGGACTCTTACATTTGGTTGCCGTATTAAATTCTTGTCAAAAGAAGTTGCATTCTTCCTTAATACAGCAATCCCATGCGAATCGTCTAAGACCAAAATGACATTTTTTGAAGAATCGACCTTATTAAAGGCAGAGAAGTCATACAATCTAGGTGTCAAGTTATCCATGCAATTGGATATCACTAAAAATTCTTTTTCAGTAGCCTCGTTAATGGTTTGTATGGTGCTTTCCAACCAATCTTCAAATTTGATTACTTGATTGGGGTTTTGATCAAGCCAAAGTGATGGGTGTGTATCAGGCGCGTAAATGACCTTACGGTTCTTTGCAAGCGCTCTAACCGTTGCTTGAGCAGCTAAATAGCCACTGGAAAACAATGCGGAGGCCGGAAAACCAAAACGCTTTGACAGCTCTTGTTCAGATTCTTCATATATCCCCAATTGTACATTATTGGACCTAGAAGTACCGATATTCAAGCCATATTTATCTATTCCGTCTTTATAAAGCTCGATATAATCTGGGTTTTGCAATAAACCCAAATAGGCTGTACCCCCAAAGAATAAAAAAGAAGAATGATCTAAATGTATGATTCGACCCGTGGGTTGATTTAGTTTACGAAAAGAGGTCATTATGATGATTTATAATGAACAAATGTACAAAATCATTTCAATCCAATTATTCCTCATTTCATCCTGCATTCTTGTCGGTTCATCCTATATAGTTTTTGAGTGTTCAAGCCGAAGGATAGATTTGTTAAAAAATCAATCATGCGTTATCTAATCACACTATTAATCATTTTCCCATTGTTCATTCAGGCACAAGAAATCAGCCTTAAGGGACGGGTTATGAACAAAAAGAATCAGCCTTTAACTGGAGTCAATATTTATATTTCGGGCAGTTATGATGGTGCTATGAGTGATAGTACCGGTCGATATCGGTTTGAAACAGTATTACAAGGCAAGCAGACCTTAATTTTCAGCTTGGCAGGATTTAAAATTCTACAAAAGGAGTTGGAATTAAAATCGGATATGGAAGTGAATATTTCCTTGGAACCAGAGGCAGAAATGATTGAAGCAGTAGAGATTCGAGCAGGTCAAATTCAAGTCGGTAATAAGTACAACGCAGTTTTAAGCCCCCTGGACATAGTAACCACAGCGGGCAGTATGGGCAATATAATTGCTGCTTTGGAAAAACTACCGGGAGCTCAAATAGCCGGGGAAGATGGTAGACTTATGGTACGAGGAGGTGATCCATCGGAAACACAAACTTTGGTCAATGGCATTCAAGTATTCCAACCCTATACGCCTACGGCTAATAATATGCCTGTTCGAGGCAGGTTCTCACCCTTTCTTTTTAAGGGCACTAACTTTTCTACTGGTGGGTATGGTGCTGAGTTTGGAAATGCTTTGTCAGGCGTTTTGAATCTTACAACCGCTCAAGAAATTCAAGAACCCAAAACAGAGCTTTCATTTTCAACCGTAGGATTGGGAATCAGTAACACACAAGCCTGGAAGGATAATTCCTTAAGCTTCAATCTGACCTACACCAATCTGACCCCCTATACGAAATTGATTAGTGATCGAATAGACTGGTTAAAGCCCTTTCAGCAGGCTTCAGGGGAGGCTATCTGGCGGAAGAAGGGTAAGCATTCTTTCTTAAATCTTTATGCTACCTATTCTTTTGAGGATTTTAAATTCAAGGATGAATCTGTGGAATTTGGACAACAAGTGACTACCGACATTCGCAATAAAAATGCCTATGTAAACAGTACTTATACCCATTCCCTGGCCAATAATTGGAAAATAGATGTAGGAGCAGGCTTGGGATATAGCAATAAGGATTTGGCTTATCATGCGTATTTTATCCCAAATACACAATGGGGCAGTCATGTAAAGGCAAGCCTCCGTAAGACCGCAGGGCTTAAATGGCAGTGGTTAATGGGTGCTGAGCATTTTTACCAAAAGGTAGATGAAAGCTTCCAGATCGGCGAATCAGCGGCTGTGGACTATGGGTTTAAGCGTAATTATGCTGCATTATTTACGGAAGGGAATTACCAAATAATCCGAGGCTTAAGTCTTAGCGCCGGATTACGCTATATCAATACCTTAAAATCACAACAACTCGTTGAACCTAGAGCTTCTGTTGGGTATCTGATCAACAAGAGTCATCAAGTTTCTTTTGCTTATGGCCACTATCATCAAGAAGCTCCGGAGTTCATAGCTAAATTCAAACAGGATTTACCTTGGGCATTTGCTAAGCACTATGTTTTCAATTATTCCTGGTTGCAAAAAGGTCGTTTATTACGCTTGGAGGCTTATGCTAAAGATTATAAGGGATTGTACCAATATGATACCCCGAGTCCACAATATCAGAGTCAGTATGCAGCCAATGGCTTTGGACAGGTAAAAGGAATTGATGTTTTCTGGAAAGACAATAAGAGTATTCCGAATTTACAATATTGGATCTCTTATTCCCTCACGGATGCCAGTAAAAAAGAAGCTTTTTATCCAGTTTCAGTACAACCCACATATGTTGCAAAGCATCAGTTTTCGATAGTTGCCAAATATTGGATTTCGGCCTTACGCTCTCAGGCCAGTATAACAAACACGTATGGATCAGGGCGGACATATTTTAATCCAAATGACGTTAAATTCCCGATGAGCAAAACTAAAGGCAGAAATGATGTGTCTGTAAGTTGGTCTTATTTACTGAGTCAACAGAAGATACTATTCTTCTCCATGACAAATGTATTAGGGAATGAGCCGATCTATGGTTATCAGTATCGTTCAACAGCAGACAGTAATGGACATTTCCAAAGTCAGGCCATTACCCCAAATGCGAAGCATTTTATTTTCGTTGGGTTCTTTTGGACCATCAGCAAGAATAAAAAGGATAATCAATTAGAGAATTTATAACAGTTCATCTTAAAAAACCGACAGTTCATCCAAGATAATTTTACAACAAATTATTAAACACGAAATTTATCATAACATTAAATCAAGGAACACATGAAAGCACTAATTATCAGTATTTTGACATTAATAAGCAGTTACAGTTTTGGACAGACCGCTTATGAGAAAGCTATGGGAAAGGCATTAAGTGATTGGCAGTCTGGGAAGGCTACGGAAGCCATTGGTCAATTTGAACGCATCGCTCAAGCGGAAAAATCAAATTGGATCCCAAAATATTACCAGGGGTTGGTAGGCGTTACGGAGTCTTTTAAAGAACAGGATGCCGATAAAAAGCAAAAGCAAATAGAAACTTCGAAAGCTTTAATCCCTACTGATGAAAAAGAATTAAATGCAGAATGGTTAGTTTTAAAAGCACTGGCTTTAACTTCTGAGTTAACAATCGACCCTATGGCTACAGCTATGCTCCTATCCCCACAAATCATTGAACTTTATGAGAAAGCATTGAAAATGGAACCAAATAACCCAAGAGCACTTTCAGGCTTGGCTGATTTTCAGATACAATCTAAAAAGTTCATGGGTGGAGACACAAAACAAGAGTGTAAGGATTTGGAAAAAGCAGTATCTTTATTCAGTCAAGAAAAACACGCAACTAAGTTCTACCCTACTTGGGGAAAAGAACGAGCTGAAATGTTATTGAAAGCATGTAAGTAATCACATGAAATATTTTTTAAGATCCCTTTACTATTCTGTCATCATCACCATTATCCTGTTTGTATTAATTTCAGGGTATTATTTAGTGCGGCTTGGCAAATTAGAATTGGATATTTTAGTTAGTAGGGGCGCTATAACGACCATAGTTTACAGCGTTTTCTTAGGCTTGTCAGGTAGTTATACGGCTTACTTTCTAAAAAAACTTATACCTGGAGAGAATAAGCTTGCAAAACGGTTTTTGTACTATTTGTTGGTTACCCAACTATTGGCTCCAATCATCGTTTTTTTAAGTAATTATGTTCTTCAGGTTGTTATTAATAAAAAGTCTTTCTCATTATTCTTATCGCAGATTTCCTGGGCAAATTATATCCTGCCTACTGTCATAGCCTTAATCATAGGATCCTTATTTTTCTTGGTGGGATATATCGTAGAAAAAAAGAACAAACAAGTCAGTCAGCAAAAGCAAATTGCGGGACAAGCAACAGCACAGTTAGAAACTCTAAAGAACCAGATTGATCCTCATTTTCTATTCAATAGCTTAAATGTGTTGATTGGATTGATTGAAGAGGATCAGGAAAATGCCATTCAATACACCAAATCACTTTCTAATATCTATCGGTATATTCTTGAACAGAAGGATAAAGAGTTGACTAGTCTTCAAGAGGAGATGACATTTGCCAATAGTTATATCAACTTATTAAAGCTTCGATTTGAAGATGCGATACAGTATCAGGAGGATTTCGTAGACGCAGAGGATTTAAAGATCGTGCCTTTGAGTTTACAATTGTTATTGGAGAATTGTATACAGCATAATAAGGTCAGTGAAGAGCATCCACTGATCATCCATATTAAGCGGAAAGACAATCGATTAATCGTTGTAAATAATCTACAAGAGAAAAACACGCCACATCAATCCACTAGGATTGGTTTAAAAAACATCGTTGATCGATATGCGCTATTGACAAAAGAGCCTGTAGAGATCATCAAAACTGACGATAAGTTCACAGTATCCTTACCCCTACTCCCATGATGAAAGATTTTCGAGTTGTCATAATAGAAGATGAGAAACCTGCTGCTCGATTATTGGCCAGGCGACTAGACCGTTTTGGCTTTACTGACATTACCCTATTGCATTCTGTAGCTCAGGGCAAGGCTTGGTTAGCATCAAATCCTGAACCTGATCTGATATTTATGGACATCCAATTATCTGATGGTCTTTCATTTGAAATCCTGGAAGAACATCCGATTTCCTCCAAATTGATCTTTACAACGGCTTACAATGAGTTTGCGTTGAAGGCTTTTAAGCATAATAGTATTGATTATCTACTGAAACCTATTGTGGATGAAGAGCTTGAATTTGCTATTCATAAATTTCAGAAGAATCATCAGGTTAATACTAATTTAGATGTTCAGCAATTAAGAAGCATCTTATTAGGAGAAGAGCACAAGTATAAGGCGCGTTTCAATGTCAGGGTTGGTCAACAGATCAAGATCATTTCAGTGAATGATATAGCCTGTGTTTATTCTGAAAATAAGGGTACTTACTTGTTCAGCAAACAAGGGGATTGTTACCTATTAGATTATAGCTTAGACCGAATGGAAGAATTACTAGATCCAAAGTTATTCTTTCGGATTAACAGGGGTCACATCATCGCATTAGAATCAATTAGTTCTATTGCTATACATTCGAATTCTCGATTAAAGGTTCTGATCAAGGATTTCCAATCCGATGCTTGTATTGTGAGCAGAGAGCGCGTAGTAGATTTTAAGAATTGGTTGGAATAGGGGCTAGTATAGATGAAACTTTAGAGGGACATTTACACCCACGCTGAATGTAAATCCATCGATAGGTTTAAAATCTTTTTTGGTGTTGATGTCAAAACCATAGCCAGCGGCAAATTCCAATAAATTAAATAAGCCTATGCCTGCCTTTGCGGTTGCTGTATAAGGTGTGATCTCCCCTTTGATAAAGGGCCATACCGCAACATTATTCAAATAATAGGTTACCCCAAACTCAGGAATTACGGTGCTTTTATCCATCATCCAGGTAAAGTTAGCTCCTGCATCCAGTTTTATATATTGGCTTTGATTTGGTGCAAACAGTCCCCAAGCTGAAGCTTTTAGAAAACTACCACTTTGATACTGATAACCTATGGAAGGACCCCAAATCCAACCGGTATGTTGTTTTGAGTTTTCTTGGGCATGACCCAATGCCGCTGTTCCAATCATCAGCCATAAAACGAATAGTATTCTTTTCATAAACGGAAATTTACTGCAATGTACAATTTTTCTTATTTGGTTTACAGAATCGTGCAAATACTGTTCCGCAGAAACATTTAACTTTCAATATGCAGAAGAATTCTAATGGAATTTACGTTAAATTAATAGTAAGAACTTAATTTTCAGACCAAATATATAGCTGAATTTCAATTATTTAAAAACTGAAATAAATCAACTTAAACTTGATTTATTTCAAAACATCGTGTTATATATTAATTAAAAATCAATCAAAGCAATCAAGGGCAATTATTCCATGAAAATTATTACACGATCCATCACAGAAAGACAAGAGTCACATCCATTATGTCCTTATTGTAAAGGTGCATATTTATATGCACGAGTTCATCGCCCTTGGTGGGTGAAGACCTTCCTCTTCTATATTCCATTGAAAGCGTATAAATGCAACAATTGCAACAAGATCAGTTATGTGAAAATAAAATCCTAGCCAGCTTATATTAAATTAATTCCATAAGTTCCTCGTAATTGTCTTGAAGCCGTTTTTTCAAACGTTGTTTGTTCTTCTTAACAGCATCCATCGAAACCCCAAGTATATTCGATGTTTCATGAGTCGACAAACCTAATTTCAATAGTAAGATAAACTTCAGGTTGTTTTCAGTAAGATCCGGGAATTTTTTCTTGAGGTTGATGTAGTATTTAGGGTATTGGTTATCGAATGCCTGTTTAAATCGTATCCAGTTCTCTTCAGTTAGAAGGTGAGATTTAAGCACCTGTTTAAGCTTTCCATTTCTTTCTTCTATATGTGCTGACTTCGATTGATTAATCTTACCTATTACGGATTGCAGTTCTTCAATCTGTTCATTCTTCTCCGTCATGAATTTCAGGTAATCATTAACAGAATCATTTGCCTCACTTAACCGTTGATCCATGAGAGCCTTTTCCAATTTAAATTGCAGAACCTTCCGTTCATACTTCTCATGACGAGACTTGTTAAGTTTCGATGTGTAGAAATACCATTCAATAGCCAATAGAATGATTAGCAAACACAATATTCCATACATTTTCTTCGCAAAGGTTTCCCTTTCTAGTTTCACCTCGGCCAGTTGTACTTCATTTAGGTAACTTTCCTTATTCAGCAGCAATTTGCCACGCAAAATTGCTTCTTCACTCTCTCCAGAATTACCTTCTTTTTCATAATGATATAGCGCACGAGCAGCCAATAACTCTTCTTCTACTTTTCCTTCTTGTTCTGCTAAACGAAATTTTAAATCTAAAATCTGTTTCCTATACTCAATTAAATAAGGAACAGTCTTGACATATTCATAGGCAGTGTTTAACTCCCTATATCCCTCTGTAAGATTGTTCAATTGAAATAATATCTTTGCCTTCAAGATTCTTGCATACACTAGATTCACGGAATCTTTAGCGATTAATGAAAACTTAATGTCATCATTAATATATTTCAAGGCGGTGCTTAAATCAGATTTACCGTAATAGATGTTTGCGAAATTACCTTTAACGCGGGCTAGTCTCCCAATATTATTTCTTTGTATAGCATACTCCTCAGCTTGTTTAAAATAGGAAAATGCTTTTGCAGTGTCTCTCCTATTTACATAGTTCATCCCTATGTTATCCAACAATACAGGTTTTAATTCCGAATTATCTGGGGTAAGCTCAAGCGCTCTTTCTAGGTAGATAAAAGATTTATCCGGCTCTTCTAAGGTTTCAAATACATAAGCTAGGTATTGATAGCTTTCTGCTGGATTAATTTGATCTTTGGGATCAATATCATCGATTTTAAAGGAGGCCTGAAGAAAATAGGGCAATGCCTTTTCAATCTTTCTATAATGATAATAATATTTAGCTGTAGTAATATTGATCCAAAGCTTTAAGCCTTCTTTATTCAACTCTTGAGCTATTTCTAATGCTTTAGCAAAATTATTCTCACTCTTTCTATTTAAACTGTCTACGGCCTTATAATTACCTATTCCAGTCAGCGTAAGATAAATGGCGTAATCTACTTTGTTATTTACGTTGGATAAGTGGCTTAGGGCTTTCTTAATTTTAGTCGTATCACTTCCTAACTTTTCGGCAACAGCAATTTCTTCACGATAATCCCTAAGCTTTCTCTTCTGGTTAAAATTTCCACAACCAACTAAGAAAACCAAAAAGATATTCATGAGAACCAGCACAACTTTGCTTGAAGTAAACATTTCTTGGTTAGATTAATAACTTAACTCTAAGGATTAGTCCCTTATGTATATTGCAATATACGGAGCGTGGATTAACAAATATGTCACTTACACCTCAAAAAATACACTTATGACTGATTTACAGTCATTTACATAACGTATTTGTCCCTTTTTGTCCACAAAACACCTAAATAAAGGACAAAATTAGCCCCTCTTTTGACGATAATTGTCCCCATTCTGTCTCCAAAATGAACTGATATTGTCATTTTTCAAAGTGGACTTGATGCAAATTGTCCACCAAATGTCCCTAGGTTAAATTTTTATTGTCAAATAGTTTGCCTTTAACTTTGAGGTGTTATTCAACGAACCGTAGTCAAGTGACATACATATAAGTTATAACATTTAACTAATTCAATTTTATACTCAAGCAAACCATTATTAAAATTCACTTAAATATTTTAACGGATTTCAATCAAAAAAAACATGAACATACTAAACGGATTTCAAGACTTGTGGTTCTTATTCTATACTGCGCCAGTCGTAATAAAAGTAGCCCTAGGGGTCATTGCTTTTGTTGTCAGCTTATTTATCGTTATGCTCACCATAACTGCTTTAAGTTATGCCATTGATCGAATAAAAAAACGCAATTACAAAAAACTAAATGGTCTTCACCGCGAGTTAGCAGTAGATATCTTGTCCAGTAAGGAAATTTTCACACCTTCAGAAATTCAAATTGCCTATGCGAACCATTGTGGCAGATTAAACTATGCTGCTTACTATTCATTGGTTCCTACCTGTCAGGAATTATTGGAGAAAGATCCTTCCTTACAACAGTCACCAAATTTCAGAACCTTTATCTCTGCATTGGGGATAGATAATCACTTGGAAACAAAACTAGGCTTTTCTTCAGTGGCTAGTAAATTAAAGACCTTTCATCAATTATCGCGCTTTAAGGTCCTAATTGCAGATTCTAAAATTCTTCCTTATACCTTCAGTAGAAATAGGTTTATCAAAAAAGCATCAAGATCAGCCTATATCGGTGTAAGTAATAACAATCCCTTCAAATTCTTCGATCAACAAGACAATCAGATCAATTATTGGGATCAAATCATTTTGTTAGAACAGTTAGAACACCATCATAAGGATAACCTTCCAAATTTCAGTAATTGGTTGAAGTACTCTAAAAACGATAGTCAAACCATTTTCTTAATCAAAGCTGCCAGTCATTTCAAACAATATGGTTGTGTGAAAGCACTTATAGCCTTATTGGATGAAGAGAACCCTCGAATTCGCGAAGAGGCAATTAAGGCATTGGGGATTATGCAGGTTCAAAAAGTAGAAAATAAATTAATCAATTTATACAACTCGCAACCGAATGCATGTAAAGATGCCATCATCGAAGCAATCTTTAACATTAATAGTAAAAATGCTTCTGACTTCCTAAAAGAAGCTTTTGAACAGAGTCCGAATTACGAATCTAAGAAGCTTATTGCAGAAGTATTGTATTCCTATGAAGATAAAGACCATAAAACTTTTAATGAACTAATGGAGGTTACTGATGGTTTTAATAAAAGAATTTTAGAACATGTACGTAATCCCCTTAATAAACTTTCATTAACAGCACCAGAATCAAACAATGTGTTGCTTTTAGACAATAACGATCCTTCAGAAGATTCTTATGTCATCAAATCCGCCAATTAAATATTAACCAAATAATAAATTCGCCATGATTTACAGTTATTTTGAATATTTCATATTCTTTTATTCCTCAGCTATGCTGCTCTCGTTGCTTCTTTTAGGCATCTTCAGTAGTATCAAACAATGGAGATTTCGAGTTTACAATACTGAACAAGATGATTTATTCTTGATGAACTCTAGTTTAACCCCAGGAATTTCAATTATTGCTCCAGCATTTAACGAAGAAAAAACCATCATCGTCAATGTTAAGTCTTTGTTGACAATGGAGTACCCAACCTTTGAAGTCATCATTGTCAATGATGGAAGTACCGACAGGACTTTAGAATTACTCATTCGAGAATATGACTTAGAAGAAACCGCTTATGCCTATGTTGAGCGTATCAAGACCGCACCATTTAAACGAATCTTTCGTTCAAGAAACCCCTTATACAGCAATTTAACGATTGTGGACAAGGTAAATGGAGGAACAAAGGCTGATGCCTCAAACGCTGGAATAAACGCCTCCAAATACCCTTATTTCATCTGTACGGATGTAGATTGTATCCTGGACAGAAAGACCATGCTTAAGATGATTAAGCCAATATTAAATTCCAAAAACAGAACTATTGCTGTTGGAGCAGTATTACGTATGTCCAATAGCTGTGACATCAAGAATGGTGTCATCACGCGAGTTCGACCTCCAAGAAGACTGATTCCTCGATTCCAAGAATTAGAATACATGCGTTCGTATCTGTTTGGGAAATTGGGTTGGAGTTTTATCAATTGTGTTCCAAATGTTTCTGGAGGATTAGGTTTATTTGATAAGGAAGTTGCTATCAATGCCGGGGGTTATGATGGTAAATCGCATGCCGAAGACATGGATCTATTAACTAAGATGGTGACCTATATGTCTAACAGCAAACAAAAGTATACCGTTGATTATATTCCGGTATCTTGTTGTTGGACCGAAGGACCTAGCAACCTGAAGATATTAGCAAGACAACGTATTCGTTGGGCAACTGGATTAGCACAAATCTTCTTTGTCCACCGTAAGGTATTCTTTAATCCTTCTTATCCAAAACTGGGATTTATTGTATTCCCATACATCTTTCTTTTCGAATTCTTAGCACCAATAATTGAAGCGTTTGGTTTATTCTGGTTCCTATTACTCATCGTAAAAGGTGATGTCAATTGGGATACGGTAGCATTTATGTTTCTCTATGTATATTCTTTTGGTATTGCCATTAGCTCTTTGGTCATCTTTATGGACTATTTAGTCAAGCGACAATACAAAACCTTTTGGGAGTATTTTAGCGTGTGGATAATTTCATTAATAGAAGGTTTCATTTACCACCCATTTATCATCTATTTCTCCATCGCAGGTTATATAAGATACTTTACGAGCAGAAAGATACAATGGGGAACCATGACTAGACAAGGCTTTGACATTCAACCTGAGATCGAACATGCAAAATAAATTGAAGACACTTGTCATTGGTCTAGGGCTAATGATGGGCTCCATAAGCATGGTTTATGCGCAGGCCGACTTGGATTATTATCAATTGGCAAGAGCAGAGGGTAAGAAAAACAATTTCGCAAAAGCTACTACTTACTGTTTAGAAGGACTTAAGCAAAGCCCTTCCGATCTGGATTTAAAAGAATATTTAGGAAAATGCTACTTGGAAACAGGAAAGCTGGACCAGGCACGTATGACCTTACTTGATGTATTGCGCAAGAGTCCTGATCGCGATGATTCACGCCGATATTTAATCACTATTGAATCCCTTTCTAAAAGACACGCCTCGGCTATTTGTTATGTTAATGAGTTATTGGAAACCAATCCATATGACAAAGACTTATGGTTGAAGAAAGTGAATTTATATAGGGATTTACATAATAATGTAGAAGCAGAAAAATCAATATCTCGTTTACTGCAAATCTTCCCTAACGACAAAAGCGTTCAGTTAGCTTACCAGACAATTATCAAGGAAAATGCTTCTAATTCTGTGAAGAAAGAAAACTTGGAGGAGGCTGTTATGCAATACCAGCAAGCCTTATTAACCGCTAAGCGTGACCCTGAAATGTATGACAACTTGATCAATACACAGATCAAATTAGGGAACTATTCCGAGGCATTAAACAGTACCAATAAAGCAATTTTCCTAATGCCTAATAATGCAGCATTCACTTCCAAGAAAGCGAGCATATTGGAGGCTCAAGGAAATTACACCTTAGCTATTAGCACATTAGAGGATGGCTTGAGGAGACAAAACAGTCCTCAACTACGCAGGCAATTAGATTACTTAATTGGAGAATCGGCTAGAGTTCAAGCCAACAATGACCCTTATGTACTTTACAGCAAACTATATGCAAAGAATAAGGGAGACCAAGTTGCCTTAAACTATCTCTTGAACACTTCCATTGAACGCGGAAAATACGATGATGCTCAGGATTTACTTCGAAATGCACTACGCAGTAATCCGAATAGCAAGGATCTATTGTTGAAGCAAGTCGTTGTTTATGAAAGAACACAACAAACGGGAAAATCAGAGGCTATTTATGAGCGTTTGAATCAACTCTACCCAAGAGATACGGATATCGCTGCAAAATATGCACAAATAAGGTTCAATAGGGCAAAAACAGATTTGCTGAACTTAGAGTATAATAAAGCCATTGAAGGCTTTCAAATAGCATCCAAACATTCAGAGTACCATGAATATGCCCTACAGGGACTATTCCAAAGTTACGCTGCACAAAAGAATAAAGTCAAGGCCATGGAGACCATTAACCAATTGATCGCGTCTCACCCTACCGAAGAGCGTTATGCGCTAATGAAGTTAGATTATCTGCTTCAGACACAAGATTATGAATTGGCCTTAGCATACGCTAAACAATTACAAAGGCAATTCCCTAATTCAAAAGCAGTACCTGACGAATTGGAAAATATGGCGAACCAATTTGCCAAGGTATTGATGGCTAATGAAAAGTATGATGAAGTGATAAGTCTAACCGATTATGTTATTGGCGTAAATCCAGACAGATTACAACCATACCTTTATGGTCTGAATGCGCGGGTTTCTCAAGATCGATATGAAGATGCGGAAACTTTTACTAAAAAAGCCTTAGTACAATTTCCAAATCATAAGGATCTACGCATGCGCTTGGCAGGTATTCAAAGCGAGATGAATAAGCACCAAGAAGCAGCACAATTATTGGGAGACCTGCGAAGGGAATATCCTTACAACGACACGCTTGCCAGTGCCTGGGTGGAGCAAATGATGATGCATGCCAAAACTTTAGAACAAGATAACCGTCGAGTTGAAGCTATCCAGGTTTACCAACAAGTATTGAATGAACGTCCTAAAGATTTAATGACTTCCATCAAACTCCTGAGCTTATATGGAGCCGAGAAGCAAAACGAGCAAGCCCTAGCCTTAGTAGAACAATGCTTGAAGTACCATCCAAACAATAACGATTTGATATTTCAAAAAGCAGTGATTTACGAGAATACAGGCGATTATAATCAAGCTCTTTCTTTATATGAGCAGTATGTACCAACGGCAGATCGAGCAGAACAATTGAAAGATCATATTAAGTTTTTGCGTTCCAAGAATTACCGAAACAGCATTACCGCATCCTATACGAATGTTAAATCAGATAGCATTAGGCTTAACATTCCTGTCGCATCATTAGAATATGGTTTTAAAGCTAGTCTTTGGGATAGTTTTGTAGCTCGTGTAAACTATGCTGGAAAAAATACAGGAGTGGGTATTCAAGGGGAATTTGATTGGTACCATACATTTAAAAAGGGAACTAATTTCCTAATCAGTGCTGGTGTAGCAAATCAATTTTTCCAAAAATATAAATTCTCTGCTTCGGTGTTCCAACCTTTTGCTAAGGACTGGCAAGTAGAAATTGGTGGCCGTTATGCAAAATTAAATAACGATGCCAACTTCTATACCGCTGTCTTAGGATTAGAGAGAACGTGGAAAAGTGTTTGGGTTAATGCCAAAGCATTTTACATGAACGATGGCAAAGAAAACTATTATAATCTTTTAGGACAATCGCGCTTCTATATGCTCAATGAACGCGACTACCTTACCTTGATGGCTGGTATTGGTAATGCTCCAGAAGATCAACGTTTAGATTTTCAACTTAATAATTTCCTCAGCTATGCCAATAGTATGGTTGGTGCTGGATACCGTCATCACATTGGTTATAAATCATCTTTAGGACTAATGGGCAATTGGTACAGCTACAAGATGAGCAGCGAAAGCTATATCAATCAATATAATGTTAGTATACTATTTTCAACAAGATTTTAATCCATCATGCGATCCGTTTTCCTATATATGATTTTTGTATTTGCAATGATGGGTTGTAGCAATGCTTCGGACCTTCTCCTTTACCAAAAGGATAAGGTCCTACCTTATATTCTTGTAGAAGATAAAAGAGCAGATCATGCTGGAAAAATCTTTAAGGATTTGTTTAAACAAGCAACAGGAACTGAATTGGAAATATTGAGTCAAGCAAGAGATTTCTCTGGACAACCTGAAATAAAACTCGCGTTGAACGATGATAAAAAGGATCATTTTTTAATTCAGGGCACACAAGACAAACTCCTTATAAACGGAAGCTTTCCAGAAGATCTGGAACAAGGAATTTATTATTTATTTGAACACATAATAAAACTAGATTCGATTCAGGTTAATCAAAAAAAAGGTTCTCCATTAACAGAAATTAAACTGCCTAAAAACCTTCTATTGAAAAGCGAGGAAGTTATGGCTTTTCACTATCGTGAACCCTATTTCCCAATCAATGCTACGAAGGCATTTCAACAACGCTTCAATACCAACAGTTTAGAAAACTCATGGGGATTATGGGGACATAATATTGGAAAGTTTATTCCTTTACAGGAAGATATGTATGCTTTGGTAGATGGTAAAAGAAATCCCGAACAGATTGACTTTTCTAGCCCTTCTCTTGAAACTGCCTTAACCTTCCAAATTAACAAGTCATTAACTGAAGATCCGAATAAAAGGCGATTCATGATTATGCCTAATGACAATGCCTTGGTTTGTACTTGTGATGCCTGTGTTAAAGCAGGAAATACCAAAACAAATTCTAGCCCAGCGGTATTAAAATTAATCAACAAATTGGCATTGGTTTTTCCTGAAGCCATATTCTTTACTTCTGATTATTTAAGCAGCTCTATGCCAATAGCACAAAAGATGCCTATAAACACGGGGGTAATGATTAGTACCATGGATTTCCCAAAAGGAATAGTACTTAAAGGATCTAAACATGAAGCCGGCATTAAAGACCGTTTCAAGAAATGGTCTGAAATAATAAATCATATCTATATCTGGGATTATGCCATCAATTTTGATAATTATATGGATGCACACCCCACCCTATTAATCCAACAAGAAAATCTGCGTTTTTATAAGGATTTAGGCGTCACTGGGGTTTTTATGCAAGGGAATGAAGATAGCTATTCGGCATTTGAGAATCTAAAAGCAAGCATATACGCACAATTAATGGAAAATCTTGATTTAGATATTCCAAAAGCGATAAACAAATACTTACAGCATTTTTCTGATGAGCATGGTAAGTTTGTGGCAGATTATTACCTACAAATCAACCAACGTGCCCTTCAGAATAAAAACCCATTGGATATCTATGGAGGTGTTCGACCAGCTTTAAAAAAGTACCTTAAACAAGATGAACTTCAAAAGTTCTATAAGGATCTTTCCTTAGCTGGAAAGGATATTGACCCATCTTTTAGAGATGAGCTTTTTAAATTAAAAATTTCGGTCTTGTTCCAATTATTAGAATTAGCAAGAACAAATGGCTTGGCAGATAATGGCTATGGAATCTATGACTTCAACTTACAACAAGATCGAATTAATGAAGATTTAAAATCTCAGTTTTCCGTACTTAAAAAGCTAATTGAACTGACCGATTTAGAGATTTACAACGAATCAAATGCAAGGTTTGCCGATTATTTTAAAAACTGGGAGGAACTTATATTTAATAAGCCTTACAGCAATTTACTCTATGGCCAAGGTCTAACTATAAAAAGCAAGTTAGATGAAGAATATGATGATCCTAACATGCTAACTGATGGCGCTATTGGATTTGAAGATTATTATAACAATTGGATGATTTGTACACAGGACAATTTATCGATCCAGTTCCCAATAAATCATAAAATTTCAGGCAAAAGAACATTAGAAATAACCTTCCTCATTGACCGTAGACATCGCTTAGATTTACCTCAAGGAATACAGGTACAATATGATGGAAAATCGCCTGTAATAAAACAAGAGTTTAGTGCCAATTCAGAAAAACTAAAACGTGTCACTTATAAATTTCCGCTGAACATAACTCCGGAGGATAAAATACTATCCATTACAATTCTTAAACAATCGCAATCAGGTTTTGCCTGTGATGAAATCATTTTAAATTAAAAATATTATGAAAAAGCTATTCTTTTACATTTCCATAATGACCTTCTTCTATGTAATGGTTGCTTGTCAATCTGGCTCACATCAGACTAATTTGGTCATTGAAGATTCTGTGAGAACCTATTTACCCATCTTGCAAGGAGATAAACAAGACATTATTGTTAAGGTCAAGAATACAGGAAAAGAACCATTAACCATTCAGGATATATTTCCTTCCTGTGCTTGTACTGATGCGAAAATAATCAACTCTGTTATTCCAGCCGGAAAATATGGTTATATACAAATGAAATTTGATAGTAATAAAAACGTGGGATATGCTGGGGTCTACACCACCATTGTGGCAAACACGCCTCAAAAATACCACACCTTCTTCTTTGAAATCAATGTAGTACCAGATGCAAACGAGGACAAAGATTATGAAGAGATCTACAGGGATAATTTAATGGCCAATAAGTTTTTCTTAAGAGAAGGAAGCAAGGGCATGACCATTTCAAAAAATTATATTTCCAATTGATAAAACTATCCTTATGTTAAACCCTTAAGACTATTCATTTAGTTTTATGTCAGTAAGAAAAGGCGTACCATCTAAATGGATACGCCTTTGACTTTTTTATTATATTAAGAAATGGAATTAGTACGTGTATTTCTTTTGATAACTTAATCTTTGTTCATCTGAAATTTTCAAGCCCTCACGGATGAAGTTGTCCATATTGCCATATTTTTTTATAATTTCACCAAAACCTGCTTCCAAATAGGCTTTATCCACCATCATCAACTGGGTAACTACTTCTTTGTCTATTTTAACAGGTGCTGAGCCAAACATTTTATCCATACCTCCTTGAATTTTGTCGTAGGTATAATAATTGGTCATCAAATATTCATCTAGAATAGTTTCACGATCTACATTTAACACAGACAACAATAAGGCGGAAGTAAATCCTGTTCGATCTTTTCCTGCTGTACAATGAAATAGAGATGGAGAGTCAGCGTCCAATATCTGTTTAACTAATACTTGGAATCTCGGAAGGTTCTTTGTTGCAAAGTCTTGATTAGCCTTTACCAGCAATTGACTTGCTGCTTCTTTGGTCATACTGCCATCCCTAAACTTTTGCATGACCGCTTTCATCTGCGCATCATTTCCTTCTTCAAAGATGGGGTAATGAATCCATTTCATGGATTCAGGCAAATGATCCTTCTTGCTATTCACCTCATCTTGACTACGCAAGTCATAGACCTGCTTGATTCCTAAACTATTAAGGTATGGAAATTCTGCCTCCTTTAAGCCAGACAATTCATCAGCACGATAAAACTGCCCCCAAACAATGTGCTTTCCGTCTTTGGTTGGAATGCCACCAATATCCCTGAAATTAGAAGGACCAGATACAGTAATCTTACGCTCCGTAATGATTGTCGTATCGCCATTATTGGTCAACATAAAATACAAACGCTCAGATTTTGGAGCGCTAATAAGCGTATCACCATATACAGCAATTGGAGCAGAAGCTAATAACTCCTTTTTATCTCGCCCTTGCTGCATTTTGTAAATCCCTTTTGGGATAGACAATTTATAATCGCCATTCGCTTGGCGCTCTGCTTTAAAGTCCTCTTTCAAAGTGATTTTCTTTTCTATTCCTTGCGCATTTGCATAAGTAAAGCTTGATGCAGCCAATGCTACTAGAAACCATTGTTTCATGTTTTTCATATTATTGGGGTTAAATGTTAAAAAATTTGATAGTTGATCCCGATTAATCCACGTTGTGAGTAATATTCCAATTGCTCCAATCGACGCTGATCGCCATGGTAATATTGCATTGCTGCATTATTCAGGTTATTCAGTTCCAGGAATAGGTTGACTTTCTTATTGATTTTATAGTTTGCGGAGAAGTCAACGGTGAAGTTTGCTCCATACCAACGGTAGTTTTCCGGATTACCTTGCACTAAGGCTAATGCAGCTCCTTTATAGTTTCCAGCTAAGCGCGCCATAAACTTATCGTTCTCATAGAATAAAGCCGTGTTGAATAGGTGCTTTGATTGGCTTGGTAAAGCTTCTTTAGCAATTTCTACCTGCACCTTTCCTTGAGCATCCACCTCATACCTTGGCACATTCATCTCCGAAGTAGTAAAGGTATAATTGACATCTACACCAAAGCCTTTCCAAAATCCAGGTAAGAAACTCATACGCTTAGAAATTCCGGCTTCAAAGCCTGCCAACCAACCCTTTTCTGAGTTCTCCGGTTGTACAACGCGGTGTTGTACCCCATCTATCGTCTGAAAAGTTTGTGAGGAATAAATAACATTGCTTAAACCTTTGTAGAAGGCACCAAAACTGGCTACACCAATATCTTGAAAGAAATACTCCGTCATCAAGTCGAAGTTATTGGCAAAGGTCGGTTTCAGGTTAATATTACCTCGAGTGATAACCGGAGGCGTAAATATTAGGTTGACACTTTCTGTAGGGTTCAGGTCCGAGAAATTGGCTCTGGCAAATGTACGTGTATAAGCCAAACGAATATTCATGGGCTCAATAGGCTGATACTTTAAATGAACCATCGGTAAGAAAGCCCCAAAACTACTCGTATTCCTTACTGGATTTATTTCAAATACATCCTTGCCATCTACCTTCTTGCTAATGACCTCATTTCCATTATACGCAAGGTCAGTATGTTCGTAACGAACCCCTCCTACTAACTGGATTTGATCTGTAATTTTCCCTTCAAACATTCCATAGCTGGCCCAAACATTTTCTGTTCCGCTATAGAATGATGGTGCCGAATCAGGGCTGCTGTCATCACGTTTCAAATGATAGAATTTTCCTTCCTTCAGGTAATTATCTTCCAATAGCCCATCCAGTTGACGTAAGTTTATACCAGGTAATTGGACCGAAGCGTAATCAACACCTGTTTCATTTAGAAAGCCGCCATTGTAATTGTATTTCTCCTGTTCAAGATCAGCTACTGTTGTTTTCAATGCAGTATTGATGTAAATATCCATTGGATTTCCGCGACGGAGGTATTTACTTTTATACTTTCCGCCCGCTTTAATGGATAACCAAGAGGCAACCTGGTATTTTACATCCGCCTCGGCAATACGATCTCTTTCAAAGCTTTGCAATTGCATTTCTATTAATTGAGAAATACGCAAATCCTTATCGGTAATTGCCGTTTTAAACTGTGGCAAGAATTTTCTGAAAGTAGTACCCGTATATCCACTTGGTGCATCCAGGTCTAGGTACATCTTACCATCATTTGCTAAATTGGCATAATCCACTTTACTACTGAAGACCGCCATTTTATAGGTAGGTTTCGCATTTGTTGATCCATCTGGCCTGCGGGTTTCCATATCCGTTTGATAAGTAGAAGCCTTCCATTTTAGGTTCACTTTATCCTGGAATAGATCGTGATTACCGCCTAACTCTCCCCCTGTTAGCCCAATACCTATAAGACCTTCCCTACGACGCTGAGACATACTGCTTTTGTTGATATCTAATGTATGTTCAAAAGCAGTTTCCTGATCTTGAAAATCGGTCATCAAACCTCTGAAATAAAGCTTATGAGAAGGACTGAAATTATATTCTAGACCGGCATTGACACCATAAGTCGTGCGGACACCTTTATAATCACGTAGTTCAAAGCGCTCCATACTGAAATCATCCAAATTATAGATAGATTCCACATTGTCGGTGGCCCAATTACGTTTCCAATAAGATGCCCCTATAACAAAACCCAATTTCTTATTGAAGAAATGATCGCCGTATAAAAAAGATCCACTATAAATTTCTTTTTGTGCTTGCCCATTGTATCCTCCAGCAGCATTTACCTTAAAGATTTTATGCGTAGGAGCTGTGCGGGTAATGAAATTTATAGAGCCCCCAATAGCATCACCTTCCATGTCGGGTGTTATGGCTTTAGACACCTGAACAAATTCAATCATCTCTGAAGGGAAGATATCCAATGGAGAAGTACGGCTACCGGAAGTATTATCCGAAGTACCCTCTGAAGTAGGCATACGGTTACCATTGATTAAGGTGGAGTTCCATTGTAGTGGAGTACCACGAACGCTGGCATACCGACCTTCGCCATGATCTCTTTCAATTGAAACCCCTTGAATTCTTTGTACTGCCTCTGCAGCATTACGATCCGGAAGTTTCCCGATAACATCCGAAGCAATTACATTCATAATAGCCGAACTGGTTTTTTGAATATTCAATGCTTTTGCTTGCGTGCTCGCCATAGTTCCTCGAATAAGCACCTCTTCGAGATCCTCTCCCCGCTGTTCAGCAAACTGAACGGTCCCTAAATCCATAGTATTAGAAGACGAGCTAAGCTCCACTTCTCGTTGGATAGTAGGATAACCAATGTAAGAAAATTGCAGGCTGTGTTTGCCTACTGTCAGACCACTTAATCGGAATGTTCCATCCAATTCACTTTTAGTTGACCATTTTCCATCAAGTGTTTTAATGGTCACACCGGGCAAGGCACTTTGTCCATTGACCACCTGTCCGATGATGCTGTTGTTCTGTGCAAATCCTATTGGGATTTTTACCAGAAAGAATAATAAAATAATAACGTAACGAAATAACATGATGTGGAAATATTTAGTTCGCCACAAATAGAAACAATAATCGTTTTGCCATCGACCTAGCCAATTGGGAAGAACTAAATCAGCACGAACGTCATTACATATTATTAATTATCAGCCACTTACACTGTATTAACAAATCTTTATCAAACTATTACGAGAATTTTAACAGGCTAGGATTTTTAAGAAACTCTGTTGGAGAAAAACCAGTTTCTTGTTTGAAATATTTGTTGAATGTGCTTTTGGATTGAAAACCGGAAGCATAGGCCAATGCCAGAATGGTTCTCTCCTCTTTTAACACGGAATCACTGTTCTTAATGAAAAACGCTATCCGTTTCGCATTAATATAGGAGTAGAAATTCGTCTTAAGTACATGGGAAAATACCATCGACAGATCGTGGTTACTTATCCCCAATCCAGTAGCCAGATCACTTAGATTAAATTGAGGGTTCAGATAGGGTTTTTCATCAGTAATAAATAATTTCAGTTTATCAGCATAGCTTTTTAACATTTCCAAGTCGACATGACTTTTCTGGTATTTTACGGCTGTTGATTTCATTCTGCTGAAGGTATTTGTTGCGCTTTTTAACTGCATCGAATAAGGTCTAATAAATTTGAAATAGACGATCATTAAAATGACAATGCTGGAGGATGCTAATCCAACAAAAAGAATAATATAATTTAGCCTTTCGGGAATTAATTCAGCAAGAAGAACTAAAAGGGATAGGAAAAGGCTATGTGCCGCAAAACCGATGCTAAGTTGAATATCTTGGTCTTGAATCCTTTCACGAACCGCAGCACGAAACCTCCAGAGCCAATACATATCCGCCAGAAAAAATGAAACAATAACTACTTTCCTAAAATTATGATAGAATAATGTTCTGGCATGTTCCAAAATTCCCACTTGCAAGAATTGCAGTTTAAAAACATGTTCCACGACAAACATAATCACTGTTGCCGTATAGGGTATCGAAATCAACACCAAATCTCGACGCTTCAATTCTTGCTTTTTAAGTGTATTCCGAATGTACAGAAAGGCGAAACTAACAAAACATATAGAGGAAGAAATGCCCTGGATCAGCTCCCCATTATTTTGGTCATAAAGAATAAGTATTTTAGAAAAAAGACCTATGGCACATCCAAAGAGGATAATTAACAACAATTGATCCTTGCTTTCTTTTTTAAAAGCCTTGAACCAAAAGGCAATAAAAATAACGACTTGTAACGTAGTAAAGATTAAAAATGGTTCCATGATTCAATTATATCATTCTACTATTAAAAAACTTTTGCCTCAATGTTAAATTTAATTATAAGTTCAGTAGTGTGATAGGAAATCTAAGTTTATATAATTCATAGAGCAATAAACTTTAAGCAGCTCTTTTATATCATTACACCTCCACTCCAACATCCCTAATTAAGGCAGGTAGTTGTATTCAAAATGATTCGTATTTACCTCCTATTTCCTTCGTGTTTGCTTTGATACACTCAAGGAATTTCTTAGGATATTAGACGGATCTCTTTCGGATCTCGTTCGCTTCTAACCGAACGAGATCCGAAGGAGTTCCGAACAAGTTCCGAAGGAGATCCGAAGGAGTGTCGAAGAAAACCCTTGTGAGAGACGTTGAGACGACAGACAAAAGACCTCAGATTTTAGAACTGTAGACGGGCAAGATAAATTAGATTTTCAGTAATTTCGAGCTAAAATTACTCGAAGAGCATTTGAAATTTATTTTTAACAACTGCAATTAAAAATATCATGAAAATACAACGTATAACTTTTATATCTTTTATACTACTATTGTGCTCTATAAACATACTATTAGCGCAATCTAGGGTTTTACAAAAAGGAACTCTTAATGCCAATGGAGTAACTTATGATATTCACATTTCTGATGATTATGATTTCATTTCTATTTACGATAACAGCATATTTAGCAAAGAAGAAAAGTTAATTAGCAGCAACAAAGATGCTATGCCCTTTCCTGAAACCAATATAAAAATCAATAAAGAAAAGCTATTAACAATAAAACGTAAGTTTTTTCCAAAAACCCAAAATCAGGTTAATGTTCAGTTAAGCATCAATGTGAAAGAAGGTAAATTGCTTGGTCTAAATTATATACTACCTAAATCCCCTTTATTAACGAAAGATCAATTTAAATCATTTGATGCCCAAATAAAAGAGCTTCTTACTTTTGAGCTTATATATAATAATTATCTACGCAAACAGAAATTAGAAGGATGGGTTATGACTTCTGTAATATTGAGATAGTTGGTTTATTAAAATCCCATCATCTTTTTTACCTTAATACTGAAAGTTCTTTTTCTTTTGGAGCTTCTAATAGTAACATAGCTAATTGCAGATCCATAATATAACCACCTTTTTCATTCAATAGTTGGTCTTTATGTCTTATTTCTATTTTTCCGTTGACTTTCAATGCTTTTATACGTTTTTTAAATTATTTTCTTATTCTGCACTCTTGTCAAACATTGACAATCAAAAGATTACAAGGTTATGACCACCTTTTATCATTTCTTTTGATTAGCCCCAGATGCATCAGAATATTATTGTTTTATGAATTTGAATTTTTGGTTATTTCCAGGTCTTTCCGCTCAATTAAATCAATGATGCAATTTTCCTGTATCTCAATTGAGTTGCGCTAATTGTATCTTAAAGTTTAATAATTTTGGTCCATACCTTTTGATTTGGTATAGAATGCTCAGCTGTTAATACAAGTAATTCCATGTCTACATAGTATTTTACCTGTATGGGACCATGTCTTCTAGAATAATCGTAGTAATATTTATTAAAGACTTCTTGTTGTAGAAATGGCAAAAAAGGAATCTTCATATCTACATATACGCGAATAGGTTTCGCATTACTGGACATCCGTGCACCGGTCACCCGGTAAACATGTCCATCACCTAAATCCTTTACTTCCTTATAGCTGTAGTCGTACATAAAATAATCCACTCCTAAAATGCCCAAACTACCCATAAAGAAACCGATGAAAAATACGAATACTGCTCCCAGAATAGCCAGTACTCGCCATACTTTTTTACTGATATGGATAAGGTAAAAGAGCAAATTGGCTATGACAAAATAAAAGAAAGCTATACTAAAATAATTCCAAGCACTAGATGTCCATGATATTTCTGTCATCATGGCGATGATAAATAAAAGCAGGTATACTGTGCAGAATTTCACCCAAATGCCATAAACTTTTGGGTTCTTTCTAATTATAAAAAAAAGAATTAAGGCGAATAAAGGCACTAGCCATGCACTAAAAAGGATGTAATTGAATAGCATAATCTACGGGTTTATATAAGCAGATGTAGACCATCGTGTGATTCTAGATTTTCGATAGTCACTATTAAATATACTGATTCCCAAAAAGATTTAGGCTATTGGAATAATAAAAAAAGATTGCCTGCCGGGAATATGGGCAGACAATCATTTCAGAGGGAATTAAAAGGAATATCTTCAATTTATAGCGTTAGTTATTCCAGAAGGGATCGTCCCAAACAAGTTCTTGTATGGGGACATCATGTACTTTTTCGACAATTTCCAATTGTTCTTCTGTAGCGACCTTTTGGATTTCAGGGAAGATAACGCGTTCTTCTAGTCTGATGTGACTTGCCAAATTCTTTTCAATTCGGGCTAAGGTCAAGGTTGTAAATGGCTCTAATAAGATGAGCCATTTTAACAACCTATGATCAGCAATCGCATCAAGTATGTATTCATGTTGGTGTCCGATAATCGGATACAGAAATTTCTCTTCTAGCTCAAAGTGTTCGGACAATTGGTGTTTCCACATTTCCTTCACATAAGCACCAATTCTTTCCGGGTCAACGGAATTTTGTAGGCCTTTTCTTATTTTCCAGCAAAGTAAGAGGGCGAAATGATGCTCTCGACTTAAGGGCTGTAAGGCGGCATGTCTTTTTAAAGGTTTGTTTTCCATTTTCCTAAGATTTAATGAACAATTCGGGAGCAAGCTGTTAACCTATAAATAGATACATAAACAAATAGTACATCGCCCAGCCTACAAAGCCGATGATAAGTATCCACACCCACCATGGAATTCCTTGCGGGGTTTCACTACCTTCGATCATGAAGCTGGCAGAATCTCCTTTACCATAGGCATTAATCATGATAGGAACTAGATCATCCAATACAGCATTCTCCTTGATGCCTGTTATTTCTATTGCTGGTCCATTCCTCACTTCGAATGGGATTATTCTTAATCCCTCTTTTCCAAAAGGATCTTTACTGACAATTTTTAAGGTATGCGGCCCATCCACTAATTTTCGGGTGTCCAATTCAAAGTTTACTGGCGCATATACTTCCGCAACAGGAACTGTTTCTTCATCAATAAAGATGTATATCTTACTTTTCTGACTCATATCCTTCCTGATTTAAAATATATCGCTTGATATGATGTGAATTTTTCTCACCCGGTTTAATAATCCAGCGTAAGGTTAAGATCAAACTAATTAAGGCGATAATAACCATGGCTATCACAATAAAATAATCAAATCCTCCTTCAGGACCAGCACCATGAGTCCATCCACGTAAAAGTTTAGGTTGGTTTCTTTCGCATACCGGGCAAGCCCAAGTGCTAGATGACATGAGAATCATGATGACCCAAAAACATATCTGCTTTTTCATTTCTTTTATTTCGTTTGAGTTTTAACAAAATCCACAATCTCCTTAATGTCGGCAGCCTTAATCGGTTTGCCTTTATTACCCCAACTGCTTCGTTCATAATTGATAATGACGGCTACTTCTTTCTCTGTAAATCCTGCTGTAGCCCCTACTGCTGGCATCTGTCCATATTCTGGTCGGCTATCATAACCGTTCATGATAATATCGACATAAAGGTCTAGGTCATCACTTTCTACAATTTTACTTCCTTTAAGAGGAGGAAATGCTCCAGGGAGGCCGTTTCCATCAGCTTGGTGACAAGCTTGGCAGTGAGCCACATATAAGGCTTCACCATCAAGCTCTTCTTCTCCACCTTCAGCAGCGGCTGTGGTCTTTGCTTTTCTTTTGAATAAGAACTCAGGGATCTTTTCTTCATCAGCAAGTTTGACTTGTTTTAATGATTGCAGGTAAGCGATTAATTGCAAGGCTTCTTGCTTAGCAACCACCTTTCGACCATCCTTTGGAGCAAATTCTTCTGGTATGTTGACTAGCACATCGGTACTATCAATGTTAGTTTTAAGTTCAAATAGATAAGGATAGGCGGGCATGATAGACTCAGCCACGACAATTCTAGGATTGAAAAGGTGGACTAGGTTCCAATCTTTTGAGGGTTGTCTGTTACCGATATCGGTTAAATCGGGACCTGTACGCTCGGTACCCATGAGGGTGGCGGTATTTCGCCAAAAATCCATTCTACCGATAGCGGCATAATCTGCTGCCATACTGGGTCTTTGTCCGAATATTTTATCCATTTCTATATTTCGCACCTGTTGGCTATGGCAGGCCACACATCCGTTGGCTACGTACAAGGCTTTTCCCGCCATAGCATCAGGTGATAAGGGTTCCGCATTGGGTAGTGGAGCATTCATGGCCTGGTTATTCAGGGCCGGCAGAATCGCCACAAATAAGGTTAACAGCACAAAGAAAGCTGTTGCGGTGAGGAATAGTTTTTTATGGTTATCAAAATAACTCATGATCAATTTCTTTACTTCTGAGGGTTACTGTTCGTCTTCTTTTCGAGTTGTTTTACGATTGCTTCTCCAAAATCAATATTTGGATTGGGTGATAGCATTTTGTACATGTTATAGGCAAAAACTAAATGTGAAATCCACATCAGACTTCCTCCGATTGCACGCCATAACCAATATGGCGCCATCATGACGACACCATCGATAAATGGTTTCCCTTCCATCCAAGCCATACCTTTTAGGGTACTGCCATACATTAGAGGGACGGTGTACATCATCATGCCTAACAGGGCAAGCCAAAAATGGGCTCCAATACTGATCTGCGGTGCTTCTTGACCTGTAAATCGTGGCACTATAGCATAGATACACGCCCAGAGGAAAAAACAAATGATACCATACATGGTCAAATGGGAATGGGCAACGGTAAAGTCTGTAAAGTGCCAAATCAGGTTGGTTTCACGGAATGCCTCAGCAGTTCCTTGCATGGAACCCGTAAAATAAAATATCGTACCTACCAGGAAAAAAGGAAGAATATAACTATCGCGAACCTTGTACCAAGCTCCTTTAAAAGTCATAAGAAAGTTGGTTGTCCCCGCTATAACCGGAATGGCCATACCGGCACTTCCGACAATTGCCACGGTCTGTAACCACCATGGAATAGCAGAGAAAACAAAGTGGTGACTACCGATTAGGGTATAGAATAAAATCTGCGTCCAAAAGGCCAAGATACCTAGGCTATAAGAATATATTGGCCTATTCAATTGCTGTGGAAGGTAGTAGTAGACAAGCCCTAAGGTGAACAGCATAAACCACATCCCCACTCCTTGGTGCATATAATAACCTTGAATGATGGTTTCACCAAGACCTTGTTGCCAGAAAGGCAAATAGGCAGAAAGGCTGATCACAATGGTGAAGATAATGGCAGAGACAATGTACCAATTTGAAATATAGATCTCTTCGGTAGTCTTACGCGCAATGGT
The DNA here is from genome assembly GCF_051951495.1 of Sphingobacterium lactis. GTDB lineage: Bacteria > Bacteroidota > Bacteroidia > Sphingobacteriales > Sphingobacteriaceae > Sphingobacterium > Sphingobacterium lactis_A. The sequence continues at coordinate 456,500 of NZ_JBNHAS010000003.1, read as the reverse complement.
CTTATAAAAGTTGATTAGGGTTAATACCAATGCAACAGCAAATGGCAACATAATTGGCCAGATGTATTCACGGTATTCACCTCCACCATTATTTATCCCTGCCATCAAGCTGATGGTTCCGGCAGTGACTGTAAGGTTAATAAGCCATAAGCTAATCCAACCTAATTTTAAGGAGTATAATGCGGTATTACTGACACGAGGAACTACATAGTAGGCTAATCCAATCATGGCCATAGATGCCCAACCCCAGAACACAGCATTTGTATGAACCGGTCTTAATCTTCCAAAGCTCAACCAACTAATCTGATCCAAATCGGGAGCGACGAATTTAATACCCACATACTCCCCTATAGTTGTTCCAAATAGCAACCAGAAAGTAGCTGATACGAGAAACCAAATGACAAGCTTAGCTAAGCTCGGGTCAATATTAGGACGCCGAGTTGCTTTCTTTTTCCGGGAGACCAAGGGTATCTCCAAGTGCTCATTGATGTTTAATAAACCCCTCGGGTCTTTCGCATTATTTTTTCCAGAAAGATGGTCATCGTTCAAACGATAATCCAAGGCTGCTTGATGTTCCAATAAGGTAGATTCAATCTCTTCAAGTTCCGAATCTTCCAATTGATTGGCAATGGCAATGGCCTCCTTCTCTTGAGACTGCACTCGTAATTTGAACAAGCGTCTACTGATTTTTACAAATAGAAGTCCAATGGCAAAAAGTGTTGGAATCAGTAATAATACCAGTGTGATGATTATTCCGGTCTTACCCCAAAAACTGCTGTTGTTGGTTTGGGAAAATGCCTCTATTGGCCACAAATGAAGACTGGATAAGACAATTAACAAGATGAGCGTTTTGTGCTCTTTTAAATTTCTTTTGATAGTCAATAGGCGTGTAATTTGTTTACTGCTCAAATGCTTAATAGATGATTTGAGATCTTTTGAATGTAGATCTAACTTCTTTCGAGTGAAGAAGCGTGAAATTCCGTGAATTCGTTCTATCAACAGAAGAACGACAAACAATAGGGATAACAAGACGATAAGCAAGGAGATCATCCAAAAGTCATATCCACTGACTTGATAATGAAAAAACTGCGACTTTATCGGTAATTCTGCATCCAACATGGGTATGAATAACATGGGTTGATGACTGAGATTTAAGAAAAACACATTTTAAATTTTAATTATAATTTTAGCAATTATCTAAAAGAGGAGTGATTTTTATCCTTTGTCTAGGTTTGCTTTTTACTGTTTGATTCGTCAACTTATCCATAGGCCTAACTGGACAGCCAAACAATCAAATGATTACAAAAAACAAAGCATGGTGACTTGCTAATTTGAATCAAAGTTAGGCAAGAATAAATAAAAGACAAAATTATCTTTTATTAATTTATTAGAAATTTTAAGTCAAGTTAATGTGAAGTCGAGAAATATTTGGTTCTAAACGTAGAAGTAGTAGAATAAATAATTAACTTGTTCAGGTTTTTGGATCGTATTTTTAACAAACTTATTGGATTAGGTTTTTAGGATTTTACTTATGGGAATGTTTTCGAAATCAACGGAATACGCGATACGCGCAGTATTTTACATTGCGAAATCCACGCAATTGGGCCGTAAGGTTGGGATCAAAGAAATAGCTTCCAATATTGAATCGCCAGAAGCCTTTTTGGGCAAGATATTACAGGAGTTAAGTAAGAATGGAATTATTCGATCCATCAAGGGTCCAAATGGCGGATTTTACTTAACTGAAGAAGAAATGAACAAAAAGCTCATCGAGGTTGTAAAAGCTATCGATGGAGACAATATTTTTACCGGTTGTGGAATGGGTCTTCAACAATGTTCGGAGAAATACCCCTGCCCTTTGCACAATGAGTTTAAAGCCATTCGAAATGATTTGACGCGTATGCTAAACCGCATCACACTATCTCAATTTAACGATGAATTGATTCTAGGGAGCTTGAACTTGAATAGGTTTAAGGTTGAGGAGTAATCAAACAATAAAAAAAGCAGTAATTACTTACTGCTCTTTGTTGATTTATTGCGCCAATTGATTTAACACCTCTTTTGCTTGATTTAATTCTTGATTCCAAGTCGGTGTCCGTTTAAAATTACGTAGTTTATAGATTGCCTGATCGAGTTTCTTTATTCCTTGTTGATCATTTTTAGCGATGAGCTGCTGTCGAATGATATTCACTTTTTCAAAATCCTGAATACCTTCTCTCATACGTTCGAAACGGATGGATGATCGTCCATCTGGATAGGTTACGAAGGTATCACCTGCAGGCCAAGTCCTAAATCTTGAGTCTTGCAACGGGTTTTCTACCCAAGAATTATATGCCCAACGTAGCACGCCATTATAGCCATTTGCTTGTGCAAACCAACCTAAGTAGGTCGATTCTGCTGGATCTGAAAAGGTGAATTGATTCGGGAAGTTATTTCCACAATAGATATAAAAAGTCGTATTAAGGCCTTTTTCCTTACGTTTTACAATATCCATGGAATCAATTGGATGTTGTACCGCCGTACTTACATCGTCACTATTCGGATAACGTTTATAGGTTTGCTGGTTGTCGGCATAAGCAACTCCCAATCCGGGAGCTACTTTTTCGATTAATTCGAATGCGGCACCCATCTCCTCTTTATTGCGTTCATCCAAGGCAATATTTGTTATTTCCAACCATCCTTTGGCCTTCAAATGATTTGAAAAGTCCTTTAGGAATGGCGTCCATAAGCTGGAGAAAATCTCTGTTCCAGGCTTGGCAACAACATTGACAAATTCTCCTGTTTGAGCATCTTTATAATGGATTTCATTGTTCCAAGGGACAATGGAATAGCAATTGATCGATTTTTTAATTCCAAGGTCGAGCATGAAAGACACCCATTTATCAAAAGCATCGTAATTATATGACCAGGAACCGTCTTTTTCCTTGGTCCAGATAATCATATCAGCATAAGGATCTTGGGTCTGTACATTCCAAGGGTCTTTATTCAATGTTGCTGTGATAACCTTTTGACCTGCATCAGCTAACATTTTCATTTGAGGCTTTAAGGCATCAAAGTGTGCTTTACTCCACATCGGTACTTTTTTCCAACGGGCAACCGCTGATGGGTGTTGCCATTGGTCCAAATGGAATGACCATTCTGTAGCTTCAGGAAGTGTTTGATTGAGCACCTGAATGTTCAGCTTCAATTCTTGTGTTTTGATTCCTTCCCCTTTTACAAATATAGTAGCTGAATATTTTCCGGGTTTTGCATTTTTAGGCATGTCAACAGTCAACCAAACAGGGCGAACGGTATTAGCCTCCAAATCCATGCTCGACAAGTCATCCAACATATCTGGCGATAGACTAGCTTTGAAGTCTCCAGGCTTACGCCAACCACAACCAGGGCCAAATTCATCGGTCATCACATAGCGCACGAATCGAGCTTCGGCAATCTTAGCAGGTAGTTTATCATTACCGGTAGACTTAAAATCAGAGAAACTTAACTCAAGATCTTTAATGTCTTCCTTTGACCACAATAACACTTGTGCAGATGCCATTTCTCCCCGCCATAGCGTTAATTCCGCAGTACGCTGTTCCGGAACATTAGGTTTAAGGGACTTCGGAAACCGCTGATCTATACTGACAAAAGAACTAGTTAATCCAGCCGTTTGATTGGACCAGGATTTTAAATTCTCTTTTGCAAGCGGATCAGGCAGTTCTTCAAATCGGGTAGAAGTTGGTTTATCAACTTTTTGGTTAAGCTGACCACAACTTAAAATAGTAAGGCTGAGACAGAGCATTCCTATTTTATGAAATGTAGAATAGTAATTCATGCTAAGTTTATGTTAGATTAATCAATTAACAACTATTAATTGATTATGATTAAACCAGAGGATAAAAAAAGCCCTGGCTTAATCATAAAAATACGAAACAATTGCTGTTTATTTCACAGTAAACTCTGCACCTGAGGCAAAATCTTGACCATTCTGGGAGCTTAGTGCTGTAAAACGAATATAGCGTCCCAAAGCAGGTTTACTAAAGTTCACTGTTTTTAGCGTTCTACTCTTGTCAAACTCCCCTTCTGCAATTGGTTCAGACCAATTCTGACCATCCATACTCACTTGAACAGAATATCCTTTAATATGTCCATTGCTACCATCTTGACGAGGCAAATAAGTGAAGCCTTTCATGGTTTTCGCATCACCGGCATCAAAATCAATCCAATGCGGATATTGCGCCACAGTGACTGAATACATGGTATGCCAAATGGTCGAAGGATCTCCATCCAAAAGATGTTCCGCATTGCCCTCGCCAACTTCTTGACTGGAAACGGATTTGATCAGCATTGGAATTGCTTCAATTTTCGGGAAGTCCATGCTGGTTGCCAACTTATCATTGCCTACATACCATGCCTTTACAGTACCTCCATCACGAAGTGCAATAGCTTCAGTATAAGGTACAGGTTTATTTCTGTTGACTTGAACCATGATCTTCGCGTTGTTGAGTTGCGAGCGAACTTCTACATTCCCTTTACGGTCGCGGCTCATTGATAATGGCATATCCCCTGCAACAGCTACCTTAGCTTGTTGTGCTGCATTTTTTCCTTTAACCGGACGAATAATAAAGCCAAAGTCATGACCATTTGCTTTCACACGGTCTTTCTCCAATGGAGGACCTTGACCACAGCTGTTTCCACCAAGACCCGTTACGCTAGCCATTAAATAAAGCTGTGTACCGCTACTTTTTGGTAGTTGATAGCCATGTGGTGCCAAAGTCATTTCAAGTTCAGTCCAGGGAAGCGCAGAAGCTGAAAATTGATCTTTAGCTACGAATACCAATCCGCTTCCTGCATTATTGGTCAATGCACACCAACGAACCTCTTCCCTATTGCCTGTGGATTGTGGTTTAGGCCAAGCAACCATTTGATCCTTTACTGCCGAACTATATTGTTCTATAAATTGACCCGTCTTACGGTCAGCAAAGTTATTGATAGGTCCACGACCATAATATTGGTAATTAGAATAATTTTCCGGCACAGTCATACGGAAGCCAATATGAGGCAACACCACTGAACTATTATTGGACGTAATACTACTTTCTAATTCCACGGAACCATCAGGATATACTGTCCATACATAATTACTGCTGAATTTAAAGTCTTCGTCTGAAAACGGTCGATCCTTATGATCATCTAGGGTATAGTTACCAGAACTTCCTCCTCGGATAGTGCTACCATTTGCTGCTTGCGAAGTAACATTGAAGGATAATACCCATGCTCCATCCGCGCGCTGGTAAGAATTCTTAGAAGTTACTCGATGATTTAATTGATGTAATCCTTTTTCAAACCATTGTTGATAAGCCCAGTTGTCGTTGTCAAGCGGAGCACGTAATGCATCCAATTGCGGTCCTTCTCCTGCTCGAATAACATCCTCATTTTGATAACGCAATTGATGAATGGTTCCATTCTGTTGATTGAATTTAACCTCAAAACCATCACCTTTGATGATTTGTAAGTTGTTTTCAATAGTCGAAGTCAATTTTGAACCCTTAGCAAGGCTAGCAACAGTTGGTACTTGTTGCGCTGTTTTAACCAACAATTGCTCTTCCATTTGAACATCACCTTCTTTAGCCCATAATTTATCTGCAGTATGAGCAAATTGAACCTTCACAAAGTATTCCGATTGAGCTTCTAATCGACTTGCTTGAATTGGCAATTGAACGGTTTTATGTGTTCTTGGCGCTATTGAAGCACCAAAAGCTGCAGGTAATTGTCCTTGGTCGACTTGTTTACCATCTTTCCATAAAGACCATTTAACGGTATAATCTGCCAAGCTATTGAAGTAGTTTTTATTAAAAATATCGATTTCTCCTGCTTGGATATTGATGGCTTTAACCCCTACATTTTGATAGACCTTTCTTACCTCATAGTATTGAGGCTTTGGAGTTAAGTCGGCAAATATCAAACCATTCATCACAAAGGTTCCGTCATTTGGTTTATCACCAAAATCACCTCCATAGGCTAAGAACTTCTCTCCCGTTGTTTTATCGTAATAATACATGGACTGATCGATCCAATCCCATATAGCTCCACCCATAAAAAAGTTGGTAGACTCCATTGCCTCCCAATAATCGATTAGGTTCCCTGCTGCATTACCCATGGAGTGTGCATATTCAGAGATGTGGAAAGGATATTTTAAGTTATACTTGCCCTTTACTGCACCACGAACCCAATCAATAGAAGGGTATTGGTTAGAACCGATATCGACAATGCTGTTATTTCTTTCATATTGAACCGGACGGGAAAGATCAATCTTTTTGATGGCATTGTATGCCGCTACAAAGTTTTTCCCTGGACCAGCTTCATTTCCTAAAGACCAGATCACAATGGATGGGTGGTTAATAGTAGCATGCACCATCTCCACATTCCTCGCCACATGAGCATTCTCCCACTCCTTTGGATGAGATAGCGAAGCATCACCATAATAATATTGATGGCTCTCCACATTGGCTTCATCCTCTAGGTAGATTCCATATTTATCGCATAAGTAATACCAGTAAGGATCATCAGGATAATGAGAATTACGAACATGGTTGATATTCGCTTGTTTCATTAGGATAATTTCCTTTTCCATCTGTTCCCGGCTGATTACTTTTCCTTTTTCAGGGTTAGTTTCATGACGATTTACCCCTTTTAATTTAACTGTCTTTCCATTGACGTAGAAATATCTACCTGCCAGTCCAAACTCATCATCCTCGGCTTTGGTATCTTTCAGCTCCACTTCACGGAAACCAATGTAGCTAGATACCACCTCTAATACACGATTTTTATTGTCTAATAGCTCGGCTACCAAGGTATATCTGTTGGGTTCTTCGGCTGACCATTTCTTTGGAGCATCAACTTTTAAGCTTTGTTCCACTGTGACTGAAGAGTTCCCCGCAATTGGATCTACTGATCGACGAAGATCTATGGCGTCATATCGTTTAGAAGCATCACTGTACAGTTCATTCTCGTATAAGCTATAACGAATTTTATAGCCCTTAACTGCTTTACCGTTGCTGTTCTTTACTTCTGCAGTAACTTTCAACGTAGCGTTTTTGTAATTTTCATCTAAATCAGGGATAGCTACAAGATTTCTAATTTGCACTTTCGGTTTTGCCGTTAGGGAAACAGTGCGGAATATTCCTGGTAAGCGGAACATGTCTTGCGCTTCTAGGAAAGAACCATCAGAATTACGATAAACTTCAACAGCGACGGTATTCTCTGCCCCTTCTTTCAGATAGGTACTAATATCAAAAGAAGCTAAGTTACGTGAGTTCTTGGAAAAGCCCACATATTTTCCATTTATCCATAAGTAAAAGAAAGAATCTACCCCATCGAAATTGATGTAGACCTCTTTCCCTTTCCAATCCTTAGGAATGGTAAATGTACGTTTATAAGAACCTACCTCATTTCGGTAAGTAAAAGTAGTCCAGTTTTGAGGAGGCGTACGCATCACTCCACCACGCCAGTCATCTACTTGAACAGCATGTTTAAAAATAACCTGTTGATTGACATAAATTGGCACCCCATATTTTAAAGAACCATCTTTCTGTATACCAAGAATATTCCAACTCATAGGTACAGGCACGTCATCCCAAGAACTGGTATTGTAGCCGTCTTGATAAAAATCCTTAGGTCTTTCTTCTGGGCTTTTTACCCAGTTGAATTTCCAAGTACCATCCAAACTTTTCCAATTACTAGAGTTCTCTGGTAAAACTTTACGTGCCGAAGCAACATCGTTAAAAGAAAAATGATAGGCATGTGGAAGCTCTTTGTTTAAGGAAAGGTCTTCTGGAGACTCCCATTCTTTTCCACTTGGGGCATTGAATTGGCCATATGCAAATCCATTTAATTGTTTGGTAACAGGAATTGCCTGTGCAAATAGTGCTGCAGGAAAACCTAGCATAAACAGACCATAACAAATGGAATGGGCAATTTTTTTATTCATAAAACTTGTTTTAGGTTAAGACAAATGTAAAAAGCTTTAGACGCAAAAACTACCTATATGTCTAACTTATTCGATAGACAAGAGCTTAAATGAAGTTCACAATAGTTATCAATCGATTGTGTATTTTTTATTTTACGTTAATTATTACTGGCCCTTTCGAACACTTAAAAGCATAAACTAGCTTAAGTGAGTCATTTAAGTCCTGAAGAGATTTAGATCATATTAATTGTAAATAGGGACAATTTGTGAATTGAGTCGTCTTATATTTTATTACGTTAAATTATGATGATGAAAAAATATCTGTTAATCTTTTTAGTACTTCCGTTATTTGTTCAGGCCCAGACTGCGGATTATATTGATGAAGAGGCTTTATTCATGAAACTTGTTTACCAGGTACAATCCCCAGCTTTTAAGTTTGCGGACTATTCCAAGGTATATGAAACGGTGCATTTGAACCGTAGTCGTAGAAAAATTGACCTGAAGACCTTGCCTGCAAAGAAAAAAGTACTTAGTCCAAAAGAGATCTACAAACAAAACCGTCCAGATGTTTATCGATTTGTTAAGGTATTTGTCAATCCAAGGAATGGCAAAAACACAATCGACAATGTTTCTACAGCATTTCCTGTATCTGAGGAAGGACATTTTTTAATTAATCAGCATATGGCAGAGTTATGGGACGTAGGATCAGGTGATTCTAGTAAGGTAGACCGCAGCGTGGTCTATTTCCTTGCCGATTATGATGGTAATATGTTGAGTATTGATTCTGTTTGCACCTACGACAAGAAGGCTGATGTAGCTATTATCAAAGCCAATACAGGAGGCAAAAAGATTAAAGCATTTCCATTAGGCGATGACTTAGAAACTGGAGAGCATGCCTATATCATTGCCCATCCGAAAGCATACCTCTATTACTTTAGTGAGGGTATGGTTAACCGTATGACACAAGATGGAGATGATGTATATAGTAGAAAAATGGAATTATCAGCAGACTATGCAGGAGGTTCAAGTGGGGGGCCTATTTTTGACAATAAAGGAAATATTATAGGCATGGTTTCCCAAACCCTTTCATTTTATTATTATCAAGAAGAGCAGAAGAGCTTACAGATGGTTGTTAGGCAATCAGTACCTGTGTCTTTAATTAAGGAATTTATTAAAAAGTAATTAGCTCAGAGAAAGCTAAAAACACCGTAGCATAAAAACAGGATGAATAATAAAGGTCTGGAATTCATGGGTAGAATGTAAAATAATGGGACTATTTCCATTTTTTAAAAACGGTCAAATTTATTTCCTCCAGGAGGTTAAATAAATTTGGCCGCCAGATCTTAATCCAATCAAAATATAGCCTAAATCCTTACTGACATGACATCATAAAAAAAAGGAACCACCGAATCGGCAGCTCCTTTGTGGAATTATATTAACAACAAACTATAATTATCAGTATTAGTTATTTTAGGTTTTCCATTAAGAATTTCTCCAAATCCTCTCCTCTTAAATCCTTAGCAATAATCTTTCCTTCTGGAGATAGAATCATGTTTGATGGTACTGCATTAATGGCGAACAGTTGTGCCGCTGCATTTCTCCAGCCTTTTAAATCAGAAACATTTGTCCAGTTCAATCCATCATCTTTAATCGCTTTTAACCAGTTCTCTTTTTTATCATCTAAGGACACACCAAGTATGGTGAAGCCTTTATCCTTATAGGCTTGGAATGCCTTAACCACATTTGGATTTTCTTTTCTACATGGCACACACCAAGATGCCCAAAAGTCTACTAAAACATATTTACCACGGAAATCAGATAATTTTACCATCTTTCCATTTTCATCAGGCTGTTCAAAATCAGGTGCAATGGAGCCTATAGTAAAATTGGATGCATTAAAGATGTTTTGAAGCTTCTTCCCTTTGGCGCTTTTTTTAAGCTCTGGATTTAGCGCATTAAATAGGTTCTTTACTCTATCATTAACCGTCTCAACACTTACCATTGATTCTAAAAACTGTATACTTAAACTACTATTTGGATGCGTTTCAATAAATTTTAATTGTGCTTCATCAAACAAGTTTTCCCACTTCCCGAACTTTTGATCACGCTCAGCTCTCAACTGATTAATTTGTTCTTCCAAGCTTTCGATCTTATCATCATAAGCTTTGTATGCTGGCGTATTGAAATTATCTCTTATTTTATTGCGTTCCTCAGAAAAGGCTATGTATTCCTGAGCCCCTTTATCACCAGACAGTATTTTACCAGCCCCTTGGCTAGTATCAATAATAGTCTGACCAGAGCTTAGGTAGAACCAGAAATCCGAAATAACGGAAGTTTGTTCATCTTTGAAGTTCTTTCTAAATATCAATCCTGCATAGCTAGTTCCATCAATTTCACCATTGAAGGAAAACTGTCCATCTTTAACCTCTGTGGAATCAATAACTTGTTCATCTGTTGTATAGTCATAGTAAAGCAGATAAACTTTTTTCAATTCCTTTGGGGCATTTCCTTTTAATAAATAGGTGCCTCCGTCCTGGGCAAAACCAAGCGTTGGAACGGCTAATAAACCCAACAATAGGCCTTTTATTATTTTATTCATATTGATCTTCTTTATTGCACTTGGCAAGTTTTTATTTAATTATTCAACTCCTAAAGCAATCGACACTGCTTCATCTATTTGGTAGAGGCTCTTTGACACCAGGGTGAGTGGATTACCAGAACCATCTGATTTTATGGAATAATGATAGAAAGAGCCTTTCTTCTCTTCCTTTGCACTTGGATTGAAGGTGGCTATTCCAACGTGCTTGTGACCACCACTTTCATCTCTGTCAAAAGACCAAGCAACGATATTACCAGTTCCATCTTCAGGGAGGGTAAAGAAAGGCAGTGGGCTAACACTGAAAAACGGGAAACGGTATAAGGTTCTACCAATGGCATAATAATACATCCTAGCCCATTTGTCATAATTGAAGCTTACTGCTTTTTCAATTCCTGGTATGCTAGCTTTGGCATTTTCTTTCAGTTTGGTAAATTCAAACTTCCGATCGGCATTGTAATTCCCTGAAGTGGAGTAATTGTATACCACATCGCCCTTTCTAAGAATTAAACCATATATCAATCCACCTGTTGTACCAAAAGCATCTGGACCAGCACCAACTACCTCCATGTCTCCCAAAGGTTCGGTACTTAAGTTTTCTGAAATTTGGTCAAAATTGAACCGCTGTCTCGCACTCTCAAAGAACAAAATACGCTTGCTTATCTTATCATAACCCATCAGGAATCGACCAGCATTACCATTAGCATTAAAGTCATCATAGCAAATTCCATTCTTTCCAAAATCATATTTGGCGACTCCTCTAATGGCTTCTGGCCATAAATATCCTTCCGAAACTCTACGGACACGACCATTGTCTAAAATAAATCCAGTACCATTGATTGCAGAATAACCCATTTTGAAAAATGTAGGATGTAAATCCCCTCCACTCACTGAAGTGCCTGTTCCATTAACAATAGCATAAGGTTCCATGCTTGGAAGGTCAACCGTCATAATAGGATTAGCACCATCTTTGGTTACAACTGTGAAGCCATCGTAAACACGGTATCTAGATTTTAAATCTATCGCTACTGGATTTTTTCCTAAAGCATGAGGATTCTCATTGCCTAAACTTGTTAATCGAAACCAGTTCGAATTAGGTTTTCTACTTGACTTGATATATAAAATACTATTAAGATCATTATCCTTGGTCAATACAAAAAAACCTTTGGATACTGTTTTACTAACAAAAAGAGAAAAGACATTCAGGTATTCCAGATTTGTTGTCGGGTCAGTTGCATATAATTTGACATTATTTGATCCGGCAACAAATTGACTTGCTTTGAGCGTTACTTTTGATCCTGTACCTACTGTATCTTTATCAACTGCCCATACATATTTCACAGTGGCAGGGTCAAAGTCTGGCAAAGTACCTTTTGCCTGTACTTCAATTGTTATATCTTCTCCTTCAGCGACCTCAAATTCTTGCCTATTGATTGGCTCTCCGGCGGTATCTACTACCACCAATTTATTTACTTCCGTGTAATCATAATTTCCTTGATCCTTAGAACAAGAAGCCATGAATAACAGCGTTATATAAAGACAAAAAACATATGTAGACTTCATAATAAATTAAGATTTAAGGTAATAAAATACGTGGTTGGCTGGTATCCCCATTTGGATAAACCACATGGTCCTGAAAGTATTTCTTTACAATCAAAATATGATTATAGAGAATTGGCTTATCATTCGGCAGGTCTCTAAAGTAACCTGGCATATTGTCCCAATAATAAACAAATCTTTCCCCTGATGTATCAGGTGTAGGATCAGCGCCCTTATGATAAGTTAATATCCATTGTTGATAAACTTCGGAATAAAATGGACCAAAAAATTGGGAATAATCTTCCCACCAACTCGGTTCTTCTAACTTATTTGAAACATTTAGTTTCATGCTTAGGGTCTTTGAAATCCCTAATAAAAACTGATCATTTTCCTGTAATGTTAGCTTCAAAGCATAGGAGTTGTCGTTCATATCAGCCTTTTTATGAAGAATGACAAATAAACTGTCATTAATCAAGCCTTTATGAAAAACTGGTTTTTCTATCTGGTATAGGTCTTTTGAAAGGGTTGTTTCCTTTTCATCCACTATTACGGAGTATTCTTTGTCTTGGTCCAAAGGCATACCGATTATCCCGACAGGAATTCCCACACGGATGGTTTTTACATCCATTTCATGGAATGCAAAAGACACGCTCTTCTCATTGATATAATTGGTTGTTCCGCCATCTAAATTAAAATCATTAAAAAAGATATAGGTTTTGGAAGTATCATATGGAATTAAATCTTCCTCTTGTTTACATCCAAACATGGTGGTAAACACCAACACAAATACGGTCAAAAATCTTGCTTTCATCATCTTAAGGTTTTGGATTGTATAAATCTTCATTTAATGGAACTGGGAATTTATAAATCGCCAAGCTTGGCTGAACAATCTTCCCTGTTACAGGTATAGGCAAGTATTTACGTTTATAAAAGCTAAACAAAAACCCCTCACCAATATATTCCCGACGAACTTCATCGATTAAAGCTTGTTGAACCTCTGCTTTGCTAGAATTTGGAATATCATCGTAAATCCCTCGTGCTGCTCGGAATTCTTGTAGTAAACTTACCGCTTCCTCCAAATTATCTTCAATCTTCGCCTCAGATGCAATAAAATACAGTTCAGGAAGATTCATTAATTGAAGCTCATGAGAAGCATGATTTACTTGTTCGGGATTAATTTCACTTTCTGGAGCAAAGAATTTCACAAAGTACTCTTCAGATACACCATCAATTCCCCACATAAACCGCATATCATAAGGTGAGCCTGTACCGGATTCATAAATTCTATCCAAATTGTTTTCATAAGCTACTGAATAACCATAGCTATTTACAAAGTCTGTCGAAAAGTTTAAGTAAGAACGGTTATCATATACAGCAAAAAGATTTTCGGGTGTAAAACGAAGATCCTTATGATCATCGTAAATATCATCAAAGGTGACAAATCGTATTGCTTCTGTTTCCTTCAATTCATTGATAACCTCCATCGCTCGATCATAAGCAACTTGAGAATCTCCCGCTAACAATGATTTTCTAGCCAATAGACCTTTTACAGCATAGTAGTTCATACGAATACCACGGCGATCCAACAAAGCACTGTAATCACCAATATTAGGGTTATTTTGATTACCCGTACGTCCAATTTTGATGATAGGATCTTCTCTTAATAATTCTCCAGCCTTTTGTAAATCAGCTTCAATTAAATCTAAAGTCTCTTTTGCGGTTTTATATTTTTCGGGTTTACGTGTTGGGGTTAAATAGTAAGGGATTGCAATAGCATTTATCCCTTCTTGCGAAATCACTGGCCCAAATAGTTTCAGCAATTCCATGTGAAGATAACCTCTTAATCCATAAGCCTCACCAGCAATAATATTATAATTCGGTTTGCCTTCTATATTAGGTAAATAGGAAATAATAATATTGGTTTGGTGAATCGCATTATAAAGCCCTGACCACATGGCATCAATCTGACCTCTTGCGGAGGCATTATTATAACGGTAATTTTTAAAGTCGTTAGCGACATTATCATCGGTTGGAACATTCCAATAACCAACCATTAGATCCATTACCCCATATTTAAGCGATCTTCCATATAATCCATCTGAGGTCATTGCTCGATAAACCCCGGTCAATGCTTTTGTAAAACCACGTTCATTACTGAACACTTCTTCTTCATATACTTGATCATCAGGTTTTACATCCAAAAACTTATTACAGCTGGAAAAACCAAGCAATAAAAGTGTATATATGATTAATTTTTTCATATCAGGTTTAATATTCTAGGTAAATACCAAAGTTAATACTACGTGAAAATGGGTAACTGGTTCCTCTTTCCATTCGAATAGTACTGAAACGGAAAAGGTCATTTGTTGAGGCGTTTAAACGAAGACGTTGTAGTTTCAATTTAGAAACAAATTCTTTGCTGAAATCATAGTTTAAGTTTAAAGATGCCAATCTTAAAGTATTCTCTTTTTGCAAGAATCGGCTTGTCAATTGTGTATGAGTTCTGTCGGCAATATCCTTAAAGAATGTTTGGTCTCCAGGGTTTTTCCAACGATCTGTTAATACCCTTAAATCGACATTGTATTTCGGCTCTACAGACTCCACTTTATCAACTAGAGTAGAGTTGTAGACATGTTGTCCTAAGACATAGTATAAAATACCCTGTAAAGAGAATCCCTTATAGTTAATTGTAGTTCCAATAGTTCCATTCAATTTAGGGGCACCGTTAGCTAATACGCGAAGATCACTTGTTGACCATACAAAAGTTGGAGAACCATCTAACTTCTGATATACTTCCTTACCTGTGGCAGGATCAATTCCTAAAGACAATACACCTTTGATATTATCTAGGGACTCTCCTTCTTGGTAATATGGTGTCTGTGGTACAGAACCTACGCCCCAGTCATTATTGTTTTGCTCATTTAAATCCTTTAATGCTTCTGATATTTTAGTTAGCTTATTGATGTTACGAGCGCCAGAAGCATTGATGAACCAAGAAAATCCTTTTTCGCTATTTCTATAGGCTTCCAAGTTGATATAGGCTTCAATACCCTTATTCGTCACCTCACCCATATTCTCGAAATATGTATTGTTGTTCAGGCCTAAGGACGGTGCAACAGTAATTTCCGATACCATATTCTTGGTTAACTTATGATAGGCATTCAATTTTACATTCAAACGGCTATTAAACAATGCTCCTTCAATACCAGCACTCAAGGAATAAATTTGCGGCCATTTTAATTGGTGATTTCCTTCTCCAGAATACAAGAAACCTACCTGCTGATAATACAAGTTACTACTTCTGATTTCATAGGAAGTTGAGGTCATACCTGGACTGAAGGAATCGGCCCCTGAAACACCGTAGTTTCCAAATAGGCGTAACATATTAATACCAGAGTTTTCCATAAATTTCTCCCGGTGCAAATTATATGCAAGACCTGTAGACCAAAAGCTAGTGAATCTATTGTCCTTTCCAAAAGCAGATGATCCATCTAAACGATAAGTTCCTTCTAGAATAACACGATTATCATAGTTGTATGTTCCATTGAGCATAACGCCCATTAAACGATTCACAAGATTTGTATATGTAGGATTGGTATTACCTGGACGAGCAGCCATTTTTGGTGATATAAAATCATCATCCATAAAGCCAATTACAGAATATCCAGTACTGTTTTGGTTAGTGGATTTAATCTCTGTATTAGCCATAAGGCTTAGAATATGCTTGCCAAAGGTTTTACCATAGTTTACATTCAGATTTCCTAACATACTATATCCATCTGCACCGCCGTAAGAATACACGCCTCTTTGGGTAATGTCTGCAGTTTCATAATATGCCGAATGATTCGGAGAACGGAACATCTCTGATTTACCAAAATTTTTAGAAATCATACCTGATGCAACAACTCTCAATTCCGGTAATATATAGTACTCTAAGTTTAAGTTATTGCTAATAACAGTAGAATTAGACTCATCAACAGAAGGCAAACCAGCATCATATAAAGGATTATACACTAATTCATAATCACCGTTCATTGCATAAAACTCTAGATTATAAACCTTATTCAATTCTCCGGCTTCATTATAAATACGGTAATAAGGGTTAATTCTGGAATATGCGCTTAACTCTCCATAAGGGGAGTTATAAGCTTTAACATTCGAAAAGGAGGCTAAATTTCTAAAGGATAACTTATTTGCAATACGGTATAGTAAGTTAAATCCGGCTCCTGCACGTTGTCTTCCAGACTCTTTCATTACCCCTTTCGTATCGCCATAGTTTCCATCAATGCTATAACGCACGCGATCATTACCCCCTTCAACACGAATACTGTGTGCAAGAGAAGTCTTAGATTGAACAGGTTGATGAATCCAATCGGTATTTACACCAGCTGCTGCTTCCTGATAGCGATGTTGGTAAATGGACTGCAAGTTTAGCAAGGTATTGGTCGATTCACTGTGGTACAATCCTGAAAGCTTCTCGTATTCCAACTTCTGCATCGCATTCATTAAGTTGTAGTCAGATAGATCAACTATAGAAGTAGAAGGCTGCTGTGAATAGGAGATGGTAAACTTACCATCTTTAGGCAAGCGTGTTTCTAGAACCAAAACACCGTTTGCACCTCTAGATCCATAAAGAGCAGTTGCTGTAGCATCTTTTAAAATAGAAATGGATTCAATACGGTTGGGATCCATATCGTATAAGCGTTCCATACTCGATTCAAATCCATCAATAATTACCAATGGAGAGTTGACAGCATAACGACCTCTTTCACTAGAACCTAGACTTGATCCAGACACCATGTTTTGTCCCCGAACAGTGATATCGGCAATGTTATTAGGATTGGATCCTTGAGCATTGTTTTCATGTATCTTAAATGAAGGATCTAAACTTTCGATAACACTAAGAATGTTTCTATTATTAAATTTCTCTAAATCCTTACGTGTTATTGTCGTTGAAGCCCCAGTATAAGATTCTTTTGATCTGCGGGAATACCCAGTAATTACGGTCTCTTCAATGGCAATATTTCTTTCTTTCAACTGCACATTAATGTGTCTTTTTCCAGCCACATTTACCGTAACAGATTCGAAGCCTTGCATGCTGAAATGAATTTGGGAATTATCAAATGCTTCAACGGCATAAGAACCATCGTCACTGGTGACACTCGCCCAATTGGAGGAGTTCATTAATTTTACAGTAACTCCTTCAATCGGTTTATTGTTAGCATCAGTAACAGTACCCACCAATGTAAAATAGCTTCCTTTAGGGCCTTCATTTCTGTTCCCTAATTGTTGCTTCTCTTTTAAATAAATGGTTTTTTTACTAAGAATCAGTTCAAAAGGTTGGCCTTTGCTTAACTGATTCAAGACTTCTTGAACTGGTCTGTTCTCTACTTGAATAGACACGGGTTTGGCTCTTTTAAATAGGTTCATATCGCCAATGAAATCCAATCCATGCTCCTTTTTTATCTTTTCAAGGACGCGTTCAATGCTTGAGTTTTGTTCCTTTAGAGTAACATTTTGTGCAAAAGCATGAATACTAATCAGCATTAGAAATGATAAACCAATTCCAATTACTGCTTTTCGAAAAGACAACAGAGCTTTTAGGGAACCTTTTAAGGTTCCTACTTGTAATCCTGCATTCATTTTTATAATGGTTATTATTTAAGGTTAGTGATTAAAACTTCATTATTATTCCATTCGTATTTGATTGGAATTACGGTATTGATTGTTTCTAAAACATCCTTTAAACTTCGCTGACGGTCAATTTGAGCATAGATACGTCTATTCTTTAATGCTCCGTCAACTTTAATTTTAACAGCATACCAATTGCTCAGCTTAACTGCAGCCAATTCCAGAGTTGTGTTGGAAAAATCAAAATATCCTTCTTTCCAGTCGATCGCCCTAGTGGCATCTTCCTCAAAGATTATTCTATTTCCATCGTAACTCTGGTTTGGTCGCAATTGGACTGGAAATACCAAGTCCACTTCTTCCCCTAGCGCTGTTGCTTTATTTGTTAGTGCTATTTTTCCTTCTAATAATGTGGATTTATAATCTCCAGTATAATTTTGAACATTGAACTTTGTTCCTAATACCTTTATAGTATGCTCCTTAGCTTTGACATAGAAAGGTTTAGTAGCATCTTTTTCGATTTCAAAGTAAGCTTCTCCATCCAAAGCTACTTCCCTTTGATTATTGGCAAAGGATATCGGATATTTTAATTCAGAATTGGAGTTGACCCATACTTTAGAACCATCTGCCAATTGAACAGAGGTCATCCCTCCGGCTTTTGTTCGAACCGTATTGTAAACAACCTGACCTTCAGCATTGGATACTTTATACGTTATTTCACCATTATCATTTCTATAAACCTGATATCCATCAGCATGTATAGTATCACCGTTCTTTAATTTATCAAGCTCCACTTCACGCTGATCTCCCAAAACGATCACGGCATTGGTGCCTTGGGGAGCCTTTATATCTGCAAGCAGATCTTTTTGAGTATTACTCTCATGTTTCTGGCTGAAGAAATAAATTCCAAATACCAATAGAGCAGCTGCCGCAGCTGATGCATACCAAAAACGTAAAGACTTTCTTGTTGATAGTTTCTTAACAGGAATATCAGTAAGTACTCCTTCTTTTTGCATACGTTGATCTAGGCGCATGCTGATACGATCTACCTTTTTTTCATCCAATGGAGTATCCGCCCCCAATTGTGCATACCATGCTTCAATTAGTTGCTGCTCTTCGGGAGATGATTCTCCCTTTAGATAACGATCCAAACGATTCTTGTCAATGTTCATTGATTAATGGTTTGTTAATCCAAGGATTACATTTTGGTTACATTCAGAACTAAGACGATTCTAAATTTCAATTGTCCCTTAGAAAAAATAAAAAACTGTAAGAATTTTAAGCTTTCCACTTAAAGCTTTGGTTATTAGACTGTATTTGTTGCGTACGGTCTTTTCTGATAGACCTAAATGCTCAGCAATTTCGGTATTGCTATAGCCTTGCATACGCATTTTGAGGATAAGGTTATCCTGTGGGGAATAATGAATCATCAACTTATCCAATTCCTGAAGAAACTGTTCTTCACGTATAGCGAAATCAGACCCTTGAGTATAATCTTTTTCAAAGTCGATAAGAGAGTCCAAGTATTTCCGCTCATGAACCAAGTGAGCAATATAATCCAACACCTTGTTACGAAGGGCTCGATAGATATAAGACTTAAAATTCGTGATTTGAATAGTCGCCCTATTAATCCAGAACTTGACGAATAAATCGTGTACAATATCTTCAACGACCTCTTCATCATCTAATTTCTTTAGCGCTAAACCAATCATTGGACGCTTATAACGATTGTAAAGTTCAGAAAATGCCAACTCATCCTCATTCTTAATCAGGTCAAAAAGCTCTTCATCTGATAATATGAAATAGTTGTGCATCAAAGGGATTCTGGTTATCCGTAAAAACGCAAAACTAAACAAAATTAGCGTATTACCTTAATAAGCAAGACGTCTTTTCCTTAATGCATATCTCTTTTAAAACTGATTAATTAAATATGCAAATGATTAGATTAAATCTGTTTTAGATTAAGTGTCACAAAAAGTTCAATCTTATTGTTTAGGAAAATTTTCTTAAATTAGAAAGAAAAATAGCATGCAAAACTCCAACTCTTTTTCTAAAGCTATTTTTAATTCAGTATCCTATACTTTTGCTGTACTTTTTATTCTAATATTTGGGTTATTTGTATTTATCCACTACTACCAAGAAGGGTGGAAATACGGCTATGAAACCTCAGCAACCGCAGCATTCATCTATTTATTTTTAGGTCTTTTTCTATGGATTAGTCTCCTTTTGACTTTTGCCAAGAAATCACTGCTAAACTTATTACGACACAAAAGACATCTCTCACAAGTTACCCAGCGAGGCAAAAGACTGCGGGGGGAAATAAAAAGCTGCAGCATCATACAAGAAATCAAAAATACTGAAATGCTGAGCATAGACGTAGAATTCAATAACCTGGTTGGTTCAACTGTACAGAAGAATTTTCAATTCCTAGATACCAAACCTGAGGAAAAACGCTATAAGGTAGGCAAAGCAATTGCCCTAATGGTTGATGAAGATGTAGAAAATCCTTTGATTACCCTTGAGGAAGCAAGGACAAATTGGGATTATAAATATATCAGGAATGCTACTCTTACACTTTTTTTATTAATAATAGCCCCAAGCGCTCTTCTTATAGTTGGGCATGTAATAGAGAGTCAAGGCCAAGGATGGCGGTATCTCAGCTTTTTCCATCCATTCATCCTGGTGGCCATTTTAGCATGGCTTCTATTCTTGCTGCTTCAGTTCATAAGTTTAGCGACTAGACCCAAACAACTATCTGAAAAGTTATTGTTATATGGCAAAACAGCAGTAGCGAAAATAGTGCCTAGACAAACTATAAATTTTGATATAGCTCAGCCTAGTATTGTACAAGTTACTGTGGCCTTTGAGCACAAAGGAAAAACAGTACAAGCCGAATTAAAGAAATTTTCCAACATGTCAAGCATGCAAAACTTAGTTGCAGGAAAAGAAGTAAATATCATTTACGACCAACAAGATCTTACTAAAATTGAACTTTATGGTAATTAACAGTCGATTTACCTATTTACTCATTCTATTCTATTTTCTATCTTCTTGCCAGCAGATTAAGCAGAGCTATGAAGAAACATTGAATCCTAAACCCAACTCGACTGTTGAAAAACCAAAAGACGAGGATAAGGTTAGCAGTTCGAGCAGTTATACGGAATCATCAACAAGTACCTTTAGCTATAGCACAAGGACCGACAATCAACCAACCACAAGCATCTATGAATCTGAGGAAAAGTTAGATGCAATACAAAAGCAACTGCAAGCAAAGTTTCCAGGTAAAAAATTGATGCTATATCAATCATTGTACTTTTATGATTTCCAAGGAGGGCGAATAACTGTTCAGCTTCAAGATCCTAATAAACCCGAAAACATTGACAACTATGTATACTTTAATGGCAAATGGCAGGGTCCAAACCCAGTAAAGATTACAGGAAATATTGATTTAAAAAGCTTTCTATTCCCATTGGATGAGCTTAAGTTTTCAGTGGCCAAGAAAATTCATGATTATATGATAAATGAGGCGAAAGGTATGGAAGGCGGCAAGGCGTCAGAACACATTTATTTTAACCACATGAGTGTTGCAGGGTTTGAAGATAGTCATTGGTATTCTTCCATTAATGCCGATAGAAAAAACCTGTTCATCGACTTTGATATCAAAGGGAAAGAAATTAAAAGGAGGTAAAATCAACTCTTTTATTTATAAATAGCGCTTCTTTTTATTTCCCCATCATCTAATCTTCACACGATTACCTGAAAACAATTTTCTACATCTGATGTTCTTTATTAGAAGGTAGAGACATTCCATTTGTCATCTCCAGTCAACACACTATTACTATTTAATAAATTCTTGTTCTATAATCCAAAATAGAAGCAAAGGCTTATCAACGATAAGTTTTTGCATAATTATTCCAAAAAACAAACAATCATTTAAAACAAACAATCATGAGCGTATTCGAAAACATCAAATTAACAGCAGAGCTTATTAAAGCTAATTTCTCAGAAGGAATTGATGATGGCTATGATCATTCTACCACCTCTGCGGGGAAAAAGGGACTTCGGTCAGGACGTGTTTCAGAGTTAACTGCGATTGCTAATCTAAAACCAGGCGGGGCAGAGAATCTGAAGAAGATAATGGAAATTGCCAATGGAAACCTTAAAGGTGCAACAAAAGTAGGAACGTTACATGATCTTCGAATAGTTTTATTAGACAATGACAGCAAGATTCTATTTTGTACAGCGTATGATGGTGATTGGGATGCATACATAGACGATTTTGCAACTAAAATTCCTCAATTAATGGACATCATCTTTGGAAACGTAGAAGGTTGGCCAGGTATTAAAGATCCAAGTGTAAAACAATTCATATTAGATCATCAAGTTACAGCTACAGGTTGGTATGTTGGAGTTCCACATTTAACTGTAAATGATATTCGAAGGAATGACAAAATCATTACCGGTTTGAATAAAGCGATAGATGAAGCTAATCAAATTGAAAAATAATTATTGAGATAAATAGAAGAATATGGCACTAGAATTTTTAAAGAGACTTTTCAACCCCAATAAAGTAAGTATTGAATTAGATGAAATTCAAGCATTAGTTTTACGAAGCCGTCCCATTCCGTACTTTGGAACAGTTGCCTTATTGCAAATAAAAGATGCTGATGAAGCTAAAAAAACTTTAAAAGACTTAATTCCATTAATTAACTCTGCAAAAGATTGGCATAAGAATGATGGTGCCTCTGTTTTCTTGACCTTCACATATAACGGTCTAGAACAAATTGGTGTTCCTCAAGATTCTTTAGATTCATTTCCTGATTCCTTTAAAGAAGGTATGGCTAAAAGGGCGCTCTTTATGAATGATATCGGAGTCAATGATCCTAAGCACTGGGAGAAAGATTTTAAAAATCAAAATATCCATATTGCTGCAGCTGTTATTTCCAATAATGAGGAAGATTGGAAAAGTAAATTGGAAGAGTTCAAGTCACAACTCCAAAAAGGAGCCGGACTAAGCTTATTGATCAGTCATGACTTTGGAGCAACTGAGGAGGTGAAAAATGTTTTTGGATATCGTGATGGTATTAGCAACCCAGAGGTTGAGGGTAGTGGAATAGAAGTTCCAGAGGGCTTTGACAGGCCAATAAAGGCTGGTGAATTTATTTTAGGATATCCTGGTGAAGGCGATATAATTAAGCCCTATCCTCAACCCGAAATATTGGGTAAAAATGGATCCTTTATGATATTCAGAAAGTATCAAAGTCAAGTTGCTGATTTTAATAAATACCTATTAGAAAACAGCAGCTCAATAGAAGAGGCCGAATTGTTGGGCGCAAAAATGGTTGGAAGGTGGAAAAGCGGAGCCCCATTGGTATTAACTCCTGAAAAGGATGATAAAGAATTGGGGGATAATCCCGAAAAAAACAATGACTTCTCATTTAAAGGTGATGAATACGGAAAAAAATGTCCTTTCAGTTCTCATATCCGTAGAATGAACCCAAGAGATTCAAAAACATTTGTTTTAGAAGACGAACGTCTACATCGTATAATTCGACGTAGTGTAACCTTCGGTGATATAGTTCCATTAAATGTCACAAAAGATGATGGTAAAGAGCGAGGACAATATTTCATGGGTATAAGCGCAAATGCTATGGGAACCTTAGAGTTTTTATTGAAACAATGGGCCAATGATGGAAACTCGCAGAATTTAGGTCAAGAAAAAGATCCTTTAATAGGGGTGCAAGACAAAGAAGGTTTATTCACCATGCCTGCTGATCCATTGGTAAAAAGATATCATGGTCTTTCTACATTTAATATAGTAAAAGGTGGAGAATACTGCTTTATTCCAAGTATTTCTGCCTTAAAATGGATCTGTGAATTATAAATTTTAATTCGAAAAATTATGAGTAATTATATAAAATATAGCT
This sequence comes from Sphingobacterium lactis, assembly GCF_051951495.1. GTDB lineage: Bacteria > Bacteroidota > Bacteroidia > Sphingobacteriales > Sphingobacteriaceae > Sphingobacterium > Sphingobacterium lactis_A. Next base: position 432,865 of record NZ_JBNHAS010000003.1, on the reverse strand, counting down.
ATGAACTCGAAGAAATTCCTGAAAATTTTGATGAATACATAGCAAAGATCAATAAGGATATTGTCGATTATATTCGAAATACACCGGAATTAAGCAACATAAAACATCATACTCGGGATGCACATGCCAATGGATATGCCGTGTTGAAAGCAGAAGTTGAAATCTTAAATAATTTACCTGAAGAGCTTTCCCAAGGCATTTATGCAAATCCAGGAAACTATGAAGCTGTAGTTCGATTTTCCAATGGATCATCTCGTGTTTTACCAGATAAACTTAGCGGAAATGCTCAAGGATTCGCTTTAAAAATATTTGGTATTCAAGGGCCCAAATTAGCTCCTGCTGAAGAAAGTTCTACAAATGTTGATTTTAATCTCATAAATAATCCGGTTTTCTTTTGTAACAGTGCGGAACATTATGTTTTTATATCAAAATTATTCTTAAAGCTTACGGATTTTTTTGAAAAGGGTGCTCTTGGAAAATTAGAGTTTGCCGCTTTATGGGTAACTGAGAATAAAAAAGCTTTTCCAAATTTCGAAGCATTAAAAGAATTGGGAGCATTAAAGACATTTGAAAAAATTCCTTCCATTAATAGTTTTCTCTATGAGTTTTATAGTATGGGAGCTGTACGACATGGGGAATATATTGCTAAGGTTCGTATTGTTCCAACTGATCTTACTAAAAACGCGATTGTTGATAAACAAATCGATATAGAAAGTGAGGACTGGCCTTATAGAAAAGGTATTATTAAAGAAATCTCGAAACAAGATCTAACTTTCGAATTACAAATTCAATTATGTAATGATTTAAAGAAGATGCCAATTAACGATCTCACAGAAGAATGGCCACAGGAATTATCACCATTCCGAACTGTTGCAAAAATTAAAATTCCCAAACAAGAAGTACCACATGATGGCAATTTCGAGGTAATGGAAAATTTATCATTCACACCATTTCGAACCCTTGAAGAGAATTCGCCTATTGGGAATCTCCAACGAACTCGACAATCGGCATATGTAACCTCTTCAAGTACCCGACATGACTTAAATCACAGAAAAAGAAAGGAGCCGCACAATTTAAAAGAAGCATTCAATCCAGAATTTTACAAACTTTAATACCATTTTAATATGAATGAGATAAAAAAAGTAACAATTGCTGGAAGTGGCGTATTGGGGTATCAAATTGCATTTCAAACTGCTTATCATGGATTTGAAGTAACTATTTACGACATTAATGATGAGGTGTTAAACAATGCCAAAGAAAAGTTTAACAGCCTAGCTGAAAACTACAAAAAAGATTTAAATGCAAGTAAAGATCAAATCTCTAAAGTAGAAAAGAACCTTCATTATACCTCTGATTTAAAAGAAGCAATAAAAAATGCAGATTTATTAATTGAAGCAATCCCAGAGGACATTAAAATAAAGACCGAGTTTTATAAAAAAATTTCTAAGCTGGCCGCCGAAAAAACCATTTTTGTCAGTAATTCCTCCACTTTATTGCCGAGTCAATTTGCATTATCTACGGGTCGGCCAGAAAAATTCCTTAATCTTCATTTTGGGAATCAGATATGGTTAAGAAATACTGCAGAGATAATGTCACATCCAGGCACGGATGCTTTAGTAAAAGAAAAGATTATTGACTTTGCAAAGCATATTGGAATGGTTCCAATTGTACTTAAAAAAGAAATTCCAGGATATGTGCTGAATTCATTGCTCAACCCATTCTTGAATGCTGCCATGCAATTGTGGATTGGTGATTATGCGAGCCCTAATACAATTGATAAAACCTGGATGTTAGGGACAGGCTCTCCTTATGGACCTATGGCATTATACGATATTGTTGGGTTAACTACCCCGTACAATATTTATAAAATACAAGTAGAAAATGGGAAAAAGGAGGACAAGCCCATACTAGATAGATTAAAAAAAGAATTTATTGACCAGAACAAGCTTGGCGTATCAACTGGAGAAGGATTTTATCACTATCCAAACCCTGCTTGGCAACAAAAGAATTTTCTGAGTGTACCTAAAGCAGATCCTTCTAAAAGAAAAATCAAAAATGTGGTTGTAGCAGGTAGTGGTGTACTAGGTTATCAAATAGCTGTTCAAGCAGCCTATTCAGGATATAAAACAACAGTTTATGATGTAAGCGAAGAATCTTTAGATAAGGCAAAATCTAGATTTAACACTTTGGCGGAGGAGTATAAAACGAATTTGAAAGCTTCAGAAGAACAAGTTAAAAATACCAGGAACAAGCTTTCTTATACAACTGATTTAAAGAATGCCATCGCTAATACAGATCTAATAATTGAGGCTGTTCCAGAAAGCTTAGAAATTAAAAAAGACTTTTGGCAAAAGGCTTCAGAATATGCACCCGATCATACCATTTTCGCCAGCAATTCATCTACCTTTTTGCCTAGCCAATTAAATAAATTTGTAGCTGATCCTACGCGCTTTATCAATTTTCATTTTGCTAATCATATAATGATTCGGAATACTGTGGAAATAATGGCATCAAATAAAACAAATCCTTTGATCTATGCAGAAATTGTTGAATTTGCGAAGACCATAAATATGCTGCCAATTGAGCTCAAAAAAGAAAAGTCAGGATATGTGTTAGACAGCCTATTAATACCTCTATTAATCGCTGGACTTGCTCTTTGGGCAAATGACGTGGCTGATCCTGAAACAATTGATAAAACATGGATGATTGCAACTGGTGCCTCCTTTGGACCAATGGCAATTTTAGATCTAAATGGCATGAACACCAATTACAATGTTGTGCAAAATATTCCAGGTGATTTAACCACATTTATTGCCAAAAAAATGAAATCCGATTTAATCAATAAAGGAAAATTAGGCCAACAATCTGGTGAGGGTTTTTATAAATATCCTAACCCTTCTTGGCAAGAAAAAGATTTTTTAAAATAAAAAACTTGACAATAACAAAAGGATCTCATCCATATAGAGATCCTTTTGTTTTTTCCATATTTTGTAAAGCCAATCCAAATGGCGAAAACTATTGTTTTGTAACATTTCATTATTTCCCCAAAATGATTCAAAAAAATTACGCAAATGAAAATCTGCATTTAAACCCATTGAAGCAAGATAATTATTTGAAAAAATATTAATAATAATAAATAGGTGTTTAAACACGAGAAATAATTAGATATTTCCTTATTTTCAGCAAGAAAAACAAACGATCATTGAAAATCACTTGATTTCAAGTTCAACATTTTGTTTAACGCAATAGATTTCACGCTAATAATTTTAAGCAAGCAATTTTGCTTAATCATTTTGTTTAAAAAATAACTTATGAGCAATAAAACGTCGAGTTAAGTCTTGCCTCATTAGCAGCAGACCTCATACGTTTCATGCACACAAATCATAAAGTTCAGCCGAATAAATTAATGTACAAGAGAATAATGACTGTTAAGAGTACAAGCGAATAAAAACAACACATATAGCTATCAAATAATCAAATCTATTCAAAACGAAATCACATATGAAAAAAAGCATCCGACATTTACTATTACTCACGAGTCTGCTAACAGTTAGTAGCCTTAGTTCGAATTTATATGCTCAGGAAAAAGCCGATTTGGTTATTCATAATGCGAAAGTTCATAGCATGGAAAACGACTATACAGTTGCTGAGGCTATTGCTATAAAGGGCAATAAAATCATCGCTGTGGGTTCCAACCAGGAGATCAAGAAAAACCAAGGAAAGAATAGCAAAGTCATCGATGCCAAAGGCAAGACTGTTATTCCTGGACTATTTGATTCTCATGCCCATGTGATTCGTGCCGGTCGTTTTTACAACAGTGAATTGCGATGGGATGGTGTTAAAAGCTTGGATAGAGCATTACAATTATTAAAAGAACAGGCTCAACGAACTCCAAAAGACCAATGGGTGAGAGTGGTTGGCGGTTGGTCTCCTTTTCAATTCAAGGAACAAAGAGATCCCACATTAGAAGAAATCAATGCGGCAACTGGTGATGTACCGACCTTTGTGTTGTACCTATATGGAAAAGCTTATCTCAATAAGGCAGGTATTAAAGCCCTCAAGCTTGATGAAAATACGGAGAACCCAATCGGTGGTTTAATAGAAAAAGATAAAGATGGAAAGCCTACAGGGATGCTATTTGCAGAACCTAATGCATTTATCCTGTATTCTACTTTAGGCAAGCTTCCAGAGCTTAGTAAAGAAGAAAAAATTAACTCCACTTTACAATATATGACCGAGTTAAACCGATTAGGGATTACCTCGGTAATGGATGCAGGAGGTGGTTTTCAAAATTATCCAGATGATTACAGCATTACTGACGAATTAAATGATCAAGGAAAAATTACCTTAAGACTTCCGCATTACTTATTTGCGCAAAAGAAAGGGCAAGAACTAAACGATTATACGAAATGGGTCGGTATGGTTGATGTGGGTATTCATCCTAAAGCTACAGCCATTCCAAGGGATTATTATGTGGCAGGTGCTGGAGAGAATATTGTTTCAGATGCCGGAGACTTTGAAAACTTTATTTTCCCAAGACCAGAATTGCCGGATTCCATGGAAACACAATTGCTTCCAGTCATTCGATTATTGGTGAATAATAGATGGCCATTTAGACTGCATGCTACCTATGATCAAACCATCGGCCGTATGTTGGATGTCATAGAAGCTGTAAACGAAGAGAACCCTTTAAATGATTTAGTTTGGTTTATTGACCATGCTGAAACGGTTAGTGAAGCAAATCTTAAGCGTATCAAAGCATTGGGTGGTGGTATTGCCATTCAGAACAGGATGTCCTTTCAAGGAGAAAACTTCATCCGTCGTTATGGCAAGAAAGCTGCGAATGAAGCCCCTCCAATTCATAAGATCTTACAGATGGGGATTCCACTTGGATTAGGAACAGATGCTACTCGTGTATCTTCTTATAATCCTTGGATAGCCTTGCATTGGCTAGTATCAGGCAAGACAGTAGGTGATACAGAAATATTAAGTCCCGATCATAGATTATCTAGAGCACAAGCCTTACAGTTGTTGACTAAAGGAGGCTATGAGCTTATAAAACAAGGAAATGAGAAGGGACTTCTTAAAAAAGGATATTATGCGGATTTAGCCATTCTAGATGAGGATTATTTCAGTATCGATGAAAGTAAAATCAAGGAATTAAAATCAAACCTGACCATCGTTGATGGGAAGATTGTATATGCCGATGAGCAGTTTCCAGGTTTAACAACAAAGAAGCTTGAGGTTATCCCAGCATGGAGTCCTGTAAAACATTACGGAGGCTATCAGTATCAGTAGTATAATGCAAATGAATACAAAAGGTTAAAATAAACGAAATACATCACATGGAATTATTAGCCGTTGAGTTGTTGTCCCGTTGGCAATTTGGTTTTACAGCAGCAATTCACATTCTATTCCCATCCATCTCCATTGGATTATCCTTTTGGTTGGTCTATTGGTATTACCGGTACTTGAAAACAGAGAACGAGGCCTATATAAAGCTATACAATTTTTGGAAGAAGATCTTTGCTGTAGGCTTTGGTTTAGGTATTGTTAGTGGTACAGTTATGACCTTTGAGTTTGGGCTCAATTGGTCTCGATATGCACATGCTGTAGGCCCAATATTAGGTGTCATCATCAGTATGGAGGTCATAACTGCCTTTTTCTTGGAGGCAGGATTTATTGGCATCATGCTTTATGCAGGCAAGCGAGTAAGTAAAAAGGTCATGTTTTTAGCTACTTGTATGGTTGCCCTGGGGACTCTGATGTCCATGACTTGGATTATGAGTGCCAACTCCTGGATGCAGACACCAGAAGGCTATGAGTTTGTCAATGGTCAATTCCTTCCCAAAGATTGGATGGCCATCATCTTTAATAAATCTTTTGTCATTCGATTACTTCATATTGTATTGGGTGTAGCCTTGACCAGCACCTTGGTGGTTAATGGGGTATCTGCTTATTATCTTTTGAAAAAAAGAGATGTATATATACATCGCCGGGTATTCAATCAGGCTATGGTTTTCTTGACAATCCTCATTCCCTTTCAACTTTATGTTGGGGATGAGACGGCATTATTAATTGGACTTGAGGGTGGACAGACCGGGAAATTATTAGCTCTAGAAGGCCATTTCAACGATGAAAGTGCCGATTGGCTGATTGCCATTGATGCCAACCAAAAGGAACAGAAAAACAACTGGCAATTCGGAATTCCTAAGCTTGGAGGGCTATTGATTAATAAGGATCCTAACAAACCAATCCCAGGATTGAATAATGTTCCAATTGAAAATCAACCTCCTGTCAATACGATCTTTTACACGTTTCGTATCATGTTTTTCATTGCTATTCTAATATACATATTTGTATTTGCAGGTTTATTTGCACGAGTCCGAGGGACCTTTTTTACCAGTAAATTTCTACAGAAGTTTGCGGTATATATGTCTCCTATTGGCTTTGTTGCTATTGTCTGTGGTTGGTTAACAGCAGAAATCGGTCGTCAACCATTTGTGGTCTATGGCCTTTTACGGACAGACGAAGCCTATAGCATGCTTACAGAAAAACAGGTTGCAATAACCCTATCTATGATCATTCTGATTTATGCATTTGCCATCATTATGTATTTACGGTATTTCCAAAAACAGGTTAGAGTAGGTTTAAAATAATCCAATAAGAAAAAGCGATATGACAATTGAAATTTATATAGCATTAGCATTGATCGGATTTGCATTGACATTCTATTTGATGTTGGATGGTTATGACGTAGGATTGGGAATTATGCTACCCTTTCAAGGAAATATTCAGGATCAACGTGTTTTGGTTTCCATCGTACAATCGAGTTGGGATGGAAATGAAAGCTGGATTATCTTAATCGGGACTATGCTCTGGGGCGCATTCCCTGGTGTTTATTCTACCGTATTGCCCGATCATTATATTTATCTCTACATCATGCTGTTCGGCTTTTTCCTTAGAGCTGTCAGCATGGAGTTTCAAGGAACTAAAAGACAATTTGCCCAATATTGGCGCTATCTGTTTTTTCTGTCCAGCTGGATGATTGTACTCCCTCAAGGCCTAATCTTCGCCAATATTATCTGTAGTTTCTTGAACCCTGCAGTAGTTAATCATGTCATCATGAACACTTGTATTGTACTATTATTGGTTTTGATGTATGGGATTAATGGAATGAACTGGCAATACATGAAGTCGGTAGGACGCGTGAAGAAAAAGGCTGTTCTATTCAGCAGATGGTTGATTGTTTCATTCCTTATCATCTTCTCCATCAGCTTATGGATGTTGCTGCAAAAAGATGCCATATTAATCAGCTTTAGTAAGGAGCGTGCCATTGCTCTTATTGCAGTTGCGGTATTGATTTACATGGTCTTGATATTCATGTATTCTTATTACAGCTTTAAGAAAGTACAACAACATGTAGCCACCTTTTATGCTGCATTAATGATAGATTTATTATTAGTTATAGGTCTAGGATTATTTATGTTCCCTTATATTAGTCCGGAGGTGTTAATAGAAAATACAGCATCCCCTAGTCCAAGCAGTATTCGCTTTTTGGTGATTGGAGTAGGTTTATGTATGCCTATGGTACTTTGGTATAATTTATTTGCTTATCGCGTATTTAAAGGAAAACAGAAATACGTCAATAAACACTAAACATTATGAAAATATTATCCCGTATTGTGTTGAATTTAATATTCCTGGTCATTGGCTCCCTCCTATTCTTCGCCTTCTTAGGTGTACTAGGAATGGCTACTGCATTAATATCAGGAGCTGTATTCGGAATTCTTGCAGGAAGTCTCTTACCAAACCTTCTTAAGAAAAGAAACGATATTGATGCTTAAAGAATCAAAAGAGTGGTTGCATTCATATATTGCTAGCATAAAAAAGTATTGGATTTTAGGGGCAATATTTACCCTTTTGGGATCTATATGTTTTGTTGCCTTCGCTTTTTCGATTTCTCAATTCTTACACCTTTGGTTGAATAAGACAATAGAAGCGTATTACCTATACCTTGCTGTGGTCGCCGTAATTCTCCGCTATATTTTCAATTATTTCAGCCAGCTTTATAATGAACTGGCAGGAGAGAAATCTATGCTCTCCATGCAAGCAGATTTCTTGCAGGCCAGCTTGAACAACCAACAGGTGAAACCAAGTGAGGCTGTTCATATTTATAGCGATTTGTTGGAAGACACTAAACCTTACTTTAGCAACTTTATCCCAACTGGTATTGCCTCTGTTCTGGTAAGTGGGGCTCTCATCTTGGTTTTCTTTTATATTGATCCCATTGTTGGGGGAATATTGCTGCTCTCCTTACTGTTGATTCCCCTTCAGATGATTGCCGTGGGTTATGGCGCAGAGTCCATTCATCAGAAAAATATTCAGCTATTCTTACGATATTCTTCCGTTTTCTACAATAGAATTCAATCCATAACCAGTATTCAGAATTTAGGAAAGCTAAAACAACAAGAAGAATTCATTCAGGAAAAAAGCACTGAGGTAAATGAGGCAAATATGAAAGTTATGCATGTGGCTATGCTATCTTCTACTTTGATGGAGTTCTTTATTACCTTCAGTATTGCCATCGTTGCGCTCTATTTAGGATTAAGTTTACTGGATTATTTACCCTTTCACGAAAGAGGTGCTGGCTATCATTTTGGAAATGCCATGTTCCTTTTGATGTTAACACCCTTTTATTATGTTTACCTCAGGAAATTTGTTAGTGCCTATCATGATCGCAATAAAGCGATAGCAGTTGCTGAGCAAGCTTATGAAATTATTAAGGAACAATCATTTCCTACTGTTACATCCTCCAAAGAACTAATAGAAAACAGCATGTTCTCCAATATCTATGTCCAGAATCTATCTTTCCAATATCAAAGGCAAGGCCAGATGGTGTTGCAAGACCTAAATTTCGACTTGCCAAATAAAGGCTTGGTCTGGTTAAAAGGTATATCCGGATCGGGCAAATCAACTTTGTTAAAACTGCTGACAGGATATTTGAATCCAAGTTCTGGGACAATTACATTGGATAATTATTCAGAGGAGGAAACTGAAGAATGGTTATTAAAGAATACGGGCTATTTTAACCAGCACACTTTTGTGTTCACAGATACTATCCGAAAAAACATCGCATTAAATCAAGATTTATCAGCGAAAGAATGGACTGAACTCTTAAATTTCTCTGGCTTTCAACAGGTGCTAACAAGCAACCAATGGGACCTGGATGTTAAACTAACAAATAATGCGATACAGCTTTCAGCCGGTCAAAAACAGCTGTTAGGATTTGCCAGATTATTAGCTGAGCAAAAACCAGTTTTACTATTAGACGAACCAACTGCAAATCTGGATGCGCAATCCGAAGAGGTGCTTTTTCATAAATTAAAGGAACTCTCCAAAACTAAATTAGTCATTCTCGCTACGCATCAAACATCCGTAAAAGAATTAGCAGATTTCCAATTGGAACTATCGTTAGGTAGTCAAATCCATTTTTCATGATTAGACATATCCTACAATATTTCCTGCACAAGAACCGTACATCTTGGATCATTGGCCTAATACTCGCCATTATCTGGAGCATTTCCTTTATTGCTCTTCCTACAGTTGCTGGTTGGTTTTTAGTCGTTTGTTCCATAGTTTTTGCTACGGGCAATAGCACCTTCTCTTATTTATTCCCTTCCTCTATCATTCGCTTTATTGCCATTGTCAGAACGGCAACTAAATACTTTGATAAAACAAGAAACCATAAGACGATGCTTGGCCTAGAGCAATACTTGCAGCTACACATTTTCAAGAATCTAGGCGCTCTACCCTACTATGAAAAGCAAGTTCATGACCATTCTGAAATTGCCCATACAAGCCTTAAAGGAATACAGGCCTTATCCAATTTTCTATTGCTTTGGTTCTTCCCTTTTATCGCTTTTCTGGTTAGCTCTGTTCTTGCAGGTGTCATATTATGGGACTATGCCATCAGCTTTGCCCTTATTTACGTTGCATATTGGGCAATTGCTTTTTTCCTTGTCCCAACGATATTGCTAAGGAAAAACAAAACGCTTCACCAAAAGGCGCAGGAGATTAAAAGAGAACAGAAAAAACAGCTTCTGGAGACCTTAGAAGCTTCCATTGAAATCAAGAAACTTCAATTGACAGCATTCGCGATAGATCAGCAACAAAGCCAGAGTAAAGAATTGCACAAGCTGAATAACAAGATCCGTAAGCAGGCTATTGCCTTACAGCAAGTATCAGGTCTATTATTCACGTTGTTGGCTATCAATCTGTTGTTTCTTTTTAGTTCTGCCGGTGAATCTGTTCAAGTCAGTACCGGTATCTTCTTGGGAATTCTGGCACTTACTGAGCTTGCTGAACTATTGTTCTTCCAAAAGGCAATTAACAAGGAATTAAAGGCCAACGTACAACAGATCGATAAGCTGCTAGAGACTCCAAAAGCTATAGATATCTCTACAAGTCTTCCAGAATTGAATAGTTTGGAATTAACTAATTGGTCAGCTAAAATACCGAATGAACCGCATCCTTTTCCAACATTAAATTTCAAGCTTCAAAAAGGTAAATGGCATGCTTTAGTTGGACCAACTGGGGTTGGAAAGTCGACCTTATTAAACAGCCTGTTCTATCCCGAATACCAAGCCTCTGGAAGCATGACGTGGAATGGCTCCCCCATACAGAAGCTACCCATTCCTCAATGTATTTACATGAGCCAAAATGCCAATCTTCTGACAGGAACTATTCAGGAAAATTTCCTTCAGTACTCAGAAGCTGAAATCGAACATATCCTTGACTTGGTAGATCTTAAAGAATGGTACACTCAATTACCGGAAAAACTTCAGACTTGGATAGGTGAAAAAGGAGTCACCTTAAGTGGGGGACAAAGAAAGAAGCTGTTGTTAGCACAAAGCTTTATTCAATCTCCTGAGTTGATAATCCTCGATGAACCTACAGCAGGGATCGATAGAAGTAGCGCAAGATTGATTTTAGATAATTTAAAGCGAGAGTTCCCAGCAGTTACAGTTCTGCTTGTGACACATCAGCTGGAGTTGTTAGAGCAAGTGGATGAAGTGGTGAGGGTTGGTTGATAGAATGGGTAATGATAACTGCGGCCTTTTATCTGAATGACTTGCATGTCCCTTTTGTAAATCCTGTATAAAGAACCTGGGAATTGTAGGATTTAATATGAAGTGATTTACCTAAGACCTTAACTAATTTGGATTGTATTTCCTTTGGGTTTGGCTTAGGATTGCTAGTAGTTAAGCTTGATATTGCTTCGATACTCTATTGGATTTTCTAAGGATCTTACACGGATCTCTTTCGGAGCTCGTTCGCTTCTAACCGAACGAGATCCGAAGGAGATCCGAACAAGTTCCGAAGGAGATCCGAAGGAGTCTCGAATCCAACCCTAAGGAAACCCCTAGGAAACCCCTGTTAAACCCTAAGGAAAGTCAATCAGATTATAGACAAAAGATGAAGAGTGAATATTAGGAATCGGGAGTTAAATCAGTAAATTTTCTAACAATGTTTAATGGGATTATTAGGAAGACTTTTGTTTTATGATACGCCGTGAAGATATTGACAAGAAGAAAGAGGGTAATCATATTATAAACGCACCTCCTTATTTCCATTCTAATTGGGTGATTTCTTGAACGTTAATTCCGAGAGTTAAGGCTCATATGTTTAAAATCCAGAATTTTGGATATATTTAGTGCTAAAAATCTAATTACATACTTCGAAACGGAGCCAGATAGAATTAACAGAACATGAACAAACAACAATTAGCCGCTAAGATTTGGGAATCAGCAAATCAAATGAGATCTAAGATAGAGGCTAACGAATACAAGGATTACATATTGGGTTTCATATTCTACAAGTATTTGTGTGAATCTGAAATCAAGTTTGTGAAGAAGGAAGGCGATACTGATGAGGATATTAAGAATCTGTCAGAAGAAGATACCGAGGCAATGGAGCATATCCGTAGCAATATCGGTTACTTCATCAGCTATAACAATCTGTTTTCTACATGGATTAAAGAAGGTTATGATTTTTCGGTAGCTGATGTACGGGATGCTTTATCGGCTTTCAGTCGTTTAATAAGTCCTGCCCACAAACGCTTGTTTGACGGTATCTTCGATACATTACAAACTGGTTTGAGTAAATTAGGTGATTCCGCTGCTGCGCAAACAAAGGCGATTAGGGAGCTACTTCAATTAATCAAAGACATCCCGATGGATGGCAAGCAGGATTACGATGTGCTGGGATTTATCTACGAATACCTAATCGAGAAGTTTGCATCCAACGCAGGAAAGAAAGCTGGTGAGTTCTATACTCCACACGAAGTTTCATTGTTGATGTCTGATATAATAGCAAATCATTTACGTGACAAAGAAACGATAGAAATTTATGATCCTACATCGGGCTCAGGATCCCTATTAATCAACATTGGCAAAAGTTTAACTCGTCATATAGACGGCAAAGATAATATCAAATACTTCGCCCAGGAGTTGAAGCAGAATACATACAACTTGACACGTATGAACTTAATAATGCGTGGTCTCAAACCAAATAATATAGTAACACGTAATGGTGATACGCTTGAGGAAGATTGGCCTTATTTTGAAGAAAGTGATCCAATAAATTCCTACAGTCCATTATATGTAGACGCGGTAGTATCCAATCCCCCATACTCCCAAAAATGGGATCCTACCGATAAGGATGCAGATGCACGTTATGCACGATTTGGGCTAGCACCAAAGTCTAAGGCTGATTTTGCGTTCTTGTTGCACGATCTGTACCATTTAAAACCAGATGGTATCATGGCTATCGTATTACCTCACGGTGTATTATTCCGCGGTGGTGAAGAAGGTACTATCCGTAAAAACTTGATTGAGCAAAACCACATCGATGCTATTATTGGATTACCTGCGAATATCTTCTTCGGTACAGGTATTCCTACAGTCATATTGATCTTGAAGCAAAAGCGTACAGCATCTGATATATTGGTGATTGATGCTTCGAAAGGATTTGTTAAAGATGCTAAAAATAATAAGCTTCGTGCTTCAGATATAAAACGTATTACCGATACCGTAATTAATCGTCAAAATGTACCGCAATTTGCTAAGGTCGTATCTCGAGAAGAAATTCGCGATAATGAGTATAACTTAAACATTCCACGCTATGTGGATTCATCAGAACCTGCAGAACAATGGGATATTTACGCTACAATGTTTGGTGGCATACCTACTACAGAGATAAACACTTTGGAGGAGTTCTGGAAAGAATTACCTACGCTTCAAAATGAATTATTCGAGCAAGTATCTTCTGAGATTGCTTCCTTGAAATCATCGGATGTGAAAGGGACCGTGAAGGCAAATACCGATGTACAGGCTTTCATCCGAAAATTCCAGGAAAGCTTCCGTGATTTTGATATGTTTCTAAAAAAGCGACTCATAGATAATGTGCAGCAAGTGAAATTGGTACGAGAGATAGCGTCTTTGAGTATAGAGATTTTCAAACGTATGGAGCACTTGCCGTTGGTAGATCGCTATCAGGCTTATCAATTATTGGAAGATAAATGGGAAGAAATCTCTGGCGACATTGAGATGTTACAGACAGAAGGATTAGCAGCAGCTAAACAGGTAGATGCGAATATCGTGGTGAAGAAGATCAAGTCAAAGGATACTGAAGTACAGGATGGTTGGAAAGGTCATGTTTTCCCGTTCGAACTTGTACAGCAGGTATTACTACAGGACGAATTGGCTGCGCTTACTGACAAGCAAAATCGTATAGCTAGTATAGGGTCTGAACTGGAAGTAATACTAGAAGGTATATCTGAAGAAGCCAAAGAAAGTAGCATAGTCAATGAAGCTAAAGATGCATTTGTATCTGCTGAATTGGTTAAGTATCTGAAAGAAGTCAACGCTGAAATCAAAAGAGGTATAATTTATGCGGAGGATAGCGATGAGGCGCAGGTTTTAAAAGCAAACAAGTTGTTGGCAGATGACAAGGTTCTTAAAAAGGAATTGAAGAAAGCTACAGATGATTTACACACACTAACGAAAAATACAATTGAGAGTTTATCCGACGAGCAAGTTGTATCCTTGTTAAAGCAGAAATGGATTCGTCCTTTAGTGGTTGGTATACAGGATCTACCAACTCAAGTATTGCAACAGTTAATACAAAAAGTGGAACATTTGGCATCAAAATATAGCACAACGTTAAAGGATGTGGCTACGAGTATAAAGCAAACGGAGAAGTCCTTGTCCGATTTGATGAATGAATTAACAGGTTCAGATTACGACATGCAAGGTATTCAAGCCCTTCAACAATTGTTAAGAGCGGAGTAAATTATGGAAATTAGAAATCCTGAATTACGATTTAAAAATGCTAATTGTACTTGGGAGCGAAAATGTCTCAGTGAGATTGCCAATAGATTTGACAATTTAAGGATACCTGTTAAAGCCTCCGAAAGGGAAATAGGTGAGATTCCGTACTATGGTGCGAATGGTATTCAGAGTTTCGTCAATGGCTTTACTCATGAGGGTGAATTCGTTCTATTAGCTGAAGACGGTGCCAACGATCTTAAAAACTATCCAATTCAATATGTAGAAGGCAAAATTTGGGTAAATAATCATGCACATGTCATTCAAGGGATTAATACAAATAATAGATTCTTAGCAAATGCGCTTAAACAAGTAAATTTTGAAAAATTTTTAGTAGGCGGAGGCCGTGCAAAGTTAAATTCGAACATTATGATGGACATCGAAATAACGATTTCATCAGATTACAAAGAACAGACCCAAATCGGTAACTTCTTCAAAAGCTTGGATGAGAAGATAGCTCTACTAGAGCAGAAGCATGAAAAACTTGTGCAGCTGAAGAAGGCGATGTTGGATAAGATGTTTCCAAAACCTGAAGCTAAAGTGCCTGAGATTCGTTTTAGAGGGTTTTCTGGTGATTGGGAGGAAGATTTGATGGATTTACATATGGATTTCAATTTGCCGACAAATTCATATTCCAGAGCAATGCTTAATGATAACGAAGGAACTGTAAAGAATATACATTATGGAGACATATTGGTGAGATATAGTTCGATTCTTTCGGTTAAGGATACTAAGATTCCATTTGTTAGTGGGGTAAATAAAAGTGATTTTAAGAGTCAACTCTTATGTGAAGGCGATGTGATATTTGCAGATGCAGCAGAAGATAATGCCGTAGGTAAAGCGATAGAAATTGTGGATCTTGGAGATGATTACGTAGTATCTGGCCTACACACAATTGTTGCTAGACCGTTAATTCCGTTTAGCAAGTGTTTTTTAGGGTACTATATTAATTCCAAATCATACCACGATCAGTTACTTTGTTTGATGCAGGGGACTAAAGTTTTATCAATTAGCAAGACATCATTGAAAAAAACTACGCTGAAATTTCCGAAGAGTAATGATGAACAACAGAAAATCGGAGAATATTTCGAGAAGTTAGACAAGCTAATTGCGAAATCAACTGTTTTAATCGACAAATTTAAGAATATAAAGCAGGCCCTATTGAGTAAGATGTTTGTATAAAACCCAGACCAAACCATATGACTACTTTTACTAGCGAAGCGGAATTTGAAAAGGCACTTGTTCAATTACTAACAACAAAAGGTTGGGAAGATCAGATCATTCACCGACCTACGGAAGAGGATTTGTTGGCTAATTGGGCACAGATTCTCTTTGAAAACAACAGCGGAATTGATCGACTAAACGATGTTCCGTTGACAAATAGCGAGATGCAACAAATCATAGAGCAAATTCAAGTTTTACGTACTCCCCTACGTTTGAATGGTTTTATCAATGGTAAAACGGTATCAATTGTCCGTGATAACCCGAAGGACAAGGAACATCTAGGTAAAGAGGTGAGTTTGAAAATCTATGATCGTCAAGAAATTGCTGCAGGACAAAGCCGTTATCAGATAGTAACTCAACCTCGCTATAAGAGCAAATCAAAGATTTTAAACGACAGACGTGGTGATTTAATACTGCTCATCAACGGTATGCCTCTCATCCACCTAGAATTGAAACGCTCTGGAATTCATATTTCTCAGGCAACAAACCAAATAGAGAAATATGCCTTTGAAGGTCTATTTTCTGGTCTATTTGCATTGGTGCAGATTTTTGTCGCTTTGACGCCAGAAGAAACAGTGTACTTTGCGAATCCAGGACCGGAAGTGCGTTTCAATAAAGATTACTACTTTCATTGGGCGGATTTTAATAATATTCCAATAAATGACTGGCGTGAGATTGCTTCTACTTTGATCTCAATACCTATGGCGCATCAGCTTATCGGTTTTTATACCGTAGCAGACAATTCTGATGGTGTTTTGAAAGTTATGCGTAGTTATCAGTATTATGCAGCCAATGCTATTTCTAGTCGTGTCGCGCAAACAGATTGGAAGCGCCCCAATATCCGTGGGGGTTACATTTGGCATACGACGGGTTCTGGAAAAACAATGACCTCCTTCAAATCGGCACAGCTTATTGCAACAAGTAAAGATGCAGATAAGGTGGTGTTCTTGATGGATAGAATAGAATTAGGTACACAATCACTGCGTGAATATCGTGGTTTTGCGGATGAAAGCCAGTCAGTTCAAGCTACGGAAGACACATATGTATTAATCAGCAAACTCAAAAGTTCAGATCCAGCCGACACACTTATTGTTACTTCTATCCAAAAAATGAGTAACATTGAAGCAGATGGTATGAACGCACATGATTTAGAAATAATGCGCAACAAGCGTATGGTTATTATTATAGATGAAGCGCATCGTACAGTATTTGGTGAAACTATGCTACCAGCTATTCGTGCAGCTTTTCCAAAGGCAATGTTATTTGGTTTTACAGGCACGCCAATTCAAAATGAGAACAACAGAAAAAATACGGATACTTCAACTATTTTTGGTAACGAATTACATCGATATAGTTTAGCAGATGGTATTGGAGATAAGAATGTGTTAGGTTTTGATCCATACAAGATTTTAACATACAAAGATAAAGATGTTCGTCAGGCTGTTGCATTACAACAGGCGAAAGCTCAAAATTTAGAAGAAGTCATGAGTGATGATGTAAAACGAAAAGTATACTACCACTTTATGGATTCAAGCCAAGTCAAAATGGCTGGACATTACAATAAATCAGGTAAATTCGTAAAGGGGATAGAAGACTACCTTAACAAAGCACAATACGAACGAATAGAACACCAAAGGACTGTTGTTGAGGATATTAAAGACAACTGGATCCGTCTAAGTCACAACTTCAAGTTTCATGCTATTTTAGCCACAAGCAGCATCAGCGAAGCAATTGAGTATTATCGATTATTAAAACAAGAATTTCCGAAATTGAAAGTGACAGCATTATTTGATCCACATGTTGATAATAATGACGGTTTTGTATTCAAGGAAGATGGCCTGGTTGAAATATTAACAGATTACAACAGTCGCTACAAACAAGATTTCAATTTGGCCTCTCATGCAAGGTTTAAAAAGGATTTATCAAATCGTTTAGCACATAAAAAACCATATGATCGAATCCAACAATCTCCTGATCAGCAAATTGATCTACTGATTGTGGTTGACCAAATGCTCACTGGGTTTGATAGTAAATGGATTAACACCTTGTATCTTGATAAGGTAATTGTCTACGAAAATATTATTCAAGCATTTTCCCGTACTAATCGTTTGTTTGGTCCTGAAAAACCTTTTGGGGTAATAAGATATTACCGCTTTCCCAATACAATGGAAGAACATATAAACCGTGCAGTAAAGTTGTATTCTGGAGATCGACCATACGGTTTATTCGTAGAGCATTTAGCTGAAAATCTTGAAAGAATGAACTTCGCCTTTACGCAAATTGAGTTACTATTTAGAAATGCTGGAATAGAAAACTTTGAAAGACTACCAGAGAACCAAGCTGAGCGTGGGCAGTTCTCCAAATTGTTCAAGGAGTTGAATCAGTATTTAGAATCTGCAAAAATTCAAGGCTTCCTCTGGACTAAATCAAGCTATATCTTTAAAGACGGGCACGGAAGCAAAAACCGAGTAATCGATATGTTATTTAATGAGCACGATTACAATACTCTTCTAAAACGATATAAGGAAATGTTTAGTGAAGGTGACGGTATACCTGGAGGGGGTACAGATATACCTTTCGAAATTGATCCTTACCTAGTAGAAATAGACACCGGTAAAATAGATTCAGAATACATGAATTCTAGATTCGTGAAGTATCTAAAATCTATAGAACAAAAAGATATCACAGCAGAGGAAAGGGAAGCTATATTGGATGAACTCCATAAGTCGTTTACTACTCTTAACCAAGAAGAGCAGAAATATGCCAATATCTTCTTGAATGATTTGCTAAGTGGAAATGTTCAGCTTCAGCAGAATAAAGCGTTTATTGATTATATAACGGAATATGCATCAGCAGCTAAAAATTATCAGGTTAACCAACTTGTAAAAGCAATTGGTGTAGACGCAAAATTACTGCAGGCTTTTATGCATAAGTATATTACTGAAACCAACATAAATGACTTTGGGCGGTTTGACGCATTGAAGGCTTCTGTTGATCGTGAGTTGGCAAAAATGCACTTTGAGAAACAAGAAGGGACTGCTTTAACTCCTTTCAAAATTAGCGTACGAATTGACAGACTATTAAAGGATTTTATACTAAACGACGGTATTGATATAGGAGAAAGCTTTGAATATTATAAAGCGAAGAATAAAGGTTCCTCCAATGATTTAGGAGATTATAACTCCTCATTTAAGAACAAACCATATCAAGAAAGAGATATGGAAGGAAATACTGCCGCAGAGAAATAGGTTTTGTCTAAAATAATAAATGATTTTCCTTATAATAAAGTTCCTGCAGAATTTATGACGTTTTGTAAATTAGCTTGATAATGATTTAGATAAAAAAGTAATTAAAGATTGCTGGCACAATCATAACTAGTGCATTTAGAATTATATAGATGCTTAAGCTCAGCCATTCCTATGCCTAGGGAGTTGATAAAGTATAAGGGATAGAAAAAGTCGTCGTATCCTACGGTAGATTCCGGCGTATAATTAATCTCCTTTTCCCAACTTGATTTATCTCCTGATTCTGTTGCGACCACACTGTCGGCTTCTACATCCAGATTATATTCAAGGCGTCTAATCAATTTTCCCTGATCAAATATCTCGATAAACATATAGGGTACCCAGATATCAATTGTCATATTAAACACAAAATCATCTGCAGAAAGTAATTCAGCAATGCTTGCCCCCTTTTGTTCCAGCATATCTCCTTCCACGATAACATATCCTTTGGCTGCGGAAGTGAAAATTAAAGTATTTGGAGTTTTATCCTGACCTTCCAATAACTGTTCCCAGCTGAGATCCTCTTTACGTTTTTGCAAAGACAGCATTTGCACTAGCTTATGTGCGTGTTCTTCCTTTAATATGATCCAACTCTTACAGCTGAAGGTATTAAATAGTTCTTCCATTATTTTGCTCGGATTTGCTACACTTAAAAATAAAGAAAAATAACCTATTATTTTTGACTGGCTTATTTTGAACACATCTTGATCGTTCGTCAAATGTTCGTTATTAACAAAAAAATCAGGATGTCATTTTATACAACACCCTGATTATTTACGTGACCCCGCTGAGGCTCGAACTCAGGACCCACAGATTAAGAGTCTGTTGCTCTACCAACTGAGCTACGAAGTCTTTGAATGAGTCAAAGGTACAATCCCTCCTAAAAAAATCAAATAAATTCTAAAGTTTTTTGCTTTAAGTTGACACATCTCAAGCTCAAAACCGATTATCTACTTATTGTAGGAAAACCCTTTCTGGCTTAATGACATTTTCTTCAAGTCAAACCCAACTTTTAATGCCCCGGTATTTACTGCCTTTGCAAGCTCCATTTGTTTTGCAGAGTTTCCAACAGCTTCTTCCTTAGCTGCATCAATCAAAGCCGCTTGTAGCAACATTAATTCTGATACCTCTTGTTTTTCAGCATCAGAAGCTGAATAAATTAAATCATTGTCACCAACAATTTGGACAGCTTGTTTTTTCACCGCTTGATAAATAACCTTATCTCCTTTCATGTCTTTATTGTTGACAGCCTCCCAGGCAGATATCAACCACACGGTATAAGAATCTGCAACATTTGTTGGCTTCAAGCCAACAGTCTCCATTACTTTACCGATCTCATTAATTACATCCGTGTTTTTAAACAATTCTTTTGTTCCCTCGGCGCCTTGAGCATCAAATTGACGTTGCTGATCCACAAACCGCTGATAAGATAGTTTTCTTTGAGTTGCTGTAGATTTATAAACAAGGAAGTCCTTAGTGGGTGGAGCCACTACTTCAGACTTTGCTATATCTTTAACCTTTTTTGGATTCTTATTCGCCTCCTGCTGCTCATATGTGTTTACATAAATACGATGATTAATATTAAATGGAGGTGTATAAATCTGTGCCGATAAGTGACTCGTTTGAAAAACAAGTATTACGATTATAGTGATGAAGAATGTTCTCATTTATTTTGTTTTAAGGGTTTTAAGAATAATTAGCTTTCTTATAGAACGGTCTTATCTCAAAATTTATTTTAAGTCCCCTTTATTATTTCTAATTGGAGATAGGAGTTAATTTATGCATTCGATATCACTAAATTTGATTAATTCACTTATCAAAACTATTCACCCCAATAGAGGCTCTAAACAAAGTCTTTTCAGCCTTGTTATTATAGCAAACAATACAAACATGAACATCCGAAATAACGAGAAGAACTTACAATTTGAATATGAGGAAAACGGGGAGATTGCTCGATTAGAATATCGTTTTTACAAGAAAAACATCGCCATGATGCATACGGTAGTTCCAGAAAGTATGCAGGGTAAGGGTATTGCTTCCGCTTTGGCTGCAGAAGCCTTTGCCTATGCAAAAGAAAGCAAGAAGAAGGTTATGGTCTATTGTCCTTTTGTGTCAAAATATATTAAGAAACATCCTGAACTAAGAGATCAGCTGGATAAGGAATTTCATCCGAACCTTTAACAGCATACATTGTCTTTTAAAAAAAAGAGCCCATGTCTCCATAGGCTCAATTTGCTGTTATGAAAATTCTGTTTTAAAATATTATTCTACAACGTCGATAACTTTGCTATTGCTATGTTTTCTACCGAACATATCCACAGCTTCAATTTCTAAAGTATGTTTACCAGCTTTCAATTTAGGAAGTTTAACTTTCCAAAGGTGAGCCGAGTTAACCGCATCACTAGGTCTTCTACCCGCTACTAAATTGGTTGCACCATCATAATTTAAAACATCTTTTAAATATGCCGGATCAGTTCCTACTACCTTTTCCATGGCTTGCCATTCTCCATTATCAAGTCTATAGCTAACTTTGTCATTTGCAGAACCTAAAAAGAAGTTCGCATAAACATGGTATCTAGCAGCATATTTAGCTTTTACAGTAGAAGGGCCAAATAGTCCGATTGTATAACTATCATCTTTTCCAGCAACCTTATAATCGAAGGAATATTTATTACCATCAATTTTCAAGATTGCATATCCCTTAGGCGTTCCATCACGCATGGTTGAAGTAGGAACACCCAATTCATTCGGTAATCCAGAATACCAATCACCAGAAGTTGTTCCAACATTGTATTCATGGTGCGGATTTGCGCCTTTCCATCCGTGATCAGCAGTATAGAAATTCTGCTGTTGGAAGTGTGTATGCGCAGAAAGAGATAATGTATTTGGATAATCAGCTAAGATATCGAATAAACGCTGTCTGTCTTTATTGCGGAAAGAAGCATCATTATCTGGATTCAAAGGAATATGGAAAGCAAGCACGATTAATTTATCCTTAGGGACAAACTTTAAGTTGTTTTCTACAAAATCCAATTGGTCTTCACGTAATCCACCCTGATATCCTTTCCCTTTTTTAGGATGTGGATAGATAATATCATCTAAGACAATAAAATGAGCATTTCCTACATTGAAAGCATAGTTTGCAGGACCAAAAACACGCTCATAGCCCTCATCTGATAAAGAGTCTTGTTGAACATCCAAGTTCATGTCGTGGTTTCCAATGACATTGTGCCAAGGAAGCCCCATTTGTCCAACAGTTTGTTTATAACTAGGGTGCAGCGTTAGGTTATCTCCTACTAAATCCCCTAAACTAATCCCGAAGATCTGACCTTGTCTATTTTTAGCTTCATCAACAATACCTTTACGGAAAAACTCCATTTCTTCAGCCGTATATGCTTGTGGATCCCCAAATACAAAGGCAGAGAAGTTAGCAGACTCTGCTTTTTGTTTCAGACCAAAATCAATGGATTTAGGCAAAGGACCTGTAGGATCAACACCAGCATATTTCATTTTTGGTGAACCCTCAGGTTTGTGGATGTAATAGAATTTAGGATGATTATCGGCATCTACCGGATGCTCATATCCTGAAGGCTTGATTACGAAAATAATGTTGTCTTTTTGGACTGGAAGGCTGTAATTCCCCTTTTTGTCGGTCTGTACTACTTCCCGACCATTACTTACACTGACACCTTCTATGCCTACTTCTTTGCGGTCCTGACGGCCATTGCCATTTAAATCGTTGTAAACCGTCCCCTTGGCAAGATCTTGCCCAAGCACTGTACCGGTCATCAAACATGCGACCAGCGACCAATATAATTTCTTCATTTTTTGTTTATGGTTGTTTAGCCACAAACTTAATAAAGTTAAGTTAAGAAATGATTAATAGTGTGTTAAGGGAAAGATTTGAGATCGCTGCGCTGTTAGATATGAGATATGAGACTTGGGTATGGCGTACTATTTGTGAAATGATGAGATGTGAAACCTAACGAACTATCTAGATAGCACCCTAGGTAGGGGCAGTACTGAGAGTTGAGTATGAGGATTTATCCTCATCGAAAACGAGCGGAATGTCTGCCCATATATATATTACGCTCTGTGTCTGACGTCTGACGTCTGACGTCTGATGTCTATCATCTGTTGTCTAAAAGCGAAGCGGTCTCACCTTCACACCTCACCCTTACGCATCCTACTAACCATAACAAACATCAGCAGGCCAAATAAAGAAAACAAGGCAAAAGAATATTGCAAGCTAAATAGTTCAGCGATATAGCCAATTAATGGAGGTGCCATTAGGAAGCCCAAAAATGATATACTAGAAACCATTGCCAAGGCTACGCCTGCTGGAATAGTCTTATGTTTACCCGCTACGCTATAGACTGTAGGAACATTACAGGCTACACCCAATCCAACCAACATAAACGCCAAGGTGCAGACATAAAGATTAGGGAATAAAACCGAGGTTAGCATTCCTGCGAACATCAAGAGTCCACTGAGCTGTAATGTGCGACGCCTTCCTAATTTAGAGATAATGCCATCTCCGATAAAGCGTCCCAATGCCATCATTACCATGAAAGAACCAAAGCCAAGAATAACCAACTTTTCTGGAGCATGTATAACTTCTGAAAAGTAAACACCGCTCCATTCAAACATGGCCCCTTCTGTCGCCATGCTAAAGAAGCCTAAAATTCCCAATTGAATAATCATCCAATCAGGTTTGTACTTCGACTTCTCCTCCTTCTCTTTTTGTTTTGGCTGCTCAGGAACAAGCAAGCGTTTGTTCCATAAGATATTAATCGTTAGCAAGAGAAACATGCCTATAAAGTGCTGCATACTTGGCAGCTCCAATTGCATACTCAGAAATCCCAACAATGCACCTGAAAAGCCCGCCAAGGACCAAGCTCCATGGAAAGAGGACATGATCGGCTTACCATAAATTTCTTCAGCCAGAACCCCTTGGGTATTGACCGATATATTACCCATGTTTCCAGCCATACCAAACAAGAATAGACTCGCACCTAAGTACCAAACATTAGGTGATAATCCGATCAAGATGAGTACAAAAGCATATAAAAAAGCTGCCCAAGGCAATACACGGTGACTTCCAAATTTATTAACCAGGAAAGCGGAAATTGGAAGAGTAACCAATTGTCCAATGGGAATCATCAATAAAAGAGTGCCTAACTCAGCTTCTGATAGTCCCAAGCTCGATTTAATACTCGGAATACGGCTAGCCCAAGTAGCAAACCCTAAGCCTTGGCCAAAGAAAAATAATGCTACTGCAATGCGAATGCGTTGTTTTTGTTGTAGAGAATATGCTGAATCAGTACTCAATGAGCTCATTAACTTAATTTTTCAGCAAAATTAGCATTATTAATTCGGCAAACTATCCTAATGAAGTGTAAAATATACACTTCGGTTTATGTGCTGGTGAATAAACATATCTTAACCAATTCCATATTAGATTTCCACAAAATTTTACATTTACCTTAAAACCAATTAAATACATAAAATATTGAGGTAGGTAATAAATTGTAATATTATAGTAGTGTCATGCTAAAATGTTGTGTCGAATATTAAATTTGTTAATTATTACCAATAATTATTGATTTCAATATGTTTAACAAATCATTATTAGCCTTTGCTTTACTACTTGCAGGGACTGGAAGCAGTATAGCACAAGTTCAACCTACCTTTTTATCAAATCCAACCATTAGCCCAGACGCCAAGACCATTGTCTTTAGCTATGAAGGTGACCTTTGGAAAGTTCCTACTCAAGGTGGGCCAGCATTACGCATCACGGCAATGGATGGTAATGAGATATCACCCAGAATCTCTCCTGATGGAAAGTGGCTAGCATTCTCCTCCAATCAAAACGGGAACATGGATGTTTATGTGATGCCTTTAGCAGGTGGTGAAATCCGTCAGATTACACACCATGATGGTGCTGATGATGTAGCGAGCTGGAGTTGGGACAGTAAGAGTATTTACTTTACCTCTACTCGAGAAAATAGAATGAGTAGCTATAAGGTAGATGCTGCGGGTGGTACGGCACAGCGCATTATTCCGCATTTCTTCAACTATATCCATAACATGGTGGAAACACCTTCAGGCGAACTACTTTTCACTGATTCATTTGAAAGCTATAGCTCTGCAAATAGAAAAAGGTATAAGGGCGCATTCAATCCGGATATTAAGGGCTACAACCCAAAAGATAACTCTTTTAAAGACTATACAAGCTATATCGGCAAAGACCTTTGGCCAACTGTAGATCGCAAAGGAAATATTTTCTTCGCTTCCGATGAAGGTAATGATGAATATAATCTATATACTTTCAGCAACGGAAAGAAAACAGAACTAACGAATTTTAAAGAGTCTATCCGAACGCCTCAAGTTTCAGCAAATGGAGAAGCCATCATATTTGAACGCGGATATCAGCTTTACATTTATGATGTTGCGAGCAAGAAAACAACTCAACCAAATATCATTGTCAGTAGAAATCAAGTATTGGGCAAGTCCAAAGAGTTTGATGTCAGAGGGGCTATAAGCAATTTCGATGTTTCTCCAGATGGAAAGAAGTTAGTTTTTGTTTCTCGTGGTGAGCTCTTTGTTTCCGATGTGGATGGCAAGTTTATTCGCCAAATGCCTTCTGCTGGCGAGCGTATCATGGAGGTAAGCTGGTTAAAGGACAACCGTACGCTTGTTTATAATCAAACAGTAGATGGTTATCTGAATTGGTTTAGCCGTTCTGCTGATGGTAAAGGCGCTGCCAAACAACTAACATCCGACAAACGAAATAACCGTGACCTCAATCTTAACAAAGAGCGCACGAAGGCTGTTTACCTGTCAGGAAGAGATGAAGTAAGGATTCTTGATTTGGCATCTTTAAAAAGCAACACCATTGTAAAGGATGAACTTTGGGCTTTTCAAAATTCATCACCTTCATTTTCTCCAGATGGTCAATATGTTCTATTCACCGCTATTCGCAATTTTGAGCAAGATATCTTTGTTCATCACTTAGCAGATAATAAAACGATGAATCTGACGAATACAGGAGTATCTGAAACTTCACCTGTATTCTCTGCAGACGGAAAATACATCTATTTCTCCAGCAACCGCACGAAGCCTTCTTACCCGATGGGAATGGGTACTGCTAGCATTTATCGTATGGCCTTAGAGAATTTCGATGAGCCTTATCGTGTCAGCAAATTTGATGAGCTATTTGCAGAACCTAAAAAGGAACAAAAAGATACTACAACCACTAAAAAACCGGATGATAAAAACAAGCCGGCTAAACCAACTGTAGCATCAGCTAAACCAGCACCTAAGAAAAATTTAGTGACCATTGATGTCAATGGACTTATGGATCGTATCCAACAGGTTAGTCCTTTTGCTGGATCACAATTCTCACCTAAAGCTTTTAGCCGTGGAGATAAGCAATTCCTTTTCTTCCTGTCCAATCATGAAGGCAAATTAGGTATGTATCGCATAACCTACGAACCTTTTACTGCTCCTAAAACAGAGAAAGTGGCTGATGGATCTGTAGACAACCTGATCGAAGTAGAAGGTCGATATTACATATTGGCAAACGGAAACTTCCAAAAGTATAACATTGACTTTAACCGCGTTGAACCGGTAGAAATTTCCAGCAAATTCAATAGAGACCTGGATAAGGAATTTAAACAAATGTTCTTTGAAACATGGGCTAATGTTGAAGAGAACTTTTACGATTCTTCTTTCCATGGGGTAGACTGGGAAGGCATGAAGAAAAAATATGCGGCATATCTTCCAGGCATCAACAACCGTAATGACCTCAGAATCTTATTAAACGACATGCTGGGCGAGTTAAATGCATCCCACTTAGGTTTTAGTAGCATGGGTACTGAAGAGCGTAAGAACTTCAACTTTGTGAGTAATGAGCTTGGCGTAACGTACGATCAAAAGAATCCTTATAAAATCGCCAGTATAGTTCGCAATGGCCCAGCAAGTCGTAAAGGCATTGACCTACAAGCCGGTGATGAACTCGTAGCCATCAATGGTAATCCTATTGATAAAAATATGGATCGCGATTATTACTTAACCATGCCTTCACTAGCTCCTGAATTGCAACTTAGCATAAAGCGCAATGGCAAGGAGTCAACCATAAATATCCGTCCGCAAAGTAGTGCTGCTTTCCGCGAATCATTATATGATGAATGGATTAAAGGCAACCGCAATAAGGTCGATCAATTAAGTGGTAACCGAATTGCCTATTCACATATGAAGAACATGAGTACTACCGAGTTAAACACCTTCTTGTTGGATATGGCTGAACAGGAAAACAATAAGGATGGAATCATCTTGGATTTACGATATAATACGGGAGGAAATGTTCATGATGAAGTTTTACGTTTCTTGTCTCAAAGACCTTATCTACAATGGCAATATCGTGGCGGTAAGCGTGCTCCTCAATCGAACTTTGCACCAGCTAGTAAACCAATCGTTTTATTAATCAATGAGCAGTCACTTAGTGATGCCGAAATGACCGCAGCGGGGTTCAAAGAATTGAAACTGGGAAAAATTATCGGTACAGAAACTTATCGCTGGATTATCTTTACCTCCGCAAAGAGCCTTGTAGATGGTTCTTCTTACAGATTACCCGGTTGGGGATGTTATACCCTAGATGGGCAAGATCTTGAACTTACAGGTGTAGCACCTGATATCGCTATTAAGAACACTACAGCAGATCGAATCGCAGATAAAGATCCGCAACTCGAAAAAGCAGTATCTGAAATCCTAAAGGATCTTAAGAAATAAATAAAAAAAGCCGACGAGAGTCGGCTTTTTTGTTCTTATATACACCTCCCTCTTACAATAATTCTTCATTGCTAAGATTCTTAAATTGACACTAATCAATTTTTTCTTACATAATTGCTAAGCACATTATTATCAATATTTCAATAATGCTTGTTTAGTGTCCTATAATTTTTAATTAATACTTTATTGTTTATAATGCTTTTTGATTAAGGTCTAGGTATTTTAGGTCTAAAAAGACTGTTTATGTAATATTATTACATTAATTTGTTTATTTGTTAAAGTGGTTTTAACTTTATGTGAGTATTTATTTCCAACTAAACAATTTTCTGTGATTCAACTCCTAGAAACAATCGCAGATTTAACCAAACTTATTAATTATGAAACAAAAACTATTTTTGATTCTCGTGTCGTGTTTTCTATTTGCATTTGTGGCAAATGGACAAACACAGAGAACCGTCACTGGAACGGTAAGTTCCTCTGACAAGAACATTCCAATTTCTGCTGTAAGTGTTTTAATTGAAAGGACCAATCGGGGGACACAAACAGGAGTAAGCGGCACATTCAGTATTCAAGTCCAACCAGGGGATGTGTTAATATTCAAACACGTTAGCTATAAGACAAAGAAAATCTCAATTAGCACAAGTAATACTTTAAATGTACAGCTTGAGCCATCGGGAGAAATGATTGAAGACATTGTTGTCGTAGGCTATGGGTCGGGTACTGAAGCTAGCAACATGGTTGCATCCGTAAAAACGGTTTCATCGAAACAGATTAAGGATCGTCCTCGAGCGAATGTGTTAGAGTCACTGCAAGGACAAGTAGCTGGGCTAACGGTTTTAACATCTTCAGGAGAACCTTCTGCTACGCAAAGTCTTCGATTAAGAGGTATCGGGTCATTAGGAGCCTCTTCAACACCACTTTACGTGCTAGATGGTGTTCCTGTGGGTGCAGGAACAATTCTATCTATAAATCCTGAAGACCTAGAAAGTGTATCCATCCTAAAAGATGCTGCAGCCACCTCTATTTATGGAGCCAGGGCAGCCAATGGCGTGGTGTCTATAACCTCCAAAAAAGGAAGGGTATCGGAAAAAGCAACTATTAAATATCGAGGCCAATACGGTTGGTCAAATCTTGCACAGACCAAAATGCAACAAAATATGCTAAGTGGCCAAGAGCTGTTAGATCTGTGGTTGGCAGTCGGCTATAGAACGCAAGCACAAATTGACGAGATTCGGAAAAACAATCCTAAAGACTTCGAGTGGTTCAGATATTATTATAAACAGGATCGCCCAATGCAACAGCATGACTTAAATATCTCTGGAGGTTCCGAAAAACTCCGTTATTATATTGCTGGTGGTCTGTATAAGGAAGAGGGCTTGATGTATCGTTCGGGTTATAATAGAGGAACAGTACGGGGGAATTTCGATCTTAAATTGAATAATTGGGCAACAATGGGATTTAACATTGGAGCGAGTGTAGATGATGCGGAAAGCAATGGCTGGGGATCTAACGACCCCAATGGGGGTTTGTCCTTATTAGTGCCAGCATTCTATTCCCCATTTAAGGAAGATGGATCGGAATATTGGGATGAAAGGATTCCTGGTTGGGGCAGATATGCACCAAATTATCTTGCAACAATGTTTCCCAACAATCAGAAAAGAACAACCTTACTTCCTTTAGGATTTATTCAAATAAATCCAATACCTGGTCTTACACTAAAGTCTCAGGGTGGTATTGATTATTTTAATGCCAGAACTACAGCGAGAAGATTACCTTCTTACGTTTTAAGCAAAGGTAATGGAACGAGCTCGGAAAGTACCACCATTTCTTATTTAGCTACTTGGACAAACACATTAGAATATAAATTCAAAATTGAGGAAGAACATTCAATTGGAGCATTAGTCGGTAATGAGTTAATCGATTTTCAATCAAACGGTTTTACAGGCTCCTCAACCGGACAGGTAACTGATAAAATGGTATTACTTTCTGCTGGACCGTCAAATAGAAACGTATCACAATCAATTTCTGAATATGCTTTTAACTCACTTTTCGGACAATTATCGTACGACTTCAAGAAAAAATATTTCTTAAACGCAACTTTAAGGCAAGATAAATCATCGCGTTTTGGTAGAGAAAGGTCAGCAGCAACATTTTGGTCATTCGGAGGAATGTGGGATATTAAATCTGAAACCTTCATGAATCAGAATGTCAATTGGCTGAACGATTTGAAATTTAGGGCAAGCTATGGAACTTCCGGAAATGCGGAAATAGGAAACTATGAACATTTGGAAACCGTAGGAGCTGTTGCATATGGAGAAAGGTCCGCTTGGGGGATTCAGAGTCCAGGTAACCCTATCCTTGGTTGGGAAAAACAATCCATGCTGAGTGTTGGTCTAAGTGGAACGGCAGTTGAAAACTTAAATTTCAACGTAGAATTTTACGACAGGAAAACAGTGGACATGTTGATGTTTGTCCCATATCCATATACAACGGGATTTGCTAGCCGCTATGAAAATGTGGGAAGCCTACAAAACAAGGGATTAGAAGTCGAGTTGTCTTACAACTTCAGATTTGGAAATACCGGTTATTTTCAACCTCGAATTACCTATGGGTATAATGAAAATAAAGTAACCGAGCTATTTCAAAACCGCAATTTTTGGGTGGTGCCAAATTCTGGAATATCCTATGTCGTTGGACAGCCCGTTCAATTCTTTACGCCAATTTTAGCAGGTGTAAATTCAGAAACTGGAAACTATGAATGGTATGTTCCCGGAGATGACCCTACAAAATCCTATAGAGACCCCAATAATGTAACCTCCTTGTTTAATCCCGGCACTTTGCAACAAAATACAGGTTCAGAACTGTATGCCCCTCATGCCGGAGGTTTTGGTTTTGATGCTTCATACTATGGCTTTTCCATTTCGACATTATTTATCTTTTCCAAAGGAAACTTCTTGACCAATAATGACCGCTATTTTTATGAAAACCCAGCACAATTCTTAGGATTCAACCAATCCAAAACGGTATTGGACTATTGGAAAGAACCAGGTGACAATACAAGATTTGCAAGGTTTGGCTCTATCAGCCAATTTGATACGGGCTTACTTGAAGACGCTTCGTTTTTAAGATGGAAAAACCTGACAATAGGCTATAACATTCCATCTAAATTGCTTGGACGATCTAAGTTTTTTGAATCTGCTAGAGTATTCTACGTTGGCAGAAATCTATGGACTGCCACAAAGTATTTAGGTGCTGATCCTGAAACAAGTTCCAATATTTCATTAGGTAGAAATCCGAATACCAAACAGTCCACTTTTGGATTAGAATTTACTTTTTAAAACATCAAATCATGAAATTACAATCAATAAAATATATTTTTCTAGCCATAACATTTTGCAGTTATTTCACGTCTTGTGACGTGGAGCGTCTTCCATACAATGTTATTGACAAGCCCTTGGCATTTTCTTCCGTTGATGATGCCTCCTATTGGAGTAATGTCCTTTATGCACAAATTCGATCGAGAACGTATGGTGAATACATGTTCTCCACCGATGTCCAAGCAGACCAACTTAATGCCAGCAGCGACTTTGGAAATAGAAATGGTTCTCCACATAGGTGGGATTTTACCTCTGATGATTACACTTTATCTGCTGTTTGGTCTGGATATTATGAAGGTATAGATAATGTCAATTTAATGTTAGAAGGATTCCAAGAGATAAAACCAGCTAATGAGGCAGAAACAAAAAGAATGACCGTATATACTGGTGAAGCTCATCTAGCAAGAGCATTTTATTATTTTAATCTTGTAACGAGATACGCTAAAATATATGACCCTGCAACTGCAGCAACAGACCTTGGGGTGCCAATCGTGGTTAAACACGATATGAATAACAAACCTGCTCGTAGCACGGTGAAGCAAGTGTATGATTTAATATTAAAGGATATTGAGACTGCACAAACCAACCTGGCAACAGTAAATGGTACTAGGCAGGCGAATAGATTTACAATTGATGCCGTAAGGGCATTAGAAGCTAGGGTCAAACTCTACATGCAAGATTGGCCAGGAGCCAGAACAGCTGCGGAAGCTTTAATTACCGGAGGAAAGTACCCATTATATTCTACTGAAATGGGAATAAAAAACATGTGGCATCGTGACGAGGGAGGTGAAGATATCTTTTCTCCAACAATTGTAAAACCAACTGAACTGCCTCCTACAAATGGTCTGTATTTATATTATGACATAAGTTACAACACCTACTCCCCCGATTTTATTCCTTCAAAATGGGTAATCGATGAATTTGAGGATACTGACTTTAGAAAAAAAACATATTTCATAACTCCCTTAGTGTACTTGGCGGGGAGAGATTTTCGAAATATAACAATAGTCAATAAATACCCTGGAAATCCAGTTTACTTCACGTCAGCTGCAACTAATTATGTCCACAAACAAAAAATATTTAGAATTGCTGAGATGTATTTAATTGCCGCAGAAGCAGGTTTTAGAGAAGGGGGAACACAATTAACGACTGCAATTGGTCATTTGAATGCTTTAAGGGTTGCCAGAGGCTTAAAAAGCTTAGATCCAACCATTTCAGGCCAAGACTTATTTAATGAAATTAAAAAGGAAAGATTTAGGGAATTAGCCTTTGAGGGATTTCGTCTAGACGATCTCAGAAGATGGAAAGAAGGTTTTTCTAGAAGAGCCCCACAAAACACTTTAGTGTTAACAAATTCCCCTGCAGCAAATTATTCCGAAAAATCTGTTGCAGCGACAGATGATAAATTTGTTTGGGGAATTCCAACACGCGATGAGACTGTAAATCCTGAAATCAAACAAAATCCAGGATGGTAAATCTTAGGTAATCTATAAAATTAATTTTAATAGATTTTATTCAAGGAGAGGTTCTAAAGAGCCTCTCTTTTGTTTTGTATATAATGTTTGATAAGGAGAGAAGTCTAGAAAATTAAATGATGGATAAGCTGGCCCTAAGATTAAGTAAGGAGTTGCTTCAACTAACTAATATTCAATATCATGATCTAAATATGTTTACAATAATGGTAGTAAAAGAATTACCTTGATATAAAATTGTGCGTATAATTCTGAAGGGTTTAAATGTAGATTTATGAAAACTTTAAAAATTGTCATTGAACGTAGCGCTGACATGTTCAGTGCCTATGCTGAGAATGCCAATGGCATTTATGGAGGAGGTGATACAGTCGAAGAAACGAAGCAATCCATCTTAGAAGCAATTGAGATTTACAAAAACGAATTTACACCTGAAAATATTCCTGCTATTCTAAAAGGTGAATATGAAATTGTCTACCATTTTATCAATCAAGGAGAATAATTTTCAGACAATACTACTTAGTTGATTTAAAAATTCAGTAGAAAATAAAAAACTACAAACCACTCTCTATTTACAGTTCCCTCCGCAGATTATTATCGACAAAAAAGGAGACAAACCTTATATGATGCCTCCTCCTGTAGCCCCGAGCAGAATCGAACTGCTATCAAATGTTTAGGAAACATCTATTCTATCCGTTGAACTACGGGGCCATGCTGCAAAACTAATATTTTAAGCAGCTTGTACAAAATTATTTCTTCCCCACTCTCCCTCACCACAAGATCACCCCCTTTCTCACCTTCCATCCAAAAACCACCATTACCCCATTCAAAAACACCAAAAAAATATACAAACCTCAATACCAAGCACTAACCAAAACATGATATAAATCACATTTATAAATGACACCCATTTCTTATAGACAAAAACGATAGTTAATAAAGAATATCAATACTTTTGAGGCGATAAAAAGCGTACTTTTGTATCAGAAAAAGAAAAGAAAATATTATGAGTTTTACAGGTAAAAATTTCCCGAGCATTACAGTTGACGCTATTGACTATTTAGGTGACAATTTCACATTGAACTTATTTGAGAAAGCGAAGCAAGAGAACAAGAAAATCTTGTTGTTCTGGTATCCAAAAGACTTTACGTTTGTATGTCCGACGGAGCTTCACGCCTTCCAAGAAGCAGCAGCTGAGTTCGAAAAGAGAAACACGATCCTAGTTGGTGCATCATGTGACTCGGCAGAAGTACACTTTGCTTGGTTAAACACAGCA
Organism: Sphingobacterium lactis; assembly: GCF_051951495.1. GTDB lineage: Bacteria > Bacteroidota > Bacteroidia > Sphingobacteriales > Sphingobacteriaceae > Sphingobacterium > Sphingobacterium lactis_A. The sequence goes on along the minus strand of NZ_JBNHAS010000003.1, from coordinate 399,052 downwards.
AAAGACAATGGTGGTATTGAGGGTGTTGAGTATCCGCTTGTTGCAGATACGAACCGCAACCTATCCAGTGTATTGGGCATCTTAGAAATGAAAGAGGTAGAGCACCCAGAGTATGGTACTTTGGTTGAGGGTTCTGCAGTAACTTTCCGTGCTACTTACTTGATCGATGAGACTGGTAAAGTATTCCACGAGTCAGTAAACGATATGCCTTTAGGCCGTAACGTTAAAGAATACATCCGTTTGATCGATGCTTACACGCACGTTCAAAAACACGGAGAAGTTTGTCCAGCAAACTGGGAAGAAGGAAAAGAAGCTATGAACGCAACTCGCGACGGTGTAGCATCTTACCTATCTCAAAACTAATAACCGAATTTTATAAAGAGGAGGTTATAGCCTCCTCTTTTTTTTAGATTCCTTTGCCCAAACAATCGAATCTACTTGCTGAAAAACAATAGCAACAACGGTTTAAATTAACAAACAGACATTAACGAAGAAAAAATAATCATGTTACAAGAATTAAACGCTGATAACTTACAAGAAGTAGTAGACAATAACGAGATAGTTATGGTTCAGTATGCCGCTTCTTGGTGTGGCAATTGCCGTATCATGAAGCCAAAATTTAAGAAACTTGCAGGCGAAAATGAGAACGTGACGTTCTTAATCGTCGATGCAGAGAAGTTTCCGGAATCTAGAAAACTAGCTAACGTAAATAACTTACCTACATTTGCCGCTTTCAAAAACGGTAAATTGGTAAACCAAGTACAAACAAATAAAATAGAAGGATTAACAGATTTATTAAATGAAGTTACCAATAATTAAGCACCTGACGGAGTTCATCGCTGAAAACGATGCAGACTTTGTTTTGGAAACAATCGAGACTTTAGAATCTTTGACCGAAGTTTCTCAATTGAAAGATGAGGAGCTGGATGTCATTGGTGAATTAATTTCAAATATGTACGGCGCCATCGAAGTAAACAAATTAGTACAAGAAGGCATGCCACAAAAAGAGGCCCTAAACAGCTTTATGAAGCGTGTAATGGGTTCTATTGATAAATAACCTCATGCATTAGCTGCGCCTGAGCAGCAATTATTGTTTTCCTTTTCCACAAAAACCTGTGCATAACTGTGTTTTTGTGGAAAAGTTTTTTAAGCCAATCCCCCGTTTTCCATTCTATTTGTATTACTTTTATATTCATTAAAGGTTAGACCAAATAAGCGCATCATCCTGCCAAATGAACCAATGCTTTAAACACATCGGTTTGAAGTCAAAGATTTTTAATTGTTGGTAAAAGGAATCAAATTAATTTGATTCCTTTTATTTTTATACGTAAAACTTCCTTATTTTTAGTTCTATGACGCTTAGAACATGCAGTTTACTGCTTTACTTCCTTTTTCAATCCATCTTTCTTTATGCCCAAAACAGCAGCAATGCTGCACAGATTAAACTGAAGATTGATCGATTAAACAGTTTAGGCTCCGTGCTTTATTTTGCTGCACACCCCGATGATGAAAATACCAAGCTAATAGCCTGGTTGGCAAATGAAAAGAAATATAAGACCGCCTACCTATCCCTTACGCGAGGTGATGGCGGGCAAAACTTACTTGGGACTGAGCAAGGAATTGAACTCGGCCTTATCCGCACGCAGGAATTACTAGCCGCCAGAAATATTGATCGTGGTGAACAATACTTTACTTCGGCTTTTGATTTTGGTTTCTCCAAAACTCACGAAGAAACATTCAATTTCTGGAAGAAGAACGAAACCTTAAGAGAGGCCGTTTACCTGATCCGTAAATTACAACCGGATGTAATTATCACGCGCTTCCCTCCGGACAGTAGAGGTGGACATGGGCACCATCAAGCATCGGCTATCCTGGCACATGAAGCTTTTCTTGCCGCAGCTGACCCCTCTAAGTTCCCTGAGCAATTGAAAACCTTGAAACCATGGAATGCTAAGCGACTGGTATGGAATACCGCTAATTTCGGCGGAATGAACAACACCTCCGAGGATCAATTAAAGGTCAATATTGGGCAGTACAATCCGCTGTTGGGTTATTCTTACGGCGAAATTGCCGCACTCAGTCGGTCCCAACATAAAAGTCAAGGCTTTGGTGCCGCTTCCCAACGTGGGGAAACCATTGAATACTTCGACCATGTGGCAGGCGATAAAGCCAATACCGATCTTTTTGAAGGTATTAAAACCGATTGGTCCAGACTTGATGAACCGACCAGCCGAATTCAAGAACTCATCAAACTTATCCAACAGAACTATAAAGCAAACAGCCCTGATCTTTCCATTCCTGATCTGGTAAAACTGCACAAACACATCAATCAGCTAAAAGATTCCTTTTGGAAAAAAGAAAAACTCCAAGAAGTGGAGCAGCTTTTAATTGACTGTGCCGGCTTACACATGACCGCTACTAGCAAGAAGGCATTAGCTGTCATGCAGGAGGAAATTCCTATACAGTTAGAGTTAATCTCCAGATCCAACAATATCCCTGTGATCTTGAAAGCAATTGATGGAGACTCCATTAAAGAAATAAGTCTCCCTGTCAACAAGACGCAGACTTTTACTATCCAAAAATCATTTGCCAATAATACCCAACCTTACTGGTTGGTGAAGCCACATACCTTAGGAAAATTTGATGTTGCGGAATCCGATTTCGGATATCCTGAAAACAACGAAAAACCCAAGGTTACTGTTCAATTGGATTTCTATGGTGAGAAGATAACACTAGACCTGCCTATCGTCTATCGCTATGTAGACCCTGTACATGGTGAAATATTGGAGCCCCTCAGCATAAGCCCAATCATAACAGCGGCATTAAGTAGTTCAAATTTGCTATTGCAGGCTAATGAAAACAAAAGCATTCGCATTCAGCTTCAAAACCACAGTAATTCGAATCAAAAGGGGAATCTTCAATTTCAACAATCTGATGGCTTGGTATTACAACCCAATCAATTTGAAGTAGAGATCCCTGCTGGCGGGACTTGGGAAGGGCATATTCAAGTTTCAAACCCTAAAAATAGCCCAAGTACACAGGTCGGTTTACTTTGGAACGCCCAGCCTTTAATGGGCTACCACAAAATCAGCTATAATCACATCCCGAGCATTACTTGGTTCCCTCCTATTTCTCTTCAAGTCAAATCCCTGGAAATTACCAACCCTGTAAAGCGCATTGCTTACATTCCAGGTGCAGGAGACCTAATTCCACAATCCTTGGAGAATATAGGCATTCAAGTGGATGTGCTAAATCCAGACAACATCAGCATGGGAGTTTTGAAACCATACGATGCGGTTGTTGTGGGGGTTCGAGCTTATAATGTGAGCAATTCCGTGAATCGCTGGTTACCACAGTTAATCAAATATGTAGAAGATGGCGGTGTGGCAGTAGTACAGTATAATGTAAATTCGCGCATGGGCACTACTTTTTTAGGTCCTTATCCTTTTCAAATAAGCCGAACAAGGGTAACGGAAGAAGATGCTGAAGTTAAGTTTACAGACCCAAAAGACCCAGTTTTAAACTATCCCAATAAAATTACAAAGGAAGACTTCAAGGGATGGGTCCAAGAGCGAGGATTGTACTTTGCAGAGCAAATCGACCCTCAATACCGCAGCCCATTGCTTATGAACGACAAGAATGAGGCCGCTTCCAACGGTTCATTGATCCTTGCAAAACATGGAAAAGGTAAATTTGTCTATACTTCCTTGGCATTTTTTAGACAATTACCCGCTGGAGTGCCCGGAGCTTATAGATTATTTGTAAATTTGTTAACTAAAGAAGAAAAATAACTTAATCACATAATGGAAAATCAAATCGAGAACTCGAACGAAATCAATGCAAAAGGAATTATCCTACTAGTTGGTGTTATCTTAGGTGGATTAACTGCTTTTGTTGCTACACACTCTTTATTAGGTATTATCGCAGGTATTGTTGGTGGATTGATCTTCGCCATCATCTTCATCTCGGCTCTATTGCCGCATAAACCGCATGACAGATAATGGACTTCCTCCATTTGTACGATCTTGGAGACAATTCTATTGGTTAATTGTTCTCTGGCTTATCGTATGCATAGTATTGATGTATTTCTTTACTAGATACTTCGGATGAGTAGTATCGACTGGATAGTACTCATCCTCACCTTACTTTCTATTGTTGCCTATGGCATCTATAAAAGTAAGAACGTCAAGACTATTGACGGTTATATTCTTAGTGATCGATCTTTACCTTGGTATACAGTCGGTCTTTCGGTAATGGCAACTCAAGCGAGTGCTATTACTTTCCTCTCCGCCCCCGGGCTTGCCTATACTTCTGGAATGAGCTTCGTTCAGTTCTATTTTGGACTGCCTCTAGCCATGATCGTCCTCTGTGTTACTTTCATTCCTATTTTTCATAAGCTCAAGGTATATACGGCGTACGAATTCCTGGAGAAACGTTTCGATGTCAATACACGTGTTCTTACAGCCAGCTTATTCTTGATACAGCGCGGAATCTCTACGGGAATAACCATTTTTGCTCCAGCAATCATCCTTTCCTCTGTTCTTCACGTCGATCTAACTTTAACGACTTTAGGCATTGGCTCCCTGGTGGTCATTTACACAGTCTATGGCGGCACGAAAGCGGTATCCTATACCCAATTGCTGCAAATGGGAATTATCTTCGCAGGGCTCCTCTTAGCGGGCATACTCGTGGTGCATCTCTTGCCTACCAATATCGGTTTCCGAGACGCACTTCATATTGCTGGTAAATCTGGAAAAACAAATGCCATTGATTTCAAACTCGATCTCAGCAACCAATACACCGTTTGGACTGGTCTTATCGGCGGTTTTTTCTTACAGTTATCTTATTTTGGGACAGATCAAAGTCAGGTAGGTAGATACTTGACAGGTGCTTCCATCAAGGAAAGTCGAATGGGCTTATTGATGAATGGCCTGCTGAAAGTACCCATGCAATTCTGTATTCTCTTGATCGGGATTCTGGTTTTTGCCTATTACCAATACCATACACCGCCTTTGTTTTTCAATGAAGCAGAAGTAAACAAACTGGAACAAAGCGAGCATAGGGAGGCTTATACGGGCATCATGCAGAAGCATGAGCAGATCAGTCAAGAAAAGACCTTGGTGATCCAAAACCTGACCAATGCTTTAGATCAACATGATGAAACTAAAGTCGATGGGATTAGAAATCAATTGCAGGATTATAATAATCAAGAGAAGGTTCTTCGAGAAGACTTAGTCAAATTGATGAAAAAGAATGATGCAGAAGCAGACACTAACGACAACAACTACATTTTCCTACGCTTTGTTATCGACGTCTTTCCTAAGGGATTGATCGGTTTATTAATCGCCATAATCTTCCTGGCCTCCATGGGCGCGACTGCCAGTGCTATTAATTCTTTATCGTCAACCACCGTCATCGATATCTATAAGCGATTTGTGAAAAAGGGTGCAGATGATGCGCATTACCTTCTGGCTTCTCGTATCAGCACCTTGTGTTGGGGAATATTTACCGTCATCATAGCTCTTTATGCCAACAAACTAGGTAACCTATTAGAAGCCGTGAATATTTTGGGGTCTTTGTTTTATGGAACGATCTTAGGGATCTTTTTAGTCGCCTTTTATGCAAAAAGCATATCCGGACGTGCTGTATTCATAGCGGCATTAATTACCGAAGTCATTATAATCAGTTTGTGGAAAATGGATATTATGGCTTTTCTTTGGCTCAACCCTATTGGAGCTGCCTTAGTGATCCTATTTGGCTTCTTGATTCAGGCAGCTCTACCTAAGCGGGCAGTTTAGTAGAACTTCCTGTAGAGATCATAGAGCACCATCTTATCGTAATCGGTCAGCACTCCCGTTCGGTCATTCTTAATAAACTTCTGCTTGAACACTCGTATTACGGTCTCTGGTCGACTCATATCGTAGCCTATAAGCTTGAGGGCATCCATAGGATTAAAGTTCGCAGGAGCAGGCATTAAAGCATTCGGATTATACCATATCCCAAAACCTCGCTGCGCCAACCTTTCCCATGGAAAGAATGCGCTCGGGTCATCTTTCCTACCTGGTGCAAAATCACTATGTCCAATAAAGTTTTTCTGTGGAATTTGGTACCGTGTCTTTAAGGTATCCAAAAGGGTCATCAAAGATCGAATTTGCGATTCCGGAAAGGGTTCATTACCGTTATTATCTAATTCGATTCCAATAGACACGGAATTCATATCCGTAATTTGTCCCCAAGAACCCTTACCAGCATGCCAAGCACGCAGGTAATCATTCAACATTTGCACCACACGACCGTCCCTTCCAATCACATAGTGGCTACTTACCTTAGTATGTGCCAACTGAAAAGTACGAATAGTCTGGGCTATGCTGCTTTGGGAAGTATGGTGAATGATAACAAACTGAGGCTTACGAACATCATAATGCATGGCTGCAGCATAATCAAATGCCTTGTTAGTTCCTGCACGAAACATGTTCCAAGCATTCTCTTCAGGAGTAAGAGGTGGTGCTAATTGATTAACCAAATTGCTAGGCTGTAGCTTTGTTGAATCAATCAAGGTATCTAACCTGATCACCGTATCCTCTACAATTGGGGTTGGCGCTATTACAGCAGTAGATGGTTGACCTAGAGCCTTAGTCTTCTTGCTGGTTGAGCAAGAAGCCATAAAAAATAACAATCCCAGTACCGCAACGTATCCTGTAAGTCTTTGCATTTATTTTATTTTGGTAAATTCAACAGTATCCCCACCGCCAACGCCTCATTCCACTGGATTTTACCATGCATGTCCGAGTCATATAAAAGTGTTCCCCCTAAGGAAACATTAATCAAAGAAGTGATTTTCGAACTGAAGGTGGCGTCCAAACGATGTGATGGATCTCCCATGTCCTTATAATCAGCAAATAAGTTATAACGTGCCTTTAAATTGATGTTCTTTGCAATATTTCTATTCAAATCAGCTGTTAACTGAAATGCCAATTCATTCTTAAAGTTCTTACCTTCTTCTACACCAAACTTAGGTCCAGTTCCCTTAGATGGATCTTTAGGGTTAGGATAGCGGCCATAACGCGCATAATAGTCTGCGGCAGTTCTTGGCTTTACCCGTTCGTCTAAAATCAATACCTGACGGGCAGTACCAGTACCGATACGTAAAGAGAAGGTGTTATCTGGCTTATACTCCAAACCCAGCGATTCGGTAAAGTATGCCGGCGACATAAAAGATGAAGTAATTCCTGTAATGGAGTCACGCCCATCCGCTGCCTTACCATAGATAAAGCGGTTGTCAAACTGCGACTCAAATGTAATCGCCGTATAGACACCCCAGCTTTTAGACAATTTATAAGACAATTTATTATCCCAAAAAATACGGTCATTATTCGGTTTAGCCACTTGGCCTTCATTTCGAACCTTTCCGTATTTTAAATCAAACTCAGTTGTAAAGTTGAAGTTATTGCGGTTAAACTCTGACTTGTGCCACATCAATCCCATGATGGCCCAAGAGTTGATACCCCCTAATTGCCAGTTTTCACTGAACTGTGCCTGGTTGAAATTTACACCCAACTTAGTCCAATGTTTCCAATAATTTACTTTCAAGTCTAATTTTGGAATTGGCACATTGATGTTCTTGATAGACAATGCTTTTTTCTTGTCCTCTTCGCTGATGCTGCTATCTGGTTTGACACGCAATTCACGAAGATCTTGTGCTTTTAGGGTCGTAAAACCCAAAATAAATAGGAAAACAGGTAATAGGTAAAATTTTATGTTCATACTATTTCTCTTTTTTAACATCTAGTTTGATATCTGGCAATTCCCGCAAAGGTCGCAAATTTGGGTGTAGTTTAAAGATTTCGTATTGTTTTTTTATGTAATTCCGTAACTGCATTTCAGTGGCGGTACTAATAAACTCATACGATGGTCTAAACAACTTCATGAACACCTGCAAATCTTCACCTTCCAGTCCTATCAAATTTCGTACTAATTCTGGAGTAAATCGATAATCAATAATATTTTGTTCATGAACCTTCCCGATAAACTCCGTAAATCGGCGCGCATTCTTCGCTTCTTTACTAACCATACTGTACAAATAATCGATGCTCAGCCCCACCCCAGTCGGGCCGATAGAAATCGCTTCCTTTGGAGCCGCTAAATTGAAAGCCTTCTTATATTCCCGCTTCATCTCGTCCAATACATCATCAGGATTTCTGCGTCCATAAACCTGAACCTCCTGTATCTGCTTCACCGCTTCCTTAAGATTAACGATCAAAGCCGCTTGATTCTTATAAACGATCGTATCGGACAAATAACCCGCTTTCCGGAAGATGAGTTGATCTCCTGGAGAAGCAGTAATGCTAAACTCGCCCCGCGAATCATTGTAAATGGAATTGTTATTACCAATATTACGGATTTGAACTTCCCCCAATCGCTGTTTCGTTATTACATCATAAACGATACCATCCAAACGTTGTTGTGCTTGACCGATATGTGGTAATGAGATAGCTCCTAGAAATAAAATAAGTAATAAGGTTTTCACTTTATAAAGCTACAGTATAGATGGATAGCTTTCTAATTTTTAACATCTTTTAATAGCTCCTGTAACTATTTTGATACGACCAGGAGTTGTCCTACGGAAACCGCATCCGAGCTTAAACTATTCCAAGCTTTCAAGTCGCTAACCGAAACATTGTTTCTGCTCGCAATAGCAGTCAGGGTATCAGAAGCTTTCACTTCATAGATTTTCATAGCCACAGGCTTCTTTATTTCCTCCGCGGGAACGGGCGGCTCTACCTCTTCTTTATGCTCAATAATCTGATCTACCTTTTCAACGCGAGCGATAACTTCAACCTTCGGTTCTGCTGTATCGTATTGCTGTAAATTATAACGCTCAATCAGGTCTATTAATAGCTGAGGATATCTAGGGTTGGTCGCATATCCAGCATCCTTTAAGCCACGAGCCCAACCTTTATAATCGTTTTTGCTCAATTGAAAGAGCTTCTCATAACGTTTACGAAGTAAGAATTGGGAGTGATCTCGGAAAGATTGTTCTGGATTATCATATACTCGGAAGCAATCGTTGGGATTATCATCCGATTTAGTGACTGATTTACCGTTCCAGGTACCGCCACATTTGATGCCGAAGTGGTTATTGGCTCTCAAGGCAAGGTCGCTATTACCATTGCCGGATTCTAAGATGGCTTGAGCAAGCTTAATACTTGCAGGTATTCCATACTTATTCATCTCCTCGATGGCGATGCTCTTATAGCGCTCAATATAGGTAAGGCCTGAAGTAGAGGTAGCCCCTTTATTGCCTGGCTTAGAGGCTGTGTGGGTATTGGTTTTCCCGTGTGGATGCTTAAGCACCGTACCGCGTTTCGTTCCACATGAAACGAAAAATAAGGCCAATATTAAACTGGCCAATGCTACCTTCTTCATCGTCTTGAAATGCCCTTAATTGAGGTTTGTCTTTTCGTCGTATTTCTCTAAATCATAACGGTCAATCGTAGAAATCACTTTTCTAGACCAATCGCTGGTTTCCGAGTATCCCGAGCGAGCAATTCCCTTTACCCAAGATTGATAATCCTTAGAATCATGCTTCTCGAACAAAGGCTGTGTTGCCTTTCTGCGCTGCAATAAGCCGACGAAATCACGGTAAGAATCCATCGGTGACTCGTATCCCTTATAGGCAGAACGAATCTTCTTGCTGCTGTTTTTACCCTTGATACCAAAATGGTTATTGAGGTAACGAGCGATGCGGCTATTGCCGTATGCACTCTCATGAATAGCGACCGCCAAAATTACTGAGGCCGGTACGCCTGTTTCTCGCATAAGCTTCTGCGCAGCCGAACTGTGCTTAGCAATATACGTCTTTGTTGTGTAGTCTTGAGCAAAGGCGCCCAAGGAAGTCAATGTAGTAAGTATACATACCACAAAAATCTTTCTACAATGCTTTAGCATAAACCTGTTTTTAGTTTAACACTACTTTTTGCGTAGCACAAAAAGCCCATCTCTAATCGGCAATATCAACTTCTCTACCCGTTCGTCACTTGCCAGTGTTTGATTTAATTCAATTACTTGTTTTGTCTGATTGTCCGGCTGTTCATCCAATACCTTGCCCTTCCAAAGGACATTGTCTACCAGGATGATCCCCCCAGAACGTACGCGGTCGATCAAAGCGTTGAAATAGTATAAATTACGTTTCTTATCCGCATCGATAAATACCAAGTCAAAAACCCCTTCGATCCTCGCGATCTCATCGGCCGCATCAGCGATATGATATACAATTTGATCTCCAAAGCCCGATTCATCGAAATATCCCTGAACCCGCTCCTGTTGCTCCTCGTTGATATCAATCGTATGTAGAACTCCTCCTTCTGCTAATCCCTCGGCCAAACATAAGGTCGCATAACCTGTGAATGTCCCGATCTCTAAGGCTAAGCGTGGTTGAACCATTTTGCTTAACATCGAAAGTACTCTTCCTTGATAGTGACCCGATAACATATGTGGCATCGTCTCCCTCAAATAGGTCTCTCGATTGACCTTTTTTAACAACGCATTTTCGCCGTCCGTAGTATCCTCTAAGTAGGCATTAAAACGCTCAGATTCTTCAAACATACCGGGCAAAGATAAGAATTAGGCTTTCATTTCTCCAAGACATTTTTACTAAAGAACTCTTTTCCAACAACTTAACAAGTAACAGATCATAGCGATATAAAGCCAAAACAGCTATATTTTTATCCTCAGCCCATTTCGGGTTTTTAGCTGGAGGAAAGCGTTTTTATTAATTCTCGACATAAAAGCTCATAATACGTTTCCCTAAAAAATGCTGTAAATAGTAAGGTATTTTTAAACTCAAAACAGGTACATCGTTCCATATTGCTTCGAGTTAAGTTATGTATTCCTTCTAGTTGGATTCGAGAACCCTACGGAATTTCTTAGGATATGATAGGGATCTCCTTCGGATCTCGTTCGGTCGGAACCGAACGAGATCCGAAGGAGATCCGAAAAAGTTCCGAAGGAGTTCCGTTAGAGTCTCGAATCCAACCCCTACCAAACACCTAGTAAACCCCTGTTTAAGACGAGTAAAACACAGACCAAAGACATCAGATTTTAGGCCTTTTGTCGGGGTAGAAATTTTGTTCCCCCCTCACAAAATCGGTTTATTCTGTGGTTAGCCGAAGAAACTTCCTTTCCAAAATCCGTCTCGTATTTAAGGATAGGTAAAAAGAATATATAAATGCAGGCGATGCATGCATCGCCCCTACAAACAATCGTGATTTTAAGAATCCCAACTAAGATAACCGTAGGGTCGAAGCATGCTTCGACCGTTAAATAAATCCCCCTTCCCATCTCACATCTCCTATCTAATAGGAAAGCGGTCTCCCCACTATTTTTAAAAAGAAAAAGGGCTAAACAAATTGAATGTTTAGCCCTTTATATGCTTTGTCTTGGGTTATTAATCCAAAGATGCTGTTATCAGTCTTAAAAATTCTGAACGCGTTACATCGTTTTGAAATGCACCTGTAAACGCAGAAGTCGTAGTTACGGAGTTTTGCTTTTGCACCCCTCGCATTGCCATACACATGTGTTTACATTCAATTACGACAGCTACACCAGCAGGCTTCAATGTATCCTGAATACAATCCCTGATTTCATTGGTCAAGCGTTCTTGAACCTGAAGACGGCGAGCAAAGATATCCACCACACGAGGGATCTTGCTTAATCCAACGATATGGCCATTCGGGATATAGGCAATATGTGCCTTTCCGAAGAAAGGTAACATGTGATGCTCACACATAGAATACACCTCGATATCCTTCACAACAACCATTTGGCTGTATTCTTCTTGGAACATGGCACTACGCAATACTTCTGAGGCGTCGATATCATAACCGTGCGTCAGGAACTGCAAAGCCTTAGCAACACGCTCTGGAGTTTTAATTAAGCCTTCACGTTTCGGGTCTTCGCCGATAGCCTCTAGGATATCGATATAGTGTTCTGCAATACGTTCAACATTTTTCTCGTTGTACTGATCTATTTTAAGATAGCCGTCTTGCTCGGCATCTTCAAATTGTTGAAATTTGCTCATTTTTGTTTGCTATTATTTTTGAGGTTATTCGCCGAAATATTCGACATAATTGTTTTCAGTCTCGTGCAGACGGACAGCATGTAAGATCACATTCTCCTGATCAAAGAAAGGTTTCAGTATATTGAATATTTCAACGGCAATAACTTCCGTAGAAGCCATCTTTCCTTTCATAAAATCTACATCAAGATTTACATTCTTATGATCTAATTTATCGATTACTTCTTGAATGATAATATCTTTCATTCGTTTCAAGTCGATCAAGAAACCAGTTTCAGGGTTAATATGGCCTTTTACAGTCACAAACAAGTCGTAGTTATGGCCGTGCCAATTGGGGTTGGAACAGTTGCCAAAAACGCGCTCATTTTCTTCTAAAGTCCAGTCTTCCCGGTACAATTTATGGGCAGCGTTAAAGCGTTCGCGTCGTGTAATATAAATCATAGTACAAAGATAAGGCAAATAAACGTAATTTAGTATTTTCACTTCGCGCATATGAACATTCTTATTGTATCTGCTACGGAACTTGAAATTGCCGATTCAGTTCCCACCTTCAACCATTATCGAATTGATTATTTGGTAACCGGAGTAGGCATGGTTGCGACGGCCTATGCGCTTGGCAAGCGCCTTCAAGAGCGTAGTTATGATCTATTGGTCAATGTGGGTATCGCAGGGAGTTTTAATCCGGAACATGAATTAGCGACGGTATTCAAAATCAAGTCTGACCGAATTTTTCGTTTCGGTGCTGAACAGGGAAGCTCTTTCCTTCCGATCGAACAAATGGGATTTGGGGAATCGTCTTTTTCAGAGCGATTACCGGCAGAAGACCTTGTTGCGGCTTACCATAACCTTCCCTATGCAGATGCTATTTCTGTAAATATGGTTCATGGCTCCGCAGACACGATTAATAAGTTACAAGCGGAACTGCCAAAGAACTGTTTAGAGAGTATGGAAGGGGCAGCATTTTTCTACGCGGCACAGGAGGCTGGAGTGCCCTGTATTCAGGTTCGTGCGGTTTCCAATTTGGTGGAAGAGCGCAACACGGCGAACTGGAATATTCCAAAAGCCTTACAAAGTTTGAATGATTGGTTACAAAATTTCCTAAACCACCAGAAAAGGGAATCAGACTTTTAGATTCCGAGCCATAGGGGGCATTGCATCGAAAATAGTACACTGCGCTAACAAATATTCGATAAATAATAGTATTTTTGCCTAATCTAAACAAAAGACACTATTTGTAATACTGATGAGAGAAATACAATTCAGAGAAGCTCTTCGTGAAGCGATGAACGAAGAAATGCGCAAAGATGAAACAATCTTTTTAATGGGCGAGGAAGTCGCTGAATATAATGGTGCTTACAAAGTGAGTCAAGGCATGCTTGATGAATTTGGTGCTAAACGTGTTATCGATACGCCGATTGCAGAGCTTGGTTTTGCAGGTATTGGGGTTGGTGCAGCGATGAACGGATTAAAGCCAATCATTGAGTTCATGACTTTCAACTTCTCTTTAGTAGCTATTGACCAGGTTATCAACGCAGCAGCGAAGATTCACCAAATGAGTGGCGGACAATTCTCTTGTCCTATCGTATTCAGAGGCCCTACAGGAAATGCTGGACAATTGGCAGCACAACACTCCCAAAACTTCGAAAACTGGTATGCTAATACACCAGGATTGAAAGTGGTTGTTCCTTCTACGCCATATGATGCAAAAGGTCTTTTAAAATCAGCAATCATCGATCCAGATCCAGTAATTTTCATGGAGTCTGAGGTGATGTACGGTGATAAAGGTGAAGTGCCTGAAGAAGAATACTACTTACCTATCGGTAAAGCAAATACAATCAAAGAAGGAACAGATGTAACTGTTGTATCTTTTGGTAAAATGTTATCACGTGTTGTTATCCCTGCAGTTGAGGAATTGACAAAAGAAGGAATCAATGTAGAATTAATCGACTTACGTTCGGTACGTCCTATTGATTTCCCAGCAATCATCGACTCTGTTAAGAAAACTAACCGTTTAGTAATTGTTGAAGAAGCATGGCCTTTGGCATCTATCTCTTCAGAAGTTACTTTCCACGTTCAAAAACATGCATTCGATTATTTAGATGCACCTATCGTACGTGTTACTTCAGCAGATGTTCCATTGGGTTATGCACCTACCTTGGTAGAAGCTTCCCTTCCAAGCATCGCGAAAGTGGTTAAAGCCGTTAAAGAAGTATCTTATATCAAGAAATAAGAAAACGATTTATAAAAAAAAGCCCCTATGAGTGTTCATAGGGGCTTTTTTTTGTAGTATATAGTAATTAGTATTTAGTAGATAGACCTATTGGCGGGATAGTTTTTTGAGCGTATTAGCGGGCGATGCATGCCTCACTCTGAGTTGTAAATGACGGTACTTTTATCCCGCCAATAGGTCTAACTACTCTGTACTAAATACTAAATACTAAAAACGCCCGATAGATTCTATCGGGCGTTTTATTATGCTTTAAAATGCTTACGCATTAACTTCAGCTTTATATCCATCTGCAGAAAGTAAGCTATCTACCTCAGCTGGGTTAGATAATTTCACGCGGATGATCCATCCTTCACCGTAAGGATCTGAGTTTACCAATTCTGGCGATGCATCAATAGCATCGTTTACTGCTAATACAGTACCGTTTACTGGCATAAAAAGATCAGAAACAGTTTTAACGGCTTCGATTGTACCGAATACTTCGTTTGCAGTAACCTCGTCACCAACAGTGTTGATATCAACGAATACGATATCACCTAATTCGCGTTGAGCGAAGTCTGTAATTCCGATAACAGCTTCATCACCTTCTACACGAATCCATTCGTGGTCTTTGGTGTACTTTAATTCAGAAGGAAAATTCATGTCTTAAATATTTGTTTTTCCCTCAAAAATAGGATTAAGAAAGCATATTACAAAAGTTAAATGTATTTTTATACTATGAATACGAGCATCGTCAACCTTTATCAGCTTGCCTCTAAAGAAGAAAGATTAATCATTGGATTAATGTCGGGCACCTCCTTGGATGGTTTGGATATCGCTTTATGCCGAATCAAAGGGGCAGGTGATCAAACGGAGGTAGAATTATTGAATTTTATCTGCAAAGATTATGATCAATCTTTCCGCGATCAGGTTCGTGAAGTATTTGCAAAACGAGACGTTGACCAACAAACTTTATGTGGACTGCATGCTCATATTGCATTGGTCCATGCTGATTTAATATTGGAAGCCCTAAAAGATTGGGGATTGAAAGCAGCTGATATTGATTTAATCGCCAGTCATGGACAGACGGTTTATCATGCTCCGCAGTCTCTCACAGGAGACCGCAGCTTACCCAACAGCACTTTACAATTGGGAGATGGCGACCATATTGCTGTGAAGACAGGTATTATAACCCTATCGGACTTCCGTCAAAAACATCTAGCTGCAGGTGGCGAAGGTGCTCCATTAGCTGCCTATGGTGATTATCTCTTGTTTAGTTCTCCAAAAGAAAACCGCATTCTATTGAACATTGGTGGAATCTCCAATTTCACCTTCTTGCCTAAAAAAGGCTCTACAATGGAGGCTTATGCCACAGATCTTGGACCTGGTAATACCATGATGAACCAGTTTATGTTTAAGCATTATGGTCAAGAAATGGACAAAGATGCTACGATTGCTAAACAAGGCTCCATACACCAGACCTTATTGGCGGAACTGGAATACGAAGAATTCTTAAATCTTCCTTTTCCCAAGACTACAGGTCCTGAATTGTTTAATCTGGATTATTTGGAGCAAAAAATTGAAGATGCGGACCTCATTAGCATACAACCTGAGGATGCAATGGCTACTTTGAATGCCTTCTCAGCACAGACCATTATCAAGGGAATAGAAAAGGCAACAGCAGGATTAGATGATTTTCAGCTGTATGTGAGTGGTGGTGGATTGCACAATCCGCTTCTTATAGAACAGATAGCAACTGCTTTTCCGGATAAAGTACAATCTTTTGAAGTATTGGGAATTAATCCTGATGCTAAAGAAGCGTGCCTATTCGCCATCTTGGCGAATGAAAGTGTTGCTGGTAATCCGGAAAACGTACAGAACATTCAAGATTCACCAGCAGTATGCATGGGGAAAATAAGTATGCCTTATTGATCTATGGCTTGATGAATAAATTCCTTAAAGGGTATCATACTAGCGTACGCCTTAATAACTGTTTCTAGCGCCTTAGACGACTCCATTTCCTTTCGGCTAAGGTTCTTGTGCAGAATGAAGCTGCGGTGCTTTAAAAGCTCGATATGCTCGTTGTCTGCAGCATAGCCTGCTGGGGGTCTCTGTAGTTTATCTTCACTAGACATATCTTCTGCTTTCCACCCTCCTTTTTCTAATGCTTTGAAAAGTTCCTCAGCAGAATAATCAATCTCCTGACGAATAGCTTCTAAGTGTTGTTTCTCAGGTCTCCAATAGCCTACTGCTATGAAAGTACCTTCTGGTTCGATATGAATATAATATTCTGGCCCAGCCAACTTACGTCCGTCTACCGATATTCCTGCAGCAAACCAAGATTTATAAGGATCCTTGTTTTTAGAAAAGCGTACATCACGATATATGCGGAATAGGCATTTCTTGGCCGATATGTCCGTATTGATATGCGGATCGATTTTAGATAATTCCTGGATAATGCCTTCAATAAAAGCTAAAACATTGGCATGAGCTTGTTCATAACTGGCTTTATTATCCTGAAACCATTCTCGGTTATTGTTTTCCTTTAGTTGAACTAAAAAATCGAATGTGCTTTTTTCAATATGCATAGTGCCTAAAATAGAAGTAATAGTGAATATACCAATGGAGCAGCAATTAATAGGCCATCAAAGCGATCTAAGAACCCGCCATGCCCTGGAAGGATTTGTCCAGAATCCTTAATGCCCAAACTTCGTTTAAGCATAGATTCCACCAAATCACCCAATGTACCAAACACTCCAATAATAGTTGCCATACCGACCCATTGATAAGTAGAAAGACCTCCGAAATAGTGATTTAGAATAAAGGATACCCCAATAGCCAACAATACTCCACCAATAAAGCCTTCCCAAGTTTTATTTGGGCTGATTCTTTCAAATAGTTTAGTTCGTCCAAAAGTACGACCAGTTAAATATGCCCCAGTATCATTGGTCCATAATAAAATCAAAAAGCCAAGGGGAATATAGGGGTCAAATTCATTTTTATTCAAAAAGCCTAGACTAATAAAAAATAAAAATGGCACAGTTCCATAAAGGATACCTAAAATGGTATAGGCAATATCATGAAATGGTTTTTCTCGCTTCAAATAAAGTGATGAAACAAATAAAAGGACGATAAAGGGAACTATTAATAAGAATGATCTTGGCTGCAAATAGCCAAAGTTTATGAAACAGAATACAGCCGATAAAACAAGGGCAGTGATAGTCCCTGGTTGTGTCAATGGTTTAGTATCCTCCGATTGGCAGATGTTAAAGAACTCACGCGCAGCTAATACCGCCACTAGTGAAAAGAAGGCTGCAAACACATAGGGATTGAATAGGGTTGCTGCAACCAATACCAGGACAAAGAAAAAACCAGTAATTGCTCTAGTTTTCATTCTCTTGATCCTCCTCATCAAAACTATCTATCAATGCTGCTGCTTCTACTTGATGATCAATATCAACATAGAGCTCTATAACGCCAAACAAATAAGAAGAATCCTGTCTATTCATCAGAACTGCAGGGGTATTGTTTTCAACAAGCATCTGCTTGACGATTTCTGCTTGAACAGCATTGGTAAAGGTTCTAATTTTAACCCAATTGGGATTGCTTATGCTCATGTGATTTTCGGCTAACTTGATAAAAATAGTATCCTACCGCTATCGCCAATAGTACACTTAGGATATAATATATACTGGAATATGATTCCATTGTTTGAATTTCTTTGAATGTTTTGCCTTCATTGAGTAAAACATAGGCAATAATGGTTACTGCGGCATTATTGATAAAGTGCCCAAATACTGCGACCCAAATGTTTTGTGTCCAATAAAACGAATATCCGAAGATAAGTCCCAATATCATGCGTGGAAAGAAACCATAAAACTGCAAGTGGATAGCTGAAAACACAATGGCTGTAACCCAAATAGCTACATGGATATTGCCAAACATACGCGTCAATATGCCCTGTAAAGATCCTCTGAAATAAAACTCCTCAACAATAGCTGGCACAATTGCCATAACAATCAGGTTGAGAAATAAAAACAAAGGACTTGTCGTAACGATTACTTTTTCAATGATATAAGAAGACTCTTGTTCCTTATCGAACATCCAGGTTTCAATTCCCTTCATAGACTCTGGAAAAGACATCTTCTGGTTCCAGAGACTGATAAATTCCATAGCAGGATTAAAAACCACTAAAAAGATTAGCGTAAGGAGTAGATACAGTCCAATCTTATTGGTATTACTTGGAAAATAGTGGTATTGCCCCTTCTCCATTTTCTGTAAGATCAGGGAAGGAAGTAAAAAAGTTCCCACACTACTAATCAAAAGTGTGCTATAAAGAAATCCAGGCGATTCCAACAGTCCGGTCGCAGCTTCCGGATTAAACAACCAATCTGCTTTACCTGTTACTAATACAAAACCAATCAGTCCTAAAAATTGAGTCACAAAGGCACAACCTAGTGTTAATCCTAAAAGAATCATTAGAGAATACCAAGGAGAGTGCTGTTTGTGTGCTTCCATATGGAATAATTCGTTATGTATTTATTAGATAGTGCAGCCGTCGTCGCCACAGTTAGGCGCATCATCATTGGACTTCAGAAATGTAATATCTGGTTTATTTGCTTTCCATTCCTCGTAGCTCTTCGTGATAACTTCTTGGAAGGCATCAGCACCTTGAGCACCAGAAACTGCATATTTTCGATCAAATAAGAAGAAAGGTACACCACGAATACCAATTTGTTTGGCTTCTTGAAGATCACGACGTACAGCCGTAGCATAACGGTCTGTTTTCAATGCTTCACGAGCTTCGTCTGAGTTTAAGCCTACTTCTTCAGCTAATTGTACTAATACCTCCAGGTCTTCAATATTCTTACCCTGTTCAAAATGAGCTTGAAATAACCTTTCCTTCATCTCCTTTGCCTTATTTTGACTAGCCGCAAAATGAATTAACTCATGCGATTTGAAGGTATTTGCTGGAATATTGGTGTCAAAATCAATGTTTAAGCCAACCTGACTAGCCATCTGAACAACATGACCTGTCATCTCCTTTGCCTGCTCTACGGTAATACCCTTCGAACGACTTAAAAAGCCATACGTTGTATCTCCCTCAACATAATGATATTCCGGACTTAATTGGTAACTCTTGTAAAGAACCTCAATATCCGATTTAAAGGAAAGTTGATTTAAAGCGTTTTCAAATTGATGTTTCCCAATATAACAAAAGGGACACATGATATCTGACCAGATTTCTATTAGCATCCCCAAATGTAGAACTTTAAAGCCTAAAAGGCAATAGAGCGCCTTATAATGTCCCAACAGAAGAGAACAAGATGCTGGTAAAATAAAAGCCGGCAGGATATGCCGGCTTTTACTAATAGGAATTAATTAACCCGAATTGGATCTTTCGGTTTTTTAATTTCTTTGTAAGGATATGTTTTCATTTCCTCTAAAAGGATCTGAACGGTTTTTTCCAATTGCGGATCACGACCTTCTATTAAATCTTTAGGTGTTTGCTCCACAAATACATCTGGTGCCACACCTTCGTTCTCAATGATGTAATTACCTTTCAAGTCAAATACACCAAAGTTTGGCGAAGTAACACTTCCTCCGTCAATCAATGGCGGATAGCCACTGATACCAACAAGGATACCCATGGTCGTACGACCTACTAATTTACCCAATCCTTTATGACGGAACATGTATGGCATCATATCACCACCAGAACCTGCGTTCTCATTAATGATCATAGCTTTTGGACCAAAGATTCCATTACCTGGAGTAGTAAAGCTACGTCCATCGCGGATTCCCCATCCCGCTATTAAATCACGAGATAATAGATCAATCACATAATCTGCAACAGAACCACCACCATTATTACGCTCATCTAATAGTAAAGCTTTTTTATCCATTTGAGAGAAATAATATCTGTTGAAAGAGACATAACCTTCACGACCAGTGTTTGGCATATACACATAAGCAATCTGATTATTACTTAATTGATCTACCTTCTTACGGTTTCTTTCTACCCATTCTTGACGACGTAATGCCACCTCATTTCCAAAGGAAATCGGTTTAACCACCACATCTCTTGCACCAGATAAGCTTGGCTTGTCGTTAATCTTCAAATTAACTTGTTTATCAACGGTGTTATCAAACAGGCTATAGATATCGATGTCTCCAGTCAATTCTTTTCCGTTTACTGCTAAAATGTACATCCCCTCTTGAAGGTTCAATCCTGGCTCAGCTAATGGCGCTTTAAAGGAAGGATTCCAGTCCATACGGCTGTAGATCTTCTGAATCTTATATCGATTGTTCTCAATCGTGAAATCAGCTCCTAGAACACCTGTAGATACCGAAGGTGCAGAAGGCTCATCTCCTGGATAGATGTAACTATGGCCTACCACCAATTCCCCTAGCATTTCATTTAATAGATATCCTAAATCAGAACGGTGATTAACATAAGGTAGGAATTTCTCGTATTTTGCTTTAACAGCTTTCCAGTCTGCACCATGCATATTCTCCACGTAGAAGAAGTCCTTTTGCATAGCCCAAACTTCATTATAGATTTGCTTCCATTCTTGCTCAGGTTCAACCAATAACTTGATGTTATCGAGTTTTAATTTACCAGCTTCACCACCTACTTTTTGACCCGCTGTTACTAAATAATATCCTTGACGATTACTATAAAGCATTTGCTTACCATCAGCAGAAATAGTAAAACCACCTGCATTTTCAGCGATTGGTTTTTCTTCCATTTTATTGAAGTCAAAGGCATATATATTACGATCGCGCACATAGATCAATTGGTTTTCAACATGACCATCAAATCCATAAGAGCCTGCAGGAATAGGTAAAGCTAAAATACGACTGTTGATGTTATTGAAATCAACTTTAATGTCCTTGGACTTCTCTTTGCTCTTATCAGCTTCCTTGCCTTTAGAATCTGCGGCTTTGCTATCCTTTCCTTTATTTTTATCGTTTGCTTTATCGCTTTCCTTGTCTTTGTTTTCTTCTTTTTTCGGTTCATCAGACTTTACAGTCTCTTCATCGCTTTCATTCTTAAAGAAAGAAGGCGTCTCACTCGAAAGTAAGAAAGCATAAGAATTAAATTGCGGACGGCGATCATAAGCAGTCATGTGCAAACCTGAATTGGTCAAGCCTACATCTGTACTGCTGTTGAATACCAAATATTTTCCATCTCTAGTAAATACTGGAGAAGAAACATTGCTCATACCATCGGTAATCTGTTGCGTTTGTTTCGTATCCAAATTATACATGTAGATGGCAGTTACACCATTCTGAAGGGTCTTAACAAAGGAAATCCATTTAGAATCATATGACCATGTTGGTTGAAACATATTATAGGTTCTTCCCGTATGAGATCCCAAATAATCATCAGCAACTTTAACCACTTTCTTGCTATCGATATCGACATAGTAAAGGTTAAGGTGCGAATCAGAATAGAACAATTTCTTACTATCTGGAGACCATGTTGGTTGGAAATAGAAATTAGTATCCCCTAATTTGATATATACTGGATCATTTACGGCCTTTTGATCGCGTAATACCAATTGGTATTGACCGCCTTTATCTGAGATATAGGAGATCCATTTACCATTAGGAGACCAAGCAGGAAAGCGTTCATGGCTTCCTGGAGAATTGGAAATATTACGAGCATCGCCTTTCTCTTTCGGTACAGAGAAAATCTCTCCTCTCGATTCAAATAGCGCACGCTGACCTGTAGGAGATACTTCCCAACCACGGATACTCTCATTTAAATCGGCATAATGCGCACGTTTATACATGGCATCAGCATTTAAACGAATGCTCAGTGGTGTAGATTTTTTACTTGCTGTATTTAGTATATGAAGCTTGCCGGCTTGTTCAAATACCAATTCATTACCACGCCCGTTTAATGTACGGACATCGTAATCAGAGAATTTCGTTAATTTCTCTACTTGCTTGGTTTTAACATCGTAGCTAAATACATTAACGGTCTTGTCTCTATCTGACAAGAAATACACCTTATCCCCTAACCAAATTGGTTTAACATCGTTGCACTTGTCACCAGGTACAGTTTGAATCTCATTGGTTTTGGTATCAAAGATCCAGATTGATGGCATGCCGCCACCGCGATAGCGTTTAAAAGCTACCCGATCTCTTTCTGTAGGATCACCATTTTTAATATAAGCCCAATAACGTCCATCTGCAGATGGAGAACCTTGATTCGCTTCAGGCATCGGTAGTGGGTAATCAACAGAGCCGTTGATTTTTGATTTATACAATCTTGCTCCCAATGAATAGGTCAACTCACGTTGAGTCGTAAAATAAACCTCATCATTAGAAATCCATCCACGTAATACATCAGCAGCAGGGTGGTTAGTTACACGCTGTGGAGCACCACCGTCAATTGAAATAACATAAACATCGGTATTACCATCGTAATTACCAGTAAAAGCTATTCTTGAACCGTCTGGCGAGAAAATAGGATTTTGCTCAACAGCAGGGTTAACAGTTAAGCGACGAGGATTTTGACCACTTTTTTCAGCGATCCAGATATCGCCTCCATAGACAAAAGTGACATGCTTTTCACTGATGCTAGGATTGCGCAATAAGAGCGTCTCTCCACCTGATTGGGCCATAACCAAATGACCAGCAGAAAGAGCTAATAGTGTTAAAATATTTTTTAGCATAAACATTAATTGGTATGAAAACTAAAAATATAAATTATTAGTCATTAAAATGGCTTAATACGCCTGTATATCCTAAATATTACGTTTTTAGGATTTATCTATGCTAAAATGGGAAGGAATATTTTACCTCTAAAAAAGGTTTTTTTATGCTAGACTTTGCACTTGAGGGGAGGAGAAATAAAAAAGGCTGCGGTGTGCAGCCTTTTTATGTTTATGCTTCTTCGTTAGCAATTTCTTCATCTACTAAAATACGTCCGCAGTGTTCGCAAATAATGATTTTCTTGCGTTGGCGGATTTCTGATTGTAATTGAGGTGGAATCTTGTTGTGACATCCTGAACAGCTATCACGCTCAATAGAAACTACTGCCAATCCATTGCGGAATGATTTACGTAATTTCTTGATCACCTTCAATAAACGATCTTCGATTTGTTTTTCAGCATCTGCAACTGATTTTAACAATTGATCTTCTTCGATTTGAGTTTCTGAAGTGATGGTTTCTAACTCTTGTTTTTTACCATCTAACTCGCCTTTGCTGAATTCAACGTTCTTCACTGTTGCATCGTAAGATTCCGTTTTGTTCTTGATCTCAAACTCTGCTTCACGAATACGTTTCTCACATACTTGTATCTCTAATCCCTGAATTTCAATTTCCTTAGAAATTGCATCATATTCACGATTATTCTTTACTTCGTTAAGTTGTGCTTCGTATTTCTTGATTGCAGTTTGCGAATCCTTAATCATGTTCTTACGTTTCACAATAGAGTCTTCCAATTCGTCCAACTCATTGCGAATCTTTTCTATGCGCGTATCTAAACCTGCGATCTCATCCTCTAGGTCTGCTACCTCAATAGGTAACTCACCACGCACTTGGCGAATCTTGTCGATCTGAGTCTCCACAGACTGCCATGCCCATAAAGCTTTTAGTTTTTGTTCTACGGTTTGTTCCATTAACTGTAGTATTTTATTGGATTTGTGTCTATTTCCGTCAATAGGACAGCAAAGTTAGCAAATTTTTTCGTAATTATATCTAACAATAATTCTTGCGTAAATTGTTCACTCTCAAAATGTCCAATATCCGCAATAATTATCTCGCCCTCAGCGTCGAAAAACTCATGGTATTTATAGTCTGCCGTAATGAAGATATCTGCTCCAGAACGCTTAGCATCCCCTAAAAGGAATCCTCCAGCACCTCCACAAAGGGCCACTCGGGAAATGTTTTTACTCAATAAATCCGTATGACGAATAACTTGCAAGTTGAATTTTTCTTTTAACAATCTTAAGAACATTTCGGCAGGCATCGGCTCTTTTAGGTTCCCAATAGCACCAGAACCTACATAAGAAATGTTATTATCTAGACTCACGATGTGATATGCAACCTCCTCATAAGGATGTGCCGATAACATCGCAACCAAGATCTTTCTTTCCAATTGAGCAGGAAAGATCACTTCAATTTTTGTCTCTTCGACGCGTTCTTGACTTCCTACTTCACCAATCGTTGGATTGGCTCCATCCAATGGTCTGAAAGTACCATATCCCGCCGTGTTGTAACTGCATTGATCATAATCTCCAATGGCACCTGCTCCTGCTTCAAATAACGCTGAACGTACTTCTTCCACATTGGCTCTAGGCACATAAACCACCAGCTTCTTTAACAAACCTTTTTTAGGTCGTAAAATAGCTTGATTCTCTAAACCCAATATATCGGCCATTTTACTGCTCACCCCGCCCAATACATTATCCAGGTTGGTATGAATAGCATATAAAGCGATATCATGCTTGATGGCTTTGATAACCGTACGTTCCACGTAATTCTTTCCGTTGAATTGCTTCATCCCGGAAAATACAATAGGGTGATGAGAGATGATTAGGTCACATCCTTTACGGATTGCCTCCTCCACCACCTCTTCCGTACAATCTAATGAAATCAAGGCCTGCTTAACCTCCCGATTGGCATCCCCTACAATCAATCCAGAATTATCATAGCTCTCCTGGTAATTCGATGGGGCAATCTCCTCCAAATATTGAATAATATCCTTAATTTTCATGTTTGTCATGTTTTTGGTCTTGACTTTCCAACCACTTATTATGTTCAATTATCAGCTCCCTATAGGAATTGATCTTATACCAATATGATATAAAATATACCACACAGACGATAAAAGTCAGAATTTTAAAAAAATCTGGAAAAGGGATATAATAAGCTAGAAAGGCAAATGAATAAATCATCCCTGCTTTATAGGCAGGATTCTCCTCTACTTCAATCTTACGATCGTAAAATTCATTATTCAATGAATAAGAAAGTCTTTTGGCTACTTCAAAATTCCAATAAATATTAAAAAAGGGTACAACTAAAAACCATACTTGGTTTGGTAATAATAATCGATTCTCTTTCTTAATTAATTTTAGGGTTAAACGTATGGTATTAGCAAACAAGGCCCATACAATCAATACAACAATGGCAATAAAAATAAGAAATCGATATATTTCTTGTACGAACTCTGGAGAAAGTGCTTCTGGCATTCTGAATTATTTAAACTTTAGTATTTAGCAATTATGATTAAATCTCTGATCTATTTTATCACTGAATAAATGTCTTCTAATAGAACAATTTAATCAGCAATATGACATTCCTTATAAAAATACAGTTTAGCCTGCATAAAGTAAAAATATACATGGTTTCTTATGAAGATCAATTTTCTCATCCTTCCATTTAGCCAAGGTTTTGGTAGCAATGTATTCATCAGATCCCGTAATATTACAGGCTATACAAAGTTGGGTTTGAGGTTTACAGGATTTTAATAGATCTGTCAGCAGTTGATTATTTCGAAATGGTGTTTCAATGAATATCTGGGTTGCCTTTTCTCGTTGGCTTTGTTGTTCAAGCTCCTTTAATTTCTTTGTTCTTGCTCCCTTATCGATTGGCAGATAACCATAAAAACTAAATTGTTGACCATTGAATCCAGATGCCATCAAGCTTAGTAATATAGAATTAGGACCAACCATTGGAATAACACGGATTCCTCGCTTATGCGCCTCAGCAACGACCTCCGATCCAGGATCAGCAATAGCGGGGCAACCAGCCTCAGACATCAAGCCTATATCCTTTCCTTGAAGAGCAGAAGAAAACAATTTCTGGTAATCAACCTTTTCGCGTTGATGCTTTCCATAATCATGAATGATTAACTCACTCTGCGGACGCTTTAACCCAGCTTCTTTTAAGAATTTCCTAGCGGTTTTCTCATTCTCTACCACATATTCCTGAATACTATTTATAATATCCTGATGCAAAAAAGTGTAAGATGCTTTCGCGGCATCCTCCGCCAAAGGAACTGGAATTAAATATAAGGAGCCTTTATCCATGTTACAAACCTAGGCAATTTTATAGAATATCTCATTTTCCTAATTAACCAATTCTACCTCATTTTAATAGAAATATTACAATTAACTAGAAAAATAAAATGAGTATAATAATTTCATAATAACTTAATTTCAATGGGTTATGTAATTTTTTTGTATAAAAACCGTATTTTAACTGTATAGTCTAAGGAATATATTTGTACGAAACAGCTTAATTAATATATTTGACTACAATGACGACACAAATCACATCAGGAGTAAAGATTTCAGTCGAATCAACATACCAGTCTGAATATTCCAATCCAGAGAATGAGCATTTCATGTTTGCCTATCGGATTACTATTGAAAATGTAAGTGAATATACGGTTCAATTGTTGAGAAGACATTGGAATATATTTGATTCTATCGGCACTAATAAGCAGGTGGATGGAGATGGTGTTGTGGGTGAGCAACCTATATTAGCACCTGGTGAATCACACCAGTATGTCTCCGGCTGTAACCTCAAAAGTGAGCTTGGTTTTATGGAAGGATATTATGAAATGATCCGTGAATTGGACAATTCTATCTTCCATGTGCACATCCCGAGATTTAATCTGATTGCTTCCTACAGACTAAATTAATCTGGAACTTCCGTCAGTCCTCTGTAGACTTTTCAATTAAAACATATCAGTACTAACAAATATTTAATAATTTTGTGCTTGGATTATTACGTCAGGACATCAGCGTGAGTATTTTAAGCACAGAACAAGTCAGCCATTCCTTTAACGATAGATGGTTATTCAACGATTTACATTTTGCCTTACAGAAAGGTGACCGAGTAGCCTTGGTCGGTATTAACGGGACAGGTAAGTCTACCCTATTGAAAATCCTTGCCGGATTAATCGAGCCCACCAAGGGTCGAGTAGTCAAAGAGAAAGGACTTCAGATAGGATATCTTCATCAAGATCCAGATTTTTCTAATCTGGCTACTATTAACGACTTCATTTTCAGTATGGATAATGAGCAACAACAGCTCATTAAAGAATATGAACAATTAATTGAAAACCAAGATGTTACATCTAAAAAATTCTTAGATGTAACCGAAAGACTGACGAATCTAAATGCTTGGGAATATGAGAATAATATCAAAACGATCTTAAATCGTTTTCAGATATCAAATTTCAACCAGCGTATTGATTCACTCAGTGGTGGACAAAAGAAGCGCCTTGCATTAGCCAAGCTCTTGATCGATGAACCAGATATCTATATACTGGATGAGCCTACCAACCATTTGGATATTGAAACCATTGAATGGTTAGAAAAACTATTATCCACTGGTCAAAAGACAGTCCTATTAGTTTCCCACGACCGTTACTTCCTTGACAATATCTGTACGGAAATTCGCGAATTGGATAAAGGACAAGTCTATACCTACAAGGGTAACTACGCGTACTTCTTAGAGAAAAAAGCTGTGCGTGAAGCCAATGAAATATTGGCAGCAGACAAGGCAAGGAACCTATGGCGAAAGGAACTTGACTGGATGCGTCGTCAACCACAAGCTCGAGGTACTAAAGCAAAGGCAAGGATAGAATCTTTCTATGATCTGGAGGAGAAATCTAAAGGGCCTAGAAAGAAGGACAATGTCGAACTGTCGGTTAAAGTTTCCCGTCAGGGTAATAAAATATTGGAGTTAGAACAGGTCTCCTTTGAAGTTCCTGACAAGAAGATCATATCGGATTTCTCCTATGTATTTAAGAAAGGTGATCGCATTGGATTAGCTGGAAAAAACGGAAGTGGAAAGACTACCTTCTTAAATTTGATTACGAATCAGCTCTCCCCTACTTCAGGAATATTATCGGTTGGTGAGACAACCAA
The DNA here is from genome assembly GCF_051951495.1 of Sphingobacterium lactis. GTDB lineage: Bacteria > Bacteroidota > Bacteroidia > Sphingobacteriales > Sphingobacteriaceae > Sphingobacterium > Sphingobacterium lactis_A. Next base: position 370,868 of record NZ_JBNHAS010000003.1, on the reverse strand, counting down.
ATATGGATATTACAAACAAGAAGGCTTAAGCTTTTCTGCTGACGAGCGGGTATTGGACATTGTTAAAAATGTAGCCGATTTCATCGAGATGAAGAACGGAGAAGTCATTACTGCTTCGCAGCTATTGACCAAATTCTTATTCCCACCGGAGAAGCAGTTTGGATTCGTATCCAAACTTAGTGGAGGAGAAAAGAAGCGCTTGCAGTTGATGCGTGTCCTTATGGCTAATCCAAACTTCTTGATATTGGATGAGCCTTCGAATGATCTAGATATCGACACCTTAAATGTATTGGAAGAATTTCTTGAAGAATATCCAGGCATCTTGATCTTGGTATCCCATGACCGTTATCTCATTGATAAACTTACCGAGCAATTGTTCGTATTCAAAGGTGATGGAGAAGTAGTCATCTACAATGGAAACTACGCCGACTTTAAGCAAGAACAATTAGAGCTAGAAGCTGCGGAAAAGAAAGTAGAGAAGAAGCAAGAAAAAATCCAAGTAAAAGAAAAGGACAATAAGCAAAAGCTAAGCTATAAGGAGCAAAGAGAATTTGAAAGCTTAGAAAAGGAAATAGCCGATCTTGAAGAGCAGATCAGCCAATTGTCTGGCGAGCTCTCCAGTAGCAACGACCATGTCGAGCTACAGAAGATCGCTGAAGAAATTGAAAAAACAAAATCCAATCTTGACAACAAGACTGAGCGTTGGATGGAATTAGCAGAATATATATAACAAGAATAACAATCGTTCCACGTGAAACTTCAACCATACAGTTTCACGTGAAACATTGAAAATACCATATGTTTAAAAAGTATAATGTAATTGTAGTAGGGGCTGGCCATGCGGGCTGTGAAGCAGCAGCGGCAGCAGCAAACCTAGGGTCTTCGGTCCTACTCATAACCATGAATATGGGTGTGATAGCACAGATGAGTTGCAACCCTGCTATCGGTGGTGTAGCGAAAGGACAGATCGTCCGTGAGATCGATGCGATGGGTGGATATACCGGAATCATTGCTGACAAGTCAACCATACAATTCCGTATGTTGAACCTATCCAAAGGACCTGCTATGTGGAGTCCAAGAACGCAAAATGATCGTATGCGTTTTGCAGAAGAGTGGCGTTGGCAACTAGAGTCCATACCTAATTTGGATATGTGGCAAGATACCGTCAAAGAAGTAATAGTAGAAGGCGATAAAGCTTGTGGGGTAATTACATCTATGGGTATCCGAATAGAATCTGATGCCGTCGTGCTTACCAATGGTACATTCTTAAATGGAATTATCCACGTTGGTGAAAAGAAATTCGGTGGTGGCCGCACTGGAGAAAAGGCAGCAACAGGATTAACCGAACAATTGGTTTCACTAGGCTTTGAATCCGGACGTATGAAAACCGGAACCCCTCCTCGTGTTGATGGAAGAAGTCTAAACTATAGCCTCATGGAAGAACAGTGGGGTGATGAAAATAAGGGTAGATTCTCTTATACCAATGTAGAGATACCAACAGAACAACGTTGCTGTTGGATAACTTATACTAACCCAGAAGTACATGAAATCCTTAAAACCGGATTTGAGAAATCACCGATGTTCACTGGTAGAATTAAAGGATTGGGGCCAAGATATTGTCCATCTATTGAAGATAAAATCAACCGTTTCGCAGAACGTGAAAGACATCAAATATTCGTAGAACCTGAAGGATTCCGTACAGTAGAAATTTATGTAAATGGATTTTCTACTTCCCTACCAGAGGATGTACAATTAAAAGCGTTGCAATTAATACCAGGTTTTGAAAATGCCAAAATGTATAGACCGGGATACGCCATTGAATACGACTACTTCCCTCCTATGCAATTGGATTTAACCTTAGAAACTTTAAGTGTTAAACACCTTTTCTTTGCAGGCCAAATTAATGGTACGACTGGTTACGAAGAAGCAGCAGCACAAGGATTCGTAGCTGGTATCAATGCACACCAAAGAATAAACGATGAACATGAATTGATCTTAAAAAGATCGGAATCTTATATCGGTGTATTAATTGATGATCTTGTTACCAAAGGTACTGAAGAGCCATATCGTATGTTCACTTCCAGAGCAGAACATAGACTTTTATTAAGACAGGATAATGCTGACATTCGCCTTACCCCTATCGCACATAAATTAGGATTAGTGTCCGATGAACGTTTGCAAATCGTTAATGATAAGATTAAGAATTCAGATCATATTGTAGACTACTTAAAAAATAATTCTGTTACAGCAGATAATATGAATAAGGTATTAGATGAAAAAGGTTCGAGTCCAATTTCTCAAAAATCAAGACTTTTCAATATACTAAGTAGACCACAAATCGAAATGTCAGATATACGTCGAGCAGATGAAAATCTTTCAACCTACCTTTCTCAATTTGATGCTGAAACAATTGAACAGGCAGAAATAAAAGTAAAGTATGATAGCTACTTTGAAAAAGAAATGGAGATTGTGAATAAGATGAAAAAAATGGAAGACAAAGAAATCAATCCTGACTTTGATTATAATTCATTAACTTCACTATCTATTGAAGCCCGTCAGAAACTATTAAAGGTAAAACCTAGAACATTAGGTCAAGCTTCGCGTATTTCTGGTGTATCGCCAGCAGATATCAGTGTATTAATGGTACATATGAGCTAATACACTGATAATCAGTATTATAAATAAAATAAACACAGTATTAAAATAAAGCGATTTAAGACATTATTTTAATTTTTATGACTTACGACTCCAAAAAAGATAATATTTCCTCAAATCGTCTAAAAACAGGCTTATTTCAAAAGATACTGTTTTTAGGCTTTATTTTAATGATTAGTCTGAGTTTTATGCAATGTGCGAACATGCAAAGACCAACTGGAGGACCAAAAGATTCCATCCCTCCAAAATTATTAAATGAATCTCCGGCAAATCTTACAAGAAATTTCAAAGCGAAAGATATCGTCTTGACTTTTGACGAGTACATCAAATTAGCAAGTTGGCAACGTGAATTTAATCTTTCACCGGATGCCGCTACTTCCATTCAGCCCAAAATAAAAAAGAAGAATTTAATAATTACACTTCCTGATTCCTTAGAGGAAAACACAACCTATACTATTAATTTTGGAAAAGGCTTGGTAGACTACAATGAAGGAAATCCAATTCAGAATTACACCTATGTATTTTCAACCGGACCAGAATTGGACTCATTAACTATCGAAGGATCAGTATTGAATGGCTATACCAAGGAATTTGATTTAAATAAGGATAAAGAAGTAATTGCTATCTTAATACCAACAGCCAAAGATTCTATTTTTGGCAAGAAAAAAGCTTCTTATTACACTGCAGTAGATTCATCTGGAAACTTTAAGTTTAAAAACTTAAGAGAAGATACCTACCGAGTATATGCTATTAAAGATTTAAATAACGATAAGATCTATAATGTTAATGAAGAATGGATAGGCTTTCAATCCGATAGTATTCATCTAACTCAGAATGTATTTGGAATAAAATTAGAATATACTAAAGGTATACCATTGATTTATAGAAACTTAGAAAAGAAAGTCAATAATGATGGGGCCATGTTATTAACCTTTAATAGGAGTTTAAATAATCCTTCGGTAAAAATCATGGAACCTAGCAATCTGGATCAAAATAAGATCGTAAGGTTAAACCCAACTACGGATACCATTAAAGTTTATACAGCAACAATGGATTATGATTCCGTGAAACTACAGTTATCCGAAAACAATCAAGTAATAGATACCATTGAATTCCGAAAAGCTAGGGGAATTAAAGTTGATAAAAACATTGTTCCAAAATTCAACATCAGCAATAAGGTTGATCGCGTGAAACATATTGAATTGACATCCTCCTACCCTATCGCTTCTGTGGACAAGAATAAAATTATTCTAACGGAAGACTCTGTATCCAGAAGAAATTTCCAATTACAACAAGATTCTGTGGATAAGGAAATGTACCATATCCGATTCAACTGGAGACCCAATAAAAATTACGAATTGGTATTACAGGAAAAAGCAATTTTGGGACCTTTTGATGAATTCAACAAAGAAAGTAAGTTAGCCTTTACCTTAAATGAGGCGGATAATTACGGCGATATCAACCTTAACTTTACAGGATTAGATTCAGCCATGACTTATATTGTTGAATTAATAGACGAAAAGAAAGATAAAATCTTCAACGTACAAACTTTACCAGCAAATAGACAATTGTCATATCTGAAATTCCCGGGAGGTAAGTATTCCTTAAGAATTATTGAAGATGCCAATAAGAACGGTAAATGGGATCCAGGAGATGTTTACAAAGGCAAACAGGCAGAAAGATTATGGTACTTGGATAGAACCTTTACTATACGCGCAAATTGGGAACAAAATGAAACCATTGACGTCGATTTCAAATAGTTGAATATTTATTCTCCCTCTTTAAACCAAGAAGAATACAACACATAATTATGCGGTAATTTCTGCAATAAATTAAGCTGCTCCTCCGTGAGTGGCTTAATTTTTTTAGCCGGTACACCAGCATATAAATAACCACCTTCACAATGCGTATTTTCTAATACTACAGCTCCAGCAGCAATTATTACATTCGATTCTATTATTGCCTTATCCATCACAATAGCTCCCATACCAATCAATACATGGTCATGTATCACACAACCATGTACTATCGCATTATGGCCAATATTGACATAATTACCTATATCTGTACCATTTTTCTGATAAGTACCATGAATAGTCACATTATCTTGAATATTGGAATAATCACCAACCTTGATATAGTTCACATCTCCACGTACCACCGCGTTGAACCAGATGGAACAATGAGCACCAATTTGCACATCTCCAACAAGGGTACTATTAGGCGCTACAAAGGTATCTTCGCCAATTTGAGGATATTTATCTAATACAGGTAATATAGTCGCCATAATCGCTTAAAAATATATTTTAAAGAACAGTATCTTCCAAGTAGCTAGCATGTTGTGGATAATCCGTAGTATAATGCAAACCACGTGACTCTTTACGATGCATAGCCGATTTAACAACCAAATAAGCAACCTGAATTACATTTCTAAGTTCACATAATTTGACTGACAATTTAGTACCCTTATAAAAGGATTCAGTTTCCTCGTGTAACAAACCTAACCTACGCATAGCTCTTTCCAAACGAAAGTCTGAACGTACGATACCCACATAATCACTCATCAATTTTTGTGTTTCACGTAAATTATGGGTTACCAAGATATCCTCATTACTTAGTTGCGTATTGGATTCATCCCAGGAAGGAATATGATCTTGAAAATCAATTGCACCTACCTTTTTACTGGCATCCTCAAAAATACGATGTGCATAAACAGCAGCTTCTAATAAGGAATTGGAAGCCAAACGATTAGCACCGTGCAATCCCGTAGAAGAACATTCTCCACAGGCATATAAATTCTGAATGCTTGTCGCACCATATTCATCCACCATTATTCCACCACATAGATAATGTGCTGCAGGAGTTACTGGAATTAAATCTTTGGTCATATCCAAACCAATGGACAAACACTTCTCATAAATATTAGGAAAATGCGATAAAATATCTGCTTTCGAACGATGCCTAATATCCAGGTAGACATAATCCAATCCAGATTTTTTCATTTCTGCATCTATAGCACGAGCAACAATATCACGAGGAGCTAAAGATCCTCGTTCATCATATTCCTCCATAAAGGATTCCCCATTAACACGTTTCAAAATACCTCCGAAACCGCGTACAGCTTCAGAAATTAGAAATGCAGGATATTCTTTTGGATTATATAATGCTGTTGGATGGAATTGAATGAATTCCATATTCCTTACTTTTCCTTTTGCCCGGTAAACCATAGCAATTCCGTCACCAGTAGCAATAGTTGGATTCGTTGTTGTCGAATACACATGTCCCGCTCCCCCAGTTGCCATCAAAGTAACCTTTGAAAGTATCTTTTCCACATCCTTCGTAATGGTATTAAAAGCATATATACCATAACAAGTGATATCATCCGAACGTTTATCCACATGTTTTCCCAAATGATGTGGAGTAATCAGATCAACAGCGAAATAATGTGTTAATATTTCAATATTAGGATCCGCATGAATACGCTCCAATAAAGCACGTTCAATCTCGTAACCTGTAATATCCTTATAATGCAAGATACGATGCATGGAATGACCACCTTCTCGAGCTAAATCATATTCTCCAGAATCCTCTCTGTCAAAGGAAGTTCCATAAGAAATTAGTTCAGCAATACGATCTGGACCTTCTTTCACAACGTTTTCCACAACTTGTGCATCACACAAACCATCTCCTGCTATTAATGTATCTTCAATATGCTTTTCAAAGCTATCCGTTTCATCCGTGACAACGGCTACACCACCCTGAGCATATTTCGTATTTGACTCATCCTCATTAGCTTTCGTTACTATTAACACCTTTCCAACCTTAGCGGCTTTTAAGGCAAAACTCAATCCAGCAATACCGGAACCAACGACCAAAAAATCTACTTTTCTATCCACAATTTCTGTTTAAGTTGAAATATCTTAGTTTCATTAAATGAATAAACAAATTAACAAAATATGTGCAAAACATGTAGATAACTCGTGGAATAAAATTGAAAACTTGTGCTTATTCCACAATCACATCTATTTCCACACAGTTATTACCAAAATATTAAGAGAAAATGACCACAATATTAACAACTCACCAACAAAATTCATTGAACATTAAAATATGGAAAAAATAAAAGCGAAAAAATAATAGTGCTGAAAATCAATCATTAACTATTTCAAGACTGTGGATAACTTGTGAATAAACAGAGAATATCCACTAAAAAAAATAAAATCATCTAGATTTATCCCCATTATTAACACACTAACAAACAATAAGAATCTTCTTTAATAAATAATATTATTGTTTATTGAAAAAAAGGAATGTGGATTTCGTTTCATTTTCTTTGATTACTTTTGTGTTCTCGATCAATCAAATTATATCAATAATCGAAGACCAGATGAATACTACTTTTGAACATGACTTGGAAGCGAAGGGCTATATCGATGTTGCGATAGATCCTAACCTTGATTTGGTGGAAGAAATCAATAGGCTGAAGAAGGAAAAGAATGCGGTAATCCTAGCACACTATTACCAAGAGTCTGAAATTCAGGATCTTGCTGATTATATCGGCGATAGTTTAGGCTTATCTCAACAGGCTGCAAAAACGGATGCAGATGTAATTGTTTTTGCTGGAGTACACTTCATGGCAGAGACAGCTAAGATCTTATCACCGAGCAAGAAGGTCTTACTTCCGGATTTAAAAGCCGGCTGTTCCCTATCTGACAGCTGTCCTCCGCACTTATTTGCCAAATTCAAGGAAAAGTATCCAGACCATTTGGTCATCACTTATGTGAACTGTACGGCAGAACTGAAAGCCCTATCGGATATCGTTTGTACGTCCAGTAATGCAGTTCAAATTGTGGAAAGTCTACCGGCTGATCAAAAGATTATTTTTGGTCCAGATCGTAACTTGGGTGATTATGTCAAGAAAAAGACGGGTCGTGATCTAGTGCTTTGGAATGGTGCCTGTATGGTCCATGAAATATTCTCTCAAGAACGTATTGATGCGCTTCGTGCAGAACATCCAGATGCTAAATTTATTGCTCACCCAGAATGTGAGGAACATATTCTAGCGCAAGCGGACTATATTGGTTCCACATCCGGAATGTTGAAATTCACCATTGAGGATCCTGCAGATACGTTTATCGTGGCTACAGAAGCAGGAATTTTGCATCAAATGCAAAAAGCAAGTCCTGCTAAGACTTTTATCCCTGCTCCTCCAAATAACATGTGTGCTTGTAACGATTGTCCGCACATGAAATTAAATACCCTGGAAAAACTTTATAACTGCCTATACTACGAAAAACCGGAAATTATCCTTTCGGAAGATATTATTCAACGTGCGCAAAAACCTATTGAACGCATGTTGGAAATATCTGCAAAATTAGGCTTATAAGATCGTATATGTTTGATAATAAAGATAAAACAAACCTGAATGAACTGGGTGAATTTGGATTAATTGAATACCTAACAAAACAGGTAGAATTGACCCAAAAGAGTTCGATCAAAGGAATTGGAGATGATGCTGCAGTATTGGATTTTTCCAATTATAAAACATTAATATCCACTGATTTACTTCTAGAAAATGTACATTTTGACCTACGCTATGTGCCTTTAAAGCACCTAGGTTATAAAGCGATACAGGTCAATTTAAGTGATATTTATGCCATGAATGGAATGGCTTCACAAGTGACCATTTCCATTGGATTATCTTCTAAATTTCCATTGGAAGCTGTAGAAGAAATTTATGAAGGTGCTTTGATTGCCTGTCAAAAATATGGCGTTGATTTAATCGGTGGTGATACTTCGGCTTCAACACAAGGATTAGTGATTTCTGTAACCAGTATTGGGTATGCAGAAACCGAAAAGATTGCTTATCGATCTGCTGCCAAAGAAGGTGATTTAATCTGTGTTTCCGGTGATTTAGGTGGTGCTTATGTGGGACTACAATTATTGGAAAGAGAGAAACAGATTTTCTTGGAAAACCCTAATATACAGCCAGATCTGGAAGGAAAGGATTATATTGTAGAAAGACAATTGAAACCAGAAGCTCGTAAGGATATTGTTGAATTATTAGCCGCATTGGAAATTCAACCTCATGCTATGATTGACGTATCGGATGGTCTTGCATCAGAGATACTGCATATTTGTAAGGCTTCTAACGTAGGTTGTAAGCTCTATGAGGAAAAAATACCTATTGACCCGATGACTTATGAGACTGCAAGAGAATTTGGCTTAGATCCAACCGTATGCGCTCTGAGCGGAGGAGAAGATTATGAACTTCTATTTACCATACCTCAGGACGATTATGACAAGGTTAAAGGTCAATTAGATATATCCGTCATTGGACATATAACGGAAGCCTCTGCAGGCTACCAAATGATCTCTAAATCGGGTAATGTACATGATATCAAAGCCCAAGGATGGAACGCCTTCAAATCCGAAGAATAAAATCGAGTAAGTAATAGAGGATAGCATAAGCTAACTCTTGATTCAACATATTTTATCTAATAAAGAGCCTGGTCAATAAAAGGATTAGGCTCTTTTTTATGGATAACAAAATGATTCAATTTGTTATTCTCTAAGTTTTAAGTATTTGAATTATTTATCTGCTAATAGTTCTAATTAGTTGAATGGCGGGCGATGCATGCATCGCCCCTACAAACAACCGTGATTTTATAGTTCCTAAGGACCCTAACTGTAGGGTCGAAGCATGCTTCGACCGCTTATTTAATATCACAATAACTTAAAAATACTTACTGCTACTACTTTTTAAGGTTTAATAGATTTAGGGGATAATGAAAGTGATGAAATTAGGTGTATAGCGGGCGATGCATGCATCGCCCCTACAAACAATCGTGATTTTATAGTTCCTAAGGACCCTAAATGTAGGGTCAATGTATGCTTCGTCCGTTATCCAAAATTCAATAAATTAATTCCCATCAATAGGTCTAAAATCTGGTGTCTTTTGTCTGTCGTCTCATATCTATTTCAGGGGTTTTCTTCGTCACTTCTTCGGATCTCCTTCGGAACTTGTTCGGAACTCCTTCGGATCTCGTTCGGTTAGAAGCGAACGAGATCCGAACAAGATCCCTATCAGATCCCTAGAAATTCCTTGAGAGTATCGAAGCAAACTGAAGGTTAATTGGTACCAAATACCTACTTCATCACAAGGGAATATATATAGGTTTATATTTGTGGTAAAATCCTGTGAAATAAAAAAAGGTTCCACGAGGAACCCTTTATAATTTTGAATATTTTTTATTTGTTATATAAAGAAATATCCTGTTTAAACCTGTATAACCCCAACATTATAAGTTCCAATATTTGGATTATGTGTAGCTGCTTCAATTCCCATAGAGATTATTTTTCGGGTTTCGGCAGGATCAATTACACCATCTACCCAAAGTCTGGATGCAGCATAATATGGACTTAATTGGGTATTGTACTTTTCTTCGATATTCTTTAGTAGTTTATTCTTTTCTTCTTCTGTCAGGGTAACTTGTTTTGATTTTAGAGCTGCTTCCTGAATTTGTAACAAGGTTTTACCAGCAGAAGCTCCACTCATCACGGCAATTTTTGCTGTTGGCCAAGCGTATATTAATCGTGGGTCATAAGCTTTTCCGCACATGGCATAGTTGCCCGCACCATAGCTATTTCCGATCATAAAAGTAAATTTTGGAACAACAGAATTGGCCATAGCATTTACCATTTTAGCACCATCCTTGATTATTCCACCATGTTCTGATCTGGAACCTACCATAAATCCGGTGATATCCTGGAAGAATACCAAAGGTATTTTCTGCTGATTACAGTTCATGATAAATCGAGCTGCCTTATCTGCTGAATCAGAATAGATGACACCACCCATTTGCATTTCTGTGGAGTTTCCTGGCTTTTTAGCCTTGACTACTTCACGTTGATTGGCAACAATTCCTACCGCCCATCCATCTACACGAGCTAAAGCACAGATTAAAGTCTTACCATAATCCTTTTTATATTCCTCCAGACTGTCCTTATCTACTATTGCCTTTAAGATTTCCAGCATGTTATAGGGTTTCAGTCTGTCTTCTGGCATATACTCGTAAATTTTTTCTACGGGATATTCCGGAGCTATTGGCTCTGTTCTTGAAAATTGAAATTTTGGATTTTCACCAAACTTATCGACGATATTGCGAATGGCTTCTAAACAAGCCTCATCATTCGGATATTTATTATCGGTCACACCAGATATTTCTGAATGTGTTGCTGCTCCACCTAACGTCTCATTATCAATCACTTCACCTATGGAAGATTTGACAAGATACGATCCTGCTAAGAAAACAGATCCCGTTCCTTCTACAATTAAAGCATAATCTGACATGATGGGTAAGTAGGCACCACCTGCAACGCAAGATCCCATAATGGCTGCTATCTGAGGTATGCCCATTGATGATATTTTCGCATTGTTACGAAATATTCTTCCGAAATGTTCTTTATCAGGAAAAATCTCATCCTGCATAGGTAGATATACTCCTGCAGAATCCACCAAATAAATGATAGGTAGGTGATTTTCCATTGCAATTTCCTGCGCTCTTAAGTTTTTCTTACAAGTCATTGGAAACCAAGCACCTGCTTTTACAGTTGCATCATTGGATACGACGATACATAATCTCCCCTTTACATATCCCATTACCACAACGACACCAGCATTTGGACATCCGCCATGCTCGGTATATTGTCCATCAGCGGCAAATATTCCGATTTCCAAATAAGGTCTATCCTCATCCAGGAGAAAGGCTATCCTTTCCCAAGCAGACATTTTACCCTTTTCTTTTTGTTTTTGGATCTTATCTAATCCGCCACCTAAAACCAGGTCTTCGTGTTTTCTTCGAAGTTCATCTAGAAGCTGTTGCATTTTTTTGTTATTGTGTAAAATTTACCGGTCTATATTGTTAATTTATTATAAATATCATAAAATATAATTTGTTTTTTATAATATTTGTATAAAATAAATTATACCCAAATATAAACTTAACTAAAATAATATTATGTATTACGTTGATTCTGACGAACAATTAGCATTAGTAAAGGAGAGTGCACGAAATTTCGCTGCAAATTATATCAAACCATTCGTGATGGAATGGGATGAGGCACAAATTTTCCCTATCGATGTATTTAAAAAACTTGGTGAACATGGTTTCATGGGCATCATCGTTCCTGAGGAATATGGTGGTTCAGGATTGAGTTACCAAGAGTATATCACCATTTTAGATGAAATATCCAAGGTTTGTGGATCAATCGGTTTATCGGTTGCTGCCCATAACTCTTTATGTACAAATCATATTTTAAGCTTTGCTAACGAAGAGCAAAAGAAAAAATACTTACCTAAATTAGCTTCTGGCGAATGGATTGGTGCTTGGGGTTTGACAGAACCAGGCTCAGGATCGGATGCTGGAGGTATGAATACCGTTGCTGTTGCTGATGGTGACTTTTTTGTTTTGAACGGTGATAAAACTTTCATTACTCATGCTATCTCTGGTGATGTGGCAGTTGTTATGGCACGTACTGGTGAAAAAGGTGATAAAAAAGGAATTTCTGCTTTTATCGTTGAAAAAGGTACGCCAGGTTTCTCTGCAGGTGCTAAAATGGATAAATTAGGTATGCGTGCATCCGAAACTGGTAGCTTATTCTTTGAAGATTGCCGTATTCATAAAGATCAATTGATTGGTGAAATCGGTGATGGATTTGTTCAAGCGTTGAAATTATTAGATGGAGGTCGTATTTCCATTGCTGCTTTATCCTTAGGTATTGCGCGTGGTGCTTATGAATGTGCTTTAAAATATGCAAATGAGCGTGAACAATTTAATACGAAGATTTTTGATTTTCAAGCGGTTGGATTTACATTAGCTGACATGGCAACAAAAATCAATGCTTCTGAATTATTGATCCGTCAGGCAGGATATTTGAAAGATAATGGTAAGAAAGTAACCAAAGAAGGAGCTATGGCAAAGCTATATGCTTCAGAAACTGCTGTTGAAGTATCAAACGAAGGCGTTCAGATCTTAGGTGGATATGGATTTACCAAGGATTTTCCAGCAGAAAAATATTTTAGAGACGCAAAGCTATGTACTATCGGTGAAGGAACAAGTTCTATTCAACGTATGGTCATTGCTCGAGAAATTAAGAAAGATGTTTGAGCATAGAGCAATCAGTTTGGTAGATTGTCCGCGGGATGCCATACAAGGCATGAAATCGCAGATTCCTACCCATAAAAAAATAAATTACATCAACAGCTTATTGGAAAGTAAGCTGTTTGATTGTATTGATTTTGGGAGTTTAGTTTCACCCAAGGCTGTGCCTCAGATGAGTGATACCAAAGCTGTTTTAGAAGGATTGAATCCCTCTGATGCCAAGTTATTGGCTATTATTGCCAATTTGAAGGGTGCAGAAATAGGTGCTGAATTACCTCGTATAGATTATTTGGGTTATCCATTTTCTATTTCAGAGACTTTTCAGATGAAAAATACGAATAGCAACATACATCAAGCCTTTGACACCGTTCGTAGCATACAGGACCTGTTAGCTGCCAAGGGTGAGCAAGAATTGGTGATCTATATCTCTATGGCATTTGGTAATCCCTATGGTGATGAATGGAATATGGACCTGGTATTGGATTGGATAAATCAATTAAAGCATGCCGGGGTTAGCAACTTTTCCATTGCTGACACGACTGCTGAGGCCAGTCCGGATGATGTCCGAAATATGTTTCGTAATCTGACAGAGGAGTTTCCTGAAATACCATTTAGTGCGCATTTACATTCGCAAATTGAAACGGCATTATTGAAAATTGATGCAGCTTTTGAAGCAGGATGTAGACGTTTTGAAGGGGCGATATTGGGTTATGGCGGTTGTCCATTTGCCAAAGATGAATTGGTAGGGAATATTCCTTCGGAATTATTGATTGATCGATTCAACAAAGGTACTTTTGAACAAGCAGCGAAATTGATGCAGGATTTTCAAATACTGATTAATGATGAATTATAATTTTATTTCTACACATAAAACAGGGCATGCCTTCTACCTTACATTGGATAGAGAAGCAAAGCGCAATGCCTTTACCCCTACTACGGTCAATGAAGTTGCTCATGCCCTTCAGGAAGCGCAGGATGATGATGAGGTAAAACTTTTGGTATTGCAAGCTAATGGACCTGTATTTTGTGCTGGAATGGACTTAAAGACTTATCAAGATCCTAGCCTAGATACCATTAATCCGCAAATAGAATCGAAGGCAATTTCTCTAGGTGAGGTTTTCGATCAGTTTAATAAACCTTCTGTAGCTATTTTGGACGGTGATGTGATTGCTGGTGGATTCCTGTATATCCTAGGTTGTAACTACGTCTTTGCTAAAAAGGAGGTGAATTTTAGACTTCCTGAGGTTTCCTTAGCCATATTTCCTTTTCAGGTAATGGCAAGTATGCTGCGTGTGATGTCCGAAAAGAAGGTTTTACAATTATGTATGGATCCATCTGCCTTTGGTGTGGAGAAAGCAATTGAACTGGGATTAGTGGATGGAGTAAAATCAGATGCAGAAATAGATGAATTTATAGCATCCTTCGCAGACAAGTCTGTATTTGCTTTAGAAGCGGGAATAGAAGCGATTAAAGCTATTCGAAATCTAGATTCAAAGGACCAATATGCTTATTTACTAAGTCGCTTAGGAGCTTTAAAAGACCGTACAGAGGTTAAAGATCAGATTAAAGCTGAACTGAAGAACAAGTCTTAAGAAACTCTTTTTTCGATCCAGAAATTATTATAGCCCAGACCTACTTGAATATCCAATAGTTTTTGTTGCAGCATTTCAAGTACAGCTAAGAAATTGTAGACAAATTGTACTTTATTTTCCGAATTCTTAGATAAGGCATTAAAATCCAAGGTATTGTTGATTTCGATTAATTCAGCAATAGCTTTCTTTTGCTGTTCAATGGTGTAAGGATATTTCACCACGGTATGTTTTACTTCTTGAACCCGATGCGTATAATGATACATTAAACGCTCATAAACCAACATTAACTTATATAAGTCAAAAGAAGAAAGCTCCTCTTCTATACTCCGAACATTGGTATTGGCTAATTTTAAATCAAAGGCTGTATTACCACGTTCATATAATTTCCCACGGTTATCTTCTAGTACTTTCAGCTCTTCACAAACTTCTTTGAACTGTTTATACAGCAATAGTTTTTGAACTAATTCCTTTTTAAGGTCGATTTCATTTTCATTTTCATCCAAATCAGGTCTTGGAAGAAGCATTTTAGCTTTAATCCGCATAAGTGTGGATGCTACGAAAATAAATTCCGATGCGAGTTCTATGTTTAAGGACTGCATGTGCTGGATATAGGCTAAGAAATCATCTGTAATCTTGGAGATAGGAATATCATGAATATTCAATTCATCTCTTTCGATGAAGAAGAGTAATAAATCGAAGGGTCCTTCGAATTGTTCTAATTTTATTTCGTAGTTTGTATTATCCATGGGATGGGTTCAAAAATAAGGATTTTGAGGGATATTACATGGAGATATAAGATATTAAAGCAAAACAATTGCTTTGATAAAATTGTATATATATTCCATAGTTAAAAGAATAAATTGTTACTTTGTAACTTATTTTGAAAATTTTCACGTTATGCAGGTAGAAGCAGGACCGCTATTACAGAAAATTGAGTATCCGGAAGATTTAAGGCACTTAAAAGAATCGGAGCTTGAGGAAGTATGTAAGGAATTACGGCAATATATCATAGATATGGTTTCTGTGAATGGTGGGCATTTTGCGGCAAGTCTGGGTGTTGTAGAATTGACAGTAGCCTTGCACTATGCACTCCATACACCTTATGATCAGATTATATTTGACGTAGGACACCAAGCATATGGACATAAAATATTGACTGGAAGAAGGGACGTCTTTCATACGAACCGTATTATAGGCGGTATTTCTGGATTTCCAAAGCGTGGAGAGAGTGAATACGATGCTTTTGGTGTTGGACACTCCTCTACTTCCATTTCAGCAGCCTTAGGTATGGCTGTTGCCTCGTCTTATAAAGGCGAGACGGATCGCCAGCATGTAGCCATTATTGGAGATGGTGCTTTGACTGGGGGTATGGCCTTCGAGGCATTGAACCATGCAGGTATTGAAAAATCCAATTTATTGGTTATTCTGAATGACAACTGTATGTCCATCGACCCAAATGTTGGGGCGATGAAAGAATACCTTACGAATATTACCACGTCTAAGTCATATAATCGTTTTAGAGACGATTTAATAGCCGTACTGGCTAAGATATCCAAAAAGGGACCAAATGCTTATGGGTGGGCTAAAAAGCTCGAACAGAGCATCAAAGGAACCCTATTGAAGAATGCTAATCTATTTGAATCCTTAAACTTTCGATATTTCGGTCCGGTTGATGGTCACGATGTGAATAAATTGGTGAAGACTATTGAAGATTTAAAACATATCAATGGTCCTAAGTTATTACACGTTGTTACAGTCAAGGGTAAGGGTTATGCGCTTGCTGAAAAGGATCAGACGAAATGGCATGCTCCAGGCTTATTTGATAAAATAACAGGAGAAATAAAGAAATCTGTAAGTGATAAACCTCAGCCACCGAAATACCAGGATGTTTTTGGACATAGTTTAGTGGAATTGGCAGAGGCGAATGACAAGATTATGGGGATTACCCCTGCAATGCCTTCGGGTTCATCGATGAATATCATGATGAAAGCAATGCCTGAACGTGCATTTGATGTGGGTATTGCAGAACAGCATGCGGTTACTTTCAGTGCCGGATTGGCTGCTCAAGGGATGGTTCCTTTCTGTAATATCTATTCTTCCTTCATGCAAAGGGCATATGATCAGGTGATACATGATGTAGCTTTGCAGAATCTGAATGTTGTTTTCTGTCTAGATCGTGCCGGATTGGTAGGTGCTGACGGACCAACACACCATGGTGCTTATGATATTGCCTATATGCGTTGTGTTCCGAATATGGTTGTTTCTTCTCCGATGAATGAAGAAGAGCTACGTAATTTGATGTACACCGCTCAATTAAAAGATAAAGGACCTTTTACTATTCGTTATCCACGTGGAAACGGTGTTATGCCCGATTGGAAATTACCATTTAAGGAAATTCCAGTTGGTAAGGGACGTAAATTGGCTGATGGAGAAGAAATAGCGATCTTAAGTTTTGGAAGTATTGGTAATGAGGCCTGCAAGGCGATTCGTAAGTTACGTGAGGATGGAATTCATCCGGCACATTATGATTTGCGATTTGCTAAGCCCTTAGATCAAGAGCTATTACATGAGGTATTCAAGAAGTATAGTAAAGTGATTACTGTAGAAGATGGATGTCTTCCAGGCGGGATTGGTTCAGCGATCTTGGAGTTCATGGTAGATAATAATTACCATGCTCAAGTCGTTAGATTAGGGATCCCTGATGAGATTGTTGAACACGGAGAGCAAGCGGAGTTGTGGCATATCTGTGGATATGATGCAGCGGGGATCGAATTACAAGTTCGAAAGCTTACAAAAGGAATTAAGACAGAAAGTTTGGTAGGATAATTGCTTGTATTTAAGCGGTTATTCTGAAAATGATAAAATTCTTTAAAGGAGGCCAATCGGCCTCCTTTTTACTTATAAAAGTTTTCCACATTTATTAACAGTAACTTCAAATTTGCTTTAAAAAAAGTTTAAAATTGGAAGTTTGGTTGCTTATGTTAATAAAATATATTTGCTTAATTTATTACGTTGGAAAATGCTAAAAAACACACCTAAAATGCTGTAATACAATGATATTTGGTTTTTTTGATTTTTTAATTTTTTAGCTCAAAATTTTTTGTCATATTCGTTGTAGACAAAAGTTATGAACAGGATTTTTGTCAAATATTGGTTATCAAGTTATTAACAAAATAAGAATGGAAAAAACGTGTACAAGTGTTTGGGAAAACTGTCTTTCAGTGATAAAAGATAATATTCCAACGCAAAGTTTTAAAACATGGTTCGAGCCCGTTAAAGCTGTACGTCTTGAAGGAAACGTTTTAACTATTCAAGTGCCGAGTTTGTTTTTCTATGAGTGGTTGGAAGAACACTATGTCGGTATTCTACGAAAAACAGTTAAAAAGTTTTTGGGAGAGCAAGGTCGTCTGGAGTATAATATAGTAGTAGAGAAATCTTCTGCGAATACACCATATACGACGAACATGCCTTCCAATGGAAATGGTGCTGAGGGGAAAAAACAATCTATTCCTATTCCGGTTGCAATCAACAAAGATTTCAAGAACCCATTTGTATTTCCTGGTCTTAAGAAAATGCAAGTTGATCCACAGTTGAATCAAAACTACACCTTCGATAATTTTATTGAGGGAGAATGTAATCGCCTGGCTCGTTCTGCAGGATTTGCAGTGGCAAATAAACCTGGGGGTACTTCATTTAACCCATTAATGGTTTATGGTGATGTCGGATTGGGGAAAACGCACTTAGCGCAGGCAATTGGAAATGAAATCAAACGTAATCTACCTGATAAATTGGTTATCTATGTTTCTTGTGAGAAGTTCTGTCAACAGTTTGTAGACTCCTTAAAGAACAATACCATTAATGATTTCGTGAATTTCTACCAAGCTATGGATGTGATCATCATGGATGATGTTCATAACTTTGCTGGGAAAGAGCGTACGCAGGATATTTTCTTCCACATCTTCAACCATTTACACCAAACCGGAAAACAGATTATTCTAACCTCAGATAAACCGCCAAAAGATTTATCTGGATTAGAGGAAAGACTATTAAGCCGCTTCAAATGGGGGCTATCAGCAGATATTCAAGTCCCTGATTTAGAGACAAGAATGGCTATTCTGAAGAAGAAAATGTATTCTGACGGTATTGAGTTACCAGAAAATGTAGTTGAATACGTTGCGAATCAGATTGACAACAGTGTTCGTGAGCTTGAAGGTGCGATGGTGTCCTTACTTGCCCAGTCGACACTGAACAAAAGAGAGATTGATTTAAACTTAGCGAAGTCGATGTTGAAAAACTTTGTGAAAAACACACACAAAGAGATATCGATGGAATATATTCAAAAATTGGTTTGTGAATATTTCGAAGTACCAGTTGAAATGGTAAAATCGAAGATTCGTAAGCGCGAAATTGTTCAAGCTAGACAGATATCGATGTACTTGGCAAAAAACCACACCAAGTCATCATTGAAAAGTATTGGAAACTTCTTCGGTGGCCGAGATCACTCCACCGTTATCTATGCCTGTCAAACTGTTGAAGACCTTATCGAAACCGATAAGAAATTCAAAACCTATGTTCAGGATATCCAAAAGAAATTAAAAGCTTCTTAAGAGAGGTTTAAGGTTTTACCAAAAAGGGGATGATTGCTTGCAGTCATCCCCTTTTTGATTGGGGGTTGGGGTGTAGGTATTATTAATTTATTAGCGGGCGATGCATGCATCGCCCCTACAGATAATCGAGATTTTGTGTTTCTAACCGCCAAAACTGTAGGGTCGAAGCATGCTTCGACCGTTATTTATATGCAAAATCTAAAGAAATTGCTGTTTCTGATTAACATAGTTTGAGGTTCTTTCGGCAAGCCTCTAGATGAAGCGATCTTTTGGGAGGAGAAGTAGAGACTCTTCGCTTTGCTCTGAGTTGTAAGTGGTAAAATTGTTATCCCGCCATTGGTCTAACTACTAACTACTTTATACTATATACTGCCCTCAGAGCTCAGACTCTTTGCTTCGCTCTGAGTTGGAAATGGATAAATTGGTTAACCCGCCATAGGTCTAACTACTAACTACTTTATACTATATATTGCCCGCAGGGCTCAGACTCTTCGCTTTCCTCTGAGTTGTAAATGGTAAAATTGTTATCCCGCCATAGGTCTAACTACTAACTACTTTATACTATATACTGCCCGCAGGGCTCAGACTCTTCGCTTCGCTCTGAGTTGTACGTGGTAAAATCGTTAACCCGCCATAGGTCTAACTACTAACTACTTTATACTATATACTGCCCGCAGGGCTCAGACTCTTCGCTTTGCTCTGAGTTGTAAATGGTAAAATTGTTATCCCGCCAATAGGTCTACCTACTCTGTATTAAATACTTTGTACTGCCCGTAGGGCTCAGACTCTTCGCTTTGCTCTGAGTTGTAATTGGTATAACTTTTATCCCGCCAATAGGTCTAAATACTCTGTACTAAATACTAAATACTATTAAAATAGATACAAAAAAAGAGGCTTCCTATTGGAAAGCCTCTTTTTCTATGAAACATGAATAATTGTTAATTATTTCACAGGAGATTCTTCTTTTTGTTGTTCTTCCTGTTGTTGCTCTTGCTCTTGTTGAGCAGGTTGTTCCTCTTTTACTGGTTCAACTGCTGGTTCTTGAGCTTTTTTCTTAGCTGCACGTTCTTCAACTATTTTAGCATAAAGAGGTTTTTGATCATCTGTCAAAACTTCACTTACTTTTTTGTCTAAGTCTGCATTAAGCGCTTCAATTTGAGTTGCTTTAGCTTCTTCTGCTTGTGTAGTGTCTGCTTTAAGCGCAAATTTTGCTTTTTTGTGCTCTAGTACAATATTATATACTGTTGCTTGTTGCTCTTCTGTCAAATTCAATTGAGTTGTCCACTCTGTTACTGTTTGCTTTGCTTTCTCTTCTGGATTTAAATCCTGTGCAAAGGTTAGAGTTAATGAAAATAATACTGCGGATACTGCTAAAAATAACTTTTTCATGATTTTAAATGTTTTAGTTTTACTTCTAATTATTTACTCCGTTTTTGTACAATAATAACAGCCAAACAGTACCCTTTATTGTATAAATGTATCAGGTTTGTTACTTTTTAACATTTCTTAACAATTAAAACTTTCAACTTATTACGCACTTATTTATAGTAAATATGCTTTTAATTGTCATTAAACCTTGTTTTCGATTAAAAAAGCGACTAATTGTGTAAATGTTGATTTTATTTTCCATGTTACATAATAGAATGGTTTTTGGGGGTAGGGAATAACGAAAAAGCCTCCATCCGGAGGCTTTGCTTTTTTGAATTTAATAGCTAGTGATTAGTTTTTCTGTCTTCTTTGTCCACGTTCAGGAGTACGCTTACTCATTTCTTCGTATTTAACCTTCTGCTCGTCGGTAAGGATGGATTTAATCTTTGTCTGTTGTTCTTGACGCAAAGCTTTCATTTTTTCCATCTTGGCTTCTCTGCTTTCTTTCTCGTCTTGGAAAATAGCTTGTTGTTTTACTGCGCTAGCTTGGTTCCATTTTAATATAGAATCTTTTTGTGCTGGGCTAAGCTTCAACTCTTGATCTAAGCGTTCAACCATACGCTTCGCCATTTCTTCTGGATTACGAGTTCCCTCACGTTGTGGACGATCTTGTGCATTACTAAATGTCACAGCTGCACACAATATAGCAGCTGATAAAATCAATTTTTTCATATCCTATCAATTTTAATTGTTAGTATAAATTTGATAAAATAAATCCGTAACTATTTACTATTTAGTGGTTTTTAACCTCTGTTAAGGTTTATTAACAATATTTTCAATCAATTCGAGAAATTGAGCTTCTTGATCAATTGCTATATCAATAGGGATATAATATAGCGGTATGTTACTGAGTTGTGTTAAGTCAATACGCTGAGCATCCTTTTCCGTTGTCAGGATGATTTTGTTTTCTGAAGGTATATTGTTGTACTGCTCCACAATCTTTTGGTAATCTGAAGCCTTAAAATCGTGGTGATCGGGAAATTTAATATGTTCTACTTTATTAAACCTGTCTTGTACATATTTAATTAATGGACTTGGGTTGGCAATGCCTGTCAGTAATAATACATCAGTTACTGCTAATTGAAGATTAACTGTTTGTTGGGTTCTAAGGTTAATTAGATCTAGGTATTTGATCTTAGAATAATAAATCGGTGCCTGGCTATATTTGCTAATCTTGCCTTCAATAAGTTGCTTTTTATCTTCAGGAATATGGTCAGGGCATTTGCTAATTAGAAAACAATCTGCTCTTTTGGTCTGATTAAAGGTATCTCTAAAGTTTCCGGTTGGTAATAATACAATAGGGTTAATAATGGATTGGTAATCAAAAACCAGAATATTGCATTTGGCCTTAAATTTCCGATGCTGGTAAGCATCATCTAATAGGATAAGATTATGATCCTGTTGTAGAATTTCAATTCCCTCTGCCCTATTTTCATTAACCGCTACAGTTATTTCTGGATAGTTTTTCTTGAATTGTAGGGGTTCATCGCCGACAAGCTCTGCATTATCGGTGGATTGTACTAAACGGAATCCTTTTGTTTTTCTTCCGTATCCACGACTAAGTGTCGCTACTTGGTATTTGTCTTTAAAGTATCCGATTAATTTTTGAGTAAGCGGACTTTTACCGGCACCTCCGATTGCGAGATTACCTATGACAATACTGGCTACAGGAAATTCTTTAGTTTTAAAAATACCCCAGTCATACAATTTGTTGCGAAGCCAAATTATACAGGTATAAAGGATGGTAAAAGGAAATAATAACCACCTTAATAATTGCATAGCTATCTTTTTATGATTTTAATTCCTACGTCATTTATACCACGTAGCGGGTTTTCTGTCATATTTTGCTCCAAGGTAAACACATATTTACCCGTATCAGGAAAGCTTAGGCCTTCTTTGAGAAGCTTTGTTTGTTCATAGAGATTGCCTGCTGACCTACCAATCCAACGTCCATCTGGTTGTGCTAGATTGAATTCATAACGTGTTGTTTTTTCACCAATGCCAGGGCCTTTCTCGTGTAAAAAGAAATAAATATTGGAATAAGGATAATAGGCCGTATGACGCATATTTACAAATACATCATACTGGACATTCTTATCCTGCACATTTATTTCATAAACGGGCTTAAAATCGTAATCCCAACTAAGGTTGGGAATTACGGTATTTCTTTCAAAGAATGCTCCCTCTTGGCAAGAGCCAAGAAAAAGAATACAAATAGCAAATAAAATCAGCATTCTCATAGCCAATTATACATTTTAACCTTCAGAGTTACCCTCTTGGTTTCTGTTGTTATTTGGTTTTCTATTGCGATTATTCGGTCTTCTACGCTGTTGTTTTTTAGCGCCATCCTCATTATTCTCAGAGCCTTCATTAGCAGCTTTTTGATTATTCTGCTTTGCTTGGTTATTCTCTGATCTTGGCCTTGGACGGTTCTCCTGAGGAGTGCGTTGTTGAGCTTGAGGATTGTCTGAAGGTCCTTTCTTCTTTGGTTTTTTCTTTTTCTTTCTGCGGTTTTTGTCATCAAGACGAGTTAAAGAATCTTGACCAACTACATTTTCGTAGTCAGGTATAGCTACTTTAGGCTCCTCATTTTTCTCTGGACTCACGAGATCTTGAACCTTTTTACCCTGAGAATTGATTTCAGCGAACTCCTTTACCTTGCTTGCAGGAAGTGGAATCCAGCTTTCTGCATGCGGATAAGAGAACCACATGGTTTTCTTAAAGATATCTGTTTTTTGCAGGTAAGCAACCCCTGATTGGGTTTCAATACGATCGATATGATTCGGAATATCCTTTAAAGCATCCATATAACTATCCAATTCATAGTTCAGACAGCATTTTAACTTACCACATTGTCCAGCAAGTTTAAGGGTATTTAAAGAAAGATTCTGATATCGAGCTGCAGAGGTAGATACCGTTTTGAAGTCTGTTAACCAGGTTGAACAACAAAGTTCACGACCACAAGAGCCTATTCCACCTAGGCGGCTAGCTTCCTGACGCATTCCAATTTGGCGCATTTCAATACGAATACGAAATGCTTCTGCCATTCTCTTGATTAGCTCACGGAAATCCACACGTCCTTCTGCGGTATAGTAAAAGGTAGCTTTGGTCTTATCACCTTGATAATCCACATCCGAGATTTTCATGGATAAACCTAACTCCAGTGCCAAATTACGAGCACGGTGCATGGTCTCCCATTCCAAATCCTTCGCGATATTGTATTTAGCAATATCATTCTCATTTACCTTCCGATAGATCTTCTTGACCACATCTTCCGGCTTTACGTTGTTCTTCTTTAACTGTAATCTTACCAATTCACCTGTTAAGGACACATGTCCGATGTCGTATCCCCCAGTATTTGGTTCTACGGCGACCATCTCGCCCATTTCCAGGTATATATTGTCTGTATTTACAAAGAATTCTTTTCTAGATCCTTTAAAACGAACTTCAACAATATCAAAAGGTTTATAGTTAGAAGGCAAGTCCATGTCGACTAGCCAATCGTAAATATCCAATTTATTACATCCGCTGGTCATACAAGTACCGTTGTTATTACAACCTGCTGGCACTGTACCAAGGGTGCTACTACCGCAACCCCCACCGGATGAGCAACTGCCACATCCCATATTTTATGTAAATTATATATATTGAGTCCCCTGAGGGAACGTATTGTATTTAAATAATAAAACTAACTGCAAAGATAAATCTAAAAATAATATTTTAGGATTTGCATTTCTTTCTACAGAATAATGTGTTTTTTCTAATAGATCAATGGCTGTTTCCAGCTTCTCGAGCGTCGTTATTTCGCTAAACTTCTGTACAAACTCCAATTCGGAATCCTTTAAAAAGACTAGATTCGGCATTCCTTGGTTCAAAAGCACAATTTGTCTTAGTATATTGATGCTGTAAACCAAGAATAGTTTTTGATTCTCCCGACCCAGCTTGCTAAGCTCCTCCTCACAGATTTGTATAATGTTTAAACCCGAATCCGTGACTATAAACCGTAGCCAGCGAATCAACAGGTCAAAGTTAGTGTTTGCTTCTTCCTCCAATTGGGTTAAAGCCGATTGGATATTTCCATCTGCAATAAAAGCAATCTCATTGGCGCGATTGGAATCAATATGCTTATCCTGAATTAAAAATTGCGTTAATTCTTCATAGGACAACTTATTGACTTTTACCAATTGCGTTCTAGAGATGATGGTATTTAATATTTTGTCTTGATTTTCAGCGACCAAAAGAAACAATGTTTTCTCCGGCGGTTCCTCAATCAGTTTTAATAAAGCATTTCCTTGTGTATCCAAGTACTCCGGTAACCACATGATCAAGACTTTGTATTCTGCCTCAAAGGCCTTTAAACTTAATTTCTTGATAATGGAATGGGCTTCCGCGATATTGATGTTTGCCTGCTTATTATCTGCTTCTAACTGCTCTCTCCAAAAGCTTAAACTCATATACGGATTGGAAAGAAAGGCATTACGCCAACTTTCTATAAACGTATTGGCGGTATCATTCTTATCCTTTGCAAAGAAAGGATAGGAGAAATGCAAGTCAGGATGGATAAGCTTTTCGTACTTGGTACAGGAGGCACATTGACCACAGCTATCGTTGTCTTGTTTGTTCTCACAATTTATAAATTGCGCATAAGCAACTGCGAGTGCTAAACTTCCGGATCCTTCAGGTCCTAAAAACAATTGAGCATGGCTCACGCGATTCTCTCGAACCGTAGCAATTAATTGTTGCTTGAGTGCTTCATGACCTATTATTTTGTTAAACTGCATAGCTGTTGCCACAAATGTACAAATTTTAAGCCTTTGCTTTTTATGAAATGCCTTATAACTCCAAATGGAATTATAAATATTTAGATTCTTTTCTGTATTATTGCATATAAAAATCTATTAATACAGAAATGAGATTTATTGTATCCACCTCTATTCTACTTAAACAATTACAAGCTATCAGTGGGGCTTCCAGTTCCAGCACCGTATTGCCTATTCTAGAAAACTTCTTGTTTGAAATCAAGGACAATATCCTTACGATTTCTGCTACCGATTTGCAGACCAGTATGGTTACTAATCTTCAGATCGAAGCGAAAGAAGAAGGCCGTGTTGCTATGCCTTCAAAGATCTT
This sequence comes from Sphingobacterium lactis, assembly GCF_051951495.1. Taxonomy (GTDB): domain Bacteria; phylum Bacteroidota; class Bacteroidia; order Sphingobacteriales; family Sphingobacteriaceae; genus Sphingobacterium; species Sphingobacterium lactis_A. The sequence continues at coordinate 345,293 of NZ_JBNHAS010000003.1, read as the reverse complement.
AATCGAAACTTTGAAAACATTACCTGATCAGCCAGTAGCATTTTCCGTAGACACAAACACCTTAGCAATTGAGATTTCTGCAGGCGATGGTAAATACAAATTGAGTGGTGAGAATGCAGATGACTTCCCGAAGATCCCGGTAGTAGATAATATTTCTACTGTAAATATTTCTGCTTCTACTCTATTGGAGGCAATCAATAAAACCATTTTTGCAGTAAGTAACGATGAACTTCGTCCTGCTATGTCAGGTGTATTGGTTCAATTGGCAGAGCAGTCGGCTACTTTTGTAGCAACGGATGCACACAAATTAGTTCGCTATCGCCGTACTGATGTGTCTGCTGAGAAACCAACATCATTAATTTTACCTAAAAAAGCTTTATCACTATTAAAATCATCCCTTCCATCGGATGATGTTAATGTATCTATAGAATACAACAATACCAATGCATTCTTCCAGTTTGGAAACATCAACTTGATTTGTCGTTTGATCGACGAGCGTTATCCAGACTACGAAGCTGTTATCCCTCGTTTAAATCCGAACAAATTAACGGTTGACCGTTCCTTGTTCTTAAACACCCTACGTCGTGTAGTAATCTTTGCTAATAAGACGACTCACCAGGTTCGTTTAAAGATCAATGGTAGTGAACTACACATTTCTGCTGAAGATTTAGACTTCTCAAATGAGGCTCATGAGCGTTTGAGCTGCCAATTTGAAGGTGAAGACATGGAAATCGGTTTCAATGCAAAATTCTTAGTAGAGATGTTAAATAACTTATCATGCGAAGAAGTGGTATTGGAAATGAGCACGCCTAATCGTGCCGGACTATTGGTACCAGCTATTAAAGAAGAGCATGAAGACATCTTAATGTTAGTGATGCCTGTAATGTTGAACAATATCTAAAACGCCCTACTTTGGACTTTATTTACGCGATTATTGACTTTATTCTCCACATTGATGACCATCTGGTGGAGATAGTAAACAATTATCAGACTTGGACTTACTTAATTCTATTTCTGATAATTTTTGCCGAAACTGGATTAGTAGTTACCCCATTCCTTCCTGGTGATTCTCTTTTATTTGCTACTGGCGCTATTATAGCAAAGCCTGAAACAGACCTTAACGTTTTTGTAATGTGGGTACTGTTAATGGTCGCCGGTATTTTAGGCGACATGGTGAATTACCATATTGGGAAGTATTTTGGTCCAAAAGCATTTAGTGGAAAATATAAATTCCTGAAAAAGGAATACCTGGAGAAAACAGAGAAATTCTATGAGAAATATGGTGGTAAAACCATTATATATGCTCGTTTTGTTCCAATTATTAGAACTTTTGCTCCTTTTGTAGCAGGCGTTGGTTCTATGTCATACGGTAAATTTGCGTCCTATAACGTAATTGGAGCTATCCTTTGGGTTACTTCCTTCCTGTTTATAGGCTATTTCTTCGGAGGTCTACCGGTGATTAAAGACAATTTCACCATTGTCATATTTGCGATTATATTCTTATCCTTACTCCCTCCTATTATTGAGGTAATAAAGGAAAAATACGGTAAAAAGAAGGAAGTTCAATAGGACTTCCTTTTTTTTGTACCACTTGAAAAAGCCTTGGTGCAATTGTTGCTATTCAAGGAACAGAATAATAGACTATGGAAATTCTATCCGCTTTAATAGATTTTATCCTCCATATTGATAAATACCTGATTGAAATCACACAGGAATATCAAGCGTGGACTTACCTGATTCTCTTTTTAATCATCTTTGCCGAAACCGGATTGGTAGTTACACCATTTCTTCCGGGTGATTCTGTTCTATTTGCGATGGGGGCATTAATTGCTAAACCGGAGACTAATCTCAACTTGGGAATAATGATTATTCTGCTCATTGCTGCAGCTATCCTTGGAGACTTTGTCAACTATGAGATAGGTAAGCATTTTGGAAATAGGGTATTTAAACCGAATTCCAAAATCTTTAAACCGGCTTATTTAGAGAAGACCCAAAGCTTTTATGAAAAATATGGACTCAAGACCATTATATACGCTCGTTTTGTTCCAATCGTAAGAACCTTTGCTCCCTTTGTTGCAGGAATAGTCAGGATGCCTTATCGCAATTTTGGCCTATACAATATTGTTGGGGGAATTCTGTGGGTAAGCCTATTCCTCATTGCAGGTTACTTCTTTGGACAGATACCATTCGTTAAAAACAATTTCTCTATTGTGGTACTTGCGATTATTGCCATTTCCTTATTGCCGGCAATTATTGAAGTTTTCAAAAGCAAAAGAAATAAGCCCTAAGAGTACAATTACTGTTTAAACGCTTTTACGAATCAGTAGTCCAAAACTAAAACACACGGTTTATGCGCTATCTATTACTTGCCCTATGTATATGGGTAAATCCTTTATTTGCACAAAAGAGTATAAAAGTTGATCGAAGAGAAGCTAAAGAGGCATATGAATACCTCAATGAATTCCGGAAGAACCCAGATCGATATGCTCGTAATTTAGGGATATCAAGATTAAAGAATGTCAGCCCCATTCAATTGCGTTGGAACGATACACTAGCCAAAGTGGCAGAGTTTCGTGCTAAGGATATGGCAAGACGAAATTACTTTGAACACGTAGATCCAGATGGCAATGGTGTTAATTTTTATATTCAGCAAGCGGGTTATTCCCTAAATCCAGCATGGCTAAAGAAACGCAGCAATAATAATTTCGAATCCATCGGCGCCAATCACGATTCGGCAGTAGATGTCATGAAATCATTTATTATTGGCAAGGGGTCACCAGGATATATGCATCGAAAGCATGTATTGGGAATGACAGAATGGTATGCCCCTATGGAAGATATAGGGATTGCTTTTGTTCGAATTCCTAAAGGGTCAACATATAAAACATATATGGTCGTATTAATTGCTAGGCATGATTGGTAATTAAGAATACGAGTTATACTTAAGTTTTATACCTTTGCAAATGATAAAAATATTTTACAATGTATAATTTATTATACATTTGCTAAATCTCCTTTGCATATGATAAAATCGATGACAGGGTACGGAATGGGTTCTTCTGAGAATGTTTCCGTTAAATATACCGTTGAAATCAAATCGCTGAATTCTAAGTTTTTAGAACTAAACCTACGCTTGCCGAAAGCTGTTTCAGATCGGGAATTGTTTCTTCGTGGAGAATGTAGTAAACTGATTGAACGCGGAAAAGTGAATATCAACGTTTCTACTGAATACACCAACCAAACAGCCAAAGCAGCCAGCATTAACGCAGAACTTCTTAAGGAATACTATAAACAATTGCAGCATATCGCCTTTCAATTGGGTGATACCAAAGCCAATATGTTTGAGCTTGCTTTAAATATGCCTGAGGTTATTAGCAATAATGATGAGGTTGATGAGGAAGAAGGAAAGGTTTTAGTGGCAGCATTTTATGCCGCAGTAAAGCAATTTGATCAATTCCGTCAAGATGAAGGCGCTGTCTTGAAAAAAGATCTAGAGCACCGTGTTCAGTTGATTCTTACACATTTAACAGAAGTAGAGTCTGTTGAAGGATCTCGTATTCCCCTAATCCGCGAGCGTATCAACCAGTATATGGAAGAAGCTGTGGGTAAAGAGAATGTCGACATGAATCGATTTGAGCAGGAGTTGGTGTTCTATATTGAGAAATTGGACATCACCGAAGAGAAAGTTCGCCTACGTAGCCACTGTAATTATTTTATTGAGGCTTTGAATTCTCAAGATTCAAATGGTAAGAAATTAGGATTTATCTCCCAAGAAATGGGTCGTGAGATCAATACTTTGGGTTCAAAAGCCAACAATGCACAGATTCAGCAAATTGTGGTGAAGATGAAGGATGAATTAGAGAAAATAAAAGAACAACTATTAAACGTATTATAGCATGAGCGGAAAGCTTTTGATCTTTTCAGCACCATCAGGCGCAGGCAAAACCACTATTGTAAAACACTTACTTGCTAAACATGGCGATAAGATTGCTTTTTCTATTTCTGCAAGCACACGCGAGCCACGTGGGCAGGAAGTAGATGGCGTAGATTATTATTTCATTTCTAAAGAAGACTTCCTTCATAAAGTTGCCAAACACGAGTTCATTGAATTTGAAGAAGTTTATTCAGGAACCTTTTACGGCACTCTGCGTACAGAGGTAGAGCGTATCTGGAATGAAGGTAAACATGTAATCTTTGATATTGATGTAGTGGGTGGATTGCGTTTAAAATCTAAATTTCCAGATCAGGCATTAGCCATTTTTGTTAATCCTCCTTCCTTAGATGTCTTGAAAGAAAGATTGAAAGGTCGTGGTACTGATTCTGAAGAGAAATTGCAAGAGCGTTATGCTAAAGCTGAATTAGAACTATCTTTTGCTGATCGTTTTGATGTAATCCTACAAAACAACGACTTAGATACAGCTTGTGCAGAAGCAGAAAAAATGGTGTTGGATTTTATTAATGCTTAACATTCCCTAAAATAAACGTATGCGTAAAGTTGGTTTGTTTTTTGGTTCCTTTAACCCCATTCATATAGGTCATTTGATTATTGCAAATTATATGGCCAACTATACTTCCCTAGATGAGGTTTGGTTTGTGGTTTCACCACAGAACCCATTTAAGGAGAAAAAGAGCCTGGGCAATATGTATGACCGCTTGGAGATGGTGAATCTGGCTATCGATGGAGCAGAAAACCTTCAGGCTTCTGATATCGAGTTTAATCTTCCTCAGCCATCTTATACTATCGATACCTTAACCCATCTCGCTGAAAAGCATCCTAACAAAGAGTTTATACTCATTATGGGAGAAGATAATCTGCAGGGTATCTTGAAATGGAAAAATGCCGATATTTTGCTTCGGGATTATAAAATCATTGTATACCCTAGACCAGGATATGATGCGGGAGAATTAAAAGAACACCCATCTATTACAATGACCGATACACCGGTTATGGAATTATCTTCCACTTTTTTAAGGCAAGCAATTAAAGAAGGTAAGTCCGTAAAATTCTATACCCCGGATTCGGTAATTGACTTTATTGATAAAAAGGGGCTTTATCTTTAAATAAAGCGATCTTTCTTAATAAATTTAAAAAACTTTAAACCTTTTTCCATGTCACTTGTTCATTAATTAGAAACACAAACACTAATTAAATTGGAGGAATATCATTATGGATAAGTTAGATTTAAAAGGAAAATGGAACGAGTTAAAAGGAAAAATCAAACAACAATATGCTGATTGGACCGATGATGATTTGGCTTACGAAGAAGGTAAGGACGATGAATTAATCGGAAAATTACAGCAGAAACTAGGCAAAACACGTGAAGAAGTAGTAACCTGGTTGAAAGATTTAGGTTAATATATTTTTACGTGAAAGGCGGTCCTATCATAATTGATAGGACCGTTTTTGTTTATTGATTAATCTGTATTTAAACATAGATTACCAATTAAATAATAGCTTGGTAACATACTAATTTATATTCTCTCCCCTCAAATGACTAACTTAGCACCATGACGAAAAAGAGACCGACTATCCTAGTAGTGAATGATGACGGAATCACAGCTCCCGGAATCAAAGTATTGTTAGAAGTAATGCAAGAAATTGGAGACGTGGTCGTTGTAGCTCCCGATAGCCCTCAATCAGGAATGGGACATGCCATTACCATCGGAAAACCTTTGCGATTAGATAAAATTGATTTATATCCTGGTGTGGAGATGTATAAATGCTCCGGCACACCGGTTGACTGTGTTAAATTGGCAGTTAATAAAATCTTTAAAGGCAAGAAACCAGAATTATGTGTTTCGGGAATCAATCATGGCTTAAACTATTCCATTAATGTGCTTTATTCAGGTACCATGTCTGCTGCGGTTGAAGGTGCTATTGAAGGCATTCCTTCTGTTGGGTTCTCTTTAGATGATTTTGCCTATAATGCAGATTTCTCACATTGTAGACCTTATGTTAAAACCATCGCTGAACAAGTCTTGCAAAATGGCCTGCCTAAAAACAGCTTGTTAAATGTTAATTTCCCCAATATTAAGCATGATATTAAAGGAATAAAAGTCTGTAGACAAGCGAATGCCAAGTGGTTTGAAGAATTTGATGAACGCCTAGACCCTTATAACAGAGAATATTTCTGGATGACGGGTAAATTTGATTTACAAGATCGTGGAGAGGATACCGATGCTCATGCTATTATAAATGGCTATGTTTCTATCGTTCCTACTCAATTTGATATGACTGCACATCATGTTATTCCAGAATTAAATTCCTGGAGCTTTGATGTTTAATACCTAGAATGAAAAACTCTGTCCTTAGTGGCTTTCTATTGGGATTGATATTTCCCATTATTGCCTTTGTATTAACCCGCTATACAGAAGCGGTTGCAACCCTGTTTCCTGACAAACCAACAGGACTTTATATTATAGCTGCGGCCTTTAACTTGATCGCTTGCTATTTTTGTTATAAAAAAGATTTGGATAAGACTGGTAATGGCTTTGTGCTGACCACCTTTCTTGGCATGCTTCTCATGATCTTCACCAAGAACATCTTGATAACTGCCAACTAATATTTTCCGATATGAAATTAACAATAGGATTCTCTCCCTGCCCAAACGACACCTTTATATTCGATGCACTTATTCACCATAAGATCAATTGTGAAGGCCTTGAATTTGAGGTTGAATACCATGATGTAGAAACCTTAAATGCAAAGGCATTCCGTGCAGAATTAGATATCACCAAGTTGAGTTATCATGCTTTTGCTTATGCTACGGAAGACTATGAGCTGCTGGATGCTGGCTCTGCTTTAGGATTCGGTGTAGGACCTCTGTTAATCTGTAATAAACCGGATTTGGCAGCTGAACTTAAAGAGTATGCCGGTAAGGAATTATCTGAAAAGTTTCAAAATCTACGAGTTGGTATTCCTGGGAAATATACAACGGCGAACTTCTTATTAGGATTAGCCTATCCTACGCTAACTAATAAGCAGGAGATGGTGTTTTCAGATATTGAGCAATCCTTATTAGATGGAAGCATTGATGTTGGATTAATCATTCATGAGAATCGATTCACTTATATGGATAAGGGATTGCATAAAATTGTTGATTTAGGTGATTATTGGGAGAAGACTACGGGGTCTCCTATTCCTTTGGGAGGCATAGTGATTAAGCGTTCGCTTCCTGAAGAAGTTAAGTTGAAGGTTAATCAACTTATCAAGGAAAGTGTACAATTTGCTTTTGAGCATCCAAAATCAGGATTGGATTATATCCGATCACATGCACAGGAGATGGAAGAAGAGGTAATGTATAAACATATTGAGCTATATGTAAACAAGTTTTCGGAGAACCTCGGGGAAGGCGGTAGAAAGGCTATAAATGAGCTATTTGACAAAGCCAGAGAGCATAATCTTATACCGAGCAGTACGAAAAGCATATTTTTAGTAAAATAATTGATAAAAAAGGTTTGGGGTACTGTTAGTTATCGTCAGTAATAACTAAATTTGCCCGATTGATGTCAAAATGTCTGCTTATATTGTTTGGAGTCATTATTGTACATGCGAAAACAGAAATAGAATATTATGTTAAAATTTTTAAGCAAATTATTTGGTAGCAAATCCGAACGCGATATCAAAGCTATCATGCCAATTGTAAATAAGATCAAGGAAGAATATGATAAATTGTCGGGTTTAACGCATGATGAGCTTCGAGCAAAGACTCAAGAGTTTAAGCAACGGATAAGCACCTATTTGCAAGAAATTGACAATGAAATCAACGAATTAAAGAATACAGCAGAGTCAACTGAAGACATGGAGGAAAAAACATCCATCTATGATAAGATTGACAAACTGACAAAAGATAGAGATAAAAAGCTTGAGGAAATATTATTGGAAATATTACCTGAAGCTTTTGCTGTTGTTAAGGATACTGCACGCCGCTTTACCGAAAATAAGGAAGTGGAAGTTACAGCTTCTGAATTCGACAGAGATTTAGCTGCTCGCAAGCCTAATGTTACCATTAATGGTGACAAAGCTGTTTGGCAGAATACTTGGAATGCTGCAGGTACTGAAGTTACCTGGAATATGATCCACTATGATGTACAGTTGATCGGTGGTATTGTATTACACCAAGGTAAAATCGCCGAGATGTCTACAGGTGAGGGTAAAACTTTAGTAGGAACTCTTCCTACTTACCTGAATGCATTAGCAGGACATGGTATACATATCGTAACGGTGAATGATTACTTAGCACGTCGTGACTCGGAATGGAATGGTCCAATCTTCGAATTCCATGGAATGAGTGTAGACTGTATTGATAAGCACCAGCCAAATTCACCTCAACGTCGTCAAGCTTATTTGGCAGATATCGTTTATGGAACGAACAATGAATTCGGTTTTGACTACTTACGTGATAACATGACCAATACTAAAGAGGCCATGGTACAACGTAAGCTTCACTTCGCTATGATTGATGAGGTTGACTCCGTTTTAATTGACGATGCTCGTACGCCTTTAATCATCTCTGGTCCTATCCCTATGGGTGACCAACACGAATTCCACCAATTGAAACCAAGAATTGAACGTTTAGTAAATGCTCAAAAAGGATATATCAATGTGGTATTGAATGAAGCGAAGAAAGCGATTGCTGCTGGTGATACGGATGTGGAAAAAGGTGGTTTAGCCTTATTACGTGCTTACCGTGGTCTTCCAAAAAATAAAGCTTTAATTAAGTTCTTGTCGGAAAGCAATCACCGTCAAATCTTACAAAAAGTAGAAAACTACTATATGCAAGAGCAGAACCGTCAAATGCCTAAGGCAGATGCGGAATTGTTCTTCGTAATTGATGAGAAAAACAATCAAGTAGAATTAACTGAAAAAGGAATCGAATTAATTACGGCAACTGGAGAAGATCCAAGTTTCTTCATCTTACCAGATGTAGGTACTGAGATTGCTGAAATCGAGAAATCAAATGCTCCTTTAGAAGAAAAAGCTGCTCAAAAAGAAGAGTTGATGCGTGACTACTCCATCAAATCTGAGCGTATTCACTCCATCAACCAATTGTTAAAGGCTTACACCTTATTTGAGCGTGATGACCAATACATCGTTGATGAAGGCAAGGTAAAGATTGTTGATGAGCAAACTGGTCGTATTATGGATGGACGTCGTTACTCTGACGGACTTCACCAAGCGATTGAAGCAAAAGAGAATGTGAAAGTAGAAGATGCTACACAGACTTATGCAACAATTACCCTTCAGAACTACTTCCGTATGTACCACAAACTATCAGGTATGACGGGTACTGCTTCTACAGAAGCTGGAGAGCTTTGGGAAATCTATAAATTAGATGTTGTTGAAATCCCAACAAATAGACAAATTCAACGTGATGACCGTCAAGATTTTATCTACCGTACGGCACGTGAGAAATACAATGCGGTAGCTCAAGAAATCCAAACATTAACAGAACAAGGCCGTCCGGTATTGGTGGGTACTACTTCAGTTGAGATTTCCGAGTTATTAAGCCGTATGTTGAAACTTCGTGGCGTGAAGCACAACGTATTGAACGCGAAGTTACACCAAAAAGAAGCTGATATTGTTGCTGAAGCTGGTCGCCCAGGACAAGTAACCATCGCTACGAATATGGCTGGTCGTGGTACAGATATTAAATTAACCGAGGAAGTAATCAATGCTGGCGGTTTAGCAATTATCGGTACAGAGCGTCACGAGTCACGTCGTGTTGACCGTCAGTTAAGAGGTCGTGCAGGACGTCAAGGTGACCCAGGATCATCTCAATTCTTCGTTTCCTTAGAAGATCCTTTGATGCGTCTATTCGCGTCTGAGCGTATCTCTAACCTAATGGTGAAGATGGGTGTTGAAGAAGGCGAAGTGATGCAACACAGTATGTTAACCAAATCTATTGAACGTGCGCAACGTAAAGTAGAAGAAAACAACTTCGGTATCCGTAAGCGTCTTTTGGAATACGATGATGTAATGAACTCACAACGTTCTGTAATCTATACAAAACGTAAAAATGCTTTATTTGGAGAACGTTTAGATGTTGACTTGAATAACACGATCTACGACGTAGTAGAAGATGTGGTATTGCAAGCAAAAGAAGACAATTCTTTCGATGAGTTCCAAATTGAAGTAATCCGTGTATTCGCTGTTAACCCAGAGATTACAGCAGATGAATTTGCATCTAACTCTACCGATCAAATCGTAGAGAAGTTGTTCAATCAAGTAATTGAATTCTATCACCGTAAGCTAGAGCACATTGCAGAGCAGACCCTACCGGTATTGACGAATGTATTGGCTGAGCGTGGTGGTATGATTGAAAATATCATTATTCCGTTTACAGATGGAATTCGTGGCATTCAAGTTGCTACAAATCTTCAAAAAGCTGTAGAAACTAACGGTAAAGAAGTATTCAAATCTTTCGAGAAAGGTATTGTATTGGCCTTGATCGATGATGCTTGGAAAGAGCATTTACGTGAAATGGATGATTTGAAACAATCTGTTCAGAATGCTGTTTATGAACAAAAGGACCCAATCATCATTTATAAGATGGAGGCCTACAACTTGTTCAAAACGATGTTAGCAGGAATGAATAAAGATGTGGTAAGCTTCTTGTTCAAAGGAGAAATCCCGGGTCAACAACAACAACCGCAAAACATTCAAGCAGCTCGCCCAGAAGCGCCTAAGGTAAAAGTTACTGAAACCAAAGAAGAGCTTAGTTCACCTACAGGTGTGTCCGAAGAAGACTTAAATACACAAGAACCTCAAGTGACACAACCTATCCGTAAGGAACAAGCTATCGGTAGAAATGACGAATGCCCTTGTGGTTCTGGTTTGAAGTACAAGAACTGTCACGGAAAACAAGGATAATATTAACATGATAAATAGAGGATTTATAGTAGTTTGCTTCATCTTTTTGGCCATTCCATTTGCTAAAGCGCAAGAAGGAAAAGTTGAAGTGGTAAAAGATACCCTGATTAGTTTATTGCAGGAATATCGTGCATTCTATTCCATAAATCCTACTGCTTCTAAAGCGGTAAGTTTGGAACCTAAAACCATAGACAAATCGAAGGCTCGCCGGGTAAAAGTCCGTGGTTTTAGGGTACAGATTTATTCTGGCAGCAATCGGAACGAAGCAACGAATGTGCAAAACAGTTTCATTCGTCAAAACTCTGATATGAATGCCTACCTTGACTATGTAGAACCTAATTATCGGGTAAAGGTCGGCGATTTCACCAGTCGCTCTGAAGCTACAGCATACATGCGCCGTCTGCGAGGAACATACAAGAATGTATTTGTGTTCGTCGAGGATGTGTGGACATGGCAATAGTGGAGGAATAACATGTCACCAATCAAGCAAAGGGTTCAAGAACTCGCTGAATCCTATTTTCAAGATACGGTAGAAACCCGTAGATTCTTACATCAACACCCTGAACTTTCTTTTGAGGAATATAACACCTCGGCCTTTGTAAAACGTACTTTAGACGATTTGCAAATTCCTTATGAAGCGATGGCTAACACGGGTGTAGTTGCTATCATTAAAGGAAATCTTCCCGGAGATAAGGTTTTAGCGCTGCGTGCCGATATGGATGCACTGCCTATTACAGAGGTTGATGGTCGAAGTTATGGCTCTCAAAATCCAGGTGTCATGCATGCTTGTGGACACGATGTGCATACCTCTTCCCTTTTGGGTGTTGCCAAGATTCTTAATAGCTTGAAGGATAACTTCGCAGGTTCCGTAAAATTGATTTTTCAACCAGGTGAAGAAAGATTACCGGGTGGAGCATCCTTGATGATCAAGGAAGGTGTATTGGAAAATCCAACTCCCCAAGGCATTATTGGACAACATGTCATGCCTTTTATAGAAACTGGTAAAGTAGGCTTCCGCTCTGGAAAATACATGGCTTCCTGTGACGAATTGTTTATGACTATTCGAGGAAAGGGTGGTCATGGTGCTCAACCTCATCAAAATATTGATCCTATTGCGATCAGCGCACAGGTTATTACCGCTATGCAGCAGATAGTAAGCAGAAATGCAGACCCAAGGACGCCATCTGTCTTATCTTGGGGAAAGATTGTCGGCAATGGCGCTACGAACGTGATTCCTGAGGAAGTTTACCTCGAGGGCACCTTCCGTACCTTTGACGAGGATTGGCGCGCTGAGGCTCACGAAAAGATGCTTAAAATGGCTGTCGGTATTGCGGAGAGCATGGGGGCCACCTGTGACTTCGAAGTTCGTAAAGGCTACCCTTTCTTAATCAATGAACCACAAATAACCGCCCTGGCTAGAAACCTAGCTGTAGAGTATTTGGGTGAAGAAAATGTATTGGAATTGGATTTATGGCCTGCAGCTGAAGATTTCGCTTATTACTCCCAAGAAACTAATGCTTGTTTTTATCGTCTTGGAACACGTAATGAAGAAAAGGGAATTACCTCTGCTGTTCATACCTCAACTTTTGATATTGACGAAAAGGCCTTAAAAACCTCTATTGGATTAATGGCTTTTATCGCTATAAATTATTTAGGTCAAGCTTAAATCAGTATGTCTTCGCATCACATCGTTCGGGAAAATCAGGAGCCGGCTTTGTTTATTGCCGATCCGTATTTATTGTCGGAAGACCACTTGCATCAATTATTGGAATGGAGTCCAACCGTAATTACACTGTCCGAACAGTACGAAACCCTCAAATCACTAGGTATGAAGGTGGATGTATTGCTAGCAGATGAGAAGACAAAACTTGACTTTCTTGAAGAAAACCTAGTCCTTATTCCCTATTCGGAGGATTTCCTGCCCTTTCTTTTTCAATTTTTGGCAGAAAGAAAGAATTATGCTGTCAACCTGATTTTAAAGGACTTAAACCTAGCTTCCTTAAAAGCCTATCTTGATGATTTTAATATCAATATCCTACAAGGAAACAGAAAAATACTTTTTGTAAAGCAGTATGAGAAGTGGCTTCCCAAAGGACATCAATTGAGCTTGCCTATTCAGGACACAGCTATTATTTCCTTCTCAAATACAGAGCAGATCGCGGATAGAACTTTTCAAGTGTTGGAGGATGGCTTTGTCAAAATGGAGCCGCAGTCGGATTATGTACCCTTAGCTGAAGAAATATGATCAATATTATTCAAGCCAAACCAAGTGATGCATTTACCATTCATACCTTAGCCCATGCTATTTGGTATCCTACCTATCAGGACGTACTGGCGAAAGACCAAATAGACTTTATGCTGGCCAAAATGTATTCTGAAGAAGCCATACAGAGCGCTATGGCAGATAACAGCCTGTTTTATATCATGCAGGAAAACAACATCCCCATTGGCTTTATTGCTGTCAAAGAAATACAAGAAGTATTACGAATTGATAAACTGTATCTTTTACCGAATACCCAAGGCAAAGGCTTAGGAAGTCAATTGTTGGAATTTGCTGGTCAATTAGCTTTAGACAAAGGGATTGATATTTTAGAATTAAATGTTAATCGATATAATAAGGCCTACCATTTTTACCTGAAACAAGGCTTTGAGGTAGTAGAGACAGTAGATATTCCCTACTACCAGTATTTCTTGAATGATTATGTGATGCAGAAGCGTCTAATCCCTTAATTTCTCAACTCTCGAAGGCGTTTGTTCTCCTTTTACAATTCCAATCGCTCCTTGAGCAATAGCTTCAATACTTGATTTAATATTTTGGATATCCAAGGTGCTCACCTCATCTTTAACGGTATGGTAGTAGCTATCCTTGTCGATCTGAGAAGTGGAGAAAGTATGCGCAGGTACTCCTAAAGCTGCTAACACTGCATTATCGCTGCGGTAAAACAAATTCTGGGTTGTATATGGATCCGGATGAAATGTAAATGCTGTTCCTTTTAAATTCTCTTGCATTAATTTCCCCAAATCCGAAGCAGGATAACCAGTAATATATAAGCTATTCGGACCAAATTTTGAATCCTTACCTATCATCTCAATATTGATCATGGCAACCACTTGATCTGGATTAATATTATTCGAGAAGTACTTCGACCCGAACATACCGATCTCCTCTGCGGTAAATGCCACGAATATCAAAGTACGTTCATTGTTATTCATTTTCTTGTAATAACGGGCCAGCTCAATCATGGCCGTTGTGCCTGATGCATCATCATCTGCTCCGTTAGCTATGGAATCTTGTCCCTGTGCAGGAAGAATACCTATATGGTCATAATGACAGGAAAATACCACATATTCATTCGGTTTGGTCTTTCCTGGGATGACCGCTGCCACATTGAACATCTCAAAATCATTCACTGTTTTATTGTGAGTAACAGTAATGTTCTTCGAACTTTCTTCCGCAACCATAAAAACCTTTCCGCTAGATGCTATAGAGCCTTTGTTTGCCCCTTTGATACTGATGTTTTCACGGTCATAAATGCGCTTAAACCGTGCTAAGAACGCCGCATGCTTTTTATCCACAAAGACAAAAGCACTTTCAGGGTCTTTCTGAACCAGCTCACGAAAGCGTTGCGAGAAATCGTCATCTGGGCCTATACTCACTCTTTTGATCTTCGTGTTGCTGCTATCGTAGTTTCCGACGATTAAAAAAGAAGCTGGATCTAAAACTTTTCCATCGATTTCCACAGCCTGTATGCCACTTTTACTGCGTTCTACGAAAAAGGATTGACGATAATTATCACCGATATAGGGTTTTAAACCGATCTCTTTAAATTCGGCAGCAATAAAATCTGCTGCTTTACCGATGTCCGGTAGAGAAAGTGCTGAACGTCCTCGCATATCATCGGATGCTAAGGTATTCAAGATGCGAGAAATATTCGCAGTGCTGGTTATTTCCGCATTTTGTGCATGCCCAAAATGGATAGCTAAACCTATGCTTATGGCTGTTAGTAATATTCGTTTCATGATTATTGATTGGTGATTTTAAAATTACGGTAGAAAGAGCAAATAACTTAGATTTTTTGGTCACATATTTGCTATCAAAACCATTGAAGATAACAATTTTTATAAATTTAGTAAAAGGTTAGAAATAAGTATATTTGATAAAAAGTAGATCATGAAAGAAATTAGCGTTCAAGAATTAAAAGATATGATGGATCATAACGTTGAGTTTCAACTCATTGACGTTCGTGAGCCTTTTGAGTATGAGGTTTCCAATCTGAATGGCATTAACATCCCATTATCAGGAGTTGTTATTGAGTCAGAAAAGATTTCTCGAGATATTCCCGTTGTTATACAATGTCGTTCTGGAAAGCGCAGTGCACAAGCTGTGATGCTCTTGGAACAAGAAGGATTTACTAATCTTTCTAACTTATCAGGCGGAATTTTAGCATGGAAAGATGCTTTTGATCCAGAAATGGATGTTTATTAATAAACACTGAGTTAATAAAAAAGCCCAAGGACTACTTGGGCTTTTTTATTTTGACGGTTTTCTTGCATATCTTTTAAAATATTGTCGACTTTGTTGAAAAAAGAGAAAAAATGTGCTTTTCTCAGGCTTTACTGTTGTAAAAATATTAAAAGAGCTAACTTTATATTATTATTCCAAATGTAAACAAATAGATTATTCTATGTCTAAAGAAGCCAACACAACGCACAGTTTCTTCCAAGGGGTAGCGCGTAACTTTGACAAAGCTGCAAAGTTCACGAAGTTCTCACCCGGAATCCTAGATCAGATCAAAGCCTGTAATTCGATATTACGTGTTAAGTTTCCAGTAAAAATCGGAGACGGAATCGAAGTAATCGAGGCTTATCGAGTTCAACACTCTCACCATAAACTTCCTTGTAAAGGTGGTATCCGCTTTTCCATGGAGGTCGATCAAGATGAGGTAATGGCTTTAGCATCCTTGATGACCTACAAATGTGCCATCGTGAATGTTCCATTCGGTGGTGCTAAAGGTGGTATTAAGATCGATGCCAAAAAGTATAGCGAATATGAGCTAGAGAAAATCACGCGCCGTTATACTACAGAGTTAGTCAAAAAGAATTTTATTGGTCCTGGTACAGACGTGCCTGCTCCGGATTATGGTACGGGTGCTCGAGAGATGAGTTGGATCGTGGATACATATACCACGCTGAATCCAAACGAAATCAATGCACAGGCATGTGTAACGGGTAAACCAATCTCACAAGGCGGTGTACGAGGGCGTACGGAGGCGACAGGTTTAGGTGTGTTCTTCGGCATACGCGAAGCGTGTAAAGTACAAGAGGATATGGATGCCCTAGGTTTGACCTTAGGTGTTGAAGATAAACGTGTCATCGTACAAGGTTTAGGTAATGTGGGTTACCACGCAGCAAAATATTTTCAAGAAGCAGGTTCTAAACTTGTCGGATTGATCGAATACGAAGGAGCAATCTATTCTGAAGATGGATTAGACCTAGAAGCTGTTGTTGCCCATAGAAAACAAACAGGTTCTATCTTGAACTTCCCAGGTGCTACTAATATTGAAGAATCTGCAAAAGGATTGGAATATCCGTGTGATATCTTGATTCCTGCAGCATTGGAATCTGTAATCCATGCTGGTAATGCGGATCGTATCCAAGCAAAAATCGTAGGGGAAGCAGCAAATGGTCCTTTAACACCTGATGCTGATGATATCTTCCACAAAAAAGGTATTCTTGTTATTCCTGATATTTACCTGAATGCAGGTGGTGTAACCGTGTCTTATTTTGAATGGTTGAAAAACTTAAGCCATGTTCGCTATGGTCGTCTTGAAAAACGCTTCAGCGAAAACATGTATGCGGAAATCCTTAACATCATTGAGTCGATGACCAATCAGAAAGTGTCCAAATTAGAGCGTAAAATCATCTTACGTGGACCAGATGAGGTAGATTTAGTGTATTCTGGATTAGAAGACACTATGATTGGATCTTACCAAGAAATCCACCAGATCTGGAAGCATACCGAAGGTGTAGAAGACCTACGTACTGCGGCATTTATCTGTGCCATCAATAAAGTAGGCGAATCTTACAAAGAATTAGGAATCTTCCCATAAGCCAAGGCTTATAATTTTCCTTACCTTTGTTCACATGAACAAGGCATATCAGCAGACTAAACAGGCCTTCCTGTTTAGTCTGACTTTTTATATACTCTCCATATTGTTGATTCTGTTTAAAGTGGGCTTTGCCCCCATTATGCTCAGCATATCCATGTTGCTATCACTGATATGGGTGGTGATGGTATTGCTCGAGATCATGAAATCACCAAGAATTGACAATAAAGAACGTATGCTTTTGGCATTGTTTATTATCTTTTTCAATATTATCGGCGGAATCGCTTATTTTTACCTACTTCGTGATCGAGTTACTGGAATAAAAATTATCAAAAAGAAATGACTAAGAAATTCATATTAAATATTGTCCTGAATCTAGGAATCGTATTCCTGGTACTAAGTGGTGTTGCTGGGTATAATAGTGGCAATATGCTCTTCCTAGGGCTGTCTATCGCCTTGATGGTTGTATTAATCTATCTGAAAGTGGTCTTGTTGAAACAGGTCAATCGGGATGTACAACAGAAACAAGTTGAAAAAATGAAGCAACAACAAGTGCAAAGCAAAAAAAGGACTAAGAGATAGTCCTTTTTTTATGCATTCTTCTATCCTAATAAAGGAATCTATCTTTTGCCCTACGTGCTAATCCCCTAATTAATTCTTCGTATTTCCACCCACTTTGCTTTGCTACTCATGCGCAATTTCATTGGATCTGGTATGGATCTTCTTCGGATCTCGTTCGCTTCTAACCGAACGAGATCCGAAGGAGTTCCGAACAAGTTCCGAAGGAGATCCGTAAGAGTGTCGAAGGAAACTGGTGTGAGAGACGATGAGACAACAGACAAAAGACGCCAGAAAGTAGACTTTGTGATTAGGCAACTGTCTGTCAAATAGCCATTTGATTAATGCGAAATTTGTTGTTTAGAGCTTACTGATTTAATGGATAATGGTCTTGTGGAACAATTCATGTTTTACGTGGAACATAGACATAAAAAAAGGCCCCTATAAGGAGCCTTTTAATTATTTATTTTTGAACTATTTTACAAAAGGAGGTTTTTTAACAACCGCTTTGATTGGTTGATTACGGATAGAGATGAAAATCTCTGTACCGTCTTTAGCGAATGCTGTATCAACATATCCTAAACCGATTGATTTTTTCAAAGATGGAGATTGTGTTCCAGAAGTTACACGGCCGATTTTGTTTCCATCAGCATCTACGATCTCATAATCATGACGAGGAATACCTCTATCAATCATTTCGAATCCAACAAGTTTCTGCGATACACCTTGTTCTTTTTCTGCTTTTAAGTTTTCGGAATTCACGAAGTCCTTAGTGAACTTAGTCACCCAACCTAAACCTGCAGCAAGTGGAGATGTTTTATCGTCAATATCATTACCGTATAAACAAAAGCCCATTTCTAAACGTAAAGTATCACGAGCACCTAAACCAATAGGCTTAATTCCATAAGGTTTTCCAGCTTCCATGATAGCGTCCCATACTTGTTGGGCATGTTCATTCGCTACATAGATTTCAAAGCCACCAGCACCAGTATAACCTGTTGCTGATACTAATACATTGTCAACACCTGCAAATACACCTTTTTGGAAAGAATAGTACTCCATTGGAGCTAATTCGATATCAGTTAGGGTTTGTAGGGCATCAGCTGCTTTAGGTCCTTGAATAGCAAACAACGATGTCTCATCGGAGATGTCTTTCATCTCAACACCGAAATCATTGTATTTGCTGATCCAGTTCCAATCTTTTTCAATGTTCGATGCATTTACCACTAATAAGTAGGTTTTGTCATCGATTTTATACGTTAAGAAATCATCTACAACACCACCTTCTTCATTAGGAATGTAGCCGTATTGTACTTTTCCATCATAAAGTTTAGAAGCATCGTTCGAAGAGATCTTTTGAATAAGGTCTAGGGCTTTTTCGCCTTTAAGGATAAATTCTCCCATATGGCTCACATCAAAAATGCCTACGCCTGTACGCACGGTCTCATGTTCATCATTAATACCTGTATATTGAACAGGCATATTAAATCCGGCAAATGGAACCATCTTGGCGCCTAAAGCGATGTGCACGTTTGTTAACGCAGTATTTTTCATGATAATTCAATGAGTTTTAGTTCTTACAAAAATAGAAATTTATACGACAAAAGGGGCTTCATTTACTAAAAGTTAAGGAAATAGCATGCAATCGATTTAAACCCTAAATAAAGTGGGAATTAGGAAATATATCCGTTGTTTTCCTAAAGATTTCGTAAATAATCCAGCTTTTTGTTGCGATTATCTCGTTGATTTTCGCTGCTAAATCGCAGAAATATGTAAAATCTGTAGCGCTCGTTGGAATTCCGGTTGTAGATTTGCCGAAATTTCAATCCATTCCTTGGTCCTTGGATGTTTAAATTCTATTTTACTTGCATGAAGCAACATGGTATCGTGCTCAAAGGTTTCCTTCCAAAGTTTATTCTGCTTATTACAGCCGTGTGGCCTATCTCCTATGATGGGATGGAAAATATGCGCGAAATGCCTTCTTAGTTGATGCATTCTTCCTGTTTGAGGTATCGCCTTAACCAAAGTATATCTGGAAGTTGGAAACTTACCGAAGGGCAGGTCTATCTCGGTCTTTTCGACAATCTCAAAACGAGTTAATGCTTCTTGGAGGGTGCCATTTTCTTTTTTGAGGGGATAATCTATTTCAGCATCAGCTTCTGGATGTCCTCTTAATACCGCGAGGTATTCTTTTTTTATCTGGTTATTGGCGAAGGCTTGTTGAATTAAGCTGTCCATTTCCTTGTTCAAGGAAAACAGCAGTACACCGCCTGTTTTTCTATCCAAACGATGAGCCGGATAAACAGCTTGACCGATTTGGTCCCTCAAGAGTTGAAGTGCAAATTCGGAAGTGTCAGCAGCTATGGAAGATCGATGGACTAGAAGACCGTGGGGCTTATTGATAGCGATGAGATCCTCATCACGGTAAAGAATCTCCAGCATTATTGTTTTTTCAAAGCATTGATTAGCTGATCGGCTTTCTCGTCCAGTTTAGGACTAATCCAGACTTGGCTGAATGCTCCTCCCCCAATAATAATCTGTTCCCCATTCCAATTTATTTTACTTAAGCTAAATAAGTAATAATTGGAAGTCGTGGTGTACGAGTTGATAAATTCGCTAACCACTTGATCGCCAAATAACATCGTTCCAAGATCGACAGCATCTTGATGCTCGTATTGGAGTTGTTTCTTTAAGATCTCTTTTGCTTTGTCCGCAAGTTTGCTTTCTATTTTCTCCTTAGAAGGATTGGTAAAAACAGCAATCAGCATAATTGCAACAAGACTTAGGGCGAAAATTCGGGTTTTGCTCATGGGACAAAGGTAATGCTATTTTGCTATTAACTATTAAAAGATGCCGTTAAATAGCCATACGGTTAAGGCATACATGAGGTATATAAATCCTAAAATTAGGACAAATAAGATGATGGCTATGGTTAATAGGATACCCATTCCAGAGCCTTGATGTTTGTTTTCGTAGTAATGCTCGCGCAGTAATTTGATGTTCTTGTCGTTTGCTTTATTAAAAAAGTCAAAGACATTGCCTAACAAAGGGATAGATCCCAGGATTGCATCGTAAGTAACGTTTAAGAGCATCCTTATGGTCAGTTTTCCACTGGTTCCATTACGATACATGACTGATACCAATACCAGAGAAATGATCAATGTGGCAATCTGTCCTGCAAAGGGAATAAAATTTAATATGGGGTCTAATCCAAAGCGGAAATTACCAATGCGGAATCGGCTATCCATTAAAACAGATAGCCGTTCCACCCATTGGAAATCTTTATTAATCTTATCTAATTTGTTCGCGTAGCGATTCTCCATTTTACTTTAATTCGAAAACAGCGTCAATGTTGCAAGTCAATTTGATTGGACGGATATCCAAATCAACCCCAGTGCCAGCACCATCCATCTCTGCATTGGCGGTTTTAGCCATAGCGTACATGCGTGGTTGCGGCATGATTTCATTCCAGTTTACATTGCTGTTGTCGTTGATCATCAAGGCCTTCCCTACTGTTCCACCATCTGCACTAGCCAAGATATCTGCGTTAGTGCGTGCATCCTTTACAGCTGCGGTCTTTAGTTCTTTCTCAATTTGTCTCTTTTGAGAATGATCGTATCCAGCGATCGATGTGCTTTGCAAACCTTTAGCATCTACCTCATCCATCATCTTGTTTAAATTGTTCAAGTTGGTAACCTTGATGCGGTATTGTCTTGATTGCAAGAGCTCATTATTTTTCTTCTTCGTTTCAGCGTTGTAGCTGTAGATATTTTGAATGGTAAAGTCCTCTTTTTTTACACCATTTTTCATCGCCGCATCAAAGAGTTGTTTCTCTAAAGTCTCTATACTTACCTTCCTTTTGCTGTTACCATCTTGGTAGTATTCTTTAAGAGAAATGGACAAATAAATAATGTCTGGAGTTACTTCCCTTTCGGCGTAACCTCGTGTAGAAACCCTTCTGCTGTTTTCCATAAGTGAATTTTGGGCTTGGGCAGTGAACACTGCGGTAAATAAAACGAGTACTGTTAAAATCTTTTTCATATGTATATGTGTCTTAAAATGAGAATGGCAAAAACCTTTCCAAAAAATAGACAGTTGAAATAGAGGATTGTTTAATGGGAAAGGACAAAAAATAAATTCATTTTTAGAAAAATAATAATATCTTTAAAAAAAACAATAATTAATAACATGCAAGAAGGAGTAGTAAAATTCTTTAATGAAGCCAAAGGTTTCGGCTTCATCATTCCAAACTCAGGAGAGGGCGAAATTTTCGTTCACGTTTCTGGTTTAATAGACAAGGTTCGTGAAAAAGATCATGTTTCTTACGAGGTGGAACAAGGCCGTAAAGGTCTTAACGCGGTAAATGTAAAACTTATCTAAGAAATAGATTCAAAATATATTTATTGTGTAAAAGCCCATTAGAGCTGTCTGGTGGGCTTTTTCATGCTTTAAACTTTCCTTTAAATAGAACTTTCCTTTACCTCTTCCTTTTCTTAAAAGCGAAATAAATGTTTTAACACCTATAAAACATTGCCTGCAGTTTGCAGTTAAAATAATTACCCGAAAATTTCCTCTAAAATATACAAGGAGTTTAGCTCTCCAAAGTTCTCTGTATGCAAGCGGTAATAGTCCACTACTTTTTGGAGGATAAATGCACGATCGGACTTGCTCAATTTAATTTTGTTACAATCCTGAAAATTTTCCTGTAACAAATCTCGAAACAAGGAAGAATAGGGCTCTGCGAGTACTTGTATGTGCGCCGGCATGATAGAAGTAAATTGCCCTTCTTGCAAATCGAAGTATGGTTTTTTGCTAATCGCAGGCTTAAAACCCAAGAAGTGTGTAAGCTTCAATAGGAAAATAAGGTGATAGTTCGCTAATCCGTCCTTGGCTTCGTCCAGCCAGATGATGGCATTCTCTAAGAACTGATATAAATGTGGATCAGGGTGTTGATGTCGCAGGACTTTATACAGCACCTCATTGAGAAACATGGCTAAAGAACTTTTAACAATATCCAAAGGGATACTGGTCAATGTAGGGCTCTGTTGAGCATCTTTGATTCGCTGTAGATTGTTGTTTTCTTTATTATAGACAACTAAATCCAATAAATGGAAGGGTTGCAGAATGTTGGTGTGGATCTTTGCCTTTGGCTTTCTTGCCCCGTTTATCAGGTAAGATTGTAAACCCAATTGCTCGGTATATATCTGAGCTACGACAGAGCTTTCCGAATAATTGGTGATCTTAAGTGGGATGCCTTTGGTCTGAACCAACATTATCTTCCTGGATGTTTTAGATTATTTTTTCTTGTTGTTGCGGTCATCAAGGATACTGTCACGATCTATCTTCCGAAAGAGTCGATAAACCAAGGTTATGAATCCCCAACCAAATAAGATAACCCCTACTGTCATCAATAGCTTATACCAATTATTCTCTTCTCCCATAAGGATATAGCTGAAATATACACAGAGAATTCCGCTGATTGTGAGGGAAAGTCCCTTAATAAGATACCTGTTCATTGTGAATTGTTGAAAACTATTGTTTGGCTTGCTACATTAATGCTGATGCAAAATACAGTATTTTTGTTGGATTCTAAGGTTCCTCCCAACAATTTTAAAATAATTCCTAAATTATTATTGTATTTCCGAAAAGAAATATAGATATTTGCACACTCGTTTCTAAAGGAGACGATTATATATAGGAACAACAATAAAAATCGAATATCATGTCAAGAATTTGTGATTTAACAGGCAAGACGGCATTAAAAGGAAATAACGTATCACACTCGAACGTTAAGACAAAACGTAAATTCTATCCAAATTTACAGACCAAGCGTTTTTACATTCCAGAAGAGGACCGTTGGATTACTTTGAAAGTATCTACTTCTGCAATTAAAACGATCAATAAAAACGGTATTACAGCATCGATCGAGAAATTCATTAAAAAGGGTCATATTTAATAGATAGACGCCTGTTGTAATCAGCATAAAAAAGAATCATGAAATTCACCCGTGAGGGTATAAATAAGTAAGACAATGGCAAAAAAAGGAAATAGAGTACAGGTTATCCTTGAGTGTACTGAACACAAAGAAAGCGGTCTTCCGGGAATGTCTCGTTATATTACCACGAAGAACAAAAAGAACACAACTGAGCGTTTAGAATTGAAAAAATTCAACCCAGTATTGAGAAAAGTAACTGTTCATAAAGAAATTAAGTAATCAACACGGGTAGCTATGCTATCCCTAATAAAAATATAATACCATGGCAAAGAAAGCGGTTGCATCATTACAAAAAGGTGGTGGTAAAGAGTATACTAAAGTTATTATTACCACTAAATCTGCAAAAACTGGTGCCTATACTTTCAAAGAAAGTATGGTTCACAACGACAAAGTAAAAGAGGTTGTTGCTGCAGGATCTAAATAAGCAGATCGATATTCCTTTTTTTAAAGTTTTTCTTTAAAAATCTTATTCATAGCCGTTTTGGTATCCCCAAAAGGGCTTTTTTAGTATCTCGCATTTCAGTATATTTGATTCATCATCATTCCGAAATTTAACACAGTCATTACATGGGATTATTTGATTTTTTTAAGAAGAAACAAGAGAGCGGTGAAGCACAAGAAGCACTAGACAAAGGCTTAGAGAAGACCAAAGAAGGGTTCTTTTCAAAGATTACGCGTGCTGTTGTAGGAAAATCAACCATTGACGATGATGTGTTGGATAACCTGGAGGAAGTATTGGTTACTTCTGATGTCGGTGTAACCACCACATTGAAGATTGTTGATCGAATCCAAAAGCGAGTTGCTCAAGATAAATATGTCTCAACGGATGACCTTCATCACCTGTTGAAAGACGAGATTCAAGGCTTACTAGCCGAGAATAATAGCAATGACTTTGAAACATTTGAATATGGAAACCAAAAACCATATGTCATAATGGTAGTCGGAGTCAATGGGGTTGGTAAGACAACGACCATTGGAAAATTAGCACATCAGTTAAAAGCAGCGGGCAATAAAGTTGTCCTTGGTGCAGCAGATACTTTCCGTGCTGCCGCAGTTGACCAGATTCAATTGTGGGGAGAACGTGTAGGCGTTCGTGTAGTAGCTCAACCAATGGGATCTGATCCGGCTTCTGTTGCTTATGATACGGTAAAATCTGCCGTGGCAAATGGAGATGATGTTGCCATCATCGATACTGCCGGTCGTTTGCATAATAAAGTTGGCTTAATGAACGAGTTGACCAAGATTAAAAATGTTATGCAGAAGGTTATCCCTAATGCACCACATGAAATCTTATTGGTATTGGATGCCTCAACCGGACAGAACGCTATAGAACAAGCGACACAGTTTACTCAAGCTACGGATGTGAATGCCTTGGCACTAACCAAATTGGATGGAACAGCCAAAGGTGGTGTGGTGATCGGTATTTCTGATCAATTCAAAATTCCTGTTAAATACATTGGAGTAGGGGAGAAGATTGGTGATTTACAGCTATTTAACAAAAAAGACTTTGTAGACTCGCTCTTCAAATAGGTCTACTATTTTAATATGAAAACTAAGAAAGCACAAATAGGAACAACCGTACAAAAGCCACGTGTAAATGTGGTTACTTTAGGATGTTCTAAAAATATACACGATAGCGAAGTCCTTATGGGACAACTGAAAGGCAACCAATTGGATGTGGTCCATGAAGCGACTAATATCCAAGCTTCGGATATCGTGGTAATCAATACCTGTGGATTTATTGATAATGCAAAACAAGAATCCATAGATACTATTCTTCAATTCTCCGAACTTAAAGAGCAGGGAAAAGTTAACAAGGTCATCGTGACGGGCTGTTTATCTGAACGCTACAAGCCTGAACTAGAGTCGGAAATCCCGAATGTAGATGCTTTTTTCGGCACGAATGATCTTCCTGATTTATTATCCAGTATCGGAGCAGATTATCGCCATGAGTTATTAGGCGAGCGTTTATTGACTACACCTTCGCATTTTTCTTATTTCAAGATTGCGGAAGGCTGTAATAGACCATGCTCATTTTGTGCTATTCCTTTGATGCGTGGTAAACACGTATCCAAGTCAATCGATGATTTAGTTAAAGAAGCTAAATTCTTAGCATCTAACGGTACGAAAGAGTTGATCTTGATTGCTCAAGATTTAACGTATTACGGATTGGATATTTATGGTAAACGTAATTTATCTGATTTGATGCGTCATCTGTCTGATGTAGATGGCATTGAATGGATCCGCTTACAATATGCTTACCCTTCTGGATTCCCTATGGATATTCTTGATGCGATGAACGAGCGTTCTAACATTTGTAATTACTTGGACATGCCGTTGCAGCATATCTCAGACAATATGTTAACATCCATGCGTCGTGGTACTAGTAAGCAGAAACAAATTGATTTAGTTAATAAAATTAGAGATAAAGTTCCTGATATTGCGTTGAGAACAACCTTAATCTGTGGTTACCCAGGTGAGACAGAACAAGACTTCCAAGAGATGTTGGAATGGGTAGAGGATACTCGTTTTGATCGTTTAGGATGTTTTACTTATTCTCATGAGGAGAAAACGCATGCTCACAACTTGGAGGACAACGTTCCGGAGGAAGTTAAGCAAGAGCGTGTTGATCAAATCATGGAAGTACAACAAGGTATTTCTTATGATATTAACCAAACGAAAGTAGGTAAGGAGTTCAAGGTATTGGTGGATCGTGTAGATGGGGATTACTTTATTGGTAGAACCGAATATGACTCACCGGAGGTGGATAATGAAGTAGTTCTTGATGCCAAGTCCAACTACGCTCGTATTGGTGATTTCGTTCAAGTGAAGGTGGACCGTGCAGAAGACTTCGATCTCTACGGCAGTATTGTCAAATAACTGAAAGAATATAAGGCAGGCGACTGCCTTTTTTTTATTTTTCGTACTTTGTGTAGCGATTGCCTGTATTTTTGTTTGAATTTAATAGTACTAGATGAAGGCCACCTATATTGATTACACTGACACCAATAGTTTTTCAAAAACCCTTTTAGCTTATATCAAAGCTGATGAGCCTTTGAGCCCATTCTATGGTAACAAGCCAACCTTTGAGGGATTTGAAAAACAGATTGCCTTAAAGCAAGGATTCAAATTCCGAAATATATTAGTTGATCAACTTCGTGATCAATACGGTGACTTATTAAAGGACTCTCCTGAGGTTGCTAAGAATATTCAGCTTCTGCAAGATGAGCACACCTTTACGGTGACCACCGGACACCAACTTAATATCTTTACTGGTCCTTTATATTTTATTTTCAAGATCGTTACAGCAATCCGATTGGCAGAAGACCTGAAGAAGCAATTTCCCAATAAGGAGTTTATACCGGTATATTGGATGGCTACAGAAGATCATGATTTTGCCGAAATTAATAATACCCGAGTATTTGGTAAAAAGATTACTTGGGAAGAGGATGCTAAGTCGGCAACGGGTAGAATGGATACTTCCACTATGACGGAGGTCATCAAGCAATACACCCAAACTTTCGGTTTGTCGGATATTGCTACTAAGCTTACCGAGATGGTTGATGATGCCTATGCTAAGGAATTGAACCTGGCTGATGCTACCAGAACCTTTGTTAATAGCCTATTTAAAGATTATGGACTGCTGATTATTGATGCGGATAGAGCGGGTTTTAAAGCGCTTTTCTCCCCAATAATGGAAACCGATATTTTAGAAGAAAAAAGTTTTAAAGCGATCAATACAACAAATGATGCTTTAGAAGAATTGGGGTACAGTACGCAAGTACATGCTAGAGAGATTAATTTTTTCTACTTGACTGATGAGTTTAGAGAACGTATTGTTCGACTTCCTGACGGCCGATTCGAGATCTTACATCAGAATATATATTTTACAGAAGCGGAAATAAAGAAAGAGATTCAAGAACATCCGGAACGCTTTAGTCCTAATGTGGTGATGCGTCCGATGTATCAAGAAGTAATTCTTCCTAATTTAGCTTATATCGGTGGAGGTGCAGAGATTGTCTATTGGTTGCAGTTGAAAGCTAATTTTGACCAATATAAAGTTACTTTCCCTATCCTTATACCGCGGAATTCAGCCTTGATTGGTGATGATAGCTTAGCTAGTAAGATATATCGATTGGATTTGACCTTTAAGAGCATCTTCAAGCCACTTAATACCTTGAAGAATGACTATGTGAAGCGGAAGACCAAACAGCGCTTACAGCTGCAGGATGAGTGGATGGAGATGAACGCGATCTTTATGCGTATTAAACTTCGTGCACACAAGATTGACCCGACATTATCTGCAAGTACAGATGCGGTGAAAGCGCGCTTGAAGAAAGCAATGAATAACCTGGAAAAGAAATTCCTAAAAGCAGAAAAGCGTAATCATGAGGATGCCTTGATTCAAATAGAACGCATTAAGGATAAGTTATTTCCCGGTGGTGGATTGCAAGAAAGAACCGATAATTTTGCCGTGCTTTATCTGAAATACGGGGATGATTTGATTAAGGAATTGATCAAAGCATTCAATCCACTAGACTTTAAATTTACGATTTTGTATTAGACATGAGTGAGAACCAATTGACTTCAAGTAATTTTTATCAATATTATAAGGAGAAGGCGCAGCTTTCTGACGAGGATTTTTCTAAGTTAATGCCCTATATTGATTTTAGAGAGCTTGCTCATAACCAGTATGTCATGCGGGCTGGTGAGGTGTGTAAGCATTTTCTTTTTGTTGAAGAAGGCCTATTGCAGTTTTTGTCTTTGGATGAAAAGGGAGGAGAGCACATCCTTCAGTTTGCCCCTGAGAATTGGTTAGTGTCCGACCGATCCAGTATGTATTTTGATGAACCTTCCTTATATTTCATTAAGGCAATAGAGCCTAGTAAGGTGGTGTTTCTACATCCTAAATTCTTTTCCGAAGCAGCAAAATTGCAAGTGAACTTTTCCTTGTTTACAGAGACATCCTTGCAACGTAGTATCTATTTTCTACAACGTCGGATTAACTCTCTATTAGCCATGACAGCTAAAGAGCGCTATCTGGAATTTATGGAAATGTATCCAAGCTTACTATTGCGGGTTCCGCAATGGATGATTGCCTCATATTTGGGAATTACACCGGAGAGTTTAAGCCGAGTAAGAAGAGAGATCGCTAAGGATAGTTTCTAAAAAATTGGCTGTAGCGTTTCGTGTAAGTTAATCGTTTATAGTGCAATCAATTATTCACACGCTATGATACACAAATCTATTAAAGGGTTATTTTCTCTGTTAATTATTACAACCCTGCTAATCTCCTGTAAGAAAGATAATCTGAATTCAGATTTTAATTTTGATGCTACACTTGCCTATGGAATGGTTCCATGGACTTATATTACTATCAATGATAAAGATATTGTGGTCTATTCTAAGCAGCCAGACAACAATAGTAAACCAAATAAGAGAACCTTTAAAACAACAACAGAAGAGCTTAATCAAATAAAAGACCTTATAAACAATTTAAAATTAATGGAATTGAAGGTGGACGAATGCGATAGATGCAGAGATGGCGTTGATTTAATCGCCAATATCCGGTTTGAAGGCAAGTCTAATAAGTTTTCTTTGGGAGGCTTAGATCCCGAGGAAAAATATAAACCGTTATGGCATTTTTTTCGTAGAATTGAATTATGGTTACAAGATAATTATTTATACTAAAATTAGAACCGCTATATGGCGGTTTTTTTATGCACTACAATAAATTTGTTCATTTAGTATAGTCTTATTTTTACGGTGTTAATTTCTCAGAAAACCTTTAGTTGTAAACTGGATTAGTTAGTTTTAATTTCATTTAACTAACTGTCTGAAAGCTTACTTTATGATTGGTAAGACTTGACGATTCAAAATAAAAATGGGCTGAAGAAATTTTTAAACTCTTCAGCCCATTCTGTTTTATTGGTAGAATACCTCGGCCATCATACATCGGGCAGAGCCACCACCATACTTCTCAATACTAAAGAGCGGGGCATGCAATAGCTGTCCATGCTTTTCTAAGGCCTTTACTTGTTCCTCTTCTAAAGATTCAAATGCTTGAGAACTCATGCAAATAAAAGGCTCACCTTCTTTATTATGAACCTCTAACATGTTGCCTGCAAATCGATGCATCTGTGCTTCTGAGATTTCAATAACATCCTTATTCGTCTCTTGAAACTTATCAATCAACATGGCTTTTTCCTCCGGACTTTTAACAGAGTCCAGACAGATCAAACAAAAATTAGTGCCCACGCACATCATCACATTGGTATGGTATATTGGCAATTGCTTTCCTTCAACATCCTGTGTTGCGTGAAATGCCATCGGAATATAGTTTTGATCTTCACAGAAGATATTCAATACCTGTATGTCCGCTCGATCTGATAAACTACAGTAGGCGATGCGGTTTACTCGATCCAACACCATAGATCCAGTTCCTTCTAAATACAATTTCTGGTCTTCGAAATAGGTATAATCCGTTAATTTATCAAAGTGTATACCTGCTTGTTCAAGCTTTCCTAAGTAGTTTAGGTTTCTTTCCCGTTGTCTGTTTTCAGCAAACATAGGGTAGAGAATCGCGTGATTCTTTCGAAAAGAAATCACGTTGTTTGGGAAGATACTATCGGGAGTATCGAACTTTCCGCTGTCTTGAACAACAATTACACGGATTCCGGCATTCTCTAGAGTTTTGACAAAGTTGTCAAACTCGGCTAGAGCAAGGTCATCAAGCCGATCTGTTTTGACTTCCTCCTCTTGAAAATAATTATTTACGGCCGTCTCTTCGTTCATACGAAATTCATAGGGCCTAACCATCATAATGGTATCTGTTGTTTGCATGTTAGCCTCTCATAAGTGGTAATGTAGAACAGCGCAATAGGCCTTCTTGTTTGCCTATTTCGTGATAAGGAATCTCCTCCACAGTAAATCCTTGCTCACGTAGCCAGTTATTTAATCGGGTAAATTGTTTCTCGGTGACTACCACATCAGGTGCAATGGAGAATACATTAGAAAACATCTGATACATCTCATCAGCAGTGATTTGAAACAGGTTTTCCAATCCGAAAAGATCCTCTAAGTATTGGTAATCCTCTTGATCTATAAAGCCCCCAGGAAAGACGATTGCCTTGTCTTTACCTACAGGTTGAAAACAACAATCTAAGTGCAATGCATTTGCACGAGGATTCGTCATTGACTTAATTAAGTTGAATTCCTTGACCTCTTTTTTGGGAAATAAGTCGCGAATAAATTCTACGCCTTTCATATTTGTTCGGGCTGTATTATAGCTGGCATAGTCATCTCCTTTATAGGTTCCGACAAAGATGTGGTCATTCCACAGTAGCACATCGCCACCTTCCATATGGATGTCCTCTGGAGCTGTAATCAACTTGTCTGCAGGGATCTCCTTAATCAAGTATTGTATGGCGTTCCATTCTTCAGCACGATCGGGAAGGATATTGGATTTGATAAACTTGTCCTCGATAACAAAACCAATATCACGGGTAAAGATCTGATTAAGATCCTCAATAATTTCTGGCCTGTAAACTTGAACAGCATAGCGTTTAAGTACATTTTCAAAGGCATTTAATTCATTTACCATATCCGCTTCTTGGGGGTAGGTCCCTTGCAGAATATGTTCTAAAGATTTGGGGTCATAAGCTTCATCAGCTTGGGGAATGGGACCGTTTCGTGTTGCAGTCCCCAGGATGACCGAATGTAGTCGGTCAGATTCATTGTTAACCTGCAGTTTGAGCATAAAATTTTAAAATTGGCTTGCGCCTAAATTAGCAAAGATTCCCATCAATCTTAAAATCCTGGAGATTATTGTAAATAATTAATGTTTAATCCTTTAATACTATTATTTCGGCATTGATGTAGGCGACTCTTCTGTAGAAAATGAAAAGAAAATGTTTAATTATTGTCTTTTTTTTAATGCAATCGTTTGAATAGAGAAGCAATACAGCTCTGTATGAATTGTTCTGTTTTCAAGGAAATAAAATTAAGAATCGCTCTTGTTGCATGATTTGCAAGTAATGTCCTGTAATGTTATTGTAAATTCAATATTATGCGCAATCGTTTGATGTGTTCATAAAAGTATTCGGAGCTAATGCGGGCATAAAATATCAGGTTAAAAAGCGTATCTTTGCACATCTAAATTCCCAAGTCAAAGAACGGGATAAATAATTTGGATAACAGCAAGTTAATCAGTTCCAAAAGTTACAACAAATACATCAAATGAGTAACGTATTTTACCAAGAGAAATTTGAGGATCGCCATAACGGTCCAAGCGCTACGCAAGTAGAAGAGATGTTAACGGTTTTAGGTGTACAGTCCTTGGACGAGTTGATCGACCAGACCGTACCTGCCCAGATTCGCAAGAAAGAAGCTTTAAAACTTCCTGCAGCATTAAGCGAAGTTGCCTATTTGGAGAAAATCGCTCAGATTGCAGAGAAAAACAAAGTCTTCAAATCTTACATCGGTCAAGGATATAATGATGTTATCCTTCCGGGTGTTATTCAGCGTAACGTATTTGAAAATCCAGGATGGTATACCCAATATACACCATACCAAGCAGAGATCGCGCAAGGTCGTCTTCAAGCATTATTGAACTTCCAAACCATGGTATCTGACTTAACCGGATTGGAAATTGCCAATGCATCCCTTTTAGATGAAGCGACGGCTGCTGCTGAAGGTATGTTCATGCTTTACAGCGCACGTAAGAATAAAGATGCGAATGTGTTTTTGGTAACTCCAAACATCTATCCGCAAACTTTAGATGTATTGCAAACAAGAGCAGTTCCTTTTGGTGTTGAAATCCGTATTGCTGATCTTACTGTAGAAAACTTGACAGATGATGTATTCGCAGCATTTGTTCAATACCCTGCAGCAGATGGATCAGTAGAAGATTATAAAGAATTCACTGCCTTCGCGCACGATAAAAACATCACCATCTGTGTGGCTACTGACATCATGTCTCTAGCTTTATTAACGCCTCCAGGAGAATGGGGAGCAGATGTTGTTGTTGGTAACTCACAACGTTTTGGTGTACCAATGGGCTTCGGTGGACCACACGCAGCATTCTTTGCTACCAAAGATGCTTACAAGCGTAATATCCCTGGTCGTATCATCGGTGTAACTTCTGATTCGAATGGTGAGTATGCTTTACGTATGGCGCTTCAAACTCGTGAGCAACACATCCGTAGAGATAAAGCATCTTCTAATATCTGTACTGCACAGGCATTATTAGCTATTATGGCTTCTTTCTACGCGGTATACCATGGTCCTAAAGGAATCGAGAAAATCGCTTCTAGAATCCATGACTTAGCGCGTTTAGCAGACAAAGCTATTCAGTCTTTAGGCTATACACAAAACAACAAAGCTTACTTTGATACCTTGCGTTTCGATGCTGGTGATCAAATCGGCACCTTGAAAGCAGAAGCCTTAAACAATGAATTAAACTTCTTCTACCAAGATAATATCGTTGGAATCTCTATTGATGAGACAACTACTTATGCGGATATCGAAACTATCGTTAAGGTATTTGCTAAGATCAAAGGCAAAACCACTAAAGATGTAGATTTAGAAGGTCTAGTAAATGAATTGGATGTGGTTATTCCAGAAGAACTTGTTCGTTCATCGGAATACTTGACTCACCCAGTTTTCAACAGCCACCACTCGGAGAGTGAGATGTTGCGTTACATCAAATCTTTAGAAGCAAAAGATCTTTCCCTTTGTCACTCGATGATTCCTTTGGGATCTTGTACGATGAAGTTGAATGCAACTACTGAAATGGTTCCTGTAACTTGGGCTCGTTTTGGTGGATTACATCCATTTGCTCCAGTAGATCAAACTACCGGATACATGCAATTGATCAATGAATTGAATGATTGGTTATGTGAAATCACAGGATTTGCGAAGATGTCTTTCCAACCGAACTCTGGTGCGCAAGGTGAATATGCTGGATTAATGGTAATCCGTGCTTACCACCAAAGCCGTGGCGATTTCAACAGAGACATCTGTCTAATCCCTGCGTCTGCACACGGTACAAACCCTGCATCTGCTTCTATGGCAGGATTGAAAGTGGTTGTAGTAAAATGTGATGAGCGTGGAAATATTGAAGTAGAGGATTTAAGAGCTAAGGCTACTGAGCATGCAGCTAACTTGAACTCCTTAATGGTGACTTATCCATCAACTCACGGTGTATTCGAAGAGCCAATCGTAGAAATTTGTAATATCATCCACGAAAACGGTGGACAAGTATATATGGACGGTGCAAACATGAACGCTCAGGTAGGATTAACCAGTCCTGGATATATCGGAGCAGACGTTTGTCACTTGAACTTACACAAAACATTCTGTATCCCTCACGGTGGTGGTGGTCCTGGTATGGGCCCAATCGGTGTGGCGGCTCACTTAGTGCCATTCTTGCCTAATCACGAGGTGATTGAAATCTCTGGCGAGGAAGGTATCTCTGCAGTTTCTGCAGCACCATTTGGTTCAGCATCGATCTTAGTTATCTCGCATGCTTATATCGCTATGATGGGGCCTAAGGGATTAACAGACGCTACTAAAACCGCGATTTTGAATGCCAACTACATCAAAGCACGCTTAGAACAACACTATCCAGTATTGTACGCAGGTGCTAATGGACGTTGTGCACACGAGATGATCTTGGATTGTCGTTCTTTCAAAAACGTAGGAATTGAGGTTGCAGATATCGCAAAACGCCTAATGGATTATGGTTTCCACGCACCTACCGTTTCTTTCCCAGTAGCTGGAACATTAATGGTAGAGCCTACGGAATCAGAATCTAAACCAGAATTGGATCGTTT
The DNA here is from genome assembly GCF_051951495.1 of Sphingobacterium lactis. Lineage (GTDB taxonomy): Bacteria > Bacteroidota > Bacteroidia > Sphingobacteriales > Sphingobacteriaceae > Sphingobacterium > Sphingobacterium lactis_A. Next base: position 310,925 of record NZ_JBNHAS010000003.1, on the reverse strand, counting down.
CTGTGATGCATTGATCGCAATCCGCGCTGAAATTGCTGCGGTAGAATCAGGTGAAGCAGATCAAAAAGATAACGTATTGAAAAATGCACCGCATACAGCACGTGTAGTAACAGGAGATGAGTGGGATAGACCATACTCTCGTCAAACTGCTGCTTATCCGATTGAGTACTTAAGAATCAACAAATTCTGGCCTTCAGTAGGTCGTGTGAATGATTCACAAGGTGATAGAACATTAATCTGTTCTTGTCCTCCAATCGAAGCTTACGCGGAAGCATAAGTCAACATAGAACTATAGAGAATGCCCCGATAATAAACGTATCGGGGCATTTCTTTTTTAACCTTTCCTGCCTTCTAGAACTATTATCCTTTTGCCATTTTCCTGTTACCCAAGTATAAGCCTTCCAATATTTTAGTAATTTAGTAGATTAAGGACACCTAAACATGAGAAACAAGAACCTTTATCGGCTTTTAATAGGCTTATTATTGATTTTGATGGGAAGATTAGCTTATAGTCAAGATCGACTTTTTCAGTTTGGTCAGGAGAAGAGTTACGAGGAAACCTTGCTTGAAACCAAAAGCAAAGGAAAAGCCATCAACTGGATTGATGTCAACACCTCCGCTTCCACTTGGAAGGCCAAAGGCAACCTATTAATTAATAAGGGCAATCCTATTGGGGTGGTTCGCTCGGAGAAGATGTATGAGAATTTTATCCTGACAGTGGAGTGGCGCCACATGGAAAAGGGCGGGAACTCAGGAATTTTTGTATGGTCTGATGCCAAAGCAGATCCCAATACCCGCTTACCCATGGGCATGGAAGTGCAGATGTTGGAGCTCGATTGGGTAAATATTCATGTGAAAGATGGTGTGCAACAACCTATTGCTTATGTGCATGGCGAACTGTTTGGGGCAGGAGGGATGACCGCCTCTCCAGATAATGCTCGAGGCGTACGCAGCAAGTCCGTTGAGAATCGCTGTTTGGGTGTAGGGCAATGGAACCGCTATACGGTCGTTTGTATAGATGGAACGGTTAAATTAGCGGTGAACGGCAAATTTGTGAACAGCATACGTCTAGCTTCTAAACGAAAAGGCTATATCTGCTTAGAGGCAGAAGGCGCTTTAATGGAGTTTCGAAATTTACAAGTAGTTGAACTCGAACCTGGGGTAGAAAGACCGGAATTCGTTGTAGATGCCCTTTAATCCGATTATATTTGCTTACCTATATTTAACAATATGCTAAAAAATGCAATCACCTATTTGTTTATCGCTGCCTTGGCAACCTCATGCGGCGGTAAATATGCAGCAACCGAAAAGGTTTATAAACGCAAAGCAAAGGAGTACTCCACAATTTATAAGGAAGCTCCAGTAAAAAGCCAGATCGAAAAGATTGCTGCAGATAACAAAGAATGGATCGGATCGATTAACTTCGGAATGCGCAAGCCCAATTATGTTATGATTCACCATACAGCGCAGAAGTCATTGGATCAAACCGTTAAAACGTTTCATAGCGAACGGGCAGGGGTGAGTTCACACTATGTGATAGGTCGTGAAGGTAAGATCGTACAAATGGTGAATGATTACTACCGTGCGCACCATGCAGGCTTAGGGCGCTGGGGGAATGACACCGATTTAAACTCCTCTTCTATCGGAATTGAATTGGACAATAACGGTACCACAGACCCTTGGACAGATGTGCAAATCAATGCCCTTGTTCAATTGTTGACTTATTTGAAAGACACCTATAAGATTCCACAGGCAAACTTTATTGGCCACATGGACTATGCCCCAACCCGTAAGAACGATCCTTCGCGTTTCCCTTGGAAAACACTTGCAGACAAAGGATTTGGATACTGGTATGATGAGGTATTAGAAACTCCTCCGGTAGGTTTTGATCCGAAGATTGCCCTTCGAATCATCGGTTATGATGTAAAAAATCTTGATGCGGCTATCAAGGGATTTAAATATCACTATATCCAAAAAGATGTGACTTCCGCAAACCTGACAGAACAAGACCTAAAAATTCTTTATTCTATCTTTAAGAAGTTCTTATAATTAAGATAATATTTAAATGAAGGCGTTTCTTGGAGACGCCTTTATTGTTTTGGAGCATTAATAAATAGCGTTACTTTTCTCTTTTTCAACCGATGTTTTCGTTATATTAGGTTGATATTCAATATTTAACCAATTTGTCTAATGAAAATGCTTAGAAATGTTATCTACCTTCTGACTTTATTTTCCTGCTTTATTTTCTCTTTTTCCCAGGCACAAACTGCCCAATTCCATATTATTGACAAGGCGAACAAAGAAGGAAAGGGAGTTTTATTGCCTTTAGGCGTTAACCCCTTCCTTGAGCCTCTAAGACATTCAATGAAGGAAAATGCGTTCAAACTATCGGACGGTCAACTCCATCGAACTTTTGCATTAAATTCGATTGAACCATTTATGTTAATTTATGGACAATCCACGAAGTTTATTTATCTCTCTCCTGGTGATGGAATTACCCTAGAAATTTTGCGAATAAATGAAAAAGATTCCATATTGGTGACAGGAAAGGGATCAGAAAATAACCAATATCTTCCTATATCACCTTCTTATTGGAGTGGACAGGATTTTACAGAAGAAAAGAATCCGGAACCTGTTCTTCAAAAAATTGATAGTATTTATGAAAGGGATGCCAATCTTTGGAAGGTTTACCAACAAAAACATAAACCATCTAAAGCAATGAAAATCATGATGGAGAATCATTTAGCTTATACCAAAGCGAGTTTGTTTTATCGTTTTTGGGGTAATCATAAATACAATATCGGAAGAATGGAGGATTCGGAGAATATTGCAAAAAATTGGATTAATAAACGCGATAGCCTATTAGCGCTACAACCCCTTAGTAATCCTGAAGCATTGGGTAGCTTTCAATACAGAGAATTGCTTGCATATTTTATTTTAAGACATAAAGAAGAGTTGTGGGGGAATCCGTCAGATACCAATATGTATAAAACCTATTATCCAGAATTAACCATTGATGAAGCTAAAATGGAGTATAATACAGATAGTGAAAATTTGTTAAAGGAACGTATCATCAATAAATACTTTTCAGGAAAAGTAAACGAGTATGCCTATGCCCACCTTTTGATGGACATAAAAGAAAATAAGCAAACTAGCAGCGCCTTAATCATCGATCGCTTTGAAAAGAAATATCCAAATAACCAATACTTAAATATTTTTGCACCATTTATTACACAGGTCAAAGAAAATGATAATCGCCAATTTAATGATAAAATGGTTTTTGTAAAAGATGGTGAAAAATTCACTTCGTTTGATCAAGTGCTAAGTGCATATAAAGGAAAAACAGTGCTTATCGATATGTGGGGCACTTGGTGTGCACCCTGTCACCAAGAAATAGTGAAGAATTCGGGTCCGCTTAAAAAGCATTTCTTGGGTAAGGATGTGACCTTTTTGTATATCGCCAATTACGATACAGGAAAAGACGAACAACTAAAGAAATTAATAGCCTATTATAACCTAGAAGGACAACACATCAATGCCTTAGAAGGATTAACCAAGGACATTATGAGGAAGACCGGAGCTAATGGCTTCCCCTCCTACATTGTCATTAAAAAGGATGGTACTTTTAGCCTTTCAAAAGCAGGCTATCCTATGAACAGAGTTACCCTAATTAAAGAAATAGAAGACAGTTTGTAATACATGTAGAACGCTTGTATAGTGAAAGCCAGAGCCATCAAAATTCTTGATTGTTTAAGAGTTTTATGCGTATTATTTTTAGGATTTATGAAATTGCTTTACTCCCGTTTTATGATGTAGTCTCTTCGTCTTTTGTCTGTAGTCTCATCGTCTTTCATAGGGGTTTGCTAGGGGTTGGATTCGAGAACCCTTCGGATCTCCTTCGGAACTTGTTCGGATCTCCTTCGGATCTCGTTCGGTTAGAAGCGAACGAGATCCGAAAGAGATCCTTATCATATCCTTAGAAATTCCTTGAGAGTCTCGAAGCAAACTCAAGTTTAACTACCAGCTAACTCAAGTGAAACCCAAAGGAAATAGTAGGATATATTTAAAACATAGGAATAGACTATGCTAAAGAGCTAGATCAGGTTTTTACAGGTAAAAGTGGAAGTTTAGTCCGTAAAAAACCCCTTTGAGCAGTGATGGTCAAAGGGGTTCTTTTAGTTAGGCTGTTATTAAACAGTCTTCACGAATTTCTCATCGTAATCTTCGATATCCACGATATAGCAGTTTTGGATTAAGAAGTCGAATAATGGTTTTGCTTCATCAGAAACAGGCATATTCTTCGTCGTAACGATCTTATTGTTCTTTTTATCCAAGTAAGGATACGCATAGAGCTTTACGTTCTTGCTGAACATTCCAGAGATATAAGCTAACAATTCGTTCGTGTAATTCGCTTTGTTGTAGTTGTCTGTGTTGAAGATGTTTTTTAAGTTGGACACGTTGGTTGCAATACCTACGTTTTTCGGCTTAAAGGTCTGAACAAACTCCGCTAAGTGGTTATTTCTACGGAAATTGGAGACTAATATGTTGTTTCCTGTGGAACAAAGATATTCCGCTCGATGAGCAAAGTAAACCAAATCCTCATCCGTAATACTTGAGTTTTCATCCAATACATTACCCATCAGTACTTCAATTAATACGACGGTATCTTCAGGAATAGCTCCCGTATTTTTACGGAACTCCTCAACAGCTAAGTTGAATAGGTCAAAGTTTGGATTCGATTTCTGACGGTATTTGGTTCTTAGAATGATGATATTCTTTTTGTACAAATAGTCTTTGATTTGTGCAGCCTTTCCATCAGGTCTGAAGATAGCAGCGCGAGCAAATCCTTTTGCGATTAAGTATAGGTTTAAAAGACGTTCGTTCGCATTTTCGAATATTGGTCCAGATACTTTTACCAGATCAATTTCAACCGAACCTACTGAAAGGTTGTCTACCAGGGATTCGATCATAAGCTGCGGATTCTCCGCGTAATAATAAGCAGCAAACACTAAGTTAACACCCAATATGCCGAGAACCTTGGACTGAAGACGGTTGTCGCTATCCAAGAGGCGTACGTGAATGATGATGTCATTGGTTGGACCTCCTACTTCATGTTGAAAGCGGATACCAATCCATCCGTGAGGCTCATTGGTTTTCGTGAAATTTAAAGTAGTAACGGTATCAGCAAAGGCGAAGAATTTCTTAGTGGCGTATTTTTCGCCGTGAAGACGCTCTGTTAGCAATTCAAATTCATGCTTCAGCATCTTGGTGAGGCGCGTACGGCTTACGTAACGGCCATTTTCTTCTACGCCATAGATAGCATCGGAGAAAGCCATGTCATAAGCGGACATTGTCTTTGCAATGGTTCCAGAGGCAGCACCCGCTTCGAAGAAGTTACGGGCAACTTCTTGTCCCGCGCCAATCTCTGCAAAGGTTCCATAAATATCTGCATTAAGGTTAATTTTTAATGCCTTTCGCTTAGTTTCATAAATTTCTCTTGCCATGCGGCAAAGGTAAGAAAATACCGTTAAATATTGCGGAAATCAAGGTAGGGAAAGAATAAAGTTAGGCTTGCTTATAGCAGGCCTAACTTTTTAAAGGTATAAAACAAAGCCGAACTGTGTAAGGCCTGTCCGATTTTATTGTCAAATAAGAATTGCTTGGCTTCTTCTATATTCATCAAAACAACTTCGATATCCTCAGAATCATCAAGCTGTTGCTCTTGGACTTTTTTACCACCCTTTAGTAGATAGGTATAGGTAAGATTTCCTGATGTAGCCGGGTTTGCAAAAAGTTCACAAATATATTCGCAATCGTCAAATGCATATCCGGTCTCTTCTAACAATTCCCTTCGAGCGGCAACTTCCGGATCTTCTCCATCTTCCACTACACCTGCAGGCAATTCGACCATGATCGTTTGTGCCCCGTGTCGGTATTGTCGAACAAAGAGTATTTGATTGTCTTCTGTTATACCAATCATATTAACCCAGGTAGGATATTCCAATACATAATATTCCTCCTTGATATGTCCCGAAGGCATTTCCAAGCGGTCTATACGTAATGTAGCCCAAGGACGTTGAATGATGTATTTAGAATCGAGTACTTTCCACTTTTCCATTAGTCCTTAACGATATCGGCCATCATTTGTGTTACTTTATCATCCAGGCGGTTAGAAATCTGACCATAGTCGGAAGTAAAGGAAAGCGTCTCTTTTACGGAGCAATAGAATTTAATCTTAGGCTCTGTTCCCGACGGTCTTGCGGAAATAACATCCCCATCTACCGTGATAAATTGTAATACATCTGATTTTGGAAGATCGATTTTGGTCTTGGATCCAGTTTTCATATCTGTTGCTTCGCTCTGTTGGTAATCACGAACTTCCGCAACAGCAATCCCTCCCAATGATTTTGGTAAGTCAGCGCGTAAATCACTCATCATCTGTTTGATTTCATCCGCTCCTGCTTTTCCTTTTTTCGTAAGGGAAATTAATTTCTCTTTATAATAGCCGTATTCTACATAAAGTGATAACAATACATCGAATAGGGATTTACCTTCATTTTTGAAATAAGCACACATTTCAGCAATAAATGCACAAGCATTTACCGCATCTTTATCACGCACTAAATCACCAACTAAAAAGCCATAACTTTCTTCTCCACCAACTAAATATTTTTCCTTGCCCTCTAATTGGGTCATCACTTCTCCGATGAACTTAAATCCAGTTAAGGTCTCGTAATAGTTGACATCGAAACTCTTCGCGATATCGGAGAAAAGATTAGAGGTTACTATGGTTTTAACGATATAGTCGTTTGGTTTTAATGCACCAGCCGCTTTTTTACAAGAAAGTACGTAATAAGTCAACAAACTACCGATTTGGTTTCCGTTGATTAATTGGTACTCACCAGAAGGAAGTTTAATTGCTACACCTACGCGGTCAGCATCAGGGTCAGTTGCCATAATCACATCGGCATCCAGCTCCTCACCTTTTTTCATGGCGATAGACATGGCTTCTTCCTCTTCAGGGTTTGGATAAACCACCGTTGGGAAATTTCCATTGGGCTCTGCTTGTTCCTCAACTACGTGTATATTGTTGAATCCCCAAGCCTCGAGCATTTTAGGGACGATTGTAACGCCTGTTCCGTGAATTGGGGAATAGACTATCTTCAAGTCTTTCTGAGCCTTTACAGCGCCCGGATTGATGCTTAATTTCAAATTTGCCGCCACATAGATATCATCGAAATCAGCCTCAACTAATTTGATGTTCTCCGCTTTGCGTTCGAACTTGATCTCTGAAACCGATTGGATGGCATCTACTTCCTTAATAACATTTTTATCATGTGGAGCGACAAGTTGTCCTCCATCATTCCAATAAGCCTTATAGCCGTTGTATTCCTTAGGGTTATGGGATGCGGTTAACATCACCCCACCTTGACAGCCAAAGTGCCTTACAGCGAAGGAAAGCATAGGCGTAGGGCGTAATTCCTGGAATAGATATACTTGGAAATCATTAGCCGAGAAAACATCCGCTACTAGATGACCGAAAGATTGGGAATTGTTTCTACTGTCGTAGGAAACGGCAACTTTGAGCTGTTGATCAGGGAATTGTTTTTTAAGGTAATTTGCTAAACCCTGTGTGGCTTTACCGATAGTATACTTATTCATGCGGTTTGAGCCAACACCCATAATTCCACGTAAACCTCCTGTACCAAATTCCAGCTCTTTATAGAAAGAGTCTAGAAGTTCGGTTTCTTCATTTTGGTCTACTAATTTCTTAACCTCGGCAATTGTTTCCGGGTCGTACTCATTGCTTGTCCATTGTTGGATTCTTTGCTGTGTTTCTTGATCAAAATTGCTCATAAAGCGTATTGCTGTCTTTGTATTGTGATTTTCTACTTATTCGTCTTTCTTTTTATAGTCCTAATTTTCATTAGGCATCGCATGAACCATATGCTCGATCTAAGATCGTCACAAACCAACCATTCTTAAATTTCTTGACATGGAAGATCAGGGAGTTCTTTTCTTGTGCTAAAATTACACGATATGCGCCATTCTCCAAGGATTCAATTTCTTTTTTCTTTGCCTCGTCGAATTTTACATCCTCAAATTCCGCTAAGAACTTAGCGATTGTTTCCAAAGGTTTATGTGTTGTACTGGCTGTAGTATCACAAAAGAATCCGATTTTAGTCCATTTGTCTTTTCCACAATCGAATTCAGGGATAGGGGCAAAGGTCAAGACCTGATCGTTTTGAAAGGTTTCATAGGCATAGTGAGCAGGTACTGGATTTTTAAAATCTATGCTGTCCACTAGCGTATAGGTGTCTGCAACACCTGGTCGATGAATGATGGCGATTCCAGTTTCAGGATTGATTAAAGCATTGATCTTATCGTTGTCCTGACTTAGGTATGCCCTTGCAAATCGGGAAATGACTTCGGAGATTTGTTGGATTTCTTCGGGATTGTTCATGGATACCTGAGGGATACTATCTTGCTGTTGTTTATCAGATTTCTTACTGTTATTACAAGAAGCAAAAAGTAATAAACCGATGCTCAGGAAGTATAGAATGTTTTTCTTCATGCTGTTTACTTGTTGTTTTTCCGGATAGTCTGTTCGATGGCATCCCACATTTCTGGGGATACAGCTTCAAGTCCACTAAATTGACCAGCTCCTTGAAGCCATTCGCCACCATCAATGGTAATGATCTCACCATTGATATAACCTGCGAAATCAGATATCAAGAATGCAGCCAAGTTTGCGAGTTCCTGATGTTCTCCAACGCGTTTTAGGGGAACACGGTTTTTAAAATCGAATTTTGCGGCTAAATCACCTGGCAATAAGCGGTCCCAAGCACCTTTGGTAGGGAATGGTCCTGGCGCAATAGCATTGTTGCGAATGCCGTATCTGCCCCATTCTGCTGCTAAGGAACGTGTTAAAGTCAATACGCCACCTTTGGAAACTGCTGATGGTACCACATATCCTGAACCGGTGAAGGCATAGGTCGTGACTATATTCAAGACATTGGCAGCTTGTTTTTTCTCAATCCATGATTTACCAAATTCCAAGGTACAGTTTACTGTCCCTTTGAGAACGATATCGATAATGGTTGAAAAGGCATTGGCAGATAATCGCTCCGTTGGGGAGATAAAATTTCCTGCAGCATTATTTACCAATACATCCACTTGCCCAAAAGCTTCTTCTGCTTTAAGGCGCATATTTTTTACATCTTCAATATCGCGGATGTCACAAGCAACTGGTAGAACAGAGTTGCCTGTCTTTTCCGATATCTCACGTGCTGTTGCTTCCAGCACATCCAGTTTGCGACTGCTGATAACCAAGTTTGCACCTAACTCCGAAAAGTATGTGGACATGGCCTTGCCAAGTCCTGTGCCGCCACCTGTTACCACCACGGTTTTGCCTAGTAAGGCGTCTTTTTGTAATGCTCCTTGTACGGCCATGTTATGCTTTTTTAGTTAAGTTATCAATGATTGTTTGTAGGATGGCGCGTGTAGAAGGTGCCCACCATTGTTTAAGAACCTGTTCAATGGCTTCGCCTTTTGTTTCAGCTACTTGTGCCAATAGATTCTTACGGATATTAAGTTTGGAAGCTCGCCAAGCATTACGATCAAACTGCATGAATTGTTTTGCTTTGCGACCTGTTGCTGTCTGAATACGATCAAAAGGTACCACTTCGTCGATTAAACCAACCTTTAACGCTTCTGCAGGAGGTAGTAATCTGCCTTCCAAAAGGAATCGGGAAGCATTCGCACTGCCAATCCAGAAGCTATATAATTCGAATATGCTGCTAGGCACGATAATGCCTACTGGGACCTCATTTAATCCGATAATATATTCGCCTTCGGCCATGACGCGGTAGTCACAACCTAGGGCTAAAACACAGCCTCCAGCAGGACTATGCCCGGTGATGGCTGCAATGCTAGGCTTAGGGAAAGACACCAACTCTTGAATCAAGTTGATAAATCGATTCCAGAAGACACGCATTTGCTCTTCATCGTATTGAAATAAAGTTATCAGATCCAGGCCAGAAGTAAAGAAACCTTCCTTTCCTTGCAATACAATCGCCTCAATCGCTTCATCATCACGTAGTTTTTGCAAAGTTTCGGTAAGTTCATCAATCATCTCCAGGTGCATAGCGTTGGACTTGCCCCGGTCTAAAAGTATGTAGCAGATATGATCCGTAACTTGGGTTTTAATGTAATTGCTCATCCTAATTCAGTTGTTTCGTTAATCAAGGTAATTTACGGAAAAAATAAGGATTATGACAAGCTAATCCTATAATTCCACTGACGGTCTTGGGGAATACGATGGAGCTTGCTGTTCAAAATCAGTAGGCTTGGTTTTTCTGGAGTTACTTTACTTGGCATAAAAAAACCGAGGGTTTTGCTATCCCCTCGGTTTCTTTTATTATTTGACTTCAAAGTCGATTACTTTACGTATTAGGCGGCCTTCCACATCCAGTCCTTCAATGATCATTCGGTAGGTTCCGATTTCATCGGAGGTAAAGAAGTTAAAGCTCGCCTTACCATGGTCATCGGTTACAATTCCTGGTTCCCAATGTATGGTCATCCGTAGATCCTGATCAAATTGTTTGTTAGAATCTACATCATACTCTGGCTTGTAATATTCTTTCATTAGGGAAATTCCTTTAGGCTGAATAGCTAATAATCCACGAGGTTGGAAGTTTCCACGAGAAGCATCACGACCTGTTTTACTCGTGATTACAATTAAGCCATTTCCACCATAAGAACCGTAGATACTGGTATAGTTGATGTTTCTGAGTACCTCCACACTAGCCACATCCTGTGGATTTATGGTGCTTAACATATCACTCTCCACATACATTCCGTCCAAGACCACTTGCATTTCCACATTTCCACGGGTATTCATTGGCTTTCCACCTTGGAATACAACCCCCATTAATCGGCCTGCTAAACACATTTCCAATGTGGTACAAGTAGAGAGGTCATCAGCGGTGATCACTTGATCCGCATTTCCAGGACCATTTAAATTGGTGGAATTATCAGGTACTTTTGGTCTTTGAACCGTCACGACTACTTCTTCAATCTCCGTTACCTTGTCCATAAGACCCTTGCTTTCCAATTGTTGGTAAAAGCGTTTTCCGGCTAGTAATTGTTCGCGGAAACTTGCATTGACATCGTTCTGTATAAGTGGATCGTTTTTAGCCAAGTTAACATCTGCTGGGCTAGGTTTATTGTAGGTAATGTCAATGTTTTTCTTGCCCTTTTCATCTTGAGCAGATACCAAGAACTTAACGCTATCAGGGAATATTAATTTATCAAATTCAAATTCACCCTTAGCATTAGCGGTTGTATCGAGGAAATCCATAAAGTTTCTGGTGGAGATCAATTGCACCTTCGCATTTGCGGCAGGGGCTTTACGTCCTAACTTTTTCACCATACCGGTAATGCGAAGTCCTTTTTCAATAGGGTACTTCGGTGTATTATTTAAAGAGTCCAATTGTTTCCAGTCAATTTTACGCCAACCTTGGGTCAAAAGCAAGTCATCCAATTCTTGTGTTTTAACGGTTCCATCAGCATTGAAATAATAAGCCGGTTTTTCAATGAAGCCTTTTAAATCAGCATTGAGGTAAAGGCTACTTAGGATGCTAACATCATCGGAAAGATCCTTGCCATATTTTGTTAGATTAATAACCGATGCAGAAAGACTTGCTAAGGTTGCTGTGTCTGTGCCTGCAGAATTGCCCAAATCTAGCGTTAGGTTGTTGGTAACCTTGGAACGCTTGCCATACGAATCTTTGTCTTGTTTAATAGTCAATGGCATGATGCGGTTGTTGTTCAAATTGAATATCACACGCTCTACCAAGGGCAAGAAATCCTTGTTCATGATGCTAATGGTCATTACGCCCGTAGGCACCTTATCTTTTCCAATGGAAAAAAGAACATTCTTATTGGAAGCTTTTTGCTTGGCAATGTAATAGATGTTTCCCAAGTGATGAAGGACAAAATAGACCTCTTCATTATTGACTTTGTCTTGGGAGATATTTACCTGAGCAAAGATTTTTGCTGGGCTACTTTGGTTTACTGAAATCGAGTAACCACTGTTTTCAATTGCAGGAAGGTTAATGGTCTTCTGTGTGTTATCTGCAAAATGTGCCTGAACGGTATAGGTTGTCCCTTTGTTTAAATAACAAGGAACGGATGCCATACCTAGGCTATTGGTCTCTAATGTAGCCGCCGTATCGGTATTGTTAGCAAGGATATAAATCTTTGCTTTGATTCCTTTCCCTTGTGGATTGATGGCTTTAAATGCGATGCGGTTAAGCTCATCTGCTATTAAGTGACCTCCTTCTGGAAATGCTTGTATGCTGTTCTCGGAAAAGAAAGACTTGGTACTGATTGTTTTTTGAACTTTCCTTTTATCAGGATTGGTGAAGCTTAGGAAGAGTAGCTTTCCTTTGTTTTTGTCAGTTACTTTAATTTTTATACGACCTTCTTGATCGATGTCTTCTCTTCCACGATCGACTACCTTCTCGCCATCTTTAAATTCGTAGGATATTTTTGTCTTTGGCATGGCAGCACCGCTTACATTCGCCAATTGAATAACATAAAATTCCTGTCCATTCTCCGTGATGGTGGTACTTTGTGTTTCAATATTGTCTGAGCGGACATTTCCGATATTGATGACTTTTTCAAAGAAATAATCTTCATCGTTATTCCGCATCCAATTGGTATAGGCTCTTAGTCGGTAGGAGCCCTCGACAAGGCTGTCTGCTAAGGCCATCTCTCCAACTGCGACACCAGCATATAGGGCGTTGATTTTTTGATCGACAATCTTTCCCGCCGGATTGATTAACTCGATGTAGGCCACATTGGATAATACGGATAGGCGATTTTCCATCCCAATTACGCTATAAATCTTGTACCAGATCGTTTCACCAACGGCATAGACGTTGCGATCGGTCTGCATGTGTAGCTTCTCTTGTGGGTGGTTGTTCGCATATTCGTTGAGGATTTTCTGCGATTTTTCTAATTGTTGCGCTTGAGTAGTTAAAGCAGCAGTGAGTGTGATAAGTAATAGAAGGAGATTTCTCGAGCTCTTCATAATTAATTTGGCTAATTCCCTATAATATTACGAAAAAAGCAGCGAATTATAGGAAAAGAATAAATTAGAGTGCTAATTATTAAATGGCTTCAATATCTTTGCGGTATGAATATTCTGATCATCGGCTCTGGAGGTAGAGAGTCTGCCTTTGCCTATAAAATCTCGAAAAGCCCAAAACTTAATCAATTGTTTATTGCTCCGGGTAATGCTGGAACATCTCAATATGGCCAAAATGTTGCCTTAAAGGTGACAGATTTCCAAGCTATCGGCGAGTTTGTTTTGGCTAATCAGATTGAAATGGTGGTGGTAGGTCCGGAAGAGCCTTTGGTAAAAGGTATTCACGATTATTTTCTTGCAGACGAGAAACTAAAAAGTATCGCGGTAATTGGCCCTCAACAAGAAGGTGCCCAATTGGAAGGGTCTAAAGATTTTTCGAAAGAGTTTATGATTCGCCACCAAGTGCCTACAGCTGCATTCCAATCTTTTGATAAGGACTCTTTGGAAGCAGGTTTGGCTTATTTGGATACTCAGCAGCTGCCTATCGTATTGAAGGCTGATGGATTGGCTCAAGGTAAGGGCGTTTTGATTTGTGAGTCTTATGAAGATGCTAAGGCTGAATTGAAGGCGATGATCAATGATGCGAAGTTTGGTGAAGCAAGTAGTGTAGTGGTGGTTGAGGAGTTTTTGAAGGGTATTGAGCTTTCGGTATTTGTATTGACAGATGGTGAGAACTATAAAGTTTTGCCTTCAGCTAAAGATTACAAAAGAATCGGTGAGGGAGATACAGGCTTAAATACCGGTGGAATGGGTTCGGTTTCTCCAGTTCCATTTGCAGACCAGGCTTTCTTAGATAAGGTAGAACAACGCATTATCAAACCTACCGTTGATGGTTTGAAGAAAGATAATATCCCTTATAAGGGTTTTATCTTTATAGGATTGATGAATGTTGGGGGTGATCCATATGTGATTGAATACAATGTGCGTATGGGTGATCCGGAAACAGAGTCAGTATTGGTTCGTATTGAGTCGGATTTAGTGGATTTGTTAGAGGGTGTTGCGAAAGGAGATTTGGATAAGCGTTCTTATACGGTGACAGATAAAACTGCCGCTACGGTTATGATCGTTTCTGGCGGTTATCCAGGGGCTTATGAAACGGGGAAAGTGATTAGCAACATCGAGAATGTTAAGGAGTCGATCGTGTTTCATGCAGGTACGAAATCAGAGAATGGCGAGGTGTTGACAGCAGGTGGTCGTGTATTGGCAGTTACTGCATTGGAAGATGATTTGTTTTCGGCACTTCAGCAAGCGACTGCTGATGCGGGACGTATCTTTTTCCAAGGAAAATACTTCAGAACGGACATAGGATTCGATTTGATATAAAAATATCGGTTTAAAAGCCAATGAGTTATATTTTTGCGGTGCAAAATATTTTGGAGGTATAAATAAAGCTTCTATATTTGCATCACCAAAGCAGAAAGGCCCGTTCGTCTAGGGGTTAGGACGCAAGATTTTCATTCTTGAAACAGGGGTTCGATTCCCCTACGGGCTACACACTTAAAAGTCAAAACACACTAAAACGCTGTAAATTAAATGTTTACAGCGTTTTTTGTTTTGTCGGTATCTACAGATCTTTCAAATTTTCCCAATAAAAAAGTGAGTTATTCGGTGAGTCACTTTCTCACGTCAGACTACTCACTGGAAAGGTTTTAACCTGCTGTTTTACAGCTTGTTCATAAACTAAACATCTTGATTTCGATTGGCTGCAAGGCTAAGTTTGTTTCACTTAAATGATAGTATCATGAGTACAAATTATTCCTTGCTCTTCTACTTGAAGAAACCAAAAAATTATGTAAGCGGCCCCAAGCCGATATACATGCGTATTACCGTGGACGGGATACCGAAGGAGGTGTCCACCGGACGGGAATGCGATCCTACGAAATGGATATCAAAGGCAAACCGCGCCAAGGGAACCAAAGAGGACGTTAAAACGTTGAATACCTATCTGGATACCCTCGAGCACAAAATAGCGGATATCCATCTCCAGATGACCAAAAACGGAGAGGACATTACCGCGGAATCCATCAAACTCAAATATCTCGGAAAGGATATCAAGCGGAAAACACTGCTGGCTGTTTTCTTCGAACATAACGAGCAGATGAAAGCACTTTTGGGAAAAGGCTTTAAGCCCAATACACTGAAGGGTTACAACACTTCCCTTTCCCATATCGAATTGTATCTGACAGAACATCTTAACCTAAAGGATATAGATGTAAGAAAGATGGACCATGGTTTTGTTGCCGGTTATGAATTTTTCCTCCGCTCGGAACTCGGCTGTTCGGAAGTCTCCGCCGCCAAGTATATCAAGCATCTACGGAAGATTGTCAAACTTTGTATAGCGCATAAATGGATTACAGAAGATCCCTTCGCATTCTATAAGAATTCTGCCAAGGCGAAAGAAAAAGAATTTCTTACCGAGCACGAGCTGGAGCGTATAGAACGCAAATTTTTCGCGATTCCCAGACTCGCACATGTGCGTGATATCTTTGTGTTCTGCTGCTATACGGGACTGTCGTATGCCGATGTTAAAAAACTGACCGATAGCGATATTGGGAGAGGTTTCGGAGGCAAATTGTGGATATTTACCAGCCGTGAGAAAACAGAGACCGCGTCGAATATTCCCCTGCTGCCAAAGGCATTGGAAATTCTTTCACGTTATAGTGATTATCCTCCCTGTGTTTCTAAAGGAACGTTGCTTCCGGTACTCAGTAACCAAAAGATGAACAGCTACCTCAAGGAGATTGCCGATCTATGTGTTATCACGAAGAAATTGACCTTCCATATGGCCAGGCATACCTTTGCCACAACAGTTACTCTATCCAATGATGTGCCGATTGAAACCGTATCGAAGATGCTCGGCCATACGGATATTAAGACTACCCAGCATTATGCTAAATTGCTGGATACACGCATAGGACGTGATATGGACAGATTGGAGGCAACACTGGATAACAAAAAACCTAAATATGATACATTAATGCCAAATGTTGGTTTCGGGAAAATGCCGGTTGTTTTGCTACAGCCATGTTTAAAAGGTAGTAAAGCCGGATAATATTAGTTCCCGGTAATGGACGGCCAAAGAGGGTGGGCTTGTTTTGGCTGCTCACCCTTGTGTCATTAACACAACTGTTAAACCACTCGGCCGTGAGGTCCGAAACGAGGTGTAGCCGCCAGCGGCGATAATTACTAAAGGACGAAAATCACTCACCGATATACGAAACTTCATGCGGGATATCATACGCGGATCACTCCTGCATCCTGCTCGCTAATATACATTCGGCAAGTATCATCGCTTTGCCCGCTGATGGGTAGGCAGTGATATCAGCTAAGAGGGATGAGAATTCATCACTGACCGGAACCAATTTTTTTAGGTTGCGTTTCAGTTGACGGCGGAATTTCTCCATGTCACCTCCGAGACGATGAAAGCTCTGCAGGTCATGGTACGCAGGACTCTCTTCCATTTCCCGCAACATCTCCCTGTAATTGCCCCTGTCAGAACGAAGGGCAACGATCAGCCACCGGAGTCTATTGTCGTCCTGCCCCCCGATATAATCCGGATCACCGGCAAGATTTTCGGCTTCTATCTGTAACAGCGTCAGTAGATCATTTTCCTGGTAAGCGGAATCCAGCTCACGTACGATATCGCTCCGACGTATCTCTCCCTCTTTTCCAAAATCCAGCGTATCGCAGAAGTGATCCATCAGCCTTTGGTAAAGCTCAACGACCTCTTTCGGTCTGTCATTTGCAGTCTCTCCTTTTATCTCGGACATACTCTTAAATCCAAAGGCTTCCCTTATCTGTTCCAGGAGCAGGTTTCCGCTCCGCGGTGTTCCGTCCATCGGAGTCAGCTTCGGAGCGTCCGGTGGAAGGAAAAGTGATAACAGGTCGGTCATCATATCAGCCCCCATCGGACCGGAGACATATGGCCTGCCCGACCATTCTACATAAAAATCCATCTCTTCCATAGCAGGCAAACGCAGTCCGAAAGCACTTTCGCAGGAACTTACGATGGCCTGTTTCAGGAGCTTCCTGTTTTTGGCAGTTATCTCTTTACTTTTGTACCAACCGGCAAGAAGATATGCTGCCTTCATGTACTGCGTCCCCAGTTTTTCGAAGGGAAGCCTGCGGACCGTTTCGGCGATTCCCTTTACCTCACTGTCAAGCTCACGCTCCCTCCTGACAGTCTGTTTCAGCCTGTCCGTTTCAGTCAGCAGTGTCCCAAGTTCCTCCAGCAGTCCGTTCCTGTCCGCTCCTTCCAGTTCAGACAATATTTCCTGCTCGGGCGGAGATGGTTCGTAACGCCTATCGCCTGCTCTGTCTTTTTCGGACAGTCCTTCTTCCTCCTTATCCGGTCGGGGCTCTACCTCTACCTTTTCGCCGAGGCACATCAGCAACAGGCAGTCACAGAGATAATGAAAACGCTCTACCGAGGTGCTCTTTGTGTCGATTTCTTCCAGCATGCTCCAGAGAAAACTATCCAGTTCACCTGAACTGCTGAACACATACTGGTCAATGGGGCCGTTTCTTTCGGTCAGTGACTGATCGATGATGTCCATCACCGTATTTCTATCGGCAAGATGGGAAAGGCATTCCGGGCGGAAGTAAAGCTCGACCAGCGTATGCTCGTCTTCCATCAGCCGGTTCTCGGTAATGCGGTCCCCCTGCCAGAAGATGCGATTGTCCATAAAGTCCAGCTGCAAATGTGTTTTCTCTCCCTGGTAGCCGAAAGCCGCGCCCTTACCTACATGTATGCGCAGGCAGATGGCCGGCTCGGAAGGTTCGGTGATGAACGTTACAGACTGGGTAACCCGGTACTGCCTGTAGCAGAACAGCCTGCCGATCCCGGCAGCACTCAGTGATCTTGTCTGCCAGCCCTTTCCGGCATCGCTAAGTTTGCCTATATGCACGCTGCCTCCCGGACCAGGCTCGGGAAAATGAAAGGTTATCGGGGAACGTTGTTTTCCTTTCTCTCCGTGGTAAATTGATAGGACGGTCTTTTTCATATCCCGGGATATTTTAGGTCTACATATTCAATCGCACCTTAAAGCTAACCAATAAAAAAGGGACGCGGAAATATTTAACCAACCAAAAACCTGAAAACGGTCACATATTTATTGCTTTAAATAAATCTTGATGGAAGCATGGTCTGTATCTTTATCAGTAGAAGTATAAACAAAAAAGAGTCCGGCCAATCCTAAGGTACGTTAGGTTTTGACAGCCTGAACTATTGTTCGTGGTGTTCAAAAGGTATTTCGTGGTAATAATTTCCCATTTCGTCGAAAAAAGTTTGCTAACTGAAAAAAAATAATGATGTTGGTTCTGTTCTATCTCAACGAGAGATCGATGGACAAGATTAAAAGGCTTTAATACAGTTGAAAGCACTTTTAACGGGGGATACAACAAAGCAAAATGAAAGAACTGGAAATAGAAGTAATCCTCGACGGAAGAAAAATGAGGCTTGATCTCGGCGCTATGGACTATGCCTCGCTCTACAGGCTGTCCATGAAGCTACGAAGTCTGTTGGACGATGATGAGTTCGTGCTTTCCAGCATAATGGACGCTGATCTGAGGCATCTGGATGAAGAACTGGGAAAACGCGTAATAAATATCCTCTATAGGAACCGTATCACTACAGTTGCGGCCCTGCTGGCAAGTTCACATAAAGATCTAGCTTCCATTGAAGGACTGGGAAGAAAAGGCCTTTCCGACATCGGGAACTTTATCAGAAATGTAAACCGTAAGGTCGGACAGTAAAACTTTTCCGGAACCGAGGTGGTCATGCCATTTTTATTCCATTTCAAATTCAGCGGAGACTTCCTTTTCCCGGTTTCGTCCTGAATGTTGGAGAATACGGTACCCCTTGCTCACCCGGTACTTTCCCGGACGGTAGGTGTGCCGGTCGGGAAACAACAATATGGGGAAGTCCCTTGCGATAAAGGGATTTAATATATATCCGATATCCACCCACCCTACGTTTTTTGGTGGGGAAACCTTAGTCCATTTTCCGTTATCCAGAAACTCTACGCTATAATTGAGTCCGGTCAGTAATGTGTCCGATGAATAGTTGTACATTCTTACAGAGATCTTTTCTTCTACCGCCGGAGCCTTTCCAGCCATTGTAAGCACCGAAAGGGTTACTTTTCCCCGCATAAGGGAATCTTTTTCCAGAACGGCCGTTTTCAGCAGTGTATCCTGCATGACGTCTGTGGAAATAAGCATCGGTATATCTTCGTTCTGCTTTGCTTTTGGTTCCGCTCTTTGGGGCAAGGTATCCCTCATTTTATTCCGGTCAGGGCCATGAACCATACTATCCACGGCCACCGTATCTTCGGTCTTGGAACGTTCGGTCTGGATCGGTGAAACAGGTACGGACTCCATCCGGTCATTCGATCTGTCGGCAGTCTGCTGGCATCCGTAGACGAAAATAAGGAACAGGTACAGGCCTGGATAACGTTTAAAGAGGATTGTTTTTAATTCCATATCGGCATCATATTTCGCTATACGCAGAATACGTATATCCCTAAAGTTACGAAAGAGCCCCTGTATTTCCATATATTACCAAAAAACTACTGCGCTTAGAGGATGTGCACTTCTGCCTGGGTATAAGAGGTTTATCGCCAGAAGTAAAAAAGCTAACCTACCAAAAACCCAAAACGGTCACATATTTATTGCTGTAGGCAGGCCTTGGCGGGGGTGCGGTTTGTATCTTTATGCTTTAGGTGAAGAATGGAAAACCGTCGGTCTGCTTGTCGAGGAGCAGCGAAATTTTGATGGCATGAATCCCTTTTGGGGAACCTCCAAATATATTGTTCGTGGTGTCCGATTGGGTGTTGGTGGTGGTAAAACACCATTTGGTCGAAAATATTTGTCAAAAACGGCCACTGTCTGTAAATTATGTGCGTTCCTTTACGGTTTTCTAACCTGCCCCGATATGAGGAGGACAGTTACATATCAGTTCCGGTCACATGCTGTGGTGACCGACATCACCGGAAATATCCCCGGATGGTGCGGTAACCGATTGGCCTATGGACGGGCCGAGCGTATCAGCATTAAAGAAGGAACAATTATCAGCCAGTACTACAGCCATTTCCTTTTCTTCATAGAGGTGATAGATGTAGATTTACAAACCGACTTGATAGCGGATTATACAGTGCTGGAAACAAGCCTCTTCCTGTTTATGATGCTGGACGGTGAGATCGCCTTCGAAGTCCCCGTCATCGGCAGGGTTGCCGGAGCTTCCGGGAATACCTGTTACGCCACCTACAACAGCAAAGGAAAATTCTCATACTGCCTACCGGCAGGTAGGCACCGGTTCTGTTATGTCGTTCCGCGGGCAGAGTGGGTCGCGAAGAATATTGGTCACCTTCCGCGGTTGGAGCCCTTTTTGGAAAGCATGCAGAAAGGCGATGATCTTCTTGGCCATATGCCGGCCTGCCGGATCGATGAGGGAATGCATGTAAAACTGGGAAAATTGTTCGGGCTTAAGGAGGGAAAGGGGAACGATCTGGAAAGCCTCCTGTTAAGGGATGTTAAGCGGATCATCATCTATTATCACCGGCTACTGGATAGGTTGCTCGGCCAACGAGTTTACCTTATAAGGGATTATCTGGAAAAAAACTATGCCGATCCTCTATTGGGGATTGGTACACTTGGGAAAGTCTTCCATGTCACCAAGAAAACACTGATTGAAACCTTTCGGAATGAATTTGGCACAACACCTTATGACTATCTTATACAGGTTCGCATGCACCAAGCCAGAAGGCTACTGAAAGAAGAAGCGATACCTCCTAAGGAAGTTTGCTCCCACGTTGGTTACCGCGATTTTAGGAGCTTTGGGATCCAGTTCAAGAAAACATTCGGATTTCCGCCCTCAGAATGCTGTTAAAGCCTCTTTCAGATTATAAATTTGGTTTCTCCCCGCTGTTCATGCGAAAAAAAGTAACATTTTAGCACCCATTTTATAGAAAAAATGGGTGAATTTCGTGCCTTTTTTTCTACCTGTCCATTAATAGAAATAACGAATTTTATCGATGTAGATGTTACCCTTTAGGTAGCACAAAGAAATTTCAAGGGAATGTAGCAGGGGAGCACCCTACTTTCATACCGTGGTTCCCCCGCGGGCAAAAGCAACCGGAGCTAAGGAGAAGATGCCCCGAAAATGATCGTCTTCTCCTGTGCGCAAACCGTTGGGTGCTGGTAAGTTTTAAAGCGGACCGGTTGGAAGGGACGCCGGCACGGCGATAAGGTGCCAACGCAAATAAAACAATTTGGGCCGGTGGATGACTAGGTCACCCGCTGCCAAAAGGTTGGTAAACGGATAAAAAAATGGATGCGATGAACAGTAAAGACACGGCGAAAAGAAAAAAGACAGATTTCTTCCTAAAAATGGGGGGACTGTACCGGTCTGCACAGACTAAGCTGTATGCGCTGTTCCTGCGGATGCCCATACCCGTTCCGTTTATACCAAAAGTTATCAAACTGGAAAGACCGTTTTGTCGGACTGCCTTAGCCCGGAAGAGAGTTGTTAACAGGTTCTATTATCCGTGTAGGTTCGCCCTCTTTAGGCGTAGCTTGGCCTTTTGGTTTCAAGGAAGCTGATCGGTCGTCTGACAGTAATTTTTAATGGTACTATTACAGTGCCAACAACAATATCATTACAAAAAACTAAATAACAATATCATGAAAAAAATCATGACACTGATTGCAGTGATACTAGGTATCACCGTAGCAGCGGGGGCTGTAGCTAAGGCTCTCGAAAACAAAGAAGAACCCGCAAAAAAAATTGTGGCAACTGCCTGGGAACTGACGTCACCGACAGCAGATCCAACCCTAGAAGACAGTTATCAGCCATTCACTGGCAACCCTGAGGAATTATGCACGGGAAGCGATGAGGTGTGTGCAGTAATGGCCGAAGACCGTGGAGATGGCCATCCCGAATTAACACAGGATCTCATCGAGCAGATCAACAAGGAGAGACCTGCGGAGGATGTATACTTTAAGGATTGATCGGCATGATCAATTGTTATGTTCAATAACTCGAAGAAACAACCAATTACTGAACTTTAAATACTGATAGATCATATCCTAGCAATTGGGATATGATCTATTGTTTTTAAATAATCTTAGAGTCAGCTTTTTAGATGTGCTTAACGCGTTATTTCTTTACCAACTTCAACTGGGAGTTTAAAAGGACTATCATTTTTCTGGAGATCAATTTGGTAGTTCTTTTCTCCCACCTGTCGGGTAATAATAAAAGGGTCATCGCTTTCGGCAGCGTAACGTTTTAGATCCATCCACCTGATGCCACCCTTGAAACAAAGCTCTTTCAGTCTTTCCCTTTTGATCAGGGTCAAAGCATCGATTTCGTTGAGACCAAAATAACCGGTAAACGAATTTTCTGTATACCTTTTCTCCAAGAGCCCGTTAAGTACATCTAGACCTTCATTTATCTTGCCTGATCTGACCAATGACTCTGAACAGTTTAAAAATAGTTCTCCCGAGGTCAATCCGCCAAACAATGTAGCATTGTTCGTGCCCGTATAACTCCCTTTAAAGGTAAGTTTATCTCCCGAATCTGTAAAAAATAAAAACTTTCTGAGATCGTCTTCCTCATATAAGTCAACAAGTTCCTCTGGTACATTGGCAACAGATGGAGAAAAAATACTTTCGTTTCCAGATACAGTAGAATAGAAAATAGTCTCTGCGTTGAACCGCTCAAAGGGTATCTGGGAATTTGGAGAAAGATCATTGAAATCCAGCAGCACAACATCGTCCTTGAGAGCCTCCCCAGCATAGAAAGAGGCCTTTTCCCAATCACCTAAGCTAAGATAAAATCTGCTGAACAGGGTCATGGCGGCCAAACGGGAAGGTCTTGTCCTGATCTCCTGCCGCTGGGGCAACAGTTCCACGGCAGTCTGTAGATCAGATTCGATGAAACTGTAAAGGTCTCCTACTGTTGAGAAAACAATATCCTCCCCGATATCGGGCGTCTTTTTAATCGGAATGGTCGCCTCGCTTTCGTTCATCCCTTTTTTGAACTGGGGTGAGAAAACAATAGCAAGCTGAAAATAGGTCATTGCCCGCAAAAAAGCCGCATTTCCCTTTATTCTCCTCCGATCATTTTCGGACATACTCCCAAGCGATACTTTATCTATGTTGTCGAGAACAAGATTAAAGTAGAATATCTGGGACATGGAAAAAGTCCAGGTATTGTTCGTCAGGGCATCTTCGTTCCAACTATAGAGCAGCCTGGCGTTTTCACTTCTGGAATTGAAATTCTGTTCGGATAGATAGTAGTAATCCGAGGCGATATCGCCAATAGAAGGGAGGTAGCCGTTTATATTGCTTTCGTCGTTAAGAAGAGCCTGCAGATCATCAAGCGTTTCCGGCTCTTTCCAAGAGATATCCGCTTTTTCATCCAAAAAATCGTTGCAGGAAAATAGGAACAGTACTATTATATAGATCAAATTTTTCATCATCATTCTAATTATAATTTCCAATTGATACCAACACTATAGGAGCGGGATGGCGGCATGAGCGAATAATCGGGATCGGTAATCCTATCGCTTGCCTTCCAGAGTACCCCGATATTGTTTACCACGGCCGTGACCTTCAACCCGCTCCATTTACCGTTTGGAAACGGGCTGTACCCAAGCCTTACGTGCTGGAGCCTCAGTACGTCCCCCTTCTCAACGTTTATTTCTGCGTTCTGATAAAATAGGTCACTCGCGGAATTTGCGGGATAGATAAACGCAGGGACATCTGTCCGGTTTTCATCACCAGCCTGTTGCCAACGTTCATAATATTCACCGTGCAGGATACTGCCCCCGTTGACCATGGACGAATAATTCATAACAGGCCGTCTGAGAACATGTCCGAGGCGCCACGTCAATAACAGTGATACGTCAAAAGATTTCCATCTAAGATCTTGGGTGAACCCGCCAAAGGACCGGGGCACGGCCGTACCCATATATTTCAGTTCATCCAGCTCGCTCTGCTGGCGGATAGCACTATAATCTGTCGAAAGCTCACCGTTCAGGAAACCCTGCGGGCTACCATTTTCAGCGTTCAGTCCTGCCCATCTGTAGGCAAATACACTATAGGCCGGAAAATTTTCTACAGGTATCAATGATGTAGTGCCTCCCAGAACGTCAGAATCACGGCTCCTTACATAATAGTAGGATCTGATTTTTGACGAGTTGAAAGTGTGGTTGATGCTAGACCTCATAAAAACATCCGCTATCCTGTAGTCTCCATTGATGGTTATCTCCAGTCCCTTGTTCTGCATCTTGGCACTGTTTTTTGTTAAACTGCTGAATCCTATCGTTGGGTCGGAAGATACCAGTGCAAACAGGTCGCTGCTTTCCTTTATGTAGCCTTCCAGAGAGATTGATAGGGGTGAGTTTTTAAATCCGATATCCAATCCGATATTTGCCGTAGATACTGTTTCCCACCGAAGATTTTCATCCGGGGGATTTCTGACCCGCGCATACTGTAGCCTGTTAAGGGTGCTCCTGATACTATTGTAAGCAATAACGGTACGTCCCGTCAGATCGGGATTGATATTTCCGCTTCTCCCATAGGTCATTCTCAACCGCAGGCTCTGAAATCTGTCCAGAAAATCCCAATCCTCCCTATGTATGGACCATGCTCCTCCCACAGACCATAGCGGGTTCCATCTCTGGGAAGTACGGACGCCGAAAAGGTTAGAGGCATCCCGGCGGGCACTAAAGCTAACGCTGTACCGGTCAATGAAAGTTAGGTCTGTATTGAGATAAAAGGAAAGGAATCTTGTCCGTGTCCCGTACAGCGCATCTGAAAACGGAATTCTGCTTGCCCCGGATAGGCCGGCGATGATCGGAAAGACCGATATATAATCGAGTGCGGGCAGGTTATTGAACTCGCGCTCATATCCATATGTCCGAAAGTTCTCCCCGTCACTCTTTATTGCCCGGCTTTCGTTGCCGAGTATCATTCTCAGTTGGGCGAAGTCTCCTATCCGTTGGTCAACATCTAACTGGAGACGCAGGGAATGATTTTCGCTCAGCGTGTTACGTCCATCTCTTATACCCGCATTTGGGATAATATAGGTTACCTCTCCATTCTCTATCTGAGAGAATCGGTTGATCAGATCTCTTGCGTAAAAGGTCTTCTGGTCATATATACCCTGCTGTTTGTTCTCCTGCCGCCCGTATTGGTATCTGGCCGAAACTTTCACACCTTGCCATAATCTATAGGAAATATCACTGGTTACCAACACTTCGGTATTGCGGGAGGTATTGTCTGCAGCATCGATTTCCTGAAGGGGGCGAAAAGACCAATCAAGCAGGTGGTCTGTATATAAGGTATCTAGAAAAGCTTTACGGTATTGGTAAGGTATAGTGCCATAATTGCCGTCCGAATCCAGTAGTTCCATATACGGGTACATCGAGATATTCGAATTTAACATATCCATTCCCTGATTATTATTGGCTGTTTTCATCTGTGCCATCTGCATGGCTACCGAGAGGTTCAGTTTAGGGGTCGGGTTTATTTCAAATTGGTTTCTGAGGCTTATCCGCTCGGTCCCGTTCTGACGGAGCACGGTACTGTTCCTATCGTATCCAAGGCTAAAATAATTGGAAGCGATATCGCCACCCCATGATATGTTTGCTGATGTCTGCTGCTTTACCATGTTTCTATAGACATGGTCGGTCAATTGATCGTAGATATCAACTTGCTCCAGCCTGCCAAGTTCCGTCTCTAGATCGTTATCGGTAATATTCCCCTGCCCATGTTGGTACAGCAGTTCAACGACCGGGGTAATAGCAGGTCTGTTGGTGGTATTGTTGAGAAATGTGGTATATCTACCATTTTCGTAGAGGAATTTCTCTAGTTCGATATAATCACTGCTGCTTATTCTGGGGACTGACTTAATCCGGGGCTGTTCCGTCAATGTGGTAAGCGTATTAACTTCAACTTTGAGTTTGCTTCTCCGGCTTCCTGCTTTCGTTGTGACCACCACAACGCCATTCCCTGCGCGCACTCCCCATATGGCGGAGGCAGATGCATCCTTTAATATAGAGATATTCTCGATATCATTGGGATTGATCGCATTCAGATCGCCCTCATATGGAAAGCCGTCAAGGACGATCAGTGGACGGCTCATAGAGACGCCACCTAATGTACTCAATCCCCGTACGGTAAACATATTGTTCTGTTCATTCCCGTTAGCGGGTCTGTTGAGCAAAAGGCCGCTGGAAAAGCCGTCCATCCGGCTTAAAAAATCCTCCTGGGGCAAATTCGCAATCTGTTCCCCGGAGACACTTACATAAGAGCCTGTACTGGTGCTTTTGTCAAATGTTTGGTAACCTGTCGAAACAACTATCTCTTCAAGCTCCAGTTCCGAACGCGATAGAAGGATTACCGAATTATCTTCGGAAATATCTCTTGTTATCGTTTGATAACCTATATGATTGAATATAATCTGTTTCATACCAGCTTTGCTTTCAAAACTGAACTTCCCTCTTCCATCTGTTTTGGTACTCAATTGTCCATAGTTTAGGGTAACTCCCGGAAGCGGGCTCCGTGATAGGCTGTCGAGAACCTCTCCCTCTATCAATCTTGACTGGCAGAGTCCCAATGCTGACCAAAAGGACAATATGAGAAATACTGTTATCTTTTCCATTATATTATTCCGTTTAAGGATACCACCAATTGTTCTTCACATATGTCCTCTATTTTTTTTGACCATCCTTGTTCAAGGAGTGATTCCTCTAGCATTCCGGGAGCCGTTTTACTGAGTTCCTCAGGGAGATGTACGAGTTCCTCAGACTGATGTTCTTGAAATACCACCGAAAGGCGACCGGGAATCTGGTTCAGTACAAAGGCGATTTCTCTGATGCTATATCGAAATTCTGTGTCGGGCTGTGCGGTTTCCCGATCTTTAACGAACCTTACTACTTTAGAAGGAACTTTTTCGATACGACAGTCTATATTCCTATAGGAAGACAAGTCTTTTTTCAGGTCTGAAATAACGTCGGAATAAGTTCGTATTTGTGGATAATCGCTTTCGTAGCTGAGCTTTACGGTTTTTAATAAATCCCATTCGGCTGTTTCAATTTGACGGATCTCATGCATGCCTTCAACAAGGACTTTATTTGGATTTCTTAAAAATATTTTGCCCTGTCCCGTTGCCAATGCGATAATAGATATTAAAGGGTAGTTGGCAATTTGGAGTCTGGACCCTCCGGTTGGAGATTCTGGTTCCCAGAGGACGCCGGGGACTATTCCGTCCATACCTTGTAGAAAAATCGAAAAACCAGCAGACTTTTTTCTGCTAGTGTCGAGGGAGGCGAGAGCCAATAGATCTTCTTTACTATGCCTAAGTTCAATCTTTGGGATCAATGTTGCTGAGATTCCAGCGACCATATCCCCTAGATTTTTCGTAGATACCAGATGTGGGAGCGTAAAGGATTTTACCTTTCCCTGGTAGATTATTACCGTATGCGGAATACTGTTTCTTTCAAAGCTTTTATCAATAGTACTTCCTCTTTTGTATATGTAAAATTTGGACTTTTGGAAAGCAAGGTTATTTGCTAAGAAATTTTCAATTTTAATTTTGGGTTCATCAGACAAAGGGATAACCTTGCAATTGATGCTATCTTCTAACGCTAAAAGGTGGGGTAGCTCTTTTATACATGGAGCGCACCACGTCGCCCAAAAATCCAAGATAATAAGCTTCTTGTCCCGATAATCATTTAGTGTTATCGTATCCTTACCGTCAGGATGGTTCACAACTTGCAATGGCATGTGCCAAAGTTCATCTGGAATGGTGTCGCCAGTTTGTAAAGGTGTAATATCTTTTAGCCCAGCATCAGTCCCAAGATACAGTTGGGACTGTGCTTGGGTTGCACTAAACAATACGAAACAAAAAATTGTCAATAAAAGGTGCCTGCCGAGTATTACCAGTCTATGCCCTTTACCGGCAGGCTTGAAAATACGTTTATGTAGGGGTGCGAGGTATATTGTACAGGCATGCAGACGCCCTATGTAGCTGTAAAATAGCTTCATTTGTAAATAGGTTTATAACATTCATAAACTTGTTCTTTAAAAAAAAGACCTATAGAATTGGGCGCCCATCCTGTTAGGTAGGTGAAAGCCATAATATGGCCATACCGATTCTAAGTTGGCGGCACGATAAGATTTTTAAGATGTTGTTTTTTTAGATTCATATTTGCTCTATTTCAATCAAAATAAAGCGAGGAGAAAAGAAAAACGGCATAGTCCTCTACTCGCCCCCTCCCCAGCCAGGTTCGGAAAGACGAGTGAGCTACCTATGCCGCGATCCCAAATATATTGATAAATATAATTGCACGACAATAGGAGCGCCACTCGCTGCATCCTATTTCCTAATTTTGGCTGGGGAGAGTCGGATGCATTAAATATTGCTACCACCTAGAAATTAATCTAGCATTGACTAATTATCAGTTATTTAAATAATAGCATTTCTATAATAATTTATACTAGTTCAACGATCCAAATATATAGAAAATATTTTTAACCTCCAAATTTAGGAGTTTCATAGCCTTTATTTGGGGGTTTTACATAATGTAAACTTACAATTTCCTCAGCTACTTTGTAGTATGGAAGAAACGATCGGAAAACACATTCAGAAATTTTTAAGATATAAAGGTATTTCGAACAAAGATGCAGGAGAGTCTATTGGTTTATCTGAATCTGCCTTTGAAAAATTGTTAACCAAAGATGATATTTTAATAAGCCGGTTATTTAAGCTATCTCAATTTTCTGAAAAGAATTTTCTCCAATATTATTATGAAAAAGAACCTCTAGAATCATTCCGGAAAGAAGAATTTAGGGAACTACAACAAAAACTTGAACACGCCGAAATAGTTATTGCCAAGAACGACTTAATTATCGAAACTCAATCCAAGTACATAAAAGAATTAGAAGCAAAGCTAAAAGGAAAGAAATAGATTGTATCTAGCAGAAATTGAGTTTGTCTCGTTTTCTTTGTATACCAACTGGCTGAAAAAGCAAAATCATTCGTCTTTTTTAAGAGTATATTTAATCTCACAATTATATCCACATAATTTATTATGTGTCTTGGGTGAACGTATTGTAATTTAAGCTAAACGTTATGAAGCATATAAAAAAGAAGTATCTATATGAATTTTCTCCTAGCGACGGATTCGATAAGAGCAAAATCGTAAACGGAGTTAGATTTATAGCCTCCCTTAATGGCAAATTTATTAGAGCTTTCTCTGAAAAACTACGGGTAAATGGCGAAGAAGTACTGCTTGATTTACCTATTCCAGATCTGACTCTGATTTATTATAATATGGCGTATCTGTATGGCAAAAAGAGAGAATCTTTAAAGAGTAATTTAGGCGAAAAATTAAACTCAATAGATCTTGAGGATGAAGATGTTAGCAAGGAACTGTATAGCTACTTCGGTATTTCCGTTAGTTGCATTATTTTAGCCTTCACATCTTTGGAGTCGTTTATGAACGCAATCTTACCAGATGACAAAACTTACGAAAGAAAAAAAAGCACCGGTGTAGAAGTGTATGATAAAGAGAATATACAGCGTTGGTTGGGCTTTAAGGAGAAAATTAATAATGTTTTACCTGCTCTCTTGAGGAAGAGGATGGGGAATATACCTGACATGATATGGAAACTTAAAGAATTGCGAGATAATATAATCCATACAAAGTCCAATATAGGTTTTTCAATAGAAGAAAAGCTGATGAACGATATTTTAGACTTTGATTTTGAACGGAGCTTATCCGATATTAGGGTGTTTATGAATTTTTATAAACCGGATTACATCGAAGATTGTGAATGCGGAGGGGACTTTTAGACCTCTTTTATATATTATTTAATAGCAAATTATCAATCTCTTATTTTGTATTTTGCGATTTGCAAATTGCAAAATAAAGCTTTACCTTTATGTTATGAGACGCAAACACAACGGCATGAGACCGCAGGATATCGTTGTCCTAATAAAGATCTTGACAATGTACAATGAAAGTTGGCAATTAAAAGATTTAGCAAATTCTCTATACATCAGTAATTCAGAAGTATCGGAATCGTTAGAAAGAAGTGTTTACGCTGGTCTGATTGATTTTGGAAAACGGAAAGTTCACCGTGGGAACCTGTTAGATTTCCTTATCTACGGAATGAAATATGTATTTCCGGTACAGCCCGGAATATTGGCAAGAGGTTTGCCAACGGCACATTCACATCCTTTCTTACAGACATTTATCAGCAGTGATCAGGCTTATGTTTGGCCTTCCCCATCTGGCAGTATATTAGGGCAGGCGATAGAACCTTTCTACGCTAACCAGGTCAAGGCGGCACAGGGAGACGATGAGTTATATCGGCTGCTTGCTTTACTGGATGTGATAAGGGTGGGTAAGCTTCGTGAGAAAAACATTGCTGAAAAAGAATTAAAAGAAATATTATCCCATGTCAAATCATACTAACATTGTACGGATCAAGGCTGTGAACAATGCCTTGCAGGAGTTACGCGATCAGGTGGTTTTCGTGGGAGGAGCAACAATATCCCTATATGCCGACCGACCGGTTCTTGAAGTCAGACCGACCGACGATATTGATGTCATTATCGAGATCCTTAATTACAAACAGCGTCAACAGCTGGAAGAACGGCTGAGAGAAATAGGTTTTTCAAATGACGTCGAATCGGGAGTAATCTGTCGGTTTAAGATTAAAGGTATTGTCGTTGACATCATGCCTACAGACGATCCATCCATAGGATTTAACAATAAATGGTATCCGAAGGGGTACGAGCATGCCGAATTTTATACACTTGATGATGGCCAGACAATCCGGATTCTGACCACACCCTATTTTCTCGCGACGAAGTTAGAAGCCTTTAAAGGGCGAGGAGGTGGAGACGGCCGATTGAGCCATGATTTCGAGGACATTGTTTTTGTACTGGAAAACCGGGAGGGGCTATGGAAAGAACTGGAAACTTGTGATGATGGGGTAAAAGCATATCTGGTCGCTGAATTTTCAGTACTCATGGACAATCCTCATATCTACGAATGGATAGATAGCCATGTGGAGCGTGGGAATATCCCCCCACAGACTTTTGCCATAATAGAAAATATAAAAAACTGGCTAGTGGAGACTAGAGGAACTATTTAAAGAACAGAAAAGAAGTTAGCAAAATACACTACTAAGGGTTCACCGTAAATACCCAAGGCGAGAACAGCACTGGCCTAGAGCGTTGGGGTTTCGCAAGCCGCAAATGAGCGGGGGGCATGTAACAGGATTGACCGGGAAAAGCGACGCCTTTTACATATTACCGCTATCTTCCCCGTCCTTTTTTCTTTCGCCGGCGTTTGCGCTCTTCATCCGTTACGCTACTCTCCGCTTCACTCGCGATATTGCCGGGATCAAGCAATCCCCCCAATATATCGGCTGCCGCTTTTGTAAGCTCCCCAGCTATACCCGCGACCTGTTCGAAGGCTTCGATGCCCGCAGCCTGCAAGCTATGGTCGGGCTGGTTGTTGATATACGGCTCCCTGTGGGTGTCCTGCTCTTTCGCTCGGGAGTACATCTTTGCCCGTTGTTCTGTCGTACCGTTCTTCATGGTATTGGCATATTCCATACTTTCTTTTAGGTCCCGTTCAAAACCGAACATTTCATCAAAAAGAGTCTCACCGGACTGTTTGAACGCCGTTCGGTCAAACTGGCCCATTTTTCGTGAATGGGCGGTATTCCTTCCCCGTGAAGTGTTCTGCGGACTTAACTTTATACGGTCTGTTATGTCCTTGCGGCTAACGATCACCTGCACGTGCATCTGCTCACCTTCTTTGCGCTCTCCTCTCTGTTTCTGTCCGTCCTTTACTTCCTTATCTTTATGGCCGTAGTAACGGTAGTTTTCCAGTTTGCCGAACCATAAAAGATCTCTGCTGCTCGCGATACCCGGGCGGTTGAAATTCTGTGCATACCTATCCATTACGCTAACGGCAAATTCTTTCAGCTTTTCCTTTGCACCTTCCTTGCCATAAAGCGAGATAAGATGCCTTATCTCTTTTTGGCTCGGGCTGATATTGACCAGAAAGAACTTACTGTCGTTTCTGCCGAGTTTGGCAATGTTGCCATCGATGTCCATACGCACGGTATGCCGTTTGATATCCTGACCGGTTCCATTGAACCAGTTTTCTTTTTCTTCGGCCTTTTTTGCCATACGATTTTCTTTCTCAAGATAATTTACCAGTGCCGAACAGCTGCCCTTGTTGCCACCTGTTTCCGAAGCCGTAATATTGATATACATGGGCTGCTGTTTCTAGAGTTTGTCCAATGCCTGCCTGACCTGCCGGGCAAGTTCGTCTTTCTTTGCCGCTGAGGTCGGCCATCCGAGGTTTTCCCGCTGCTCGATATAGTGATCGAGTATCCTTCGAAAGTCCGTTTTAAGACACTGCCGGTCGGGAATGTCCGAAAGTACTTTTTTCAGCACCGCACCCATCTGTTTTACATACACCTGCGTATCGCCGTGTGATTTTTCACTGCGCCGCTGTGATTCACCGACAGCTTTGGTGAATGCTCCGTACTGTTTTGTAGTTGCCACGAGTTCGTCCACTGCGGAATATATAGGCACGAGCAGGTCGTTCTCCTGCTTGCGGATAAAGGAAAGGATGCGGCTTATTCCGCTCGAGAGTTCTTTTTTCAGCACCTCATCATTCAGGTCGGAAGGATCCTTTTTGCTCTTATAAAAATAGTCCACCATCTGCATGACAACTTCCCGTTTTGTACGCCCCAGCTTACGTGCCAGAAGCGAAAGCCGCTCGTCCACCTCTTTGGGGAAACGTACCGATTTACTGTTGGGATCGATCCTAGTCATTGCTGCCCCTTTCTCTGTGACCGAATATAAACCGGAACCTGCTGGCATTGGTCGGATGCCACGAAGGGATGTATTCCAGATAACCGTATTCTACCAGTTCGGACAGGCATTTATGGTAGGTCGTTATCGACTTTATGCGTGAAAAGCGCATCAGCCTGCTCCTGCTGGTGTGAAAGAAATCGAAGGGGCTGACCGGAACATGGTAGTAGAACAGAGCCATGACCAGACCGATATGTGACGGGAGCAGCCTATCGTCGCTGGTTATTTCCTCAAAGTATCTATTGAAAAGATATCCGGGCATCCCCATGTGCCTATCCATTATCGTTCCCCCCTTCCATCATCCTTTCGATATGCTCCCTGCGGTAATACATACTGCCTCCGATCTTTTGATAAGGTAACGTCCCGTTGATACGGAGGTTCTGTAATGTTCCGGGTGATATACCGAGCATCTTTCTTACCTCGGCACTGCGGAGCCACTGGCGGTCGCTTTCCTTTTTTGCCTTTTCCCCCAGGATCTCCCTGATCTCCTCCATCATTTCCATCTTCATTCTGCGGAGGTCTTCTTTCGTTACGATGTCTATTTCCATAGTTTCCCAATTTAATTTCTGTCCAGTGCGGCAACCGATATGGACGGTGCCAACGGGACAAAATTGGGGGATATTTGGGCAGGTTGGATGACCAACGGAGTCGGCTGGTCATGTCCAGATAGTGGACAGGAGGGTTAATCTTCGTCTTTGGGTACGATCTTGAAGAGTTTTTCATACTCTTCGATCTTCACGCCCTTTGTTGCGTCCCTGGGATCCTTCTTCACGAAATAGTTCCTCGCGGTATCGATGGATATGGCTTTTCCCTTATGGGTGAAATACTTTGCGACAAGTTTGTAATAGGGACTGTCGTAATCGCTCCTTACCAGTTTCCTCCCGTTTGGAAGGGACAGTTCCTTTATCTGGTGGATCAGGTCCATGAAGGTGGATAGAAAATCGTCCTGTATCATGGCCTTGCCCGACACCTCAAAAACTTTGAGCTTCTCCAGCTTTTTCTCCAAGGCTTCGATCTGTGCAGTCAGCTCGGCAATCTTTGCATCTTTTTCTTTAAGGAGGGCATCGCTGGGGGCGATGTTCCATTTGTCCCTCTGTGAAAGGAATTCCTGAAACTCCTGCAGTTTTTCGATGTTCGACATATACTGCGCATGTCTGGAAGAAAAGGGATCCTGTCTCTCAAAGTGTTCTATCCGTCTTGCAACACGCTGCCAGACATGCGCAAGGAACTCCTTCTCGCTGTTGCCTTCGTCCTTGGCGAGATAATATTCCAGATGGTAGAGGTAGTAGTCTTCGAAGGACGAGGGTTCAAGCCCATATACCTTCAACAGGAAATGGTTGTCGTCGCTGCCCTTTTTTAAACCTACAAGTACCCCTAGATCGTAAGGATGAGCCTTAAATTGAAATGCTCTGCGGTATTTAAAATATTTTGACGACATAACCCAAATTTAATAAAAAGTTGTAAAACTGGTTTCGTGATATAATGATATATCCATCTAAATGTATATTGATATCATGATTTATTTATATATCTGTAAAAGTCTTTGCGGTATACCTTAGAGTATACCAAAAACGACTTTCTTGAAGCCGTCAGGCAATAAGGGTATCCCCGGAGGATACCCAAAACCCCGTTTGCAGCGCATACGGCAAGCAAAGTAGGGCTCTGCCCAACTTCCGCTTGCTCTATTAACTTGTCCTAAAATCACAATATTTCGATTTCTCAATCGAATAAAGAAGACAACTTACCTTGCTAATTCCTAAATTGGTTCTAAAACTTTGGTGGAAACCGGAAATCTAAATGGTGCTATAATTGAGCCCTTCCTGAAATCTGGTTCGGATATATAAACCTATGTGCTATAATTAGGCATTTGACGAATTATTTGGTGATCCGCAGTGGAATCCCGTACAGAAAATTTTTGATCAGAAAATATATTCCCTTAGTTTCTTAATCAATAAATCATGGAAAAGAACACTATTTCCCTACAGATCGTCAATCCTAAAGCTGCAGGTATTGATGTTGGATCGACTATGCACGTTGTTGCTGTAGATCAAAATATTGACAATGTATGCTCCTTTGGAGTGTATGCAAAAGATCATAATAAAATGACCGACTATCTTCATAGCCATAATATTACTACAGTGGCAATAGAAAGTACCGGCAGCTATTGGCAGACACTTTTTAGTTTTCTACAGCGATGCGGATTCGAAGTAATTTTAGTTTCTGGAAACCAGACAAAGAACGTTAAAAGAAAGAATACCGACGTTATCGATGCTATCTGGATTCGAAAGCTACATTCGTTGGGTTTATTATCGGTAAGCTGTTTGCCCAATGACACTATGGAGGAACTGAGAACCTACTTTAACCATCGCCAACATCTAATCGAACAGATTGCGCGATATACATTCAAAATGCAAAAAGCTCTTCGGTTAATGAATGTGAGACTGGATATAGCGCTGCGGGATATTACCGGGAGGTCATATATGAATATTATCGAGGCGATACTGACTGGAAAAAGAGCCCTTAAGTATCTATCTTCTTTAATTGACATACGTATAAAAAAGACCAGAGAGGAAGTCGCAAATTCGTTGGAAGGAACATGGAGGTCGGAATTATTGTTCGAACTTAAGGCATGTTTGGATCTCTACCGTTATTTTAACAAATCCCTTGAAGCGTGCGATGATGTGATTGGAAAAATTCTTATTTCATATACCCCTAATAGAGTATTAACCAAAGAAGAGGAAAAGCGATTTAAAGGATACAATAAAAAAAAACAAAGAATGCACCATCTTTTAATATCGCAAAAATGGCCTACCAATTTTTTCGTACAGATCTCTTCGCCATTAGCGGAGTAAGCAATAATACGGTTTTATGCCTGATGACCAACCTAGGCGATGACATCTATAAATTTCCAACGGCAAAAAGTTCTGCATCATGGCTTAGGTTAGTGCCAAACAATAAGGTCAGCGGTGTGCGTATACTGAGCAGCAAGGATAGAAAAGGTTAAAATACTATCGCCAT
Source organism: Sphingobacterium lactis (assembly GCF_051951495.1). Taxonomy (GTDB): domain Bacteria; phylum Bacteroidota; class Bacteroidia; order Sphingobacteriales; family Sphingobacteriaceae; genus Sphingobacterium; species Sphingobacterium lactis_A. Next base: position 274,839 of record NZ_JBNHAS010000003.1, on the reverse strand, counting down.
AGCGCTAAGACGCGTAGCAAATTCTATCGGTAAGCAGAAGGATCATAATCTGTTACCCTTCTTTAAAAGAATAGCGTTCAAAAAGGGGCGTGTAGCAGCTGTGACAGCAACAGCTAGAAAATTGCGATCATAATATGGAACATGATCACGAGGACTGAAGAATATTCGTCTCAAAGAATAAGTGCTGACCGAGAAAAATTCAGATTGAAGCGATTAAAACAGGTTCAGAGGAATATCCACAATTTAAACCTTAGCCAAGAAGAATTCGAGGGACTTATACAGCGTTGTTCACCCCAAACTTAGATGAGTGTTGTACAGAAATAAGTTTATACATATTATAAAAAAACACTACTAACCGACAAAAAAATATAAGGAGCCATCTATTCAGGTAGCTCCTTTTTTCATATTTTAGTTTTACTACACACTAAAAATATGAGTGTTATCATGCCGGGAGTTTCCATAGGAAACAACTGTATTATCGGTTCTTTAAGCGTAGTAAGTTCTTCTGTTCCAGATAATTCGGTTTATGTTGGAAGTCCCGCGAAATTCATTTGTACTATTGATGAATATGGCGAACGATTGCTGACGAACAATGTGATGTATCCGCGAGAATTGGAACAAAACCGAAAAGCACTCGAAGATTATCTCCAAAAAAATCTTCCGCACACCTACAAACCTGTGAAAAATTCTACTCCACGCCCTTAACGCCAATTTTCAACATTCTTAGCGACAGTTCGCGGAAATCTCCCAACGTATTGTAAGCCGCATCTTCACTCAAAACACCGTGCGGGAAACCGACTGGAAATCTATTTTCGTTCGCCGCTTCGAAATCTTTGCTCCATTCTTCGCTGTAGTAATAACTATAAAGTTTTTGGTAATTGGGTAGGTTCTCTTCCCATTTTTTCAATAGATTTTCCATTTCCTTGATCAACTGGTCGGTTTGGTTCAAGGCATTTTCCATCTCGGTGATTCTTTCAAGATCAATTTCCATTTCCATTAAAATTTGCTGCAAAAATAAAAATTTAAAAAAGACTAAACGTATATTTGATGAAAATTAAGTTTGCAAAGACGGTTTCCTTAGCATGAAAAAAAAGAAAATCCTCGTCCGAATCGGTTCTCTGCGTCATGGCGGCGCAGAAAAAGTTTTGGCGACTTTTCTTAAAAAACTTCCGGACGATAAATACGAAATTGATCTTCTACTGAATTTGTATTCCGGAAAATATCTGAGTGAAATCCCAGATTGGATTAATGTTATTTACCTGAACAAAGGCGAGATGATTACCACCAACCGGCTTCAGGATATTCCGGTAAAAGTTTTCCGCGTGATGTATCAGTTTGTTTTGTAGAAGTTTCCGAAACTGCTCTACTCCACGATTTTAAAGAATAAAAAATACGACATCGAAATTGCTGCAATCCACGGATTTCGCGATGAAATATTAAATTCGCCATTAAAGAATTCAAAAAAAATCGTCTGGATTCATAATGATTTACGCAAAACTCATTTTCACAACTACACCGACAACGAAATCCGGAAGTTTTTCGGTTTTGATAAAATAATGGTGATTTCCCAGCATATTCAGAAAGATTTTGAATCACTCGCAAAGAATGAGGATGAAAAGAGCCGGATTGTCCGCGTTTATAATCCATTGGATACTGAAGAAATTTTGCAAAAAGCCGGAAGAGAAAAGCAGGAAGTATCGAACGCAGTACCCGTTTTCGTCTCTGTAGGAACCGTTTTTCCGCAGAAAGGTTTCGACAGATTGTTGAAAGTACATCAAAAACTTCTAGAAGAAGGATTTAATCACCAACTCAAAATTGTTGGTGATGGTTATGATTTTGAAAACATCAAAAAACTGAAATCTGATCTTGGTGTGGTCGATACTGCAGATATGACGGGCTTTACCGACAATCCTTATCCGCACTTTCGGAATGCGGATTTCTTTGTTCTGAGCTCGAGATATGAAGGTTTTCCGACGGTTTTATTTGAAGCAATTACTTTAAAAAAGAAAATTATCGCCACCGAAGTTTCGGGAGTTAGCGAAATGCTGGAAAACGGAAAATTAGGACTTATTGTAGAAAATTCCGAACAGGGAATTTATGATGGAATGAAAAAAGCACTTGAAAATCCCGAATCTTTCGACAAATACCTGGAAAATATGAAAGGTTACCAAATGCCATTTACCCTCGAAAAATCTGTGCAACACATTCAAAAAATCATCGATAATCTTTAATTTTGTCTTATGCAAAGTAATCACACTAGTATCCAGAAGGATTTTTATAGGGAAAGCGGAAATTGGCTGTCTCCTTTGCAAATTTGGGCAAAATGCATCAATCCCAACTTGCATTTTATCTATATCTTACGGAAAACCCAGCATTACAGGAAAAACTCTGTATTAGGAATGTTTTGGCGATTAGTTTTAAGGCATCATCAAATTAAATACGGCTTCCAAATCTATCCGGAAACACAAATTGGAGAGGGTTTTTATTTGGGACATTGGGGAAACGTGGTGATCAACCCAAAAGCGAAAATTGGAAAAAACTGCAACATCGCACAAGGCGTATCGATTGCCCAAGCCAACCGTGGAAAAAATGAGGGCGTTCCTGTGATTGGTGACGAAGTGTGGATTGGTCCAAACGCGGTGTTGGTGGGAAAAATATCAATTGGCAACAATGTTCTGATCGCACCGAACGCTTATGTGAATTTCGATATTCCTGATCATTCTGTGGTTATCGGCAATCCCGCAAGCATCAGTAGCAATACCAATGCTACAATGGGATACATTAATAATAAAATTTAATCACTACTAACCGACAAAAAAATATAAGGAGCCATCTGTTCAGGTAGCTCCTTTTTTCATACTTTAGTTTTACTACACACTAAAAATATGAGCCATAAAAATACAGAAAAGAATTTAGTCGGTCAGCCAATTTTCAAACAAATATTGCAATTTATCCCCCGCAACAAGTTTGATTTATTGGTTAACAAGCATCAATCAGACCGATATTATAAAACATTTGATTCGTGGACGCATTTGATGACGATGCTTTTCGGCATATTCAGCCGATGCGATTCTATGGGTGAAATATGCGATGGGATGCAAGGTTTGGCAGGGAAACTCAATTATTTGGGAATGGAAAAATCTCCCGCCAAGAGCACGGCAGGCGATGGGCTTCGGGGCAGGGACAATGAATTTTTCAAGGATGTCTATTTTATGTTATTGGAACATTTCAAGTCCGTTTTGTCGGTCAGCCATATTGATAATGTTTCTTTTGCCAAGCTTTTCATCTTCGATTCCAGTACCATACGCTTGTTTTCAGACATTATGAAAGGAGTAGGCAGAAACCCCAAGAACGAAGGAAAGAAAAAAGGCGGACTGAAAGTACACATGATGACAGATGCCCACAGCGATACGCCTGAATTTGTGAAAATCAGCGAAGCTAAACTGCACGACAAAAATTTTCTTCAGTATTTGAATCTGGCAGCCCACAGCATGATTGTTTTTGACAGAGCTTACAATCATTACCTACAATTTGCCCATTGGACGGAGCAACAAGTCAATTTTGTGTGCAGATTGAAGAAAAATGCGGTATATCAAGTAGAGGAAGAACTCTTCAGACAAGAGTTGCAAGACGGAGAATCCGGTGTTTTGCTGGAAGAGCACGTTCATCTCATTTACAAAGAAGACAATAAGCAAAAGACTTTATGCCTCAGAAAAGTAAACTACAGGGATGATAAAGGGCGGATTTTTGAGTTTATCACCAATAATTTTGAAATCAGCCGGGAAGAAGTCGCTTTTTTGTACAAACTTCGTTGGAACATTGAACTATTGTTCAAAAAACTCAACCAAAACTTCCAGTTACATTATTTTTATTCCGAAACAGAAAACGGCATCAAAACCCAAATTTGGTGTACCCTGATTGCACAGCTACTGTTGCAAGTTCTACGTGTAAAATCAAAGAGCAAAAAGGCATTTTCTACCATTGCGGCACTCATCAGGATTCATTTAATCAGCCATCTGGAAATATTTTGGATGGTACAGAACAGCAGGAGAACTTACACGAAACAGAAAAAACGAAGAAAACCACCTTGGATACAGACAGAATTGTTCTGAAAAACAGAGAGGTGAGTTTTTGTATTCTTATAAAAACATATTGAAAAACAATGTTTTATGAAGGAATATTACTCATTTGTGTGTTTATCCGTTTGATAGTGATAAAAAAATAAATTTGGTAGAACTCGAAATTTGCTGATTACACCTTCTTTTTTTAAACTTGTGTATAAAATTGGCAATATCTATTAATATTATACAGACACATGGTAATCATCAACAATTTTGAAGAATATAAATCCCATGAAGGGAAGATTTTAGGGATTTCCAACTGGCATAAGATAGACCAAGAGCAAATCAACAGATTTGCTGAAGCAACATTGGATCATCAATGGATACATGTTGATAAGGAAAGGGTTGAAAGTGAAGGCCCTTTTAAATCTACCATAGCTCATGGTTATCTAACGCTGTCCTTGATACCCTATTTGTGGAAGCAGATCGCAGATGTGCGGAACGTAAAAATGGAGATCAATTATGGGATAGAGCAATTCAAGTTTGGACAGGCCGTACCGGTCGACAGCGAAGTTCAGCTACAGGCCACAGTGAAATCAATTACGAACCTGAGGGGAACTGTAAAAGCTGTAATTCAGGCGAAGCTCGCAATTAAAGGCTATGCTAAACCAGCGTATGTGGGAGACGTTGTCTTCCTCTATCACTTCAATTAAAGAGTCGAAAATAAAATGTCAGCATCAAAAATTATCGCTACCGGAGCATATATACCTACTATAGACGTTCCAAATGAATTGTTTACTGTCCGTTCATTTTTTGGTACAGATCAGAAAGCAATCGAACAGCCTACAGAGACAATAATACAAAAATTTAGTATGATCACCGGCATAGAGCGTAGGAGGTATGTGCCTGAGGGAATGACAGCGTCCGACATGGGTGCTTTAGCTGCACAGCAGGCCATTGCTAACGCAGGAATAGACCGGGAATCCATAGATATGATAATTGTCGCCCACAATTACGGTGATATGAAATACAACGGAGCGCCGCGTGATATGGTGCCATCGCTTGCATCCCGTATCAAGCATAAACTAGCGATTGGAAATACGAAGTGTATCCCTTACGATATCATATTCGGATGTCCGGGATGGCTACAGGGTGTTATACATGCAGATCAAGCTATAAAAGTAGGAGTAGCGGATACTTGTCTTATCGTAGGATGTGAGACCTTATCGAGAGTACTGGACCTCACGGATAGGGACAGTATGATATTTTCTGACGGTGCAGGCGCATGTATCATGAAGCGCGACACATCCGGCAAAAACGGTATAATAGGTACGGCCGTCCGCTCTGACAGTTCAGATGAACTGCAATACATCTATTCTGCTGGCTCCAATACTGGCGATGTGACAGATCCGCGCTTTATCAAGATGAAAGGCCGTAAAGTTTACGAATATGCACTAAAGCATGTCCCTCAGGCTATGAAAGAATGTCTGGACAGTAGCGGAGAGAAAATCGAAGACCTAAAGATGATCCTTATACACCAAGTAAACGAAAAGATGGATGAGGCGATTGTCAAAAGATTCTTTGAATTATACGGCATAGACCGTCTGCCGACAAATATAATGCCTATGAATATATCGACCATGGGCAACAGTTCGGTGGCTACCATTCCGACTCTGTTACATCAGGTATCAAACGGTCAGATAGATCCATTCCAGCTCTCTGAGGGGGACCTAGTCATGTTTGCTTCTGTGGGTGCAGGGATGAATCTCAATGCTGTAACGTACAGATGGTAAAAGCTTTTATGATCATGAATGTATATCTAAACGGCTGTACCGGGGGGGGATAACTTGGTAGTTGCATTATTTTTTGCTGCTTTTTGTTCTAAAAATAGAAAATTTCTATCTTAGCAGAAACAGCTCGTCTGTAGAAAAAAAAATATAAGTTAGTAATCAGTAAATAATACAATATCCCCTCCCGTTTAAATCAATGAACCCTACCATTAAATTCAATAATGTAAATACATTGTTCTCTAAATCCCTAAAACAAAAAACATCCGAATACTTCAAAAGTACCTCACAGAAAAAAACAGGCAACAGAAAGCTTTTTCTGAAAGCAACTATCCTGTTAGCGACATTCGTAATCTTATATGTCGTATTGGTCTTCGTGCCCATACACTGGTCTATCAGCGTCCTGTTATGTATACTTTTTGGCGCAAACCTCGCCGCTATCGGCTTCAACATCATGCACGATGCCGGACACAATTCGTTTTCTGACAATAAGGGTGTAAACAGCGTACTATCTTATTCGCTCAACCTTTTGGGGGGCAACATATATTTCTGGAAAATAAAACATAACATCGCCCATCATACCTACACGAATATCGATGGAGAGGATCATGATATCGAAATCAAGTTTATGCGCATCCATCACGATCAGGAATTAAAGAAACACCATCGTTACCAACGCTTCTACTTCCCTATATTATACGGCGTGTCCTATCTGGCATGGATTTTCTTTCAGGATTATGAAAAATACGTAAGGGGCAGAATGGGGCTAACCTCCGACAAGTTTCACTTCCCCGTAAAGGAAAAAGTCATTTTTTGGATCAGTAAAGTGTTGCATTTCTGTTTATTCGTGATAATCCCGATATGGAGTGTCGGATTGGTGCCGACTTTAGTAGGTCTGTTGATTGCCGGAGCTGTGTGCGGCATGAGCCTTGCCACTGTTTTTCAACTCGCACACGTGGTCGCAGGCACCGAGTTTAAGACCATAGAGGAGTCCCGTGTTGAGGAGGAATGGATGGTCCACCAAATCCAGTCCACGGCCAACTTTGCTACAGGAAGTAAAATACTGACATGGTTGTTGGGAGGATTGAATTTTCAGGTAGAACACCATCTTTTTCCAAAGGTAAGCCATGTGCATTATCCCGCTCTAAACCGTATCGTACAGGAGACATGCAGGGAATATGGCATACAGTACACGGAGTTCAGTTCTTTCTGGAGCGCATTCCGATCCCATGTCAAAGTGATTCATGCCATGTCAAGGTAGATCGTATTATCTTTCACAGACAGTACATTCCCTAGGGGGTTATATTAAATTTGCATATATGGAAATATAGTTGTAGTTTTGACCCCAACACAAGGCTCTGCCTACGATTTTTCTGGCCAGTCTGGTTATAGCCTCACTTTCAGTTCAGTTTATTCAGTCTCCATTTTAAAGTTATCAATAATATATAGCATTAATCTGCTACGCGACATTTAGGTTCCGATTTTTAAGTCTCCCATATATTTCTGTTAACAAAACGAAAATTGCCTTACTGCATGTGTAAGCAACGCCTTGTCTTATAATAGGTATAATCTTATTTCCAATTGATCAACGATAGAAATAAGAAAAACAGTCAACAGAAAACAATGGATTTCAAAAACATCGGGCTCATAGCTCCGCTTTTAAAAGCTATCAACGGATTAGGACATACTGCACCTACCGCCATACAGAAGCAATCTATTCCTTATATTATTGAAGGTAAGGATATAATAGGTTGTGCACAGACAGGAACCGGAAAGACCGGGGCTTTCGCAATACCACTTCTACATTTATTAGCTACTGAACAATATACCGGCAAAAAGCCGCGCGCATTGATAGTGGTGCCGACACGGGAGTTAGCTTTGCAGATAGACCAGAGTTTAGCAGATTACGGTAAATATCTACCCATCGAACATACGGTCATTTATGGAGGTGTTTCCCAGTCTAAACAGGTATCCCGTTTGCAAAAAGGTGTGGATATACTTGTGGCCACTCCCGGACGCTTGTTGGACTTAGTCAACCAGGGTCATGTAGACCTCAGTTCAGTCCGGCGGTTGGTTCTTGACGAAGCAGACAATATGCTCAATATGGGCTTTGTCAACGATATCAAAAAAATATTGAAACGCATTCCTGCCCAAAAGCAGACGTTGCTGTTTTCAGCAACCATGCCCAGTGCAATACGAAAATTTGCCGGAGAAATTTTGGATCAACCTGTTGAGGTCACTGTTTCTCCCATATCTTCGACATCTGAAAAGGTAAGTCAGTCTGTATTCTTTATAGACAAGAACCAGAAGACAAAACGGTTGACCAAGATGTTGCTTGATGAAAAAAACATACAGACACTTATATTTATGCGCACCAAGCATGGTGCAGATCGGCTGGCAAAGTCACTCGGAAGAAGCGGGGTACAGACAGCATGTGTACACGGCAACAAGTCGCAGAACGCCCGGGAAAACGCCCTTCTATCCTTTAAGAATGGGAAGATCAATGTACTTATAGCCACAGATATTGCATCTAGGGGAATTGACATTAAAGAGCTTCCGCAGGTCATCAACTACGATCTCCCAGCAGATTCCGAGACATACGTACACCGTATAGGACGTACCGGACGGGCGGGAAATGAAGGGAAAGCCGTTTCATTCTGTAGTGAAGATGAGAGACCGATGCTGGCAAAAATCCAAAAACTGATCGGCTTTCAGGTGCCGATAGCACAATAATCGAATAATTTATCAATAAAACAATAATACAATGCAAGAAGGAACAGTAAAATTCTTTAACGAAACTAAAGGTTTCGGTTTTATCACACCCACAAATGGCGGTGCTGATATTTTTGTCCACACGACAGGACTCATGAGCAACATCCGTGAAAACGATAGCGTAACTTACAATGTCGAGCAAGGTCAAAAAGGCCTTAATGCGACAAATGTCCGTGTAGCACGATAAATCCCTGACGAAAAATATTACCATCGAGGATATAGCGGGGCAAAGAAAATTTGCTCCGTTTTTTTTAGAAATTACCACACTATCTTCTTAAAGCATATTATTGTTAAGGAGAATGTTATTCGCAAAACTATTCATCCAGATTTCAAATGGCACTAAATAAGATATTAATTTATGATGACCCAATTGTCATACTCAATACATTGGAGGCGATCCTTCAGGAAAATGTAAACGCTGAAATCTCGACAGAAAGTCACAGTCCGAATGTGATACGGCGATTATTGAATGAAAGTATAAATTTTTTGATTGTCGATCTTTCGATGCCAACGTTGACTGGACAACAATTGATCAGAAATATTCGCGATCACGGCCAACTTCAAAATACCTTTATATTATGTATGTCTGCTAATAAAGACGGACAGCAAACCGCGTTGGAGGCTGGAGCGGATGTGTTCCTTGCTAAACCGTTTGGCATAGAAGACCTGCTTTCCATTGTGGCCATAATTGTAGGGTCAATTTAAATTCATTCGCGGGAAAGTGTCTCTCGTACCTTAACGAGCAGAGAACCTTAATCATGGATTTCCCGCCAGAATCGTATAAATAGTTGTTCAAACGTAAGTTGCAACGGTGGAGAAGAAAGTCTATAGATTTGTCTGCGCATTACAGGTTCCTTTTGCAGTACGCAATCCTGCGATTGTACAGGCGAAATTCCAGCTTATGGCCTTCTGGTATAAAACTCCCTTTGATGAATCCATTGGGCATCCCACACGTTGTCTTCCTTCCGGGCAGTTGTCTTGAAATAGGAATCGACAAGTTTTTATTCCGATAACCCTTCGGATATTTTAATGAGGAAATTTTGTTCTCCATTGAAAACAGAATCGGTAAATTTCAAATAAATGGACCTGCGCACGAATTTTCAATACCAATCTAGTTTGTTTTAACCATATAGATTCTTTATATTTAATTCATATAGCAATTGCAGCTAAAACGTATGTCAAACCAGTGAGTTATTCGGTGAGTCGGCAAATAAACGGTTTGTAAAGTGCTGATAAAGAAAAAGATGTTCAAAGGGTTCGGTTCCCCTACGGGCTACCGAGAGGCTCCAAAGAGGGCCAATGAGATTCAAAAACCGCGTTTAATTATATTTAAATGCGGTTTTTGTTTTTTACGATTCTCTGTGATTCTCTAAAATTCACCAAAAAGAACCCCGGCAAGAACCCCTGAAAACTTCCTTTTGAGCACTTTATTTGGTACCTTGTCGTATTGTTTAACCGTTATAAACCACGATCAGCATGGTAAAGACAGTCAAGATAGAATGTGGGATCAGTTTCAGGCTAAGGGAGGCCGGTTCCACCAAAGCTACACCGATCACCTGTTTCGTAGAATTCAACGGCAAGCCCGTGGTCAAGATCCCAACAGGCGGCAAGATCCTTCCGTCCAAATGGAACCCCGAGAAAGAGAAGCCTGTAGGTGGGCTGAAAGGGCTTGACCATCAGGAAGCCAAGGCCATTTCCGAGCGGGTCTCCTTTGTCAGGTCGGTCGTCGAAACCAGTTACAGGGAACATGTTTCCAACTTTAGATCCTATCCCAACAAGGAGTCATTCAAACAGCAGGTCATAAATGTGATCAATGGAAACGGAGAAAATAGGCCAGAGGAGGAAAAAGCTGACCTGTCATTGCTTTCCTATTTCGAAAAGCAGATCAGACTGAGCCGTGAGGGAAAGCGATTGATCATCAAGGGACCAAGAAAGGGACTTCCCTACCGTGAGAATACAATACTATCATATGAGGGAACACTTGAACTTCTTAAGGACTATATCAAAACACGTAAAAAAAAGAGACTCCACTTTGAGGATATCACCATGGATTTCTATCACGATATCCGGAGCTATATGTTTGAGGACTCCCGTTTCTCGCTGAACTATTTCGGCAAGGTCATCAAGCACATCAAACTGTTCATGCGGGAATCCGAAGAAGAGAAACTCCACGGTTCGGATATCTATCGGTCAAAGGGCTTTATCAAGGTTGAGGAGGATACCGATGCGGTCTACAATGATATCAAACAGCTGGAGGCAATCGCTGCGGTTGATCTTACCGGACATCCCGGCCTGATCAATGCCCGGGACCTTTACCTACAGGGCGGATGGACCGGACTCCGCTTCCAGGACTATTCTGTTCTGCAGGAAAAGGCCCGGGTCGTAGGAAACTTCATCCATATCGAAACGGAAAAGACGGGAGTCTTTGTCGCCATACCGATATTGCCCGCCGCCCGTGAAATATTGGAAAGGTACCGTGAGGAAGATGGAACCTACCGCTACCCAAAACCGATCAGCAACCAGAAGTTGAACGACTATATCAAGACCATCGGAAAAATGGCCGGGCTTGCACATCCCGTGACAATATCGGTTCCCGACGGCGGTAAAAGGGTCAAAATAACGATCCCTTTCCATGATGCAATGGGTACACATACGGCGAGGAGATCTTTTGCTACAAACATGTACAAGCATTACAGGCTTCCGGCCCAGACCATCATGAAGATCACGGGACATACAACAGAGGCCAACTTCTTTAAATATATCCGTATGACCCCTGAAGAAAATGCACAATTCATATTGGACACGGTTACTGAAAGGATGGCATTGGAAAAGAATAACAAAAAATAGATCGATATGGACATGAAAGAATTTCAGCAATTTTTATCGAACCTCGAGGATATACTGTGGTTTCCAAGAGTCTTTATCCAGAGCAAGAATGGTAAGTCATGGGATGATATATCGACAAAAAAATACTTCTCCACGGCATGGATGGATTTTTTCTCGGGAATCCATGACGGTACGTTCCAGGGCATGGTAGATAACCTGATAAATGGAAGTACGTTCGAGCAGAACGAAAAGGAGATCACTGAGCAGCTCACACCCATTCTTGATCATTTGGAAGCGTCCGAACCGGAGAAGGGAGCCAAGAAGCTTGGAGTAAAGATCGATATAGAAAAATTTGGTCGTTACCGGGAGATGCTTAAGGAAATGAGCGCAAAGGGAATCATCTTCGATATCATTCAGGATGAGGAGGACATTCGGGAAACTTACTTTATAGATTTCAGACCGGCAGATACGAGATCCTATCTGATCCAGTGTCTGAATAAAATATTGGACAACCCCCGAAATTCCAGGGAAAGGAAGATCAAGGAACTTGAGCGCCAGATTTCGGAAATGGAAAAAACGAACCTAGAGCTATCTACCCTTCTTTCAGGTTCCAGAGCAGAAGTTAGTGAACTAAAGAAGAAAAGCGGAGAAGACTGGGAGACAGTCCAATCGGTCAAAAAAGACAATAGTGAGCTCAGGGAGCAACTCTCAAAGTTTGTGGACAGTGACAAGGATGAGGCAACCGAATCCATAAAAAACAATAAGCTGCGCATGTACTACCTTTACAAGCTCGGTTTTTTGGACGATGCCATTTGGAACGAAAAGCTCGGCTACGAACAGCGGGTCAAAATACTTTGTAGGATATTGCAAGGGGAACCGCTGAAAATAGATACTGCCGTGCGATATTACAAACTGTTCAATTCCATAGGTTCGGCAGAACTTAGAGCCTATGAGGCCGAAAATGAAAGGACAGTTTTTGATTATATAAAAACTCTATGTGATATCGAATTAAAGAATGGTGAATTCATCAACAGCCTGAGAAAAAAATAAGAGGGAACAATGGGAGTGGGATTTCTTTCGTTTTCGACACGCTTAATTGTTCTCTAAATCACTTGTATAAATAGCTTTTTCGTTTCAGGGGAAGGGAGAGTAAATCCAGTGAATATTTTGTGATATATTTGTATCATATCCATAACAAACCAAAGTAAAAATAGATTATGATAAAGGTGTTTTTTTCAGCTCTTCTTTATTTTTCGCTGATATTCTCCGTATTTGCTCAGAAAACTTCCAAACCTTTTTATGGTACGTATGGAGATTATTCTACCCGCCTGACCCTAAAACCTGACAGCACATTTGAGCTTATTGAAGCCGATCCTATTTTTCCTTATACTTTTGAAACCTTTACCAGCAGCGGTTTTTGGAAATTACAGGGAGATACAGTAGTTTTAAACCCACATCTGGAAAAGAGATTACCCAAAATAACTGTACTGGAAAAATCGGTCAAAAAAAATAATGATTCTATTTCACTGAAGATCAGCTATTATTTGGAAACTTATGAGAAAAATAAGAGGGTCAGCATATCTCCGTTCAATTTTGAATTACTTTCCATATATATCAACAAAAGAAAAAACTACCGGAACATAGTCCATTCTCCACACAATAGACATTGCATGTTTTCTCCGAGAATAAGAAAGCAGGTGGTTATCGATTCAACGAAAATATTTAGCTTTCCGGGGCAGGAAGTTTCCAAGTTAGGGATATATTCGTACGGTTTTGAGAAAGTTATCGAAATTGAAGTCAATAATCCCCACGCCAACCATTTCGAAATCACTGTCATACAACCTTTGGACAAGGAAAGGATGCCAAGGAGCAAGAAGGTAATTATCAAAAGGGGGCAAGCCTACTTCTATGAATGGAAAGGAAAGATATCCAGTGGAATTTTCTCTTTGTCTCCTTTGGTGCATTTGGGTTTGTGAAAATAAGGTTTATAACTAGTACGATTGCCAAAAATTATATCCCTCCTTTTTTGGACGATGAATCGGCATTAGGTTTTGTCACCTTAATTTCCCTCCTCAGCCTATCAACAATTTTATCTATCGGCACTGATAGCTTACTCCAAGATATAATTACAGCATCATATCCACCAGATCTCTTTTTTGTTCGGTATTAAAGATTTTCAATGAACTGTAGGTTATGGTCAGATTGCGTTTATATCTATCTTTTTCATCTTTAAAATAGTTGAACTTGTCGCTTAAATTTGCACCGTTGCTCCCGCTAAAAAAAGCGATTTTTTTGTTGGTAAAATCAAAACCTCGTTTGAGGCTTTCAAATAATACATTGAAATAGGCACTCTCATTTGGATTAAGCAACAGAGAACCATCGCTTCCCAATGAATCGAGCTTCTCCAAAATATCCTTTGGAATATCTTTAAATTCTTGAACCTGCCCATAGATATTCATGCTATAGAATAGCATAAACACAATTATAAAACGTTTCATGATCGTTTTGGTAATTTGAAATGTAAGTATTTTTAACCTTTGGAAGCCATCCAAAGTACAGCTTGAAATCATCAGATAGGAATTAAAAAATAAATCTCATTTTGCCAACTTCTAATGACAAAGCCCTCGTTTCTCTAAAAAAAGGCTTTCCACTTCCGAGAATATTACTGTTTTTTGGGAAAATAAAGTCCATTTTTCCATCATTCCATGTCTTAGATTCCTTTACAAGATCAAATCTTAAAGTCTGCCCGTTTGAAATTAAAACTTTACGATTAGAAATATCTACCTTTTTACTTAACTTGATTGCTCCCGGGGGCAATCCATTTACTTTGATTAAATTTTCAATCCATTCATCAACATTGCTTATTTCAAGGTCACATCCTTTAGGACTCAATTCAAATATGAGGAACGCTTCTCTTATAAAATGAGATTTTATCTCCAACTTACACTCAGAATTATTTTTAAGAAAAAATTGACGTCCTCCATTAATAAGGACATATTTATTAGCTTCACATGAAAACAATGTTCCAAATGTTAAAATAGCGATAACTTTCAATATCAATAACCTATCTTTCATAATTGGGTATTTTAAATATTATCTTAAAGGAGTTGGATTATAAGGTCTTCCATCACGATAATCGTAAGAAACTTTTTGAGCTTGATATTCTAATGTTCCTTTAGTATCGTAAACTCCTTGTGTACCAAATTTAAGAGCCTCTAAAAGAATCCTTCTATAAAAATTAGCAAACCCTAACTGTTTCTGTTGTAAATAATGGTGACTTTCTTCAATTCTGACATAATCTTCTTCAAAATTACTTCCATATGCATTTCTCCCTAGTGATACTCCTGTTCCTCCCAGCCAATCAGCAAGACCACCAGTTCTGTGGATCGGCCTATCTTTTCCATGCGGAATATAACTATCATTGAAACTCATTGCAGGTCCCATAACTCCGATATTGAACAAAGTGTTTGAAAATCCGCCAATTGCACCCCCGATAGCACTGTTCAAAATTATGTTTTTATCATCACTTCCCAAAACTTTTTGAACAGCCCCTGAAGTGGCTCCGGTCAATGCTCCCTTTCCCGCTGAATAAGACAATTCCAAAAGTGAATTCTTCACACCTGTCCCAAAACCAGAACCCTTAATGGGATTGAATTTAGGAATGGCAGAACCGACCAAACCGCCGGCGACCATTCCGGCAACAGAGGCCAGGTTTATTTCGCCTCCGTACATAGAGTTGGTCACTACCGAGCTCACAGTCTGAGAAAGCATGTTGTAACCAAATGTATTCCCAAAGGAACCGAGGAGACCGGAGGTGCCGATCGCACTGAAACCTCCTCCAATTGCTCCCCCAAATGCACCCATTGCGACTGCATTTCCAAAACCGCTCCAATTCCAGTTCCCTGTGATTGCTGCCTGTACAGTATAGGAAACCGCCCCAACACCGGCGCCGATGATAGCTCCCCAAAATATTCCTGTGAGAATGGGAATAAAGAAGAATTCTCCATTTGGATCGACATAAATCAAAGGGTTGTTAAGGGCATAGGCAAACCTGTTATAGTTCTGGGTATTGAACGGGTCCTGGACAAATCCATCCGGAGAAAGGAATCGAGCGAGCCTCGAATCATATAGCCTCCCGTTCATATTGATCAGTCCGACGCTCAACAGGTGCTCGTGGCCTGTAAATCCCCTGTCCAGGATGGCGAACTTGGTAAGGTTATTATTGCTGCCGTCAGTAAGTTTGACAATATTCCCCCAGGCATCGAATTGCCTTTTCTCGACAATACCACCGGTAAGGTTTGTTATCATGACTATACTTCCGAGATAATCCCTGTGAAGGTAATAAAGGGCTCCAGCAACGGGAGCACTTCCCTTGGACTCCTTCCAGATTGCAGGTGCCGAATAGGCATCGCCCCCAAGATATAGGAAAAAGGAAACCTGGCCTGTCTGTGTGTCGTGGACTATTTCAGAGCTGCCGTCACCGGCATAATGCTTCCGATATCTTCTGAGCATTTTATCGGCCTGTTCTCCCCCATAGAACATATTTGCCCGGCCAAGGGAAGAATTGTACTGGAAGCTGATCCGGTCATGTCCGGTCTCGTGGATCTCTGTAGGCGCCTTAAAGGCATTGAAGCCAATGTTTTGGGGAGTCTTTGTCTGATAATGGGCGCTTGCTGCAGTATTCAATGTCAGATCCTGTTGTTTATAGCTGACCCCGCTGTATGAATAGGTACCCTGCCTCGTGTTTTGGGTAATCCTCCCTCTGGTATCATATTGCTGGCTCTGGCTACCATTATTGTCATTGAATGTGGTCAGTCTGTCCAGGTTGTCATATCCGAATGATTCGGACCAATCAAAAGCACTGTTTGTCCTGTTTGTAGGAAATTCCCGCTGTACATTGAAGGTAGTCCCCAGGTTCATCAACGTGGTCGGTGTCCCCGTGGTCCTGTATAATCTGCGCTGTTGTGGAAATCCATAAATGTCATATCTTAAAGATGTTCTCGAAACTCCCTGGGAAGCAGCTGTCAACTCTCCGCGAAGACTAAGCGAGTCCACTCGCCATAAAATATGTCCACCATCAGGTGTTGTGGGAAGGTTCAGCTGTTTGATCAGACCGTTCTGATATTGTGTTAATACAGTTTTTTCAGCGGAAGTTGACGTTGCCTTATGGGTGGCCTTGATCTTTGTACTGTTTACCCTGCCAAAAGCATCATATAGAAAAGTCCTGTTGAACTGGGCGAACGTATTATCTTCGGTCTGGGAAGAAAGTCGTTTATAGGTATCATAGGCATAGGTATCCGTCGAACTGTTGCCGTCCGCATTTACCAACGCTACTTTATTAAGAAGCTTTGAGGTTGCGTCATAGGTATAGGTCCATTGCATATTGGTTGCAGTGCCCGTAAAATTTCTTGTAGACAGTTTCCCCGCCTGGTCATAGACAAATTGGGACTGTCCCAATGGTGAAGTTTCCTGTTTTACCTGCCCCCATCCGTCATATGTGTAGAGGTAAGTTCCCGCACTGGGATCAACCAACTTTGTTCGCTGTCCCCATCCATCCTGCTCAATTGTCTGGACGCTGCTTCCATAATTGGAGGTTTTTAGATTTCCGTTCGCAAAATAGGAATACGTAACCGTTCCCCCAGGATCCTGTACGCTAGTGACCATATCGAAACCATTCCGGGAGGTCGTCACGGACTTGACTCCGTCGTTTACGGTCATATTTAGACCGGCATAACTATATGTCTTGACCCTTCCTGTATATTTTGTGGATTGATAGGTCCTTCCATAGCCGTCAAATGTTATCGTATTCCATAAGGTATAATTGCCCGGGGGCGATATTTCACTGGACTGATACACCCTTCCATATATGTCATATTTCCAGGACCGGCCTTCAAAAGTACCAAGGACGGTTTTATCCCTCTGTTCTATTTTTTGGCCAAATTGATCCATAGTCGTAACGGTTGAAGATCCGTCATCTCCCATAGCGGTTATGATGGTATTGAACACGTTTTTGGTATAGGTATTGGTCTTCACTTTCCCCAGATAATCCGTAGTGGTCAAAACTCGGTTCCATGTATCGTATGAATAGGCTTCATTTCTATTATATCTATCTGTATATGAAGTCAACATACCGGATGCCGAATTGTTTATAAAACTCTCGGATAGGCCATCGGCATCGGTATATTTGGTCCTGAACCGCCCAGTAGCATCATAGGTCATGTTTTCGGTCCGTGATCCGTCCGCTGGGGTTGTCGTTATCCGTTTCGTTAAATTACCAAAGACATCGTAGGTCAGGGCCTGGGTGATAAACAACGTGTTGTGCCCCTTGTCCTTTATCTGTGTCGGAAGGTGTCCTGTATATACAAGCTGCTTTTCTGTAGTATAGATCTCTGTTCCTACCTGTGTCGTGTCCTTTTGGTTGGTCAGCCTACCTATATAATAGGTTGCTCCCGTACTGTTTGCATATGTCCTAGCAGACCTTTCTGACCCCTGTCCATTGATGTCGGTCCTCTGAAAGGTAAGATTATAATATACATCATATGTAAACCTCTGGTTCTCATAGGTTCCCAAAAGCTTGTCTTTTAGAGAAGCGTAGGTAGGTACATTGACGAAAGTCTTATTGGCCAATGTGCTAGTCTGGTATAGATGATCCTGGCGACTGATATAATCGCTGAGAGTTGCTCCGTCAGGTACTCCTCCAGCAGGAGGCGGACTGGAGAGGGCCATGTTCTTTATCGCACTGCTGATATAGCTGTTCTTGGAAACAAATGTACGGAGGTTTGCCCCTCTTAATTGTGGACTCTGAATTCCTATTGTATAGGTACGGTTTACATCGGATGCCCCGGTGTGCAAATTGCTCCTGATGCTCTCTCCGAACCCAAGGAAGCCCAGTCCGTCTGCGTTTGTTACCGCATTTGCATACCCAAAGGTCTGTAGTCCCATCTGCCCGGCTGCATTTTTAGTTACAGCACTCGTAACGTACAACTGGGGAGCAAAGTGGATATCTATATAAGGGAACGTTTGGAAATAGGAGGAATTATATAGGGGTAGTCCGTTGCCGTTAGTACCTTCCATTAATCTGGCATAGTCGATGTAATGGTCTACTCCATCATGAAAAATTGTAGAGAGATGTCCTTCCTTCATCATATCTTTATCGGAACGGAACAATGATATCGAATTGTCACTTATGTAACCGTATTCAAGATTTGAATTCTGCTGGTCTGGGTTAAGGAATATTGGAATAGGATTATGACGAACATTAGTTGTTCGAGTGCTGGAAACGACATTCCCATAAACTGGTCGATAATTAGTATCTATTCCAATATTATGATAGATTGATACTCCAATATTGCCTGTTGAAGTCGAGTTATATGTCGTACTTTCGCTATGAACTATATCAGTTTTTCCATCATTGTTTACATCTGAAGGAACCAAGACATACTGCTTCATTGTATTGGTTCCGTCCCAGGTATTTTGTTTGTTGGTAAAAAGTTCATTTTTTTCATGTTTTACAAATCCATTACCTGTAGACATAAAAGTAGCAAAGAGACTATTATATCCTGTAGAAAACATTACATCCATTTTCCCGTCGCCATTATAATCACCTACCAATATTTTTTGGTTACTATGAATACGGGAGTCATTCACGCTCCATTTATGCTCGATGTAATTGGTAGTGCCCATTAGAGAATATACATGCATACTACCAATTTTGACGACAAGAACATCCGTTCTCCCATCGCCGTCAAAGTCTGATGAGAATAACTTATCTCCACTATCAAAATTTGAACTCACCCATCCGAGTTCGAATACAAAATTCTCAGTTTTTCTTCTATCTAAGTCAATAAAATAAGCAAATGATTCAGACTGAGAATATTCTTTGTGGCACTCCCCTGGATAAATTGGGTCAGGATATTCCCCAGTGATTATTTGTTCATTTAAACTTACAGCAATCTGGTCCGAAAGGCCATCTCCATTAAAATCTCCCGAAAGAAACTCAAATTTCATTGGCTTTCCTTCATGGTATTGATTGTCACAATTAGAATAATAGCCCATATGTAAAGGTATGTTATCCCAAAGTTTTGAATACTGAAAGTAAACAGGAGATACAGTTCCAGATGAGTAGGTCTCAAACTTATATTTATTCACTCCTTCACTTTTAACAAGCAAAATGCCGGTTCCAGGTAAGATTTTATTCTCATGGTTTAGCCAGATAGTCGGAAATATGTTTGTAAATGTACCGCTATTCACCTCATAACCAAGCTGCATATATGGAGATCCTGGATCCAGGTCAAAAAAAGCATAGAATTTGTCCTTGGAGGTTGGATACAAAATAAAGTCCATGCTTCCATTTCCTGTAAAGTCCGCTGTGATTATCTGAGAGTTATTGCTTGCAATTCCAGTGAGGCTTAAGTTTGAAATTACTGAGGACGTGAGCATATTAGTTGTACTATCGTACTCAAAACTAATCGGTGCAAATGCCGAGGTCTCTGGACCATCGAATTCCTGGATTCCGGTCATACGATCATAGTTCAGCGTGCCCACGGTAGAATAAACGGGCACATAATGTCTGTAACTTGTTCCGTTCGCTATTACGCTGACCTTATTGATCCGTCTGTCGGAATAGAAACCTGTTCCGGCAACATAGTTCTGTTCTGCCCGGTTTGCGACGGCATAACTGAACTCTACCCTGTTGAGCGCTGTAGCTGTTCCCCTACTGCCATAAAGAACTTTCGTAATGAACAGGTTATTGCTATAAGTGGTATATTCATAACTGATCCGTACTCCCTGCGCATTTTCCATATAGGTAATACCATATTGGAGCCTTGATCTTGAATTTGCATTCTGTCCGTAATAGGCCTTTGAGCCATTTGGATAGAACACCTCAAAATATGCCGGCCCAAAGGATGCGCCAAATGGAGAGACTCCCCTGGAAACTATCTTTAGATTCGAATACTGTTCCGTTTGGTACTCAGCCCCATCTCCTCCATAAGTTCCACTTTTTAGAAGGAGTCGTTGACCGTCCAATGCGAATCGATCATTCAAATCAAAATTGACCCCTCCCACACGGTCGTCTGAATATTTGGCGGCTCCCACACGGGAAACCGAGGAAAGTCCAAAGATATTCCAGCCATAGCCAGCGGTACCTCTGGTGCTCTGGCTATTATAGAGCAACCCCAACTCTGGAACGAAGCCATCGATGCCAGGAGGTAGGATGAAAGGAATGGTATAATTCATCGCGCCTGTTGCGGAAACGTCCAGATTGGTTTCTGTTCTCCCGGCACTGATAGTTGCAACTAGCGCTTGATGAGCTGAAATTTTCTGGACAGAAGGGACCAAGGTGTCAGAAAGCTGGACCTTTAGCGTATCAGTCGTGAATTGTGGAGAGGTTGAAGCATTCAACTTTGCGATGGAATCTACCAGGTGCAAAGTCAATATTTTTCTTCTGTCCAGGCCGATCGTATCGGTTTGGATCCTATTTTGTGAAAGACCGTCAAAACAAATAATGAAGATCAATGATAATATGATAGCCGCCTTTTTCATGTTATACCTCCTTAACTTTTTTAATAATAACCTCGGTCCATGTTTTGTCATCTTTAGAAATTCGGAGATGATAGATTCCGGGAATCAGATTTTCTGTAGAAAATTCAACATAGTCGTCCCTTTTGAGCTGATCCAAGGCTATCGTTCTTTTATTGCCGACATCAAAAAGCGAAACCTTGGGGATATGAAATCTGTTTTCGGTTTTTGGATGTACCTGAACAGTTCTTTTCTGTTTGTCGATATGTAGACGATAACTGTCCTCTATATAAATGACTTCAAGATTCGTTTCACCAACAGAAGTGTCCCCTTCAGATCCTGAAATGTTTACCGTAGGACAATTTATACATACCCACAGCCGTTTTATTTGATTCCCGGAAGCGTCGAAGGTAAAGGTGAGTTTTTGAGAAAATGCTTTTTGAGAGAAGGTCGTCGCTAGCAAAACTAAACTCAAAAGAATCATACTATTTACCCCTATCTGGGACCTATTATTAAAAATTGTCTTCCTTTTCATAATTTATTGATTAGTAATTCCGACGATTCCGCATACATAGAATGCTGATCCGTTTATAACTTAGAGATATTACAATCAAAATTATCATCAAATTATATCACTATTCGGACAAAAAAATATTTTTTTGACCATAATTGGCCGAATTATCCTATTAATAAAGGAGAACAGCATAGCAGGCAATGAAGCCCGGGCACTTTAAGAAGAATGGGGTCTATTAGAGGGCCATTCTCAGGCGGAATGTTTTTGGGGTGAAGTTGTATTTTTTCTTAAAAAGTCTACAGAAGTAATTGGAACTGGCAAAACCACATCGTTTAGAAATCTCCTTCACGGGAAGTATTTTTTGGATGAGAAGTACTTTAGAATGTTCTAGCCGATGATCTGTCACAAAATCGATGATCGTCTTTTTTTCAAGTTTATAGAATAGTCGCCTCAATGTCCGCTCGGTCATGAAGAATCGATTACAAAGGCTTTGAATATCCGTGATCTTAGAAGAAAGACAACCGGCCCTGAGATATCCCCGTATTTCGTGAATTTTTTCCTCGTTGGACATTTCAGATAGATGTATACGGTAGTCTTGGGCCTTATCATATATTTTCAGAATATTCTTGATCATGGGGAGAAGGGCGGATTCGAGGTCATTGTCCTCCAGCTGGGGTACATGCCAGATCCTGATGAGTTCTTTTGCAAGGGAGCGGCTCATAAAAAGTTTTTCCATATATTCTACCGAACCTCCGCTCTTTAAGGAAAATGACAGAAATTTATTCAGATTTGGTAGTGCCAGTTCCTCTCTCAGAATCCATTCCATCCGTAGGGAGATATAAAGGATAATATTCTTGCCCGGTTCAAACGTTGCCTTATATACATCCCGATTGTTCAAAGTTGCGTAATATGCCCCTCTTACAGGATGGTTTAGGAAATCGCCTTCGAGCATACTGAATTCAGACTCTCCGTCAAACATAAAGAACATAATCAATGACGGTTCAAGGACCTCGCATAGTATTGTTTCCCGTTTGTCAGAACATAGTTCCATTAGTTCCATGAAGTACAGAAAATTACTGTACCATTGAAACGACACACTTCCTCCAATGAATTTTTGATTTTGAGAATCTGCAAATGGAATTATGAATGTAATGTTATCTGTTATTGCCTTGCTACTTTTGCAGATCTCCAGTGAATCTAGATTAAATTTTATCGGTCTATTCATATCTTTAAAACTTCTAGGGGTAAAAGTCAACCAGCTATCTAAATTTAATTCATTTTTTCCGGTTTTTCAAAAATTCATTTAAGAGGTCCATTTTTTATGTATGTGCATTCGGTGTTACCATCGTCGGATTTTATACTTCCAAAGTTGGACTCCAATTGAGTTAGACTATAGTGAATCATTTGAAGTCTGATTTAAATAGTGATCAATCCCCTAATGAATCCCTTCGAATATTGTGCTATACAAACGTATTTCGTATGGCACAGGTACTTACAAGTTATTCGGAGTCGGAGTTCAAGGAGCTTCTATCCAACGAGGTCAGATCAGCAGTTAGAGAAGCTCTTTCTGGTGAAAGTAAGGAGAAACAAGCTTCACAGAACCATTCAGGGATTGGTTACAGGACAAGGCCCGAGACCCGAAAGTTATTAGGGATCGCTTATTCCACGATGCACTATTGGGAGAAGGCAGGGATATTGGTTCCCCACAGGATAGGCCGGAAAGTATTCTTCTCTGATCAGGCAATCCGTGAGGCGCTATCAAAAGCAGGAAAGGAGGCAAATAATGACCTTGGCTAATCAACATTTTGCGGTTAAGCATGCTAATTTCCCGTCCGCAATTTTATTATACCGATTGCCAATTCGAAGCATCATTTCTGTTTTCTTTTTCGAAAGCAGGCTGTATTTAGGACATAAGCTTCTAACCCTGTTCTGTGCATCAATTTATCGTGGACTCATGATATCAACCTATCAAGATACCGATAGAAAAGTCCATGATGCTGTATATCCAGATATACAGATCGGTCGATATATAGCACTCTATATATCCCGATCTCCAATAGGCTGTAATGCCAGTAGGCTCTTTGATTGGCTAGGTATTTCCGTTGCAACCTATACTGTTCCTCTCTCCAAAGAATGGAGGGAGAAAACACCCATGAAGCAGGTACATCCTTTGAGAGGAGGGAGACGAAGACCGTCTTACGACGGTCGCTTTTCCACCGCACTTCCTTTGCCCCTAACAGGGCAAAAGGTCCAATTTTCCTTAAGAAAATCGGAGCAAGCGGAGGTTGGGCAGAGCCTCACCTGCTTGCCCTCACGGTACCGTGAGGGAGGTTTCGGGAACCCTCCGGGGGTTCCCATGGCCGCTGGGAGCGGCAGAACAAAAGAAAATCGAACCCTGGGGCGGGTCCGATATATCGGATAGGCTATATATCCAGCACAGTGGATATATAGATATACAGCATAATGGATATAGCAATGGAACTTCAGAAAAACGGACGGGACAATACGATGCGGACGATCAAGTACGATATGCAGACCGCACATAAAATGGAAAGGATAGCGCTGAAACTGGGAAGGCCACAACGGCTTGTGTTCGCACAGATGGTGGACTATTTTCATCGCAGCAAAAAGGATCCGAAGGACGTTAACGACGAGCTGCTCAAGAACACGCTGCTCAAGCAGCACAGAGACTACATCGGTTTCATCAGGACTCAGGAGAACGACCTGCTGATCCCCATCAAAAGGGAAGTTGACCGGATGACCCGCAGCCAGAAGAATATCGTGGATTTTTTTAACGGCCAGCAGAAGCATAACAGGGTCGTACTGGAAGTGGACAGGGAGATGCTCGATGGGCAGAAAAGACTTGCCGATACCATAAAGGTGGCACTGGGCTCACTGGATGGGATCTCTGGCAGTCTTGCCTCAAAGGAATCAATGAAGGAGCAGTTCCGCTTCATTCTGGAGAACTACATCCGAACAAGGGACGGTTTTGGGATGATGACCTCTGCTATGGAGAAGGAGGAACTGGTACGCAGTACGAGGAAGCAGATAGATCTTTTATAGAACAATTAAAACTGGATCGGATGTACATCAATATAACGGACAGGAAAGAGGCCCAGAACAAAGGGAGCAGCGGTAAGCTCGTCCACTACCTCGAAAAGGAGAACCGTACTGAAAGCAGGAACGGGCCCGAACAGTGGTTCAACGGCCAGCGTCAGGATGTAGAGGCATATGAAGTGAGAAGGGCGCTCGACGGCAACAATGCGAAGCTAGGCAGGAACGAGGCCAAGTTCTTCCTGATCAATATCAGTCCCAGCCAAAAGGAGCTGGCACACTTGGAAAGGCTCTATGGCCAGGAGGGTATGAAAGAACACCTGAAACGGTATACCGAAAAGGTCATGGACGAATATGCCCGAAATTTTAAACGTGACGGTATCAACAGCAACAGGGACCTGCTCTGGTTTGCCAAGGTCGAGGACCATCGCTTTTATTCCCATAAAGATGAGGAGGTCAAACAGGGAATAAAGAAACGTGGTGACAAGAAAGAGGGCATGCAGCGCCATATCCAGGTCATCGTGAGCCGAAAGGACATCACGGGAAGGTGCAAACTCAGTCCGATGAACAGTTCCAGAGGGAGGAATGTGGAGCATTCCAGGAAAATGGGACAGTTCGACAGGGTTGCTTTCAAACAGAGTGGAGAAACGGTCTTTGACAGGGAATTCGGATTCGACCGTGGACTGAAAGAAACATTTGCCCATGCCAATGTCCAGAAGAATGGAGATATCGACCAGCGGCAGCAGATGGACATACTGATCGATTCGGAAAAAGGGACAGAGTTGGATAGATCTTTTATAAATGACCTTGCGAATGAAGTATCAAAGGATACTTACGATAACTCAACCGACTTGCTCGAAGTGATCGCTAATGGAATTGGGGGATTGCTGGGAACTCTTCTTGAACCTTGCCCTCCAGGAATAGATATCGTTCCTGAACAGGAACCCCGAAAGAAGAAGAAAAGAAAACGCAGGAATTATGGACGATAATAATTCTTGGACCCAGCATTGAAAGGAAGCTTCTCACTGCGGTATGTGCCTGTCATCTGCTTTGCCGCTGACGGGCACAAACCTCGTTCGGGTATGCAAGAGGTGTTTTGCCATAGCGCACACCACTTGCGAAATTCGTACAAAAGAATAAAAAGACGTGTCGGAGGTATGGTTATTCCATTTTCACCGCCTTTGGCAAATCTAGTCCGGCCCGTCAGGAAGTGTAAAGGGTATACAAGCGCAGTGCGCTTGTATACCCTTGACACTATCCCTGCGTCCGGCCTTCTGGTGGCCTAAGCAGTGAAAAAGGAATGCTCCGTTCCAATGGAAAGCAGATAGGCAGGTGTATCTCCAGACCGGAGATACTGCCAAATGGAAAAATCAGGCTGCATGAAAAATAGCAGCGGACTTCTGGCGATCTTTCCAAAGGAGAATCTGTTATAGAGGAGCTTTAAGAGCGATTATAAAAACTGCAACTATCAGAAATTATTGGTAGGAATTTCAAAAAGAAAATCCTCGTTCGGCTTTTCATATATTATCCTTTTTCTCAACGAGCTCTTGGTTGTAAAAACACGTTCCTATTTAGTATCTTTTATCAAGTTAATTATCAGCTTTAACATTATCTCCCGTTGGTCTGGCATACTTTGGGCGACAGCCAAAGCCAGTGCTACAAGTGCATTGTCTGAAATCTTTCTTTCACCTTTGGCATTGAGGTGGTAATTATTCTGTTCAAGGTACCAGACGAATATAAACGAACCTATACGCTTATTACCATCGCTAAATGAATGGCCCTTTATTATAGAATAAAGTAATTGTGCCGCCTGTTCCTCAATCGATGGGTAGGCCAGCATACCAAAAACAGTCTGCGATACACTGCCCAATATCCCCTCAAACGAGTCATCCTTTTCATTCCCAAACAGTGCACTTGCTTCGCCTTTGCTCATTAGGTCAGCTTTAAGTTGCTGTATCGCCTTCCTTACATCGAGCGTATTTATTACGTAAATAATATTTTCATTGAGGTCGCTTTCGGATAGGTCTTCTTTGTCGTATTTATTTAGAAGGTCAAAGGATCTTGAATAGTGGGAAATTATAGAAAGAAGGCCGTCTGTGAGGATAGCCTGCCGATCAAGAAGCTGTTGGTTTAATATATCTACCGCTTCTTGTAGTCTTTTGACGGTGCTTTGTTCTTTTTGAAGCAATTCCCAATTGATTGAATACCCTTTTAGTAGATAGTCCTTCAGTTTTTGGTTTGCCCATTTTCTAAACTCGACACCGACTGAAGACTTCACCCTGTATCCGATCGAAATAATGACATCCAAGTTATAGACAGACACTTTTCTGGACACCTCCCTTTCGCCCTCCTTTTGAACTTGGCGGAATTCCCGCCAAGTTGAGGCTTTATCCAGCTCTCCCTCTTCATAGATATTCTTAATGTGTTCCCCGATAGTCCTCCGCGCCTTGCCAAACAGCTCTACGATCTGTTGCTCGGTGGCCCATACCGTATCTTGGCCAGCATCTAAAACAACCTGAAATTCCGTTTGCCCATCTTGAGGTCTGAAAACAACTATTTCAGTATCCTTGATTTCTCCCAAATTCATATTTTCCATATGACTTCACCTACTTTTTTCAAATATACCCAAATACCCAAGAAACAAAAAAGCCGGACGGAGGTTCGGCTTTGCTTGTATACTTTGCTTTTATTAGAAATATATCAGTTCTCATCTTTATCCAACAATTTCATGATCTTTTCATTCATTGCAATAACGTTTTCAACTAATTTTGTGATCAATTTTGTTTGCTCGTCATTCGTAGTTTGAAAAGTACTGTTTTCTTGAATTGCTATCGGAGAGTTTGGAGAATTGCTGTTCTCAACAACATGCCCCGAATTGGACGCAACAAGTTTTAAAGGATCAACATTAAGGAACTCTGCGACACTCTGTATTATTTCAATGGTTATCTTGCTTTCCCCACGCTCATATTTGGTATACGTAGCTTCTTTCATCCCTAGATATTCAGCAACCTCTAGTGCCTTTCTATCTCTGAATTTTCTATATCGAGCTAAGTTGCGACCAATTGTCTTGTTCTCAAGGACAGTAAAATTATTATCTTCATTCAATTCTTCCATGGACATCACAAAATAGTTAGATTAAACAATTATTTATCGGTGTAAAACTACTGCAAAAGAGACAGAAATACAATCTAAGTTAACTAAATTTGATTAATAATTATGTACTAAATAGTAATTGAATTGAAAAGACGAAATACATAATTTACATATTTTTGTAAATTTGCAGAATCTTCAATAATAACAATGAAGCTTCTGCTTCGAGTCTTGCTCACGGGAACTAGCACTTCAATACGGGCACAAGATGAGAAGCTGGGACTCCTATATAGAAATATTCAGGGGTTCCCTTCTTATATGTGCTCAGGGTGTGCTAGCCCTCCGTGACAGTAAGTTGGGGCCTCTGTCTTATTTAAACCCTTCTAGCAGACTCGTTAACCAAAATGAGCATGAGTCTAACTGAACAACTTCTAAAAAATTTAATCTGCGCTCCAGAGTAAGTGCCGAGGCCGTTTAACGGCTTCCACTTCCCTATACTATGGCGGCGCCCCTGTGTCTAGGTTTTTTATAAACAAATTATGAACGTTATAAACCTATTTACAAATGAAGCTACTTTACAGCTACATGGGGCGGCTGTGTGTTTATATAATAAACTTCACTTCCCTATATCTATCTTTTATACCTGCCATAATCGAACATAAACTGGTATATGTCCGGCAGGTACTTTTTGTATTACCTTTTTGTTTCATAGTGTTTAGTTATGCCCAGGCACAGTCCGCCCAAAAACGGGCTGTTGCGGGGCCAACTTTAACTGAACCGCTAATAGTCGGTCAAAAAGTTCCTGAGGAATTCTGGAAACGGGAACATCTTTTTTATGTAAATGGGGACACCACTCGAAAAAACCTTGAAGATTATAGAGGGAAAGTCATCATACTGGATTTTTGGGCGAGCTGGTGCGGTGCCTGCTTAGAAAACTTTAAAAAACTTGATGAATTTAAGAAAGAATTCGGTGACGATCTGTTGATACTTTTAGTGAACCCGAAAAGATATCGTGACGACTATAAAAAAGTTGAAAAAGTTTACATGGACCAGTTCCCTCAGCAAGAATCCTCCTTTCCAACAATAATATTTGACGAATACCTGATAGAGATCTTCCCACATCTCGGTATTCCACATTATGCCTGGGTAAATGCAAAAGGGAGATTTACAGCATTTACTGATACTGGGGGCTTGGCTAAAGAATCGATCACATATCAAATAAAGAACCCTTATTAATCCCTAAGAATATGAAAAGAACTGTACATACAATAATCCTGTTTTTTTTGATGCTTGGAAATTCAATGGCGCAGCATTCAATCAGAGGTAAGGTCGTCAACTCCACAGGTAAGGAGCTTTCAGGAGTAACCGTTCTCGATATTGAATCAAAGACTACGACGATAACCGACAGGATGGGCAATTTCGCAATCAAACCTACAGGGAAAAGTCTTTTATTCACTCATTTGGAGTACCAGCATGTTCAGTTTGAACTAAGAAATGATACGGTATTACGGATCCAGATGAGCGAAAGAGATAATCAGATCGATACCGTAGCTGTCTACAATACCGGATACACCCGTTTACCCAAAGAAAGGGCCACAGGTTCGTTCTCCCAGATCGGGAGCAAAGAAATGGAAAAAAGGGTGAGTGGAAATCTTCTGGACAACATCGACGGTCTTCTTCCGGGAATACAGATGGATCGGAGGAACGGTGAGCCAAAATTGAACATAAGGGGAATGAATTCGTTATCGTTGGAAATGCTGGATCCCCTGGTCGTTGTGGACAACTTCCCGTTTACGGGCGAGATAAGCTCCTTAAATCCGTTGGATATAGAGTCTGTAACACTGTTAAAAGATGCGGCTTCCGCCAGTATATGGGGTGCCAGAGCGGGAAATGGCGTGCTTGTGATCCGAACTAAAAAGGGACGTGCGGGCAAAACAAGGCTATCCTTTAGCTCGAATTTAAGGTTTAGTGAGAAACAGGACCTATTTTATTATCCAGCTATTTCGAGCAGCGACTTTCTCGATCTCGAAAGTTATTTATATGGTGAGGGCTTTTACGATCCTCAACTGAACAGCACCTATGCAAAGAGGTTTGTTTTTTCTCCTTTGGTCGAAATACTGGAAAAGGAAAGATTGGGACAGATAACCCCATCTCAGGTAGAGGAAATGGTAAACATGTGGAAAGGAAAGGATTATAGAAACGACCTGATGAATCATGCTTACAGAAATGCCCTGTTCCAACAGCATCAGATATCGCTGGAGTCAGGATCACAGTTCTTTTCGCAGCGGACGTCCTTGGGATACAGAAAAAATCTGGACGGAAAGATGGGCAATGGCCAGAATGGATTGAACATCAACTGGAGCACGAGCCTGCGCCCTACCGAAAACTGGGAGATAAACACGTCGCTTATGTATGCACATGAGAATATCAGTGGAGGCGGAGGCCCTGACTATCCCTTAAATCCAGATGGTTCACGATATGCGCTTTATCCCTATGCTTCCCTTTTCGACAAAACGCACGGAAACTTGAGCATACCTAAAGGCTACAATTCACACTATCTTGACACATTGTCGGTAAATGGCATTAGAGACTGGAAATACCGCCCCTTTGATGAGATCGGCCTCACGGACAATAAATCCCGTTTACAGACATTAAATGCGAACCTTTCTATACGACGCAGGATTACCCCCGAACTCTCGCTTGATGGACTTTATAATTATGAAAGGTCCGACGGCCTGATCGAAAGCCTGAAAGACAAAGAATCCTATTTTGTGAGGGATCTCTATAACCGGTTCGGATATATGGAGAACGGGGAATTCAAGAGCAGGATTCCCGAAGGTTCTATTTTTGACAGGTCCAGTTCGGTCGCTGTAGCCCATCGGGCAAGAATTCAGGCAAATTTTGAAAAAAAATGGAGATCGCACCATATTACCTTGCTAGCGGGAGCGGAAATTTCAGACCGGACCCAAAATACGGCAATTTCCAGACATTACGGGTATAATGACCTTCTTTCTACGGTATTGGTTGACCCGACCGAGCAGTACACTATCTTTGATGATCTGGGAGGAACGAGTTCTATTCCCTTCCCAAGTGGCCTTGGAAGAATCACCAATAGGTTTGTGTCCTATTTCATGAATGGTTCCTATACCTTTGATGAAAAATATGTCATCTCTTTTTCGGCAAGAAGGGATGCCTCCAATCTCTTTGGCGTAAAGACCAACGAAAGATGGAAACCATTGTGGTCTGCCGGTCTTCTATGGAACATGGACAGGGAAAAATTCCTGGAAGACCATACATGGATAAACACCCTAAAGATCAGGTCGACTCTTGGTCACAGCGGAAATTCCGGGGGAGTGGCCAGTGTCCTTCCGATCATAGAATACCTCACGCCTGCACCTATCAATCTCTATGGGGTCAAGAGGGCCGGTATCTTGACCCTTCCGAACCCCACATTGAGATGGGAAGATGTCAGGATGTTGAACTTTGGCGCCGATGTTTCGGTGTACGGGAATCGTATTTCCCTGAGTCTCGACTATTTCTTCAAAAGATCAACGGACCTGATCGCCGCCGACCCTCTTGACCCTACATTGGGATTTAATAATATCAAAAGGAATGTCGCAGAGGTCCGGGGGCGAGGCTTTGACCTCCGTTTGTCGTCAAGAAACCTTGTTGGGAAATTGAAATGGGAAAGCACCGCTATAGTATCCGGCGTAAAGGATAAAGTTACCAGGTTTTATGGAAATCTTCCGACAACCCCTAATCTAGTAACCTACGCGGGAAGGAACCTTTCGCCAATGGAAGGTTATGCACTGTATCCGGTTTTCTCCTACCGTTTCGGTGGCCTTGATCCATTAAACGGTGATCCGATGGGCTATCATGATGGACAACACACGAAAGACTATTCCATATTGCTACAGGACTCCCTAAAGAGCCTAAGATATCATGGAACGGCAATCCCGACCCTGCATGGTTCCCTTCAGAATACGTTTTCATATAAAGGGATAGAATTATGGATGAATGTTTCCTTCAAGTTCGGCCATTATTTTCAGAAGGAAACAATCCGTTACTCGGACCTATTCAATTCATGGATTGGCCATGGCGATTATGCGGAAAGATGGAAAAAAAGCGGAGATGAAAAGACAACCAATATACCGTCCCTTTCCTATCCTGCAGATTCCAATCGAGACGATTTTTTCTCCAATTCAGAGGCAAATATCCACCGTGGGGACATGATAAGGCTACAGGATATCCGACTTTCATATAACCTATTGAACAATTCCTCGTCCAAGCTTGGCCTGAGCAGGGCAAACATCTTTGCTCTTGGCAGTAATATGGGAATTCTCTGGAAGGCAAGCAAAGGTCGCATTGATCCCGATTATTTTCAACTTCCGCCTCCAAGGACATTTTCCGTGGGAGTCCAATTGACATTTTAAAATAAAACGTAATGAGAAGATATTTCAAAAAAACTCTATTCTTTATACTTGTGGGTATCTGTGTCTGTTCCTGCTCAGATTTTTTGGAGGAAAAGCCGGATGCCAATCTTGCTACGCCCCAGAATATCGAGGACCTACGAGCGTTACTGGACAATGAAAGTGAGATCAACAGGAATTTTCCCGGACTTTTGGAAATGGGTACAGACGATTTCTATCTGGATTACGCGGACTGGTTATCACGGCCTTCTTTCGAAAAGGCTATTTATTGCTGGGAAAAGGAACCCGTCATGACCTCGAGAAATACCTCACAGTACTGGACAAATTCCTATGGAGTTATCTCCACGTCCAATGTGGTACTGGAAAGTCTGGAAAGACTTGGACTTCATAGCGCTAAAGAGGGGAGGGAAATCCAGGGAGAAGCGTACTTCATCCGGGGTTATATGCACTATGCATTGGCACAGATCTATGGACAAGATACTGATGGGGTGGGATTGGGAATACCGGTCGTAACTTCATCTGACATTGAACAGAAAACCCACAGAAAATCTGTCACCGACACCTACAGCATGATAATCGACGATCTTAAAAAAGCCTCTGACCTGCTTCCCGAAAAAACCGGGTATCTTACAAGGGCAGATAAGAAATCTGCATTTGCTGCCCTTGCCCGGGTGTATCTCTATCGTGGCGAATATGAAAATGCCCTGAAATGCTCGGAAGAGGTTCTGAAAAGGCATTCTGAACTTTTGGATTACAACAACGTAACCATTACCAGCAGGAATCCGTTTCCTGTCAAAGAAAACCCCGAAGTACTTTATTTTGCCGTAAGCGCATCTGCTAGCCAGCTTCTGGCTGTGAGCAGAAGTAACGTGGATAGCTTGCTGTATTCCTCCTATCAGGAAAATGATCTACGAAAGACCGCATTTTTTAACAGAAAAAGAGACAGAGTATATACATTTAAAGGCTTTTATAGCGGGTCTGAGGTTTCATTTTTCAATGGTCTGGCACTTGATGAAATCTATCTGATCAAGGCAGAATGTCTCATCAGACAAGGTGAAATTGATAAGGGACTAACAGTTCTAAATTACCTTTTAGAAAGGAGGTACCGCAGTGGCAGCTTTGTACCGTATTCTGGCCTGCTTGAAAAAGATGCCCTCGATCTGGTTTTCTCTGAAAGGAGAAGAGAACTTATCCGAAGAGGGGTCCGTTGGTCCGACCTGAGAAGGATGAACAGACAGCAGGGATACGAAAAAGAACTAAAAAGAGTACTCAAAAAATCTGATGGTTCGGAGGATACTTTTGTCTTGCCTCCCAATGATCCGAGATATGTTTATCAGATTCCTGCCGAAGTTATTTCAATGACAGGGATACCCCAGAACCCCAGATAGCTCTTAAGGATGAATAAAAATAATAGGCGTAACTTTTTAACGCCTATTATTTTTATAGTTTATTGTGTTTTAACCTATCTCAATAGGATTAGCAACGTCGGATCTGGAAGGAAAACCCTGGGCTGTAATCGCTCCAGACACCACATTTGTTCCTGACCCTAAAAAGAAGGGTAATCATGAACGGGGACGAGAAATTGCCGAATCCAATTGTTATTCCCGGATTGATCACATCATTGGATGGACAGTTATAGTAGCCAGCATTATTAACTATCTGTGGAGTTGCCTGCCCATGCAAAAAAAGCTGCCATTCCACCTCGGCAATATTCCTGTTAGCGAGTGAACAGCCATATGATCCATTGTAGACTATGCCAAACGAGATCGGTTGATAATCATTCCCGACACATCCGGGGCCATTCCGTTGCACGGTAATATTTGAAACATCGGGAGTATAGATACCTATCTCCAGGGCCTTGCTGATTACAATGGAGTCGGTACACGCACCTGTCAGGGTTGCTGTCAAGGTTATCGTCCCGTTTGCCAGAGGAATAATCATAACTCCCTGTCCACTGGGACTCAATTGGACTAGGTTGCCGGGAGAGACTGTCCAAGAGACGATGTCACCGGGCTGTATATTTGCCAATGTATACAACTGATTCCCGCAGATGACATCAGGTCCTGTGATCCAAAATAGCCGTTCTGGTACGAGGCAAAAACTATTGGAATTAATAAAGTTTCCGATCCTTGAAATCGAAGCCACCGAAAAGTACATCGGCACGGATTTATCGCCCTGACACATTATACTGGCAGTTGAGGTTCCACAGTTTATACCATCTGTATGGATACCACCAAAATTATGGCCCAGCTCATGGGCAGTTGTGAGGAATTCATTGAATCTTTCCCTTGTAAAACCATAGGATTTATCCGGAGCCCGGCATATTGATCCTATTTCATACACAATCCCATAAACACCGAAGGGGCTAAGATCGCCTCTCCCCGTAAACAGATGGACTACATCTCGACTGACTTGTTGAAAATTCGCATTCCAATAGTTCCGCAATTCGTTAACAAGTTGCAAACTTCCCGCTTGGGTTGTGGGGTCTCCTGTATAGGGGTCGTTAACGGTCTGCCAGACATTCTGAAAGACCACCCTGATGGTAACATTGAAAGTGTTTTGATATAATGCTTCAATGTTATTGAAAATCCCGAGAATACGCAGGTTGGTATTCGTTCCGTTCCTTTGAAAGAACTCAAAATCAGCATCGGTGGCAACTTTTAGGAACCTACAGTTGTTGATCATAGGTAAGAGCTGGTCAAGGATGTCATTTCTCATTTTTTTCTCATGATCGTCCGTAACACCGCACCATGCGTCTTCAAGATTGATCACATCGTTTTCAGAATACGTTATGAAGGTGTTCCTATGTGTCTTTAGCCCTGTAACTTTTTCAAGACTGTCTATAAATAGCTTTTCATCCGCCACCTGAATAAAACCTCTGATCTGATCATCAAATATACTCAACCTGACTTCGTCGTCTGTTTTTGAGATTGTTCCCTTGAACGTAGTTATCAATTTCGTTCCGGGATGATCGTTGTCGGGCTGTCCATCTATATACGAAATGTAGTCGCCTGACCTCAGGTCATTGGGAACTAGATCTATGAGAAATTCTTCCCCACCAACGATCAGCCGGAGTTTTACAGGTAGCTGCATTTCCCCGATCAGCCCCGTAAGATCAGTAGGACAGGTATGGATTTCATACTTACGTAAGATTTTACCCATAGAGAACCCGTCTTCCAAAGATTTACTAACCTTTAGAAGAGCTATATCAATTTCTTTTGCCATAATTTTTTTTGGTTATTTCTTAAATTCCAGATGGCTCAATTCAATAATGGTAGATCCTGCATCTGTATTTTCAGGTAGTTCCACCATCCTTCCACTGAACTCTACATCTTTTTGTGTGTCTTTTTCAAGATTGACAGATTTTGGCAGGTTACATACTACCATTGGTAGCATTCCATCCACTTTGATATAATATTTATTATCATCAGAGCCTTTCCCGTCCAGTGTATTGGAATAATGGAGAGTCCCATTTTTCTTTTCCAATAGAGCGATTTTTGTAGCGGCAGAGAAATTACAGCTTTCGAACGGGGACGAATGTTCTTTATCTTTGCACGAAGTTATCAGACAGAATAACATTAAAGTGGTTAAAAGTTTCATGAGTTTATAAATGTTGGTTCAATAAGTAAAACGAAATTCGTCATTTTATGCTACAGAAGACCTAAAATTAAAAATTGTAAATAAATTGGCCTTTTGAAGAATATTGAGCCTTATTCTGATCATAAGGCTCAATGTCCAACCAACATACTTTTGGTATGAACCTATCCTACCGGTTGGTTTTTGAAAAAGAAGTTGTCAGCGACCTGTTAATTCGACCTAAATGACTGAACAGTGGAGTTAACTTCACCATCAGCAAGGGCCGCATTGATGTTGTTCACAACGGTAGTGGTCATATGTGGCTTTGTAGGGTCGGAAGGATCTGCTGGTGCTTTAATCGAGCAGATCACGTCATCCCCATTTCCACAATTAGGATTTGAAGTAGCTGTATAACTTGATTTTAATGTGGCATTTCCAGAAGTATAATACCAAGTCTGATCGGCAAATTTCTCACTTTTTGTTGGGGCATTATTAATTGCTCCGATCGAAAGGAAATATCCAAATAATAATACTGCCAATAATGCGCCGGCACGTAGCCAGCTGTTTCTTGAAGTTGCCATGGGCAAAATATGCACTTGAAGATGAGTGCGAACTTTTGTTTATAAAAGTGTTATTTAATCTTTGCATATCAGTTTCGCCTCTCAGTTACGCTTTTGAGGGATCTCGTTCAGTGGTCAATCAGTTTCCTTGAAGCCGAAGGACCGAGCGGCTCGGGAAGGTGGCGAACCTAAGGGGATAAAAGAATCTTTTGACAACTCTCTTGTGGGCTAAGGTTTTCAAGAAAGGTGACCACCGCAGATCGATAACTTTTGCTATCAACCTAATGATCATGGATATCCGCAGGAAAATGGCGTGCATCCTTATCCGAATGGATAGGAACAGCTCCTCTGCCTTAAGGAGGAAACCTGTCGTTTTTCTTTTCGCTGTGCCTGTTGTTTTCATTACATCCATTTTTTTACCTGTCCATGTACCTGTTAATCAGCAGGGCTACCTTGGCCCCGCCTGCCCACCATGGGCCTGTTTGCACTTTATCGCTGTACCCCCGTCCATTGTCCCGACATCCGTATCTGTCCTGAGCGTACCGGCGGATTATGGGGTTGGTCTCACTGCCAATGGGCCCCTGTCTAGAACTATACCATTGGGATACTGGTTTGCCCCCGATACGCTTGCCATATCTTATTTTGTATTCACATCCATATCGGCGTATGGTTATGAAAAAAAGTTGTTCTTCTTATTGGACAAAGATAGGTAGGGGAATCGGTCAGAATGGTGTCGGTTTTTTTGGTAAAACCAACTATTTTCATCAAATCAGAAAAAAATGGACACCATTCAGAATAATAAAGTACGGTTATCTGTTCTTTCTCCGATATTCAGAGGGTGAAAGCCCAAAATAGATCAAGAAAAGTCTGAAGAAGTTTGACCCGTGGGAATAGCCTGCACTCGCTATGATTGTCCTTACGGACATATCGGTATCCATAAGCAGCCGGACTACCGTCCCCATTCTCATATCCCTGATATGCTTGTGCAGGGACCTGCCGAAAGCAACTTGACAATAGCCTTCGATCATT
The DNA here is from genome assembly GCF_051951495.1 of Sphingobacterium lactis. Classification (GTDB taxonomy): domain Bacteria; phylum Bacteroidota; class Bacteroidia; order Sphingobacteriales; family Sphingobacteriaceae; genus Sphingobacterium; species Sphingobacterium lactis_A. The sequence continues at coordinate 237,621 of NZ_JBNHAS010000003.1, read as the reverse complement.
GATACCGGTTCACCGATCCGTCGGGCAATTTCAGCCTTCCTGACATCCCTATCCGATGTATAGTGTGCATCAACGTACATGATCAGGGCATTGGCGATCTCCATGGAGAGCTGTTCCTTTACAACGTTTCCCTGTTTCAACTGGCGTTGGTAGATCCGGATCAATCGGGACACTACAGAAGATATATCACTACTGCGAACATGGATGTTTGAACTTACCTTCCTTATGCAGCTCCACAGGTCAATTACCTCTCTTGTCATCTTGCATACCGGCAACCGGACGGTATGCGGGGATCTCTGCCGTATACATTCCATAAGGATTTCCATTGGGGGATATGTCCTCTCTGCAAGACCGAGGGATTCCCTGTCCAGAGCGAATACTAGGATAACATGTTTGCCTGCACTGGCCTTTAGCCGTGCTGTTATGGAAGGATTGTAGGTTTTATAATAAGATCCTCCCATAGCATATGAAAGAAGCTTTTCTTCCTGAAAGAACCTGAAGAACCCCTCGATCATGACGACCGTAAAGACGACCGGCTCAGGAGCGGAGAACATTATCTCGGTCTCTTCAAAGGCCTCGAGTTCCATGAGCAGCAGGTGGCCGCCAAAGAATTCAGACTCTTGAAGGGACATGCTGTACCCGACGTCCCGGACTATTGTCCAAGGCAGCCCACGGATTGGGTAATTGCAGAAGTCGGGCTGATCCATCACATCTTTTTTTATAATTGCCGTTTCTAAATAGTGGATAACGAGGGGATTTTTCATGCGCATTCTCCGTTCTCCCCGGAAAAGTTTGGATTTCCCGAAGCGTTAAATCCTATAATATACAGAATCCAGAGATGTCTAACAAATTTTCTCGACCAACTGTCGTTTTACCCACATGAAACATAGTTTTTACTCGACATTTTCATCTTGAGGGTTCATATATGACTCTCTGAGTATCCACAGTGGACATAATGCTTCATGTGATGCATTTTTTTTGGTATATTGTAGTAGGTCCCGATGCGGACAGGTGAAGGTCAATATTCAGTTCTCTGAACTAAGTATTTGATAATGGATGTGTCAGCGGATAGTTGAATTATGTAAAGCATAACAATATGAATAGCAGGATAAGATACGCCAGATCCATTTTTGTAGATTTGGGGGAAAACCCCATCCTTCCCCCCTTTGCTCTAGGTCCAGACCGTATGACTGTGCATGAGGGTTATCAGGTCGCTGATTCTGTCCAGAGGTCCGACAGCTGTAACGTAGAGATACTTTCCGCATGCGACCCATCGTGCCATTTCCGATTTTCCAGGTATACCGTCCACAAAGAGGTCAAGCTCTTTTCCGTGCCCAACAGGCCAGTACTGACACTGAATATCCAATTTGCCGGAAATATAGACTTCCGGTTCGGGGAACACCAGACAGGACAGAGCAGGGAGGGCGAATGCCAGCTGTTCTGGAAGGGCGACCAGACCGTAGTGCAGCACCTTCTTCGGGGAGAATACTGTACGCTGGACATCTTCTATGATGACACGATGGTACCCGGCCTAAAAATCGATGGAAAAAAGATCCATTTCTGGAAGGCCGATATGCCGAGCTTGCCGGTATCGACTGACTTCCATAACGCCAGATTGACAAAGGAGACCAAAGTTCATGCAATGGACTTCGCTGAGAGAACACTTACCAACGAATTTAATTCCCGACACCTTTATTGGTGTAGATACAATCGAGAGAACGAGAACCGGGAAAATAAGGCGGTAAAGGACGAATTAAGGAATAAACCCATGTGTACAATAAAATAAGCAATACTAGAGTAAAACTTCTTTAAATATTTTTATTATGATTGGAATATTGACTTTTTCAAGATGCTACAATTATGGTGCTTTCCTTCAAGCATATGCCTTACATCGATTCCTGATCGACAATGGTTATGATAATGAACTAATTGACTATAGGAGCAAAAAAAGCATCGACAATGAATTGAATTCTCTACTGAACGAGAGGAAAGGCTATACATTTTTAACACTAAAAATATGGTTTAAAATTTTAAAATTCAAGATCTATCATTTTAAGTTCAAGAAAACGAAACACTATTTTAGCAGAGAAGAACTATCACAAAAACACTACGACCTTATAATAATTGGAAGCGATCAGATTTGGTGCTATAGTAAAGAATGGGGTGGTGTCGATACACCATATTTTTCAGACAAACTTTCGGCAGACAGAATAATTTCTTATGCAGCAAGTATGGGACCTGATAATTATAACCAACAACATCCAAGAAGCATTACACGACTTATGAAAAATTTTCATTCTTTGGGAGTACGGGACACCAATTCATATAAGTTTGCAGAACAGTTAAATCCTTCATCCCCGACACTTGTTTTAGACCCAACTCTTATTTATCCATTTGAAAAGGAAATTAAATACGTCAACCTGGAAAGATATATCCTCTTCTATTCCGACGGATTGCTACCAGATGACAGAACACTTACAGAACTTAAAAATCTAAGCAAGGAAAAAGGATTAAAAATAGCTTCTATTGGCAAGCATTTTGATTGGGCGGACATTAACATTGTGTCTCCCTCGCGTTCTCGCTGGATGGGCTATTTAAAAAACGCGGACTTTGTTTTTACATGTATGTACCACGGGTTACTCTTCTCAATAAAATTCAATAGACAATTTGCGATGTTTCTAATTCCCGAACGAGAAAACAAATGTCTTGATTTCCTTAAGAGGACGGGTTTAGAGACTCGAGTTGTGCGGGATCCAAGTCAAATTCGCACATTATATTATACCACAATAGATTATTCTCAGGTAAACATATTTATGCAGGAACAAAAAGAAATATCGGTAGCATTCCTTAATGAGAACTTAGATAGAATTTCCATTGCGAAAGATTAACGCCGATTGTCATCAAACTTTTCATGCGTCTTTATGCGATATCGTAAGTAAACACGCGAATTTACTTTTGACGAAGTTGCTTGATGGTGCAGTGGAGGTGTCTGTAAATCAATTTTAATGGATTTTTTAGAGGATTTTTGCGTTTTTTTGCATATTTAATTTTTTATTTATATCCTTACATTAAAATTGAGGACGGGGTAGTCAGTTTCTGAATACGAAACTCTTGACCATCTATAAACTTAGTTGATCCATCGTGGACCATCGACAACTTATTTATAATTTATTTGTTATGAAAATTAGAAAAATCATTCCGTTTACTTGTTTCTTCTTTTTGATTTCCCTGTCTGCAATTTCACAGATAATTCCTGGTGCAGATCGGCTATCAGAATACATTGACTACCTAAAAGATAAAAGAATTGGAATGGTAGTAAATCCAACCTCACGCATCGGCGATAAACCTAGTGTAGACAGCCTTCTATCTTTAGGTGTTAATATCATTAAAGTGTTTGGCCCTGAACACGGTTTCCGCGGAGACGTTGGAGCAGGCGTCAAAATAAAAGACGACGTTGATCCGATAACAGGAGTAAATGTTGTCTCGCTTTATGGGAAGACAAACAAGCCTACAAAAAAGATGCTGGAAGATGTTGATTTGATTATTTTTGACATCCAAGATATTGGTGTAAGGTATTTCACATATATCGCGACCATGCACAGGGTTATGGAAGCATGTGCCGAAAATGACAAGGAACTGTTAATATTGGACCGACCAAATCCGAATGGATACTTCGTCGACGGTCCTATACTGGATATGGCATACAAATCAGGTATAGGGATGCATCCTGTTCCAATCACCCATGGGATGACTATAGGCGAGTATGCCCAGATGATCAATGGTGAAGGATGGCTTGCCAATGGTATTACGTGCAAAATAAAGGTTATTCAGGTTGCCAATTACAAGCATGACATGGAATACGTTCCACCCGTTAATATGTCTCCAAACATCAACACATACCAAGCTGTCCTTTTATATCCGTCCACCTGCCTGTTTGAGGGAACGGTGTTAAGTGAAGGCCGGGGCACAAAATTTCCTTTCACCCTGATAGGAGCGCCTGAATTCAAAGGAATTTATGATTTTTCGTTCATCCCAATAAGCATTGAAACCATGAGCGCAACACCAATCCATCTGGGAAAAGAGTGTTACGGTTTGGATTTAAGATCGGTCGACTTACGGGAAATAAGAGATTCCAGGAAAATAAACCTTTCATGGTTAATAGAGACCTACAAAAAGTTCCCTGATAAAGAAATATTTTTTGATAACAAGCAAAGCAAAGAAATTGTAGTCTTCGATAAACTGGCAGGAGGTCCTTTGTTAAAAGAACAAATAATCTCCGGCATGAGCGAGGAGGACATCCGTAAAAGTTGGAAGTCAGGGCTTGATAAATATAACAAAATGCGTAAAAAATATTTAATATACGAATAGATTATATCTGTCCCAATACGACGACATTGCAGAATAAGCGAATGTTGTTGGAGAAATTTTCCAACTGTTTATACCCTTTTCCTACTTGCAGATGACCTTACGTAAAATTTTATTCCGATCCATATTGCTCGTATTTTGCTCTTTCCTATGGACTGGGGCTTTTAGCCAAGAGTTTAACTACGAATTTACCGGAAAGGTTGTAGATAAGGAACTGCATCCTATCAGTTCGGCAACCGTCATCGTAAATGACAAAGAACAGAAACACGTTTCAAGCGCTATTACAGATAGCTTGGGTTCGTTCATCTTAAGACACAACAAAAGCATTGACGGCCATACATTAAAGGTACAGCATCTAGGATATAAAGAGTATCAAAGTTTAATAAAGGGGGCAAATAATAATGACCTCGGTACAATTCAGCTGTTAGAACTGGACAACATGCTTAAAGCCGTAGAGGTCAAGGCAAAACCAAACCTTATCGAAGTCAATGGCGGCACTATAACCTACAACGTAGAAAACTCGATCGGAGGTCAAGATGCTTCAGCCCTAGAAGCACTTAAACGTGCCCCTGGCGTATATGTTGAAGGCGAAAGTTCAATTACATTGAACGGAAAAGGAGGAGTTCAGATATTGTTGGATGGAAGACAAACATATCTTTCTGGGAAAGAGCTTACCGATTTGCTAAAATCACTTTCTTCTAATGATCTCAAGTCCATCGAGATCATCAATAGTCCTACGGCAAAGTTCGATGCATCGGGTTCAGCCGGTATTATAAACATCAAAACGAAGAAGATTCAAATCAAGGGCCTAAATGGAAATATAACCAGTACGGTAGCATATGGTGTTAGTCCCAAACAGCTGCAAAATATGTCCGTGAACTACAGAGTGGATAAACTGAACGTGTTTGGAAGCTATAATCACACACTCGGAAATTATAATTATCTTTATGGTTCTAACAGATCCCAGAATGGGAAATCATATAATAGCCATACCGAGGATGTGGATAAGAGACAAAAAATGTCAGCGCGATTTGGCATAGACTACCTACTTAATGATAAAAATACGATTGGTTTTCTTGCAAATGGCAATTTTATTTTCGGCGGGGGTATCACAGATACCAGAACAGAGATCAGTACACAGCCCTCTTCGGTCATTGAGGAAACTTTGGATGCGGTGAACGACTACTACGGACAGGTGACAAGTCGATACAACTTTAACTTAAACTATCGATATGAAGATACTTTAGGTCACATTTTAAATATTGACGCTGACTATGGATTATTTGATAAATGGAACAAAAATCTTCAGTCAAATACATATAAAGATGTCAATGGACATGTAAACAAAGATAACTTATACCGTACCTTGAATGGAATTGACATTGATATGAAGGGGGTCAAGGTCGACTATTCTGCAAAAATATGGGAGGGGACTGTTGAAGCCGGCGCCAAATACTCCCAAGTTAGTTCTGCCAATGACTCAAGATTTTATCATGTTATTCCGACCGCTGATAGTCTGGACAACCGACGGTCAAATGATTTCCAGTTTGACGAAAGAATTTCAAGTGCGTACTTGGATTACAGACGTGCGATCAAGAAGTGGTCTTTTCAGGCTGGTTTAAGGTTGGAGGTAGCCAGTTCAGAGGGGCTTTTATTCTATAAGGAAGATGACCAAGATAAAGACAGTGAAATAAAACGAAGCTTCACTAACCTTTTTCCTTTTTTTTCTATAACTACACAGCCCGGTGAGAATCAAAATCTATCGTTGTCATATGCAAAACGCATCGAACGACCTGCCTATCAGGACTTGAATCCATTTATATACATGCTTGATGAACTGTCGTTTTGGCAAGGGAATCCTTTTTTAAATCCAGAGCTGACCCATCGTCTTACATTATTGTATTCTCGCAGGAATTCAACCGTTGTAACTTTTAACTTTGCTTACTCAGATCAGTTTAATGCCAAAGTAACCGATACCCTCGAGACCGAAAAAATCGTTATGGTCAGCAGGAATGTTGGCATTCAAAAGCATTGGTCACTAGCTCTGACTCAGAATTTTTCGCCAAAATCATGGTGGGACCTCTCATTCAACGGTCTATTATATTATATCCAAAATGACGTGTCATTCGACGAATACAGGAATCTCAATTTACAACAATTTGCTGGTCGATTAAGTCTTTTACAGTCCTTTCGATTACCATTTAAAATGAAAGGTGAGATTTCGGCTTCCTATAATTCAAAGAGGCTAAGCGGAGCAAATACCTTCAGTAGGGCGATTAGTCAAGTCGATGTCGGACTCCAAAAAGCATTATTAGGCGATAAAGCATCGCTGAGGATAGCCGTAAATGACATATATAAAGGAAACCAGAGCAAGAGCAACCAAAGTTTCCCTGGATTTCAATCGAGTAATTATGGATACTTTGAGTCTAGGCAGGTCAGATTAAGTTTCAGCTATAAATTTAGCAACGGTCAATCAGGTTCTCAGCGTACGAGAAAATCTGCATTAGACAGTGAAAGTGGAAGGATCCAATAGGAGAAACCGAATAATTTTTATCGAATATTAACCTCCCGTAAATTGAATTATCCCAAGCTGGATTAGTTTTGGTTTTATCCGCCCAGGTTTTTATATTTCTTTTTTTTGCCAAAGCTCCAGGCATAATAGTTTCGCCGTCATTATCGATAACATTCAGCTCGAACCTGATACTTTTATCTTGGGAAGGATGAATGCCCAATGAGTTCCAAGGTATTTTACATTCATAAATATATCCCATATCATATTCCTTATAAGAAGATTTAATTTCAGAAAAAGAACCAACAGTAGTTATGTCTCTGCCTTGAAGGCTAATTGTATCTGCCCCATAAGTAAGCCTGAAATAGCTAACCGTATTTTCCTTTTGCTCTTTCAACCCGTTGTCAAAATATAGCTCTATGCCATCGAGCTCTCTAATTCTAAGATCGTAAACTCTTTCTATCTCAGACTCTGCATAAACAACAAACCGTTTATCATCCTCAACTTTAATTAGAAAATATAAGTATTCGGAGTCCCACAAACCTTTAAAATTAGCTTCCAAATCTTTGGGTTCTACTATGCTAGTCCGGGAAAATCTTACATTGGGGACGGGCTCCCACTCACATACGTCCCAAGAACTCTCGATATCTGCGTCTATTACTATCGGTTGTTTGGTTTCCTTGAGGGAGAGAGTTTTAACTTCATGTCTGACACAAGCATTTAAAAAAAAATAGGCTTGTGATAACAAAAAGCACTTTTGATGCTGTTTTCATAAGAACATATATCTAGTGTTGGAAGAAATTATTTGCTATCAAAGAATCAAACAGAGCGTTAGCTATCATTGTGTGTCCGCTTTCATTTATGTGGCTATCAGGATACGATATATTCTTACGGTCAAACTTTAGGTTCAGAAATAAGCTACTGATCCCATGTTGACTAAAAAAATGAGCCAAATTATTTTTTTCAGGATAATAGGAAACTAGTATAAGTTTGGCCCCGCTCTTTTTTACCTTATCATTTGCTGCCACTAACAACTCCACCGTCTTTGCCGTACTTAAATAATGCTCCTCCATCTCGTCGCCTCTTGATATTTTATCCCGATACACCCTCATTAAGGCTGCGCGGCGAGATTTAGTAACGTTATTTATATCTACTCTACACAATGCTCTGTATATGTAGGAAGAGTTATACATGAATCTAAATATTTTCATATCCTCTAACTCGTCCACCATATCCTTCGCTACCATTTTTGTAGATTCACTTTTGTATGTTAATGAATAACCTTTGTAAACATCTCTGTGCATAACGCCGATACTTAGTGGGAAGCTCATCTCGAAAAATATTATATCTGGCCGATAATCGAGAAATTCAGATTCGATCATTTTTAAATTCGATAAACCCCTGCCTAGTCCATCTATACTGAGGTTAACAACTTCTACCTTCCTTTTTGAGTGATTAAGTAATTCCTGAAGTTGGACCGCATAATTTTTCTCTCCGTCCATATAAATCCCTGTAGCGAAAGACGCGCCAACAATTGCTATTCTCAGTGCACCCGGTTGCTTCTCTTTCTTCATCTCAGGATTATACAGCCCATATGAATTAATCCTCACATGTCTTCTTCCAATTCCTGGCTTACTTAAGAACCCTTCACTTGAAGGTATATGCCTATAGCCGATAGCACTATCTGGTCGAAAGATCGTCGGAGCAGCTTGGTCTTTTAACTCTTCCTTGTAATAAGTCCTAAAGAAAACTTCGAACAAACCAAGTACTGCCAACGCGATAATCAAAGAAAATACGATTATTTTTTTCATTATAATATTTTAAATAGTCTATATTTTATTACCTCCAACTTATAGCTAACTGGCTTTTTCAAAAATTTTCTGATAATTATAATATTGGTGATAATAAATATCGAATAGGGCAATATATACTGCCATGGTGCAGATTTGACAATTGGAAAAAGAATCATTATAAAAGTGAGCAAGATCGAGGCTAAATCAAAATACTTACGATTCAAGCGCTTTTTTTCCGTCAGAACAAAAGATGGTATAAGTACAAACGTTATAATGATGGGATAGGCACCGGCACATAGAGATATCTTTAAATCGAAGAATTGAAAAAACCTTCAAAGACTCAAAATAAGAAATCGCTGAGATTAAGATAGATGAGGGAATTTTATGATTATAGCTCTCCATTTTATGTAAAACAAAATAAAGAGCAAATAAGATGTATTTTTCTCAAGAGTCCTCTATTCCTAAACATCTTCACAAAGAAATAGTACCTTCAGTTTTGTTAAACAATGGAGTGTAATTAGCCTGAAAACTAAATTCGTTATCTAGGCATAAACCGTTATCTCGCATTTGCAGAAAATACAACAGATTTGAAATTGTCAGATTTTTTCTCTCTTATGCTACTGCGGAAAGACCGCGTATCGGATTGCTTCTTCCGAGAAAATATTTTATATTTAAAGCATATAGCAATTGCAGCTAAAACGTATGTCAAACCAGTGAGCGATTCGGTGAGTAGGGAAACCGAAAGTTTGCAAACTACTGATAAAGAGACTGATGCCCGAAGGGTGTTATTCCCCTACGGGCTACGGAAAAAAGCGACTTGAAAAAGTCGCTTTTTTAGTATATAGTAGTTAGTATTTAGTAGTTAGACCTATTGCTGCTAAGGGATTCGATCACAGAGGTTTTCTTGGGTAATAAAAAGCGCGATTCTTTCATTAGGATCCATAATGGACATTTTAATTTTTTAGTAACTTTGGGAAAGTGAGATTAAGATGTTCTGATATGGAAATCAAAATAAAAATTGATAAGCGAAGTAAGCAAGCAAAAGTATTCTACGAATATCTTAAAACGCTTCCTTTTGTTGAGATTGAGGAACCTAGTTTCAATAAGGATACTGATAAGGCAATAAAAAAAGCTAAGGTAGGAAAGGTGAGCAAAATTAGCCTTGAAGATTTTAGAAAAGAACTTTATTCTTAATGTACTGACTGCTCACTCTTGGAAAAGAATAAACCTCACAAGTTAAATGGTAATTATAAATGAACTAAGTGTTTTGGCATCAGGCTTCTGGTGGATATTCTGTATATTTACATTAACAATTCTGTAAAAAATGCATGAAAAAAAGGAAGATGACAGTGGTTGTTAACCAAGTAAAAAAAGAAGATGAAGACCAACTGGATATTGAGTTTTGGTTAAGTCGTCCTGCTTCAGAAAGGATAGCTGAAGTGACAAGATTGCGTAAGGCATATTATACTTGGTTGCTCGGAAGCTATCCCCAAAACATGGAAAAGGTAATTACAAAACGTAAGAATGTTATTTGACCAAGATTTTATCGACTTCATCGATCTACTGAACAAGTACCAAGTAAAGTACATGGTGGTCGGGGCTTATGCTCTCTCTTTTCACGGAAGACCGAGACATACTGGTGATCTCGATATTTGGATAAAACCAGATTTAGAAAACGCAAATAAAATGGTCAAGGTTATAGTAGAGTTCGGCTTTGGTCAGCTTGGACTTATTGAGGAGGACTTTTTAAAAGAAGATTATGTCACTCAATTGGGTTATCCTCCATTGCGGATAGATCTCCTAAATACCATATCAGGTGTTAACTTTGATGAAGCATACCATACTCGATTAGAAACCGAAATTGACGGTTTACAAATATCGTTGATCAGTGTAAATGACCTCATACGTAATAAACTGGCAGTCGGAAGACCCAAAGATATTGGTGATATTGAAGAACTTGAAAAACTAATTAAGAAGAAGAGAAAGGATAATTCCAATAAGGGGTAAAATGGACTTTAAAAAATAAACTCTTACTCCAACTATAAATCCAATCCATTTAAAATTTCCCATAATTCTTCTTTCTCTGAAGGTCTTGGCGCATTATAATCCACAATATTGCCGTTTGGATCTATAATTATATATCTTGGTATGGAATTAACAGCATACCCTAAAATAAATTCATCATTTTCTTTGTTCACCAATAACTGGATTCCTTTTAATTGATGTTTTTGTCTGGTTGTTTTCCAAATTTCTTCATCTTTATCTATGGAAATACCTATGATCTTTATGTTTTTACCTCTTAATTCTTTTTCTAATTGATTTAAATACGGCAATTGAACCCAGCAATTCACACACCATTCTGCCCATACATCGATGTATAGATAACTTCCTTTCAGGTCGTCAAGTGATCTTGTTCCTCCATCAGATGATTTATAACCATGGAATTTAGGGGATGGTGTTCCTTTTTTCAATGATGTAAGCCTTAAGTTAGCATCTAGCATAACTTCTTTAAAGGAAGAATTGGTACCGGAATAATAACTAAGAAAATCTTGATAATTGGATTTAACATCATCAGATTCTAATAGAAAATTATATCCATAGCGTTCAAGAAATGCATTACGAATATTTTCATCTAAAATTAGTTCATTCGTCAATCGAAACTTAGTTTTGTGTTCTTTTCTAGGTTTCAAAGAAAGCGATTTAAAGGTTTTATCAATTTGTGCACTATTGTAATCGTCTACTAAAGCTCGATAATAGGAATGCTGTCTATAATGTGATAAGTTACTGTAATTAATATCAAGTTCAGATTGATCTTTAGATGTTGGTAAAAAGGAAGAATCTTTCTCCGATAGATAATCTAAGTAGATATTCAGTCGGTTTAAATATTCATACCTGACTCCGATTCTTTCAAATTTTTTCAGACTATCAGGGAGTTTGTATTTCTCGATTCTTTGTAGTGACTGTTCATACTTTTCATTGAGGAATTTTCTTTGTTCAGCTTCGGTTTTATTTTCACCATAGACATCGATGAAAGCTTTCTGTCTTTTGTCAAGATAATAGTTGTTGATGTTTTCGTCAGGTCCATTGAAATTGATCGGGACAGTTAAAAACTTACTGGCATCATATTCAATTTGATTTTTACTGTCAGCGGCAAGGTGTAATCTGAAATTAAATCGACCGTCTTCAATCCTGTAGTCATTACCTGTTCGATTTATTGTATCGAGGAAATTTCCCTCCTTATCAAGATAGATCTTTTTGATAACGGTATCTTGATGATAATCGCTTATGATGAGGAAAGGTCTTCCGTTTTCTTCTTGGGTGACATTTGTGACTTTTCCAGAAAGGATTACTTTATTCGTTTGGGAATAGGTTGTTGACCATGAAAACATAATGCTAATTAATAAAGCATAATATAGTTTAAAGGAAGTCCTTTGATTGATTTTCATAATCTTTTTTCTAATGTACTTTATAATAATTTAAAAGAGAAAGGTGATTCTATTAAAAATCACCTTTCTCACCTAATATTAACTATTTCCTTGCTTACCTATTAGGTATTCATACAAAAGAAGTCTTAAAGCCTTTTAATTATTTAGTCTTTCCATTGATATAATCTGACAATATGCTGCTGTGAACTGTTGGGAAGTCTAATTTTATATTGCTTATACTGATTCCGCTATCGTAGGCATTTTTCACCTTCGTTCTATTTTCTGCTAGCTTATCGTTGTTTGGCTTTTCCCCAAAAAGCTGGAAATAATTAATTGGGCCTTGACTGGATAGGGTGATTATTTTTTTACCTGCGTAATTAACATCGTAGTTAATAACGTGGAATCTAATTTCCTTTTCTGCTTCTTGAATAATGTTTGTTGGGATGCTGCTTGCGGGTATAATTTTACCATCCTTGGCAATTACTTTCAAGATTTTCACATCCGTATAGCTGGAATTAAGGTTTAATGATGCTCCCGATGAGTAATTCTCTTGATAAGTTGCCTTTACCACAAATGAAATATCTACTGTATGGAGACGGTTGTAATTGTTCTCTGTTGGCTTTGGATGCACCCATTGAACAGGACCTTTAAAAACCGTTTTTTGAGCAAACGCTTGTCCGATAATAAATAGTAACATCGATAATAAGTATAACCTTTTCATATCCTAATAAATAAGTTAATAATGAATTAAAGTTATAGCCATTCACTAAACAATAAAATAACTAATTCTCGGTATTTTGCAGTTTGAATAACACCTCTTATTTGGCATTAATATTCCTATTTGTTATGATTGGATAATTTTAAATTAAAAAAATTCATTTAAAGAGCATTTGGCATCATGTAGGGCAACATTATTTAATGCTAGTTTTTATACCTCTTTTGGCTTGTTATTAAGGATAAATATTTGATGTTTTAGGGGTCATTTGCATGATGATTTTGTGGACCAAAGAAAGAAAAGTTACCTCCTCTGAAAGCATACTACATCGTTTTCGTATGTTACGCAATCGATTGATAAACCCATCTTACCTCCTATTAACACAAATATTATACAATATTGTGGCGTGATAGAACCTAAATTCTGAAAGAGCTTCTCTCTCGGAGTTTATGCCAAATTATGAAACCATACTAAAGAAATTTTACATGAAACAGTTGTACACGCAATTCTTTATTGTGTTTGTCTGGTTGCTACCAAGCCAAGTTATGGCAAGGGGTGAATCTGTTGGCTCTAGTGTATTTAAAGAATCCTTTGATACCTATAATATTAGCCAAAAAGACACAAATGAAAATCCGAACGCTCTCAACGTCATCAAAATCGGAAGCACCAAATTCAAACTCAGTAATGATTCAGTTGCGGTAAAAGAATTAGCTAAATATCCATTGACTTCGCTTCAACAGGTATTAAAAGGAGCAACTTCTGGGGTATATGTTCAACAATCGTCTGGTGAACCCGGTACGATTAAAGAAAATATGACCATCCGCGGAATTAGTCGCCCTATATTGAATGCGAAAAACTTCAGTGATAATAAACCCTTGGTTATCGTGAATGGCATTCCATTGATTGAGGATCCTAATCTGGTTTATGATATTCAGAACAATGAGAACACACCTGTTGGTGCTGCAACGAATATCTTTTCACTAATGGATTTGGATAATATCCAATCCATCCATGTATTAAAAGACCCTAGTACAACAGCCATCTATGGACCTCGAGCAGCCAATGGTGTAATCTACGTAACTACCAAAAATGCAAGCTCTGGAGATCGTAGAATTTCCATTAATGGTTATACAGGTTTTGCTACTCCACCTAGTTTATATACCATCAATGCAGAGTTTGAACGTGATTTCCGTCAGCCCTTCTATGATCGCTATGCTACTGAGGCACAGAAAGCAACCTATCCAAGCTATTTAAGTGATTCTTCCAATGTCAATTATTATGGACCTTCGAATTGGGTAGAAGAATATTATAGGACTACACCAATTTATTCCTTAAACGGTAGTCTGGAAGGTGGAGGCGATCGTTCTAACTTCCGCTTCTTTGCGAACCATATGAAAAATGCCAACTCGGCAGATGATACGAAACTAAAGCGTTATATGGGAGCCTTCTATGTAAATATGATTCCTACAACTTGGTTAAAAGTAACCGGAAATATCCAATTAGGAAGATTAGAACGTGGAAGAAATAGATCTTTAACAGAACGTTTCGCTGAAACTAACTTTGTACCCGATTTAAGTACACCATTTGCACCAAATAAATCCCTATACAGCAAATATCTTTACGAGTATGATAAAAAGTCCTTTGATGATAATATCAATACCTCGCTTTTAGGTCTTTTCTCTTTAGACTTCAGATTAACTAAAGACTTGAATTTCATGTCTAGAATCAGCATGGATTACAATGAAAACCGTAGAGATCTGTTCTGGCCGTCTACATTGATGACCTATAATAATTACGCATCCAATTACTTTGGTTATAACGAACGATTGTCATTTGACAATGTTGTCAACTACCGTAAAGAGCTAGGTGAAGGGTCAATCTACTTAGAAGGTGGTTTTTCTGTTCAGGCAGATAAACAGAAGTACAATTATATTCAAGCATACAGAGGACCGAACGATTATATTAAAATCAATAAAGTAAGTGGCGATAAAAATAAAGCCGAATACTTACAGTCTATTGGTTTTATTCCCTATTTGTATACCGACAAAACACAGCATCGTTTAATTTCTGGATTCCTGAAAGGGACTTATAGTCACGATTCAGGATTTGATGTTTCTGCCTTGTTCCGTCGTGACGGCTCATCGCTATACCAAGCTTCTAAGCGTTGGTTTAATTCCTTTGCATTTGATGCCAAATATGATATAAATAAGCTGATTGGTTCTGATGGTTTTGATTATTTAAAAGCTAGTGCTTCCTATGGCCGAATGGGTAATTTACCATTGAGCGATATGGAAGCCGCTGGCTTACAATATTCATCGGCTTTGGGTTGGGACGGTAATAAAGCTGTTCTTTCTTATAATGGAATCGGAACGATCAGTAGACCGTATTCTTTCGGTTGGGTGGGATATGATATCCCTTGGTCTTACCAAGATGTAATAAATCTTGGTTTAAGCCTTAAAACTAAAAGTAACTTCGGTGCTAATATCGAGTATTATCAAAAACAATCCCACAATGTGTTATTCCCTATTCCAACTGTAGCCGAGTCAGGTTATAAGTTTGAATACTCTACAGGTATGGCTGTTAAGAATAACGGGGTTGATTTAACATTAAATTACAGCTTGCCAACTGATGAGAATAAGTTTGGCTGGAATTCCTCTTTTAACATCTCTTACAATACCAATGAACTGACCAAACTTCCTAAAGGATTTGATGAATTGGTAGTTGGAAGAAACAAGTTAAAAGTTGGAGAACGTGTAGATGCTTATTGGTTATTGGAAAACCAAGGTATTTATGTGAATGACCTTGATGTTCCAGTTCGTGCCAATGACTATAAGATCATGACTTATAACGGGGTTGATATGAAAGGTGGAGATCCTCGTTGGTTAGACAGAAACAATGACTTTGATATCAATAACGATGACCGTAAGTTAATGGGTAATATCTTACCAAAATGGACTGGCGGATTCATGAACCAGTTTACCTATAAGAATTTCGATTTATCCTTCTTGTTGTACTTCAACTTGAAACGTGATATCCTAAATCAAAATGCGGCTCGTTATTATGATTTCGTGAATGTTTCGGAGTCCACTTCGCTAGCAGGTGTTCGTGAGATTACTTATTGGGAGAAACATTTTGATACAGATAAATATCCTTTATACAATCCTTGGTCTTCGGTATCACCCTATCAGGTAGAGCAAGACATGTTTTTAGAAGATGGTTCTTTCTTGAAATTGAAAAACTTGTCTTTGGGATATGATCTTACCAAGGTCTTGAATAATAAAAAAGTTCAACGAGCTTATGTCTATGTAACTGGATCCAACTTATTGACCATTACCAAATACTCCGGTCGTGATCCAGAATTAGTGAATTATTATGGGTATGACACAGGTGCAGGTCTTGGCTTGGACAAAACATTCACCCTAGGTTTTAAACTTGATTTTTAAGAAGATGATGCGCTGTTTAAAAAATTGGAAACGTAGTGGTATTGCTATCGTTTTAACAGGAAGCTTAATGCTTTCTACGGTAAGCTGCGATAAGTTTTTGGATGTTGAATCCAATCATATTGTGAATGAAAAGAATAAGTGGAAAGATATTAACGATATCCGAAGCTCCTTACTGGGTGTCTATGGTTTACTGCGTACAGCATTAGCAGAGAAGAATGCACACTGGATGTACGGAGAGTTAAGAAGTGGAGATTTTCAATCTGTATCTCGTCGTGACTTACAAAACATCATAGATGGTGAGTTGAATACTTCTTATGACTTGCTTACAAACATGTCAGACTGGAGAAGATTCTATGCGGTTATTAATGCTGCCAATTTGTTTATAGAACGTTCAGCAGAAGTTATTGAGCACGATTCGCAATATACAGCGATCAATAATCAAGCTGATATTGCACAAATGAAAGTTATTAAAGGCTTTGTGTACTATCTATTAGCACGTACTTGGGGTGATGTTCCAATTTGGGACAAAGCTTATGAAGGGACATTCCCGAAGATTAAAGCTAGTAGTGTAAATGAGGTCCTAACCTATGCAGAGAATCAAATTCTATCCGTAAAAGATGCTTTGCCTTATCAATATGGCATATCTACCGATCCTGTTCTACCGATGGACAGGTATTTAGGCTTTAGTTCTTCAAAATGGAATGGTGTTTTATTTAATCGCCTTGCGGCATATGCTGTATTAGCACACATTAATGCTTTTGAAGGTAACTATCTAGAAACCGTATTCTATGCAGACTTTGTTATGGCAAATGCCGCTAAAGCTAACTTGACCCAAAATGATTTAAATACTTTAACTGGGACAACCAATACTGGATTTTATTTTGGAAATCGTGCTGCTCATTTAATAGCTTTTCCTTTCCCGAATGGCTCAAACGAAGGGACACAGGAGGGGCATATCGAAAGTTTAACCTTAGCGGCACCTCTAGTCTCTAAGCCAACCCCAGATATGTTTATCCCTGTAGAAAAGATCGTAAGTATTTTCAATGAGCCAGGTGATAACCGCTTCAATATCGATAACACAGGTAAAGTTACTACACGCTATTTCTCTGAGTTCGGAGGTGTAAGACCTATCTTCTCCAAGATAAGAATGATACGTACAGGTACTTCGGGTACAGATGGTTCAATTCCTTTGTACACCTCTACCATGGTATTTACGCGCTTTGAAGAAATCAACCTGCTTCGCGCGGAAGGCTATGCAGCATTAGGTCAAATTGACCAAGCGAGAGCAATTGTTAATCAGAACAGAAAAAACAGAGGATTAGCTGATTTGAATCCTGCGGAAAATATTGTGGATGCGGTATTCAATGAACGCCACAAAGAATTGATGGGTGAAGGATGGAGATGGTTCGACTTAATTCGCTATCAAAAAATTAAGAACAACAACCCAGCATTCTTAAGCCTTATCAGCAATAAAGGAATTTTCTGGCCAGTAAATAAACAGGTGTTATCAGCGAATGACCAATTAGAACAAAACCCTTTCTGGAAATAATATGAAACAGATAAAATCACTACTCGTTTATACTGCTGCCCTTGTATTTCTTATGAGCAGTTGCAGCAAATATGATGGCTATTTCGATTATGAAAATACAGAGAAGGTATTTCAAGGAACTAGCATTTCGTACCTGGAATCTAAAAAAGGCACATTTGACTCTCTTTTAGTGGCATTAAACAGATTGCCAGAATTGAAGCAGGCATTGAATGATCAGGAGCTTACCTTATTTGCGCCTACCAATGCCTCCTTTCAGATTGCTATTAACAATTTAAATCTCGTTCGTAGCAACCAAGGGAAAAGCAAGCTGTATATACAGAATTTAAATCTTGTTGAACTAGATACCTTAATGACCAAATATATGGTTAAGGGGATTGTTCCTACAGATTCCATGAACCGTATTGACGGTTTATTCGTAGAGACCTTTAAAATTTCACACCCTATGCACGCACAGCGTATCAAAGAAGATGCAAGTGGTTTTGTAAGTGGGGGTATGGAGTTGGTTTACTACAGCGATACGAAAGACAACAATTTCATCTCGCAGTGGAATCGTACAGCCTCCCAAGCTGTAAATATTTATACCACTACTGGTATTGTTCATGTTTTGGGGAGTAAGCATGAATTTGGATTCGGGGATTTCTTAACTAGAATGAATAAGTAACATGAAAAGCGTAAAGAAATTATTTATAGGCCTGGCTTTACTAGCCCTTAGCTTACCTGCTTTGCATAGCTGTAAGAAATATTGGCCAACAGAAAACGATGCTTTCAACTTGGATATGAATTTTTCTGTAACAGAGTTTAAACCTATCCTTGGTCGTAACACCTATTACACAAATGTTTTCAATGACAACCAATCAACTTTGCCATTGACCTTCCGTGTGCTGAATTTACGTTCTTTTGATGGTGATCCAGTTCCTGAGTTACTGAAGTTATTCCCTGTTCGTATTTGGACGAAACCATATACAGGTCTTGAGAAGAGCCTAGATGAAATCTATGCGAAGACCGATACGATTATGCGTCCTATCTGGGAAATCGGAAAGCACTCTGGAGCATTTACCATGTGGGATGTTGCCGGATCTGACTTGATCAAAACCGAGCCTGATTCGTGTTATCTTTTTGATGTAGAAGTGAGCAACAATGGTGGACGCCGTTACTTCCGTGATCTGAAGTTAAAACCTCAGGTAGAAATGGCATCAGAAATCAGTACAGGATTTTCGGTTAATATCCTTGGCGATTCTACTCGTCAGAATATTAACGATATCAAATATTGGGTGAATCGTAAGGGAGATGGAAACAGTATCACGTTCAAATTCTTAGATCCTAAATTAAAACCTATTAAGCTTTCCAAATTCAACGATATGAAAACCGAAGATTGGAAAAAAATAATCCATGGATTTAATATGAGGTTCGCTGCGGATTCAACTTCTGTAACCTATGATGTTGCTTACCCCATTCCATTGGTGCCAACATTAAACACAGATTATAATCAGGGTACTTTAGCATCCTCAAATTTCGGGTATAGCCGAACAGCTTTCGGTGGATCTAGAGAAAGCTCGATTTTATCATTGAAATACAGAATTTTCCAACAAGGAGATTGGGAAATAGTTGTGTATTTCCCAACCGAGGCTCCATTATTTAAAAACGATTAACCTAAGTTGAAATGAAAAGATATATACTAGCCATATATTTAGTCCTGTTTTCCTTATTGACTTTTGCTCAAAGTTCAGTGACGATTACTGGTACTGTAACGGATGCGGTGAGTAAAAAGCCACTGGAAAGTGTAAGTGTAAGATCGGCTAAAACCAATAAATCCCTTGGGGTTACTCAAGCAAACGGTTCTTACCGAATTACGACTAGCTCCGATGATATTTTGAGCTTCACGTATGCGGGTTATGAAAAAAGTACCGTAAATCTTGCCGGAAGAACAAATCATACCGTCAATGTTTCTTTAAAAGAAGCAAAAAATTTCATTGAGGATATCGTTGTACAAGGTTTTACAAAACGTTCTAGAAAAACCTTAACAGGATCATCCATCAATATCAGTGGTAAAGACTTACAAGATAATCCTGTACCCAATTTAAATGAGCTCCTTCAAGGTAAGGTTGCGGGTCTGAATATTCAGATGAACAATGGTACACCAGGGGTTCGTGGATCGGTATTCATGCGTGGTCTTTCCAACTTGTCCATTCAAGGTACCGGGGTTGACTCTTATTTGACACCAACTTCACCATTATATATTGTCGATGGTGTTCGTGTTGATGATAACACCAACTTCGAATATGGTTTTGCAAGTGCTGGTACAGGGATTAGTCCTTTATCACTTATTCCACCTGAAGATGTGGAATCGGTGGATATCTTGAAAGATGCAGCATCAACTGCATTATACGGTTCGCGAGGTGCTTATGGGGTAATTATTATTACCACCAAACGTGGTAAATCTCAAGTGCCGGTAATTCAATATACAACCAATCAGTTCCTTTCTGTACCACCACAATTACGTGATGTATTAGGTGGTAGACAAGAGCGTTTGTTGCGTATGAATCAGGTGTTGAATTATTCGGATAGCTACTGGAAAGGTCGTGATGATTTAAATCAACAACAGATTCTAACGGATAGTTTGAACCCTTATTTTAATAATTCGACCAATTGGCAGGCGGTTTTTATGAAACCTACCTATAACCAATCGCATAACGTTTCTGCTTCTGGTGGGGATACCCGTTTTAATTATAAAATCAACGGGAACTATTACCAAGAAAAAGGTATTATTCAAAATACAGGATTCAACCGTTATACCTTGGATATGAATTCACAGTATCAGCCGAACAACCGTTTTAGAATGTTTGCTTCGATGTCTGGTAAATTTGGTGAACAACAAACAGGGTCGGGTACTTCAGTAACGCAGGGTGGTGTTGCCTCAGCTTCATCCGCTTCATCGTTATTACCTTCTCCAGAACAGGGTTTTGTAACCGGTGATTTGGTATCTGCTTTAGATGGCCGTAACGATAACCGTAGCACCAACCTTGTTGGTATGTTGGAACTTGACTTTGAGATTCTGAAAGATTTCCGTTTCAAAAATACTTTCTCCTACAATTACTCAACCGATCGTACAGACTCGTATACACCAGCTATTGCCAATAACAACACCTCTAAATTCTATAATTTCGATGGTCAACGCAATACGTTAAATAACATGGCTTTCTTATCCTACTTTAAGAAAGTGAATAAACATAACTTCAGTTCCTATCTCTTCAATGAGCTAGACATGAAGAATTATTTGGCAAAAGCTTATTTAAAGACAGGATTCCCGAATGATCAGTTAGAAGGTCCTTTTGGTTATGCAAGTTCTAAAGGTGGAGCAATCTCCCTAGAAGATTACCGCAGTGCGGGTTTTGGGGCAACCTTTGCCTACAACTACGACCTTAAATATGTGTTGGATCTTTCTTACCGTATTGACAAAACATCTACTATTGGTCCTGAGCAACCTTGGGTTAAGAATCCTGCGGTTTCTGTTCGTTGGAACATGGAGAATGAGTCTTTCTTAGAAAATGCAGATTGGATTGGAAACTTAGCACTTCGTGGTTCTTGGGGAAAGAATATTGTTCCTACCGGAACTGTGTTTGATGCCTATGGTAAATACATCTATACGGGTTATTTCAATAATCAACCTACCATTGGATTTAACTGGGGACAAATGCCAAACCCGGCTTTAAAACCATCAACGACAACAACATTTAGTGCAGCTTTAGAAGGTGATTTCTTCGGCGGAAAATTCAATACCATCCAAGAGGTATATTACAAACAAGTGGATAATGAGTTGTTCAAAATGGACTTAGCAGACCACAATGGTTTCGGTGCTTTAAACTCCAATGATCTTGCTCACGTAACATACTGTTATGAATTTACTTTCAGCTTTAGACCATTGCCAGCTACAAGTGACTGGTCATGGCGCTTTGAATTAAATGGTGCTTTAAACCGTGATGTGTTAACCTTATTGCCTTCTCAAAATCGCCGTGTATTAATTTATGATGCAACGAATAAATATCATACACTTTATATCTTAGGTAGAAATGCCCTTTCGCATGTACTTTATGATTATCGTGGTGTGTACAGCACAGACGCTGATGTCCCGGTGAACCACGTTACTGGTGAACGCCTAAAAATGATCAACGGCAATAATGTCCACTACTTTGAAGCTGGTGATCCAATTTGGACAGATTTAAATGGTGATTATATTATTGATGACCAAGATTTAGTTCCAAAAGGAAATGCACAACCTCGTGTAACAGGTGGTTTCTCTTCTTTCTTAACCTATAAAAATTGGTCTTTGAACTTAATGTTCTCTTATGTTAAAGGTAGAGACATCATCAATGCAGCATTAGCTAACCAGCTAAACTCTTATTTCGATCCATTGATGACTTCTGATCAAGGTATTGGAGGTAAGAAAAACTCCGCTTTATTACCATTAGACAAATTTAACTTCTGGACGAAAGAAGGTGATGTTGCAGATTATCCTAATCCATATAGCTATTTAAGACAACAAGGTATGACACCTTTTCGTCCGAACCAGACTTTATTTATGGAAGATGGTTCATACCTGAAATTTAATTCAGCAACTGTACGTTATTCCATCCCAAGAGATTGGACGAAACGTTATCATATTTCTGCCATGAGCATTTATGCTACGGCAAACAATATTTATACTTTCTCTACTTATTCAGGCTTAAACCCTGAAGGAGTTACGGATATGGGCTTTGACCGTACGGATGGATATCCGAACAGACGATCGTATTCCCTTGGTCTTAATATTCAATTTTAAGCTTTCCAATTATGAAATCGATAAAAAGACATTTAATTAAGATAGCAACAGCGACCATGCTAACATTTTCCTTAGTTAGCTGTGATAAATTCCTCAATGTTGAACCTGTAGATAGTTTATCAGGGAATAACTTTTGGAAAGATGTGAATGATGCAGAGACATTTACTTTGGAGATTTACCGTTTATTCCGCGAGTCAGCACTTTTAAAAGGCCCTTACTTCATCATGGGTGAATTAAGAAATGCTCCGGTAAGAAAAACTGGCTCATACCCTAATCGTTGGGATATTCAATATGCTGCAGAAGGTAATGTTCCTAAACTTGCTTATGAGGTAAGACCTACACCTGGAACAGACGCTAACCGCTTTTGGACTTATAATGTGGAGTGGGATATTCTTGATGATTGGACACCATTTTATAGAGTGATTCAAGGATCTAATATTTTATTTGAGAACATCGATCGTTTAGCGAAAAATGATCCTTCCATCTCCTCCAATATTATTCAATCCTATCAAGCGGAAGCCGTTTACATGCGTTGTTTAAGCTATTTCTTCTTGTTACGGTTATATGGAGATGTTCCTTACTACACCAATGCGAACAACTCCACACCGCTTCCTCGGTTGGATCATGTTCAAGTAGCTAAGAATTGTTTGGCAGAATTGGAAAAAATAAAAAATAATCTTCCTTGGACCTATGAGGAACCAGCTAATCGAGGCGTACGCGCCATGAGAGGATCTGTACTAGCTTTAATGATGAACCTGTATATGTGGATGGCTGGATTTGACGAACCTAATGCAACAGGTTATTACCAAAAGGTAGATGTCTTAGGCGATGAGCTGGTACAACAAGGAATGAACGGAGCACATGCATACGAGTTGATTCCATTAAATCGTATGGATGAAATCTTCCAAGGCCGTTCAAGAGAAACCTTATTCGAAATCCCAAACAGTGTCAACTACCAAGGTTTCGTTTCTGCAAACTCCAGAAAAATGATTCCATTCTATGTATTAGATGGTTTCATGGTCAATTTGAATCAGGACAAAATCAATTCTGAATTAGCCTATTCACCAGATTACCTAAAAGAGATCTATCCTGAGGGTGTTGCTGATGGTCGTAAAGGTGTATGGTTTGATGATTCTAACTGGTTATCAGGTGATGGGAAGTTCCGTTTTTACAAATTCCTAAACTTTGAATTTAAAGGAGCCAACTCTGCAGAAAACTATGGTAACTCCATTACCATCTTCCGTATGGCCGAGTCCATCTTATTACAAGCGGAGGCAAATGGTAAACTTGGAAATGAAGAAAAGGCAGCGAGTTTACTAAACTTGGTTCGAGCTCGGGCAGAAGCAACACTTTATCCAGGAAACGGATATGATAATATCAATGAAGCGATCTACTACGAACGCTGTAAAGAATTAATGGGGGAAGGTTGGTATTTCTTTGATATCGTACGTACGAAAAAGATTATTGACATCAAGTACGTTAGCCGGCCTATGAGTTATTCTTTGTTCCAAGCTGGAGCATGGACTTGGCCAATTGACCGCAAAGCGCTGACAAATAACCCATACATGAAGTTAAACTATTGGAATCAATAAGCATGAAAACGAACTTAACAATCTGTATACTTTTTCTAGCATCCCTATTTTTTGCTAGTAGTTGCAATAAAGATGGATACTTTGATGATTCAGGTGTTCATGATCCGAATTATAATGGGACGATGCTGGAATACTTCCAAAACCATAGCAAGGATAGCACCAGCCTTTTTGATACTTTATTGAATGTGATCAAAATCGCGGGACTTGAAAATACAATCGCAAATGAAAACATTACTTTCTTTGCGCCTACTGATCCATCGATTAGAACGGCTATTAAGGAATTAAACCTGCAATTATATAATGAAGGTAAAGACACAATTAGTAAGCTTGATCAAGTTGATGCTTCTGTATGGAATAAATTCCTGAGAGGATATATGATCAAAGAGAATAAAGGCATCACGGATTTTCCACAAGTGGATACCATGGCTCTAAACTCTTATGGTGGTCAGTTGTACCAAACCTTAGATCAGGATCTTACTGTCAATATCGGTGTTGTCTATCACGATTTGAAAAATGGTGATGTAGTCATTAAATACCAAGGGCCTAGACAATTAGTTATTTCCTACATACCGGATGTCAGCAAGCCTTTGGAAAACTGGCTAACAGGTTATGTAGCAACCTCCAATATAGCTCCTAAAAATGGTCGATTACATGTCATCCGTTATTTGGGTCATTCCTTTGGATTTACTTATAGGCGATTTGCCAATGCAGCGATCGAAGCAGGGATAAAATATAACTAGTTAGGTCATGAAGAAATTATTTATATATACAAGCATCTGTCTAGCTGTGCTTACAGCTTTTACAGCATGTAATAAAAAAATGAATTACGGTTCTGATCCTTACGGGGGTCAAGTGGAACCACTAGGGATTAAGTTCGCTGATAAGTTACCTAGTCCTAGTCAAGCAAGACCAGGAGAAGCTGTAACCTACCGTGTGGAAGGAGCAAGCAAATTCCCGAATATGGAATTTTTTGTAAACAATGTGAAAGTGACTGTTTCTACAGTTACAGATTCTACGGTCACCGTACAACTTCCCTCCGTTATTAGTACTGGAAGTGCAAAGATTGTAGTCGATGGACAAACATTCGCTGGTCCTCTAACACCTATTTTAGGGAAAGTCAGTATCGACCCAACTTTTAATCCTGGAACTGGAGCTAACGGAATGATCAATAAAATCATTCGCCTGAAGAATAATCAAATCTTCATTGGTGGAAATTTTACGGATTATAACGGTAATAAATCCTTAGCGGATATTAACGGTCTTGCAAGAATTAACTCGACCGGAGAATTCGTTACAGGAATGAGCTTTGGTAAAGGAGCGCAAGAAGGTTCTGCTGCTGGTTATGTGAGTGGAATTGAAGAGCTTTCTGACGGTAAACTATTGATCTATGGTACTTTCAATTCGTATGACTCCAATGCTAATGTGAAGAATATTACGGTATTGAACTCCACTGGTTCTCTTTATAAAGAATCCGTTTCCATTCTAAACCTTACAGAGGACCCTGAGAATAGTACCATGCTTGTTCCAGCTTTTAATGGTGGAGCAAATAAAAGTATAAACAAGGTGTTTGTTAGAAATTCTAAAGTAACCGCAATTGGAAACTTTTCGCAGTTTACCAATAATTATTACGAACGTTCAACCTACAACAGTATCCTACGCGATTATTTTGAGTTTAATAACATCTTTCGCATGAATATGAATGGAAGCTTAGATTCTACCTTTTTGGTCAATCACAGTTCCTTTCCTAAACGTGGTAGTTTTGGTGTGAATGGTTTTGTAAATGACGGTTACATGGATGCCAATGGAAAAATTATCCTAGTAGGTGCCTTTACACGCTTTAACAACGCTGTAAATGCAAACAACATTTTGCGTCTTAGTGCAGATGGGAGTTTTGATAATTCACTAAATATTGGTGCTGGAACTGATAAAGAAATAACGAAAGTAATCCCATATACGAATGGACGTTACTTTTTAATCGGGAAATTCGACCGATATAATGGACAAGAAGCGAATAGAATTGTCTTAATTAATGCAGACGGCTCCGTAGATCCAACTTTTAAAGCGTTTAAGTTTACCAATGGATCTCCTAATTACCTAGCTGTTCTGGAAAATGGAAAGATCTTAGTTGGTGGAACCTTTACAAATTATAACGAAGTGATTCGTGAAGGTTTGATGATCTTAAACCCAGATGGGACTTTGGCAACTAACCATAACAATACCGGTAGGCTTGTAGGAAATATTTATGATTCCTACCAAGGCACCAATTCCCTAGGTCAAAAGACGATAACGCTTGTGGGGTATATAAGCTCTTTTAATGGAAAATTAAATTTGGGAAATATCGTTCGATTAATTATTCAAGATTAACCTTATGAAA
Source organism: Sphingobacterium lactis (assembly GCF_051951495.1). Taxonomy (GTDB): domain Bacteria; phylum Bacteroidota; class Bacteroidia; order Sphingobacteriales; family Sphingobacteriaceae; genus Sphingobacterium; species Sphingobacterium lactis_A. The sequence continues at coordinate 211,040 of NZ_JBNHAS010000003.1, read as the reverse complement.
AGAAATAACAAATCATTTAAGTTTACCCTATTGCGCAGTATCTTTTTATTGTCTCTGCTCATGTTTGCCTTTTCGTGTAATAAGGAATTGGAAAACAAAATAGATATTGGTAAACCAGGAGAGCCTGTTATCATTGACGGGAAATCTTATAAGGTAGCATATATCGTAGTTGATGGTGCGGTAGGTTCAGTTGTTGGTACTCAAGCTACGGATTTTAACAACATGCCATTTCTTGGAAAACTTACAGAAAACGGTTTATTCAGCTGGAACTCCATTACCCAAGATAATGCTCAGGATATTACTTTCTATGCGGATTTATTGACAGGTGTCAATGTTGCAAAGCACAAAGTAAGCAGTTCTAACCTTGCTTCAGCGAACCTAAGCCAGTACCCATTACTTTTTGATCGTTTGAAATCAAGCTTAGGTCTGCGTACTTCTGTCATTAGTAATAATGGAGATGTGGCAAGTTTAACTCAAAACTCGACAATCGACAATAAGAAAATTACAAGTTCGGATCAGGAAACCCTTGAGGCTGCAAAGGCAGAACTTGCACTTGAAAACACGGGTTTTACCTTACTTACGTTCAATGAAACAGATGTGGTTGGTAAGGCTGAAGGCTACGGACCTAATTCTGCCCCTTATGTCGCGTCTTTGAAAAACATTGATAATAAGATTAAGGATGTAATGGAAACCATTCAGAAAAGACCGAACTACAATACAGAAAAATGGTTATTAGTGGTGGCTTCTAACCGTGGTGGGAATTATGTGATTGATCCTAATCTCAATGATAACTCCTTGTACTCCATTCCAAAAAGGAATAACTTTATCTTGTACTATAACAGTCAGTTTCAATATAAAATTATTCAGAAAATGGACCTTTCAGATCCTACCTATGATGGATCTGCCATTCGCTATACAGGATCAGCTACAACAGCTACCCTTGCAGCAAACAGAGCTGACAAATTTAACTTAGGTTCGGCAGCTACTGATGGCGAGTACACCATTCAACTCCGCATTAAAGTCCATGCTTTAGGAACAAACAACCCAGCTATGATTTCCAAAATGAATCATACTGGTAACTCTACAAATGGCTGGTCGTTTATTTATAATGGAGCTTTTGGTTGGCGTTTTAAAATCTTTGGCACACAAGCCATCGATCCTAAACCTTTTATTTTAGACCAATGGTATACTTTGACGGCAAAAATTTACAACGACAAAGGCGTTCGTAAAGCAAGAGTGTACACCAATGGTGTGTTTGTTGCCGAAAGTACCATCACTAACGCGCAAGGAACCTCTACTGAGCCTTTAAAATTAGGTTATAGTACAGCCTATGGTACCAATGGTTCCCATTCCATTACTGACGTGCGTATTTTTAATACGGCATTACCAGATGATTATATTGCAAAAAACTATTGTTCGACTGCTATTTATAACGATTCCCCTTATTGGAATAACTTATTGGGCTATTGGCCAGCAATCGATGGATCTGGAAATGTTATCAAGGACTTCTCACCGAATAAAAACGACTTTGATTTGACTGGTACTGTAGCTTGGAATAGCTTCTCAGAACGTTCTGGTTCCCTTTGTCCTACAGCTCCTCAAAACTTGGAGATATTGACCATCCGTAGTGTAGATGTGCCATTGATGGTCTACAACTGGTTCGGGGTAAAAGGTATTGAGAAATTTAACTTGGACTCCAAGTTTTGGTCACCTAGTTTTTCTGAAAATTAAGCATGATTATGAAAAGGATATATCAATTAATATGCCTTAGCGCACTTACTATCTCCGTTGTAGGATGTAGTAAGGACAATAATGTAAATTTTGTTGACGGTTATGATTTGGAAAGTAAAGAGGATACCTTAAATATTCAGCTTGATACCAATAGAAACTTTATCAATAAAAGTAAATATACCCAAGCACGTGTATTTCCCGGCTTAGTCGCTGACGCCGAGGTTCGTGTAAAGGATTTTCCAGTTACGGTGGACTTAAATTATATCGCCGTTCCATCTTCTGACTTACGAATTACCGTTACTCCGGGTGCTTGGCAGAGTACCGCTATGTATGCTCCTGCGGGTGAATTGGTGGAAATTGTTGTTCCAGAAGGTGTATATGGTTTGACTGCTTTGGTCGGTGCACATGTGAATAAAAGTGTGGATGGTATTCCTGTCCCGCAGCGTGACTTGGACATTACCATTCAAAAGGTGCTATTCCCTGGAAAAAACTTTGTTAGAAACCTATATGGTGGCCTAGTCTATATTTTACCTTCTGCACCTTTGGGAAGGACTGTTGAGCTTAAATTTACAGGCACTGTGAAAGCGCCAAGCTTTAAATTGGGAGTAACTGACCCCGCTCAATGGAAAGAGGAGATTAAGAAGTCCTCGGTGCCTTGGTTCGAATTAGAGGGTAATCGTATCGTCTTTACCCTGCAAACGCAGAAAGCAAAGACCATTGGTGTGGATGATCCTAAGGAATTAATGGAGACTTGGGATAAAGCCATTAAAGTAGCCTATTGGGATTGGACAGGTTTAACTGAAGGTAACCCGAATCCAAAACACCGTGCCCCTTTCAATAAATGGCGCATTGTACACGATGTGTTGTTCAAATCGGGTGTAGCACAGGTATCAGGTTACCCAGTTCGCGCTAGAGCTAACGACTCTTACTTTAAACAAGCTACAACCATTGAAGAAGTAAAATACCTGAACTGGGGTACTTACCACGAGTTAGGGCACAATATGCAACAAAATTCCATTTGGAATATTTCCACTTACACTGGAGAGGTAAGTAATAACCTGTTTCACTTCCGGGTTTCCAAAGTATTCGGTAAGCAATCCTATAAAATTGCCGAAATTTGGAATAAAGGAATCGCTCAGAAATTTATTGGCTCAGGTGTGAAATGGAATACAACTTTCGCAGATCACTTGGATATTCGTTTGATTTTCTATGCACAGATATTCGAACGTTATGGTTATGAGTTTATGACCTACCTATACACACGAGCGAGAAATGCACGCTTCCTATCAGCAAATGATCAGTCGAAAAATGACTTCTTCTATGAAGCTTTATGTGAATACACAAAAATCGATATGTTGCCTTTCTTTGATAAATGGGGTTGGACAATTTCAGATGTTTCCCGTAGGTATGTAGAGGAACAATTAGCATACCCTAAGCTGACTGAGCAAGTATGGTTAGCAAGTCCAGTAAGGGTGTATTAATGGTGGTTTAAACCTAATAAATTATGAAAACGATGAATTTAAATAAGATATTTTTAGCTTGCAGCCTTAGTCTTTTGGTGATGGCTTCCTCTTGCCGTAAGTTCCCTGATCCCCCTTTGGTATTCGAAGAAGAGCCTGAATTGGCTTTTAAGAAAGATCGAAAGGTGCTATTGGTGGTTGTGGAAGGATTAAATGGAATTGAATTAGAGAAGGATACGCCTCCGACAATCAAGTCCATGTTGGCAAACAGTAAATATACGTTTAATGGATTGAGCGATGGTTCTAAAGATGCCTTGACCTGGTCAAATATCCTGAGTGGGCAATGGTCTGATGTACATAATGTACACGGCAATTCATTTGATCCTGAGGATATAGATGATGACGACATTCATGACCACGAAGGAACTGGTGGTGCGGAAGGCTTTGTTTCCATCTTTCAACGTGTAAACGAAGTAGGCCGTAAAATGACCTCCGCAGCTATTGGTAATAAAGGAGATCTGACAGATTACGCCTTCAAGTATGCCGATAAATTAGTAGAGGTTGACTCGGATCAAAAAGTAAAAGATAGTACGGTAAATGTGATCAAGGCCATGGATGCGCATGCTTCCTTAGCTGTAGTGCAATTTAGTGATGTTCGCAAAGCCGGATTGGCCAATGCTTTTAGTATGAGCAATGCGGGATATAAGGCTGCGGTTGATAAAACAGATGGCTATGTAAAAGAACTTTTGGACGCTGTCAAGGGCCGTTCAACTTATGATAAAGAAGATTGGTTAATCATCTTAACCTCCAATCATGGTGGTATTGAAAACAAATATGGGAGCGATAGCTTCGAGGAGTTAAATACGTTTACTTTATACTATCACCCCTTATTTAAAGCGCAGAAAACTTCTGCGGATTTAATGAATTATCTGCGTTTTCACGGATGGTATGCTAATGAAACCATTACTACGAATAGCAAAAGTATTTCCTACCCAGAAACTGGGGTTCATGCCGTTAGTGCGGGTGGTGCAGGAGATGATATTTACAACATCGCTAAAACTGGTGAACTGACTATTGAGTTTAAAATCAATTTTTACAAACCATTGGAGTTGCCAAATTTTTCAGCTTATGTGAATACTTATTCTTTTTGGTATCAAAACATCCTGAGTAAAGATAAAGAAGGTGGATGGGTTGGAGCAACAGTAGCTTCAGCTGTTCAAACTCCAGGGTGGTCAGTGAATGCTTATAGCTCAGATTCTTACGGTATAACCCTTCAAGATGGGAAAACAACTAAAAGCGTTCGTATCCCGGGCAGAAAGAATCAAACTTGGCAGCATGTAGCCATCACGTTGAAGAAGTCAGGTACTAAAACCATGATGATGGCATTTGTCGATGGAATAAAACAAGCCCAAGAAGAAATGGAGGTCAATGTAACAGATTTGGACAATATTGAACCTATTATCCTAGGTTTCAGTAGAAGATTCCAATATGGTCTATTAGACTTCTATATGACCGATGTACGCTTTTGGAATAAGGCTTTGGCAGATTCTGAAGTGAGTCAAGTGGCCTGTCTTGCTGATATCCCAAATAATCATGCTTTAAATGGGAACTTGATTAGTGCATTCCGGAAAAGTGAAGGGAATAAACTTAAAGATGCTAAAGGGAATGCCGCTCGTGACCTTTCTTTAACAGGTACACCAGTTCAAAAAACAGCATTCAATTATACGCTTTGTTCATCAGGAAATGTCCTGCCATACTCATTGGTTGATATTGCGCCACAGATTTATTATTGGTTAGATATGCCGATTGCTGATGCATGGCTGTTAAGCAGCAAACCATTCCTGAACAATTACGAAGTAGAATTTATGCAAGAACAGACCAAATAATACCAAGATTATGAAATTATATAATTCGATTATTGGCCTAATAACCATTCTATTCCTTATTGGATGTGCGAAGGATGGTCTTTGGAATCAGGATACTGAGGTTCAACGTGGCCGAGTGGTTGGAACCCTTACCTCTACGGAGGATGGTTCTCCATTGTCAGGGGTGAAAATATTGTTCGAACGTCAAACCAAAGCATCCGGTGCAAACAGCTTTGTGGATACCGTGGGCACAAATGCGGAAGGTAAATTCTCCTACGAGATTCCTTTCCCGAATAAGGTGCGCGTCGTACTTCGCGATACTGGACGTTACGTAGCGGATACGGCTTTTGTGGATGTAGCTGAAGGAACGGAATATAACATTGCTTTACAGACTGCTCCTCGATTTGGCGTAGCCAAAGTAATCTCCACTGTGGTTGATCAAAATGGAAAACCTCAACCAGAGATTAAAGTTGGACTTTTCCTACGCGAATCGAACAATGAGTCTTATGTTGCAGCGGATACAATAATGACCAATGTGCAAGGACAAGCGGCTTTTGAAAACATTGCTTTCCCTGTTAACTATATGGTGAAGATTGTTGAAAATCCAAAAGCTTATGAAATTGATTCCGTTCAGAATAAATTAACAAGCAAACAAGATGTCCAAGTGGAGCTGAAAACCAGAACGAAGTACGGAAAAGGAACCATTGATTTGATTGCTAAAAACTACCACTCCTTAAAGGCTTTAAAAGGTGAAACCGTGAATATTCAGGTGAAGTCGGTTTTTGATGAGGATTTTTCAGCTATAAAACAATATCAATTAGATGCCAATGGTAAAGTGTCAATCCCTAATTTCATCTATCCTGCTGAAATCAAGATTACACCAACTAGTACTGGACATCCATTCGCTCCTGCTACTTTCAGCTTGGAAGAAAGCAATATTGCCAATGGATTTACTTTTGAAATACGTGATTTGAAACCACGATATGAAAAACCTGTTTACACCAATCTTAAGGTGAGTACACTGGATGTAGGTATGACCTTAGCTAACCCAACAGGAATAGCAAACGATAGTAAAGGAAACATCTACTTTTCAGATGGTTCGGGACATAAAATAATCCGTGTTGATCGCAAAGGTGAAGCTGAGGTGTTGATTTCAGGATCAGCAGGTACTGTAGATGGTCCTTTAGAGACTGCCACAGTGAACCAGGTTTGGGGATTAATTGTTGACGGTGATGACAATATTTACTTTGTCGATAATGGTGCTTCAGGTTCTAGTCATAAAGTCCGTAAGATTACATTTGACGCTGAAGGTGGCGGTGTAGTTTCTACGATTGCTGGTTCAGGTGCCAGTGGTGGAACAAACGGCGTTGGAACAGCTGCAACGTTCAACCGCCCTGCAGGCTTAGCCATCGATAATGATGCACAAATTTTATATGTTGGCGAATGGGGTGGACATCGCGTTCGGAAAATTGACCTCGCAACGAAAACCGTAACCACATTAATGGGAACAGGAGCCGCTGCGAATACCGAAGGCTTTGGTGTCAATGCCGCCATTAATCAACCTGCTATAGGATTAGCCTTAAGTCCAGATAACAAGAAATTGTATGTTGGTGGTAATGCATCCAATTCCGATCCGAACTCTAGAATCGGGGTAATAGATGTCAGCACTGGCGCCTTTAAATTCTTTGTAGGAAATAATGGTGATTATCGTGCAGGAGCTCCACGTGGAATGTACATCACCTCTAGTGGTGATATGATCTACTCCGCAAACGCTGCTGCTTTACGTGAAATCCGTATCGTCAATCTAAATCAAACGGTTGGTGATGCTCGATACACTAAATTAGCCGGATCAGGCGCAGGATATATCGATGGAAATGCCTTAACAGCCAAATTCGCTGGACCATTAGGAATAACGTATAACCCATGGACTGGAAATTGGTATATCGCCGATGGTGATGGATCAACCAAAAACATCCGGATCATGCGTTCCGCAGATATTGACTAAATACTACACGATGCTCAAGCCTAATGAATTGCGTAAAATGGGGCTTATCAGAGAAAGCGATCCTTCGGGGTCGCTTTTCTTTTTTCCATTCTGCAATATAAAGATTCATGTTTAATCTCCCTTCATTTCCCTTTTTGTATTTGGCCAATTTTGTCTGTGTGTACTTCGAGACTCTCAAGGAATTTCTAGGGATCTGATATGGATCTCGTTCGGATCTCGTTCGGTCGGAACCGAACGAGATCCGAAGGAGTTCCGAACAAGTTCCGAAGGAGATCCGAAAGTGTGGCGAATAAAACCCTTGGGAAAGACGATGAGACTACAGACAAAAGACAACAGACTAAGTAAGTAAAAAGTAGAAAGAAAAAGTAGATTTATCATTTACAACTCAGAGCAGAGCGAAGAGTCTGAGCCCTATGGGCAGTAGTTAGTATATAGTACGGAGTATTTAGATGTATTGACGGACAATAATTTCGTCACTTACAACTCAGAGCATAGCGAAGAGTCTGAGCCCTACGGGCAGTAGTTAGTATATAGTACGGAGTATTTAGACCTATTGGCGGATAATAATTTCGTCACTTACAACTCAGAGCAAAGCGAAGAGTCTCTTCTTCCCCCAACAAGATCTTGTCATCTTGAGGCTTGCCGAAAGAACCTCAATTCATGCTAATCTGCAACAGTAAATTTATTAGATATTGAATATTGGACAACGGTCGAAGCATGCTTCGACCGTTTAAATAAATAATATATATCATTTTGCATTGTAAGGTTTCCTAGAAAATAAAATTGAGCAGATTATTGAATAATGAATAAAAAATGGTCAAATTAGGCCTGATACAAATTACAATAGAACCAATTAAAACTGTTCATGGAACAAAGTAGGGATAAACTGCAACTGAGGTTGATGTGGGAAAGGATTCGCAATGGCGATGAGGCTGCCTATTTTGATCTATATGCTCAGTTATATCCTGAATTGGTTCGATTTGGTATTCGAAGTTTTGGCGATGCGGACTTGGCAAGCGAAGCTACGGATAATGTCTTCCTTAGTATCTGGGAGAGGCGAGCGAATTTGGAGCGTGTAGAGCAGGTTCAGAGCTACTTAATCAGCATATTGAAGCGGAAGCTCATACGGCTTACAGAGCGCCGTCAGAAGCTCTCTAAAGCCTTGCAGGCAGCAATAGATCAAGATGAGTGGACGGAGATGTCCTATGAGGAGTTTATTATTCGGGTTCAGTCTGATGAAATTGTGCAATTTAAACTCAAACAGGCACTAAGTAAATTAACTTTTCGACAGAAACAAATTGTTCAATTGAAGTTTTTTGAAGGATTAACTTATGAACAGATTGCCGAGAAGACGGATATGACTGTTAAGACCTGCTATAATACTTTATATGATGCTTTGAAGATCATGCGTAAAGAATTCTATGATTTTTAATCCCTTGTAATCAGTCAATTATAAATTATTTTCATTTTTTCTTAGGCAATTTTGCTGTTTTCAGGCACTATTAAGTAAATACCTAAGTAATGAAAGAGACCAGCTTTGTGGAGATTGAAGATTTTTTAATTGATTCGACTTTTCAACAATATTGTGCTGAGGAGAACTCCTTGAGTACAGCATATTGGGAACGGTATATCGAAGATCATCCCCATCAGTTGGAAACCATCTTACAGGCCAAGCAACTATACCATATCTTAAGTGCGCATGCTAGGCCAATTCCAAAACAACTTGCTTCCCTAAAAGAAAAAATTCATGCCGTTGAGGATAGTGTTAGTTTACCAACTAAGACCTCTTGGCGTAAATGGTTTGCTGCAGCGGCAATCCTTCTTGCTGTAAGTACTTTTTCCTATTGGTGGATCTCTAGACCAGAACGCGCTTATAATCAAACACTAGCCAACAGCAAACAAGAAATTATTAAAACCCAAAAAGGTGAAAAGAAGCAATTTACCTTAATGGATGGCACAATAGTGACGTTAAATTCTGCATCGGAGCTACGCATCAGCAAAACGTTTAACCAAGAAGACCGACGGGTAACTTTAAAGGGTGAAGGGTATTTTGAGGTGGCTAAGAATGCCGAAAAGCCATTTTATGTAGAGACACAAGATTTTGATATCCGTGTACTAGGAACGGTATTCAATGTTAAATCTTACCCTGAAGATAAGGAATCTGAAGCCTTTTTATTGGAAGGACTCATTGAGATGCAAAGCAAGGACAAAAACAGCAATGCCATTCTTATTAAGCCAAACCAAAGGGTTTCGATTGGCCGGGGAATTAAACAACAGCAGGCAACTTCGCAACAGCAACAGCATAATCGACTTAAAGGTATTCCTGCAAAGGAAATCTTGATTCATGAACTACAAGATGATTTGCCGGCAGATGAAATCGCTGATATCGCCTGGAAAAATGGTCGACTTGTAATGACTGACCAGGATTTTTTGGAGGTAAAACAATTATTGGAGCGTTGGTATAATGTGGAAATAGATTTGAAGGATGCTGATTTAGATGCTTATCGATTTACAGCTACCTTTTCTAAAGAGAATATTCATCAGGCATTAGAGGCTTTACAAAAAGTGCAACCTTTTAAATTTAAAATATATGGGGAAAAAATAACTATCACTAAAAACTGAAAAAGGACAGTGCGCTAACACTATCCTTTATACGATTAAATCAGTCGGCAGTTACATCTGAACACGTCTCTGCCAATTATAAACTTTAACCAAGTACTAAAATATGATTAAAAATGACTTGTTGCAAACGCAATATAACCGGCGTTTGTACTTTAGATTCATTATTCGAATGAAACTAACCTTAATTATGATTCTATTCTTTCTGTTAAATGTCAATGCGAATGTATACTCGCAGCAGAAAGTAACACTTGATTTAAAACACACGAAACTTAGTAAAATCCTCAAAATCATTGAAGATCAGAGCGACTTTTACTTTGTTTTTAATCCGGGTATTAAACATTTTTCCAAGGAACTCAATTTGTCGGCAAAAGATGAATTGGTGTTGGACCTTCTGCCTAAATTATTTAAGAAGAATAATTTGAGCTACACGGTTTCGGAAAATGGTTTAGTGGTGGTGAATGAAGTGAAGCAAAATAAAATTCGTGGTCTTGTCACTGACATGGAAGGGCATCCTTTGGTGGGTGCTACCATTCGTATAAAAGGTTCTTCAGTAGGAAAAGCCACCGATCTAAACGGACAATTTGAGATGGATCTACCAAACGGGACTTTCCTCGTGATATCCTATACCGGTTTTTTAACGAAAGAAGTTCAAGTAACAGGTAATGGCGAATTAAAGGTGGAATTGGTTCCTGATCAAATGATGTTGAATGAGGTGGTGGTAACTGCACTTGGTATTACCCGTGAGAAAAGAACATTGGGATATTCGGTGACCCAGGTAAATGGAGAAAGTTTAACCCAAGCTCGTGAAAACAATGTGGCTAATGCCTTGGTAGGTAAAGTTGCAGGTTTGGATATTACATCGACATCCGGTGGTGTCGGTTCGGCCACATCGGTCATTATCCGCGGTGCTTCCAGCTTAAGCCAGACCAACCAACCTTTATATGTCATCAATGGTGTGCCCATGGAAAATGCACCGCAGGGAATTACCAATACCAATCCGAATGGTAACCGTGGTAGCCAGTGGGACAATGCCCCCGATATGGGAGATGCCATAGGGAATTTAAATCCTGATGATATCGAGAGCATCTCGGTACTGAAAGGAGCAGCAGCTTCGGCACTATACGGTTCTCGTGCTAAGGCTGGTGTAATCTTGATTACGACAAAATCCGGTAAAGGCTCAGGTATAGAGTTCAGCAGCAATTTTGTAACAGAACAGGTAATGGATCGTACAAATTGGCAGTATGTTTACGGGCAAGGAACTAATGGAGAGAAACCTGCAGACGGTGCTGCGGCAGCACAAGTAGGTGGATCCAGTTGGGGAGCTAAATTAGATGGTAGCTCTGTCCCTCAATTTGATAATGTTTCCAGACCTTATGTTGCCCAAAAAGACAACATCGAGAATTTTTACAAAAATGGTTATACATGGACCAATTCAGTAGCCTTAAATAAATCTTTCGATTCGGGTTCATTACGCTTGTCGATTAGTGATCTGAGAAATGAATCCATTATGCCGAACTCTGGACTGAACCGTCAATCCTTTGGCCTAGCGGGTACTTTTGAGCCTATTAAACGCCTCAAAATAGATGCAAGGTCAACCTATATTCTGGAAGATGCCAAGAATAGACCAATGTTGTCTGACGGTGCTGGTAGTGCCAATTATAATGCTGTATTCTTGCCTACGAGCGTGGATATTCGTGATCTACAACCGTGGAAAACAGAAACAGGAAATGAAATCGCCTATAACCGGGGCAATCCTTGGGATACTAACCCCTATTTTGCGGCTTATGAAATCGTAAATAATACCGATAGAAACCGATTGATGAGTTCATTATCGGCTCGATATACATTGGATAATGGTTTGTTTGTACAAGGACGTGCCGGACAGGACTTCTATACCAACGCTTATTTTTCCGTATTTCCAGAAGGCTTGGCATACACTCCTCCAAATAACTTAGTTTCTCAAAAAATGAGGTTCTCCGATATCAATGCCGATTTATTGGTTGGGAAATCCTTTTCGGTAAATGAAGATTTTGGTATCACACCAAATATTGGGGCAAGTTTTAGAAATACGAAAACCGATGTGACCACCAATCAAGGGACAAAATTCTTAGTTCCGGGAGTGCATACCATTGCTGGATTGAAAAATAAATCCTTGGCCTATGCCGAATCAGAACAAGAGACACAGTCTGTTTATGGAACATTGGAGTTGGCCTATAAAGATTACCTCTATTTAACGGGTACAGTACGTTCGGATTGGTTTTCTACCTTAGCGGCTCCTGGACTAAACAATAAATTAAGTGTGGTTTATCCTTCCTTAAGTGGTTCATTTGTTTTCTCTGAGCTATTACAGTCGGATTTAATAAGTTTTGGTAAACTTCGTGCAGGTTATGCGGTAGTTGGACAAGCAACAGATCCGTATCAAACAGCTTTGACGTATAACTTCATGAGTCAATCTTTAAATGGAGCAGCTTTAGGTCAAATATCCTATGATTATATCCCCAATTCTTCGTTAAAACCTTCTAAGGCTACAGAATTGGAAATCGGAACTGACATTCGATTCTTCAATGATAGGTTGAATTTAGATCTAACCTGGTATAAGAAGCGTTCCGAGGATGAGATTATCAGGGTGAGTATCCCAACAACAGTAGGCTATAGTCAATCGGTATTAAACTCTGGATCGATTGAAAACATGGGTGTCGAGGCTTTGATTACTGGAGTACCGGTTCGTAATGATGCTTTCTCTTGGACAAGTTCATTGAACATGACATATAACGATAATAAGGTGATATCCTTAGCTGAAGGACTAGATGAGCAATTGATAGCAACTTCGCGTTCTGGAGTAGGATTTTTAAAGAACATTCCTGGAAAAGCCATGGGACAGATTGTTGCCTTTGACTATGCATATGATGATCAAGGAGTGATCCAAAAGAATGCCGATGGCACTGCTAAACAAGGCGAACTGAAAGCATTTGGTTCTGCTTATAATAAATGGTTCGCCGGCTGGAATAATGATTTTACCTATAAGAATTTCAGTATGGGCTTCTTGATTGACGGGAAGTTTGGTGGGAAATTGTTCTCTGGAACAGATTACTTAGGGTATATCAAAGGCTTGCACCAAGGTACTTTGGAGAATCGCGAAGAGTTAGGTAATAAAGCGCCTAAATTCTATGAAAATACAGCAAACAACATATCGCACATTTTTGTAAATGATGCCAGCTTTATCAAATTCAGACAGTTTACATTGGGTTATAATTTCCCAACAAGTTTATTTAATGATCGGGTGAAGAGCTTAGGCCTGAGTCTGGTTGCACGTAATCTTTTCATATTAATGAAAAAGACGGATAACATCGATCCAGAATCAAGTTACAACGCTACTTTCCCTGGTTTGGAGCTTGGAGGAATGCCTCCAGCAAGAACCTTTGGTTTCAACTTAAATGTTAAATTTTAATCCTAGACTGTTATGAAAATAAAATCGATAAAAATAGCTGCACTGATCTTATTGGCAGGTACGAGTTTACTTCAAAGCTGTACGAAAGATTTTGAGAAAATTAATACCGATCCAGTAGCTTATGGACCAACTAATTTTGATCCAAACTTTACCTTTACAACATCCCAATTGACCTATACAGGAAGTATAGACTTTGCCTATGAAACATGGCGTGCAAATTTGATCTATGCGGGCACTATGATGCAAGGCCTTTCTTCAGTAGTTTCTTATTGGGCTGGCGACAAATATTTATTGACTCCTTGGTACACTTCTGCCTATTGGGAGCGAGCTTATGCTGAACAAGTTAAGCCGATTGTTGATGTGGTTGAAGTAACTCGGGATAATCCAAAATATAAAAACCTGCACCAAGCGGCGAGAATATGGAAAGCCCTAGTCTTTGCCCGAATAACAGACCTTTATGGAGATGTTCCATATTCGGAGGCTGGTATGGGTTACTACCTGAAAAATCTATCGACCAAGTACGATAAGCAACAGGATATCTATATGAATATGCTGAAGGAGCTAGAGGAAGCGGTTGCAGCTTTAGGTACAGGTACGGATGCTATCAGTGGCGATGTCATCTATGGTGGAAATGTAGACAAATGGAAGCGTTTCGGAAACTCCTTAATATTGCGTTTAGCAATGCGTTTGACCAAGGTAGATGAAGGGACAGCTAAAACCTATGTCAATAAGGTGGTTGGAAAAACCTTCACAGCCAATGAGGACAATGCATTCGTGAAACATGATGAATCCGGAGCTCGTGTAACGCAGAATAGAAATAGCCAGGTTTTATTAGGTGATGGTGGACAGGAACATTATTACGTGAAATGGTCCAATACCTTTATTAATGAGTTAAAGAGTGCAGCAGACCCTCGTTTGAAAGTTGCGGTGGTGAATTTGTGGATGAAAGACGGAGAAAAGGTTCAAAATGCCGGTTATAGCAATGACCCTTTGAAGCAAAAAGGAATGCCAAATGGGAAGGACCTAGGCAATAATGCAAGTTATGCCATTAGTAAGGATCCATCCTTTACGAGTATGCCCGAATATTCTTCTCCACATCCAAAGATGTTAAAAAGAGATGGAGTAACCTTTATTCTGACGTATACCGAATCGGAGTTATTATGGGCAGAGGCTGCTCAACGTTGGGGAATTGGTGGTTCCGCTGCTGATCATTATAAAAAAGCAGTCAAATCTGGTATTACCTTCCTTGGTCAATATGATGTTTCTTTAGCCATTGCAGATGCCGTAGCTGAAGATTATGCAAATACGCATCCTTTAACGGCTGGGTTAAAACAAATTGGAATACAATATTGGATTCACCAAAATACAGCTTTAAACTTTTATGAGTCCTGGTCTAATTGGCGCCGTACAGGATTCCCGGAATTGGTTCCTGTAAGCTACTTAAATAGCGATACTAAAGGGCAAATTCCTCGGCGTTTCCCATATCCAGTGGCAGAGGCTGCAAGTGCCAATGCCGAATATTATAAAGCTGCAGCTGCTGCGGTGCCAGATGGCGATAATTTAATGGGACGTGTATGGTGGGATAAAAAATAATTTATAATTAAATAGTCTGTTTTTGAGTGCAGTCTCCTTAGGGAGACTGTGCTTTTTTTGTTTAAGTGGGTAGTGTCCAACAATAACTTTGCTCAAAATCCCCAATTTCCTACCTCAGTCGCTTGGCGTAGACTGAGGTGAGGATTGGGTTTTGTTCAACTTATAATTTAACTAAAATGAAGTCTTTGAATAGGGCATTTCCTTACAAGATGATTTAGCTTGATTTGCTAGAATCAGGGAAATACTGATAACCATAATAACTGCCGCGATTCCTAATGCCTCATGGGTACCGTAAATAGGATACCGTAATAATCCAGCAACCCCTTGAATCATCAGCATAAATTCATTCATAAATATGCCGAATAATAAACCATAGATCCCGAACCTTATTCCCTTGTTAAGCTGCAAGCTTTGATTTTGGAAAGCATAGCCTAGGATGAATAGGGATATAATGACCAGTAATACCAAATGCAGGTAGGCAATGACAATTGGCCTAAAGCCGTAAACCAATTGGCTTAAGCTCGGGATTATGGATATAGCTTGTAGAATCAATTTTACACTCACCGCCAAAACAACGCAAACCCAGATAAGTGTTGTTTCTTTTGACAAGGATAATTTAGAATCTTGTCTTTTGATTTTCAGAAAACGTAAAAGAAGTATGGTCCAAAGGATAACTTGTAAAGTAACGGTTAGCAATAATAAGACATATAACCAACTGGGAAATCCTTTCCACCACAATACCGATAGAAAGTATGCAGGAAGTACGGTAAAGGCATACACCTTGGCAAAGCCTGCAAACATTATTTCCTTTCCTGTCCTATCGTAAATCCAATAACTTGCTAAACTGAGACAGGCAAAAAAGAACCAACCATTGTATTGGAAGTGCAAAAAGAAATATACGGAGGCCAATTGTTTTAAAGGATCCAGCTGATGAGTAACCTTTAGGATAACCAAAGCATAGGTTCCCAAAGAACTTAAAGCCAAATAGATTAAAGAGGCCTTTATCAATACAACAATCGATAATGGTAATCTCGTTTTTTTGAGTTCTTTCCATAAGATGATAGCAAACCAATATGATGCAAGAACACTTAAAAATGAGAAGCTTATGGAGAAGAAAGCATATCCTGTTATGCTAAAGCTAATCAGCATGCCATATGAGGATAAGAGGTTGAACCAGAGTATAGGTTGATACTTCTTGGGGATTCCCTCTTCTGCTTTTAAGCGGAGTACTGCAGCAATCAAAAACACCATTAATGCCTGAGATACCCAGCCTGCAAAAGCAAAATGAGAATGGGCATGCATGATGTTTTTCTGATCGAGCCAAGGGATGGGAAATAGGAACTTAAGGCGCATCAGAAGCCCAAAAACAGCCACTAATAGAAAATTTAAGACACTGAGACATATCCAGTGCTTACTATTCATTAATGACCATTCTGCTTTCATGTTGAGGATGCTGCTAAAAATTCTTCTTATTATTCTATTCCATCAGATGGGACAAATACTTTCCCACGTATAATTTGCAATTTATCGGACTTTTCCATCATCTTCATGGTGCGGATGACCGTCTCTACCCTTAAGCCCGTCATATTCGCTAATTGCTGACGAGTCAGCATCAGTCGATTACAATCGGTACATATTAACCTGCGCTCTTGATTTAACCTGTGGAGTAATTGGGTAATAATTTCCTCAGGACAAGCATTGCAGATAAGCTTGGTCAGGAATATTTTAAACCTTAAATCATGTGCAATCTCTTGTGTAATAAGCATATGTATGCTCGGGTACTCCCGAAGGATTTCTAAAAAAGAACTGGAGTTTATCTTATATACAGTACAAGGACTATCCGCCACAGCAGTTGCGATGTGAACTCCGGCATCCAAAATGGCCAATTCGCCAAGACCCTCATTCGCACAGACCATCTTATGAAGGACCTCTTTTCCATCATCCAAGAAGTTACTGATTCGGACTCGACCAGTCTCAATTTGAAAATAAAAATTGGAAGGACTATTCTCTTGAAAGAGGATTTCCCCCGCTTGCATCTTTTTACAGATGGCCCCTTTTTCTAAAAGTAGTTGGGTTGGTATCATAAGATGTAATAATTAATAGCCCTTTCTTTTCGGACAAATTTATCCACGATAAGGTTTGTATGTGCTGACTTCGGTCACCTCAAATAGTGATTAATATCAATTTACCCATTAGGTCATTGAATATCAATATGTTGACTTGTGGAATTCTGAATTTTGAAAGGCGGTAGACTTACATTATGATTTCCCTCATAAAATTCGGGGAAGGCATGCGGGTAACTTTGTCATAAATAAAATACAAAGTAAATCATTTGAGAAAAAAAACCGAGAAACTATGAAAAAGCTAATTGTATTCTGTTTGATGAGTTTGTTCATATACGCATGTTCATCAAATAACAGTGAGAAAAAGGCAGACCGCACCTATGCTGAAGAGAGTGCGCCTGCTGCAAGCGATCCGAATGCTTACGATCCGCACCGTGGGGAGGGAAAATTCGACAAGGTAGACTTGGGTGATAAGTTAGATGTAGCGATGGCGGAAGCTGGTAAAACGATCGTTGATTTAAAATGTGCTTCCTGCCACAAGATGACTGATGAGAAATTAGTAGGACCAGGCTGGAAGGGTGTTTCAGAGCGCAGAAAACCGGAGTGGATTATGAACTTCATTACCAACCCTGATGCG
The DNA here is from genome assembly GCF_051951495.1 of Sphingobacterium lactis. Taxonomy (GTDB): domain Bacteria; phylum Bacteroidota; class Bacteroidia; order Sphingobacteriales; family Sphingobacteriaceae; genus Sphingobacterium; species Sphingobacterium lactis_A. Next base: position 193,616 of record NZ_JBNHAS010000003.1, on the reverse strand, counting down.
ATGTTAGATAAAGATCCGGAGTTACAGGCACAATTAGAACTGTGTTTAGTTCGTATGCCAAACCAAAACTTATCGGATGATGACGCTAGAAAAATCCTAGAATATATGCGTCAGAATGACGGAGTAAAATAATTTTTAAGAGCGTTTATTAACCTCAAAATTTATCATACCATGGAATTAAAAAAATATCTATTAACAGGTTTAGCAGCGGCGACGTTGTTTTCAACCTTTCAAGCCTGTAAACCGAAAGGTGCCGGTGAAGCTGTAAGCGGTAATGCTGCAGAGAAAACGTATGTTGCCCCAGGCAAATACGATGAGTTCTACAACTTCGTATCCGGTGGTTTTAGCGGACAATTGTCTGTTTATGGGCTTCCATCAGGAAGATTACTTCGGGTAATTCCTGTCTTCTCTTTAGATCCAGAAAAGGGCTGGGGCTTCAGTGAAGAAACAAAACCGATGTTAGAAACATCCCACGGAAATGTGCCTTGGGACGATTTGCACCACGTGCAATTATCAAAAACAGATGGTAATTATGATGGCCGTTGGGTATTTGCCAATGCCAATAATACACCACGTCTTGCACGTATTGACTTAACAACTTTCCGTACAGCGGAGATTTTAGAATTGCCGAACAGTGGTGGTAACCACTCCTCGCCATTTATTACCGAGAATACGGAATATGTCGTAGCAGGAACGCGTTTCTCCGTACCATTGGATGGTGAAGGGGGTGATGTGCCAATCAATACCTTCAAGAAAAACTTCCGTGGAACTTTAAGCTTCGTGAGTGTGGATAAGAATGATGGTAATATGGAGCTTGCATTCCAAATTGAAACTCCAGGTGTAAACTACGATTTAAGTCGCGCCGGTAAAGGAGTATCCCATGGATGGTTCTTCTTCTCTACTTACAACACGGAGCAAGCAAATACCTTATTGGAAGTGAATGCTTCGAAAAATGATAAGGACTTTGTCTTGGCAGTGAACTGGAAGAAAGCAGAAGAGTATATCAAAGCTGGAAAAGGTAAAAAAGTTAGTGGATTGAAATATGCACACAACAAATACGATGAGAAATCGCATACTTCAAAAACTGAATTTAAAACCGAAACGCTTGTTTTGAATGCTGAAGAATTAGAAGGATTATGTTATTACATTCCATGTCCTAAATCTCCACACGGAGTAGACGTAGACCCTTCAGGGGAATACATCGTAGGATCAGGAAAATTAGCTGCTTTAATCCCTGTATTTTCATTCAGCAAAATCCAGAAAGCAATTGAAGGAAAACAATTCGAAGGTAAATTCGGTGGTATTCCAATCATTAAATACGAGGCTGCTTTGTATGGTGAGGTTGAAAAACCAGGTTTAGGACCATTACACACCGAATTTGATGGTAAGGGTAATGCGATTACTTCCTTCTTCGTATCCTCTGAGTTAGTGAAATGGAATATCAAAGACTTAAAAATCATTGACCGTGTTCCTACTTACTACTCAACAGGTCACTTAATGATTCCTGGTGGAGATACTAAAAACCCAGACGGAAAATATGTGATTGCCTACAACAAAATCACCAAAGACCGTTTCTTACCAACTGGACCTGAGTTGTCACAGAGTGCTCAAATCTTTGATATCTCTGGCGATAAGATGCAGTTGATATTAGACTTCCCAACGATTGGAGAACCACACTATGCACAAGCTATCCGCGCAGAGAAAGTGAAGGATAAGAGTGTGAAAATCTTCAAAATCGAGGAGAATACCAATCCACATGTCACCAAGGGTGAGAAAGATGCCCGTGTAGAACGTAAGGGTAATCAGATCCATGTGTATATCACATCGGTAAGATCGCACTTCTCTCCAGATAATATCGAAGGGGTTCAACTGGGTGATGAAGTATTCTTCCACGTAACGAATATCGAGCAGGATTGGGATATGCCTCACGGATTTGCTGTTAAAGGAGCGAAAAACGGAGAGCTATTGGTTATGCCTGGAGAAACACAGACTTTAAAATGGGTACCAGATCGTATAGGGGTATTCCCATTCTATTGTACTGACTTCTGTAGTGCATTACACCAGGAAATGCAAGGATATATTCGAATTTCCAAGAAAGGTAGTAATGTGCCATTGACATACAGTTTGGGCACTAACTTACCAGCCGAAGGTGCTAACTAAAACTACACAAAGATGAAAACTACAAACAATATGTCTGGCTTACATCGCATCTTAATGGTGCTATGCAGCTTGGCGTTGGTAGCCGTCATCTTCCTTCCTATATGGCGTATTGAGCTGGACGCAGCTCAATACCCTGAAGGGTTGGAACTGCAGATCTATAGCTATAAGCTAGCCGGACAAGTGGAGATAATTAACGGGTTGAACCACTATATCGGCATGAAGACCTTACATGTGGAAGATTTTGTAGAGTTTACTGTTCTTCCATATATCATTGGGGTTTTTGCCTTGGCCTTTCTTGCAGTCGGCATTGCCAATAAACGTAAATGGGTGTATATCCTGTTTGTTGCCTTTTTAATCTTCGGTATTGTAGCCATGGTTGATTTCTACATTTGGGAATACAATTATGGTCACAACCTAAGTCCAGATGCACCAATCAAGGTCCCTGGAATGTCTTATCAGCCACCGCTGATAGGTTATAAACAATTACTCAATTTTGGAGCCTATTCCATTCCGGATATCGGGGGCTGGATATTTATTGCCTGTGGGCTGATCCTAGCTTTCGCTGCCATACAGGAATGGCGTAAATCCAAAACAACTAAACTCGCGTAACATGAAAAACTTTAAACTATTCTGGATTTGTTTAAGCAGTTTATTGCTGCTTACACTCGGATTACAAGCATGCCAAAGTAATAATGGGCCTAAACCGATCAAATACGGGACTGATCAGTGTGCCTATTGTAAAATGACAGTTAGTGATGCTCGGTTTGGCACACAACTACAAACTAAAAAAGGTCGTGTGTACAATTTTGATGATGTACAATGCATGATTGCTTTCGTGAAAGAAAGCAAGGTGAAAAAAGACGAAGTATCGGCTTTCTATTTACCAGACTACTCAAGTCAAAAATTAATGCCCGCAGAGAAGATGTTCTACCTGAAAAGTGAGGAGCTAAAAAGCCCAATGCGTGGAAATATTGCTGCCTTTAGCAATGCAGCAGATCTTGAAAAAACCAAGGAAACAGTAGGTGGTACCACCTTGACTTGGGATGACCTGTGGAAATAAATGGAGGAGCATGAAACGTTCAGCCATAAAAATATGGAGTGCCTTATTTTGTTTACTAATGACTGGGGGCATACTACATGCCTCCAGCATTAAAGTAGGAAATAAGCAAACCATAAAATCCATCAAGAAAGGAATTGAACTGGCAAAACCAGGAGATACCGTATGGGTAGATGCTGGACTCTATAAAGAGGGCAATATCCAAATTGATAAATCCATCACCCTAATCGGAATAGGTAAACCTACCTTAGATGGGGAGAAAAAATTCGAACCTTTATCAATCAAATCTTCCGGTGTAACCGTTCAAGGATTCACCATCAAAGGATCTGGACATTCTTCCATCAATGATATCGCAGGTATTAAAATTTACAATACCCATCATATCAAAGTGCTGGATAATGTATTGGAAGATAACTTTTTTGGAATCTACTCACAGAATTGCAAACATCTAGAAATCCGTGGAAATAAAATCCAAGCCTATGGAACTGCCGAGCAGTTGATCGGAAATGGGATTCATGGATGGAAATCAGATAGTTTAGACATCAAAGACAATGAAATCATCGGTCACCGAGATGGAATTTACTTGGAGTTTGTTACCAATACACATGTGATTAACAACTTGTCTAAACAGAACCTGCGTTATGGATTGCATTTCATGTTTTCCCACGACAATAGTTACGTTGGAAATACCTTTCGTGCGAATGGTGCTGGTGTAGCAGTCATGTACACCAAGCATGTGCACATGGAGAACAATAAATTTGAAGAAAATTGGGGCGATGCAGCCTATGGTCTGCTCCTAAAAGATATATCGGATAGCCAAATAATCAATAATCAATTTGACCGTAATACAACGGGGATTTTCATGGAAGGATCTAACCGGATTCATCTGGAAAACAATAATTTCAAGGGGAATGGTTGGGCGATCAAAGTACAATCTAGTTGCATGGATAATGTTTTTAAGAACAATAATTTTCTACAAAACACCTTTGACGTAGCAACCAATGGAACCTTGGCTCTGAACAACTTCGAAAACAATTATTGGGATAAATACGAAGGCTATGACCTGGACAAGGATGGTATTGGCGATATCGCATTCCGCCCGGTAAGTTTATTTTCCATGATGGTTGAACGATATCCTTCTGTGATGTTGTTGTTCCGAAGTTTTATGGTCACCTTATTTGACCGTACCGAGAAGCTATTACCCAGCTTAACCCCCGAAGGGTTAAAAGATGAAAAACCAAGAATGAAATCGATACAAGTATGATACAGATCCAACATATAACCAAGGACTTTGGCAAGTTTAAAGTATTGAAGGACATTAACCTCAATTTAGAAGGTGGTCAGTGTGTCGCATTGATAGGTCCAAATGGTAGTGGGAAGACGACGTTAATTAAATCTATCCTAGGAATGGTTGTTCCTACTGCAGGAACAATTCATTTTAATGGACAGAATATTCAGCATAAATGGACTTATAGAAATGATATTGGTTACATGCCGCAGATTGGTCAATACCCAGAGAATATGACTATCGGGCAGGTGCTGGATATGATGAAGGATATTCGTAAAATTCCTGAACCAAAGTTGGATATGGATTTATATCGTGCCTTTGATCTACCGAGCTTACTGGGGAAAAGAATGGGCACCTTATCTGGTGGAACTCGCCAGAAAGTGAGTGCATGTCTAGCTTTTATGTTCAACCCCAAAGCATTGATATTGGACGAGCCAACCGCAGGTTTAGATCCCTTGTCCACCGAGATATTGAAGGAGAAAATCAAGAAAGAATTGGGTCAAAATAAATTGATAATCATCAGTTCCCATGTACTTTCAGATTTGGATGATTTGGTGTCTCAGATTATTTATTTGCAAGACGGTAATTTATTATTTCATAAGAGCTTGCAACAATTGAAAAGAGATACAGGCACGGACAAGCTGTCAAAAGCGATTGCACATGTCATGTCTGAATCGATTACCTTAAAATAAGCGAATTCATGAATAAAATCATACGATATGTTTTTGCTGACCTATTGAGGAATAAAACTATCCTATTCTATACCGTACTACTCTTTGTTTTATCAATCAGTGTATTCAGTATGGAGAATAATTACGAAAAGGGTTTGGTCAGTTTATTAAACATTGTCTTGTTTGTTGTTCCTCTAGTCAGCATTGTGTTTTCGAGTATCTATCTGTATAACAGTGCTGAGTTTATAAACTTATTGGTAAGTCAACCCTTGAAAAGGGAGATTATTTGGTTGAGCATTTTTATTGGATTAGCCGGAGCTATCAGTCTTTCTTTTTTCGTTGGGGTTGGAATTCCCATTTTTCTGTATGCCTTTAGTGGGTCAGGATTAACCTTATTGGGATGTGGATTGCTCTTATCCGTGATTTTTGTCGCCATCGCGATGTGGACATCGGTTTTGATACGCGATAAGTCTAAAGGTATCGGACTGGCCATTTTACTATGGTTGTACTTTGGGCTATTATTCGATGCTTTGGTCTTGTTCCTTTTGTTTCAATTTTCCGATTACCCAATCGAAAATATGATGGTTGCCTTATCCATGTTTAACCCCATAGATATTAGTAGGATTTTGATCTTATTACAATTGGATCTATCGGCTATGATGGGTTATACAGGAGCTATATTTCGAGACTTTTTTGGAACTGGATTGGGTATGGGGATTACCTTATTGGTGATGGTCTTATGGGCTATTATTCCGGTCTACTTTTCTGTTCGATATTTCAAGAAGAAAGATTTGTAAAAGATAAACTAAACGAATTATCATGATAAAATCAGCCATATTAGAGGTCTATAACATAGAACCTCGATTAAAACACCCAACTATATTTGAGCACTTCGATGCTTTGGATTCCGGTGAGTCATTTATTATCAAAAATGATCATGATCCTAAACCGCTATACTATCAATTATTAGGGGAAAGAGGTAATGGTTTTACTTGGGACTATTTGGAATCAGGGCCTGAGATATGGCAAGTAAGACTAGCTAAACCAATAGCTGATGGGGAGTCTGAAAACATCGGGATAATTGCTGCTAAAGATATTCGAAAAGCTGAAAAACTGAAGCAACTGGGAATAGATTTCTGTTGCGGAGGTCAACAATCAGTTAAAGATGCTGCTGAGTCCGTAGGACTATCAGAAGAAGATTTACGCGTTCAGTTGAATGAATCTGTTCTGCAGGAAATTCCAAGTACCAAATTGGATTACCAAGATTGGGATATTGATTTTTTGAGCGACTACATTAAACAAGTCCATCATAAATACGTACGTGAGAAAGGACCAATTATTCTGGAGTTGGCAAAGAAAGTCGCTATGCTACATGCAGGTGAACATCCTTCCTTAGTTCGTCTTTCTGAAGAATTGGAAGAATTTCTTTCGGAACTGTATTGCCACTTTGAAAAGGAGGAAAAACAGCTGTTTCCAGCAACAAAGAACCTCCATGAATTATCCAGCAATCAAGCAAATCAATTAATAGATTTCTTGCGCTTGGAGCATGAGCATGCAGGAGATGAGTTAAGGAAGTTGCGAAAGCTAAGCAAGGATTATCATTTGCCTGCCAATGCTTGCAACTCACATAGTTCATTATTTGAACAGATGAAAGCCTTTGAGGCCGATTTGTTTCAACATATACATTTAGAGAATAACATCTTGTTTCCAAAGATGACAAAAGCTTACCGAGTACAGATTAGTTAAGTAGCCATGAGGATTAACCAACATACGAAGATTTCCGAATTGATCAAGGCCAATGAATTGGCTATTGACGCCATTGCCTCGATCGCTAAACCATTACGTAAAATAAAAATCCCGTTATTGCGTAAGGTATTGACACCTCGGGTCAATATCGGTGAAGCATCGAAAATTGCAGGGGTTTCAATTCTGGAATTTCGACGTGTGTTGGAGCCTCTTGGTTTCGTTTGGGAGGATACTAACCACTCTTCCCCTTTGGAAGTTCAACAGGAATCTGGTAGACCTGATTGGTTGAAAAATGCAAGTTCATTGCAAGCTCTGGATGTTAGACCACTGCTTGATGCAGATAAAGATCCTTTGAAAGATATATTTCAAGCCTATAAGGCATTGCCGCTTCATGGGGTTCTATACATCATCAATTCCTTTATTCCTGTTCCTTTAATCAAAAGACTTGAAGAACGAGGTGCATTGTGCCATACAGAAAGTATAAGCGACAATGAATACCACAGTTATTTCTACAAAACTAAAGAGGATAAAAAAGAAAAATCTAAAGCTCAAAATATCGCTTTCCTGACTATAGAAGAGCTTGAAGAAAAGATAATGTCTTTAACAGACTCTAAAAAAATTGAGGTTGATGTATGTTATTTACCCATGCCCCAACCGATGGAATTAATTCTACATTTCTTAACAGATTTAAAGAAAAACGAATATTTATATGTTCTGCATCGTAAAGTTCCATTACATCTATTAGAAGAGTTAGAACAATCATCCTTTCAAATCTTCATTTGCGAACCGGTGGAGGGAGATGTCCGCTTATTGATATTTCCTAAAGAATAGATAAGTAATGGCTAATATTTCCATAAATAAGGCCCCAGAAGGATATGCAGTTATTCCATTTTTTATAACAGCGGCTATATTCTTTTTTGCATTCAGCTTATTGTTTCAACAGACTGGAAGCCAAATTTTGGGGCATTATTTTCAACCGAGAGTATTAGCGATTGTACATACTTTGGTATTGGGTTGGGGAACTCTGATAATCCTTGGTGCCGCCTACCAGTTGATTCCAGTCATCTTTGAAAGAGAGTTGAAAACCCCAAGCCTAGCCTTTGCTAGCTATATCTCCTTGACTATAGGTACCTGCTTATTGATACACAGCTTTTGGTCTTTCCAAATCGGGTGGATGATGATCTTAGGAGGAAGTTTCGTATGTATAAGTTCCTATTTGTATTTCATCATTCTTTGGAGAACATTACGAGATTCTGAACAAGCATTTGAACTGCATCTGTTCTTTATGTTATCTGCATTTTGGTTTTGCTTTACATGTAGTATAGGCTTATTGTTGGCCATTAATTTGGCGCATCCATTTATTGAAAAGAGCCATTTGGACATTCTGAAACTACATGCACATGCAGGTATTGCAGGTTGGTTCTTGCAATTGGTGTTTGGTGCAGCAGCAAAGATGCTTCCTATGTTTCTATTGGGAAAATCCAATAAACGGAATTACCTCTTTGCCTCTGTTATTCTCATAAATATCGGTTTGTTGCTATTCCTTTGGAAGGGCTATAAAGATCAAGTTGATTTGTATTCGCTGCTGTTTGGGGGAATTGTATTTGCCGGGTTTATCTGTTGGGTACTGTATATTCTGGACTGCTTTAGGCATAGGGCAAGAAAGAAGATTGACATTCCAATGAGACATGCATTTATTTCTATTCTCTGTCTGTTATTGGCCTTTGCGATACTGCCTCTGGTGCTTCAAAACAGCTCTGGACAGTGGATTACCTTATATGCGATATGGATATTCCTAGGTTGGATAACGAGTATCATCTTGGGAATGACTTTCAAAACCCTGCCTTTCATTATTTGGAATCTTCGCTATAAAGGGATGAATGGTCTGGCCAATTTACCAATGCCAAAAGATCTTTATAGCCAAAGGCTATTGAACGTCCAATACTATGTTTTTCTCTTGAGTTTGTTGGCTACCACTTTGGCGGTAGGATTAAAATTGAGGTGGGCTATTAATGCCTGTACTTACCTATGGATCATCCTTGCAGCTAGCTACCTCATCAATGTGTTTAAGGTGCTTTTGCACAAAAGAAAGGATCAACATGAAAATTGATTTAACATCCGCTTATGCAGGAGAACAATTAAAAGCACAGCAAGCTTTAATGATGGTCATGGACCCCGAATTGGGGATCAATATCGTCGATATGGGTTTGTTGTATGATTTAGATTTTTCAACTGCCAACGAAATAAAGGTCGAAATGACCCTATCATCCCCCTATTGTCCCATGGGAGATTCTATCCTTACGGGGGTAGAGAAATGCCTTCAAAAAGTCTTTCCCGATCGTGAAATTATTATCGACCTGGTCTGGCAGCCAGCTTGGTCTATTGATCGGATGAGTGATGAAGGTAAAGAACAATTGAATATTAAGTAAGAATAATTTGACTTTAAGAACAATGCTATGAAAAAATTAGTTTATGTCATCTGTCTGAGCATCACTGCTCTATTTATGGGCTCATGTGATAAAGATGAAGCCCTAGAATTACCATTACAAGGGAAAGTAAAGGTTGCTGAAACGACTCTTGCCACTGGCGAGCAGTTAAGCATATATTCGGATAATGAGCTCTCGGTGGGATACAATCCATTATATTTTCAACTGACTAAAGACGGTAAAACTGTGCGCAATGATAAGCTCAGTTTCACCACGCTTATGGATATGGGCACCATGAAGCATGCTTCTCCTTATGGTACTTTAGCCTATTCCAATCAATATGATGCTTATGCGACCTACGCCATATTTACCATGCCTTCGGGAGAATCTGGTTCTTGGACATTGGAGGTGAAAGCTGACGATAAAACCATCGCTGTTCCAGTAACGATTAAACCAGCAACAGCTGGAAATGTGCCTGTAAAAACCATTACTGCCAAAGATGGATCACGATATGTATTGGCATTGGTTGAACCATCAAAACCAAAAATCGGATTGAATGAATTGCATGTAATGATTTTTAAAAGAAATTCCATGTTTGATTTTCCGGCTGTAGAAGGTTTGACTTTGGCATTTCATCCAGAAATGACTTCCATGAATCATGGATCGAGCAACAATCAAAATCCTGTCGATGCCGGAAAAGGCCTTTATAAAGGAAAAGTAAATTTCAGCATGACTGGTGATTGGCGTCTGTTCTTCACGATCCATAAAGGAGGTGAGTTACTGGCCGAAGAGGTGTACTTAGATGTGTTGTTCTAAGTTTATCCCAATTAACACATGAATTAATTAACAGAAATAATTTAGTGCCATGAGAGCTATTCCATCTATATTCCTTTGTGTAGCTACTTGCTGTAGCATGCAAGTCTTTGCACAAGAGCATAAGCATAACGATACATTGAAAAACATTCAGATTGAAGAAGTTCTAGTTACTAGCCAGGTCGGTATTAATAAGCGATTGGAACAAGAACAACGAGCTTCCAAACAGGCAAATATTGATCAAGTACTAGATCGCATTGCTGGTGTGCAAATGATTCGTCGAGGCAATTATGCATGGGAACCAACCATACGCAGTTTAAATGCCGCGCAGATAAATTTGAGTATAGATGGAATGGCAATCTTTGGCGCTTGTACGGATAGAATGGATCCGGTAAGCTCTTATATTGAACCCAGTAACTTACAACAGATCAATGTGAATCTGGGTCCTGGATTTAGTAATTATGGCTCTGCCATTGGGGGAGGTATTGACTTTAAGCTTGCCAATCCAAAACTGACAGAGTCAGCCCAATTAAATGGTCTTTTGGGAACAGGATATGAAACAAATTCACAAGCTTTTCAAACACTTGCTTCCCTGCAATACAGCACAGCACGTTATGGCCTTTTGGTAAATGGTATTTTCCGTAAAGCCCAAAACTATCGTGCAGCAAAACAAGCTGAAATAGCGAACTCTCAATTTCAAAAATGGAATGCCTCTGTAGCTTTAAAATATAAAATCAATTCCAAGAATGAGATTCAAGCACAATACTTAGTCGACTATGGTCAGGATATTGGCTATCCAGCACTGACGATGGATGTGTCTTTTGCCAATGCAAATATCGCTTCCATTACCCATGTTTATCAACCAACATCTGAGGGAATAGACCCTATAAAAAGCAAAGTTTATTTCAATCATATTGATCATGCCATGGACGATACAAAGAGACCGGCAGAGACTGTGCCTATGCATATGGATATGCCTGGAGTATCTTGGACAGCAGGTTTTTTTTCAGAATCAGGAAAATCTATTGGTAAGCACAAACTTCAAGCACGTGTCAGTGCTTATGTCAATCGACTGACTGCAAATATGACCATGTATCCGGAAACCGGTAGTCCTATGTTCATGTTTACTCTGCCAGATGTTCAACGTGGATTTGTAAGTTTAGATGTTTCGGATAGAATATTATCCTCGGATAAATGGGCTATTGATCTTTTAGGTAATTATAGTTTCTCACATTCTGATTTATATAGTCAGGCTGGCAAAGATCAATTGTCAGGAATGAAAGAAGGCAGCTTAACACGTTCCAATCATCTTGGCAATGCTGCAGTAACAACACATTTCCAAGCAAATGAATACTGGCACTTAATGGCTAAAGTGGGCTTTGCAAATCGTAGTGCTTCTTTGCAAGAATACTATGGTTTCTACCTTTTTAATCGACTGGATAATTACGATTACCTAGGCAACGTAGATTTAAAAACCGAGAAAGCCTTACAATCTAGCTTAGGGATGACCTTTAAAAAGGATATTTGGCAGATTGAAGCCAATGGCTTCCATTATTATTTCCGGGATTATATTGCTGGGCTAATTAATCCAGATTATGGATTGATGACCATTGGAGCAAGTGGTGTAAAGCAATACCAGAATTTGGAACATGCTGCCTTATATGGCGGAGAAGTATCATTCCGTGTTAAACCCTTATCCTATCTAGAACTGATCAGTACATTGGCTTATACCGAGGGTAAAGATCATGATGGAAATGCTTTGCCGTTAATTGCCCCATTAACCAATAACAACAGTCTTTTATTGAATTATAAAGGCTGGAATGCACAACTTGATTTATCCTATTTTGCAGCTCAAAACAAAGTAAGTCCAGCAGTATATGGTGATTCAAAAACTCCTTCAGCAACACTTTTACATGCTGGCATCAGAAAACAATTTTCATTGAAGCAACAACGAATTACTTCTAGTTTTCGAGTAGAAAATATCTTGGATCGTTATTATTATAGGCATCAGGATATCATGAAGATTGCTAGGCCTGGTCGCAATTTTATAGCGCAGATATCTGTGTCTTTTTAGCAACTTAAAAGAGGGTTAAAAGTGATTTCTAATAAGAGATATCCTTTTATTATATGGGTGTTTTAAATAGAAGATATTTTCAATTTTTCTTTGCTTTCTATTTTAGGTTAGAAATTAACTAAATTTATGCTTAGTTAAAAGAGCTTAAAGATGGAAATGAAAACCTTAATAATAGAATTGCCTGAAGAGGAGACTAAGTTATTCAAACAACTTCTAAAAAAGCTAAACGGGAGAATTGTTTCTAAAGACAAGATTCCAAATAAAAAGACCATTGCTGCTATGAAAGAGTTAAAGAATGGTAAAGGAACTAAGTTTTCCAGTGTAGTGGAATTGTTTAGGTCTGTTTAACAAAACAAAGTACACCTGATTTATAATTTCTTGAATTCTTTTTTAATGATTTGGCATGAAAATGAACAACTGTTTCTATTGGAGCTTGTAAGAACTGGAACTCACTCAGATTTGTTTAAATAATTCCTCTAAATTCTGTCATTTTTTATAATTCTATCGCTTTATGTTTGCCCTCATAAATAATTAGGTTATTGTTGATTAGCTTTATGTAATTCCTTGGAATTCTATCGCTTAACACAAAAAATCTATTACTATGAGAAACGTCATAAAGCGTGATGGAACATTTGAATCTTTTCAGGCTTTTAAAATTGAGGATGCCATAAAAAAGGCATTCGAGAGTGTATCTGTGCCCTATGATAATGAAGTTTTCCTAAGCCTTCAGTCAGAAATTTCCGCTACCGATTTATTGGATGTTGAAGATATACAAGATGCCATAGAAAAGAAGCTCTATGCATTCAGTTATTTTCCCGTTATGCGCTCTTTTATGCTTTTTCGGCATACCCGAAAATTGCAAAGAGAGCATATCGATCGTTTCGTTGATTCCAGTACCTATGTGGACAGTAGCCATGCTGTAGAAGAATATATTTATCAGCACGACTGGCGAATACAAGCTAATGCCAATAACTCTTTTTCCAATGCCGGATTAGTCAACAACACGGCTGGAAAGATTATTGCCAATTATTGGTTAGACAAAGTCTATAACCGATTGGAAGGCCATGCCCATCGAAATGCAGACATCCATATACATGATCTAGATTGTTTGACTGGCTATTGCGCAGGTTGGAGTCTCCGTGTTTTATTGGATGAAGGGTTTAATGGAGTTCGTGGTCGGGTGGACAGTAGGCCTGCTTCGCATTTTAGGGAAGCCTTAGGACAGATGGCCAACTTCCTAGGTATCTTACAAAGTGAATGGGCCGGCGCACAAGCCTTCAGCTCCTTCGATACGTATTTAGCACCTTATGTCTTCAAAGATCAATTAAATCAGGTTGCGGTTAAGAAGGCTATCCGAAGTTTCGTGTATAACTTGAACGTTCCAGCACGGTGGGGGCAATCACCATTTACCAATATTACTCTTGACTGGGTGGTACCACAAGATTTACAAGATCAAATACCGACTAAGAATGGTCAACATTTATTCCGGGGAATAGACATGCCACACTTGGAGCGGATAGCGCAAGAACGTGGTATCATTAACCTGGAAGATCTATGCTATAAACATTTCCAAAAGGAAATGAATATGATCAATAAAGCATTCTATGAGGTCATGACTGAAGGAGATGCAAATGGTCAGCCTTTTACTTTTCCCATACCAACGGTAAACATCACTGAGGATTTTGATTGGGATGGAGAAAACGTAGATATCTTATTTGAAAATACGGCCAAGATTGGTTCTTCCTATTTCCAAAACTTTATCGGTAGCCAATACCTGATGAATGATGCAGGAGAGCGAATTGAGAATCCTGAAGCTTATAAGCCCAATGCTGTGCGAAGCATGTGCTGCCGTTTACAGCTAGACCTTAGGGAATTACTGAAGCGTGGAAACGGACTGTTTGGAAGTGCTGAAATGACCGGTAGTATTGGGGTAGTCACCATCAATATGGCTCGCCTAGGATACTTATATCCAGGAAAACGTGAAGAACTCTATAACCGAATTGATGAACTTCTTTTAATAGGAAAGTCCACCCTAGAAAAGAAACGTAAGTTCATTCAAGAGATGTATGACAATGGTCTCTACCCCTATACAAAGCGCTATTTGCCGCATTTCAGAAATCACTTCTCTACCATTGGCGTCAATGGCATGAATGAAATGATCCGAAATTACACCTTCGATCAGGAAAATCTGGTAAGCCCTTGGGGGATAAACTTTGCTACGGAAATATTAGAATACATCCGCACCAAGCTACGTAGTTTTCAAGAAGAGACCGGCAACTTATATAATCTGGAGGCCACTCCAGCCGAAGGAACTACCTATCGATTTGCTAAGGAAGATAAGAAGCGATTCCCCGATATCCTACAAGCTGGTCAGGAACAGAATATCTATTATACCAACAGTTCTCAAATCCCGGTAGACCATACCGATGATCCTTTTGAGGCGCTGTTGCTGCAAGATCAACTCCAATGCAAATACACCGGAGGGACGGTATTGCACTTATACATGCGTGAAAAGATCAGTACCTCTGATGCTTGTAAGGACTTTGTCCGTACTGTATTAAGTAATTTCCGCCTACCCTATATTACCGTTACTCCTGTTTTCAGTATATGTCCAGTACATGGCTACCTCAATGGAGAGCATGAATATTGTCCTAAATGTGACGATGAAATCGTTAATAAACAAAAATTAAATTTTGATCATGGAAACATTACAGAATGAAAGACTGCAAATTCTGCAGCAGCAACAACAAGAACGTAGTAAATGTTTGGTGTATACCCGCGTGATGGGTTATCATCGACCGGTGGAAAGTTTTAATATTGGTAAACAAGGCGAGCATAAACAGCGGACTTTATTCAATGAAAGGCATGGCCAAACCGCTTTATGATATAAGTCCATTTACCTTATTAGATTACCCCAATAAAGCAGCCTGCATCTTTTGGTTTGCAGGCTGCAATATGCGTTGCCTATATTGTTATAACCCAGATATAGTTTTAGGAAAAGGTAAGATTGGGATCGATGAAGCTAAGCTATTTCTACAATCCAGAAGAGGATTGCTTCAAGCGGTGGTTTTTTCCGGTGGGGAATGCAGTATGCACCCTGATCTTATGAAGTTGGCTAAGATAGCTAAGGAAATGGGCTACCTCATTAAGGTGGATACCAACGGAACTCGACCTAAGGTTTTAAAAACCATGTACGAGGAAGGTTTATTGGATTATGTAGCTTTGGACTTTAAAGCCTTAAACAATAAATATAAAGCCATTACCGTATTTGACGATTTTAAGTCTTTTGAACAAAGTCTTGAATTTTTAATTTCAACTAAACTAACTTTTGAAGTTCGTACTACAGTGCATGGTCAATTGTTGTCAAATGATGATTTACAAGAGATGTTGTTTTTCCTAGAAGGAAAAGGTTATATAGGAAATTACTACCTACAAGCTGCCTTAAATAACGTGAAAACATTATCCGATTTAAGCTATTCTTCCTTTGGAACTGAAAAAATTAACTATTCTTCAAGGAACATCCAAGTCATTATGCGCGCCTAGTAGAGGTTTGAGCTAAAATTAGGAAAAAAGTGCCTTATTAGCTGTTTAAACACGTTTTTATTTATTACTAAAACTTTTTTATTGGCACTTAATTTGTTTTGATTGAAGAAAATTTTTTCAAAACAAATCACTATGAAACGCAATTACTTTATTTTGCTCTTATCTGCCATTGCCCTTTTCTTTTCGGCAAGCTGTTCGAAGGATAACGATGGGGAAGATTTAAAAAATGCTACGCACAAGGCCGTTATTTACACACCAGCAGTGGGCTTACAACGATTTACCGACAGTAAGGTTTTCCTCAGCGAAGCTCCTTTTGAAAAGTATGAAAATTTTACCCCTTTAAAATCATTGAATCTACCAGCCAACCGTACCGTAAATGATTCGGTAGTCTTTAATGTTAGCGATTATGTTGGTAAAACAATATATGTTGTTGCTCTCCGCAAAAAATTACTTTCCGATGGGTATTACAGCATCACCAGTACAACCTCTCAACCCTTGAAGAACATCAAGTTCACCGTTGTAGAAGATAAACCTGTTTATCAAGTAGCATTTGTTACTGCAGAGCCTGACCCTAAATCTTTTACTGCTGATAAGGCTGTTCTAACTTTGAAGGTTAAAAAAGGAAATACATTAGTTTCCAATCGTGAAGTTTATTGGTATGGTACTACGCAGCTTTGGAATGATCAACATAAGGCCTTAATCGAAAAAGAATATAAAGATAATGGCCGCATCTCTGCCACCCTAATGAACAAAACCGATGTAGAGGGATTATCAAAAATAAGTATTCCAGTGAATGAAGCAGGAACGGTGAAAAATGGTGATAAAGTTGTCAATAACAATGAGCATGTTTTCTTCGTAATGGAAGCAGGAAAAGTGAAAGAAATTATTGTCAATGTGGATAACCTGACCTTAGCAAAAACATTAGATATATAATCGATCAAAGTATACTTCAGGCTACCTTATGGTTTCCTAAAAAGGTAGCCTGAATTCAGATAGGCTAAGACTCTAAAATTGTTTTATCAGCAGGTCTAATTGGTTTAAGACTGTCATAAAAAAGCAATAAGTATGCTATAATAGCGTTCTGCATTCTATACACTATTGTAAACAGAAATTACTAGTGCTTATAGCTGAACCATTAACCTTCACTATTCAGATTATATAAATACAACAACCTTAAAACCTGATTTGGACATCTTTCTAGGCAGAATCTGTTTGTTTTGTAAGGATATTTACGAAAAGAACTTAACCCAAAGGATTTTTGGTACAAGTTGTGTTAAAGTATAGTAACATATTAACAGAATATAAACACTTAATTATTACTTCTATGGATTCTAAACTGCAATCAATTTTAAGTTATTTGGGAATTTTATGGTTAGTTGCCTATTTCATGGGTAAAGACCAACGCGATGATTTTAGTCGCTTCCATTTAAAACAAGGTCTAGGTTTAATTATTTTCTCCTTCATCTTCTCTATTGCCTTGGGAATTATAGCTTCTATTGTTCCAGCAATTGGCATCTTTGTGAACATTGCTAGTTTATTGGTATTGGTTCTACTAATTATCGGAATTGTGAATGCTGCCAATGGAAAAATGAAACCACTTCCAATTATTGGAGATTACTTTAGTAACTCTTTTAAGTTTATCGATCAGAATTAATTGATCAACAAAAGGGGTATTCGTAAGGTGTAAGGTTTTCATGAAAATGACAGATTTAATAAACGGTTTCATTTTTATTTTAGGATTAGGATTACTATTAGCAAGTATATTTCTATTCTTAAGGACGCAGAAGTTCATGCAATCAGCCATCCGTACGGACGCGGTCTTGATTGAAAATAAAATGGTACAGTCCAGTGATAAGGATAATAGATCTGGCTCATGGATGTATCAACCGGTTTTAGAATATGAAGTCAATGGAAAGAAAATGACCTTTTCACCTAATGTTAAATCAAATCCTCCGCAATATAATTTAAACGAAAAGGTACAGGTGATGTATGATCCTAATGTCCCTGATAAAGCGCAGATCATAGGTTATTATCACCTATTCTTAGGGAGCATCATTTGCATGTTATTTGGGCTCCCCATGTTTGTGACAACCTTAGGTTATTTCTTGTTTAAATTCGGAGTCTTTTAAATTAAATGATAAAGTCATGTCAGAATTATATTCATTATTTGTGAAGGTTAAAATTGCTAAGGATCAATTACATAAATTCAAATCTTCCCGTCCTGTTGCTCCAGCACTGAATAGTTCTTGGACCAATTGGTGGGATAGCCGCGAAATGTATGATAAGCATGCCTTACAAGTTATTCAATCTTACCATGCCGAAAGTTACGGACAGGTTATACAGGAAATAATTGACGAAAAATTCTCGGGATGCCAAGAGCTATATGATCCGAATTCTGGCACTTGGTACTTCTATGTGCTGCAGTTCAGTGAGAATTTTCAGGAGATTATACCCATGATGGCTATGTTGAAGGATTTAGCACAATATTTAGAACCTGATGCTACAGGACATGCATTCTTGTACGACTACATGTGGGGTAGTAAAGATGTGATGTTTGAAATTACCTATCATAATAAAGAAGCCAAATTAACTTCTGCAGCAAGAGAAGGGCAATTACCGTCTGAAATAGTTACTGAAGCAAACCAGATTTTGGATGCTTGGTCAACGGAGTTACAGAAGAGATACGAAGACTAGCTATACACCCAATATTTCTCATTCATGATTGAAATAAAACTTCTCTTTTTTATTCTGGGTAGCTTCTTTATGCTGGAGCAACCGAATCTTTTTGCTGAAAAGGTAAAAGTATATTTGGATCCTGTAAAGAAAGAAGTGCGAATTGAACAATATGGTTTATTGAGTTCTGAGATAGAATCTGATATCGCCAAAACAGAGGAATATAGGAAAATAAAAAATAACCAGGTTAATTGGGTTAAGGAAACAGATTCGTTCACAAATAAGCGCGTAGAATGGCACCTTTCGGATAAGGAACCCAAATTGGTTATTCATTTCAATTATAGCCACCCTGCTGATCTAGAAGCTATGGGTATTTATGCCAAGGATGATGAGGTTTCTGTATTTGAATATGAAAACATGAAAATCCTTGCCGGTAAACCTACAGAAGAAGAAAACTTTGTGACATTTAATAACAAGGAATTAATTGCTTTTGAATTGACCTTTCCAGTCGAGAATTTTGTGGAATTAAAGGATGGGAAAAAACTAATTCGAAATGATTTGCGAGGCAAGCCGCTATTTGGTAGGAAATCAGATGATTTTAGAGGAAAGTTATTTCAAGTCGCTGAAAACAAAGGTCAATTCCCAACGGCCATTAAAAATGGAAATACTTTTCTCTTGGATGAAGAAAGCAACAAGGTGACTTTTGATGATGATAATAAAGGGATCATGGATTTTTTGGATAATAATCAAATCCGAGTTCAAGTAGGGAGCCCCAATAGTAAAACTGCTCCATTTCATGAAGGGGATCAAATCTATTCCTATGAGTTAGATAATCTCCAATTAAAACTTACGCCAATAACCAAAGGAAATCAGCCTCAAAAGAATAAAGAATTCTACTATTTTGTGGTAATTAATTAAGGGTTTTTATTAAACAGCTTTTTGGAAACGATTCTTTATTTCCTGATTAACTTCGCTTAGACGAAGGTAGATTGGAAGTAAGGAAAATAAAGATACTGCTGTGATAATTGGGAAACGAAGCAAGTCTCCTTCTACAAAATATAGAAGAATTACAGCTATCATAATAGACATAATCAAAGCTCCCCCAGCCAAAAGACATAATAAACACTTCCGCTTAGATGTAAGTTCTGTTACCGTATTTGTAGCTAGACTTTGCTGTCTCATTTGTAGTCCTATGGGTTAATATCTTGTTTGTTTGGCTTTAAAGCAACTTTTTATGTAGTTAATCAGCTACTTTTTGCATTGGCTAACTTAGAAATAAAAATTAATATTTTCATAAACTTTTGTTAAAAAATTAATGAACTTGGCTTTGAAAACAATAAAATATTAACCAGTGTACTTGATAAAACTATTTAGCAGGGCTAAAATAAATTCCATTAAAGAATAGGATCTAAATAGGACCAAGTAAAAAATAACCAAAGCATACAGAACAAAACATGAATTACCGTTTCTACGGTTTGCCCTTTCCATAAAGAAGGAGAGTAGACAAATAGTTGAAAAACAAAACGTATAGCCCAGAATATAGCGATCCCAAGACAGATTCTGTGACCCAGCTCTCCCTGGATCAACAGGTGGGAAGAGGTCAAGCTTAGTACTCCAAGCAAAAACAACAACAAAGCAATAAAGAAAGTATGCACTTTCATTATCTGACTATTCAAGAGAGATAGTCTTGGTAATTCTGCCTCCCAGTTAAATTTTCTAGGAAAACCAAAATGTAAGAGCGCTAGAAGTATTTGTAGTGCTCCGGAGAGTTTAATGGCTAGTTCCATATTTTTTCAGTTTATAAGTGGTTATAAGCCCATATTGTTTAGTCGCGTTTACTAAATTTAACGCAGCTTCTTTAAAGATTCTACGCCATTGCCGATCCGAATAAAAATGTAGAAAACCAATCTGATAGGCTAGAAAATTCAACCAATCTCTTCGATGTTCCATGACTACAATTTCCCCTTCAGGTTTTAATACTCGTTTCAATTCCTTAAAAAACAAAACCCTTTCTTGGTCGTTTCTGATTTCATGGGCAGCGAATATGACAAGTATACAATCAAAAGAATTATTAGAAAATCCTAAGTTTAAGGGATTTACGGCCTTACAAGACGGGGAGTTGGGATACTTTTTTCTAGCCCTTTTGATAGATACTTCTCGATGTTTTAAGGGATCATAAAAATCAGCTATGGTGAGGTTTGCGGATGGGAATTTTGATTGAATCAGCACACTGGTTTCATCAAATCCGGCATGTATATTAAGGACTTGTTTATTATCCAAATGCTCAATTAGGGGAAATGAATATAAATCGGTTCGATCATAAATCCAATAAGAAACGATCAAGGAAATAAGTGATGAAAAAGCAACAAAGGCTAGAATATAAACTTTCCAAGGTTGAAATTGTGAAGGGAAAAGATAGGCAAAAGCGACCGCTAGAACTATAAATAGCAGAAGAATGGCATAATAGTGCCAATTGAACAATAGAATGTTCCAAACACCTTGAAATGGTTTTCTTCTTATTTCCAATTTTCCCTCCTTCCTTTTTTCCACGAATACGGAATCTCTCGAATGATGAATGCGTTTGCTAACTGCCCCTGATTTAAATTTCTTTGCTTTAAAAACCCAAATTCCCATTTTTTGACTTCAACGGGTCGCGGTATCCAGTTGCTTCGTTTTCCCTCAACAATACTTATTGTGCCTGCCTGGCTATCCACATAAAAAGTAAATGGAAGCGGGCCAGCATAGCGACGAGCGGTTTTCCAATCCGGAAAGGGGGATCCATTAGGTAGACTCAAATCCGCTTGTTTATGGTTTATATCTACCTTAATACCCGAAGCCTTAGATTGTACCCAAATAGACTCTTCATTCTCCTGAAAGGAGATATCAATTTTTTCATAGCCATAATGGGTCATCAGATTTCCCATTTTCTTCATCAGGGCACTATCTGTTTCCGATTTTAAGATATATAAACCCCTAAGGCGTTTGCCCTCAACGGTATTGTATTGTACAAAAATGCGATAGCCTATCAAGAAGAAATCTCTACCGGTCCACTTTGGAAAACCTTTCAACCGAAGGTCTTTCGTTTGTACCATGGCGACAGCAACAAAAGCCCACTTTTCTTCATAACAATCCAAAACCAAAGGCTTTGGAATAAGGTTTTCTAACTCCGCCTTTGGAAAGGCAAAGGTCAGAACTAATGAATACTTGAAATGTGCTTCAATAGCAAATGGGTGATGTTTTAGGAAATCCATATGCTTTAGGTTTTAGCGCTTTTTAAAACAAAAGCCTCCACATAAATTATTCCCACAAACAGTATAGCAAACACTAAATTCCACCTTCCCCAAAGCAATAGTTCAGGAACGAATATGGTTTCTATGATATTCATCGATAAAACGAGAAGCATTTGAAATATAGCGGCTAATCGTGGAAACAAACGCGTAAAAATCCAGATGCTCATGCCTATTTCGAGTATTCCTATGGTTAAGGTTAATGGTCTTGCAAAGCTGCTGGACAATAATTGTCCAACAATTTCTTCATGCCTTGGAACTAGATTCAACACCTTACAAACTAGTCCGTTGACTAGCCAAACCAGGCAGATGAAATAGTGTAAAAAGCGCTTCATATTCTGAAAAACAATGGTCCCTCGATGTGAAACTAAATATACCATTTAATTTTCTTGCCAAGTAAGACTATCTTGATTATTAACCAAGAATGCTCAGCCACAGTTACGGTTTTTAAAAAGATAGCCCATATATACTTAAGGGCTGTTTTGGCCACTATTTTCTCCATTTAACATTTATTGGCATAATGATTGGAAATGTAGACCTGAAATTAAACGCAGTTTTAAATTTTAATAGGATAATTATGAAAAAGTTAATGATTTTGGGGTTAGTGGCAATAGGATTAGCTTCTTGTAGTGAAGATACTATTGACAATATTGGTCGTGATACGGCTTTAAATATTATTCGTTCCAACTCTTGGAACAATGTTGTTCATACGGAAATCGTAGGTGGTAAAGAGGTTCTTCGTGATACCTTAGTGGGTGAAGGGAAAGATGCAAAACTAGATTTTAACAAGGATGGTTATGCTTATATGTACGACGGAAAAGGAGGAACTAAATCTGTTGCTTATGAAATGCCAAATAGCAAAACCATGATTTTCGGGGGTACGACCTATAATATTCAAGAGAATATCGTAACTACCGTTGTGAAATTCACCATGGAAAATGTTACTGCGGGTAAAACTTCCCGTTACGAATTTAAAAGACGTTAAGCTTAAACTTAATATGAGAGCAGGCGTATGGTCGATTGATCATGCGCCTTTTTTTATTTCTATACTCAATCTTATGAAATCTTTTGTTTTGCTTCTATCCACAAGGACATGTATTTACTGGAAGCAAACTGATTATTCCACAATATCTGCCCTATAAAATTTCTATTTCTATGCTGCTCTAGAACAAGGGCAACTTCTCGAAGTCTTGCTAGAAAAACTTCTGACTGATCATCTTTTCTCAAGGAATTAAGCTTGTTTTCACATTGGGTATGTGCATTTAGCCATGTATTTTCATCTTGATACAATTGTACCACCTTGTCTATAAAATCTTCATCCGAATCGTAAATAAAACCTGGCCATTCTTGTTCAGTTCCCATCATACCTTCAGCTCCTACTTTACTACTAACGCTTGGAGTACCCACCGAGAATGCGTCTACAAACTTTCCTTTTAAGCCTGCTCCAAATGGTATTGGTGCTAAAAGTGCCCGGTACTTTCCAAGTGTGCTCTTAGCATCTTCTGCACGTCCTTTCACGATAAAGCCTTCAGCAGGTTTATTTAAGTCCCATACTTTTTGTGTTGGATATGCCCCATAAATATGCAATTCTACCTTACCTAATTTTTTTCGAATACTTGGCCAAAGACGCTTCAACTCGACAACGGTACGCCAATTGGGTTCATGGATGAAATTGCCAATGAAAACTAAGTCTTGACGTTCTTCAAAGCCCAACATTTGCGATGTCCTAGATGCTTCAAATTGAAAGGGAAGATAACATAATATGCTTGCTGGAATATGGAATTGTGCCTTCAATAGATTCATTTCAAAGGTTGAAATGATTAAAGAAAGATCTGACCTTAGAATGGCTGCAATCTCTCGACTTGCGATATCCGAATACAGCATTTCCTGTGTAAATGCCTGGTTTTTCTTGTAGGCATCTTGTCTTGCTTGTCTCAGAAAGTGTAAATCTTCCGTATCCAGAATCCGTATAGCTTGAGGACAAACCTCCTTAACCCGCCAACTGTACTGTTCTTCGATCATAAAACGGTCGAACAACACATAATCCGGCATTAATTCCTCCACATATTTGTTGAAAGAGGCATCATTCAATTGGATGACCTGTTCTTTGATTCCGAGCTTTTCTAGAGGGAAGGAAAACTCACTTTTGCTTGCTGCTGAACAGAAGTGAAGTTCAAAACCATGTTGAATGAATAATTGCATGATTTGAATAATTCGCCATCCTGCGGCAGAAGAAGTAGGCTCTGGCCAGACTAAGCCAATGACAAGCATGCGTTTTCCCATAGTGCAAAGTTGCACATTTAATTCTATTCCATCAGGATGGCTTTATTTGTTACCTTTGTAAGATATCAGAAAGCTATGCTAGGACTAAAATTATTGACAGATCCCCGTTGGGCTAATATTGCCGAGTCGAATCTTGAGGAAATATTAACCGACCATGCCTGGTGTGAGCAAAAAGCCGCATCCAATGCCATCACTTTAATCACCCAAAACCCCGAATTTGAGGATTTAGTGCATGAATTAACCGCCATTGCCATTGAAGAAATGGAACACTTTAAGATGGTTATTGAGATCATTAAAGTACGTGGATATACTTTGGGTAGAGAGCGTAAGGATGATTATGTGGGGCAACTGATGAAGTTTGCTAAAAAAGACGGCTCCCGTAATATGGCATTTATTGACCGTCTATTATTTGCTGCCATGATTGAAGCACGTTCATGCGAACGCTTCCGGGTTTTATCGCAAAATATTGAAGATCAAGAGTTAGCAAAGTTTTACTATGACTTGATGGTTTCTGAAGCAAATCATTATACAACCTTCCTGAATTTTGCTCGAAAATACAGCACCGATGTGGACGTGGATAAGCGTTGGAAAGAATGGTTAGACTTTGAAGGTGAGTTGATTCAGTCCTACGGAACGAAAGAATACATACACGGATAGTATTTCTTAACATACATCAAGGAATAGGGAGCTTAGTCTCCCTATTTTTGTATCATTGAAATAGGAGTTTATTATGATGGAATTAGGAATAGGTATGTTTGGTGATCTTCAAATAGATCCACAAACAGGGAAAATACAAGCAACACAGGAGCGTATTCAGGAGATAATCGAAGAGATTAAATTGATGGATGAGGTAGGGGTCGATTTCTTTGGGATGGGCGAACACCACCGTGCAGATTATGCCGTTGCATCACCAGAGATTATTTTGGCAGCAGCAGCGACCGTTACTAATCGTATCAAGCTGGGTTCGGCAGTTTCTGTATTGAGTTCTGCAGATCCGGTTAAACTTTACCAGGATTTTGCAACCGTAGATCTTCTTTCCAATGGACGTGCAGAGATTATGGCTGGACGTGGCTCATTCATTGAGTCCTTTCCCCTCTTCGGCTTTGATCTAAAGGATTATAGCGGACTGTTTGAGGAGAAATTAGACTTATTGTTGCGTTTGAATAAGATGGATACCATTAATTGGACTGGTAAATACCGCCCAAGCTTGATCAATCAAAGCGTGTATCCAAGACCTGTAAACAACAGTATGCCTATATGGATTGCGGTTGGTGGCACAACAGAATCGGTGATCCGAGCAGGTAAATTAGGTTTACCTGTGATGTTTGCTATCATTGGTGGATCCCCAATAAACTTTAAACCTTTATTTGAGATTTATCAGCAAGCCTATTTGGATAATGGGCATGATCCAGAGAAGTTCCAAGTCGGTGTACATATGCATTCCTTTTTTGGAGAAGACAGTAAAGAAGTTGCCGATTGGTATTACCCATACTATTCCAACCAGATGAATCGTATCGGTGCATCTCGTGGTTGGCCTCCTTATCAAAAATCCCAGTATGACTACGGACGCTCCAGACACGGACACCTGATAGTAGGTGATGTGAATGAGTCTGTGGATAAGATCCTTCAAATGCAAGAAACTTTTGGACTTACCCGTTTCTCGGCTCACATGGATGTAGGTAGTCCAGATCATAGCAAGATGATGAAGGCGATCGAAATCTATGGTAATGAGATCATTCCAAAGGTAAAAGCCGCTAAGTAAAAAAGCAGTTTTCTTTTCAACCTACAAAATGGATAAAAAGAAAGATCATTAGCAGAAATCGAATTATAGAACATACATTTTTCGCTGACATTTTCAGCAGAACAGGGTTCCTCAGGAACCCTTTTTTATGGACTTTCTCTAGGTGTTTTTATGGTTTAATATATGCGGGCGATGCATGCATCGCCCCTACAAATCATCGTGAAATTATTAATTCTAACCTTAATAACCGTAGGGTCGAAGCATGCTTCGACCGCCATAGTACCCCAAAAATCTATTCCGTCATAGGTCTATCTACTAAATATACTGGGTACTTTATACTACATTTTTAAGGCGGGCAAACATTCCGCTGCGCTTAGTACTGCCCCTACGCGTAGGTGCTATTAAACACCTAATATTGAGCCGTCTAGATAGTACGTTAGGTAAGGGCGGTACTGAGTGAGTTTGAAGAAGGAAATTCATCTCCAATGAAAACTAACGGAATGTCCGCCCGTTTAATTTAATGTTAGACAACAGAAAATAGACAACAGATAACAGATTGGATATACTTTATGGCGGGCGATGCATGCATCGATTTGCATAGTTTAGAGATCTTCCACCGAAGGTGGAAGATGACGGGTTCATGTGAGGGAATTAGAGACTCTTCGCTTCGCTCTGAGTTGTAAGTGACAAAATTTCTATCACGCCAATTAGTCCAAAATCTATTGTATTTTGTCTGTTGTCTCATCGTCTCTCTCACCGGTTTGCTTCGAGACTCTTTCGGATCTCCTTCGGAACTCCTTCGGATCTTGTTCGGATCTCGTTCGGTTCCGACCGAACGAGATCCGAAC
Organism: Sphingobacterium lactis; assembly: GCF_051951495.1. Taxonomy (GTDB): domain Bacteria; phylum Bacteroidota; class Bacteroidia; order Sphingobacteriales; family Sphingobacteriaceae; genus Sphingobacterium; species Sphingobacterium lactis_A. The sequence continues at coordinate 167,006 of NZ_JBNHAS010000003.1, read as the reverse complement.
AAAGTCCGCATAAAATCCTATGTAATACCGTGAGAGTCTCGAAGCAAACTCAAAGGAATCTCGAAGAAAAATAGGGTGAAATACCAATAAATTTCAAACAGATATAGTTCAAGGTCTACGGCAAAATTGATAAGCAAGGATTTGTAAATCTTGTCAAACTACAAGATTCGATTTTTTTATAGGGATATTTTATGGAATTGTTTGGTTTACTGCATCTAGGATAAAAATGATAGACCATGAAAAGAACAACCATCGCTTTAGCTCTGAGCTTCGTATTGCTCGCCAGTGCTAGTTGTAATCAATCCAGAGAACAGGAAGTTTCAATGCCGGAAATGGATCATACTGAAGCTGTAAATAGAAATGATAGTGATCAATCTAAGTCTCTTAGATTAAAGGGGTCTGATGCTGCTGCTGCAGCGTCTGATGCACCAACTGAAAATACTATCGAAAGGTCTCAATCGGTAAATAAACCAAAGATTATTAGGGAAGGTAATATCTCGATTGAGTCCAAAGATGTTAAGACCACTAAGAAGAATCTAGATCAGCAATTGAAACAAATGGGCGGTTATTATGAGCGGGAATCCGCTAATACTGATAATAATAATCAGATCAGTTATGATTTGGTTATGCGAATTCCTTCGGATAAATTGGATGGTTTTTTAACCTCAATAGAAAATGGCAAGGATAAAATTACCTCCAAAAGCCTGACCTCAGAAGATGTTTCTCTGCAGTATTACGATTTGGAATCGCGTTTGAAAAGTAAAAGGGCCTATTTGGAGCGTTATCAAGGCATGGTTTCCTCCGCAAAGAATGTGAAAGAGTTATTGGAAATACAGGAGCAGATTAGGCAATTGCAAGAAGAAATTGATAGCAGTGAAAGCGTGATGCGTAATTTATCTGGACAAGTGAATTATTCGAGCTTACGGATTAATCTTTTTGATTACCAATCGAATTTGCCAATGGGGTCAAATTCATTCTGGTCACGAGTGAAGAGTTCATTTGGTTTTGGAGGTGATCTAATCGCTAATATTGTTTTGGGTATTATCGGTTTATGGCCTATATTTCTCATTGGTTCTGTAGTTGTTTTTTTGGTTTTACGTTGGAGAAATCGTCGAAAAGAGCGTTTTCAAAGTAGAAATCAGTCGTTATAGTGGTTATTTGATTGTTTTCGGCGGCAACAGGATTTTTCTGTTGCCGTCTTTGTTTCAGGGTCTTAGCAGAATATTACATGAAGCTTATATTTTTTGATGTATCTTTGTGCTGTGGAAAAAGCAATAAAATTGGTTGATATACGAAGTTTGAGTTTAGCGCAGCTAAAGGATTCACTAGTGGAGATGGGTGAACAGGGTTTCCGTGCCAAGCAGATTTATGAATGGCTATGGGTAAAATCCTGTACCGATTTTGATGAGATGAGCAACCTTAGCAAGGGCCTTCGCGACAAGTTAAAAGACCGTTTTAGCATCAATTCCGTAAAAGTTAAGGAGTCACAAATCAGTTCGGACAAGACTATTAAGAGTAGTTTTACCTTGTTTGACGGAAATATCATCGAAGGGGTATTAATTCCAGCAGATGATCGTATGACGGCCTGTGTGAGCAGCCAAGTGGGTTGTAGTCTTACCTGTAAATTCTGTGCTACGGGATATATGGACCGTAAGCGTAATTTGAATGCTGATGAAATCTATGACCAAGTTGTTTTGATCAGTAAGCAAGCAGAAGAGAAATATGGACACCCCCTGACGAATATTGTCTATATGGGTATGGGTGAACCTTTATTGAATTATAGCAATATGATGAAATCTGTTGAGCGTATTACGGCTCCAGATGGCTTAAACATGGCAGCCAAGCGGATTACGGTATCCACTGCTGGTATTGCCAAAATGATAAAGAAGTTAGGTGATGATGGCGTACGCTTTAATCTTGCCCTTTCTTTGCATGCTGCAAACGATAAGAAACGTAATGAAATTATGCCTATCAATGAGCAGAATTCATTGGCAGCATTAGCAGATGCACTGAAGTACTTCTATGCAAAAACGAAGAACCCCATTACTTTTGAATATATCGTATTCCATCATTTTAACGATGAATTAGAAGATGCTAAGGAATTAGCCAAATTCTGTAAGCATGTGCCTTGTAAAGTTAATATCATTGAGTATAATCCGATTTCATTAGCTGATTTTGTGAATGCCGATGCTGATAAAATTGAAGAATTTGCAGAGTATTTACGGAAACAGGGGATTATTACCAATGTTCGTCGTAGTCGTGGTAAAGATATTGACGCAGCTTGTGGACAATTGGCTATCAAAGATAAAGACAAAGCCGAACAAGAAGCTTCTGTTTAAACTTTCTCTACTTTCCCCCTTACATTTGATAATTAGCTAACGATTAGCATACATTGAGCTAACAGTATTTTTCGATTTTGTGGAAAATATGTGTTATGCTTCAATTTTTTCTAAATAGCTGGACTTCTTTTTGGACGCTGTTTTACCCAGAAGTCTGCTATGCCTGTCAGAAGAATTTACTGGGTGATGAACATGGAGTCTGTTCTTTTTGCCAATATCATTTACCTTATACCGATGATCACCTAGATTCGAACAATCCTTGTTTTCAACAATTAAAAGGCCGATCACAGATACAATTCGCAACGGCCTTGTTTCGCTTAAGTAATGCCGGATTAGTAGAAAATCTGATTTATAATCTAAAATATAACAGTAAGCCACAAATCGGCTATTATTTTGGCCGTGAATATGGTGCTAAATTGTTGAAATCCCCCTTTTTTGAAAACATTGATCTATTAGTTCCCATTCCTTTACATCCCAAAAGAAAGCGGAAAAGAGGCTATAATCAAAGTACTAAAATAGCGATGGGACTTGCCAGTATCTTGCAGGTGCCGGTTGATGAAACAATCCTATTTCGTACAGTTCAAACCAAAACGCAAACAAGGCTGTCGTCCTTGGCTAGGGTAGCCAATGTAAGTGGTGTTTTTAGCTGTTCGAAAAAACCAGCTATTGATGGTAAGCACATCGTATTAATTGATGATGTGCTAACGACTGGGGCTACTTTGGTATCTGCAGCAGACGCCATAATGGAAAGCTATCCTAATTGTAAGCTTTCCGTAATATGCCTTGCAAAGGCTTCTTAATTCGAGTTGAAAACCTATAAAAGACGGCTTAGTCGTATTTTGCCCGTCTGTTATATAATAACAAATAACTAAATAGAGCCATACCTATTCCAACATAGTCAGCAAATATATCCCACCAATCGGCCTGGCGATTATTGGTAAAATACATTTGCGCTCCTTCAGTTCCGAAAGCAAAAACAGTAGCTGTAATGAATGCGATGGTGAAAGTACGCCATTTTGTAGCTCTTCTTTTGGTGTCTATAACCCGACCGAAAAGTACCAATGTGGTTAATAAATAGAAAGAACCCGTATGTACAAGTTTGTCAAATCCTTCGAAAAAATTTCCTGATGGCAAATCATCGGGCGGCAATAATAGAAGTATCATCATGATAATCGCCCATAAGATTGCCCAAGCGTAATTGATAATCCAGTTCATTGTCCTTAAAAGTCGCATTATTATCTGATAATAAAAAACTATTCGGTTAATTTTTACTGTTTTCCACTATTGTTAACATTCCCAATAAAAAATTTTATCCTTGAAAATCAATGTGTTATAAGATAACTATTGATTTTTATAGTACTATGTATTGCAAAGTACCATCCAAAGGATATATCTTTGTATAGTTATGATAGCAGAAAATACACAAACCCAAATGAGGAAGGGGATACTGGAGTACTGTATCCTTTCTATAATTTCTCGGGGAGAAATATATGCCTCAGACATCATCAGCGAGCTGAAGAAAGCGGAGCTGTTGGTGGTTGAAGGGACGCTATACCCACTATTAACAAGATTGAAGAATAATGGCTTATTAAGTTATAGTTGGCAAGAGTCTACTTCGGGACCACCCCGGAAATATTATCAGATTACAGCGGAAGGCTTAGAAGTACTACGTAGGTTGGATGTGACCTGGAAGGAACTGGTTTTTGCCGTAGAGATATCCATAGCCAACCGAGAAATTTAACCATTAAACTAACTAATATTGTCATGAATAAAACGATTATAATAAACATAAACAGCATCGTATTCCACATTGAGGAGGATGCGTACGAGAATTTACGATCATATATGATCGAGATCAAGCGTCACTTTGGGAAGTCTGAGGATAGCCGTGAGATCTTGGAAGATATAGAGAACCGAATTGCAGAGATGTTTTCTGAGCGTATCCACAGCGGTCGCAAAGAGGTTATCAACATGCTTGATGTTTCTGAAGTTATTGCACAGATGGGGCGCGTAAGTGATTTTGAGAATGAATTTGCGGATGAGCCGAAAGCAGAGGGGACTGCAACAGTTGACGCGGAGGAAAACAATACAGAGAAAACAGCTGAAGGACAAACGGCAGAGGAGTCGACTTATACAGAATCTAATTTTGCGGATTATACCATGTCAAAACGCCTAATGCGCGATATGGATGATAAAATTCTTGGAGGTGTATGTAGTGGCTTGGGTCAATACTTTAATATTGAGTCCAAATGGGTAAGGGTCATATTTGTGTTATTCTTTCTGTTTGGTGGTTCAGGTGTGCTATTATACTTTGTGTTATGGGCCGTTATGCCGAAAGCACTTACTCGAGCTGATAAATTAGCTATGCGTGGTGAGCAAGCCAATCTGCACAATTTCAAAAAATCCTTTGATGAGGAAATGAAGGGATTGCGTGAAAATTTTTCTGGGACCGGCGAGCATATTAATCGAGGCGTTCGTTCGGTAGGGGATGTTTTAGGAAGTGTATTCTCGATAATCGGAAAAATAATGGCTGTCATTACCCTTATCGTTTCCGGGCTTACCGTAATTGGACTCTTTTTCGTGTATGTCATGAACGTTTTAAACCTCATTGGCTACCGTAATGATATTTTCTTTCCACCATTAGAGATGTTGGATAGTAGCTCGGCATTCTTTGCCTTGACTGCAGGAACATTGGCAGTAGGAATTCCATTCTTGGCTTTATTCTTCTTGATGTTACGCATCTTATTTAAGGCTAAGTCGAGCAACAATTATGTGAACATGTCTTTGTTGGCGATTTGGATTGCCTCCATCATTTCGATCATCTATTTTGTGGTTGTAACACAACAAGATTTCCGTGAAGAAAGTACGATTTCTGTTGAAAAGCCATTGGAAAAGAGAGATAGCTATGTGTTTGAGGAAAATGATGTCCGTGTCATCAAGACTTCAGATGAAAATTTCAAAGGAAAGAAATTCGATATTACCTATGATGGTAAGAATATTATGGAAGAGATCCGTTCGGATGTAAGAATTCGATTTGAAGCTATTGACTCGCTTAAGGCACCATATTTAGCATATAATTATATTGCGAATGGTAAAACCTATGGGGAAGCTTCGGAATATGCTTCACAGATTCGCTATGGGGTGAACCAAACGCCTGAATCCGTTATTTTCGACAGTCATTTCTCAATCAATTCAAAACCAGTTTACCGTGATCAGCGAGTATCGATGGTCGTTTATCTTCCAATAGGTTCAAAAGTCACTGTAAACAGAGCTTTAGAGAACAAATTTCAAAATGGTTCGCTTTGGGATTGTTCTAGAGATCCAGAGCAGAAGTATTCGGAATGGTTGATGACGAAAGATGGGTTGAAATGTGTTAGAAAACTGGAAGAAGATAAGTTAAAAGAAGAAGAGAAGGCAAAAGAAGAGGCTGAAAAAGAAGCGAAGAAAGCGGAGAAAGCAGAAAAAAAGAAAAATAAAAAGGCAGCTGAAGCAACCAATTCAGAAGAAGAAGCGTCTACTGATGAGAGCGAAGCATAAAAAAAGATAAATAATACCTAACCAAATAAAATAACATATAACTAAACACTACCATGGGAAGAATAATTGCGCTTATGATTGTCTTACTAACCGGGCTAATTAGTCAATCATTCGCAGGGAACCAAGATGCAGATGTCAAGGGCAAAGTTGTCAATCAGCAAAATCAACCTGTAGCTTCGGCTTCGGTTTATCTGATGGCATCGACATCTAAGGTTTTATTGAAAACAGCTGTCACCGATGAAAATGGTGAGTACAGCATATTAAAAGCACCAAAAGGGAGCTATTTTATACAGGTAAGCTCTGTAGGATTTAACACGGCAAATTCAGCTGTATTTGAATTGGGGGATAAAACAGTGGAGATTCCAACTATTCAGTTGACGGCAGCTAGTCAGGCCATTGAAGCGGTGACTGTGCGTGGTCAAGTGCCAATGGTGCAAAGTAAAGATGGGAAGCTGATTTTAAATGTAGAAAATTCTACCGTAGCCGCTGGAAATAATGCATTGGAAGTAATTAAGCGTGCGCCAGGTGTCAGTGTCGATAAAGATGATAATCTACAGCTGATGGGACAGCAGGGTGTAAATGTGACTATTGATGGTCGCCAAACATTTATGACCGGAGAGCAATTGGCTACTTTCCTGAAGTCTACGGATGGAGCACAAATAAAAAGTGTAGAAGTAAGTACGACCCGTTCGGCTAAAGATGATGCTGAAGGTGCAGTAGGAACAATCAACATTGTTATGAAGAAGAACAACTTGGAAGGCTTTAATGGTACCTTTTTGGCAAGTGCCGGAATGGGTAAGCATTTCCGTGGGAACTCTAGCTTGAGCTTAAATTATAAAAAGAACAATACTACTGTTTTCGGTTCCTATGCTTACACAGATAATAAGCGCCAAATTGATCTATTGTTAGATCGTGACATTAGGAATGCTAATCAAACAACACGTTTTAATCAAGATGCTTATTTAATAGAACGCGAAAAAAGCCATAATTACAAAGTTGGTATTGAGCAAAAAACATCTTTAAAAAACACCATGTTGTTACAGTTTACAGGGAATAACAGCGTGGAAGATGGTGACAACAAAAGTTTGACAAATATCAAACTGACACCTACTTCGCTAGATTCTATCCTGAACTCCACATCGATTAGTCATTCGCCATTCAACCGTTATTCAACCAATTTTAACAATGAATATAAGTTGGACACATTGGGCAGTAAGCTAGTTTTTGATGCGGATTGGAGTATGTTTAAAACAGCAAGTGACAATCATTATATATATAGGACTGAGCGTCCAGATGGCACCTTGCATTATCCTGAACAACAAGAGCGTAGTGCTATGCCAACTGATATCGATATCTATGTAGCAAAATTGGATTGGTTGAAGCAGATGAAAAAGGGAAAATTTGAATCTGGTGTTAAGTATTCCTATGTGAATTCGGACAATAACTTGCAATTTGATTCATTAAATCGCGCAGGAAACTGGGTAGATATTTCAAATCGCTCCAACTTATTCATCTATACTGAACAGATTGCTGCAGCTTATGTGGATTACAGTACCAGCATTGATAAATGGGGACTGAAAGCCGGATTGCGTGGAGAGTATACCATCTCAGAGGGTAACTCGGTAACAAAAGACAAGGTGGTGAATCGTGATTATTTTGATTTATTCCCATCGGCTAATGTAAGCTATAATGCGAGCCCTAATCACATTTTTAATTTAGGCTATGCGAAAAAGGTTACGCGTCCGAATTATCGCTATCTAAATCCATTCCGTTACTACATTGATAAGTTGACTTTTCAAGAGGGAAATCCATATATCAAACCTCAGTACACACATGGAATGACCTTGACCTATACCTATAGACAGATGTTCAACTTCACCTTAGGAATGGATTTGACCAACGATGCCATGGTGGAGAGTATGGGACAGGATAGTATTACGAACGAGACCTGGATTACACGTGATAACCTGGCGAAGACAAGTACCAGCTATATCAATATTAATGCACCATTCCGTATTGGTAAATTCTGGACGATGAACAATAACATCACAGGTATATACATGCACTTTAAAGGACCAATTGCTGGTCACTATGCAGATTTAGGTTCTTTCTTCGTACAAGGAAGCAGTATGCATAACTTCAAGATCAGTCCATCGTTTTCAGCAGAAATGACGATCAATGGTAATACACCATTCTTATACAATGTTTATAAAATTCAGGCAAGGTTAAATTTAGATGCCGGCATGAATTACACTTTCAAAGATCAACGTAGTTCCTTGAAGTTGGCAGTGACGGATGTATTCCGTAGCAGCAGAACCAAGATAACGACAGATTATAACGAATTCCAATCGACGATTAGTCAGTATAATGATAATCAAACGGTTCGATTGACCTATACCTATAAGTTTGGGAACCTCAAGCAGCAATTCCGTAAAAGGGATACCAATTCTGAGGAGACGAATAGGGCTAATTAATAGGTAAAGTTCATTGTTTCAATGTTTAGTTAAGTTTTGGTCGTAAGTTCCCCACTTGCGGCCATCTTTTTTATCAGAAAACCTTAAATTGCGACATGAAATTAAAGCAATTAGTTGTTTTTTGCGCATCCAGTCCAGGGCATGAGTCTATCTTCATGGAATCTGCTAGAATGGTTGGTGAAGCTCTTGTTACGCGCGGTATTAACTTGGTGTATGGTGGTGGAAGAGTAGGTTTAATGGGTGCCATTGCGGATAGCGTCCTGGCTAATGATGGTGAGGTGTATGGTGTTATTCCCAAATTCTTGAACAGTAAAGAGATTGGTCACCGAGGAATCACACAATTATTGGAAGTGGATACCATGCATGAGCGTAAGGCGAAGATGAATTTGCTATGTGATGGTGTGATAGCTCTGCCGGGTGGATTCGGTACTATGGAAGAGCTTTTTGAGATGCTTACTTGGGGACAATTAGGATTACACCAGAAACCCATGGGTTTACTGAATGTAGATGGGTTCTATAATCACCTGATCCTTTTTATTGAACATATGGTCAAATCGGGACTTCTTAAGAAAGAGAATCAAGAAATGCTCTTATTTGCAAATGATATCCACGAGCTTATTGACAAAATGGAAGCTTACGAAGCTCCTTCTGTTCCTAAGTGGCTCAATTTAGAGAAAACCTAATTCCCACGTCTTAGCGAAATGGGAAATAGGATTTTGCATTATAATAACAGATGTCTTGGATTAATTTACCTATCCAAGGCATATCATGTGGTAACTCGCCATTTTTAATATCTTCTGCAAAGATATTGCAGAGCAATCTTCTGAAATATTCATGTCTTGGGAAGGATAAGAAGCTTCGGGAATCAGTAAGCATACCCACAAAGCGGCTTAAAAGACCAATATTAGAAAGAGCAGTAATTTGTCTGGTCATACCATCTTTTTGGTCATTATACCACCAGCCTGAACCGAACTGCATTTTTCCGGCAATATTACCATCATTGAAATTACCTGTCATGGATGCAAAAAGCTCATTGTCCATGGGATTAAGGTTGTAGATGATGGTTTTTCCCAATTGCTGACGGTCTGCCATACGGCCGAAGAATTTGGCCATTTTAGTACCTTGTTTGAAATCGCCAATACTGTCGAAGCCCGTATCAGGGCCTAATTCCTGATATGCCCATTGGTTCGTATTACGGAATGCACCCACATGAAATTGCTGAACCCATCCTTTTTCATGATCCCAACAGGAAAAATGAACTAACATCGCCGATTTGAACTTATCGATTTCAGATTGCAATAAATCAGATCCTCCACGAACTTTCAGGAATATCTGTGCAATTTCTTGTTCGGTATAATCTTCAGCGAAGAAATGGCTTAAGCCATGATCGGAGATACAACAACCGTGCTCTGCAAAGAAGTCGTGCCTGCCTTTTAAAGCATCTAAGAATTCATGGAAATTTTGTATTTCTTGGTTGCTCACCTCGGCCAATTGGTCAACATAAGCATTGTAGTTTTTGGTATGCTCAGGACTCATCGCCTTATCTGGACGAAAAGCGGGATACATTTTAAACCCTACATCTTGTTTGGCAAACTGTTGATGATAAACTAAGCTGTCAACTGGGTCATCCGTTGTACAGATAGCTTCTACCTTCATTTTGTTTAATAAACCATGAACAGCATATTCTGGTGATTTTATTTTCTCATTGGCTTCGGCATAGATTGCTTCCGCAGAATCAGGGTTTAATAAATCGTGAATATCGAAATAGCGTTGAAGTTCGAGATGTGTCCAGTGGTACAATGGATTCCTCATGGTGTAAGGAACTGTTTCTGCCCATTTGCTGAACTTTTCATGGTCAGCAGCAGAACCGGTTATGAATTGTTCATTCACACCATTGGCGCGCATAGCTCGCCATTTATAATGATCCCCTTGTAACCAAGCCTTGGTGATGTTCTCAAATTGGTGGTTTCCTGCAACCTGATCTGGAGGTAGATGATTATGATAATCTATGATCGGAAGGTCCTTTGCATAGGTATGATAGAGTTCTTCTGCAATTGCATGTTGTAATAAGAAGTTTTCGTCAAGAAAAGCTTTCATAAAATACTTGTGTAAGAATATACGTGGTTAATTTCGGGCATGAAAATAATGAATTCAAATTGATAATTGGCTTAATCTACACTTAAATTGTTTAAAATTTTTAGTAAATTAGTGAAAATTAACATTTTAATAATGAAAACACTCCTATTAATCATATCCTTGACCCTTAGCTCCCTATTTTCTTTTGGACAGCACAAGCTCAATCAACTTTGGGAATCTAAAGAGCAACTTCCTGTACCTGAGTTAGTACTGTATGTTCCAGAGCGGAATGAACTTTTTGTTTCCTTGATAGATGGTGAAGGTACAGCTGCAGATGGCAAGGGTGGTATTGCCATTTTAAATATGGATGGCAGCATGAAGAATGCTACTTGGGTAGAAGGATTAAATGCGCCCAAAGGAATGGCTTTGTATAAAGATTTATTATATGTTGCCGATATCAATGAGGTTGTAGTGATTGACATCATTACAGGAAATGTGATCAATCAGATCAAGATTGAAGGGGCTGTATTCTTAAATGATGTAACAGTGGATTCTTTCGGGAAGGTATTTGTTTCGGATACGCGTCAAGGTAAGATTCACCTGATTCAAAATAGTAAGCCAACTTTATACATGAGTGAAGTTCCGAATGTAAATGGCCTTAAAATTATTGATGGAAGTTTATATGCTTTAGCAGGACCTGAGCTTTGGAAGATTAATAATAAGCAAAAGACCGTTATTGCTAAGGGTCTTAAATTGGGTGGAGATGGTCTAGAACCCGTTGGTGATGGAAGCTTTTTAGTGACTTGCTGGGGCGGACTGATCTACCACATTACTGCTGATGGTAAAATCAACCTATTGTTGGATGTAGAAGGTAAAATGAATACTGCTGATTTAGGCTATAATGCTAAAGAAAGAATTCTTTATGTACCGACCTTCCTAAATAATTCGGTAATTGCATATCGCTTAGACTAAGTAAAGGATAAAGAATCGGGGCATTGAAATCTTAATTTCAATGCCCCGATTTTATTTATATTGAAAAACCGTTGTTCTATCTGCTACTTTAATAATTCGGTTAATTTTGCATTTAATGCATCTCCATGCAGGTTTCTAGCGACAATTATTCCTTGTGGATCGATTAATACATTCTGTGGAATAGCCTTAACCCCATAGGTTTGACCTGCAGCATTATTCCAATTCTGTAAATCAGAAACATGTTTCCACGTTAAATTATCATCCTTTACAGCTTTTGCCCAAGGTTCATAATCGCGGTCAAAGGATACACCAAGGATTTCAAAGTTTTTGTCCTTGAAAGTGGCATAGGTTTTTACTAGACTAGGGCTTTGCTTACGGCAATCTGGACACCAGGAAGCCCAAAAGTCAATGAGGACATATTTACCCTTTAAATCTGATAGCGCATAAGGTTCACCTGCAAGATCCAATTGTGTAATACTAGGCGCTTTCTTGCCAATCTGGGTGTTTTTCAAAGCTTTGAGATATCGATCAAATAGAAGTCCATCGTTCGTCTTACGAACCTTCTTATCTAATTTTTTATAGAGATCATTCAATTCCTTATAATTGGGATCATATCCTCCAATTTTCTGAATTAAGCGCAAAGAGTTTACATCTTTAGGATTCGCTTTCACTTGTGCAATCATCTCTTCCTTACTTTGTGCAAATACCAAACTTGGAATCAGCACAAATAGTAACCATAATTTTTTCATTGAACTTATTTATATTCTCAAATTTACTAATATCAGGGGGAGACTTTCGACATTCTCTGTAAAAATAATAACATTTTGTCCGATTTCGATAATTAATGCATACCAATCAAATAGGCATTATGCATTCAGATTAGGGATTTTTAAGTGAAAATGGGTTGTCCAACTATATCTTTACAACAATATTGAAAAACTTATTGCATTTTTTGCATACAAGGTCTAATAAATTATTAAATTTGAAACTCACTAAGGTATTTTTCAATTTAAATGGCAAGATTAAATTTATTAGAGGAAACCCGGTTTGAGAAGGTACCAGTTACGGTATACCCGACTCAGGGTGAAGCTTCTATTCAAGTTGCTCAACGCATTGCTAAGATCATTACAGACAAGCAAGCAAAAGGGGAAAAAGCAGTGCTTGGTTTAGCTACTGGTGCTACACCAGTAAAAGTTTACAAGGAATTGGTAAGAATGCACAAAGAAGGATTAAGCTTCAACAATGTGGTTACCTTTAACTTGGATGAATACTATCCAATGCAGCCTACTGCAGAGCAGAGCTATGTGGTTTTTATGAACAAAAACTTGTTCGACCACATTGACATCCCAAAAGAAAACATCAATATTCCTGATGGAACATTAGCGCCAGAGGATGTGCAAGCATATTGTATGGCCTATGAGCAGAAGATTTCTAGCTTAGGAGGATTAGATATCCAGATTTTAGGTATTGGTCGTACTGGTCACATTGGTTTCAATGAGCCAGGATCTGCACCTAACTCCGGTACGCGATTGGTAACCTTAGATGACCTTACTCGTAGAGACGCTTCGCGCGACTTCGGTGGTAAGGAAAATGTACCAACCAAAGCGATTACCATGGGCGTGGGTACTATCTTCAAAGCGAAGGAAATCGTCCTAATGGCTTGGAATGAGAAAAAAGCAGAAATCGTAAAGAAAGCAGTTGAAGGTGAAATCTCTTCAGATATTCCTGCTACTTATTTACAGATGTCGGATAATGTTGAGTTTATCCTGGATCAGGATGCTGCTTCAGCATTAACGCGCTTTAATCTTCCTTGGTTAGCACATGATGTGGTATGGGAAGCTACTTTGGTTAAAAAGGCCGTAGTTTGGTTATCCCTACACCTAGATAAAGCAATCTTGAAGCTTACTGATGATGACTATAATAACAATGGTATGGCGCAGTTAATCACTGAGCAAGGACCTGCTTATAGTATCAACATTCGTATTTTCAATGAGCTTCAACGTACCATTACAGGATGGCCAGGTGGCAAGCCAGGAGTAGATGATTCAAATCGTCCTGAGCGTGCTGAACCTGCTCATAAAAATGTTATTCTTTTCTCTCCACACCCTGATGATGACGTGATCTCCATGGGAGGTACTTTCATCCGTTTGGCGGACCAAGGACACAACGTTCATGTGGCTTACCAGACTTCAGGAAACACCGCTGTGTGGGACGATGATGTATTACGTTACTTAGAGTTCGTTCAAGATTTTGCTGTTGCTGTAGAGGATGATAACGGGGTTACGCGTAAGATCTATGATGATGCACGTGAATTCTTTAAAATCAAAAAACCTAATCAGGTAGATCCAGAAATTATTCGTACGGTAAAAGGCTTAATCCGTAAAGGTGAAGCAATTGCTGGTGCTCGCTTTGTTGGTCTTCCAGATCAAAATATCCACTTTATGGATCTTCCTTTCTACGATCGTGGAAAATTCTCCAAAGAAGTAGATTTCGAAGATGATATCCAACAAACGATGGAACTATTGCGTCAAGTAAAACCTCAGCAGGTATTTGCTGCTGGTGACTTTGCTGATCCGCATGGTACCCACAAAGTATGTTTCGATATTCTTTTGGAAGCATTAATTCGTCTTCGTAAAACAGATGAATGGACTAAGGATTGTTGGTTATGGTTATACCGTGGTGCATGGCACGAATATCCAATTCATGAAATTGAAATGGCTGTTCCACTTTCTCCACAAGAGGTTAAACGCAAGCGTTTGGCAATCTTTAAACACCAATCTCAAAAGGATCTTCCAGTTTTCCCTGGTGATGATCCAAGAGAGTTCTGGGTTAGAGCAGAAGACCGTACTAGCGAAACTGCGGGATTATACCATCAGTTGGGTCTTGCGAATTATGAAGCTATTGAAGCATTCGTTCGCTGGAAATTCTAAGAAATTAAGTTTAAATATATAGGAATGAAACCTCCGTCGAAAGATGGAGGTTTTTTTTGTCCCCACATTTTGTAGAAATTTCGGATTATGAAGCTTTTTGTCGGATTCTTTATTTTTTCATTGAAGGTTGGCACTTACATTTGCGCATCTATTTAGAATTAGTACAAATAAAATGAGACTAACCATCGCACTGTTTCTATTGGGTGTTTCAGCTATCTACCATGAAGCCCAAGCTCAAACCACCGTTAAAGGTGTCGTATTAAATAAACAAGGAGAATACCTAGAAGGCATTAGCGTTCGAAGCCAAGGAAAAGCAACGAAGACCAATGATCAGGGATATTTTGAACTGTATATTGCAAAGCCAGGAAATTTTAACCTTGATTTCTCTGGCGTAGGATTCCATAAACATCATTTAACGGTTCAGCCCAATGGTTTGGAGACAAGTATCCAAAACCAGATTCTTCAAGAATCAAAACATCAAATCGAACAAATTGACGTCAAAGGATACAACTCCGTAAATCACCGCTCGCTAGAAGTGAGTAAATCTGGGGTTCGCGATCTTGATTTGCCGCAGGCTGTTCAAGTAATTAACAGCCAAGTAATCTCCGATCAGCAGGTCAATGTATTAAGTGATGCGTTAAAAAATGCTAATGGAGTGGCATTAGGGGCAAATCGTGGTGGTGTTAATGAGAACTTCTATGCTCGTGGATATAGCCTAGGAACTAACAATATCTTTAAAAATGGAGCTCGCACAAACAATGGTGGCTCTATTGAAGCGAGTACTTTAGAGTCTGTACAGATATTAAAGGGAAGTGCGGCATTATTGTATGGTGGCGTAAGTGGAGGAGCCGTACTTAACTTAGTGACGAAAAAACCGAAGTTTGAGAATGGAGGTGAAGTTTCCATGCGTTTAGGAAGTTACAATCAGTATAAACCTATTGTAGATGTATATGGTCCAATCTCTCAGAAATTAGCCTTCCGTATCATTGGTACAGGTTCTTATGCAGAAAGCTTCCGTGATGAAGTGGAATCGAAACGTATCTATGTTAATCCTTCCTTATTATACCAAATGAATGAAAAGTCGAGCTTAAATGTCATGTTCGACTATCTAAAAAGTGATTTTACACCTGACTTCGGAATAGGTTCTGTAGAGGGTAAAATTCAAAAAGATGTTGGTCGAAATGCTTTTATTAATGTGCCTTGGGCCTTTAACAAGACAAACTCTTCTAATGCGCAGGCAGATTTTGGACATCAATTTAATGATGATTGGAAATTGCAGGTCTTAGCTAGTTACCAACAATATAATAGAGATTATTATGGTGCAGAACGTATTCAAGCTAATGCACAGGGAATTGCACCTCGAGCTTTAAATAGAACTAAACAGGATGAATTAACCTATAACCAACAGGTTAATTTGACAGGTAAACTTACAACAGGATTTTTGAAACACCAAATATTAGTAGGTGGAGACGCGGATGAATCCAATGTCAAAAACTACGCGTTCAATATTTATGCAAAAGGGGGCTCTCAGCCTAGTACAAGTTATGATAATATCGATCTTTTCAATCCTTATGCTGCTGGCATGCGCTCTGATAAGCCGTTGGATTCTTTAAAAACCAGAACAAGTACTGATATTTTTCGTGTTGGAGCTTTTGTACAAGATTTAGTATCAGTGACCGATCAATTTAAAGTATTGCTTGGGGTTCGTTATACTTATCAAAATACAGGTCGAGGTTTGGTTTATGATTATAAAACAAATACGGAGACCACCACACCGAATGTTGGTAAGGACAAAGAGGATATGGGAAATAAAATTGATAAAGCATGGTCTCCAAAGTTTGCTTTGATCTATCAACCTTTAGTTTCTACAAGTATCTATGTGAGTTACAGTAATAATTTCGTTTCTAATGCTGGATACGATGTTAACTACCAACCAATGACACCTTCTTCAATTGATCAATATGAAGCAGGTATTAAAAATGACTTTCTACAAGGACGTTTATCGACGAACCTGACTTGGTATAGAATTCAAAACAACAATTTTGCTCAAACAATCATTGGTGCTGATGGAAAAATAGCAGATGCTAACATGAAAGAGTTTACTGGTGTTTCAGCATCGGATGGTATTGAATTGGATGTTGCTGGGGAATTAGGGAAAGGATTTAATGTATTAGCAGGATATAGCTATAATTTCATGCGTTATTTGGAGACGAATGATAACGGTGTTGTAGAAGGGATCCGCCTTGTAGGAACTACAGCGCATACTGGGAATGCTACACTATTCTATAGTCTTCCTGATCATATCGCAAAAGGACTTAAATTAGGTGTATCGGCATTCTATACTGGAAAAAGAAATGCTGGATGGAATACCACCAAGGTTAACCAAAAAGAAGGGGTAGATCGAATCATTCCAATTGATCCTTTCACAACCTTTGATTTTACAGCAGGCTACACGTATAAGAACTGGAATATTATGGCAAAAGTCAATAACATTGGCAATGCATTTAATTATTATGTGCATGAGAATTACAGCGTGAATCCGATTCCACCACGTGGATTCACAACGACTTTGAGCTATAAATTCTAAATTCCAGAGTTTCTTTGAGTTCAATAGTATCATACAATTAGTAATCTGTTTGACAGCTGCTTTCCTTTAAGCGGCTGTTATTATTTTAATTTGGAAAAATAGGATTATTACGTCAGTGGAATGTTGAAATCGAAGGGCATTGGCATCATTTGCTAAAAATTAATTATATTTACAATTGTAATAGCTTATTAAAATTGAACATGAACCTTTTAGAACGAGTTGAGCAGGCATTAGATTCCATTAGACCTTATTTGGAAACTGATGGTGGTAATGTATCTATAGAGGAAATTACACCTGATAATGTTGTTAGATTAAAGCTCTTAGGAACTTGTGCAAGCTGTTCGATGAGTATTATGACGTTTAAGGCCGGATTGGAACAAGCCATCAAGAAAGCCGTTCCTGAAATTGTAGCTGTTGAAGCAATTAATTTGACAGATATGAATGACCCTAACGCAATCACTCCGAATAGATTGTAGGATATTTTTGAGGGGTTAACACAATTTAACAACGACCTATCAATTATATAATTAGTTTTGTGAGAAGATGATTTCCTGGAGAGCACATACCCTTATTATAATCTTGTTTTTAGTCACCTGCATGCAGGCAATGGCTCAAGACAAAAAGGCTGTACAATTCTCTGGATTTACCTACGCAAAAGATACCGATGTAGCTGTGCCATTCGTCACAGTTAGAAATACCAGCTTTAATAATGAAACAATCGCCGCTAACCATGAAGGTTATTTTAGCTTCGTGGTGCGTATGGGCGATGTAGTCGAATTTTCCTCCATTGGTTATGAAACAGTTCGTGTGACTGTTCCTCAACTAAGTGAGGATAAGTATACCCTACGTGTTGAATTAAATCCTTTGGTTGAAGAATTGCCAGTGATTACTTTAGGAAGACCTCTTCCTTGGGCAAGTATCGAGGAGTTTAACCGTGAATTCTTGGCGATTAATATCTCGAATGATGATGTAATTACGGCTAAACGTAATTTATCACCACAATCTATGGCTTTATTAGCGCAGATTTTACCTCGTGATGCTGGTGAAATTCAAGCCTATAATAGCATGCAGCGACATATTAATATGTCCAATAAGGCTATTAATCAGAACTTCAACAATCCATTGTTAAACCCATTCGCATGGGGAGCTTTAATTAACCAAATTAAACGTGGTGATTATAGTAGACAACGCTTGAAGTACTAATCCTTTAATTGGAATCCAACAAAGATCTTCTATTGAATCCTTTTATGTTTAGCCTCGAGGCTAAATAGGAAACTAAGGTGGACACAAGCATAACTGTAGATATGATAATAGCAAAATCGGCGTAACGGATATCCACTGGATAAGCATCAAATAAAGAGCCTTCATTAGTCGTTATCAGTCCGAATCGTTCCTGTAACAAACAGAATAGCAAACCTAATACTGCTCCTACGAAACTTCCGATAAAAGCAATCATAACCCCTTGATAAAAGAAGATATTCTGAATCAAATGATCATTTGCTCCTAAGCTTTTCAATACAATAACATCTTGTTTCTTGTCAATTACCAACATGGTCAGGGAACCAATAATATTAAAGATGGCGATAATGCCAATTATAGTCACGATAAAGAATACGATCCATTTTTCGGAACGTACAGTTTTATATAATGTTGGATTCTGTTGCTCGCGGTTTTTTACATGGAATTCCTTGCCTAATATTCCTTGAACTTCTTTTTGTAAGGCTTTTGAATTGTCGTTATTTCCATATAATTCAATCGCAGATACACCTTGATGTTCATTTAGAAGATCTTTGGCAAAGTCTATAGGAACGATGATAAGATCATCAAATCCGGGTTGAAACCTCAATACTGCATTACTTGTGATGGGTCTAGACCGGATATCTTCTAATGGATTGATATTGCTAGGAGACGCGTTCTTATCCGGTATATGAAGCATTATCTGATCATCACCACCTCGTAGTGGTACTTTTAGATTCGCTTGAACCAGTGCGCCTAGAATTGCGTAATAATTACTATCCGATTGTAAGTTTAAGGAACCCGCTAAGATCATCTCTTGTGAAGCATGCGTATGCAAGCTACTAGGCTCTATTCCTTTAATCTTACCTATAAATTGTTGGTGATTGTATTCCACAAGAACCTTGTCTTCCAACACCTCGCTATAGGAAGTTATCTTCTTATTGTGACGTAATTGTTCAAATTTTTCAGAATTACTCGAGAAAACTTTACCCTTAGCAGGCTCAATTCGTAATTCCGGTGAAAATACACTGTATTCTGATAGAATAAACCTTTCTAATCCATTATAAAATGAAAGTACAATTACCAATGCTGCGGTACTGACCAATACGCCCACCACACTAATGCCCGAAATGATATTAATCGCATTAACGGATTTCTTAGAAAATAAATATCGCTTTGCAAAGAAGATTGGTAATCTCATGCGATTAGGCTCTAATAAATGGATTCAATTCTTTTTCTTCTTTGATCGTAGTGGTCGGTCCATGTCCAGGATATACGGTAGTTTCCTCTGGAAGTGTGTAAATAGTATTCGCGATGCTCTCCATTAATTGTCTATGATTACCACCCGGCAGGTCGGTTCTTCCTACGCTACGATGAAATAATACATCTCCTCCAATTAAGAAGTTATGGTCTGCACTGTATAAACATAAATGACCAGGAGAGTGTCCAGGAGCAAATAATAAAGTTAGCGACTCATCACCTATTTTAATCTTATCATCAGTTGTTAAGAAAGTCTCTGGAATGGGTGAGGGCTCATATCGAATACCCATTTGAGGTGCATAATTTTGTACTTGGACTAATAAAGGCAATTCATTCTCATGGAACTGCGGCATTAATCCATATGTTTCATAAATGAAGCGATTACCTAATACATGATCAATATGGCCATGGGTGTTAACCAAGGCAATAGGGCGCAGTTCATGACTATCTATGAAAGATTGAAACAATTGCTCTTCTTGATAATTATGCATCCCCGGATCAATAATGATACATTCCTTCGCATCATTATAGATGACGTAAGTGTTTTCTTGATAAGGATTAAAGGTAAAAGTCTTGATATGTAACATATCCAAAAATAGAAATTTATTTCTGCATTCATTCAGAATGCTAAAGGATGTTTAGTTAATAAATGATTAATAGAAAATCTTTAACTAAAGATCATTCCATATTTCCCAATTCTTCTCTGCTTGCAGAATGAGCATTTCATAGCCGTTCTTAATCTTAGCTCCTCTTGCTTTTCCTTTTTGTAGAAAGCTTGTTTCCTCGGGATTATAGATTAAATCATATAGCAAGTGGTCAGAGCCAATACCTTCATATGGTATGTCAGGAAATTGGTCAATATGAGGTGCTGTCCCTACTGGTGAACAGTTAATGATTAAGTGATGATCTTGTATGGTTTCTGAACTTAGGTCAGCATAGCTAATGGTTTCTGCTGTTCGCGTCCTGCTTACCACTTGGTATGAAATGTGCAGTTGCTCCAAAGCATATTTAACTGCTTTAGTTGCTCCACCATTACCTAAAATAAGAGCTTTTTGATGATGTTTTGCCAATAACGGCTTTAGGGATTCTGCAAAACCAAAAGCATCTGTATTGAACCCTTTTAATCTTGGTTTTTTCCCAATCTCTTGCTTAATCTGTATGCAATTAACTGCGCCAATGGCCTTAGCCTCTTCGGATAGTTCATCTAGATAAACAAGAACATCCTGTTTATATGGGATAGTTACATTGACTCCGTAAAGATCTGGATTCTCTGTGTAAAGCTTGGGGAAATCTTCAATAGAAGGAATAGGGTAAAGATCATAATCAATACCTTTAATTCCTTCATTTGAAAATTTTTCTAAATAGTATTTTTTGGAAAATGAATGCCCTAATGGGTATCCAATTAGTCCTAAGTATTTCATTTGCCTTCCGAGTACTTTTTGATAATATCAATAATGATTGGATTACCTTGCAATTGTGGAAGGTATTCAAATAAAATATAATGTTTCTCTGGGTCTGTATTTAACGCGATTTCCAAGAAATTCAATGCTTCATTATATTTTCCAGCTGCAAATAAATAGGCAACTAAACGATAATACAAAACAGCCTCATCTGGATTACATTTGATAGCCTCCGAAATAACCTCAGTAGCTTCTTGTAATCGACCGATTTCATATAATAATGATGAGAAATCTAACCAAGCTTCTACGTCGGTACTGTTTAACTCAACTACTTTTGTATAAGCCTCAATAGATTCATCAAATTGCTTTAATTTATAACGCGCATCCGCAATAGCAAACCAATAATCTGGGTTCTCATCATCAATGTCTAATGCTTTCTTATAGAAATGCAGCGATTCAAAATAACGTTCTTCAAAATCTAAAGTAACCCCAATACCAAACCAAGCATCGCTTTGATTGCTATCTAATTTTACTGCTTTCTTGTAGTAAGAACGAGCCTCATCCATAAGTTCCAACTTCTCATAACATTCGCCCATCGCACAATAAGTATCTGCGGTAGGAGGTTCATATTCGAATGTCATCTTATAAACCTCAATGGCTTCAGCAAAGCGGTCAAGATTAACCAAAGCATTTCCCTTATTGAAATATGCTGAGGAAAAGTTTTCCTTGATCAATATGGCATAGTCGTAAGCATCAATAGCCGCCTCAAACTGTTCCAATTTATGGTAGGCATTGCCGAGATTGTACCATGCGGCAAAAGAATATGGATCAGTATCTATATATTGTTTATAGAACTGAATACTTTCCTCTTGTTGTTCAAGAACATCATAACAGAAAGCAATTTCATAAAGCGCATCTTGATTCTCATTGTTCAGTTTCAAACATTTCTTTAAATAAAGAATAGCTTTGTCATAACTTCCCTGAACTTGATAGAGACCTGCAATCTGATAATAGATCTCATCTTTAGAATCAGCTAATTCTAGTGCCTTAAAGAAGTTTTCTTCTGCTAGAGTATGATCATTCAGTGAAGAAAAGATCGTTCCTCTAATCAAGTAAATGTCTGCTTCTGATGGTTCCAGGTATTCTGCCTTTGTCAATGCTTCCAAAGCTTGATCATATTTCAAGATACTGGCCAGCAAATGTGCCTTTTTAATCAAGAAAGTAGTTTCAAATGGGTGTTGGGCTGCAGCAAATTCGATTACCTGTAATGCTTTGATAGGATCGTTCTTGGTAATGTAATAGTCAATGATACTTTCAAAAGCTTTTGCATCGAAAAAGTATTGGTCCTCATTCCGCAACATCTCCTCATACCGATCAACTGAGAATTTTTGTTCTTCAGGTGATTCAAACTCAAAGTCTTCTTCCATTATTCTCCTCTTTTAAATAATCAATTCCCATTATTCTCATGTTGAAAATAGTAAATATTAAATTGTCTTGTCTTAAATTATTTTCAACATATCCACAATCCTATGACTAACAGTACTTAGGAAAGTAAATTTTTATTAATAAAAAAAAGAGCCGGTCGATAAACCGGCTCTTTTAATATGTTAATTATTATTTCTAATAATTATTTTTTGATCTCAACACGACGGTTTTGGATTCTTCCTTCTTCAGTAGCGTTAGATGCAACTGGATTAGCTTCTCCGTAACCTGTAGCTGTGATGCTAGATGCAGAAACACCAGCGTTTACTAAGTATTGTTTAACTGCGTTAGCACGGTCTTTAGAAAGATTCAAGTTGTAAGCTTCAGTACCTTCTTCTGATGCATAACCATCTAAAGTTACAGTAGCGTTGTTATCTTTCAATTCTTTTGCTAATCTATCTAAAGTAGCGTAAGATTCAGTTTTTAATACTGAGCTATCAAATTCGAATTGAATTGGAGCAAAGTATCCTGAAGTAGTTCCGTTGTCAACTAATTGTTGCTCTGGGAATTTGATAGGACATCCTGAACCATCAACTACAGTACCTGCAGGAGTTCCTGGACATTTATCGAATTTATCAGATACACCGTCACCATCAGAATCTTTAGCTAATTGATCAACAGTACCTTCTAAAGTAGATACACGTTGTTTCAATGCTTCAACTTCGTTACGTAATGAAGGGTCTTTCAACTCGTCGTACAATGTAGCAACTGGGTTAGTGAAAGTTAAGCTTTCTTTATCACGTGATCCTAAAGTGAATTCTAAACCACCATAGATGTTAGAAAATTTACCTTTGTAGTCAACTCTTGCTGGTCCGTATAATCTGTTATCATCAGTGAAGTTCATTGTGTAACCTAAGTTCAAGGCAACAACTTCTGATAATTTGAATTTAACACCAACTCCTACTGGAATGAAACCACTTAATTTGTAGTCTTTATCTCCTTTGTTTTCACGGTCTCCGAAGATGTTTTCTCCCCAAGTTCCTTTTGGATCATGAGCTACAGTTTGGAAATCGTTGTCAGAGTATTGTACAGGGTTACTTGCTAATACTCCCATACCTACTTTAGCGTAGAAGTTAACAGCGTTTTCTCTTCTCATGAAGTCGATAGTACCTAATTGGAATACACCATTTAAGCTAGCTGCCCAGTTTACATCTACGTTTACTGATTGTGCACCGTGAATACCTTCAGAAGCAGGACCTGATAAATCATGGTTGTAAGTTTTGATACGACCACGGTTACCTTCTAACTCTAATCCAAATAAGTGAGAGAATTGTTTACGGATAGTTAATCCATAATATTCACCTACTTTATTTTGGAAGTATCCAACTTTTTGTCCGAATGGGTTAGATCCACCTAAAACTGTATTAGGAGTAGTGATACCACCTTGTAATCCAATTGACCAAGTTCTGTATTGACCTCTACCACCAAATACGGTTGGAGTTTGTGCTTGTGCAGTCTCTGCGAAACCTAATGCGGCTACTAAAGATGCTGCGATAGCTGTTTTTTTAATTGTAGAATAGTTCATACTCTTTTTTTTAAGGTTATTAAAATTTTTAATTGTTTCTAGTTGTTCAAAAATCAATTTAACATAACTTAACAATAACGATGCCAAAAAATGTTAAATTGTAAAAAGCTGATTTTTTATACGCTAAGCCCAACTTTTTCTGCGTAAAAATACTATTAAACAATATATAACGCAAATTTTTTAGAAAAACATTGTTCTAATTCGATAAATAATGCACTGCTAACTTGGCAATGTAGCCTTTTTACTACAAGATGTAATGAATAACCGCCAGAGTTAAGCCTCCTAATATCGCACTAACCGGTATAGTTAATATCCATGCCCATAGCAAACTAATTGTAACACCCCAGCGAACTGCCGATACGCGCTTCACAACACCAACCCCGATAATTGATCCGGTAATGGTGTGTGTAGTAGAAACTGGAATACCAAAATGTTCCGTAATACCTAAAGTAATAGCACCCGCAGTCTCCGCACTCACACCTTCTAATGGAGTAACCTTTGTGATTTTGGTACCCATGGTTTTAACAATCTTCCAACCTCCACTCATCGTACCTGCAGCAATTGCCGCGTAACATGCTAATGGTACCCATTCTGGCATTTCCTCAAAACTGCCAATTAGTCCTTGAGCGATTAATGCTGTCGCGATAATACCCATTACCTTCTGTGCATCATTACCTCCGTGGGCAAAACTTAATCCCGCTGAAGACACCAACTGTAAGATTTTAAACCAACGCTCAGCTACTGCAGGCCTAGCTTTCTTACAGATATTGATAATAATTAAAGTAATAATAATGGAAATAATCATACCCATTAAAGGAGCAAAGATGATAAAAGATACAATCTTTAAGGTTGCACTTAGGTTGATTGCTTCGATAGGATTAATACCTTGAAATACGGCATAAGCCATTCCTGATCCGGCAAACCCACCGATTAAGGTGTGGCTGGAGCTGGATGGGATTCCATAGTACCAGGTAAATAAGTTCCAAGAAATGGCCGCAACAAGGCCTGCGAAAATCACCTCTAAGGTGATGAATTGTTCAATAACAGTTTTGGCGATCGTATTAGCTACTTTATGATCTGTAAACACAAAATAAGCCACGAAGTTAAATAGTGCCGCCCAGAGTACAGCCATAAATGGCGTAAGTACCTTAGTGGAAACAATAGTCGCAATCGAGTTTGCAGCATCGTGAAACCCATTGATATAATCAAATGCAATGGCCAACACAATTACGACAACTAATAAGGTGGTAATCATAGTAAAATTTGTGGTGATTAAATGAAACTATTAGGCGTTTTTCACCAAAATACTTTCCAATACATTCGCAACATCCTCACATTTGTCTGTTGCATCTTCCATTGCGGATAATACTTCCTTATTCTTGATCAAGTTAATGGCATCCTTTTCATACTCGAAAAGATCAGCTACTGCTTTATCAAAAATATAATCCGCTTTGTTCTCCACACTATTGATTCGAACGCATGAGTCCGTAATGTTTCTGATGTTTTTTAGGTCTTTTAATTCAAATAAGGCTTTCGCAACGTGTTCTGTAGCTTCTAATATTAAACTAGAAATCTCTTTCATTGGCTCGCTTGGAGTCTCCACCTTGTATAATTCCATACGATTGGATGCACCGTGTATAAAATCTGCTACATCATCTAATGAACTTGCTAAGGCATGGATATCCTCACGGTCAAAAGGTGTAATGAAGTTTTTGCCTAGTTCTAGGTGTATTTGGTGAGTTAGGTTATCACCCTTGTGTTCTAAATCTTCTAATAATTTAGAGTTGTTTTTTCTAAGTTGTAAATCAGTGGTATGTACACTCTCCTTTAACAACTTAGCCATTTCGATCAGATTTGAGCCAGCTTGCTCAAAAAGAGGGAAGAATTTTTTGTCCTTAGGAACAAAGTATTGAAAAATGCTATTCAAAGACATGCTTTTAAATTTTAATAGCGCAAAAATATGGAGTTAATGTTAAGTTAATGTTAAGTTTTCATAAATAGCCTTTTCTACACCTTCTCTAAGGTGAATGAAAAGGTCGTCCCAATGCCCTCTGTACTGCGTACATGAACATTCTGTTGATGGGCCTCAATAATATGTTTAACAATCGCTAAACCTAATCCCGAACCTCCTATGTCCCGTGATCTACTCTTATCTGTCCTAAAAAATCGTTCAAAAACACGTGGCAGGTTTTTCTCCTCAATGCCCAAGCCATTATCGGTAATCTCTATTAAGATCTGATCAATTAATGGATGAGTTTTTATGATTGTCTGACCATTCCTTTTTCCATATTTAATGGAATTGTCGATCAAGTTGATTAGTACTTGTTGTATTTTCTTCCGGTCAGCTTTAACAAAAACCGGATTGTTATTCTTTGTTTGGAAATTTAGGGTAATATTTTGCTCAGAAGCTTTGTATTCCAAATCATCAATTATCTCTTTGATCAATACTTGAATATCAAACTTCTCCTTCTCTAATAATACCGCCCCAGACTCTAATTTTGCTATCTCATCCAAATCATGAATCAAATAGCTCAATCGATCTAAATTGCGGGCAGCTTTATTTAAGAAATTAATAGCCATCTCTGGATTATCCTCCAGCATACCATCTTGCAAGGTTTCAACATATCCCTGTATAGCAAATAAAGGAGTTTTGAATTCATGGGAAATATTGGAGAGAAACTCCTTACGAAATTTTTCTTGTGCTTTTAATTGATCAATCTCTGATGCTTTTTGTTTTGCCCAATCACGAACCTCTTTTTCGGCATCGCCAATTGGATCATCAGATTTATGGTCGCCTAAAGCATCCTTAAGCTCTTTTCCTAACTTAAGATTGTGAATTAATTTATAGACCGATTTAATTCTTTCATAAACAAACTTCTGAAAAACATAGTTCAAAAGGGAAAAGGAAAGAATAAAGCTTAGTATTAATAAGAAAATGAAAGTAGGGAAATCACGCTCGTAATAGAAGTTCATCCCTGATAAGACCAAGGAAAACACAAAACTGATAATCAGTATGAGCGACCTGAAATTCATGCCTATTTATAGCTGTTCCGATTTTCTATAATATTATACCCGTGCAATGATAGTTTTTCCACCCACTACTTTCTGATCAATATTAACTTCCACCTTTGCATCTAATGGTAGGAATAAATCCACACGGGAACCAAATTTAATGAAACCAAATTCATCACCCTGTTGAACAGGTTGCCCTTCTTTAACATACCATACAATACGTCTAGCTAAAGCACCAGCAATCTGACGGAACAATACTTCAATTCCATCCGCTCTTTTTACAACAACTGTAGTGCGTTCATTATCTGTAGATGATTTTGGATGCCATGCTACCAAAAATTTACCTGGATGATACTTGAAAAAGGATACTATACCAGAAATAGGATTTCTATTCACATGCACATTAACTGGCGACATAAAAATCGAAACCTGTATTCTGCGATCTTTAAAATATTCTTGTTCTTCAGCTTCTTCGATAACTACCACTTTACCATCAGCCGGACAAAGGATAACCCCTTCATCTGGGCTGATCTTCTTTATTGGGCTGCGAAAGAACTGTAAAATCGTAATTAATAAAAATGCTGATACCGCATAAATTAACCAAGTAACAATCTTTCCCGCGTCAAAATAATGTGCTATAGCCAGTAGTACGAAAATAAATAATACGACTAAAGCTAAACTGGTATACCCTTCTTTGTGAAATTTCATGATTAAAAATTTGCTCAAATATAAATTAAACTTGGGAAATCCTATGAATTCTCTTCTTTTCTATGAATACTTAAACTGTGAAAGACCACAGAACCATCACCTGCACGCTGTGCCTTCAATTCAACAGTGAGTTCATCATCAATGTATTCCCCATTTTTAAACGATGGTGGATAGGTTTGAATGTTCCTTAAAGCTTGGAAAAATAATTTATCAAAACGTGGATCTGTCTTACTTAAAAGATCAAAATTATCCACACTACCATCTTTCCGTATGCGAATTGTGTATTTCAAATCAAAATAACCGAAATTTGGCACCTCTGCACCTTTAAAAATATCCGTAAAAGATTTAGCCAAATAGCTAGTAAAGTCGATTTGCTCATCATAATTACAAGCTTTAGACACTAAAGCCTCAGCACGGAAAAACTCTTCTATTGGACCTATAGGGTATTTCGCATTGGTATAAATGGATTCTGTGTATAAATCATATCCCTCAGCAAATACCCCTGTTTTCTCATAATACTCCTCTCCAACCAGAACCATATCTTTATCGTCTTCAAAGTATATGCGCCATTTTCCTACTGGATAGCCATTGGAAATGTTGCCCCTTAATCGAACAAATGGAAACCCATATGGATTGAACCCTAAGTAGGGAATCTTGAAGTCATATTTTCCATTGCCTTCTTGAATCATTTGCGACCCCGTAGTATTCCAAAAGGAGCTAATCTTTGGAAATTCAGAATCATAGGAGATAATCATCATGGGCTTCCCATCGGGATAATAAAACGTCCAATCACCCACAGCTACTCCTTGTTCATAACGAACTTGCCATTTTAATTGCATATTCGCATGATAGGCCTTAAATACACCGTGTTTTATACCTTGTTTATATTCTCCCTCCAATATAACCTGTCCCTGCTGATTAAAATCAGTAAATGGTCCTATAAACAAACTGGTTTTCGGGTCAAATGAAGCTACTCGTTCTATCCGTTTAAATTCACAATTTTTATCTACAAGATAATAGCCCGCATCATAATAAAATCGAATTCGATCGTCTCCAGCTTTCTCAAAATACACAGGCTTGCTCTCCTGTGCATATCCATGCATAGAAAAAGATGAACAAAGTATAAAACATAAAAAGAATACTGATCTCAGCATATTCAATTTTTTAATGAGCTTCTAACCAATTATTACCTTCACCGATTTCAATCTCAATAGGCACGCCCATTGGAATCGCCGATTTCATGCGGTTGGCAATGATTTCTTTAAAAACAGCTACTTCAGATTTTGGAACATCAAAGACCAATTCATCATGCACTTGCATGATCATTTTTCCTTCTAGACCTTTCTCTTCAATATCTGCTTGGATGTTGATCATCGCAATTTTGATCAAATCAGCAGCCGACCCTTGTATAGGTGCATTGATAGCATTTCGCTCCGCAAAACCACGAACGGTCATGTTCGCCGAATTGATATCACGAAGATAACGTCTTCGTTTTAAGATCGTTTCCACGTACCCATTCTCTTTTGCAAACTCAATAACCTCACCCATGTATTGACGAATACCGGTGTATTGCTTGAAATATTGATCGATAATCTCAGCAGCCTCTTTTCTTGAAATCCCTAAATTCTGCGATAAACCAAATGCAGATTGACCGTAGATAATACCAAAGTTTACTGCTTTCGCATTTCTACGCATATCGGAAGTAACCTCTTCCAAAGGAACAGCATATACCTTTGCCGCTGTAGCTTTGTGAATGTCTAAACCTTGTTTGAAAGCCTCCTGCATATTCACATCCTTACTAAGCTCAGCCATAATACGAAGCTCAATTTGTGAATAATCCGCAGATAATAATGTCCATGATGGATCTCTTGAAATGAAGGCCTTACGAACCTCCCTGCCTTTTTCAGTACGAATAGGGATGTTCTGCAAGTTCGGATTAGTCGAACTTAATCGGCCTGTAGCTGCGACAGCCTGATTATAGGAAGTATGAATCAACCCAGTGCTTTTGTTAACCAATGTTGGCAATGCATCAACATAAGTCGATTTTAACTTCTGTAATTGTCGGAATTCTAAAATATCCTGAACGATATCTGACTTATTAGCTAATGCCAATAATACATCCTCACCAGTTTTGTATTGACCAGTTTTAGTCTTTTTAGCTTTCGGGTCTAATTGTAGTTTATCAAATAGTACCTCGCCCAACTGCTTCGGAGAAGCAATATTGAAGGTTACACCTGCTTTTTCGTATATCTGAGATTCCAAGCGTTTTACATCTTTCTCGATCTCTTTAGAGAAATTCTGTAAAGTAGGCTCATCAATTTTAACCCCATTCAATTCAACATTGGCTAATACCTGAACCAATGGAAATTCTACTTCCTCAGCTAATTTTAAAGTGGAAGTTTCTTCCAATAAGGGCTGAAACTTATGTTTGAGTTGTAAAGTAATATCAGCATCCTCACCCGCATACTCCTTGATTTTCACTAATTCCACATCACGCATGTTCCCTTGGTTCTTACCTTTGGCACCAATAAGGTCAGTAATGGATACTGGACTATATTTTAGATAGGTTTCTGCCAGGTAATCCATGTTATGGCGCGTGTCAGGATCAATTAAATAATGAGCCAGCATGGTATCAAACAATGGCCCCTTTACCTCTACACCATACTTGGAAAGCATGAGTATATCGTATTTAATGTTCTGTCCAACCTTTTGAATACTTTCTTTTTCAAAAATTGGCTTGAAGAGATTGACCGTATTTTGTGCTTGAATTGGGTCTGCTGATACAGGCACATAATATGCTGTTCCTGGCTCAAAGCTAAAAGACATACCAACCAATTCAGCGGTAATAGCATCTAATCCGGTGGATTCTGTATCAAAACAAAATGAATCTTGCTTATTTAACAACTCTACTAATTTTTCTTGTTCGCCTGTCAGTTCAGCAAGAATATACGTATGCGTAGTGTTTTCTAGACTATTTAAAGTCCCAACTTCCTCATCTAATAGTTCAGTTGGTCCATTCGAGCTAAAGGAATCATCAGCAGGAATAGCAAATAAATCCATCTGCCCACCTTTTGGTGCCGCATTATCGGCCATGTTAAAACCATCACCAAAAACACGTTTTCCTAAAGTACGGAATTCCAATTCAACGAAAAGAGGCTCAAGAGCATCCTTACTAGGATCCTTCAATAGTAATTTTTCCTCTTCCAAGTCTACAGGAACATCCAATAGAATCGTTGCTAACTTCTTGGAAACTAATCCTTGCTCGGCGAAGTTCTCCACATTTTCTTTCATTTTCCCTTTCAACTTATCGCTATTGGCAATTAAGTTTTCAATGGAACCATATTCTTGAATTAATTTCTTAGCTGTTTTTTCCCCAATACCTGGGATACCCGGGATATTATCCACGGCATCACCCCAGAGGCCTAAAATATCAATAACCTCATGTACATTATTGATCTCCCATTTTTCCAATATCTCTGGAACACCTAATACCTCGGCACCATTTCCCATACGGGCTGGCTTGTAGATAAAGATATTCTCTGATACCAATTGTCCGAAATCCTTATCAGGCGTCATACAATAAACTTGATAACCTGCTTTCTCGCCTTTTTTGGCCAATGTACCAATGATATCATCCGCTTCATAACCATCCATAGTAATGATAGGGATGTTAAAACCTTCAATTAATCGGAATATATAAGGAATTGAAGCAGCTAAATCTTCTGGCATACTTTCGCGCTGTGCTTTGTATTGTTCAAAGTCCAAATGTCGTTGAGTAGGAGCTGCTGTATCAAAAACCACCGCAATATGTGTAGGTTTCTGGTTATTCAAAACTTCCAACAAAGTATTGGTAAAACCCATGATCGCCCCAGTGTTCAAACCATACGATGTTAGTCTTGGGGTTTTGCTTAAAGCAAAATAAGCACGATAGATCAGGGCCATCCCGTCTAAAAGAAATAACTTTTTCAAATTCTTAATATTTATTATATAACAAAGTTAACAAATTCAAGCTACCTAAAGATTAACAAATTTTTTCCATTTTTGTGGCTGAGGTAAGAATCATTTATTCGTCAATGAATTAATATGCGCGGTATAGTAACGAAATCTACAGGAAGTTGGTATCAGGTTAAGGATGATCATGGGAACAGCTATGAATGCCGTATCAAAGGTAAATTCAGAACCCATGGCATTAAAACAACCAATCCTATTGCTGTTGGAGATATCGTAGACTTTGATTTAGAACCTGGTCAGGATTCTGGTGTAATAACCCAATTGGAACCTAGAAGGAACTATATCATCCGCCGTTCAGTCAACCTTTCCAAACAAACACAAATCATAGGAGCCAACCTCGATCAGGCTATTTTGGTCGTTACATTGGCCTCCCCACCCACCTCAACCGGATTTATCGATCGTTTCTTAGTCACTGCAGAAGCCTATAGCATTCCGGCGATATTGGTCTTTAATAAATTAGACCTGTTCTCCGACGAGGGTTTAGAGATATTAGCCGAATACATGGATCTCTATGAAAACTTAGGCTATCCATGTTATGCCGTATCAGCACTTAAAGGTGAACACATTGAGGAACTCCGCCAATTATTAAAAGATAAAACAACCTTAGTATCAGGACACTCCGGAGTTGGTAAATCAACGCTTATCAACGCCATTGTACCCGGCTTAGAATTAAAAACCGGAATTATTTCAGAATGGTCTGATAAAGGAAAGCATACCACAACCTTTGCTGAAATGATTGATTTGCCTTTTGGTGGTCAGTTGATTGATACTCCAGGTATCCGTGAATTGGGAATTGTCGATATTGAACCTCAAGAGCTATCGCATTATTATCCCGAAATGAGAAAACTGCTTAATCAATGCAAATTCCATAATTGCAGGCATATTAATGAACCAGGATGTGCTGTTCTAGCAGGACTCGAATCTGGTGAAATTGAACCAAGCCGCTATGAAAGTTACATTTCCATCTACAATAACGAAAATAATCGCAACTAGTTAAACATAATTCATCGTTATTTGTATTTATTGAACGTATTATAAAATAATAAACCTGTTTGATAAGTATATGAAACCAATTTGGAAATGGATTATTGGGATTTTTGCAGTTATTATCATCGCCATTCTCGTGGCCGGATGGTATTTTAATAGAAACTGGAAACCCATGTTGGAGGAGAAGTTAAAGGAGGTGGTTCATAATTCTACCAATGGCCTTTATACTTTAAAATATGATGACCTAGATTTGAACATTACTTTAGGAAATGTAACCCTAAAGAATGCCGAATTAATCCCTGATTCTGCTGTTTATAAGAAGATGGTGCTCGATAAAAAAGCACCAAATAGCCGCTTCCATATCAAATTAAATGCATTAAAGGTGAGAAGCTTTAACCTTTGGGATGTCATCAAAAACAGAAAACTTTTTATCAAGAACATTAGTTTTGAGTCGCCTAACATTCACATGATTAGTGAGTATCATGCCTAT
This sequence comes from Sphingobacterium lactis, assembly GCF_051951495.1. Taxonomy (GTDB): domain Bacteria; phylum Bacteroidota; class Bacteroidia; order Sphingobacteriales; family Sphingobacteriaceae; genus Sphingobacterium; species Sphingobacterium lactis_A. The sequence continues at coordinate 133,980 of NZ_JBNHAS010000003.1, read as the reverse complement.
AATGATACCATTGTGCCAAATAAAGAGACAAAAACCCTTTATGATAATATTAAAGATGTTTTTAGTTCGGTGAATGTTCGCGATATTAAAATTGACAATGTAAAATTCAAATTCTCCAAAATCGAAGAAGGAAAGAGTTCCGATATCGAATTGGACAGTGTAGCCATCAAAGTGCACGATGTCCTAGTCGATGAAACGTCCATCCAAGATACAACCCGTCTATTTTATACGAAAATGGTGGAGGTTGATGTACCGGGCTTTGAATATGAATTGTCAAATGGCTTCTATATTGCCAAATTTGATCGCTTATCCATTAATACCCAAGATCAAAATGTCCTAATGACAAAAGTGGAATACCGACCAAAAATGAGTAAAGGCCAATTCTTTAAAAGTAAAGGCCAAAATGTGACTATGGCTGTCATGAAGTTTGATACCCTAAGATTTGAAAAATTAGATTTCAAACGTGTAATTGACGATCAACAAACCATCGCTCAAAATGTGCAGATAAAGAATGGATCGGTTTCCTTATATAATGATAAACGATATCCTAAAAAGACCTCGAATAAAATTGGGAAATCTCCACATCAACAATTACTAAAAGTAAAACAACTTATACATATCGATACGGTATTCCTTAATAATGTTGATATCCTGTACGGTGAATTCAGCTCCAAATTCCATCAGGAAGGTATTATCACATTTAACAATGCCAGCGGAACAATTACCAATGTGACCAATGACAGTCTTTATTTAAAAGACCATCGGTGGATGCGTGCTAATTTTAGCTCCAAAATTATGAATGCAGGATTATTAAAAGTGCAGTTTGGTTTTGATATGTTGAGCAAATCTGGAGAACATACTTATAAAGGAACTTTAGGGGGGATGAATGCGACTGCCTTCAATAAAATTTTGAGACCATTATTGAATGTGGAAATTGGATCAGGTAATATTCGCAGTTTAAGTTTCGATATGCAAGGTACAGATCGCAAAAACTGGGGATCCCTCCGATTTAATTACGATCACCTAAAATTAAACTTGCTGAATAAACCAGGTGAAGATATGAGTAAAACCAAAAAGGGTATTCTCTCTTTTGTGGTCAATAACATCTTAATCAATGATAGTAATCCGGATGCCAATGAAAAGTATCATGTTGGTAAGATCAACTATACACGTGTTGCGGAGCACTCTTTCTTTAAAACTTTATGGCAAAGTTTACTAGAAGGAATTAAACAGACAGCCGGTATCAGTAAAGAAAGAGAAGCTAAACTTATGGGCGCGGCGGAGAATGTGAAGGAAGTGGGTAAAGAATCCAAAAACGTCATCAAAAAAACAGGTAATTTCTTTAAAGGATTGTTCAAGAAAAAAGAGAAAGAAGAAGAGCAGGAAGAAAAATAATACCTTATTTTTCTGTTTTCAATTCCTTGATTTTTGAGCGTAATCCCTATGTTTGTAGCAATGGACTCGGTATTAAGCTTCCTCAAATTCATATTTAGGTATCATAACAAGACAGTCAATCAAGTCCTGTTTTACATCAGTTTGATCTGTACAATTGTGATGGTACTGCATGTAGGTTATATTACCGATCCTAAGCTTGCAAAATATACCCAAGATACCGTTATATTCATGTTTTATGGGCTTTTTGCCTTTGAAACTATACGAACAGTTTCATCTATATATTTCAGTCGAAGAATTAATGTTTCCCACTATTCTGGGGTCGTCGTCACAGCCTATTTCTTCTTGATCACATTCGCCCGTCTAACAGGAGGATTCCTCGAAACCTTCAGTAAAGATGAATGGCTATACCTCGGAATACTTATCATGTTTATTGCCGAGCTTTCCCGAAGCAGTTTGTTTTTCGATAATTTCTACTTTAATCCTACCATACTCTTTGTCGTATCCTTTTTGGGCTTGATTGTCTTGGGCGCTTTTCTATTAATGTTACCTAGGACCACGACAGAAGCACCACTTACATTCGTAGACGCCTTTTTTATGGCGACCAGTGCTGTTTGTATTACAGGTCTTTCTGTGACCGATATTTCTACGAATTTCTCCCTGTTTGGTCAATCAGTCATTATGGCGCTTATCCAAATAGGCGGATTAGGGATTATGACCTTTACGGGTTTTTTCGGTTATTTCTTCTCAGGTGGTTTCTCCTTCAAGAACCAACTGATGTTTGGAGAAATATTAGGCGAGGATAAACTAAACTCGGTTATTTCTACATTATTGACCATTATTTTTATCACCCTTTTATTTGAGTTTATTGGTGGAATTATCATCTTCTTTACATTGGACGCTAGTTTATTTGAGTCCGTAGGTGACCAGATATTCTTTGCGGCATTCCATGCGATCTCGGGATTCTGTAACTCTGGATTTACCATTATTAAAGATGGGGTAACCAATGATGCTTATCGCTTTAACTATAATTTCCAATTAGCCGTAGTCTCCATGTTGATTCTCGGAAGTCTAGGTTTTGGAACGATATTTAACTTTTATAAGCTGGTAAAGGAAAAGATCAATTCGATTTGGTGTAAATATATCCTGAAGAGAGGCTATCGCCATAAGCCTATGGTGTTTACTTTTAACTCCAGATTTATTGTGCTGTGTAATGTCATAGTAATCGTTTTGGCTACTGTATCTTTCTTCTATATGGAAAAGGAACATACCTTATTGGCAGATAAGTCTACTTATGGGCAATGGGTTTCTTCCATCTTTATGGCAAATTCTGCCCGATCTGCAGGATTCAATAGCATTGATTTGAACTTTATCAATATTCCAACCTTAATTATGATCGTTACGATTATGTGGATTGGTGTATCCCCAGGATCTACGGGTGGAGGTGTAAAGGTTACTACTGTGGCCATAGCCCTAATGAATATTGTAGCCCTAGCAAGAGGTAAAGAATCTATAGAAATTTATAAACGTAGAATTGCGTCAGAATCGGTCAATAAGGCATTTGCTATTATCTTATTATCAATTCTCATTATCTCATTTAGTTTTATTTTACTCAATTTTTCCGATCCTAATCAGGAGATGATGCCGTTGTTGTTTGAATCGGTATCTGCCTATACGACTTGTGGCTTGTCCTTAGGCATTACTCCCAATCTTTCTGCCACCGGAAAAATTATTCTCATGTTAACTATGTTCGTTGGTCGTGTTGGAATGTTAACCTTATTGGTTGCCTTTATTAAAAACACGCAGAACAAAAGTTATATTTATCCAACCGAAAAAATATTGTTTTAAGAGGAATGAAATACATCGTACTAGGACTTGGACATTTTGGACGCTCATTAGCAATTCACTTGACAGAATCAGGCCATGAGGTCATTGCTGCAGACAAAAATTTAAATATCGTTGAACAGAACAAGGATAAAATTACCCATACCGTATGTATGGACAGTACCGACAAAGAGGCGGTTAGCTCCTTGCCCTTGCGCGAAAGTAATGCTGTGATTGTTGCCATTGGTGAAGATGAAGGTGCATCGCTTTTAACCATTGCCCTCCTAAAACAATTGAAAGTAAAACGTATTATCGGCCGTGTGGTGTCAGATTTGCAGAAAACCGTTCTTGAAGCCATGAATATTGAAGAATATATCATGCCTGAAGAAGAAGCTGCAGAACGATTAGCTATGCGATTGGATAACATTGATATTGTCGATTCCTTTAAAGTGTCCGAAAAATACTCCATTATAGAAACGAAGGTTCCCAGTAAATACATCGGCATGACCTTGAAAGAGGCCGATCTGACCAATAAATACAAAGTTATCGTCCTGACCACTGTAAAAACGGAAACTGCAACCTCTGGCGATGGTGTTACCCGAGTTTCCAAGGAAGCTTCAGGAATTGCCAAATCGGATACAATTCTCCAAGAAAACGATATCCTCGTCCTATTTGGTGAACTCTCCAACATTAAAAACTTAATACAGAAGGGTTAGATTATTTTTTAATCAGAATAATAATTCATAACACCTTTATTTCAGGGTAAAGTGCCAAGTAAATTATTTCGGAGATACTTTTGACTTATATTTATCTTTTTATCAAAAAACATAGTTTTTTGACACTAAAACTCAGCGATTAAGGAAAAACTTTATAAATATCATTTCGTTTAACAAATCGTGCCAATTCTACAGAATTTTCATGTTTAAAAAAACCTATACGAAAATCTCCAATACGATATCGGTAGGCAGTTGAAAAGCCTTGAATTTTGCTTATTCCTGCAATATCACTTAATGTTTCGGCACTTTCTAATTGGATAATAAAATCTTTGATTTTAGCCTTTAATGCCTTGTCTTTGATTTTTTTAATATCATTTACAAATGAGCGTAAATAAATTATATTCATCTGTCAAGAATATTAATTACCTCTTCACGAGTAGCAACATCATTTCTATCAGACTGTTGCATAAGTAATAACAAGCCTAAATCTTCTTTTTCTTCATTTGTCATGGATTTTAAACGCTCGTTTTCTTTATATTCCACATAAAAAGAAACTGCTTTTTCTAGAAGATGCTTCACACTTATATCTTCGAAAGCAGATAAAATTTTAACTTTTGTTAAGAGGTTATCATCTATGTCTATGTTCTTTCTCATTATGTATATTCTTTTGCTGGTAGAAATATACATAATATATATGGTATATACAATAAATATATCTTGATTTGTTGTTAAAATTTAGCTGTTTAAATTATTATTAATTGATCATCCATAAAGTTCTGAGAAAATGTGGGTGCTATACTGCAAGAAAACGATATCCTCGTCCTATTTGGTGAACTCTCCAACATTAAAAACTTAATACAGAAGGGTTAGATTGTTTTTAATCAGAATAATAATTCATTACACCTTTATTTCAGGGTGAAGTGCCAGGAGGGCTATTACAGAGGAACTTTTGGCTTATGTTTATCTTTTTATCATAAACATCGTTCTTTAATACTAAAACTCAGCGATTAAGGAAAAACTTTATATATATCATTACGTTTAACGAATCGTGCCAATTCTACAGAATTTTCATAATCTATGGTATAAACAATCTGTGTGTCTTTACGTATTATTAAACTTTCGCGAAACATTTGGAGTGTAATGAGTATATTTATACCTAAGTGTATGAAAAGCAGGTGTGTGTAATTTAACCAATTGATAATTATGAACAGATTATTTTTCTTAATGTTATTGATTCTTTGTATATCATGTAGCAAAGAAGAAATAAGCGAATATGCGACGGGAAACGAGCAAACAGGTATTGTTGGTAAATGGAAATTGGTTTATTATAGGAGCTTGGATAGTTGGGGAAAGGTTGAAACTAGGGATAGGACAAGCTTTCAACAAATTATTTCTTTTGATTCGCTAGGTAATACAACCAATCCTAGATTCCCTTGTATAGGGAAATATGAGCTGGCTGAAAACCCAGACTCACAAAAATCCAAAACGGTTACATTGACTGTTTTTTTCGATTGTAAAACTACAGAATCCAATGTTGAAAAAGTAGAAGAAAAACTTGCTGTCGATTTTAAAAATAACAATCGTCTTGTTTTGAACGGAGGATGTTATGGAATGTGCGAATTTGAATATTGGCGATTAAAAGAGTAATGTATTTGCTAAAAATTTGAATTTCTGAATTAGTTGTCTTTATCTTTTTGTAAACTAAGCTTTGATTTTAGACTTTAAAGCTTTGTTACCGATTTTTTAATACCATTAACAAAAGAGCTTAAATATATTATATTCACTGGTATTGAATGTTTATTGCCTCTTAACAATCAACAATTTTATTTTTATCATACTGTTGAATTAATTTAAATTCGACTATTATTTCCTGGACGCTTTACTCCTATTTACCTTCATATTCATTAAGGATTGCTTCGAGAACCCTAAGGAATTTCTTAGGATCTGATAGGGATTTTGTTCGGATCTCGTTCGGTCGGAACCGAACGAGATCCGAACGAGATCCGAACAAGTTCCGAAGGAGATCCGAAGGAGTGTCGAATAAAACCTCTGTAAGATACAGTTAGACATCAGACAAAAGACACCAGAAAAAATTAAGGAAAAAGTAGAAAATGTAAAGGGAATTAAGAGTTAACTTGATAAAGAATAGTAAAAGGTAGGTGTTTTTTGGAGCCTATGATAGGCTGAGTACATTCAGCATATTTGATTATAATTATAGTGCGTTTAACTCTTCTGTATTGCTGATATGAAATCATTAGGATAGAAGTTTGGGTATTGAAGAAATGAGTTTGGGTTGAAAATTAGGGTATAATATGCGCTGTAATATCAAAAAATGCATCTAAATATAATGTTAGCCTATATCTTTTCAAATGCATAGGCTATCTCAAAATACATCGTGCATTATTGAAATCATTTCTATATTTTTGGAGCTATATCATTAATAACCCTTTATTACAATCCATGAAGAATTGGTTTAAGGAAAATCAGACGCATTTATTAATCATCGGGATTTTCCTGCTGTTAGTAGTATTTTACTTCACCCCTGTTTGGCAAGGGAAGACCTTATTGCAAAGTGACGTTATGCAGGCTAGGGGTAGCCAAAAAGAGATTTTTGATTTCAGAGAAAAGGATGGTAATACGCCATTGTGGACTAACTCCATGTTTGGTGGTATGCCTACTTACCAGATATGGTACGATCATGCGAACAACGTAGCGAGCTACATTGGTCCGGCAATAAGGAAAGTCTTTCCTCCTCCGGCAGATGCGTTGTTATTATTTTTATTAGGCGGTTATTTCCTATTTTCGGTTCTCAAAATACGGCCTTGGTTAGCAGCAATCGGTGCTGTCGCCTTGGCATTCTCGTCTTATAACTTTATGTATATTGAGGCTGGGCACATCAGTAAAGCCTATGCCATTTCTTATATGGCGCCTATTATAGGGGCCGTCATTCTCACCTATCGTGGGAGCAGACTCTGGGGACCTGCTATATTAGCTCTTTTCTTGGCCTTAGAGCTCCGAGCGAACCACATTCAAATTACCTATTACCTATTTATTGCTTTACTAGTCTTAGTAGGCTTTGAATTGTATTATGCTATTCGCGATAAAAAATTAAAGAACTTCGCCCAAGCATCCGCAATGCAATTGGTTGGTGTTGCAGTTGCCGTTTTGGTAAATGCTTCAGTTTTATTTCCTACATACGAATACAGTAAGTTGACCATTCGTGGAAAATCAAATATTACGAAAGCAGAGAATGGGGACAAAGGGGCGCACGGTTTAGATAAAGAATATGCCTATGCGTGGAGTCAAGGAATTGGTGAAACCATTACCTTTTTGATACCTGATGCATACGGTGGTAAAACTTCCGGATTATTGGATGAGAATTCCAATGTCGTGAAAACACTTACCAAGTTGGGAATGCCTGAAGCACAAGCATTGCAGTTTGCTAATGGTGCTACACCAACTTATTGGGGTGAGAAATCTTTCACACAAGGGACCTGGTATTTCGGTGCCGGAATAATCTTCTTGTTTATACTCGGATTGGTGATAGTAAAAGATCGCTTGAAATGGTGGATTTTAGGAGCAACCTTGCTAACGATATTCCTATCTTTTGGACGCCATTTTCCGCTGATCTCTGATCTATTCTTCGATTACTTCCCGATGTACAATAAGTTTAGGGCAGTAGAAAGTATCTTGGTAATACCATCTGTGTTGATTCCAATGTTAGCAATTTTGGCTATCAATGACATTATTACTCGAGGATCGGAAATTAAAGACTTGGACAAAAAAGTGCTTTATACAGGAGGTATTGTGGCAGGTATCTGTTTGATCGTTGCCTTATTGCCAAGTATACTGGCGCTGAGAACGTCCAATCACCAAGAATATGTGGCGCAGTTGCAACAGCATATTGGAGATCAGGCATTGACTACAGAGCTTGTAAACTCCTTAATTGCTGACCGTACAGATATGGCATCCAAAGATGCGTGGCGTTCATTCTTTATCGTGGCATTAACCTTTGCTTTCATCTGGTTGTACATCAAGAAGAAAACAAATGTTGCTGTGATGTTGGCAGCTATTGGTGTGATTACTTTAGTTGACCTTTGGTCATTAGATAAACGCTATTTAAATAATGATTCATTCGTTGACAAGAGTATTTACGATCGTCCGATTCAGGAGCGTGAGGTCGATCAATTAATCCACATGGATAAAGATCTTTCTTACCGTGTGCTTGATTTGACGACTAGTCCATTCCAAGATGCTTCCGCTTCTTATTTCCATAAGAGTTTAGGTGGATACCATGCGGCTAAATTGATGCGTTTCCAAGAAGTATTGGAAAATCTTTTCGATAGCGGCATTAATGAGGATGTTTTGGACATGATGAATGTTCGTTACCTCATTGCTAAAAATCCGCAGAACGATTCGGACAATATTCAACGTCGTAGCTCCGCTTTGGGGAATGCATGGTTTGTGAACAATGTGAAATTCGTTAAAGGCAGCAATGCTGAAATGGATGCGATGAAGACCTTTGATCCGAAAAAAGAGGCTATTGTCAATGAAGGATTAAAAGATCAGTTCGGAAATGCTTCCATTGGTCAACCAACAAATGCTGATATTAAATTGGTTTCTTACCACCCTGATACGATGCGCTATGAATACACCGCGCCAAACCAAGTGTTTGCCGTGTTCTCGGAAATCTTTTATGATAAAGGATGGAAAGCCTTTGTGGACGGAGAAGAAGTGCCTATTATCCGCACGAACTACTTACTTCGCGGACTTTCTCTTCCAGGTGGAAACCATAAAGTAGAATTCGTATTCGCACCGGTATCCATGAAAATCTCCAATACCATTTCCTTAATCGCTTCGATTATCTTGGTACTTGGATTTGGTTTCGCGATTTACTTGTCTTTGAAACATAGAAAAAAGAAGGCGTAGCCTTCTTTTTTAGTATTTATAAAGTATATAGTAGTTAGACCTATGCCGGAATACCTAGGCTAAATGAAAGGATTATAATGAGTTCTTTTTTTGAGTTGGGTCTAATATTTCTGAACTTAAAAGTATTTTTAAATAATAAAACGGGTGAAGCTTTCTTCACCCGTTTTATTATTTAAATGAACTACAGATGAGTTGCTACGAAGGGATATTTAAATTTATCTTTTAAATGTCTAGCTTATAAAAAAATCGATTATTTCTATATCACCCAAGGTCTAAATACCATAGCTAACTACTAAATACTACAGATATTTCTTACATTTACCCTCATGAGTAGTTCGATAAGCTTATTTTCGGCTTTTCAATTGGAATTGATAGAGGCAGGTTGTGATGAGGCGGGACGTGGATGTTTAGCTGGGCCTGTGTTTGCTGCTGCGGTGATATTTCCTGCTGATTATTGTAATCCGGTGCTGAATGATTCCAAGAAGTTATCGGAAAAGAAAAGGATGGAATTGAGACCTATCATTGAACAGGAAGCCTTGGCATATGCAGTAGCAAGTGTTTCTGCTGAGGAGATTGATCGTATCAATATACACCGAGCATCCTATTTAGCCATGCACCGTGCCTTAGATCAACTGACCATCAAAGCGGAGTACCTTATCATCGATGGAAATAAGTTTATTCCTTACGCAGATTTGCCCTATAGTTGTATTGTCAAAGGGGATGGTAAATACCTCTCCATCGCTGCTGCTTCCATATTGGCGAAAACCTATCGTGACGAATATATGGAATCCATTGCGCATGACTTCCCAGATTATGATTGGCTAAGCAATAAAGGCTATCCAACCATCAAACACCGACAAGCAGTCCTTAATCTAGGTTTAACCCCACACCATAGAAGGACTTTTAAAGTCACTGAACCTCAGTTGAAATTGGTTTTTTGAGACCGCTGCGTTGTTAGATTTGAGACCGCTGCGCTGTTAGATGTATGTGTCTCAATTTGTTTATTCATGTATTACATACATACAATCGTAATTTTAATATTCCTAACACCATTACCGTATGGTCGAAGCATGCTTCGACTGTTAAATCGTTTCATAAATTTAACCCGCCAATAGGTCCACCTACTAAATTCTGAGTACTATTATACTATTTTAAAATCGGGCAGACATTCCGCTGCGCTAAGTACTGCCCCTACGATGGGCTGCTATTAAACGCCTATTATCGAACCATCTAGATAGCACGTTAGGTAGGGGCGGTACTGAGTGAGTGTGAGGAAAGGGGATTTATCCCCTGACGTGAACGAACGGTATGTCCGCCCGATATTTTTGACATCAGATGATAGACAACAGACATTAGAATTTGTTAAGCTATTAGGATTTAAAGGATTTAAAGTGATGCGGGCGATGCATGCATCGCCCCTACAAACAATCGTGAAAATATTATTATTTATTTCGTTATAACGCTTCATAAATCAAACCCGCCAATAGGTCCACCTACTAATATTAGGTACTATATACTGTCCGCAGGGCTAACCCTTTCTATCTCACATCTCACATCTCATATCAAGTAGCAAAGTGGTCTCAATCAAGCAGTCTCCCCTGTAACTTCTCTGATATAAACTATTGTTTACATTAATTTACACTTCTTCTTGTTTTCTTTGCTGAAGATTGGTGATAAAGTAATATTTTTTATTTATACTGTTGTCAATAAGAAGTTTACACGTGGAACATATGAAAAGAATTATCATTTTATTTTATCTGGTTCTAACTTGTTCTAGTTTATTGGCTCAGAAGAAGAAAGAAAAGTATGAATTATTGCCATCATTCCCTGTAAAGGTCGATGCAGATCTTAAGGAATGGGAAGGAAAGTTGACGCTGATGGATGCAGATAGTAGTTGGATGTTTGGATTAACAAGCGATGCAGATTACCTGTATGCGGCAGTTAGAATCAAGGATCCGATGTTGCAACAGGAGGCGGTGAGGAATGGGATTGTTATTAATATCAATCCTGATGGGAAGAAGAAGGATGGGGCGCAACTTATATTTCCGATTCCAGACAGTGAAACCTTGGGAGCGATTGCTAATGATGAGAATCTACCGAATATGAATGTTCGGGAAGAATTAATCAAAAGGAGTAGAGGCTATGGTGTTCGCGGATTTGCACATATTGTTGATGGACGATTGTCCTTTGACAATACCTACGGGGTTCAGATTAATGCCAAGTTGCTGGAAAATGGAGCAATGCTATACGAATCGAAGATTCCAATAGCTTCCATCGGAATCAAGAATCGCAATAAAGAAGTAGCGATTCAGGTCATGATCAACAATCGATATGCGCAATTGCAAAAGATGTTGAAAAACCGACCAGCACCTACAGGCATGTACGGTGGGATTTATTCAAGACCAACTCCCACTGTCAAAAATCCCTTTAAGATGAAGACAGAAGTCTGGGTCTTAGGGCAACTGAAGGAGCAATAAAATTAGTTTATGGATAGAATGTTAAAAGCTGTGATGATGATGTTCATCATGGTACTTGGCCTAAGCGCAAGCGCTCAGACTAACCGTGTAGTAAATGGCATGTTGCGGGACACCGAATCGAGACCGATATCAGGTGCTACCGTTCGCTTGATCTCCGATAAGGATACCTTATCGACCAGTTCAACCAATGCCGGTTTCTTTACTTTTGAAAATGTGAAAGCAACAAAATTTAAGGTTCGTGTAAGCAGCCTTGGTTTTGAAGCCGTAGAAAAAGAAGTGGACTTCCCTGAAGGGCAACAGGAAGTTCGCATTCCTAGTTTTGTGTTAACCTTAAATGCCAATCAAATCGAAGAGGTGGTGGTAGCTGGGGTCTTGACCGTGCAGGTAAAGGGGGATACAGTAGAGTATTCAACCAAAGACCTGAAATTACGTCAAGGCGCAGTAGCTGAAGATGCTTTGAAGCGCCTTCAAGGGGTTGAAGTAGATAAAGATGGTAATGTAACGGCACAAGGCGAAAGTGTAACTCGCGTACGTATTAACGGAAAGGATTTCTTTGGTGGTGATGTTAAAACAGCTACACAAAACCTTCCTGCTAATATCATCGAGAAAATCCAAGTAGTGGATGATTTTGGTGATATGGCTAATATTACGGGCAACAAATCTGGTGATTCAGAGAAAGTATTGAATATACAGATTGACCCAAAATACAATAAGGGTTTTATGACCACATTGCGTGGTGGTTATGGTACGGAAGACCGTTATCAAGCGACCGGTATGTGGATGGGTATGACCAATAAAACACAAGTTTCGGTATTAGGGAACTTGAATAATATCAATGCACCATTATTTGACTTTAACACTTCTGGTGGAGGTGCACGACGCAGAATGGGCGGCGGTGGAAGATCTGGTGGTGGTATGTTTGGTAACCCAAGCGGACTAACGAATGTTGGTTCTATCGGTTTGAACGTCCGTCATGATTTCTCTGATAAGTTGAAAGTATATGGTAACTACTCCTACGGTCGTGACGATAACAATACCTTTACCAAAAGCTTGATTGACCATACCATTGATGAAGGTAATCAAGTTGATCAATCAGAGGATAATAGCAATAAAATCACTTCCAGTCACCGTTTGGAAGCGAATATTGAATGGAATATTAGCGATAAGGATTACATCAAGTTAACTCCTCAGTTTGGTTTTAATGATGTGAAAACAACCTCGGATATTTTCACTAATTCTTATTTGAACGATATTTTCGTGAATGAACAGACAGAGTCTGTTTTAAATAACAGCAATGTTCCACGTTATAGCCTATCAGGTTTATACAATCGTAAATTAAATGATAAAGGACGTAATTTGTTCTTCAACTTTAATTACGATAATGCGGCTACTACTAATGATTATGAAAGGACATTACTACGTAATTTAGCAGATCCGGATAATTCTGTAACAACACTTTCAGAGATCTATGAAAAAACCCTTCGAGAGGTAAATAATAAAAGCTGGAATGCAGGAACTACCTTATCCTATACCGAGCCTTTATCTCAATTTGGCAAATTGGAATTCACCTATGATTTCAACAAAAATGCTTATGATAATAAGAATTATCAGGATGCATATTTTGAGAATGGTAATCCAAACAATGATCCTGATTTGAATTTCCACTTTTTACAGGATTATTCATTTACCACACATCGTGTTGGTGCGAGCTACATGTTCGAAAATGAAAAAATTAAATACTCAGTAGGGGCATCTGTTCAGCCATCGCTTTTAAAAGGAGATGCTTCATCTGATGACGAAAGTGCCATCATAGATCGTAAGAACTTTAACTTCATTCCAATTGCACGTTTTGAATACAAGTTCTCTCGTCAGAAGAACATTAGCTTAAACTACTCTGGAAGATCAACGGAGCCAACGGTTAATCAGATCCTTCCATATGCAGTAAGCAACAGTAGAACAAATACAGTGATTGGTAATCCGAACTTGAATCCAGAATTTAGACACCAATTAAGCGTTCGTTTCCGTTCTGGTGATTTCCAAAAAGGAAATACTTTCTTTGCTTTCTTGAATGGTAGTTTAACTTCTGATCGTATTACGACCTTTAACAAATCTTTCCGCGATCCGGAATTAGGTATGATCCGTGAGACGCGTTATTTGAATTCTGATGATCCAGTGTACAATGTGAGTTCATTCTATCACTTTGGAAAATCGCTAAAGGAGAAAACTTATAATTTGATGTTAATGGGAGGTGTTACTTATAACAAGAACCTATCCTACATTGCATCAAATCCAACAGCTACAACTGGCGATAAAAACATTATTAATAACTATGTTTTCATGCAAGGTTTAAGCTTCCGCTATACACCTTCCGAGAATTTGGAAATTAATCCAGGTATTCGTTACAGCTATAACTTATCAAGAAATGACTTGCAAACAGCTAGTAACCGTAACATATCTTCACTTTCACCAACTTTAAATGGATCGGTTAACATTACTAAATCGACTATTTTCGGTGCAGATGTAATGAAAACCTTTAACTCAGGATACGGTTCGTTAAGTGATGCTAATCCGTTTATCATCAATACATATATCGAACAAAGATTCTTGAAAGATCAGCGCGCAACAGTTCGTTTACAGGCATTTGACTTGTTAAATCAACAAACGAACTTAAGCAGAACAGTTGCTGATAACTATTATTCAGATACACAAACCAATCGTTTGGGCCGTTACTTCATGTTGTTGTTTACATTTAAACTTCAGAAGTTTTCAGGATTGCCACCTTCAGAAGACAGTGGCTTCCCTGGCGGTGGAATGAGACATCGCTTTTAAGGTTAGTTAGTTTAAAAAAGGAGTGCCGGGTTAGCCTGGCATTCCTTTTTTGTAGTATTTAGTAGGGAGTATTTAGTAGATAGACCCATTGGCGGGATAAGACATACCACTCAGAGCGAAGAGTCTCTCTTTCCCCTCCCCTGACAGAGTTCATCGTGAGGCTAGCCGAACGAACCCAAAACCTATACAGGAAAAGGCATTATAACGGTCGAAGCATGCTTCGACCTTACAGTTATTACGTTAAATCCTGTCTGAAAATCATAGTGCATTTTTTCTAGAAATAGTAGCACCTACGATTAATTCCATTGCCTCGACGTCTTGTTTACTTTGTTATGTTAATTGTATCGACGGTCTATTGTCTGCTCTATTAACTAAATGCTTACCTTTGCAAAACCTATAAAAAAATAAATGGATCAAAAAATCTTCCAGTTAGATAATGGATTACGTGTTTTATTTCGTCCAGACAAATCGGCAATTACCCATGCTTGTTTATTGGTAGATGTAGGCTCTCGTCATGAACAATTAGGCAAGTTCGGTACAGCGCACTTTATTGAGCATTTATTGTTCAAGCGCACGGAGCGTCGCAGTACCAATCAAATCCTGAATCGTTTGGAAGCAGTTGGTGGTGACTTGAACGCTTATACCACAAAAGAATATACTTGTATTCATGCCTCTTTTCTGAATCCATATTTAGATCGGGCATTGGATTTATTTGAGGATATTATCTTCCATTCCCAATATCCAACCGATGAAATGGAAAAGGAAAAGGGGGTAATCTTAGATGAAATGGCTTCCTATTTGGATAGTCCTGAAGATGCGATCATGGATGATTTCGAGGATTTAGTTTTTGCAGGGTCAGGTTTAGGACATAATATATTAGGCTTAGAAGCTGATTTGAATAGTATTCAACAAGCGGATATAAAGCAATTTATCAAGCAGCATTATGCAACCTCTAAAATGGTTGTAGCCATTTCAGGAAATTATAGCGAAAAGAAAGTATTAGCGATTGTTCATAAGTTGTTCAGTGAAGTGGAAAGTTATCCTTGGGATCATGTTGCAGAAGATTTTGTCAAACCACTAAGCCAGCAAATTGAATTAGAAAGACCAATAAACCAAGCACATTATGTGCTAGGAGGTCAAGGATACAGTATATACGACCAACGAAAAACAGGTTTACTCTTGTTAAATAACTTTTTGGGAGGTTATGGAATGGCATCGATTCTAAATTTGAATATTCGCGAGAAATATGGAATTGCTTATACCATCGAGTCGAATTATAGTTTATATGCAGACACAGGTTTATTTAGCATTTATTTAGGTACAGATGAGGAGAAGCTTGATAAAGCACTCAAGTTAGTGCATAAGGAGTTGCGAAAGCTAAGAGAGCAGCCGATTTCCGTTAATTTCCTACAAAAGGCTAAGAATAAGTTTAAGGGTCAGATTGCATTAGCAGAGGAAAATAGGATGAGTTTAATCATTGCTGAGGCAAAGAATATATTAGATTATGATCGTGTAGTCACACTTTCGGAGGTATTTGATAAGATTGATCAGGTCAGTGTTCAAGAGATTCAGGACATTGCGAATGATGTTTTTGCGCCATCCAACCTTTCCTCTTTAGCATTCGTGCCTGAAGATTAAGGATATTTTTATATTTGTGATAGAATAAAGAAACCAATATGAAGACAGCTTATATTTTCCCGGGACAGGGAGCCCAATTCGTAGGAATGGGTAAAGATTTATACGAAAGTAACGAAGAGTCAAAAGCATTATTTGAGCAAGCGAATGAAATTTTAGGATTCCGTATTACAGACCTTATGTTTGCTGGTACAGAAGAGGAACTAAAACAAACAAATGTTACTCAACCTGCTATTTTCTTACATTCAGTTATTTTAGCAAAGGCATTAGGGGATAAATTTCAACCAGATATGGTTGCTGGACATTCTTTGGGAGAGTTTTCTGCTTTAGTAGCAGCAGGTGCTCTTTCATTTGAAGATGGTCTTCGTTTAGTTGCAAAGCGGGCTAATGCGATGCAGAAAGCAACAGAATTAGAACCGGGAGCAATGGCGGCAATCTTAGGATTAGATGATGTTATTGTTGAGGAAGTATGTGCTCAAGTAGAAGATGTAGTTGTTCCAGCAAATTATAACTGCCCTGGTCAATTGGTTATTTCAGGGTCAGTTTCAGGTGTAGATACTGCTTGTGAGAAATTATTAGAAGCAGGTGCTAAACGTGCTTTGAAATTAAATGTTGGTGGTGCTTTCCACTCTCCATTAATGGAAGCCGCAAAACAAGAATTGCAAAATGCGATCATAGATACTGAAATTAAAATTCCAGTTTGTGCAATCTACCAAAACTACGATGCATTACCTTATCAAGATCCAGTAGCTATTAAAGAGAATTTAATTGCTCAGCTTACAGGTGCCGTACGTTGGACACAAACAGTGGAAACCATGTTGGCTGATGGGGCTGAAAGTTTCGTTGAAGTTGGTCCTGGTACAGTTCTTCAAGGTCTGGTTAAAAAAGTAAATAGACAAATTCCGACTTCTTCTGCAAGTATTGCAGAATAATTTGGGTCAAGAATATTAGTGTTATATAGAGGGGGTGTATGGCCCCCTTCTATTATCTATCCTAATCAAATAGCTGATGGAAAAGACTCGAATAAATGCTGATGAATTTGTTTCCAAATTTATGGCTGGAAGTTTGAAGCATTTAAAGTACATTCAAACAGCCATTAAAATTTTTCCATTAAGAGATATTGCACCCTATCTAAAAACGCCTATTCCGCCCATTTTCTTTGGTTATAACTTATTAATCCATCTGACAGAAGGTTATTTTAACCAACAAATTGAATCGACGACATTCATGGTTGAAGCACCAGCAGTGCTGATCAGCAATTATGGTAATATCTCCGCGATTCACTCTGTTGATAAATCTGCGCAAGGATACTGCGTGCTTATTAATGAGCAAGCAATGACCTCTTTGTTTCGAGAACAAGAGATCCTCAATATATTTACAATATCCCCTCTTCTGAATTTAGTAAAGCAAGATAGTTCGGAGTTAAACAGTTTGTTGGACTTACTCTACAAAGAAATTTACAGCTCGAATCCCTATAAGGAATTGTATGAGAGCATATTCAAATCGGTGCTGTTGATGATCATTAAATTATCCAATGCGAATAAGTCGCTTGGTCGTAGACAGGAAGTCGCTATTGCCTTTAAACAATTGGTTCACTTGCATTTCGATAAATATAAATCCGTAGATTTTTATGCAGACCGTCTGGCAGTTTCCATTAATTATTTAAACCGTTGTGTTTCTTCCGTGTTCAAAAAGTCCTCGAAAGAACTTATTTTGGAAGTAGCGATTATACATAGTCAATTATTGCTTTCTGAAACCAATAAGAGCGTTGCTAGCATCGCTTATGAATTGGATTTTGCAGACCCGTCTTACTTTGCGAGACTTTTCAAAAAAATCATAGGAATATCTCCTTCTGAATATAGAAAAAGTGTTTTCCATAGTATATAACTTTCGTTTTTTTTCTCCATCACTTCCCAAGATAGTTTGCTAATCATTCCTTTTTTTTAACAAATGATAAAAGGGATATGCACGTTTAGTCCTAATTTTTGTCTTAATTATTATAGTGTAATATGGACTATCCCCCTAATTTTGTATGGATAGTTTCATTAAAATAGGAAGAGAAATGAGCGAAATCATAGAACAAATATCATTTGATAATTATATAGCAGATTTTAAGAAGCATTTAAAGCACTTATTTCGTGAGGAATTTGACTATAATTCCATGAGTTTAAATAGGGATTTACCGAAGGAGTTTTTGGCTGAGATTATGTCAAAGAAACCCTTATCCGTTGCGGTTCCAATTTTACATGGAGGCCGAGGAATTGCGGTAAAGGAATGTTTAAGTGTACTTGCTGCTGCTTCTTATGAGTCTTTGGCTTTATCCTTAATGTTTGGGATTAATATAGCCTTGTTTTTGGAGCCTTTGGCGAAATATGGAGAATATTCGGTTCAAGAAAGAATATTCAAAGATTTCATGGAAAACAATGCCATGGGTGGATTAATGATTACGGAGAAAGCTTACGGTAGTGATGCCCTAAATATGAAAACTGCTTACCAACAGGTTGGTGAATCCTATCATATTAAAGGACAGAAACACTGGCAAGGATTAAGTGGTGCGGCCGATTATTGGTTGGTTACAGCACGTAAATTTAATGCGAACGGTGAGTTAGCTAGGGATATCGATTTCTTCGTTACGGAGAATGGTTTGTCTGAACAACATATTCCAATGACAACCCGCTATAATAACTTAGGTTTATACGCTATTCCTTATGGAATAAATGAGATTGATGTTGTTGTTCCAGAAAAACAGAAGCTAATAGCAGAAAGTACGGGAATTAAGCTGATGTTGGATATGTTACACCGTAGTCGTTTGCAATTCCCTGGTATGGGAATGGGCTTTATTAAACGATTATTGGATGAGTCACTTCAACATTGTCAAAACAGAATAGTAGGAGCAGCTCCATTGGTACAAGTAGATGCCGTGAAATTCCAGTTAGCCCGAATTCAAGCAGCCTATACCATCTGTTCGGGAATGTGTGCTTTCAGTGTTGGACATAGTGGTATTGAAAATGATCTTGCCACAATGAGCATTGAGGCAAACACATTAAAAGCATTGATTACAGATTTGATGCAAGAATCTGCACAGATCAGTTTACAATTAGCAGGTGCGAATGGCTATCGTTTAGATCATATCGCGGGAAGAGCCGTAGTGGATAGCAGACCATTCCAAATATTTGAAGGGTCTAACGAAATGCTTTACAGCCAAATTGCTGAAGCCGTATTGAAATTAATGCGTAAAGCTAAGGAAACAAATCTATTAACCTTTATGAAAGGATTTAATCGTAGCACCTTAAGCGCTGATTATTTTAAAGATTCCTTAAACTTCCAAGTAGATGGAACCTTAAAGCAAAGAGATTTGGTTACTCTTGGTCGTATGATTGCCCGTGTGATCAGTTTCCAAATGGTATTAGAGTTGCCAGGATTTAATCAACAATTGGTTGAAATAACGCGTCAGCATATGCATATGGACTTAATGATGTACCATGGACAGCTAAATTCGAAGAACCATATCGATCCAATTATGGATTATGAGTTAGATTCTAATTGGGTTAACTTCTTAGGATAATCTTAAAAGAGATATAAAATAAAAAATCCCCAATTTGGGGATTTTTTATTTTATATGCTTTTTGATTTTATAAACCAAAAGCTGTTTTTACTTTATCTACGTAATCGAGTTTCTCCCATGTAAACAAGTCTACTTCTACAGTCTTGCTTTCTCCATTGGAGTTTTCAAAAGTTTTTGTAACTGTTTTAGGTGTTCTTCCCATGTGTCCATATGCAGCAGTTTCTGCATAGATCGGATTACGCAATCCTAAACGAGTTTCTATGCCATATGGAGTCATATCGAATAGTTCAGCTATAATAGTGGCAATTTCACCGTCGGTTTTATTGACTTTAGCTGTACCATAAGTATTTACATAGATTCCCATCGGATCTTTTACACCAATAGCATAAGAGATCTGAACAAGGATTTCATCAGCAACTCCTGCAGCTACTAAATTCTTTGCAATATGACGTGTTGCATAGGCAGCAGAACGGTCAACTTTAGAAGGGTCTTTTCCTGAAAAGGCACCACCACCATGCGCACCTTTACCACCATAGGTATCTACGATGATTTTACGCCCTGTTAATCCTGTATCACCATGAGGACCACCAATAACGAATTTACCGGTAGGGTTGATGTGATATTTGATTTGATCGTTAAATAGCGCGTGTAATTCTGGTTTTAATTGTGCTTTCACACGAGGAACCAGGATATTGATGATATCTGCTTTAATTTTCTCCTGCATTTCCTGCTCAGAAGCGAAGTCATCATGTTGTGTAGAAATAACGATTGTATCGATACGAACTGGTTTATGGTTATCGTCGTATTCTAAAGTTACTTGTGATTTAGCATCTGGACGAAGGTAGCTGATTTCTTTGTTTTCACGACGAAGGGCAGCTAATTCGTATAAAAGGCGGTGTGAAAGATCTAAAGCAAGTGGCATGAAGTTCTCAGTTTCATTATTGGCATAGCCAAACATGATTCCTTGGTCACCAGCGCCTTGTTCTTGTTTTGTAATACGATCCACACCTTGGTTAATGTCTGCAGATTGCTCATGGATTGCTGAAAGCACACCACAGGAATTTGCTTCAAACATATACTCGGATTTGGTATATCCGATTTTTTCAATGACTTGACGTGTAATTTTCTGTACGTCTAGATAGATTTTAGATTTTACTTCACCAGCTAGTACTACTTGACCTGTTGTTACTAAGGTTTCGATAGCCACCCGCGCATCCTCGTCCCAAGCTAGGAAATTGTCGATTAATGCATCCGAAATTTGATCTGCAACTTTGTCTGGATGACCTTCAGAAACAGATTCGGAGGTAAATAAATATGCCATAAATAATTAAAACGAATTGAATGGAGAGGGCAAGGCAGTATGTGAAAAATCATTTGTCCCGAATGGTTTTAGCACTTTTTTACTGTGGTTGCAATCTCTCATTTACATTAAATAATGCAAAATGCAAATCAGTCCACATTTTGTGTGGCACAAAGCTACGATACTTTGTATTATTTAAAAAGTATTTCATTCATTTTATTATCTTTAGCGGAATTATAAGATTGAGATGACAAAAAAGCGCATCCTGTTTGTAGTCAATCCCATATCAGGCGGGAAGAAAAAGACAGCATTTAATAAACAGGTCTTGGAGGTGTTGGATTTAAGTCGATTTGAGCCTACATTTAAGATTACCAATCACGTTAACCATGCCTATGAATTGGCAAAAGAAGCTATCCAAGAGAAATATGATGCCGTTGTTGCCGTAGGTGGTGACGGTACGATTAATGAAATCGGTTCTGCATTAGTGGGATCTGGTATTCCTTTGGGTGTTGTTCCCGAAGGATCAGGGAATGGTCTTGCTCTCTATCTAGGGATTCCCATGAACGAGTCTGCAGCTCTTCGTCGTATTAACCGTTTCGACTCGGTCGCTATTGATTGTGCGAAAGCAGAGGGACGATTCTTCTTTAATATAGCAGGTATTGGATTTGATGCCAGCGTTAGTGATAAGTTTGCAAATGAAACCTTTCGAGGTCCTGTAGGTTATTTAAGGACTGTCGTCAATTTGCTTTCCAAATACAAACCGAAAAAATACACCTTACATATTGATGGAAAAAAATATGAGCGTGAAGCATTTATGATTTCTGTCGCGAATTCTCCACAATATGGGAATAATGCCTATATAGCACCCAATGCATCAATAAATGATGGGGTGTTGGATGTATGTGTTGTCCATAAATTTCCGTTATATACTTTACCATTGATGATCTTTCATTTATTTAATAAGACAGCTGATCAATCAGAATATGTGGAAATTATTCCTGGAAAACAGATTTGCATTGAGCAAGAGGGACAGGCCCCCATACATTTAGATGGAGAGCCCATGGATCTGGGAAAAGAAATTAATATTGAAGTATTGCCGAAGGCATTAAACATTATATGTTAAGATGAGTAAACAAAAGAAACAAAGATTTGAAGGTATTGTCTATTCCACTTCGGATGATTTCAACTATCAAGAATCTGATTCTATGGAAGAATTAGATACACTTCCGATAGGGAAACAGAAATTAAAGGTAGGATTAGACAAGAAGGCTAGGAAAGGAAAAGTTGTTACATTGATTACAGGATTTATTGGGAAACAGGATGATTTAGAAGATTTAGCTAAAACTTTGAAGCAACGATGTGGAGTTGGAGGTAGTGCAAAAGATGGTGAAATATTGATACAAGGTGACTTCAAGGAGAAAATAATCCAATACTTACAATCGGAGGGCTATTCTGTAAAAGGGTTTGGAGGCTAGAAAAGCGGAATCATTGTAAATGGTTAAATTACAAACGAATAATTTAGTTGGTTTGTCAAAAAAGGGTTAGCAAGGCAACCCTTAATGTGAGTAAACGCTCACTTAAATTTAACATTTAACGATTTGATAATTTGCATATCAGAAAAAAAATGGTTTTCATTGTAAAAAAATAGGAATGTTAAACCGTTATGTACAAACAGAGCATGCATTGATTGGAGAACTGCTGTAGCATATCAATGAAATACGTAACACAACCTAAAATGGTCAATTTCGTATATCTTCAAATTAATTTTGTTTTTAACAGAAAATGCTATATTTGTTTTGAATTTATGTAAAATAACGGCATTTGGCTTGCATAAAATTGAATTTAACTTAATAATTAAACAACAGTAAAAAATCTAAAAATTAGTAAAAAAATGGCAAACGCACCAAAAACTACAACGGCCCCAGCTAAACAAGATAGTGGCAATGCGGGTAACTTATTTGCAAGTTTAGCAATTATCATCTGTTTAGTGATCGGTTTCTTGGTTTACAAATTTGTAATGGGTGATCCTAGTAACTTCGTTGACGGAAATGTAGAAAACAGACCTTTACCTGGAAACTATTTCGGAATGGTTTATCATGCAGGATATGTTGTACCTGTACTTCTTGGTTTATTCTTAATGGTATGGGTATTCTCAATTGAGCGTTTTATTGTAATCGGAAAAGCATCTGGTACAGGAAACGTTGGTAACTTTGTTAGAAAAGTACAAGGCTTATTAAGAACAGGTAACATCGATACAGCTATCCAAGAGTGTGATAAACAAAAAGGATCTGTAGCAAACGTTATTAAAGCTGGTCTTTTGAAATATAAAGATGTTGAAGCTAACCCAGGATTAGATGCTGAGAAATCAGTATTAGCTATCCAAAAAGAGATTGAAGAAGCTACAACATTAGAAATGCCAATGTTAGAGAAGAACTTAACAGTAATCGCTACTTTAGTTTCTATCGGTACATTGACAGGTCTATTAGGAACAGTAACAGGTATGATCAAGGCCTTCTCGGCATTGGCAACTGGTGGTGCTCCTGACCAAGCTCAATTAGCAAACGGTATCTCTGAGGCCTTGATTAATACAGCTACTGGTATCGGTACATCTACTATCGCTATTATTTTCTATAATATTTTAACTTCTAAGATTGATACATTAACGTATTCTATTGATGAGGCTGGTTTCTCTATCGTACAAACATACGCTGCGAACCACAAATAAGAAGATTCTGAAAAAAGTTGAAAATAATTTATGCATTGTTCAACTTTTCAGCATCATACTTACAAAAGAAATAGAGTATTCATCTTAAAGAAGTAAAGAAATGGGAAAAGCAAAAGTAAAAAGAGCCAGTACCTCCATCGACATGACGGCGATGTGTGACGTATCCTTCCTACTTCTTACATTCTTCGTTTTGACGGCAACAGCACGTCAACCGGAAACGATGCCTGTAGATACTCCTGCTTCAACTACCTTAGAGAAATTGCCAGATGATAACTTGGCAGTAATCACGGTAGGGCATGGTGGCAAGGTTTTCTTTGGAATCAAAAACCCTAATGTTAGGAAAATGACCCTAGAGAAAATGTCTGCGAAATACAACATCCCATTTTCGGCTGAAGATTACGAGAAGTTTAAACTTATGGACGACTTCGGTGTGTCTATGAAGGAAATGCGCGGCTTATTGTCCTTACCAAAGGATGACCGTAAAGAAGACATTCAAAAAGGTGTTCCTGTAGATAGTACAGAGACTAATTCGAATGAGCTTTATCACTGGGTACAACAAGCGCGTATCGCAACGGTGGAATTCAATCGTGAGCGTGAGGAAAAAGAGAAGAACTTCGTTGATCCAGGTCAAATGAAGGTAGCTATCAAAGCTGACGCAACTGAGAAGTATTCCGTAATGAATTTGATCATTGAAACCCTACGTAACCAAAAACAGAACAGATTTAGTTTTGTAACCGGTTTACGCACGGAAAAATAATAGTATAAAATGGCAGAATTAAATCAAGACTCCGGAGGCGGTAAAAAAGGCGGGAAAGTCAGATCGAAGAAAAATGGAGGTCGTGTAGATTTAACCGCGATGGTGGATCTAGCATTCCTTCTGATTACTTTCTTCATGTTGACAACCTCCTTGAGTAAGCCGCAAGCGATGGACATTGCCTTCCCTGATAAAAACAAAGATCTTTCGGAGCAGAATCCAGATTTGGAAATTGCTGACAACCGTTCAATCACTTTGTTATTAGGATCTGACAATAAAATCGTTTGGTATTATGGTCAATTGGCAAAGCCAATTACACCTCCAACTGTGGTTGATTACTCCAAAGAAGGTATCCGTAAGGTGCTTATCGAGAAGAAAGCACAGGTTCCGGCAGCAACAGGTGGTAAAGACCTGATCGTCGTAATCCGTCCAAGTGACGAGTCGGTACACCTAAATGTGGTAGATATATTAGACGAAATGAAAATCGTAGATATTAAACGTTATATGATTTCTAAGATCAAACCTGAAGAAATCCAAGTGTTGAAAGATAACAACGCTTATACCGTTAAGTAATTACGATAAAAAACTAAAGATATGATAGGTTCAAAATTAGATTTATTTAAGAAAGAATGGCTTGATGTCGTTTTCGAGAATAGAAATAAAGAATATGGAGCTTATGCCTTGCGTAAGTTTGGGCCAAAGGCAACCAATATTGCTTTATTCTCTGTGTCGTCAGTCGTACTTTTCTTTGTAGCTGTGAAAGCATTTGACCTAAAGATTTTTCCTGAAAAGGAAGCTCCAGAAGCGCAAATCGTAACTCCAGTTACCCTTGAGGACTTGGTTCCACCTCCAGAGGAGGAAGAAGAAGAGCCACTTCCACAAGAAGAAACTCCACCTCAACGTATTCAACAGGATCCACCTGCAGAAGACTTGATCCGTTTCCCAGAACCAAAAGTTGTGGATTCAAGACAAGTTAAAGAAGAAGTGGTATCTCAAGAAGAAATTAAGGAGAAAAACGCTACACCAGCAAGGTTGACCTTAAAAGGTACACCAGGTGGTACTGCAGTTCCTCCAGGTGAGTTCGGAAGTAAAAAAGTAGATGGTGCAATCACAGGTTCCTTAAAAGGTTCTCCAGATGGTGATGCAAATAAAATCTACGACTTCGAATCCGTAGAGGTACCAGCAGAATACCCAGGAGGTATTAATGCATTCCGTAACTTTATCGTAGAGAAGATGACCCCAATGTATCCTCAAGCAGCGATTGAAGCTGGTGTAAAGGGTGTTGTTCAGTTATCATTCGTAATCGATAGAACCGGACAGGTTACTGATATTAAAATTGATAAAGATTTATCACACGGTATTGGTGCTGCTGCTGTTAAGGCATTAAAAATGTCTAAAAAATGGCAACCAGCTGTACAGAACGGACGTAAAGTTCCTGTGAAGTATTCCTTGCCAATCCGTCTGGATTTATCCAGTCAATAAAATTAGATTTCAAATGTCGGATACTCCAACAAGAAATTCTTATAGACAGAAATCGCCCACACAGCGATTTCTGTCCATTTTAGGACTATTGATGTTCGTGTTTTATTTTGTGCTAGGGTTATTAATAATCTTCTGGAAGAATTTTCCAATTGAAATTGATCCTACCTATAAAAAACTGTTCGGCATCCTCCTAATTGTTTATTCCTTTATGCGCTTTGCCCGTCTGTGGCAGAAAAATTTTAGGGATTAATTTAATCCTTAGCGCATATTTATATTCTAAGTAAATATGAAGCGTAAGAAAATACTTCCATTTTTATTGATAGCAATATTAGGCTTATCAGCATCCTGTTCCAGTAATTCTACAAAATCGGAATCTAAAGATTCGGTAGGATCAAAGGTACAGGTGGATAAGAATGATATTCTTACTGGTGAGATGGCTGTAATAGTAGATGAGGCTGAGTTCCCAATTATGCGCGAGCAATTGGATGTCTTTAAATCTTCTTACACCAACGCGAATGTAAAATTAATAGCACTTCCTGAACGTGAGGCAATCAATAGCTTATTGGAAGGAAATGCTGCAATGATTATTTTAGCGAGGGAACTTACAAAAGAGGAGAATGCAGGGTTTAAACAAAGAAATATTTCTCCTAGGATATTTCCTGTATGGCACGATGGCGTGGTTTTTGTAAATAATATTTCATCTGCAGATACTTCAATCAATGTTCAAACGTTAAGTTCATTGTTGAAAGGGAATGATTCTGGAAAAAGCTTAGTATTGGATAATATCAATTCTAGTATAGTACGAAAGGTTAAGGAGTTTACTAAGGTTAATGAGATTTCATCAAAATCGGTAAAGGCTTTAAAAACCTCTTCTGATGTATTAAAGTTCTTAGAAACGAATACGGAAGGAATTGGGGTTTTATCTTATGGACAGTATTTAGATTATAGAAGGCAATTTGGAGAAGAAAATAAAATTCGTATCTTAAGCCTTCAATTTACGGATGCTAAGGGAAACACGGTATATTCGAAGCCTTCGCAGACAACATTTGCTACGGATGAATATCCATTAAAAACGACATTCTACGTATTGAATTATCAGCCAAACATGGGATTAGGTATTGGTTTTTCAGCATTCTTAACGGGCGACCGTGGGCAAAGAGTAGTGTTGAAATCAGGGCTTTTACCAGTGACCATGCCAGGAAGAGAAATTATAATTAGAGACAACATAAATTAGTTTATAACAAAGAGTAAATAATAGATTATGACAAACAGCAAATTATTTTTAAGTCTTTTGTTAGCAGGGGCAGTAGGTACTGCTAGCGCCCAAAGTTTAAAAGATGCAAAAGCTGCAATGGAAGTGGAGCAATATGGCAAAGCTAAAGACATGTTGCAGAAATTGGTGGCTAAAAAAGCCAAAGATGGTCAGAATTACTTTTATTTAGGTCAAATTTATTTGATCAATGATAAAGTGGATTCCGCTGCTATCGTTTTTCAACAAGGTTTAACAAATGCACCTAAAGAAAAGTTGAATAATGTTGGTTTAGGTGCCGTTGATTTAATCAAAGGTAATGCTGCTGCTGGTGCTCAGAAAATTGCTGATGCAACCAATGGTGTTGGTAAAAAAGAATATTTGAATTTATATTATGCTGGTCGTGCATATATTGATGCGCCAAAACCAGATTACCAAAAAGCAGTTGAGTATTTAACTAAAGCTCAAGAATTAAACAAAAAAGATCCTTTGATCTCAGTAGCATTAGGTGATGCTTATGCTGGATTACGTGAAAATAGCCAAGCATATGTACACTACCGTAATGCATTAACAATTAATGATAAATTGTTAGCTCCTCAAATTGGTCAAGCTATCATCTCTAGAAGAGCACAAGCTTATGATCAAGTTTTGGAAGATTTAGGTGCTTTGGCAACGGATCACCCTGATTACGGACCGATCTATCGTGAGATTGCGGAGACTTATTACTTGTCTTCATTGAAAGCTCCGGAAGATCAGTACCGTGAGATCAACCAAAAAGGTGTTGAGAACTACAAGAAGTATTTAGCCTTAACAGGTGATAACTCTATCGATGCTAAAATCCGTTATGCCGATTTCTTGGTTTATTCAGGAAGTTACGATGAGTTGAAAACGGTTTCTCAAGAGTTAGCAAGTGTTCCTGATGTGGACCCTAAGGTATTCCGTTATTTAGGTTATATCGCATTTACGCAGGATAAAGATTATGCTAAAGCAAAAGAGAATTTAACACAATTGATTAGCAAAGTAGATACTAGCCGTTTAATTGGTCGTGACTACTTAATTGCAGGTATGTCTGAAATCTTAGCTGGAGATAAAGCTAAAGGTTTAGAGTACTTAAATACTGCAATTACTAAACAAGGTGAAGATGATGATTTTGATGCAGAAATTGCTGAAACAGCATTCTTGAAATACCAAGAGAATGAAATGGAAGCAGCTAAAGAATTATTTAAAATTCCAGCAGCGAATCCAAAATCAAACTTCTACGCAGATGCTAATTACTATTTAGGGCAGTTGGCTTATGGTGTTGGTTCTAAATTGGTAGCTGTTCCTGAAGGGACTGAACGTACGCCAGAAGAAGCTGCTGCTAAGTTCAACGAGGCTAAACCTCACTTGGAAGAAGCAATTAAAGCGTTAAGTATTGCTGCTAATGCAACAGAACAACGTGCAAAAGATATGTACCAAATTAATGCCTTATATTATAAAGGATTATCGGAAATGGCTTTGGATAATATCCTAGCTGATCCTGATAATGCTAAAGGTATATTTGTTGATACATTCAAGAAATTATTAACAGCAATTTCTTCTTCAACTAAAGAGGATCCAAATAATACAGTTTATGCTGCTGACGCACATTCTTATTTAGGATACTATGCATATTTGAAGGGCGATACGGCTACTGCTAAGCAACATTTCAATGAAACGTTGAAACTTAGACCAGAAGATGCATTCGCAAAACAAATGATTGAAGCATTATAAGCTATACAGCTTAAATAAATAGGAAAGGATCGCATAACGCGGTCCTTTTTTGTTGCAATAGGTTTTGAATTGAAGATATCTTTCGGTGGAAATGGAATTCTACAAATTTGTTACTTAGATAGAATCAAAGAACAAATAGATGGTTAAACGTCTTGTTTAAGGAGCACAATAGCTGTAGGGTAAATAACTAGAAGCCACCTTGTTATTTATACTGATTCAAAATAACAAAAAGGCACTTCATAGTGCCCTCCCTCACTTTTTATATTGACAGATTTTGCTATTTTTGTTACACTACTAGTAGAAGTAAACCATTAATATGAACGATTTAGCAACGCAAAGTGCGCCAATTGATTATTTACCGATCTTAATTCAGTTGGCTGTGGCTGTAGGCTTTGGTGTAACGACCATTATTGGCACCCACTTAATTGGTCCTAAAGTACGGACTGAGAATAAGTTAGGTGCTTTTGAGTCTGGAGTTGAAGTAGTTGGTAATGCGAGACAGCCCTTTTCCATCAAGTATTTTCTTGTAGCCATTTTATTCGTCATTTTTGATATTGAAGTTATCTTCATGTATCCATGGGCAGTGAACTTCAGGGAATTCGGTTGGCAAGGATTAATGGAAATGTTTGTTTTCATGGGTCTTTTACTATTGGGCTTTATTTATATCATTAAAAAGAAAGCATTAGATTGGGATTAAACTTGTTTTAAGACTGATCATTCGCGCTAATCCATTTTACAATGAGCAATATTACCTTAGCAGATAAGCCTCCTGGTGTAGAGGGAGCTGGATTTTTTGCAACGACATTGGATAAGGCTATTGGGCTAGCTAGGGCTAACTCCCTATGGCCATTGCCTTTTGCAACGTCTTGCTGTGGGATTGAATTTATGGCAACTATGGGCTCTACTTATGACTTGGCAAGATTTGGTGCTGAGCGTCCGAGTTTTTCTCCTAGACAAGCAGACATGCTATTAGTTATGGGGACAATTGCAAAGAAAATGGCGCCAGTTTTGAAACAAGTATATATACAAATGGCGGAACCACGTTGGGTGATAGCCGTAGGAGCTTGTGCATCTAGCGGTGGTATTTTTGATACTTATTCCGTATTGCAGGGAATCGATGAGATTATTCCTGTAGATGTTTATGTGCCGGGATGTCCTCCAAGACCAGAAGCAATTTTAGATGGGGTATTAAGACTTCAAGATATCGTGAAAAACGAATCCTTGAATAGAAGAAATACACCTGAATATAAAGCATTATTAGAAAAGTACGGTATATCAACAGATAATGGATAAGCTGACTAACCAAATTGTAATTGAAAAATTGCAAGCAAAATTTCCTGAGAAGCTCTCCAATATCGTTGAGCCAAAAGGATTATTAACATTAGAAACAGATAGAGAGACTTTAATTGATCTCTTAAGCTATATAAAATCGGATGAGCTGCTTCAGTTTATTTACCTGACTGATATTACAGCAGTTCATTACCCGAATCAGGAGAAGTCCTATGCTATCGTATATCATGTGCATAGTTTGGTGCATAATGTTCGTATTCGCATCAAAGTTTTCTTGTCAGCGAATGATTTGACCATTCCAACGGCTACAGGCTTATGGAATGGAGCGAATTGGATGGAAAGAGAAACATATGATTTCTTTGGGATTCAATTTGAAGGACACCCTGATTTAAGAAGAATCTTAAACATGGATGACCTTGGTGTTTTTCCGATGCGCAAAGAATATCCTTTAGAAGATCCAAACCGAATGGATAAAAAGGACTTTTATTTTGGACGTTAAGTGAAGATGTAAAATGAGTAAACCTATTACACGAATTTCAAGTAATGCGCCAGTTTTTGAGGATAATGATCCACAGGACGAGCTGATTACCCTAAATATTGGACCAACCCACCCTGCCACGCATGGGGTGTTTCAGAATGTGGTTCAAATTGACGGTGAGCGTATTGTTAGTGGTGTCTCTACTATTGGCTATATACATAGAGCATTTGAAAAGATTGCTGAACACCGTCCATATTATCAAATTACCCCATTAACAGATCGTCTAAATTACTGTTCATCACCCATTAATAATATGGGATGGCATATGACTGTTGAGAAGCTTTTGGATATTGAGATTCCGAAGCGTGTTCAGTACATGCGTGTCATCGTTATGGAATTAGCAAGGATTGCTGACCATATTATCTGTAATGGTATCCTAGGCGTTGATACAGGAGCTTTCTCTGGGTTCTTGTATGTGATGCAAGAGCGAGAATTCATTTATGAAATCTATGAGGAGATCTGTGGTGCTCGTTTGACGACCAATATTGGTCGTATTGGCGGTTTTGAACGCGACTTTAATGAGCAAGCATTTGCTAAAATCCGTGAATTCTTAGTGAGATTCCCTCCAGTATTAAAAGAATTCCAAGAATTATTTGATCGTAATAGAATCTTTATTGAAAGGACTTCCAACGTAGCTGCTGTAACTCCGGAGGAAGCATTAAGTTATAGTTGGTCAGGACCTATCCTAAGGGCTACTGGTATTGATTATGATGTCAGAGCACATTCACCATATTGTTCATACGAAGAATTTGATTTTGATATTCCAGTTGGAACAAATGGAGATGTTTATGACCGTTTTATGGTTCGTAACGAAGAAATGTGGCAGTCAATGCGCATTATTGAACAGGCGCTAGAGAAGATTGATAAAGAACCGAAAGGAATATTTCATGCTGATGTTCCAGCATTCTACTTGCCTCCGAAGGAGCAAGTTTATACCAATATGGAGGCCTTAATCTATCACTTTAAAATCGTGATGGGTGAATGGGATGCTCCAATAGACGAAGTTTATCACGCGGTAGAAGGTGCCAATGGTGAATTAGGTTTTTACCTACTAAGTGATGGCGGTAGAACACCATATCGTTTGCACTTCCGTAGACCTTCGTTTATCAATTATCAGATGTTTGCACCAATGAGTAGTGGAATGCTTATTTCCGATGCAATCATCAATATGAGTAGTTTAAACGTAATAGCAGGAGAATTAGATGCTTAGTGTTAAAGAAAATATGATTGTCGAGTTTTCGGCAGATCTTCTAAGTAAATTTTCTGAAGTCGTTAGTCGATATCCAGAAGGGAAACAGAAGTCAGCACTTCTTCCTATTTTACATTTGGTTCAAGAAGAATACGGATGGTTAAGTGTAGACGCTATGGAAAAGGTAGCCTTTTTCCTCCGTATACAGCCTATTGAAGTATTTGAAGTAGCAACCTTCTATACCATGTTTCTATTGCAGCCTCAAGGCAAGTATTTGTTAGAGGTGTGTCGAACTGGACCTTGTTGTTTGGTTGGTGCAGAAAAAATTATGGATCACTTGGAGCAGAAGTTAGGAATCAAAGAAGGAGAGGTTACAGAGGATGGTTTGTTTTCTTGGCGAGGTGTCGAATGTTTGGCTGCATGTGGTTATGGCCCTGTATTGCAGATAGGTCCTAGTTATACTTTCTATGAGAACTTAACCAATGAAAGTGTAGACCAATTAATAAATGATTTAAAGGAAAAAGCAAAGGCATAGCATTATGGGACGTAAGTTATTATTAGAACATATCAATGTGCCGGGAATCAATACTTTCGCTGTTTATCGGGAGAAAGGTGGATATAGATCGGTCGAGAAGGCCTTAAAAACCATGTCTCCAGATGATGTAGTAGAGGAGGTTAAAAAATCCGGACTTCGTGGTCGTGGAGGAGCAGGATTCCCTACGGGTATGAAATGGAGCTTTTTAGCAAAACCAGAAGGTGTGCCTCGTTATTTGGTGTGTAATGGTGATGAATCAGAACCAGGGACTTTTAAGGACCGATATCTGATGACTCATATTCCGCATGCCTTAATTGAAGGAATGATTGTTTCTAGCTATGCGCTGGGTGCAAACACTTCCTATATCTATATCCGAGGTGAAATGATGCCTCAAATTCGAATTATTGAAAATGCCATTGCAGAAGCTAAAGCTGCAGGATTTTTAGGCAAAAATATTCTTGGAACAGGTTATGACTTGGAGATCTATGTTCAACCAGGTGGTGGGGCCTATATCTGTGGTGAAGAAACAGCCTTGTTGGAATCTCTAGAAGGAAAAAGAGGAAACCCAAGAATTAAGCCGCCATTTCCTGCTGTTGCCGGATTATATGGATGCCCTACGGTTGTAAACAATGTGGAATCCATTGCTGCTACTGTTCCTATTGTGAATGATGGTGGTGAAGAATATGCGAAAATTGGTATTGAACGCAGTACAGGAACAAAACTAATCTCCGCCTCAGGAAATTTAGTGAAACCTGGTGTATATGAAATTGAAATGGGCCTTCCTGTGGAGGAGTTCATTTATTCTGATGAGTATTGTGGGGGGATAGCGAATGGTAAAAAACTGAAAGCTGTCGTAGCGGGAGGTTCATCAGTACCTATCTTACCTGCTAATTTAATTACAACAACTATTAATGGTAATCCTCGTCTGATGACTTATGAGTCATTAGCAGATGGTGGATTTGTTAGTGGTACAGCGATGGGATCTGGAGGATTTATTGCCTTTGATGAAGATCAATGTATCGTTCGTAATACCTATAATTATACACGTTTCTACCGTCATGAGAGCTGCGGACAATGTTCGCCTTGTCGTGAAGGAACAGGTTGGATGGAGAAAATCTTGTATAAAATAGAGTACGGAAAGGGAACAATGGAAGATGTGGATTTATTGTGGGAGATTCAACGTAAGATTGAAGGGAATACCATTTGTCCGTTAGGGGATGCTGCTGCATGGCCTGTTGCTGCTGCCATTCGTCACTTTAGAGATGAATTTGAATGGCATATCCTTAATCCACAAGAGTCGCAAACACGTAATTATGGTTTAGCTCATTATGCTGACCCATTAGTACCTGTAACAGAATAAGAGGCCAATTTTTAAAGATTAAATAAAATGGCAGAAGAAATTCAGAAATTTAAAGTTACCATCGATGGAATCACTGTAGAAGTGGATCCAGGGACTACCATATTAAATGCCGCTAGAAAGATTGGTGGAGAAATAGTACCTCCAGCGATGTGTTACTACTCCAAATTAGAGGGTAGTGGTGGTAAATGCCGTACTTGTTTGGTCAAAGTGAGCAAAGGATCTGAGAAAGACCCACGCCCAATGCCAAAATTAGTTGCATCCTGTAGAACTACGGTGATGGACGGTATGGAAGTGCTAAATATTACCGCACCGGAAGTATTGGATGCTCGTAAAGCTGTCGTGGAGATGCTTTTGATCAATCACCCATTGGATTGCCCAGTGTGTGACCAAGCAGGAGAATGTAAGCTTCAAGACTTAAGTTACGAACATGGAACGGAACAAACTCGCTATGAGTTTGAACGTCGTACATTTGAACGCATTGATATTGGTGATAAGATTCAATTACACATGAACCGTTGTATTTTATGCTACCGTTGTGTATTTGTTGCTAATCAACTAACCGAAAAAAGAGAGCATGGTATCTTAAATCGTGGAGATCACGCAGAGATTTCTACATTTATTGAACAAGCATTAGACCATGATTTCATTGGAAATGTCATTGATGTATGCCCAGTAGGTGCTTTGACGGATAAGACATTCCGATTTAAGAACCGTGTATGGTTTACAAAACCTGTAAATGCACATCGTAATTGTACCAAATGTTCAGGAAATGTGACCCTTTGGTATAAAGGAACGGATGTCATCCGCGTTACTGGACGTAAGGATGAATTTGATGAGGTTGATGAATTCATTTGTAATGAATGCCGTTTTGAGAAGAAGCACACAGATGATTGGCAATTAGAAGAGCCAACTAAGGTGTCTGACCAATCGGTAATCGCGTCAAATCATTATGAGACATTTGTTCCACCTTCGGTTATCAAAAATGATCCGAAGTTGAAGGAAGCGAATGTGGAGCAGTTAGCTAGATCTGAAAAATTGAAATAACATAGGGGAATGGATACAGCCTTTATTTTAGAAAAGTTAATATTAGTAGTAATCGTGTTTGTGGTAACCTTGGTTATCGCCATGTATTCTACTTTGGCGGAGCGTAAAATTGCAGGTTTTATGCAGGACCGCCATGGACCTGATCGTGCGGGTTTATTTGGAATTCTTCAGCCTTTATGCGATGGTGGTAAATTCTTCTTTAAAGAGGAGATTATTCCTGCTGGAGCCCACAAAGCTTTATTTATCCTAGGTCCTACCCTAGCCATTATTACCGCATGTATTAGTTCAGCAGTAATTCCTTGGGGTCAGACTTTAACCATAGGTGATCGAGCAATTTCATTGCAGGTTGCCGATGTAAACATTGGAATCCTTTATGTTTTTGGTGTAATTGCCTTGGGTGTTTATGGAATTATGCTTGGAGGATGGGCATCGAATAACAAATTCTCTTTAATGGGAGCAATACGTGCTGCATCACAAAGTATCAGTTACGAGATTGCCATGGGCTTATCCATTATTGCTTTATTAATGGTTACTGAGACCTTATCAATTGGAGAAATTGTCGCTGACCAATCTGGTTTCGTGAATTGGAATATCTGGGTTCAGCCTTTAGGTTTCCTTATTTTCATGACCTGTGCTTTTGCAGAGTGTAATCGTGTTCCCTTTGATTTACCAGAATGTGAAACTGAACTTGTAGGTGGTTATCATACCGAGTATTCGTCCATGAAGTTGGGCTTATACATGTTCTCGGAATACATTAATATGTTTGTTTCATCGTCATTGATGGCAGCCCTGTATTTCGGAGGTTATAATTTCCCGTTCATGCATGACTTGGGTTTATCGGAAAATTGGATTACAATTTTAGGTGTAATCGCATTTTTCCTTAAGATATTTGGTTTTATTTTCTTCTTTATGTGGATCCGTTGGACACTTCCACGCTTCAGATACGATCAATTGATGAATCTTGGCTGGAAGTTGTTAATTCCGTTAGCTATTGCTAATATTGTTTTAACGGGAATTATTACCATATTAAAGGATACTTATTTTTAATCCGGAGGTTATTATGCAGTCGTTATCAAATAGAAAAAAAGTACTCGAACAGAAGCCGATGAGCTTTTGGGAGCGAATATATTTACCAGCAATTGCGAAGGGGCTTTCGATTACGATCAGGCACTTCTTTAAAAAAATCCCTACGATTAAATATCCGGAAGAAATTCGCCCTTACTCAAAGAATTTCCGTGGTCAACATTCGTTGAAGCGTGATGAACTAGGTAGAGAGCGTTGTACTGCATGTGGACTATGTGCCTTATCATGTCCAGCAGAAGCCATCACTATGACTGCCGGAGAGCGTAAGAAAGGTGAAGAGAATCTGTACAGGGAAGAGAAATATGCTGTAGTATATGAAATTAACATGCTTCGTTGCATTTTCTGTGGATTATGTGAAGAGGCTTGTCCGAAAGAAGCCATTTATTTGGATGGAATGCATGTTACAGCAGATTACTTAAGAAAAGATTTCATTTATGGGAAAGACAAATTGTTGGAACCAAAGTTTGATATCACCAAATTGTCTCAGCCAACATCAAAACAATTAGTACCATGACCGCATTTTATTTAGTAGCATTTCTATCCATCTTTTTCGCATTGATGACCATCTTTACGAAGAATCCTGTGCATAGTGTGTTATACTTAGTTGTAACTTTTTTCACCTTTACGATTCATTACATTCTGTTGAACGCGCAGTTTTTAGCAATGGTGAATTTCATTGTATACATGGGTGCAATTATGGTTTTGTTCCTATTTGTCCTCATGTTATTGAACTTGAATAAGGATACAGAACCTATGAAATCCAATTTGGTTAAGATTATGGGTGCTATTGCAGGTATGTGTCTTTTAGCAACCTTCTTAGGAGCTTTTAAAGTTATCGACGCGAATAACGCGATGATACAACCTCATGAAAACATCGGATTGGTCAAGAACCTGGGTAAGGTATTATTCAGTGACTTCTTGTTACCATTTGAAATATCCTCTATCCTTTTATTAACAGCGATGGTTGGAGCCGTATTATTAGCTAAAAAAGAAACTCGAGTAAAAACACATGGATAGTCTTTTTCAAAATATGCAGGGGATTCCCCTAAATCATTATTTGATTTTCTGCAGCATTATCTTTGTAATTGGTGTTATCGGTGTATTAATTCGCCGAAATGTCATTATCATCATGATGTCTATTGAGCTCATGTTAAATTCTGTGAACCTATTATTAGCTGCATTCTCGGCTTACCGCGGAGATCCAAGTGGTCAGGTTTTCGTTTTTTTCATTATGGCTTTAGCAGCTGCAGAGGTAGCTGTAGGATTAGCCATTATAATTATGGTGTATCGAAATACCAAGTCGGTAGATATCGAATCCCTGAGTAAATTAAGATGGTAGTATTTGAATATTAGATTGAATAGAATATGATAGAATTAATTTGGACCATCCCCTTAATTCCACTTTTGGGATTCATCGTCTTAGGATTGTTGCGCAATCAACTCCCTAAGCCTTTGATCTCCATTATTGGTTGTGGTGTTATCCTAATTTCCTTTTTGCTTAGCTGTGCGCTGTTTAAAGAAGTATATGATGCGCGACAACTCGGCGAATCTGCTACTTTTTCAAAAGAAATCTTTAATTGGTTTACTGTAGGGAGTTTCAGCTTGAATTTAAGCTTCTTAGTTGATCCACTTAGCTCCATTATGCTATTGATTATTACTGGAGTCGGATTCCTAATTCACCTGTACTCTTCCTGCTATATGGCAAAAGATGATGGTTTCGGTAAATATTTTGCCTATTTGAATCTCTTTATCTTTTTCATGCTATTGTTAGTATTGGGTTCAAATTACCTGGTTATGTTCATTGGTTGGGAAGGAGTAGGACTATGTTCTTACCTATTAATTGGATTTTGGTTCCAGAACAAGAATTATGCAAAAGCTGCTAAGAAAGCATTTGTTATGAACCGTATTGGAGATTTGGGTTTCCTAATTGCCATGTTCTTCATCCTTGCTAATTTCGGATCTTTAGAATATTCGGTTGTTTTACCTCAAGTAGCTGGCTTACCAATGGGTGATTCTGTTTTGTTGGTTATCACCATGTTGTTATTTATTGCAGCAACAGGAAAATCAGCTCAGATTCCATTGTTCACATGGTTACCTGATGCGATGGCTGGACCAACTCCTGTATCGGCATTAATCCACGCAGCTACCATGGTAACTGCAGGTATTTATATGATTGCCCGTTCCAATATTATGTTTACACTTTCACCTGTAACGATGGAAGTGATTGCAATAGTAGGTACAGCAACTGCTTTGATTGCAGCATTTATTGCCATTACACAAAATGATATTAAAAAGGTATTGGCTTACTCCACAGTTTCTCAATTAGGCTATATGTTTATTGGACTAGGCGTAGGGGCTTTTACTGGAGCGTTTTTCCATGTACTAACACATGCTTTCTTTAAAGCATTGTTATTCTTGGGCGCAGGATCAGTAATACACTCTATGAGCAATGAACAAGATATGCGTTCTATGGGAGGTCTGAAGAAATACATGCCAACTACTTATATTACCATGTTAGTAGGAACAATTGCAATTGCAGGGATTCCTCCATTCTCAGGATTCTTTTCTAAGGATGAGATTCTAGCACATGCTTTTGTTGCTAACCCTATCTTTTGGGTTCTTGGATTCTTAGGAGCGTTATGTACTGCGTTTTATATGTTCCGTTTATTGTATCTAACCTTTTTTGGAAAGTTCCGT
The DNA here is from genome assembly GCF_051951495.1 of Sphingobacterium lactis. GTDB lineage: Bacteria > Bacteroidota > Bacteroidia > Sphingobacteriales > Sphingobacteriaceae > Sphingobacterium > Sphingobacterium lactis_A. Next base: position 95,615 of record NZ_JBNHAS010000003.1, on the reverse strand, counting down.
GGTACTGAAGAACAAAAGCATCATTTACATGAATCGCCTTGGCAAATGACTTTACCATTGATTATTTTGGCTGTATTGGCTGCTGTTGGTGGAGCATTAAATATTCCTGAAGCCTTACATGGTGGACATTGGCTAAAAGATTTCTTGAGTCCAGTGTTTGCTGATACCAATAAAATAGCACAACCTTTCGAACTAGCTCATAGTACAGAATATTTATTGATGGGCGCATCTGCAGTAGGAGCAATCATTATGGCCTTCATTGCATATCAAAAATATGTGAAGAAAGAGGATGTTCCTCAAGCTGATGATGCAGTTCAACCAAGCGGTTTATATAAACTATCCTACCATAAAATGTATGTGGATGAGTTTTACGATGCGATTATTGTGAAGCCCCTAAATGGTCTTTCTAAATTCTTTCATCAAATTGTTGACCGTTCAGGTATTGATGGCTTGATCAATGGAATTGGTGACTTGTTTCTTTCCTCTGGAAAGGGAATCCGCCAGTTACAAAGTGGCCATGTTGGGTTTTATATTTTTATGATGGTAATTGGTGTAATTGCCTTCATGCTTTACGGATTATTAACGATCTAGAACAGAATTTAGGAATCAATGGATAACCTTTTTATACTGCTGTTATTGCCTGTTATAAGTGCTATTGTTTTAGCATTTATAAAAACGCCTTCCGCTAAGTGGGCAGCCTTAGTCCTATCATTATTACAGTTAGGACTTACCATACCGTTTATTTGTAATTTCGTGCCAGACGCAAGCATGCAATTCGCACAATCTTTTTCGTGGATTGAGAGCCTAGGAATTCGTTTTCAGGTTGGAATTGATGGTATCAGCTTACCTATGCTTATTTTAACAAACGGACTCATCCCTTGTATTATCCTGGCTAGCTTTGCCCACCAACAAAAAGGCAATTTCTATGCTTTGATATCATTTATGCAAGCAGGATTAGTGTTGGTTTTTATCTCCTTAGATGCTTTCTCATTCTATGTTGGATGGGAAGCGGCATTAATTCCGATTTATTTTATTTGTGCACTTTGGGGAGAAGGAGATCGCATACGTGTCAATTTGAAATTCTTCGCCTATACCTTCTTTGGAAGTTTATTGATGTTGATTGCGATCATTTATTTGTATCAACAAACTGGAACAAAAGATCTTTCTTGGTCAGCATTGACCAGCTTATCCTTAAATGATGCTTCGCAACGTTGGATATTCTGGGCCTTCTTTGCAGCTTTTGCCATCAAGGTACCTTTGTTTCCATTCCATACTTGGCAACCTGATACCTATACCAATGCACCAGCGGCAGGTACCATGTTACTATCCGGTATCATGCTTAAGATGGGATTGTATGGCTTCTTACGTTGGTTATTGCCTCTAGTTCCGCAAGCCGTAGAAAGCTATGCTACAGTCGCTATGATTCTGAGTTTGATCGGAGTGGTTTATGGTTCTATCATCGCCTTTAAAATGGATGATGCCAAAAGACTAATTGCCTATTCTTCTATTGCTCACGTTGGACTTATTAGTGCCGGAATCTTTTCCTTTTCTCAGGAAGGGTTACAAGGTGCAATTATACAAATGGTTAACCATGGTATCTCTGTAGTTGGACTATTTTTCATTATTGATATTATCCAACAACGCACTGGTACCAGAAGTTTAAAAGAATTGGGAGGTTTAGCAGCAAGAATGCCTGCTTTAGCAATTACATTCTTAATTATTTTGATGGGAGCTATTGGACTTCCTTTGACAAATGGATTTATTGGTGAGTTTTTATTATTAAAAGGAATATTTAGTACAGCAGATTATGGGGTTTGGTATGCTATAGCCGGAGGAGCAACCTTAATCTTTGGTGCTGTATATATGCTTCGTTTCTACCAAAAAACCATGTTAGGACAATCTGTTTCTAGCATTGCTAATATTTCAGATATTAAAGGATTTGAGTTATTGCTCTTAATCATCATTTCATTATTCGTATTGTTGATCGGTATTCTTCCAAATGGATTATTACATTTATCGGAAGCTTCAGTGACACAATTATTACAACAAATTAAATAGAATAGGTTTAACATTATATTATGGGTGCGATTATTACACTTTGTCTTCTAGGAATACTGGTATTGTATCTAGGCTTATATAAAGCTAAGAATGCATTATTACCTGTAAGTGTACTAGGATTGCTAGTTGCTTTGGGATTTGAAATCTATGCTTGGAATGCAAATCCTGAACCATTGTATAAAGGAATGGTGCTTTTTGACCATTTTGCTTTATCCTTCTCAATCCTTTGTATTTCCTTAACCATCTTGATTTTATTCCTATCTAAAGAATATTTCAAGGCTATTTCAGATAATGTTGCCGAATATTACTGTTTGATTCTATTTTCCCTTACGGGGGCATTGATGGTAAATGCTTACCATAATTTTGCCATGCTGTTTATAGGGATAGAAATTATGTCGGTTGCCATGTATATTCTTACAGGTATCCGTCGTACAGACAAAATATCGAATGAAGCATCGTTGAAATACTTCATTATGGGGGCATTCTCAACAGGCTTCCTTTTATTTGGAATTACCCTTTTATACGGTGCAACAGGCTCTTTCGATCTGAGTGCAATTAAACTTTATATCTTAGATAATCCGACCAATGTATCTCCATTATTCTATGCTGGTATATTGTTGTTATTAGTAGGATTATGTTTCAAAGTCGGAGTGGCACCATTCCACTTCTGGACACCGGATGTTTATGATGGTGCTCCAATCTTGATCACCACCTTTATGAGTACGGTAGTAAAGATTGCATCATTTGCAGGATTCCTTCGTTTATTCAGTACCGTATTAGTTCCTTTAAATGAGTTCTGGACACCAATATTATTGACTGTTGTCATTATTACCTTATTTGTAGGAAATATATCAGCTTTAATGCAGACAAGCTTTAAACGCATGATGGCATATTCCAGTGTTTCTCATGCCGGTTATATGTTGTTTGCTATTCTCTCCATTGGACCTAACTCTGCAGCAGGTATCTTGACTTACTCTGCAGCCTACGGATTGGCATCGATTATTGCATTTGCATCCTTGATATTGGTTAAACGAAATGTTGGCTCGGATCAATTTGAATCTTTCAATGGATTAGGAAAAACAAATCCAGGTTTAGCATTTGCTGTTACAGTGGCAATGCTTTCTTTGGCGGGTATTCCTTTGACCGCTGGATTCATCGGAAAATTCATGATGTTCAGTAATGTGATGAATGATTACCATACGGTATTATTGGTATTAGCAGCTATCAATGCAGCCATCGGTGTGTTTTATTACTTAAGAGTGGTTGTTCACATGTACCTTATGAAAAAAGGCGAAGCTGAGCATACGGAAGTAAGCTTCCCTGCAAATTTCAAATTTGTACTGATATTGGCAGTTATTCTAACCATCTTGATCGGTATTTATCCGAATTGTATTGTTGGATTGATTTAAGAAATGCCATTTATATTTTGATCTTTGATCAAATAAAATATTTTTATAAAAACGGGGTGCAGCATTTGTTCCCCGTTTTTCGTTTTAAAGAATAATATTCATTTTAAACCCGTTAATATTTTGGTTAAAAGGATGGATAACTTCATTAAATATGAAGTAGAATCTAAAATCTCTTTTTACTTTGCCAACAAATTGTATCTTTATAAAGCACCAGTTAATATTATGCGAAGTGTACAGAGATATCTAATTTTTATTTTTACCATAAGTGCCTTGCTCATTACAGCAGGTGAATTATATGCCCAAACTCAACTAACTGGAAAGGTAATTGATGCAGAGACTAAGGAGGCCATTGCTGGAGCTACCGTTAGACTCTTACAGAGCAAAGAAGCAACTTCCACAGATAGCTTAGGTATTTTTCGATTACGAAAATCGGGAACCAATATTTCTATACGCATTGCTGCAATGGGGTATAAAACCCTCACCGTACATCCACCAAAAGATTCTTCAGCATGGGTAATCGAACTTCAAGAAGATTCCAATACCATTGAAGCAATTACTATCACACGGAAAGGAAAGTACAGTAATAAAAACAATAAGGCTGTCGAGTTAATTGATCTTGTCATTCGTCACAAAAACCAAAACCGTCTTACAGGAAAGGATAGTTTACAATTTGAGCAATATGATAAACTCAAATTTGGATTTGTAGATCCAAAAGCTGGTTTTAAAAAGGGCTTATTGGATTTAAACTTCTTATTCCAAAATATAGATTCCTTAAGTCAGCCTGGAAAGAAACTATTGGTATTATATCAAGAGGAAAGTAATGCTCGAGTTTATGGCAAAAAGAATCCTTCCAAATTTAAGAAGGAGATTTATAGCCAAAAGAAAACCGAATTTGACCAACGTTACGTCAATAATCCCAATATTCAACAATTCATGAATTACATGTTTCAGCAGGTGGATGTGTATGATGAGAGTATTTATCTTCTGAACAAACAATTTCTAAGTCCCATTGCTGATAATGGAAAAATCTTCTATCGTTATTACATTGTGGATACCATATTTAATGATGAAGGATATTTTATAAAATTAGATTTTGAACCTCGGAATGAGACCGATTTGTTGTTTAAGGGTAGTCTGCAAGTTAGCATGGATGGCAGTTATGCTGTGAAAAAGGCAAATCTAAAAGTTCTTAAAAGAGCTAACTTAAATTGGATTAAAGATGCTGAATTGAACTTCCATTACCGAAAGGATAGTTCAGGAGTGATGTTATCTGATACGACTCGTACTTTTATTACTTTGGGTGTAGGTTCTGGCGAATCACTGTTTGGAGATCGGTTGAGTATAAATGGAAAATATCAATTGAATGCGACTTTTCCAAAAGGTGTATTCAATGGGGCACCAATAGAAGTCTTGGCAAATGCCAGTGAAACAACCCCAACAAGGCCATTGGCATTAAATAGCACGGAAAGTCAAACTTATAAGAATATCGAAACTTTAAATAACAAGACAAGTTTTAAATCTATGCTTGCACTTGGTTATTTAGTAGCCCAAGGATATTATACTGTAGGCAAATTTGAATTCGGTCCATTGGAATACCTGTACAGTCGAAACAACATAGAAGGGAATCGTTTTCGTCTAGGTGGTCGAACCACGCAGGCATTAACCGATAAAGCATTTTTTGAAGGATATTTAGCTTATGGAGACCAGGATAAAGAATTGAAATATTTCCTAAAATCCGCAGTCACCTTAAATGGCAAATCGGTAGTCAACTTTCCTGCACATTATGTAGAGGCTACAGTACAGCATGATATTTTAGAACCTGGTATGCAGATTTCCTATCTCAAAGGCGATAGTTTCTTTCGATCAATCCGGAAAAATAGACCAACCAAGTGGTTCTCTACTCAAGGCTATCAATTGCAACATGTTATTGAGTTTGGTAATCATATCAGTTTGACGAATGGATTTACCCATATGGATCGCAATACTGTAGGTGATCTACAATTAATTAGTTCGGGAAATCCCGACAATTTATTGCAAAATATAGCCACTAATGAAGTTCATATGGATCTTCGTTGGGCACCTTTTGAAAAGTTTTATTACAGAAACTTAACCCGTAAAACCATTATTGAGAAATATCCTGTATTCAATGTCGTTTATACGCAAAGTTTAAGCGGCTTCTGGAACAGTACCTTTCCGTACCAGAAATTGAATGCAGCGGCTTCAAAACGATTGTTTTTAAATCAGTTAGGCTTTGCAGATGTCCGTCTCTCCGCTGGAAAGATATGGGGCACACTTCCATATCCTTTATTGGAACTTCCTAATCTGCGTCAAAAGGATGATCGCCATAAGATTGATTTTGATTTAATGAATCCAATGGAGTTTGTAGCAGATCAGTATATTAAATTCGGATTCTACCACCAAATGCAAGGATTTTTATTCAATAAGATACCGTTGATTAAGAAACTCAATCTTCGTGAAGTATGGGGTGCAAATATGTTCTATGGTAAATTATCTGATCGAAACAATCCCTACCTGAGTGATAAGGTTGTTCAGTTTGATACTGATGCAGATGGTCAGATATTGACCCATGTTTTAGGTCAAGCCCCTTATTGGGAAGGTTCAGTAGGGATAGATAATATTTTGAATGTCCTGAAGGTGGAATATGTCAAGCGCTTGACCTATGCCGGATTACCTAATGTAAATCAAGACAGATTCCGTATAAGCATAAATATCAATTTCTAATGAGTTATCAAAACATTACTTTACAGATCGTTGATCGTACTGCTATTTTGACGATCAATAGGGAAGCCAAGCTCAATGCTCTAAATAAGGAAACTATTGGAGAATTAAAGGATGCATTGGCTGAAATATCCGCAAATGAAGAGGCGTGGGGAGTTTTACTCACAGGTGCTGGGGAGAAGGCTTTTGTTGCTGGTGCGGATATTCAAGAATTTATGGATAAATCAAAAGCAGAAGCTAGTGAATTGTCCAGGTTCGGGCATGAGCTTATGGATAGCTTAGCAAGCTTTCAAAAACCAACCATAGCAGCTATTAACGGATTTGCTCTAGGTGGCGGATTAGAATTGGCACTAGGTTGCCATCTTCGTATAGCTTCAATAAATGCTAAAATGGGTCTGCCAGAAGTATCTCTAGGGCTAATCCCTGGATATGGTGGTACACAACGTCTCGCTCAATTAGTTGGTAGAGGAAAGGCATTGGAAATGCTCCTGACTGGTGATATGATAACTGCGCAAGATGCACTGCAATGGGGACTTGTTAACCATGTTGTAGAGCAAGATGCTCTAATAGCCAAAGCTCAGGAAATTCTGCAAAAGATGTACAGCCGATCAAAAACTGCTCTGGCAGCAGCTATTCAAGCTGTCAATGCCACAAACGATCCTCGAGGATTTGAAGCAGAGATCAAAGCATTTGGGCAATGTTTTGGTGAACCTGACTTCCAAGAAGGAGTGAGTGCATTTCTAGAAAAACGAAAACCTAATTTTTAAGATTTAGAATATTTTATGGAACAGGCATTGGACTAAACCAATGCCTGTTTTTATTTAATTTCCCTGATTACCTAGATTATACATCAGATTTTATGATAATTTTTTATTGAGATAAAACAAAAGCCTGTTTATGTTGTCTTATCATTCAGTAATTATTGCCAATCACTAAAAAACCTTTTATGAGCAATAACGATGTGTTTTCACAAAAAGAACGGAATATTATCATCCTTTTGATAATTGTTGTGCTTGGAGGAATTATTCTCTATGCCACTTCGGGTATTTTTGGTGCCTTTCTTGGAACCATGGTCATGTATACCTTGTTCCGAAATCTTAATATATTCTTTATTGAAAAATGGAATTGGCCAAAGCCTCTTTCCTCTGTCGTTATTATTATCATATCCATATTCATTATCGTGCTGCCCTTTGTAGGAATTGGAAAGATGCTTGTCGATAAGGCGATTGAATTGCAAGCGAATCCGCAATGGATAAAGCGTATCATGGATGCCATAGATACTTTTGTTGGAGATAAACTAGGTCAGCCAGACTTAATAGAAAAACAACTGGAGGCGAGTTCTACTTATTTGGCGGGCTTATTAACTTCTACCTTAAGTGGGGCTGCCAATGCATTTTTAGAAATTACCGTGATGTACTTCTTACTTTACTTCTTATTTGTGAATTACAAAGGTTTTGAAGGCAGTCTAGTGCACTATTTGCCTTTTGATGATGAGAATGCTACTGTGTTTGCTGAAGAGTTGAAAAACATAACCTATTCCAATATCATTGGACAAACGATTATTGCCATTATACAAGGTGGCTGTTTGGCCATTGGCTTTATTATCTTTGGAGCAAAGGATCCTTTGTTTTGGGGAGTTATCTGTGCTATTCTTTCCTTCATTCCGCTGCTTGGGCCACCTTTAATATTTGTTCCTGCCGCTTTGGTACTGCTCACTGAGGGGGCAACCTGGCAAGGTGTCGGACTACTGATTTGGGGCTTCGGACTTGTTATCAACATCGATAATGTCCTGCGTCTTGTCATTGCTAAAAAAGTCGGAGATATCCACCCCATTATTACGGTGGTAGGTGTGATTATCGGTTTACCCTTGTTTGGACTGATCGGTTTGGTCTATGGTCCTTTATTGCTGGCGTATTTTCTAATCGCTGTTCGAATTTATAAAGCAAATAAACGACTATCACTAAAGAAAGATCGACTACAAGATCAACTGGACGAGTAGATCATGCTTTAGACATTGACATATCCTAACATATACTCGTTAAAACGTTCGTAATAGACTTGAAACCGCTCTTCTTTACCAGATTTGTTTAGTCGCACATTCATGACTCCCTGTGCAGTGTATTGGAAGGGTTCAATTAGCATATCTTCTAAAAATGATACCCCACGATTCCCTTGCAATTTATAGACGGCTTCCTTAGCACACCAACATGCGTAAAGTTGATTTACTTGATGTTCAGGATCAATAAAGGCCAACTCTTCTGGTTTTAAGAATTTGTGTTGAATGCGTAAAACCTTTTCCTTGACAATTTCTAAATCTATTCCACAAACTCCTGTAGAGCATAGCATGACTCCAGCATAATCATAGGAGTGAGTAAGCGATATTTCATAAGGGAAATCAGGAAGGTATGGTTTGCCATTCGGATCTGAAGGACAATTAATATAATCGGGCGTCTGCAATAAATAACGCAACAATACACGGGTGGCAAGCCAATGTAAAGTCCTTTTTCCTTTTGCTAAACTCTCCAGTTTGGCTTTTTCAGCATCATCTAACTGTAAGTAGCTCACCAACTGTTCCGCCGATTCTTCAATTTTCCATAATGCAATCCGGCTGTTTGCATCCAATTCTTTCAAATATGCTAATGCCATAATCAAATATAAGGCTTAGAATGTTAATGATTCCTAAAATTCATCGTCTAAATGCAATATTAACCCATTCACCCGCATAAAGTTTTATTGGAAAACATTTAATAGACTACGAACCTTTAATTTGCGTGCTATCCTTGAATAATGTATTTTTGAATCCTGCTTTGCCGCAGCTATTTAGCTCAAACTATGATCTTATCAGATAAAAGAATTTTAGAGGAAATCGACAATGGTACAATTGTCATTGAACCCTTCGATAGAAAATGCTTAGGAACCAACTCCTATGATGTACATTTAGGAAAATACCTTGCCACCTATAAGGATGATGTATTAGATGCCAAGAAACACAATGAAATTGAGCATTTTGAAATTCCTGCAGAAGGATTTGTCCTGATGCCTGGGACTCTATATTTAGGGGTAACCTTAGAATATACCGAAACACATGGCCATGTACCCTTCCTTGAAGGAAAATCAAGTACCGGTCGTCTTGGAATTGATATTCATGCTACTGCCGGTAAAGGCGATGTAGGCTTTTGTAATACTTGGACATTAGAAATTTCAGTTGCTCAGCCGGTAAGAGTTTATGCAGGAATGCCAATCGGACAGTTAATTTATTTTGTAGTGGAAGGTGAAATTGAAACATTCTATAATTCTAAAGGAAATGCCAAATACAATAGCAAGACCATTAGACCAGTGGAAAGCATGATGTGGAAAAACCCTTTTTAGTAGAACTACAAAAATATTTTAAAGTAAAAAATAGGAGTCGATAGTAGTATCGACTTTCTTATTTTTAAGGGTAAAGATTATTCGACAGAATTATTTATTTAGTTAAACAATTATTGGGTTTTCATGTTCCGCTAATTCAGAACAATGATTTACTTAATAGTATTTCATATATTTGATTAAAACGAAAAGAGTTGATGTTGAACAAAATGCGCGTTTTATTAGCCTTAGGCTCTATTTTTTCAATAGTAGCTGTACAGGCACAAGAGGGAAAGATGGAGTTGGATCCTGCTGGATATGTTACAAAGTATAATCCCGAATTTCAAGGAATAGGCCCAAAAGTATATGTATTACCTCCGCCTCGAACAAAGGAGGAAGAATTAGTGGATTCTTATAAGGAAAAGAAAGGCTTTTTTGATTCCATAGCCCGTCAATTGGATTATCAGTATTTGTTGAGTGATTTTAAGCACAGTGATAATGTGGGCTACTTGAAGCAGAATTTCAATCCTTTTCCAAGTTCTGAGCAAGATTGGAATACATTAATTCAAAAGCTCGAAATAAATAATAACAAAGCATTAGCAGCCGGTTTAGCCAATGAATATGCTTTGCAAGCCATTCAAGCTGGAGACCTTAATAAAGGAATTGCCATTTTAGTCCGTGGAATCAATATGCTTCAGGCTAGTGATTTTCAAGATGAAAAGGCAGTTATGGAGTACAATTTATCCAATGCCTATCTCTATGCTGGTAAAAATACGGATGCGATAGCCTTGCAAGAGAATTATCTAAAGCGTGTTATAGCAGGGAAAAATCAGGCAGATCAAGGAATCGCTTTATTAGCTATAGCGATGACAGAAGCACATAACAAGAATTACCGTGCTGCTGAAAACACCATTATTCGTCGCGCTATCCCATTGTTTAATAGGGCAAAGGCATATGATGGAAAAGTACAAGCCTGGATTAAATTAGCCCGTATTTACCAAATGCAAAACAAGCATACGGAAGCACAATGGTTCTTAATTCAAGCTAGAGATTTAGCTAAAGCAAAGAATATTGAAAATGATCTTCCAGAAATCGAATATATGCTAGGCTATTCCAAATATGTTCAGCAAAATTACCGTGTCGCAAAAGCCGAATTGGAAAAAGCACTTGAATTAGCAGATAGTGAAAATAATAAAGTACTTTCTTTAGCAATAAATGATAAGCTTGGTGATATTTATCTCCTAATGGGTGATTTTAAGGAGGCTGAGACCGCACTTCAACAATATTGGCAGTTGCGTCAAGAGGTTTTTCCACATGGAACCTAAACAAAATAATCCTTTATGGCCCCACTTTTGATTCCTTACTTAGTCTTGGCTTGTTAAAAAGTATTAAAAAGCATCAAAATTGGCAATTCCCATGAATATTTTACGTTTGCACTTCATTGCTTATTGTTAATTTTAATTAATTTTAACGGTTAATGTTCAGTCACACAATTAAAAGACCACATCAACCAAATAAATTGTACTATTTAAAGTTTACAGAATATATGTTTAAAAATCTCATTTTTTGTCTTGCGTTAATTTCCGTGGTTGCTTGTGGCGCTAAACCACGTGTGAATCTAGATCAAGAAGGAATGGTCTTGAAACCTACCACGCAACACGAAATCATAGCGAAAACAGTAGCTGAATTATTGGAATATCAGTCCTACAAGCGCGTACCAATGAATGATTCAATTTCCAATATTGTATTTGATAACCTGATCAAGATGATTGATCCTGGGAAGAATTACATGCTTCAATCGGATATTGATGGATTCCAACAGTTCAGGAATAACATGAGTCAAGATTTCCGTAAAGGAGATCTGACCAGTTCTTTCTTTATTTATAGTAAGTATGTTGATCGCTTTTTGCAAGCGATGAATTATGCCTTAGCTGAATTGGATGCTAAGCATGACTTTACGAAAGACGAAACTTACAACAGTTTCCGTGAAAAGGAAAAGTGGTTTACAACGGATGCGCAATTAAAAGATCAAATGCGCAAGCGTGTAAAATATGACTTGTTGAACCTGAAATTGGCTGGTAGCGATTCTGTAAAAGTGGATGAAGCCAAAAATAAAGAGACACTTAAAAGCCGTTATAACAACTTGATTTCGCAGGTTAAGAAAACCAATTCAAACGATGCGTTTCAAACTGTCATGACAGCATTTACGGATGCTATTGACCCACATACCAACTATTTCAACCCTTCGTTATCACAAAGCTTTAATGAAAGCATGTCTAATACCTTGGAAGGTATTGGTGCACAATTACAGATGGAGAATGAAATGGTAACCATTAAGATGATTATCCCTGGTGGACCAGCCTACAAGGATAAAACGCTTCAAATTAACGACCGAATTGTTGCTGTAGCTCAAGGAAATGGCGAATTTGAAGATATCGTAGGATGGCGTATTGATGCAGCTGTAGCTAAAATTAAAGGTAAAAAAGGAACAGTAGTTCGTTTAAAAATACTTCCTGCTGGAGCATCTGCATCAGCAACACCACGTATTGTAACTCTAACTCGTGAAAAGATTATTCTTGCAGAAGAGTCAGCAAAACGTGAAATCAAAACAATTAAAGGCCCAGATGGTAAAGATTATAAAATCGGAATTATCAACTTGCCAAAATTCTATATCGACTTCGAAGCGGTAAGACGTGGAGATCGTGACTATAAGAGTACCACAAGAGATGTACGTTTATTGTTAGATACGCTTAAACAAGAAGGTGTTGATGCGGTATTGATGGATTTACGTAATAATGGTGGTGGTTCACTTCAAGAAGCAGTGGAATTAACAGGTTTATTTATTGATAAAGGCCCAGTGGTTCAAGTTCGTGATACGCGTAATAATGTTCAGATAGAGAAAGATCAAGAAGCAGGATTAGCGTGGGAAGGTCCTTTTGGGGTCATCATCAATCGCTTCTCGGCATCTGCATCGGAAATCTTTGCTGGTGCTATCCAAGACTATGGCCGTGGTGTTATCTTAGGATCCACCAGTTATGGTAAAGGAACAGTGCAAAGTGCGATGGACATGTCTAGATTTATCAGTCAGACACAACGCCTACTTATTAAAGCTTCAGGAACTTCTGACCCAGACACCCCTAACGGAGCCCCTCAATTTGGACAGATTAACTTGACTATGGGTAAATTCTACCGTATCAACGGGAGCAGTACCCAACATAAAGGTGTAACCCCAGATTTGACATTCCCTACGCAATATACAGCAGAGAAATTTGGTGAAAGCTCCGAAAAAGCAGCTTTACCTTGGGACCAAATTAAATCGACAAACTTCCAGAAGATTGCCGATTTGAAGGATATCAACAACAAGCTGAATGAAATTCATAAAACTAGAATGGTGAAATCACCAGCTTACTCTTATTTAATGGAGGATATCGAGGAATTTAATAAAGACGAAGAGATGCCGGCTATTAGCTTAAATGAAACCAAGTTGAAAGCTGAACGCGAAAAAATCCGTCTTAAAAACCGTGATCGCATCAATAAACAATTGGCATTTTTAGGTAAGCCACTTTGGAAAGAAGGACAACCTCAACCAAAGTTAGACTATGACTTCGTCCTTGACGAAAGTGCCAATGTCATGATAGATTATATCAAGCTTAAGAAGTAGCTTCAAATAAAAAAGGGACGATTATCGTCCCTTTTTTATTTGATTAAGATCGCTTTGTTGCCCTGCGGGCAGTATAGTATATAGACCGCTGCGCTGTGAGACAACAGACAACAGACAAAAGAAAAAAGAGAAAAGGAGAAAGGAGAAAGACCTATTGACGGGATAGATTTATTGAACGTTATAACGGTCGAAGCATGCTTGGCCCTGCGGGCAGTATATAGTACTCAGTATTTAGTAGATAGACCTATTGGCGGGTTAGATTTTATGGAGTGTTATAACGGTCGAAGCATGCTTGGCCCTGCGGGCAGTATATAGTTCTCAGTATTTAGTAGATAGACCTATTGGCGGGTTAGATTTTATGGAGTGTTGTAACGGTCGAAGCATGCTTGGCCCTGCGGGCAGTATATAGTACTCAGTATTTAGTAGATAGACCTATTGGCGGGTTAGATTTTATGGAGCGTTATAACGGTCGAAGCATGCTTGGCCCTGCGGTTATGGGTAAGAAAAACATTAAAATCACGAATGTCTGTAGGGGCGATGCATGCATCGCCCGCAATAAAAAATTCTTTCTACAAGTCCTTTAAAGCAATTCTTTTATAGGGATATGATTAAAATACGGGCGGACATTCCGTTCGCTTTTGAACGGGATAAATCCCTTATCTTCAAGCTCTCTCAGTACCGCCCCTACCTAACGTACGATCTAGATAGTTCGATATTAGGCGTTTAATAGCAGCCACGCGTAGGGGCAGTACTTAGCGCAGCGGAATGTCTGCCCGCCTAAATAGTAGTATTAAGTACCCAGTATTTAATAGTTTGACCAATTGGCGTAAATAAAATCACGAATGTCTGTAGGGGCGATGCATGCATCGCCCGCCAATGTCAAAGTCTATTATCTGTCGTCTATAATCTGTTGTCTACAATCTATAATCTGTTGTCTACAATCTATAATCTGTTGTCTATTATCTATCATCTATTGTCTCCAAATTATTTCCCTACACATCGCTCGTATCTCCAATCAATTTTGCTAAATTTGTTAGTTATGGCAACACGTGTACCTTTGGCTGAACGAATGCGACCGCAGACACTCCAAGACTATGTAGGACAACAACATATTATTGGAGAAGGCGCTGTACTTTGGAATGCCATCCAGCAACAATCCATCCCGTCAATGATCTTTTGGGGCCCTCCAGGCGTAGGTAAGACGACCTTGGCACTCTTGGTCGCCAAAGCCTTAGATCGTCCATTCTACAGCCTGAGTGCTATACAGTCTGGGGTTAAAGACGTGAGGGAGGTTATTGATAAGGCAGAACAAATGCGACAGTTTAATCAAGAGCAACCTATTTTGTTTATTGATGAAATTCACCGTTTCTCCAAGTCGCAGCAAGATTCTCTATTAGGTGCTGTAGAGCGTGGAACAGTTACCTTAATAGGTGCTACTACTGAAAATCCATCCTTTGAGGTTATCTCAGCATTATTATCGCGTTGTCAGGTCTATGTTCTAAATGAACTGTCTAAAGACGAACTAATTGCTATTGTAGACCATACTTTGGCAAATGATGTTTACCTCAAAGAAGAAAAGATACAGATTGAGGAATACGAAGCCTTATTGCAGCTATCTTCTGGAGATGCCCGTAAATTACTCAATATATTGGAGCTTGTTAGTCAGGCGGCCTATCACCAACAGCAAGCGATTACCAATGCTTTTGTCGCCCAACATGTGCAACAAAATAGAATCCGATATGATAAAACAGGCGATCAGCATTACGATATTATTTCCGCTTTTATCAAATCTATTCGTGGATCAGACCCCAACGCTGCCGTATATTGGTTGGCAAGGATGATTGAAGGAGGAGAAGATCCTAAATTTATTGCCCGTCGTTTATTGATCTTAGCATCGGAGGATATTGGCAATGCCAATCCGAATGCCTTACTATTGGCTAATAATTGTTTTCAAGCTGTCAATGTTATTGGTTGGCCAGAATCAAGGATTATCCTATCGCAATGTGTGACCTATTTGGCAAGCTCGGCAAAAAGCAATGCAGCCTATGAGGCCATCAATAAAGCGCAGGCTATCGTGAAAAAGTCAGGGAACCTTTCTGTGCCAATTCATTTACGTAATGCCCCAACAAAATTGATGAAAGAACTGGATTACGGAACAGATTATCAGTATGCACATGCTTTTCCGGGCAACTTTGTACAACAGGAGTATATGCCAGACGGACTCAGTGGACTCACCTTATATGATCCAGGAAATAACAGTGCTGAGGAAAAATTACGACAATCTTTGCGTGAGAAGTGGAAAGGTAAATATGGCTATTAGAATTTTAAGTACATTTGCGTTACATGCTAGAAACATTTACAACGATAGATTTTGAATTGGCTACGGCCAAATATAACAGTGTATGTGCAGTAGGGATCGTGAATGTGCAGGACGGTAAAATCAGTAATGAATTTTACAGCCTAGTACAGCCGCCTGAAAACAAATACATGTGGCAAACCTCTCGGGTGCATGGTATCAAACCTAAACATACCGTACAAGCCCCTTCATTTCTGGAAATATACCCCATTATCAAAGATCTTATCCAAGGCCAACATATGGTGGCACATGATGAACTCCTTGATCGATCGGTCTTGAAAGAGACCATGTCTTTCTATCAATTGCCCTATTCGGAACTACAATTGGCAGATACTTGGGATTGTACCAGTAAAATTTACCGTGCATTAGGCTTTGAACGTACGAAGCTGAGCATCTGCTGTGAACTCATGGCTGTTCCATTACAGCACCATGATGCACTCTCTGATGCTCGTGCAACTGCAGAACTGTTCCTAAAAAGGAACGAAGCTATTCATATCAAAAAATTAGGGTAATTATGAGTAAGATTATCAATGTTATTTTATCAGGTGGAGTGGGTTCTAGGCTATGGCCTCTGTCTAGAAAAGCTAGGCCTAAGCAATATCTGCCTGTATTTGAAGGGAAAACACTATTTGAATTAACCGTAGATCGCAATCAAGAATTGGCCTCTAAGGTAATCTTGGTAGGGTCCATCCAGAATAAAGATCTCGCAGAGCCATTTCTAAAGGCTGTAGAGCATGATATCATCGCCGAAGCTGCTCCACGTAATACGGCTGCAGCAATCGCTTTCGCTGCTTTCCATGCTGATCCAGATGATATCCTTATTGTCACGCCTTCCGATCACCTGATTGAAAATCAGGAAGCATATGCCGAAGCCATCAACCAGGGGATTGTATTTGCGCAAGAGGGTTTCATTGCTACTTTTGGGATTATTCCTACACGACCTGAAACAGGATACGGCTATATCGAACAACAAGGCAATACAGTACTTTCTTTTCGCGAAAAACCCAATGAGGAAACCGCACGTGATTTCCTGAAGAAAGGTAACTTCCTTTGGAATTCCGGTATATTCTGCTTCAAGGCAGGGGTCTACCTGGAAGAATTAATGCGCTTTGAACCAAAATTATATGCCACTTCTGAAGTAGCCTTCGAATATGCTGAGGATTTAATCCTCGATGAAGAACACTCCATGCAGATTCCTTCCAAGAGTATTGACTATGCCGTATTGGAAAGAAGTGACCTGATTAAAGTCGTTCCAGCACACTTTAATTGGTCTGATATGGGGGCTTTTGATTCTTTATATACCTATTTTAAGGAAAAGGGGTACCATGAAGATGAAAATGGCAATATTGTTGTAGGTACTAATAAGCACACTGTTTTCGTGGGGCTTAGCAACTGCATGTTGATTAATACGGATGATGCCGTTTTAGTCCTCGATAGAAGCCGAGCACAAGATGTAAAACAGGTTTACGAACAATTAGAGAAGGAGAATTCTGAATTAATTTAATTGGAAGCTGTAGCGTTATATGTTTCGTATTCGTTAAATATGTATTAACATAGTATTAATGCTGTGCTGCTTTTGATACAGGTTAACCTGTGAACCAATTACTTATTTTAAACAAACGCTATGGGATTTTGGTCAAATTTATTTGGAAAAAAGGAAACAGTAAACAACCATTCGAATCATCAAAACCTTTCTTGGATTGGTTGGGATATGCACAATCACCTTCTTCCTGGCATTGATGATGGTAGTCAGAACGTAGAACAGTCCATCGAATTAATCCTAGGTCTTAAGGAATTAGGTATTAACCATGCGGTCTGTACACCGCACGTTATGGCCGGAGTGCATAACAATACACCCGAAACCATCAGTAATGCCCATAAAACCTTAATACAAGGATTAAAAGATAAAGGAATTGAATTTAACGTACAATATAGTGCGGAATATATGATCGACGATCAACTCGACTCTTGGGTACAAGCAAATAACCTTTGTTTGATTGCTGATAAGTACATGTTGATTGAAATGTCTTATTTATCCGAATCCAAAGCCCTTTTCACCATGATAAAGGATATTCAGGATAAAGGTTACCAACCTATTTTAGCACACCCAGAGCGTTATAACTACTACCACAACAGCTTCAAGATCTTTGAAGAAATCAAGAATGCCGGCTGTATGCTGCAATTAAATCTGCTGTCCATCAGTAAGTACTATGGCGAGCATGTGAAAACTGCTGCATTGACACTTATCCGTTCCGGAATGTACGACTTTGTCGGCACAGACATGCACCATACACGACACCTTGAAGCACTTAAAAGTGTCGTCCGAAAATACAACATCCAAGAACTTCTAAAAGACTGCACAATCCGTAACGCTTCCCTCTTCCAGGAAATGGAAAAAAAAATAGCGTGAGAATAGAGTTGAGACAACAGACGATAGACAACAGACATAAGAACCTGCAAAGTCTGTTTTCTGTTGGCTACTATCTGTTGTCTCAACTGTAGATAGACCTATTGGTGTAAATAAAATCACGATTGTTTGTAGGGGCGATGCATGCATCGCCCGCATTACAAAATTCTTTCTACCGGTCATTTAAGGCAAATTCTTTTATAGGGATATGATTAAAAATCGGTCGAAGCATGCTTCGACCCTACGGTTATAGCGTTTATAAATAATAAAATCACGATTGTTTGTAGGGGCGATGCATGCATCGCCCGCATTACAAAATTCTTTCTACCGGTCCTTTAAGGCAAATTCTTTTATAGGGATATGATTAAAAATCGGTCGAAGCATGCTTCGACCCTACGGTTATTGCGTTTATAAACAATAAAATCACGATTGCTTGTAGGGGCGATGCATGCATCGCCCGCCATCAAGTATATCCTCCAATCTGTTTTCTGTTGTCTATTATCTGTTGTCTCAACGCATCAAAACTCCATCAAATAAGCCTTAAGAAATTCATCCAGATCACCATCCAGCACCGCTTGGGTATTGGAAGTCTCCATATTGGTTCTAAGGTCTTTGATTAGCTTATAGGGGTGCAATACGTAATTACGGATTTGGGATCCCCATTCTATTTTCTTTTTGTTGCCTTCAATAGCGGCGGTTGCTTCTTGACGCTTGCGCATCTCGATTTCATACAATTGCGATTTCAATAGGCGCATCGCATTTTCCTTGTTCTGTAATTGTGAGCGTGACTCCTGGTTCTTGATGATGATGCCTGTCGGTTTGTGGTGTAAGCGAACTGCAGTTTCCACTTTGTTGACATTCTGCCCTCCAGCACCACCAGCGCGGAAGGTATCCCATTCAATCTCCGAGTCCTTAACGTCAATTTCGATGTTATCATCCACCAATGGATAAACATAGACCGAAGCAAAGGAGGTATGTCTCTTGGCGTTGGAGTCAAAGGGGGAAATACGTACTAGGCGATGAACGCCATTTTCTCCCTTAAGATAACCATAAGCAAAATTCCCCGACAGCTGTAAAGTCACGGTCTTTATCCCCGCCACATCACCCTCTTGGTAATCTTGCTCAGTCACTTTGCAACCATGCTTTTCGCCCCACATGATGTACATACGCATCAGCATGGCAGCCCAATCACAGGATTCCGTACCACCTGCACCTGCAGTGATCTGTAAAATCGCATCCAACTGATCTTCCTCCGAACTCAACATATTTTTGAATTCTAATTCCTCGATATCAGTCAATGCAATTTGGTATTGTTCCTCCAGTTCCTTTTCGGTACCATCTCCAGCTTGGAAAAATTCATAGAGAACGCCTGTATCTTCCACGGCAGCTTGAACATGATCAAATTGATCTGTCCATACCTTTTGGTTTTTTATTGCGTGCAATACTTTTTCAGCTGCTTTAGGGTCGTCCCAAAAATTAGGTTGTAAGGTAATTTCGGTGTCGCGGGCTATCTCATCGCGTTTCTCATCGATGTCAAAGATGCCTCCTCAGGGATGCCAATCGATCCCTCAAGTCTTGTATTTGTTCCTTGGTCATAGCTACAAAGATAAAATAAAATTAAAGATTGATTGATGGCTAATCCCTATATTTGAGGAAAATCACAATTGTATGTTACCAAAGATAGATTTCTCAACTACCCAAGCCTACAAGTATTTAGCAGATCATTACATCGACATCAATCAGAAAAGCTTGAAAGATCTTTTTCAAGAAGATCCCGCGCGATTTGATAAATTCTCCACGTATCTGAATGACTTATTGTTCGATTATTCGAAGAACCGTATCGATGAACAGACCATGGCCTTATTGTTCCAATTAGCCCGTGAATGTCAATTGAAGGATGCTATGGAGGCTATGTTTAATGGGGAAAAGATTAATGAAACAGAGGGTCGTCAGGTATTGCATACCGCATTGCGCAATCAATCGGATAATCCTGTTATGGTCGATGGACAAGATGTGATGCCGGAAGTACGTGCCGTGCTTGATCGTATGAAAGCTTTTAGCGAACGTGTGATTTCCGGTGAATGGAAGGGGTTTACAGGACGAGAAATCTCTGATGTAGTAAATATTGGTATTGGTGGTTCTGATTTAGGGCCAGTGATGGTGACTGAAGCCTTGAAGTCATATAAAACACGGTTGAACGTGCATTTTGTGTCCAATGTTGATGGGACACATATCGCCGAAACCCTGAAGAACCTAAATCCAGAAACTACACTGTTTTTAATTGCTTCAAAAACCTTTACCACGCAAGAGACCATGGCGAATGCCAATTCAGCAAAAGAGTGGTTCTTAAAGACTGGTGCAGACCAAGCCGATGTTGCGAAGCACTTCGCGGCATTGAGTACCAATGCCAAAGGAGTTGCTGAATTTGGTATTGACACAAAAAATATGTTTGAATTCTGGGACTGGGTAGGTGGTCGTTATTCTTTATGGTCGGCAATAGGTCTTTCTATATGCCTTTCCATTGGTTTTGATAACTTCCAATCCCTATTAGTGGGTGCCTATGAAGCCGATGAGCACTTCCGAAACACCGAATTTGAAGAGAATATCCCTGTAATTATGGCCTTATTGGGCATTTGGTATAATAATTTCTTTGATGCGGAAAGTCATGCCATTTTACCTTATGACCAGTATCTGCACCGTTTTGCAGCCTATTTCCAACAAGGGGATATGGAAAGTAATGGTAAATATATTGATAGAAATGGAAATCGAGTGGATTACCAAACTGGTCCGATTATATGGGGAGAACCTGGAACCAATGGACAACATGCTTTTTATCAATTAATCCATCAAGGGACTAAATTTATCCCTTGTGATTTTATTGCTGCAGCTAATTCCCATAACCCCCTTGGAAATCACCAACAATTGCTGCTATCCAACTTCTTTGCCCAAACGGAAGCTTTAATGAATGGAAAATCAGAGGAAACGGTTGTTGCTGAATTACAAAAGGCTGGCAAATCTCCTGAAGAAATTGAAGTCCTGAAAAACTTTAAAGTATTTGAAGGAAACCGTCCTACAAATTCTATTTTAATCAAATCCATTACCCCTAAAGCATTAGGTTCTCTAATCGGCCTGTATGAACATAAGATATTCGTTCAAGGAATTATCTGGAATATCTTCAGTTTTGACCAATGGGGAGTGGAATTAGGAAAACAATTAGCGAATCAGATCCTACCTGAGCTTAAAGGTGATGAAGATATTCATACACATGATTCTTCCACAAATGGCTTGATCAATCAATATAAAGCTTGGAGATAAAGGCTGAAATATCAAGAGAAAATAATTAAAGAGAAACTCAGCAGGATTAGAAAATTCGATTGCAAAAGCAAAGAACAACTGCTCAAAACTAAGCTATTAAGCAAAAATATTCTTATTAAGCTCCTGAAGCCATCTTCAGGAGCTTTTGTAATTAAATTGGGACATTGTTTGTTAGTGGAATAAATTAGCGACCTTAGGGGAACCTTAGTTTACAAACCCAAAACAAAAACTTATGAAATTACCTGAATTCACCCAATTTAAGGTCAAGCATTTTGCTCTAATAACTTTAACTGCGGGATTATGGATGAACACGGCTCATGGCCAACGCTTTCAGCGTCCGGAACCCAAAATGGACCCTATGGTCGAAAAGATCATTGCTGAAGCGAAAGGAAATTCCCAATTGGAAAATTTAGCCTTTGAACTATTGGATGTCGTTGGACCTCGCTTAGTAGGGACACCTGGCATGACCAAAGCCAATGAATGGGCATTAAAGACTTTCGAAAAATGGGGAATACCTGCTAAAAACCAACAGTTTGGTGAATGGCATGGATGGGAAAGGGGAATCTCCCATATCGATATGACACACCCAAGAACCAAATCCATCGCCGGAACACAATTGGCTTGGAGCCCGACCACCAAAGGAAAGGCTATCGAAGCGGAAGTTATCACCTTACCCGAAATAAAGGACTCATTAGCATTCAGACAATGGTTGCCGACTGTTAAAGGAAAGTATGTGATGATTTCCATGCCGCAGCCAACCGGTAGACCGGATGCTAACTGGAAAGAATATGCTACCCCAGAATCTTTGGCGAAGATGCAAAGTAACCGCGATTCCCTGAATCGTGCCTGGGCATCTAGAATCCGCGCCACAGGTTTATCGCCTAACTCCATTCCTTCTGTATTGGAGGATGCTGGAGCAGTAGGGATACTGACCAGTTACTGGTCTATGGAATTTGGCGCTAATAAAATATTTGGTGCCCGATCCCATAAAGTGCCTTCCTTGGATATCTCCCTAGAAGATTACGGAATTCTTTATCGTTTAGCGGAAAAGGGTTATGCACCAAAAATTAAAGTGGAAACTTCTTCCAAGCATTTAGGAAATGTACCTTCATTCAATACCATTGCTGAAATCAAAGGTTCCCAATTCCCGAATGAGTATGTGATTCTATCGGCTCACTTAGACTCTTGGGAAGGTGGTTCCGGAGCAACCGATAACGGTACTGGTACCATTGCAATGATGGAAGTTGCGCGCGTATTGAAACAAGTTCTTCCAAATCCGAAACGAACCATTTTAATTGGACTATGGGGATCGGAAGAGCAGGGGTTGAATGGATCGCGTTCATTCGTGTTGGATAATCCCGAAGTTATTGAGAAAACCCAGGCCGTATTCAACTTGGATAACGGAACTGGCCGAGTAGCCAATATCAGTGGTTCTGGTTTTGTACATGCCTATGATTTTATGGGTCGCTGGTTATCCGCTGTACCAAGAGAATACACCAAAGATATTAAGACAGATTTTCCAGGAAGTCCAGGTAGTGGAGGTTCGGATCACGTATCCTTTGTTGCAGCAGGAGTACCCGGCTTTATGCTGAGCTCCCTATCTTGGGACTATGGAAGTGCGACTTGGCACACCAATTTGGATACCTATGATAAACTGGTGTTCGATGACTTGCTACACAACGTGATTTTAACTGCTGTCTTAACCTATAAAGCTTCGGAGGAACCACAATTGGTGAATCGTGAAAAACGTCTATTACCAGCAGGCCCAGACGGTAATCCGGGCACTTGGCCAGCAATCAGACAGCCACGTCGCTCAGGGGTTGGCTACTAGGAAGAGACCGCAGAGGCCCTGCGGGCAGTAGTTAGTAGTAAGTATTTAGTATTTAGACCTATGGCGGGATAATATTTTGCTATTTCCAACTCAGAGCGAAGCGAAGAGCCTGAGCCCTATGGGCAGTAATTAGTATTAAGTAGTTATTATATAGACCTATGTCGGGATAATATTTTGCTAATTAGTTGGTCAATCTGAGGCTGGCCGAAGAAACTATTCGTCTGAAAATCAGAATTGCTTTAAAGGATGAGAGGAGACCGTTGCACTAATAGATGTGAGATATGAGACCGCTACGCTGTTAGATTATTTATTTTAGAATATAATGCGGGCGATGCATGCATCGCCCCTACAAACACTCGTTAAAAAATTTGTGTTAATGCCCCCAAATGTAGGGTCGAAGCATGCTTCGACCGTTATACCGTTCAATAAAATCTAACCCGCCAATAGGTCTATCTACAGTTGAGACAACAGATAATAGACAACAGAAGACAGACTTTGCATGTCTATTGTCTGATGTCTTACGTCTGTTGTCTATCTCTGCTCCCAATTTTTCCCTACCTTTGTTTTTATGAGGAAAACCATTCTTATAACCGGGGGTGCAGGATTTATTGGTTCACATGTAGTACGTCATTTTGTGCTGAAGTATGCCGATTACCGTATTATTAATGTGGACGCATTAACCTATGCAGGAAATCTTGCTAATCTTCATGATATCGAGCAGAAGGAAAATTACATTTTTTGTAAAGCCGATATTACCGATAAGGGATTAATAGATAGCTTGTTTGATCAATATCAACCGGATGGGGTTATTCATTTAGCGGCTGAATCGCATGTCGATCGTTCAATAACGGATCCTTTATCTTTTGTGAAAACCAATGTGCTGGGAACCGTTAATTTATTGGAAGCCGCTAAGCGAATTTGGAAGAATGACTACGCGGGAAAGCGATTCCACCATATTTCTACCGATGAAGTATTCGGAACATTGGGTGAAACAGGCTTGTTTACTGAAACCAGCAGTTATGATCCCCATTCTCCTTATTCGGCTTCGAAGGCATCCTCAGATCATTTTGTTCGTGCATATCAGGATACCTATGGTTTACCGACCGTATTGACCAATTGCTCCAACAATTATGGACCAAATCATTTTCCGGAAAAATTAATTCCCTTGTGTATTCACCAAATTATCCATAATAAGCCAATTCCTATTTATGGGGATGGTAAATATACCCGAGATTGGCTGTTTGTGCTAGATCATGCACTAGCAATTGATCTTGTCTTTCACCAAGCTAAAGATGGTAGCTCCTATAATGTTGGCGGATTTAATGAATGGAAGAATATTGATTTGGTCAAGGAATTGTGTAAGCAAATGGATCAGAAACTTCAACGTGAAGCCGGTAGTTCTGAAAAATTAATTACCTATGTTAAAGATCGTCCTGGACATGACCTTCGTTATGCTATAGATGCCTCTAAGATCAAAAATGAATTAGGATGGACGCCATCTGTTACTTTTGAAGAAGGATTATCTTTAACAATTGATTGGTTCTTAAACAATCAAGAATGGCTAAACCAAGTCAGTTCCGGAGAATATCAAACCTATTACGAAAAACATTACGGTAAACAAGCTTAAGCCTTTTACATGAAGATCATAAAAACAAAATTAGAAGGATGTCTCATTTTGGAACCTCAGGTCTATACCGATCAAAGAGGTTATTTTTTTGAAAGTTTCAATAAGAAGCGATTTAACGAAGAAACAGGCCTTCAGGTAGACTTTGTTCAAGATAACCAATCTTTTTCCTCACGCGGCGTAATACGTGGCTTACATGGACAATTAGCTGAACATGCTCAGGCTAAATTGGTTCGAGTATTTCAAGGGGAAGTAATCGATGTGGCTGTCGATGCTCGACCTGAGTCTAAGACGTTTGGACAATACCTAGCTGTAAATCTATCAGCCGAAAATAAAAGACAACTTTTTGTCCCAAGGGGATTTCTACATGGTTTTGCAGTGCTTTCTGAAACTGCTGGCTTTTTCTATAAATGCGATAATTACTATCAGAAGGATGCAGAATGGGGGGTGGATTTATTGGATAAGGATTTAGCGATTGATTGGCAATTGTCACCTGAGGAAATGATTATTTCGGAGAAAGATTTACATTTACCTTCTTTTAAACAGGCAATAGACCGTTACATCAATAAATAAAATTGAGCATGGATGAGCGTAAGAAACGCGTACTAATCACTGGTGCAGGTGGACAGTTGGGATCTGAATTAAAGGATATTTGGGAATCAGACGAATCTTTTGATGTTATTTTTGTCAATCGTGAAACCTTACCTTTGGATGAGTTGGATTTGCTGTATAAACGTGTATTATCCCATAAGGCAGACTACATCATTCATGCAGCGGCATATACCGCAGTAGATAAGGCTGAATCAGAACCACAGCAAGCAGATTTAATCAATCACTTAGCCAGTATTGAAATTGCAAAAGCAGCAAAGGACGGGAATGCCAAATTGATTTTTATATCTACAGACTATGTGTTCCAAGGTGATTCGGCGAATCCGCTTTCGGAGGACTCAACAACGAATCCCATTAATGTTTATGGTCAAAGTAAATTAGCGGCAGAATTAGGAATTCAAACGATCCTGCCTCAAGCGATTATCATCCGCACTTCCTGGGTGTACTCCATATATGGGAAAAACTTTGTCAAAACCATGATTCAATTGATGAAAACGAAAGATGAAATTCAAGTTGTTGCCGATCAAGAGGGTTCCCCAACTTATGCTTTGGACCTCGCAGAGGCTATCAAGAACATCATTGTTTCCGAATTGTGGGTCGGAGGAATTTATCATTATTCGAATGAAGGAAAAACAACTTGGTATAACTTTGCTGAAGAAATAAAACGGTTGGCTAACTTAAACTGTCAGATCAATCCTGTTTCAACTTCCGAATTTCCAACTGCAGCTAAAAGACCCGCTTTTTCCCTATTGTCAAAAGAAAAAATTAAACATACTTTTAAGCTTGCTATTCCAGATTGGCAAAAGAGCTTAAAAGAAATGCTATTCAAGCTGGAAAATCATACATAACAGAACATTAGTATAAGCGATAATTATTGCAAGATATGAAAGGAATTATTTTAGCAGGAGGCTCAGGCACTCGATTACATCCTTTAACTCAGGTGGTCTCTAAGCAATTGCTCCCTGTGTATGATAAACCTATGATCTATTATCCTTTATCGGTATTGATGTTGGCCGATATCAGGGAAATAATGATTATTTCTACTCCTCAGGATTTGCCGAATTTTCAAAGGTTATTTGGCAATGGTGAACAGTTGGGCTTATCGCTTTCTTATGCCGAACAAGCCAAACCAGAGGGTTTAGCGCAGGCATTTCTTATTGCTGAAGAATTTATTGGCCAGGATGATGTTTGCTTGATTCTTGGCGACAACATATTTTATGGTGCTGGTTTGCAGGTGCAACTACAAGAAGCACGTGCTAAGGTCCACCAAGAAGGAGATGCGGTAGTATTTGGTTATTATGTAGAAGATCCGGAGCGTTATGGTGTTGCGGAATTTGACGATAATAAAAAAATCACCAGCATTGAGGAAAAACCTGAAACGCCAAAATCAAATTATGCTATTGTAGGTTTGTACTTTTATCCGAATTCTGTAGTGGAAGTTGCAAAGTCCGTTAAACCTTCAGCACGAGGGGAATTGGAAATTACCTCTGTCAATCAATATTTTTTGGAGCAGCACAAGCTGCAGTTACAACTTCTAGGCCGTGGTTTCGCTTGGTTGGACACCGGAACCCATGAATCCCTTTCCGAAGCAACAGAATTTATTAAAACCATCGAGAAAAGAACCTCTCTAAAGGTAGCCTGCCTGGAAGAAATAGCCTTGAACAAAGGTTACATCAGCAAAGATCAACTCCGAACCCAAATCTCCGAACTAAAAGGAGTTTATTACGATTACTTGAAAAAGTTGGTGATGAGCCCAAAGGGTAGTATATAGTCGATAGTATTTAGTATTTAGACCTATGTTGGGTTAGCAATTCCGCTATTCACAAACAGAGCAACGCGAAGAGTCTGTGTTCCCTCCCCACAAGACGTCGTCATCCTGAGGCTAGCCGAAGAAACCATACGTCTGAAAATCAGAGTTGTTTTAAAGGACTTGTAGAAAGAATATTCTATTGCGGGCGATGCATGCATCGCCCGTTTATCAAAATCTATATTAACTTAAGAAATAAGAATAATACAGAATTACAAAAACGGGCAGACATTCCGTTCGTTTTCATTGGGGAAAAACCCCTTCTTCAAACTCACTCAGTGCTGCCCCTACCTAACGTACAATCTATATAGTTTCTTAATTGTTTTGTAGTACCCCATGCGTAGGGGCAATACTGTGCGCAGCGGAATGTTTGCCCGCTTAAGTTTTATACCTTTAGAATAGTTGTGGATGATAAGATTGAAAAGAATTGAATTTACGGGCGATGCATGCATCGCCCCTACATACAATCGTGAAAATTATTTTTTTTACCCATAACCGTAGGGTCGAAGCATGCTTCGACCGCTATAAAACTCCCTAAAATCTAATCCGCCAATAGGTCTTTCTACTAACTACTTTCTACTATATACTGCCCGCAGGGCCAAGCATGCTTCGACCGTTATACCGTTCAATAAATATATCCCGCCAATAGGTCTATCTACAGTTGAGACAACAGATAATAGACAACAGAAGACAGATTTTGCTTGTCTTTTGTCTGGTGTCTTAGATCTTTTGTCTATCTCACAGCGAAGCGGTCTCAAATCTAACAAACTATCTAGATAGCACGTTTGGTAGGGGCGGTACTGAGAGAGTTCGAAGGAAGGGGTTTTATCCCCGACGAGAACGAACGGAATGTCCGCCCGATTTTTTCTAGAGACAACAGATAGTAGACAACAGATAGTAGACAACAGAAAACAGACTTTGCAGGTTCTATTGTCTGTTGTCTGTTGTCTAATAGCGCAGCGGTCTCATTTCTCACATCACATTCCTCATTTCTCGCAACTTTTCCCGAAATTTATAGCTCATGAAAACCAAATTAACCAGAACTCTATTTTTAGGCTTGTTTTTTCTTTGGGGTATTTCCCTAAGTTGGGGACAGCATATGAATGAAATTATTGCCACTAAGGACCCATTAAAACAATTGGAGAAAGTTTTAATGTCCCCGGTGGATTATAAACAGGATACCCTAACCCTCCAAAAAAACCTTAAACCAATACTCGATCTTGCTAATAAGGAGCGTAGTGTGCCGCTCAAATGGGCCTATTACATGTTGATGGCAGATGGTTATTCCATTGCCTTTGATCGGGTAAACCCTAGGACCGATCATTTCTTTTCTTTAGGTGAAAAATTGGTGTTCGATAACGATTACCCTGTCTTGCAGATGGTTGGGAATGTTCGGCATGGTTCCTATTATTTTACCTACCGTGCGGTTAAGGAGGCTCTTCCGTATTTTTTGCAAGCTGCCGATTTACAGAAGAATATAGCACCTGAAAAGGTGCCCTTGATTGAAATGCACTATAATTTTTTGGCGCGCTTTTACAGCTTTATTGGCGATAATGCCAAAGCAGTAGAATACCTGAAACTCGCTTTGCCATTCACCGAGAAACTCAGCCGAAAGCAAATCGATATGACCAATTCCATTGCAGTCTATTTAAGACGCGACTCCCTGTTTGACCAATCGCATACCTATTTTATACAGGCCATGCAGACTGCCAAGCTAGCAAAAGACTCCGTATGGATAGGAATAATTGCTGGGAATTTGGCCGATTTTGAATGGGAAAAAGGAAATAAGGATAAGGCTATGTCATTGGTGAGACAGAATATCGATTTATCCCTACGTTATAATGAACTATTGGATGCCATGCGCGCCAACCTTATTTTGGCCAGTATGCTTATTGATCAAAAGCAATGGTTAAAAGCAAAAGAACATGTGCACAGCAGTATTCGACTAATGGAAGATAAACCCTATTTCCTCAACTTTAAACGAGATGCTGCGAAAGCATTATCTCAAATCGCGAAGGGAATGGGGCAGCCTGACGAAGAATTGCGGCAATTACACCGCTTTATTAGCTATGAGGATTCCCTAGATAAACGAAACAGCAATAGCGAAATGCAGAAGATTTCTTGGAAATGGGAAATGGAACGTTATGAACAAGCGATTAAAATGGCCGAAAATAAACGACAGCAGATTAAACAAACCTATCAGTATGTGGGTGTGTTTTTGATCTTGATTTTTGTGATTGTTCTGCTGTTGATTAATCGTACAAAAAATAAAATCCAGATTCGCAGTGCCCATTTAGAAAAGGAACAATTGGCTTTAGCCTATGAGAAACAATTGGTCGATCAGGAGTTGCTGGTACTTAAAGATTCCTTGCAAGAATTTACCAATACCATTAAAATAAACGATCAAACCATCAACCGGCTTCGTCGGGAGTTGTTGGAGGAAAATAAGCATGACCCAGAATCCCAAACACAGATTGCCAAAAGTCTCAATATGATGCTTGAAACACATATTATGACCGATGATCGCTGGATGAGATTCAAAAACGTTTTTGATAAAGTGCATCCCAACTTCCTTCAACGTCAAAAAGAAAAGTATCCTAAAATTACAGAGAATGATCTCCGTTTAATTGCTTTAGGAAAGCTGGAACTCAGCAATCGTAGCATGAGCGATTTACTTGGGGTTTCGCTGGAAGGAATAAAAAAAGCAAAACAAAGGTTAAAAAAGAAACTTGATGAGATGAATTCTCCGAGTTAGGCATTTTTGAAGCTCCAGATTTCTTTGGATTTACTTCGAGAATCCTTCGGAATTCGTGTGGATTTTATTCGGACCTGATTCGGATCTCGTTCGCTTCTAACCGAACGAGATCCGAACGAGATCCGAACAAGTTCCGAAGGAGTTCCGAAGGAGATACGAAGAAAACCCCTTGAAACCCTCGAGAAGGCACGAAGATGACAGGATGAAAACTCAGTTGAATCTATTCTTGATTACAGAAAAATTTTAGTAGATCGAGCCTATAATTAGCGACTCATATTGGCTTGTAATTATGTTTACAAGTCTTTATTTTTCTTTCATTAAATAAATGTAGTGAACTGCTGTATTTCTACTTGTCCCTTAAAAATGGACGAATTGGAGCTTTATTTTTGCGGCTTTCTAGAATTAGTAAGTGTTTATTCGCTGATGTCCACCCAATGTCCACCCCCAAAAACTTGTATTTTTCAACTATATATGGGTATTTTTACGCAGAAATTATTTGAACTAAACCCTTTATTAATATGTATTACTTTCTAGCTGCTCTCCTCCTTGGAGGATTATTTTGTTATTTCTGGATTCAAAAAAAGAAAATGAATGTTCTTAATCGCTACGCTGAATTTCATGTTCGTGTTTTATTGGATCCACAGAGTTCAGATAACTATCGGCAATACGGTTGCTTCATCTTTCAAGCGAATTGTATTGCAGAATCTTTAAAAGAAATTGTATTGACAGAATTACGTTGTGCCAATAAACACATACAAGTCAATACATTTGATAAATTGAATTTCTTTATAGCACCAGGACAGCTTGGCGAAAGTGCCATGCGTTCAATCGGTATTTCCATTAGTACGGATTATATGCAAAAATATTCCCCAAAACAAGAAGGCTTAGTCCTTAAAGGTTACATCAAAAAACTCAATGGGGTTAAGGAAGAATTTATGGTTAGCCATTATTTTCAAATCGAACCATTTAAAGGTGAGGTGAAGAAAAAACAAAGAGTCAGGAATAGCACGCTCGCTGTTTAGTTACATTAGGTTATAGAAAGCACTGTTCTTCCTGAGGAATAGTGCTTTTCTGCTATATGGATAAGACAACCGATTGCAATTTACCTGTACGCTTTTTTTAATTCGATAAGTCTAAACTAGCTTGATTAACAAATTGTTAAGAATTCCAATATAATCATACGAATTTGTTTTTTAATATAATGTTGAGTACTTTTGTTGCTCACACAAGATAGATGCTTGATTCGATCATTACATCCAAGACCAGACTTAAGTTACTCATTAAGTTCTTTGTGACATCCAGCAATAAGGGATACCTGCGCGGGATTGCGGAAGAGTTCAATGAATCAACGAATGCCATCCGTAAAGAGCTTAATCAGCTCTCCGATGCCGGCTACTTAGTCCGTTTCCAGGAAAATAATCGAATCTACTATCAAGCTAACACAGAACACCCTTTATTCCAATCTTTACAAAATCTAGTTCGTACCTATTTGGGTTTCGATCAAGCTGTGGATCATGTATTACAGAGGGCTGGTGAAGTTAGTTTAGTGTCGCTGTTGGGAGATTATGCGAAAGGGATCGATTCAGGAACAATTGAATTACTCGTAATAGGCGATAAATTGGATAAGGCATACTTATTGCAGTTAAGCGCCAAAATGGAACAATTACTCGGGAAAAACATTCAGTTGTATTTCGATAGAGAAGAGGAAATCGTACAGCAGATTATATTATATCAACAAGATGACCTGGTTTAAAGGGTTTAATTTGGCGTAATAAGTACAAATGGAAATAAAGAAAATAACGTGTATCGGCGCTGGCTATGTAGGGGGACCTACGATGTCGGTAATTGCACAAAAGAACCCACATATTCAAGTAACGGTTGTAGACCTGAATGCTCAACGCATTGCGGACTGGAATCAAGAGGACTTGAGTCTTCTTCCAGTCTATGAGCCTGGCTTGGATGCGGTTGTTGCTGAGGCCCGTGGAAGAAATTTATTCTTCTCTACCGAAGTGGAGAAAGCCATTCATGAGGCAGATATGATTTTCATCTCTGTCAATACTCCGACCAAAACCTATGGTAAGGGAAAGGGACAGGCCGCAGATTTGAAGTTCATCGAACTTTGTGCCCGTCAAATTGCCGATGTATCGGAGTCCGCAAAGATCATTGTTGAAAAGTCCACCATACCGGTGCGCACGGCTGCAACGATTAAAAATATTTTAGACCATACCGGAAAGGGAATCCAGTTTCATGTACTTTCCAATCCGGAATTCTTAGCTGAGGGAACGGCAATTGCAGATTTGCATAATCCAGATCGCATATTAATAGGAGGCGAGGATGCAGATGCTATCCAAGCCTTGAAAAAAATATATGAAGCGTGGGTACCTTCAGAACGCGTGATCAGTACCAATCTTTGGTCATCTGAATTATCAAAGCTGGTGGCGAATGCTTTTCTTGCGCAGCGGGTATCCTCCATCAATTCCATATCCGAGTTATGTGAAGCTACCGGTGCCAATGTGGATGAAGTCGCTCATGCCATTGGTCAGGATTCCAGAATCGGTTCCAAATTCTTGAAAGCTTCCGTAGGTTTTGGAGGCTCTTGTTTCCAGAAGGACTTATTGAATCTGGTTTATATCGCTAGATCTTATAACCTACATGCAGTTGCTGATTATTGGGATCAGGTGATTAAAATCAATGATCACCAGAAATCGCGCTTTGCAGAGAAGATCATTCAAACCATGTACAACACGGTAAATGGCAAGAAAATTGCTTTCTTGGGATGGGCTTTTAAGAAAAATACCAACGATACACGCGAATCGGCAGCTATTTATGTAGCTGATCACCTCTTGGAGGAGCAAGCGAATATAGCGGTATTTGACCCGAAAGTTCGTGAAGAACAGATTTACAAGGATTTAGACTACCTCGCGACACGCAGTAACGATGAAAACAGAGCACTCTTACAAGTGCAAGAAGATGCCTATGCCGCAGCCGATGGAGCACACGGATTGGCCATATTAACCGAATGGGACGAATTTAAAGAACTCGATTGGGCAAAAATAAAGTCAGTAATGAAAAAACCTGCCTTTATTTTTGATGGAAGAAAATTGCTCGATGGTAAGAAATTACAAGAACTGGGATTTGTGTATTACGCAATTGGTGAATAGGTTTAAAAATTAATATTCAACGACACTTTTATAGATTACTATCATCATGGAAAAGGAAAAAAAAGAAAAAAAGCACAAACAAAAGGATTATAATCCCGGTCCACGTGTGGGGATTACCTTCAGTACCTTTGACCTCCTACATGCAGGTCATATTATGATGTTAGCTGAAGCAAAACGCCAATGCGATTACCTGATCTGTGGTTTGCAAATGGATCCTACCTTGGATAGACCGGAAAAAAATGCACCAACTCAAACTGTGGTAGAGCGATATATTCAATTACGAGGATGCATCTATGTGGATGAAATAGTTCCTTATTCTACGGAGCAGGATTTGGAGGATATTTTAAAATCCTTTAAGCTGGATGTGCGTATCGTTGGTGATGAGTATAAGGATCGCGATTTCACAGGCAGAAAGTATTGTGAAGAAAAAGGTATTGAGCTTTACTTTAACAGTAGGGATCATCGTTTTTCGAGCTCAGGTCTGCGAAAGATCGTAGCGGAGAAAGAGAATCAAAGGAACGGAAAACAATAATTAATCAGTAAACAATCATAAAATATACTAGGTGAAGAAAATAGCAGTAATTGGCCAAGGGTACGTAGGGTTACCCCTAGCAATTGAATTTTCACAGCATTTCCCAGTGCTTGGATTTGATATTAACCAAGAAAGAGTAGCGGAGTTAAATTTAGGAAAGGATAGAACCTTAGAAGCAGATTTAGAAAAGCTGAATCAAGGTTTGAAACTGGCTTCTGAAAATAATTTTGAGAAAGGTTATAAGGCGTCGAATAGTTTAGAGGAATTAGCAACGGCGGAGATTTATATCGTGACGGTTCCCACGCCAATTGACCGTTACAATGCTCCAGATTTGACACCATTGTTGAAAGCATCCGAGATGTTGGGTAAGGTGATTAAACCGGGAGATATCGTGATTTACGAATCAACCGTTTACCCAGGCTGTACAGAAGAAGACTGTGTGCCGATCCTAGAGAAATTCTCGGGTTTAACCTTGAACAAGGATTTTTATGTAGGGTATTCTCCGGAGCGTATTGTTCCTGGAGACAAGGTCAATACCTTAACCACCATTAAGAAAGTAACTTCAGGATCTACTCCAGAAATAGCAGAGGAAGTAGATCAATTATATAAAACCATTATTAAGGCTGGCACCTTTAAAGCGGCAAACATCAAGGTTGCAGAAGCGTCAAAGGCCATAGAAAATGCTCAAAGAGATGTGAATATTTCCTTTGTGAATGAATTGGCTTTGATTTTTGATCGTATTGGCATTGATACCAATGATGTATTGGAAGCAGCAGGTACCAAGTTCAACTTTTTGAAATACAAACCAGGATTAGTCGGTGGACACTGTATCTCGGTGGATCCTTATTACTTGGCGCATAAAGCGGTTCAGTTGGGTTACCATCCAAATGTGATTTTGTCTGGTCGTCGTGTGAATGATTCCGTTTCTGAATTTATTGCTTCCAAAGTGGTGAAGTTAATGATCAAAAAAGGAATTGCGGTACAAGGGGCAAATGCTTTGATTCTAGGGGTGACTTTTAAAGAAAATTGTCCAGATGTACGTAATACGAAAGTTGTCGATGTATACAAGGAACTAAATGAGTATGGTGTCAATGTAGATATCTACGATCCTTGGGCAGATAGTGCAGAAGTGAAACACGAGTATAATCTGGATTTGATTTCTGATTTAGAAGGAAAAAAATACGATGCCATTGTGGTTGCTGTTTCGCATAATGAATTTTTAACTATGGATTTCTCTAAAGTTAGAAATGATCAATCCATAATTTTTGATTTAAAAGCTTGTTTAGATAGATCTTTAGTTGACGCTAGACTGTAATTTAAGATTAGTAAACAAGAATAAGGTTTTATTGATATTTATAAGTTCCTATTTATAGAAACTTATAAATATCAATCAACATGAAGTAATACGGTGTATTTAAAAGACATTTTTTAATGGAGGCTAATAAACGAGTAGCGAAAAATACCTTAGTGCTATATGGAAGGATGTTACTTTCCATGTTTGTTACCTTGTATACCTCAAGAGTAGTTCTTAATATTCTAGGGGTTGATGATTTCGGTATCTATAATATTGTTGCCGGGGTTATCATTATGTTTGGTTTTTTGAATAATGCCATGACGGCCTCTACCCAAAGGTTCCTGACCTTCGAAATTGGTCAGGGTAATTTGACGAAGCTGAAGACTATTTTTAACGTCAGCATAACTATACATCTTATTATAGGAGGCATCATATTGATTTTAGCCGAAACAATAGGATTATGGTTTTTAAATACACAACTTAATATAGCAGAAGATAGGATGGTTGCAGCAAATTGGGTTTACCAGTTCTCGCTGCTTTCATTTATCATTTCAGTTTATTATGTGCCTTATAATGCCGTTATTATAGCACATGAAAAAATGAATATTTTTGCCCTCATTGGAATAGGTGAAGTTGTCTTGAAATTAGCAGTTGTATTCTTATTACCAGTAATTCCTTTTGATAAATTAATCGTCTATGCGGGTTTGCTATTTATTGTTTCTACCAGTGTAAAAGTAGCGGAGCAAATTTATTGTAAAAGGACCTTTGAGGAATGTAGACAGATTGCTCTAAGTTGGGATAAGAGCCTTATCAATGAGATGGGGAAGTTTGCTGGATGGAATCTTGTTGGTGTTGCCGCCGGAATAGGATATATGCAGGTTGTCAATGTTTTCTTAAACATCTTTTTTGGAACGGTTGTCAATGCGGCTAGGGGAATTGCATTTCAAGTGCAGGGAGCAGTTAGTAGTTTAATCACTAATTTTCAAATCGCACTGGCTCCGGCTATAACAAAAGGATATGCAAGGAATGAACTTAAAGAAACTTATGATATGGTTTTTTCCTCTTCAAGACTTTCATTATATCTACTACTTATTTTTTCTATTCCATTATTAATTGAAACGGAAACTGTTCTTACTTGGTGGCTAAATCTCGTGCCAAAATATACCGTTGTGTTTACACAGTTGATTATACTTGATTTGCTGATTACTTCCTTATCCGGTCCATTACATATTTTGGTACAGGCTACAGGTAATGTCAAAAAATATCAAATTATAGTGAGTGGTATTTTACTGCTCAATGTTCCCTTTGCATATATATTTTTAAAATTGGGTTATTCAGCAGAGATCACTATGATTATAGCTATTGTCTTCTCCTTGATGGCCTTAGTAGCACGTTTGATGATATTAAAAAATATGCTTGATTTTCCTTTGCGAAATTATATTTTAAAGGTTTTGTTTAAAATATCCTTGGTGTCATTTATAGCATGGGGCATACCTTATTATATTTCTAGTCATTTACATTATGGAATTTTTGACTTTATCATAGTCGGCTTGGTTTCTTTATTAACTATAATAATATCAGTATATAGTTTTGGACTGGAAAGTTTTGAAAAGAACTTGATTAAATCGAAGGTTTTAAATGTATTAAAAGGTTAATAAATGAAAATTTTAATTATTGCCGATAATATAGGCAGAACCGCTCCAGGTATCGTTTTTGAAAGACTTGTACAAGGTTTGTCAAAGAAAAATGAGCTTGATTTATTGGTAACTTCTTTTGAGCCTTCTTTAGATTTAAGTCTGGTCAAGAATATCTATCTCGAAAAAAATATTGAACTTCATCCTAGAATTTCAAAATTCTTAATAGGTTTATTTGCTATTAATCCATTCGATTATTTTTGGTCCAAGAGAAATTCCAAAAAAGTATTAAATAATGATTATGATTTAATACTATGCTTTGTGTCATTTCACCATTATCTACCCTTGGTAGCTTCGGTAATATTGAAAAAGCAAATGGGAATTAAAGCAGCTGTTTATTCTGTGGATGCAATACCAGCACCTAAAGGATGGCCGGATAATGAATTTTATAGAGCAGGGGTTTACCGCATGATGAAGAAATACCTACCGAAGTTTGACGGATTGTTTTCTTCAAATCAAAAGATGTTAGACTATCAACTGAGTACATTTGATAGAGAAAACAAGGTTTTAGCTGATGTTGTTTTCAATCCTGGAATATCAGCACAACATAATTATGTTCTTCAGGAAAACGAGTTTAATAATTTTGTCTATACTGGAGGGATTTATGGTGTTCGAAAAGTAGACTATGTTTTCAAAGCCTTTGAAAAATTATTGCTGACCTATCCAAAATCAAGGCTAATTTTCGTTGGTAGTGTAATTGAACCTGGAAAGTTAGATAACATAAAACCAGAAGCTAGAGAGAAAATTTTAGTTGAGCCATTTGCTAAGGATCTATCCGCATATTATAAATCGGCAACTGCTCTAATTGACATTGATGCTGATATAGAAAATGATGTATTTTTATCCAGTAAGATTACCAATTATATCATGTGTAATAGAATAATTATTTCTGAGACTGGTAAAAATAGTCCTTCTAGAGATCTTTTTAAGGGAATAAGATCAATCGTTCAGTGTAATCACGATTCAGAAGAATTGTTGAATGCAATGGTATTTGCAATTGAAAATTATAAGATTATGACTTACGAAGATAGGAAAGAAGTAATTGACTCATTTAGTCTTGAATCTGTGGTGGATAGTTTTAATAAAAATTTGAACAGCCTATGATTAGTTTAGCTTTAAAATATAAGCCTTTAAAATATCTTGTTGGATTTAATCTAGCAACATTATTTATTTTCTTAACGGCACCAGTATTTTGGAAAACTGAAAATCTGTTTGTATTTTTTCTGTTTTTTATATTTTGTCAAATAGCCTTAGGCCTTGGTTTTAAAATTGGTGCAGATGGAGTAAAGAATAAGATTAATTATATACCTGAACCCAACAAGCGTTTTATCAATTTTGTGTTTGTATTTTATGTCTGTACATTTTTAATTAAATATGCATACCTACTGAAGTTTTATCCTCATCAAATTGGAGAAATGATCAATTTTCTCTTGATAGGGATTGCTTCACCTCAATTAGGATATCAGATGTCGATAGATCCAAGCCGTGGTTTTACTATACCATGGTCTATCTATGCTGTGATCTCTGTAGTTAATCAGTTATTTTTTATTATAGGCTTCATCTATTGGAAATATAGTAATCTTTCAAAAAAAATAATTTTTATAATTTTTTTAGCAATTGAATTTTTCTTTTGGTTTGGTCGTGGGACAAACTTTGGCGTTATCAACCTTATAGTGACATTCCTCTTGGTAATGTTTGTTAATAACTCTATTAAAAAGATTAAGCTTACCCAGAAAATTAAGAGAACAGTAGTTATTGTTTTGTTAGGGATTGCTGGTTTAGGTGTATTTACTTATAATCTGGTTGAACGCGGTGGAGGAGGAGAAGTAAATTCTTCTGAACTTAGTTTAGGTCGTTCTGAAATTGATGAGAATAACAGTTTTTTAAATAGTTTGCCAAAAAGTTTAGTACCAACCTACCTTTTTACTGTTTATTATGTTTCTCAAGGCTATTATCATACTTGTTTAGCATTTGATTTAGATTTTCATTTTACCTATTTCTTAGGGAATAATCCGGAGACAATTAACATCGGTAATATAATGGGAATGGAGGTTGATAAGGAAACTTATGTATACCGTTTAAATCAAAAAGGAATTGATCCTAAAATAAATTGGCACTCTATTTATACTTGGTTAGCATCCGATTTTTCTTTTTTTGGTGTACCCTTCATTTTTTTCATAATGGGTGCAATGCTTGGACATTCTTGGGTGTCAAGCATTAAACATCAAGATTTTATTTCCAAAATTATATTTGTGATAACCGGTAATATCCTAATATTTTCGTTTGCGAATAATAATTATTTTGGATCAATTTTTTATTCAGGGACTATTGTAATAATATATTGGTACATCACACGTGTAAAAGGCATAAAAGTTTAATAGGATAATTTATGAATGATTTTCTAACTAAAAGGTATAGTTCCATAATCGATAAAAATTCTTTCTTAACAAAGATTAGATTTTATTCTCTTCAACGGTTTTTTTTAAGAATTGTAGCTAATGTTATTACACCTTTTTGGTTTAATATAACAAACCTATTTAACCCTGTTAAATTGGAAAAAACAATAAAACAAAAAGATAGGCTTATTGTTAGTTTAACAACTTTCCCCGCACGAATTAACAGAATATGGATTGTTATTGAGTGTATGTTGAGACAGAAAGAAAAACCAGACAAAATTATTTTATGGTTATCAAAAGAGCAGTTTTCCTCCTTAGATGTATTACCAAAAAAGCTTCTTGACTTAAGGTCAAGAGGTTTGGAAATCGTTTTATGTGATGAAGACTTAAGGTCGCATAAAAAATATTATTATGCATTAAAGGAATATCCAGAAGATATAATTATTACTGTGGATGATGATGTTTTTTATCCTTCGGATACTTTAGAGCGCTTGATTGAATTAAGTAAAAGATATCCAAATTGCGTATGTTTTCATCGTGGCCTACAATTAACTTTTAATGAAAGTGAGATTAGACCATATAAAGAATGGGAATATCTTACAGATTTTAAAGGGCCATCTTATGATCTTTTACTTACAGGTTGTGGAGGTGTTTTATATCCGCCACATTCATTACACAAAGATGTTTTAGAAAAAGATCTGTTTATGACCTTATGTAAAAATGCCGATGACCTTTGGTTATACAGTATGTCTTTGTACAATGGAACAAGATTAGTTAAATCAAAAGATAATATTGAGTTAATACCAATCTATAATAAAGGTGATGTTACTTTGGCGTCTAGCAATGTTGATGATGGGCACAATGATAAGCAACTATTGAACATAAGAAATTATTTCCTCGAAAATCGATTTGTAGATGTCCTTGAAAATTCATTTAAAAAAAATAAGATATGAAAATAGTACACTTATGCTTATCATGTTTTTACATTGATGATTATTCTTATCAAGAGAATATGCTTCCGAAGTACCATGTAAAGCAAGGTCATGATGTGACTGTTGTTGCCTCATTAGTATCTTTTGATAAAGAAGGTAAGCCATGTTTGCTAGATGAAGAATCGGTTAAAGTAACCAAAGATGGGTATAAGGTAATCCGTGTTGATTACAAGAAACCTTTACATAAAATAAATAGTTTTATTAGGAGATACAAAAATCTTGATAAAATTCTTCAGGCAGAACAGCCAGATTTAATTTTTATGCATGATTTTTCATTTATGGATGTTACCAAAGTTATTAGTTATGTGAAGAAGCATCCAAACGTTCGAGTTTATTCCGATTGTCATACCGATTATATTAATAGTGCCCAAAGTTGGGTTTCAAAAAATGTTTTTCATCATTTTATATGGAGACATTATGGCAAAGTGCTTTCAAAGTATACGGAAAAATTTTATGGTGTAACACCCCTCCGTTGTGACTTTTTAAGAGATGCTTATAAAATTGACCCTAGCAAAATAGAATTATTAGTTATGGGTGTAGATGATGAGCTTTTACAAGATAAGAATAGGAAGGATATTCGACTTAATTATTGTCAAAAATTAAATATTGATCCAAATGATTTTATCATTGTTACTGGAGGTAAAATTGATGAGAAAAAGAATATCCATTTAGTTCTAGAGGCGGTTCGAAACTTGAATAATAAAAACATAAAGTTAGTTGTTTTTGGGAATATCGCTCCTGAGATGAAAAAAACAATGGATAAATTGCTAACCTCGGACAATATAATTTTTGTTGGTTGGCAAAATTCAGGT
The DNA here is from genome assembly GCF_051951495.1 of Sphingobacterium lactis. Taxonomy (GTDB): domain Bacteria; phylum Bacteroidota; class Bacteroidia; order Sphingobacteriales; family Sphingobacteriaceae; genus Sphingobacterium; species Sphingobacterium lactis_A. The sequence continues at coordinate 54,818 of NZ_JBNHAS010000003.1, read as the reverse complement.
ACAATTTTAGATTATTTTTTACTTGCTGATCTTATTATTTTTCCTGGTACGCATTCAGTTTTGTGGGAACAGGCAGTAGGAGTTGGTACCCCTGCGATATTTAAATATTGGGAAGGAATGACGCATGTTGATTTGGGAGGAAATTGTGAGTTTTTACATTTGGATACTGCGAAAGAAATTGAAGAGGTTATAAATTCTATTGTTACAGAAGAAAATAAGTATAAACATATGAAGGAAATTGCAATGACAAAAGGGCTTAAAGAATTCTCCTATAGCGAAATTGCAAGAAAGGCTATAACAGGTTAAGATATGTTAGGTAAACTCGAATATTATTGGTCTAAGTTGTTAAAAAAGATTAGACTAAAGGCTTTGGTAAACGTAAAAATTGGTAAAGGATCTAAAATATGCTCCGGAAGTCAATTGGTAAATGTCTCACTTGGTAAATATACTGATATAGGATATGACTGTATTATTGTAAATACTCAAATTGGATCATTTTGTTCCGTGGGTGCAAACGTGATTATCGGTGGAGCCTCACACACTATTGATTGGGTAAGTACTAGTACTGTTTTCAATGAAAATAGAGATCATTTACCCACTAAATTTTCTAAACATAAATTCTCATTAGAATCCAATACTAAACTTGGAAATGATATTTGGATCGGGAACAATGTTCTAATAAAAGCTAATTTGAAGGTAGGTGATGGAGCTGTTATCGGGATGGGATCTGTTGTTACAAAAGATATTGGGCCATATGAAATCTGGGCTGGAAATCCTGCGAAGCTTATCAGAAAAAGATTTGATGACGAGACCATTGATAAACTTTTAAAAAGTGAATGGTGGTCTTGGAATGATGAAAAAATCAGAGAATATAGTTCATCAATTAATAATGTGAAAGAATTTTTGTCGAAAATAGAAAAGGGATAAAATATATAAATAATTTTTATGGAAAGTAAAAGACCATACCAAATATGTACAAAGACAATAATGGATACGACCGATCCAAATATTGTATTCAATGAAAAGGGAGAGAGTGATTATTACACCAACTATATTGAAAATATAGTTCCCAATTGGCACACGGATGAGCGTGGCTACGAAGAATTAATGAAGATTGCGGACAAGATCAAAAAGACAAGCCGTAATAAGGATTTCGACTGTATTATAGGTCTTAGTGGTGGATTAGATAGTTCTTATGCGGCTTATGTGGCCAAAGAGATTATGGGAATCCGTCCATTGATATTCCATGTGGATGCAGGCTGGAATACAGACAAGGCAGTTGGGAATATCGAAAAATTGATTAATGGCTTGAACCTTGACCTTTACACGGAAGTAATCAATTGGGAAGAAATGAAAGACTTGCAGCGATCATTCTTAAAATCTCAAATTGCGGATCAGGATTTACCTCAAGATTATGCCTTCTTCTCAGGCCTGTATAAGTTTGCACGTAAGAATAATATTAACTACGTGTTGACTGGAGGAAATTTTTCTACAGAATGTTGTAGAGAACCCGAAGAATGGGGAGGTTTCCCAGGAATCGATGTAAAATTGGTAAAAGATATTCATGGTAAATTTGGAACTCGTCCCTTGAAAACTTTTCCATTGGTTGATATTTTAAGCTATAAGATCTACTACAAATATGTATATGGTATGGAAGTTTTCAAACCATTGAATCTTGTGCCTTATATCAAAGCAGATGCTGAGCAATTATTGCAAGATAAATTTGGATGGGAGCCATTCCAACATAAGCATCATGAATCGCGCTTTACCAGATTTTATGAGGATTATTGGTTGCCACGCAAATTTGGATTTGAAAAACGTAGAGCGCACTTTTCTTCTTTGATTTTAACTGGTCAGATGACCAGAGAAGAGGCGCTTGACCGTATTTCGCGTCCAGAGTTATCCGAAGAATTCTTACAAAAAGAGTTTGAATACGTAGCTAATAAATTAGACTTAACCAAAGCTGAGTTACAAGAAATCTTTGAGGGTCCAAATAAAACCTATAACGATTACAAAAATAAAATGGGCATTATCAAACTAGGAGCGCAGGTAATGCAGAAATTAGGTATGGAAAAGAGATTATTTAGATAATGATAACATTAATTGATTACGGAGTAGGGAATATCAATGCTTTTGTCAATGTGTACAAAAGAGTGGATGTGCCTGTAAAGATAGCGCGGAACAAAGAAGATTTGCATGGAGCAGAGAAATTGATTCTGCCAGGAGTAGGACATTTCGATCATGCCATGACACAGCTTAATAATTCAGGTATGCGTGATACCTTGGATAAAATGGTTTTGGAGGATAAGGTTCCTGTAATTGGTATTTGTGTGGGCATGCAAATGATGGCAAATCATAGTGATGAAGGAAAACTGGACGGTTTAAAATGGATTGATGCTTCGGTGCGTAAGTTTGATGAATCGACCATTAAACAGGTTACTCGTTTACCTCATATGGGTTGGAACGATGTGAAACCCGTTAAGGATATTAGCCTATTCAAGGGCCTGGAAAAAGAAGCTATCTTTTACTTCTTACATACTTACTATTTCGAATGCAACCATCAAGAGGATGTCATGGCTGTTACAGATTATGGAATTAATTTTGCCTCTGCTGCACATCATGAGAATAAATATGGTATTCAGTTCCATCCGGAGAAAAGCCATCAATATGGGGAGATTTTATTACATAATTTTGCTAAACTCTAAGAACTTATGCTAAGACCAAGAATTATCCCTAGCCTACTAATTCAGGATAATGGATTAGTAAAAACGGTAAATTTTAAGAATCCCAAATATGTTGGAGATCCCATCAATGCGGTTAAGATTTTTAATGAGAAATCCGTAGACGAGTTGGCTATTTTTGATATTGATGCTACTGTTAAAGGTCATGAGCCGAATTACAGTTTGATCGAGCGTATTGCCAATCAATCTAGAATGCCTTTATGTTATGGAGGCGGGGTAAAAACCGTTGAACAGGCGCAGCGAATTTTCGGACTAGGTATTGAAAAGATTGCACTATCATCGGCAGTCTTACAAAATCCTAAACTTATTACAGCTATTGCAGACCGAGTTGGAGCACAATCGGTCATTGTGGTACTTGATGTGAAAAAGAAAATGTTTGGTGGCTACGAAGTATATACACACAATGGTAAAAAAGGTACAGGTATTAATCCATTTCAATTCATTCAGGAAGCACAAGAGCTAGGCGCCGGAGAGATCATTATTAATTCAATTGATCAAGACGGTGTGATGAAAGGATATGATTTTGGTTTGATCGACAAAGCACGCGAACAAACCTCTTTACCAATGACCGTTTTGGGAGGAGCTGGCTCCTTGGAAGACATCAAAAAAGTTATAGATAAACATAAAATTATAGGTGTTGCTGCGGGTAGTCTCTTTGTTTTCAAAGGGGTTTACAAAGCGGTACTAATCAATTACCCTACAAAAGAAGAAAAGGAAAAATTATTTTAAATCGGATTACATGGAAATTAAGAATAAAGTTTTGTTAATCACAGGTGGTACTGGATCTTTTGGTACTGCGGTGTTGAATCGTTTTTTACAGACAGATCATTTTCGCGAAATTCGCATATTTTCTCGAGATGAAAAGAAACAGGATGATATGCGAAATCTATATAAAAATGATAAAATCAAATATTATATAGGTGATGTTAGGGATTTTGCATCTGTAGAACCTGCTACACGTGGAGTAGATTATATCTTTCATGCGGCAGCTCTAAAACAGGTTCCATCTTGTGAGTTTTTCCCTATGCAAGCGGTAAAAACCAATGTGGAAGGAACACAAAATGTAATTCGTGCAGCAGCATCGAATGGTGTAAAAAAAGTAATCTGTTTATCTACAGATAAAGCTGCTTATCCTATTAATGCCATGGGAATCTCCAAAGCGATGATGGAGAAAGTGGCGGTGGCAGAAGCTCGTAATCTAACCGATACAGTAGTATGCCTTACCCGTTATGGAAACGTAATGGCGTCTAGAGGTTCGGTTATCCCATTGTTTTTAAATCAAATCCAGAAAAACGAACCTATTACAGTGACAGATCCTAATATGTCCCGCTTTTTCATGTCCTTAGAGGATGCAGTTGATTTGGTTTTATTTGCCTTTGAGCATGGTAACCCTGGAGATCTTTTTGTTAATAAGGCACCTGCAGGATCCATTGGTGACCTGGCTAAAGCATTAATCGAATTAACAGGCAAGGAAGTTCCTGTTAAGGTGATTGGTACAAGACACGGTGAAAAATTATACGAGACACTTTGTACACGTGAGGAGATGATTAAAGCGGAGGATATGGGCGACTTCTATCGTATTCCAGCAGATAATAGGGACTTAAATTACGCGAAATATTTCTCCGAAGGTGAGCAGGATATTTCAAAGATTGAAGACTACCATTCACATAATACGGAACAACAAGGTGTGGAAGGATTGAAAAACCTTATTTCAAAATTGCCATTAATTCGTAAAGAAGTATTTGGTGAAGATGTAATGCAATATCCTTATTAATATTATGATTGAAGAAATTCAAGGCGGGATAGCCAAGGACGAAAGAGGTCAAATCAGGTTTGTAAATGATTTTGACATGACCCTGGTGAAACGATTCTATATCATTAAAAATGCGGATACCGAGCTTATTAGAGGTTGGAGAGCGCATCGTATAGAGCAAAGATGGTTTTATGTTATTTCAGGTTCATTTGTAATAGATATTGTGGCAATAGACAATTGGGATGAAGCTTCGAAAGATCTGCCTGTCCGAAAAGAAATAATAGATTCAAAGGAAAATAAGATTTTACATTTATCGGCAGGGTATGCCACGGCTTTTCAAGCCTTAGAAGCTGACAGCGAATTGCTTGTTTTTTCAGACTACCCCATCGATAATGCGAAGAATGACGATTATACTTACCCATTAGATTATTTTATTAATAAAATACAGTAATGACAAAAATTGGAATAACCGGTCAAAATGGTTTTGTTGGAAAACATTTATATCATACTTTAAAATTAACTCCTGAAAACTTTTCTGTTGTAGAATTTCAAAAGGAATTCTTTGAAGATGCATCCAAATTGGATGAATTTGTTGCCGAATGCGATGTGATTGTACATTTAGCGGCAATGAATCGTCATGAAAGCGAGCAAGTAATTTACGAAACCAATATTGGACTTGTCGAAAAGCTAATCGCTTCCTTAACACGTACGGGATCTACTCCACATGTCTTGATTTCATCTTCTACACAGGAAGAACGAGATAATCTTTACGGAAAATCAAAAAAAGAAGGTCGTGAAGCGCTAGTGAACTGGGCTGCTGAAAATGGAGCTAAGGTTTCAGGATTGATTATTCCAAATGTATTTGGTGCTTTTGGGAAGCCATTCTACAATTCATTTGTTGCTACCTTCTGTCATCAATTAACGCATGGTGAAATTCCTACGGTAGTCAATGATGGCGAAGTAAAATTGATTTATGTTCAGGAGCTGGTAGAAAAAATTATTGAAGAAATAAAAGCAGAAAAGGCGACGGCAGATTTATTGATTGCACCTACAGCTACAAAAAAGGTGACCGAAGTTTTGAATTTGCTATTGGATTATAAAACCAAATATTTTGATGCTGGCGAAATTCCTGTTATTCATGATTCATTTGAGCACAATTTATTCAATACTTATCGCTCGTATATAGAATACAAGACTCATTTCCCAGTTAAATTCACACAGCATGTGGATCCTCGTGGTGCATTTGTAGAGGTTATTCGCCTTGGGATTGGCGGTCAGTGTTCTTTTTCGACTACTGTTCCTGGAATCACCAGGGGAAACCACTATCATACGCGTAAAATAGAGCGTTTTGCTGTAATAAAAGGGAAGGCATTGATTCAGTTACGTAAAATTGGTACTGATGAAGTGCTGGATTTTTACTTAGACGGATCTGAACCAGCCTATGTGGATATGCCAATTTGGTATACCCACAACATAAAAAACATTGGGGAAGAAGATTTGTACACTATTTTCTGGATTAATGAGCCATTTAATCCGGCAGATGCAGATACGTATTTTGAAACAGTTTAATACTTAAATAAAAATGAAAAAATTAAAAGTAATGACGGTCGTAGGTACTCGACCAGAAATTATTAGATTATCTCGTGTATTATCGGCTTTAGATGCTTCTGAAGCTGTAGAACATATTATCGTCCATACCGGACAGAACTACGATTACGAATTGAACCAAATTTTCTTTGAAGATTTAGGACTTCGTAAACCGGATTATTTTTTAGAAGCGGCAGGAAAAACAGCCACAGAAACTGTAGGAAACATCTTGATCAAGATTGATCCACTTTTGGAAGAACTTAAGCCGGAAGCATTTTTGGTATTGGGTGACACCAATTCCTGTCTATGTGCCATCCCGGCTAAGAAACGTCATATTCCAATTTTCCACATGGAAGCAGGAAACAGATGTTTTGACCAACGTGTTCCAGAGGAAACTAACCGTAAAATAGTAGACCATACAGCAGATATCAATTTAACCTATTCTGATATTGCGAGAGAATACCTATTACGCGAAGGTTTACCTGCTGATCGTATCATCAAAACAGGGTCGCCAATGTTTGAAGTGTTAACCCACTATTTACCTGAGATTGATGCTTCGAATGTCTTGGAGAAATTGAATTTGGAAGAAGGTAAGTTTTTTGTGATTTCCTCACACCGGGAAGAAAACATCAATTCGGAGAAAAACTTTAGGGGTTTAATGGCATCTCTGAACGCGATTGCTGAGAAATACGGATATCCAATCATCGTGTCGACACATCCTCGTACCAAGAATATGATTGATAAGATGCAAATTGAAATGCGTCCGGAAATTCAATTCCTAAAACCTTTAGGATTCCATGACTACAATGCTTTGCAGAAAAGATCATATGCCGTACTATCCGATTCAGGCACCATCTCAGAAGAATCCTCCATTTTAAATTTCCGTGCCCTTAATATCCGTCAAGCACATGAAAGACCAGAAGCTATGGAAGAAGCATCCGTTATGATGGTTGGTCTATCTCCAGAAAGAATCTTACAAGGTCTTACGCAGGTATTACAACAAAAAATCGGTAAAGAACGTAATTTCAGACCAGTAGCTGATTATTCCATGCCAAATGTATCTGAAAAAGTAGTGCGCATCATTATTTCCTATACAGATTATATCAAAAGAACCGTTTGGTCAGAAGAAATATAATGCAGAAGAAAAGAAAGATTTTAATCCATAGTATTGCCTTTAGTCCTGATGGGGTATCGACAGCATATCTGTATAATGATATCGCAAAGGGATTCAAGAAGGAAGGATATGAGGTAGTGGTTTTGACCACTACCCCTCATTATAACACATTAGAATCAGAACTAAAGAAACAGCCCCTTAAAAAGCGAGCTTTAGGATTATTCTATGAAAGTAATTTTGATGGGATTAAGGTTCTGCATGTGCCACAGAAGAAATTCAAATCCACAGCTTTACGTTTAGTAGGCTTTGTTTTTTGGCATATCATGGCGATTATCTTGGGGTTAAAGGAAAAGAATGTTTCGGCTATTCTATCTCCTTCGCCTCCACTTACTATAGGATTTATTAATCTACTCATTGCAAAGGTAAAAAAGGCGAAAGTTGTCTACAATGTACAGGAAATTTATCCAGACTTTTTGATTGAACAAGGAGGGCTAAAGAATGGTTTTATCATAAAATTCTTAAAATGGTTAGAACGCTTTGTGTACAATAAATCGGATGCGGTGACTACGATAGATGAAGTATTCTATAAGACTATTGTCGACCGCTTTGATGATCAGCAGAAGCTACATATCATTCCTAATTTTGTGGACACAGAACTCTATAAACCTATAATGGATGTAGATTTGGGTCTTGATCCAAAAAAGTTTCCACCGAATGATCATATCAAATTGATGTATGCCGGAAATATTGGGCATGCACAAGATTGGATGCCCTTAATTCAATTGGCGGTTTTATTAAAAAACGAAGCCTTTGATTTTTATGTCATTGGTGAAGGGGTAATGAAATCTTATGTGGAAGAGCAGGTGAAAATAAATGGTTTATCCAATGTTCATGTTCTTCCTTATCAACCTCGAGAAACAATGCCTAAATTATTGGCATTCGCAGATTTGCAGTATATTTTTATGTCCAAGGAAATGGAAGGTCATGGCTTCCCTTCGAAAGTATACACCATTATGGCTTGCGGCAAGCCATTAATGGTTTGTTCCGGAGAAGGCACGCCAATTGTCAACTTCTTAAAGCCGATATCTTGTGCCTGTCTGATTACGACCTCAAATTTTGAGACCAAGATAAACGAGATGGTCAATTTTCTACGAATGCATGACAGACAATCTCTTCAAGAAATGGGAGCAAAAGGATTAGAGGAAGTAAATAGATATTATTCCAAAGATGTGGTGGTGAATAAGTATATCCGATTAATAAATAATTTGTTAGATTAATGAGCATAATTATCACAGGAGCATCAGGTTTTGTAGGACAAAATTTAATAAAGTATCTACAAGAAAAGGGTAAAACTGTTTATCCACTTTCCTTACGGGATTCCAAGTGGATTAACGAGCTTCCAAAAGAGGCAGATGCACTTATTCATTTAGCAGGAAAGGCACATGACACCTCCAATACCTCGCAAGAAATAGAATATTTCCAAGTAAATAGAGATTTGACTATTGCGATTTTTGAGGAATTCCTGAAATCAGAAATTCGAGACTTTTTTTATTTCTCATCGGTAAAAGCAGTTGCTGACACTACTGATGGCATATTGGTAGAAGATGTCAATGCCAAACCTTTTACACCTTATGGAAAATCTAAACTTGAGGCAGAGCAATATATCCTAAATAAAGAGCTGCCTGCAGGAAAAAGAATTTTTATTATTCGGCCATGTATGATACATGGACCCGGCAATAAGGGAAATTTAAACTTGCTTTATAAAATTGTTGAAAAAGGAATGCCATGGCCTCTTGCCAGTTTTGAGAACCAACGTTCCTTTTTAAGCATTGATAACCTGTCATTTATGGTTAATTCTATACTAGATAAAAGGGATATAGCATCAGGAGTATATAACTTTGCTGATGATGTTCCTTTATCAACCAATGAATTAATTGAATTGATTGCGTCGGTATTAAAGAAGAAGGTAAAGCTTTGGAATGTGTCCAAAGGTTTAATATCTACCATAGTTAAGGTAGGCGATGTATTACCACTTCCTTTGAACTCCGATAGATTAAAGAAATTGACGGAATCTTATGTGGTTTCGAATGCAAAAATTAAGCGTGAGCTTGGAATCCAACATTTACCAATATCAACACAAGCTGGACTAAAAATTACTATTGAATCATTTAAACAAGCTAATTCCTGATGGTTTATTTAATCGTATTTATTTTATTATTTGTACTTGAACTTGTCTATTTTCAAGTCGCTGATCGTTTCAATATCATTGATAAGCCTAATGAACGCTCCTCTCATACCCGTGTTACTTTAAGAGGAGGTGGAATTATCTTTTATTTTGCTGTAGTCATTTATTTTATTAGCTCTGGATTCCAATATCCCTTCTTTTTTATTGGTCTTTCCATGATGACGATTATATCTTTTTTGGATGATGTTTTCACCTTATCCAATAAACTTCGGCTATTGGTACATTTTACGGCGGTTCTATTGATGGCTTATGAATTGAACCTTTTTAATATGCCTTGGTTTTACTTACTGATTGCTTTTGTGGTCATTGTGGGTGTAATAAATGCCTACAATTTTATGGATGGCATCAATGGGATTACAGCAAGCTATAGTTTAGCCGTAGGAGGATTATTAATGATCGTTAATCATAGTATAAATTTCATCGATCAGGATTTATTGGCATACACCTTGTTTGCTGTATTGGTCTTTGCGTTCTTTAATTTTCGAACTAATGCAAAATGCTTTGCCGGTGATGTTGGCTCTGTAGCCATTGCCTACATCTTATTATTTGGCTTAGGTGCGCTTATTATTAAAACAGGAAATTTTTTATACATCTTGTTTTTAGCGGTATATGGAATTGATGCTGTCTGGACAATTATACAACGCTTAATGAAAGGTGAAAATATTTTTAAAGCCCACCGATCGCATTTATACCAATATTTAGCTAATGAAGCAGGTCAAAATAAACTAGTAGTTTCCTTTATGTATGGCTTCATTCAATTCCTTGTTGGATTATTGGCAATATATTTGAGCAGTAAGGAAATTAACATACAAATTATTTATGCCTGTTCAGTCCTTATTTTTGGAAGCATTATTTATTTAGTAATCAAAACCAGTATATATAAAAAATATGTATTGAAAACAGATTCAACACTTTAAACATTTAAATTAATAATTGTTATTTTAGCCCTTTAGAAAAACAATATGAAGAGATTTTTATTCTTGATAGCGGTATTAGCCATATTCGCTTCATGTGCTTCTCGCAAAGAAATAGTTTATTTACAGAATTCAAATGTAATTCCGGAAAATATTTATGCTAAATATGCACCTAAAATACAGCAAGAAGATTTATTGACGATTTTGGTTTCGGCTGAAGATTTAAAAGCGACACTTCCTTTCAATCAACAAAATCAATATCAGATTCAAACTGCAGCCACCAATGATTTAGCATTTAAACCTACTTACCTAGTGGACCATAATGGAGAAATTGACTTTCCGGTTATTGGAAAATTAAAATTTGAAGGTTTGAGCCGATTAGAAGCAACGGAATTATTAAAGTCAAAATTGAGCCAATACATCGTGAATCCTGGTGTCAATATTACCTTTGCTAATTTCAAGGTTACGGTATTAGGTGAAGTAAATCGACCGAATACTTATACCCTTCCTCAAGAACGAGTAACAATTTTGGAAGCTATAGGTATGGCTGGAGATATGACGATTAAAGGTGTAAGAGAAAATGTGTTGTTAATCCGAGAAAAAAACGGGGTTAAAGAAATGCACCGTTTGAATCTGTTAACGGATTCTTTGATTAATTCACCCTATTACTATTTGGCACAAAATGACGTGATTTATGTGGAGCCAAATAACTCTCAGGTTAGAAACTCAAGATTTGGACAAGATACCAATGTTTGGATTTCCATTTCAAGTTTGTTAATCACGATTACAGCCCTAATAGTTACAAATATCAAAAATTAATATGTCCCAATCAAAGACGTCCATAAATACTGTCTCCAACGAAGAAGGAAATGAGTTGGATTTAAAACAGATACTTGAACAATATTTTTTTTATTGGAAATGGTTTTTATTATCTATTGTTGTTGTTGTATTAGCAGCGAGTATATACTTACGCTATTCAACTCGTCAATATAAGGTAGATGCTAAGATACTATTAGAAAAGGAAGATAAGGCTACTGGGGAGCTATCTGGTTTGGCTGAATTAAGTTCCTTGGCGGGAGGTTCAGGGCAATCTGCTTTTGTGCTTGATCAAATTGATGTTATTCGTTCGCGTAGATTATTACGGAAGATAATTGAAAAAAATAACCTTCAGTATACTTATTATGTGAAAGGAAGTATAAAGGAGTCTGAAGTTATTGAATCTGAAAGTCCAGTTAAAATTATTGTTCAAAAACCAAATCTTCGAAATCCATCAGGAACAATCAGTCTTGAAATTTTAGACAATAATACTATATCTGTTGAAGAAGTAGATGGGAACACAATAGGTAAAATTGCTTATGGTAAGGCTTTCAAAACCTCCTTTGGAGAAATTATTGTTATTCCGAACAAAATAAACCAAGCAAATAACATAAAGGGTGTTAAGATAAGTGTAGAGCCTATTGATAAGGTTATCGATAATCTTCAAAAGAATATCGCCATTTCTCCAAACTCGGAAAAGCAATCCTATATTGTAAACTTTTCCATAACAGGTCCGCTTATTGAAAAATCCAAAATCATTATTAATGACTTAATTGAGCAATACAATATTGATGTTTCAGAGGATAAAAGCAAGGTGACTGAAGCTACCTCCAAATTTATCACAACTCGTCTGAATTTGATTGGAAACGATTTGGAGAATGTGGATAAAAAGGTTCAGGATTATAAATCCTCTAACAATATGACCGATTTGGAGGCTGAGGCAGAATTAAACCTAAAAACCTTAACTGAAGCTGAAAAGGAAGTATTGGAAAAAAGAACCCAATTGCAGTTGGCTGATTATATGCGTGAATCCATTAGAAATAACCATGATTTACAATTATTGCCGTCCAATGTGGGCTTGGAGGATATGTCTATTGAAAAGACAATCGTGGAATATAATAAACTCGTCTTGGAACGTGAGGATTTATTAAAAAGTTCAACCCCGGAAAATCCAGTTGTTAAAAATATTACGGACAATATCCGCTCTTTGAATAACAATTTAAATAGTTCGGTTGATAATTACAGATCTGTACTTCAATTGTCCTTAAATAATTCCCAAAATAAAAGAAACCAATTACAGGGTCGTGTTTCAAACGTCCCTAAACAAGAATTAGGGTTTAGGGATATTTCCAGACAGCAAAAGATTGTAGAGTCCATTTATTTGTTCTTATTAGAAAAACGTGAAGAGAATGAGATTAAGGCTGCTGCACAACCGGATATATTGAAAATCATCGATTCAGCTTATGGATCTAACATTCCCGTTGCACCTAAAAAGGCAATTATTTTATTAGGCGCTTTAATACTTGGTTTTATTATTCCATTTGTAATTTTATATCTTAAATTCTTATTGGATAATAAAATCCATTCACGTAAGGACATTGAGGAGAAATTCAATGCACCTATTTTGGGTGAGATACCAAGTTCGGATGATCCAATCGTGAAGGATAATGATCGATCATCCTTGGCAGAGGCCTTCCGTATTTTGCGTACGAATATTGCCTTTATGCTTGGAGCCAAAAAGGATTCGGCGGTTATATTCGTGACATCGACAACATCTGGTGAGGGTAAGTCCTTCGTAGCGACTAACTTGTCGAGAATCTTAGCCATGTCTGGTAAGCGTGTCCTATTAATAGGGGCGGATATTCGTTCTCCTAAGGTATTGGATTATTTAGGCCTTTCGCATTTGCAGCATACCAATATCGGAATTACGCAATTCTTGATTAATCCGGATATGCCTGTAGAAAACATCATTATTAAGAAGCCAGCACCTTATGATTTTGATATCATCTATTCCGGTTATATTGCACCTAACCCTGCGGAATTGTTAATGAATGGTCATTTCAAAGAGGTGATTGATTATGGACGTGCTCACTATGACTTTGTCTTGGTGGATACAGCTCCGGTTAGTTTGGTAACAGATACCCTATTAATTGCAGATAATGCCGATATGACCATCTATGTGTCACGTGCGAATTACTTGGATAAGCGTCTATTAAACGTACCTAAGGAACTGTATGAGGATGGCAAGCTGAAAAACATGGCTGTGGTCATAAACGATGTGGATTTCGCTCGTGGTTATGGATACGGCTATGGTTATGGTTATGGTTATGGAGAAGCAGAAAACGATTCTGTTTCCATACGAGCCAAGCTTAAAAAAGAATTCAAAAAATTGTTTAAAAAGAAGAAGAAGTAATAAAAAAGGGTTCCAAAATTTGGAACCCTTTTTCTTTTCGCTGAAATAGATATACCTATCTTTTCATTCTACTTTTTAACATTCCTTCAACCTGTTGCTTGCTGTAGTAATGTCTTCTTCCAATAACAATGGGTTTAAGTACGCCTGTTTTAACTAAACGGTAATAGGTACTTTGGCTAATCTTTAGGATTTTCATCACATCATTAGCGTCTAAGAGTTCCATAGTGGCTCCTTCACCGAAGGGGTCGAAATTCTCTTTGTCTTCTGAACTTTTGTTTTTGATGGCGAGTTGTTTTAAAATCTCTTCCATCACGTTTAGATGTCTACTCATTTGACCGTAAATTTTGATTAATGTTTTCCGATACATTTCGGATTCTTGGTTAGTTGAATTCATACCTCTGATATTCTTTAAGTTTTTAACCATGTATTTAACATTTTAATCAAAAATAGCTATGTTAAATTAAATAGAAAATAGATTGAGAAATAATAAATCGTTAATATTTATTTATCTTTTTTTTAAGAATGGTTTCCATTAGCAATTTATTGAAAAATAATGCTTATAAAATTTAGAGGATTTTGGTCGATTTTCTAATTTGCTATTAAAAAATGAAAGAAATTGGATTCGGAACCTTACTATCTACTCATAAAAAATCTTAAAACCAGCTTTTATCCTTCTTCCATCTACGGACTAAGTCTTATCTTTGGCACAATCTATCTATTTTACCTATGAAGCTCCACATCAAAACTTTATTGGGCGTATTGGCTTTTTTATTCTTTCAACCGATCAGCATAAATGCACAGGATTTGGATTCGGATCAGCTTTTTGCATTAGCACGAAAAACTGCATTTGATCAAAAGGATTATCCTAAGGCCGTTCAGCTTTCCAAACAAGCCTTAGCACGTAGTCCAGAGTATACGGATATTCAAGTCTTCTTAGGTCGACTTTATACATGGATGGATGCGGTAGATTCTGCACGTATGGTTTTTCAACAATTGGAACTTAGACAGGTTCAAGATGCTGACTTTCACCTAGCCTATGCTTCATTGGAATATTGGGAAGATCAAGAGGGGAAAGCACTGGAGATAGTAAATAAGGGTTTGGCTTACTCTCCAAAATCCATGGAATTGCGCATGTTGAAAGCCAAGATCCTAAATAGTCAAGGGCAGTACACAACAGCCCAGGATATTGTTAAGACCATTCTGGAAGATGAACCGACTAATTCAGAAGCTCGGGATTTGTGGAATAGACTAAAGAATCAATCGGGAGATCGTGAGATCGGCTTATCCTATAATTTCCTATACTTTGACCAGCAATTTGCTGATAATTGGCATATCCTTGGTTTGAGCTACAAGCAGGGCACTAAACTTGGATCCCTGATCTTTAAAACGAACTTTGCGAACAAATTCGCGAGTAATGGGGTGCAATTCGAAGTAGAAGCTTATCCGCGCTTATCTAAATTATTCTATATGTATTTAGGTGCTGGCTATTCTGATAATGTGGGTGTCTTTCCGAATTACCGTACCGGCGCTTCTTTATATGCGAACCTTCCGGCTAGCTTTGAGGCTGAAGTAGGTTTTAGACAATTGAAGTTCAGTGATCATGTTTGGATCTATACCGCATCTGTTGGAAAATATTATAAGAACTTTTGGTTTAATGCCCGTACCTACCTCACCCCTGGTGATAGCCAAATTTCGCATTCCTATGCCGCTACGGCCCGCTACTATACCCAAGGTGCCGATGATTACCTAGGCTTCGTAATAGGCACAGGTATTAGCCCTGAGGAAAATCGAGAGAACCTCTGGACTGAAAGTCCGTATAAACTAAAAACCTTTAAAACAGGATTGGATTATAATTTCTCCCTAAAAAATAAAAATCTGTTCAATATTTCCGCTACATATTACAATGTTGAATACAGACCACAAACCAAAGATAATCAGGTGGATTTTACATTGGGGTATAAAAGGAGGTTTTGAGGATTGAGACCGCTACGCTGTTAGACAAAAGACAACAGACAAAAGACATTGCAAAGTCTGTCTTCTGGTGTCTATTATCTGGTGTCTCAACTGTAGAAAGACCTATTGGCGGGATAGGATTTGCCACTCAGAGCGAAGCGAAGAGTCTCATTTCTCTCCCCCCCCCAGATCCCGTCATCACGAAGCTAGCTGAGTGAACTTTCGACTGTACAATAATTTGAGTTTTTTTATTTTTTATTATGCGGTCGAAGCATGCTTCGACCCTACAGTTATGGTGGATTAGAACAATAAAATCACGATTGTTTGTAGGGGCGATGCATGCATCGCCCGCGATAAAAACGCCTACCGATTCTTTTTCGAATTTAATATCGAACAGCTGCGGTCGAAGCATGCTTCGACCCTACGGTTATTGGTCATAAGCATTAATAAAATCACGATTGTTTGTAGGGGCGATGCATGCATCGCCCGCCATCTAGTATTTTCCCCAATCTGTGTCTATTATCTGTTATCTGTTGTCTATTATCTGTTATCTATTATCTCATCTACCACCCCCTATCAATTATTCTCATTTCATGTCAGGTTCTTTCAGGCATTTTTTGCATCCCTAAATCTGTTTTACATTCGTATAGATATCAGGAACAAACGCACTGCAGGCGTGATTATTTAACATTAAAAAACAGAAAAATGGGTGTAATTCATCAAGGTATTTTAGGAGGTTTTCACGGAAAAACCGGTTCAGTAGTAGGTTCATCATGGCGTGGTATTCAAGTCATCCGAGCATTGCCTAAGCGTATCAAGCGAAAAGCCAGTACCAAGCAATTGATGCAGAGAAAAAAGTTTCAATTTGTCACCAAGACATTAAAGCAATTAGATGGCCTTTTGAATTTTGGATTCCAGGGCAGACATCTTAGCCGTTCTACGAACTACGCGGAAGCTGTACAGCAATTACTTTTATCAGGTGTGTCTGGGGAGTTTCCTAACTATAAAGTTGAATTCAACGAATTTTCAATCAGCGAAGGACCATTGCGCAAATTGGGAAATTTGAAATGGGAAAGAAATGGAGTCAAGAAAGTGAAGCTTATTTGGGAATATACACCGTTCTTCGGAAGAAATGATGAAGAAGATAGTCTGGTCGTTGTTCTTTACCATATCCAAAAGAATCGTTTTGAATTCTATGAGGGAGGTAAAAGAAAAGATGAATCTTTTGAAATTGATGTTCCGACAGATATGCAAGATGCACTCATAAGTGGTTGGGTATTTGTACGAAATGCCGCGCTGGATGCAAATTCAGATAGCATGTATTTGGTGAATTTAGAGCCTTATACTGCACCTAAGACTGTCTAGTAAGGTAATTAAGGGGAGGATAAAAATCTTCCCCTTATGTTAATAACATATTAAATTTTAAACAATTTAATTTTCGTTCTATTTCTAGTCGAATTATATTTTACTTTTGTGCAAGGAGTTCCGAGTGAAGGATATCCTACATACTAATTAATTAATTTGGATTCGAATATCTAGTGCAATATGGCATCAACTTTGTTTAAGTTCATGCTGGTGATTGAATGCGATCTAAGCTCGACTCCAAAAGCATTTTACTGAAAAAAACACAAAATGGATAAGACCGTTCTGAAAAGATATTTCCGAAAAGATAGCCCTAGGTGGGTGATATTACTAATTGATTTACTGATTGTACTTTTTTGTTATTTCCTTTCCAATTTTGTTATCAATAGCTTTAACGGGAAGTTTGATACCAGTTTAATGGTCAAAAAAGCTCTAGTGGTTTCAGCCTTCTATTACTTATCCTTTCTATACTTTAGGACTTATAGAGGTATAATTCGACAAACGGGATTCAGAGATGCTTGGGGGATTTTTAAAGCGGTTGCTGTAGCTTGGATCTCTTTGATGTTCTTAGCTTTTATTATCCGTCAAAATTTTGAAGAGTTAAGTGTTGCTGGACAATATTTTCGATTATCCTATGCGGTTTTATTTACACATGCATTTTTTACTATCGTATGTTTAGTAGCTGCTCGTGTGTTTTATAGGACCATATATGAAAGTTTCTTTTTCGGTGGACGTGAGGTTGAAAATGTGTTGATCTTTGGGGCTGGAAATATGGGGACTATTACATTGAACCTATTGCGTAATGATGTTCGCAGAAAAGTAAAGGTAGTTGCTTTTGCAGATGATAATCCGGGACGCATAGGTAAATTAATCAATGGCTATAAGATTTTGGACATGAAGGACCTTACGGAGGAATATGTTCGGAATTTAAAGGTTGAAAGTATTATCATAGCTCTGGATGATAATAACAAGGATCGTCTTTCGCGTATATCATCGCAGATTGAACCATTACCTGTGAAATTAAAGATCATGCCTACTTCGGCAAGAATGCTGAGTGGAAATGTAGCTACTCGACAATTGAGAACCTTGAAAATTGATGATTTATTAGGTCGCGAAGCCATTAAATTAGAGAATCCTGTTATTCATGAGATGTTCCGTGAGAAGATTATCTTGGTGACAGGGGGCGCAGGTTCTATTGGTTCAGAATTGGTTAGACAAATCAGCTACACAGATTTCGATAAATTAATTATTGTAGATCAAGCGGAATCAGCGCTATATGATGTGCAACAGGAACTAAAAGCATCTTGTCATAAAGATGTATTGTTTATGGTAGGGAATGTTCGAGATCGTCATTTTATGGATTCCATTTTTGAACAGTATCGCCCGCAAATTGTCTTCCATGCAGCAGCCTATAAGCATGTTCCATTGATGGAGCAAAATCCATATGAATCCATATTAACTAATATTTGGGGTTCCAAAAACTTGGCTGATATGGCGGATAAATATGGCGTGGAGAAATTCGTCATGGTGTCTACGGATAAAGCTGTTAACCCTACGAATGTAATGGGTGCTACCAAGCGGGCAGCAGAAATTTACGTGTCAGGCTTAAGCAAATACAGTAAGACGAATTTTATCGTTACTCGTTTTGGAAATGTTTTGGGATCCAATGGCTCCGTTATCCCTTTGTTTGAAAAACAATTGAAGCGTGGAGGACCATTGACGGTAACACATCAGGATATTACGCGTTATTTTATGACCATACCCGAGGCTTGTCAGTTAGTACAAGAGGCTGCAGTAATGGGTAAAGGTGGTGAGATCTATGTATTCGATATGGGCCAACCTGTTAAAATCATGGATTTGGCTATTCGTATGATTCGTTTAAAAGGTTATAAGTATCCAGAAGATATTAGTATTGCTGTAACAGGCCTTCGTCCTGGAGAAAAGATCTTTGAAGAGCTATTGGCAGATAATGAAAATACCACCAAAACCCACCATGAGAAGATTATGATTGCCCGTGTAAATACCGATGAGGTAGATCATAAAAGGGAAAAAATCGAAGCCTTATGTGCAATCGTATCTAAACAAGCAGGTGACCATAACCCGATGTTATTGGTAGAGCTGTTGAAGGAAATTGTACCTGAATACATTTCAAAGAATTCAGTTTTTGCGCAGTTGGATAAGGCACAACAAGTAGGTTAATTCGATAATAAGAAATATAGAATTTAATTAGAGGCTCCTTTTAAAATAAAGGGGCCTTTTTTGATTGAAGAGGGATGTAATGGGACTGCTGATTTGGAAAGAATTCAATTTTAATTAAACGGTTAGAATCTGAATTCTACCCTAAGGATTGGCTTATCTCTATTTCGAAATCATTACATTTGTAAAAAGGAGATTGGATCATTGATTAAAAAAGAAACGATAGAAAAAGTACTGGATACTGCTCGAATAGAGGAGGTGGTAGGGGATTTCGTGGATTTGAAGAAAAGAGGGACTTCCCTAATTGGGAATTGTCCTTTTCACAATGAAAAGACTCCATCTTTTCATGTCTCTGTTTCAAAGGGGATTTACAAATGCTTTGGATGTGGTGCCGGTGGGGATTCGCTAAAATTCGTAATGGAGCATGAGAAATATCCTTATCCGGAGGCGATTCGTTATTTAGCGAACAAGTACAATATTCCCATTGAAGAGGTTGAGCGATCACCGGAGCAGATGGCTGCTCAAGATAAAAGAGAAAGCCTTTATGTTCTTAATCAATGGGCTTCCAAGTTTTTCAAAGAGCAACTTTGGGAAACGGATTTGGGGCGTTCCATAGGATTAAGTTATTTTCTAGAAAGAGGATACCGCGAGGATATCATTAAGAAGTTCGATTTAGGCTATTCACCCGAAGCATGGAACGGTTTAACAGATAGAGCTCAGGAAGAAGGGTTCAGTAAGGAATATTTGGTTGATATTGGCCTTGCTATTGAAAAGGATGATAAATCTATTTATGACCGATTTAGAGGTCGAGTAATCTTTCCTATTCATAATCTCACAGGTCGTGTCATAGGTTTTGGTGGACGGACATTAAAAACGGAAAAGACTGTTCCCAAATATGTCAATTCTCCAGAGTCGGAGATTTACCATAAGTCAAATGTTCTGTATGGATTGCACTTGGCGAAAAAGGCCATCATGGATCATGATGTCTGTTATTTGGTGGAGGGTTATGCAGATGTGTTATCCTGCCATCAAGCTGGAGTAGAGAATGTGGTTTCTTCTTCTGGTACTTCACTAACTTCGGGTCAAATAAAATTGATTTCTCGTTATACCAAACAGGTGGTGATTCTTTATGATGGAGATGCCGCAGGTATTAAAGCTTCTCTTCGAGGAACAGATATGCTTTTGGAAGAGGGGCTTAATGTTAAAGTTCTCCTGTTCCCTGATGGGAATGACCCTGACTCCTATATACAGAAATTTGGTGCTTCAGCCTTTCATGAATATTTAAAAAATAATCAGGAAGATTTTGTCTTTTATAAGACAAATATACTCTTAAAGGATACCAATGGAGATCCTATAAAACGTGCAGAGGTCATTCGAGAGGTGGTTCAAAGTATTGCTTTAATACCAGATGAAATCAAGGTTTCGGTCTATATTAAACAATGTAGTGGACTCTTGGATATCGAGGAGCGGGTTTTGTTAACTGAGCTCAATAAGATTCGCTTAGATAAAGCAAAGGCTAAAGACAGGAAAGAAGCTACACAATCTGCTGCTGCCTCAGCACCTGCATTGGATGAGTTTATTCCTGCGGAAATGTTGGCTGCTATGCAAGCGGAAGGTATTGCATTGCCTGAGGCGCCTAAGCAGATATCATCTGAAATTCTGATGGAAAGGGAATTGGTTCGGGTACTGCTGAACTACGGTAGGGAACTTGTAACTTGGGAAGGCGATGGCGATATCCCTGTAGCACCTTTTTTATTGGCAAGTTTAGAAGATGTGGATCTGGTAGATTCTGCTTGTAAACTGATTGTGGATGAGTTTAAGAAGCAAGCTCTGGACTACCAAGTGCCTGAGGCTAAGTTTTTCTTCAGCAACAGTAACTCGGAAGTTGCTACTTTAGCGGTTGACAGCTTGGCTAGTAAATACGATATCAGTCCGAATTGGAATGATGATAAGCGGAAAATCTTTGTCCCAGAGGAAAAGGATCAGCTAAAAGATTTGGTAAATCAGTTGATTTTCCGGATGAAAAAGAATAAAATTGAACAACAAATGGCAGGCATTCGCGAAGAGATGAAAAATATTACAGATGCAGATGAATTAGCTATTTTGTTGAGTAAATACCAGAAACTCAAAGAGGGGGAGAAGCTGTTGGCTGGGTTTCTAGGGAATACCATTGTGAAATAAATATGGATGCTTCTTCGAGTAATCAGTCGGGGAAAGCAGCTGAGGAAATGGCACGTTTGTTTCTACAAAGTCAAGGCTTGCAAATACTAGCTGAAAACTGGCGATATAAGCAATTGGAAATTGATTTAATTGCATTGGAGGGTGAGGTATTGGTCTTTGTGGAAGTTAAGGCTAGAAGTAAAGATACTTTTGTAGATACAAAGCAATTGCTGAGCTTGGAAAAACAAGAAAGATTAACACGAGCAGCCGAAGCATACCTACAGATAAATCCTCATCAAGGTGAAGTAAGATTTGATTTAATTGCCTTCGTGGCTAATAGAATACAATATATAAAAGACGCTTTTTGGAACTATTAAATATGAAAATAAGTTTAAAGATTACTGGAATTTCTTTGTTATTACTACCTATGCTGTTTGTAGCAGGTTGTAAATCGCAAAAAGGAAAATTAGAATTTGTTAGCCCTACTACCGGAAGTAAAGTGTTAAAAGGTGAAAAGGTTCAGGTTAAACTGAATTTCCCCGATGCAACCTTAGATTCTGTTGTATATGCGATAGATGGAGAAGTTTTTGAAACCAAAACAGATACAAGTTCAGTACTATTTGATTCCAATAATATTGGCTACGGCAGCAAACGTCTTTCTGCAAAAATATATGCTGCTGGAAAAGAAGATATGGCTTATAGTGAGTTACTGATTGTACCTCCAGCGCCTAAAACCTATGCTTTCGAAGTAATCAATACCTTCCCTCATGACTCCACCGCATTTACCCAAGGGTTATATTACGATAATGGTGTTTTATATGAATCTACCGGTATGCAAGGACGCTCATCTCTGCGTAAGGTGGATTTAAAAACAGGCAAGGTTTTATTGAAACATGATCTAGATGGAAATAGCTTCGGCGAAGGGATGACCGTCGTAGGTGATAGAATCTATATGCTGACATGGGAAGATATGAAAGGTCTTGTATTTGATAAAGCGAGCTTTAAACAACTGAATACTTTCGCTTATCAAGAGAGCAAGGAAGGCTGGGGATTAACACATGATGGAACTCGTTTCATTAAATCAGATGGCTCCAATAAGCTTTACTTCTTGGATCCAGTTACCCTTAAGGAAACAGGCTCAATTGTCATCTATGATGATAACGGTACGGTGGATGCAATCAATGAGCTCGAGTTTATTGATGGCAAAGTATATGCTAACCTATACCATTCAGATCGTGATGAAATGATCATCATTGATCCAAACACAGGCATCGTAGAAGGAAAAGTTAATTTTGTTGGCTTATATGATGGCAAAAGAGCCTCAACTGGCAATGAAATGAATGGTGTAGCCTATAAGACAGATTCCAAAACATTGTTAGTAACCGGTAAAGACTGGACCAAATTGTACGAAATCCGCTTGAATGAGCGGTAAGAGAGATGTTAGATATGAGATCGCTGCGCTGTTAGATTTGAGATGTGAGTTTTTTAACGGTCGAAGCATTCAATGACCATACGGTTTTGGGTAATAAAAATAATAAAATCACGATTGTAGGTGGGGGCGATGCATGCATCGCCAGCTAAATTCGAATCACAATAAACCCTGTGTAGAAATATTTTTTGAAAAACAGGCGGACATTCCGTTCGTTTTCGTTGGGAATAAATCCCTTTCCTTAAACTCACTTAGTACCGCCCCTACCTAGCGTACTATCTAGATAGTTTGTTAGAATTGAGCTATAAGATGCGTGTTTTTTAACAGTCGAAGCATTCAATGACCATACGGTTTTGGGTATTAAAGAATAATAATTTGCTCTGATCTGTAAATAGAAAAACCTCTGTTGTCTTGTGTCTGATGTCTTTTATCTAAATACTATCGACTAAATACTGCCCGAAGGGCTCAGACTCTTCGCTCTGCTCTGAGTTGTAAATAGAATACCTCTGTTATCTGTTGTCTTGTGTCTGATGTCTCATTCTAACTACTGCCCGCAGGGCTTACCCACTTACCAGCTCAAAAATAGTGATCTCCGGAGCTATTCCTACGCGGCCTGGATAGCCAAGGAAACCATACCCGGTATTAACGTATAATTGTGAATTTCCTTCTTTATAAAGGCCTGCCCATTCTTTGTAGATGTATTTTGCAGGACTCCATTGGAAGTTTTCGCCACGCACACCAAATTGCATACCGTGCGTATGTCCGGCAAACATAGCATCAATATCTGTATCCAATACTTGTGCTCGCCAATGTGATGGGTCATGTGATAATAACAATTTCACAGCTTGTTCTTCAGTTCCTAATAAGGCTTTTTGTAGATCTCCTTTTTTAGGGAATCTTCCGGTTCCCCAATTCTGTACTCCTACAATGGAAATTTCCTCATTGCCGACCTTAAGCTTGCGGTTTTCATCCATCAATAGATCCCAGCCCATTACCTTATGAGTTTCAATCAGATCTTGCAAATTCTTACGCTTTGCAGGCGAGTCCGTTGGGCCGAAGTAATAATCCCCATAATCGTGGTTTCCTAAAGTAGAATACACACCTAGAGGAGCTTGAACCTTGCTAAATATATCTTGATAGTCGCGCATCTCTGATGCGACGTTATTTACTAAATCTCCTGTGAAGAAAATGACATCCGGTTTCTCTTTCAACAACATTTCTACACCACCTAATACGGCTTTTTTGTTAAAAAAAGATCCTGAATGCACATCGGATATCTGTCCGATCTTCATGCCGTGAAAGGCTTTCGGTAGATTAGGTAGAACCAGCTTTTGACGTCTAATACGGTAATCATACGCCGTTGAAATGACACCCCATGCTAAAGGTAGCATTGGTAGAGCAGCTACTACTATTCCGGATTTTAAAAGAAAATCAGATCTTGAAATACCTTTCTTAGGTACTTCAGGAAGTGGTTTCTCTAATTCTTCAAGCTTTTCTTCGAGATTTTGCCCCTTTTTGTTTGAAAACAATCGTGAGACCCATATACCACCTCGGCGTAAATCATCAACGATTAAAACTACAGCATAGATAAATTTACTAACAGCAGTTATGAAGAAAGCGACTAAGATGATTGACCTTATAGCTAAAGGAATGGAATATTGAAAAGAGATAAATAATCCCACCAATAGCGCAATGGAGTAACCCCACCAAAGAAAAGTAAACCACTTCGTACGCATGAACTTAATGTTCGTTGCCCGCAGGGCAAAGAATATATAAAAGTCCAATAAGAATAATATAACTGCGTTTAATTTTAACATCTGCTAATTTCCATTTTCCAACACCATCTTCTTCAATGCTTGTATCCATTTTGGATGTGTGTTCAAGCTTTCTACCATATGGACCTCTTCACCGCCCATTTCTTTAAATTCATTGGCATACTCGACTTGGATTTCATCCAAGGTCTCAATACAATCCGCCACAAAAGCAGGTGAGAATACCAATAGTTTTTTCTTGCCCTCTTTAGCCAAGTTATGTAGTGTGTCCGAAGTATAAGGTTGTATCCAAGGGGTTTTACCTAATCTTGATTGAAAACAAACCGAATATTTACCTTCGGGAATATTTAATTTTTTTACCAATGCCCGAGTTGTAGCATAACATTGCGACAAATAACAATATGGCTTAACATCTTGCTTACAAGAATCACAGCCAAAGTCTGGACAGGTCAATTGTTTGCTTGGATCTACTTTCCCTAACTGTCTAACTGGAAGTCCATGATAGCTGAATAAGAAATGATCATAAGATGCTAAATCGTGCTTCTGTGCATTTTCAGCAAACACATCAATCATCAGTGGGTCCTCACAATAACTACTAACGAACTGTAGCTTTGGAAAGTATTGCCAACTGCGCATAACTTCCATAACACGGTCAATAACTGAGCCTGAAGTTGCAGAAGCATATTGTGGGAATAAAGGGATGACGGTAAGCGATTCTAAAAACATACCTTCCAGCTTCTTCATCGCCTTAGCAATAGAAGGTTCCTGATAACGCATGGCCAATTCCACATGGTACTCCTCACCAAGAGACTCTTGTAGTAAATCCCTTTGAATCTCGCTGTAATACATCAGCGGAGAGCCAGTTTCTTTGTCCCAGATGGTGGAATAGGTATGAGCGGATTTGGAGGCTCTACGAGGGACGATAATGCCTTTTACCAATAAGGTTCTCGATACATAAGGGATGTCCATTACGCGTGGATCCATTAAAAACTCGGTAAGATATTTCCGCACTTCACTTGTGTTTGGTGCATTAGGCGTTCCAAGTTGCACCAACAGCACAGCCTTTTTAGCTTTTTTACTCATACTAAATACAAAAGTAATATATTATTTACAGCTTAATTGTCTAAAGCCTTGATTTCAAGGCTTGGAATAGGTTATTTTTAAATTCGGATGACTATTAATAGGATTCTATAGCTTCTTTTACCTTCTTCATTAACCACATAGGGGTAGATGTAGCACCACATATCCCTACGGTTTCATTCTCCGCAAACAGATTTTCAGATAATTCTGCCGGATCAGAAATAAAATACGTGTTTGGGTTGACCTGTTTACAAACATCGAATAAGACTTTGCCATTGGAAGATTTCTTTCCAGAAACAAATACAATCTTATCATATTGCTTAGCAAAGCTTCCTAAGTCTTCGTAACGATTGGATACCTGTCGACAGATGGTATCATTGGCTTTTACCTCATAACCACGTTTCAATAGCTCATCTTTAATGGCATAAAAACGATCTACACTTTTCGTTGTTTGGCTATATAGGGTGAATTTCGCAGGAAGGTCGACATGATCAAGCTCTTCCAAATCTTGAAAAACGAGTGCTTCATTGTTGGTTTGTCCTTGCAATCCTATTACCTCAGCATGCCCATGTTTTCCGAAAATTAAGATCTTCTCCTCATCATCATGAGAGGTCTTAATTCTATTCTGAAGTTTCAGTACAACGGGGCAAGAAGCATCGATTAGCGTGATGTTGTTTTCAAGGGCTATTTTATATGTTTCAGGTGCTTCACCATGAGCACGGATCAACACTTTCTCATTTTGTAATCCCTGTAAATCAGCATGAGCAATGATGCGTAATCCTTTGGCTTTCAGTCGAGCAACTTCTTCATCGTTGTGAACAATATCACCCAGACAATACAGGTAACCTTCTTGATCTAGGATTTCCTCAGCCATATCAATGGCATATACCACACCAAAGCAAAAGCCGGAGTCCTTATCGATTGTAACTTGCAAATTCATAGCCATAACACAAAGGTAAGCATTTAGATGAGATCATGAATCATGCAAATCGCATTGAATTATTTTGTCTTTTCTATGACATGGATTCTATGGTTGTACTATCCTCAATCTCAAAAAAAGTACACTATACTCTCATAATTACACTTAAAGTTAAAATAGTTTTTATTGAAACATTTTAGTTTAGAATATACGTATATTCACCGTAATTACATTTTAGCTACCAGAAAAACACCTATGGAATTTCAACCTGTTCCCCAGAACGAGGCTGACCGTCTTGATGCATTATATAATTTCGGTTTGATCGGATTAGGCAAAATGCCCGATTTGGATGTTTTTGCTGAATTGGCATGCCAGTTAACGGGATGTCCATCAAGTATTATTGCTATTATGGAAGAAGATACACAGCGAATTCAAAGCTGTGTGGGTTTGGATTTGGAGACTGTCGAACGGAGAAATACGGTCTGTCAATACACGCTAATGAGTACAGACCCTTTGATGATCCCCGATACATTTGTGGATGAACGCACTCGTCATAATCCCTTAATCCAAGCAGGTCATATACAATTTTATGCTGGTGTTGCCTTATTTGATGAACGTGGACACGCCTTAGGAACACTCTGTGTGGTCGATTATGAAGCAAAAGAACTTAGCTCTGAACAATTAGTTTCCTTACAAAAACTTGCTGATTCGGTTGTTTCGGTGCTCTTAGCGAAGCGCCGATTATTACAAGCCAATTATTTTCAAGAGATACTTTCCGTAACACAGAATATGATCTGTGTATTGGACAATGATAATCGCATTAAGCAAGTAAATCCGGCTTTTGCAAATCTAATGGAACACAGTATCCAAGAATGCGTTGGTTTGGAATTCACAGAGCTATTGAAAGTTAAAAACAGCAAACTCCTTCAGAAAATAAATACGATTCGGGATAATAAGCAGGGTGTACAGTTAAAGACGAAAACAAAGTTGTCAACTGGAGAAGAAGTCATCATAGATTGGCACCTAAAACCTGATCCACTGCACCAGGAGATATTTGCCTTTGGACGGAATATTACCCAAGAGAATGCAGAGAAAGTAAAATTGGAGCTTTCTGAACAGAAATTTAGGAACTTCTTTGAAAATGGCATGGGCTTGATGAGCATGCTTGACTTGAATGGGAATATTCTGGAAGTCAATAAGAAAGGAAGAGAAACGCTAGGCTATGAAGCTGATGAGGTGCATCAGCTGAATTTACGTAATCTAGTACCAGAGGCCAATAAGAGTTTAGTAGACCCTTATCTTGATCGTATTCGTGAGAATGGGGAAGATAGTGGCATGATGGTGCTGGAAAGTAAGCATGGGCAAAGTATCTATTGGCTATACAATAACTTTCTAGAGGTAGATTCTAATGGCAGACCATATGTCATGAGCTCGGCTTCCAATCTTACGGACCGCATATGGTTGGAAAAAGATCTGCTACAAACGAAACAGTTACTAGAACAAACCAACTCTGTAGCTCAAGTAGGTGGTTGGGAGGCTGATTTGAGGAATAACACCCTGTTTTGGTCTGATTCGACTAAAATTATTCATGGGGTTCCAATGGACTTTATTCCCGACATGGACAATGCCTTTAGCTTCTTTGATGAGAAAACAACAGTATTAATTAAAGATCGCTTTAAACAAGCTATTAAATCTGGTAAACCCTATGATCTGGAGCTAAGACTTCTCAAAGGAACAGGTGAGTTAATCTGGGTTCGCATTAAGGGGATTCCAGAAATAGTAGATGGCGAATGTACGCGAGTCTTTGGAATCATACAAGATATAGAACAAAGCAAGCAGATGTACTTGGAATTGCAAATGAAGGAAGCCATGTTGCAGACCTTTGTCAAGTATGTTCCAGCTGCGGTGGCCATGTTTGATAATCAATTGGATTATTTAGCGATCAGCCAACAATGGATTGATGAGTTTCATCAAGGCACTACTCAAGTACTTCCGCTTAATCTTTATGAGCTTTTCCCTAATGTACCTATGGAAAGAAAACAGATTTATGAACGTGCATTGAAAGGAATTCCTTACAAGAACAGCAATGAGCGTCTAAAAATTGATAGCCATTCGGAGGAACAGTATTTTAATTGGGAAGTAAGGCCTTGGCGATTAGCAGATGGATCAATTGGTGGTATCATTATTTTCACCCAAAATATCACAGAGCAAGTTGCATTTAATGAAGAACTAAAACAGGCAAAAGAATCAGCTGATTTAGCGAGTAAGGCAAAGTCAGAGTTTTTAGCCAATATGTCCCATGAAATCCGTACGCCATTAAATGGGGTAATAGGCTTTTCAGACTTGCTGATGAAAACTCCTTTAAACGAATTGCAGCAACAATACCTGACCTATGTGCATGAATCGGGGACAAATCTATTGGCTATTATCAACGATATCCTTGATTTCTCAAAAATAGAATCTGGGAAATTGGAATTCTATATCGACCGATTTGATCCTTATGAATTGGTTAATCAAGTTATACATGTTATTCTTTACCAGGCGCAGAGCAAAGGGATTGAGCTTTTATTGAATATTGCACCGGGCCTACCTGCCTATATTTATGTTGATGAAAGTAGAATTAAGCAAATCTTAATTAACCTCTTAGGCAATGCGGTGAAGTTTACCGATACGGGTGAGATTGAATTACGTGTTGAACAGATTGGTATTAATGAGGAATCTGTAAAATTGCGTTTCTCTGTACGTGATACAGGAATTGGTATCCCTAAAGAAAAACAACAACGCATATTTGATGCATTTACACAAGAGGATAGTTCGGTTAGTAAACGATACGGCGGAACAGGATTAGGACTGACTATTTCCAATAATATCCTTCGATATATGGGCAGTAAGCTGGCTTTAAAGAGTGAGGTAGGAGCTGGTTCTACTTTCTCCTTTGAAATCGAAGTCCCTTATGAATCATCGGTAGAATATTCCGATACCCTGCAAGTACAACGGGTTTTAATTGTCGATGACAATAAGAATAACCGAATGATCTTGGAACATATGATGGCCTATAAGGGTGTAGAATCTGTTTCCTTGGAGAATGGTTATGAAGCATTACAATTATTGGCAAAAGGTGAGCAATTTGATGCCATTTTAATGGACTATAGAATGCCTATTCTTTCCGGATTAGAAACCATTGAAAAAATAAGGGAATATTATCAGAAAGAAGGGTCTAAGGTGCCAACCTTAGTGCTGCACAGCTCATCGGAAGATCGGGAAAAAATAGGAGGATTCTGTCAGGAGCCAAATTGCCACTGTTTGGCAAAGCCAATTATCTCCGAAGAGTTATACCGTATTTTCAGACATCCAAATGCTCCAACAAAAATAGAGGAGGATTCTGAAGAAATTAGCTTAGCTGATGAGGATTTTGGTCAGGAAGCTTTTAAAATTCTATTGGCGGATGATAATACCGTAAATATGGCACTTAACGTACGTTTAATTGAACACCTGTTGCCAGCATGCACTACTAAGGCTGTTGAAAATGGTTTGGAGGCTGTTGATGCTTGTACAAAAGAACATTTTGATCTCATCCTAATGGATATTCAAATGCCTATCATGGATGGCTTGGAAGCCACTCGTAAGATCAGGAAACTTTCAGGCTATGAGGCTGTTCCTATCATAGGGATAACAGCCGGGAATGTGTTAGGGGAACGGGAGAAGAGTCTTGAAGCTGGTATGAACGATTTCCTTACAAAACCAATTAAACGAGCTGAATTTAAGAAAGCCATTAAACAACTACTGAATGGTGTTTATACTAAACCGAAAGATGAAGAATCAGAGGTCATCCATTTAGATATGGACGTTATGGATCAAGCCACTGATGGTGATCCAGAATTCAAGCAACAGTTTATTGGGTTGATTTTAAATGAGCTCCATGAGCAAGCTGCGCACTTGAATGCTCAAGTGAGGAAAAAGGATGCGGAGGAAATTAAACGTCTGCTTCACAAGCTCAAAGGTACATCCAGCAGTGCCGGACTTAGTGAATTGAATCGACTAACAGCAGCATTGGAAAGTAAGTTCCTCCAAGGCGAGGAAGACTATGCTGCATTGCCAGCTATACAGAAAGAAATAGATTTATTAATTACATTATTTAAAGCATTAAAAGATTAAAAGATGGTTGTGTTGATAGCGGAGGATGATGAACTAATCCTTCAAACTATAGCTCATAAACTAAAAAAAGAAGGATTTGAGGTCATTTTGACTCGAAATGGCTTGGAAGCATTATCGCTGATACAAGCTGGAGGAATTGACTTAATTATAAGTGATATTATGATGCCCTTCGCTTCTGGGATTGAACTCTTGGCAGAGGTTAAAAGATTAACAAATCCAATACCTATCCTCATGCTTTCAAGCATGGGACAAGAGAATATTGTGTTAGAAGCTTTTGAATTGGGAGCATCGGATTTTATGATTAAACCATTCAGCCCGAATGAATTAATTATTCGGGTAAATCGACTGATCGCGAAAGGGTAAATATGCTTGCGACATTAACCTTACATGAGTTGCTATTAGGAATCTTGGTCAGTTTGATCTTGATTTTCCTCTTTATCGTCGGATTGCTGTTATACAGCTTTCGAGAATACCGCAGTTATGCGAATAGACAACAATGGAAGGAGCAGATTGAAGCCTATTTATTGGATCAACTAATGAAAGGGCCTGCAGATGAAATTCAGCTTGATTCAAAACTTCAGGCTTTAATGCGACAAGAGAATTTCAGGAGGTTTTTTCTAGGCTTATTGATTGCCTCAGAACGTAAGTTCTCTGGGGTTGCTGTACAGACATTATTAAAAATCTATGATGGCTATGGTCTGGATAAAGAAGCTTATAATCTATTGAGAAGCCGTTCTTCACATTTAATAGCACGCGGAATACAGGCACTAACGGTTATGCAAGATCGCCAAGCACTACCTGAAATAGAACAGAAAATTAACCATTACCATCCGCAGGTGGTGCAAGAAGTGCAATATGCCATGGTATCATTTAAAGGCTTTGATGGACTAGCTTTTATGGATCATTTAGATACGGTACTTTCTGATTGGCAGCAATTACGCATTTTAAATTCCATTACTGCTCTCCCAACTGATGTGATAGATCGACTAGGCATTTGGTTGAAAAGTAGCAATGAATCGGTGCAGGTATTATGCTTGAAGTTTATTCGAAAATTTCAACTACTACCCTTACATGAAGATCTTTTTACGCTATTAGGTGCTGGATCTTCAAAATTACATGAGGAAGTAATCAAAACGATTTTTAGTATAGAACAATCGGATAGTTCTACCCGATTACTAGCTTATTTCCCTCATGCTAACCAACGAGAGCAATTGGCTATTATAACAGGATTAGGAGATAGTAGGGCACTTGACCAATTAAGTTTTCTGCAACAACAACTGACGCAAAATTCTGATGAGCGTCTAAAAATCAAATCCGCAGAAACTCTAGTCACACTAGGACAAATGAATTATCTTTTTGAATTGCAGAAACAATTGCATCTGGAAGATCCAACATTACACATTTTAAATCACACGTTACAGCATAAATATGAATGATGTTTTAAAGATTATTTACGATATCATTATTTGGTTATTTTTACTTTATTCGATTGGCATTTTTAGTGTTTACACTTGGATAGCCCTGTTCTCTTTTGGTGCTGTACGCCGATATAAGCAAGGCAATATTTTTACCGATTATTCCATCATTGCATCGGATCCGAATGCTCCTAGCTTTAGTATCATTGCCCCAGCATACAATGAAGGAATGACCATTGTGGAGAATGTACGATCCTTGTTATCCATCTACTACCATAAATTGGAAATCATCATTGTCAATGATGGCTCAAAGGACGATTCCATTGCTCGATTGGTGGAAGCTTATCAGTTGGAAAAAGTCAATTACCTAATACCTGGAGGAATTCCCACAAAGGATATAAAGCAAGTTTATAAAAGTAAAAATCCGGCATTCCGAAAGCTTATCGTGGTTGATAAGGTCAATGGAGGGAAGGCTGATGCGCTAAATGTTGGGATTAATGTTTCAAAATGCGATTATCTGGTTTGTATCGATGTGGATTGTATTATTGAGCAAGATGCGGTCCTTAAGCTAGCCAAACCATTTATGGAACAAAAAGACAAGCGTTTGATCGCTTGTGGTGGGGTTATTCGATTAGCCAATAATTGTAAAGTTTCGCATGGTAAGGTCGTAGAGGTTCAACTTCCTAGAACCCTTTTAGGTCGCAGTCAAGCTTTAGAATATATTCGCGCTTTTGTATTAGGTCGTATGGCTTGGTCAAGAGCCAGTGGCTTGATCTTAATTTCAGGTGCTTTTGGTGCTTTTGATAAGGAGATTGTCTTGGCTTGTGGTGGATATGATTCAGCCACAGTTGGAGAGGATATGGAGCTTGTTGTACGCATGCGCCGATATATGATCGAAAAAGGACTGAAACATCAGGTAATAACGATTCCTGACCCTCTCTGTTGGACCGAAGTACCAGAGGATAAAGAAATCCTCCGAAAACAGCGGAATAGATGGATGAGGGGAACCATGGAGACGCTGTGGAAACATAGAAAGCTGCTGTTCAATCCGAAATATGGAAAATTGGGTGTGGTCAGTTTGCCCTATTGGTTTTTCTTCGAATTCTTAGGTCCCTTAATTGAATTTCTCGGTTATATCGTCTTTTGGTTATTCGTGCTGTTCGGCATTTTAAATTGGCCTTTCTTTTTTGCCCTCTGGGCATTGGTAATCTTTTCAAGTGTCTTGTATTCTGTCTATGCGGTATTTGTGGATATCATGAGCCAACAAGTGTATTCTAAGCCAAAGGATTTAGGAAGATTAATTTTTACAGCGATAGTTGAACCATTCTATTTTCATCCCTTAGTGGTGATGGCAGGGCTTAAGGGGATGCTCGATTACTTCCGTAAGCAGCAAGGTTGGGGAGAGATGGTTCGTCAAGGATTTTCGCCAAACGAGGAAATGAGCCTTAAGGAGCGAGCGAAAGCTTATGCTGTTTACCTACTCAAGCACTTTGCCCCAGTAGCAACAGTATTCCTGATTTTAACCTTCCTAATCAGCGGTATGGAATGGTTGCTCTATTCAGGAGCTGCTCAAGATCTTCAACGATTTCAAGCATTCCTATTGATCCTTGGAAATAACTTGTTGTTCGGCTTTTCCTTTTTACTACTCTTCGGATTCTTGTATTTCTTGGTTTCCTTCTTAAATGAATTTGTTGCCAAGATTATGCTAAACGTACTGGTAACTGCTTTCGTTATAGCACAAGTGTTATTAGCCTTCTATTTTGCTACTTCTAGAAATTTGTTGGGAATTGATCTGTTTTATTATTCCAAAGAAGAGTTAATTCATATCCTGGAGGCTAGTGGCGTATGGAATTGGATGACTATAACAGCTTTAGTAGCTGGAATTGGCTTATTGTACTTCTCTATTAATTGGTTAAGTAAAAAATGGAAAGGTTCAGTACCTTTTGCTATTGGTATATTTTTAATAGGCCTACTTTCTATTGGTTTTTTGTCGTTTTCAGGAGAATTTCGATCCTCCATTACCGATGATTTTGCTGAGTCTGCTGCCAGGAGTAAAATAGGCTATTTTTTCAATCGAAATACGGAGTTGTTAATATCAGAGGTAAAGGAGAATTTATTTGGAGAAGATGACAATACAAATGCACTATCTTCTGAATATCCGTTTTTACAAGAGGAAAAAACAGAGGATTATTTAGGGCCTTTTTTCCATAAAGCGGAACAAACACCCAATTTGGTTTTTCTAATCATTGAAGGATTAGGGAATGCCTACAGCAATCCAAAGGGGTATATTGGTGATTTTACGCCATTTCTCAGTAGTCTTAAAGATAGTTCCTTAGTGTGGGATCAAAATCTTAGTTCCTCTGGTCGAACATTCTCTGTATTGCCCACTATCTTGGGGTCCCTGCCTTTTGGTAAATCGGGGTTTCTAGAACAATCTTCATATCCTGATAACTTCAACTTGATTAATATCCTAGGCAGTCAGGGATTCGGCACAGCTTTCTTTTATGGTGGAAATGCCTCATTTGACTTTATGAGCAATTTCCTTGAGTCAAGCCAAATAGATAATATAACGGAAGAGGCTAATTTCCCGAAGTCCTATCGGAAATTACCATCAGGTTCAGGAGAAAGTTGGGGGTATGAGGATCAGGCGGTTTTTGATATGTTAGCAAAAGCTAGTCTTTCTACTGGTAAACCTTATTTCCATGTCGCTTTAACCCTTTCTACGCATAATCCATTTATGATTAATGATGCTTCAAAATTTGAAGCCATGTATGATCAAAGACTTAAAACGGCTAAACTAAGTAAGGAACAGCGTGCTTTTGCATTGGAGAATAAAAAACAACTGGTATCTGTCCTTAACCTTGACAATGCTCTTCAAAATTTCTTTGAAGCCTATAAAAAGCGTCCCGACTTTGCCAATACCATCTTTGTGATTACAGGTGATCATAGTATGCCTGAAATTCCATTGCAGAGTAAAATTGACCGGTATCACGTCCCTTTGGTTATCTACTCGCCACTACTTAAAACAAAGCGGAGGTTTCCCCAATTAGTCAGTCATTTTGATGTAGCACCAAGCTTATTAGCCTATTACCGTAATAATTACGGCCTACAAACACCTTCTCAAGTTACATGGATAGGTAAGGGCTTAGGCGTTGGTGCAGGTAAAAAGGGATTGGGTGTACCGATGATGCAGAGTAAGTCGCAACAAATTGATTTTGTATATACAGATATACATGTGCATGAAAAACAAGCTTACTTATTGAGTAAGGAATTGGATGAAGATATTCTTTCTCAAGCGGATGCTGGAAAGGATGCCAAGGATAGATTTACGCAATTCCAATCCTATAACAATCAATTTATTCGATTAAAAAAATTGATGCCTGATAGTGTTTATCGTCAATATTTCCCATCAAAATAGAGTAACCACTTGATGCTTTATTTCAAGAGATTTCTGAAAATTGATAGATATGATTACATTTGCAAAAATTTTTTTCAAGTAACATGGCAACAAACAGAACTTTTACGATGATTAAGCCAGATGCGGTAGCAAATGGCCACATTGGTGCTATTTTAAACGACATTATTGCTGGCGGATTTAAAATCGTTGCAATGAAGTACATTCAATTGAGCAACGAGAATGCAGGTAATTTTTATGCAGTGCACAAAGAGCGTCCTTTCTATGGAGAATTAGTAAACTTCATGACTTCAGGACCAATCGTTGCAGCAATCTTAGAAAAAGACAATGCAGTGGAAGATTTCCGTACTTTAATCGGTGCTACTGATCCTGCAAAAGCTGCAGAAGGAACTATCCGTAACAAATTTGCTAACTCTATCGAAGCAAATGCTATCCACGGATCTGATTCTGATGAGAATGCAGAAATCGAAGGTAACTTCTTCTTCTCTCAATTCGAACGTTTCTAAGCCTTATAGGCAAAAAAAGCATATAAAAAAGGCGATTCATTCTTTGAATCGCCTTTTTTATGTTTAGTCCTAAAAGGATCTTTTTCCTAGATAGTAATTCTCCATCTCGGTCATTCGTGTCTTATCTTCCTTTTTCTTATCATAGTAGCCACATAAATGCAAAACTCCATGTATAATGACACGGTGTAATTCATCCCGTTCACTGACATTAAACTTGGATGCATTTTCTCGAATACGTTCAATGGAAATGAATATATCGCCCGCTATGCTATCCTCCGTTTCGGAAGAATCAAATGTTACAATGTCCGTATAAGTATCGTGATTAAGATACTGCTTGTTGATCTCTAGTAGGTAATTGTCGGAACAAAGGACAAAGCTTAGTTCACCTATGCGATTAAAACCTTCAGCTTTGATGGTCTCCCCAATCCAGGTTCTCAGTTTTTGCTTCTCTTTAATGTTGAAGTCTATATCTTCTGTGAAGAATTGAATGTCTTTTAATGCCATATTAAAATGCTTTACTTTCCAGGTAAGATTGTAGGATGATAGTTGCAGAGACCGTGTCGATTAACTTCTTGTCCTGTCGCTTGTTTTTCTTTACCCCCGACTCAATAATTACTCTTGAAGCCATTTTAGAGGTGAATCGTTCATCGACTTCCACCACATTAATCTGAGGATAGGTTTTTCTTAATTTGCGGACAAAGCCAACGATATGTTGGTCAGATTGTGAAGGAGTGCCATCCATCTGTCGAGGTTTACCAACGACAAAAGTTTCTATTCCCTCCGTTTTCATGTACTCTGTTAAGAAGTCCCAAACTTCTGTGGGATGTATGGTTGTTAGGGAGGTCGCTATAATCTGCAAGGGGTCAGTTACCGCAATGCCCATACGCTTAGTCCCATAATCAAATGCCATTATTCTCATCTTTTACCGCTTTCAGACAAAAATACAATTAAACTTAGAACTCTCCCATTTCAAACCATTCAAAAAAACAATACATTTGAGTATCATGAAAAACGTTTTGATGACCATGGGTTTTGTCCTGCTACTTATCTGTAGCAAACATGTACAAGCTCAAGATTATTCCGCCGAATTATTGGCACACCGTAAGCAGGCTGCAGCAGCTTTTGCAAAGGACGATTTTGGACCTTTGCGGAAGAATCAAATTGCTTATTTAAATTACTTCGCCCCGTATGCTGATTATAAGGTTCAGGCGGAAGTAGAACTGCTTTTCAATGAACCTAGCTTTCGGATGCCTACTTATGATGGTACGTCTAACGAATATAAACGATACGCACTACTTCATTTCAAACTGTTTGGTAAAGAATATAAGCTTACGGCCTATCAAAGTGTCGCCTTGTTTCAAAATCCAGCCTATCAAGACCATTTGTTTCTTCCATTTATGGATCTGACCAACGGAAAGAGCACTTATGAAGGAGGAAGATACATCGATCTAAAAAGCAGCAACATAGAGAATGGTAAGTTGACTATTGATTTCAATTATGCTTATAATCCATATTGCGCTTATAGCAACGGTTACCGTTGTCCGCAGCCACCTCAAGAGAACAGCTTGAACTTAGCAATTGAAGCAGGAGAACAAAAGTACAAAGGACCTAAAAACGAAAGACCAGTGAATAAAGAAAATACGAAAGGATTTAATGATGATGAAAAGAAGATCATTCAATCTGGCAATAAGGAACAGATCATGCATGTTTATCAAACAACCAATGAACAAGAATTGGCTGTTCTAAAGAAAACTTCACAAGACATCAAGCATGATGAACCTTTGCTGCAACTGTTGGCAGACCGCATGCTACAGACTGTTCAAGACCCGGAATATAAAGGTGTTGGAATTGCTGCCCCACAGGTCGGTATTAATAAAAATGCGATATGGGTACAGCGATTTGATAAAGCAAATGAACCCTTTGAATTTTATATTAACCCGAAGATTCTTTGGCGATCCAAATTACAACGCATTGGCCCCGAAGGCTGTCTTTCTATTCCCGACCTACGTCAGGATGTTCCACGTAGTTACGCGATTCGCTTGCAATATACTGACCAGCAAGGAAACATCATCGAAGAAAATATTGAAGGATTTACAGCTGTTATTTTCCAACATGAAGTGGACCACCTGTATGGAATCCTTTTCCCTGATCGTATAGCCGAAAAACCAACAGAAGAACTGAAACCTGTGACCTTGTTTGAGAAGGGAGACACCAGATTATAGACACCAGATGATAGACTTTGCGATTCAATCTACTAAATAATAGGAACTTTCTCCAACATTTTTAGGTGGGCAGACATTCCGCTGCGCTAAGTACTGCCCCTACGCGTGGCTGCTATTAAACGCCTAATATCGAACCAACTAGATAGTACGTTAGGTAGGGGCGGTACTGAGAGAGCTTGAAGATAAGGGATTCATCCCGTTCAAAAGCGAACGGAATGTCCGCCCGTTTTTTGTTTTGAAAGACAACAGAGTTCAGACATCAGAAAACAGAATGGAGGATATACTATATGGCGGGCGATGCATGCATCGCCCCTACAAACAATCGTGATTTTATTATTTTTTAATACCCTTAACCGTAGGGTCGAAGCATGCTTCGACCGTTTCACATCCAATAAATTAACTATTCTGATTTGCATAGTTTATAGTTCACTCAGCAAGCTTCGTGATGACGGAGTCTTGTGGGGAAAATGAGACTCTTCACTTCGTTCTGAGTTGTAAAACCAATTTTTCTATTCCACCATTAGGTCTAAAATCTGGTGTCTTTTATCTGTTGTCTCAAACTCACATCTCACATCTATCAGCGTAACGGTCTCCTTTTTCCTTTTCCCTTTCTACTTTCTACTTTTTCCCTTCCAATTTCTGTTGTCTTTTGTCTGTAGTCTAAAGGTCTTTCCTAGGGGTTGGATTCGACACTCTAACGGATCTCCTTCGGAACTTGTTCGGAACTCCTTCGGATCTCGTTCGGTTCCGAGCGAACGAGATCCGAAGATGAACCCTATCAAATCCCTAGAAATTCCCTAAGTGTCTCGAAGCAATATGGAAGGAAATACAGAGAAAGGCAAAGCCAATCCCTTAGGTAAATACTATGGTAAATAAGTCCTTAGACTACGATACTATTGGTCATCTACCAAATTAAATGCGATCGCAAACCGCATTAGATCTGCAAAGGAATCACAATCTAGTTTCCGAATAATGTTTTTCCGGTGGGTAGATACCGTATGGTTGGAGAGAAATAAAACATCTGCTATTTGTTTGTTGGATTTGCCATTGGCTAGTTGGCAGATGACTTCTTTTTCACGTTTGGTCAATTGATTGAACTTCCAATAATTATCTTGAATATATTTGTCAAGTTCCAGTACCCGGTGCATACGTTCGGTAATATTATCAATTCCTTGGGTAGGTGAAGACAGGAAAACTAGATTTTGTGCACTACCTTCTGAACCGTTGAAGGCCATTAATTTACAGACCGTATAGAACCAGGTATATTCTTTTTTGCCATATAGCTTTACCTGTTGAAAGAAGTTGAATTGTGTGCTAAAATCGCCGGTCATTAAATATTTCGCAATACCATCACGATGTAATGTTAATTCTTCAGCAATAAAGTATTTATCGTAATAGGATTCCCCCAGGGCATTGACTTCCTCAGCTGAAGAGCCAAGGTTTGAACAGCCCCATGCGTTCATGTAAAAACAGCCAATTGGCATAAGTCCATCTAATTGATGAAGCATAAGTGATGCAGGAACGATATCTCCAATGTCCTGCAGATTAAGATTGCCGGATTTTATGCGACGCTCAATGCCGAAAAAC
Organism: Sphingobacterium lactis; assembly: GCF_051951495.1. Lineage (GTDB taxonomy): Bacteria > Bacteroidota > Bacteroidia > Sphingobacteriales > Sphingobacteriaceae > Sphingobacterium > Sphingobacterium lactis_A. The sequence goes on along the minus strand of NZ_JBNHAS010000003.1, from coordinate 15,064 downwards.
TCCTTTTCAAGCAGATTCATGAGTTTGTTAATATAAGGTCAGCTGAGATTAATAGCTATCTTCAAGAGACCGGTTAATACTTTGGTTTATACGAATATACCCATATTTTTATTAACTTGCTTATGCTAAAGAATTAATAGCCAGCTTTAAACCTATGAAAATCCAAAAATATGATACGCCTTTTGGGCTAATTAGCCTATGTATACCCCTGATTATATTCTGTGCTTCTTGTGCAGGAATAAATAAAACTCAACAAGCCGCAACAAGTTCAACTACTTATTTCAATAATCCGGTATTTGCTACCGCTCTAGCTGATCCTACTGTCATTCGAGATCCAAAAAGTAAACTCTTCTATGCTTATGGCACGCAAGTCAATTGGGGAGATGATCAAGGAATTCGGTTTGTTCCCATCTTGGAATCTATGGATATGCTTAATTGGAAATACGTGGGTTCTGCCTTCTCGGATAAACCAACATGGAAAAAGGCAGGAAGCATATGGGCACCAGATATTAACTTGTTGAATGGGCGCTATTACCTTTATTATTCTATGTCTACCTGGGGAGATCCGAATCCAGGAATAGGTTTGGCAATTGCTGACAAGCCTCAAGGACCATTTATAGATCAAGGAAAACTATTCGATTCCAAAGGAATCGATGTGCCTAACTCCATAGACCCCTTCTTTATACAAGACAATGGAAAGAATTATCTTTTTTGGGCTCTTTTGATCATTCCAATAAACAAGGAACCTTTGCTGTAGAATTGACAAAGGATGGTAAATCTTTAAAATCGAAACATAAAACAAAAATTGCAGCGGGTGATTTTGAGGCCGTAACTATTTATAAAAAACAAGACTACTATTATTTCTTTGGTTCAAAAGGGACCTGCTGTGAAGGTGAAAAGAGCCAGTACCATGTATTAGTGGCACGTTCAAAAGAATTATTGGGTCCTTATTTGGATAAGGATGGAAAGGATATTCGAGAACGTGGAAATGGAACATTAGTCTTGACAGGTAACAGTGAAATAGCTGGACCCGGACATACTTCTGCTGTGATATTAGACGATAAAGGAAAAGAGTGGATCTATTACCATGCTATAGAAAAGAAGCAGCCGCGTATTGGAAATAAAACTAATCGAAGAATTCTCTTTTTGGATGAATTGATTTGGGAAGCAGGTTGGCCACGAATAGGACCCGGAACCGCAAATCTTAAACCTATTATTAAACCTACTGTGATTAATAGGTAATTTACTTCCATAAAAATATTGCTTATCTATCTTCTTGTCTTTTCAGTCATTTTGAAAAAATTATAAGTTAAACAAACGATTGATTAACTATATCAATGAAATTAGCGTGTTAAAAGTACACCTATTTGCTTTTTAACTACAATTGGATTCGTATATTAGAGCACCTAAATTAATTAAATCGCACGCTATGTTCGCTATAAATGACGTACCGCATACTAGATTGAATTTACTAACTGGTGAACGTGTATTGGTTTCTCCACATCGGAGTAAGCGTCCTTGGCAAGGTCAAGTAGAAGATCTTGCTACGGATAATCGACCAGAATATGATCCTAAATGTTATTTATGCCCTGGGAATAGTCGTGCAGATGGTGATCAGAATCCAAAATATACAAAGCCTTTCGTTTTTGTAAACGACTTTTCAGCCTTATTAAAGGATAGTCCCGATGGACAAATTAATGTAGACAATCTATTGATCGCTGAGACAGAACGAGGAATCTGTAAGGTAATTGCTTTTTCTCCTCGTCATGACCTCACTTTACCAGAGATGAGCATTGCAGATCTTAAATTGGTGGTTGAGGTATGGAAGTCGGAATTTCAAGAACTAGCTGCATTACCATGGATAAACTACATTCAGATTTTTGAAAATAAGGGTGCAATCATGGGATGTAGTAATCCGCATCCGCATGGTCAGATATGGGCACAAAACACCTTGCCTGTAGAGATTGAAAAGGAAGATCAGCAACAAAAGATTTATTTTGATAAACATGGAAAGTCCATCTTATCGGATTATTTGGAAACGGAATTGCGTGAAAAGACGCGGATAATTATTGAGAATGAGCATTTCGTAGCCTTAGTTCCTTTTTGGGCTGCATGGCCCTATGAGACCATGATCATCAGTAAGAGACAGATTTCAAATATTGCTGAATTCACTGAAGCGGAATGCGAAGATTTGGCAAAAACATTAAAGGAGTTAACCACGCGTTACGACAATATTTTTAACACCTCATTTCCGTATTCAGCAGGTATGCATCAGGCGCCTGTAAATTTAGGCGAACAAGCACATTGGCATTGGCATATGCACTTTTATCCGCCCTTGCTTCGTTCGGCGACCGTAAAGAAATTTATGGTTGGCTATGAAATGTTAGCCAATCCTCAACGCGATATCACAGCAGAGATGGCTGCTGAAACCATTAGAAATCAATCAACTATTCATTATAAAGAAGGAACTAACCGTTAATGGAAAGACAACAATTAAGCGATCAATTCAGAGCTATTTATCATCAGGAACCCGATTTAGTCGTAAAATCACCTGGTCGTATTAATATTATTGGAGAACATACGGATTATAACGAAGGATTCGTATTGCCAACTGCTATCGATAAGGCCATTTATGTTGCTCTTGGAAAACGTGATGATCAAGAAATCCATCTTTATGCTGCTGATTTTAAGGAATCGTTTCGTACTGATTTACAATCATTGGCACCCACAGATAAAGGTTGGCCAAATTACATATTAGGTGTTGTTAACCAACTTGTGGAAAGAGGTTTACCCTTAACAGGGTTTAACCTATTCATTGATGGGGATGTGCCTCTAGGCGCTGGTCTATCTTCTTCTGCTGCGGTTGAATGTGCGGTTGGATATGGATTGAACAATTTATATGATCTTGGTTTAGATCGCGTTGAAATAGCGAAAATTGGTCAATTGGCAGAGCATACCTATGCAGGTGTGAAATGTGGTATCATGGATCAGTTTGCATCTATTCTTAGTAAAGCGGGCAATGTGGTTAAACTGGATTGCCGAGATCTTTCCTATAGCTATGTGCCTTTAGAATTGGGCGATTATGAAGTGGTATTGCTTAACACGAATGTTAAACATTCTTTAGCATCATCGGCATACAATGACCGTAGACAGTCCTGTGAGACAGCCGTAGCTTTAATACAAGAAAAATATCCAGAAGTTAATAGCTTGAGGGATGTGACTATGGACATGCTTTTGGAATTGGTGAAACCAGTTAATGAAGACAGCTTCATTAAAGGCAAGTTTGTGATCGAAGAAAATGAGCGATTAAATAAAGCTTGCGATGCTTTAATAGCTGGAGATATTCCTGCATTAGGAGAGCAATTATTCTTAGCCCACGATGCTTTAAGCAGTGAATATGAAGTTTCCTGCAAGGAGTTAGACTTCTTGGTTGATCAAGCAAAAAAGAAGGCCGAAGTAGTAGGTGCTCGAATGATGGGAGGCGGTTTTGGTGGTTGTACCATTAATATCGTGAAAAAAGGATATGGTAAACAATGGGCAGAAGAATTAGCTCCATTATATCAAGAAGCTTTTGATTTGGAACTTACGCCGATTTTCGTCAAAACAGATAATGGCTCAGAATTAGTATATTAGTTTCTATTATAAACTAAAATTATGAAAAGAAGAGTAACCTACCTATCTCTTTTTGCCCTGCTCTTGCCGTTTTTGGCCTGTCAGCAGTCAGCAAAGCAAAAAGAGTCAACAACCACTTCGGATTCTAATACAGTTACACTTGATTCAGTCGCATTTGGTGCTAATATTGATGGCAAGGCTGTTAAATTGTATCAAATCAAAAACAGTAATGGCGTGACAGCTTATCTAACTGAATTTGGTGCAAGGATTGTCGGCCTTTGGGTACCTGATCGATTAGGAACTTTAACAGACGTGGTATTAGGATTTAAGAATGCCGCAGATTATAATAATCCTGCTGAACCTTATTTCGGACCTATTGTTGGCCCTTTTGGAAATAGAATTGCTAATGGAAAGTTTAGCCTAGATGGGAAAAGCTATACGACATCTGTGAACAATGGACCTAATACCCTACATGGTGGTGAAAAAGGTTTGCATTTTGTGCATTGGACAGCCAAGCAAGTAAATGATAAAGTAGTCTCTTTTAGCTATACGCATCCAGATATGCAAGATGGATTCCCTGGAAACATCAAAATTGAGGTTGTCTACAGCTTGACTGATGATAATGAACTGCATATCAATTACCAAGCGGTTAGTGATAAGAAGACCGTAATTAATCTAACCAATCATGCTTATTTTAACTTGAATGGTGAAGGTTCAGGGTCAATTTTAAACCATGATCTTCGCATCTTTGCAGATCAGTACACACCTGTAGACAGCACCCTAATACCTACTGGTGAGTTAGCGAGTGTGAAAGACACGCCTTTTGACTTTAATTTTCCAAAAACCATTGGTAAAGATATCGATCAGGATAATCAACAATTAGCTTATGGCAAGGGCTATGATCATAATTTCGTGTTAAATGGAACTAAGGTTGATGGTTTAAATCATGCTGCCACTTTAACAGGAGATCAGACTGGTATTATCATGGATATCTATACCCAGGAGCCAGGCATACAGTTTTACAGTGGAAATTTTATGGGTGATAAAGTGACCCTAAAATCTGGTAAAACCGATAGCTTTCGTACGGCAGTTTGCTTAGAGCCACAACACTTCCCAGATTCCCCTAACCAACCGAATTTTCCCTCTACGGTACTTAATCCTGGAGATACCTATAGCACAAAATCAATTTATAAATTTAGCACCATAAAATAGTATGGAAACCAAAGATTACATCGTATTTCTCTGTTACTTCGTCATCGTGGCGGGGTATGGGTTATACATCTACTACAAAAAGAAATCCGCTTCTGGCGACTCTAAAGATTACTTCCTTGCCGAAGGATCATTAACATGGTGGGCTATTGGTGCCTCCCTTATCGCGTCAAATATCTCCGCAGAGCAATTCATTGGGATGTCAGGCTCCGGATTTAAAATCGGATTAGCCATTGCAACTTATGAGTGGATGGCCGCAGCTACCTTAATTGTCGTCGCTGTATTCTTCTTGCCGGTGTACCTCAAGAACAAGATTTTTACCATGCCGCAGTTTTTGAATGTGCGGTATAACGGTACGGTTTCCATGATCATGGCGGTGTTCTGGCTGTTGCTATATATCGTGGTGAACTTGACATCCATCTTATTCCTAGGGGCTCTTGCCGTTTCTTCTATTTCTGGATTGGATTTCCAGTTCTGTATGATTGGTTTGGCTGTATTTGCTATCATCATTACCCTAGGAGGTATGAAGGTAATCGGATACACCGATGTTATTCAGGTATTCTTCTTAATCTTAGGTGGATTGGCAACAACCTATCTTGCATTAGACTTAGTTTCCACACATTTTGGTGGAACAGGTATTTTGGATGGTTTCAATATTGTTCATGAAAAAGCTAATGACCACTTCCATATGATTCTGAAGCCAGATAATGAAAACTACATCGATCTTCCAGGCTTAAGTGTCTTGATTGGTGGTATGTGGGTGATCAATTTAAGCTACTGGGGATGTAATCAATACATCACACAACGTGCTTTAGGAGCTGATCTTAGTACCGCACGTAATGGATTATTATTTGCTGCTGTATTGAAGTTATTAATGCCATTAATCGTTGTGTTGCCAGGTATTGCTGCTTTCGTTCTTTATAACGATGGTAAATTTACCCAAGAAATGATGGCTGGTGGTGAACTTAATCCAGATAGAGCATACCCAGTATTACTTAGTTTGCTACCTACAGGATTGAAAGGGTTATCCTTTGCTGCTTTGACAGCTGCAGTAGTAGCCTCTTTAGCGGGGAAAGCCAATTCGGTTGCAACTATCTTCTCTTTGGATATCTATCAAAAAATATTCGATAAGAATGCTTCAGAAAAGAAATTGGTCAATGTGGGTAAAATCACCATTATAGTTTCAATGGTATTGGCAATTATTATTGCCCCACACTTAGGAATTGATAAAAAAGGTGGTTTCCAATATATCCAAGAATATACCGGCTTCGTTTCACCGGGTATCTTTGCGATGTTCCTTCTTGGATTCTTCTGGAAGAAAACTACATCCAATGCTGCTTTATTTGCAACCATTGGTGGTTTCTTGATGTCAATTGTTCTTAAATTCCTTCCGAAATTTATGGATCTTTCTTTCTTGGCATCAACTGGATTCTCTGTACCTGTAAACGGTGTTTATGAAATTCCATTTATAGACCGCGTAGGATTTGTATTCTTATTCTGTGTGATAGGTATGTACTTTATTTCCATTTATGAGAACAAACGAGGAGTGGTGCCGAAAGGTCTTGAGGTGGATTCTACCATGTTCAAAACTAAAACAGGCTTTGCTGTTGGAGCACTTATCGTGCTTGGTATTACAGCCGCCTTATACACCATATTCTGGTAAACCATAAAAAAACGGTCGGGAAACATAAAGTCCCGACCGTTTTTATTCTGCGCTATTCTCTTAAGCGTGCAGACCTTCTAATGCTTGGTCAAAATCAGCAATCAAATCATCAATATGTTCTATTCCTACAGAAATGCGGAGCATTCCTGCTGTAATACCACCATTTTGTTTTTGTTGCTGATTATGATGTCCACCCCACATGCTTGCTGGATGTACCACGAGTGATTCAACACCTCCTAGGCTGGCTGCATTGGCAAATATCTTTAGTTTGTTTAATACTTGTTGAGCATTCTGATACGCTTGCTCCTCACTATCTCCAATTAACTCTACACTCAACATGCCTGTTCCTCCTTTCATTTGTTTCTGAGCCAATTCATATTGTGGATGAGATTCTAAACCTACATAGCCGGTATACTTTATTCGTTGATCTGCTTCAAACCATTTGGCTAGTGCTAAAGCATTTTCGTTGATTTGCTTCACACGCATAGATAGGGTTTTTAAGCCCCGTACAAGGAGCCAAGAGTCAAATGGGCTAAGTGACCCTCCCAGGGTTAAAGATCGTCTCCAGACCTTATGAATGTAGTTCTTGCTGCCACATACCGCACCCGCAGTCAAATCACTGTGACCACCTAAATATTTGGTGGCAGAATGTACAATAACATCAATGCCAAAATCTTTTGGGTGCTGATTAATCGGTGATGAAAAAGTATTATCAACCATCGTGGTAATACGGTGTTTCTTGCCTAATTCGCCTATAAATGCCAAGTCAGTAATGGCAAGATTAGGGTTTGAAGGTGTTTCTATATAAATGATCTTGGTGTTTTCCTGAATAGCATTCTCAAAGGCTTTATTATCCGTTTGGTCGACATGGGTCACTTGGACTCCATAATCTGATAAGAATTCTCTGAAAAACAACATGGCACCTGAATAGAGCGAATGCTGAGTGACTATATGATCCCCTGCTTTGACAACTGCAAGAATAGCTGTACTGATTGCTGCCATACCAGTAGCTAAAACTAAGGCATCTTCAGTTTTCTCCAAGCTGGCAATTATAGCTGCAGCCTGTGAATTACTTGGATTTCCATGTCGATGATAAAAGCCTGGATGCTTTGTGGCTGTTGCTGCAATGATATAAGCTTGTAAATCCGAATCTGCATAATAAGTCGATGTTTGAAATATCGGTGTAACGACTGCATTGGTCTCATTAAATGCACTGCCCTGATGGATCAGATCTGTTTCTATTTTTGACATTTTGGTTGATTTAGAAAATATAAGGTAGAAATTTAAAAAATTATCCGTTAAATAGTTAATTTGTAGCTCTAAACTGTAAAGATTATTTACCTATTAATATTGCTAATTTATGAAAAGATTACTGAGTATTATTGGTTGTTTCATAAGCTTTTGTGCTTTTGCACAGGTGAAATCACCCTCAGAGTTTCTAGGATATCAAGTGGGAGCTAAAGTGACACCATATTGGAAAGTATTAGACTATTACCAATACCTGGCTCAACAATTCCCAAATCAAATAAAAATGGAGGTTTATGGTCAATCTGTAGAAGGGAGACCTTTGCAGGTGTTTTATATCTCCTCCGAATCCAACATCAATCAACTAGAAAGCATTCGAACAAACAACCTTCAACTAGCGCATGCCATGGAAGGGCAAGGAAGTACGAATATTCCCGCCATAGTTTGGATTTCTAATAATGTACACGGTAATGAAACTTCCTCTATTGAAGCGTCTATGTTGACATTATTTGAGTTGGTTAATCCCAAGAACAATCGTTCAAAGACTTGGCTGAACAATACCTTGGTTATTTTGGATCCATGCTTAAACCCCGATGGAACAGAACGATATAACAATTGGTATAATGGAATGATAGGTGCACAGTATAATCCGGATCTTTATGCTCGAGAGCACAGAGAACCTTGGCCGGGAGGACGTGTTAATCATTATTATTTTGATTTGAATCGTGATTGGGCATGGCAGACACAAAAGGAAAGTGAGCTGAGAGCCAAAATCTATAACAAATGGTTGCCACATATTCATGCTGATTTCCATGAGCAAGGCATCAATTCACCTTATTATTTCCCGCCAGCAGCTGAACCATTTCACGAAGTAATAACCCCTTGGCAAAGGGAGTTCCAAACGACCATTGGTAAGCACAATGCCGCTTATTTTGATACGAAAGGCTGGCTCTATTTTACCAAAGAACGGTTCGATTTATTTTACCCTTCTTATGGAGATACTTATCCGCTTTACTCTGGCGCCATTGGAATGACATTTGAAAAAGCTGGCAATGGTTCTGCAGGATTAGGTATTTATACCGATGAAAAGGATACTTTAACTTTAGTGGATCGGGCTATTCAGCACCATGCTTCTGGATTGAATATTATTGACGTTGTATCTCAACATGCAAATAAGGTTGTAGCTGAATTTAAGAAATTTGGGGATGATGCCATTGCTGGAAAACTATCTTCCTATCAAACCTATGTGGTGAAATATGATGAAAACAGATCATCCAATATGCATGCTCTATTAGAACTATTGGACAAGAATAATATTAAATATTACAGTTCGACTGGAACGATTAAAGGTTTGGATTATTTCAGTAAAAAGGAGCAAAGTCAGCAGTTATCAGCAAAGGATATTGTTATTCCTGCTAACCAATCCAAAGCGGCACTGATACGTGTACTTTTTGAACCGGAAGCTAAATTAACGGATTCCGTTACGTACGATATTACTGCTTGGGCATTGCCTTATGTTTATGGACTACCTGCTATAGCTTCCCATACGAAAATATCCAACTTAAATACCTATAGTTTAGATAAGATCAGTAACCCGAGTAATGCTGCATTTGGTTATGCTGTAAAATGGAATGGTTTCTCCACCGCTCAATTAGCAGCGGCCTTGTTGAAACATAAAGTGACTGTAAAGTCTTCGGATTATGCTTTTAAGCTTGGTACGGATAATTTCCCTAGAGGATCTTTACTCATCATGAAAAATGGTAATAGAAATAAGGATTTAGAAAGGATCATAAAAGAAGAGTCGGATAAACTACAGGTTCGGATTTATCCAATAGCATCTGGTATTGTTGATGGAGGAAGAGATCTAGGAAGTTCGGATGTAAAGACAATAAAGGCACCTAAGGTCTTGATGATGGCAGGTGAAGGATTGCGAGCAACTAATGTTGGGGAGGTTTGGCACTACTTTGATCAACAATTGAAGTATCCTATTGGGCTGATTAATCCTAATGATTTCTCTCGTGTTAAATGGAATGAAATCGATGTTTTCATCATGCCTAGTGGCTTTTATACTTTCCTTAGAGATAGTAATCAAAATAAAGCCTTTGGAGATTGGATAAAAGCAGGTGGGAAGGTAATTGCATTGGAGTCGGCAGTATCGCAATTGGCATCTCAAGAATGGAGTAAATTGAAAGCCAGTAAAGCGGATACATCTAAGAAAAACAAGCCTAGCCCGTTAAAGAAATATGCTGATAGAGAGCGTGGAGCCTTGGAAAACTATACATCAGGAGCCATTTATAAGGTTAGCTTTGATGAAACTCACCCTTTGATGTATGGCACTAAAGAATATTTCACTTTGAAAACAGATGCAAATCTATATCAGTATTTTGAGAACAATGCAGGCTGGAATGTAGGATATATTACCGAGGACTCTAAAATGAGTGGTTTCGTTGGACATAACTTAAATAAGAAACTCAAAAACGGATTGGTATTCGGAACACAACGAGTAGGTGCAGGAACCATAATTTACCTAACGGATAATGTTCTATTCCGAAACTTCTGGGAAAATGGTAAGCTTATCATGGCAAATGCCTTATTCCTCAGCAACGATTGATAAAAAGAAAAAGGCGAGTTGGAATCATCTAACTCGCCTTTTTTCTTATAGTATATTTTTAATGCGTTAAGCCATTTCAGATAATAACTGAATAGCATATTCGATGTTGTTGACATTGTTGATGGCAATACGCAATTGCCCTTTGACTTCCTTCAGATTGGAAATACTGCCATGGTTTTGAACGAAGGCTAATACTTGTCCAAACTTTTCAGATTGGTAATAACTCGACTTTGGATTGCTCACAAAGAAACCTTTCAGGGTGTCTTTTTTATAGGAAATCTTCTCTAATCCAATTTCTTTACCTAGCCACTGCAACCTCAAGGTATTGAACAGCTCAAATACAGGCTCTGGTATTGGACCAAAACGATCGATTAACTCTTGTTCAAATGCTTTTAAATGTTGCTCATCCTTCAACTTCGCAATCTCATTATAGAGGTTATAGCGCTCCGATATATTCGTTACGTATTCATCCGGGATCAATACTTCTAGATCGGTGTCAATCTGTGTGAAGGAGACATATTTACGATTAGCTTCATCAGCAAATAATTCCCCAAATTCATCATCCTTCAACTCTTGTACTGCCTCATCCAAGATCTTGTTATACATCTCAAATCCTATCTCGGCAATAAAACCAGACTGTTCGGCACCCAATAGATTACCTGAACCTCGAATATCCAAATCGCGCATGGCAACATTAAATCCTGAACCCAATTCAGAGAACTCTTCAATTGCAGATAGGCGTTTATAGGCTTCGCTGGTTAAGGTTGAAAGTGGTGGGCTTAACAAATAACAAAAGGCCTTTTTATTGGTCCTTCCCACACGACCACGCATTTGGTGCAAATCACTTAAACCAAACATGTGCGCATGGTTAATGATGATTGTATTGGCGTTAGGGATGTCCAATCCTGCTTCAATAATGGTCGTAGCTACCAATACATCGTAATCATGGTTAATGAATTTTAACATCACATCTTCCAATTCATCGCCTTCCAATTGACCATGTGCAATTCCAACACGTGCTCCAGGAACTAACTTGCGAATCAACATGCCTAACTGCGGTAAATCAGCAACTCGATTGTGAATAAAGAACACCTGTCCTCCTCGTTCTAACTCATAGCTGATAGACTCTTGGATAAGGGGCTCATTGAAAACATGCAACTCTGTCTGAACAGGTTGTCTATTTGGTGGTGGTGTGGAGATAATACTTAGATCTCTTGCCCCCATTAGAGAGAAATGTAAGGTTCTTGGAATCGGAGTAGCCGTCAAGGTCAGGGAGTCTACATTTGCACGCATGACCTTTAATTTTTCTTTGACAGAAACTCCAAATTTCTGCTCTTCATCAATAATCATCAAGCCCAAGTCCTTAAACTTGACATCCTTACTCACTAACCTATGCGTCCCGATGATAATGTCAATTTTCCCTTCCTCTAACTTCTTCAAAGTTTCCTTTACCTGCTTAGTGCTTTTAAAACGATTGATGTAATCGATGTTTGCTGGCAATCCCTTTAAGCGTTCTGAGAAAGTGCGGTAATGCTGTAAGGCAAGAATAGTGGTCGGCACCAGTACGGCTACTTGCTTGCTATCTGCTACTGCCTTGAATGCTGCTCGAATAGCAACTTCGGTTTTTCCGAAACCAACATCACCACAAACCAAACGGTCCATAGGGTGAGGTGACTCCATGTCCTTCTTAACATCATTTGTTGCTTTTTCTTGATCTGGAGTGTCTTCATATATAAAGGAAGCTTCCAATTCGCGTTGCAAATAACTGTCAGGACTAAAAGAATTACCTGTTTGAGCTTTTCGCTTAGCATATAATTTGATCAGGTCACGGGCTATATCCTTAACCTTTTTCTTCGTTGTCTTCTTTAGTTTGTCCCAGGCATCAGTTCCCAGTTTATTCATCTTCGGAACCGTGCCTTCCTTTCCGGAGTATTTCGAGATGCGGTTTAAAGAGTTGATATTAACATATAGCAGGTCATTATCCGCATATACTAAACGAATCATCTCCTGGGTTTTGCCATTGACATCGACCTTTTCAAGTCCTGCATATTTACCGACACCATGATCAATGTGGGTAATAAAATCCCCAGGCTTTAATTCACCTAGTTCTTTTAAGGTAATCGCCTGCGAACGCTCATAACCTTTCTTGCGTTTGTATTTGTAATAGCGATCAAAAATCTGGTGATCGGTATAACAAGCAAGCTTCAAGCTATCATCTCTAAAACCTTCGCGTAAAGCTTTATAAATAGGAGTAAAACTAATACTCTTGTCTAGGTCATCTAGAATGGCATAAATACGCTCAATCTGCTTGCTAGAATCAGAGAAAATATAATTATGGATACCATGCTTCTCATTTTCCTTCAAATTGTGGATCAATAAATTGAAATCCTTGTTGAATGAAGGTTGAGGATGTGCATCGAATTGTATCGTTTCATCAGCTTTGTAAAAGAATTGCTTACCAAATTCAATGATTGGGTATTCGAATAACAAAGCATTGAAATTCTTATCATCGGTAAAGGTAAATCGAGGATCTACCCAATCTGGATTTGCTTGAATATCTTTCTCCGAAAGTGCCTTCCAGAACTGAGATGCTCTTTTATAGCCATCCTTTAAAATATCCAAGGTAAATTGTACATCCTTTATCCAGATAATGGAATTCTTATCAATGTATTCCAGAAGGGAAATATGGTTATTGCTTAAGAATTTTGCTTGTACATTGGGAACAATGGTGACTGTATGGATTTTGCTGACCGATAATTGAGATTCAATATCAAATGTCCTAATACTCTCGATATCATCACCGAAAAACTCAATACGATAAGGAAGGTCATTGGAAAAAGAGAAGATATCCACAATACCGCCACGAATATCAAATTGCCCTGGTTCATAAACAAAATCTACACGCTCAAAATCATATTCGTAAAGAAACTCATTGATGAAATCAATGCTTAGTTTACTGTTCTGTGTTATTTCAAGGGTGTTTTTCTCTAAATCCTGTTTGTTAATTACTTTCTCGGCTATAGCCTCAGGATAAGTAACCACAATCTTTGGTAATTCGGATTGTTGGTTTAAGGAGCTTAAAGTTTCTGCCCGCTGTAAAACATGCGCACTATCCAATTGAGTGAACTCATAAGCCTTACGGTAGGATGCAGGAAAAAATAGGATTTGCTTGTCAAAAAGACTCTCTAAATCACTTAAGAAATAGGAGGCATCTTCATGCGTGGGAAGGATAAAAACATTTAATCGCTTTTCCACTTGATAACAAGCTGCCGCAATAAAAGCATCTACAGAGCCAACAAGACCCTTTAGATGAATCTTTGGGTTTTCGGCTTGTATACCTTGCTGTAATGTTTTAACAAATTGGGATTGGCTGTATTGATCTAATAGTTCTTGAATATTCACGCGGAAGAATCTTTTTGCAAATTTACAAAACTTTTGATTGGCAGTCTAATACACGAGGGATAATCCGAATAGCTAAATGAAAAAACCTGCTTTCTAGGCGATAAGATGATGCTCTTCAGCAAAATGAAGTACATATTCCATCTGTTCTTTTAAGTCATATTGTAAATCCTCATGAAGCTTATCGTGCAGTGTAATGATGTTTTTTACTCGTCCCATCAAGTACTTTTGTAATTTGATGGCGGGCATTAAGGCAGATGGAGTGAATAGATACGGATAACGATCAAATGCTTCCTCCACCAATAATAAACGACATTCCAATACAGAAAACTTATCCTTAGTAATCTTTTCATGTTCATTGATCATCCCACTACCTTGGCGAATTAAACTCGACAATTCCTTGAAATTAGAGTAAACAGGGAGATTTTTAATCCGACTTCTAGCTTGATCGTATAAGTCCTCTAATCTGTTCTTTAAATCCTCAATGCGATCCGCTAAATCAGTCTCATCTTCCAATAACTCATAATGAAGCTGCTTTAACAGCATTTTATCCTTATTGATTAACCGAACCAATAATTTATCTTTCTCTTTTGCCGGTAGATTTAATACCGCTTCCTTCAAAACGGAATCCTTGTGTAATGACATGCTTAAAGATAAACATTGTAATTGAAATAGTGTTTTGCGTTGTTTTTTAGAAGAATGATATTTAAGCGGGCGATGCATGCATCGCCCCTACAAACATCCGTGAATTTATTGTGGTGTATAGGTTAATGGATGGATTATGCCTACAAACCTTAGTCTACTTTAATTATTTTAAATTACCCCTATACAGTTTGAAGTTCATTTATCTTCGATAAATGATGACGTGGTCTTGTGGGGGGAACAAATACTCTTCGCTTTGCTCTGAGTTGTAAATGTTGGAAATACTATACCGCCAATAGGTCTAAATACTCCGTACTATATACTTAATACTGCCCGAAGGGCTCAGACTCTTCGCTTTGCTCTGAGTTGTAAATGTTGGAAATACTATCCCGCCAATAGGTCTAAATACTCCGTACTAAATACTTAATACTGCCCGAAGGGCTCAGACTCTTCGCTTTGCTCTGAGTTGTAAGTAGCAGAAAGGATTGGCATAGGACGTTCAATTCATAATTTTACGTTCATTTAATAATCTAATTCTTAAAGATTTATTAAGCCCATAGTGTCCGTCCCTGAAATAGGTTGACCACAAATTGAAATGAACTATGAGAGTAAATTTGAGGCTAATTAGAAAAACTCGTAAGTATTCTGAGGAATTCAAGCGGGAAATAGTTTCTCTATTTGAG
>NZ_JBNHAS010000002.1:0-1020374 GCF_051951495.1 Sphingobacterium lactis | reverse complement strand
ACCCGTGCGCCACTCTCACCAGATGGTAGCAAGCTACCACTGGATCCCGTCCGACTTGCATGTATTAGGCCTGCCGCTAGCGTTCATCCTGAGCCAGGATCAAACTCTCCATTGTAGAATGAAGTGTGAGATCGAGACTATTTATGAAAAATAGAATCGTCTTCTAATATTAAAATATCTGATTTCCCGGTTCCGATCTGGTTGAATTGATTTAAAAATCTTCTTGTTCAACTTTCGTCTCTCGACTACTCGCTGCGCTACATGATCATTGTTTCTTAAAGAACTTTTCGCCTCCGCTTCACGCTTCGGCTGCTTTCTATGTTGTCGGGCTGACCGACGGTCGAACCCTTTAACTCTTCTTGTTTTTTGCGGCTCCGGGCGTCGCGCCCTGTGCCGTTCCCCGTAGTTGGGACTGCAAAGGTAGAAGGTTTTTTCGGTTCCGCAAAATTTATTTTAAAATATTTTTCGAGGCCTATTTTCCAGTCGATCGTCGTGCAGAATCTGCCTTTCCGATCTCGCTTTCCTTCCCTTGTTTCAGTGGCCGTATGGCCGTCCCTCCCTTGCGGAGTGGTGCAAAGATAGGGACTTTGGGACCGTATTTCCAAGACCCAGAGTGAACATTTTTTACGGGAACGCCGTAACTCGCTAGCAGATTGGGAGATAATTTTATCCAGCGGGGAATAAAAGGCGCACAATATGCCGACATACGGTCGGAACCCTGTCCAGGGGCTGGTCCAGGAAGGAAGGGATCGGGACGGGACTTCCCTGCTCCTTCCCTATTGTCTCCGTCATACCAACAAGGGGTTTCCCAGGGGTCAGGCAGGGGTTGGATTCGAGAACCCTTCGGATCTCCTTCGGAACTCGTTCGGAACTCCTTCGGATCTCGTTCGGTTCCGACCGAACGAGATCCGAACAAGATCCCTGTCAGATCCGAGGAAATTCCCTAGCGTTCTCGAAGGAAACCCCTGTCAGATACGAGTTCAACACGAACCATACTGGAGTCATTATATTATCTAAATAAAGAAAACCTTAGAATTAATGGGTAGACTGTCGAATTCATTTAAAAACACAGGTAGCGAATAACTACTTCAGTCTAATAGAATAGATTCACACAAAACAACCTAAACAAGATACCACGACAAGAATAAGCATTGCTAAGCATCAGAGAGAGGGTATAAATAATAGGAAGAGTAATTTAAAGCCCCGAAAACAAGCATGTAGTAATGAGGTTGGAATGGTTCAGAAAATAAGGTGAATTCATTTGAACATATATTAGAACTAAACCTATTGTATATTCTATGCCAAAATTTGTAGATAAAGAAGGTCATTCAGCTGAGCAAATTTGTAAAAAATACCCTTATTGGGGTATGGTGAACCTAAAGGTATCTCTATAACTTTAGTAACCAACCAATTAATTAACAGCAAGATGAAAAAGCTCCTATTTTTGATTGCTTTATTGTGTATTACAATTCAAGCCAAATCGCAATCCAGTCGGAAGGACAGTACGGCATTACCACTTTATAATTTATTTCAATTGGCAAAATATATGAATGCCAAAGGGCTGAAGAACCATCAAATGGATCAAGTATATTACACCTTGACAAGTATACTCGACCGATCACAGCGATCAAAAACAACAGATGCTTCATCCCAGAACCTTAAATTAAATTTCATAGCGAAATATGACACCTTGAAAATAAAAATTATTGAAGCGGAGATAATAAACAGCATTTACAATGGATCAGACTTAGAAAACCTTCCACTAATTAAGAACAATACAAATAATGAATTAAAGGACAAATTGCTTGCCGAGGTAAAAGCTTATCGCCAAAATGACAATAAATTAAAGGAGGAAAATCAAAAATTACCTATACTTTCTAATTTAAAAGGAAAGTTGGATGGGCATCAATTCACTTTATCTAGATTAGATTCAGTAAAATCTAAAAAGGAAATTGATAGTATAAGAAATGTTGTCCAAAAAGATATTGATGATATAAAAAAGCAGAACATTCACCCTATCAAAGGTCTGACATTGAATGATACAATTGTTAGTTTACAAAAGTCCATTGCTGATACAATTAGCAAACATGAAAAAACTCGAGATTCTTTAAAATCGATGGTTGACTCATTTAGCACGAAATCGGCCCCTCATATAGCAAAATATGCTAAGGCTATTTTTAACGCAATAAAAGAATCTAATAAGACCTCCTTATTATTGGATTTCAGTTCCCAAGGTTTTGAGAGTTCCTCAGAAAAATCGACTCAGATTATTCAGGTTCAAAGTACCATACAGCAAGCAGAGCAGAATAGCCGGTCTTCCTTTTCCTTACCCTCAGAATCGGATTTGATTCAAGCGATGGCAATTTTCTTGGCAAACCGAGCAAAGCAAGAGACTGTTATATGGTTTTTGGATCGATTAAAGCAGGACATCAACAATCCATTTGTATATGATGCCTTTCCCAACACCTACAAAATGTTAATACAACAGACCAACTTTAACAATCCAGATTTTGGTTCAGCATGGCGATTGGCCTTTGCGGAAGATTTCATTCATCTTCCTTCGAATTTAATAGCAAGCGATTGGATCGATCGCAATTGGTCAGGAAGTAAGGAAAAATTAGATGAATTGAAAGTAACCGTTGGCTTAGGGCAACAATTGCTACAATTGGTTCATAAACAGTATTCGTATCGGGACATCATCAAGCACTTTCATTTGAACCCAGCTGTTCCTGATACTTCCAATCTAAATTACATCAATCAGATATTCGACAATCTCTATATTCTCACCAATGAATTCTTTATGATCGACAATGTGGACACGAAGCCTACCTATCGTTTGCTAAGCTATGAAGAACTGTCCAGTCTCACAGATGAAGAGATAAATACCTTATCGTCTTTGATAGAAATAAAATATGGGAGTTACTTCAAGAGGAAGGATGGTCGTTTCCCGGAACTAAAAAACCTTAGCAGTTTATTATTGACCCTATCGCAGTTTGACAAGATAGCGAAGCAAGATCAGGGCGGTCAGGAATCCGGACAAAAGAACAACTTTTGGGAATTTATGGATCAAAACATCCTACAGATTAAAAACACATTTGAATTTAAACCTGAAGAAGTACGTGTGATCGATAATTTTAAGTCTGCCCTTTCGATTTATAAACATATTTACCAGAAGAACTTTGATGTTGCCTTGGATACCTTATTGGGTATTTTACAAAAAGAGGTTTTCAAACAAGGAATTTCTGTAAAGATTAAAACATCTGGAGAGATTAAATTAGAGAAAGAGGGCTCCAATGGCAAAGAAAAAAAGAAAATCTTCCATAATAAAAAAAGAAGGTTTAAGCCCAAAGAGGAAATAATACTTAAAATACAAAATGGAAATATCAAGATAAATGACGAATCTTCTATATCTATTGAAGAGGTGAAGAAAGCTATTAAATTTCTGAAATATGCTTCTACAGCAAATAAAGAAGACAAGGTAAACTATATAAAACTGGGTATTCAAGGTCCAACATATCAGTTTTGGGATTCATTATTGCGCAAATTAAATCCGGATCTGTTTGTAGGCAATGAAAAAGGGAATAAGCAATTATATGATTACGATAGATTATTATTGATAGGTTTTATGATGGAGTTTATGGATGGTCCGTTGGATGCCCTACAAAATCCTATTTACAGTGAATATGCCGCTGAGGTTAGCGATGACTATTTAAAGAATAGAGGATTACATCATTTAGCGAAGTTAAAACAAGTAACCAGTTTCTTTTCGGATATTTCGAACAGTACGGACGAGAAGAGTTTGGCGGCAGCGATTGATCGCAATGTATTACCGGCGACCTCTTATCGGATGAAACGGGAGTCCAAATTCAGCATCACTATCAACGGTTATGTCGGACCGTATGCAGGTACGCAATGGGTCTTAAATCCACAAACAGATTATAACAATGGTTGGATTTATGGGATTACCGCCCCAGTTGGTTTCACCTTTTCAGGTCGTAAGCAGGGAATCTTTCTTCAAGTTCTGGATTTAGGAAATTTGGTGAATCAATATTTATGGCAGAGTGATCCGGAGATTGATGAGGACAAGCTGAAAGTTCGTCAAATTATTAGCCCTGGTATTAATTTCATGAAGAACCTAAAAAACAGTCCATTTGTATTTTTCGTTGGAGCGAATTATGTCATGACAGAAACCTCAGAAAAGCCAAAAGGATCTTTAAATCTTTTTCAATATAAAGCGGGAATTCAAGTCGATATCCCTATCATAAATGTGAAACGATAATATATCCATTAAGATTCAAAACTAATCTTCAAAAGGAAAAGTGTGAGATTTCCAATTGTATTGAAGTTAAAGACCAATAGCGGGGCAAGCTACGTGACTGGAATGGTTCAAATCTAGGCGTCCCGTCTTTTGCATACACAGCATTGCGGGAGAATAATTTAATTACACAAAAAAGGGAGGCCATTCCACAGCCTCCCTAAACTAGCGAAGTAAGCAAGGCTTACTTCCATCCTCCACCTAATGCTTTATAAAGCACAATTTGATTCAATAATTTTTCTTTTTGCACATCCACTTGCGCCACTTGCGCGGCAATGGTGCCTTTTTGCGCGGTGATAATATCCAAGTAATTAACTCGGCCAGCCATAAATAAGGCTTCGGCAGCTACAATGGCTTCCTCCAAGGCCTGGGTCTGCGCCTGCACATGAACTTCCCTTTTCACAATAGCATCTTGGGTTTTTAATGCCAAAGACACCTCGTTGACAGCTTGCATGACCTGTTTCTCATAAGACAAGAAATGAATGCCATACTCCGCTTTCATGGATTCATATTGCGACTTCAATTCGCGCTGTTTGAAGATCGGCATGCTAATACCGCCAAAGAGGCCATAAGTAACAGACTTATCGAGCGTAAACAAATTGTCCAGGCTGAACGATTGCAGCCCCAGGTAGGGACTAATAGCAATAGCAGGTAAAAAGGACAACCTGGAGGCTTCTAGGTCATGTTGACTTGCCTTTAGTTCCAAGGTAGCTTGACGAATATCCAATCTATTATTTAGCAATTCCGAAAGGGAGCCAATTTGCAAATCTTGAAAAAGAGCTTGCTGTCCTTTGACTGTATCCATTCTATTGATGGGTTGATAAACACGACCGATTAAGTTATTAATCTGATGTTCGTAGGCCAGGATATCCTGTTCGGCGAGTTCCCGATTGGCTTTAGACTCGGCAAGAATGGAACGAAATTGCTGTACCGCCAATTCATCTGCCCTACCGGCATCCTTCTGCGCCTCGATGATTTCCAAGGCACGTTCGTGCAATTTGATATTCTGTTCATAGACTTGGATTTTTTGATCCAAACTGATCAATTCATAATAAGCAGAGGCAATACTAGCCACGAGTTCTGTTTCCAACAGACGCTTTGTTTCGTGTTTGGCTAGGAACTGTGCAAATGCAGCCTCTCTCCTATTTCGAAGTTTCCCCCAGAGGTCAATTTCCCAAGAAGACCTTACCCCTACAAAATAATCGGGGATAAAAGGTTCTGGGATTTTTTCATCTACATTCAGATTTTCGGAGAAATTAGAATCGTAGTTACCGATTCCGGATTCGGTATAATGACCATACTTACGGAGTCCGGCTTCCACTGCCGCTTCTAAAGAAGGCAGGCCAGCTGCTTTTCGCATTCTGAAATTTGCTTGTGCCAATTCAATTCGATGTATCGTTTGGCGCACATCGTGGTTGTTTTTCAGTGCCGAATCAATAAGTGAAATTAATTTGTTATCTGTAAACACATCTCTCCAAGGCAAATTCGCCAAGGTTTGTGCAGAGTCTGTCATTAAATCGGTAGCATTTGCTTGGATAGTGGCATCCAATTGCTTTTCACTTGTTTTGTTTGGAACAGCACAAGAGCCCATAAATGCCAATACGGCAACAGCAACAACCGCTTGTTTCAGTTTCTTGGTTTTATTTCTTTTACTAAAAAGAACAATTAAACCCGGAATAACCAAAACACCTAGTATGGTACCAATCACCATTCCGCCAACAGAAGCCGTACCAATAGTTCGGTTACCGATTGCACCAGCACCAGAAGCTAACATTAGCGGTATTAATCCGGCTGCAAAAGCAAAGGAGGTCATCAAAATCGGGCGAAGACGAGCGACTGCACCTTCAATAGAAGCCTGAAGAACATCCATACCTTGTTTTCTTTTTAAATTAGCATACTCCACGATTAGAATGGCATTTTTACCTAATAAGCCGATGAGCATGACCAAAGCTACCTGTGCATAGATATTATTCTCCAGACCAAATAGTTTAAGGAAGATAAATGCACCAAATATTCCTGCAGGTAAACAGAGTATTACTGGTAATGGCAGCAAGAAACTTTCATACTGAGCTGCTAATAGTAAGTAAACGAATAATAAACAGAGCAAGAAAATATAGGCTGCTTGATTACCAGAGATCTTTTGTTCCCTAGTCATACCGGACCATTCGATATCGTATCCTTGCGGTAAATCCTTTGCAAGACGCTCAACCGCCTCGATGGCTTGTCCAGAACTGAAGCCTGGAGCTGCTTGGCCGGTAACCATTGCCGAAGTAAACATATTATATCGTGTAATTTGTTCTGGACCATATACTCTTTTCATGGTCATAAAAGAAGAGTAAGGCACCATTTCCCCATCCGCAGTCTTCACATGCAATCGAAGGACATCTTCAGGCCGCTGTCTAGAGAAAGCATCGGATTGCACCATTACCTTATACATCTGCCCATAGCGAATAAAGTTGGTGGCATATAAACTACCTAATAAGGTCTGCAGGGTATTCATGGAATTCTCTACGGATATTCCTTTCTTGGCTGCTAGGTCATAATCAATCTCCAACATATATTGTGGGAAGTTCACATCGAAAGAACTGCTCGCGCTTTCGATCACCTGATCTTCTTGGAGTTTTGTCAAGAAATTTTTGACTACCTCATTGGTTTTTGCCAAATCTTCATTTCCACTACGATCTAACAATCGAAGTTCAAAACCTGAAGAGTTACCAAAGCCCGGAACTGTTGGTGGCGGGAAGAATTCAATTTCCGCATCGGCAATGTGTGCGGTTTTTTCACGCAATACCTTCATGACATCGTCTACCGATTGGCTACGATCGTCCCAGGCTTTGAGGTTAATCATTCCCATACCATAAGACGCACCCGAAACTTCGGTTACTATACTGTATCCCGCCAGAATGGAAACCGTTTCCACAACATCCAATTCACGGGAAATCTTATCTACCTCATTCAATACTGCTTCCGTACGGTCAACTGTCGCTCCTGGAGGCGTAGTTACCGCCACATAGATCATCCCCTGATCTTCTGTTGGGATAAAGCCCGATGGTAAGATGGCTGCAGAGCCCCAAGTAATAAGGAACATACCTGCTAATGCTACTAGTGTAATTACCCTTCTTCCGGCAATACGGCCTAACGTATTTTTATAACCACCACTAATGCGATTATATACGCGATTAAAACCATTGAAGAAACGGTCTAAAGGACCATTACCAGGTTTCTTATCATGTGGTGATTTCAAGATAATGGCACATAAAGCGGGTGTAAGCGTTAGGGCGTTGATACCAGAAATAACGATTGCAGCAGCCAATGTTAAGGAGAACTGTCTATAGAAGATACCAACTGGTCCGGAAAGGAAAGCTACGGGGATAAATACAGCAGACATCACGAGTGTAATAGCAATAACTGCTGAACCCACTTCCTTCATAGCGGCTAATGTAGCTTCCATTGGTTGTAAATGCTCCTCTTCCATTTTGGCATATATGGCCTCGACGACGACAATTCCATTATCGACGACAATTCCAATGGCCAGTACCAAAGCGAATAAGGTCAATAAGTTGATGGAGAAGCCCATCATTTGCATAAAGAATAGGGAACCAATTAGACAGACTGGAACAGCCAAAATAGGAATAATGGTTGCCCTAAAGTCTTGCAAGAATATAAAAACTACTAAGAATACCAAGATAAAGGCTTCCAACAGCGTGATCAATACAGAAGAAATGGATGCATTTAAGAAACGGGATACGTCATAACCCATGGTATAGGTCATCCCTGAAGGGAAACTGGAACCCTTTAATTCTTCCATTCTATCTTTTACCCGTTGGATAACCTCTTGAGCATTCGATCCGGGTAATTGTTTAATCATGATGGATGCAGAAGGACGACCATCCGTCTTGGATACCATTTCATAATCTAAGGATCCGAACTCTACTTCGGCGATATCGCGAACACGAATAATAGAACCATCTACATTAGCTCGGATTGGGATATTTTCATATTCACTTATTTCGGTGAATTTCCCAGGATACCGCAAAACATACTGTTGCATATTGACGGTTTTATCCGAACTGATACCTGTTTGTCCAGGAGCAGCTTCTATATTTTGTCGGCGTAAAGCTTCAACAAGTTCTTCGGTCGAAATGGAATAAGCGGAAAGACGATCAGGTTTCACCCAGATTCGCATGGCATAATCTTTCATACCCATAATTTGAGCAAAGCCCACACCTTCGATACGCTTCAACTCCTTCAAGACATTGATATCCGTGAAATTGTAAATGAAACGTTCATCGGCTGTTTCATCATCCGTATAGAGGTTTAAGTACATTAACATACTATTCACCTCTTTTTCTGTGGTTACACCGGCTTTGATTACCTCTTCGGGTAACTCATCCAGTACGGTTGTGACCCTATTCTGAACGTTTACCGCAGCGATATCGGGGTCTGTACCCACCTTAAAGAAGACTTGAATAAGGGTATTACCATTATTGGTCGACACGGAATTCATGTAAGTCATGCCGGCCACCCCATTGATTGCCCTTTCTAATGGGATAGCGACAGCATTTGTACTTACCTCAGCATTTGCCCCCGTATAGTTTGCCGTCACCACTACCGATGGCGGTACAATGTCGGGGAACTGCGTAATAGGCAAGGTAAAAAGGGCGAGCAGCCCCAATAAGGTAATAAAGATGGAGATGACCAATGACAACACTGGTCTCTTAATAAAATTTTCAAACATCTATCCAATCCTCCAATTAATTATTAACCAATTTTGGTTTAATAACCATTCCATCTCTTAAAGCCTGCACCCCTTCATAAACTACTTTGTTGTTTTCAGCAAGGCCATTTTCAACGACATAATAATGCCCAAGTCGTTGTCCTTGTTGGAAGGGAGTCATTTTAACGGTATCACCTTTTAATGTGTACACATATGCTTTATCTTGAATTTCAAAAACGGATTTTTGATGAACGAGCAGCAAGTTTCCTGTTTGTACCGGAACAGCAATTCTACCTGTAGCGCCATGTTTTAAAAGCCCTTCAGGATTGGCAAACTTTCCTCTTAAGGAAATAGAACCAGTGCTGGATTTGAATTCACTTTCTACGATTTCAGCCATTCCCTTGTGCGGATAAAGCTGTCCATTGGCTAAGATGAGTTGAACTTCTTGCTTAAAGTTATTTCTATTGAAATTGGGATCAGAAGCTAAATCTAGGTATTCGGATTCTGAGATATCGAAATAGACATTGACATTTTGTTGGTCGGAGATACTGGTGATCAAGGCACCTTCATCAAGCAGTGACCCTTCTTTAAGAAGAATTCTGTCGATTCGACCATCAAATGGAGCTCGAATCTGTGTATGGGCCAATTTGGTTTTCGATTGGTTGCTCATGGCTTCCGCTTCTTTCACTTTTGCCTGAGCAGCCCTGAGTTGAACTTTTAGCAGTTCAAATTCGGATTTACTAATGATATTTTTTTCTACTAGTTTTTTCGTACGCTCCATTTCAAGCTCTACTTTTTTGACTTCTGTCATCGCTGAGTTCACGGCAGCTTGAGCCTGTGCATAATCTGCTTTATATTCATCATCTGTCAATGAAAAGAGGACTTGGCCTTTTCGTACATAGGCACCTTCATCGACATAAATTTTATTTAAGAACCCGGTTAATCGGGATCTCAACTCCACATTTCTCTGCGATTGGATATCGGCGATGTATTCTTTATATACGACGGTATCCTTTTGGAATAATTGAGTAACGGGGTACACTTTAGGACCCGTATTTTGGGTTTGTTCGTTAGAATTTGCTGTACAAGCAGCAAAAAAGAGGGCGCTTCCAAACAATGGGAGCATCATTCGTTGGTTCTTCATAAAAATATATATTCTGGGAAAAATAAAATACAAGGGCAAGCAGCATTGACTGAAGTGCAAAAGCACGAGCAGCCTTACTTACCTAGACAATAGGAAAATCAAGAAATTGACTAGAATGGTCTGTATCGATACAGAAAATTATAATATCCGGGTAGACATTGTGTTTTGGAGAAATAAAAAGGATGATCTAAGGTATTTAACAGCTTAATTGCTCTGGAAAACAACCAGGCAAAGATCATAATCGCAGGGAGAATTCCTAGGAAAAAACCCATCGTTCTATAATCGTCAAAAACGATAGAGGGGATATTTTTATCGGATTCTGCGTGATTTAAGTTTAAGACTTCTTCAAGTACTACTTCGACGAAGGTTTCATTGGCAGATGCGGATGGAGTTCCAAAAAAGCCACAAGTATTCACTTCATAACAAAGCATGTTAAGATAGCCGAAAAGAGCTAAGAAGTGGAATAGTCTAAACATCTGCTGCAAAGATAAGAAGGCAATCTTTGCTTTACGACAGGATAGTGTAAAAAAACTGTGATTTTATATAGCTGAGGGCTATTTTTTTGTTATTTCTTCTGTTTTTTCTTGGGGTTCATCATCGAAAAGAATTCGAACAGAAGGTGTATAGGTATCCTCATGTTGTCCATTTTTGCTAGCCCAGAAAAAAGCAGCTAAAAAGAACAAAGCGATCAACACACTACAACCGATTAAGAAAAATATGATGTTCATAGCTACAAAGTTAAATTAAATTTCTACGTTTTGCATACCAACGGGTCATCAGACTGGTGAAAGATATTATCGTTACGGTGCTGATAGGCATTAATATAGCGGCAAAAAGAGGCGACATGGTTCCTTGCACGGCAAAGCTCAATCCTATAGCATTGTACATGAGGGAAATCATGAAGCTCATTTTAATAACCTTCACGGCATCCTTACTAAAGTTAAAGAATTTCGGCAATTTGTCGAAGGCATCACCATCAAGAATAGCATCACATCCTGGAGAGAAATTATTGATATCATCGGAAACAGCAATTCCCAAATCCGCCTTTCGTAAAGCCCCAGCATCATTCAAACCATCCCCTAGCATGCAGACATGTTTTCCTTTCTCCTGCCACTGAGCAATTTTATTCAATTTATCGGAAGGCGTTTGATTAAACAATAATTTAGACCCTTGCGGGAAAATTACTTTTAAGGCATCTGCCCGGCGTTCATTATCTCCGGAAATAAGATGTAAATCGTAGGTTTTCGACTTTAAGGAGTTAATGACATCGGCTAATCCGGGACGCCAAGATTGTTCTAAGGTAAAATAGCCTTTCACCGCATCATTTACTTTCACATAAACAACCGAACCTTCTAAATCGACCTTTGCAGTTTCCACGAAACTTGCCGAACCTATCTTAATGGTATAATCCTGGTATTTTGCGGACTGTCCTTTCCCCACTTGCTCTTGATAATCTTCTAAAGTCAAATGCTGTGCATCGCCAA
The DNA here is from genome assembly GCF_051951495.1 of Sphingobacterium lactis. Taxonomy (GTDB): domain Bacteria; phylum Bacteroidota; class Bacteroidia; order Sphingobacteriales; family Sphingobacteriaceae; genus Sphingobacterium; species Sphingobacterium lactis_A. The sequence goes on along the minus strand of NZ_JBNHAS010000002.1, from coordinate 1,008,714 downwards.
TCCATTTGATAATTTCCCTGCTGAGCGGGTGGTTGGAATTTCTACACAAGGACAGCAATAGGCTTTTGTCCATGGATGAAAGCGAACCTTCAAAATACATACTGGAAACATTTGGCGATGAGATGGTACCGGTTTTATCAAAGATAACGGTATCAATGGCTGCCATTTGTTCGATTGCTGAGGTATTCTTGATGTAGAGTTTGTTTTTATCGAAGATACTGAGTGCTGCTGATAGTGTGAAAGGGGAACTTAATGCCAATGCACAAGGACAGGCAATAATCAGTACCGCAGTAAAAGCAGACCAAGCTTTATCGGCATTTCCTCCTAACAGCCAATAAGCACAAGCTGTAAAGGCAACCAGCAATAGCCCTATGGTAAAATACTTACTGATGTACCCAATAAAAGTGTCGAATTTCTTCTCGTAATCCTTGAAACTATCGTTATTCCAAAGTTTGGTCAAGTAACTTTGTGACACTGCTTTCACGACTTCCAATTCAATGGCCTCCCCCATTTGGCGACCACCTGCATACACCACTTCACCCAACACCTTTTCTACCGGTTTACTTTCGCCAGTCACAAAAGAAAAATCAACTGAAGCATGACCTTTCAGTAAGATGGCATCTGCTGGGATAATTTCATTATTGCGAACCAATATTCTATCACCAACTTTTAGATCGGCAATCTGAGTTGGCTTATCCATTTCCTCTTCCAAGACGGTAACTGCTACTGGGAAATAAGAACGGTAATCTCTTTCAAAAGATATATGGTAATAGGTGCGTTGTTGAACCCATTTTCCGATTAGGATAAAGAATACCAAACTACATAGTGTATCCATAAATCCTGCCCCGGTCTGACTGATGATTTCAAAGGCGGAACGAAAGAACAACACAAAGATACCTAGTGCTAAAGGCACGTCTAGATTCAGTCGCTTTTGTTTCAAACTAATCCAAGCGGATTTAAAATAATCCGAAGCACTGTATAACAGGACAGGTAAACCAAAAGCGAGGTTCATATAACCAAAGAAATTGGCGTATTGTTTCTCAAAATCAGCCATTCCAAAGTACTCTGGAAAAGAAATCATCATGGAGTTTCCGAAGCAGAAACCTGCCACAGTGATTTTGGCAATCAGTTTATTTTGATTAAACTTCTTACCTTCTTTGACCACATCTTGAAGGGTAATTTTCGGGTCATAACCGATATTATGCAGTAAAGAAACTAATTCCTTGAGGGAAACTTCTTGTTTATTGAACGTAATACTGGCTTGTTTTTTCATAAAATCAACCTGCGATGATTTCACGCCAGGGTTGAGTTTATAAAGATTCTCTAGGAGCCAAATACAGGAGCTACAATGAATAGCTGGCACATAGAACGTGATGATGGCAATTTCATCATCTTGGTAATCCACCAATTTAGCGACAATATTAGGTTCGTCCAAATAAGATAAATCTTCTTTTTGTTTCTTTTGAGATTTTCCTGGGAAGGTATTGTACTTATAATAACTAGCAAGGTTATTCTCATTCAAGATTTGGTAGACTGTTTGACATCCTAAGCAACAAAATTGATGCTCATCAAGGATATAGGCAGAACCTTCCACCTGATCACCGCAGTGATAACAAATCGTACTAAGCTTTAAACCAGAATTCTCTGCCATTATATACCTACGCTATCGCTATTAAATTGCTTGACTAAATAAGTTTTCGCGTTCTTTTGTTCTTTGCAAACGAACATCAAATGCCATACAAACGTTTCTTAAGAAGGATTTTCCAACTTCCGTAATTTGTATTGTTTTTCCGTCATGGATAACCAAATCATCTTCCATAAGTGGGATCAATCTATCCAAGATACCTCGGTTAACTTCTGCATTTTCCTGAAGGACAACTTTACCACGGCACATCATATCCAAGATATATTGTCTAACCAGAACATCCTCATCATTTAAAAGGTGCCCTTTAACTACAGGAAGTTTACCTTCATTGATTAGTTTATGGTATTCTTCTACGGTTTTCACGTTCTGCGCAAAAGCAGTCCAAGCATCAGAAATAGACGAAACGCCTAATCCGATAAGCAATGGGGTGTAACGGTCAGCATAACCCATAAAGTTACGGTGCAATGTTCCATCGGTAGATGCAATGTACAAGGCATCATCAGGTTTTGCGAAATGGTCCATTCCGACATCCTTGAAGCCAGCTTCTTGTATCATCAGTTTGCCAAGTTTATATAAATTTAGCTTTTCTTCTCCAACTGGCAAATCATGTTCGGTAAAACGACGTTGGCCAGGTTTGATCCATGGCACATGAGCATAGCTGTAAAAGGATATACGATCAGGATTTAAGATTAAAGAATGTTCAATGGTCATACGAACCGACTCAGCAGTTTGAAGAGGAAGACCATAAATAAGATCGAAATTAATGGATTCATAGCCTATATTTCGAGCATCATCCATCACTCGAGCTACATCTTCTACAGTTTGATGACGGTTGATAATGAATTGTACCTTTTCATCAAAGTCTTGAATACCCAAACTTAGGCGTTTAAAACCCAAGTCATAAAGTGTTTTTAGGTGATCGTATGTGGTATTGGCAGGGTGAGCTTCAAAGGAAAAAGAAGCATCTGCTGTTTTATCGTTTCCATCAAGTAAGCCATCAATAAGTCTTTTCAGGTTTTCAGCTTGAAAGAATGTTGGGGTTCCACCACCAAGATGGATTTCCGCAATTTTTAGATTTTCATTTCCCAAGATGTTTTTATACATCTCCCATTCTTTTAGAAGGGAAGTGATGTAAGGATCTTCTACTTGGTGATTTTTGGTGATTCGGGTATTGCAGCCACAGTAAGTACATAAGCTTTCGCAATAGGGTAAATGGACATAAATACTTATTCCATTGTTTTTGGATTGCTTAAAATTTTCTTCAACACGAATTTTCCAATCCTGCTCCTTAAAATTATCGTTTTCCCAAAAAGGGACAGTAGGGTATGAAGTATAACGTGGGGCTGCCACATTATATTTATTGATTAGGGCATTAAATTTTTCAGCATCCATATTATCCGAATTTCATCTTATTATTACAATCCATTTTACATTGACATGCATCGCCAGCACAACCACCTACCATCCATTGGGTCAGGTTGTGTATTGTTCTTTTAGCAATATCTTCATAGGAAGTTTCGAAGGGAACATTGGCGACGTGCATTTTTAATTCGCCGGCATAATCTAGGTCTATATGGTTTGTTGCTGCAGAGCGAGTGAGGATATTTTTTACTCCAATTTTGAATAATTCATACAACATCACTCGATCTAAAATATCTCTATCAGAAATAATAATTGCTTCTTTCCCCATCGCGTAGTGAACCGTACTAAAATTCAACTCATTCGTCACCAAGGTCAGATCATGAACCTTGGCATTGGCTTTTGCCAAGGACTCCTTTTCTGGGCCTAAAATGTTATATGCAATCACTCTCATCCTTAAGTTAAATAGATAAACAATTCAAAGGTAGACTTATTGCAAGGATGAAGGAGTGAAGTGTGTCAGCATAGAAAGTGATATTAATCACCATTCTAAACTGCCTTAACGAAGATTAAAATAGGATTTATGATCTATTTACTGAAAAAGCAGATGCCCGATTCGTGCTATTAATGATGGAATAAAGGATTGGAATTTCATCAAATTGAAGGATTTAGAGTTTGCTAAATCGCTTTAAAAAACACAAGCCAATCCGTAAATAGTCGGATTGGCTTGCTAATTATTATTGTAATCTAATCAAAAAATTCGATTACTGTTTAATATTTTTCAATCGAGTAATGGAAAATATTTTAATGGCATTACCTTCTTTGGTCAGTAACTTTTCGTCCTTAAAATCGGCCAACATTCGGCTGATGGTTTCATTTGCTGTTCCCGCTAATGCTGCTAGGTCATCACGGGAAATCTTGATGGTAACTTCATCGGATGCAGTACCAGATTTCTCTGCTACATTCACCAAAGCATTAGCCACCCGCTTGCGAACAGAGTCGTAAGCAAAACCTAACATTTGCTCTTCCTTTTCCTTAATATTTTGAGAAAGGACCTTTATTAATTTAGCTGCGATAGCTGGTTTTTTATACAGCAATTCGAAGAAATTATCCTTATGAATTAAAGCGATTTCTGCATCTTCTAAAGTAGAGGTATTATCGCCGTATTTATCATTCAGAAGAATGGATTCTAAACCAAAAAATTGATCTTCTACATAGATATTGGTGGATAATTCACGACCATCTTTATAATTCAAGAAAGATCTAACCTTACCTTTTTTGATGTAGTAAACATATACCGGGGTATCGCCAGCTTCATAGATGGTTTGTTTCTTTTTAATAGACTTTACTCGACCATGATCCGCTAAATCTTGTAAAAGGTATGCTTGTTCTTGTTCATCAAGTCTAAAATTCTCAGGCGAAGGGACAGCCTTTGCTTGGATTTGTGCCCGTTTTTTAAACCTGCTCTCAATAGCATTTAGCAATTCCAAGTCATCAAAAGGTTTTGTGAGGTAATCATCAGCCCCCATTTCCATGGCCTTACGAATATCTGCTTTTTCTGTTTTGGCGGTCAAAAAGATGAAGGGAATATCTTGTGTAGCTTCATTTTTGCTCAGCATATAAAGCACACCATAGCCATCCAATTCCGGCATCATGATATCACAAAGGATCATATCGGGGCGGAATTTCAAGGCAAGGTCAACACCCGTCTTACCTTCTGGTGCCACCATAACGGTATATTCACCGGTTAGTTCCAGGATTTCAGCTGTACTTTCCCGGATATCCAGGTTATCTTCAATGATGAGTATTTTTCTTTTTTCCATTGTTATTGGATAAAATTCATTTTAAAAATAGCACCTTGGTTCACCTCAGACCAATATTCCATCTTACCTCCCATCAGTTCCACATAGCGTTTGACGATGTTTAATCCCAAACCAGTACCAGGAATATTTCCAGTGTTATTGGCACGGAAGAATGGTTCAAACAAATTGATTTGATCTTCTTGAGGAATACCAATCCCATTATCTTTAACGGTTACCAAAAGGCTATTGTCCCCAATTTCAGTATTAAATTCTATAAATGTATCCTCCCCGGAATATTTAATAGCATTGGAGACTAGGTTAATTATGCTGTTTTTTAATAGGTTAGGATCAATATGGAAAGACGATATCTCACCGGTATGCTGGTAGATGATGTGCTGATTTTTCTTGCAGATCATTTGCATTTCTTCGGCGATTTCTTCTCCCAATTGAACAATATTTACATCGGATTTATTGACCAATACCACACCAGCCTCCAGTTTCTCCAGATTAAGGAAATCATTGAGGATGGTATTTAATAGCTGTACGGAACTTTTAATCCTGTTGGTATGTTTTTCAATAGGTCCGTATTCCGATTTCTCGACATATTTATCGATCAATGAAGCGGAAAGCTGCACCGAACTCAATGGTGTTCTGAACTCGTGAGAAGCCATGGAAACAAACCGCGATTTCAGTTGATTGAGTTCCTTTTCTTTTTCCAAGGATACACTGACATCTGCTTTTGCCTTTTCCAGTTCCGACACCAGTTTGATCAGATCTTTCGTTCTTTCACGAACTTTAAGTTCTAATTCCTGAGTATGTTTCTTCAGTTCAATTTCGGCTTGCTTTTCTTTGGAAAGGTCATGTACAAAGCCTGTAAAAATCTTACGGTCTTTATAGAATACTTCACTTACCGCCAGTCGGAATGGAAAAGTTGAGCCATCTTTACGAAGTCCTCTTACTTCACGACCAATACCTATAATTCGCTTTTGACCAGTTTCTTCGTAATTGGAGATATAACGGTCATGATTGGACCTATCAGGTTCAGGCATCAGCATGGAAATATTGTTTCCAATAACCTCATCCGCAGCATAGCCGAAAAGCTCTAATGCAGCGGGGTTAATGCTTTCTACTATTCCTTGTTTATCAATGGTAATAATGCCATCTATGGCATTTTCAATGATTGCTTCGAGTAGTTTGGCGGTTTCCACAGGCCTGAAATTATTTAACCAATTTTTTGTATTTAATTCTCTTCGGACCTACATCCCCTAAGCGTTTTTTACGGTTCTCTTCGTACTCGGTGTAGTTTCCTTCGAAAAAGTAAACTTGAGAGTCACCTTCAAATGCTAAAATGTGTGTACAAATACGGTTTAAGAACCAACGGTCGTGGGATATAATCACCGCACATCCACCAAAGTTCTCTAATCCTTCCTCCAATGCACGAAGTGTATTAACGTCGATATCGTTGGTTGGCTCATCCAGAAGCAATACGTTAGAACCCTTTTTCAAGGTAATTGCTAGATGGACGCGATTTCGCTCACCACCTGATAACACAGATATTTTCTTTTGTTGATCAGCTCCATTGAAGTTAAACTTAGAGACATAAGCTCTGGAGTTTACAGGACGATTACCTAAAGTGATATTCTCATTGCCATCGGTAATATTTTCCCAAACCGATTTATTAGGATCTAAGTCATCGTGCATTTGATCGACATACCCCAGTACCACGGTCTCTCCTACTCGGAAGGTACCAGTATCCGGTTGTTCTTGACCCGTAATTAAACGGAATAAGGTGGTTTTACCCGCACCATTTGGACCAATAATACCCACGATACCTGCAGGAGGTAAGGTGAAGCTTAGGTTTTCAAATAAGATACGATCGCCGTATGCTTTAGAAACGTTATTGGCTTCAATAACGACATTACCCAAGCGAGGACCTGGAGGTATGAAAAGCTCTAACTTTTCTTCGCGCTCTTTGGTTTCCTCAGAGGCTAATTTTTCATAATTATGTAAACGCGCTTTTGATTTGGCATGACGAGCTTTAGGCGCCATTTTTACCCATTCCAATTCACGCTCTAATGTTTTTTGACGTTTTGTTTCTTGTTTTTCTTCTTGTGCTAGACGTTTGGCTTTTTGATCTAACCAGGACGAGTAATTTCCTTTCCAAGGAATCCCTTCACCACGGTCAAGTTCTAAGATCCATCCAGCAACATTATCAAGGAAGTAACGGTCGTGAGTTACGGCGATTACCGTTCCTTTGTATTGTTGTAAGTGTTGTTCTAACCAGTCAATGGACTCCGCATCCAAGTGGTTGGTTGGCTCATCGAGCAATAGAACGTCAGGTTCTTGTAATAATAAACGACATAAAGCCACCCTTCTACGTTCACCCCCTGACAAATTGGCAATTAAAGCATCCGGTTCTGGACAACGTAAAGCATCCATCGCACGTTCTAATTTGCTATCTAATTCCCAAGCATTTGTAGCATCAATAATATCCTGAAGTTCACCTTGTCTTGCCAACAATTTATCCATTTCATCGGCATTTTCATAAACCTCTGGCAGACCAAATTTCTCATTTATTTCTTCGTATTCTTTAAGGACAGCAGTAGTTTCCGCTACACCTTCTTCAACGATTTCTTTTACGGTCTTTGTAGGATCTAATTCGGGTTCCTGTGCTAAATAACCTACAGAATAGCCTGGAGAGAAAACGACTTCACCCTGATACGATTTATCGATTCCCGCTATGATCTTTAAAAGAGAAGATTTACCGGAACCATTTAAACCAATGACCCCTATTTTAGCTCCATAGAAGAAAGAAAGATATATATTTTTGAGTACTTGTTTTGAAGGCGGGTGTATCTTGTTGACACCGGCCATTGAAAAGATAATTTTCTCGTCTGACATAAGGATGATGAAACTTTTTTCACAAAGATAATGGAATTACTGACAAATTGATAGTTTTAGGGTAATGGTCTAATTGTTGATAAATATTAATCGGTAACAAATGGGTGTAAACTGTATTTTTAGTACATTTATAGAATTATCACCCGATTTAACAGAGAAAGGAATTTAATGGAAGCAAAATTTTCACCCCGGGTCAAAGATGTGATCTCCTACTCACGGGAAGAAGCTCTTCGCTTACGACACGAATACATAGGTACAGAACACTTATTATTAGGGTTGATACGTGAAGGCGACGGAGTGGCGATCAAGATATTGAAGAATATCGGCGTAGACATGGCAGCTGTTCGGCAAGCCATAGAGGAGGCCGTAATGGGGCCTTCTGTTTCTCGCACATCAATTAGCAATATGCCGCTGACCAAACAGGCAGAAAAGGTATTGAAGATTACCTATTTGGAAGCTAAAATATTTAAAAGTGATATTATCGGAACGGAGCATTTATTATTAGCCATCCTACGTGATGAGGATAATATTGCCTCGCAGATTTTATCGCAGTTCAATGTGACTTACAACGTATTTAAAACAGAGGTAGAGCAAAGTGCTACCAACATCACAGACGAGGCTTCAAATACACCTTCAGGTGGCGATGAGGACTATAACGAGGAAGAATCACAATTTACTACTCCGAAAAAAGTATCGGATATCAAATCAAAAACTCCGGTATTGGATAACTTTGGTCGTGACTTGACTAAAGCTGCAGAGGAAGGTAAATTGGATCCAATCGTAGGTCGTGAGAAAGAGATAGAGCGTGTGTCACAAATTCTTTCTAGAAGAAAGAAAAACAATCCGATTTTGATTGGTGAGCCAGGAGTTGGGAAATCAGCAATCGCGGAAGGTTTAGCATTGCGTATCATTCAACGTAAAGTATCTCGTGTGTTATTCAACAAGCGCGTGGTAACCTTAGATCTAGCATCACTAGTTGCTGGAACGAAGTACCGTGGTCAGTTTGAAGAGCGTATGAAAGCAGTGATGAATGAATTGGAGAAATCACCGGATGTTATCTTGTTTATTGACGAGATCCACACCATCGTTGGTGCTGGTGGTGCTTCAGGTTCTTTGGATGCATCCAATATGTTTAAACCTGCTTTAGCACGTGGAGAAATCCAATGTATCGGTGCCACTACTTTAGATGAATACCGTCAGTACATTGAGAAAGATGGCGCATTGGATCGTCGTTTCCAAAAAGTAACGGTTGAGCCAACTACTTACGATGATACGATTGAGATCTTAAACCGCATCAAGGATAAATATGAGGAGCACCACAATGTAACTTATACGCCAGAGGCTATTGAAGCCTGTGTGTCCTTGACTACACGTTATATCACGGATAGGTTCTTACCAGATAAAGCTATTGATGCTTTAGATGAGTCTGGATCACGTGTTCACTTGAACAATATCCATGTTCCGCAGAGCATCATTGATATCGAAGATAAGATTGAAGATGTGAAGCTGGAAAAAAACAAAGTTGTTCGTTCGCAGAAATACGAAGAAGCAGCTAAGTTACGTGATACGGAGAAAAAACTAATTGAAGAATTAGAGAAAGAAAAAGCGGCTTGGGAAGCAGAGACAAAAACCAAGCGTTATACCGTAACGGAAGACAACGTAGCAGAGGTTGTATCGATGATGACTGGTATTCCAGTTCAACGTGTTAGCCAAACCGATAGTCAGAAGTTATTGAACATGGGCGAATCCATGAAAGGCCGTATTATTGGTCAGGATGATGCTGTTCAGAAACTGGTTAAAGCTATTCAACGTACGCGTGCTGGATTAAAAGATCCTAAGAAGCCAATCGGTTCCTTTATATTCTTAGGACCAACAGGTGTGGGTAAAACAGAATTAGCTAAGGAATTAGCAAGATTTATGTTTGATTCAGAGGATGCCTTAATTCAGATCGACATGAGTGAGTACATGGAGAAATTCGCTGTATCTCGCTTAGTTGGAGCGCCTCCAGGATATGTTGGTTATGAAGAAGGTGGACAGTTGACGGAGAAAGTTCGTCGTAAGCCTTATGCTGTCGTGTTATTGGATGAGATTGAGAAAGCTCACCCTGATGTATTCAACTTGTTATTACAAGTATTGGATGAGGGACAATTGACAGATAGCTTAGGTCGTAAGGTTGACTTCCGTAACACCATCATCATTATGACTTCCAATATTGGTGCACGCCAGTTGAAGGAGTTTGGTCAAGGTGTTGGATTTACAACTGCGGCAAAAGAAAGCCAAGCAGATACGCATTCAAGAGGTGTTATTGAAACAGCATTGAAACGTGCATTTGCACCGGAATTCTTAAACCGAATCGATGATGTTATTGTCTTCAACTCGTTGAATAAAGATCATATCTTCAAAATCATTGATATTGAATTGAAAGCTTTATTCGCACGTATCGAAGGATTAGGTCACCCTATTGACTTAACTGAAAAAGCGAAGAATTACATTGCTGAAAAAGGTTATGACAGTAACTTTGGTGCCCGTCCATTGAAACGAGCAATTCAGAAATACTTGGAGGATCCTATTGCAGAAGAAATCTTAAAAGGTGTTATGAAAACCGGAGACACCATCGTGGTTGATTACAATGAAGAGAAGCAAGAAATTGTGGTAACTTCTAGAGCAAAAGATGAGAAAGATGATTCTTCATTAGCTTCTGAATCAAAGGATAACAAGAAGAAAGATTAAGTTTAAAGAGTCAAATTTTATAAAATTATAGGGCGGATGTTGTACATCCGCCCTTTTTTATGGCAAACTTTTTGCAATATGGGTTAAACTATTTTGTTTTAACATTGTCATAACCTGTAAGAAACAATTAAGAAACACTATAAAACACTCTCATATGAAAAAACTTTTATTAGCTCTCGCAATAGGAACTGCATCTTTAGTAAGTTTCAGTTCATGCACCAAGGAAACCATCAATTATACTAATGGCTATAGCTATGTTTACACAGTGGAATCTTCGCAATGGCAAGCAATTACCGATGCTAAGCGTCCAACTTTTGAAGCTGTCATTGATGTTCCTGATTTGGATAAACAATACTTCGAAGATGGTGAAGTAAGTGTAGCAGCATTATTTGCTAGAAATCCAGACTTTTACGAAATAATACCTGGTTCTATTGGGGACTATCATTTTACTGCAAACTATGGTATTGGTTCAGTAGCTGTATATGCGGAATATCGTGGGTCAGGTGCTCCAGTAAAACCAGAGAAAATGTTAATTAAAGTAGTATTAACCGATGCTACACCTGGAAACTAACAATATAAAAATCGATTAATATAAAGGGGCGGTAATATTACCGCCCCTTTCTTATTTTTTAGTACAGCTTATTTCAACATTTCTTTAGCATGCTGAATGGCTGTCTCTTCAGGCTTAGCTCCACTGAGCATTTGCGCTATTTCTAAGATACGTTCTTGTTCATCCATCAAGACGATGTTTGATTTAGTTTTAGCCCCTTTATCTTCCTTATACACCTTAAAGTGACTATTTCCCTGAGAGGCTATCTGCGGTAAATGGGTAATGCTTATTACTTGCATATTTTCAGCAAGCTCTTCCATCAACTCCCCTACGCGTAAAGCGACCTCTCCAGAAATACCTGTATCGATTTCATCAAAAATAATGGTTGGTAAAGCTGAGGTCTTTGCAACCAAAGACTTGATGGCTAGCATTACACGAGAAAGCTCTCCACCTGAGGCTACTTTATGAATAGGCTGAAGGGACTGGCCTTTATTGGCGGAGAACAAGAAAGCAACTTCATCTTGTCCTGTAGATTTAAAATCAGCTAGTTTCTTTAAGTCAACCTTTAATTGTGCATGAGGCATTCCTACCCTCGCTAAAACAGCTGTCACTTCTTTCTCCAGAATCTGGGTAGCCTTAGCTCGATTCTTCGATAGTTTATCGGCTTTAGCTTGAAGATTATCAAATAACTTGGCAATATTCTTTTTAAGTTCTTCCAGTTTTTCCTCTTGTGTACTTGAGTCAACTAATTTAGCCTCCAATTCATCCTTAAGCTGAATTAGGGATGCTACTGAGTCCAAGCGATGTTTCTTCTGCAGGTCATATAGCTGGGAAAGTCTTTCTTGAATGATAGAAAGTCTTTCTTCATCCATGCTTACCGAATCAGCCAATTGTTCCACCTCGGCATGAATATCTTTCAGTTCAATAAGTACACTCTGAATTCGATCATTTAAAGGTTCAGCAGTAGGTAAATATTTAGCACCTTGTTGAATTGCTGTGGCTGCTGTTTTTAAATTATCAATAATATTGACCTCTTCTTCACCCAATACTTGGCTAGCGGTATGGAATTGGCGTTTGATTTCCTCAGCATTTTCTAATTGAGTTTGCTCAGCTTCCATTTGCTCTTGCTCACCAGATTGCAGATTAGCTTGTTCCAATTCATTGAATACAAATTGGTGGTAATCAAACTCTGCACTCGACTTAGCAATATCCTCTTCCAGATTCTTTAATGCTGTTAAAGCTTTCTTATAGTTTTGATATTCCTTTTTGTAATCGAACAATAATTCCTGATGCTGGGCTACGGTATCCAATACTAAAAGTTGGAAGGATTCGGTATTTATTTGCAGGGTAGCATGTTGCGAGTGAATATCAATTAACTTCTCCCCAAGCAACTTGAGAGTTTGCAAGGTAACTGGCGTATCATTGACAAAGGCTCTGGATTTACCATCCGCATGAAGTTCACGTCGGATGATGGAAGTATTTTCATAGTCTAAGTCAAGTTGCTGAAAAAGGTCCTGCAATTCATAGGCTTGAATATCAAAATAACCTTCAATAATACATTTACTGGATTCATCGAAGAAGTGTTTACTTTCGGCGCGATTTCCCAAAATTAAGCCTAGAGCACCCATTATAATGGATTTACCTGCTCCCGTTTCACCGGTTATTATATTGAGTTTTTTGTCGAAAGTGATATCCAATGCATCAATTAATGCATAATTCTTAATCAGTAATTTACTTAACATGTACGCTTTTGCCTAGTTAAAAAGAACCTAATTCTCTGTACTTCAAATATAGTTAATTCCCCATCGACTGGGAAAATTCTACTTGTTAATATTCTTATTTCTGCACTTAAACTGATATGTTTGTATAGCATGCCAGATTTTAGCAAACAGTTAAGCAAGTATATGCCAGCAGAAGCCGCACCTATCATTTCCGAATGGATTAATGATACCAAATGCCGCTTTAAAGTAACTCGATCCAGAAGTTCTAAACTGGGTGATTACCGATCGCCTTTTAAAAATGAACCGCATCAGATCACCATCAATCATGATCTCAATCCTTATTCTTTCTTAATCACTACGGTTCATGAGTTTGCTCATTTAAAGACTTGGGACTTATATAAGAATAAAGTTAAGCCACATGGTCTGGAATGGAAAAAGAGTTTTAAGGCCCTAATGGATGGATTTATCCGATTAGAGATCTTCCCTCATGATATTTGTTTGGCATTAATTCAGTACATGAATAACCCTGCTGCATCCAGCTGTACAGATTTGCAATTATATAGAACCTTAAAGAAGTATGATACGCAGGATAAGGGTTTAATTACCATAGATACCTTAGCTGATCTTTCTTATTTTAAAATGCCTAATGGCCGATTATTTCAAAAGCAAGAGAAATTACGCAAGCGGTATAAATGTCTGGAGGTATCCAGCAATAGAATCTATTTATTTCACCCCATTGCGGAGGTTATTCCTGTGGAAGGTGATGTAAAAGCGAGTTAGCATATAATCAACAATTAACTAAACATATGATGAAAACAAGTTATTTTATCGGGGCATTTGCCCTGCTATCATTTGCTTCTTGTAAATCGGGAAGTACTGGTGGTAATTATGATGCCTCGGGTCTTGATTCGGGTGCAATTGCTGCAATCACCGAAGAAGGATATAAAGGCTATATTTCCAAATTAGCATCAGATGAGTTTCAAGGAAGGAAACCTTTTACAAAAGGCGATACTTTAACCGTATCGTATATTGAAGAGCAATTTAAAGCATTAGGTTTAGCTCCTGGCAACGGAGACTCTTACTTTCAAGAAGTTCCTATGGTGCAGATTGACGCCAAGCCAGTTGACCCTAAAATGACCTTTAAAGGCAAGAATGCTGATGTTACCGTTCAGTCCTTGGATGATTATGTGATCGGTACTCCACGTATGGCGAGTGATATTAACATCGAAAATACCGAATTGGTATTTGCGGGTTTTGGTATTGTTGCTCCAGAGTACAATTGGAATGATTACGAAGGATTAGATGTGAAAGGGAAAACAGTAGTCGTGATGGTATCTGACCCTGGCCGATACGATAAGAACTTATTCAAAGCGGATACCATGACTTATTACGGTCGTTGGACCTATAAATTCGAGGAAGCTTCCAGACAAGGCGCTGCAGGTGTTCTAATCATTCATGAAACAGCTGCTGCTAGTTATGGTTGGAATGTTGTGCGTGGTGGTTGGTCAGGCCCTCAATTGTCATTGGTTCCAGAGAATAAAGGGGCTGATCAAGTCGCTTTTCAAGGCTGGGTAACCTCAGAAACTGCACAGAAGCTGTTTAAAGCTGGTGGTATTGACCCAAAAGTTATGGAAGATGCTAAGAAACCAGGTTTTAAGGCTGTACCAATGAATATCAGCACGAAAGTAGCCTTGAAAAACAATTTCAGAGAATCCAAGTCCAATAATGTCCTTGCAACGATCAAAGGCTCAAAGCGTCCTGATGAAACGATCATTTACACAGCGCATTGGGATCACTTAGGAATTGGCGAGGTGAGCAATGGAGATTCTATTTTCAATGGTGCTATAGACAATGCCTCCGGTGTTGCAGCCTTATTTGAAATAGCCAAAGCATTCCAAGCTGCCAAAATAAAACCAGAGAGAACAATCGTATTTATGGCTGTTACGGCTGAAGAAGAAGGTCTATTAGGATCGCAATATTATGCAGAGCATCCAATATATCCGTTAAACAAAACTGTTGCTAATATTAATATGGATTCTTTCAATCCAGTAGGTGCCATGAATGGCATTCGTGTAACAGGAACTGGACAAACGGAATTAGAAGATTATGCTGCTAAGTCGGCACAGAAATTCGGACGTGAGTTAAAACCAGAAGGTAGTCCTACCTCAGGTGGTTTCTATCGTTCAGATCATTTTAACTTTGTTAAAAAAGGTGTACCAGGTCTTTATATGGGAAGCGGAGGTGATTACTTAGAGACTGACACAACAGTTATTAACAAACGCAGCCAAGCATTGGCAGGTCGTTATCATGCAGTAACCGATGAGCTAGATGACAACTGGAATTTTGACGGTATCCTAGCGGATATCCGCCTTCATTTTGATATTGGTTACACCCTTTCTATGGAAAAAACCTTCCCTAATTTCAAAGCAAAATCAGAGTTTAAAGAATTAGGCGATAAAAGGCTTTCAAAATAGTATATTTGTGATTGAAATTTAACGAAACTATGCTCAAAGGTATGCTACATCTACATTCAACCCTAGCAATTGTATTGCTTCTAGCCCTAGTAATCGCTATTGTGATTACCTTAATTAACTTCGCAGGAAACAAACCGTACAACCGTAAGATTGCCTTAATTGGTTTAATCAGTGCACACTTGCAATTGGTAGTCGGCTTAATTCTGTACTTCACTTCAAACCGTGGTTTTGCTAACCTATCTGGTGAAACAATGGGTGACAGTGTTTCTCGTTTATATACCGTAGAACACCCAATCGCAATGATCCTATCTATCGTATTGATCACTATCGGTTATTCGAAATCTAAAAAGATTGCTGATTCTAAACAAGCAAACAAAACCGTATTGATTTTTTACATCTTAGGTTTGATCCTTGCTTTATCTAGAATTCCTTATGCTACTTGGTCAATCTTAAACTAATCAAGATTCCAAGCGCATAAGCGTAAAGAAATACTCCTATCAAATAAACGGCTGCATAAAATCTATGCAGCCGTTTATTTTTATATCCTGTTGTAAAATAACAGTAAACAAAAAAGCATCAGGAATACGTCCTGATGCTTTTCTTTATATTTTAATATCGAATATTTCTGTTTATTTCTTACCGAAACCTAAGATCGCAAATACTACTTTGAATGCGATAAAAGAAGCGATAATGATAGCGATATTAGCGATCCAAGAGAATACAGAACCCAATTGATCAAGGGCAGGTATTACATCTGGTACAAAGCGAATAAATACACCTACTAAACCGATTACGATTGCAATAGTTAATGTAACATAATATTCTGTACGGTTAGCGTTGTTATCCGTATGTTTTGCTGGTCTTTCTACTGTTGTATTTTCCATATTTGATAAATCCTAATAATAGCTGCACAAATGTACAAAAGTCTTATAGGTATTAAAAATAATATTACAATAAATTAATAGGCTAAGGCTTGTTCTAAATCGGTGATTAAATCTTCAGCATCTTCTACCCCTACCGATAGGCGCAATAGATTATCCACTACTCCTACTTTTTCACGGATTTCCTTTGGAATAGAACCGTGTGTCATAGTCGCCGGATGATTGATTAAAGATTCCACACCACCCAAAGATTCCGCCAAAGTAAATACTTTAAAGTTCGATGCAATACGGAAAGTTTCTTTTAAGTCAGCACCTTTTACCACGATAGACACCATGCCTCCAAAGTCCTTCATTTGCTTTTTCGCCAACTCATGTCCTGGGTGATCTGTAAAACCTGGCCAATAGATCTTCTCTACTTTAGGGTGACTTTTAAGGTATTCAGCTACCTGACGACCATTCTCACAGTGCGCACGCATTCTTAAATGCAAAGTCTTGATTCCACGCAATACAAGGAAAGCATCTTGAGGTCCTGGCGTTCCACCACAAGCATTGTAGTAAAACCACAATTGTTTGTACAGTTCCTCATCGTTCATCACTAAAGCCCCCATTACCACATCCGAGTGTCCACCCAAATATTTAGTCACTGAATGCATCACGATATCTGCACCTAAATCCATTGGATTTTGCAAATAAGGTGAAGCAAAAGTATTATCTACCGCATAGCGGATGTTATGCTCTTTAGCAATTTTACCAATACCTTCAATATCGCCAATTTTTAAAGTTGGGTTTGTAGGAGTTTCTATCCAAATTAATTTGGTTTTTTCGCTAATAGCCGAACGAACAGCTTCCAAATCCGAAGTATTAACAAACTTGAATACAATGCCTAGGGGTTCATAAACCTTGGTGAAAATACGATAAGAACCACCGTATAAATCATCACCTGTTACCACTTCATCACCCGGCTTCAATAAGCGAAGGACACAGTCAGTAGCAGCCATTCCCGACGAAAAAGCTAAGCCATATTGCGCATTTTCTAATGCTGCAAGACAATCTTCTAAAGCTTTTCTTGTCGGATTGGTACCACGAGAATATTCGTATCCTTTGTGATCACCTGGTGCTTTCTGTTGGTAAGTCGATGTTTGGTATATTGGAGTCATCACCGCTCCAGTGGTCGGGTCAGCTTCTTGACCCGCATGAATGGCTTTGGTTGCAAACTTATAATTCATATTATTTTTTATTAATTCCGACTAAGTTATTAAAATTCCAATGGAGAAGGATATTTAAATCGATAATTAAAAATTCGAGGTAAGCGATCACCATTAACTACTTTTAGAAATGAATCCTGAGGATCAAATGCGGCAGGTAATTCTAGTTGATATTTCTTTGCAGAAGCCAATATAACATCCTTTTTTAATGGATGCTCTGGAGTGACTACATGATAAACAGACTCTGGTAGATCCTGTTCCATGGATAGGCTCAGTAATTGACAAACATCATCTAAATGAACAAAATTAGCAGGTTGATCACCCGTCGTACAAATACGACCTTGGAAATACTTGGCAAAAATACGCTGCTTTCCAAATAACCCAGCCAATCTAAAGATGTAGGAATTTGGTAAAAGACCCATTATATCTTCTGCTAATTTCAACTTAGGGCTCATTCGTGCAGCATCATTAAAATCCTCATCAAAGACTCCGTCCTCATCAGGAAAAATACCAATGGAACTTAAAAAGATCAGTTTGGTATAATTTACTTTCTCCAAATAAGCTTTCACTCGATTAAACCGAGCTTCCAATTGAACTAAAGAATTCTTTTGTGTAGCTGGAATGGAACACAATACAGCATCAAATGTGGGTAAGTCAACCTCATTTAAATCCGTATCCTGATCAAAGTCATGGATATAGGCAAAAATACCATCGGCTTTTAGGCGATGGTATTTTTCCTCATTGGTCCTGGTTGCCCAGACTTGCCAATTGTTTTTAAGTTGTAAATGAGCGAACTCCTCGCCTACCCATCCACAACCTAAAATGAGTATTTTTTTCATGTATTATGCTTGATTAATATGCCTTAGCAAATAACACGCGTTTATTGGAAGGTTTACCCGTGAAAATACAAACGCCCTCTTCTTCTTTTGCATCCAAAGGAATACAACGAATAGTTGCCTTAGTCTCTTCTTTCACACGTTTCTCTGTTTCAACAGTTCCATCCCAGTGACAAGAAATAAAGCCACCTTTTTCTTCTAATACCTGCTTAAACTCATCATAAGAATTTACTTCGGTGATGTGTTCATCACGGAAATTAAGCGCTTTCGTGTAAATATTTTCTTGGATTTCATCCAATAAAGTACAAATACGAGCAGCTAAACCAGCTTGTTCTACCGTTTCTTTGGTTTGTGTATCACGGCGTGCTAATTCCACTGTTCCGTTTTGCATATCACGAGCACCTACTGCTACGCGCAATGGCACACCTTTCAGTTCCCATTCTGCAAACTTAAATCCAGGGCGTTGTGTATCGCGGTCATCGTATTTCACCGAGATGTTCTGCTGCTTTAATTCGCTATTTAATTGATCAACGAAAGCATCAATATTTGCCTTCTCTTCATCTGTTTTATAGATTGGAACAATCACAACTTGAATGGGAGCCAATTTTGGAGGCAATACCAATCCTTGGTCATCCGAATGCGCCATAATCAAGGCACCCATCAAACGGGTAGAAACTCCCCATGAAGTAGCCCAAACGTAATCTAGCTTTCCTTCTTTGGAAGTAAACTTCACATCAAATGCTTTGGCAAAGTTCTGACCTAAGAAATGTGAAGTACCAGCTTGTAATGCCTTTCCATCTTGCATTAAGGCTTCAATACATAGGGTATCTAGCGCACCTGCAAAACGTTCATTCTCTGTCTTACGACCACGAACAACTGGAACAGCAAGTGTTCCTTCAGCAAATTCGGCATATACATCCAACATTTGTGCTGCCTCAGCTATTGCTTCCTCTTGGGTAGCATGTGCGGTGTGTCCCTCTTGCCATAAGAATTCTGCAGTACGTAAGAAAAGACGCGTACGCATTTCCCAACGCACCACATTTGCCCATTGGTTTACCAAAATCGGTAAATCACGGTATGACTCAATCCAGCCTTTATAGGTATTCCAGATAATGGTTTCAGAGGTTGGACGAACGATTAATTCTTCTTCGAGTTTAGCTTCTTCATCCACGACGATCTTGCCATTCCCGTCATTTTTCAAACGGTAATGCGTTACTACAGCACATTCTGTAGCAAATCCTTCTACGTGAGAAGCTTCTTTTGAAAAGAATGATTTGGGGATAAATAAGGGAAAATAGGCATTGGAGTGTCCTGTTTCTTTAAAACGCTTATCCAAGATCGCTTGCATACGCTCCCAGATAGCATATCCGTATGGCTTAATCACCATACAACCCCTTACTGCAGAATATTCTGCTAGATCGGCTTTGATAACCAGATCATTGTACCACTGCGAATAATCTTCGCTTCGGCTGGTAATTCCTTTACTCATTCTATAAACTAAATATTAATTACGATAATAAAAACGCGGTTCTAAGCACCCTAAGGCTGTAATCTCACAAAAATAAAAATATTTCGTAATTTTGAATACCGGATTAAACCCCGCTGTAAAAATTGCGTCTAAGATACTAAATAAAGACTGTATTATCGAACATTAACTGTTTTAGCATCATGAATAACAACAAGATATTATTGGGTGGGTTAGCATTAGCATTTGTCGCTTTTCTAAGCTCCTGTTCGACTAGCCAACGAACAGTGTACCGCGACGATGTGTATAATAACCGCGATACGCGTACCGTGTATCAGAGCCCGGATTACTACTACTCCGATGAGGAAGTAGCAAGTTCTCCATCCGAATCGGCTTATTACGAGGATGAGTATTCCGATGAATCGTATGCTGAAGGGCAATATGAAGAGTTAGAATATGCTAATCGTATCAATAGATTTTATTATAATGCTCCTGGTATGGGCTATTATGACCCTTGGTTTGATCCATGGTATGGTTATAGTGGTTTCGGTTTAGGCTGGAATAGTCATTGGGGATGGTCATTCGGTATGGGATGGGGTTCTCCTTGGTACGGTTCAGCTTTCTGGGGCTTACCTTACTACGGTTATGGTTGGGGATACCCTAATTATGGCTATGGTTGGGGTGGATATCCTTACTATGGTTATGGATATGGCGGATATTACGGCGGAGGCTACTGGGGTGGAACATCCTATTACAGCCACTGGGGTAATCCAAGCTATAACGTAAGAAATAATGGTGGTCGTGTTTACCGCACACCGACAGATCGTAGCCAACGTATCTATGGAAACTCTAACGGAAGCCGTTCATCAGCAATTACTCGTGACCGTTCTGGAAGAATCCAAACAGGTCGTGCAGCATCTGATCGTAGTGCAAGAATTAGCAATGGTTCAAGAACTGATAGTCGTGGTACTGTAAGCAGAAGTAGAGATGGAATCTCTGGTTCTCGTGGTTCGACTTCTAGATCAGAAGGTATCCGTTCAGGATCATCTTCACGTTCTGAAGGTGTAACTCGTGGATCATCAGGCTCTCGTTCTGAAGGTATCCGTTCAGGATCTTCTTCAAACAGATCTGAAGGTATCAACCGTGGTACTACCACCCGTCCTAGCAGCAATACTGGTAGAACAGCACCATCTTCTTCTAGAGGTACAATAGATCGTTCGCCTAGTGGCAGATCACAAACTCCGGTTCGTCAATCTGTTCCTTCGCGTCAAACACAACCGACACGTTCTAGTACACCTTCTCGTTCTTATGAACCACCAACCCGTTCATCAGGTAGTTCAGAACGTAGCAGCAGTGGAAGCTTCAGCAGAGGTAGCTCTTCTTCATCATCTTCAGGTGCAGGAAGCAGCAGCAGCCGTAGCGGTGGTGGCTCTTCTTCAAGAAGTGGCAGCAGACGTTAATTTACAACTAAAATACATATAGCCAATATAGATTTATATTGGCTATATTCTTTTCCCCAAATTCAATCATTCATTTTATGAAAAAAAGCATACTCCCATTATCCTTTCTTTTAGCTCTTTCCGTACAACAAGTTGCCATGGCGCAATCTATTTATGACGATGCCAAAATTCTTTCCTTAGATGAGTTAAATGGAACAGCACGCTTTCGTGCTATGGGTGGTGTCAATACAGCCCTAGGTGGAGACATTAGTTCGGTATCCGGGAATCCAGCAGGTTTAGGATTCTTTGGACAATCGGATGTTTCTGTTTCCCTCAATGTGCTTAACAATAACAATACAACCAATTTCTTTGGTAATAATAAGTCAACTAATTACGCCAAATTTGGAATAGATAATGCAGGTTTAGTGTTGTATTTCCCTACTGCTTACGATCAAAATTATGGTTGGCAAAACCTAAACATTGGTGTAAGTGTTAATCGTCAGAACAATTATTCAGATAAAGTTACCTACTCAGGAATTAACAATCAAAATACCTTAGTACAATACATGACGGATGTCATGCATTCTGCTTCTGGTTTTGCAGCAGATTTCAAAAACTCATATTTGGTAGAGCAATTTGCAAATCCTGAAGACGGCTACTTCCCTACTGTTTTGGAAGCAGATCCAAAGGGTCAACAAATAGACTTGATTGCAGGTGGTTATAAATACCTAACCAATTTTTCCATTGGTGCCAATTACAGTCATAAATTCTATATCGGAGGTGGCGTGGGTCTATTAGCCTATAAAAACACCTATGAATCAAACGTGTATGAGCGTGGATGGACCAAACGTGCTGATGAAATTGCACCAGACAATCCAAATTCTGCATTTACTAAACCAGGTACCATTCAAAATAAATACACCGACATTAATTACTCCATTAGTGACCGCATTATGAGTGAATCAACGGGCTATGGTGCTAATTTCAATTTTGGTATGATTATAAAACCCACTTGGGATTGGAATATTGGTTTAACTTTTACCTCCCCTACTTGGACCACCATCAAATTCGACGATTACTTGGATACAGAAGTGCATTACTACGATAATGAAACAACAACTTCTGATTTGTATAATCCATACTATTCAAAACCTGATGGAGGATCACGTGATTATTCCATTATCTCTCCTTGGAAAACTGCCTTCGGTTTAACCAAATTCTTTGGTAGAGGACTTCTTTCCGCAGATGTAGAATATGTGGGTTATAATTCCATCCAATATGTGGATGAATCAGCTGATGCGATGATCGGTTCGGATGTAGAAATTAATGATGAATTGAAGGCAACATATAAAGGTGCATTTAACTTCCGTGTAGGAACAGAAGTGGTGGTAACTGATCGTTTAACCGCTCGAGCAGGATATAACTATCGTGGTTCAGCATTTAAGGATACCGATAAAGGAAATTCCATCGGTACTATAGGATTAGGCTATATCTTTCCTAATGCCATGTATATTGATGTGACAGCCATGCAATATCAAGCTACAGAATATTATCACCAGACCTACAGCTTAGCACCGCTATGGAAATCAGAAGCTCCTGGTACAGATGTTAAAAACAAACGCTTTAATGCGGTTATGACCATCGGTCTGAAGTTCTAACAAAAAGAACATGATAGCAATAAAAATAGGCTCTAGTAATCAAACTAGAGCCTATTTCTTTTCTTTTAAAATGCGTTAAGCATTACGCTCGGAGATCTTACGAACAAAGAGGTTGTAATTTTCATGTTTCTCCACGTAAATTTCCTCACCGGCATCTATAAAACCGTCTAATGCCACGGCATCATACCATACATTGTCAATTTCTATTTTTCCAGCAGGTCTTAATACGGTTTTCGCTATTCCAACCTTATTAATCATATTGGTTTTAGTAACAGAAGAGGTATAGCCGCTATCCGATCGTTGTTCATCCTCCAACACCAATCGCTTGAATGCCCTAGATTCTAACATGTTCTTGCCAAAGATAACCATCAATACAATGGCTAAAACCATTGCACCGACCACAATAATAAATGAATTCATCAATAATCCAGGTTGAGTAAGTTTAAAATCAAAATAATCGTTGGCAACCATCGAGAATGCCAATCCACAAAGCATTAAAATAATACCTGCTATTCCTGCGACACCAAAGCCAGGTATCACAAATATTTCTAATGCTATCAATATAACACCTAAGATAAAGATGGCAATTTCCCAATTATCTGCTAAGCCTTGTAAATATAGTGGGGCAAAGAATAATGCACCACAAACCAGTGCAACAAGCAGTGCAAATCCAATCCCTGGAGATTGCATTTCAAAATAGATACCGCCAATAATTCCGATAATCAATAAGCCACTTACCAGTGGATTAATAAGAAATGCGATCAGGTGATCCACCCATGAAACCTGATGTTGTGTAACAGTGGGTTTTGAAAATTGCAGGTCAGAATAGATATCCACATCACTTTTTACTTCTTTCTTTGCTAGACCAACCTTGACCGCTTCAGCAGTTGTCAAGGTCAGTAATTTACCATCCTCTTTAAGCTCTGGAATGGAAATACTAGGATCTACAAAGGCTTCAGCCATTTTTGGATCTCGACCACGTGCTTCAGCAGTTGCACGCATCAATCCACGCATATAGGATTGGTATTTTTCAGGCAACACCTCTCCACTTTGATTGACTACGGAGGCAGCGCCTATACTAGCACCTGCATGCATGTAAATATAATCCGCTGCTAATGAGATTAATGCACCCGCAGAGGCTGCATTGTTATGAACATACACAATAGATTTAAAGGTATTGTCGTTCAAAAGACTAGAGCGCATGGAATCCGCGAAGTTCAGAGCACCACCAAACGTATTTAGTTCAATGAGTAAATAATCGGCTTTTGTGCTTTTAGCTTCTTGGATAGCCTTTTTTAAGGTTCGCCAAGAATTAGGTCCAATGTCCTCTTTAATCTGAACAGAATAAACCTGCTGTGACCAGCCCGGAACGATGTTCAGAAAATAAAGGAACAGAATTCCTAAAATGTATTTTGTAAATTTGTCCATACGTATTGTCTTAGTGACTTAAAAAATTATCATCTCGGATGACTAAATATACGATAAATAAAGTTTTCGAGAAAGCGCTGGCATCGAATATCTGGAAAATTGAGGTTGACCCTATGCAACCTTTAATCGCAGTGGAAACACGAGATATGGATAGTACAGAAGCTACATTTCAAGTTTTTGACTTGGAAGGCAACTGTCGTATGTCTCCTTGCCAAGCGGATGGTAAAGAATGGACCTTAGATAGCATACAGGATGGACATCTTATTCTAAAACGCGTAGGTGAACACACACCCATACAAGAAGGTATACAGATCATTGATTCTTCGCAGAATAAAACGGTTTTCACATCCTATGAATTTATTCTATTGGATGTATTTTTCCGAAAAGTCCATGCCAGACACCGCAGTATTGCCTCCGGTGAAACCATTGCTATCGATATTTTAACAGGACAATACAGTCCCTCTCCTGATAATAAATTTGAAATCTGTCCCAACAAGATACAATATCCAATAACCTATCAGACCAAACCCCACTTTTTAGCGTCTGAGGAAATTGAAGGGCCAATTTGGCTCTCCAAATGTGCTACACATTACCTTTGGTGTTACCACCAAGCGAATGCCGATGGCTATTCGTTAATTTTAGCTTTGAGCGATTTAAACCGTTTACTAGATCGTCAAGTCATACTTAGTCAAATGGGGAAAATGATCCCGCAGCCGTATTTCCAGATGGACAGACAGCTGTTTTTTATGACTTTTGACAAGCGGGAAATTGTCTCTTATTTAGTATAATTGCAAAAATGATGAATGAATATTTGAAATTTAAGTCTTTTCAAAAGACAATTAGCATATTTTCAACCTGTTTCCTTTTATGCGCTGCTTCCGTAGCAAATGCGCAGTCTACAGGCCAAAGTAAAAAAACAACCCAAATCAATGGACGAACCTTTATTGTTCATACGGTTTCCTCCAAAGACACCTATTATCAGTTAAGTCGTATTTATGGTATTCCTGTCAACGATATTATGGCGGCCAATAACAAGAAGAACTTACGTGTAGGCGATACAGTGAATATCCCTTCGGTAAATGCCCTTGTTGCGCCTACGGATACTGTAAAAGACCCGGTAGCAAGCAACAGTCAAGTTACCCTAGGACAGCCAACAAATTTGCCTACAGCTAAGATTTTGACCGAATACAAGGTTGGAGATAATGAAACTTTGTACTCCATTGCTCGCCGCTTTGCGACAACAGTAGACGATATTAAAAAAATCAATGGCTTAACCTCCGACACCCTTCGTCCTGGTCAAAGCTTGAAAATTCCGGATGGAAAAGTAGTTGATCCGCAACCAACGGTAGAATCCACGACTGGTAGAATCCCTATTCCGGAAGAGATGAGTAAAGAAGAAATTGCTTTTGAAACCAATCGTTATGGTATTCGGGAGAAAAAGGAAAAAGGAATAGGTATGTGGATGTCAGACTTGGAGTCTTCTGGTAAAAGTAACCTTGCCTTGCACCGTACCGCCCCTGTAGGGACCATTCTAAAAATTACCAACCCATTGACAAAAAGTGTTACCTTTGCCAAAGTCGTAGGAAAATTCTCCAATACTGCAGAAAGCCATGATGCAATTGTCATCCTTTCTAAGTCTGCAGCATCGCATATCGGTGCCTTAGATAAACGCTTTTTGATTGAAATCACCTACGGTGCCCCAATAGAATAGATAGAATACGAATGAGTGAATTGGACAAACCCTATGTCATAGGTATTGCTGGTAGTAGCGGCTCCGGAAAAACATTTTTCCTTAAAAGTTTTTTAGATCATTTCTCCGAAGATGAAATCACCTTGATTTCGCAGGATGATTATTATATCCCCGCAAACACAAAAACTAGAGAAGAAAATCGTTTGTATAATTTCGATTTACCAACCTCCATTGACAGGGAGACTTTTTACTCGCACATCAAAGATCTTTTTGAAGGTCGAACCATCTTTAAAGAAGAATATACCTTCAATAATCCAGATATTAAGCCAAAGATGCTTGAAATCAAGCCAGCAAAAGTCTTGGTTGTTGAGGGACTCTTTATTTTCCACTACGAAGAAATCAATAGATTGCTGGATTACCGCATATTTTTAGATGCGGAAGAGCATATTGCCTTGGAACGTCGTCTCAAAAGAGATTTAATCGAAAGAGGATATGACCATGATGACGTCATGTACAAATGGATCAATCACGTCGTGCCATCTTACAACGAATACCTATTGCCTTATCGGGAGCAATGCGACTTGGTAATCCATAACAATATTGATGACCCTTTGATCATTCAAACTTTCACAAACGACATCGCGCAAGAACTCAAGAAAAGAATAGGTTAGTTATTTTGAATTAATCTAAATTAACTATATTTGTCTTCATGTTTGAGACAATGATTCGGTTGCAGGTATTGGATAATCTTCCTTTTGAAGATAAAAAAGGGCTAAATCCCTTTTCAGACCAAGGTGAGCAGGTTTTTAAGAAATGTTGCAAGAAATACAAACGTGGAAAGCGTTGTAAGAAATGCCCAGATAGGATATAAAAGTACCCTTTCCTAAGCAAAGTATTGTTACAATTATTCTTAGATTATTCCTTCAATACATTAGTCCTCCTCCACAAAATCGAGATCTCGATCAAAACTCTCTTTTAACTTCGTCAAGGCAAATATGGCTATTCCGGTCAACAGGATCATCATGATCATTGCTGCCCAGATAATGCCAAAATACCCAACAAGCACCCCATACAATAAGGTGGAAGGTATTAACGCTCCACGCACAAAGTTAGGTGCAGTAGTTGTCACTGTCCCTCGAATATTCGTCCCAAACTGTTCAGCAGCAATGGTAATAAATGTCGCCCAATAACCAACGCCTAGTCCCATTAAGAAGGCCAAAATCATAAACGCTTGTTCATTTATACCTTGCCAAGTCAAATAGATGATGGAGAAAAGTAATATGAGGATTTGATAGATAAATACTACGCGTTTTCGCGATCGAAAAACTTGCGCCAATATGCCAGCTAAAAAATCACCTAAGGAAATACCCAAGTAGGTAAACATGACGCCCTTCCCGGCACTTAATGTTGTTTCTGCATTTAAGGCTTTTCCTATTTCAGGGGCTTGGGTGACTAATATCCCAACAACAAACCATATCGGCAAACCAATACACAAACAATAGATATATCGTCTAAAACGCTCTTTATTATTAAACAGCATAGAGATTTTTCCTTTTTCCACGCCTTGTTTTTCCAAATTGGCAAACATTCCAGATTCCAATACACCCACCCGCATTAAAAGCAAGAGCAATCCCATTCCACCACCTACAAAGTAGGCTGTCCGCCAACTAAACCATTCGGAGATATAATAAGCCAATATAGCTCCCAATACCCCTACTCCAGCAACAATCATGGTACCATAACCACGTTTTTTCCGGTGCATGGTTTCACTTACCAAAGTTATTCCGGCTCCCAATTCTCCGGCTAGTCCAATTCCAGCAATAAAACGGATAATACCATAAGTTTGGACATCATGCACAAAACCATTCGCAATATTGGCCAAGGAATACAATAATATGGAGCCAAACAGAACTTTTAATCGACCATATTTATCCGCCAAAATCCCCCAGATAACCCCTCCGATCAACAGTCCTCCCATTTGCATATTCAAGACATACTCGCCCAGATGGCGCATATTAGCCTCTGCAACCCCTAATTCCTGAAAAGAAGGTATACGCACAATTGAGAAGATAATCAGGTCGTAGATGTCCACAAAATAGCCTAAGGCAGCTACGAAAACCAATATCCAGACATTCTTTGAGTTTTGCTCGGCACTCATAATTTAGAAATATGCCCTTAATTTAGGATAGTTCTTTTTTTATTACAATAGCAGGGCATATAATATTGGAAATTAGCTGTATTTTTACCACATGAGAGTATCTCCAAATACCTTAAAATGGGGCCTTAGACTATATCCCCCATTCTTTTTCCAACGCATCTGGGTAAAAAAGATACTCGATAATTTTTTAGGTGCGGAAGTAAAAATAAACAAGAGCTTACTAAACATTAACTCCAACAGGACCATTTTTGGTGGTACTATATTTTCTGCTATCGACCCCTTCTACCCTATTTTATTAGACCAATACTTCAAACATCAGGGGATCTTGAGAACAGTCGCTTGGTTGAAAACGGCACATATAGATTATATTAAGCCTGGAAGACATGACCTCTATGTATCTTTTCATTTGAAAGAAGATGTTTTATTGGAAGCATTGCAGACCATCAAGAAAGAAGGTAAGGTCGTGAAAACCTTTCAAACGCAGGTTTTTGATAAACATGGAACCTTATGTGCTGTGGCACATAACGAGATCTATATTCGAGACTTGGAGTTTGACTTTGAAACATATCGAAAAATTAACTCCTCAGAAGAGGAACATTCAATTAAATCTTAAACAAAAAATCATGAAAAAACTGATTATTCTTAGTATCGGATTGACAGCCATCCTTAGCGCATGCAACAACAATAAGGCAGCCAAGGAAACCGAAGATCAAAAGATCTCTGAGCAAGCGATTCAGATCCATGATGAAATCATGCCGCAAATTTCTGTTTTTGACCATACAACGGTTAAAATCGATTCCATATTAACTAACCTTGCCGGTATCAAAGCTGCTCATCCAGCTATTGACACCACCAATACCCGTACTGAGCTTACCGAGCTCAAAACGAAATTGGAAGACGCAACAGATAATATGATGACCTGGATGAAAGATTACGATGCTGTTAATGAAGATAAAGCTTATCAGCAAAAAATGTACGACCGCGTCGTAGAGATGAAGAAACAATTTGAAGATGCGCAAGCAGGGATCGGTAAATCCTTAGCTGTTTTTAACTAAATAATAATCATGAGAAAACACCTAGGCTTTGCTGGCCTAGCCTTAATAGGCAGCATTTACCTAAGCAGTTGTAGCCAAGCGGAACGCAAGCTACCTATTTTTAAAATTGCCGCTGAAGATGCCAATGGACAAGAAACCCAGGATTCTATTGAACGTAAAATCCCAGATTTCAATTTCCTGAATCAGGACAGCACGTACATCAGCCAAGATTTTTTTAAAAACAAAATCTATGTGGCGAACTTTTTCTTTACACATTGTCCTAGCATCTGCCCTACCATGCAGCGGAACTTGCTAAAGGCATATGAGAAATATAAAGGAAACCCTAAAGTAGCCTTTCTATCCCATAGCATTGACTTTAAATACGACCAACCTTACGTCCTAAAAGACTATGCGAATAAATTAGGCGTTGATAATGATCAATGGCAATTTGTTACGGGATCTAAAGCCGATATCTATGGCATGTCTGACAATTACTTGGTATACACCAAGGTCGATGCAAATGTCCCTGGTGGATATGATCACTCGGGATACTTAGTAGTAATTGACCCGGACAAACGCATTCGCGGAGCTTATGACGGAACAGATCCTGATCAAGTACAAAAGCTTTTAGCCGATTTAGATGTCTTATTAAATGAATACAAATAATGATCTATAGATTTAGTACGATCATTTTATCCATGGTTTTAGCGCTTAATTTATTGTTCTCCTGTAACAATAAATTGAGCGTGGAAGCCATGCAATATGCTACAATGGGGCAGAAAGTCTATACCCAGCATTGTCAAAACTGTCATGGGGCAAATGGTGAAGGCTTGGGTAAATTATACCCACCGCTTACCGATGCCAAATACCTCAACGAAAACAGGAAGAGTTTACCCTGCATCGTAAAATTTGGAATGAAAGGTGAAATTCAAGTGGACGGCAAAACCTATAATCAAGAAATGCCAGGAGTTCCAACACTTTCAACGCTTGATGTGGCCTATGTGCTCAGCTATGTGTCGACCTACTTCGCAAAAGAACACAAGCACTTCTCCAAAGAAGAGGTAGAAAATCTACTAAAAAACTGTCCATAACAATTCTTCTTAATAAGAATCAATCATTTGTTTACTAGTAAGTTACAAAGAGTTTGTCAGGTGTAATTTTCAGGTTTTCTATAAAAAGATAAAGGTTTTCAAGCGGGGAGAATGAAAACCTTTAATAACCAATTATAAACCTAAATTATGATACCACAAAGATAAGTGTAAAATGTACACTCGTCAAGTCTTTTTTGAATATTTAACAATTTGTTAACATTGGGAGATTAAAATGATAATTCTCTCTTTATCATTTTAACCTAAAGGGATGCTCCTCTCTATTATATATAGGGATTTGCTTTTATTTTCGAGATTCGAAAACCAGCATGCTTTAAGCAATTCAAAACTTCTGTATTAGGCACTTCCTTAAAGGCGATCATGCAAAGTGTTTGTCCTGGGATGATTCCTAATTTCATCAACAAATCTAAAAGCATTTTTTTCAACCGTATTCGAAGAAACTTTGGAGCCGAGAGTTTGGCTTCAATTTGATCACTACCCTCAAACCAAAAATTCGGATTAAAGGACTTCGTAGCAATCATGGGTAAATTTAAACCTGCAGCAAATTTCTCTAATTCACGTTCAGAAACTTTGTACACAAAATTTCCTACAGACTCATAGGATATTCGGTTTTTCCAGACCTTATCAATTAATCCGGGTTGCACGCGATTTAGCACATTGTACAATGCGAGTAATATCGGCATCCGAATCAAAGGATCCTGAGGCTCCATTAAGACAATCGCTTTTCGAGCTACTCGAACCATTTCATACAAGGCCGCATAAGGCCTTGGGAAATGATGATAGCTCTCCTTGCAGAGCACATAATCTAAACTGGACGATTCCAAGTTCATGCGTTCAGCATTTAATCGCTGAAATTGATGTATCAAACCCTCCTGCTTAGCTAATTGCAATAAATTATCATTGAGATCTGATGCCGTAACTGATTTAATATTCTGACTTAATAAATATTGCGCATCATGTCCATAGGCATCCCCTAATGTTAACCAGGATGCCTCCTTATCATGCAATAAGGGACCTAACTGCTGAAAAAATTGATCTTGCAACCAATGATGTATACTTCCTTGATAAGTCTTGAACGTACGGATAACACGCATCTTCTTTTCCATATCTGGAAATTGACGGTGGTACCAGCCAGCATGTCTTTCATAACTACCTTCTTCAAAAGAATTTCCGTACATCTTTACTAGATAATTGATTAGTTGGTTGTAAAAATATTTAAATCAAATGTTATTTATAGTGTTTTACAGGTTAAATATAGGTTAAATATTAGAAACAATCACATGCAATTGCTTTGCTGTACAAGTAGATTTACAAATGCACATAATATGAAGTGGAATTGATAAGAATCAAAGGTGCTAAAGACAATTTTGCTTCGTAATAAGCTTGAGTATAGTGGTGGATTCCCTCCATATTGGTTCGAGACTCTTAGGGAATTTCTTAGGATCTGATAGGGATCTTGTTCGGATCTCGTTCGCTTCTAACCGAACGAGATCCGAAGGAGTTCCGAACGAGTTCCGAAGGAGATCCGAAAGAGTCTCGAATCCAACCCCTAGCAAACCCTAAGCAAACCCTAATGAAACCCTAATGAAAGACGATGAGACTACAGACTAAAGACGAAAGACAACAGACGAAAGACGCCAGATTTTAGACCTATTGTCGGGATAGAATTTATTGAATTTTGGATAACGGTCGAAGCATGCTTCGACCCTACTTTTATGGTGTTCTGGAACAATAAAATCACGATTGTTTGTAGGGGCGATGCATGCATCGCCCGCCAATTAAATTTATAACCAGCATTTACAAACAGAACGAAGTGAAGAGTCTCTGCTTCCCCTACAAGATTCCGTCGCGAAGCTAGCTGAGTAAACTTCAAACTATGCAAATCAGATAGAGAAAATAAGGTGAAATAGAATTGTTGAAATAGGCGGTAAATAGGCAGTAAATAAGCGGTCGAAGCATGCTTCTACCCTACAATTATGGTGGTTTGGAACAATAAAATCACGATTGTTTGTAGGGTCGATGCATGCATCGCCCGCCAAAAAACAACACCCAAAAACCACAATCCAAATCTATGTTCTGTTGTCTGAATTCTGTTGTCTTTCAAAACAAAAAAACGGTCGATGCATTCTCTGCATCGACCGTTTCATTATCTGTTATCTGTTGTCTGACGTCTGTTGTCTTAAACTACCCACATCAATGCGCACTCAAGTTTTTCTTTTTCTCTTCATCGAAAGAGGCTTCTAGTTCAGCAAGTTTTTTCTTACCATAAGCCAATCTTGTGATGACAACAAAGAGTACTGGAACGATAAAGATCGCTAGGAAGGTTGCAGCGGTCATACCTCCGAATACAGTCCAGCCAATGGTTTGTCTGGAGACAGCTCCTGCGCCTGTTGATAGCATCAATGGAATAATACCCAAGATGAAGGCTAAGGATGTCATGATAATCGGACGTAGACGTAGTTTTACTGCATCCAATGTCGCATCGATCAAGTTCATTCCGATGTCTACCCTTTCTTTGGCAAACTCGACGATCAAAATCGCGTTCTTAGCTGCCAAACCAATGATGGTTACCAAACCAATTTGGGCAAAGATATTATTGTCCAGGTTCGGCAATAAGGTCAATGCCAAAATAGCACCAAATACGCCCAGTGGAACGGACAAAAGAATGGAGAATGGTACTGACCAACTTTCATACAACGAAGCTAATAGAAGGAATACAAAGAGTATACAGAGCGCAAAGATCTGTATGGTCTTACTTCCCGATTGCTTCTCTTGTAGGGTCACCCCCGAGAATTCATAGGAATAACCATCTGAAAGTGTTTTTGCAGCAACTTCCTCCAATGCGCGGATAGCATCACCTGAGGAATATCCTGGTGCAGCTTCTCCGGACAGTTGTATAGAACGGAAGATGTTAAAGTGGTTCACGATGGATGGATTGGTCGTTAATTCATAGCGAACTAAATTACTAACCGGTACTGGTTGTCCTTGAACATTCTTCACATACAGTTTATTGATATCTTCAATATGCATACGGTAACTGGTATCTGCTTGTGATACGACACGGAAGTTACGTCCGTATTTCGTGAAGTCATTGACATAGCTAGATCCTAAATAGGCGGATATGGTACTGTAGATATTTGAAATAGGCACACCCATTCGTTTAGCCATTTCTCGGTCTACATTCAATTTGTAGTTCGGAGATTTACTGTTGAATAAAGTATAGGCCATTCCAATTTCAGGGCGTTGATTAGCTTCGGCAAGGAATCCACCAACAACACGTTCAAACTCCTTGATATCGACAGTTTGTCTATCTTGGATCTCTAAAGTAAAACCACCTGAAGAACCCAATCCAGGGATTGGAGGAGGTGTGGCAGCAATAACCGTTGCTTTGGAATATCCACGATATTTCGCCATAATCGCACCTGTAATTTCCATCACTGTACGCTGACGATCTTCCCAAGGTTTCAATGAAACAAATAAGGATGCACCATTAGGTTTCGCGGAACGGTTCAATAAGTTCATACCGTTGATGGAAGTAATGTAAGCAATCTCTGGAAAATCTTCTTGTAAGCCTTTGGACAATTCGGTTAACACTTCTTCTGTACGAGCACTTGACGCTCCTTCAGGTAAGTTCACACCCATAAAGAAAATACCACCATCCTCATTTGGGATAAAGCCCGATTTCTTGTTCATGAACATAAAGCCTGTTCCAATGAAAATACAGATCAAAATAATCAATACCAATGGAGCTGCTTTTATCGCTTTCTTCACACCTTTGGAGTAACGATAAGTTACCTTATCAAACCAAACGTTGAATTTGTAGAAGAATTTATTTAATCCCTTAGCGTCTTTGGTTGTTGCTGATGGTTTCAATAAAAGCGAACATAAGGCTGGTGTTAAGGACAAGGCGATAAATGCGGAAAGCATAACTGATACGGCAATGGTGATGGCGAACTGTTGATA
Source organism: Sphingobacterium lactis (assembly GCF_051951495.1). Taxonomy (GTDB): domain Bacteria; phylum Bacteroidota; class Bacteroidia; order Sphingobacteriales; family Sphingobacteriaceae; genus Sphingobacterium; species Sphingobacterium lactis_A. Next base: position 974,666 of record NZ_JBNHAS010000002.1, on the reverse strand, counting down.
CAACTGCCCAACCATTCCAGGGATAAATCCTACCGGTACAAACACCGCAGCCAAGATTAAGGCAATGGCAATAACCGGTGCCGTAATATCCTTCATAGCCCTTCGGGTGGCCTCCTTGGCATCCATCTGATAATGGTCAATATAATGCTGTACCGCCTCGACGACGACAATGGCATCATCCACCACAATACCAATCGCCAGGACAAAGGCTAACATCGTTAGGTTGTTAATCGAGAATCCGAACATCGTAAAGAATACAAATGTTCCTACGATGGATACTGGGATAGCTAATAATGGAATCAAGGTTGCTCTCCAACTCTGTAGGAAGAAGAACACGACTATAGTTACTAAGATTAATGCTTCAATCAAAGTGTGAATTACGGAACTAATGGATGCATTTACAACTGATACAGTTTCATAACCTACTACGTAATCAACTCCAGTAGGGAATGATTTTTTCAAGTCTTCTAAAGCCTTGTAAATACCATCTGCTGTTTCCACTGCATTACCTCCAGGAGTTTGGGAAATCATCATACCCGATGCAATATTTCCATTCACCTTCGTGGTAATACCGTAGTTAAACTGACCCAATTCCACACGTGCTACATCTTTCAAGAGCACAATGGAACCGTCTGTATTGGTCTTTACGACAATATTTTCAAACTCATCCACTTCTTCCAAATCGGAGTCCATGACAATAGGGTATTCAAATACTTGGGAGTTTTCTTGCGGACGCGCACCTACAGAACCACCCGGCATTCTGGAGTTCTGTTCAGCAATTGCCTGACTCACATCAGCTGGTGACATCCCTAAATTGGCTAGTTTATTGGCATCTAACCATACACGCATAGCGAATGGCTGACCAAATGCTTGTACATCCCCTACCCCTTTAACACGCAATAATGCGTCTTTAAGGTAAAGGTTGACATAGTTTGCCAAGAAATTATTGCTTCTAGAACCATCTGGAGATACCAATGAAATCATCATCAAGATATCGGTATTCATCTTTCTAGTGGTTACCCCTAAACGACGTACGGCTTCTGGTAATACCGGTTCGGCAATACTTACACGGTTTTGTACATCCAGAGTCGCGATATCGATATCAGTACCTACTTCAAATGTTACGGTAATACGGGAACTACCATCGGAGGTCGAGTTGGAACTCATGTAGATCATTCCTGGCGTACCGTTAATTTGACTCTCTATGGGCGTGGTTACTGTCTTTTCTACAGTTTGTGCATCGGCTCCTGTGTAAACCGCTGAAACGGATACGGTAGGAGGTGCAATATTTGGATATTGACTGACCGGCAGAGTAGTCACCGAGATGATACCAATAATGGTAATCAAAATCGAGATGACCATGGCTGTGACCGGTCGTTTTATAAATACTTCTGAAATCATGCTTTAAAAAATTATTGGATCTGCATTTACTATTGTTTCGGCTGAGGTGCTGCTTGTTGCGCTTTATCTACTACTTTAGCACCAGGTCTTAAGGATGAAACTCCATCGACAACAACCTTATCACCTGATTGAAGTCCTTGGGAAATAACAACTTTATCACCCAATTTATGACCTAAAGTAACTTGTTTTAAATCCACAGTGCTGCTGTCAGAAACAGTGTACACACTGAATGTTCCCAACTGCTCAAAAATAGCGCGATAAGGAATGACCAATTCTTCTTTTTTAGAACTGCTAATCACGTTTAAGTTCAAGTTCATTCCGGCACGTAAAGCATTGTTAGGATTAGGGAATGTAGCACGAACCTTTAAAGTTCCTGTTTGGGGATCAACGGCACGATCAATGGTTGATATGCGACCTGTAGCAGCATAAGTACTGGCATCAGGCATGGTTAAGTTAATCTCTGTGCTTGCCTTACCTGATTGCAGGTTACTGAATTCCATGATTTCTTTTTCATTAATCTGAAATTCTACCGCGATAGGATTTGTTGAGCTCACCGTATTTAACAAAGTAGTACCTGCTGATACCAATGCTCCTGTACGAACTTGCGAGATTCCTACAGAACCGGAGAACGGTGCTGTAATAACAGAACGGTTCAAGTTGGTACGAGCAGTTGTCAATGCTGCTTCAGCAGCTTGTACTTGAGCTTTTTGGTTGTTTACATCGGTATAAGCATAGTCCAAAGTTTGTTTTGCAATCGCATCTTTATCGGCTAATGTTTGATAACGTTGTAGATCTTTTTCAACGCGTGAAAGATTGGCACGAGCAATTTCTAAAGTTGCTTTGGCTTGATCAACCGCAGCAGCATAACGTACGCGATCAATCTCATATAATTTTTGGCCTTTGCTGACATAAGCCCCATCTGCCACATATATGTTGGTGATATAACCTGAAACTTCCGCACGGATTTCAGTTTCTTGTAAAGGCACTACATTCGCTGGATAAGTTTGTGTTCCAGCAACAATTTGATGGGAAACAGTTTCCATCGTTACTGGAATGGCTTGTGCTTGTCCTTGACCTGGACCTGCTTGCTTACCTTGGTCCTTTTGCCCACAGGATGCGAAGATCAATCCAGAGCTCAAGAGTATAACGGTTAAAATGCGATTCGTATTCATGCTTTTGTGTTTCTAGTATGTAATTGTTAAAGGTTGTTGCTATTGTTGTATATCTACCGTTCCTAAGGCCTTCTGAATATCCAGTTTACTAGCCAATAGGGCATATAAAGAATTCAAGTAATTCAATTGACTGGTTTTTAGATCCGTTTCTGCGGTCATTAATTCTAAATAAGTCTTTAAGCCGGCATCATATTGTAATTTGATGGTATTATAGACTTCTTCCGAAAGTTCCATATTGGCTTTAGCATTTTGCCATTCTACCGTATTAGCGCGATATGAAGCCATGGCAGCAGAATATTGTGCCCCTATTTGGTTTTCCAAATTTGCTAAGTCCATCTCAATACGGGATTCCTGCAATTCTGATTTCTTCACTTCCTGTACTCTTTTCATTCCGGTAAAAATTGGAATGGATAGGGAAAGACCAAAAGAAGATTGTGGATAGTTATTGCCATAAAGATCAGCAAAGGCATTATTGCGGTAATTCAAACCATAGTTTGCAAATGCGCTTAAGCGTGGCAGATAACTCCATTTCTGATATTGGGTATTCAGTTTCTGAATCTCCTGCAAGTTTTTCAATTGGCGGTATTCTACCCGGTTAGCGATCTGAACTAACTCGCTAGTATCCAATAAAACATTGGTTTCCATGTTCTGACCTGCAAAAGAAAGGCTTAGTCCGTCCGTAGGATTTAACCCCATTAAGGTCTTCAGAAAATCGTATTTATATTTACGGAACTCCAATGCAGACTTCAATTGCGCATTGGCATTGTTTAAAGAAATCAATGCACGTTTATAATCGGTATTATCTACTAATCCGGTTTCATATCGTGCACTCGCATCGGTATGTTGTCGCTTTAGTCGGGCGATATTTTCATTTATGATATTGATTTGTTCCTCACTTGTAAGGATGTCATAGTAAGCTTTGGAAACATCAACCACCGTATTGATTCGGGTGTTTTCCAATGCGAGATTATTTTTCTGACGGATAAACTGTGCAGCTTTAGAGGCTTGAAAAAGTCCTGGATTGATAATCGCTTGGTCCGCTTGGAATGTCAAGGCAGAGGTATTTCTTTGTCCCATAGCGATATTCTGACCATTGATATTGGCTGTCGGCAATTGAATGAAATGGGTTAGATTTCCATTCGCATTGATTTGAGGATACCAGCCAGATAAAGCTGATGCAATTTCCCGTTCACCGATTTCCTGATCAATTTGTGCTTGCTTAACCTCGATTTTGTTGTTTAGGGCAAAGTTGATGAGCTCGTCTAAGGTAGCATTGCTGGACAGTGGTCTATTGTCCTGAGCAGTTGCAGTACCCAATGATACCGCCGCTACAGATGTGTAAATAAGTAAGTGCTTAAAATTGAATTTCATATATATTATTTTTTAACCCCGTTCCATATAATTTCCACTAAGGTGTCCAACTGATCTTCCTCTAAGCGGATTTTCTCGTATAATGCACTTCTTACCAATGATATAGCAGGTCCCAAATAGGCAGCTAATATCAATCGAACATGCAAGTCTTTCAATTGTTTTTGTTCAATACCCGTCTCCAGAAAATGGAAAATCTTGTTTCGCTCAGACTTCTCTTTAAAGACACTAGAACGCACCTCTTCGTAGAAGGGTGAACCGTAAAATTGTTCCATAAAACTGAAAATGTAGACATGGTCCTGATAGAACCGCACAATGTTTTTCCAAATGATGCGAAATCGTTGATCGTAAGCCAAATTATTCTCTTCCGCTTTAAACACATAATTATTGATAATCTCTTTACAATACCAATACAATTCAATGATTAAATCATCTTTAGAAGGGAAATAATGGTAGATCGATCCTACCGCCACATCAGCATCCTTGGCAATCTTGCTCATGGGCGAACCGTGAAACCCGAAATGGTGAATCAAATCTAAGGTACTACGGAATATTTGTTCCTTTTTTTCTGTCAATTGAATGTTCATTCGGTCGCAAAGGTAAGGAAACTTTTCACGTTGTTGTGTCAAATAATCGTTATAAAGAGAGGTGAGACCGCTGCGCTGTTAGATTGGAGACCGCTGCGCTGTTAGATAGAAATTGTGATAGATTTATTTTAGGAGTTTTAACAGTAGAAGCTTGGCAATAACTGAATTAAAAAACAATACATTTCCAACACAGAGCGAAGCGAAGAGTCTTTCTTCAACAAAAAAGATCCCGTCATCCTTTATCGGAGATAAAGGAACTACAAGCTATACAGGTAGTACGCTAGGTAGGGGCGGTACTGAGTGAGTTTGAGGAAGGAGATTAATCTCCGATGAAAACGAACGGAATGTCCGCCCGTTTCTTCAATCATTTAATCCATAAGGTTCATTATAATTCCAATCTAGCGGGCGATGCATGCATCGCCCCTACAGACAACCATAAATTAATTTATGTTAATAACCGCAACTGTAGGGTCGAAGCATGCTTCGACCGTTAAAAATCTCCAATTTAAAGGAACTACAAACTATGCAAGTAGTACGATCGGAATGTCTGCTAGTTTTTAATATATACACCTTCTCCGAGAGTCGATGATAAACGATCTTCCCTATTTCAACATCAACCCCACGGTTAGGTGGAAACTTTGGTGTTGGAAATCTTTGCGGAATGCGTTCTTTGTTAGTTGCTGGTATCCATAAGCTAAGGATGCCGTGAATTTGGTTTTACTCATGCCGTCATGTAGATAAAAGAAACCGGCCTTGAATAAAGCTCCTTTATCATATGCAGGTCCTATGCCTGGAGCATAACCAGCATTTGCTAATAGACCGATTCTAGAAGCTTCATTGAAATAGCCAATAGGTAATCTGCCGTCTATAAATATCGGGAAAGTGTTGAATTCATATTTATACACCTTCTGATCATCTTGGTGGGGATCATTGGTTTGGTAATCTCCTTGGAACTTTTCATTTCCAATACCCAATCCTAAAAAAGCACTTTCATTAAAGTTCTTTCCAAAAATAAAATGCAAATGGTAACCATTGAATGCTCCCTTATAACCTTCATTGGAGAATCCCAAGTTAGCACCTCCCTGAAAAAGGGTATAAACAGATGATTGCGCATAAGTGAATTTTGCAGAAAGCACAATCAATAAGAAAAGTAGAAATTTACGCATGTTTAGTTTAAGATTTTATAGATTAATTCAGATAATAAATCGCCACTACTGGTTAAGTGACCAACATTCATTCCTTTGGATTTTAAATCGAATTCCTTGATCAGATGAATGATTTCAAAAGTCTTCCTGCGATTAAAATTACGCGCAGCAAGCTCATACTCTTTTACGAAAAAAGGATGCACACCTAAAGCCTTGGCGGCAACTGCTGAAGTTTTATCGGGCAGATAATGATACTTAAGGACTTTGGTAAAGTAAGTTCCCAATGTTCCAATTACAACGGGCATTGGATTTGACTTTGGATTTGCTGCAAAATACTCGACGATCTGAAACGCTTTAAAAGAATTTCGCTTAGCTAGAGCAGTATTTAATTCGAAGGAATTGAAGTCTTTACTAATTCCAATATTTTTTTCTATATCTGAGGGGCTAATCTCTCTGTCCGCAGGAACATTAAGCATCAGCTTTTCCAATTCATTGGCCACTTTAGAGAGGTCTGTACCCAAGTATTCAGCCATCATAGCTGCTGCTTGAGGATGAATCTTACGTTTGGCTGCTGTAAGTTGTTCGTTAATCCAGCCCCCTATCTTGTCCTCATAAAGTTTTGCAGACTCCACTACTACCCCAGCCTTTTCAAACAGCTTGTAGGCTTTCTTGCGCTTATCGAATTTTCCATATTTATAGGAAAATACCAATACGGTGGTAGGCGTTGGGTTTTCAAGGTATTTCTGTAAAAAGTCATCAGCAGTCCACTTCAAGTTCTGCGCCTCCTTTACAACAATTACCTGATAATCACTCATCATAGGATAGCGTTTTGCCATGCTAACGATGGTGTTTAAATCAGTATCCTTGCCATAAAGAACAGATTGATCAAATCCTTTTTGAGCTTCATCAAGCACTTGAGTCTCGATAGCATCGGCGATCAGGTCAATGAAATAGGGCTCTTCCCCATGTAAAAGATAAACTGGGCGAAGGTTCTTTTTCTTAATATCGGATAAAATGGATTGGGTATTCATTTGCTTACGAAAGTACGAATTTCAAGGCAATTATATTTGTTGGAATGGGACTGATATTTTCGTAGTTTTGTAAATGTTTACAGCAGTACCGTTAAACTTACCATCCTACCCCGCAAAGATTAGCAAAAAAGCAGACCAGTACTATATTTTCGATGCGTTAAGAAAGAAACATCTTTTATTGACGCCCGAGGAGTGGGTACGACAGCATTGGGTTAATCATTTGCATCAGCATTATCATTATCCTTTATCATTGATGCATATCGAGGGCGGATTGAAGTTGAACAGTCTACAGAAACGACATGACTTAGTGGTTTACAACCGATTGGGTCAAGGTATACTTTTGGCAGAGTTTAAGGCTCCGACTGTCAAAATTACCGAAAACACCTTCCACCAGATCGCAAATTACAATTCTCAGTACAAAATCCCCTTACTTTTAGTGAGTAATGGAATTGAGCACTATTATTGTAGGATAGACTTCGAGAAAGGTGACTTTACATTTCTAAGGGAATTGCCATCTTTTGAATAGTAAGGAATTAAAAATTAAAATTAGTATTATATTAGTAACATAATCAGAGGAAACACAATGGACATAAATAAGGACGAATTCAGAAAATATGCGATTAAGCACCACAGAATAGGTTCACAACACGTTGATGGCTATATTGCTAGGGCACAACAACAAATTCCTAGTAACTTAACTCCTTACATTATCGAGGAACGTCAGTTGAATGTGGCACAAATGGATGTGTTTTCTCGTTTGATGATGGACCGTATCATCTTTTTGGGTGATGGAATCAACGATCAAGTAGCAAACATTGTTCAAGCACAGTTATTGTTCTTACAATCTACCGATGCCCAACGTGATATTCAGATCTATATCAACTCTCCAGGTGGAAGTGTATATGCTGGATTAGGAATTTATGACACCATGCAATACATCAGTCCAGATGTAGCTACGATCTGTACAGGTATGGCTGCTTCAATGGGTGCTGTATTATTGGTTGCTGGTGCAAAAGGTAAGCGTGCTGCCTTGAGACACTCACGCGTAATGATTCACCAACCGTCAGGTGGTGCACAAGGGGTGGCTTCAGATATGGAGATCAACTTACGTGAAATGTTGAAATTAAAAGAAGAATTATATACGATCATTGCAGATCACTCTGGCCAATCATACGAGTGGGTAGAGAAATCTTCGGATCGTGACTACTGGATGCGTGCTGCGGAGGCCAAAGAATTTGGTATGATCGACGAAGTATTGCTTCCTAAAAAAGAAACAAAATAAAAACAATGAGTAAAACGAACAATAGAGATATCCATTGCTCATTTTGTGGCATCAGTAAGAATGAGGCCCAGATGCTTATTGCGGGTGATGGTGCGCATATCTGCGACAGATGTGTGCAACAGGCGGGCGAGATATTGGCGGAGGAGCTTAAGCAGCGCAAGAATAAATCTATTCAGACTGCCTTAAAACTTATCCGTCCAAAGGAAATTAAAGATCACTTAGATCAATATGTGATCGGACAGGATGATGCTAAGAAAGTCATTTCTGTAGCAGTTTACAACCATTACAAGCGTTTGAACCAACGTGTGGAAACGGATGAAACCGAGATCGAGAAATCGAACTTGATTATCGTCGGTGAAACAGGTACCGGTAAAACCTTATTGGCGAAAACTGTTGCTAAGATTCTAAATGTTCCTTTCTGTATTGTTGATGCGACCGTATTAACAGAAGCAGGTTATGTGGGTGAGGATGTGGAAAGTATCTTAACACGTCTTTTACAAGCTGCAGATTATGATGTGGCTGCCGCAGAACGTGGAATCATTTATATCGATGAGATTGATAAAATTGCTCGTAAGAGTGATAATCCTTCCATTACACGTGATGTATCAGGTGAAGGTGTTCAACAGGCTTTATTGAAGATTCTTGAAGGAACAAATGTCAATGTACCTCCTCAAGGTGGTCGTAAGCATCCGGACCAAAAGATGATTTCTGTAAACACCAGCAACATCTTATTTATTTGTGGTGGTGCATTTGATGGTATTCAGAAGAAAATTGCCAACAGATTACGCACGCAGACTGTAGGATACAAAATGAAGGATGAGGATCAAGAAATTGATTTAAATAACCTTTACAAGTATATCACACCGCAGGATTTGAAAAACTTCGGTTTAATTCCTGAGTTAATTGGTCGTTTACCGGTGTTGACACACTTGAATCCTTTGGACAAAGAAACGCTATTGAGCATTCTTACTAAGCCGAAGAATGCTTTGGTTAAGCAGTATGTAAAGCTTTTTGAATACGAAGGCATTAAATTAAGCTTTGATGAAGAAGTATTTGAATTCATCGTCGATAAAGCTTGGGAGTTCAAATTAGGTGCTCGTGGATTGCGGAGCATATGTGAGGCAATCATGCTAGATGCCATGTTTGAGATTCCATCAACAAAAGAAAAATTGGATGACAATAACTTACAGATAACGCTGGAATACGCAAAGAATAAATTTGCGAAGACAGATTTTAAGAAGTTACATGTTGCCTAAAAAAATAATCTAAACCCTCGCCTTCAAGCGAGGGTTTTTTGCAAACCTATTTTTAAAAAAAACGACTGAACATGAGCAAGAAAATTAAAGAAATAGATTCACCAGTAACCCCAGGATTGAAAAGCAAAGAAGACATCGTTAATAATTGGCTACCGCGTTATACAGGAAGACCGATTGAAGAATTTGGCGAATATATCTTGTTAACTAATTTCAGCAATTACATCAAGTTATTCTCCCAAATGCATAATGATGCTCCTATCCTTGGAGAAGATAAGCCAATGCAATCTTGTTCTGCAGAAGGTATTACCATCATCAATTTTGGAATGGGTAGCCCAGTTGCTGCAACGATCATGGATTTACTTTCAGCTATATCACCGCAAGCGGTATTATTCTTAGGTAAAACTGGAGGATTAAAGAAAAAGATAGGTGTTGGAGAATTGATCTTGCCTATTGCCGCTATACGTGGCGAGGGGACTTCCAATGATTATTTCCCACCTGAGGTACCATCACTACCAGCCTTCGCATTGCAGAAAGCTATCTCCACCACCATTCGTGACCATTCCAGAGATTATTGGACTGGAACCATCTACACTACTAACCGCAGGGTTTGGGAGCATGATAAACAATTCAAAAAGTATTTGAAGTCTATCCGTGCGATGGCTGTTGATATGGAAACTGCCACGATTTTCTCCGTTGGTTTTGCCAATAAAATCCCAACAGGAGCATTATTGTTAGTTTCAGATCAACCCATGATTCCAGAAGGTGTAAAAACGGACGCATCGGATGTGACTGTAACTAAATCCTATGTGGAGACACATTTGAAGATTGGGATTGATGCCTTAAAGCAATTGATCAACAATGGATTGACCGTAAAACACCTGAAGTTTTAAAATTTGTTACTTTTGTAGCAACAAACAACAGTAAAAAAACTCCTATGTGGTATAATAACATCCTTGAAACCATTGGCAATACGCCTCTGGTAAAACTCAATAATGTAACTAAACATCTTAAAGGTACTATTCTAGCCAAAATAGAGACTACCAATCCTGGAAATTCGATTAAGGATAGGATGGCTCTTAAAATGATTGAAGATGCTGAAGAAGCAGGTTTATTGAAACCAGGAGGCACCATCATTGAAGGAACCTCCGGTAACACAGGGATGGGATTAGCGATGGCAGCTGTCGTAAAAGGATATCGCTGTATCTTCACAACGACAGACAAGCAATCCAAAGAGAAGATTGATGCCCTAAGGGCATTTGGTGCTGAGGTCATTGTATGTCCAACAAATGTGGATCCAGAAGATCCTCGCTCCTATTACTCGGTATCCAGCAGATTAGAAAAAGAAGTTCCCAACGCTTGGAAAGCAAATCAATATGATAACCTTTCCAATACGAAAGCACATTACGAACAGACAGGGCCTGAAATCTGGGAACAGACAGAAGGTAAAATTACGCACCTTGTCGTAGGTGTAGGAACTGGTGGTACCATCTCAGGAACTGCTAAATACTTACGGGAGAAGAACCCAAACATCAAAGTATGGGGAATTGACACCTTTGGATCGGTATTTAAGAAATATAAAGAAACAGGAATCTTCGATAAAAACGAAATATACCCTTACATTACTGAGGGCATTGGTGAAGATTTTCTCCCACAGAATGTGGATTTCAGTCAGATTGATCTATTTGAAAAAGTAAGTGATAAAGACGCTGCTCTAATGACACGAGACCTTGCACGCAAAGAAGGAATATTTGCTGGTAACTCTGCAGGTGCTGCAGTAGCCGGCTTGTTGCAATTAGGGCAAGAGCTAAAAGAAGATGATGTGGTTGTGGTTATCTTTCATGACCATGGATCACGCTATATGGGTAAGATGTACAATGAAGATTGGTTGAGAGAACGTGGATTCCTGAAAGATGAAAAACTAACAGCCAAAACGATCTTAAAACGAAGAGGACACCAGGAAATTGTTACTGCAGATGTCAATCAATCGGTTTTGGAGACTTTCAATATCATGAAGTCTTTGAACATATCGCAAATCCCGTTAACACAACAAGGCATGGTGATCGGTAAAGTAACGGAGTCTGATATCCTTAGTGCTTTACTAGAAAACCCCACCTTAAAATCTGCAGCAGTAGAAGGGATATCCACAAAACCTTTCCCTTTTGTAGATTTGAATACCTCGATTGATAAAATCTCAAGTCTGATAAATAAGGATTCTCAAGCCGTATTGGTAGAGGATGATTTTGGAAAAATCAACATTATTACGCAATACGATATTATTAACGCTATTTCAGAAGTGTAGTTTTCTGTTTAAATTAATTATATTTATTCCATCTAAGAGAACCGGATGGAAAGAAACGACAGATTAAAAAGATTAGAATATTGGCTAAAGGCAAGGATTGGTAAAATCGCCTTTATTGATATAGAAGAAAAACGAAATAAACAATGGTATGGAAATGGTTACGGTGGATTCTATGTAGATCCTACTGTAATTCCCCAAAACGCCATTGTTTATTCTTTTGGTATTGGTGAGGATATCTCCTTTGATAAAGACATCATTGCCAAACATAATTGTCAAGTATATGGCTTTGACCCAACACCTAAATCCATCCTTTGGGTAAGTAATAATCCAGTTCCTGAGCAATTTCACTTCCATCCTTATGGAATAGGTGAAAAGACAGGAAAAGTCATCTTCAATCTACCCAAAAATAAAGAACATGTATCCGGTTCAGTTTATGGACATAACTTGGTCGATGAGACCAATCCAGTAGAGGTGCTTTTAAAGGAGTTTAAGGAGATTGTAAATGAAAAAGGGCATACACACATAGATGTGCTCAAAATGGATATAGAAGGCTCAGAATACGCTGTTATGGAAGGAATTCTAAACAGTGGGGTAACCATCAAACAAATCTTAGTTGAAACTCATGAGCGCTTCTTTAAAGATGGAAAGGATAAAGGGGTAAGATTCTTTAAATTATTAAAAGATAAGGGCTATAAGATATTTGCTATTTCGGATACCTATCAAGAGATTTCACTTATTAAGTCATAAAAAAAAGCTTGGAGATTATCCTAGCTTTTTTGTTATTCTTCTTTCTTCGGTGCCTCTACTTCGCTGATGATGTAGATGTCCTCCGATTGTTTTTTCATTTTATATTTTTCCCTAGCTATACGTTGTATCTCATTTGGATTGAATTGAACATCTTTAATAGATTGCTCGATCTTTTCAGTCTCTGATGTATAGTAGGCTTTTTCTTCTTCTAACTTAGACTTTTCTTGCTGAAAACTTACTTGTGTTGCCACATCGTAACGATCAAAGAAAAACATCCATACCACGAATGCTACTCCTGCAATTAGATATTTGTTCTTAATGGTATTAATGACACGTTCCATAAATCTTCCTTGGGCAATAAAAATTCAGATAAAGATAATTATTACAATGAATATTGCAAAAGTAAGATTTCATTCAGCGTCATGTATCCAAATTTTAGACATAAAAAAAGGGATCAATTGATCCCTTCTTCCTAATAAAAATTAGTAATTATTTTTTAGGAGCATATTTGAAATCTTTACCAATAAATTTGGCATTGCTTCCTAATTCTTCTTCAATTCTCAACAATTGGTTGTATTTAGCGATCCTGTCAGAACGTGAGATAGAACCTGTTTTGATTTGTCCACAGTTCAATGCAACAGCTAAATCAGCGATTGTTGTATCTTCTGTTTCACCAGAACGGTGAGACATTACAGAAGTATATCCGTTTGTTTGTGCCAAGTGAACCGCATTGATAGTCTCTGTTAAAGAACCAATTTGATTAACTTTTACAAGGATAGAATTACCTACATGTTTGTCAATACCATCTTGAAGACGTTTTGTATTTGTAACGAATAAATCGTCACCAACCAGCTGAACACGGTCACCGATTTTCTCAGTTAACAAACCCCAACCTTTCCAATCGTCTTCTGCCATACCATCCTCGATAGAGATAATTGGGTATTTCGCAGTTAATTCAGCAAGGTAATCCACTTGTTCTTCGATAGTACGCGTAGCACCACCCTCTCCTTCAAATTTCTTATAGTTATATTTTCCTTTTTCAAAGAATTCAGTAGAAGCACAGTCTAGCGCTAAGCAGATTTCTTTTCCTGCTTTGTATCCAGCTTTCTTGATAGCTTCTAAGATTGTTTCAATAGCATCTTCAGTACCTTCAAAAGTCGGAGCAAAACCACCTTCATCACCTACAGCTGTAGATAAGTTACGGTCATGAAGAATCTTTTTCAAGCTATGGAATACTTCAGCTCCCCAGCGTAAAGCTTCAGAGAAAGTCTCAGCACCGACAGGCATGATCATGAACTCTTGGAAAGCAATAGGCGCATCAGAGTGTGCTCCACCATTAACGATGTTCATCATAGGCAAAGGAAGCGTATTAGCATTCACACCACCGATGTAACGGTATAATGGCTGACGGCTCTCTTGAGCAGCAGCTTTCGCTACAGCTAAGGAAACACCTAAAATAGCGTTAGCACCTAATTTACCTTTGTTCTCAGAACCATCAAGATCAATCATTAATTTATCGATGGCATTTTGCTCAAAAACATCAACACCTTCTAATGCTTTAGCAATTTTGGTATTTACATTTTCTACTGCTTTAAGTACACCTTTACCTAAATATTTCTTTTTATCTCCATCGCGAAGTTCCACTGCTTCGTGTGCCCCAGTAGAAGCTCCTGAAGGAACTGCTGCACGGCCTACGAAACCATTCTGCGTAGTAACATCTACTTCTATTGTTGGATTTCCGCGCGAATCAAGAATCTGTCGCGCATGTACGTCAATTATCAAGCTCATTTGTATATGGTTTTTTGTATATCTTTTCTTACTTAGTGTATATATAACACTAAAATAGCAATTATTATGGGTTTAATCAAAAATATGAAAAATCTATATGTGAATCTTCCCTTTTATCAAATAATTCCTTCAATTATTATAAGACAATAATCAAAAAAGCCATACCTGTATAAACAAGTATGGCTTTCATTATCTTAATCGAATTTAATTACCCTTTAATCATGGCAATAAAATCGTCAAATAAATATCTTGAATCGTGAGGACCTGGTGAAGATTCTGGGTGGTATTGTACCGAGAATGCTTTTTTACCTTTCACACGGATACCTTCAATAGAATTATCATTTAAGTTCACGTGGGTGATTTCCACCTTATCAGATTTCTCAATATCTTCAGCTACCACACCAAATCCGTGGTTTTGCGATGTAATCTCACATTTATTGGCGATGATATTTTTCACTGGGTGATTGATACCGCGGTGACCATTGTGCATTTTGCTCGTTCTGATATCGTTTGCTAATGCTAAGATTTGGTGACCTAAGCAAATACCAAACATTGGTTTATCAGCAGCTAAGATTGCACGAACTGTATCAATGGCATAATCCATAGCAGCAGGATCACCAGGACCGTTTGAAATGAAATAACCATCAGGATTCCAAGCTTCCATTTCTTCGAAAGTAGTTTTCGCAGGGAATACTTTAGCATAAACCTGACGAGAGTCAAAGTTGCGAAGGATATTTTTCTTGATACCTAAGTCTAAAACAGCAATACGAGTAGGTGCTCCATCTTCTCCATAGAAGTAAGGCTCTTCGGTAGAAACTTTTGATGACAACTCAAGACCATCCATAGAAGGCACTTCCGCTAAAGCTGCTTTCAATGAATCAACATCTAAGTTTTCCGATGAAATGATGGCGTTCATGGCCCCTTTATTACGAATATGACGAACTAAAGAACGAGTATCAATATCAGAAATACCTACCAAGTTTCCTTCTTCAAAGTAATTTTGGATAGATTGATCAGCCATTTTACGGCTATAGTTGATGTTGTAGTTCTTACAAACCAAACCTGCAATTTGAATCTTATTTGATTCCTCATCATCGCCATCAATACCATAGTTACCAATATGTGCATTGGTAGTCACCATGATTTGAGCATAATAAGAAGGATCGGTAAAGATTTCCTGATAGCCTGTTGTACCGGTATTGAAACAAATCTCACCTGTAGTGGTTCCGATTTTTCCTGCTGCCTTTCCATGAAAAACAGTTCCATCCTCTAGGACTAAAATTGCTGGCAATTTGCTGTAGTTGGTCATTCTTATCTCAATTTAATTATATCCAAATTCTAAAATGTTAGTTCCTTCACTATGCTGCACAAAAAAAGCCCAAATGGGCTAACTTATCAACGATTATATTGAATTGAAGTAGTAACTACTTTTTGTGATGCTATAGGATAGAAGGTTTCTTTCATTTTTATCGGGAGACAAAGGTACAAATAATTTTAAATTGCAAATAAATATTTAGCATTTTTTCCAACCAAAATAAAAAGCCCTGGAATTCATATCCCAGGGCTTATCATATCTTTTTGTATAATGCTTAAATCCTTACTTCGTCAATTTGAAAATATCATTTCCAAACACAAAGATCATCAAGGCAATCAGAATGAAGAATCCAACGACTTGCGCCTTTTCTAGGAACTTTTCTGACAAAGGCTTACCTTGTATCATCTCGATCAAAAGGAAGACCACATGGCCCCCATCTAAGGCTGGAATAGGCAATAAGTTCATAAATGCTAATGCCATTGACAGCATACCTACTAAACTCCAGAAACGAAGCCAATCTACTTCAGTACCAAACATTGTTGCAATCCCAACAGGACCAGATAATGCTTTATCAGCACGAACCTCACCTTTGAACATCTTACCAAAGCCTTTGATGTTATCCGTGATAACCGAAAATGCTTTACTAGCTCCGATTGGCAAGGACTCCATAAATCCATACGAATGGATTACTGTAGGTAGATTTCCAAATCCAATGGTAGAAGAAGTATCAGCCTTAGCCAATAGATTCATGGCAGCACCTTGACGAATAACGCCTAAGTTGATATCCTTTCCTTTATTCGCTTTCACTTGATCACGGAAAGTATCCAAATGCTGTACAGCAACTCCATTGATGCTGACAATACTATCTCCAACTTGAAGCCCCATCTTCTCTGCTCTAGAATCTTTTGCAATTTCTTTCACAGGAAGCATCTTAAAGATTGGCTGCACAAACTCATTCTTTTTATAATCCGAGACATCGTTTAAGATATCTGGCGGAAGAGTAATCTTTACTTCTTGGCCTGCACGATCAACAGTTAACACCGCATCACCCATTAAAACCTCAGAAGTCATTAAGTCCTCAAAGAAAAGATTGGCCTTCTTACCATTTACCGCAAGAATCTTATCCCCTTCTTGTAATCCTACCTTTTGACCTATAATTCCTGGTTTAACACCATAAATCTGCGTATTATCAATATCTGCAGTACCATATTTGAAAGTCAGCATCCAGAAAACTAAGACACCCACGATGATATTTACAATTATACCACCTAGCATCACGATAAGACGTTGCCAAGCTGGTTTAGAACGGAATTCCCATGGTTGAGGCTCACCTTTTAATTGCTCGGTATCCATGGATTCATCGATCATCCCGGCAATCTTAACATATCCTCCCAAAGGCAACCATCCCATCCCGTATTCACATCCTTTGTAGTTGAACTTGAATAGTTTTACACCCCAAGCATCAAAAAACAAATAAAACTTCTCTACTTTAATTCCAAATGCACGAGCAGCCAAAAAGTGTCCAAGCTCGTGTAATATAATTAGTAACGACAGGCCTAATAATACCTGAGCCACCATAATGACAATTCCCATTTATCTATTTTTAATTATAAACAATACTATTTTTTACTTATTCGAGGTATTAAACTTCGTGCCACTCTCCTACTTTCAGCATCAAAATGCAAATAATCACCCAATTCAAGTTCTTCTTGCCAATTTACCTGACACAATGTCTCTTCAATTACATCACTCATTTCCAAAAAGGAGATCTCTTCTTGTAGGAAAGCTTCCACTACCACCTCATTAGCGGCATTTAAAACACATGGACTATTCCCTCCTTTTCTCAAGGTATCATACGCCAATTGAAGATTACGGAATGCTGTTAAATCTGGCTTCTCAAAAGTCAGATTAGGATAATCCATGAAATTAAATCGCTTGAAGTCATTTTCATAACGAGCAGGATAGGTTAAGGCATATTGAATTGGCAATTTCATATCGGGAAGCCCAAGTTGAGCTTTCATAGAACCATCTTGAAATTGAACCAAAGAATGGACGATGGATTGTGGATGCACGATGACATCTATTTGCTCAGGATTTAAATCAAATAGCCATTTCGCTTCGATCACTTCCAATCCTTTATTCATCATGGAGGCAGAATCAATAGTGATCTTAGCTCCCATGCTCCAGTTTGGATGTTTTAAAGCTTGAGCTTTCGTAACAAAGGCAAGTTCCTCTCGAGACATTCCACGAAATGGACCTCCAGATGCTGTTAAATAAATCTTCTCAATTGGATTCTGCTCCTCTCCAACCAAACATTGAAAAATGGCAGAGTGTTCAGAATCAACAGGTAGTAATTTTACGCCATGGGCTTTTACCAAATCATTGATTAAAGCACCTGCTACGACTAAAGTTTCTTTATTGGCTAAGGCAATATCCTTACCTTTCTTGATGGCTGCAACCGTAGGTTTTAATCCGGCAGACCCAACGATAGCTGTCAGTACGACATCGACATCATCACGTTGAACGACCTCTTCCATGGCTTCTGCCCCTAATAAAACCTCAATTCCTTGACCGGCTAAGGCATCTTTAGCTTTTTGGTAAGCTAACTCCTCACATACAACAACAACTTTGGGCTTGAATTTTAATGCTTGTTCTATCAATAGATCAGCATTTCTACCCATAGTTAATACCGTAATCGAAAAATGATCTGGAAAGGCTTCAACCACCTCTAACGCCTGCGTCCCTATGCTCCCGGTAGAACCTAATATCGCAATATTTCTTTTACTCAATGTAGAATATACTTGGTTAAATGATATTATCAATCAGAGAAGGATCTTCTCCTCCTTTGTAGGCCTTCATCATATCCACATAAACAATGGACATCACTACACTAACCAAAGGGATAATAACAAATGAATTAACTAAACTTAAAATCTTGGACACTAATTGATAGCCCAATACTTCTGAACCAATTTGCAGTAAATGTGTTGATGCAATAAGCAAGATGATCATCAACAACCGAAAAACATTACCCTTGGTCATCGCTAAACTGAATTTATACGACTTGAACGTGTTAAATCCATGCTCAATGATGAAGAAAGGAAAAAATGTAGTTCTTATCAAAATAAACAGCATCACTACCCCTGTCAAGAAAGGGTGGATTTCATAGCGTACTGTATCCATTCCGATCCCTAGAAATAAAAGCGGGAAACAAAGCACATACATTAAACTATAAATCACCAAGGCAATCAAGGAATAGAGAATCAAACCTAGGATATAGAATAGGAATTGAGAAAATGACGGTACATACCCCCAGAATCCAGGACTACGATCTCCTCTAGCCAAAACGATGGCATTTTTCAACAACACCAATTGAAGGCTAAAATATAAACCTACAAATAACAACAAAAGAAAGATTTTCAGAAAGATGGAATACGAATCTAAGTAAATGGCCAAGAAGGTCGATAGATTGGATGTCACAAACAATAAGAAACATAGACCAGCAATGGAAACATAGTTTCGCATCAAAATATCTATGGCTCGTAAAAAGACGTCATTCGCCTTAAATGTTATATCTTTAAGATAATCTAGCATGGTGTTATTAATAATGCAAAGATGACAATTTTTTTTGTGGAAGCAATGATATCATTTATTAAAAAAGGCTAAGAATCAATTTTCTTAGCCTTTTTTAATTCTTTTATTTCATTTGTTGTGGAACTGGTTTCTCCAACAAATATTGGTAATAGAATCGAACTCGTTCCTTGAAATCATAAGCTGATTTCGAACGTGCGAATCCATGTCGGCTTCCAGGATAAATCATCAATTCAAATGGAACATTACGATCTGTCAGGGCATCCACTAATTGCGTAGTGTTTTGCAAATGAACGTTATCATCCATATCACCATGTAATAAACGTAAAGTACCTTTATATTTATCCACATAAGTTAATATCGACCCATTCTTATAACCTTCAGGATTTGAATGTGGAGTATCCATCCAACGCTCGGTATAGTGGGTATCATACAATTCCCAACTGGTTACCGGAGCACCAGCAATACCGTAGTCGAAATAATCAGATCCTTTAGTCAAAGCTAAACTAGTCATATAACCACCATAGCTATGTCCTGTCATTAACAATTTATCTTTAGCAACCCATGGCTTCGCTTTCAACCATTTCGCAATAGTGATGTAATCTACCAACTCCCAATTACCTAAGTTACGGTGCATCCACGCCACTCCTTGTTTTCCAAAATGCCCAGAAGCACGGTGATCACACTCAATCTGAATAACCCCTTCTTGAGACCAGTATTCGCCATTCGTGCCTTTCCAAGTATTACGAACTGTTCCTGCATCAGGACCTCCATAGATACTCATGATAACCGGATACTGCTTGCTCTCATCAAAATCTGTTGGATAAGTAATGATTGCTGGCAATTGGAATTTACCATCCTCAGACGGGATTCTAATAAATTCTCTTCTTGCTACTTTATAGCTATCGAAATCCTTTGATTTACTATCTGCCAACTCTTTTATAACCTTGCCCTTATTATCTAATAAAGCTACTTTATTCGGTGTAAAGATGTTCGAATAGTTGGTAATGAAATATTTTCCGGTCGGTGATACTTGTACATTATGCGTATAATCTCCAAATGTCAATCTCTTTTGATTCTTTCCAGAGAAATCAACACGATATAGGTCTACTGTAGCCGAGTTTTCTTTTCTAGCGGTAAAATAAAGCACTTTGCCTTTTTCATCGATGTGCTGAATACTGGATACCTGCCAATCACCAGCAGTAATTGGATTGACTAAAGTACCATCCAATTTGTATAAGTAGTAATGCGCCCATCCTGTTTTATCCGATTTTAAGATGTAATGCTTATTATCTTCAAGATAAGTAATACGCTCATCGTGATCTAGATTAATCCAAGTCGGCTGCTCTTCATTATAGATTTCTTTTTTAGAGCCATTGTCCGGATTCACTTCGTAGAACTTCAAATTATTTTGTTCTCTGTTCATCCACTGAACCATGATGGTTTTGCTGTTGAAGCTCCAATATGGTTGACCAAAATATTGATCATCCTTTTCGTTGAAGTCTGCCCATACCACTGGTGATCCTTCTACCTTTACAAAGCCTACTTTCACTTCTGGGTTTGGAT
Source organism: Sphingobacterium lactis (assembly GCF_051951495.1). Taxonomy (GTDB): domain Bacteria; phylum Bacteroidota; class Bacteroidia; order Sphingobacteriales; family Sphingobacteriaceae; genus Sphingobacterium; species Sphingobacterium lactis_A. The sequence continues at coordinate 954,118 of NZ_JBNHAS010000002.1, read as the reverse complement.
CTCCCGCTTTTGGATAACGCGTTTCTTCTAAATATCCATGTTGTCCTTTAGAACCATAGATCGGGAACATAGGAACTTTGGTATCATCAAAGCGCATAAAAGCAATCTCCTTGCTATCTGGAGACCACCAGAATGCCTTATAATTGGTCACACGACCTAAGATTTCCTCATAATAAACCCATGAAGACCAACCGTTGTAAATAACATCTGTACCATCCGTGGTATAACGCACTTCTTTACCGGTCGCAACATCCACACTGTATAAATCACTTTTACGGGTGAAGGCTACATATTTACCATCCGGAGAAAGCGTAGGGTTTTGCTCATCCACCTCCGGTGAATTGGTCAATTGTTTTACTGCTGTACCTGGAACTTGAATGAAAACATCCTTATCTTTAACAAAAACTCGTGTTGAGGTATTTGTTGGATAAGAATACGATTCTTTTTTCCCTGTTTTCACATTGACCTGAAACAATTGGTTACCGTTTCTTTCAATGTAGTTCTCAGCATCTGCCCATCCCTCAAAACGGCTTACCGCTTGAGTTAATGAAGGAGCTTGGCCCCAAGCTTGTTCAAAGCTTAACTTTTTAGTCTGACCGTTTGCTTGACCAACAGTAAGAAATAATACTGCTAATCCAGCAACAGAAAACAATTTATTCATATAATCGCTTATTAAATTTTCAATTGGAATCCCAAATTAAGAAAAACATATCCATCAAATCAACTGCATGCTGTAACATCTTTATCTATATTGGACGAAATCCTTAAAAAATTGATAAAATAGGATAGATGCAAGTAAAGATATCCCTCTTAAAATGCTAATTGGTCTCTTTAGAAGGAGAATTATAAAAAAAGCCACTTATAAAGTGGCTTTATATGTTTATTTCAAGTAAATCTCGTATAATTAGAAAGAGAAATCGTCTTTCTGAACAAGTTGACCGTTATTTTCATAACCTAAATCATCATGATTTGGCTCATAACGTTTTTCAACTACCTCTTGATTAGATTTGATATAGGCTACAACATCTTGTAATCCTTCTGCAAACTTCTCAAAATCCTCTTTATAAAGGAAAATCTTGTGTTTAATAAATTGGCCATCCTCAAAACGTTTTTTACTTTCCGTAATCGTTACGTAGTAATCGTTCGAGCGGGTTGCTTTTACATCAAAAAAATAAGTACGTTTTCCCGCTCTCACCTTTTTTGAAAATACCTCTTCACGCTCTTTGTTATCAAAATCTCCCATTAGATTTGTTAATATTTAAGTTTAATCCTCTATTTTCAGTCATAAATATATAATAATTAAACTCAATCATCCAAATTTTTATAAAAATTATTTGTTATAATAATTAAATTATTCACTTAACTTAAAGAACAGCCAATAAAGTGGTTAGCTTTTTCACCGAAGAAATATAGTCTTTCACCGAAAAAAAACCTCAAAAGACCTATTTGCTATCGGCTGATGCTTATATTCGCAATACTTTTGAGTAAACTAAATCAAAAGACAAATGACAATGAACAATCAAAACATGGATCCAAAGGATGGAAGACCTCCTAAAAATAACAACACTTCCACCATTGTTGGCTTTATTATCATCTTTTTAGGCTTTGCCTTATTGATGAAACAACTAAATATGGGAAACATCATCCCTAGCTGGTTATTTGGATGGGAAACTATCCTTATCATTATCGGTCTAGTAATCGGTGTTAACTCCAAGTTCGAAAAGAAATCTTCTATCGTATTAATTGCTATTGGTAGTATCTTTTTCCTGAAAAATGAATTGGACTTACACATCGGTAAATTCTTAATCCCTGCAGGTGCTATTATTTTAGGTATGTATTTGTTGAATCGTAACAAAACGAGACCACAATTACCTCCTACGCCTCCACGTGATGATGAATTCGACTGGGATAAACGTGTAGACAGCCCTTTCAATGCTGACCCTAATCAGCCAGCAGATACAGAACAAAAAAACAATCCTTATGCTCAAGCAAACCCTGCTGAGCATAAGAACTTGTATAAAAATTATATGCCAGATTTTGAGAACTACCTCAAAGTGGACAACTTCTTTAGTGATACCAAAAAGGTGATTCTTAGCAAAAATTTCCTAGGCGGTAATATCACCAGTATCTTTGGTAGTACAAACTTAAATTTCCTACAGGCAGATTTAAAACAACCGGTGGTAATCGATACTTTTCAATTATTTGGTAGTACAAAAATAATTGTGCCTATGAACTGGAGAGTTTCCTCTAATGTTTCTTCCATCTTTGGAGAAGTAGATGACCGCAGACCGTCATTCGAAATCACGACGGATGAAAATAAGAAAATCTACATCACAGGCACTTCAATCTTTGGCGGATTGACCATAAAGAACAGCTAAAACATGGCAAAATCAATTAGCGAACATTCCAAGCAATCGATCATCCATGCCACCTCATGGATCATTTTTGCTTTATACCTATTGATTATGTACGGCCTTCTCTGGTGGTCTAAAATAGCACGTGACATTGCTATCTATGACGCCATTATCAGCGCGATGTGCATGACCGGAATTTCCTATTTGATTTTTAGCTCCCTTCAATACTATATTCCAAACAATCGTAATTATTGGAAATTATTTGGCTTAGCAGCCATTTTTGCGGTTATTTCCGTTACTATTACTCGTTTTTTGATCGTTCAGTTTATAAATGATGACAATTTAATTTACTTGAATTTCAGTTTACCGTTTCGTTTTGTCATCAACTTCCTTATCATCACCTGTGTGATGACCATCAATGTCTTTTGGAATATTCAGGAAGAGTTATTCAGTAATAAAAAAAGAAAAGAAGAATCAGAAAAAATGGTGCGCGATGCTGAATTATATAATTTAAGACAGCAGTTACAACCACATTTCTTATTCAACAGTTTAAATTCCATCATAGCGCTCATAGGAAGCAAGCCTACAGAAGCTAGAAACATGACCTTTCAGCTTTCCGATTTCCTTAGAGGAACCATGCGCAAAGATGACACCCAATTCACTTCTGTAGAAGAGGAAGTTGCTCACCTCAGTTTATACCTTGATATTGAAAAGGTAAGATTTGGTCATCGACTATCTACCGAATTTGATTACGATGAAGATGTACTTGGAGCAAAAATCCCAGTTATGATTCTTCAACCCCTAGTAGAAAATGCCATCAAATTTGGACTCTACAATGTAACCGAAGAGGTAATTATCAAAATTTCCCTAAATTTAGAAAATCACTTGTTAACCATTCGCATCAGCAATCCTTTCGAGGCAGACCAATATGAACAGAAGAAAGGAACTGGCTTTGGTTTATCCAGCATACAACGTCGCTTATACTTATTGTATGGGCGCACCGATTTATTACAAACGGAAACGGATGGAAACATTTTCATTTCCACATTAAGAATACCACAACTATGATAAAGACGATCTTAATAGACGACGAACCATTAGCCCGTAGCATGGTGTTGGAATACCTGCAACAACATCCCGAATTTCAAGTACTAGCGGAGTGTAATGATGGCTTTGAAGGCGTAAAAGCAATTCAACAGCATCAACCCGACTTAGTATTTCTAGATATTCAAATGCCGAAGCTTACTGGATTCGAAATGTTGGAACTTCTCGATCAACAACCGCATATCATATTTACTACGGCATTTGATGAGTATGCCCTAAAGGCATTTGAAAAAAACGCTATTGATTATTTATTAAAACCGATTCGTCCAGACCGCTTTCAAAAAGCTATCGATAAATTTAAAGCTTCTTTCCAAGCACAAGTAACCCCCAAGATTGATACAGAAAAGCTGCAGGAATCCATGGAAGAAGAAACCAATGCTTTAGAACGTGTGGTTGTTAAAAATGGAACGCAAATAAAAATCATCCCTGTGCAACAGATCAATTACCTGGAAGCCTATGATGATTATGTGAAAATCCATACCAATGAAGGCATGTTCTTAAAGAATAAAACCATGAGCTCTTTTGAGAAACAATTGGATCCAAAGCAATATGTTCGAGTACACCGCTCTTTTATTGTCAAAGTCGATCAATTACAGAAAATTGAGCCAATGGAAAAAGACAGCTATATCGCAACCCTACTAAGTGGAGGTAAAGTCAATATCAGCAAATCGGGTTATGCAAGACTAAAACAAATTATCGGTTTATAATTAGTTTTGTATTTTTGAGCATGAATTTCAAAATACGAAACATACTCAGCATACTATTTTTATTCAGCTTGCAACAACTCTTTGCGCAATCAGTAGATGAACGCAATAATCGAGCTGTATTTAATCGAATTGAGTATTTTATTAATGCGGAACAACCCGATTCTATTTATGAATTAGCAGCTCCAGTTTTCAAACAACAAATCACCAAAGAGCAATTATCAGGCATTTTAATCCAACTATTTAGTTTAGGAAAAGTAAAAAATGCCACCCAATACGACTTTAACAAAGGAATCGCTAAATATAAAGCAGAATTCGAAAAGGAAACATTTTCCATTGTTTTAGGAATTGACTCCAATATGCATTATCATACCTTGGCGTTTCAACCTTATTCAGGACCAAAGGACGCTGCTGTGGATACCAGTAAAAAAGAAATCATTGCCAATGTAGCTCCTAAAAACCCATTGGACAATTTTGTGGATTCCGTAGCTCGTAATTATGCCAAACAAGGAAGTGCTCAAGCATTAGCAGTAGCCATTATCCATAAAAACAAAATCAACACCTTCTTTTATGGTGAAACGGATAAGGGGAACAATACTCTTCCTGATGCCAACACATTATTTGAAATAGGATCTATTAGCAAAACCTTTACCGCTTCCTTATTAGCTGAAATGGTAAATAAAGGGCAAGTGAAACTCGAAGAAAGTATTGCGAAATACTTACCTGACTCTGTTGCTCAGAACCCAGCAATTCAAAAGATAACCTTTAAATCTTTAGCTAACCACACCTCTGGTTTACCTAGGTTAGCGGATAACTGGAAAACAGCTCAAAAGTTCTCCGAAAGCGATCCTTATGCTGCTTATGACCGTAAATTGCTCTTTGGTTATTTGAAAAAATACCAAGCTAAAGAAGAGCCTGAAAGTAAATATGAATATAGTAATTTGGGGTTCGGACTATTAGGTGAATTGCTGTCCATTATAGCGAAAAAACCATATATGACATTGGTTAAGGAATCTATCTTGACACCGTTGGAGATGACCACTACGGTAGACAAGATTGACCCAAAGATTAAGAACTTCGCTCCCCCTCATGATGGCTCAGGAAATAAAGTACCTTTTTGGAGCTTTCAATCTATGGCAGGTGCTGGCGCTTTGAAATCTTCACTAAACGATATGCTGCGTTATACTATTGCCCAATTAACCTATCCTGAAACTGATATTCAGAAGGCCATGAATCTGACAAAGCAGTTCACTTTCTTTGTACCCCCCAATTCAGACATAGGTCTAGCTTGGCATATCAATATGTTGGAAGGTGTAAATTATTACTTCCATAACGGAGGTACGGGAGGTTCAAGTTCTTTTTTAGGATTTGTACCAGATGAAAAAGCAGTAGTGATTATTTTATCCAATTCAGCAAAAGATGTCACGGAGACTGGAACAATTTTATTGGAAAAGGTTTTAACTACACCTTAAATATAGAATATTGACATAAACATAAAAGGGGATCGCATTAAAACGATCCCCTTTCTCATTTAGTTCAGAAATCTAAATCTAATTTGATTCAAAAATCTGTCCTAAACGAGCACAACTGATTAGTAGATTAATACCTGTAGTTTTAGTAATGCTATGGTTATTATACCTCTATTCAGTATATATGGGTTTTAATTGTGTGCTAGGAATTTCTCAGACCTCTGCTATCACATCCACCTCCAATTTATAACCGAGATGCAACTCAGGTACGGCAATTACAGTTCTCACGGGTTTGTGTTTTCCGATAAAATCAGCAAATAACGCATTAAATTGATTCCAGTATTTCACATCCGAAAGATATGCTGTAACCTTGACAACCTTTTGAAGGGAGCTTGAAGAGGCTAACAAGATATTTTCTAAATTCTGAAATACCACGGTAAACTGCTGTTCAAAATCTGCTTGATCATAGTGTCTTCCATCTGCAGCTATGGGGAGTTGCCCGGAGATAAACAAGAGGCGATTGGAAACTATAGCTGTACTACAGTGTCCATTAGGTTTAGGCAATCGACTACCTTGAAGTATTTTCATGTTTTATAATTAATTTTCATCTGTCCTATACAAAATAAACCCATGCTTAAAATTTAAAATAGAACGATATTAGCGTTACGCCTTGGGCAACTGTTTAGGAAGGCATCCTACAGTCTGCCGGAAGAAGCGAGTAAAATGACTTTGATCAGCAAAGCCACATAGGAAAGCGACCTCTGTGAGCGAATATTTCTCTAATTTTATGAGTTCTATCGCTCGAATTATTCGGATTTTTCGTTGGTACATCCGGAATGTACTTCCCAAATATTTTGAGAAATATTTTGAAATTGTTACTTTGTGGACACCACAAACTTCTGCCAAATCATCCAAACTTACGTGCTTATTCCAATTTGCAAGTAAATGAATTTTTGCTTTTCCAACCCAAGCAGGGACTCTGTTGTGTGAAACCAATTTCTCATCACTATCGGTTATCGACAAAATTAACGCTTCAATCTCTGCGAAAGTACGCGCATCATGGTAAACCAATTCTTTGTATACATTAATCATCTTAAAGCATAAGCTAAAGCGAACTAGATTAATCGTCATTAATCCAATTCATCAATAAATAATCAATAGGCTTCTTCGAACAGTTCTGTTCTCAACTGTCCAGAGTGGGAATGTGTCTTTTCATAGGTGGGTAAGTTTTGTCTTAGGTAGACTATTTATGAAAAGAATAAACCGCTAAATATGATTTATTAGTATGGCTGTTGTATCATAAACCCTTACATCTGTAAAGCCATATACGCCTGACGAGGTCAATCATTTCGAGGCCTTTTATGCCTCTATCCATACCTTTTAGTCATTTTTAGACTTATCCTACTCGCCTTTTCGTATGATAAAGTTACTGATATTTTATTTACAAAAACAGAAATATTTAATAATAAGATAATTTAAACCCTATTAAGTAAAGATTTAGCTACACCGATTTACCCTTTTTCAGGTATGGCAACATTTTTATCAGCTTATCTGCACTCTCATCATGCATCAATAACTTGCCGTTTTTACGGTCGTAGACGTATGTTGATGGAAAATTTTTAGGATTGAACAACAAAATAAACTCTCCTTCAGGGTCTCGGAGAAAGTGAACTTGAGGATGACCCTTCAGCTTCGGAGCAAACATATTGATATAGCCATCAATTAATTGCGTGGATTCCATAGATATAAAATAGTAATCAACTTTTGGATCCAACTCCTTTAACTTATCTCCTAATGCAGAACCAAATGCTTGACATGGTCCACAGCCTGGATCAAATAGGACAAACACCTGTTTATTGTCCATATTTAAGGAATCTCGCGTAAAACGCAGTCCTTTATCATAAGTTAAAAACTTCTTAAATACAGGAATACTATCTGGAATTTGCGCTTGAACGGTGGTAATAGCTAATAAAATAAAAAGACAGAGCAGCTTAAGATTTTTCATTTAGTTATAATTAAAATTGGATTTTAAAGGTATTCTTAATGCAATAAGTTAATAAATATTCCCTATAGATGCATAATATAAATTAATACGAGGAAAATTATGACCTAAAAAGCTCAAAATATCCTACACTTATCCATCCTTTCCAAAAAAACCGTTATATTTGGTATTTATCAGGTTAAACATTACTATTATCAATTCACTGTGAAAAAGCGTATTGCAATTTTTGCTTCAGGATCCGGATCAAATGCTCAGAAAATAATGGAGCACTTTAAATATGCAGATAATGCCGAAGTGGCACTTGTCTTAAGCAACAACCCGGAGGCCTATGTGCTTCAACGTGCCGATAACTTTGAGATCCCTACGCATGTTTTTGACAAACACAGCTTCTACCAAACCGATGAAGTTGTAGACCTTCTAAAACGCTTGGAGATTGATATTGTCGTGCTTGCAGGATTCCTATGGTTAGTACCTGAAAACCTACTTAAAGCATTCCCTAACAAGATTATCAATATCCACCCTGCCCTATTACCAAAATTCGGCGGAAAAGGAATGTATGGTGACCGTGTCCACAAAGCTGTTTTGTCTGCTGGAGAAGAAGAACATGGAATAACCATTCACTTCGTCAATGAAAACTTTGATGAAGGAGAAATCATCTATCAGGCAAAATTCCGTATTGAACCAGGTGATACCCTTGAAATCCTTAAATTCAACGGTCAACAACTCGAACACCAACATTACCCAAAAGTCATCGAAAACTTATTGAAGAAGTATAATTAAGAATAGTCTATAGACCGCTGCGCTGTTAGATATGATGTGAGATAGAAAGGTGGTTATGTTACTTACCACTCAGAGCGAAGCTTATCTGTTGTCGCCTTCATAACGATGAGATTTTATTGTTCACTAAAAATTGGTATCAGACAATATTTTGTTTGATTTTACATTACCGATACTTGATATACGGACGGTTAAATAGATGATGAGAAAAAACAAATTTATTCCTCCGCAGGTATCTTCTATTGATTTTTGTTTCGCAAACTCTGGGATAAACTGTGAGGTTTGAAGTTGTTGGACTGCAAAATTACTAACGGATTTTGCAAAGGGTATAATTATAAATTGTCCGTTGATTGCTATCAAGACAGATAATACCAACAGAACGATATTCATTCGGTTTCTACCCTTTTTTAACGCTAAAAACAATCCAATATTTCCGAATAGAAACAGCCAGATCGACGGCATTGTTACATAGTTCATAATCGGATTGACAAAATGCCTTTGCCAATACAAAAACTCAATTGTCGGGCTATCCCCCGCAACGACATTCATTGCTATAAATGAAGCGATACTGCCAAAGCATAAAGAGTAACCTATTATTGTTAAGGTTTTTACCATTTTGAAGAATGATTTTGAATGTAAAATTTCCATTGTATCTTTTTTTGAACAAAGGAAACGGATATTAATATCAAAAAAGTTACCCTCGGGTAATAAATCACTTTCGGGCAATTCTTCGTCTTATTCTGCTTAATGATTGTGGGGTTACTCCGATAAAAGAAGCGATATAAAGCTGTGGTATCCGTTGCTGCAAATGTTTGAATGAATGTAGGAAATTCAAATACCGTTGTTCGGCAGTGTCTGCATGAACTGATATAATATGTCGAATGGCAGATGAAAATATCTTTTCCAACAAAAGTCTTCCGAAACGGTCTCCATTGTTTATCTCTGCATAAAATTGTTGAAGATTTTCAAATGAAATAATATTCAGTTCGGTGTCTTCTAATGCTTCGATTGTTTTCTCTGATGGAGATTGACTGATAAAGCTGTCAAAATCACAGGCGAACGTATTCTCTTCATTAAAATGAATTGTCAGTTCTTTTCCCTCATGATTAATATATTGCCTCAATAGCCCTTTTGAGACAAAGAATAACGATTTACAGATTTTTCCTTGTTCAAGGATGTTTTCTCCCTTTTTTAAGGATTTCTCGGTAAATAGTTTTTTTATCAATTCGGTTTCCTCTTCGGAAAGATGAATATAATTACGAATGTTATCGATAAGGTCTTCCATTCAGAAGGATGTTGTTTCTTTTGTTGCAAAAGAAAAATTACAAATTCAATTTACAAAAATATTGCTTAGTCTAATTGTGGTACTTGATAAAAAGAAAGTAAAAATAATAAGCATTCTTACAACCTTCTGCCTTTCTTCTTCATTCGTTAGGCAGACTGTTCTTCTTCGTAATCCACGTCCTGTGCATCAGATAATAGGCTGAACAACCCCCAATCGAAATTAGGTGGAGTATGCTCCAGTGGGATAAACTCAAAAAGGTCTTTCGTTGGTTGCTCATCCATTGTATTCGTTTTGGGAACAGGATTGTTTAATTCAGGTTTGTTTCCGTTTTTTTCAAAATCTATTTTACATTTTCTATCTAACAGCGAAGCGGTCTCCTAATAGGGAAGCGGTCTCCAATCTTACCTCAACAATCCCAAAAAAAATAATTACCTTTGCGGCTCCAAATAATACACAATGAATCATCCTGTAAAGATTAAAAATGCATTGGTATCTGTTTATTACAAAGACAACCTTGCACCACTAATTCAGTTACTTAACAAATACGGAGTAACATTTTACTCAACAGGCGGAACCGAAGCCTTTATTAGAGACTTGGATATCCCTGTCGAGCGTGTTGAAGACCTTACTGGTTACCCTTCCATTTTAGGTGGACGTGTAAAAACTTTGCACCCAAATGTTTTCGGCGGAATTCTTTCTCGTCGTCCGTTAGCTGATGATAAAGCTCAATTAGAAACATATAACATCCCAGAGATTGACCTAGTAATTGTTGATCTTTATCCGTTTGAAGAAACTGTTGCTTCAGGTGCTTCAGAACAAGATATTATTGAAAAAATTGACATCGGCGGAATTTCCCTAATTCGTGCTGCTGCAAAGAACTTCAATGATGTTGTTATTATCTCTTCTAAAAACGACTACACCGAGTTAGAAGAGATCTTAGCAGCACAGGATGGTGCTACTTCTTTAGAGCAACGTAAATCTTTTGCAAAGCGTGCATTTAATACGTCTTCGCACTACGACACCGCCATCTTTAATTACTTCAATCAAGAAGAACCGCTTAACGTATTCAAACAATCTGAACAAGATGCTCAAGTATTACGTTACGGTGAAAACCCACATCAAAATGGTGTATTCTTCGGAAACTTAGATGCCATGTTTGATAAATTGAACGGTAAAGAATTATCTTATAATAATTTAGTGGACGTTGATGCAGCAGTTGCCATCATTGATGAGTTCACTGAACCAACTTTTGCTATTCTTAAACACACCAATGCATGTGGTGTTGCTTCACGTCCTAATGTTAAAGACGCTTGGTTAGCGGCATTAGCTTGTGACCCAGTTTCTGCTTTTGGAGGTGTTTTAATTACCAACCGTGAGGTAGATCAAGAAACAGCAACAGAAATCAACAACCTATTCTTTGAGGTTCTAATTGCTCCTTCGTACAGCGCAGAAGCATTAGAGATTCTTACAGCAAAGAAAAACCGCATTATTTTACGTCGCAAAGAGGTGAAATTACCTTCACAACAGTTCAAAACATTATTGAACGGTGTGATTATGCAAGATAAGGACAGTACTGTTGAAGGTCCAGAACAAATGACTACAGTTACTGAAGTTAAACCTAACGAAGCTCAATTGCAGGATTTATATTTTGCTAATAAAATCGTTAAACATACCAAATCAAATACCATTGTTTTTGCTAAGGATAATACATTAATTGCTTCAGGTGTAGGACAAACCTCCCGCGTTGATGCACTTAAACAAGCTATTGAAAAAGCAAATGCTTTTGGATTTGATGTTAAAGGAAGCGCTATGGCATCTGATGCCTTCTTCCCTTTCCCAGACTGTGTTGAAATCGCTGGTGATGCTGGTGTAGCAGCTGTACTTCAGCCAGGTGGTTCAATCAAAGATCAATTATCCATCGATATGGCCAATGAAAAAGGTGTTGCCATGGTAACAACTGGTGTACGCCACTTCAAACACTAATCCATACGATTATCATAAAACAAAGCTTCCTGATCCAGGAAGCTTTGTTTGTTTTAATGGATATCCAGTACCTTCATCTATGCATAATTTCATTACCCTCATAGGGATATTCAACATCTTGTTTTTGCATTCTTCATCACTCAATTTCTGTTGTCTTTTGTCTGTTGTCTAACTGTCTCTTACAGAGGTTTTATTCGACACTCCTTCGGATCTCCTTCGGAACTTGTTCGGAACTCCTTCGGATCTCGTTCGGTTAGAAGCGAACGAGATCCGAACAAAATCCCTATGAGATCCTAGGAAATTCCTTTAGAGTCTCGAAGCAATATGGAAGGAATCCATAAGAAATACCCATGATAATACGAGGTAATTAGGATCTTTGATGAGGTAAATGCTATTCCTATGGAACCATTTTTGTTTCTAACTGTTGTATAAGAACATAAAAGAAAGTAAAAGATGAAAGTATATAGCTATTTGATTGTTGCATTTTCACTGCTTATTTTAGCTTGTCAATCTCCAACCAAAACCGACACTTCTGGGAATACGGATAGCACAAAACTCGTAGAAAACGACTCCAATACCATTGCCAAAGACAGTTTATCCTTAGTCAAAGCAAATTACGAACGAATTCATGCGATTCAGAACTGGGATAAGATTGACTCTGCTCAAATACATGAATCTACCGAGGGCGGACAGGTCAATTATTATTTTAAGAATAATGTCCTAGAAAAAATACGCGCTTCTCATTTTGGGGAATCAGGATACACTCATGTAGACTATTATTTGTTGAATAATGAATTATCCTTTGTTTTTGAGGATGTCTATCAATATAACGCACATATGTATTCTCCAGAATTTGATAATTCCAAAACGAAAAAAGGATGGGAAAATCGATTCTACTATTTTGACAATGTGTTTTTTAAATTTATTGGCACCAAGGAACAGGAGGCAGATCATGCGGGTACAGCAGACCGAGCAAAGGTGCATCAAGATATGTTTAATAAATTCTTGAAAATCAAGAATAATGGCTATAAAGACATAGATGCACTTCCTTAATTATGGCATTTAAAAATTCTTTTCCCGTCATCATCAACGAAGAAGCTGAAACCTTGATTTTAGGTTCTTTACCTGGCGATTTATCGATTGCTAAACAGGCTTATTATGCGCATCCACAAAATCGGTTTTGGAAACTGATGGCCAAGTTATTTAATCGGGAGCTATCAGATTCTTATTCAGAAAGAGTTCAGCTTCTTCAATATAACCGAATAGCCTTATGGGATGTGTGTAAAAGCGCCTACCGTGAAGGCAGCATGGACACCGCTATACAAGAGGTGGAAGCAAATGCAATTCATGAGTTAATTAGCAGCTATCCCAAGCTCAAGAGAATAGTCTTTAATGGTCAAAAAGCAATGAAGCTATATGACAAGCATTTGAATAGAATAGCTGGGATAAACTATTATTGCATGCCCAGCACAAGCCCTGCAAATGCCAGTTATAACCTGGACCGATTGATGGAATCTTGGCGTGAAATATTAACAAATGATTAAATTCAACTAGTTTTCTGATTAACATTTGTTGTTTTAAATAGGATTATTGTAAATTCACAGCACAAATCAAATTGAAAACTAATTATTATGAAATTCCAGGAATTGGAATCAGCGCTGGAAGAGCTGATTCAACAATTGTCTGTTGCAAATCTTTTGCATCCCGACAAACTACATAGCCCAGATTTTCTTGACCACATAAATCAATCCAAGTACTTGATTACCTTGCATGATGTGCAGTATTACCGACCTATCGGTATAAACGATGCGATGAAGCATTTTTATGGATTTGAGAAAAATTGGTTAACCGGCATGGATTATTTCTACTATCTTCAAACCATTCATACCAGCACATACCACACCTTATTAAATTCACTCACTTTTTTTCGCAAAGACAAACCAAATTACTTGAATTTAGAATACAAACTATTGCATCATAGCAAGCAATTTAAATTAGTTTTGGGATCAAGCAAGACCATCATCCGTTCTGAAAAGGGAAAACCATTATTCGCTATTACAATTGCCATAGAGGGCAAAGGGGCAGAAAGCGCAAGCAAAGCGGGAATGATCCTTCAATTGACAACAAGAGAAAAAGAAATCGCGAAACTGCTGATTGAAGGCCTAAATAAAAATGAAATCGCCGAGCGCCTGTTTATTTCTGCTGCCACTGTTCAAACACATTGCAAATCCATTTATAAAAAACTTGAAATCAACAAAATAAGCGAATTAATCAGCTTGGGAGACACCTATTCCTTTGCGGAGGCTGATGCCGATATGATGGATATCGATCTTTCACAACTAGACCCTAACGGTTTACGTTTGGGGATGGATTGAAAAACATTCGATTTAATCGGTTGGTTTGTTTATTTTTGCAAGCAAGATGTCAGATTTAAAATACAACCAACGTGGTGTATCCGCTGGAAAAGAGGATGTGCACAATGCAATTAAAAACATTGATAAAGGTTTATATCCACAAGCCTTTTGTAAGATTATCCCTGATATATTAGGTGCTGATGAGGCATGGTGCAATATTATGCATGCTGATGGTGCAGGAACAAAATCATCTTTAGCTTATGTATACTGGAAAGAGACTGGTGATGCCAGCGTTTGGAAAGGAATTGCTCAGGATGCTATTATCATGAACTTGGATGATTTATTGTGCGTTGGGGCTATTGACAACATCTTACTTTCTTCTACTATCGGTAGAAACAAGAACCTGATCCCTGGTGAAGTGATTGCTGAAATCATCAATGGAACGGAGGAAATCTTAGCGGAGTTACGCGAAATGGGTATCGGTATCTACTCCACTGGTGGAGAAACTGCCGATGTGGGTGATATCGTCCGTACGATCATTGTTGATAGTACTGTAACTTGCCGCATGAAACGTGAGGATGTAATCTCTAATCACCGCATACAGGCTGGTGATGTTATAGTTGGTCTTGCATCTTATGGACAAGCTAGCTATGAAACAGCATACAACGGAGGAATGGGATCCAATGGATTGACCTCTGCTCGTCATGACGTATTCAGCAAATACATTGCAGAAAAATACCCAGAGAGTTTTGACCCGGCAGTACCTTATGATTTGGTATTTGCAGGTGGAAAAGCCCTAACAGATAAAGTAAAAGTGGAAAATGGAGAAGAAGTAACTGCGGGTAAATTGGTGTTATCACCTACGCGTACTTATGCTCCGGTTATCAAGCAAATATTAGACAAATATCGTTCGCAAATCCATGGAATGGTTCATTGTTCTGGTGGTGCACAAACCAAGGTCTTACATTTTGTAGACCAAGTACATGTCATTAAGGATAACTTATTTCCAATTCCAGCCCTTTTTGAACTTATCCAAAAAGAATCCAATACGGATTGGAAGGAAATGTACAAGGTTTTCAATATGGGGCACCGTATGGAATTATATGTTCCCCAGGAAATAGCGGAAGATTTAATTGCTATTTCAAATTCATTTGGGATTCCAGCACAACTAATCGGTCGTGTGGAAGCTTCAGAAAAGAAACAAGTAACGATTCGCTCCCCTTACGGAGAATTCATTTACGAGTAAATTCTTAGTGCGTGAAGGGCAAGAAGATCATTGGAAGAACAGAAATCATTGACTTACCCGAGTTAGGTCTCTATAATATTGAGGCAAAAATAGACACGGGAGCAGAAACTTCTGTTTTACACTGTGAACAAATGGAAGTGGTCAAGCGCAAAGGTCACCTGTACATCATTGGGCATATCCGTCCGAACTTAGAGAGTGAACAGGTTTTGAAACTGACCTTCCCGGTACACCGGGAGCGGACAGTGAAGAGCTCCTTTGGGCAGTCTGAAATCCGTTACATCTTCTTGACCAAGGTTCGCATGTTTAACGAGCTATACGACATTAAATTGTCATTTCGCGACCGTTCAGCCATGTCCTACCCCATGTTATTAGGGCGTAATTTTATTACAGGAAAATTCTTAGTGGATGTATCCAAGAAAAACTTGGCATCCAATATGATATAATATATAGAAGTTTATCATCTGTAAACACAACAAGCAACGTGAAAATAGCCGTTCTATCGACAAATAAGTCGTTATATTCAACCCGTCGCCTGGTGGAAGCTGCGATCAGCAGAGGCCATGAGTGCGAAGTCATCGACCATAGTAAATGTTATGTTGGTATCCGTCAGGACCAACCTACCATGCACTATAAAGGTCAAGAAATTCCAGGCATTGATGCCATCATCCCTCGTATTGGTAACTCCGTAACCTTCTATGGTTCGGCAATTGTACGTCAATTTGAGGTAATGGGCGTTATCTCTGCTAATCAAAGTCAAGCGATCACCCGCTCGAGAGACAAACTGCGTTGTTTGCAGATTCTTTCAGGTGCAGGACTAGGTTTGCCGGTAACAGGCTTTGCCCGTACAGCATCCAATGTTGATGACTTGATCAGCATGGTTGGTGGTGCTCCATTGGTAATTAAACTACTGGAAGGAACGCAAGGTATTGGCGTGGTGCTTGCCGAAACGAAAAAGGCTGCATCATCGGTCATTGAGGCTTTCTACGGCCTTGGAAATAATATTTTGATTCAAGAGTACATCAAAGAAGCAAAAGGCTCTGATATCCGCGCATTTGTAGTGGACGGTAAAGTGGTTGGTGCCATGAAACGTACTGCCAAAGAAGGCGAGTTTCGTTCAAACCTTCATCGTGGTGGAACCGCAGAGGTAGTAACATTAACCCGTAAAGAACGTGAAACTGCCATCGCCGCTGTTAAAGCAATGGGATTGACAGTAGCAGGTGTGGATATGTTGCCTTCAACCCGTGGACCATTGATTCTAGAAGTTAACTCATCCCCTGGCCTTGAAGGAATCGAAAATGCAACAGGTAAGGATATAGCCGGTGAGATCATCAAATACCTCGAAAGGCAATATGAGGCTAAACAACTCGCAAAGCCAACAACCATAAAAAGAAAAATTAAAAAAGAAAGCAAGTTGTAATGACTTGCTTTTTTTTTATAGTATTTAGTATATAGTATATAGTATTTAGACCCGTGATGGGTGATAGATGGGAGGTAGATGGGAGACAACAGATGTTAGACGATAGACTTGTTTATCTGTGAAAAATTAAGGTTGTGCGGCCGATGCTTGCATCGCCCCTACAAACAATCGTGAAAATAATTTATATTAATAATCCTAATTGTAGGGTCGAAGAATACTTCGACCGTTCCCCCTTTATATCGAACATCTAACAGCACAACGGTCTCACAACTATTTTTAATTCGGGCAGACATTCCGCTGCGCTTAGTACTGCCCCTACCTTGGACTGCTATTAAACGGCTATTATCGAGCCATCTAAATAGCACATTAGGTAGGGGCGGTACTGAGTGAGTTTGAGGGAAGGGGATTTATTCCCGACGAAAACGAACGGAATGTCCGCCCGTTTTTTTAAGACATCAGATAAAAGGTTTTTAGATATTATTTATTAACGGGCGATGCATGCATCGCCCCTACAAACAATCGTGAAATAATTTATACTAATACTCCTAACCGTAGGGTCGAAGCATGCTTCGACCGTCTATAATCCCGCCAATAGGTCTATATACTAAAAACTCCCTACTAAATACTATAAAAATGCGATCTATCTACTCTGTTAACTTACGTTCATCAATAATTATATATTGTTCTTTTTTGTAAGGTACAGTAAAAGTTCCTTTCACACGATTGGAATATAGCATATAACTTATCCATATGGCTGATCCAATTAAATACACGACCAATGTTCCAATTTCTACAATAATATTTTCACTACGATAGCCTAAAATAAAACTGCCAGAAATTGACATTAATAATTGAACTGCCATTGCAATTCGAATAAAAATAAATGTTTGAGGAAATAAATCTCTTCTTTTTAACATCAAAATCGTAGTGTAAACACAAAAAACCAGGATAATTGCTGCTAATGATAAAGAAATAAAACGGAACAAGAAGCCGATGCCAAACTTTAAACCACTATGTATTGACATTTGATCCCAGAGAATTTTGCTAGCCAATCCTGTTGGGGAAAAACACAACACTAAATACAGAATAATATTGAAGAACATTCCGATTAGAACCAGAATAAGCCAACCTCCTAGGCCATTATAACTTTCTTCTTCCTGAATTTTAACTATACTTGTCGGTTTTCTTTTATTATAAACATTTACGATATACCAAATACAGGCAGCAATTAATAGAAATTGAAATAAAAGTGCAAAGCCATTATAAGAAAATAATGCAAAAATATTTACAATAGTCAAATATCCATCATTATTTACAGAGTAGCCATTCATAAATAGATCGACTGCAGCTTGACGGTCCTTAATAAACTTTTGAACTTCATTGACAGGAACATGATCCTGATAATACTCTAAAATATTATTCACCATCAAGGTATCACCATAACTGATCGCATTATGGGTCATGGAATAGGATTCACCTTGAAAAACATGGTTCTCCGTAAAACTTCCAATTGGCCGATTATCTTTATTCGTTATTTTTATGATATGATCTATCCGCAGCGGGTAGTTCAATTGAATTGGGGATAAGCGGTTATTATTAATTTCAGGAATCCTATTGATTATTTCGGAACTATAGGCAGGTATAAATTTCTGATTTAATTCATCAGTAAACATGAAATCCTTTAATGTATAGAATTCATAGACTTTGAAAATATTATCTTCACGATTATCTTCAAACCTGATATCATCTATTCGTTCTACAGATTTGTAAATTTTATTATAAAATTCCTCATAATTTTTTTGGAGTTGATTCTTGGCAGTTTGTTTAAAAGAGGCACGAATCACATCAGCCTCAGCACCGAAATAGGTAGTTATTACTTTCAACTGCGCTTTTTTATTATCCAAAACAGTAATAAAATCCTCGATAATAATTTCACTTACACTAGCTTCTTCAACAGCCACCAAAGAACCTTCCCCTTGGATTGGTAATACTTTCCCATATTTAGGAAAAAACCGCTTTTTTACTGTATTTCCTTGGTAACTTATGGTAGGTTCTAAAAACTTAAATTTTCCATCCATTTGCACCGCTATAACCATATGATTAAATGCCAATGGATTGGCTTGGAATTTTCCAAGAAAAGGATCTGTATAAGTGTTTGCCAAAACCAAGGAATTAGGAATTGCTTGGTGATTTAACATGGTTGACAAGAGATAGGATTTGTCTTTACAATCTCCAAATCGTTGAGTAAATATTTTTTCAGGATGATGCGGACGGTGAGAATTTTCTCCCATTTCGAAACCGGTATAACGAACTTCATCTTGAACGAAGTCTAAACAATAACCAATAAACAGCTCTTTATTGCCTTCAGCTTTGTCCCAAAGCTTATCTACAAATTTTGCTAAGTCAGATTCTGGCTTCAAATAAACAACTGGATTGATTCTTCTCGCCCATTTGTTCACTTCAAGCCATGTGGAGAATTCAGAAACTTGAATCCAATCTTCTGTAGAATACCAGGAAGGTAAATAATCCTCATACTCCGAATTGAATTCAGGCGTATAATCCCAGAATAGGTAAGTTAAACCATCCTTCTCCATTCGTTTTTCCACTGGAGTAGAACCGTGTCTTTTAATATTTAATATTCGACCACTAGGAACGATGTAGTTAAGCAAAACCTTCCCATAAGGTTCTCCTCCATTCAAATAATAATTGCCACTAAATTTTCCTTCAAAAACAGGATTAAAACCAATCAGGGAATAGGAAAACACCAATTTATCACCTTTACGAAGATCATCTACCACATAATGTGCTGAGTAGGTCCCATCATAAATGAAGTTACTCAAATTACGCTCTGTTGCTAAAAGTTTAAACTTATTCAAATCAAGACGATCTAGCTCTTGTCCATCACGAATAATTTTTAACTCATGAAATTGAAGTTTCTGTATACTAGGATCATAAACTACATAAATCTGACCAGCATTTTCAGTACCAGACCCTTCCGTAATGACCCGAATAGTTTTATAATATGCTGTTTGAAGACCTAGATGAGTTTGATTTTCATATAAATCAATGTAATACCCATCATTGATATCATCTAGATTAACTTTTTTTGGCTGTACGGTAGACTTATAAAGCCATGCTGGCGTCTCAGAAGTTGTAATCTTAGGTGCTGTTTGGGCAAAAACGATTGATAACCCTAAAAAAAGTAGGCTTATCGCTAAAAGAATCTTTAATCTCATAATTTAATAACAGGTTCTTAAAGTTATTAAATAAATTGGGATGAAAGAGGTAGAATAATAATTAAAAAAGAATGTTTTGATCAAATTTAAAGAAGTAAAAAATAATATTTTGATCATAATATAAACGTCTCAATTTCTAGCCGCAGCACTTAGTACCGCCTGCGCTAGGCGGATATTAAGCAGATAATAGCGAAAGTCGAGGTAGCACCTAAAGTAGGCGGTACTGAGTTGAGTTTGAGGGAAGAGGATTTATTCTCAATTAAGAGGAATGTCCACCTGTTTATTGGAGATAAAAGATAATAGACATCAGACATGACTTGATAGCGGGCGATGCATGCATCGCCCCTACATATAATCGTGAAATAATTAACACAAATAACCCTAATTGTAGGGTCGAAGCATGCTTCGACCGTCTTTAAATATCCATAAAATCTAATCCGCCTAGGTCTAAATACTCTGTACTAACTACTAAATACTATAAAAAAGCGATCTATATCTACTTCACCGCCTGGCTTACTTCAATTGGCAGATCAGATTCCAATACAGTAGCACCATCGGCAAATACCGCGCGATATTTTGCAGCACGT
This sequence comes from Sphingobacterium lactis, assembly GCF_051951495.1. GTDB lineage: Bacteria > Bacteroidota > Bacteroidia > Sphingobacteriales > Sphingobacteriaceae > Sphingobacterium > Sphingobacterium lactis_A. The sequence continues at coordinate 933,600 of NZ_JBNHAS010000002.1, read as the reverse complement.
TCTTCCTTGCTTGCTAACTTATCGTACGTTGGAGCGGAGGAAATCATACACAATACGCCTTTCTCTTTAAAGAAATTATACATTGCCTGATTAGATTCTTTGATTTCAGGGCCGATGTATACAATCATCCGGTTGTATGGAAGTCCAGATGCTTTAAATGCTTCTAAATCCTTTTGGGTTTTGATGTGCATGGAAAGATATTGCTTTGGGTTTTTATCCAAGTAGAATTTTGCTTGCTCTACATTGTGTACAGTTACCCATACCCAAGCATAAGCATCATGCTTACGGATAATCTCTGCAGTCATTTCCATTGGGAGATCTTTCTTGTCTAGGTTTAAGATGGTCTTTCCCTTAGCCCATTTGATCATTTCTTCTAGGGTGTTGATCTTATATTTCGTCTCCTGACCTTGATGATCTTTTAACCTCAGTTTCCTCAACTCCTTGTAGGTGTAATCAATCACTTTACCTTTTCCAGTTGTGGTACGGTCTAGCGTAGCGTCATGAACCATAACGGGAATACTATCTTTACTCAATCGAGGATCGATTTCAAATATGGCAACCGTATGCTTTAGTACAGATACCATAGCAGGTATGGAATTCTCAGGCATTCCATTCTCTATTGTTCCACGATGTCCTGAAATCACCCTTTTTCCAGGAGCATATTGAAAATATTGATACATGGATTCAACCGTAGGAAAATTCAAGGTCTGTAATTTCTGCGCCTGACTTGCAAATGGCAACAGAAAAATACATAAGGCAGCAATACGGATTGATTTATTCATAAGTGTTTAAGTTGATGGTCGAAATTAAGCATTCAGTTTTAATAAATTAAAACCTTTATGTTTATCTAATGTTATCAAAGTCAGTGCAGAGTTCTCCTGGACAATCTTTCGGTAATTCTTTAATGGCATCCCCAATTGGCTTGACATAAACAGGCGGTTTACTCCATTATGTCCAACCACTAAGACTGTTTTTCCATCGTATTTATCCAATAACTCATCATAGAAACTGTTCAGTCGATCTAAGACCTGCTGTCCAGTTTCACCGGTATTCCCTGCATGGAATGCGCCTGGATCAGAAAGCCAGTTGAACCAAGAATTCGGATCATCTGCAATAAATTCATCGGAAGTCTTTCCTTCCCATTCTCCAAAATTCACTTCTATAAGCCGATCATCCACTATTACATCTTCCTTTCTTCCTGAGGCTATTTCTGCAGTTGTTTTTGCACGTTGTAGTGGGGAACTGAACACCGCATAAAATTGAAAATCTTTCAACAGTTCATGCATTCGATTTGCTTGCGCTATCCCCTTTTCTGTTAATGGGATATCCGTTCGTCCACAGTATTTATTTCCTTCTGCATTGTAGGCGGTTTCGCCATGTCTCAATAGACAGATTGTGATCATGAAATATAATTTAGTTCTTTTAGTTTTAGTTTGAATTGTTGGTATTGAATTTCATATTGAGCATGCAATTCCGGATCGGGTAATATTTTCTTTTCCACCTTAGCCATTGCAGCTGCAGCATCCGTAAGGGAAGAATAATAGGTATTGGCGGCCGCCATAATAGCTGCACCAAAGGCACCACTTGCTTCTTTACATTTGTAGGTTGGCACATTCATCACTGAAGCTCTGATTTTCAACCAAACAATTGAATTTGCACCACCACCTCCGGAATAAATTGCCGCAACTTTTTCTCCCGACAGTTCTTCAATAATTTCATAAGCCAATCGTTCGATAAAAGCAACTCCTTCTAAATTTGCTGCATACAACATTTCCTGAGTTAAATCAGCAGGAGCAAATCCTCTCGCTTGAGGAGCCATAATCGGATATCGTTCGCCTTCTTGCTTCAATGGCCAAGCTAACAGACCAGTTGGGATTAAGGTTTCTGCGGCAGTATTTAGTGCATCTAATTCTCCTGAAAAGTCTAAGGAAATCCAATCTGCTCCGGTATTACTTGCTCCTCCGGGCATCCAATACCCTTGAGGGTGTCTATGCGAATACAAGCGACCTAATGGATCAACTACATTGTTTTTGGTGACACCTTTAATGACTAAGGTTGTGCCAATAGTGGTGTTCCAATCGCCCGGATTAACTGCTCCTGATGCCATTTGCGTAGCACATCCATCAGTCATTCCTACAACTACATCAATTTTTGGAATCCCCCATTCGGTAGCTAATTCTTCGTTTAATTTACCTATTACCGAACCAGAAGGAACAACTTCCTGCATCCAGGATTCTTGTAATCCTAATTCTTCAAATAAGTATTTGGGCCATTGCAGATGTGTTAAATCATATCCAGACTTTAATACATTGGTATAATCCGTGCAATGGTAATTTCCGGAAAGTTGACCAACCAGGTAATCGGAAGCATGAATCCACTTGGCGATATGCTTGGCATTTTCAGGATAGGTCTCCACAAACCAGAGCATCTTTGAAATACCGCTAGATGCATTAAAACCAGTATACCCATCTTTGACATGTTTCAAAGCTACCTCACGACAACGCTTACCTTGTTCGGCAGAACGTCCGTCACTATACATAATAGCGGGATGTAGTGGCATATTTTTAGCATCAAGAGGAATAACCGTACCTGATGTGGAAGTAACTGAAATTGCCCTAATTTGATTTTTATCAAGATAGCTTGGTAGTTGTTGAAATAAATTCGAAAGCATTTCATAGCAATCCTTCCACCAGATGGCTGGTGATTGCTCCTCGCGGAAATGCTCATCCAACATAAACTTGCGGGCATCCGAGGCGATCATCTCACCATCTTGATCCACCAAGACTACGCGTGCACCTTGCGTCCCTACATCTAATCCAATAAAATATTGATCCATTTATTGACTAACCTGTTTAAATGTTTTACGGGCATTCTTCCATTCCTGGTATAGTTTCTCAAACTCCTCATGATCTTTTGGATGAACTTCATCTAATAGCTCGGGAGTTTTATTCGCAATTCCTAATGCATCATTACAGATGAAAACACCGCCTAATACCGAAGCTTGACGGAAGGTATCTCGAATACGGATACTCTTCCCAAATAGGTTGGCGATAAATTGACGAAGCTTGCGGCTCTCCACTCCTCCGCCACAAGCCCATATATAGGACTCCTGATGGGGAGATACGGCGCATAAGAACTTATAATTTTCATAGATACTGCAAGCAATATCCCAGAGAATAGCAAACACAAAACTTCCACGAGTTAATTGATGCGATACTGGTGCATTGAAAATAAAACCTCCTTTGGTTAATGGTTCTTCCTCATCTGCAATTAAAGACCCTAAAGATGCCACACATTGCGAATAAGTTGCATCCTCTAGTTCCTTTTCAATCACCTCATAACCCTCATTGGGATAAAAAATCTCTTTTAAACGTTGGTAGTTTAAGCCGGTTACTCCAGCATTGGCTTCTAAGATATAGTTATCAGCATCGATATGCCTGCTGGTCCAAGTGCGTTGTTCCTCATCCTTTTCATAGGTAGAAACTATCTTGATAATAGGAGTCGTCGTACCGGATACAATAACCACATCATTGGCAGAAGGCTCCATACTACGAATGGCCAATTGCGTATCCCCTCCTCCAACAACAACGACAGCATCTGTACTGATTCCAAATTCCTTAGCAACTTCAGACTTAACTTGACCTAATATACTGCCAGAATCATAAACTGGAGGAAGTATATCAGTGGATATCTGAAATAATTCAGCTAATTCAGGAGACCATTCTTTCTTCTCCACATCATAGAGCAAAGTCTCCGATGCTTGAGATGGTTCATAGCATGGCTTTCCGGAAAATTGGTATTGAATCCAATCGCTGATACTCATCACATAAGCAATTTGATTGTATGTTTCTGGATAGACTTCTCGAACTCCAACTAATTTAAAGGCCGAAAAAAGTGATGTTGGGTATCTTCCAGAAAGGTTATAGACGGTATCCTTATCAATCAGATCTTTCTCCCAAGCTCGCCCACGGTGGTCAATATTGGGCATTCCCAATAATGCTTTTCCTTCTTGATCGACTATGACAATGCCTTCACGCTGACTGGTAGCTGTAATTGCCTTGATGTCAATAGCACCCGTTTCTGCTAATGCAGCCTTGCTGAGTCTGAGGATTTGTTGCCATAATTCATCCGGATTAAAATAGATGGAATCTTCATACTGATGGTCTGTTTCATAATGAACATTTTCTCTCTTGATGCTCCACAGTGTTCCATCAGTACCTGCAGTTGCCACGCGTGCATTACCAGTCCCGATATCAACAATTAAATATCCTTCTTTCTGTGCCATATTAGCCTATAGTAATTTTATCCAATACTTGCTTATTGACCAATTGCTTAATGGTCGTATTTCCCTTCTTGAAGAATTCTCGAAGGTTGTTATTCATGATAAATGCATGATGATCTTCAACTTCATGGGTAGCACCAGCAATATGAGGCGTGGCTAAAACCCTTTTATTAAGAATCATCTTATAATCCAACTCGTCAGGTGGTTCATTGTAAAAAACATCAAGAACCGCACCACGGATTTTCTCCTCTTCAATGATTTCTAAAAGATCCATTTTATTGACAACTACAGCCCTAGCCGTGTTAACAAATATGGCATCTTCCTTCAGAAGCGAGAGGTATTTTTTGTCGATAAGATTTTCTGTTTCTGGCGTTACTGGCAGATGTATTCCCACAACATCACAGTCCTTGAACAGTTCATCCAAACTTACTTTTTTATAGTCTTTGTTTTCATCGGTATAGTAGGGATCAAAATAGTAGATTTCAGCAGGGAAATTTTGAAGCATCCGAGCAATATGTTGCCCTACAGCGCCAAATCCAACCATGCCTACCTTTTTACCAGCAAGTTCATTCCCCTTAAACTGCAGATAAGAAGTATGTGCTCCTTCTCCCCAATTTTTGCCTTCCAACCATTGTATTGCTGGCAAGGTATTGCGCATGATGGTGATCACATTGGCAATAAACATTTCAGCAACTGCTTGCGCATTTCTTGCGGGAGTGTTAAAAACTGGTATGCCCAATTCAGTGGCAACATCCAAATTAATGTTGGAGGGTGTACCACGGCAAATGCCTACAAACTTTAAATCAGGATGCTGACGTAAAACATCCTCCGTTATTTCATCGTGCTCAGAAATTAAAGCTTCTGCACCAGTCTCTTTCAACAAGGCACTTATTTCGGTGGGGTTGTATGCTCTGCCATGGGGTTTCCATGAACGATAGATAACCTCATCAAATAGCCCCTCCAATTCACGCAATGCTTTCTCGTTCTCATAAGGTGCTGTTAATAAAACCTTCATATGCTAATTTTACTTTTATGTGTTCAATATTTTTAATTCTCCAGTACAGGCAACTCCTCTACTTGTTTAGGGATACTGATAAACTTGGTTAGTATTGCTGAAATGATATATAAGCCTGCAAGTACCCAGATTACACCTTCTGAACCGATGCTACCGATTAATAAACCAACAATAGCCGGCCCGACAAATACAGGCAATCCTGCTCCAAGGTTTAAGATGGCCATTGCCGCTCCCTTATCCTCTTTTACTAGCGATGGCACCAATGCGGACAATGGAACATATCCTGCTAACAACGCACCCCATGCAATACCTGCCGCCATCACTGCCCAATAACTTCCGTCAAACCAGATAGGCGAATAATAAAACAATACGGTACTGATGGCACAGCCTACGCCTCCAAACCACATAATCGTATTTTGCCATCCTAAACGATCGCCTACAAAACCGAAAATGAGATTGAATGCTATGTTACTGGTGAAAATAGTGCCCCATATTTGTAACCATTCTTTGGTATCAAATCCGTGTTCTGCCATGTAAAGTGGAAGGAAAACAGGAAAGGCAAATTGAGCGGTTGTATTAATGACCCGTACAATGCCTCCAATTAATACTTTTGGTTCTTTGTTGACAATGGTTAGTCCATTTACTAATTCTTTCACCTTGGACTCCTTAGAGGCCTTGGTTTCGAATTTATCTCGGTTCAACACCAAAGCAAAAAATGCCCCAATCAAAACCCACAATATGGAACTCCATAAGGTATTCTCATAGCCGTAACGCTCCAAGGCCCAGCTGGAATAATAAGCGCCAAGAACATTTAAACCGCCGGTAAAGACAAACCAAAACCAACCTACTGCTCGTCCCAACATATTATTCGGCGTACGATAGTTAATCCAAACCATAAAGGAATAAGCAAATAGCGGGTATCCAAATCCTCGGATGGCATAGAATAGCAACATGGCATTGTAATCAAGCTTAGCCATTCCCATGGAAATAAAACCTATGGTTCCAATAATGTATAAAAACAAGCCCATGACCATGGATTTTCTGGGTCCATAGCTTTCCGCTAATACCCCCGAAAACCAAGATGAGATGGCAATTGTAATCCCATAAACGGTGAATAAACTGGCTGATTGTTCTACAGTCATTCCATGCTCAATGAGGTAAGGACTTAACCAGCCTTGCTCCACACCATCTCCCATCATGAAGATTAATATACCGAGGTATCCCCACGCCAGATTGCTTGGAATTCCAAGCTTGTTGGATAAATTGTCTTGTGCCATATGGATTTATTTTGTTTTAGATTGTATAAATTGGTTCTCTAAAATAAATAAAAATTAATAAAATATAACATTTTTAAAGTATTTGTACCTAAAAAAAGAACAGTACTGTTCACTGTCCTTATTTTTTAGACAATTTTTGCTATTTATTTATTAGCTGCTCAACATCGATTTATAGCTTGCTTAGGTATAATACAACAGGGCATCCACAAAATAATGATCGCTAGGCTGTATTTGCTTATAAGTATCCTTGATAATTTTTGCGGAACTTGCCTTTATTGGTCCCTTGGTAAAGATGAAATCAATCTTCTTTGCTTTAGCTTGCCGAGGATCATCCAATGGTTTAAATCCGTTTGTGGAACCTTCTGGTTTAACATCTCCATGGACTTGACTATAGGTATCAGTCCATCCTGCCTGTAGCAAATTTTGATAAACCTGGGTATCCATCCCTACATTGAAGTCTCCAGTCATGATCTGCACAAAATCAGTTTGGTATTGTGCTGCCTCATCGAGGATAACCTGGATTTGCTTTTCCCGAGCCTCATTAGAGATATGATCTAAATGCAAGTTTATTATTCGAATTTCCTTATCAGTTTTTTTATCAAGCAGTCTCACCCACGAGCAATTTCTTGCTCTAGCAGATCCCCAAGATATACTGGCAGCTTTTAGGGGTGTTTCAGAAAGCCAATATCCCCCAGCAGTTAATAATTCAAATCGCTTCTTGGAAAATAAAATCGGGTTCTTGGCAATTCCATGGTAGCCCTCCTTATACTGATCCATCTCGGGGCCATCAAAACCAAATGCTACGTAATCTTTTAGGGAAGACTTTAAATCTAAAAACTGATTTTTAAGCACTTCTTGTAATCCAATGATATCAGCTTTCTGCTGGCGAATAACATGAATACAGGATTCCTTGCGGTGCTTCCACCCTAGTCCCTTTTCAGCATCTTCTGGTAAATCGACACGGATATTGCAAGTAAGAACTTTCAAGGCTAATGAGGAGCTCACATCAGCGGCATAAATGTCCAACTTGGACACCAAGGGCAAAGCAGCTAAGAGTCCTGCTTTCTGTAAAAAAGCTCGTCGACTTGGGGTATTGGAAGATTTCATGTTTTAATTCTTTAGGACTAGTTCAAACCTTCACCTAAATATGCTCCAGCAGCAAGTAATTCAGCACGCAATGCTTCTACATCTACATCTGCCGGAGTTACTCCTCTACGCACTGCTTGCTTTGCTGCTCGGCCTGCTGCTTCGCCCATAGCCATACATGGTGCCATTACCCGGATTGCCGACATCGCCTCATGAGTAGTGGAAATGGATCTTCCAGCAACCAATAAATTCTTCACTTTCTTAGGCACTAAACTTCGATATGGAATATCATAACTATCTCCACACCAAGTCAATGTACAGCCTCCACCTTCTGGATGATGTATATCCAAGGGATAACTCGCCACTGCAACCGCATCTTCAAATCGACGACAGGACAAAATATCCTCTGCAGTCATCACATAATTCCCCACAATACGTCTCGTTTCGCGAATACCTAAGAAAGGGGCCATTTTGGTAAAATGTGCATCCTCAAAGCCAGGCACATATTCTTTTAAATATCGTTGTATTTCTTCTACTTGCTTACGGCCTTCAATTTCCCCGTAGGTTAAACTCTCCGGATTGGTTCCATCTACTCCATTGATACGTGACATATTCACCCACACTTCCCCTTCCCTCAAACCAGTAATCAAGATCGTTCGTTCTACAGGCAATTCATAACCTTCAGAACGTGCTTTCTCCATAACACTGCGTAAGCCAACCACTATAAACTGATTATTCTGCCCAAAATATTCGGCTGGGATAAAGTCCGTCAAATAAGTTCTAGGCTCCTCAGCTATGGACATGCGTAATTTCTCTGTATCTACTCCTGCCATACAAAACATTAGTGTTGGTGGCTGTGCTCCACCAACTTCATTTCCTTGTTCACATTCCACACCTGCTTTATAGGCTACATCAGCATCTCCAGTACAGTCAATTACCGTTTTTGCCAGAATAACTTCTCTTCCTGATTTACTTTCGATAATGACACCTTTCAACTCATCGCCTTCCATGACAACCCCAGCAGAGAAAACATACAGCAATACCTTGACCCCTGATTCCTCTAAAGCCTTTAATCCGATATTCTTCACTGCTTCTGGTTCTACCAAGGTTAAGCTCATGTGTAATGGACATGGACGATGCTCTGATGCTGCATCAACTTCTTTTAATTTATCAATAAATTGCTGAGGCAATCCCTTAATAATCTGATTTCCTTTTTGTCCTAGAAATCCCAAAATAGGTAGACCAATGGTCATATTTCCACCAACAAAACTTCGGTTATCAATCAGTGCGACCTTTAAGCCATCTGAGGCAGCCGCCTGAGCAGCAATAATACCTGCTGGTCCTCCTCCTACTACTAAAACATCTACTTCCATACGCACTGGAGTTTGACGTGCTGGCTCCATAATGGTTTTCAATTCTGCCATAACGAATCTTCTATTTTGATTTTTTAATACTTAATCTTAATTTTTTATTCTTAATTGCTCGATAAAAGAACGGCTTCTGTTTCCTTTGGTTTTTCCTTTTTCACCATGGTCCATAAAATCAGAACAGCTATTGGATGCATAAATGCCATCGCAATGAATATAGTTCCTGCCCCTAATGAACCCATCATCTGTCCCACAAAATAATTGAACAATACAGCCCCTAATGCTCCAAATCCACCTGCTATACCTAAAACTGAAGCCACATTCTTTACAGGGAAAGCCTCAGCAATAACCACTGAAATGGTAAACAACCAGGACAAACAGGCCACTGCCACTAAAGCAAAGATGAGAATGGTTAAATAGGGATTGTTGACATAGGCAGTCAAGCAACACAGAGGCGCAAGTACCGCAATACTACTCAACATGATTTTCCGAGCTAATAGGGGTTCCTTTCCGCTTCTCACCATTTTATCAGACCAAGCAGAGGTAGCTATCGCGCCTAAATCAGCTACTAAAAAAGGAATCCAACCAAACATACCAATTTGTGCCAAGGTAAGTCCACTTTCCTCTTGTAAGTAACCCGGCAACCAAAACAAGCAGAAATACCAAACGGGATCACTTACAAAACGAATCAACAGGATACCCCATAAGGTTTTAGTATTCCACAATTGCCCCCAGGTAAAACTAGGCTGTTCACCTGCCGCAGCATCTACTCCTACAGCTTCATTTCGAATCTCTGCAGGCGGTTCAGTATAAACCAAGAACCACAACAAGGCAATGATAAGCCCAACTATACCGGCGACAATAAATACCGTATGAAAATCATATTGCATAGCCAACCAAGCAACCAATGGAGGGGCAATGATAGCACCTATGCTACTTCCAGCCACACAAAGGCTATTAGCCGTCGCTCGAAGTTTCCCGGCGAACCAAACCGTTATTACTTTTAATTGAGCAAGGAAATTCGTTGGTTCAGCAGCTCCAAGCATTCCACGGAAAAACAAGAAAGACCCAAAGGTTCTTGACAAACCTCCACCCAAACAAGCTGTTGACCATCCAATAATTCCGAATAACATGACTTTCCGCTCACCAAAACGATCAACTAACCAACCCGACACTGGGTACATCAATGCATAAAATATCGTGAAGACATTCACTACCATAGCATAACCATCATCTCCCAAATCAAACTCAGCCTTCAGCATGGGCTTAAGGATAGAAACGATCTGCCGATCATAATAATTGAATACAATCGCCAAAAAGATAATAAAGATGATAAACCACCTTCTTCGTTTAGCTGGAATTGGAATTGTAAAACTCGACATAAAGTAGATATTGGTTATTGTATCTTGTTGACCTTAGAATCAAATGTATAAAAAAAGAATACAAATAAAAGATTTTTAAATAAAAAAAAACAATTCCTACCTTCGAAAAAGTAAACTATATTTGTTAATATATTAACTTAAAATTTAATTATGATGAATATTACTGATAGACACGAATTCATCCTAAAAAACCTAAAGGAGAAAGGAAAGATAAGTATCGATTGGTTATGTGAAACGATGAAAGTTTCTAGTGTTACTATCCGGAAGGATTTAAAAGTATTAGAAGACAAAAGTCTTTTGTTTCGTATAAAAGGCGGTGCTTCCATCACAAATCCGTATGCAATTGATCGTCCAATCTTGGTCAAGGAATCAATCAACAGCGATGAGAAACAACGCATTGCACAGGAAGCTTTAAAACTTATCAAAAACAATGACTCCATTATGATCGGTTCTGGCACAACGGTCTTTACATTGGCGAAAAACTTGGAATCTAATCACGGATTAACAGTAATTACTCCTGCCTTAAAAGTAGGCTTAGAACTCAGCAATAAGATCAATATCGAAGTTTTGCAATTAGGAGGTCTTATTCGTCCAAACTCATCATCTGTGGCTGGACAGTACGCCATGCGGATATTAGACGAAATCTCCTGTGGCATTTTATTCCTGGGAGCTGATGGAATTGATTTAGATTTCGGGATTTCCATTAGCAACCTTTCTGAAGCTACTTTAAACCAGAAAATGCTATTAAGTGCACAAAAGGTGGCCATCCTTGCAGACAGCTCTAAATTCGGAAAACGAGGCTTAGGAAAGATCTGCGAATTGGTCGATGTAGATTATATAATCACAGATAATAAAGTATCCCCAGCTACTGTGAAAGCTATTGAAGATTTAGGAATAAAAATTATCCTAGCATAGCGATTCTACTCACATAACTCCTATTTATAGAAAAAAGATTTTTAACACATTGATGTTTAAAAATCTTTTTTTTATTTTCGAATTAGCTAATCGTTAAACATCCAATAGCTGTTTTTGAATGAAATTAGCTCTATAATTATGGTTAACCCTGCTTTAACACTAAGAATACTTTAATTTCTTATTATATTAACATTACTTAATTAATTTTGAAATGTTTTTAAAGTCTTTTATACCATATTTTAAACAAGCATCCAAAAGGAATACCGTAGATAAAACATACATTTAAATGAGCTTTAAAGAATAAATATCAACACAAACTAAACAAAAAAGCTACCCATAGGTAGCTTTTTTTGATGCTATAATATTTCCAATACTCCGGCTAATCATCATCTCTATACTTTCCTCCCTTTCCCCAAACCTTATCTCTTTCGATCTTACTCTATACCCTTTCAGACCTAATATCTAACAGCGAAGCGATCTCACATCTCACATCTAATAGCGTAGCGGTCTATAAACCAAAAAGCCACCCCTTTACAGGAGTGGCTTTGAATACCTAACAAATTGACAGCGGTTTAAAAAATCTTTATTTTACTGCGTCTACAACTGCTTTGAAAGCATCTGGGTTATTTAAAGCTAAGTCAGCTAAAACCTTACGGTTCAAACCTACGTTTTTAGCGTTTAATTTACCGATCAACTGAGAATAAGAAATTCCGTGTTTACGAGCTCCAGCGTTAATACGTTGGATCCATAAAGCTCTAAACTCGCGTTTTTTGGTTTTACGGTCGCGGTAAGCGTACTGTAAACCTTTTTCTACTGTATTTTTAGCAATAGTATAAACTTTGCTACGGGATCCGTAATAGCCTTTGGCTAATTTAAGGATTCTTTTACGTCTTCTTCTAGAAGCAACTGCGTTAACCGAACGTGGCATAATTATTAAATTTTAGTTTGGTATAAGGTGTTACGTTTTTCAGCAAGCTTACTACCCGATACCCGGTTAAAAATATTGTTATTTAAAAAAAATTGTATAAAACTTATTTACCGATACCTAGCATACGTTTAACGTTGCCTGTATCACCATCAGAAACATAGCTTGTTTGTGTTAAGTTACGTTTTTGTTTGGTTGTTTTCTTAGTCAAGATGTGGCTTTTGAAAGCATTTTTTCTTGCAATTTTACCGGTTCCAGTCAATTTGAAACGTTTCTTCGCGCTGGAATTGGTTTTAATTTTTGGCATAATACTATAAATTTTATATCAATCTGTTAGATACTACTTATTTTTTAACGGTGGTCTTTGGTGCCAAGGTCAAGAACATACGCTTACCTTCTAATTTAGGTAGCAATTCTACTTTACCATATTCCTCCAATGCCTGTGCGAATCTTAACAACAAGATCTCTCCTTGTTCTTTAAACACGATTGCACGACCTTTGAAATGTACATATGCACGTACTTTCTCACCGCTTTCCAAGAAACGCATCGCATGCTTCAATTTGAATTCGAAGTCGTGTTCTGAGGTATTAGGTCCGAAACGGATCTCCTTGATCACGGTCTGCTTAGCGTTAGCCTTGATTTCCTTTTGTTTTTTCTTTTGCTCGTATACGAATTTACTGTAATCGATAATCTTACAAACAGGAGGCGTCGCATTAGGTGAAATTTCCACCAAATCTAATTCCAATTCATCAGCGAGTGCTAAAGCTTGTCTAGTCGGGAAAACTCCTTGTTCTACATTGTCTCCTACTAAACGCACTTCGGGAACTCGGATATGCTCGTTTATACGATGCTCAGGTTCCTTTTTTCTGATAGGGCCTCTATTGCCGAAATTGTTACTTTTTGCCAAATGTTTCCTTAATTAAATTAAACAGTTATTTCTTTTATTATTAAATCTTTAAATTCTGTAGCGGACATTGATCCTAAATCTTGACCACCATGTTTACGAACTGAGATCTCCCCACTTTCCATCTCCTTCTCGCCTACGATCAACATATAAGGGATTTTCTTAACCTCTGCATCACGTATTTTGCGACCTACCTTCTCATCACGCAAGTCAATCAGACCGCGAATATCGGAATTATTTAGGGATTCCAAAAGTTTTTGCGCATATTCTTCATATTTTTCTGACACTGGTAAGACGATAAACTGCTCAGGCGCAAGCCATAACGGGAATTGTCCTCCACAATGTTCGATCAATACTGCAACAAAACGTTCCAATGAACCAAATGGCGCACGGTGAATCATAACTGGACGGTGCTTCATGTTGTCACTACCAGTGTATTCCAGCTCAAAACGCTCTGGCAAATTGTAATCTACCTGAATAGTTCCCAATTGCCATTTACGTCCTAAAGCATCCTTCACCATGAAGTCTAACTTCGGCCCATAAAACGCTGCCTCGCCATATTCAACTACGGTTGGCAGGCCTTTTTCAGCAGCAGACTCGATAATAGCCGCTTCTGCTAATGCCCAATTCTCATCAGACCCGATATACTTTGTTTTGTTTTCCGGATCACGAAGTGAAACTTGTGCTGTAAAATCGTTGAAACCCAAAGCTCCAAACACATACAACACCAAGTCAATTACCTTCTTGAATTCCTCTTTTACCTGGTCTGGACGACAGAACAAATGCGCATCATCCTGAGTAAACCCACGTACACGAGTCAATCCATGTAGTTCACCAGATTGCTCATAACGGTAAACTGTTCCAAACTCCGCAAAACGAACTGGAAGTTCCTTATACGAGCGAGGTTTCGTTTTATAAATCTCACAGTGATGTGGACAGTTCATTGGTTTTAACAAGAACTCCTCACCATCAACCGGTGTTTTTATCGGTTGGAAAGAATCCGCACCATATTTCTCATAGTGACCTGAAGTGATGTACAATTGCTTATGACCAATATGCGGCGTAATTACAGGCTCATAGCCCGCTTTAATCTGCGCACGTTGCAAAAAGTCTTGTAACTTCTGTCTCAAGGCAGTTCCTTTAGGCAACCATAATGGTAAGCCCATTCCTACCTTCTCAGAGAATGCGAACAATTCCAATTCACGACCCAATTTACGGTGATCGCGTTTTTTAGCTTCTTCAATGAACTTTAAATATTCAGTCAATTCGGAAGCTTTAGGGAAAGTAACCCCATAAATACGAGTTAATTGCTTGCGAGTCTCATCACCGCGCCAGTAAGCACCAGCAACGTTAGTTAACTTCACAGCTTTAATTACACCTGTATTCGGGATATGCGGTCCACGACATAAGTCAGTGAAATTCCCTTGTGTATAGAAGGTAATTTTTCCATCTTCTAGATCTTTGATAAGATCCAGTTTGTACTCATCACCCTTTTCGGTAAAGTATGCTAAGGCATCAGCTTTAGAAACGGCTTTACGTTCGAAAACCTCCTTTTGCTTAGCCAATTCCACCATCTTATCTTCGATTTGTTTAAAATCATCAGAAGAGAATTCACGATCTCCGAAATCTACATCATAGTAGAAACCCGTTTCGATGGCAGGACCAATACCAAATTTAATCCCTGGATATAATGCTTCTAAAGCTTCTGCTAACAAGTGAGCTGAAGAGTGCCAAAAGGTGTTTTTTCCTTTATCGTCATTCCAGGTCAACAATTTTACAGAAGAGTCGTTTTCAATTGGACGTGAAGCATCCCATACTTCGCCATTTACCTCAGCCGCCAATACGTTACGCGCTAAACCTTCGGAAATGGACAAGGCTACTTGCATCGCAGAGGTACCTTTTTCGTACTGACGGACTGAACCGTCAGGTAGTGTAATGTTGATCATACTACAAATTATGATATCATCTTGTTAAAATTCACGATTCCTTTCAATGTCTACAAGTACCTTGAAAATTGGAATCACCTTAATTAATCGAGGTACAAAAATACGAAATTTTTATGGCAAAATGAAATCGAACACGCTCATAATTCAATTTCTCGAGAACTGGAAGACAAACCTCAAATCTTTTATTTCGATAGGCTGAAGGCCTTTTTTATTGGCTAAGAATAAAAGCCAACCATGCACAACCAACAGTCAAAAGTGGAGATGTTACTTAATTATCAAGACTTATCCCTAACTTTGCAGCAAATTATCAATACTATGGCAAATCAAGTTCCAGAAGACGGCAGTTTTCTTCCATTAATGGAGGAGTTTTACACGATACAGGGCGAGGGATATCATACTGGAAAAGCAGCATATTTCATCCGCTTAGGAGGTTGTGATGTTGGTTGCCATTGGTGCGATGTAAAAGAAAGCTGGGATGCCGAACTCCATCCATTGACTTCTGCGGAAGAAATTGTAGAGCATGCCAAACAGCATCCTGCAAAAACAGTGGTGATTACTGGAGGTGAACCTCTATTGTATAATTTAACCTACCTAACCCAAAAGCTTAAGGAAGCAGGAATCAAAATCTTCTTAGAAACCTCAGGTGCATATCCTCTGTCGGGTTACTGGGATTGGATCTGTCTTTCTCCTAAGAAGTTCAAAGGTCCTAGACAAGATGTCCTCAGTGCAGCAGGCGAATTGAAAGTCATCGTCTTCAATAAAAGCGATTTCGAATGGGCAGAAGAACATGCCAAATTCGTGAGTGCCAACTGCAAGCTATATCTGCAACCAGAATGGTCCAAAGCAGCAGAAATGACCCCACTAATCATTGATTATGTAAAAGATAACCCAAGATGGGAAATCTCCTTGCAGACGCATAAGTATTTGAATATACCGTAGGAGAGATATGAGACCGCTTTTTATAGTATTTAGTATTTAGTACAGAGTAGTTAGACCTATTGGCGGGCTAGTTTTTATAGATCTTTATAAACGGTCGAAGCATGCTTCGACCCTACAGTTAGGGAATTAATTGCCAATATTTTCACGAATGTTTGTAGGGGCGATGCATGCATCGCCCGCAATCCACCAATCTTCTTCTTTTTCCCTATCCAATAAATCCTTTAAACCATTTTTGTATCGGGCGGACATACCGTTCGTCTTCGTCGGGGATAAATCCCCTTCCCTCAAACTCACTCAGTACCGCCCCTACCTTAGGTGCTACCTGGAAAGAAGTAATAATTTATAGATCGATTAGTGACATGCGGTCGAAGCATGCTTCGACCCTACAAAACACCATTATCACACTTCCTATCTAACAGCGAAGCGATCTCATATCTCATATCTGGCAGCGAAGCGATCTCACTTCTCACATCTAATAGCGCAGCGGTCTCCTTCTACCAGTCAAATACCGCGCTTTCTGTTCTACCTTCAGACATGATTTTCTTGGCTTTTTTCACAAGCTCAGGATGTTGAGCAGCGATATCATTTTTCTCAGCGATGTCCGATGGTAAATGATATATAGCAATTGGGGCATCAGGATTTCCTTTTGCTTTTAGGCGAATTGCCTTGTAGTCACCCATACGGAGACCTTGCTTACCGCCTCCTTCGTGGAATTCCCAGTATAAGTATTCATGCTCTTTTTGTTTTCCTTTTTCTAGTAAGCTTGGCACAAAGCTGATACCATCCGTCTGTTTCATGCCTTTGGCACCTGCTAACTGCAATAAGGTAGGCGCAACATCCCAAAATGCAGCAATATGGTTACTACGGGTGTCCGCTTTCACTTTCGCTGGCCATTGTATAATCATTGGTGTGCGAACTCCACCTTCATAAACATCACGCTTATTACCACGGAAAGGACCTGAGCTATTGAAGAATTCCGGATCTGCTCCACCCTCACGGTGCGAACCATTGTCAGAAGTGAAAAGAATAATGGTATTATCCAAAATCCCTTCCTCCTTTAAAGCATCAACAATTTGTCCAACATGTTTGTCAAGGCGAGTAACCATAGCGGCATAAGTTGCATGTGGCTTAGCTTGAGAAGTATAACCAACCCCTGCATTGGGACCATAATCATTGCCTTTGAATGGTTTTTCCTCAAATTTACCGTCATACATTTTAAAGATATCGTCATTAGGAACGATCAATTCCGCATGTGGCAAAACCGATGGAACATACATAAAGAATGGACCATCTGGATTATTATGAATAAATTGTAATGTCTTTTCCTGAATCAAATCCGGAGCATAAATATTGGTATGCGCCAAATCATTTCCCTCAAGATCAATCCTTTTCTCATCATCCCACAGATGCGTTGGATAGTAACGGTGTGATTGTCTTTGGCAATTGTAACCATAGAAGACATCGAACCCTTTTTTTAGTGGATCACCAGTAGTACCGACCATTCCTAACCCCCACTTACCAAAGGCACCAGTTTTATAACCTGCGGCTTTTAGGTTCTGTACAAAGGTTTCAATATTCGCTGCCAAAGGTTCCTGTCCCTCAGGTACTATTTCTTTATTTCCACGGATATAGGTATGACCGGTATGTTGCCCTGTCATTAAGGACGACCTTGAAGGCGCACAAACCGGTGCACCAGCATAAAAGTCCGTGTAGAGCTTGCCGTTCTTAGCAAGTTCATCAATATTTGGCGTCAAGATTTTCTCTTGACCATAAGCACCAACATCGGCATAACCTAAGTCATCTGCCAGGATAAAAATAATATTAGGTTTTTTGTTTTGTCCATAAACTAGGCAGTTTACTCCTACAAAACAAATTAATAGAAAGCGTTTTAACATGATTATAATTTCATAATTTGACCGGTTTTCACCGATTCATCGCAAGCAATCGCTATCCGAAGACTATTTAAGGCATCTTGCATAGACTTCGATAAGTCTAAATCTTCCGCTATAGCCTTTAAAAAGAAGCGTTGCTCTCGGTTACATAATTCTTGATGGTCAGGTTCGTCGTTTAGGTCGATCCACTCATCTTTTTTAATAAACTCATTTTCTTGGTTAATGTCTGCAAAATGAACTTTCAACGATTCCGTTTTAGTATGCGATTCTACTGAATCCGAATTACCGGCTTTTCCGGCATCATTGGCTACGATGGATACACATCCTTTAGGTCCAATGACATCTTTGACAAAAAAGGCGGTCTCACTGATCATCGGTCCCCAACCCGCTTCATACCAGCCCACACTTCCATCATCAAAACGAATCTGCAATTGCCCGTAATTGTAATTGTCTGCCGGAATATCATCAGATAATCTAGCGCCAATAGCGGAAACACTGATCGGTTTGGCATCAGTCATCTGGCACATCACATCGATATAATGAACACCACAGTCAACAATCGGACTTAAACTCTGCATCAAATTGCGATGCACATCCCACATATATCCATGGCTCTGTTGATTAAGATTCATACGCATCACCAAAGGATAACCTAAGGTTCTGCTCACTTCAATAAACTTTATCCACGATGGGTGTTGACGAAGGATGTAGCCAACTACCAATTTTTTATTCGCCTTATTGGCTGCTTCAATTACCTTTTGAGCACCTAATACAGTATCTGCTAATGGCTTTTCTATGAAAACATGTGCTCCAGCCTCAAAGGCCATTATAGCATAGGTTTCATGGGTATCCGGATAGGTTGAGATACAAACCGCATCGGGGTTAGTAGTAGCTAAGCCCTCCGCATAATCGGAAAACAAGGCATAATCAGCACCCAATTGGTTATTTAACTTTTCCTTACTTGCACCACGGGAAACCAAACCCACAATTTCAAACGCATCCATATCGTGGTATGCTTTCGCATGAGAAGCTCCCATGTTACCACAACCAACCACTAAAATCTTAATTCGTTGACTCATTTTCTATTCTGACAATAACTTAGGTAGCTAATCCTGGTCTTGGAATTAATGCCTTATCAATTGGCATTTCCCAATTGTACTCGTCAATACTTGGACCATAAACTTTCGTGGAATTCTCAATCTCATCTAAACTGATGATTTTCCCAGCATAAGCAGCTTCCCTACCCCAGATAGCTAGTAAAGTAGAATCTGCCATAAAATCCCCATCATTGATCACTTGTTTATTGCGAATGGCAGCAAACAATTCATTATGTTGAGTTTGATACATATTATCTGTCTTTCCAGCAAACTTCCAAGGGTTCTGCCCAAAAATCTCATAACTACTTAAAATCCCAACTTTCATAGCACCTTTGCTGCCAACAGCTTCAACTGTATTTCTCGGCTGGGTACCGTTCTGTTGGCGACCAAAGTGGAATCCCTTCACGCCATCCCCGTAATCAAATTCAATAGCGAAATGATCGAAAACATTTCCAAACTTGTCCCAAGGTCTACTTTGACGACCTCCGGTGCCCGATACAAATTTTGGAAGCCCACGGTTCAACATCCAACTCATAAAGTCAATGCTATGTACCGTTTGTTCAACGATGATATCCCCAGAGTAACGTTGGTAATAATACCAATTGTGCAATTGGTAATCCAAATCTGACCAATTTGCCTGTCTAGGCTTTTCAGTTAATTCGCCTCCTAAGCGGAATGTACTAATGGAAAATATATCGCCAATTGCACCTCCGTGAATTTGTTTCGCCAATTCCCTATTCGGATTGGTATAACGAAAACAAAAACCAGAAACTAGATTCAGCTTCTTCTCCTTAGCAAGTTTTACAGCCTCGCGAACTTTATGTACGCCAGGTATATCTACCGCCATTGGTTTTTCACAAAAAACATGCTTCCCTTTTTGAATTGCAAAACTCAATTGGTCAGGTCTAAAGCATGGTGGTGTAGCCAACAATACCACATCCACATCGCTGGAAATTAATTTCTTATACGCATCGAAACCCACATACTGTCGTTTCTCTGTTACTTTTACACGATCCTTGTGGGCTTCTTTAAGACTAGCTAATGCGGTATCTAATTGTGTTTGGAATATATCCGCCAATGCCACGATTTCCACATCGGGGTCTGCGTTCAAAGCTTGAAATGCTGCTCCGGTCCCCCGACCGCCACAGCCCACCAAACCTACTTTGATGGTTTTCTTTGCACCCATTGGTTCGGGCACATCTAAAGTCGTAGCACCTAGAAGGATACCACTACTCTTAATAAAATCTCTACGGTCCATTACGTATTTATTATTGCGATTTAGATTGATCTATTCATTTCCTATTTTGGGTAAAAACGAAAAATAGTCAATGGAAATAGTTATTTTCACAGCAAATTAACAATTATTACATTTTTATGCAAATAACCGAAACCGAAACCCTCCCTTTGGTAAGTAACACTTCTGTTGTACTGGGACTGCTTATGGTCATTCTTGGTTTAGTCTTCTATACCTCGAACTTATCCAATAAATATGTAAAAGGATTTTACAATATTATCCCGCCACTATTGTTATGTTATTTTTTACCTGGTGTATTAAATTCATTACATATTATCGATGGTGCAAACTCTCCGCTTACTGGTGTTGGCAGTAATTACTTGCTTCCTGCCTGTTTGATTTTGTTTGTATTGAACCTGGATTTAAAAGAAATGTGGGCCCTACGAAAACGTGCCGGATTAATGTTTATCACCGGAACGATAGGTATTGTGATTGGTGGTCCATTAGCCGTTTATCTTACAGCATTGGTTGCACCAGAAGTTGTAGGTGGTGCTGCACCTGATGAGGTATGGAAAGGATTAGGTTCTCTTGCAGGTTCATGGATTGGCGGAAGTGCCAATCAGGTAGCCTTAAAAGAGATCTTGCAACCTTCGCCTAAGGTCTTTTCTTCAATTATTGCCGTAGATGTATTTGTGGCCTATATATGGATGGCCTTCCTATTATATGGAGCAAGCAAGTCCAAAAAATTCGACAAATTCTTTAATGCGGAGTCTTCTGATGTTGAAGCTTTGAAGGAAAAAATGGATGCAAAAGTAAAAGCTAACAGCCGCAATCCTGAAACGAAAGATTTAATGTACATTATTGCTTTAGCTTTTGGGGGTACTGCTTTAGCGGCTATGTTAGCTGGACCATTGGCAGCTTATATGGGAACGAACTTTCCAGAACTTGCCAAATTCTCGTTAACTAGTACTTTCTTCTGGGTGATTTTCTTTGCATCTGTCATCGGAATTATCCTTTCCTTTACTCCGGCAAAGAAATTAGAATACGTAGGCGCTTCCAAGGTCGCAACTGTATTCTTATACGTATTGATTACCACTATCGGAATGCAAATGGACATTACCGCCATTCTAGACAATCCAGGTTTATTGGTTGTTGGTTTAATATGGATGTCAGTACACGCAATTCTATTATTGATTGTAGGAAAATTATTCAAGGTGCCATTCTTTTACTTCGCTGTTGGAAGTATGGCTAATGTGGGAGGAGTTGCCTCAGCATCGGTTACCTCTGCAGCATTTCACCCATCCCTAATCTCTGTAGGTGTAATCCTTGCTGTATTTGGATACGCCATAGGAACCTATGCAGGATGGTTAACCGCTATTCTAATGCAGATGGTATCTCCAGGGGCAATGTAATTGAGACCGCTGCGCTGTTAGACATGAGATATGAGACCGCTTCGCTATTAGATAGGATGTGTAAAAAAGAAGGTTTGTAGGGCTTGTTTTCTAACGTTAATAATCTTTTATCTTCAAAAAAACGGGCGGACATTCCGTTCGTTTTGGTCGGGGTTAAACCCCTAAACTCACTCAGTACCGCCCCTACCAAACGCGCTATCTAGACAGTTTGCTATTAGCCGCCCAGCGTAGGGGCAGTACTAAGCGCAGCGGAATGTCTGCCCGAAATAAAAAGCGGTATTTAGTAATAAGTACATAGTATTTAGACCTATTGGCGGGATATTAGATTCTCCATTTACAACTCAGAGCGAAGCGAAGAGTCTCCATTCCCCAACAATCGCCCGTCATCTTTCACCGAAGGTGAAAGATCTTTAAACTTTGTCAATCCTATTTAATACAAGAATCGAAAACATTTTTTTAAACGGTCGAAGCATGCTTCGACCCTACAGTTATGGCGGATATGGCGGAAAAAATCATTCTGAAATTAACCGTTTTATGTAGGGTCGATGCATGCATCGACCGCTAAAAACCTTCATTACCAATCCACAAAAACGTCATCTTTCACCTTCGGTGAAAGATCTTCAAACTATACAAATCTTATTTAACACAAGATTTAATTTCATAATATAAAACGGTTGAAGCACCGATAAGCATTGTCTTAAATCTGATGTCTGTTGTCTGATGTCTGTCGTCTGTCGTCTAAACAAAAAAAAAAGCGGTGCAAAGCACCGCCTTTCAGTTATTAACGGTTAAAATACCCTAACCAAGTGAGTATTGCCTTTATTTCTTAGTAATACTATCCTGGAAGATTTGCCAATCATAGTAATGGAATACACGACCATTACTCATGGCAACTAACATACCTTTAGGAAATTTTGTTCCTATCGGCATTGAAATCGCATCAGCACCGTCACATTCGATCGCTGAAACAGGAACTTCTGCTACACGATCATGTTGATGAGGTTTGCCTTGCGCTCCTTCTCGTGGATAAATATTAAAAGAATTATTTTGTTGATTCGAGATTACGATATACCCTGTGCTGTCGCTACTCTTGTATAGTGCAATCCCTTCGTGATCTGATTTAAAATCCTTCTGACCAAAAAGTGCCAATTCTTCATTTCCTTTAGAAGGATCAGCGTAATACTTATGAATACCAAAACCTTCATCAGAATAATAGATATAACCAAGTTCATTATCTACGGCTATGGCTTCAATTTCCTTGCCTCCCTGGAATTTTCCAAAGGCACGTACTTTCTTCCCTTTTACCTGACCAGCATCTTCAAAAAGCTCATATTGGAACAGGTAATTGTCTGGACCTGCAGTTTTACGACCTACTACAGCAAAGATTTTATTGCCGGTAGAATCCTTTTGGGTGTACAAAGCAATCCCCATCGGCGAGCGCTCTGTTTCACCTTCAAATACTGGAATACCACCATTATCCAATGGCTTTAGGTCTGGCAAGCTAAATACGCGAATCATATTCGTTCCACGCTCGGTTAACACAGCGATATCTTGAATCTTTCCGCCGATGTTCATGCCATTGGCAATATCCACATTATTTGGACGATCCAAAGGTGTCACTTTGTTGATGATCTTGCCATCCATATCGAAGGCATAAAGTCCACCAGTCTTTTCGTGCTTGTCCGTACCGATCACCATCACTTGAGTGCTATCATTTGGGTTAACCCAGATGGCTGGGTCATCGGTGTCATTTGGCACCTGCTCAGTCACAATACTAGGTTTTACAGCATTGTCTGCAACTGGAGCCAATTTGCTCGTGCAGGCTCCGAATAACAGAGCCGCCGAGCATACGGTCATGAATTGTATCTTCATTCGTTGAATTTCGTTTGCTTACAGGTCAAATTTCAAACCTAAGGTATATCTTGACTTGTAATATTCTAATTGTTTCATACGGGCAACATCACCTTGGTAATAACGCAATGGTTGATCCGTTAAATTGTTCGCCTCAGCAAAAATGCGTAATTGAGGAGTAATCTTGTAACTCGCGTTGGCATCTAAAAAGAATTGCTTGTCATAATAAGCATCAGTAAAAGAATCCTCACCAACTTCATCTAAATAAGCTGCAGTATAGTTTGCCGATACACGAGCCGAGAATTTACTGTTTTCCCATGATAAGGAACCGTTCAACATGTGAGGTGCCGTTCTAGGTAAACCTAATCCTTCACGCATCACACCATCTGATCCAGCAATACCTTTAGCCTTTGATTTCGTATAAGTATAGTTCGCATATACACCAAATCCTTGTAAAAATTTTCCAGGAAGGAAATCTAACTGTCTTTGGAATGCAATCTCAGCACCATATAAATCTACTTTATCACCATTTCTATGTTGAACCATCTGCCAGTTAGCTCCTGCAGGGATTGGATTAACTTGTGTAGGGAATTCACGAGCAAAATCAGCAGTGGTATAATTTAAGTTCGCATAAGAATAGATGAAGTTCTTCAAATTCTTATAGAATAAACCTCCAGAAATCAAACCGATGTTACGGTAATACTTTTCTAACATAAAGTCGAAGTTATGCGAATAAGTAGCCTTTAAGTCTGGATTACCAGCTGAAATTTCACTTTTCTCAGAAATCACACTGATGAAAGGCGCTAAAGCATAATAATTTGGTCTAGCTAAACCTGTTGAATATGCTCCACGAAGAATAAAATCATCACTGAAGTTATGTTTGATGGAAAGGTTAGGAAGAATATTGGTATAATTAAACTTGTTGCTAATAGTACCTTTTAAATCTTTTTCGTCCAATACGCTATTACCCGTGTAATCAATACGCGTATGCTCTAAACGAGCCCCCAAGATTAAGGTCGTTTTTTCAGATAAGTTTTGATCCCAACGGAAATATCCAGCATAAATCTGTTCCTTAGCATTGTAATTATTCGCTAAATACTCTTTTCCAACAGTTTCTTCCTTGTATTTCGAAGCATCTTTTAAGTCAAGACCTCCTAAATATGCTTTATCAACATAGGTTCCAGGTGCATATTTCTCACCTTGCTCCCATCCCTTGCCATCCCAAGTAACATTTGGCAATGCCGTCATATCTGCAATAGCAGTAGCAGGTGTGTATTTGTAAAAGATATTCTCTCTTTCTTTGGTTTTCAAACGTAATCTACCACCGAAACGGAATCTTCCTTTTTGACCGTCAATAACACTTAATGGCAAACGGAAATTGAATTTACCACCAATTTCATCCTCGTGGGTATTATTATCGTTTTCAGTGATCTCATGGAATTTATATTTGCTAAGATCCGTATTGGTATTTGTCACAAAAGGCAAATAAGTGTCCGCTAAATCTTGACCAAGACTTGCATCTTTCATACGGTATGCAATGTAACGCTCATTAGGACGATCTTCTTCTGCACGTGAATAAGACGCTGACCAATCAAAATCCAATTTAGGCGCTAAAATATGCTCTCCTTGCATCGAGAAATTCATTACACTCTGGCGCTCTAAACGTGCATTCTTATTGGTACTATTGTCAATACCACCTTTGGTCTGACGACTGATTTCACCGATATAGGTTTTCTTAGCATCATCCCATTTCATGTCTTTATAACGTAGTCTATAACGGTTCTCTAAATCGTCACGCCAGTTATACATTGCATTCAATGAAATGCGGTTTCTAGAGTTAAATTCATAATCCCATGCAGCAGAAACACTACGACGAATACGGCTAACGTCGTATTTACGAACATCCATCTCTTTCATAAAAGCATTTCCGTCTTTTTGGTTCCAGACTGCTTCGATATTATTTGAACCAAAGTTCTGCGATTGTAATGTTCCTGAAAGTACGATACCCATTTTATTATCCATAAAGCGGTTACCGTAAATTAATGTTCCATTATAAACTCCTTTTTCACGAATAGGCGCATAACCACCACTTAATGTAGCAGAAATACGTTGTTTGTTAGGAGCTGCACGAGTCACCAAGTTTACCGATCCACCGATCGCATCTGCATCCATGTCCGGCATTAAGGTTTTGTTTACTTCCACAGATGAAATCATATCCGATGGAATTAAGTCCATTTGCACATTACGGTTATCCCCTTCCGCTGAAGGGATACGGTCACCGTTTAAGGTTACGGAGTTTAGTTCTGGAGATAAACCACGTACAATGATATTTCTAGCTTCACCTTGATCATTCTGCATAGTAATACCTGGTACACGTTTTAATGCATCACCAATATTCTGATCTGGGAAACGACCCACTTGATCGGAAGAAATAATATTCGTGATGTTGCTGTTATTCTTCTGTTGGTTTAATGCTTTGGCTTGTCCTTTAGCTAAATCACCAATTACTTGAACCTCATCTAAAGTACGGGTTGCTGGCTCTAAAAAAACCTCAACTGTAGGTTGATTTATACGAACCTCGATTTTCTGTTCATAATGTTTATAACCTAAGTAATCTACCGATAAGGTGTAGCTTCCTGCAGGCAAGTTTAAAAATTCAAAATTTCCATTACCATCAGAAACCGTATAACGATTACCCTCGGTAATACGTAAGGTCGCCCCAGGCATGGAAAATTTGTCGTTATTGTCCATAACTTTCCCCTTTAGAACAGTGTTCTGGGCAAAGCCTAAACAACAAATAAATTGTAATAAAATTAGTAAAGTAAATCTCATATAATACTGGTTTTAAATCCTGGTCAAATTTATATCCTTTAGTTAAAACCATAATTAACTCTATGTTATGAGATTGTTAAATAAGTAGGCTCTAAACTTAATATTATCAATCTGAAGTTATTTATAGCGTAAATTTTTACAATATAGCTCAAGTCAATGAATTATTATTAGCAAAGCCTTGCTTGAAATGAGATGTGAGATGGAGACCGCTGCGCTGTTAGATGTGAGATAGAAAAGGTTTTAGGGAATTTCCAACTCAGAGCGAAGATAAATGAACTTTAGAATTATTTAAGCGGTCGAAGCATGCTTCGACCCTACGGTAATTGCGGTTAGAATTAATAAAATCACGATTGTCTGTAGGGGCGATGCATGCATCGCCCGCATAACACTAATTCTTTCTCCTACCCTTTTTCCTTCCACTTTTTTTTTCCAAAATCTCAAATCTAATAGCCTAGCGGTCTCACATCTCACATCTAAGTCTTTTGCCTTAAATTAAACGGGCGGACATTCCGTTCGTTCTCGTCGGGGTTTCACCCCTTCCATCGAACTCTCTCAGTACCGCCCCTACCTTATCTGCTACCTAGAAAGTTCGTTAATATCACTTTAATAGCCACCCAGCGTAGGGGCAGCACTAAGCGCAGCGGAATGTCTGCCCGATTAAAAAAAGTATCAAGTATTTAGTACAGAGTAATTAGACCTATTGGCGGGTTTGATTTTATGAAGGTATTAACGGTCGAAGCATGCTTCGACCCTACGGTAATTGGGGTTAGAATTAATAAAATTACGATTGTCTGTAGGGGCGATGCATGCATCGCCCGCATAACATTAATTCTTTCCCCCCTCTTCCTATTCTCTTTCTCCTCCCCTTTTTCCTTTCCAATATCTCACATCTAATAGCGTAGCGGTCTCATATCTCCTATCTATTTCTGTTGTCTTTTGTCTGATATCTCATCGTCTCTCACAAGGGTTTACTAGGGGTTGGATTCGAGAACCCTTCGGATCTCCTTCGGATCTCGTTCGGTTCCGACCGAACAAGATCCCTATCAGATCCTTGGAAATTCCCTTAGAGTCTCGAAGCCAACTGTAGCTTGATACAAGCTTAATACAAGCTTAAACCGAAGGAAGTTAGGTCGGTAGCACATCATCAAAAAAATAGTTAGCATGGAAACTATTTTTACCTTATTTTGATTACAAGCTCTGGATTATTTCCTATTTTTAGGGATAACAACAAACGAACAGCAAATGGAGAACAATATTTTCTACGAAGGACAGGTTTTGTGGTCGCAAATTGATGCGAATGTACATTTACGACATTCTGCATATGCTGATTTTTGCGCACAGGCCAGAAGTAATATGCTTAACCAATTGGGGTTATCCTTATCTGAATTCAACAATAAAAAGATTGGTCCGATTCTATTTCGCGAAGAACTAAATTATCACAGGGAGATTGGGTTGGATGAGCGAATCAAAGTATCGGTTGAAATTAGCAAGTACAATCGCACGAACAATCGTTTTTCATTTCGACATGAGATTTTCAAGGAAAATGGGGTTCGAGCTGCTGTTGTTTTGGTGGACGGAGCATGGATGGATATTGCGGCAAGAAAACTGACCAATATTCCTGAGGAGTGGAAGGAAATTATTGAAAGAATTCCACGAACAGAAGATTATCAAGAGGTTTCCGAATAATAAACGAAAAGAACGGCATAGGAATAAAGAATTTCCCAGTATAACTTTAGGTTTAATACTTATCTTTGACCTATGCTGTATATCGTACCTACGCCCATCGGAAATTTAGAGGATATGACCTTTAGGGCCATACAAACATTGAAAGATGTGGATATAATCTTGGCTGAGGATACCAGAACCTCTGCTCCTATGCTCAAGCATTTTGGCATTGATAAGAAAGTTTTTGCCCACCATCAGCACAATGAACACAAGGCAGTCTCGGAAATCATCCGTTTGATGAAGGAAGGGAATAAGATTGCTTTAATTTCAGATGCCGGTACTCCTGCTATTTCGGATCCAGGTTTTCTTCTCGTTCGCGAAAGTATTAAAGAGGGCTTGGAGGTTCAATGTCTTCCAGGGGCTACAGCCTTTGTTCCTGCTTTGGTGAATTCTGGATTACCGAATGACCGTTTCTGCTTTGAGGGATTCCTACCTGTGAAAAAGGGCAGACAAACTCGTCTTAAAGCTTTAGCAGTTGAAAAAAGAACCATGATTTTTTATGAATCTCCGCACCGCATCTTAAAAACCATTGAAGAGCTAATGACTGTATTTGGTGAAGAAAGACAGGCTTCCATATCAAGAGAAATCAGTAAATTGTACGAGGAAACAGTGAGAGGCACTTTAGCCGAGCTCAAGGCACATTTTGAATCACACCCGATAAAAGGGGAATTTGTATTCTGTGTGGCCGGATTAGGATAAAGTAGAAATTTTAATTTATTTTAGATCAAGCAAATAACGATAACATGGAAAATTATCAAATCGATAAATACGTTCAAGACGGACAAGATCCAAAAGTAGTGGAAAAGATCCATGGAAAGATCCTGGATATGCTAACTCCTGGTGAGTCCATCAATTATATTGCCCTTCAGAAAAAACCTGCTGTAACCTTGTTGCCCGATAGCATTACGGTGAGTAACAAGCGTATATTCTTGTGCGAATTCACCAAATTGGGTTTGGCTACTAACTTTGAAATTTTCTCTTGGCAAGACATCAAAGACATTGCTTTTAAAGAAGAAATCTTTGGTTCAAAAGTGACTGTCATTCCATTTACTGGAGAAAACCTGACGGTGGATTACATTCCTAAAACACAAGCAAGAAAGCTTTATCAATTGATTAAAGCAGCCTTAGATAATCTACAGAATCAAAAAACAGAGTCGAAAGAAAACAAGATTGTTATAGAAAACAAACCTGTTTATACGCCACCTGCAGCTCCTGAACCTGTTCGGGAAGAGCCAAAAGTGGAAGCACCAAAACCTGTTGAACCGGAGGTACAGAAAGAAGAAGCTAAACCTTTTTCCTCATTTTCACAGTCTCCAGCATCGACAGCACCGTCATTTCCTTCAAACAATCCTGTTCAAGAGGATAAACCATCGGATGAGGAAGATGAAATGACCGCTAAATTGAAAAAATTAAAGAGCTTGTATGATAAACAGTTGATCACACAAGCAGAATATGAAACTAAAAAAGCAGAAATCTTAAGCAAACTGTAATTCATGCGCAATAATTATCTGCTAGCACTCTTGAGTGCATTTATACTCTGGTTGTCTTGGCCTCCCATACCCTACTCTTCGGTATTACTTTTCATTGGATTTGTCCCTTTATTGGTCGCAATTGAACAAGTTATCCGCGCAGATTATAAAAACAAAGGCCGTAAGGTTTTTGGCTTAGCATTCTTGACCTGTTTTGTTTGGAACACGGCAAGCATTTATTGGGTTTACAATGCCATGAATGCCTTCTTGGATGCTTTTCCTTCTTTAATGGTTGCTTTGGTTCCTTTTACCTTAGGTCCTGTATTGATGGCCTGCGCTTTCCGTTTATACTATCAGATGCGTAAGCGAAATAATATTCTATTGAGCTTTATGGGCTTAATTTCATTTTGGATAGCATACGAATACCTGCACCAGAGTTGGGAATTAGCTTTTCCTTGGATGAACTTGGGTAATGGATTTGCGAATTTCCATCAAATTATTCAATGGTATAGCTTTACAGGTGTTTATGGTGGGACCTTATGGATTTTGTTAGGCAATATCCTGGCCTTTCTTTGGTTCTGGCAGCGCAAGGAAAAAATGGAAATCTATTCCAATAAACTAATCCTAGGTTTGTTTGCTGGGCTATTGATATTACCTGCTGCAGGTTCTTGGATTGCTTACAGCAATTATGAGGAACATGTCAATCCATCAGAAATCGTTACTGTACAGCCGAATATCGACCCATTCGGAAAATGGGGACCTATTACCCCGGATGAACAATTAAAGGTGTTGACTGACTTATCGCAGAAGGTAGCCAAATTGAATACAGAGTTCTTTATTTGGCCTGAAACAGCTATATCCGATGAACGTTATATCAATGAAGAGGAATTTCGGGAATACAGACAGTACCAAACGGTATTGGACTTTTTGGAACCCTATCATAATGGGAATGTTTTATCAGGGATAGAAAGTTATGTGTTTTACAACGATGACCGCACAGCTACAGCGCAGCCTTATGGCAATCTATTCATTGATCATTTTAATGCCGGCGTATTAATAGATGGATCTTCAAAATTGCAGTTTTATCATAAATCCAAACTGGTACCAGGTGCTGAAAAGATGCCATTTGGAAAAGCATTAGCCTTCTTAAAACCATTATTTAAGCACTTTGGTGGAAGCACAGGCGGATATGGCAGTCAGGAAGAACCTTCTGTATTTTATTCAGCTAGTGGAATCGGTGCTGCACCAGTCATTTGTTATGAATCCATTTGGGGAGATTATGTGACTGAATACATTAAAAAGGGCGCACAGTTCATTGCTGTCATTACCAATGATGGTTGGTGGGGCGATACAGCGGGGAAAGATCAGCATTTGCTTTATGCCAAATTACGCGCAATAGAAAACCGCAGATGGGTAGTTCGCTCTGCGAATACGGGTATTTCTGCCTTTATCAATCAGCGTGGAGATATCGTTCAGCGTTCAAGCTGGTGGGTACCAACAGCCTTATCACAAGAAATTAACCTTAATGAAGAGTTGACGTTTTATACCAAAAACGGCGATTTAATCGTATATTTAGCCTTATTAACCGGCTTACTATCAATTGGTTTGATTATCGTCAGAAACAATAAAATTACTAAAAACTCTTCTATCAATTAATTATATTTGTCGCCATGCAAGTTTATTTTGATAATGCCGCGACTACCGCTTTAGACCAAGAAGTCATTGAAGCGATGGTAAAAACCCTAAACGAAAACTTTGGGAACCCTTCTTCCATTCACGCTCACGGCCGTGAAAGTAAGACAATAGTTGAAAAGGCAAGAAGGACAGTTGCAAAATTATTAAATGCCTCACCTTCGGAGATTTTCTTTACCTCCGGTGGTACTGAAGCCGATAATATGGCTATTGTTCGTGCCATTGAAGGCTACGGCATCAGTCATGCGATTAGCTCTCCTATTGAGCACCATGCGGTATTGCATACCCTAGAGGAATTAGCACATGCTGGAAAGATCCATCTGGACCTTTTACGTGTCGACTCTAAAGGAAATATCGACCTGAATCATTTGGAGGAACTCTTAGCTAAGAATCCGCGAACATTCGTTTCTATTATGCATGCGAATAATGAGTTGGGTAATTTAACTGACATTAAACGTGTGAGTCTACTTTGCGAACAGTATAATGCGATATTCCACTCGGATACCGTACAGACCATGGGACATTATCCACATGATCTTTCTGATTTGAAAATTGACTTCATCACTGGCGCTGCCCATAAATTCCATGGACCTAAAGGAGTTGGATTTTTATACATCAATGGTCGTAACAAGATCAAACCGTTGATTTATGGTGGCGCACAGGAGCGCAACATGCGCGGTGGTACAGAGAATGTATATGGAATAGTGGGATTGGCAAAAGCACTTGAATTAGCTTATGCGGAAATGGAAGAACACCGCAACTATATTCAGTCGCTTAAAGATTATATGAAAGCGAAGTTGGAAGAAAACATTCCTAATGTTCGATTCAATGGTGAAACTGATGCGGATAAATCCTTATATACGGTATTAAACGTATCCTTGCCTTGTACTAAAATGGGTGATATGCTGTTATTCAATTTAGATATTAAAGGTGTTTCAGCATCGGGAGGTTCAGCTTGTAGTTCTGGATCGGATATCGGCTCACATGTACTTCGTGGTATTGGAGCAGACGGCACTAGACCTTCCGTTCGCTTTTCATTCTGCAAGTTCAACACGAAAGCAGAGGTGGATTTTGTTGTGGATATCCTTAAAGAAATCTGTACAAGTGAAGAAAAAGTAGAGGCTTAATAGCTGATCATACAGAATTAAAATTTATATGAAAGAGAGGGATGGCAACATCCCTTTTTTTATGACCCGATATTTAAGTATCATGTATCGTTATAACTGTTAGATAACCAAGAAGTGTTAGCAAGTTAAAAAACTTGTTAGGTCTGAAAAAACAAACCCCGGTAGATTGAAGCATCTAACGGGGAAAAGTGTTATTTATAGCGTTAAATTGTAGGTATTATCCTCTTTTAAACTTGAAGTGGATATATGTTTTTCCATCATCATATTTTATATGCATTTCTTTTGAATTCAGTGTAACAATAGGTAGTTTCCTTGAATCCTCCAATTTAGTTTCTTCATTATAGAACATTAGGCTTTTCTTGTCATCGGTAAGTTTCCAGTTGTAAGATTCTACTTGATCTTGGGTATCAGAAAGATTCCTTGGACTACAGTCAATTCTAAACCCATAAAATTTTAAGTATCCTTTCGTTCTAATATTTGCGGTTCCATCAGCGTTTAGTTTAAATTGGAAAATTTCGATCTGCTGTTCATATTTACTAATATTATTTTTACATGGAGCTTCTCGGGTTTCATAATTGATCGTACCGATTTGGTTTATTTTTTTGAAATCTTTACCTGAGATTTCACCTGGAATATCCATATCGGTATAATATTCGTAGGCGTTCCAAGTACCAACAATGTTGGCTTCTTCAACTAAGTCATCGTTGTTATCCTTACAAGCTGATATCGTACACAAAAAAAAGATCGGCAATAAATAGATTAATAATTTTGATTTCATATTATGTTTATTTAGCTAAACAAAAGTATCATACTTTTTAATGCATCAAAGCATATAGCTAAATATATTTTACGAAATTTATATAAATCAATAAGAAATTTAATAGATTTAAAACTAAGTTTACATTGGATAAAGATTAATTTAACAATGGACAATTATTAGAGTCTATTTTAGTACAAAAAAAGACAGTTATTTTAGAATAACTGCCTTTGAAAAAACAACTTAATGACTTAATAAATAAATTTATGGAAAGCTAATGCAATATTATTTTTTTCTTAATTTGAGTAAAGTATAACTATCTCCATCATCATATTGCAGATGCATTTCATTTGAAGTTAATTTTACGATATCAAAAGTTCCTTCATCTTCATCTTCTTCATCATCAAAAATAGCTATTTGCGCATTTTTACCTATGATTTTCCATTTCATAGTTTCCGTATAATCGAGCGGTTCATTATAATTTTTCGCAAGACAATTCGTATCCCACCCTTCAAATTTATAGTACCCTTTCATAGTATGTTCCGCCTTTCCGCCAGACATTAGTTTAAGCTGAAAAAGAGATATGAGATGCTCATTTTTGGAGATTTTGGTAGTACAAGGATATTCTCTGGTTTCAAAATTAATTTTACCAATCTGGTTGATTTTTTTAAAATCCTTTCCAGTTATTTCTGCTTCCCCAATTTCATTGTTATAAAACTCATAGGCTTCCCAAGTTCCTACGACAGCTCTTTCTTCAATTTCTCCTTCGATAAGGTCTAATAAACCTTCCTGACAACTGACCACTGTGATCAATAATAATACAGGCATGCATAGAATTAATAGTTTGGCTTTCATTTTTTTTTATGTTTTTAATTAAACAAATTTACTGTAGCCAAAACTTTTCCGAAATACCCTAAACGCGGTATTTTTTAAAGAAAAGAATATGAATTACGATGAAATTTTAAACAACAGACGTTAAATATGTGTAAATAGAACTGTTTATTTAATTTTTACTAGAACGTATTTTTCGGCAAGGTCGCCTTTAATTTCCTTACCGGAGAGATCCAATTGTTGCAATTGGTCGTCGGAAATTTTAAAGTTATAGTCAATATGTTCCAGACTTAGGATATCATTATCCAATTCCCATTTGCCCTTATGTTCAAAGACTTCCTCACTCTTACCAACATATACATAGCGCATGTGGTAATTTTTGTTATTGTCTAAACTAAGTACGGTGGAAATGGTGGTACAATCAGCACAAGGGAGTTTGCCTTCATACGTACCTACAACGCCCATACCCTTTAAAACATTTCCTTCAGTACCAATCAATTGGTTAACCTTTGTCTTGTTGTTGATACAACTAAAGACAAAAACCAAGAGTACGGCACTGAACAGATATAGGGTAAGCTTGCGCATAAAATGATAAACTACGTTTGCTTAGAATAGACAAAAAAGATACCATTATTTGCGAATTAGGAAAATTTAACATTATTCATCTTCGTCCAGTAGACCTTCCGCCATTAAGAGCGCATTTTTTAATTCTCCTAAGGCATGAAAATTTCGTTTTGTTTGTGCCACCTGGATACCTTGCTCATAAATTCCTATGGCACGTTCTTTTTCCATTGCCTTCTCTAGAAACTTACCAAAGTGATAGTAAGTACCTACATAATCGGGATGTTCAGCTATTAGATTTTCAAAACCTATAAGCGCCTGGTCTTCTTCACCCAATTTAACGTACTCCATGGTAAGGGCATACTTTAAAAAGGGATCCTGTGGACTTTCTGCTAAAAATTCTTTGAGTTGTTCTAATCTGGATTGCATGCTACAAAGATAAGGAAAAAGGAATGGGAGTCATGGAATTGACTTTCAATAAAAAAATACTATGCTAGCATACAAAATGACAAAATGATGACCTTTGCGATTAAGCGGGGTTTTTAAACAGAAATTTAAAAAGACTAGTTGTTAAGAAAATAAAATTAACATATTCATAAAAAGAACGTTGTTGTATTAAAAATTTCACAATATATTATAAGAAACAAAATGCTTAAAAGTGCTTCAAAAAGGTTTTGAAATGCTTATAAATAAATGTAGGTTTGTGTAAAACGTAAGAATTATGAGAATATTAGTTTGTATCAGTAATGTCCCAGACACTACATCGAAAATAACCTTTACGAATGACAATACGGTATTCAACAGCAACGGCATTCAGTATATAATCAATCCATACGATGAGATTGCCTTAGCAAAGGCTGTAGAATTAGCAGAAGGTGGAAAAGGCACCGTTACGGTGATCAATGTTGGCGACAGCAGCACCGAGCCCACCATCCGTAAAGCATTAGCTATTGGAGCAGATGACGCCGTTCGTGTAAATGCAGCACCCCGTGATGCTTGGTTCGTAGCCAATCAAATCGCAAAATATGCTAAAGAACAAAATTTTGATTTAATACTTACCGGTAGAGAATCCATCGATTATAATGGAGCTCAAGTTGCCGCATTATTAGGTGAATTATTAAACCTACCTTCGGTTTCTATTGCTAAAAAACTGGATGTACAAGGAACCGAAGGTACTATTGATCGTGAGATAGAAGGTGGTAAAGAAGTTCTTTCTGTTTCCTTACCAGTTGTTGTAGGAACAGCTGAGGGTGTAGCCGAACCGAAGATTCCAAATATGCGTGGAATTATGGGAGCTCGCTCTAAGCCATTGCAGGTAATCGAGCCCATCGAAGTGGCAAGTCTTTCGAACATCAGTAAATACGAATCTCCAGCTCCTCGTGGTGCCGTGAAATTAGTAGATGAAGTAGATCAACTCGTTCAGTTATTACATAACGAGGCAAAAGTAATTTAACCTTATAAACGCAAGAATTATCATGGCAATATTAGTATATATCGAAAATACAGATGGTACTTTAAAGAAATCGGCATTTGAGGCTGCTTCTTATGCGAAAGCAATAGCAGATCAACTGGGTGATACCGTTACAGCACTATCAATCGGCAATGTAGAAACGGCTGAATTAGAGAAATTAGGCAATTATGGGGTTAGCAAAGTATTAAATGCGAATCAGGATAACCTGAAAAACTTCGTGAACAAAGCTTATGCCTCTATCGTTGCAGCAGCAGCAAAAGAAGAAAATGCCAAGGTGGTTGTTTTATCCAATTCCTTTTCTGGAAAAGGATTAGCACCACGTATCGCTGCTAAATTAGATGCTGGATTGGCTGATGGGGCCATTAGTTTACCAAATATTAATGGTGATCAAATGGAAATCAAGAAAACAGCATTTTCCAATAAAGCTTTTGCAACCGAGGTTATTAGCTCAGCAAACAAAGTAATTGCAGTAAATCCAAATGCATATGAAGTAAATGCAGTAGGTGGAACAGCACAAGTAGTAGACTTTACGCCGACTATCGATGCGGGTGACTTCAGTGTGATGGTGAAGGATATCGTACGTGCAACGGACAAAGTTACTTTGCCAGAGGCGGAGATTGTTGTATCGGCAGGCCGTGGTCTTAAAGGACCAGAGAACTGGGCAATGATTGAGGAATTAGCAGAGGTATTGGGCGCAGCAACAGCATGTTCTAAACCGGTATCAGATGCAGGTTGGAGACCACACTCTGAGCACGTAGGACAAACTGGAATCGTAGTTAGTCCAAATTTATATATCGCTATTGGAATTTCAGGAGCTATTCAGCATTTAGCTGGTGTAAGTTCTTCGAAAACCATCGTGGTAATCAATAAAGATCCAGAGGCACCTTTCTTTAAAGTTGCGGACTATGGGATCGTTGGAGACGCCTTTGAAATCGTCCCTAAGTTGACCCAAGCGATCAAAAACTTGAAAAACAACTAAAACAAACTAAACAATGAACTAGTGGCCTGGCTTAAAAAATCGCTGGGTCACTTTTTTTTTGGCTTTAATATTAGCATCTTTGTAATTCCGTTAACGCGTTATTAATGAAGAAAATCAAGTTAGACATAGTTGGACTTTCCTACAGTCAGACGCAATCTGGCGCTTATGCTTTAGTATTGGGGGAAGTTGGCGGAAATAGGCGGTTGCCAGTCATTATCGGTGGCTTTGAGGCACAATCTATAGCTGTAGAGATTGAGAAAATGACACCTAGCAGGCCATTGACACATGATTTGTTTAAGACCTTTGCGGAAACCTTTAAGATTAAATTGGAAGAGGTATTGATCTATAACCTGATCGATGGCATCTTCTTCGCCAAGTTAATCTGCACAGATGGCACCACCAAGACGGAGATCGATGCGCGAACATCGGATGCAGTTGCACTTGCCGTTCGTTTTGAATGTCCCATATTCACTTATGATTTCATCATGAATACTGCTGGAATCGTCATTGAAGGCAATGATTTCGCTTTTTTAGAGAACATCGAGAATGTAGGCAACTACAAACAAGAGGAACCTGTAAAAGCAGAGAAAGAAAGTGAACCGACACCTCCAGAGCCCATCAAGAACAAACCTTCACCTTATGCTTCCTTAACCTTGGAGCAATTAGAAAATACCCTAGAAAAAGCCATTGAAAATGAACAGTATGAAACTGCGGCTAAAATCAGGGATGAAATAGAAAAACGAAAATCATAATTTTCCTGTTTACCTAACATTATCTACCGATATGTCTATCAAACATAGGTTAATTATCATGAACTTCCTGCAATTCTTTGTTTGGGGCGCATGGTTAATTACAATTGCCAATTACTGGTTTGGCACAAAAAATTGGGACGGAACTGAATTTGGAGCCATCTTCTCTACCATGGGGATTGCCTCACTGTTCATGCCGACCATCATGGGGATTATTGCTGACCGCTGGGTCAATGCCGAAAAGCTCTACATAGGATTGCATTTTCTATATGCTATCTGTTTAATAGCTTTAGCACATGTACCTGATCCGAACAGCTTTTTCACAGTCATGCTCCTAGCCATGTGCTGCTACATGCCTACCTTGGCACTTTCCAATTCCATTGCTTATACGGCATTAAATCAAGCAAATTACGACCTGATTAAAGCCTTCCCTCCTATCAGGGTATGGGGTACTATTGGCTTTATTGCTGCCATGTGGCTAACTAACCTAACAGGCAGTAAAGCAACGGAAGGTCAATTTTATATTGCCGCTGGAGGTTCTATCCTCTTGGCCATATATTCTATTTTCAATTTACCAAAATGTCCTCCACAGCATAATATCAAAGAAAACTCTTCTTTATCGCAAATGCTGGGATTGGAAGCATTCAAGTTGTTTGGAAATTATAAAATGGCTTTATTCTTCATATTCTCCATGTTCTTGGGTGCGGCCTTGCAACTAACGAATGCTTATGGAGACGTATTCCTCGATGAATTCAAGTACTTTCCAAAATATGTAGATTCCTTCGTAATCGAATATTCGACCATTATCATGTCGATTTCGCAGATATCCGAAACGGTATTCATCTTGGCTATTCCATTCTTCTTGAAACGATTTGGAATCAAACAGGTGATGCTGATCGCGATGGTTGCCTGGGTATTACGCTTTGGATTATTTGCCTACGGCAATCCTACTTCAGGCTTATGGATGATCATTCTATCCTGTATTGTTTACGGGATGGCTTTTGACTTCTTTAATATATCGGGGTCCTTATTCGTGGAGACAAATACCAACAATAAGATTCGTTCTTCTGCACAAGGACTGTTCATGATGATGACGAATGGATTTGGAGCGATTCTAGGCTCTCGAGTATCGGGTTGGGCTATTGATAAGTATTACACTAAAACTTTTAACGACAGCGGCTCTTTGGCGTCTTTTCTGGAAACTACACCAGACAATCCTAATCTGTTGAAAGTAATTCAGGAAAAAGGAATACAAGTAACCGACGGTATATTTAATCAGGCCTTACAGTTTAAAGACTGGCATAACATCTGGATAGCTTTTGCTATCTACACGTTGATTATTGCTATCTTATTTGCTATTTTGTTTAGACATAAGCATGTAAAGGAGGGGGCATAGATTTGAGATTTGAGACCGCTACGCTGTTAGATAATAGACGACAGACATAAGACCGAGTATATTAGTATAATGAGATTTAAAAGGTTGCAAATAAT
Organism: Sphingobacterium lactis; assembly: GCF_051951495.1. GTDB lineage: Bacteria > Bacteroidota > Bacteroidia > Sphingobacteriales > Sphingobacteriaceae > Sphingobacterium > Sphingobacterium lactis_A. The sequence continues at coordinate 894,391 of NZ_JBNHAS010000002.1, read as the reverse complement.
ATTTGCAGCCTTTTTTTGATTTTAATTGCTGAGTATTATTTGATTGATTTATGTTTTCTGAGCAAAGGGTTAGGGTTTAGATATATTGTTTAGGAAGGCGTCTGGATTATAAGATATCCTATTATTAAGGCTTCTATGCCTGTATTTACGATTTTAAATACAATCTAGTTCTCCTTTTCTTTGGAGTAGTACCCTTGGAAATCGATCTACCAATAAGGTTTTATTGGTAGAAGTTAAACCTTGAGAAGCATTCAAATACTACCTACCATTACAATCTAGTACAATCTATTATAATGCAGAAAGGAAGTCCTTATTTCTGAAAAGACAGACAAAAGGCAGAGGACTAAAAGGAATATATATTGTTGCAACAAAAAAACCGCCTCCATAAATGGAGGCGGCTAATATTATTATTTTTTACCCTAATCTTGATTATTGGAATTTGTAACCAGTCCAAGAGAAAGCAGTAGTTGTTGCTCCTGTATTGCTAGCACCCGGAGTTAACGGGATGTTAAGTGGATTAACAATTTTCACTTTATCTAAACCGTTTGCAGGATTGATTGTGTAAGCGATAGTTGTTTTAGTATTAGCACTTTCATTTACATTGATTACAGTTGTTGTATTTCCTGCTTCATCTTTTTTGAAAGCTCCTAAATCAATTAATGTATGAGCTGTAGCACCAGCACCTAATTTAACATAAGCATTAGTGATAGTTGCAGTCGCTAATCTTCTGATTTTGAAAACTTCAGTCATCATTTTTGCAGTAACAACACCTTTACCATCAACGATATCTAAAGCATTGTTAACAATAGTGATTCCATTGATTTTGAAGTTAGATTGGTTAATATGAGTTGGACCAGCACCATCATAGTTACCATCAGCTTCAATACCTCGAGGATCACTTGTTACATCAGAATATCCTTTTTCACGAACTCCATAAAGGTTAGTTAATGTTCCAGAATATCCTTCAGTCATATCGAACATATCATCAGAACAGTTCTCTACTAATAAGTTAGATGCATCAACAGTTCCACCGAAGAATTCAATAGCATCATCACCAGCATATCTAAAGTGGATTTGGTTTAATTTTGTGCCTTTACCTACTCCATTTAATGTTAAACCGTTATGCTCTTTTTTCTCATCAATACGAGCTCCAGTGTATTCAATCTTTACAAATTCAATGATACCTGAATTATCGTTGGCATCAGCACCACCATATTTTACATTGGTATCCATTTCTGCATTGTTTGTTGCAACAACTCCAGCAGGTCCTGAAATAGGCGCTTTACCATTTAAGATAATTCCACCCCAATCTCCTTCTTTAGGAGTAGCAGATGCAGATGTGAAGATGATAGGTTTCTCCGCTGTTCCTTGAGCAATTAATTTACCACCTGGAAGAACCGCAATAAAGATTCCTGTACCACCATTCTTTGCTTTGATCTTTGTACCAGCAGGGATCTCTAAAGTAACACCTTCTTTAACTGTTAATTTTCCTACTAAATTGTATTCAAAATTAGGATCTAACTTCGTGTTTGTAGTGATTTCACCTGATAAATCCTTATCACCCTTTGGAGGGGTTGGAGTTGGAGTATCATCAGTACATGATGCAAATGCTAAGGCGCTAGCTGCTAAAATTGAAAATAGTTTTGTTTTCATAATCTTCTTAATTTCTGACACAAAGTAACCGTAACCAGTTAACCTCTGTGTTACTATTGTATTAAATTATTATTAAAATTTATAAGAAATCCCTAATGTGTAATCGATTCCACGTTTGTATTGCTCCACCATGATCAATGAATTGTTTACTGGGATTTTACGTGATAATTGACGGTCTGGATTTAAGATGTTTTCGATCTTAAGGTTTACTCCTATTTTTTTGTTTACTAATGCTTGAGTAACAAAATCTAATCGAGGAACACCTTTTTCCATAATATTCTGGAAGTCATTTATTCCATAAGAATAAATCCTGTCTGAGAAATAATTAAACACCACAGATGGGGTTAATTCCACATTCTTGGTAAATAACTTATAGGTTACATCTGCATTCACTAATAATGGAGAAGCACCTTCTAATTGATCTTTCTCTTTCACAAATTTCTTTCCTTCAAGACTCAATTCTTGAGAAGAATGTAAGTAAGAAACATTAGCACCGGCAGATAATACATTCTCGCCATAAGATCCTTCAGATTTCCATAAATCCTTTTTCACTTCAACCTCTGCCCCATAGACCATAGCTGCTTTACCTATATTATAGTAAGACAATGTCGTTCCAGCACCACCTGCCTCAATACGAGCAATTGGATCTTGAATGTTTTTGTAGAACACTCCAACGGAGAATAATTCTCCTAAGGTGGGATACATCTCCCATTTCAAGTCAACATTGTAACTTTGAGATGGCTTAAGTAATGGGTTACCTTGAGTAAAGTTGTTATTACCTCTATAACGTACTGGAGCCAATTCGATAAATTGAGGAACCGTATAAGTTTTAGAACCCGCTAAACGCAGAAACATATTGTCAGACAAGGTATACTTTAAATTTAGACTTGGTAGGAAGAAGTTCTTAGAAATCTTATTATAGCTTGTAGAAGCAAAGTCAGTTAGATTTGTTTCATAGCTTACAGATTGAAAATAGTTGTCTAAGCGAAATCCAGCAACCGCAGTTAAGTCAGAAGTAAACTGATATGTTAAAGAGGCTAATCCACTATTCACACGACGCTTACCTGTATAGTAATATGGCAATAAAGCATCTGCGCCTGTTCCGCGACTAGTTTCTACTTGATAGTATTTACCCGTACCATTTGCACCTAAAATCGACTCAACATCATCTAAGCTAACGGTTGGCATGGTAACACTTAATAATTTATGGTTGACTTCCCACCATTTAAATGTACGTTCAGCTATATTTCCTGAATATCCAAAGCTGATGTTACGCTCTAAATCTCCACCATTCTTTAAATCGTAATTCAAGATAGCTTTACCTACAATACCGTTTTCGTTCATTTTACCGAAATAACGTTCGTTTTCACCAGAACTAGAACGAGGGTAAACTAAATCACCATTATCACGTTCAATAATTCTATTGATTCGACGATCAGGCTCATTCCCTAATACGTAATTAAATCCGGCAGCTAAATCAGCAGACCATTTAGAGTTGATCGCCAGTTTAGAACTTAATTGATTAACAAAAACGTGGTTGTCATTCACTTGTTGACGTCTGGTGTGAACCCTATCTCCTGAAAAATCTGAGATTCCCATATCCATTCCTTGGAATTCAAATAAATTCTGTTTTTGATCATGGATATATAGGGAATTGAAATTCACGTTATTATTTGCCCAAGTATATTTTAAATTCAACATTCCTGTTTGGGAAACTTGGTATCCGTTATCAATAAAATTCTGATCTCTCATCAAACCACCAGCTGTATTCGGCTCTTGGATTTTACCTTCCGAGAAACGGTACTTAGAATCCATACTTGCAGTAAAGAATATACTTAACGGGTTAGATCCAATCATGATTCTTCTGCTTCCTAATAATTTAAAATCTGTATTAAACAGATTTTTCTGTGCATTTGGATTCCAGCTATTGGTGAAATTATAATCGGTAAGACTTGTCATTTTTGGTTGAGCACCAAAAGGTAATGTACCAAGCCAATTTGTTCCATCTATGCGTTTGAAATTATCTTTACCGATTGTCTGTGAGTTAACACCTGATCCGATTCCAATTTGAAAACTGTTTCCTGTTGCTTCTTTTGAATAGATATCAACGTTTGCTCCAGTTACATCACCTGCAATTTGTGCATTGAAAGTTTTGTTTACATTGATGGATTGGATAATATCAGAACTAAAGAAATCCAAGGAAATATTTTTGAACAAAGGATCTTCAGAAGGTAAAGGAAGTCCATTTAATGAAGTCGAGTTATAACGGTCTCCTAATCCACGCACAAATACGTTCTTCGCACCATCTTGTTTAGAAACACCAGCCATTTTAGTTAAAGCTGCCTGAGCATCAGAAACACCTTTACGTGATAATTCCTGTGCACCGATGGTCTCCAACATTAAGTTCGATTTCTTACGTTCTTCCAGAATAGCTAGTTCAGAAGCTTTTTCACGGCGACGAGTCACTACTACCTCTTCAATTACCGCGTCAGCATTCTTTAAAGCAAAGGATACGAACTCTGTATCGTTCTTTGCCAATGAAACTGTCAATTCTTGTCCATCATAGCCCATCAAAGTGGCTCTTAATAGGTACTCTACAGACTTGTCATTGGGTAGAGCAAGGAAGAATTCTCCTTTTTCATTGGTTGTTGTTGCTAATTTCGAGTTAGCAATACTAATCGTAACACCTGCTAATGGGGCAAAGGACTGAACATCTACAACAGTACCTTTTACACCGTATGGTGCTTGTTGCGCATGCAGTACCATAACACTACATACAAGCAACATAAACGAGATCATTTTCTTAATACAATTCATACTATGTTAATATTATGTTGCAAAAGTATAATCTCGTTGTTACGTTAATATTAACAGTCAATTATGTTAATATTAGCTACTTATTAAGTAATTGTTAAGTCCCTTATAGACCAAAATGTTACGCTGGGTATTGGGATAAGCGCCTAAATAATGCTATTTTGCAACAAAGTTTAATTATGAGCGAAATCGTCCTACAAACAACGGATTTGTCCTTTTCCTACCCGAATTCAACTCGGTTAACTTTTGAGGACATGAAAATCCAGCAGCAACAGCATACTTTAATACTTGGTGAATCGGGTTCAGGAAAGTCGACACTTCTCCACTTAATCGGAGGATTTTCTCTACCGGCTACTGGGACTGTAACAATTCAAGGTCAAAATATCTATGACTTGAGAGAAAGTAAGCTGGATCAATTCCGTGCACAGCACCTTGGCTTTATTTTTCAAGAAGCACATTTGCTTAAAAACTTATCCGTTATAGATAACATTAAATTGGCGCAGTCATTAGCAGGCTTCTCAACCGATACACAAGCTATTCAACAGCTATTGGGAAAGCTTCAATTGTCCAACCTAGGCAATCGTAAACCAAATGAATTGAGTCGAGGTCAGGTTCAACGTGTGGCAATCGCTCGAGCACTCATCAATAAACCCGCCATTCTATTGGCAGATGAGCCTACGGCATCCTTAGATGATAAGAATACCTTTCTTGTAATTGAATTGCTTAAATGTCTAGCAAATGAGCAAGGAAGTACACTTTTAATCTCGACACACGACAAAAGATTGAAAGACGAATTCAGCAATAACTATTTATTAAGCGCGCAATAAGATGAATACACTACAATTAGTTTGGAAGAATATTACGCAACAATTGGGTTCTACCCTATTGAGCATCATCTTAACAGCTTTTGGCGTGGCCATTCTTGTTAGTATCTATATTACGAGTGACACATTTGAAAAGCAATTAGACAACAATAGTAAACAAGTAGATTTGGTGGTTGGTGCTAAGGGTTCGCCTTTGCAATTGATCTTATCTGCCCTGTACCATATTGATAATCCTACAGGAAACATTCTACTTTCGGAAGCTGAGAAGCTTCAAGACAACCCGATGATTGATATGGCTGTGCCTATTTCATTGGGGGATAACTTTAAAGGACATCGCATAATTGGTACAGATACCAGTTTTATGACGCTTTATGAGTTAGGCTTGGCATCTGGTAAGATGTGGACCAAAAGCTATGAGGTAGTTATAGGAAGTGAAACAGCAAGAAAGCGTCAGCTGAAATTGGGAGATCAAATACATTCAGCACATGGATTAGCGGAAAATGCACATGTTCATGATGAACATCCTTTTACAGTAGTGGGTATTTTAAAACCTTCGGGTACCGTAGTGGATAACCTATTGCTGTGTAATCTAGAATCGGTATGGGATGTACATGGTATTCATCACGATGATCATGACCACGATCACGAAGGTCACGACCATGACCATGACCACGCGCATACAAATGAAAGTAAGACTATTGAAACAGCTGCACATGATCATGAAGGACATGATCACGAGCATGAACATGCAACAACAGCTACTGCTAGTCCTGCTCAAGAAGATAGTTTAGTTGCTGAGCGACCAAGAGCTAATGTATTTGTAAAAAGCATAGCTGATGACATCATCAAAGATCATGGTTTAGAAATTACAGCCTTATTAGTAAAATATCGCACACCAGCAGCCATTGGTGTTATTCCAAAAATGATCAATCAATCGACTAGTATGCAAGCGGCATCTCCAGCACTGGAAACAGCAAGATTGTTTTCCTTATTAGGAGTTGGAATTGATTCCTTGGAAATCCTAGCATATGTGATTATGATTATTGCTGGTTTAAGTGTTTTTATCAGCTTATACAATGCATTGAAAGATCGCAAATACGACCTAGCCATCATGCGCACTATGGGGGCCAGCAAGATTAAACTATTCAGTATGCTGATTGTCGAAGGATTGGTAATAACCAGTATTGGAGGATTGATCGGATTGGCATTAGGGCATTTGGGTCTTTACTTTATCAGCACACAGACTGGTCAAAGTGCAGATATCATCCAAGCGTTTAAAATATATAGTAAAGAATGGTTAATTTTGTTGATAGCCTGTTTGATCGGCGTGGTTGCTTCAGTAATCCCAGCAATCAAGGCGTACAACACAACCATTTCAACAATTTTAGGAAATAAGTAATATGAAAAAGATAGTATTTGCGGTTTGTTTATTGTTTTTAGGTGTTTCCTTTGCAAAGGCACAGATCGGTAATTATAATGAAGCTCAAGTTCCGGATCATACACCAATGATGAACAAAACTTGGGAAGCAATCGATAAAATGATGTATAAGGTATCCACTCAAGGAAATAAGAAAGTATATACGCCAAGTTATCCGCCTGCATTGAAGAAATTAGAAAACACGGTTGTTGATCTGCCTGGTTATATGGTTCCCTTAGTGAGTGGTAGAAATCACAGTACCTTCATGTTGTCTGTATTACCTATTGCACAATGTCAATTTTGTGGTACCAATGGAATTCCTCCAATGGTAGAAATCTTCATGAAAAAAGGAACAGTTAAGTTTACGGATGAACCCATCAAGATAAAAGGCAAAATGGTATTCAACCCAGAGCCTCTAAAAGGGAATGCGGAAATTCAAATTGTTGATGCCGTAATTATTAACTAACGATTTAAGAGCGCAATCTCTGTACAAGCATACAAAGCAGCCGTTTCTGTTCGCAATCTAGCTTCTCCTAAGGAGACTGGAATAAAGCCAGCAGAAAAGGCTGTTTCTATTTCTCGACTAGAGAAATCACCTTCTGGGCCTATCAAGATTAGGTATTTAGAACCTTGTGGGAATTCCTTATTCAGATACTTCTTTGCTTGATCTTCTTCACAGTGTGCTATTGCTTTTAAAAGACCATCTTCATTGGCTACCTTTTGCATGAATACATCCAAGCTCACAGCTTCGTTTATTTGCGGCATATAAGCTTTCAGGGACTGTTTCATAGCGGAGATGACCACTTTGTTCAGTCGATCTATTTTAACCTCTTTACGCTCGGAATGCTCGCTTATTATGGGTGTTATTTCTTGAATACCTATTTCAGTTGCTTTTTCTAAGAACCATTCGATACGATCGATATTCTTAGTAGGTGCAACCGCAATATGTAAATGATAAGTCGGTTTTTGAAAATCAGCCGTATAGGAAAGGACAGCTAACTGCGTACGCTTAGGATGGGCATCATTAATTTCTGCCTCATACCAACCGCCTCTTCCATCTATTAATTGAACTTTATCCCCAACATTCATTCGTAATACACGAACAGCATGTTTGCTCTCCTCTTCAGAAAGTTGATACTGTTTTTGTTCTGCTTGAATGTCTGGAGTAAAAAATAAATGCACGATCGATTAGATTAATCCTCGTCTTCGTCATTTGCTGTCTCGACAAGGTCTAGTTTAACAAATTCTATATTTTGTTGAGTCTTTTTGATGATGGTAAAGCGATAACCCAATTCTTCGGTGCTATCTCCAACATCGGGGATCTTCTCAAATAAATGACTAACTAAGCCAGCTATGGTATCATAATCTGAGCTTTCAGGAAGTTCCAATGGTAAATAGCCATTCGCATCATGAACACTTGCGCCAGCATCAACCATAAACTCCGTTTCAGAAATTTGCTCTACTACTGGTGTTTCCTCATCATATTCATCCTGGATCTCTCCTACTAACTCTTCCACAATATCCTCCAAGGTCACCATACCAGCCGTTCCACCAAACTCATCCAATACAAATGCAATCTGAATGCGCTTCAACTGAAACTCGGTCATCAAGTCATTGATCTTTTTCGTTTCAGGAATAAAATAAGGCTTACGCATAATATCACGTAGAACTACATCTTTTCCTTTAACGATCAATGGCAAAATATCCTTTGTATGCACAACACCAATAATCTGGTCGATATTATCATCATAAATTGGAATACGGGAATAGCCTTCCTCTGTTACGGTATTGATAAAATCTTCAGCAGAATCATGTTGTTCTACAGCAACAATCTTGGTTCTAGGAACCATGATGTTCTTCACGATACGCTCATTAAAATCAAATACATTCTTTATAAGCTCATGCTCCGCATTATTCAAAGCACCACTTTCTTTTCCTTTTTCCAAAAGATATTGAAGCTCTTCGGAAGAGTGGCTAGCCTCATGCGCCGTTACATGAACACCTATTAAACGCAATAAGAAATTCGCAAATCCATTTAAACACCAGATAATAGGTCTAAAAACGAAATAAAAGAATTGCAAAGGGAGAGCAACCTTCATGGTTGTTGCCACTGGTTTTTGAATAGCTATAGACTTCGGTGCTAACTCACCGAATACAATATGTAAAAAGGTAATAATACTGAAGGCTAGGACATGTCCTAGGTTAGTAGCCAATTTACCAGTAAGTTCAACGTTAAAGAATCCGAAGATTTGATGAACAATTTGAGTCATTACAGCTTCACCCACCCAACCTAAGGCTAGGGAAGCTAGGGTAATCCCCAACTGCGTTGCAGCAAGGTATCCATCCAAATGTTCCGTAATATTTTTAGCCATCTGAGCTACTTTAGAGCCAGATTTAGCTTGTAATTCTATCTGAGAAGCACGGACTTTGACAATAGCAAATTCAGCAGCAACGAAGAATCCGTTAGCCAATACTAGAAATATTGTCCAAAATATATCAATTGCCATGATTTAGGTTTTTAGCACCAAACTCTTTCTTATACAGTTCCAAGCTCTCTAATATAATAGTTTGAGCGGTATCTCGCCCACTAATTTTTTCAATTTTAACTGATTTACCATCCAAACCTTTGTAGTTTTGAAAGAAATGAACAATCTCTTTCATAAAATGTTCGGGTAAATCTTTCAGATCTTGATAATGATTTACTTCACTATCGTTTTTGGCTACAGCGATGATCTTATCATCCTGTTCACCATTGTCAGTCATACGCATAACTCCGATTACTTGCGCATCTACCAGGCTTGCTGGTTGCAATTTCTCGGAACAGATTACTAAAATATCTAATGGGTCTTTATCACCACAATAGGATTGTGGAATGAAGCCATAATTGGTTGGGTATACCATACTGGTTTTCAAAACTCGATCCAGTTTTAATATGCCCGTTTCTTTATCAATCTCATATTTCGTCTTGCTGTCTTTTGCAATTTCAATCACAGCAGTCACGAAACGAGGAACATCCTTGCCAGGGGAAACCCTGTGCCAAGGATGTTGCTGTGCATATGAAATCCCCACGCTACTGGACCATATGAGGCATATTGCCCATAATAGGTTAAGATTCATCTAATGCTTATTTGTTTCTAATCTCGTTGTCGTAGAGCTCTACACTATCCATGATTACTTTTTGCGCATAAGAACGACCATAAAGATTCTCGATAGTCACATTCTTACCTTCTAACAATTTATAATCTTGGAAGAAACGAACAATTTCCTTCATCGTGTGTGGAGGAAGCTCAGAAAGATCGTTAATATGGTTAACAGACATATCGTTCTTAGCAACAGCAATGATTTTATCATCCTGCTCACCATTATCAATCATGTGCATTACACCAATAACTTTAGCTTCGATAATACTCATTGGATATACATCCACAGAGCATAGAACTAAAATATCCAACGGGTCTTTATCATCACAGTATGTTTGCGGGATAAATCCGTAGTTTGCCGGATACATGACAGAGGAGAAAAGGACACGGTCCAATTTAATCAAACCACTGTCTTTGTCGATTTCGTATTTCGCTTTTGAACCTTTTGGAATTTCAATAATGGCATTTACGGAATTTGGCAAGTCCTCACCGGGCGACACTTGATGCCAAGGATGTTGTGTACTCATTAAGATCTACTGTTTGTTTATTTCGTCTTTTGTTTTTCTATTCTTCAGCCATTTTTTCAATAGTGCAATTGCGATTGGCAAGAAAGCGATTGCGATCAACCCTACGATAATATATTCAACATAGTTGATAATATTAGGGAATTTAATGCCCAAGTAGTATCCTGTCAAGGTCAATAAGCTTACCCATAAAAGCGCCCCAAGGACGTTATAGATAACGAATTTCCTGAAATTCAGCTGTACTACTCCAGCAAATATCGGGGCAAATGTACGAATAATAGGTACAAAACGTCCAATAATTAACGCGGTTCCACCATATTTCTGAAAAAACTCCTCCGCCATAATCACATATTTGCGCTTAAAGAGGAAGCTATCCTTTCGTTTAAAGAGCATGGGTCCCGTTCGATGACCGAACCAATAGCCAGCGAAATTACCGAGGATCCCCGCCCCCAGGATCCCAAAATATAAGGTTACAATGTCAACGTCGATTTTATGTAAGGCACAAAATAGGCCCGCTAGGAATAGCAAATAATCACCAGGTAGGAAGAACCCAAAAAAAAGTCCCGTCTCTGCAAATACTATAAGACATACGATGTAGAATCCACCGTGACTTAATAAATACTCAGCATCTAGCAATTGTTGAAAAGACAACAAATATTCTTGCATACGTTCTAATATATTCTTTATTTAATGACAATCCCCCGAAAGGTCATCGATTAAACCGTTGGATTGGTTATCGATGAAATTGCCTCACGAATATTCTCTGCAATGTCTGCCATCAACTGGTCTTCCAGTTTTAATTTTGGCTTCTCAAAGTTCATATCATGCACATTGTTCAAAGGGATTAAATGGATATGCGCATGAGCAACTTCTAGCCCAACCACCGCAACACCAACCTTTTTACATGGAAATGCCTTCTTAATACCTTGGGCAACAATCTTCGCAAAAACCCACATTCCCATATAATCCTCATCATCGATATCGAAGATATAATCAGTCTCCTTTTTAGGGATAACCAATACATGTCCTTCAGTTAGTGGATTCACATCTAGAAACGCTAGATAATCATTGCTCTCTGCTACTTTATAAGCTGGAATTTCGCCTGATATAATTTTTGAAAATATTGTAGACATAAACTACTCGTTTTTCGTGAAAAACAAAGATAGTAAATCTTTGAATAGTATTTGTATTAAGTTTTGGGGAAGAAAGACAACAGATGGCAGACAACAGATGACAGACATTGCCAACATACTTTAAAATCAAGAATCAATTCAAGAACCTTATAACATTTCCAACACAGAGCGAAGCGAAGATTCTTAGCCCTTCGGGCAGTAGTCAGTATTTAGTACAGAGTTATTAGACCTATGACGAACTAGAATATATAGATTTATTTATAATGCTATAGGCGGGCGATGCATGCATCGCCCCTACAAACAATCGTGATTTTATTATTCCTAACCACCATAACCGTAAGCTCGAAGCATGCTTCGACCGTTAGCCTCTTTCTATCTCACATCTTATATCTCACATCTAAGCCTTTTGTCTGTTGTCTAATCGTCTCCAAAAAACGGGCGGACATACCGTTCGTCCTCGTCGGGGTTTCACCCCTTACATCGGACTCTCTCAGTACCGCCCCTACCTAACGTACTTCCTAGAAAGTTCGTTAATATCACTTTAATAGCCGTCCAGCGTAGGGGCAGCACTGAGCGCAGCGGAATGTCTGCCCGATTTAAAATATTAAATAGACCTATTAGCGGATTAGATTTTATGAACGTATTAACGGGCGATGCATGCATCGCCCCTACAAACAACCGTGATTTTATTATTCCTAACTACCATAACCGTAGGGTCGAAGCATGCTTCGACCGTTAATTCCTGTCACGTCTCACATCTCCTATCTCACAGCGCAGCGGTCTCAAATTTCACATCTAATAGCGAAGCGTTCTCAAAAACAAATCCCCACTCTTTTCAGAATGGGGATTCAATAACAGTTCCTATGCGGTTATGGCGAACCGCACATAACCTCAATATGTTATCTTGAAATCTCTAAAACTTCAAGTTCCATCTGCCCAGCAGGAACAGCAACTGTTGCTACATCTCCTACCTGCAGACCTAATAATCCTTGTGCAATTGGTGATTTCACAGAAATCTTACCTGCTTTAAGGTCAGCTTCCGTCTCTGAAACCAATTGATAGGACATCACTGCCCCAGTTTTCTTGTTCTTTATCTTTACATACGAAAGTGCCAGTACTTTCGAGGTATCCAAATTAGACTCATCAATAATACGTGCTGAAGCTAAAACTTCCTCCAATTTAGCAATCTTTGCTTCATGTAGGCCTTGTGCTTCTTTTGCTGCATCGTATTCCGCATTCTCCGACAAGTCACCCTTGTCACGAGCTTCCGCAATTGCTTTAGCGATATTTGATCTTCCTTCGGTTTTTAGGTATTGAAGTTCTTCCTTTAACTTGGTAAGACCCTCTTCGGTGTAATACGTTACTTCTGCCATAATATTAACCTTTTACGTTATCTTTTTATTTTTAAACTATTTTAATTAACAAAAAAAAAGACAAGACCACACTATCCAAAAAAGGACAACATGGTCTTGCTCTTCTGACGAAGATAAATAATTATTTTTATAAAAACAAATTATGAAGCCGGATTCTCAGCCTCGTCATTTATGAATTTATACCCCAAACCACGAACGGTTTGCAAGTAATATGGTTTATCTGGATTTGTCTCAATTTTCTTTCTCAAACGGACTACATGCATATCCAACGTCCTGGTATTCACGTTAGAACTATAGCCCCAAACGACTTCCATTAACTCCTCACGAGTAATGTCTCTTCCCTTGTTCTGTAGAAAATGAAGTAATATACGGTTCTCTAAAATTGTCAGCTCAATCTTCTTACCATCACGCATCAACGAGTGCACATTAGGATGGTGCTCAGTCTGTCCAAAATGGTAAACTTCGTTCTGTGTCTTTGGCACAAAAAATCTCACCTTATTCTCAATCATGGCAACTAATACATCCATATTGAAAGGCTTGGTAATATAATCTGTTACCCCAAAGCTGTAGGCATCGATCTTATCGATATCCTGGGATTTTGCCGTCATCATGATAATGATATTCTCAAAACCTGCCTTACGGACAGATTCACAAACATCAATACCTTCTTTTCCCGGAAGCATCCAATCCAACAAGACGATATCAGGAGTCTCCTCCAGGATGATCTTCTCCGCATCCACACCATTGCTGCACTGGATCACTTGAAAATTCTCTGTCTGAAGGCGATGACTTACTAGAAATCGTAAATTGTCATCATCCTCTACTACTGCAATTTTTATGTCTTTGTTCATAGTAATCTAAGTAATCTAGGAATTATTTCGGAAATACCAAAGTAAACGTTGTGCCCTCTCCTTGTACACTGCTCACTCGAATCTCTCCACCCATAAATTCCGTAATTTCTTTACAAAATGCCAAACCTAATCCTACACTACCACCTTGATTAAATTGGTTCTGCACCCTGTAAAACTTCTTAAATATGTTCTTTAATTCATTCTTGTCAATTCCAATACCTTTATCCGAAAATCGGATCACAAAGCTCTTCTTGATTTGTTCAACACTAATATCCATAAATTTTCTTGAAACTTCGGAATATTTATAGGCATTATCAATCAAATTTTGAAATACTGAATTTAATAACACCGGATCAGTATACATCTGATTCTCAACTTGAATTTCAGAAGTCAAATTCAAATCCGGATATTTTAATCTCGTTGCTTCAAATATCTCCTCGCAAAAACTGTTCAAATCCACGTATTCTCCCTTAAATTTAAGTGATTTATTTTCTATCTGTGTGAATGACAGTAATTTATTCATCAAATTATTTAGCTTGTCCGCTTCCTGATCCAATATTTTACCATACATATGTCGCTCTTGGTCAGAAATCTTCTCTGCACTTTTGATGTTATTTCCAGCAATCTTTATTACACTGACTGGAGTTTTAAATTCATGTGTTAAATTATTGATGAAATCATATTGCAATTGAAACAACCGGCTATTTATTGCAATATTCCTATAAATCAAATAGATAATCAACAATAAAATAAAATATACTAGCGAAACACCGAGTACAACCGGGAAAAATCGTCTATTTATTTCTCCACGTAAATGTTGTTCAGAGGAATCAAATTGTAGCTTATAATCCGATAGAGCACCTGGCAATGGCATATCTGTCGTCAAGAATGCGGGTTCTTCCGTCAAGTTAGGATTGGCGACTGGTAAAATCCGAACCTTCTCATATAATCTCTCCTGTGTATTCACGATGGTGATTTTCTGTGGATTGATTTTATAAACAAACATATCCTGATCATAGGCTACAGAAATACCCGTGGTGTCTTCCATTAATACACGATAGGCTTTCAAGGCATTGACACGCGGAATATTTAAAAAGGTTATTTTTCCAGGTACGGTATTATAGAATATTCGGTAAATGTCATTTTCTGTAAGAGAGGTAGAATCATCTAATACTTCCAGAAAGTTCACCATCTTGATCGCCATGTTGTTAAAATCATCCGATGACTGACGACCTGTATTTTGGGATACGCGATTTTTTAATAATCGGTTCTCCTCATCCAACTTAAAGGAAAAGATGGAACGCGGAAAGATAAGCAGGTTTTTAAACCTAACTCCTCGAATACCATCATTCTGGTTAGTAAACAAGACATCATAAAACATCACCTCATCCACAAAGGGATTTCGACGAAGAATTTTCTCCGCATAAGTTACGGCATGTACAGAATCCAAGTATCCTTGGTAACTGGATACTTCTGATATTTCGTTATTAAAAAAGTTATTGAAAGGCTTTAAGCTACTGTCGAAAACATCAGCTTTACGGTTATAAAACTCAGACTCCACAAAATTGGACATCATATTCCGTGCAAGAAACACAGAAATAATATACAAAATCGTCAGAAAAGAGAAAAAGGCAATTAATAGACCTATGTTCTTCCGATATTTACTGGACCGCTGTACCATGATGCTATTAACGCAAGTTCTCTGCCAAGAATCGTTCTATCTCTTGGTAATATTCCACTACATTCTCCTCATTACGGAAGCGTTTGCCCTCATCCTTCTTGAAAATATAGCGAACCGGAACATTATTACTCTTCAATTTGCCAACAAATTGGTTAGCATCAGTTACACTACTGTACTTATCCTTTCCACCTTGAAAAAACAGAATAGGAATTCTAACTTTATCGGCATGAAAGATGGGTGATATCGCTTGAAATAATTCAGATTCTTTCTCCGGATTACCGATGATACGATAATACAGCTGTACATAATGTTGCATATGCGGTGGAATCTCTCGGAAATAAGTAAACAAATTACTGTAACCTGAAGATGAGATAGCACATTTATAGAGCGAAGGATTAAATGCTGCAGCATATAAAGCGGAATATCCTCCAAAACCTGAGCCCATAATGGCTATTCTGCCCTTGTCAGCTATTCCCTGATGGATTAACCAAGTCACCCCATCTGAGATATCCGATTGAATCTTTCCACCCCATTCTTTAAATCCTGCAGTCCAGAAAGCCTTGCCATAGCCTAAGGAGCCACGGTAATTCACTTGAAATACCGCATAACCCCTATTGGTTAAAAACTGTACCTCTTGATCGAAACCCCAATCATTACGACGGTTTGGGCCATCATGAACCAAAACTACCACTGGCACATTTTTCTTTTTCCCCGCTGGATAAGTAATATAAGCGTGAATTTCTTTATTATCTCGAGATAGGAAGGTTAATTCTTCCATCTTATTGAATTCCTTATCCTTCAGTTTCGGACTGTCCTCATTTAATAATTTCAGCTCCTTACTCAGACGGTTATAGTAATAAACTTGTCCTGGATGAACATCACTATATACTCGCACTAGGAAACCTTCCAGCTTTGAATCCGTATCAATAAAACCAATTTCCGAGTCTGAAAACTTCTTTTTCAATTTGGTATAAACCTCCTTATAAAAAGGATTGAACATGTTTTTCTCGTAACGGTTCACAAATGATGAAACATAGGCCATTTCCTGAATGGCATTCGAATACCCATCAATGGCTAAATCACCCTTCTTTTCTTCGTATAGAACTGCCGTTTCTTTCCCTTGGCTTACATCGTATTCCACTAGGGACAACATATCCCTATTTTGATTAGATAGTGCATAAAGCGAATTAAGAGACCCTTTCTTAAAACCTAATGGAATAAAGATCGTCTCAAAATTATTCTTCATCACTTCTCGGAAAGCTTCTTGAGCATTATTTCTATACAATACAGATTCCTGAACACTATCACTTGTCATCGCCATGCGCACCTCCCCATCTGGAGAGCCTAGCCAACTAACAATATTTCCCGGATTCTTATGAATTAACTCCTCTTTTCGGCCGTCTAGAAAAATACGGTATAAATCGAATTTCGAGGAATCCCTTTTATTCATAGTAACCAGCATCGATCCATTATTTTCTTTGATAGGAAAAACCCAACGCAATTTTGCCTTTTGCGCTGGCAATAACGGTTGACGTTTTTCGGTCTTTACATCAATGAAAAACAAACGCAAGCTATCTGTTGGCGATTGAGAATTCGAGAATATAATTTGTTGGTCATTTAACCACAGGAAACTCGATACATTCAGATTTTCTTGATAGGTTAACTGCTTGGAAGAATCGGGATTAATGAGGTCTAAAATAAAGATGTTTTTGCAGTGGTCATGTACATCGAGGTAGCCGATTTTAGAACCATCAGGCGATAGTTTGAAAGAACCCTTGGTAGGTTTTTCAAAGAAATCCTCTACAGGAATTTTCGGCAGGTTCTTGTCCGCTTGTTTACACCCATTCAGGATGAAAAGCAACATCAAACCAAAAAACAAAATATTCCCTTTCATACTTCTATATTAGCCCTTTTCCAAATATTAAAAAAAAATATCGTAAAGTATCTTTTGCAACCTTAATTTTACAGCGAAAATCAAATCCCAAAAATATGTTTTTATACAACGTATCAATCATCATGGAAGACAGCGCACATGATTCACTTCTTATCTGGATAAAAGGTCATATTCAACGTCACGAAGCCCATGATATCAAGCTTTTGAAGATGTTGGACACCCCACATGAAGGACAAACGTATTGTCTCCAGGTATTGGTATCTAATCAAGACGAAATCGTGAAATTTCAACAGGAGGTTTTGCAAGAGATTCAAACTTTATTGGGTGCTGAATATGCTGAAAAAGCATTTATCTTTGATAGCACCATGCAATATATTGATCAAGTTTAATCGATTAATGTCAGTTTTCCAAAGGCTATTCTTTGGAAAACCGACTGTATCATGAAGGCTATTTCAGCCCTTCTGTCATTTTATATCCAGTCTTTTCTGCTGGAGTACGGTATTTCTTATACCAAAGAATGCCCAT
Source organism: Sphingobacterium lactis (assembly GCF_051951495.1). Lineage (GTDB taxonomy): Bacteria > Bacteroidota > Bacteroidia > Sphingobacteriales > Sphingobacteriaceae > Sphingobacterium > Sphingobacterium lactis_A. The sequence goes on along the minus strand of NZ_JBNHAS010000002.1, from coordinate 876,562 downwards.
GCCTGCACCAAATAAAAAAGGCATTGCTAACAAGAATAATATCCCCGCATTCAGACCTTTCCCTTGGGTGTTACCATCCTGGGTACTATTTTCAGCATTCAATGAACACATCGCACATTGCGCTTTAGAAACATGAGGTTGGAATGATAGGGCTATCCCTAACATGAACGTAAAAAATCCAACTTTTAAGGCATGCAATTTCTTCATGGTTCAAAGTTAAGCATTAATCTTTATTTTATTTACAAATCACCTTTCAATAAGACGTTAAACTTTTCCCAAAATCCATCTTTTGGTAAAGGCGCCTTGATGATCATCTCTTCTTCTTTCACAGGATGTTGGAAAGCCAAGGATCTTGAATGAAGGCAGATGGTTCTATGCATACTCCCTCTTGGGTAACCATACTTATTGTCACCGACAATAGGACAACCCATATAAGCCAATTGACTTCGAATCTGATGTGTTCTTCCTGTAAGCGGATTAATTTTCAAAAGGTAAAACCCATCCAAAACACCTACAACCTCATAATCCAGCTCAGCATAACTTCCGTTTTTAACCTCTCTGTTATAAGCTTTGGTTACCATTTTCTTACGATCTCGCAACAACCAATTCTTCAAAGTACCTTTCATAGCTTCCGGTTTCTCACGCACTACCGCTAAATAGGTTTTCTGAACCTTACGATCATGAAATTGTCGATTCATTCGATCTAGCCCCTTACTGGTTTTCGCAAATAGAATCATCCCGGATACTGGTCTATCTAATCGATGAATAACACCTACAAAAGCATCATTTGGCTTGTTGTATTTTTTCGCTAGAAACACCTTTAGCATGTCTTCCATGGATTGATCACCCGTGGTATCCACTTGCACGATGTCCCCACCTCGCTTATTTATAGCAATTAGATGGTTGTCTTCGAATAATATATCGTTTTCCGTAATCATGTTTATGAAGCTATATTAGTAAAAAGAGCGACCCTAATGGACCACTCTTCTAAATTTTATTCTTTGCAAGAAAGCAATTGATAATCCAACTTATTTGACCGAGTCAGTAGCTGCAGCAGCTTCTTCCTTCGCCTTTTTCTTAAAGAATCCACGAAGCAAGAAATTACTTTGTAATGCCTCCATATTCTGATCCAACTTCTCTGTACTCATATTCAGATTTTTCAAAATCTGCTTGATTTCATTAGCCGCTTCCGGATCATTGGTCAATACACCAATAGCATTATCCTTTTGATTTAAACGTGCAGTAGTTGCATTTAAATTAGCCATCAAAGCAGATGCTGTCTGTGTTACACCTTGTAACTGAGCAGCAGACTGACGGAGGCTAGCAAACACGGCAGTATCTGTAGAAAGGTCATGAATTAAACCTTGATTACTGTTCAATTTATGAGTTAGAGTTACTAGGTTATTCACCGCTTGATTCGCACTGCTCATCGTACCGTTTAAGGTAGTTAATGATTGACGTAAGCTATTTGCAATAGCATCATCGGTCATTAATGCTCCAACTGTTCCTTTTCCATCTAAGATCTGCTTCGATAATTGCGCAAAATTCTTAGTGATTTCCAATATGTTCTCGTTATTGGTCTGTAGAGTCGCTAACATGGCATCCATTCCTCCGGATACGCCGGATTTAATGACGTCCTTATCTTCCACTTGCGGAAAAGTTTCTGAACCACCCACTAAACTAATAATGGCATTACCAATCAATCCATCCGAACTCAATGTTGCAATAACATCTTTACGGATAAATTTGCTCGATTTCTCCTCCACACTCATCACCACCTTTACATTCTCTACACTCTCGAAACTGATTTCTTTGATAATCCCTACTTTAACCCCAGAAAACCAAACATTATTACCCACTTTCAAGCCTTTTACATCCTTGAAATACGTGGTAAGTGCCAAGTTTTTGCTGAACTTATTCTGTTGAGTTCCCAAAACCAAAATCCCAGCTACTAAAATGATCAATCCAATAAAGGTAAACAAACCAACGATAATCGATCGTTTTCTATCTGTTGTTGCCATATATTCTGTTATACAATAAAATTATAATCATGGAAAGGTTTTACCCTTTCATCATCTGTGTCAAAAATCTCCTCAAAAGTACCTACGCGTTCAAAGCGTCCATCCAGTAGCATAGCTACACGATCTCCTACCATTTTTGCACAGGCCAAATCATGTGTAATGATAATCGAAGAGGTCTTATAACGCTCTTGAACCTCATTAATCAAGGAATTTATATCCAAACATGTGATTGGATCTAATCCTGCAGTGGGTTCATCATACATCATGATATCCGGACGTAAAATCAAGGTTCTTGCAATACCAATACGCTTACGCTGTCCTCCAGAAAGTTCCGAAGGCATCTGATTTATCGTACGAAGTAAGCCTACGCCATCCAAAACATCCTCCACCTCACGATCAATCTCTGCGCGTGTTAAGTTTCTTTTATTCCGAACCAAAGGGAATTCCAAATTCTCACGTACAGTCATACTATCGTACAACGCACTATTCTGAAATGAAAAACCTATACGAAGACGTAATTCTCGAAGATCACGCTCTTTTAATTCATTTACGACCTCACCCAGGACATTGATATTTCCTGAATCTGGTTTCAAAAGTCCAGAAATCAGCTTTATTAAAACTGATTTCCCGGTACCTGAACGCCCCAATACAACCAGGTTTTCACCGTTGTAGAGCTTCAAGTCCACATTCCTTAAGACATGAAGATCCCCAAAGGATTTACTTACCTGATCCACATGAATCACGATGTCATTATAATCGATATTTACTGGTTGTTTCCTTTCCATAGTTTATCCGATTAAAGCTAAAATTTGAACAATCAGCAATTCTTCAATGAAGACAATAAACATGGATGCTACTACCGCTGCATTCGCTGCTTTACCTACTCCTTCTGTTCCTTTCGTTGAATAATAACCAACATAGGTACTCACAAAGCCAATGGTAAATCCGAATGCAATGGCACGAAACACCATGGCAAAAATATCTTTAGGGGCAATAGCCTCAAAAACTTGCGAAATAAAACTCAGGATACTTAACTGGTCCTTGGAAATGATGCTTAGGTAACCTCCAGCCAGACCTATACCTGCTACATAAAAACACAGAATAGGAATCATAATCGTTGTAGCAATAATTCTACTTACAATCAAAAACTTGAAAGGATTTGTACCAGAAACTTCCATGGCATCGATCTGTTCTGTAACATTCATGGAGGATAACTCTGCCCCAATCTGCGAACCTACCTTACCGGAAGCAATCAATGCGGTCACCAAAGGTGCCAAAGCACGAACAATAGCAATAGATATCAAAGCAGGCAACCAAGACGTGGCTCCAAACTCCTCTAAGGACGGTCGAGATTGCTTCGTAAATACAAATCCAACAATAAAACCAGTCAAACTAATCAAAGGAAAAGACTTCCATCCTACCTCATAACATTGTCTGATAATTTCCTTAAACTCATATGGGGGACTTACCAATTCACGAAAGAATCGCATCAAAAAACGATGTAAACTCGCAAATTCCAGTAGTAAGGACTCTATTTTTTTTGCCATTAATTAACCGATATAGTCTTGACTTTATTCTTCCAGCTTTGTCAATAGTGCTCGCAAATGTACGAATTTATTTTTTTTCCACGTTTCAGCAGTACAATTATCCAATATACATCAATTGAATCAAAAAAGTTTGACAAAAAAATTATACAATTAAACCTTTACGTTTCATCTGCGGTCATAAAGACAAAATAAGCGTAAAACTTAATTTGGTTGGCATATGAAAAATTTAAAGACATCTACACTATTCGCAACATGTTTATTCATGATTTTTAGTGTTTTTACCGTGAAGAATGTCGCTGCCCAAGGATATTATGATGATGATTTGGAATTTGATGACTTTTACGAAGAGTTAAGCCCTTATGGCGATTGGGACCGAGACTATGAATATGGTGATGTATGGTATCCTAATGCTGGCCGTGACTTCCGTCCTTATGGTACCAATGGTTATTGGACCATGACTGAATATGGTAATACTTGGGTATCTAATTACGATTGGGGTTGGGCTCCATTCCATTATGGTCGTTGGATTCACCGTGGTCACCGTGGATGGGCTTGGGTACCTGGATATGAATGGGGACCTGCTTGGGTAGACTGGCGTAATGGTGGTGGTTACTATGGATGGGCTCCTATGTCACCTGGTATATCCGTAAATGTTAGCATTGGCCTTCCAATCAACTTATGGATCTTTATCCCTACTAGAAACATCTACGATAATTATATGCCTCGTTATTGGTCATACGGAAATCGTAACATCTATAACAGAACGACGATTATCAACAATACATACATCGTAAATAACAACCATTACTACGGTGGACCATCGCGTCGTGATATTGAACGCAACATTGGTCGGAATGTCAATGTACGCAATGTATCGTTCAGTCGTGACCGTGCAGGAAGTCGTGTAGATAGAAACAGTGTTTCCATTTACCGTCCAGACAGAAACTCTTCGCGTGCTAACCGCTCAGAAAGAATTGGTGTTGGACGTGGAAGTAACGACCGTGGTACGATCTCTCGCTCTGAATCAGGACGTGGATCATCTAGTCGCACAAACGACCGCGGAACGATATCACGTTCAGAATCTGCAAGAGGATCTGCAAGCAGCCGTTCAACAGGAGCAACTTCTCGTTCATCTAGTGGAAGATCAGAAGCAAGCTCACGTTCAGACAGAGGCTATAACATCACAAGAGATGCAAATGGACAACGTGTGATGCGCATCGGTAATTCAAATGACAATAACAGTCGTTCCAATGCAACTACACGTACTGAAAGAGCAGATAGATCATCATCTAGCCGTAGCTCTCGCAGTCAAGCAGGAAGCCCTGGAACGAGCTCTAGCAACCGTTCTTATGATTTCAGAGGATCGAGTTCACGTGGTAACGAAAGCGTTGGTAGTAGCAGATCTAGCAGTTCACGCAGTGGCCGTATGGAAACACCGCAACGTTCGTCACAGCCAAGCCGTACAGAATCTATGAGCAGAGGTCAACAAAGACAATCTAGCCCTAGACAATCTGCACCGGTACAATCGGCTCCAAGACAAGAACGTCAGCAACGTCAACCAGAAGCTAGACAGAGCCAACCTAGCCGAGTGTTCCAAACAAACAACAGCCCTAGCCGCTCACAAAGCAGCAGACCAGCAGTTGAACGTAGCGCAGGCTCTTCCCGTTCCTCAGGTGGAGAAAGCCGTGGAGCAGCATCTAGCAGCCGTGGCGAACGTGGTAACTCTGGCAGAGGCATAAGATAGTATTTAGTATTAAGTAGTTAGTATTTAGACCTTTGGCGTCATACCAACTATAGAAAAATAGAGTTGAAACAAAAGTAAATATCGGACAGGATTTAGATTGTTGAGTGTAATAGTGGGATAGAAAATCTAAATCCTGCCAAGTAAAAGGGATAAGCTAATGCTTGTCCCTTTTGTTGTTTGAGAGATGTCAGATAGCAGACATCAGATAACAGACTTTCAATCTTTTGTCTGTTGTCTATCATCTAGTAGCGAATCGGTCTTATTAGATAGGGGCGGTACTGAGTGTGTTTGAGGAAGGGGATTCATCCCCAACGAAAACGAACGGAATGTCCGCCCGTTTTCATCAAAACATCCAATATGTTCATTAAAACAAACAGATTTTCAAACCCACATTCTCAAGAAACAATTGCTTGTAGGATCAATGCATCCATCGACCGCTTATTTTAGAACACTTCCAACTCAGAGCGAAGCGAAGAGTCTCACCTTCTCCTACAAGATCGCGTCATTGCGAAGCTGGCTGAGCAAACTTCAAACTATTTCAATCAGAATTACCTAATGGTTTGATAAGGGTAGTCTAGCTTTTGCGCGGTCGAAGCATGCTTCGACCCTACAGTTATGGTGCTTATGAATATTAAAATCATGATTGTAGGTATTCCACGCAAGCATCAACTGCAAATCAAATTCATCCCTCGCCTCAAAACCACATTACTACAAAGCCTCCAGATCAACTTCGAAGTCGTATCGTCAATAATTATATTTTTCATCATTGAGAAATAAATATTCGACACGGAAAAATATTTAACATATCGCGCATATTTATACAAATCTTTGTGATATATTTACATAACACTAATTATTAATCTATGATATTCTACTCAAAAAATTGGAGTATTTCTACAATTTTTATTCTAGGAACGGCTTTTATCATAATAAATTCTTGTGGTATAAGAAAAAAACAAGATGCTCTTGTAGTTTCTGATGAAGATCAAATACGTGCTAAGGCTCTTTTTGACAGTGTAAGTAATTCACATCCTTCTCATATTTCTGTCATGGGATCAATTGCTATAAGGAAATTCAGAGATGGTTCAATAGATACTCTTAACCTCGAATTAGATCAAGATGGTAATTCAAAGGTTGATTTGGCTCAGCCAAAAACAAATAAAACTCAGAACAATAAAGAATTATCTGATGAGGAATATGAAAAATATGTAAAGTCAATTTTTGACAGTCTAGCAAATAATACACCCACATCAATTAAAATTTTAGATTCCGTATTAATAAGAGAATATAGAGATGGGGTAATTGATACTCAAATTCTAAAAAAGGAAGAAAGGGATATGTCAATTGAATACTACTTTGAATTAAAACGGAAATCACCACAAAAATGATTTTTTTACCCATATCATCTTATCACCCGCATAGCAAAACCACCCCTCTATAAAACCTCCAAAATCCCTGTCTCCTCCACCCTCAAATGACACATTCTCCTAACTTTTTCTTAATTTCATTGTTTTGCAATAGCACAACAAATTAGGATATGGCGAGATTAACATCCATACTAGACAACGATTTTTACAAGTTCACCATGCAATATGCTGTGGTTAAACTATTTCCGAAGGCCAAAGCACGGTACCAGTTTATTAACCGTGGAAAGCATCAATTCCCTGAAGGCTTTGCGGCTCGTTTTCGAGAGGCAGTTGACCACATGGCAACCCTGCAGTTAACTAAAGCCGAAAAACATTTTTTCGCAAAAACTTGCCCTTATATTGATCCTACATACTTCGACTTCCTTCAAGGGTATCATTATGATCCAGAGGAAGTGGAAATCATCCAAGAAGGAGGCGATCTAACCGTCAAAATTGAAGGCTATTGGTATAGAACCATTCTTTGGGAGGTTCCACTAATGTCCCTTATATGCGAGCTTTATTACGAAATGACCGGACAGAAACGTGTCGATGATGAAGAAGTGATGAAGATTGTACATGACAAGATGTACAAATACGATAAATTGAATATCACCATCGCCGACTTTGGAACTAGACGTCGACATTCCTTAGCGGTACATGATCTTGTTATCAAAGCCTTGAAAGAACACCCTTCAAATACCTTTATCGGGACCAGCAATGTGCACTTTGCCATGAAATATCATACTAAGCCTATTGGCACCCATGCACATGAATGGTTCATGTTCCATGCTGCCAAATACGGTTATAAGATGGCAAATCTTGTTGGATTGGAGAATTGGTCCAACGTATACCGTGGTGACTTGGGGATAGCACTATCCGATACCTATACAACAGAAGTCTTCTTCAAACAATTCGATAAAAAACTCAGCAAATTATTCGATGGTGTTCGTCACGACAGCGGTGATCCTATTGAATTCGCGCAAATGACCATCGATCATTATTTAAGTAAAGGCATTAATCCCCTCACTAAAACCATCATCTTTTCCGATGGATTAGATTATGAAAAAGTGGTTAAAATTGTTGAATTTGCTAAAGACAAAATCGGATTCTCCTTTGGTATAGGTACAGACTTCACCAATGATGTTGGATTAGACCGCATGAATATTGTACTCAAAATGACTGAGGCATTCCCTGATGAAGGTGAATGGACTCCTGTCATTAAGCTTTCCGATGAACCTAAAAAACATACCGGGAACCCTGAAGAAATCCAAATGGCTATCCGCTTCTTAAACATTCATCAGCATGGCTAGAGACGTATATGGCGAAGCCTTGTTCGATTACAAGGAAAAAGGCGAATTAACACATCCTTTACTACTTCATAGTAGCTATGGAGACATTGAAGAAATGCCCGTTGAAGTATTTTACAGAGAGGAAGACGATATTCCTGAATTGGAATACATCGCATTATCCCTATGCGACAGGAAGGTATTGGATGTAGGTGCCGGAACAGGCGTACATGCCCTTTATTTACAAGAAAAAGGATTTGATGTAACCGCATTGGAAATATCAGAGATTGCATGCAATATCATGCGAGAACGCGGTGTTCAGCATGTCGTAAACCAAGATTTCTTTCAATTAAAAGACCAAACCTTCGATACCCTCCTATTTCTTATGAATGGCATCGGGATCGCAGGAACCTTGGAAGGCTTTAAAAACCTACTTCATCACGCAAAGACACTACTTACTGACCGTGGCCAATTGCTATTTGACAGTTCCGACATCTCCTATCTTTACGAAGAATACAAGATAAAACGACCAGAATATTATTTTGGTGAGATTAACTTCCAATACGAATACAAAGATCAAAAAGGAGAACCCTTCAAATGGCTCTACATCGACCAGCAAACCCTCATCAAAATTGCCCATGAACTAAATTGGGTGGTTCAAGTTCTTTTTGAGGACGATAATGACCAATATTTGGTAAGAATGGAGCCAAGGAGTTGAGTAGTATTTAGTAGTAAGTATTTAGTATTTAGACCTATTAGCGATTTAAATCTTTAATTTTTAAGCATTATATGTAGGGGCGATGCATGCATCGCCCGCTCTAAAAACTACAGCACTTACAACTCAGAGCGAAGCGAAGAGTCTGAGCCCTTCGGGCAGTAGTTAGTAGTAAGTGTTTAGTATTTAGACCTATAGCGGGATAGCAATTTTGATAATTACAACTCAGAGCGAAGCGAAGAGTCTCTTCTCCACCCCCACAAGACCGCGTCATCTTGAGGCTTGCCGAAAGAACTTCAAACTATATAAATCAGCAATGGTTAATTTACAGGGTTTTGTATAAGCGGTCGAAGCATGCTTCGACCCTACAGTTTTGGTGAACAGGATTAATAATTTCACGATTGTTTGTAGGGGCGATGCATGCATCGCCCGCCAAATGCAAGACATTTATAATTATTAATTTCATTAAAACGGGCGGACATTCCGTTCGTTTTCGTCGGGGTTCCCCCCCCACCTCAAACTCACTCAGTACCGCCCCTACCTAATGTGCTATCTAGACAGTTTGAAGTTTCTTTATCTTCGATAAAGAATGACGAGGTCTTGTGGAAGGACAAAAGACTCTTCGCTTCGCTCTGAGTTGTGAATAGCAATCTTATTTCCACGCCATAGATGTTGAAAATCATCTAATTTCTGTTGTCTTTTGTCTGTTGTCTCATCGTCTTTCTCACCTGTTTCCTTCGACACTTATTCGGATCTCCTTCGGAACTTGTTCGGAACTCCTTCGGATCTCGTTCGGTTAGAAGCGAACGAGATCCGAATAAGATCCGTACTATATCCCTAGAAAATCCTTATGAGTATCGAAGCATTCCTAATCAAAATTCATCCTCAACTTTTCCTAATTACAGACCATCTACAACGATAACTGATCCCAACCATACTTCATTAAAAATTTAAACTAACACCTCTTATTTTGGTTAATAATATATATATTCACGGTACTAACTATCAATAAAAGTATAAGATTTGAAAGCAAGCGTAAAAACAAGCTTAATCAGGAGATGTATTCTTCTGATAGCATTATTCGTTATGGGTTTTGTAAGCTACAGTAATGCCCAACAAGTGGAAGCTGTTAATAGAGAGCGTTATGCCAAGCCACAAACAGACAGTATTTTAACGGCAAACAAATGGTACATTGACCTTTCGGTATTGAGCGATGACCGTATTTTCTTTTATAAAGAAGACAAACTTCCGAGCTACATCAGTTTTACCAAAGATGGAAAATTCCAGCTCGTCTTAAACGAAAAGGATTGTAAGGGAAAATGGACCGGTAAGCATGACATTGTTAATCTGAATATTAAAAAGAAACCAGATCCGGATGCTAAAACTCAGGTAGTTGAGGTGGAACTAGTTTCTCTCGGTAATCAGCAGATTGTTTTTGATGCTACAAAAAACAAATTGAAATGCTTTAACGCCATCCAGCAATTATTAGAATCAGGATTTTTATCCTTCAAGTTGGATCATCAGCATAAAATCCTAATAGCTGAGAAACAGGAAATAATGGCTCCAAGTGGCCCTATGTAAGATCAGAAAATAAAATTAAATCAATGATGTCATCCACTATCGCTAAGCGTTGGACTATCGGGTTGATCTTTTTAATTCTACCCATTATTTTAATCACCAGTTGGTTTCAATACGATGATGATATTAGTTATGGTTATGGGTTTTTCTATTTCTGGCTCACAACCTTAGGGTATCTTTTGTTGTTTGAATTAGCTTGGTTCGTAAAAAGCCTAATTCGGAAGAATAATAACTTAGACACTAAGGTAGAGTATAGACTGCTCTTTATTGGTTTTGTTTTATTCTTGATTGGCGCATTTTATTTTATCTCAAATTTTGATTGAGCCGTTCAACGAAAAGAAATAACGTTTTTAAACAACAACAGCGAATAAACTTGATAAGCAAGTATATTCGCTGTTGTATTTTATAAGATGCCAAAAAGGCTTTCTTTAATCGATATATTCGAAACCTACGTAAGGAACTAATACCTCAGGAATTTTAATTCCTTTATCCGTTTGATTATTTTCCAATAAAGTAGCTACGATACGTGGCAATGCCAAGGCAGAACCATTTAATGTATGCGCCAAGGTGGTTTTACCATCATCATTTTTGAAACGTACTTTTAGGCGATTTGCTTGATAAGTTTCAAAATTAGAAACAGAAGATACTTCTAACCAGCGCTGTTGTGCTGCAGAATAAGTTTCCATATCGTAAGTCATAGCAGAAGTAAAACTCATATCGCCACCACAAAGACGTAATACACGGTACGGTAATCCTAATTTTTGCAATAAAGATTGTACATAGGCACTCATTTCCTCCAATGTATCATAAGAATGGTCAGGATGAACGATTTGTACTAATTCAACTTTATCAAACTGGTGTAAACGGTTTAATCCACGAACATGTGCTCCATAAGATCCAGCTTCACGGCGGAAACAAGGCGTATATCCACAATGTTTGATTGGGAAATCTTCGCTTTTCACAATGACATCACGGTAGATATTCGTAATAGGCACCTCAGCAGTAGGAATTAAATAAAGATCGTCGTTCGTAACATGGTACATCTGCCCTTCCTTATCAGGTAATTGACCTGTAGCATAAGCAGAAGCTTCATTTACGACGATAGGCACTTGTACCTCACGGTATCCCATTTTTGCAGCTTCGTCCAAAAAGAAGTTAATCAGACCACGTTGCAAACGAGCTCCCTTTCCTTTGTAAACAGGGAACCCAGCACCAGTAACCTTGGTACCTAGCTCGAAGTCAATAATATCATATTTCGCAGCAAGTTCCCAATGTGGCAGGGCGTCAGCAGCAAGAGAAGGGACTTCTCCGTTTGTTAATACCACTTCATTATCCTCTGGGGTTAGTCCCTTTGGCACCAACTTATAAGGCAAGTTAGGCAGGGATAACAACTTTTGGTTTAAATCCTTTTCTACCTGCTCAAGCGTATCTTGTAATTGTTTGATTTGCTCTTTATATGTTGCGGACTTGGATTTGATGGCTTCGGCTTCTTCTTTTTTACCTTGACGCATCAGGTCTCCAATTTGCTTTGCCGATGAGTTTGCTTCAGCTGCAATGGAGTCGGATTCGTTTTGCACCTTACGACGTTGCTCGTCTAGGGCAATGATCTGATCTACCAATTCTACATCGTTGAAATTCTTTACGGCAAGCCTTTCAACTACTTCATTCCTGTTTTCACGGATGTAATTTAATTGCAACATAAAATTTTGCTTTTAATTTTTTTAATGTGAGCAAAGATAAGAAGACATTGGGAATTAATAAAAAGAGAATTGGCAGAAGAGCATTTTTAGAATCCCATCTATTTTGTATCATTGCAAGATGAAAAACTGCTGGATAATCGGCTTATTACTTGCCTTGATTGGTTTACTTCCCTTAGCATCTACCGCTCAACAGGTGGCGATATCGGATTTTATGGTCAAAGAAAACCTATCCCAGAATGGTAAGCTCGCAATTATTGCAACAGACTCCCTCGAAAAAACAAACAATAACATTCAAGGAAATTACCGTTTCACCATCAATGGTTTTGAACAGGATTTGAAGTTTGCCGATGGTGTAGCTGTTACATCCAACCCTATTGCCTCCTCTACCTTTGTTTATTTTAAACATAAATCGGGACAGAAAGATATTGGAAAATTATTTTTCCTGCGCGTAACGGAAAAAGGTATTACACCTTATAAAATCTCCGGAATGCTTCTCTTAATCATTCCACTTTTGATCTTGTATATAGCCTATAAATTCAAAAGATTCCTGATTACCTTATTGATCTTGGCCATCATTTACTTCTACCTGAACTACAGCAAAGGATTAGACGTTCGGGAATTGATCGAAAGCAGCATCTTAGGGATTAAGAATTTGATTTAAGCATTAGAAAGGCATTCCAACTCCAAAATTGTATTGGATAAAATTGTACCGATCAGGAGAATTGGTCAAGGCATATTGATTTTTAAAGTCCTTGGAGTTGAACAAATGCTGAATCACCCATTGATTGGAACCTCTGAATTGTGGATCTTTCACTTTTAGACCTGCATCTAAGCGAATCGTAAAATAATCCATATCCACACGTAGGCCAAATCCTGTACCGATGGCAATCTGTGATAAGAAACGGTTGCCCACGAATTCCCCATCAATATTGAAGTCATCTTTTCGCAATCGCCAGATGTTTCCAGCATCGACAAAGGTCGCCCCATTCAGTTTGGCACCGAAGAAGTTATTGAGCATACGGAACCTATATTCGGCATTGGTTTCTATCTTCACCTCTCCTAACTGATCTAGGTTACGAAGGTTAAGACGGATATTCTCTGGCTTTGTAGAGCGGTTGTATCCTCCCGGACCTAAAGTTCTTGCCTGCCAAGCACGGATGCCATTCATACCGCCTGAGAAGAAACTCTTCTCGAAGATGATTAAAGTAGAATTATTGCCATAAGGGACAATAACACCCGAGTTAAAGCGGAAGACAAATTGCTTATTGCCTCCTAGATATTTATAAAGTCGATAATCAACTTCGCCCTTTACATATTGCAAATATGGAACCCCAAATAGCATTTTCTCCCCCTTATCATTTACTTTCAGGTTTAAGGCATTTCCAAGTAAACCCAATAGGTTTCCACTGATATCTGCTGCCCCTCGGAAGTAATGAAAGGATTCTTTGCTCGTTAATTTTGGCGCGTTATAGGTAAATGCATATTGAGAACCTAAGCCAAAATAGCGTCGGTTATTGCTTCGTACATATAACTCATAACCTTGATCAATGAGGTTTTGCATGAATTTGTCATTTAATCGACCATCACGGTACTCTATTACTACAGGTGTAAAACTATGCTGCTTATTAGTTGCTTCATACCACAAATAGTTCAGGCTATTGATGAAATAACGATTGGCATAGGTCTGGTCTTGGAAAAAGAGCTGTAAGCTGGATGAGAAGGTCGTTCTAGGTAAGCCAAATCGACCAACACTACGTACCCGAAAAGGTGTCATCAAGCGTGGAAAGGACAAATTAACCCCTATTTGGAAATCATTGTTAAAGATTTTATCCGATAAACTTCCCGGTAACCTGGAATCAAACAAGACCCCATAGCGCATTTTAACCTCAATGGTTTCTGAGCCGCCGAAAACATTACGGTGCGAAAAGGTATTACCCACGTTAAAACCACTCATCCCCGAGCTGAAGGTAAATTCACCTTCCATCTGATTACTCATTGCTGCACGTGGAATCAACACATATTGTACATCCAGTTTGGCCGAGTCTTTCTTGTTATAATTGATTTTTACCGATCGGAAACCATTCATTTCATACAGACGGTCGTAGGAAAGCTCTTCGTTCAAACTGCTATACTTTTGTCCTCTGCGCAAATAGGCATAACGGGATAGAGGTGATAGTTTGAACTTTCCCGTTTCATCGGTGTAAACAATCTGGCGTAGGGTATCAAAGTTCGATATGCTATTCTTTCTTAAGGCATCTTCTGCTGCCTCAATTTTAAAATAGACACTATCGATGGTATAGACTTGATGGTTAGCAGCACTATCTGGATTGGAGACCTGAATACCCAAATTAGTCTGATTATTTAAACCAATGGTATCTACCGCAACACGCATATACTGACGCAGGTAATCGTAATAACCCTGTTCGCGCATGCGGTTGTACAATTGCTCGCGTTCAAAGAAAAGATCAGCAGCATCGTATTGCTTCCCACTTTTCAAGGTGCTATTAGGTATTACATCTTTTTGGTAAATACTATCCACATTGGGATCAGCTACCGTTCTGTTAATCTCATTCACGAGGTAAGGCGCTCCTGGATTTGCCTGAAATGCAACCCTCGCCTTCTTGTTCTTGATTTCAACCTGAGGTTTTACCTGCGCATTAAAATATCCTTTCGTTTGTAAGAAGCGTTGAATTTGATTGGAAGAAAGTTCGACTAATGCAGAGTCTAAAATATGAGGGGCTTCACCTACATTTTTAATCCCATCGGTTTTATATCGGCCATTACGGGTATTAAAGATGTTATAAATACTCAAATAAAGGGGAGAATTTGGGCGAATTTCATTGGCTACATAAGTGCCGGCACTCTCTTTTAATTGTGGACTGAGCCCATTAATATCGATATCGGTTACCAATACCTGATCATCTTCGAGGTATTTTGCAGACCTACATGCTGCAAAAAATAGCAACAAAAACGTTATACTTGCAAAAAATAGTAAACTTCTTTCTTTAGTCATTCGCCCTATGTTGTCAAAAGCACAAATCAGTTTAATTACGTCATTGCAGCATAAAAAATTTCGCTCCCAGCATCAATTATTTGTGGTAGAAGGAATCAAATCTGTTAAAGAATTCATCAACTCCTCTTACAAGATACAAAAGATCTGGGCTACAGCAGATGCCGTTGCAAAAGTGGGGAAAATACCTCAAAATATAAAACTCGAAGAAGTAACAGTTCAAGAATTTGGAAAGATCAGCAGCTTAAAGAACCCTCAGGGGGCATTAGCCTTGGTGGAGCTTCCAAAATCGGATGATTTAAACCTCGCTGACCTACAAAACAAGCATAGCTTAGTGCTAGATGATGTACAGGATCCAGGGAATTTAGGAACCATCATCCGTACAGCGGAATGGTTTGGCATGGAGAATATCATTTGTTCCATAGGTACCGTCGATGCTTATAATCCAAAAGTGGTTCAAGCAACCATGGGTTCCCTATCTCGCATAAAAATCCATTATGTAGATCTCCTTCAATTTTTCAATCAATGTGACCTACCAAGTTTTGGCGCTCTATTGGATGGAGACTCCATTTATGAAACGGATTTTGCTGATGCAGGCTTGATTATCATGGGAAATGAAGGAAATGGAATTTCCGAGGAGATAATTTCAAAAATTCAGAAAAGAGTGACCATTCCCCGGATTGGTCAAGCAGAATCCTTAAATGTAGCAGTGGCGACAACCATCTTTTGTTCGGAAATATGCCGACAAAAATTGACACGTGGAAATGGATAATACGAAACAGGGAAATACCATAGAAGATCAGAGACCGCTATATACCTTACAATTTGGTTTGCTATGCTTGAGTTCATTACTCTTCTCGGCAAGCTTTAACATGATTATCCCAGAATTGCCCAATTACTTGAGTTCTTTGGGTGGTGCTGAACATAAAGGTTTAATCATTGGCTTATTCACACTTACTGCAGGCATTTCTAGACCCTTTAGTGGTCGTCTAACCGATAAATGGGGCCGTGTACCCGTGATGGCCATAGGCTCAACTGTCTGTGTACTCTGTGGATTCCTTTACCCTATCCTGACTACTGTAGCAGGCTTCTTTATGCTCCGACTGGTGCATGGTTTTTCTACAGGATTTAAACCTACTGCCACATCCGCTTATATTGCTGATATTATCCCTTCCAACCGTTGGGGAGAAGCGCTGGGTATGCATGGCTTATGTTTTAGTATTGGTGGTGCACTAGGTCCCGCTGTAGGCAGTTACATCGCCATGCTATTTGGTTTGCAAACGATGTTTTACAGCTCCTCTGCCTTTGCTTTTCTATCCATCATCATCGTGATGAATATGAAAGAAACCCTGGCAAACAAAGAACGTTTTCACTACCGCATGCTTCGTATTTCCCGCAGGGATATCATTGAGGTACGCGTGATTCCTGCAGCTATAGTGACTTTATTTTCCTATACGGCTTATGGCGTGATTTTAACCCTGATTCCGGATTGGAGTGAGCATTTGGGCATACAAAACAAAGGTCTTTTCTTTACGGCCTATACCTTAGCCTCCATTGGCATTAGGATGGTGTCTGGTAAAGTTGCTGACCGCTATGGCCGAATCTCGGTGATGAAGGTTGGCTTATTGGTGGTCACCTTATCTGCCCTTTACATCGGTTATAGCGATAGTATTTTCCACCTTGTCATCGGAGCCTGTATCTATGGGATAGGAACGGGTATTTTCTCTCCTGCGGTGAACGCCTGGACAATCGATCTTTCATTACCACAATACCGTGGAAAGGCGATGGCGACCATGTATATAGCCTTAGAAGCAGGGATAGGCGCTGGCGCAGTATTTGCAGGCTACATCTATCACGATCATATCAGCAGAATACCTGGAATCATGTATGGAAATGCAGTCATCATATTTTTAGCATTTTTATATGTAATTTTCTGGGAGCGGAAAAACAAAAAAATATCAAACACGTTATAAGACCATATGGAAAATAATCAAACCAAAAGACCCTACTCGATGGAGCTAGCGGCAACCCTACTCGCTATGGCACTCATCATCGCATTTATGGTTGTGAGCCAAGGCGTATTGTTACCCCTACTTTTTTCCATCCTGATTTCTATTTCGCTTTTTCCTTTAGCACGATTCTTTGAACGCCTGCATTTAGGAAGGGCATTCTCTTCGATTCTAGCGGTTATTGTGGCAATTGCAGTAATATCAGGGTTAATCTGGTTTATTGTTCATGAGAGTATTATTATCGGTAAAGATGCCACGGCAATTACTGACAAGGTATTATCTGTATTGGAGCGTGGGCAGAAATGGTTGCAAGACCAATTCGGCATTGAGAAAACAGAGGTCATGGACAAGCTAAGGGAGCAAGGAAACAAATCCTTGGAGAATGCAGGAGGTATGTTAGGATCGACCTTTGGGTCAATCGGGAATATGCTTGCCAGCGCAATCCTGGTTCCCTTATTTAGCTTTTTCTTGTTGTATTACCGTGACTTCTTTCGGGAATTCTTCTTTAAGGCTTTTAAATCTTCCGCTCAACATAAGGTTAATGAGGTGTTGAATAAGATTTATGAAGTAGTACAGAGTTATTTGGTTGGTTTAATAACCGTAATGGGTATTGTAGCTGTATTGAATACGGTAGGATTGATGGCGATGGGTATTGATTATGCTTGGTTTTTTGGTTCCTTGGCGTCCTTACTTATGTTATTGCCTTATATCGGTATTGCTATTGGATCTATTCTACCGGCATTATTTGCCTTGGCAACCAAGGATAGTGCTTGGTATGCCTTGGGGGTTGTGGCTTGGTTTCAGGTCGTACAATTCCTCGAAGGAAATATCATTACCCCTAATATCGTGGGAAGTAAAGTGAGCATCAACCCATTGATGGCCATCATCGGTATCTTAATAGGTGGTATGCTCTTTGGATTAGCGGGTTTGATCCTTGCCCTACCAATGATTGCTACCTTGAAAGTGATCTTTGATGCTTCTCCGGGTATGGAAGCATTTGGGTTCTTAATTGGCGAACCTGAAAAAGAACACCTAAAACGTAATGCGACACAGGAACTGCTCATGAAATGGGGAATCGTCCGACTTCCGAAGAATAAAAAGAAGATTGAGATGGATGTGCACGTAACGATGGACAAGCCCTATGAAGAACCCAAAACAGAGGTCACCTATAAAGAAGTCAACGAATCGGAAGAGAATCCCTATGAGAACTTGAAAGATTCGGAAGATGAAAATGGAAAAGACTCCGATAAAAAATAAAATAACAAGACTTAATCTTCGGATTAGGTCTTTTTTTATGGCAAGTCTAAACAGATACTTACCGTTTCGTGTTGTTAATTAAAGATTTTAGAAAATCAGCGGTGGAAATAAGGATAACTTAACATAGAATAAAGATTAAGGTAATCAATACGGTTTATCTTTATTGGCATAATAGTTTATTAATGGTTGTAGTTTATATTCTTGTAGTTGTGATCATAGTGGTCCTATTGATCTTCAAAAAACTGAGACGTAAGTTAATTTTAGTTGAATTATCTCCCAAGGATGTTCCCGAAGAACATGAAAGTCGAGGGTCCTTGAAATTATTAACCTATAACATCGCTGGCCTACCCCAGGGCATATCAGCAGCTAAGCTACCTCGGCGGATAAGCATTGCCGAGATTGGGGAAAAGGTCTTAGGTTATGACATTGTGAATGTCCAAGAGGACTTTAATTACAATACGGCCTTCTATTCATTAAACAAGCATCCCTATCGTACCGATCATAAAGGTAAAATTCCAATTGGAGATGGCTTGAATACCTTATCTAATTATCCTATTGTTTCTTATCGCCGTATCCCTTGGCGTCATTGCAGTGGTCCTGACTGTTGGACGGTAAAAGGATTCACTTATGCACAGATTCAAGTTGATCAACATGTCATCATCGATGTCTATAATGTGCATGCCAATTCCAGTGATGTCGCCCGTGCAGCACGCGCAAGACGGGAAAATCTCCGTCAATTGGCTAATTATATCTTGGAGAATTCTGCAGATCGACCTATTATCGTCATGGGTGACTTCAATGCGCATTATGCTTATAAACGGGATAACCTTCACGAGTTCCTATTGACAACCGGTCTTTCTGATGGATGGGTACAATTCCTGCAAAAGGGCGTATTCCCAGAGATTAAGCCCAAGTTTGTTGCCTTGCACATGCTGAGCCTCACTAATGAAACGGAAAGTTTAGACAAAATCTTTTTCCGTGGGAATAAACAATTGCGCTTCACCCCCTCAGCTTATGAGGTGGAAATAGAACATTTCACGAATACAACAGGACAAGCATTATCCGATCACCTCGCTGTATCCCTGACACTAGATTGGGAATGGACAGGCACTGAGGTTACTTCGGCATAATTTAGCATCGCTGAATAAAATATATTCCTTTTTTGCACCTTTAATCGGGCTGGACTTTAGTTCAGCCCTTCGTCATTAAGACCATTACAAAAAATACATAAGCTATAAATTCTGAATTATTTATTCTGCTAATTAACAGCTACATATATTTTATATTACTAATATTTTTAGTGTTTAAGTATTAGATTTCGTAATCTTGTACGATGTATTTGAATTGTAAAACATGGTTTAGTTTCCATTATGGAACTTTTGCGCCGAAGGATTTGATAGAGCGGGCACAGCGTATGGGTATTACATCCATGGCTTTGACGAATATCAACAGTACGGCCGATTGTTGGGACTTTGTATTGAAGTGTCAGGAGGCGGGAATAAAGCCATTATTAGGAACGGAGGTCCGCAATGAAAATACATTTTGTTATATATTAATTGCCAAGAATAACGACGGTATCTTGGCTATTCATAATTTTTTATCCTTTCATAAGCGCCGTAAGTTAGATTTTCCTGCACGTCCTAACTTCAACATTGAAGATGTATGGGTTATCTACCGTTTTGGGGGGCATCCGCCATTAGAAGAACTTCAACCTCAAGAGGTCGTTGGACTGTCTATGGATGACCTCAGTAAACTGAGTTGGCAAGAGGCCATCGATCGAGATTGTTGGGTGGTCCTGCATCCTGTGACTTATCAGGATAAGACGCACTATCATGTACACCGCATTCTGCGTGCTATTGCTAAAAATACCCTCCTATCAAAACTTAGCCCCGAAGATATTGCAGGCCCAAATGAGATGCTCATCGAGGAGGAGGAATTGGTGGCTGCCTTTGCTCGCTTTCCTACGGTGATCAGCAAGACTATGCAGCTTATCAAGAGCTGTTCAATCAGCATGGAATTTCATGTGGATAAGAATAAAAAGCACTTTACGGCTTCAGAAGAAGGCGATCAGGAACTGCTAAGGAAGTTGGCAATCGAAGGTTGTAAAATACGCTATGGTGCCAACAATAAGGCAGCTTTAGAACGGGTGGAAAAAGAGTTGGCCATTATCTATAAATCAAAGTTCTGTTCCTATTTCCTGATTGTTTGGGATATGCTGCGCTATGCCAATGAGCAGAAGTTCTATCATGTGGGTCGTGGTAGTGGTGCCAATTCGGTGGTTGCTTATTGCCTGCGGATTACGGATGTGGATCCCATTAAATTAGACCTATATTTTGAGCGCTTTTTGAATCCAAATCGTAGCTCTCCACCCGACTTTGATATTGACTTCAGTTGGAAGGATCGAGATGCCATATTTGAGTATTTATTCATGCGCTATGGGCGACAGCATGTTTCCTTACTGGGCATGTACAACACTTTTCAGCGAAGGGCTATTGTAAGGGAACTGGGCAAGGTCTTTGGATTACCAAAAGAGGAGATCGATGAGCTTGCGCATAAACGCGAATGGAGTCCTGAGGATAATATTCAACGTTGGATACAGAAGTATGGAGCCTTGCTGGTCAACTTCCCGACCAACATCAGTGTACATGCTGGAGGGGTGCTGATTAGTGAAAAGCCCCTAGCGCAATATGCCGTATTGGAGATGCCGCCCAAGGGCTTTTTGACCCTGCATATGGACATGTTCGAGGCTGATCGTGTGGGTTTATTTAAGTTTGATATCCTGAGCCAACGCGGATTAGGCCATATTAAGGATGCCTTGGAATTGGTGCAGCAGAACCAAGGCAAGCATATCGATATCCATAATGTCGAGCGTTTCTTTAATGATCCCAACTTGGCAGATATGATACAGAAGGCAGATACAATTGGTTGTTTTTATATAGAAAGTCCGGCCATGCGGCAATTATTGGGCAAGCTAAAGTGCTCGGATTACTTGACCTTAGTTGCTGCAAGTTCGATTATCCGCCCAGGGGTGGCTCAATCGGGAATGATGAAACAGTACATCGAGCGGTATCATGATCCGGATAAAATCGAATACCTGCATCCCAAGATGAAGGAATTACTGGCTGAGACCTACGGTGTGATGGTGTATCAGGAGGATGTTATTAAAGTGGCTCACCATTTTGGCGGAATCTCTTTAGAGGAGGCTGATATTTTACGCCGCGCCATGAGTGGCAAGTATCGTTCGGAGAATAAGTTCGAGTTGATGCGAAAGAAGTTCTTTGCTAATTGTAAGGAATTAGGACATGATGATGCTGTTAGCGCCGAAGTGTGGCGGCAGATGGAAAGCTTCGGTGGCTACTCCTTTGCGAAAGGACACTCGGCTTCTTTTGCTGTGGAAAGTTATCAAAGCTTATTTCTGAAGACCTATTATCCACGGGAGTTTTATGTGGCGGTGATTAATAATTTCGGAGGTTTTTACCGTACCGAATTTTACTTCCATGAGCTACGTCGAAATGGAGGGATTGTCGAACTCCCCTGCCTCAATCACAGCGATTACCTCAGCAATATACAGGGTAAACAGGTCTATGTAGGATTTATCCACTTACAGGGTTTGGAACAGGAATTCGGATTGCAGATTGTGGAAGAGCGCCTGCGGAATGGCCCATACCTCAGTCTTCATGATGTACTACAACGCCTGCAGCCTGCTCCTGAGCAGCTCAATATCCTGATTCGTATTGGGGCTTTACGCTTTACCGGATTGGATAAGAAAACCTTGCTCTGGGAAGCGAACTTCCGCAATAAACGAGTGGAGAAAGCTGTTACGGTCAATCTTTTTGAAACAGAGGAGGTACAATTCAGCTTGCCAGCCTTTGAGCTGGACCGAATGGAAGACCTGAAAGATGAATTGGACCTGCTGGGTTTTGTTGTTGGGGATTTCTTTGAATTACTGGATAACCGACAATTACAAGGCACTATCCGCGCTGATAAACTCCCCGATTACTTGGGGCAACAGGTTAAGATCATCGGTCGCTTGGTGACCATCAAAGAGACCCGAACCATCAAAGGAGATCGTATGTGTTTTGGAACCTTCTTGGATGTGGATGGCAATTGGTTGGATACCGTGCATTTCCCGCCAGTATTACGACAATATCCATTCTTGGGTAGTGGTTTTTATGAGCTACATGGACGGGTAATGGAAGAATTCCAAGTCTATAGTGTAGAGGTCTTAAGCATGCGGAAATTAGGTTATACGCTATAACCTAACAGCCGATCCCAATTTGCTACAGCAGTTCCCAAGCCATTTTCATGGACACCGCACAATGATCAGATAAAGGTGTCCCCTCAGGAGTAGAAAACAGATCGCGTTCAATCTTATACTCACTTGGCTGGAATTGAAGACGACTGCTATTTCGGAAAAAGATTTTATCAATGCTTTCACAATGCTCAGTAACCTCTAAAGCATGCAAGGCTTTAAAATCTTTGATATGCTTTGGCAACAGTCCCTTATTTTGCAATAGCACCCAGCTATCCGATAAGCCCAATTGCTCTTGGAAATCATGAAGCTTATCTTCGGAAAAAGCATAATGTGCATTGAAATCACCCATAATCAAGATTGCCTGCGAGGCAGACTTCTCCTGTATATATTTAGTCAATTGTAAGATATTCTTTCTTCTGGCAGCTACCGCTTCAGGATTGTCCTGTGCCGTGGCATGCACATTATACACATCTATAAATACATCCTTTGCCAGCTGAATACGCTGATAGCTGAAGCCTTTGGGTGTAAAACAATCTGCCCCACTGCAATCTTCCCAAGCAATACGTTCGGTTTTTAAAATAGGAAATTTTGAAAGTGTACTCAAGCCATCCCCAAAAGGAACCCCCCCCATCGTCTCTGTACGGTAGGGATGTACATTATCAGCATACAATTGTCGGTTATAGTTAAAATCCTCTTGTACATTGACTAAATCAAATCGGTTCAACTGCTTGCCAATCTCTCGTATGCTAGAAGCTCGTGGAGTTTCTGCACTGGAAATCAATTGAGGTAAGCCTGCGACATTATAGGTCAAAAGAGAAAGTTCGCCTTTTTGAGCTTCCTCCATAACTGGAGCAAGCAAACTAGACTTCCCATTCGAATCCTCAACCCGACTGAAGCTGAACATAAAACCTAATAAAACAAAAAGGGCTAAAAGACCAACCAAACCGATGTGTTTGGATTTAGGTCTCGATGGATAAGGTAATTGTATTAGCATCCAATGAAATACTGATCTAATACAAAACTAAATAAGCAATGTAACCTCAATTTTTAGAATTCATTAAATGATTGTTTTCTAAGTATTTACTAATCTTTAAGAAGGGCGAAAACAAGGCTAAATCTTCATAATTAATTAACACGTCCTTTTTATTAAGTAAACATATGGTTGATACTTTTATCGATACAGACAATTTTATTTCCCCATGAAGAAAGTTGCATTTTTTTCTGAGATTCTTTTTGAGGATTTCGATGGTGCATCGCGCACGATGTATCAGATAATCAATCGTATAGATCCCAATTCTTTTTCTTATTTATTCATTTACGGGAAAGGACCAAGTCAAATTGCGGGATGCCAATCTTATCAAGTTCCAACGTTTAAGATCCCAATAAATGACGATTACAGTTTTGCGGTTCCTCAATTGGCAAAAGGAAAGCTGGAGGAAATTCTACAGGAATTTCAACCCGATGTGATACATATCGCCACTCCTTCCCTATTGGGATTCTATGCTCTTAAATATGCAAAGCGCAAGGGCATCCCTGTGATTAGCATTTACCACACACACTTCATATCCTATATCGCATACTACTTCCGCAATTTCACTTCTTTAATAAAACCTGCCGAGAATTGGATGCGCAAGGCTATGCTTAAATTCTATAACAATTGCCAAAAGGTCTATGTACCTGCCAATAATATCATCAAGGAACTGGAAGATATCGGAATACAGTCCGAGCGATTAACCCTTTGGCAACGAGGAATTGATGTCAAGTTATTCAACCCTAGAAAACGATGTGAAACTTATATACAAGCTATCAGTGGAAATAAACGCAAAAACATTCTATTCGCGAGTAGGTTGGTTTGGGAGAAAAATATACAGACATTAATTGAGATCTATAAGCAATTGGAAGCTGAAGGGTTGGAATACAATCTCATTGTTGCCGGGGATGGTACGGCTAAAGAAGAAGCGATGCAACTCATGCCAAAAGCTATTTTTCTGGGCAAGCTAGACCATGCAGAGCTATCTCGACTTTATGCCTCTGCGGATGCATTCGTATTCACATCAACCTCAGAAACCTATGGCAATGTAGTTATTGAAGCCATGGCTTCTGGACTTCCTCCTGTCATAGCCAATGGTGGTGGTAGTGCAAGCTTAGTGGAGCATGGACATACCGGATTTAAATGTATGCCTAATAATGCCAAAGAATACGTGTACTTTCTTCATAAGATACTATCTGATGACAAGCTAAACGAGCAGATCCGTGCTGCAGGAATGGATTACATCAAACAACTGGATTGGTCTGCCCTTGCGGATACTTATTTTGAGGATGTTTATGAACTGGCAGAAGAACCTATCTATGATCTCGCTTTGGTAGCACAATGAGAATCCAAAAAAAGCAAATTAAAGCCCTACTATTCCTCAGTATACTGATCTTTATCGGGATATTTCTCTGGAATACGGACTTCCAGGCCGTATGGAAAGAGCTTCATAACATCGGCTATCGCTTTCTTTATTTGATGGGAATAACCTATTTGGCTTATCTCATCGGGACTTGGTCTTGGCATGTTTGCTTAGGTTCTGATCGAGATAAAATCTCGGTATTCCGATTGTTTTCGCTCCGACAAGTCGGAGAAACCGTAGGGCAATACAACCCAACGAGCATTGTTGGTGGCGATATGTTAAAAGTGGAGCTTCTGAAACCCTATGGTATTGGCACAAGCAATGCCGCCAATTCGGTTGCTACATCGCGTATAACGGCTGTATTATCACAAATCCTATTGTTTCTAATTGCTTGTATCTGGTTATTGTCAAGTCCATCAGGGCAATTTATCATCGATAGATTCGGTGCCTTGTTTTATGGACTCGTTGCGGTACTTGCTTTAGCAAAAATTACCTTATTCTTTTGGTTAGGTCGTAAAACAAAACAGGCAAAGCCTGCTAAGCCGACTCAAGGACAATCTTTTTGGAGACGCCTTTCCTTACGAATCCAAGGTTTACTGTGGGATATACGGACCTTTTACCAGAGTCACCCGCGTATGTTTTGGTATTCTTATCTTTTAGCTGCCCTACATTGGGTGGTCGGAAGCTTGGAATTCTATTTGATATTACGCTTCCTAGGCTATGATGTCCGCCCGATGCACGGTTTACTATTGGACATGAGTGTCATTGTATTCAAGAGCTTAGGCGCCTTTATTCCTGGACAATTGGGGGTTGAGGAATTGGGAAACAAGATGATGCTTGCTGCCATTGGAATCTCCACAGCTTCCTTATGGATCACTGTATCCATACTCCGAAGAGCACGTCAGCTCTGTTGGATTGCCATAGGATTTATACTCTATCTATTCATTAAAAAATCTGATTATGTCTCAAGCCACGAAATGGGAAGTATTATTCGTAAGTCATAAGTATCCACCAGCTACTGGTGGAATGGAAAAACAGAGTTATGAATTAATACATGGCGTCAGTCATTTTACCAAGGTTCATAAATTGGTTTACCGCAAAGGATCAGGCTCTATCTTGTCCTTTTTCTTTCACTTAAACCATAGGATTTTAAAGATTTTAAAAGAGAACCCCAATATCAAGTTGATTCATTTCAATGATGGACTAATTGCTTCCTTGGCTTTATTTCATAAAGGCTATTCGAATTATCGTAAGGTAGTAACGCTACATGGCTTGGATGTGGTCTTCCCTTGGGCATACTTTCAAAAGAAAATCTTGCCTCGTTTTAATCAATTTTACGATAAGATTATCACCGTGAGTCATGCTACAGCCAAGGCTGCTATTGATCGCGGGATTTATCCTGATCTAATTCGCGTAATTCAAAACGGTGTAGATTTAGATCTAGCACAGTCTTCTCTTCCTAATCGGGAAGAATTACACAAACGCTATCCGGAAATCTCACCTGATCAGCCTTATATGCTGACTTTAGGTCGCCCTGTAAAGCGCAAAGGCTTTTCTTGGTTACTCCAGGAAGTCGTACCGCTTATGCCCAATGATTTTAAGCTGTATATGATTGGTCCCTTTAATCCTAAAACCAGTTTTGGCGAACGCTGCATGAGCCTATTACCTAAGAAATTTCGGCATCTACTGAATCTTTTTCTTGGTTACCCAAGTGATGAAGCGGCTATTCGGAAATTATTAAAACGCCCAGATATTGCTAATAAAGTACAGCATCTAGGAAAAGTTCCTTTTTCTGATCTTAAGCTACTTTTGGCAAACTCTTCGGCTTTCCTGATGCCCAATATTGAAGTACCTGGAGATATGGAAGGATTTGGTTTGGTTTGTTTAGAAGCTTCCCTTTCAGGAAGTTTAGTATTAGCTTCGGGGATTGAGGGGATAACGGATGCCATCCGCCATCAACAGAATGGCCTCCTATTACCATCTAAAGATGTTTTATTCTGGAAGCAGCAACTTACGGATGTATTGCAGAAAGAATTGCCGTATCAAATCATGGCTAAGAAATTTCAAGAAGCCTCCAAGAAGCTCTACAGTTGGGAAAAGATGTCCACGGCGTATTTTGAGGTATTCCATTCCTTAGTACAGGATGAGGGCCCACACACGGCCTCTTCGGATGCATTATTAGCCGAGCTTACACGCGGTAAGGACTCCGCTTTTTAGGATCAATCACAGGTGCAGATATGGCCCTTTTAATAGCTTCATCGCCAAATCGCGCACGCATAGCGTCCATAGCCTGATAAAGTCGTACGGCCTCTTCGGTATCTTCAAAGAGATTAATCTGCTGTGATCCTTGAACCAGGTGACTAAACCGCACGCCGATCAGGCGTACTAACATCCGTCGGTCATAGAGCTTAGTGAACAATTCCTTGGCCTTCTTCAGCAATACCGCATCAGAAGCCGTATAGGGAATAACCATCTGCTTACTTACCGTATCAAAATTAGCATAGCGTAATTTCACGGTCACACAGCCCGTCAAGCGCTCCTGCTTGCGCAATTGAAAGGTCAAACGCTCCGTCATACGGATCAATTCGCTGTTCAGAAACACCATATCAATCGTGTCCTGCTGAAAAGTCTCTTCCGTACCGATACTCTTCTGCTCTGAATAGGGCACAATAGGCGAAGGGTCAATACCATTGGCTTTCCTGGAAAGATCAATACCATTCTTCCCTAAGAGATTCTGCATCATAGGGACAGGAATCTCGCTTAAAATCTTAATCGTTCGCACACCCATCTGCTGCAAGAGAGTTCCTGTTTTTTGCCCAATACCGGGCATACGCTCAATCTTTAAGGGAGCTAAGTAATCTTTCTCCAAGCCATGCAGAATCTCCTTTTTACCATCGGGTTTCGCATCATCTGTCGCCACCTTACTCACCAGTTTATTGGAAGCCAAAGCATAACTAATGGGGAGACCACTCTCCTTTTTGATCTTTTCCTTTAGTTCGGTCATAAACTGGCTGCAACCAAAGAAACGATCGACACCTGTCAAATCCACATAGAACTCATCCACACTTGCCTTCTCCATCACTGGGACAGTATCGCGCACCACATCGGTCACCACCCGCGAATAATAACTGTAGCTGTCCATATCCCCACGCAGTACGATCGCATGTGGACATAGGCGCAAGGCCAATTTCATCGGCATAGCCGAATGCACCCCAAACTTACGCGTCTCATAACTGCAAGCGGCCACTACCGCCCGATCGCTCAACCCACCTACAATTAAGGGCTTCCCAATAAATTGGCTGTTCTTCAAACGCTCGACACTTACAAAAAAAGTGTCCAAATCCAAATGAGCAACAAAACGCTTATTATCAAACAATTCCATAGAAAAACCGATTATTATTTACTCAAAAATACTAAAAATATTAGTAAATAATACAGGTGTGAATAAATATTATTTGGCTAATGAAAGAACCTAAATTGATTGATAAGAGAAGAAATTCATGCGCTATTTACTGAGAATCAAAACATAAATTCCATGCAATAATTCCTGTAGAATAAAAATATAAGAAGTAAAGTCTCCACATGGCTAGGACAACTCTCCAAGAGTTAAAGGAATTTTGTATTTTTACAAGGTTTGCAGTTTAACAACCTGCCAGGCCAACAAAAATAGATGAAATAGTACATGAGCGACGACATCAACAACATCGACGATAACAACGAACAATTACCATCCCAAGATCAGCAAAGCAATACCATTCCCCTTTCCGGGTTATATGAGAATTGGTTTTTAGATTACGCGTCTTACGTGATCTTGGATCGTGCTGTTCCACATATCAATGATGGCTTCAAGCCCGTACAGCGCCGGATATTGCATTCCTTGAAGGAAATGGATGATGGCCGATTCAATAAAGCAGCCAACGTCATTGGAAACACCATGAAGTATCACCCCCATGGGGATGCTTCCATTGGAGACGCCATGGTACAGTTGGGACAAAAGGACCTCCTGATTGACTGTCAAGGAAACTGGGGAGACCCTATTACGGGAGACTCCGCAGCGGCAGCACGTTATATCGAGGGTAGATTGTCCAAATTTGCCAATGAGGTCGTTTTCAACCCCGATACTACCGAATGGCAATTGAGTTACGATGGCCGTAATAAAGAGCCCATCACCCTTCCAGTAAAATTCCCTTTATTGCTAGCACAGGGTGCCGAAGGTATTGCTGTCGGATTGGCAACCAAGATTATGCCGCATAACTTTATCGAGCTAATCGATGGTTCCATACAAGTCCTTCAAGGCGAACGCCCAAGCATCTACCCTGACTTCCCTACCGGAGGAATGGCCGATGTGTCTGCCTATAACGAAGGAATGCGCGGAGGTAAAATACGCGTTCGTGCTAAAATTGAAGAACGCGACAAGAAGACCCTCGCCATTACCGAAATCCCTTTCGGAACAACTACAGGCAGCTTAATCGACTCTATCGTCACAGCGAACGAAAAGGGAAAGATTAAAATCAAGAAAATTGAAGATAACACGGCAGAATTTGTAGAAATCCTCGTGCACCTAGCTCCAGGAATCTCTCCAGATGTGACCATCGATGCCCTATATGCATTCACCGGATGTGAAACATCCATCTCCCCAAATACCTGTGTGATTAAGAACAACAAACCACTCTTCATGAGTGTCAATGATGTCTTAATCGAAAACACCAAGCAGACCAAAAGCCTTCTTAAACAGGAGTTGGAAATCCGCTTAAATGAGCTTCAAGAGAAAATATTCTTCAGTACCTTATTGAAAATCTTCATCCAAGAAGGGATGTATAAGCATAAGGATTATGAGAATTCCGGTGATTTTGATACGGTTGTTGTGGTATTGGATAGATTATTCGAGCCATTCTTCGATCAATTCTACCGCGCTATCACGCCTGAAGACTACAAGCGACTTATAGATAAACCAATGAGTAGCATCACCCGCTTTGACGTGAAGAAAGCAGATGAACAGATGCGTGCGCTCGAGGAAGAAATTAAGGAAGTCAAGAAAAACCTTCGTAATCTAACGGAATATGCGATCAAATGGTTTGAGCATATCCGATCCAAATACAGCAAAGGTCGCGAGCGTAAAACCGAATTACGCATCTTCGATAAGGTTGAGGCTACCCAAGTAGCATTAGCCAATGCAAAACTCTACGTGAACCGTGAGGAAGGATTTATCGGAACCAACATGAAGAAAGACGAGTTGGTTGGTGACTGTTCCGATATTGACGATATCATTGTTTTCCGTAGCGATGGTAAATACAATGTGGTAAAAATTCAAGACAAGGTATTTGTCGGCAAGGATATTATCCATGTTGCGGTATTCAAAAAAGGCGATGAAAGAACCATCTATAACGCCATCTACAAGGATGGTGCTACCGGCACTTCCTACATCAAGCGTTTTGCTGTAACAGGTGTTACCCGAGATAAAGACTACGATATTGGTAAAGGAAGTAAGGGATCTAAAATCTTATACTTTACAGCTAATTCCAATGGAGAGGCAGAAATTGTCAATGTACAGTTGAAACCCCATACCAAACTGCGTAAGCTTACCTTTGATTTAGACTTTGCAGAGGTTGCCATCAAAGGTCGTGCATCACAGGGTAATATTGTAAGCAAATACCCGGTGAAGAAAATCGCTTTCAAGAGTGCAGGTATTTCCACTTTGGCAGGTCGTAAGATTTGGTATGACGATATCTTAAAACGTCTTAACGCCGATGATCGTGGTAAATTCTTAGGTGAATTTGATGGAGACGATAAGATACTCATGACACTTGCTGATGGATCCTATGAACTATGCAATTTTGATTTAAACAACCACTTTGATGAGAAGATGGTTCGCTTAGAGAAGTTCATTCCAGAGCAAGTCTATACGGCAATCCATCAAGACACCAAGACCGGCACCTACTATGTGAAACGATTCAATTTCGATGACACGCAGGTAGGCAAACGAGGACGCTTTATTGCAGAGGAAAGCAAATTAATCCTCCTGACCAATAACGACGAACCAATCGTTCACTTGGATCTTCTAAAAGGTAAGTCGCAAACTCCAGAAAGCCTGGATCAGCAGCTTACAGAGATTGTGGATGTCAAAGGCATGAAGGCTCAAGGAAACCGATTATCTTTCCACACAGTTAAGAAAATCAAGCTTCTGACCGAAGAGAAAGATCTCTCTCAAATCGTGGAAGAAAGCAAACCAGTTACGGAAGTAGAAAGCCCTGAAACTCCTAAGGAAGAAAAAACAAGTACAGAAAGTACTGCTAAAACTTCTCCGAAGGCGGAAAAACCAACAGCATCTTCAGAAGATATCTCTTTTGAAATCACCAATCCAGATGATATTCAAATGGATGACAATGGTCAATTAGGACTCTTCGGCGGAAATGATCCTGAAGAAAAATAGAAATCCACGATAAACGAAAAAAGCAGCTATCCCGAATACAGGATAGCTGCTTTTTTATATGCTTGTATGGGGATTAAGGTTTATCCCACCATACTCGACTATTCAAGTCATCGGCTCCGCCATATGGAAATCCTGCAACCGCAGCCTCATAATTTGCTTTGTTATTTGCCGCTTCACTAGTTGGATAACCATCACGTCTTGGTAATTTACCACCATTGATATCGGCAGCAACAGTAAGAACCGGATAACCAGTTCTACGCCATTCTGCCCAGCCTTCATATCCGTAAGGGAAAACATGGATATAACGCTGGGTAGCAATCTGCTCAAAACCCTTAACCGGATTGTAAACAACATTGGCCTTTAATAAGTAGGCAGCTGCTGTAGCATCAGATCCTGTCCACTGTTTAATGGATTGCTTAATACCCTCATCATAGAAAGTTTTCGCTTGTGCATCTCCACCTGCTATCCATCCCAATTTAGCAGCTTCTGCTTTTGCAAATAAAAGCTGTGCATAAGTCACTAGAGGTACCGGTGAATCTTGCTTTCTAATATTCGCTCCTAATAAGGAAACTTTAGGTATATCCACATCCGGATTTGGAACTGCCTTACCAAAGGTTAGACCTGCATAGTTACCCGCGGCATTTTTATCCCCATAAATTGCTAAACGCGGATCATCATTTGGCAACATCAAATTCACCAATGCCTCCGATAGGGCATACCATTTACGACCTAATGCCGTGAAGGAATTATACCAGAAGTTTTGATGTGCTGCTTGAGCCAAGTGTGGATAGGCTAAATTATCCGTATTCGCGGTCATTTCACCATTCGCCAGAGCTTTGTTAAACTCGGCCTTACCCAGATTAGCATCTACTTTAGACAAGCGCAATGCCATCAACATGTGGATACTATTTCCTAACTTCTTCCATTTGGCCATATCGCCTTTGAAAACGATATCGTTTTTAATGGTTCCATTGGTCAAGACTATCGCTGCATTTGCTTCATCCAGCAACTGGAATAAAGCTTTATAAATATCCGCTTGCTTATCATATTTTGGATTTGGTAAATCCGTTCCTTTGAAAGCATCTGTATAGGGCACATCTCCCCATCTATCTGTCACATTCCACATAAAGAATGCTTTCAAAATCTTGGCAACCGCCACTTGATTGACGATAGGTCCTTCATTTGCACTTAATCCGTCTTGCTTTGTCAACACTTCTTCCAAGTTCATTAAGGGACCTACATACCAGGTCTCAAAGTCAAAGTTCTGTGTTGTAAAACGCGTATTATCCGTATAGGTTGTTAAACTCAGGTATTGCGGATAATGCACCCCATAAGCACTGGAACTTAAACTCGGCAGAAAGAACTCTGCATTCGCGATTAACTGTGTTCCCGAAGCCTTACTTGGTTTATTTGGATTCTCGTAATAAGAATCATCAAATTTGGTACAAGACACAACCGCTAGGGGTGTTAGGGCTAATAATATATATTTTAAAAACTGCTTTTTCATGATTTCCGAGGCTTAAAATTTAACACTTAAATTAAATCCATACGAACGAACTGTCTGTAGCTCACCCTTCTCAATCCAGCTAATGGACGCACTACCTGCTGACAATTCCGATGGATCCAATCCTTTCGGAGCCTTTTGCCAAATCATCCATGGATTACGTGCAATTAGAGCAACACGAATAGATTTAAATGGCGAAGTACCCAATTGGTTTTGATTAAAGGTATATCCTAAGCTTACCTCACGCAATTTCACATAAGAAGCATCAAATAACCACTCCTCATAAATACGTGTTCCAATGTTATTTCTGAAGTAAGAACGTGCATCTACAAATGCGGTTACCTCTTGACCGGTAGCTTGAGAAATACCATTGATTTCATAACCACCACCATCTGCCAATGGATCACGAACATTTTTACCATTACTATTGATTGCTGCAGTCTCCTCTGCTTGTCCAGATTTTACAGCTAACATTTTAGACCAACTGAAAAACTGACCTCCAGATTGGAAATCAATCATCGCATTAATATCCAAATTCTTGTAGCGGAAGCTATTGATAAATCCACCTGTGAAATCAGGGATTACCGAACCAAAATTCTTGTTCATTTCCTGAATCGGTAAGTTCGAATTATCCAGTAACATTTTACCGGTAGCTTCATCACGCTTATACCCTGGCCCTACCAATGACCCAAAAGCTTGATTTTTATTCGCATACAAATAAACCGTTTGGCTGGAATAGGTGTTGTTATCCAACTCGTAAGAATCAATTCCTTCAATTAGTTTGTGAATCTGACTGTTGTTGCGCGCTCCGTTCAAGGTGGTTGTCCATTCAAAATCCGCAGACTTAACTGGAGTAGCGGTTAAGGAAAGCTCAATACCGTTATTCTCAATGTCCCCAGCATTTACTGTAGCTTTTGAGAAACCAGTTCCTGATGAAGTAGATAAACTGATTACCTGATCCTTATTGCGTTGGTTGTAGTAAGTAAAATCAATTCCTAAACGATTATTAAAGAATTTCAAATCCGTACCGATCTCATACGAGTGCGCAAATGATGGTCTTAAATAGGGGTTATTCAAGATATCAGGAATCGATAAGGTATTTACCGTTAAATTATCCGTTGCATATACGCTTCCAACATTATAATTCATTAAGATGTCAAATGGATCAACATCAGCTCCAGCCACCGCATAAGATGCTCTCAATTTACCAAAGCTTAGTGCAGATGGACCTAACAGATTACTGAACACAAATGATCCAGAAATCGATGGGTACCAATACGCATTATTATTCTTTGGTAAGGTCGATGAAATATCCTGACGGATGGATGCATCCAAGAAATACGTGTCTTTATAGCCTAAGGAAGCCATCGCATAAACGGAACGAATCTGCTTTTTCAACTGATAAGAAGAGTTGACAGGTCTATCAATAGATGCCTCAATATTATAGAATGCCGGCGAACTTAATCCACCTTGCGTTCTTTGAGAAAGGTAATCGTATTTACGGTTGTAAATATTTCCACCCAAGTTGGCATTTAAGGAAATATCATCCCATACCTTATCGTAGGTAGCTAAGAATTCATAGTTGGTCTCGTCATTTTGGTATTTACCGACAGAATATCCCGAGTTACCCATGAAAGTTCCAGCTCCAGACTCATTACGTCCACCAACAGCCAATCGACGATTGGTATTTTGAGTGAACATATCCTTGCGGATAAAGCCCGATAGTTTTAAGGCAGGAAGAACTTTATAAGTCAATCCAACGTCTCCAAAAACACGATCACGATTGTCCTTATTGACATTTTCAAATGCGTCAAAGAATGGGTTATTCCAATCTGAAGGAGTGTTATTCAACATCAACTCTTGCGTGGTATGGGGATTCACATTCCAATTCAAAATAGTACCATCTGCATATTGGTAGTTTCTTAGACGGTTGATATCAATATTCCGTTGAAACCATTGTGTTGCACCAGTAAAAGAACCTTGGTAACCCATCACCGGACGTTGACCATTGTTATTGGCGTAATTGATATTTGCCGATGCGGTTAAATTTTCCAGGATATCCAATGAACCATTAAGCGCAAAGTTATTTCGCTTCAAAAAGGTATTTGGGTAAGTACCTTTGATGTAGGTGTTGTTGTAAGAGAAACGAACAGCAGAATTCTCTGAACCTCCAGAAATGGTTACACCATTATTCGTATTCATTCCTGTTTGGAAGAAATCCTTTATGTTATTCGGTTGTGGGGAGAAAGGAGTAGCTTTTCCATAATCTGCATCCTGCTTATAGAAACTATAATACATGCGGACAGGTGTGCCATCCATTTTTGGACCCCAAGACTCATCATTACCATTGACATAAAATTCGCCAGAAGCTAATTTCAAGAATGTCTGGTTATTACCAACACCATAGGTGTTTTGTAAAGGCATGAAGTTTCCTACCTGCTCAAAAGAGGTGGCTGAATTGACTTCAACATTCACTGTTTTAGGTCCTCTTTTCCCCTTTTTAGTGGTGATCATAATTACCCCATATTGTCCACGAAGACCATATAAGGCAGAAGCTGTAGGACCTTTCAATACGTTAATGGATTCAATATCCTCCGGATTGATATCCTGTCCCACGTTTCCTAAATCCACTCCGTTTCCGCTAGAGGAACTGAAGTTAGCATTAGAGATTGGTGTTCCATCGATAACCATGAGTGGTTGACCACCGCCTGTTACCGAGTTAATCCCTCTGATCTTGATCTTCTGGGTACCACCCAAACTCGCCCCTGAGGAGCCTGTCACTTGGGCACCAGCAACCTTACCTGCTAAAGCACCAAGAACATTGGTCTCTTTGGTAAAGGTCAAGTCATCACCCTGGATCTTTTGCGTAGAATAACCCAAGGATTTTTCACTTCGCTGAATACCTAAGGCTGTCACCACAACCTCATCAATATCAGTTCCCGCTGCATCTTCTAGGGTAATCTGTAAATTCGTTCGACCACTTATGGATACTTCTTTTGTAGCATATCCCAAAGCTTTTATACTTAATATACTATTCGTGGAAGCATTGATCGTAAATAGTCCGTTTTCATTGCTGGAGGTACCTTGTTGAGTTCCTTTCACAAATACCGAAGCACCAACTATGGGCTGCCCCTTGGCATTTGTAATCTTTCCAGCTATCGATTGTTGTTGTGCGGCCAACATTTGCATCGAGCAAACGGATGCTACCGCAATGGAAATAATGGTAGGTAGTTTCATCTTTAGCTTGATTGGTTATTTATTTAAACGAATATAACGGAATCATGAGAAACTCCGTAAGAAATTTGCAAAAAAATGCACTTTATAAAGAAAATATACCAAAGGTTTAACCTTCTTGCTTAAAGATTAGCAAATAAAATAAAATTTAGAATAAAATATTCTGAATAATAATTAATCTAAACAACAATACATTCCTAGTCTTTTTGAAAAAACACGGCTATCGAGACCATTTAGAAGCATTCTAAAGAAACAAGCATAAATCCGCATAATAATATAGGTGTATTTTCCGTCTTTGCTTCAGTTTCAATGCAGCAAAATCTACAACTGAATTTTAACACAAAAAAGCCTGTTCATCTCTTGACAAACAGGCTTTTCCACGATAAATTATTCCCTTAAAAAAATTATCTTTTGATCACGCCAATTCCTGGTCTGTCAGGAAGAAAACATTTTCCATTTTCTACATACATACCGTCATAAAGGTCATTCCCGATTAATAGCGCACCATCCAAATCTGCCCAATCCACCAATGGTGCTAATTGAGCTGCTGCGGATATCGCACAAGATGTTTCCGTCATACAACCCAACATCACTTTCATATCCAATGCACGAGCCAATTCAGCCATTTGCTTCGCTTCACGCATTCCTGTACATTTCATCAATTTGATGTTAATCCCAGTATACACACCTTTTAAAGCAGGTACATCTGCCAATCGTTGACATCCTTCATCGGCAATGGTCGGGATTGGTGAACGCTCAGTCAACCAGGCATTTTCATCCAGCATCTCCTTAGGCATAGGCTGCTCCAGAAAAACAACATTTCGCTCTTTTAGCCAATGTGCCATCTCCAAAGCTTCTTCCTTATTTTTCCAACCCTGATTTACATCTGCACACAAAGGAACATCCGTTACAGAACGAATCGTATCAATAATCATCTTATCGGTATCCAATCCTAATTTTACCTTTAGAATTTGGAATTGGCCAGCTTCCTCAACCTTCTTGCGAATCATATCTTCCGTATCAATCCCTATTGTATAGGATGTCGGTGGAATCAAATCCGGATTTAAGCCCCAGATTTTGTAAAATGGCTGCCCCATCAACTTGCCAAGCAAATCATGCAAAGCAATATCTAAAGCTGCCTTTGCAGCTGTATTCTTCTGATCCACCGAATCAACATAGCTCAGAATCTCCTGCGTTTGAAAAGGCGATTGAAAATTAGATAAATCCAATTTGGCTAAGAAGCCCATCACACTCTCCTGCGATTCACCCAAGTAAGGGGGCATACTCGCTTCACCATAGCCAACTACACCTTCGTATTCAAGCTCGGTCAATAATACAGGTGTTGTCGACCGACTGAATGAAGCAACGGTAAACACATGGCGTAATTCTAAAGTATAAGGTCTAAAGCGTAAGGTGAATTTCCCCATTTGCTTTGTTTGCCATTCCACGTTATTCATAGGTATTACTTTTTATAGTAGGCGTTATCTTTTACGGCTTGTATCTGTGTATCCTTAGCTCCAATGTAGCGACGTGCAGCAACAACGGTTCTCGTTTGGAAATCATCGTAATTCTGCGCGTTTTTCAACATTGAATTAATACGAACGGTACCTGCTGCATGTATAAATTCTCCATTGCCAATGTATAATGCTACGTGCGTAACACGCGCATTCGGATTGCTGTTTTTACCTGATGCAAAAAACAACAAATCTGCAGGTTTCAAATTCTTTAATGCTTTCTCCGAATCAAAATGACCATCCTTATCCAGGATATCAATCTTATCTCCTGCCAATACTTGTTGGGAAGCGTCTCGCGGTATAACCACCCCATTCATGTAATAGGCGGTCTTGGTAAAACCAGAACAATCTACTCCTTTTACTGATGTTCCTCCCCATAAATAAGGTAATCCCATCATGGTTTTCGCACTTGCCAACACATTTTCCGATGTCAGATCACGCGAAGACAACCATTGTTCAAAGGTCAAGGCTTCCTCTTTTGGAATAAATGCCTGACGTTTATCAGGATATTCTACCTGATAAAAAGCAGCTGATTCTCCTTTTAATGCAAGGATATCGCCATACACCAAATCAGATACACGCATGCTTTTCTGATCAGCCTGCGAATATGACTTTCCAAATTCTTGGGTATAAATCAATTTCTTATTGGCTTTCCAATCGGCAATTTCTTGCTTATTCATGGCAACAACCGAAGATGCAGGAACATAAGAAATATAGCCTTCTGGTGTTCTTACGCGGTATTCTCCACGATCTTTCTGCAATATATCCACCTGAGTTCCCAATAAGGATTGGGTAGCCATTTCAGAGGCATTACCCGGCTGCGTACGCATATTGGCAACAGACATGTTAATGACACCATAAATCTTATCTGATACCGATGTGTCAGGAAGATTTTTGATGTTGACCTTGGCTTTCAACCCTTTCAATTGTTTGTTCAAGAATTGACTTGCCTCAGCCTCGGTAGATTCAATGACATACTGATTGTTCTTTGCGTCTGCCTGAACCAATGCAACAATCTTAGTACGTTTATCAGGCGCATATTTTTGCTTAGCTTCCGAAACGATTTTTTCCACTTTTTTATACAGTGTGGAGTCCGTTTGCGCCTGACTAACTTGTTGTATGCCTAGCATGAAACAAAATAATGCGGTAATTTTTAAGTTCATTTTTACTGTTTTGAATGTCCTAAATTAGGTAAAGATGCATAAAGATGCTGGCTATTCCACGCAAGTAAGCATTTTTTTACCGTTTTTCAAATTAGATTACGCAAAATCATGCACACAAGCTATTCTTAGGCTTTTTGAAAAAGCGTTATCTATTACTAATATTGCAAATACTATGCATTCAAGACGAAAATTTATCAAACAAAGTATTGTAGGTGCGGCAAGCATCTCGGCACTTAGCACGGCTATTTCTTGTGACAACAAGAATACAAGCAACGGTCCTATCCGCAAACCGATTGTCATTTCTACTTGGGATTTTGGTGTTGCGGCGAATAGAGCGGCGTGGGAAATTTTAGGTAAAAACGGTCGATCTTTGGATGCTGTCGAGAAGGGTGTGAAAGTCGCCGAAGCAGACCTGAGCAATCCTACGGTGGGTAAAGGTGGTTATCCCGATCGAGATGGTCATGTGACTTTAGATGCCTGCATCATGGATGAATTAGGAAATTGTGGTTCTGTGGCTGCCATGGAAGATATTGCCCACCCCATCTCCGTAGCACGTATGGTCATGGAACGTACGCCTCATGTGATGCTAGTCGGTGAAGGTGCAAAACAATTTGCCTTGGAAAATGGCTTTAAAGCTGAAAACTTGCTTATTGAATCGTCTGAAAAAGCATGGAAAGAATGGCTGAAAGAAAAGAATTATAAGCCAGTAATGAATATTGAAAACAAATCTTTTGCTACGGAAAAACTTCCCGGCAACCAATATAACCACGATACCATCGGTATGCTTGCCTTGGATGCCAATGGCAACCTTTCAGGTGCTTGTACCACCAGTGGAATGGCTTTTAAAATGCATGGTCGTGTTGGTGACAGCCCGATTATCGGTGCTGGACTTTATGTAGACAATGAGGTAGGCGGAGCAACCTCTACCGGAGTTGGTGAAGAAGTGATTCGTACGGTAGGTAGTTTTCTGGTAGTAGAGCTTATGCGTCAGGGTTATAGCCCGGAGGATGCTTGTAAAGAGGCGGTTTTGCGTATCGTGAAAAAGAAACCTGATATCGCAAAGGATATACAGGTGGGTTTCTTAGCCTTGAACAAGGATGGACAATATGGTTCTTATGCACTTCAAGATGGATTTACCTTTGCTGTATGCCATACCGATAAACAGGA
This sequence comes from Sphingobacterium lactis, assembly GCF_051951495.1. Lineage (GTDB taxonomy): Bacteria > Bacteroidota > Bacteroidia > Sphingobacteriales > Sphingobacteriaceae > Sphingobacterium > Sphingobacterium lactis_A. Next base: position 836,629 of record NZ_JBNHAS010000002.1, on the reverse strand, counting down.
TCTTATCGAAAAAGGGAAATTCCATTACCCAGTGAAGAAAGGCTAAAATTTTTTCTTCGTAAATTTGCAATAAACAAGAACAGTAAAATAGATGAAAGCAACATTCGGTGGAGGTTGCTTCTGGTGTACAGAAGTAATCTTTCAACATACTAAAGGCGTAGAGAAGGTGATTCCTGGTTATATGGGCGGACAACGTGAAAACCCAACCTATGAGCAAGTCTGCTCCGGTGCTACTGGACACGTGGAAGTGATCGATATTTATTACGATGAAACACAAGTAACTTTCCAAGACTTATTGGAAGTGTTTTTCAAGACACATGACCCAACCACACTAAACCGTCAGGGAGCCGATGTAGGGACGCAATACCGCTCCGTGGTATTCTACCATAGCGAAGAACAAAAACAGGAAACAGAGGCCTTTATTCAGGCCTTAGAAGAAGCAAAAGTATATGACAGCCCTATAGTAACTGCAATAGAACCTGCTGTGACTTTCTGGGAAGCCGAAGGATACCATCATGACTATTTCAATCTAAATCCACAAAATCAATTCTGTCAAGTGGTCATCGCCCCTAAACTGCAGAAATTCTTGAAAATGTACCAAAAATAGGATACCTCCTATTTGAAGATATAGTTATTTAAAAGCCTAGTTTCTATCGTTCAAAATAGAAACTAGGCTTTTTACTTTTTAAAAGACCCCTTACCTAGCTAAACAATTAAATGGGATCTTATTCTGTCCATATTTCCTTCGTATCAACTACCTATCAAGCTCCATATTGCTTCGAGACTCTAATGGAATTTCTTAGGATTTCATAAGGATCTTGTTCGGATCTCGTTCGGTCAGAACCGAACGAGATCCGAAGGAGATCCGAACAAGTTCCGAAGGAGATCCGAAGGGTTCTCGAATCCACCCCCTAGCAAACCCCTAGCAAATCCCTAGCAAACCCCTGTTTGATAGTAATTTGTATGGAGTAGTTAGTAGTTAGACCTATGGTGGGTTAAGTCTTTAAGTGTTAAGGTTCTGAATGTATATTCGATGTGAATTTAGACCTAATAGCGAGATATTAAATTCGGCACTTCCAACTCTGAGCAACACGAAGAGTCTATGTTTCCTCTCTCTCAAGTCCACGTCATTCTTTATCGAAGATAAAGAAACTCAAAACTGTCTAGGTAATACCACCCGTTTTAAGGTAAAGGTGGAAGGTGGAAAGACATAAAGTTAGGTATTGAACGGGCGATGCATGCATCGCCCCTACAAACATTCGTGATTTTATTGTTTCTAGACAAAATAACTGTAGGGTCGAAGCATGCTTCGACCGCTTATATTAAACCAAATATATTGACCATTTCTGATTTGCATAGTATGAAGTTCTTTCGGCAAGCCTCAAGATGACACGGTTTTTGGAGGGGAGAGATGAGACTCTTCGCTTCGCTCTGAGTTGTAAGTGCTGTAATTTTTTAGTGCGATCGATGAATGCATCGACCGCTAAAAAAAAGGACTATGCAGTTAATACTGATAGTCCTAAATTTCTTATCCTTTAGACAAAATACAACAGTCTAAAGACGATATGACATCAAACTTCCTTACTGAACCCTATTTTTTAATTCTGGGATTTCGGAAAGCGGTTTAGAAAGATCGATCAAATAACCATTTAAAATGGCATATTTCAGATTTCCTGCTTTATCGCCAATGTAAAAGTTTGCTGTTCCTCCCAGGTCAATGACTGGTGTTGTAGCGAAGCTATTTCCAGCAAAAACATGGATCGGTAAATTATGCAAACTATTAGCTTGCCCTGCTGCCAAGCCTTTCACTTGTACGCCCATATATCCTTTCTTCAATAGGTCATAAGCCATTTCTTTGGTTATGTTCTTAAGAGAATCAACAGGTTGAGGTGCTATTTTCCCAATAATAAACTTCATTCCATCAGCTTGTACCTCATCATATCCGTAAGATTCTTGCAAGTCTCCGATATCTTCTACTCGACCGCGAATAAAATAATCGCGATCGACCGTAGTCTCGCCCCTACGGATAGCAATATCACTTTTTAAGGAGATCGAATCAGATCCAAACTCAAGACCACGTATCATGACATCATGAAGCTGACTGGCATTAAATGGAATCTCCTCATATCCCTTCGCATCATACTGTTCATAACTGCCTTCAGCAATTTGAATTAAGGCATTGAGGATGATAATAAAATTAAGTTTACGGATTTTCTGCTTCTCCGGATCGCCTTTTAGGCCTCCGGACTCAATGAGCACTGTACTGGCATCCCAAGACTGGAAATTATCTCCAAAGCCTCTCGGCGTGTATGTATCATCGTATTTAGCAACCGCATCAGGTATGTACTTTTGTAGGATACCATTCATTCCAACAATAATTTGCATAGCACCTTCACGGATATCGTTGATATCCCTTTCGGTATTGAATGCCGGTGCCAATAAGGAAATACTCACTGGGTTCTTAGTCCCGGGAACATTGTAGTAGATATTCTGATCGTGTAAATTAAATCCATAGCGCGGATTTACGGCTTTAGCTCTGGAACGAAGTAATGCCCCCTCAACCGTCTGTCCAGCACGAGCATCCCGATTTAAATCAATACTCTGTGCATTGCGTCGCATATAACGTTCTGCACCATCTGGATTTAACATCGGAATAAAATGAAGATTCAATTTATCATGCAACAGATTTCGGATACTATCATAGCCATCACCCTTTCCTTCCAAGAAGTTGAAAATGTCAAATAAAGCCATCGTTGCAGTCGGTTCATCCCCGTGCATCTGCGACCATAGCATTACTTTTTTATCCCCTTTCCCATATTCCAATTCATAGATGGCTCTGCCTTCTACCGACTTACCGATCTGGCTAACTTGAAACAGTTTATTTCCTTGGTGCACTTGAATCAAGGAATCCACATCTTTGTGCTTAAAGCGGCGATGGAAAAGCGCTTGCTCTTTGTATTGCTCATGCATGGCATTCCATTTGGCAGTATCCAATTGCATGCCTGTGATGGCTTTAGAACCCGAATTAAAAGGATTGCTACATGTAGTCGCGGCAAGTAAACCGAGGGAAAGAAGGGCTATTTTCATATTATACTAACGCTTTTTCTAAGAATTCTATTGTGCCTTTATTGGCATCCATCCGTACCTTCACCCCCACCGGCAATAAGAATTGATCGGCAATATGTCCAATTACTGCTCCTGAATATGCAGGGATGCCTAATGGTTTAATATAATCGCGTAATATTTGATCGAGGTTAAGTGATCCAAATCCTGCAGATGGGTTACAGTCGGTACATTTTCCGAATACAAATCCCTTGATTTGTTTCAAGATACCTGCATTCATCAATTGGCAGAACATTCGATCTACTTTTTCAGGCGATTCACTAACTTCTTCCAAGAACAAGATGCTGTCCTTAAAGTCTGGAAGATAAGGTGAACCACAAAGGCCTGAAATCAAAGTTAAGTTACCACCTAACAATTTCCCTTCCACAACACCAGGATGAAGCGTTGTAATGCGGTCCTTATAAGTGACTACATTATCTCCTTTTTTATCCGGATTTTGGAAAGTAACCAACTTGTTCTCCATCAATTGTTCCTTAAAACCATTGGCTACATAATTGCTCCAAGTACTTGTACCCACAGGACCATGGAAAGTTACCAGTCCTATTTTAGCTTGAAACGCCATAATCAAGGCGGTTATATCACTATATCCCAATAACACTTTCGGGTTTTTAGCTACCATATTGTAATCGATCCGGTGTAATAAACGAGAAGCCCCAGCACCACCACGGATACACAGGATACCAGCTACGCCTTTGTCAGCAAACATGGCATGAAGGTCTTCCAGGCGCTGATCATCCGTACCAGCTAAATTACCATAGCGTTCGCGGATGTATTTCCCCTCCTTGACCTGAAAGCCAAAATAAGTCAATACCTCCTTGCAAATAGTAATAGACTCTTCATCGGGTAAAGCGGAAGCAGGTGTGATAATACCGATAGTATCACCAGCTTTTAATACCTTGCCTTTCAATAAAGATGTTACTTGACCGGACATTGCCAGCGCTTCCCCCTGACCAAAAACTGGAATACTCGCCAGTCCCAATCCTAAGGATTTTATAAAAGAACGTTTATTCATAATTTATCGGTTAAAAAGTAAACGATGACCTGAACCTACTTCTAGGATTTTCCCATTCGAGTAAGCCAGATTACCAGATACAAATGTATGTTCAATGGTAGATGAAAAAGTATGGTTTTCAAAAGGAGACCAACAACATTTAGATAGAATATTATCCTTAGTAACGGTATAAGGTTTATTTAGATCGACCAAAACTAAATCAGCCCAATAACCTTCGCGAATAAATCCACGTTGTTCAATTTGAAATAATCGTGCTGTGTTATGTGCAGACTTTTGCACCAATTGTTCCAAGGTCATTTTACCTTCTTTCACCATGTCCAACAATGCCTGTAGTGCATGCTGCACCAAAGGTCCTCCTGATGGAGCTTGAAGATAGGGTTGTGACTTCTCCTCGAAAGTATGGGGAGCATGATCTGTTGCTATAACATCGATATGGCCATCTAAAACTGCTTTTAAGATTGCATCACGGTCATTGGCAGTTTTCACGGCAGGGTTCCACTTAATGAAGTTCCCCTTTGTTTTATAGTCAGCATCTGAGAACCAAAGGTGGTGTATACACGCTTCGGCGGTGATGCGTTTTTCCTCTAACGGAATATCATTACGGAATAAAGCAATCTCCTTAGCTGTGGAAATATGCAATATGTGCAAACGAGTATTATTCTTTTTAGCCAGTTCTACCGCTTTGGAAGACGATAGATAACAAGCTTCTTCGGAACGGATCAAGGGGTGCATTTCAATAGTAACCTCATCACCATATTTAGCTTTGTAAGCTGCTAAATTAGCCTGTATAGTTGCTTCATCCTCACAATGGGTAGCAATCAGTGTAGGCGCTTGACTAAAAATTGCCTCTAAAGCTTTTTCATTGTCTACCAACATATTTCCGGTAGATGAGCCCATAAATACTTTTATCCCACAGACATCTCGAGGATTGGTTTTCAATACCTCTTCCAGGTTATCGTTTGCTGCTCCCATAAAGAAGGAATAGTTTGCCAAGGAAGTATCTTGAGCGATATCGTATTTATCTTGAAGGAGCTTTTGTGTTAGGGTGTTTGGTACCGTGTTGGGCATTTCCATAAAGGAAGTAGTACCCCCTGCAACTGCAGCTCGGCTTTCTGTAAAAATATCAGCTTTATAGGTTAATCCAGGCTCACGAAAGTGTACTTGATCATCAATAAGACCCGGAAAAAGGTGCAAGCCTTCGGCATTGATTTCCTGATCTGCTTTTTGGTCTATAGTACCGGCAATTTTTTCGATACGACCATCTTTAATCAGAATATCCAAGGCACGCTGCTCGCCCTCATTTACGACTTGAGCATGTTTAATTAATATAGTAGACATGTATAGAGTTTTTTTAATGCTTAACAAATATAGGAATTATGCGATTTAAGCGGGCGATTTATCCGATGGCTTATCAAATGTTCCTTCAGGGAGATAAAACAGCTCCAAATCTTCCTTTTTCTCAATCTTTCTGCAGCCGCCATTCTCCAATAATAACAACTGATTGCTCACCTCTAGAACATTCATATAATCGTGGTCAGAAACCATTATTCCTTTACGATCCTTTAATTTGCGGATTTGTTCTTGGATTTTCTCTTTAAGGACGGGCGATAATCCGGTAAAGGGTTCATCCAAAAGTATGAAAGTAGCCTTTTGATTTAATAATAAAAGGATTTCCAAATAGCGTAATTCACCTCCAGATAGATCAGCAATTTTATTATTCAGGATAGGTTTGATGATTTCATCCGTATATATTTCTTCACGAATTGCCTGATCATTCAACATAAAGTTAATCATGGTCTTCACTTTCTTCGCGGTTGGTAGAAAACTGTCTTGCGGCAATAAGCAGACTTCTTTGGTAGCATAAGCACATTTTACCTTGACACCATTGACCCGGATATAAGCAAATTGTGCCCTTAAAGATCCGAATACAATTTTCATGAAGGTGGATTTTCCAGTTCCGTTTCGACCTAAAAAACCTAGAACCTGCCCTACTTTTAAAACCAAATATCCACCAGTCAGCAAGGACCTTTGCCCTGAATAACAGAACTCCACAGAATCGACAAACAATTCCTTTTCTGCTAAAGTATCCTTATGTGCTTCGTGTAAACCCATAATAAACGAATAAGTATAAAAGCACAGCGATCAGGAAATTTATTAACAAAGAGGATAGAATTAGTCGTCGTCTGGATAGTCCTAGGTTATAGTACATATAGATACTATTTTTCTCAAAGAGAAGAACTAATCCCAGAGCACCAAAAAATCCCACAGTAGCAAAAAGAAAGGGGGTAAATGCCAAATAGCCAAATTCTCCCATTAGGCCGAACAATAAAGTAAGGACAATATTGATATAGAGAATGGGCAAATAATACCGCCAGATATGCTTGTTTATTAAGGGCATGCACTAAAGCTACTAAGAAATTAAGATAATGGCAAGAGGGATTTTGTGACAAATAAGCGAACCTAAATAGCTGTTGGATTGTATAAAAGAGGAGGATAAGCATAAAAGGTCTGATTTTATGGGTAAAGAAAAATCTATAAGTTAAATTAGGCTAAGATTACATTAACTAATTTATACACAGATGATTTCGGAGAAATTTGATTTCCTGTTGGAAGCAGGACTTCGGGAGGAGTTTGAACAAGCTGGGCAATTGATGCAGATTCCAGCTGGGCAACTTGTCGTAGAACCTCAAAAATACATCAAAGTAATTCCTTTCTTACTCAAAGGGAGCATGAAGGTCATTCGACAGGATGAAGATGGCCATGAATTGTTTATTTATTATATCCGTTCTGGTGAAACTTGTGCCGTTTCTTTGTCGACTTTATTAATGGATAAACTAGCCAGCATAAAAGCCATTACGGAGGATGATGTCGAGCTGATAGCGATCCCCTCGTCCTTAGCTAGGCGTTGGTATGACATGTATCCCAGCTGGCGAATGTTTGTCTTAAGAACCATGGATCAACGATTTGAAGAAGTCATTAACACCTTAGATAAGGTAGCCTTTAAAAAAATAGACGAACGATTATTGGATTACCTGACAGAAAAAACAAAAATAACGGGTTCCAAAAGCTTAAATATGACACATCAGGAAATAGCAAACGAGCTTTCCACTTCCAGAGAGGTAATCTCTCGATTACTCAAACTATTTGAACAGCGTGGAATACTGAAACTATTCAGAAATAAAATAGAGATTAATTAGAAATTATTTCCTTATGTGACAAAAGTCACCAACTATTTCTTTTTAATAGTAGACATTTGTATCCGTAATCACCTAATAAATCGAGCTATGAAAAAGAACATGGGAACAGTTGATAGGACAATACGCGTCATTTTAGCTTTGGCTATTGCGGTATTGTATTTTATGAATGTCATCTCAGGTACACTTGCTATTGTGCTATTGGTTATAGCGGTAGTTTTTGTATTAACGAGTGTAATAGGTTACTGTCCGCTATACAGTCTTTTGGGTATTAGCAGCAGGAAAAGAACGGACACGGAAGAATTCACTGAATTTTAAAACGTGTTGACCCTCATCTACCACTGAGGAACCGTATTTGGTAATTAGTATGGCGTATAAATCGTCCAAGGGATTTATATTAAATACTAATTACTGGGTACAGCAAATATTATCCAAAATACCTCCAAACGCTCTTACTGGTTAACACTGCTCCAATTTGAATTTCTATATACAATAAATACTAATCACAGGTTAATGAAATATTATTAGCAAATTAACTTTCTTTTAACAGTCTATTATTTATTTTCGCAAAACAATAGAAAATAATTAAAATAATATATCATTAAAGAAACCAACATGAAATTCAAAAACACTAACCAACCATTTCTATTAATTATTTTAATGGTAACATGTTTTACCTTACTTTCCCTTAAAGGCCATCCACAGGCCGCAGATTCCACGCTTTACAAGCAGTATATGGAAAAAGCTTCTTATTCTAAAAAGAAGGGAAATAAGCTCTTGATTATTGGTGGGTCTTGTATTTTCGTTGGGGTATCCGCGATTGCGCTCGATAGTGCTATTCCATCTCCTAATAATGTTCAAAGTGATGTAATTCGCTTAACTAGTACCATGGCAGTAGCAATTTTGGGAATAACTGGAGGTTCCGTGGTCTCCTTAGTAAGTGTTCCATTTTATGTTACAGCAGGTAAAAATCGTCGGAAAGCATTGAAAGTCCAACCAATATCGCAGCAAGTAATTCTACCTCAAGGAACGGGTGTTACCTTGGGATTGAAAATGCAGTTTTAGAAGGGGATTATCAGTAAGACACCAATAAAATATAAAAAGCAAATCTCCTTGAGATAATACTCAAGGAGATTTGCTTTTTATAAACTCTCGTATTGTTTAATTATTTAATTGTGCTCAGGTTCTCAATTTGTTCCAGCGCATTATAAACCTTGTACAAAGCTCGAGGCACATGGAAACAACCTTTCCACTTTCCTCCTTTTAAAGTGTTTAATGGTGTTCCTTGTCTTGTTAAATAACCGTACCATTCACCATATTGAGGATCGCTGAATCGAAGGAAAGTATAAGCATCTAACTTTTCAAACCAGTCTTTACATTCCTGTCTACCTGTATAGGCATAACCTTTTGCCATACACACCAGTGCTTCTAAATGTACCCACCAAAGCTTCTGATCCCATTCCAATTGAAGTAAAGGCTTATCTAGTATATCCTTGAAATATAGAATTCCACCATATTGTTCATCCCATCCATAGTTTAGCGCACGGAGTGCAATATCCACACATTGATCCATTAACTTCATATCATGACGTCGTGCAGCGAGATCCATCATAAACCACATGGCTTCAATAATGTGCCCAGGGTTAACTAACCGACCTTCAAATGTATCCGAGAAACTACCATCCAAATTGACACTCTCCATGATTAAGCCAGTATCTTCTTGGAAAAAGACATCCATCACCTCATGGATAACCTCATCGATTAGGGTGTCTACTGTTTTCTTATCAATGATGTGTTCTAATTCTAAAGCTAGATTACTTAATATCATTGGAAGGGAAAAGCCTTTTAAATTCCGAGTATTTGGGAACTGCTTATTGTATTTTCCTTTTGGGTTTTCCCGACGATCTAAAATCCTATTAAAGGTTTGATGCGCAATTTCTGCATATTGATCATTTTTCTCGATTTTATACAATGCCCCTAAGCCCATACTGGCAAAGCAATCGGAAAAAATATTATAAGCTTGAACAAGCGGTTTCCCAGAGCGGTCTAAAGAGAAATACCAATCGCCTTGAGGGTCTTGTCCATGTTTCAAAATAAAGTCAGCACCCTGAATGGCCATTTCCTTCCAGGTATCATTGTTCTCTACGGCATGGTACATGGAAGACATGGTCCAGATTTGACGACCCTGTAACCACATAAATTTATCTGTATCGAATACTTGGCCTTCACGATCTAAACAGGTAAAATATCCTCCAAATTCCTTATCGTTAGAATTTTTTGTCCAAAAAGGAAGGACATTCTGCAGCAATTCCTGTTTATATTTATTCACAACATCCATCATATCTTTTGCTTATTTCAAATTGTCTATATATTCTTTGTATCGGTTAAATAAATGTCCAGCCTGTAAATACGCAGACTGTGGGCTCATAAAATGAGAGAATTCGAAGGTAATAGCCTTATCATATCCTGCCTTACGCGCAGCTTCTAATTTCAGTCGTAATTTTTCAAATTTGATTGGCAAGAATTTAATAGGCATATCGCGATCAAAGGATTCAGCATTTGTCCAACAGGACATACCATATCGATCGGCTAATGTCTTATTGACAGCGAAGAAGTCTTCCAATTCATGGTAATCGATATGACCATCTTGGAAAGCAACGGCATCTACAGCATGATGGATTTCCTGAAATATTTCATCCCATTCCCGCTCATGTTCCTGAAGTGAAACCACATCTGCCTTTGACAAATTAGAAGAAGAAGCCATCACGGCTTTCTTTCCATCTATCCAAGGAGAAATAAGCGTAGGGAGGTTATTACTTACGCCTTTACATTGCTCGCCAAGAACTCGGAAAGCTGTTGCTGCACCTTTGGTTTTACGGCTAATCTCCATGCTTAAATACCATCCTGCGAAACTTGAATAATGACCATATTTGGACCACACTTCATCAATCACATAGCGATTAGCATCTATCTCATGCTGCATAATCCCTGTATCCCAATACTTGCCACTATCGTATAATCCGAAATAGAATTTCAAGCCATGCTTCTCCGCCAATTGAAGAAACATCGCTACCAGGTCAACTGGTGGTTCATAACAACCATATTGAGATTGCAAAAATGTTGATGGATAAGTGATAAAGTTCCTATAACCACTACGAATCATAATGACAGTATCAATGCCTACAGATTTCATGTGTTGAAAGTCTCTATCCCACTCCTCTCTTCCCCAATTCTGATGAGGTATATCGTGACTTATTTCGTCAATAAATGTCCCTGTAATTTTCATTTTAAATAGTTATTAGCTTTTAAATAAGACACCCAACGAATATATCCTTCTGTATTCAGGTGTATGCCATCTCCAGTATATTCTTCTATAAGAGTATTTCCATTACCTAGTACCTGAGTTAGGTCAATATAGGTTAAGCTATAGGCTTTTGCTAAATTCTGTAATCCCGTATTTAAGGCATTAATTTTATCTGCCTTGCCCATCAAATAATCATATTTCAACACCTTTTCATTTAATGGCAAGGAACTTTGAATGTAGATTTTAGTTTTAGGGCTGATTTGCTTAACAAGCTGAATCATCTCCTCATAATTTTTCAGGGTCCATTCGGTGGGCAAACCTCTTCCGATATCATTTATTCCCATCATTAGGAAAAGCTTTTTAGGTTTAGTTTTAACAACATCGCTAATACGGGCTTTCATTCCAAAGGTATTATCACCACCAATTCCTCTATTCGCAATTTTATTTTTACCAGTTATTAATTCGTGCCAAGGTCCTCGCTCAGTAATGCTATTTCCAAAGAATACAAAATCCACTTTTGTATCTTTTAAGCCTTGATACAATTTTTCACGAGAAGCATAATACCAGTTATTGTACGAACTATCTCTGGACAAATCTTTATTTTCTTGAGCTAAAACTGGCAAGGATAGCAGCATAGCAATTAAAACGGTTAAACTTGATTTCATAGCTTATAGGTATTTTTTACTTCTCAAATATTGTATATAAGGAACATAAGCAGCAACTTCCAAGTGTATACCATCAGGGGTTAAGTCTGCTTTTAATTGCCCATTATCATCAGCTAAAACCGGATGTAAGTCAACAAATGTCACTTGTTTATAGGATTGACTTAACTTTCTTAGTTCTGAATTGATATGTTGAAGGTCAGCGTTCTTTAATTGTTTAAAAGCCTCAATCAATTTACTTTCATTAATGGGTAATAGACTGCTGAGGTATATCTTAGTTTTTGGAGAATCTTTCTGAATCTTAGTGATTATACGTTTGTAATTTTCCAGGATGAATGATGCAGGCACATTTCTTTTTAAGTCATTGACTCCAATCATTAGGAATATTTTCTTTGGCTGATGTCTAAGGACTTCGTCTAATCTAGCAATTACGCCAAATGAAATATCACCACTAATACCGCGGTTAAGAATGGTAAGATCCGGAGCAATATCCTCCCATCGACCAGCTTCTGTTAAGCTATCTCCCAGAAAAATAGTAGCCCCTTTTTTAACAGGCATTTTCTGGAAAAAATTAAGTCTATCGGTATAACCTGAAAACACATAATTGCTATCTACTGCAACCTGAGCTTTAAGCTCTTGCATACAGAAGCCCATCATGAGTAATCCAAACAGTTTAAGTTTCATATTATTTTGTTTTAAATAGTAAATTTTATTTTCCTTAAGATCTCCAAAACCACTGTCTCTTACTACAGTAGTTTGTAATTACAATCATTAAGGTAATAAACACAAGTGTCCTGATTAAACCTAAGTAAGGGCTAATATTAGCCAATTGATCTAACCAAGGAAGTATATAGCTCAATCCCAAAACTGGGGTAATAAAGAATGCTGAAACACAATATGCAATCATTGGATTTTGGCCACAGCGTATAAATGCTCTAATCAGAAAATTATCTTTCCAAAAGGTGCTCACATAATCACAAGTCAAATAAAATATAAAAGCCAAACCACTGGTAATAAACCAATAACTAAAGGAAGATGGGTCTTTCTTAATTCCACCATCTAGGGGCTCAAAAAACAAACCTACGGTGGTAAATAACATCCCAGCAAATACCAATTGTTTATAGAATGCTAATTTTCCTTCCTTTTCATTTCTTAATAACCAATAGAACAAGATTATAAATAAAACATGTGCAATTAAATCTGCACCAAACCATCGCGCATATAAACAAATAACATGGACTGCTACAAATGCCAGTGAGAGAATAGCTAAAAGTGCACTTTGTTTCTTTTCATAATTGGAGAATGGTGATTGAAAAAGATGCTTGTGTTTCCATATAAAATCACCTAAAATAGACCCTGGCAAAACAATACATAAGTATTTTAAGTAAGCAAAATTATAGAACCAGTGAAGTTTCGGATGGAAATTCCAAATATTGGCAGTCCAGCTACCTGGAATATCCTTAGTAAACCATATCCCCATAAAAGCCAACATCAGCGCAATCCTTAAATAAAGATTATTGGCTGACAATAGCCATCCAATAGTTCCAAATACGGCCATATTAGCTAGCACCAAGATGATGATATTACTTTTCGCTTTATTAAAAGTATTTCCAATAATTTCGCTGTGGTAATATGTCAGAATAATCAATAAGATTAATCCTGAACCTTGTAATGCATACTTCTTTAATTGACTACCTTCAAAACGCATAAACAACAAAAAGAAAGCAGCAAAGGCAGTTAATGAAGTCAAATAATTAATTGGCTTTGAAGCTGTCAAATTTTCTGGCGTTAGGTAAGCTAATGCAATTGCAAAAACGACTAAAAGAAAGCCTCTCCGGATAATAATCTGACCTATTTGTTTGAATTGTTTATTGTCCAGCAACTTTTTCAAGGCAAATGGGAATGCTGCTCCCATAGAAAACAAGAAAAAAGGAAACACTAAATCTACCCAAGTAATACCTGGCTTATCAGGATTAAACTTAAAGTCAGGAGGTGCAATTTGGGCATGGTACATCCATCCGGGAAACACATGAGACCATGGAATAACAGCTGCCAAGACCATTCCTACGATAGCTAAGCCACGTAAAAAGTCAATACTAAGGTTACGGTATTTCAAGGTCTTTTCGTTCACTGTTGTTAGGTCTATGCGATTTATTGGCTATCTGTACTACCTCTTGCTTCGAGTTTTACACAGATAGCCATTTGAATTCTTTAAATTATTTTAAATCAATAGGTACCAAGATCAATGGAGTTGGTAAACACGATGCTCCTGGAGGAGAATAGGTGAAATCAATCTCTTGAACTTCTTTTTTGGGATCTGGCTTATAGATCTTAATCAAAATTGCTTCAGGAGCAGCTTTAGTGACCAATTGATTGGAAGGATATTGATTTACGGACTTTTTACCCTGCGCATCAAACAATTCCATTGTCAAGCCCATTCCGCCACACCATTGATTGTCAGCTGATCGGCTATTCCATGTAATCAAAGCTAATCCTTTACCATCGGTACTTTTCCATTTCAATTTTGTGTTGTATAACACACCATAATTCCCAGCATTCTTAGCATCTTGCTTATCCGCGCCAATAGTACCTGTAATCCAAGGATCATCTTGTCCATCAGCAACAATTAATTGTTGAACTCCAGATTTCGTATCCAAGGTGTCTTTACTAACGATAGTATAGTTCGATACAGGGAAGATTCCACGACCTGCATTCACATGACTAAATGGAATAATAGTATCAATTTTATTAAAGGCTTCAGCTGTATTGTTTTCAGGAGCTGTTTGTACCACTGAAATTAACGCTGGTTGATCAACTACAAATTCATAAAAACCATGCACCAATTCATCATACTTCGCAATTTGTTGTTCCATTTTATCATCAATTGGAACTACCTCTCCAGGTTTGATTACTTTGACATGATTGCTCTCTTCGGATTTAAAGAAATCCTCCAAACCTTGTTTACCTACTTTGAAGTAATTTGTACTTGGTGCTTGTGAAGAGTACTTCAACATCCTTAAATGCAAGTTCTCTTTACCCAAGTTTTTAATTACCGCATTGATTTTTCTAGGGATCTGATTGGGTTCTTTCACGCCATTCACATTGTAAACATATAAGCGGACAGCTCCTGGAGCTACTTGCTCCTGCATAGCGATAGCCTCGGGGATACGGATATACTCTGGGTCATCCGAAATTAAGAACTGAGGACCGGGACTAATACTTTGTTTATAAGCGATCTTTTTAAAATCAGGCTTTAAGAAGTCTTTTAATATAACAACTTCACCTTCTTTTGCATTCTTAAGAATTTTGGAAACCGCAGACATATTGTTCTGTGCAATCGCAACTTGATGACACAAAAAAGGAATAGCAACTAATGCAATAAATCTCTTAAACATATTTTTTTTATTATTTCTTTAAACCTTCTTTTACTTGATCCCACCAGCCATAATTAATGATATGGACAATATCAAAAATCATGGAACCTTCAGACTTTTCCCGACACATTTGTAGGGCCTTTATAAATTGCTCGGGATGTCCTTTATATTGCTCTACATATAATCCGGCATATACTGGAGTCTTTCCCATAGTTACCCGATTCACCAATTTAGCTGAACCTTCTACGGTGTACCATTCTTCTTGAGCTACCTTAAGACCTGATTCCAATGCCTTCTCTTCCGACTTCTTTAGGATTTCAGACTTCTCTACTTCGAGATAATAATTACCCGTAGTAAATAGGTCTAATGCTTCTGCATATCCATAGTTTTTATAGTCAGCTGAAGCCCAATCAAACTCTTTGGAAGGGTCATAATCCTTACTTGCAAAGTTCACTCCTACATCATAGTATAATGGGTACCAAGAACCGGTATAATCGCCAAACACCAACTTCGGATTAATCCCTTTTAACGCTGCTCTAGCTTCATAAATAAAGTCGTGAATAATTTTAGCTCTCCAAGTCAACCATTCTTTAAATAGGGGACCATCTTTTCTAACTTTCCCTTCGAAAGAATAAATATCTGCAGGGAAATTAGTAATCGATTTTCCTAGGTAAGCTTCAAACTGTTTTTTACTGTGTTCTGAAAAATCAGCATTTAAATTATCAAAACGCACGCGATCCAGGATCACCCCATCCAATTTCGGATACATACTCACCAATTCCTTTAGAATAGAAAGTTCGTATTCACGTACTTCTTTCAGAACAGGATTTATCATGGCGGAGTACTTATTCTTTTGTTCCGTAATGGATTTCATTCCTTCTGGCAAATAAGAGGTTGTTCTCCAGTGGAATTTACTAGGATCATCATAGACTACGCCTCTATCAAAGAAGTTGTGGCCAGCGACAAATACATTTGTGGAGGCATGAATCTTTAATCCTAATTTATGGCCTTGCTCAATGAAATAAGAAAGCATATCCCATGAAAGATCTTTTTTAGTTTTCGATTCTCCCCATGAGGTCATTACAGGTGCAATTTTACTTGGGTATAGCACCTCACCAGTAATTGGTTTGACATCCACAACAACATCGGTAATTCCAACCTCTTTGGATTTACGAAGGTAATAGTCAATGGAATCCTTATGACAGAAGCGATCAAAGTTAGCTGTCGCATCAAACCAAAGAATATTTCTATCCACAAATGGTTTCTCCTCCTTAACTTGCTGTTTTTTAACAGCGCAGGAAGTAAATAAAAGACTAAATAGTATGAAAGCAGTTAAAAATCTCATTTAAATATTAATTTTTTACACCGTCTTTTACGGCATCAAATAATTCTTGTTTCAGCATGTTATATTGTGGGGCATACATATGAACGACGTCAAATAGCATGACTCCACCAGAGGTTCTAGAAAGGATGTATTTAATTGCCTTACTGATTTCTGCTTTGTTGGCATAATTAACATTCCCAACGTCGATACTTCCATAGATAGGACGTTTTCCTTTCGTGATGTAATCAATACCATTTAGAGATCCTTCAATGCTCCACCAATGGTATTTTAAATTTGCCGTAGCCGGATTATCTGCCAAGCGAATCTGTGTGAAATAATTACCTGTCATCAGCAAGTCTAGCTCTTCGAAATAGCCAGTAGCACCGTATCCTGGGAATCCCCAATCAAATCGTAATTCAAAGTCTTGGAAGGGATCATAATCTTTACTAGCCCAGTTAACTCCGACTTGGTAATATGTAGTGTACCAAGCACCTACATAGGCACCAAATTTGGCATCAGGTTTTACGTATTTTACTGCAAGACGAGCCTTCTTTACAAAGTCCTGAATTACCGTAGTTCTGTAAACCAACCAATGCTTATAGTATTTCCCAACTACATTTGGTAATAGTTGACCAGATTGTTCTTTCCAAGAAGTTACGATATCCGTTGGGAAATTGATTTTATCCGCTTGAGCATCCTGATATTTCTCTTTTAGGAAAGTAATAAACTGTTGTTTACTGAACTCGGAGAAGTCAGCATTTATATCCGTATAACGAGCATAATCCAACATTAATCCATCCAAGTCAAACTTTCCGGCAATCTCTTTAATCATGTTGAGTACACGCTCCTGTACAACGGGTTGGGCAGGGTTTACAAAGATGTTTTTTCCTGTTTCAGATATCCTACCGATTTGTCCTTGGGTGTTTTTCACCACAATAGACTCGTATTTTTCTTTAAAATCAGCATTATCAAAACTATGTCCAATCTTACGCGAACCATCTCCTTCAACAAAAGTCACGATGGATAAGTAGGCTTTCATTTGACGTTTCTTCGCCTCTGCGATTAGGAATTCTACATAATCTTCAGGCTTGGCCTTCCCGTCCAAAGAGGTAAATTCTTTGGCGTAGTTACTTTTATACATGGTATATCCTGAACTAGGCTTGACATCGATCACTAAACCAGTCACACCACAGTCTTTCAGTATATCTAAAATCTTGACAATCTCATCCTTACTACTAAATTTTCCATAAGTACCAAAGACGTTTGAACGCGCATCTACCCATACCAATACTTGTTTTCCCGGCTGATTTACAGGTGGCTGTTCTGGATCGGGTTTTTCAGGACCAGGGGTACCTGTCCCATCTTTTTTACAGGCGGCAAAAGCCAAAATTGCCATGGCTGCTATAAGGGATCTCCATTTCATAAGTTCATTCTTTATCGGGCAGCACTAAGAGTGCCACCCGCTTATTAATAGTTTAGTATTACCTACAAATCCACACAATCATACTGTACACCAACCACATAACCATTGGTAAACATAAAGTACAGGTATAGATAAAAACCGTTATCTGATACGGCCATTACGACATCACCAGTTCCATTGGCGTTAGATGGTTGCATAGTACCAGCACGTCCATATATTCCTTTTGGTGCTGACCATATTAAGCCTGGTGTAGTATTTAGAGAAGGATTTCCAGAGAAACCACCTTCTGTATCGATTAAGAAAACTTGATCCGCAGATCCCCAATCAAAACTGTTAATGTGATTATAGGCTACGTATTTTCCATTATTGAATTCTGCATAATCCACCGCATTAGCGATAAAGTTTGCATCAAGTTTCTCTAAATTAGCAGCAACAGAGTTCGTAGTACCATTCACACGTACTAAGCGGTTATCCGAATAACCGATCGCATAATATTCACTGGAAGTAGATGTAGGGTTGGTATAAATTAAGTCAATGTTGTTATTCGACCAGGAATAATCAGTAATAGTTACCACCGTAGGTGTACTGGATACTAACGCTCCATTGATAACCTGCCAACGTGCAAATGTTTTGTCACCGGCAGCATGGAATGGTGCGGTAATGATGGCGTTTTTATTTACATCACCAATAATGGAAACCTTACGCCCAATTGCTTTGCCAGCTGTATTCCATTCAATAAAAGGAACCAAAGCAGCTGTTGCAGAATTTGCTTTCCATATTTTGAACACAGCACCGTCATTAGGTGCCAAATTATTGATAAAGATATTTCCAGCATCATCAGATGTACTATAGAAATTACGTAGGCTTCCTTTAATAGCTCCTAATTCAATAGTACCTTCTTTAGCTCCTGTAAATGCATTGATATAAACACTATTTGCTGCACGCGTATTCAATACCAAATGTTTGCCTGATACCGCAATACTGCTAGTCATATTATCAACGTCAATACCCAAATCTGCCTTTAATTTCTTAGCGAACATAATTTTCGCAGAATTTGCCCGAATACCTTTCGGCAATTTAATTGCCTCAACAGTTTTTAGTGTATACTGCTCTTTAGCATCGCCAGCAGATGTAACTGTAAATGGAATCGGTTGATTCAAGTTTACTGCTGTACCATTTGGAATAGATCCTGCAGCGTGTTTATTTAAGGTATAACTTAATTTAGGATTGATTACTTGAGTTCCTGGTACAATGGAAAAGTTCACCACATTACCTACCACAATAGCATCTACCTCTTGAGGAACTCCCTCTTGATCTTGGAAATTCAATCGTGCACCAAAAATATCAGTGTTACCTTTTTTATTCGCAACAATCACATATTTCTTAGAGGATCCATCACCTGCAACAACTTCCACATTGATGGGTTTACTTAGATCGCTGATACCATCTAATGAAGGTACAATCTTTGAATCCACCGGTATAGAAGCCTTTAAAAGCACTTTGGAAAGATCAACTTCATTATCCGAATCAATAGGATAATAATAATCGATATTTACAAAGACCGTATCGTTACTGATGTGGCTATTGAATAATCTGGAACGACCAGAACCATCCAAAGTTGCATAGAAATCGGTAATATCGGATTTATCGTTTGGCTCTACATAATCAGGCTTTTGACAAGAACCAACTATCAGGGCTAAGAACATGCCTGCCCATGTATATTTTTTAAATTTTTTCATAATTTCCATGGTTAAGAATTACCAACCTTGAATTTGTGTTAAACCTAAATTGATTTGTACTTCTCCTTCAGGAATAGGCAGGTAGTACAACTTGCCGGTGAAGCTACGATCTGATGCATCAGCTGGTACAACTTCATAGGTAAAATTGGCACCATTAGGTGTAATTTTATGTCCGGTCATTTTGGTTGCATTCAGTACAGTATGCGCTTTTCTCCAGCGTCTTAAATCCCAAAAGCGATGTCCTTCAAAAGCTAATTCTACATTACGCTCATGCTCTATAATTTCCATTGCTCTTGTTAAATTAGGTAAGGATACAGCAGGTAATGTACGTTTTGCTCTTAAGGTACTCAGAGCAGTACTTGCTCCTGCAAAATCACCTAACTGTGCTTTAGCCTCTGCCAAGTTTAAATAGACCTCGGCAAACCTAAGTTCAATCCAACTCTGGGTACTTTTATTAACCACAAAATTGGTGTTCTTTGGATCTAAGAACTTCTTGGTGTAATAACCGGTTACTGTACGTTTCGGATCACCTTGCGCTCCGAACTGTACAAAACCCTCTGCTGCATCTGCAGTACTGGTGTTAATCGTTCTTCCCTTCCATGCAGACCCATTATAAAGGATACTAGCATAAAATCTAGGCTCACGATTAGCATATGGATTTGCCGCATGAGCTGGATTGTCCCAAGAGAATTTACTTCCGTCTTTCATCTCAAACTCATCAACCAATTCTGCAGTAGGAACACCATAAACCAAGGTATTTCCTAAAGCATCTTTTGGCGGTGCATAACCTAAATCATATTGATGTGTCATCGTAGGAGCAACAAAGTCCACACGTAAAATAGCTTCTTTCGTATTTTTATTTGTGAAGATGGATTCAAAATTAGCATCCAATTCATACTGTCCCAGATCAATAGTTGCCTGTGCAGCGGCAGCAGCCTTGGTAAAGTAATCATTTGCTCTTGCAGCTTTGATTCCTGTCAATGGATCTGTATTAAATTGCTTTTGATCATACTTGGCAATTGACCCAGCAAACAAAGCGATTCTTGATTGTAGTGCATATGCAGCACCTTTAGCGGCACGACCGCTCTTATTCGTAACTGGTAAGTTTGACGCAGCAAAATCCAAGTCTTCTAACATGAAATCATAGACCTCTTCCTCACTAGATCTTGGGTTATCTTTTGTTGCATAAGCTTCAATATCTCGGAAAATAATTACCGAACCATGCAACTTCGCTAACCAGAAGTAAGCATAGGCACGGATAAATCTTGCCTCTGCTTCATACTTGACTTTATCTTCATCATTTAATTGTGATTTGGTTTTAAGACCACCGATAAACTCATTGACACGACGAATACGATCGTATCCTGATCCCCAATAGTTCAAACCTACACTAGCTGGCGAGAATTGATTGGCATTGGAAATTAAGATATTTACCGTTCCATTCCCTGGAGTATTTGAGGTAAACTTCATACCATCTGCTAAGGCATCCATGGCATTATCATAACCTAAGTTTGGAAATAAGCCAAATTGAAATTTCTTCAATTCTGCATACATACCATTCACATATAATTCAACCGTTGAAGGGTCTGCCCAAATGCTTTCTTCAACATATCTATCTTGAGGGACGACATCGATACTACAACTGCTCATACTGAACAAAGCTGAAGAGAACAAAGCCACCGCACCATATTTAAATACTTTTAAACTTCTCATAATCCTAATTAAAAAGTAACGTTAAGACCAAATGAATAAATCTTCTGTTGTGGATAGAATCCATTGTTCACATTTGGCATTTCAGGATCCATGTATTTCAAATGATCCCAAGTGAATAAATTTGAACCAGTCACAAATAAGCGAACGTTTTCAATCTTCGCCTTTTCTGTCAAAGTTCTTGGAAGGGTATAACCTAATTGAACAGATTTTAAGCGCAAGTAATCACCCTTACGAATCCATGCAGAGTTTTTGTTTGCATTATGTGCCGACATACCCGTTCCTTTGTATGAGCTCAATCGTGGAAACTCAGCATTCGGATTATCAGGAGTCCAAGAGTTTTCAACTAAGAAGTATGGCGAGTTACCAAAACCGTAAAACGTACGGGTAAAAGGCGTATTATCATCAACGCCGGTAGTACCTGAAGACCCCTCGTAAGTACCCGCTAGCGTCACATCAGCCAAAGCAGCACCTTGGAATAAAGCAGAGAAATCAAACCCTTTATACGCCAAGTCAATATTTAATCCGAATGTCAATTCTGGAACATTCGAACGACCAATAAAGGTCATATCCTCAGCGCGAGTTAAACGACCATCTCCATTTAGATCACGGAACTTGAAGAATCCAGGTGCGATAGTACCAGAACTTGGTGATTGCGCATTATTCGCTTCTTCCCAAGTTTGGATCATTCCATCGACGATAAATCCTGTTTTCTCTCCAACTGAACGACCAATAACACTCAAATAAGAAGGCGTTCCATCTGCCTCTTGGTATTTTAAATAACGGTTTTTCGACCAGTTGATATTACCGGTTAAACCCAATTTGAAATCACCAAATAGATCGTTGTATTTGATTTGTGCATCAAAACCGCGGTTATCCATCTCACCAATGTTGGCCAAACTTGGATAATACCCGCCAATGGATGCAGGATATAACCCACCAACACTACCTAAAATACCTGTTGTATAACGATAGAACCACTCAAAGTCAAATCCTAATTTGTTGTTTAAGAATGAAGATTCAAATCCTACGTTTAACATAGTTGATTCTTCCCATTTCAATCCAGGGTTCGGGATATTCGATGTGTAAATTGCCGGTACAGGCTTGCCATCAATAACAACTACAGGTCCTGTATTTTGAACAAAGGTTGCTAAGTATGGGAAAGACCCAACTTGCGCACGGTCGTTTCCAGATTTACCATAAGAGGTTTTTAATTTCAAATAGTTAATGGTTGGTACAGATTCAAAGAAATCCTCACTAGACACAACCCATCCTAAACCGACACCAGGGAAAGATTTCCAACGGTTCTCCGGAGCAAAGTTTGCCGAAGCATCCCAACGTGCAGCTGCTTCTAATAAGTATTTCTCTTTGTAGCTGTAATTTACACGTGCAACAACACCTGCACGCGCTTGTTCAGCATTAGAAGATCCTGTAGGAGAAATAAAATCAATAGGATCCTTTGAGCCATAATCAATTTCTTGAATGATATCAATTGGGAAATTCGATGCACCAGCAGAGAATAAATTCCCTTTAACTCCTGAGAATTCATATAAAGTCAATACCGCTAAATTATGATCAGTTGCAATAACCTTATTATAATTTAAACTTGCTTGTAAAGTCTTTCTATAACTCGCCGAATAAGATTGGCGAAGGGTGCTTTTGGTAATCCCAGGCAATGTAGTCAAGTGAACATAATCACCAGTTACTTGATCACGACCTCTACCCATCGTTTCATAAGGGGTTAACCAGGATTTACTTTCTTGGTTATTATAATCGTATGCTGCCTGTACTTTTGCCTGCAAACCTTCTACACCTGGAACTTTTAAGGTGATGTTTGCTTGACCTTGGAATACATTGGAATTATACTT
Source organism: Sphingobacterium lactis (assembly GCF_051951495.1). Classification (GTDB taxonomy): domain Bacteria; phylum Bacteroidota; class Bacteroidia; order Sphingobacteriales; family Sphingobacteriaceae; genus Sphingobacterium; species Sphingobacterium lactis_A. The sequence goes on along the minus strand of NZ_JBNHAS010000002.1, from coordinate 813,896 downwards.
TTGGTAACCAGAATTTTCTACTGCAGCTACTGGGTTAACAAAACCGGCATTTGAATTATAAGAAGTTGGAAGACCATTTGGAGCAAACATTGGCATGTTTGGCAAAGTACGTACTGCTTGATAGAATGGATTCATATAAGCGGTATTGTCAGGAGAAATACCAGGCGTATTAGTCAACATATTTCGTAATCCAACGTTCACTCCGACAGATAGATAATCAGTCAGGTTACTATTCAAATTCGTACGAACATTATAGCGTTTGAAGTTGGTATTTGCTACAACCCCATCTTGGTCCATATGGTTCACCGCTGCAAAATACTGGGTATTGGAATTACCTCCAGAAATCGTAGCAGAGTGATGCTGCGATTGGCTGTTGTTTCCTACAAGCATTCCAATCCAATCTGTATTTCCAAATAATGGATTTGTATTGGTGCCATTACGTACGGCGTCAATTAATTCTTGTGAATAAATAGGCGCAACTGGACTTTGACCTGTATTAATTAAGAAATCATTATCTACTTCAACCCCTTTATTGTACCAAGTCATATAATCTGGACCATCCAAGAATTTTGGGAAGCGAGTATTTTGACCAATACTATAAGAGAAGTCATAAGAAACTTTCGCTTTAGATTCTTTACCACCTCTGGTTTTCACGATAATAATACCATTGGCAGCTTGAACACCATAGGCAGCAGTTGCTACCGCATCCTTTAACACGGAAATAGACTCAATTTCGTTTGGATCTAAGTAGGCTAAGGTAGAAGAAGGTCTTTCCACATCATCAATAATAACCAAGGGACTTCTGTTTGAACCATAAGTACCTATACCGCGAACATATAATGAAGAATTATCTGCTCCTGGACGACCAGATTGCTGTACAGCTGTAAGGCCTGGCAAACGACCTGCTAAGGTATTGGTGATGTTTTGAGCTGGTGTTTTCTTGATTTCATCGCCTTTAATCTGAGAAACAGATCCCACCATAGTACTTTTCTTTTGCGTACCATAAGCGACAACCATAACTTCCTCAATCGCATTTTCTGAGGCAATTAGAGTAATCGTATTCGCATTTGCACCATTAACTTGAACCTCCTTTGTTTGGAAGCCAATAAATTGAACTTGAAGTGTCGCAGGCAAAGCATCAACCTGGATTTCAAAAGCTCCCCGTTCATCAGACATCGTAGTCTGACTCTTTCCTTTTACTTTAACTGTAGCTCCCACAACAGGACTATTCTGCTCATCCTTGATCATTCCTCGCACGATCGACTGCGCATAACTTGCCGCCGATTGCACTAATAAGAACAACAAACAGAACATCTTAAAGATTAAGGTTTTACTCTTTTTCAGATGACTCATAATTTATTTGACTAGTTTATTTAAATTGTTTGTTTTCGATTTTCCCTGTATAGTCGATCTCTTGATCGAATGGCTTTAACACCTTGTCCAGTATGACGGAGACCATCCGCCTATTCAATTTCTCTTTATTATTTTCTAACTGAATATTTTCGGATTTCAATAGCTCTTGCATTTCTGCTTCTGACTTGTTGATTTTGATGTAGGCCAATAAATCTTTCATACCTGTAAGTGTAATTGCAGCTCCAGAAGCATCCCAATTTGTATTCAACTCCGGATAGTACTCCCGTAAGCCTTGCATCAATTCATATTCACTCACTTCACGCTCCGGGTAGAACCAAGTTTGGTTAGCCCATTTATAAGGAACTCCCGAACCTTTCAACAAGCCTGTGGCACCTATTTTTTGCATCACTTGAAACTGAGGATCAGAGACCGGCACATCGATATAAGGCATGATATAAGCTTGATGGTCCAGCAAGGCAGCTTGCACAGCACGAATGGACACTTGAGCTGGCTGCTTACCTTGCTTTACAGCTACAGCTGCCAATGCACCTGAAGCCTGACCAATGCCTAATACCACAGGTTGTAAGCGTGTCGCTCCATTCACAATATTGCTCACACCAATACTCTTCTCCGACACGATTAATCCATCAAAATTCTTTGGAATTAAGGAACCCATTGGCACATTGTAAGAAGGGACACGGATCTTTACAAAATCAATTTCCGGTGCATTTCCATATTTATAATGATGATGGTCAATGGTATAATCACCCACAGCGATTCCTGTTTTATAGTAGGCTTCCTCAGTATCAAAAGGGTTCATAATATGCTGTAAGGCAAATAAGGATTTCGCTTGTAATCTTCTAGACTCACGATGGTAGGGAATCATCGGAAATCCATCCTTAGTTGGATACTCATCGTAAGCAATACCTAAGTGTTTATAGCCAAGCTCATCTTGGATGTAGTACACAAAGCGTAAAGTCATTTGTTTGGCATCTTCTAGCATCACTTTCCGCTCCTCTGGACTTTTCTCCACAATGTTTAAGTAAATATCATTGCCTTTTTTCGGCCAATTGATCATAAACTTTTTGTTTGGAAGAGCCCCATAAGTCAACATTTTATAACAATCATTATTATTGCTGTTAAATGTTGCCGGATCCGAAACATCACAACTCCCAGCAAATTCCGAAGGGTCGTAATTTTTTGGTTTTTTAATGGTTTTATCTGCTCCTTTACCAAAATCTTTCAATGTAACCACATAGGTCATATCTTGAATGATATCATTGGCCTGAGGCAAAGCAAATGTTTCTTTGGTCAGGGATTGGCTGTCCATACCTAAATAATAAGGAACTTGTAAGGATGCCATCACATCACCTAATTCTGTTGCGTCGATTAGGATTTTTGCCTCAATAGTATTTTTCTTTTGTTTTTTATCGCGTACTTCCATGCGCCAACCAGACTCGGTTTTAACTGGCTTTGTCCAGCTCGTTTCAAAAAGAACCTGAATATTGGATTCTTTCTTAACCATCTCTTGCAAAATCTTATTTCCAACAGAAGGTTCAAACAGCGTATTACTAACCCATCCTGTTTCTACAGCCTTAGGTCCACCATAGTAGGCATAAAGCTTTTCGCGAAATTCTCCCCATAAACCTGATGGTAATTTATGGTTACCATCAATGGCAGAAACGCCAGCAGATGTTAACATACCTCCTAACCAGACTGTCTCCTCTATAACAATAGATTTAACGCCCATCCGGGAAGCTTGAATAGCAGCCATCGTACCGCTAGCCCCTCCCCCAATAATCAATACATCTGTTTTAAGCTGACTATAAGCTTGTGAAATGAATAAAATGAAAAGTAAACTAAGACCGTAAATCTTTTTCATAGGTGTTTAGCTATAATTATGTTAAATCAGTTAGTACGTGATTTATCATAATTAGGTGATTCTATAGTAGGTTTTTATTATGGAACTAAATTATAAATAAAAATAATAATGACCAACATATTTTTAAATTATTTTAATTATACGTTGGTCATTATGATATTTTTTAATTTAAATAGGCTAAATCACTAGGTAGCCGGCTCTTCTTGTTCCTCAGGCTTACGTAATGGCACTAACCAAGTAACCACAAAGGCTGGAATAGTAGCAATCAATACCCAAATAAAGAACTCTTTATAACCTAGGTGATCACTCAAATAACCACTTATCATCGAAGGGATCATGAAGCCAAGATTCATAAGACCACTACCGAATGCATAGTGCGCCATCTTATATTTACCAGGAGCGATATTCTGCATCATAAATAGAATCAAGCCTACAAAGCCAAATCCATAACCGAAATATTCTATAATGACCGCAGAGGCAATGAGATACAGGTCAGTCGGCATGGCGATAGCCAAATAAGCATATGCAGCAAATGGAATATTAAAAAAGGCACATAGCACCAATAAAGTTTTTCTATTCAATCCTTGCTTCGCCACATAATTTCCAGCTAAAATAGATCCTAAGACGAAGGCAATAGCACCAAACACACCATACAATAATCCAATCTCTGAAGTGCTTAACCCCATTCCACCTTCCTCTCTTGAAGCTTTGAAAAACAAAGGTATAATCTTAATAGCCTGACCTTCAGCAAACCTATAAAACACGATAAATGCTAAACTAAACCAGATATGTTTCTTTTGGAAGAAAGAAATAATGACATCCTTCAATGTAACGAAGCCTTCTTTCAAAGAGCTCGTTTGAGCAGCTGGCTGACCGGATGGAATTGCCCGCATATTATATACACCAAGCAATATCATAATCACCGCATAGCTGAACATTACTATCATCCAAGCGTTTACCACCCCCATATTCTTTTCCAATTCACCGGCCAAATAAACCAAGGCACCTCCTGAAAAGACCTTTGCTATATTATAAAAAGCACCTTGCCAGCCCACATACTTTGCCTGCAGTTTAGCACTTAACTCATTCAGATACACCCCATCGGCTGCTGTGTCATGGGTAGCACCTGAAACCGCGATAATTGCAAGAATCGCAATGGAAATACTGAAAAAATGATCTAGCTGCAAGGAAATTCCTACCAATCCAAATAATAGTCCCGTCAAGATCTGTGTTACAAAGACGAAGAATTTCTTTGTTTTATAGAGCTCTAAAAAAGGCCCCCACAACGGCTTTAAGGTCCATGGCATCATAATCAGCGATGTCCAAAAAGCAATTTCACCATCGGATATCCCCAGGTTCTTATACATTAAAGATGCAGCGGTAGATAGAGCGACAAAGGGTAAGCCCATAGCAAACCAGGTGGAAGGGATCCATTTCAACGGGTGTACTTTCTTGTCTGTAGCAGGTTGTTTCACAGTATATTAATTAAGGTTGTATATTTTTAGGTATATTATTTATGCATTTCACTTTTCGCAAGGATTTTACCGTACATTAGCGAAGAAGTTTTATCTGGTAGACTTGTTTACCATTGAAACAATGGAAAACGATCAATTATAATAAATAAATAGCAAAACATAAAACTAGTTTTTAAAATAATTTAATAATATCAATATTTTTACTAATATCGCATAGTAATTAAAGTATGATATAAAAACAGTGGTAAGTAGCATGACCTTAAATTTTTTAAACGAGATTCAGCACGGGACAAACTCGGGCGTTGCCTATAAGAACATCCGCCTTAAAAAGCATATTTTATCTTATTTTGCCCAGAATGAAACGGCTACCATTGCCGAATTAAGTAAGGAATTCAATGTAAGTGTTCCTAAAATCAATGAGTGCATTTCTGAGCTTATTCAAGATCGTCTTGTAAAAGACTATGGCAAAACAACGGCTACTGTTGGTAGAAAACCTAATTCTTATGGTCTTGCTGCCAGTGCTGCTTATTTTATTGGCGTGCAAGTAGGCACAGACAGCCTTAGCATTGCCATGATCAATCTGAAAAAAGATATCGTTGCACAGAAGGATGATATCCCCTATCACTTGGAAAACAACGAAGAGTCCTTAAAACTGATTTGTGATAACATCATGGAGTTCATCTCCAAACAATCTATTAATAAAGAGTATATACTTGGTATAGGTATAAATTTATCTGGAAGGATCAACTACCGAACAGGGTATTCATACAGTTATTTCAATTTCTATGAAGATCCATTATCAACTTATTTTGAGAATGCGATTGGCATACCTACCTATTTGGAGAATGACACCAAGGCATTATCCTATGCAGAATTCTCAAGCGGCGTATTGACCAATGAAAAGGACGCATTGTATGTCAACATCGATAATGGTATCGGTTTAGGTATCTTAATAAATGGTCAATTATATTATGGTAAATCTGGATTCTCAGGTGAATTTGGTCACATCCCTATTTTCGATAATGAGATCATCTGTAAATGTGGTAAAAAGGGCTGCTTAGAAACCGAAGCTTCCGGACGTGCGCTTCGAGCAAAAATAATTGAGGAAATAAATGCGGGTGCAAGCAGTATATTGACCAAGAAATTCAGCAATATCGAAGATATTCGTCTTAACGACATTATCCTTGCCGCTAAAAAAGACGATAACTTATCCATTGAAGCTATCAATTATATTGGGGATAAATTAGGACGCGGAATTGCTTCTCTAATCAACATCTTTAATCCAGAACTTATCATCATTGGTGGGACACTAGCAAAATCAGGTGAATACCTGAGCCTACCATTAAAAAATGCCATTAATAAATACTCTTTATCCATCGTCAATAGAGATACGAAGATTACATTGTCTTCTAATGGTGAAAAACTGGCAGCCTATGGCGCATGTTTATTGTTAAGAGATAGACTATTAGAAATTACAGAATTACATCTTAGCAAAGAGGCGATTTAAATCTGCAACATAAAAAAGCATCCCTACACACCTGTGAATCTTCACAAATACGTAGGGATGCTTTCTTTATTTACAATTCTTTCGAAAAAGCGCTGCAGCTATTATTTCAGCGGTTCATTTGTTTGAGCTAATCGTTGTGAGCCTGTGTTAGCGGGACAAGCAACATCATCCGTAGCATCATAGATTAACTTCTTCGAGCCTAACTTGGCGATCAAAGCCTCCGGTACATAGATCTGTGTTTTTGTTTGTGAATATCCACTAGGGTAATAACGCACATAATATCCATCAGGATGTAAAGTCCAGATTCCACTCGGGAAGTCAGTACGAACTGGTGCCATACCTGCCATGATCGCATACTGTTCAAATTCAGCATACGAGTAATTACCTGAAGCAACCAATTGGCGAATGTTATTTTCAGCTTCAAAGATGGTCTGCAAAGCTGGAGGCATACTCGCTTTCGCTTTCTCCATCACATCGAAAGGAAGAATTCCTAAAGCTCCACCTTCCAATTGCAACAGTTGTTTTGGTGTCAATAGCTTGATGGCTGTAGCCTTAACCGGACCAGCAAAATTGACAAACTTTGTTTTAGCAATAATTGCCCAAAGCAACATCTGAATATCGGATTGTTGAACTTCAGGATGTTTTTCTGCACTCTTCAGAATAGCAATAACAACATCACGCTTTTTACCTAAAGTAGGTGCATACATATAGCCATCGCCAGATGAAGGCGCAAAAGTACCGGCCTTCAAACAATAGCTTTTATTAATCATTTCATAGTGACCTGCTTGTAGAACAAAGCCATCAGAGCCATTTCTTTCCAAACCAGTCAATGGAGCATAGCTTGCTGAATTTTCAAACTCAGGCATCTCTTTGCCTTTTTGATCTACATCATCAAAACTCGTAGAAATAGCCTCTGGTTCTTTTAGAATCTTATCTAAACCAAGAGATTGAGCTCCTTTTGATGCAACTGCCTTACCAGCTTTATTTAACAAATCCCCAAATTGCGCAGAGGCAAATTGAACATTAAACATCAATGTAAATAATAGAAAGGCACTTAATTTTAAACTTTTCATAGTAGTATTAAATGTGATTTTATCAATTAACAATAAAAATAGCCCAATCATTTGAATTTCAAAGTCATTTTAGATTAATTAATCGATAAATAATACGTTCAATTATTTTCTGTATTATTTCTTAAAATCCAATAATTGAAAAACTAATTATTTTGACAACTGAATTTCATAGTATTCTTGGCTAATGACATCACTATATTTAATTGGGCATTAAAGGTATTTGCACCTTTAGATTTGGATATTGCTCACCCAATTTTTTCAGAAAATCGCTTGCAATAACAATTTCTTCTTTCCATTTTTCTGCATTCATGCTAAATGGACTAGCTGCTGTAGATGCAAAAGTAAATACTAAAGCACTAAATATGACAACCTCCATCATTCCACTTTTACTGGCAAGGGTCAGTTTATATGCTTTTGTATGCTCACCTTTTTGCAAGGCAAAGGCTTTCAGATTTCCTGTAAGAGGAATCTCTTCTATGGTAGATTCTTGAAGGCGTGTAGGATTAAAAACATAATGCTCTGAAATATCCCCATCGGTATCCGTATCGAAAAGATGCAGTTCTCCCCTATTTAGCACTAAATATTTGGGTGTTTGCATGGTGGTAAAACGCACCGTACCTAAAGTCGCCAGTCCTTTCAAACCGTCTTTAATGCCATCTTTTATAGCGTCTTTATTATTGTAAGAAGCATTGGCATAAGTTAAAGCCTCTATTTGCTGACCATCCATTTCTTTCTGGAGATATGGAACTTCATTTCTGATAAAGTTTTGCAAATAGCGATCTGCATCTGAAAAGGCAGCTGTAAAATCAGTATTCGCCAATATAGCTTGTTGACTCTTTCTTTTCTTATTCATAAAAATCATGAAGCCGGTATAAACAACTACTATGACAATGAAGAAAACGATTAATATGGTTGTGTTCATAATGTAAGATATTTGATGTTCAATAGCTATTTACTACATCTCTTTAGCCTGTACAGGTCTCTTTTTACTTGGAAGCAAACCATAAATAATGATGGCAATAATTACTAATGCAATTGCCTTACCTCCATACTTATTGTAAAAAGGAACTTGATTTAACTTTGCTTTATCCAGCTTTTGTTCGGCTAAAATTGCATTAAGTTCTGCCTCAGGAATTTCATAATAGGTATCCTCGACCTCATCATATCCCACCAATTCCGGATCCTTTGTAATCCACAATGGAAGAAAATAGGCAATATTGAATTCGGTATGTTTGGTTGCAAGGTCAATATAACGACCCGGACTTAATTCAAATTCTTCCGTATTTGGAAAATCATGAACCTTCTTCAGCACTTCAATTTCACCAACTGGAATCTTGGCTCTTCCAAATGAACTGTGCGAACTAAACAACACTCCTAGTAAAATTAGTACGGAAAATTTAATCTTTGTAGACATAATGACTGCATTTAAGTAATGGATTATTAATAGTTATTTAAAAAATATTAGCGTGTATTTTGTAACGAATATAATACAATCAATTAAGTTAAAAAATTATTTTGCTGTAAAATTTAGTTGCATAAACAAACTATAAACCTCCATTAGAAGGAAAATACAATCATAGCTATTAAGACAACCCTATTAAATTTAATCTTTACTAAACCATTAAAATTATTGAATAAGCAAAGATTTCAGTACTTAATTATGTAATTATAATCTTAGAACGGCAAGAAATTATTTATCGGTTTTAATAATAATCCGGAATATTCTTTCCCAAAATAAGATCACGATTGATATGCCACATTCCATTAACCATTTTTGGTACAACCACCCCAAATCCTCCTCTATTTTTTAATCGAGATTTGAATTGATAAGTAAACAATGGGTCGTCTGAAAAGAAGTATTCATCTAAATAATATTCATTTTTACCGGGCTCCTTAATGGTAATATGGATATGTTCGGGTTCTGATCCGTCAGGATAGGAAGCAGGTCTAAAACTATAAAAGGTAAATTCCCCATCTTTATTGGTTTTCGCCCAGCCACGGATATAACCATGTCTTTTTGCCCAACCTTCTTCATTTCCCTTGGTTTGATAAACACCTTTTCTGTTGGTATGATAGATGTAGATTATCACATTCTGCGCTGGCGTCTTTCCATCTACTTTATAAACTGTACCTGTGATCTTCATCTTTGGTTCATTGTTCCAGAACTCAGGTAAAGTATCTACGGCACTTAATTTTTTATTGCCATATTCATAAATAGCCTCACACCCTTCGCATGGTCCACCGATATGATGTCTTGGTTGTGCCTCACAGGAATAAAACAGGATTAGCAAACATAATTTGCTTAGTAAAATTAGCTTTTTCATATCTTTCATTAATAAGTTTACGAATGAAAGGTATAGACTAATTTACTGCATGAAAAGGCCTTAGAAGTCAATTTAGGCTAAGCTGAGGGATTTACTGCTTAAGCTGAGGAGTGTTATGCATTTTCATTTTGAAATCTGTAGCATAGTTACGACTAACCCGAACTATTTCACCGTTTGCTAGGTAAAGATCATAATCTCCGTTTAAGCGTGAAGTAAAACTTACTACTTTAGAAATGTTAACAATGCACGTTTTGTGAACTCGAACAAACTTAGATTCATCCGACTGCTCCAGGAAGGATTTCAAGGTTTCGTTATGTAGATAACTTTTATTTTCTAATTGGATGCAGATGTAAGGACTCTCTGATCTTATTTGATATACATCAGCAAGATGTAGGACTACCTGCGATTTGCCTGAATGTACAATAATTTTATCCAAATGCACCTTACTGGGTTCAGAATCAATGGATGGATGTTCCTTTGAAGAATAATAAGCCAATAGAACAACGAGTAAATAAACAAAAAGAACACTCAACAGGTCATGCTCTATCGCATAGATAAGGAATTTGTAGGGACCAAAATGCGCCTCATAATAAAGATTAGAAAATATGGATCCCAAAAGTGAAAATAAGACTAAATGCAAAACAATAGCCAATATATAACACATGATCAATACATCTAACTTATCAATGGTTTTATACTTCCTAAAAAAGTAATTCAAGGCACATGTAAAAGGAATAAACAGAAGCCAATGAACTTTAAATAACAAAGACTCGCTTAGAAAAAAAGAATAACCATTTCGACTTGCAATTAGATAATCCTGAAATACGGAAAGCCCTATTATCATAGCAATACCAATCAGGATACCTATAAAAGTTCTTTGCTGATTAACTAGAAGATTCTCCTGTAAAAGCTTACCAAATGAGTTACTCATAAAGAAGTCATAATTAAATGGTTAACCTATCAAAGATAGAAAAAAGTAAAATTGAAAAACATCTTCGAATCAAAAAACATTAGATCAAGAAATCAAAATTCAGCGATAGAATCAAAAAGGAAAAGAATCAACTATATTAGATATTCCTATTCTAATTAGTCAAATTATTCAGGGTCCAAATAATTGCTTTCTCTTTTGTTGCTCGGAAAATCGTATTATGCTTTTCCTTTTTTTCATCGGAATATTTCCATACGATGTTTGTAGGATTTGTTGTTTTAAGCTTTTCAGCTAGATTTTTGGTATTGCCGGAAATATCTGTTGCACTTGAACCCGCAAACCAAAAGGTCTTTTTAGAAGTAGGAAATTTATCTAAATATTGACTCGATTGTTTGACCAAATACGCATCATTCCACCAGATGGAAGGGTCAAAAGCTATATAAAAATCAAATAGTTCTGGCTTTAAAAGCAATGTCTCTGTAACGAATAATCCAGCTAAAGACTCCCCTATAATTCCTTTTTTATTGGTGACTCTATATTTTTTATTGATTTCGGGAATAAGCTCTTCTTCAATAAATGCCCTGAACTTTTCAGAACCTCCACCTTCAGGCAGCAATTCCTTATCCTTTGCAATAGACGTTGGACCCGTCAAATCTCTCTTTCGAACTGTATTCTCTATTCCAACCAAGATTACTGCAGGTATTTTATTGGCTTTGATTAAATCGTTCAAAGTATTGGCTATATGTGGAAAGTCCTCTTGAATTCCACCATCCGGCATGTATAAGACCATGAAAGAATCTTGGCTGGATTTATAGGACTCCGGAGTCCAAATATTGATAGTACGCTCCTCTCCCACTTGTTTGGACTGTATCTTGATCGTTTCATGTTCGGGTATAGGATCCTTTTGCTGCGCAGAACAAGATATAAAAAAAAGAAAGAACAGAGGTAATAGTAAGTTAGTATGTAAGGCTTTCATGGATAAATATTAATTGGGTGTATAGTTTTAATAGTACTGTCAAAATAAATTAACTGGAGACTAATATACAAAGGGGATGGGGGAAATAGGAAGGTTTGGTGAAAAATGGATATTTTTTTGTAGGAAGAAAACGACATGTAAGTTCATCCCCTAACATGTCGTTTCATTTTTAAATTTATTTTACCAGGGCACCATTCCTGTTTGAGGATTAATTTCTTCACTAAAGAATTTCCCTGTTGGACCGTTGTTATCAGTACTACCTAATACAAGCAATATTACAGTCGAAACCACCCTTGAAATTAAAAATTCAGGAATTGAAAAGCTATTTAGGAGAATCCCGCATTTGCTAATTATTAATCTATTTAATATATTGACTGGTTGCAGATCCTAAACCATAAATAATAAACCTGAGGCTGTCTAATTGATCCTTTTTCATAAGACGGACTCTACATTAACAACCTTATGAAAACCTTAAATATCCTTTTCGTATTTATCCTTTGTTGCATAACATGTTCCTATGCACAACAAGCTCCACCTAATATCATTGTTATCCTAGTGGATGATCTCGGATACAAGGATGTCGGATTTATGGGTGGACACTATTATCGTACTCCACATTTGGATAGCTTGGCAAAAGAATCTTTAGTGTATGAACAAGCCTATGCCGCTGCATCAAACTGCGCTCCTAGCCGTGCAAGTCTATTGACAGGCCTACAAACTAGTAGACATGGCATATATACTGTCGGCTCTTCCGAAAGAGGTAAAACCGAAGATAGAAAATTAATTCCCATCAAAAATAACACAACACTGGATAGCAATCTTCCTACCATTGCGACGCTCCTAAGTAAGAAAGGATATCAAACTGCGGCCATAGGCAAATGGCATCTTAGTGACTCTCCTCTTAACCATGGCTTCTCATACAGCTTTGGAGGTAATCATAGCGGGCATAATAAGCACTTTTCTCCCTATAAAAACAAGGCAATACCCGATGGGAAACCTGGCGAATATTTAACAGACCGAATTACAAACGAAGCCATCGATTATGTCGGTCAGCAAAAGCAATCTTCCCCTTTCTTTTTATACCTTTCATACTATGCGGTGCACACACCTCTAGAAGCGCCCGATTCATTGCAAAACCACTATAAAGGCATAAAAGGAACAGGTGAACGGGATTATCCTGTTTATGCTGCTATGATCGAATCTTTGGATCATAATATTGGTAAGCTTGTCGATAAACTCAAACAGCAAGGACTTTTGGAGAATACGGTCCTATGGTTTTGCTCGGACAATGGAGGGATAAATACCATCTCTCCACAACAACCTCTGCGCGCAGGTAAGGGTTCTTACTTTGAAGGTGGAGTCCGAATCCCTTTCTTTATACACTGGCCTAAGCAAATACAGCCAAAGCGGGACAGCAGTACATTAGTCAGTCATCTTGACCTGTTACCGACTATAAAAGAGATTGTAGAAGATAAATCTCCACAATTATTAGATGGTGAATCGTTATGGAGCAATATTCGCGGGGAGGATGTTCTACAAGATCGAGTGTTGTTCTGGCATTTCCCGATATATCTGGAAGCTTATAACCCATCTAAGGATGATGGTCGTGATCCGAAATTTAGAACTCGTCCAGGAAGTACCATACGAGTTAAAAACTGGAAACTCCACCATTACTATGAAGATGATGTATACCTTTTGTATAATCTATCATCAGACATCGGAGAACGAAAAAATAAAGCATCCGAATATCCCGATATCTTGAAAAAAATGAAGTCAGAATTGAAGAAGAAAGTTTTGGATACACATGCTAAAATCCCTAGACAACTAAATCCGAATTATAAGGATAGGCTGTGAGATAGAGCTGATCTTGAATTGTTGGTTAGCATTAAAATTGAATATTTTAAGTTCAAAACCTTTAGGACTTAAAGCTGAATAGGAAGATTGCAATAAATTGTTGAACCAGATTTCAAAATGTAATTTTAGTGAATGATTAGCAAAAACATCAACAGTTATTTGTGTTTTTTATTTGTTTCTTCAACCTTATTGCTATCTTTTTTTAGTAAATATTCTTTATAGAACTCCTGATCCTTCTTATAGATATTCTTAGGATTAGAAAGGTGATCTAATTTATTAGAAGTTCGAAAAAGGGTGATAAAATTAAACTCATCTTCAATTAATCCTTCAATAAGTTGAGGTAAAATTTTCTTGGAGAGCCCCACTACAATCGTTCCTTTTGCTTGTTCAGCTCCTGTAATTATATCAGCACCGCCACTATATAATCTATCTGTAGTTTCAAACTCCTGATAGTTTTTACCCTTAATAAATTCCAATGCTCCTGAATCTGTAACCTTTGAAAAGTCTATTTGTTTTATAGAAGGCATCTTCTGAAATACTTCTTGAAACATTTTTGAAGATGTTTCGGAATATCCCTTAAATCCTATAAGCTCATCGTTCAAAAAGTACATATCCAAGGAAGTCAATTTATATGCTCCAATGGAAAATGAAACCTCAGCCTTTTTCAGTTTTTCCTCCGTAATAACGATTCGGGAAAGGTTTGCATCGGTATAGTCATGATACCTCAATGGATAACGCTTTATATCAGGTCCAAAAATCTGAAACAAATTTTGGTACATTTTATTACCGACTTCTACCTGTAATAAATCAAAAGAACGACTTTTCGAAGCACAAGAACAAAGGCATCCCCAAGACAAGAATAGAAACAACAAAATAAATTCTTTGAAGATTTTTCGCTCAGTTTTGATCTCCATTCTTTTAAATATTTGAGAATTAATCATATTCTATTGGCAATTATAATCTATAAATTGGGCTATTTCCTTCAGATAAAGAAGAAGGTTTAACATCGCAATTGTATAAACTCCAAATTAACAGTAATAGTGCTTTAATTGAGTCGTGTATTTGGGTAAAATTTTAAAACAGAAATAGGAGATTATTGTTTATGGTATTAACAAATTTTGTAAAAGGAAGTAGCAATTAACGGATGACCAGAAAGGTTATAGTTCTGATAGTCTTGAAAACAGACAATTGAAAGAGGCTATATAATATATTCTCCCCTTCTAAATACTAAAAAAGGATTGGCTCAGCCTCACATTCCCCAGACGCTAACCCTGAGCCATCCTGTGTGGGTTGAGCTTAAAAAATCAATTTCGACAGGGGCTATTAGACTGAAAAAATCAATATCTTTACACCATATGCAATTTTTATGAGTAAAAAGGCAATTAATAGATTAAAGGTAGTGCTAGTAGAAAATAATGTAAGTAATAAGTGGCTTGCAGAACAATTGGGAAAAAATGAAGCTACAATATCAAGATGGTGTACAAATGATGTACAGCCTAGTCTAAAAACATTGATAGAGATTGCAAATATCTTAAAAGTTAAACCCGCAGATTTAATCAACAATATTGAGCAATAATTATGGATAATGAAAGCAAATTATTGGAATTAAAAAAGAGATTATCAGAAGAGGTTCTTAAAGAAAGTTCTGATAATAATCTTATTATTTCCTTATCTAATGAAATAGCTAGTTTAGATAAATCTGCTGTAAGGTTTTCCGTGGATGCTGGTATTATAAATAGATTAGGAAAAGAACTAGTTGGTAAGCAGGAAACAGCCGTTTCAGAACTTATAAAAAATGCATATGATGCAGATGCTACAGAAGTTGATTTAATTTTTGAAAATGCATGGAATCAAGGAGGGATTTTAACAATAGAAGATAATGGTCATGGAATGAACCGAGAGCAACTGGTAAATGGTTTTATGAGGTTGTCTTCTTCAGATAAAATTCACAATCCTGTTTCTGAAAAATATAAACGTCAAAAAGCAGGTAAAAAAGGAATTGGTAGATTTGCTACACAACGTTTAGGGAATAAACTAACAATCATCACCCAGACACTACATTCTCTAGATGCATTAAAAGTTATTGTTAATTGGGATGATTTCGAAACGGATAAAGATTTGTTGACTGTTTCCAATTCGATTGAATTTGTTTCTAAAACTAAAGAAAGTGGTACAACATTAATAATCGAAGGACTTAGAGAAGGTTGGTCTGATGCTATGATTAAACGAGTCTACCGCTATACCTCTGAATTATTACAACCATTTCCGCTTTCAAAAAAGAAAGAAGAAGAAAAAGAAAATTCCATTGATGAAGGATTTAAGAGTAATTATTATCGAAGTGATAATGGTGATTTGGTTGCAATTGTTGATGAAGAAAGAGCGATTTTCCAGCATGCTTTAGCAGAAATTGAAGGTTATGTTTTAGATGATGGTCAAGGTTGCTGGGCTTTGAAAAGTGATAAATTAAATTTTCCCGAAGAAGTATATCCAATAGGTAATAATGAGAAAGATAAAGAAGATACGACCACCCCATTTAATCTAATTAAAGGAGTACATTTCAAAGCTTATTATTTCATTTATGACCCTAAACTTTTCTCTCCTGGTACCGTAACGTTTATCCGGGAACTAGGCTATGAGAAAGGGGGAATAAAATTATATCGTAATGGTTTTCGTGTCCTACCTTATGGTGAACAGGGTGATGACTGGTTAGGTTTGGATAAATCGAATAATAGAAATATTATTTTAGCCCAACATCCTAATCGAAATTTCTTCGGTTTCGTTGAACTTGAGGACTTGAATAACGATTTTGAAGAAACCTCTAGCAGAGAAGGGTTGATAGAAAATGATCGCCTAAATGAATTAACCGATTTTGTTTATCGGTCGTTAACAACTGCTGTTATGAAAGTTCAAGAGTTGAGAGGTAGAAAGGTGACAGCTTCTCAAAAAGGATATAAGAAAGAGACTGATAACTCTTCAGAAAAAGTTGACAATGCAATTGAGCAAATAGAAGAACTTTTTAAAAAAACTGGGATTGAAAATGAAAATAACACTGAGCCTACAAAACCTACTGAAACTGTAGATAGAGCAAATGAATTAATTGCAGATCTAAAAAAGGCTAGAGAAGTAGAAAAAATACAGACACAAGAATTAATTGATGAAAACAATATGCTTCGGGTGTTGGCAGGATTAGGTTTAGTGATTGGTGAATTCGTTCATGAAGTTCAACGTTTTTTACCAGGTTTTGATGCAGATATTCGATTTCTTAAAAATGCAGTCAAAGACTATAAAGACGTTTATGAAAGAACTGAGTTGTTAGAAACAAATGTAAAATCATTTAGTACCTATACTTCTTATTTTGATAAAACAATTTCTAGGAATGTACATAGAGAATTAGAACCAATAGAACTGAGAGATGTAGTCAGAAATTTTGAAACAGTTATTTCAAATGATTTGAAAAGAGCTTCAATAGATATGCTCCCGAGCAAATTTGAAGGATATGATTTATTTACTGTTCCAATGCATCCGTCAGAATGGGCTTCCATATTATTTAACTTATATACTAATTCAAAAAAGGCAATTAAGAGAGTGAAAACTGATGGTAAGATTTTTATAAGGTGTGGGAAGGATGATAAGATTGTTTTCTTAGAGTTTTCGGATAATGGTGACGGAATCAGCAAAGAAAACGAAGAAAATATTTTTAATGCATTCTATACTACATCAACAGCTTCTAACCACACTTCTGATGATGCTACTGCTCTTACAGGAACTGGACTGGGATTAAAAATCGTAAAAGATATAATAGAGTTCTATAATGGAGAAATATATGTTTCAACCCCTTTACAGGGGTATAGCACAACGATAAGAATAGAGATACCTAAAAATTAAAAAAGCAAATTATGTCAGCACCTAAATATATATATGTTGATGATGAAAACGATGAATCAATTACATCATTAATAAATGGTTTTAATGATACTGGATTGGTTGAAGTTAATCAGCTTTCGATAAATAAAGGAATGAATTTCTCAGAATTGGAGGGATTGATAAAAAGTAAAATAGTAGATGAAAAATATGATGGATTATTAATTGATCTAAGATTAGATGGAGAAGGTCCAAATCAGTTAGAATATAGTGCTATTTCAATAAGTGCAGAACTAAGAGCAATATGTGCAAGAAAAGAGATACCTTCTTTTCCAATAGTTTTATGTTCAACAATAGATAAGATAAAAGAAACTTATAAATCAGATAAAACAAGTCATGATTTATTTGATTATACATTTAAAAAAGCTGGGGAACCTAATTATGAGAAATTTTCAAAAAAATTATGCTCACTAGCAAAAGGTTATAAAGATTTACCTTACGGAAAATTTAGTTTAGAAGAAATTTTTAAACGCCCAGATTTAAACACTCTTGATCAACGAATATTTGAACGTTTTTTTAATCAAGATATAATTGTACCATACGATTTTGCACACTTTGCTGTTAAAACTCTATTTCATTGTACTAACCCTTTGATTAAAGAAACTGTTTTAGCAGCGAGACTAGGCGTAAATATTGAGGCAAGTGGAGATCATTGGGTAGAACTATTGTCAAAATTTGAAGATTGTAAGTATAATGGCTTATTTTCAGACGGCTGGAATAGATGGTGGGCTAGTATTCTGAATGTTCAATTAAAAGAAATTTCGGGTAAAAACTTTTCTTTTTTAAAAGCAGAAGAGCGAGTGAAAATCTTATCTCAATTTTTTGGTATAAATAATTTAGTACCTGCTATTCCAATTACCAATAATGCAAGTAGTGAATTTTGGACTATATGTGAAGCGTTAAAACTTCCCCTTGATCCATTAGAGGGTGTAAAAATAAGATTATCACATGAACTGAAACCTTGGCAAGAACCTAAGTACATCTCTATGTATGCAGCAGCAGAAAGAATAGGCATTGATAAGGGTATTGAGCCTCATTACACTGAATTAGAAAGAGTTGAAGAATTTAAAAAAGGTTCGTGATATGGCGGTAGGTTCTAAGTATATGAGCTTCAGAAATGCAAGAGCTCAAGAAATGAGGCAAATGGCTGATTTGTTAGAAAATCAAATTGGCAATATATCTACATTCCCAATTCATAATGCTATAGCAGATCTTTGCAATCCGGAAAGGATACCTTTGTTGAAAAACGGAGATGCTAAGGAAAATGTTTGGGGATATGATATTGAAAATTTTGTTCTACCACTAGATACTCTGAAACACGTTACACCTAATAATATAAAGAATGGTGAGATTGTTTTAAATATGAAATTAAGAGGAAATATTGAAAATTGGGAATCCTTTAATGATCCGTTTGTGGAATTAGCTTTTAAAGTGCTAGTAAAAGGCGTGGGTAGCGACAAGACATATCACTTTGGATTTCACATTGATAAACATACTGGTGGTAATTCTGATGAACCTCATCCAATATATCATTTACAGTATGATTTTAATCCCACGAATTCAGCGGAACCAAATTTAGGGGACTTATTCTATGTTGATACTCCAAGAATAATGCATAAACCAATGGATTTTATCCTAGGTATTAGCTTTTTAACTTCAAATTTCTTTCCAACAGGATTTCGAGTTCTTTGTGAAAAAAGAGAATTCATAAAGTTAAATTATACGTATCAACAATCTGTATGGCGACCTTACTTCCATACTTTAGCTAATAAGTGGAAACCTTTCGATGAAAAAAATATCATTTGGGATCCTATTAACGAAATTTGCCCAATATTTGTATGAGAAACATATTCAGATACTTAAAGACTTATTCAACTCAACCATTAGAAGTTGATAGGCTTATTGTGTCTGCCTTTTTAGAAATTAATCAATTAACCGTTTTAGAGAATCGTTTTTTGTTGGAATATTCCATCTCTGAAAATCAAATTCAAGAGTGGAATAGTTTAGTTCAATTCATTGAAATCATTAATGAAGAAATAGAGTTTTTTGATATCGAAAAGCTAATTGAACTCTTCGAATTTGTTATCTCTCCTTCAGACAGAATTGTAAATGGGGCGATATACACACCTTCAGAAATTAGAGATTACATCGTAAGTCAAACGTTCAGAAATAATTTAAATATCCTTAATGAAGTTACCGTAGCGGATATTTCGTGTGGTTGCTCAGGATTTTTATATACAGCTGTAAAAGAATTAAGAAGAAGAACAAGAAATAGTTATCATCAGATTTTTCAAAATCAGATTTTCGGCTTAGACATTCAGGAATATTCAGTAACACGCAGTAAATTGTTATTGTCATTATTGGCTTTATCTGAAGGAGAAGATGTCGAAGAATTTCATTTTAATCTATATCAGGGAGATGCTTTGCTTTTTAATTGGGAAGAACATTATCCAGGCTTTGACGGATTTCAAATCATTGTCGGAAACCCGCCGTATGTCTCCGCCCGTAATCTTGATGAGAGTGCAAAAGAGAATGTAAAACTTTGGGAAGTTTGTACTACCGGAAATCCAGATTTGTATATTCCTTTCTTTCAAATTGGTTATGAAAACCTTGCAGAAAATGGTATTCTTGGTTTTATCACAATGAATACTTTTTTCAAAAGCTTAAACGGGAGAGCTTTAAGACATTATTTTGAAGAAAACAAGGCTACAATAAGAATTGTCGACTTTGGCACTCTTCAGATTTTTAAATCCAAGAGCACTTACACCTGTATTTGCTTCCTTGAAAAATCGGAACAAAACTATATCGAGTATTATAAATCAGCTGAAAAAGAATTACCGACCAACAGAAACCAATATAGTAGAATTAATTACAGAAATCTTGATGCAAAAAAAGGTTGGAATTTAAATAACAATGAAATTATTTCCAGACTTGAAGCTATAGGAAAACCTTTTGGAGAAAGATATAAAACTCGACACGGCATTGCTACATTAAAAAATGACATTTATATTTTTAAACCAGTAGCCGAAGATGATGATTTCTTTTACTTACAAAATGGGAATCTCTATCCAATAGAAAAAGGAATTTGTAAAGATATTTTGAACTCAAATAAATTAAGTAGAGATATTGATTTTGATGTGGTAAGAGAAAAGGTTTTATTTCCATATAATGATGATGTAAAACCAAAAGCTCTTGATGAAGAATTGTTAAGAAATCAGTTTCCTATGGCATTTGAATATCTAGAAAGAAAAAGAGCTATCCTGTCAGAAAGAGATAAAGGAAAAGGAAAATATGAAAAATGGTTTGCCTTCGGAAGAACACAGTCTCTGGAAAAAGTAGCTAATAAGTTGTTTTTTCCTAAGTTTTCAGATAGAATTCCAAGTTATCTAATCAGCAATGATGATGATTTACTATTTTACAATGGACAGGCAATTATTGGTCATTCAGAAGATGAGATGTTATTAATAAAGAAGATTTTAGAATCACGATTATTTTGGTATTATATAAAGTCAACAAGCAAACCTTATTCGTCAGACTATTATTCTTTGAATGGAACTTATATCAAAAATTTTGGCATCCCAGAATTTACCGTAAATGATATTGACTTTCTAATAAATGAACCCAATCAAAATATAATTGATGCTTTCTTGGAAGACTATTATAATGTACAATTGAATGAGGAGTTTGTGTATTAATCTCTTTTGAGAAATATACCTAATTCTTCAAACCAGTAATCATTAGTGTATCTAACTGTTTTTGGAAAAATGTTTTTTATAATTTTTTCTGTCATTTCAAAAGAGTATTCAACTTCTTTGCTAAGAATATTTAAATTATCTAGGGTTGATAAACATAAATCATATGGAGGAGTGTACAAAGCTCTTAGAAAAATAGAATTATTAGTTTCGTCATCTATTGTAAAATTGTAATAGTCAGAGTTGTCAACGGAATCAAGCAAATCTCCTAATGTATCAATTTTTTCATTTAATAGTTCATCTTCGTGTTCTGCTATTTTGAACACACATTCAAAATTAAAAGAGCGGTTTTCAGGATTTATAGGTGATGGTATTGTATAAAATTTTTCAAAGATATCAACTAATCTATAAGTCGTTCTTGGATCTTTAGGAAAAGGGGCATCATTATTTATTGCAATAATTTTGCTTGCTTTTTCCCAATCAATAATCTCTAAGCTATTTCGCTTTGCAGTATTTATTATTTCTTTTTTTAAAACTTCAAATTCTTCATGTTTTAGTAAATTTTCAAATTCATTTACATCAGTAGGATAAATTACAGGAGTTGGATGAATCCAACATAACAATTTGGTATTACTGGTATAAGTATAGGACTCATCTGGCTGATAATCAAAAAATAAATCATCTGATTTATTTTCACTAATTATAAAAAGTGACTTTGACCATATTACTTTTTTAATTTCCATTTGTCGCTCTACATGAGGATGTAAATCTTTATTAACCATACATGTATATTCCAAGTAAAAAACAAAATCTTGTTGCTGATTGTAATAACATAAATCATTTAATTGGGACATGTGTATTCTGTCGGGCAATTTCCAATCTTCGTTCACATCTATTAAGAAATCATACTCTTCCATAATGGAATCTTTGTAAATGATATATGTTTCGCTATTTATAGGTAAGTTAAATTTTTCGAATTTGAAATTTCGAAATGATTCTTCTTGTTCTGGAAAATATGGAATGCCAAAGCGGATAGCGATGAATGATTTCTCTATCTGCATCTCCTTATCATTGCAAATGGTATTTAGAATTTCCTCTTTTGCCTTATCTATGGAATGAAAATTTACATTTTGTTCTAATGTTGCGTGATGACCTATAGCATTTCCAAAAGAATTACCAGCCTTTCTAATATCAAGATGATTTAATGGGCGTAGTTGTCTTGGATTGATAAGCTTATCTTTTTCAATTGCTAATGAAACTTCATTCATAAAAGTTAAGTGGCTTGGAAATTTATAGTCATACAAAATATCCTCAGGTAATTTCCTTAAGATAAATGGAACTGTAATTCTATTATTAATTAGATGAATTCTTTCATTTTCAAACCAGATGTTTCTCAAAATTGAATTTTCTAAAACAATGTCAACTATCTCATGCCCTTCTAACCAATTTAAACTAAAGTTTTTGTAATTATCTAAATATTCTCGTTTGCTTTGTGGGGATAATTTACCAGAAGTGCAGAAAAAACCTTGATTGTAGCCGAATTTATTGAGAGCAATTACTATTTCGTCTGTTTCTCTACTACCAGAAGTTTTATTAAAATCAAAATGAAACTTACACTGAGTGATTACATTATTACCATGTTGATCTACAGAAAAAATATCTCTTCTCCCATCACCTGTACCATCCACTATTTTCACAATTTTGTGATTGTAATGAATGGATAATATATCAGCGACTAAAAATAGAAAATCTTTTTCATTAAGTCCATTCAAATATTGTAGTTTATCATTTGGCTTACCAGGCATAGTAACTTTATTATCAAGAGGATTTAAACAAAAATACAAATTAAATTCTCCATGCTCTGCCCACGCACAGAAAAAATACGGCTTTAGCCAGACCCCAACCGCACAAAGCGAATGCTTCGTCTGTTTAAGTCTATTGTTGTTTGCATCTCTTCTCCATCGAAGATGGCTAAGATAAATTAAAATAATAGCCCTAAAATGCTTATGTCGTTATACCATCTTTCTATTTTCTATCAATAGAATCGACGTTATTATTAGAAAATTATGTCAACAGCAATTATTTACATCCGTGTCAGCACAGACGAACAAGCACAAAAAGGATACTCTCAGCGTAGTCAGGAAGAAAAATTAAATAAATATTGTAGAGACAATCATATTGAAATTGTCCAGACCATATTTGAAGATCATTCGGCAAAAAACTTTGACCTACCAGCCTGGACTTCAATGATAAAAGAATTAAACATGAATAGAATTACAAGACCAAACCTTATTCTATTTACTCGCTGGGATAGATTTAGTAGGAATACAGCAAATGCGTATTATACAATAACCCAACTTCAAAAGATTGGAATTGAACCCCAAGCTACTGATCAACCTTTGGAAATGTCAGTACCCGAAAACAAAGTATTAATAGCAATTTATATCTTCACAGCAGAAGTAGAGAATGACCGAAGGTCTTAAATATTAAGCAAGGCATACACAAAAGGAAGGACGATATATGGGGCGAGCACCTATAGGTTATCGCAATATATCGGTACAAGACGGCACAAAAAAAAATCGTTCCTCGTGAGCCATATGCAACATTGATCAAAAATATATTTCGAGCATTCTATGAAAATATTTCAGTTCGTTCCTACTACAAAACCTTTCTTACAAGTAGATTAAAATGTTGTCTAAATGCTTTCTTTAAATATTTTAAAATCTGGTCTACTGTAGTAAAATAAGAATTCAATCGATAAATGGAAAAACTGTAGTCGAGGCTCAAGGAATCCATAAACCTTTAATTTCGATAGAACTTTTTGATGAAGTACAGTCAATATTTAAACGCAGAAACAAGAAATACATTAATAAAGCGTCAATACTGTGCTTATGTTTAAAGGGATACTCAATTTCCCTCTTTGTTAAAAAACAATCTGATATTGGATTATTACAGTTAAGACAATTTTTAGATTTTATTACTCGATGTTTCGAGATTTAAGTTCATTTTTAACTTTGGAATAGTGCGACGAAAATGCCACAGCAATTCCAAGAAAAACGACAGGAAGAAAAGTAAAAACATTTATCCCCTGTTTTATGGTCGAAATAGCCCCGGATATAATCATAACAATGATTACTCCTATGAAGATTCCTAAAACAAATTTTGCATTTTTGCTCTCTTTTAATAGTTCCTGATCTGATAATTCTTGTAAATTTTTCTTCATAATTTTAGTCTTAAATTTGCTATTGAGGTTTATTTTGCTTGCACTAATTCTAACTAGGACAATTTAGCAAAAAAATCGTCTAACCAATTCTTCCAGGAGAGTTTTTTTTCTTTCATTAAAAAATGTATTGCTATGGTTTATATCCACATAAGACAGATAATAAAAAACTTCCTATCTCTATTGTGTTTTCTAATTAGCATTAAGACAAGATATTTTACGGTCTTAATTTAGTTTAACAATCAGATGCTTTCGATCTAAAAACAGAAAAAGCCACTGATTTCCAGTAGCAATTAATGGATGACCTGAAAGGTTATAGTTCTGATGGTCTTTAAAAGAGAGTATGACAAAGGTCTATATACTATATACTCCCTACTAAATACTAAAAAAAAGGATTGGCTCAGCCCCACGAGCCCCAGACGCATACCCTGAGCCATCCTGTGTGGGGGTGGCCATAAAAAATCGAAGCTTCACCGAAAGTGATCTTTTTTCATTCAGGGGCTTGAGCACAAATAAATTTGGCTCTGCCCCTGAATGAAAAAAGCCTCCCGCTAAGCGGAAGGCTTCGATTTTTTAGTCGGGGTGGCAGGACGAATCTGCGCACACTCAAATATCTATATGTCAATATGTTGACTTTCTTTAAAAAGAACTACTCACCGTTTAACTCACATATAATTTGTGATTCGATGTTGCAAATTTAATCATTTAATTTGATTGAGCAATACAATTTGGTGATTTTTGATTTAAACCTCAAAATCACTAAAGCGATTTTTCTGGCTCATTTTTTCAAATAAAAAGATTAACAAGGTTCAAAGTTATATAATAAAGCAATCAGACTTAAAGTCTCTTTATATCCGTTAAATTTGCGTTTACTAAAGGGGCTTTTCAAAGTCATTTCATACTGAATATTTATAAAATAATCTCCACAGTTGGGTGAGATTTATGACAAAAATCTTCCCACAGGTGGGGTGAACTTGGGTAAAGGTATCACTTAATATAATGATGTTTGTGTATTAATTAGGGATAAACTGAATTTTGAAATTCGCTATTGATCACAAAAATTATGGGCTATGCAACATTCTTTACACACCATTATTTTAGAGATACATAATAAGGAAGATAAGATTTTATCACAGAGCAAAAGGTTGATTGATGAGGCTTATGAAATGACCTTGTATCTACAAGACCTGTTATTTGAGGTCAAGAAATATATTGCTAAAAAGGGCTTTCAAAATGATGGGGAAGAAATAAAATTCTTCCGAACCATCAAACCCCAAATACTTGGAAAACTCATCTACTACAATAAAATTTACCGGATTGAAACGACCTGTCCGGTCAGCAACGGCAAAATGTATTACAGTTACTTTTCGACTCAATTAGCCAATCTTAAAAGAGAGTACATTGAGCATATCTGCAATTCAGATTTTTATAGGTACTATCGTTCGGGGCGTACGGACCGTGACGACACCTATTTCAAAAGAGGCAACATAAATTACCACGACGGTCTGAACAGTATCGTCTTTGAAATTGATCCCGAATTTTCTACTTTCTACGATTACAAGACCGCAAGGATTATCGCCAACGAATTGCTTTATACCTATCTGCTGACGAAAATCAATCCAGATGAAAATCCCGATGCTATTTTACAAAAGCCGGAAAACGCCAAAGATATTTTTTGGACAGAAAGCAAAAACGCACTTGTCGAATTGATATATGCCCTGTATGCTTCGGCAGCAGTTTCGCACGGTAAAACCGGTGTCCGAAAAATCAGTTTGATGTTCCAGATACTTTTTGGCATTACGCTCGGTGACCTGCACCACGCATTCCACAGAATGAAAACCCGAAGCGGTTCCCGAACGGCATTCTTGGACCAGCTTAAAACTTCATTGGAAGAATATATGGATAAAGACCTTTAACCCAATGCAGGTCTTTTGTTCAGGGCAGTGCATTGTTGTGTACTGCTTTTTTGTTTATACCATAAGCCAATGTATGTCAATTGGCAAATGATGGTATAAACCATCTCCTAAATACTCGAAATTCTTTTTAAGCCCTACCAAACAAGGGTTTCTCCCAATTGCAAAAATTTTCAAAAAACAGCCAAACCAATTGGCAGGGCTTGGCTGATAAACACTGCCACGCTTCCCAATTTTGCATGGTGAACATTAAAACTTATCGACTATGAATATTGACAGAATGGAATTTATAGCGTGGATGGAACGCATCATGGACAGGTTTGATATGTTGGGCGACAATATTGACGATTTAAAAAAGAAACGCAATAGCATAGACGGAGAAGAACTGCTCGATAACCAGGACCTGCTGCAAATGTTGAAAATCAGTAACCGTTCCCTGCAACGCTACCGCTCCATAGGTAAACTACCTTACTATACCATTAGCGGAAAACTGTATTACAAGCTATCCGATGTGCACCAGTTTATCAGGGAGAGTTTTAACAAGTAAAACGCCAATGCGTGCCGAATACTGCCTTTGACTGCCACTTCGGGCGATGCAGTAACTGCTTCATTTACTTTCGGCAATAAAACTTTAAACTTTTCAGATTATGAGTGAAGAAAAAGAAACAGAAAACCAACAGGTTGCTTCCGAACAGTTATCGGATATACTTTTAGTGCTGGATAAAGAAAAAATGAAAATCCAAGCTGTAAAAAGTATTGACAAAAGCGGAAAAATGGAAACGGTTGACCCTACGAAGAAGAACCAAAGCGAGTTCATGCGGGTGGATAAACACGGTGATTTCGTGACCAATTTCCTTTCCAATTTTTGGAGGCAGTTAAAAGACCCTACCAAATTTGCTCTTTTCAAAGTTTCGGCTGACGAAGCCGTAGAGAAAGCAAAAGAATTTCAGAATCAGATAAACAATCCAACTGCCGAAGGCAAAAAGAAAATGGAAAAGCATGAAGTGAAAAATGAACCCGAACAAGAGCAAAAACAAGAAAATAAAAATGATATGACAAAAACAGAGACAACCCCGGAAACAAGCGAGTACCGCTTCCAGCCGGAACAGATTGATTGGGAAACAATGAACAATCTCGGATTAAGCAAGGAATACCTTGAGAAAAAGAACCTCCTTGACCCACTATTGAGGGGTTACAAGACCAATGAGCTTGTACCTATAAGCGTTAATCTTGGCGGTGCGGTCGTCCGTACAGATGCCCGCTTGTCTTTACAGTCCACCCCGGAGGGGGACGTTGTGGCAGCGGTACACGGTATCAGGCGTGAACCCAACTTAAACTTTGAGTTTTTCGGACACAAGTTCTCAGACGAGGACAAACAGAACTTACGTCAAACAGGCAATATGGGGCGTGTGGTCGATCTGATAAACTCCAAAACAGGCGAATTGATGCCGTCCATCATTAGTGTGGACCGGCTTACCAATGAGCTGATTGCTTTGAAAACAGATTTCATCAAAATCCCCGATGAGGTTAAAGGTATAAAACTAAATGACGAACAAAAACAAACCTTAGTGGAGGGCAAACCCCTGTTCATTGAGGGAATGATTTCTACAAAAGGTACTCCCTTTGATGCAAACGTACAGTTCAATGCGGATAAACGGTATGTGGAATTTCTGTTTGACCGAAGCAACAATAACAGGCAAACCCAAAACAGCCAACAGGACAATCAGCAAAGCAGGTCGCAGGAAGCCCCGAAAACCTTTAGGGGAAAGGAACTGGAGGATGACCAATACAACAAGTTCAAAGACGGTCAAACAGTTTACATTCCGAATTTGGTCGATAAGAAAGGGCAAACTTATAACGGCTATATCACATTCAACAAGGAAACAGGAAAAACCAACTTTGAGTTTCCCAACCAATACAAGGAACGGATAAAACCTACAGAAGCCCATAAAACGCAGATTGCCGTCAATTCCGAGGGCAAGACCAACGAAGCGACCAAGAATATCAAAGAGCCTCTACAGAAAGGGCAGCAAAGACCGAAAAACGAAAAGCAACAGGAGCAACAGAACAAACCCAAAGCACCTGCAAAATCAAAGGGTAGGAAAGTGAGTTAGGTATGAAAACAATTATCGCAGAAAAACCAAGCGTAGCAAGTGAAATAGCCAGCTTGTTGGGTGTTTCCGAAAAAAAGGACGGTTATCTAACGGGCAATGGCTATTTCGTTACGTGGGCATTCGGACACCTTATCGGTTTGGGAATGCCCGAAGATTATGGGATTTCGGGATTTGACAAGGCTTCCTTGCCGATACTCCCGAATCCGTTTATTTTGACTGTTCGTAAGGTCAAAAAAGACAAAGGTTATACAGTCGATACTGGAGCATTAAAGCAACTGAAAGTCATCAAGGAGCTATTCCATAAAAGCAACAGTATTATCGTAGCTACCGATGCAGGTCGTGAGGGTGAACTTATCTTTCGGTACATTTATGAATATCTGAAATGCCGTAAGCCCTTTCAGCGGCTTTGGATAAGCTCGCTTACTGAAAAAGCAATCAAGCAAGGGTTTGACAGCCTGAAAGACGGTAAAGAATTTGACGGCTTATTTCAGGCTGCACAAGGCAGAAGCCGTGCCGATTGGCTGATCGGCATCAATGCGACACAGGCATTGAGTATAGCCGCTGGCAACGGCATTTATTCGCTGGGCAGGGTGCAAACACCTACATTGGCTTTGATTTGTAAACGCTATCTGGAAAATAAAAATTTCGCTATTAAAAAGTATTGGCAAATTCAGCTATTGCACCGCAAAGAGGATATTGATTTTAAGAGTATCTCAAAAACCAAATGGAACGAACAAAAGCTTGCGGAAGATACATTACGACTGGTCCAAAGACACGGAACCGCAACGGTCATATCTGTGGAAAACAAAAACACCACGGAGCAACCCCCCTTGCTTTTTGATCTCACAGGCTTGCAAAAAGAAGCCAATAAAAAGCTGAACCTGTCGGCAGAGCAAACACTCAATATTGCCCAGAACCTTTATGAAAAGAAATTTATTACCTATCCACGTACCGGAAGCAAATATATACCCGAAGATATGTGGAGTGAGATACCTAATCTTGTAAGAGCGTTACAGGACAATGATAACTTTAAGCAAGCTATTTCTAAATTAAAATGGGGTCGCTTCAATAAACGTGTCGTGAATGACCTGCGTGTAACAGACCACCACGGAATACTCATCACGGACAAAGTGCCGTCTGCACTCAATGCCGACGAAACAAAGGTTTATGATATGATTGCCTTTCGACTGCTCGAAGCTATCTCTCAGCCTTGCATTAAAGAAATAACGGATATAGCATTGGAAGTATCACACTACGATTTTATGCTAAAAGGCTGTAAAGTTTTGGAAGCGGGCTGGCGTTCGATCAAAGGAACATTTTCGGACGAAGATACCGAACCGATACAGGATTTGCCCGAACTGAAAAAAGGCGGTGAATTGAAAATCAAAGAAGCCTCCTGTTTGGAAAAGAAAACAAAACCACCTGTGCTGTTTACCGAAGCCGGACTATTGTCGGCAATGGAAAATGCCGGAAAGGAAATAGCGAATGAAGATGAGCGTAAAGCCTTGCAAGGCATTGGCATTGGAACACCCGCTACAAGAGCGGCAATAATCGAAACGCTTTTTAAGCGGGATTATATCAAGCGTGAAAAGAAATCCCTTGTTCCTACCGAAAAAGGATTGCAGGTTTATGATGCTGTAAAGGACAAAAGAATTGCCGATGTAGCTATGACCGCCGAATGGGAAATGGCTTTGCAGAAGATTGAAAACAACGAGGCAGATGCTATGGATTTTCACCAATCCATGGAAGCCTACGCCTCGGCCGTTACGCAGGAACTGTTGAGCATCAGCATTGCGGGCGAAAAGCAGCACGAACTGACCTGCCAAAAGTGCAAAGCCCATAAACTGCTCATCAGGGATAAGGTGGTCAAATGTCCCGATGAAGCGTGCAACTGGCTTTTGTTCCGCAATATCTGCGGGGTACGGTTGAGCCTTAACGAAGTGGAGAACCTCGTAAACAAAGGAACGACCAGCCTTATCAAAGGGATGAAAAGCAAAGCAGGCAAAAAGTTTGATGCCCGTATCGTACTGAAAGATACCTATGAAACATCGTTTGAATTTGACAACAGCACATATAAAAAGAGATGAACAGCAACGCAATCATAAGCCGAAAGGAAATAGAAAACCTTATCTACACAATACGGGGCAAACAGGTTATGTTGGACAGCGACCTTGCCAAGTTGTACCAGGTCGAAACAAAAAACCTTAACAAAGCCGTAAAAAGAAACATAGAGCGGTTTCCCCAATCATTCTGCTTTCAATTAACAGAAGAAGAAGCTGAAAACTTGAGGTTCCAAATTGGAACCTCAAGTTTAAATTACGGCGGCAGGCGTTACCTGCCCTATGTTTTTGGCGAGCAAGGGGTCGCCATGCTGTCCGCCGTTTTGCGCAGCGAGATAGCTGTAAAGGTCAGCATCGAGATTATGAATGCCTTTGTGGAAATGCGCAGATTGTTAATCGGAAATGCCGCATTGTTCTCCCGGATGGATAAAATCGAACTCAAACAGATTGAAGCGGACGGCAAATTTGAGGAAATCTTTAAGGCTTTGGAAAGCGGGAAGCTTCACAGTGATAAAGGTATTTTCTATGACGGGCAGATATTTGATGCCTATACCTTTGTCGCCGATATTATACGGAGCGCACAAAGGTCAATTATCCTTATAGACAACTATGTGGATGATACGGTGCTAACGATACTCGGAAAGCGTGGGCAATCCGTATCTGCCACTATTTACACCAAAAATATCAGTAATCAATTACAACTCGATTTACAACGCTACAACAGTCAATATCCGGCTATCAATGTACACGCATTTGCCCATGCCCATGACCGTTTCCTCATTATTGACGGTACGGAACTATACCACATCGGCGCATCACTAAAGGATTTGGGTAGGAAATGGTTTGCCTTTTCCAAAATGAGCGCAGAGGCAAGTAAGATGATTAGTTTACTAAATGGCATATTGCGTGAGGGATAGCAGCGACATCCTTTTGTGGTCCTTTAAGATCCGCAAAAGATATAGCGGATAGCCCGACCCGGTTGCATTTTTGGGTCGTCCTCTGTGCGGTGGTTAAATGCAGACGGTGGCACGCCCCGGTACACTTTCTTTCCCACTTGCTTCAATTGTTTGAAAAAAAATTTTACCCAAGTTCTACCCAACTTGGGTTTTTTATTCATTTGAATGGTTCAGATTTGTATAGCCTATATCAAATTCCATCCGTTTGATTACAGGAACCCCTTACCGTAAAAGTGGAATTGAAGTAAGAGGGCGGAATTTATTAAGGCATCCGATAGGAGAATAAATTACCGCCTATGGAAATACCTTATATCCTAAAAATAGAAAGCGAATTTAAAAGGTGGATAGCCAATCCCAACGACCTCCCGGAGTGGAGCAAATACCCATTACCTTTCGCTGTCCAAAGGCAGGGCTTTACGCTGCCGTATTATGAACTATTGAGCCAGCAAATTAAAAACAGTCCTTTTTTTATAGATTTAGTGCAGCTTAATGTAAGCAACCCTGTTTATATTCCTTTCGACATTCAAGAGCGGCAACTGTACCTTTATTTTATGCTCAAAGGCACATTGTTGTATATGACTGAAAGCCGTAAGCCGATTATAAAAACGCAGCCTAACAGCTTCCTCATGTCCTATTACGATTCGGGCAGGTATTTCGCCTATGCCCAAAAAGGCATGCATATCTGTCTCGTGGTAAGTATTTTGCCTGAATGGATAGAAAGCATGTACCATAACTACCCTAATATCCAAAACGTCCTGCATCGTTTTAATCACGATAACCGCACCTACGACACCATGTACCAATGCAGGATGGACAGGAAGATACACCGATGGCTGTATAAAATATACAGTTATTCACAGACCAATATCGGGGCATTGGATGGCAATCTCCGCAAGTATATCAGCTACCTTCTGGAGCATTACGACACAATGTTAGAAGACCAAAAAGCCGACCTTGCTTATAAAATCAAAGCCTATATCCAGGAACATTATTGTGATAATGCGCTTACCATAAAATTCCTTTCAGAATACTTTTTCGTTACGGAACGTACTTTGCTCAATATCTTCAAACGCCAGTACCACATAAGCGTACAGGATTTTATTACCGAATTGCGCATTTCTCACGCCTTGTTCCTCATCGAAAAACAAGGGAAAGCTATAAAAGACGTATATATGGAAGTTGGCTACACCAATGAACGTCCATTTCGTACTGCTTTAGAGCAATACCTGAAACGCAGGTAACGGAATTTCCCCGAAATTGATAAAATCGGAAAATTTCTTACACAAAGTTGCTCAATATTTACCGATTTTGTCTTTCACACGCTTACGGCTTTTGATGAACTTTGTATCAAAGGATGGTGATAACCATCATTAAGATACAAAGACAATGGAAACAGCAGCTACATATCAAAACCAAATCAAAAGAAAACGGATAACACTCAATGTCGTTATTATTCTTTTGCTGCTTCTTTGGATACCCGTAGGCATCGATAAAATAACAGACTTTACAGCGTTTAAAGGAGGCATTCTCCGCCAACCTTTTTCAGATAGCATAGGATATATCCTAATATACTCGCTCCCGGCATTGGAGTTAATAACAGTGCTGGCATTAGTAATGGAAAAGTATCGCAAAGCAGGTCTAATACTATCTACCGTATTAATGACCGCTTTTACAGCATATATCGCTGTGGCTCTTATGGGTGCATGGGAAAAATTACCATGCGGGTGTGGTTCGGTGATAAGTGGTATGAACTGGACACAGCATTTTTTCTTTAATCTCTTTTTCCTTTCCCTAAGCATTTTGGGGCTTTACTTATGGCATAAATTACGAGGTAGCAACGCCGGAGGCGAAGCTACCGAGGGCGCGTCTGCCAAAAGACATATAAAAAAGTATTTTTTAACATCAAAATTTTAAAGCGATGAAAAAATTAAAAATGAACCTATTTGCTGTAGTAGCAATAGCCATTGCAGCTGTAACCATGTCGTTTACCGTGATGAAAAACGCCAGTTTTGCAGGAGAAAAATGGTTTGAGTACACTGATGAAACCGGAGATGGAAATCCCAACAATCCTGAAAATTATATACTCACGCCAAGTGATGGCGCTAATCCGCCTACGTGTCCTGAAGGAAGTGACGAAATCTGTGCGGTTAAGGCTCAACCTGTGATGATTGGTGGTGAAGAACATCCCAATTTAGGTACTGTTATTGACGACAGAGAAAGAAAGCTGCAATAGCTTTTTCAGTAAATAATTTGAAAGAGTGTGAACAAGGATTATCCCATGTTCACACTCTATTTAGAGAATACTTTCGTTAATTAGATTTAATCATCCAAAGGAAAAGACCATTTCTTCAACCTCAAAATTTTAAAATGATGAAAAAAATAAAAAATAACCTATTTGCACTGGCAGCGGTAACCATTGCATCTGTAACAATGTCCTTTTCGGTAATGAAAAACGCCAGTCTTGCTGGAGAAAAATGGTTTGCCTATACAGATGAAACGGGAGATGGTAACATCTCCAACCCAGAAAATTTCGCACTTGTTAATGAAAATGGTAGTACAGCACCTCCGTGTATAACGGGAAATGATATATTGTGTGCTATTAAGGCAAAACCACTCATTGGAGATACTGAACACCCTGATATGAATACAGTTATTTCGTCTATATATACAAGGATAGAATAATAATTATTAGCGGTATTATGCTGAACCTTGTTACCGCTCGTTTTGTTGCATACCGTTGTTAAGTATCACACTATTGGGTATGGGAAAGACATACTTTGGACTGTTTGGCTCTAATGTATAAATCTTTCCATCAATATTTCTTGTTATCGTTTTTGAAAAACGGCTGTCCTTGTTCAATCGTCTTAAATCCGACCACCGTAATCCCCGCCATATTAATTCCTTTCTTCGCTCATCCAAGATAAACCTTAATACAGTTTCATCATTGTCCGAACTGAATGGAATAAATGTGCTGTTATAGCGATTTTTTAATAGTTCGTTTACGGTCTGTAAAGCCGTGGTAATATTTCCTGCTCTTGCTTCACATTCAGCTTTTATCAGATAGATTTCGTTGGTAGAAATTCCGGCAAACCACATTCCTGAATTGCCATCGTAATTTCCCCTAAAGGAATAATAGCCCGCTCTGTTTCTAAAGAAAGCTGTTATTCTAATATCGTTCGATTCATAAGACTTATATAGGTTGCTATCAATTCTTCCATAGGTAATGCTCATCACCATACGCCCAAAATCGTTAGCATGAAAAATTATTTCTTCATTATAGCGAGGTATCGGGAATGAGGTTGCCGACCCCATTGTTAATGTATTGTAATCAAGTAAAGCATCTGAATAGCTTAAACAAGTGTCTGCGTAAGATAGTGCTTTATCATAGTCTTCCATTGATAAGTATATGCGGGCTAACAGTCCATAGACAGCCTGCTTCGTTGGTGTTGTTTTATATGGGCTATTGACGGATAAAAGTATAACAGCCCTGTTCAAGTCATTGGTAATTTTAGTATAAGTTTCTTCAACCGATGACCTTATAGATTTCTCACCAATATCAGATTTTAACCTTAGTGGAATACCTAAGTCTGTTTGTGCCGTATTTTTCTCATAAGGTTTTGCCCAAAGCTGGGCAACATTGTAAAATGCAAAGGAGCGGAAAAACAAAGCCTCTCCCTCAATTTGGTTTTTTTCTACCGGAACAGGTTCAATTTTCTCCAACTGCTCCAAAATCAAATTGCATGAGTAGATTGCTGCATACATCATCGACCATTCGTTGGTTTCATCATCGTTAAATACATCATCATTCCATGTATAGATGTTTTTTGCTGTTAATGAAGTGAATCTATTCAAATTTTCTGTTTGTACAAATTGATTATCCGTAGCACCATCCTGAATTGAGGGATACCAGCTATTCATTCTCGATGTGTTATACAATAATGCTCTAAGGTCTGCAACCGTGGTCGGTACGACAAGCGATTTATCCGGTTTAACGTCCAAATATTTTTCACATCCTGAAAATGTGATTATTGTAATCAGTAATATTATTATATATCGTGTCATAGTTTCTAAATTTTAAAAGCCTGCTCTTAAACCAAATGAAAAAGTTCTTAGTGGTGATAAATCTCCAAATTCCGGGTCGACGTTATGTTTATCCGCTTTCCATATCGTCCCTAAATTGGTAGCGTACATCAATACCTCCAATCTTTTCAGTTTCCATTTGTTTTCCAATGATTTAATTTGGTAACTAAGGTTGATGTCCTGTAAGCGTATATTGTCTCCCTTTGAAATCAGCACTTCGGCACGTGGATAAAAATAGCCATCCCGATTGTTATTATTCGGATAGACCATTGACGGAATCTGTGTGGTGACTTCATCACCCGGCTTTTGCCATCTTAGACTAAAATCCGAATGCGAACCTGTGCCATTGAATATTGCGTTATAGTACACGCTGTTTCTCCTGAAATAGAACCCTAATTTATAGCTGATATTGAATGAAAGACTTAACCCTTTCCATGAGAACGTATTTCTTAAAGCACCGAAATGTGTAGGAGTGGCGGAGCCATAATAAATCAGTTCTTCTGGTGTGGTTTCGTTGCGGATGGCTGCATAATCTTTGCTTACTTCGCCATGAAGGTAGCCCATAGGGTCGCCTGTTTCGGGGTCAAGACCAGCCCATCGAAATGCAAAAATAGAATAGGCGGGTTTTCCAATGATGGGCGAAATAACCAATCCGCTATTAAGATAATTATTGAGGTCTCTTGTCTCGGCAAGATATTCCGTTATTTTAGTTTTTACGGTACTGTACAGCAAGTCTGTCCGCCATTCAAATGCTTTACGGATATTGACACTATGCAATTGTATATCTATTCCGTTTCCGGTCATGGAAGCCGAATTTCCAAGATAAGTGAACCCTCGGCTACTTAAGGAACCTATTGCACCTGTGGTTTGGTCGATAGGCATATAACCAATAAGGTCGGTATTTTTCTTGTGATAGTATTCAAATGTACCGCTTAAACGTTGTTTTAAAACAGCAAAGTCAAACCCTACATTGAACTGCCCGTTCTTTTCCCAACGAAGATTTTCGTTCGGTGGATTAACTAATACACCATAAGGCGTATTTATTAAATTTCCACCATTGTAATAACGCATTGTGGGCAGAGCCGAAACATTGCGATTGAGGTTACCGCTATAACCGAAAGTCGTCCTTAGCTTCAACAGGTCAAGCCATGTAATATTGATAAACCGTTCATTCGTCAGATGCCAGCTACCACCAACCGACCAAAGTGGGGTAAACCGTTGATTGCTCCTTACTCCAAACAGATTTGAGCCATCTTGTCTTGCACTAATGTTAAGATTATAGCGGTTATCAAACGTATAAGCCCAATTGGTAAAAAAGGATATAAACCTATCGTTAGTTTCGGATGTAAAATATGGATTTGGAATTTTTGCAATTCCACCTGTGGGACTGTACAAAGTATAATCAGTATCGTAATTAACTGCGATAGTCGTCAAAATATGGGGATTATAACCATATTGTGTAGACTGTGTTAGAGTGGTGTTTGCCTGACGAGCCTCTGCTCCAGCAAGACCTGTTAGCTGGTGTTTATCCCAAGTTTTGGAGTAATTCAGTTGTTAACGGAGAGATTGCGACGTGAAGCTGTTTGTTGATTCATTTAAGATATCGCCCAAAGGTATTGGGCGGAATAACGCTCCATCCGTACCAACCTGTGTATAGGTATTTATCCTATCACGGGTATAATAGGATGCCATGCTCCGTATATCTTTTCCTGCTCCCTGTGCGTTTTCATATTGGTATTTGATTTCTACAATCAGCCCTTTGCCAATGTCATAATTCAGCCCTGTATTCAATATCAGGCAGTTTGTTTTCTGCTTATTGTTGATGAGGTTTATTTCGTCCAATGGACGATACGTCCAATCTAATAATCCATTTTGTTTTGTTTCCTGAATATAGTTTGACCGATAATATCGGTCTATTGGTAAAGCGTTTCCATTTTCGTCCGCAATACGGGCATAAGGTAACGAAGAAAAATTGGTAGGTCTTCCTGCGTTTGTGAAGGTATGGGTAAAAAACAAGGCGGCATCCCAACTCAATTTTTTGGAAAGTCGAAACGTATTGTCAGAACGTAGATTATACCGTTTATAACCTCCATCGGTGGTGCTGGTATTGTCATCATAGCCACCAGAAAGATAATAGCTTACATTTTCGCTCTGCCCACTCACGTTTAGGGAATATTGCTGGTTTAGCCCTTTCCTGTAAACGTATTTATTCAATTCCCGACGTATATCGTATTGCGCTAATTCGTTCAGCCCTTGTTGCAATGCGGCATCGGTTAGTAACCCGTGTTTATTTTTATACATTAATTCCACTGCGGGGGATAATGGCACGTAGCCTAACTGCTCATTGGCATCGTAAAAGTTATTGTCAAAAAGCATTTTTTCGA
Organism: Sphingobacterium lactis; assembly: GCF_051951495.1. Classification (GTDB taxonomy): domain Bacteria; phylum Bacteroidota; class Bacteroidia; order Sphingobacteriales; family Sphingobacteriaceae; genus Sphingobacterium; species Sphingobacterium lactis_A. Next base: position 776,184 of record NZ_JBNHAS010000002.1, on the reverse strand, counting down.
CACCTATATAATCCGCAGAAGACATATAAGGCAGTTGCATCATATCCGGCTTTTGAATAAGAGTCATATTGCTGTTAAACGATATGGCAGGCGGCTGGTTCCGTTTGGCTTTCTTGGTCGTTATAACGATTACACCGTTTCCGGCTCTTACGCCCCATATAGAGGCTGCGGTTGCATCCTTTAGAATGGTAATATCTTCCACATCGTTCGGGTTAATATCATTTATATTGCCCTCGTAGGGAAAATTATTCAGTATGATTAATGGTTTCGTATTGGAAAAAATAGTGCTTAGACCTCGTATGCTCAAATTGTTACTGCCTACACCGGGTCTGTTATCAAACATTGCTGAACTGGCAATACCGTCCAACCTGCTCAATACATCGGTAGAGATTTGACGATTAAACAATTCGTTGTCGATATGGTCAAATGACCCTGTGGCTCTTTCTTTGGGTATTTTTTGAATACCCGTGGATACCACTACTTCGCTTAAAGTATTGCTTGCCGGATTTAGGTGCACCGTCAATGGGTTTTGTGGAGCAGCAGAAAGGACAAATGTCGTATCTGCTAATCCAATGTAACTAACACTAACTGCTAAAGGGAATGCTTTATTTGTAAATTCAAAATTTCCGTCTTCATCAGTTTGTACGGTGTTATTCTGACTGCGGTTCAACAATTTGACCGTAGCACCTGCTACGGGCTGACCATTTTCATTATTGACTACCTTACCCCGAATGTTGGATATGTTTTGGGCAATGGTATTGGTAACTGAAAAAAGTATGAGTAAAAAAGTAATTGTTCGTTTCATTGAGTAGTTTGGTTTATAGTTCAGAAATGACAAAAAAATCCAGCACTCTTTCATCTTCCACGATGGCAATACCGAATGGTTTAAGTTGCCTGTTAACAGCTTCCACATCCTCAATAGCATGTGCTATTTTTGGGATGGCTATTTTTTGGTCAGTAAAATCATTTACAACAGGAATATGCTGTATATCTTTATTGGTCTTGTTTACCCAAGCCGAAAGGTATTGTAAGCCGTCTTCGGGTTTATTGGGGATTATTGTCGTTTTCCCTATAATCTTAATGGTATAGCATTTTGTATTACGTTTTTCCATACGCCCATTTATGCCAAAGTGATAATTGAGGTCAGCCTGTACTTTTTGGGGAAAGTGCTTCAATACTGACAATGGGGCAATCCATTCGTAGCAATACTTATCCTGTAAAAACCTTTTCTCCGAAACAGAAAATGGTTCCTTCAACTCCAGCTTTGTCCGGTTAGGTGGCATTGTTAGCAATTCTCTAAATGCAAGTTCGTACATACGGCGGATGTCAGCATTGGTAGATAGTACCCGAAAGGTGCTCTCTTTTTCGTTCACTTTTGGTAGAGCATTTGAACGAGGAATGCCTTCTATGGCTAACGTAATAATACTTCTGCTAACAAAAAAATCCCCGTCAGCACCATTATTATTAAGCAGTAATGGACGTGTGTCATCATAGGTAAGGTTGTCCTTTTTCTGTGCAATGCTATTTGCATTGCCTTTCAATGCCGAAGTAATATTTTCCTTTGTTACATCAGATGAGTGTGTAATAGCTTGTACTTCGCCGGATTTGCTAATCCATACCTCATGCGGCAACATGGTGTAAGGGAAATGGAATTTATATGTATTGTCATCGGTAACTGAAAACAAGTTTAATCGGGAAAGTACTCGATTCTTCTTTAAGAATGCTTTTATTTCGTTGGCTTTCTGGTCTGTCATCGGTAAAATGATAACATCGTCTTTAAACTCCTTTTCCAGTTCGTGAAGTCTTGGCAATGCAGCTACACAAGTACCGCACCACGTACTCCAAAAATCCAATATTATCAGCTTGCCTTTGTAATCGGCAAGGGTGATGTTTTTTTTGTCCTGCGGGTGGTTCACCACCTGCAAAGGTGTGTTCCAAAGAGCATCAGGGATTTGGTCGCCGATGTTTAAAGCGGTGATGTTTTGGTTGTTTGCAGTCCCGACTTCTCGGGACTGCGGACGGGCTATGCCGACACCAAACAACATGAAACAAATTAGAATTAGGAAGTGCCTGCCGCCCGTTACCAGTTCCGGGTTATGGCAGGCTATAAAAATCGTTATCCTATTACGAATAAGTTTATTCGCCATTGGGTTTATAAATTATGGTTATTGGGAAATGATTAATTGCTCCGAGTATGGTTGCAGGACGTGCTAATCCGGGCTTTTGATGATGCAGCGGAGGCTGAATTTCTTTGAGAAGAACAAAACATCGCTTTTTATCCCTCCCGTTGGGGAAAGGAAGTAATATTGTTTATAATTGTTTGTCAATCTTCTCACTATTAGTTATTTGTTCCAAATAACGTTGAAATGGAGATTTTTTTGAAGTAATTTTGGTTGTCTATTATGCTTTTTTGGTTGTCTTTTATTATATTTACGCTATCAAATGACAATGAAATATGCAAGAGGAAGACAAAGTACACGTTTTGGAAACGCTGGAAGAAAACCATCAGGGCAGAAATGCGCAGCGTATCCGTATTTACTTGGGCATTAAGCAAGAAGTGCTTGCTAATGAATTGGGTATGAGCCAGCCACAAATTTCTGCCATAGAACGGGAAGCTGTTTTAGAGCCGGAAATGTTGGAACGATTTGCTTTTGCATTAGGCGTAACCCCTGACCTCATTAAGAAATTTGATGTGGAACGAGCTATTTATAATATCAACAGTTATAAAGATAGTACTGTTCAACATGGTGAGAATAGTACGCAGAATATTAATCCGTTAGATAAAGTAGTCGAGTTATACGAACGGTTGTTGCAAAGTGAGCGGGAGAAACTGGAATTATTTATAAACCAAAAAAATCATTCGTAAAATAACAATGGAAAAAGAAAAAGAAACCGTGTATTTGGAGGGGAAAAACCACATGGGTATAAAAATTGGCAGTGCAAGGCGATTGGTAGGTATTACGCAAAAGGATTTGGCAGAGCGTATGGGTGTGACCAAGCAAGCTGTATCTAAATTGGAACAAACCGAGAACGTGGATGACGAACGATTGGAAAAAGTAGCTATTGCGCTTGGCGTAAGCGTAGAGGGTTTGAAGAAATTTGATGTGGGGCAGGTTCTTTACCATACTAATAATTTTTACGAAAAGGTTGAACCGACAAATGGTGCTATGGTTGGTACAGTAAGAATTGAAAATAATCATCAGTTTTCAATTGAGCAGGCAACCAAGCTGTTTGAAGAATTATTGAGAATGGAACGGGAACATTTTCAGAAAGCAAAAGATAAGAAATAACTAAAGTATCTTTTAAAGCATAACGATAGATTCAGGCTTCCCTCGTAACCAAGAAGCGAAGAATTTTAAAAGAAACGGCGGATCTGCAAGTCCGCCGTTTCTCTTTCTATCGCTGTCATTATTTTTCCTCCTGCTCATCCATTTTCTTAATAAGGTTATCCCGCAGTGCATCAAGGAATTTGGTACGGTTTCGTTTCCGGTTGCGTATTTCGAGATAGGTATGGTAAAAGTTTCCCAAATCAATATTAAAGGCATTTTCAAAATATTCCGCTATCAACCTAATATCCGTATTGCCATTATCGAGAACGCTTTGGTAGTATAGGGAGTAAATGAGTTCTGTCAAAGCAGCTTTACTACCTGTCCAGTTCAGCCCCGAAATAGCAGTTCGTTTTATAAACAAACGCTTGTAGGTGCAGTAAAGCTGGTCTTCGAGATACACCTGTATCAAATCATTCGCCATTATCTTGGCTACCTTATAATCGTGGGAAGTAGAAAAAGATTGGTCGGACTGAAAATAATAGGTATCCAGCCACAGTTTTATATCGTGCTTGCCCCGAACAAACATTTTCTCGTCAAGAAACGAGTTGTTGCTTCGGTAATATTTATAAAAATCAATGTTATTGTCGAAAAACCTTTTTAGCTTCTTCAATTCTTTTTTAAGATATTTTCTAATGCGCTTAGCCCCGTAGGGCTTCCTCGTCTCGATTTTGTAAATGGCATTATAATAAATCAATTTTGAAACAATGACTGGCTTTTGATATTTAAAAAATCGGATTTCTTCATCAACATTTGTAAATCCTCGTTTCAAAACATAATCTTTAATTTCGGACAGACATTCCACAATCCGGTATATAATGGCTTCTGTCCGTTGTACCGGGTTATCGTTTTCAATCTCCAGTTCTTGGATTTCTGTTTCCAATTTAAGATATGTTTCATTGTAAAATTTATCCATTCGTTTCATTTTGATAAATATGATACTGATTAATATAGAAATGCTAATACTGCTCGTATTAGCCCATGCAACTACATGAAAGAACAACCAGTATGATGCTGGTGGTGGAACTGTTGTATTGTCTGATGGGTTGTAGTATGATGCAGGTTAATCCAAACGAATTATACCCCGCATCACCCACTGTATTTTGCCGTAATTTTACGGTTTGCAGTTTACAACCATCCGGTATTTTATTTTAATATGTCAATGCAAGCCCTACACCAAATCCCATATCACTATCATAGTGGGTACGTATACCTATATTTTTATTGATGATATACCTAAGCTCCCCCATATATTCTAAGTCGGTATTTACCATGAAGCCACCTCTTAATCTTTTTGAAATTGGAATATCTTCGCGCATTAACTGCAATCTTACAATTCCATCGTGATATACTTCTGCCTGGAAATTGACCAGCATAGGTAACGTATACATAAACCCTAAACTGAACGCCTTGCGGGTGTCTTTCTTGTTGGTTTGTCCAAATATGTTCTTTTCGTGCTCATCTTCTCCCATTTTCCGGTAACGAAAATCAAAACCTACAAAGGGCATGAACCATTGCATCTTTCCAATGTATCTACCTAAGTGAGTTTCTACTTCATACCCGTGCATACTATTATAGCCTAAGCGCCATTCTGTTCCTAATTGATAGCGTGCATTCATTAGCATAGCTTCTCCATCATTACCATTGGTTGCAAAATCGTTTTGTGCCATAAAATGGGGCATATTACTTTCTCTTTGCAATTCTTTATAGGCTTTTGCCTTGTCAGGTAAATAGGGGTTATTGTAGTCTCCAACTTCAAACACCCTGTTCATTCCCGCCATCATGTGATATAATATATGGCAATGAAAGAACCAATCACCTTCCTCATTTGCTAAAAACTCAATGGTATCCGTTTCCATAGGCATGATATCCAACACATTTTTAAGCGGCGATTTTTCGCCTTTTCCGTTTATCACCCTAAAATCAAATCCGTGAAGATGCATAGGATGCCGCATCATCGAATTATTATAAATGGTAATCCGTAGGATTTCTCCTTTTTTTACAGGTATTTTGTCCGTTTCCGAAAGTATTTTATTATCCATGCTCCATACATAGCGGTTCATGTTGCCAGTAAGTGTGAACTTCAACTCTTTTACAGGCGCATCTTTTGGAAGGGAGGTGTTGTAAGGCGATTGCAACATAGCATAATTTAATGTTTTGATGTCTCCCAAGGCATTAGCGTTGTAACGGTTAGGGTCGTCATCCATGTTCATACCTTCATGCTTGCTGTGGTCTGATTTCTTTGCTGCATCTCCGGTAATTTCGGGATACATCACTACATTCATGTCCATTTGGTTCAGGCTCATCTTCATGCCCATATCGTCCAAATCGCCATTCATTTTCATCATATCGTTCATCATCTTCATCCCCTCGAAATACTTCAATCGTGGGAGCGGGGAAATAAGCTGTTTGACCCCATCACCTATAAAGTAGCTTGCTGATTGTGTTCTGTCCTCGGTTGTTGCTAAAAACTCATATGCTAACCCATCTTGAGGGATAGTCACTACAATATCGTAAGTTTCAGAAACTGCAATGATTAATCTATCCACTTCTACAGGCTCAACATCATTTCCATCATTCGCTACTACTGTAATTTTCCCTCCAGCATATCTTAGCCAGAAATACGAAGACGCCCCGCCATTGGAAACGCGTAATCTGACTTTGTCACCTGCTTTTAGCTTTTTACCACCAATTGTTTTCAAATCGGTGCTATGGCTACCATTTATTAGGATTTTATCATAGTAAACATCACTGACATCCATCGCCAGCATCCGTTTCCACTCATTTTTTACCTTTACGCCTAATTTTCCCTCCTTAATAGCTTCAACGTACGATTGCGTAGCACCTTTCTTAATGGCCGCCCAATCATTTGCATTGTGTAGCATACGGTTGATGTTATCCGGGTTAAGATTTGTCCACTCACTTAATATAATCGGGACGGTCGGCAAATCGTCAATTCCTTTTCTAAAGGTTTTATCGTCGCCTCTTTTTTTCATGATAAAACTACCGTACATGCCTATCTGCTCCTGCAAGCCTGAGTGCGAATGATACCAGTGCGTGCCATGCTGGATAATCGGAAAACGGTAGGTGTAGGTTGTACCCGGTGCGATGGGCTTTTGCGTAAGCCAGGGCACACCGTCTTCTTTATTGGGCAGGAACACACCATGCCAGTGCAGTGATGTGCTTTCTTTCAATTGGTTGTGCACCACTATTTCGGCAGTGTCGCCCTCGGTAAAGGTAAGGGTGGGCATGGGGATTTGCCCGTTTACGGCAATCGCCCTTTTTTGCTTACCTGCATAGTTGACAAGTGTATCTTTTACATACAGCTCGTAATGCACTACTCTCTGTGCAAACAGCGTTTGCGTGCAAAGCAGCATCAGCACTGTTTGCAATATTCTTATGGGTATTTTTTTATATCTGTTCATTCGTTGAAAAATTTTATTTAATGCTGTCTTCCATTGTGCCAAACCACGCTATCAAAACCTGCTTATCCTCCGGTGACAATACTGCATTACGATGAATTAGCGTATATGACGACAATGGCATTTCCCCGTCCTTAACCTGCCCGGCCATAGCCCTGAACTTGTTTCGCTGCCTGCGGACAGAATAGTCGCCAAATTCGCTAAAGTTGAGTTCCTCTTTCCCCTTTTTTATATGCTCTGCCATGTACCATGCGCCGGGCTGGATACGGCTGTACCACGGATAATGGGTATTGTTGCTATGGCAGTCATAACAGGACTGAACAAGGATAGCCTTTACATTTTGGGGTACGGTGTACACCCTTTCGATATGGGTGGCTGGCACTTCAACCGCCTGGTTCCGTAAGGGCTGAAAGAACTGTATGGCAATCAGGACGACAGCCAGCCCCAATATGATTTTCTTCTTTATGGTCATAATTATTTTATTGTGGCTTCATCTTTTTGTGTCTACTGTTTTTTCACATACTTGGCATAATTCTCCTTGTTTTCAAAATAAGAAACTTCACCGTTATTTCCTGTCACAGCAATCACCGCATTAGCTTTGTCTACCTGCTTATGGGAATAGGGGTCTATCGCCATCCGCACGGTCGCATCTTTTGGAATACGTTCCTTACACATTTCGCAACATCCGTAATAGGTTTTACCATCAAATTTTACGTCAAACTGCCTTTTGCCCATATAGGCATCGTTGACCATGCAGACTTCATCCGATGGAACCAATTCACCTATTTGGGTAGTATGTCCGTTGCTTTCCGGAGTTGCCTGCGAATGCTGCTGTTCCGCTTCATCCTTATTTGACCCCGCCTGACCGCAAGCGGTGAATAGCAGGGTTAATAAGGAAATAAAGCCAATTATTATTTTGTTCATGTCCAAACTTGTTTTTTTAAATTTTATTATTTACTTTCTTCAAACTCTTTTAGCTTGCGCTTCATTAGTTCAATTTCTTCCGCTTGGGTTTTAAGTATATTTTTTTGCAGCTCTATCAGTTCCGGGTCGGTCAGGTGTGCCTTTTCGGACATCAATATGGCTGCTGCGTGATGGGGTATCATACCCTTTGCAAACTGCTTGTCCCCGACATTGATTTGTTCCCTGATACCAAACCATGAAAAGATGCCAACAGCAACCGAGATGATGGCTATCGCCCAATTCATCTTCCTGTTGGGGTACATTACTTTCATTATCGCTAATTCGATAAGCAGCATTGCCGAGGTCATCAGCAGGGTCATGTACAAATTGTTGATATTGGGTATCAGGTTCTGCCACCCGTCAATCATGGCGTACATGATAAAATACATCACTGCGAACATGGCTACAGCCATCACCGCAAAGCGTTTGTACATGGCCGAAGCATGTTTTGTATTGTGCGTGCCATGCTCCGAGGAATGACCCGCATGGTGACTGTTTTGCATATTTTCCATAACCCTGAATTTTATTTGCTGTTAATTGTTTTTTCCACCTTACCGCAGGTCAGCATTTTAGAACCGTAGTAAGGGTTTTTGATTTCCTTGTTTTCGCTGAACCAAACAGCACCCTTACCGTCATTGAACATCGGGCAATGGTCCTGATACAATGTTTGCGATGTACCGAACAAATCAATCAGGTCTTTCAAATCTTCGCCAAGCGAGGCCAAATGTTCCCGCTGGTGGTGGATGTTGCCGACATTTTCCCCGATATGTTCTGCGTGTTCTTTAGCATCGTCCGCTATGTCCATGTACTTTTTGTGCTTATCGGCAGGAACGGCTTTCATGTCCACTTTATTCAGGGTAGCTAACAGCTTTTTCCCTGAACTGGCGGCAGCTTTGTCATCGTCCGAAACAAGGGCGTTCTTTAAGGACAGATAATCGGTAACTATGGGCGCAATAGAAAAGTTTTTTGCTTCTTCTTTTCCTGTTGCTTTTGCTTCCTGACCGCTCGGAGTTTCACTCACAACGGGCGCAGCTACCGTATCATCCTCTTTTGGTTGGGAAGCTGACTGTTCTTGTGATACAACAGCAGTATCACTTGAAGACTGCTCGTTTTTGTTGGATGCCTGATTGCATGATACTGTTACAAATGCCATGATAACAGCAATGATTGATAATGTTAGATTTTTCATTTTTATTTATTTTTTGATTTTTAAAAAACTTGCGTTAATAGCCACTACAATGGTGCTTACACTCATCAGCACAGCACCCATAGCGGGACTTAAAACAAAATTCGGATAGAGTACGCCTGCCGCAAGGGGTATTGCCACCACGTTGTAGCCAACCGCCCATATCAGGTTCTGTACCATCTTTTTGTAGGTAAGTTTGCCGAAGTCAATCAGTTTGACCACATCCCTCGGGTCGCTGTCTACCAATATGATATCCGCTGTTTCGGCAGCCACGTCCGTACCGGAACCCACGGCAATGCCCACATCTGCCTGTGCCAGTGCAGGTGCATCATTTACACCATCACCAGTCATTGCTACGATTTCGCCTTTTGCCTGAAACTCCTTTACTTTCTCCTGCTTGTTGTGCGGAAGCACATTAGCCAAATACCCGTCCATACCCAATTTTCCGGCTACGGCAGCAGCAATCCTGTCGTTGTCCCCGGTGAGCAGAAAGGACTTGATGCCCATTTTTTTGAGTTCCTCAATCGCCTGTGCCGACCCCTCACGGATGCTGTCTGCCAAAGTAATGATGCCGATTACCCGGTCATCAATGAGGACAAAGTTGACCGTTTCGGCTTCCTGATTGATTTCGCTTGGTATTTCCGGCAGGGAAAGGTGGTTTTCGGTGAAATAATTCGGGCCGCCAGCTACGACATTTTTCCCGTTCACAACACCTTTAACACCTATGCCCTGCATATAGCTGAAGTTTTCAGACTTCCATAAGGCAAGGCTCTTTTCTTTCAATGTAGCCATAATGCCTTTGGCGATATGGTGTTCCGAATTTTGCTGTACTGCGGCAGCATACTGGATAACCTCATCGGCATTATATTCGTCTGTTAACGGTATAACCTTTTCTACGGCATGGGAACCTTTGGTGAGCGTTCCGGTCTTATCAAAAATGACGGTGGAAAGTTTTCGGGTGGTTTCAAATGCCGTACGGTTGCGGATGAGCAGGCCATTGGTCGCCGAAAGCGTTGTGGAAATGGCGACCACCAACGGGATAGCCACGCCCAATGCGTGCGGGCAGGCCGTTACCATTACCGTCACCATTCTTTCAAGCGCAAAGGCAATATCTCCACTGCTTGCATACCAATAGGCAAATGTGCCTATGCCCACGGCAATGGCAATAAAGGTGAGCCATTTGGCAACTTTGTCCGCAAGGTTCTGTGTATTAGACTTAGTAGCCTGCGCTTCCTGCACAAGATTGATAACCCTGTTCAGGTAGCTGTCTTTTCCCACGGCTGTTACCTTAACTTTCAGCGCACCATCGCCATTGATAGAGCCTGCGATGACCTTTCCGTCCTTTTCCTTTTTTACGGGAACACTTTCCCCGGTAAGCATACTCTCGTTGATATACGAAAGCCCCTCCAGTACCAATCCATCGGCTGGAATTTTTTCTCCCGGTTTTATGATAGCCGTTTCACCGCTTTGCAGGTCTTCGAGCTTTATCTTTACAGCTTCTCCGCCACGTTCCACGGTAACATCGTTGGGCAGCAAAGCCACCAATGACTGTAATGCCCGTGAAGCAGCCATTTGGGAACGCATTTCCAGCCAATGCCCTAACAGCATGATGTCAATTAGGGTTGCCAGTTCCCAAAAGAAGTCCATACCCTGCAAGCCAAATACAACGGCTACGGAATAAACATAGGCTACGGATATGGCAATGGCAACAAGTGTCATCATCCCTATGGCTTTGGCTTTCACCTCGCCAATCATTCCCTTTAGGAACGGTAAGCCTCCATAGCAATAAATCACCGTACCCAATGCCAACAGCACATATTTATCGCCATTGAAAGCAAGGGAGAAACCCAACCATTGCTGTATCATGTGCGACAGGAGCAGGATAGGGATTGTAATGACAAGGCTTATCCAAAAACGTGTGAGGAAATCGCCTGTATTATGCCCCTCATGTTTATCAAAGTTTTCGTCATCATGGCCATGTTGAGAATGCCCGGAATGCTCATGTTCTGGCGTGTGTTCATGAGAAGCTGACGTACCGCCACCGGGAACCAATGCCATGCCACAAAGAGGGCATTTGCCCGGTTCGTCTTTTAGCACCTGCGGGTGCATGGGACACGTGTATTTTTTCATAACAAGGGATTTTAAAAGTTATGTTGCATTTAATTTTTTTACCATCTCATGGGTCATTTCTTCAGCATAAGTACCATAGGCATCAACAAGTACCCCTTTGCTCTTACCGTCATTGGACGATATGGCATAAATCACGGCATTGTTATCAGGACTGCTGTCGAGGCTTTCAAACCTATGAGTTTCCGTAACCGTAAAATCCTCCGGTTTTAGTTTCAGGCTCTTTGACGCACAGTAAAGGCAGTCCGGCAACAGACTAAAATCAATAATGTACCCACGTTGTCTTAGGTCTTTAAGAGCCTGCACCATATCACTATACTGTTCCATAGCTTTCCGACCTGTTATTTAATGGTTTCGACCGTACTGCCGCAGGTAAGCATCTGTGAGCCGTAATATGGGTTTTTAATGGCATTCTCTTTACTTAGCCAATTGGCCCCCTTACCTCCATTGTACATAGGACAGTGCTGGTAATAAACTGGTGTATCCTGTTTAGACACTTTAGCCAGTATGTAGATGCTTCCCGAAAGTGCCGCAAAAGCACTTCTTTGTTTTGCAACGTCTTTTGATTTTGAAATGCTTTCCGCATTAGCTGTCAAGTCCTGCATTACTTTCATCCAAGCCGTATGTTCCTCTGCCGAAAGCTTGTTCATATCGACTGCTTTAAGGGATGCAGCCAATTCAGCGGCTTTGGCAGATGCAGTTGCCTCATCGGTTTTTATCAAAGCATCTTTCACTGAAAAGTAGTTGTCAAACACAGCTTTTAGCTGTGATTGATTTTGAGCTGCATCCTTGTTAGCGGGTGCTGCCATTTCACCGTGGTTGTGATTGCCATGTCCGACTTTCATGTCCATTGCCGCCCCTTTGTTTTGGGCAATTGTCTTCAAAGGTCTATCGTACTGGCAGCATTCAGCCAGTTTCGCATATACGTCATCCGGCGCACGGAACTTCTCACTATCATAACCCGCCAAAGCGATACGTTTCAGGATTTCATCCTGATTTGTTTTCTCGCTGTCATACGTGAGCGTAGCCATCTTGGTATCTTTGTTCCAGTCCACGTTGGCTACCTTTTTTATGTTACCTGCTTTTTCGATGGTGGTTTTACACATACCACAATTGCCGTAAATCTTTACGGTTTCTGTTTTCGCATTTTTGATTTGTGCGAAACCATTCATTGAGGATAGTAATACGGCGATTACCATCACTATTTTTGATAATGATTTCATAATAATTACTTTTTAGAAATGAAGTATTGAAAGCCCATTTCTGTTTTAAACTTTAAATAAATGATACAAATAAGGGATTTGCAAAAAGCCGAAGCGGCTTCTGACAGGACATACCTATGGCTGGCAGGCCATAAATTTAGCTTATTTTAGGCGGTAGCCAAATGGAAAAAAAGCCCGAAGAATAATAGGCTTCTTTGAAAGCGAATTTTTGCTTTTTAGCTGCTGCTAAGTGATCTTTTGCCTTTAATTCGATTACGGTTGGGACATTTAGGGAAGTGGTTGAAGCACCGCACCTGCAAGAGCTGTGGGAACAACCGCCCCCGCATTTGTCACTTTTGCATTTTTTACAGGATTTGCTCTTGCAACCTTTTGTATGTTCTGATTTTTTGGATTTCTCCTTTGAGCAGGAAGACTGCTCGGTCTTTGTTGAATTTTTGGAACAGGCATAGCTCTGACTTGGTATCATAAAGAAAACCAAACAGAACAATGTCAAAATGCCTATATGTATTCTATAATTTTTCAACGCAACAAAGTTACAAATTAGATTGGTTTTTTATATCGTTTTACGTTTTTTTTGCTATATGGAAAAATAATGCCATATACGCAATAACCTATCGCCTTTTTTCAGAATTGATAAAATGCCCTTTTTCATCAACCCAACCTCATGGAAATTCGGTCGGAAAAAGGGCATTTCAAAAAGTTGCTGGCTTAGGCATCCAAAGGTTCTATTTTGAAGCCTGCCTTTTGCACGGTCGATATTACTTCATGCTCGGTAATGCCCTCGGACTTCACGGTAAGTACTTTGTCCTTGTTGGCCGTGTCCACTTCCCAATGGCAGATGCCCTCTGCCTTGTCCAAGTGCGGCTTTACAGATGCGATACAGCCGCCGCAATTGATGTTCGTCTTGAATTGAAATTGTTTATTTTCCATTGTTTACAAATTTTAGAGTTATCTGATAATGCAAATTTCCGTACTATTCAGTTAGTTATTGTTGTGTAATTTCTTGTTTGATTTGTGAGATTTACTGTTTTATTTCTTCCACTTCAACCGCAGGCTGTTACTGACCACGCTCACGCTGCTCAATGCCATTGCCGCACCCGCAATCATCGGGTTGAGCAGGAAGCCGTTAACAGGGTAAAGGATGCCTGCCGCTACCGGAATGCCGATTACGTTGTAGATAAACGCCCAGAACAGGTTTTGCTTGATGGTGGCTACGGTCTGTTTGGACAAGCGTATTGCCTGCGGTATCTTGGTCAGGTCGGACGAAATGATGGTCATCTTGGCTACGTCCATTGCGATGTCGCTGCCTTTGCCCATTGCGATACTTACATCGGCTGTTGCCAATGCGGTGCTGTCGTTGATACCATCGCCCACCATTGCCACTACCTTTCCTTTACTTTGCAGTTCTTTCACAAAGTCGGCTTTGTGCTGTGGCAAAACTTCGGCTTTGTAATGCTTGATGCCTGTCTGCTCCGCAATGGCTTTTGCAGTAGCTTCATTATCTCCGGTCAGCATATACAGGTCAATGCCCATTTCCTGCATTTCCCGGATAGCCCGCACCGATGTTTCCTTAATCTTATCGGCGATAGCGATTACAGCAAGAGCCTTTTTGCTGTTTGCAAACCAGATAACGGTTTTAGACTGTTTGCCCCATTCTTCGGCCTGGTCTTGTAATTCGCCGGCAATGGCAATGTTGTTTTCTGCCAATAGCTTTTTGTTGCCTACAGAATAGGTTTCGTTGTCATGGTCTGCTTTTGCGCCTTTGCCCGTAATGCTGTCGAACATGGATAAAGAGGTGGTCGCTACATCGCCAAGATGCTTCACTACGGCTTCTGCCAATGGATGCTCGGATTGCTTTTCGATGCTCAAAAGGATTTCTTTTGCAGTGTCCTCATTGTTCAGCCATTTAATGCCCGTTACCTGTGGTCTTCCCTCGGTGATGGTTCCGGTTTTGTCCAAAACGATGGCATTTACTTTTTTGGCCAGTTCCAAACTTTCGGCATCCTTTATCAAAATGCCATTTTCAGCACCTTTACCAACGCCTACCATAATAGCGGTGGGTGTCGCTAAGCCTAAAGCACAGGGGCAGGCAATGACCAATACCGTAACGGCTGCCAACAGACCTTGAACAACCCCGTTTTCGCCTCCCAAAATCAACCATAGCGTAAATGTCAGGATGGCAATACCTATCACTGTGGGAACAAAGATGCCCGCAATCCTATCGACCAGTTTCTGTACGGGTGCTTTGCTTCCCTGTGCATCCTGCACCATTTTGATGATGTGGGCAAGCATGGTTTCTTTGCCCACTTTTACCGCCCTGAACCGGAAGCTGCCTTTTTGGTTAATCGTTCCTGCAAATACTTTTTCTTTTTCTTTTTTCAATACAGGTACAGGCTCACCGCTTAACATGCTTTCGTCCACATACGAATTGCCCGATATGACCATGCCGTCTACCGCAATCTTTTCACCGGGCTTTACGAGTATCACATCGCCTGCGCTTACGTCTTCGATAGCGGTCTGCTTTTCCGTTCCGTCCGCATGTACCACGATGACCGTTTTTGGCTGCAAGCCCATCAGCTTCTTAATGGCTGAAGAGGTGTTGCCTTTGGCTCTTTCTTCCAGCAGTTTTCCCAAGAGGATGAATGCGATAATAACGGCAGCCGCTTCAAAATATACGTGAGCATGCAGTCCCCGTTGATGCCAAAAGTCGGCAAACAGCATATTGAAAACACTGAACAGGTAGGCAATACCTGTACTCAATGCCACCAGCGTATCCATATTGGCGGAACGGTGCTTTGCCTGCTTCCAAGCGTTTACAAAAAAATCCCTGCCCAACCATATTACAACGGGCGTGGAAAAGAGCCACATTATCGGGTCTGCATAGGGCATATCCATAAAGAACATTCCTATGATTACCACGGGCAGGGAAAGGATAATTGCCCAAATGGTCTTGTTTTTCAAGGTTCGGAATTTCTTTTCGTGGATGGCTTCGAGCGTTTCCTGCTGCTTGGTTTTGTCTTCAATCAATAGGTCGTAACCTACTCCCTGAACCGCTTTTTGCAGGGTGGAGGCATCGGTCATATTGGGCAGATATTCCACGGTAAGATTGCCCGTTGCAAAGTTCACGGAAGCATTAACTACTCCCGGTTGGTATTTAACAATGCTTTCGGCACTGCCCGCACAGGATGCACAGGTCATGCCCAATACCGGAAAAGCACTTTTAACCGTAGGAACTCCGTAACCTAAATCTTTAATTGCCTTAACAGCTTCGCCTACGGTTTCATTGCTATCTACTGTAATCGCTGCCCTGCGGTTGTTCAGCTCTACTTTATGGGTTTCTACGCCTTTTACCTGTGCCAATCCCTTTTCAACGATTAATGCACAGTGTTCGCTTTCTACATCCTCCAACGGTATGTATATATTTTCTCTGTTTGTCGCCATATTTGCCTGCTTTAATTTACAATGCAAAATTGGCTATTATAATTATGGGTACTGTTGTGAAATTTTGGATTTGATTTGTAAGATTTATTGAAATCCTGTATAGGTGAGCCACTTCATCAGATGGTTATCGCCATAAAGCCAGTTTTAGATGGTCTTTAAAACCACAAAGCATTGCGAAAGATAATCGCAATGCTTTATTGTTTGCTTAAAAAGCTGTGGTCTTAAAATACTGACGGATGCCCGGTCTTCTTCTTGGTGCGGGGTTTATTCAACTTTAGAATTAAATTGAATATCTACGTCAGTTGATGACTTAGGGTCATTAATCAAGTCCGTTTCAATCTTTCCTCCCTGTGGATAATGGCGCAGCACAACCCTGACCGTACCAGTGGAAGCGGTCGTGGTTGTCCAAACGCTTTCCAGCCCTAACGTAACGTTGTTGTCATCCTTATCCAAATTTGTGATTTGTATATTTGATGTGGAAGATGGCACGTAATAAATACGGTGGTCTATATTTTCCTCACTTACTTCTTCGGTAATGTCTTCACCATTTACCTCGTCAAGAAAGGATACGCTGACATCATAGGACTTACCCGGTTGCAGTGCAATCTGGTCTATGACCGGGGCGTTTCCTCCGGCTCCGTCAGCACCTTTCCAAGCATAAAGAAGTTCGTTCGTGGTTCCCTGTTCCTTAAAACGTAGCTGTACCGTAGTGATTACCTCGTTGTCGTTTTCTTCGGGGATAGGGTCATCGTCTTTGCTGCATGAGGTTGCGAATAGTACGATTGCCGCTACGGCAATCGAAGAAAAATGTTTGAATTTCTGTGTCATTGTTATATAAATTTAATTGTTGAAAAACGTGTTTGTCAGAAAACGTACTTTAATCTAACGGAGATGTTTCTGCCCATTTCGTCCGTAAAATACCTGAAGCTGTTCAGGTAGTTTCTGTACCGGGTATTGAACAGGTTGCTCACTGCAAGATTGATGTTCAGTGACCTGCCCAAGACACTGACCACTGTACCAGCGGATATATTTGTCAGGAGATAACCATCAGGGGGCAGCTTATAATCCTGCTGGCCGTGTATGTTTTCATCAGGTACTCTTGTCTGTTTTAAGACCAGCGGAATTTCCATCCCGATATAGGATTTTTGGAAAGACCTTATATCGGGCAGTTCGTAATTGAACCCCAATGAAAACCTGTCCGATGGCATGGAAATCAGCCAGTCGTTTATCGTTTTATTGTACGCCCTTAGCAAAGATGCCTTTCCTATGATGTCCAGTTTCTGTACAGGCTTGTAATTGATTAATAAATCCGTTCCCGTGAGATAGGCATCAGCCTGTTGATAGACGAATTTGGGAAATGCACCTGCAATGGTCAATACAGGCTCTCCCGGGCGGGGCTGTAAATAGATAAAGTTGTTGATGGAATTGTAGAATACAGACCAGTCTATATTTACTGATTTTTCTTCATTGCTATATGAAAGCCCCAAGACCGTGTTTACAGCCTGCTCTATTTTCAGGTTTACGTCCCCAAGTTCATAGGTGGCAGTACCTTGATGTATGCCGTCAATGAGCAGTTCGTTAACGTGGGGAGCCCTATTGGCAAGGCTGACCATTCCGTTTATCCTGATATGGTCTGAAAGATGGTAGATGGTATTGAATGATGCCCCGATTGTTGAAAAATCAAAGTCATGCTCCACAGGCTGGTTATTGTAAGGGTATCGTACCGTACTGATTTGCTTAAAATCATACCTGATACCGCCCTGAAGCTCCCATTTGTTCTTCTTCCATTTTTCAATCCAGTATGCACCGTATGTTTGGGAATTGTAGGCAGGGATGAGATACCGACCTTTGTAGGTATTGTCCTGCTGCATAGCGGATATGCCGATACTTCCGTTAAAGTTTTTGAATGTGGGATGCTCCCAAGAAATTTCTTCGGAAATCGTGCTGACATTCAAAGTCATTTGAGGCGTTGTAATTTCGCTGTTCCTGACTATATCAAATTCTTCCCTGTTGTTGAATTGTGCGGCAATCTGTATGTTCAGTTACCCGGCTTTCTCTCCGGCAAATATCTCCGGGTACTGGATAGGTTAATGGAAGAAGATTTAGTCCACAAAGTGGTAAACGTTGACGGGGGTGTAGGATATGCAAGTTGCCATAACTGTGAAGTAGTCCACAATCATAACCACTTGCATTTCAGTTGTCAAAAATGTAAATCGGTAACTTGTATAGAGGATGTGCAACCGTTATTTAAGTTGCCTAAAGGATATAAAATAAGTGAAGTCAATTTTACGGTGTCAGGGCTTTGCCCGCAGTGTTCCTGAATAGCGTAGCCGTTCCTATACTTTATCCAACGGCTTTCTCTTATCTTCCCGGACTTGTTTGAAATAGCTCGGGGTAAGCCCCGTTACTTTCTTGAACTGGTTGCTCAAATAGGCTACGCTTGAATAGTTGAGGCGCATGGCAATCTCACTTAACGACAGTTCATCATACACCAGCAGTTCTTTTACCTTTTCCACCTTTTGGGCGATAAAGTATTTTTCAATAGTTGTACCCTCTACTTCTGAAAACAGATTGGACAAGTAATTGTAATCGTGGTGCAGTTTATCGCTCAATACATCGGAAAGGTTGGTTTTTACATCACTATCCTGATGATGTACCAGGTCAATGATAATGTTCTTTATCTTTTCTATTATCCTGCCTTTTTTATCATCAATTACTTCAAACCCCAATGGCTCTAAAGTCTTGACCAAAGCCTCTTTCTCCGTAGGTGTAATTTCTTTGGTAAGGGTAACTTCGCCCAGCTTTACATTTTTAGCATCTAAACCAAGTTTATCCAATTCGTTTTGCACCACCATAATACAGCGGTCGCATACCATATTTTTAATAAAGAGTGTATTCATATCTTACTAACTGCTATATTAAGCACAATAAACAAATTTACGATTTAAGTCGAACTACGCTCGTTGCTTCCTGTCTAAATCAAGTTATCTGATTGCATTGTCTGCATAGGCGCTTTTAATTTGGGTTTTTGTTAACCTGAAGCCTCGGCCCAGGCTTCTAATTTAGTTAATTGAAACCTTGCGAAAGTTGTATTCCGCAAGGTTTTAAAACAGTGATACATCTGCCTTTGCTAATGGTCTGCATTCACCCTACAATATTAAATTATAGCAAATACTGGTACAGTTCGGCTATTGCATCGTTGTACTCTTTCTCCGCCTGCAAATAATTATTGGTAGCGGTATAAAAGTAACTTGCCTCCAAAAAATATTGGATAGTGGTTATCTCTCCGAATGATAACGCTTTATCCAATAGTTTAATACTGTTGATACTGCTTAATACTTTCTCATATTCTGCTACCGTCTTTTGCAGGTTGATATACTTTTCATACAGTTGCTTCAAATGATAATAATGTTCGTTCTTGTGCCGTGCTACCTGTACTTCTGCCACCGATAATTCAGCCTGCTTTTGCTTCACCCGATTTTTGTTTTCACACAAAGGAATGCTCACGCCTACTTTTGCACCGTAAAACTGCTGCCCTAAAATACCCTGATAATGAAAACCCACTTCAAATTTTGGCAGGGTCAATGCCTTAGTAACTTCAATATCCTTTTGGGCTACTACGGTCTGTTGTGTCAAATATTTTCTTACCGGGTCTTTGTATTCAATTGTTTCTTCCAATTCTTCAAATGCAGGAACGGGCTTATATTCAGGGTATATGGTATCGTTAAAGACTATCTCTATACCGCCGTTAAGTTCCGTCAGTTTTTGATGAAGTTGGTTGATAGCGGAAATGTTCAACTGATAATCTTTATTAATCTCAATCAATTGAAGTTTAGCCTTATTCACGTCCAGCACATTACCTTCGCCCTTATCCAGTTTGGTCTGAAAGTCGGTCAGGAACTTTTCGGTTTTTGTTTTCCGTTCTATAATTCTTTCCTGAAGTTTATTGCGGTATATCAGTTCAATGCAAATCTTTTTCGCTCCCAATAATATTTCCTGCCTGTTGGCTGTTAGCGAAAAATCTGCCTGCTTACTCTGCTCGCCAGCCAATGCTTTCTTTTTACTGTAAACCGTGGGAAAGTCGAAACGCTGCAAGACGTTAATGTCCGTTTGGTTGCCCGCAATGGCATAGGGTGAGCCACGCATAAAATCGTAGCTGACCACAGGGTCGTACAGCGTATTGCCCGTATGGTACAATAACTTCTGCGCATCCCAATATTTGCTTTGGGTTTGCAGCGTTTTATTGTTCTTGGCAACATCAGACAAGACGGTTTCCAATCCTGACTGTGCCTGCAATTGTATGGTAAAAACGCACATACAGATTGCCGTTAAAAATTTTATGTTCATGCTTTAGCTGCTTTTTTGTTAGATAAATAGTACACCGCCGGAACAATAAAAATGTTGAGCAATGTAGAAGTAAGCAAGCCGCCCAATATCACTTTTGCCATAGGACTTTGTATCTCGTTGCCGGGCAAATCGCCCGCAATAGCAAGCGGTATCAATGCCAGCCCTGCGGTAAGTGCCGTCATCAGGATGGGGCTTAACCTGTTCTTTGAGCCTTGTATAACCGTATCGTACAAATCCAACCCCTCATCACACAATGTATTGTAATGCGATACGAGCAGGATGCCGTTACGGGTAGCCACACCAAACAAGGTGATAAAACCGATAATGGCAGGAATGCTCAAAATGCCACTGGTAAAATAGATGCTGAACACACCGCCAATCAATGCCAAAGACAGGTTGATTAAAATGATGGCGGCTAACTTTACCGTTTTGAACTCCCGGAACAGTATCAGGAAAATAATCAGAATGGAAAGCAGGGAGGTCGCAATCAAGGTCTGCGATGCTTCTGCCTCCGCTTCAAATTGCCCACCGTATTCAATGTGGTAATCTTCGGGCAGCTTTATTTTTTCGCCCACTATCTGTTGGATTTCCTCAACGGCACTAACGATATTGGTTAAGCGAAAACAAAATGTAACCGCAACAATCTACACCAAAGCAATCAGCAATCAGCTACAATTGGACATAAAACGGTACAACAGCCAATACCTCCCGATTGAAATTAAGGTTTTCTCCGATACCCACGACCGATTTTTGATAATAGACCAAGCGGAGCTTTACCATATAGGGGCTTCGCTCAAAGACCTGGGCAAAAAATGGTTTGCATTTTCCCGAATGGATATTGAGGTGGGCAGGATGCTTCACATCTTGAACAAACAATAAACGCTCCGGATTCAGAGGGTTTAATTTTAGTTTCTTGACAATTCTAAAATCCCGCTAAGTTATTTACATCAACTTAGTATAGTTTCTTCTTCAACCATAAACTTGCCCTTACCAATAGTATCAGTACAGGCACTTCGACCAATGGTCCGATAACGCCAACAAATGCCTGTGGAGAATGAATACCAAAAACCGCAATGGCTACGGCTATGGCCAATTCAAAATTGTTCCCGGTGGCTGTAAATGCTATGGACGCGTTCCTGTCATAAGGAACATTCAGGGATTTGCTTATAAAAAAGCTCACGAAAAACATCAATACAAAATAGATGATTAGCGGTATGGCTATCTTAATCACGTCCACTGGCAACTCCAATATCTTGTCGCCTTTCAAACTGAACATCAGTACAATGGTAAACAATAATGCGTAAAGTGTAATAGGTGATACTGCCGGTATGTATTTTCTATTGTACCATTCAATGCCTTTTGATTTTATAAGAACATATCGGCTCACGAAACCTGTAAAAAAAGGAATACCCAAGTATATCAACACGCTTTCGGTAACGTCTTTCATTGATACATTTACATTGAAATTGGCTAATCCTAATTTACTCGGCAATACGTTGATAAAAAGCCAAACCAAAAAACTGTAACTCAATATCTGAAAGACACTGTTCAACGCTACCAATAGTGCCGTATATTCCCTGTTGGCTTTTGCCAGGTCGCTCCATACAATTACCATTGCGATACATCTTGCCAATCCTATCAAAATCAATCCCGTCATATAATCGGGTTCATTCCTTAAAAACAGAACGGCTAACCCGAACATCATTACCGTACCGATTACCCAATTGAGGAATAAAGATATTCCAATTACTTTTTTATCCTTAAACGCTTTGGGCAATACTGTATAATCCACCTTTGCCAATGGCGGGTACATCATCAGTATCAAACCTATTGCCAGCGGGATATTAATGGTTCCTACGGACAAGCTGTCTGTTACGTTAGAAATGTTGGGAAAGAAATATCCTAATCCTACGCCAAATGCCATAGCAAGGAATATCCATAGGGTAAGGTAACGGTCAAGAAATTTTAGTTTTGGTTGCATTGGTTATTTTTTAATCATTGAAAAAACATAGAACATTTCAGTTGCTATCTCCAAACTCCTTTCCGCATATATCTTTGTCTGCTCTGTTGTGCCGTCTGAAATCTTCGGGTCTTCAAATGTGATAGGTATTCTCTTTTCTGCACCTGCAATAAAAGGACAGCCATCGTCTGCCTGTGAACAGGTCATAATGGCAGTGAATGCCGATACAGGATTGAAAGGGCTATCGTACTTTTTTGAAAAACCGATAATCGGCAAAGCATTTTCACTGTACTTAATAGCATAAACAGGATTGTCCGCTTCCGAAATTTTGAAAGCAGAAAAACCCTGTTCATTCAATGTTTCCACTACTTTCGGAAATAATGCCGTTTCTTCCGTACCGCCCGAATAGCAATATACATTCGGGATATGGTAATATACACTTGCCACCTGTGCCCAAACCTGCGATAAATGGCTTCTTCGTGAATTGTGTGTACAGATGAAATTGAGATTTATTACCTGTCCGTTGCTTACTTTTTGTTGTACGAAGTCTATCAAGGGTTGCAATATGGTTTTACGTTCTTCGCTTACGGTCTGAACATCAGATATTCCCTTTATGGTTTCAGCTAAATTCTTGTACATTACGATTGGTTTATAGGGTTTAACAACAGTCCGAATTAGGCGAACAGCAAGCACTGTTCAGCTCTGATAATTCTACTTTTTGTTTTTCGGCAGGAATACCGCAGGCATCACTTGCCAAACAAGCGGTTTGTTTGTTTTTCAGTACAAAATGGTTTCCGTTAAAATCCAGATTGTATTTGCCAATGGTTTCGCTTTGGTATTCCACTTCTATTTCGGCATCTTGAATATCCAATTTTTCTTCGGACAGTTTGATGATGTTCAATAGTTTGGTCGGCTTTAGCCTGTGTTCAAAATCGTTGGCGTTCCACAACTGGAAGTTGACGACCTTTTCATTTCTGATCGTTCCGCCACAATCAATAAAATGTTTTGTAACAATACCTACCTCCGTAACGTGGAAATGTTTGGGGACAAATGTTCCGTCCGCTAATTGAAATTCAACATTGTCCAATGTTGGTAAGATTTCTTTGATGTTTGATAGTTTCATTGTTTTTGAATTTTGAAATGATTTATTAAAATATTGTATCGTAATATAGCGATGTTAAATATTAAAAAAACACGGCTAACAGCACTTGTTTACCTTTACTTCCTGATCAAAGAATGAATTAAAATCTGCTTGGATTTTTTTCCAAACATTTTTATCGATGCAATAACAAACAGATTTAACCTCGATTGTGCCTTGAATGATGCCGATACTCTTTAACTCCTTTAAATGCTGAGAAATCGTAGCCTGTGCCAATCCCAATTCCTCGACCAGATCATTACAGATACAGGCTTTCTGGTTAATGATATATTGAAGTATGGCAACCCTTGCAGGGTGTGCCAGAACCTTAAATAGAGAAGCTAATCTGTTTTGCTCGTCCGTGAATATTTCTGATTTAGTAAGTCCCATGCTTTGTTTTTTATATATCGCAATATTACGATAATAAATTTAGATATAATATGGTTTGTAAAAAAACAATCAATTCTTTTAATAATCTTATGTGTGGTAAAACCCTACCTCTCAAAGCCAAACTCTGCCACTTTCAGTCGACCTTTTCTTCTCGCTGATACCTTAGCCGTTGCAAGAAAAAAAAACGAACAGGAACAATGATTGGGTTTTTATTGGAATGGGATATATTACACGGGCAAATGCAGAAATCGTCCTACTGTTCACAAAGGGAAAACCTCTTGAAAGACATGCAAGAGATGTTCCACAGGTGCTTATATCTCCCCGTGGAAGACAATCCGAAAAACCTGACAAAATCAGAAAGCGTATTGTTCGGCTTTTTGGGCAAGTTGACAGACTGGAGCTTTTTACAAGACAAAGTTCCCAAAACGATGATGATGATTTTGATGGGTCGGACGTATATGTCAATGAAGTGGACAACTCTATAACGATATCTGAATAAACACTGTTCTGCCAAATCCTGCCTCCCGAAGCCAAACCCTGCCACTTCTTCAAAGGCTCTTGCTCCCTGCTCTAATTTTAGGTTTTACGCAAAATTCTAAACAAAATTTAATTATGAGTACACAGCAAAAAGACCTGTCGTATTTCCGTTTACGACTACAGGAACTCCTGAACAGTAGTTTCCCTGAAAAAGCCAGCAACCAAAAATTTATTGACCAGCGTTCCTCGTGGGCTGCCAATGCCTATGAGGATGCGTTCCGTTCCGGCAATGCCATTGAGCAATGTAATGAGATAGCGAATTACATACTCTTTGAGGGTTTGCACTTCTCCAAGTTTGATATGGTTTTTCAGGTAGTATGCAATGAGTTCGATACCCTAATGGCAGACGAGGAACTGCGGCGGTTCGCTCTGAAAATGTTCCCTGTTTGCGAGAATGTTTTCGCCCAATATGAACTAGCCGATGATTTTGCCTACGGTTATGAGTTTGACCTGCTCTATACCGAGATAACCGGAACCATCGCAATATGGATTGAGGAAAATGGGCTTCAGTAAACGGCAGCATCTCTTGGACAATATCGAAGCCCTGCGGATTGCCTTTACATTGGAAAAAGAGCAACGAAACGCTACCGTGGGTGAAAGACTGTCAATGAAACAATACAGCGGATTTGGCGGTCTTAAATTCGTATTGAACCCCATAGCAAATGAAATAGATATCAACCATTGGAGGAAAACCGAACACGATTTATTCCCCATTACGCTGGAACTCCACAAACTGCTCAAAGAAAAGTCCGAAGACGATAAGCAATACCGCCGATACGTGGACAGTATGAAAAGCTCCGTGCTGACGGCTTTTTATACACCTCCACAGGTAATTGATGCAATTTCCGAAACCCTGCGGGAAAGCGATGTAAATATTCAGAAATTCCTTGAACCCTCCGCAGGTATCGGCTCGTTTATACAATCCTTTTCCGAAAACCAACAAACCAAAGTAACTGCCTATGAAAAAGATTTGCTGACAGGCAAAATCCTAAAACACCTCTATCCCGAAAGCAATATCCGTGTGAGCGGTTTTGAGGAAATCCCCGAAAAGGAACAAAATAGCTATGATGTTGTTGCAAGCAACATTCCGTTTGGCGATACTTCCGTGTTCGATCTTACGTTTTCCCGAAGCAAAGACCCCGCAAAAATACAGGCTGCCCGTAGCATACACAATTATTTCTTTTTGAAAGGAAACGATATGCTCCGTGAGGGTGGTTTGCAGGTATTTATTACTTCGCAAGGAATTTTAAACAGCCCCAACAATGAGCCGATACGTAGGGCGTTAATGAAAAGCAACCATCTGGTGTCGGTTGTCCGATTGCCAAACAACCTGTTCACGGAATATGCAGGTACAGAAGTCGGAAGCGACCTGATTATCCTGCAAAAGAATACGGCAAAACAACCTCTGAGCGAATTGGAAGAGCTGTTTTGCCAAAGCAGGCAGACCAAATACGATACTTCAAGCAATGCTTTTTTCCGTGACGGTACGAGGGTCATACATACCGACCGTAAGATAGATACCGACCCATACGGAAAACCTGCAATTATCTATACGCATAAAGACGGTGTTGCGGGGATTGCCAAAGATTTGAAGCAAATGCTTTCCGAAGATTTTGGAAAGCACCTGAATTTTGATTTGTACAAAGGCGAAAGCAACGATGAACCTATCGTACAAATTCCGATTACGCCAACGCCGGCACCTCCGGCTACTGAACCCGAAATCATACAACCCGAACGACCGCGTTTTACTGCACCAGCCATTGTACAGGAAAGCCAGCAGGAATTAAAACAGCTAAGCATTTTCGACCTGTTTGAAAATGTAAATGAAACCGTAGCGGTTATTACCCCGCCAAAGAAAACCACCCAAGCCAAAAGACAAACGACAAAAAGAAAACGTACCCCAAGAGGTCGGCAAACCGACCTCTTTAGCGGAGCGATGCAACAGTCCTATACATCTCCAGCATCAAACGGCACGGTCAATAAAACCTTACAAACCAATGGCACAAAACAGAAAACAATCGGCGATTTATTTTCACAGGCAAACAGTAATGGCCAAGCCGATAAGTCAGCCGGTACCGTACCTGCTACTGTTCCCGAACCTGCTCCGTACAGTGACGAACTCCAACAGTTTCACCGTAACGATTGCCTTGTCGTAGATAACGGTTGGGTCGGCTATTTGCAGGAAGTGGATAAAAGTGATGCAAGGGCAATATTCCACCCGTTGCAGTTACCGTCTTTGCAAAAAGCAAGAGCCGAAGCATATATCCAAGTTCGTGATACCTATATCGACCTCTACCAAAAAGAAGCCGAGAAACATTCAGAACACAAGGAAGAAAGGGAAAACCTTAACCGCTTATACGATGCTTTTGTCAAAAGGTACGGAAATCTCAACAGTGCGGACAATATCAAGCTCATCAAAACAGACAGTGTAGGCAAAGAAATGCCCTATCTGGAGCGTGTCGTTGGTGGTGTAATCCATAAGGCAGATATATTCAGCCGTCCTGTAAGTTTTTCTACCGCAACCATTGCAACGGACAATCCCGAAGAAGCGTTATCGGCTTCGCTGAACAAATACGGAAGCGTGGATTTGGACTTTATGTCCGAAATCAGCGGTATGCCTGCTGATGCTTTGAAAGAAGCCTTACACGGTCTCATCTACTACAATCCATTGCAAAAGGAATATGAAATATTCGAACGCTGGGTTGCGGGCAATGTAGTGGAGAAAGCCAACGAAATAAGAGATTACCTCGAAAGCAATCCCGATGATACCCAAGCTAAAGAAAGCCTTACCGTTTTGGAAGAAGCCCGACCAAGACGTATCGAATTTGAGGAACTCGATTTTAATCTGGGCGAACGCTGGATACCCACTGGCATCTACGCCCGATTTGCATCGCATCTGTTCGACGCAGATGTGAAAATCCACTATTCGGACAGTGCCGATGATTTTTCCGTCACCTGCAAACAGAAAAATGTCCATATATGGGATAAATATGCGGTCAAAGCCCAAAGCCGGACGTATGACGGGATTGCCCTGCTGAAGCACGCCCTTGTCAATACCACACCCGATATTTCCAAAACGGTACAGGTTGACGGAAAGAATGTCAAGGTACGGGATATGGAAGCCATACAAATGGCGAATACCAAGATTGACGAAATCCGAACCTCCTTTAACGATTGGCTCCACGCCCAAAACGATGAGTTCAAGATAAGGATGACTGACCAATACAACGACACCTTTAACTGTTTTGTCCGACCGCACTACGACGGTTCCCATCAGGTGTTTCCGGAATTGGACCGAAAAGCATTGGGTATTGAAGACCTGTATTCAAGCCAAAAGGATGCTGTCTGGATAATAAAGCTCAATAACGGTGCTATCTGCGACCATGAAGTAGGTGCCGGAAAGACGTTGATAATGTGCACGGGTGCACAGGAAATGAAGCGTTTGGGACTGGCTCACAAACCGATGATTATCGGGTTGAAAGCGAATATACCTGAAATTGCCGAAGCCTACCGCACCGCCTATCCGCACGCTAAAATACTCTATCCGGGCATTGATGATTTTACGCCCCAAAAACGACTGCGGATTTTCGGAGATATTAAGAACAACGAGTGGGATTGTGTGATATTGACCCACGACCAGTTCGGAATGATACCCCAATCGCCCGAAATACAAAAGGAAATCCTGCAATCCGAACTGGACAGTGTGGAGGAAAATCTTGACGTTTTGCGAAGTCAGGGCGATGAAGTAACCCGGGGTATGCTCGCCGGAGCAGAGAAACAGAAAGAAAACCTCGAAGTCAAGCTGAAAACCCTGCAACACGACATTGAAAACCGCAAAGATGATATTGTGGACTTCAAGATGATGGGTATCGACCATTTATTTGTAGACGAAAGCCACCAATTCAAAAACCTGATTTTCAACACAAGGCATTCAAGGGTTGCAGGATTGGGCAATCAACAGGGAAGCCTAAAGGCACTGAATCTTTTGTTTGCTATACGGACTATACAGGAACGTACCGATGCGGATATGGGGGCAACTTTCCTTTCGGGTACGACTATCAGCAATTCACTGACCGAATTGTACCTGTTGTTCAAATACCTGCGACCAAGGGCTTTGGCAAAACAGGGCATTAACTCGTTTGATGCGTGGGCGGCAATCTACGCAAAGAAAACAACCGATTATGAGTTTTCGGTCGCCAATAATATCGTGGCAAAAGAGCGTTTCCGCTACTTTATCAAAGTGCCGGAACTCGCTCAATTCTACTCCGAAATCACGGATTACCGTACCGCCGAAATGATTGGAATAGACCGTCCCGAAAAGAACGAGATATTTTACAACATACCTCCAACTCCAGACCAGGAGAAGTTTATTGAAAAGCTGATGGAGTTTGCCAAATCAGGCAAAGGGGAATTACTTGGCAGAAAACCGCTATCTAAAAAAGAAGAAAAAGCAAAAATGCTTATCGCTACGGACTACGCTCGAAAGATGTCTTTGGATATGCGAATGGTAAGCCCCCATTACCAAGACCACGCCGATAACAAAGCTTCCCATTGTGCAGATAATATTGCTAAATATTACAATAAATTCAATGCACAGAAAGGCACGCAGTTCATCTTCTCGGATTTGGGAACATACAAGCCAAATCAGTGGAATATCTACTCCGAAATCAAACGTAAGCTCGTGGAAGACCACGACATACCTGCACACGAAATCCGCTTTATACAGGAAGCGAAGAATGACAAGCAACGAAAAGAGCTAATCAAAGGAATGAACGAGGGCAAAATCCGTGTCCTTTTCGGTTCTACGAGTATGCTCGGTACAGGTGTGAACGCACAGAAAAGAGCCGTTGCCGTACACCATTTAGATACGCCGTGGCGACCGTCCGACCTTGCGCAAAGGGACGGTAGGGCTATCCGCAAAGGCAATGAGATTGCCAAGCATTTTAACGACAATAAAGTGGATGTAATCATCTATGCCGTTGAAAAATCGCTGGATAGTTATAAGTTCAACCTGCTGCACAACAAACAGCTATTTATTGACCAATTAAAATCCAACAATCTTGGTAAACGGACGATTGACGAAGGTGGTATGGATGAAAAGTCGGGTATGAATTTCTCGGAATATGTAGCTATCCTTATGGGCAATACCGACCTTTTGGACAAAGCTAAAATAGAGAAACAGATTGCCGGATTGGAAAGCGAAAGGCAATCGTTCAATCGTTCAAAATCAAGTGCCAAGTACAAACTGGAAGATTATGAGGCAGAACTTGGAAAAGCCCAATCCCGCTATGACCGTATGAGCCTTGATTGGAATAATTTGCAGGGACGTATCCAAAAAAACACTGACGGTTCCGTTGCCAACCTTATTAAATTAGACGTTTTGTCGCCCAATGCGGATATAAAACAAATCGGTGCAAAGCTCAATCAGCTTGCCGACAAATCCCGAACGGGTGGGGATTATGAAGAAATCGGTAATCTGTATGGCTTTCAACTTTTGGTAAAAACGGAAATGTCACAAAAAGAGGGGGTGGATATTCGTGTAAACCGTTTTTTTATTCAAGGTGAGGGTACTATCAAATATACATTCAACAATGGTGTAATGGCAAAAGATCCCGAAACAGCTTCACTAAATTTTATTAAAGCATTGGAAAAGCTGCCCACCTATATCAGAAAAGAACAGGAGAATATGGCAGATTTCCAAAAAAACATTCCAATACTTAAGGAAGTAATCAATGGTACGTGGACAAAAGAAAACCGACTTAGCGAACTCAAAACGGAGTTGGCGGCAATTGAGCGGAAAATACAGTTATCTAACACTCCGGAACCAATAGAAAATTCTACAGAACAAGTCGAAAAGCAGCAAGAAAATCCAAAGGCTATGGAAAGCGTAGTACCGACAAAAAGTATTTATATGTCACGGGGAGTATTGTAAAAACATTTACCCATTCATACATTTTCCTAATCACAACATCTCAGGTTCGTTCAATTTATTTCTGGACTGTGATTCATTTCAAAATTGATGAATAAATAGTAGCATAAACCACTACATTACAGAAATAATCTTACACCCACATATCTTATCTGTAGCTCGTTTTGAATCCAAAAAATCAAACAAATTGAATTGTATGTTGTTGTGTCTATGTGTTCTATCAAAAAAAGTCTTTAACATTTCATTATTAAAAGAGAAAAGGAAATTGATAATAATAATATACATCTATGAAATTAGCGATAAAAATAATGGCAATAGCAGGAATACTGTTATTTATCCAAGCGTGCGATAAGGACGATATCAACAAAATCAAAATCCAGAATCACGATGACAATGAAATGATGACTATCATGCACAACATGATGGATGAGATGATGGCCATGCAAATGCCCCCCGACCCTGATAATGCTTTTGCTCTGATGATGCGAATGCATCATCAGGGAGCGATCGACATGGCAAATAAGGAACTGCAATCCGGCGATGATGCGCAAATGAGGGAGATGGCCCAGAAAATAATTAAAGACCAGAAGGCTGAGATTCGAGAATTAACCACATTTCTCAATGGTCACGTACCGCATCTAAATGTTCCCGAATTTGTTACAGAGCAGATGAAAAATATGGAACGCTCAGGCAGAGTGACAGATCTCCAAATCATTAATGGAGACACGGATCACGATTTTGCCATGTTGATGATTCAGCATCATCAAAATGCAATTGGAAACGCAAAATTGGAACTTATTTACGGACACGAAAGTGCTATGCAGACAATGGCAAAAAATATTATTGAAAAACAGGATCAGGAAATCTCGGAGATTCAAACCTGGTTATTAGCTAATAAGAATAGATAAATAATTTCTCACTTTAAACAATAAAATTATGTCACATCAACAATTTCAAAAATGTATTGACGAATGCTACGCCTGTGCTGTAGCTTGTAACCATTGTGCAGCTTCTTGCTTGCAAGAGGACAATGTAAAAATGATGGCTCGATGTATCCAGCTTGATCTGGAATGTGCAGCCATATGTAGAGCCGCAGCCGAACTCATGAGTTTGGGAAGCCAATATAGCCGTCACCTTTGCAAGCTATGTGCGGAGATTTGTAGAGCGTGTGGAGATGAATGTGCTAAGCATGATATGCAACATTGCAAAGAGTGTGCGGATGCTTGCTACAAATGCGCAGAAGCTTGTGAGCAAATGGCAACGGCGGTATAATCTCATTATTGGTAGAAGTCTAAAAACCTCCAATGAATTCAAACTGGGTAAAGAATTTCAGGACCGTTTCCATTTGTAAACGATAGTTAGGGAAAGAGGAAAATGGACTGGCTCCTTCGCCGAATAATGATCGACGGGAGTGTAAAATAAACTGTGTCAATGGTTGAATTACCGCCCCGCGGGGCGGTAATTCAACCATTTTTCTTATTGCAAATCTAACACCATTCTTCCCGGAAACCAAATTGCTAATTTCTGTGCTGTTGTTCCCCAATTGGCTAGTGGCATCGTCCATTTCTTCTTAATGTTGTTATGTGCTAAATAAATCAATTTCAATAACGCTATATCGGAGGTGAATGCACCTTTAGTTTTGGTGACCTTACGCACTTGGCGATGAAATCCTTCGATCGTGTTAGTCGTGTATATCAACTTTCGGATGGATTTATCGTATCGGAAATAGGTGGTCAGACGATCCCAGTTGCGTCGCCAGGATTCAATGACCACAGGATACTTTTCACCCCATTTATCCTGAAGTTCATCCATCCGAAGCTCGGCTAGATCCAACGTATCGGCCCTATATACGGGTTTTAGATCGTTCATGAACTCCTTTTGATCCTTAATGGCTACATACTTTAGGCTGTTTCGGATTTGATGTACTACACAGGTCTGTACTTCGGTGTCGGGAAAAACACTCTGTATCGCTTCGGAAAACCCTTTTAAATTATCGATACAAGCAATTAAGATATCCTCTACGCCTCGATTTTGTAAATCAGTCAATACGCTCAACCAAAAGTTAGCTCCCTCATTCTCCGAAACATACATCCCTATCAGATGCTTATGTCCATTTCGATCAATGCCAAGAATATTGTATACTGCCCGCGAAACAAACCGATGGTCTTCTTTTACTTTGTAGTGCATGGCGTCCATCCAAACAATCGTATAAAGCGAGTCTAGACTTCTTGATTGCCACTCCTTGACCTGGGGAATGATCTTATCGGTAATCGAAGAAAGCTAAAATCGTCTCACGTTTCTTAATAAGCTGGGGTTCGAAGTTAGACCGACGGTCACGCGGAGTATCGATCTCGATAGTGCCATCTGAGGTGCGAATCTGCTTGCTGGACTTGCCGTTACGACGATTACCACAAGAGCGTTCAGCTTCATCCAGATGGCTCTCAATCTCAGCTTCTAGCGCTGCTTCTAAAAACTTTTTCATTAAAGGAGCAAAAGCTCCGTTCTTGCCATAAAGTGATTCACCACTACGTAACTGTTCTAGGGCCAGGTCCTTCATGGACTCAAAATCAAAATCGCTTTCCTTAATACTCATAATTACTATGTCAAAAATAATACTTCTGTTTATTATCCTTGACACAGTTTATTTTACAGTCTCTGATCGACAAAATCGTCTTTTGATTTTATATTTCGTCCTGTTCTTCCATTTTTTTAATCAAAGCATCACGTAAGCTGTCAAGGAATTTCGTTCGGTTCAGCTTTCTTGCTTTGAGTTCCAAAAATGTATGGTAAAAATCGCCCAAATCAACATTAAAACTGTTTTCAAAAAATCTGACTATGGTTATAATATCTGTATTCCCATTATTGAAGACGGCTTGAGAATGCAGTCCGTAAATCAATTCCGTTAAAGCCGCTTTGCTTCCCGTCCAACTTAATGTTGGTAGGTCTATTGATTTATCTTTATAGATTATGTTGTGAAGTTGGTCTTCAAGATAAACTTGAATCAGGTCATTGGCAATTATTTTTGCCGCTTTATAATCGTGGGATGTAGAAAACCGGTGGTCGGTTTCAAAATAAACCGTGTCCAAACTTAACTTTATATCGTGTTTGCCCCGAACAAATAACTTTTCATCTACAAATGAACTGCCTGTTCGGTAATATTTATAGAATTCAAGGTTACTCTCAAAATACCGTTTGAGTTTCCTTAGCTCACCATTAATGTATTTCCTAATATCTTTTATATCATTAGGTTTTTTTGTCTCTATTTTATAGATAGCGTTATAGTAAATGAGTTTTG
Organism: Sphingobacterium lactis; assembly: GCF_051951495.1. Classification (GTDB taxonomy): domain Bacteria; phylum Bacteroidota; class Bacteroidia; order Sphingobacteriales; family Sphingobacteriaceae; genus Sphingobacterium; species Sphingobacterium lactis_A. The sequence continues at coordinate 742,900 of NZ_JBNHAS010000002.1, read as the reverse complement.
AAACAATGACTGGTTTTTGATATTTGAAAAAGTGGATCTCTTCATTTATACTATCAAAGCCATTTTTTAGTGTATATTCCTTTATTTCGGAAAGTCTCGATAATATCAACTCGATAATAACTTCATACAAAGCTATGGAACCATCCAGTTCAAGAGACACCTCTTTTATTTCATCTTCTAGTTTCTTTATTATTTCCTCGTAATAATTGCTCATTAAGTAACATTTTTAATTCATCAAAAGAGGTCGGATTCTAAATCCGACCTCATAGAAAGTCAAACTTAATAGGACAAATTCAATCCGAACCCCCAGCCCATATCGCTGTCATAATGGGTAGTAGCGGCAATGTTTCTGGTCAAAATGTATTTTAGACCACCCATATACTCTTTGTCTGTGCCATTTTTGTACTTCTCATTTTTGCAGTTTCACCTACAGGAATATCTATAACAACGTGCGTGGAACCCGCCGCTGCTTTTTTTGAGAGTACCGAAGCAATTAGCTGTCCCTCGCTATCTATATCGAGGGCTTTTTCGATTTTTATCAGCAGATCATCTGCCGGGCTTAACTGGGCTGTTCCACCCCAAACGATACACCCCCCTTCCTTATGAACCACTTCTTTTATTTTTTCAGGGGAAAGCGTTACATTGGTAAATACTTCCATGGTATCTGCAGTACCGGCAGGCGAGGTAATGGCACGGGAAGACGTTTTGGGCATTGTAAGGCCAAAGGCAGTAACAATGGCAACTACCAACGGTGTTGTTCTATTGCCTGGTAACCCTCCGATGCAATGCTTATCAACAACAATCTCCTTGTTCCAGTGCAATTGCATACCAGAAGCAATCATGGCTTTTGTAAGATAGGTGATTTCATCAAGATCCATTCTATTTCCGGCACAGGCGGTGATAAATGCTGTGAGGTCGATATTGGAATAATTGCCCTGAACTATATCCGTAATGATTTCATTGTACGCCAAGTAATCCAGTTTCTGATTGTAGATTTTTGCCCGTACGTGGCTTAAAGATTTAATAGGTTCCAAATGTGAAACATACAAAGTTTCATTTGGGGAAACATTCAGTTTTTTTGCTGCGGCGTCCGATAACCCAATTTCATCAGTCAATAGAAGATTGGATGAAATTACATTAAGACTTGCTACGATTGAGTCCGTTGCAGTGGATATTCTAATTCGGGTAAGTGCCTCAAAGCCTTCTGAAGCACAAACGTGGCAGTTTTCATGCATATATACTACATTCTCGTTTTGAGTGTAGATTCCGAGATGTTTGTATTTTAAGATATTAGATTGGTTTTCCACTTTTCCTGTTATTAAAATTTACGTTTTGAGTCTATTTCCGAAGGAACCGTCTGTACTATTAACACTCTAAACTTATTCATTATCCATCAACGAGTTAAAGTATTCAACTAACAGCTTCTTATCTTCCATGCTTAGACGAGCACCCCCATGCATCCACGTATATGAACTCAACGGCATTTTACCTTTCTCGATTTGCTCAATAATCTGGCTAAACTTTGAGTTTATCCTTCTCGGGCTGTAATTTGGCAAATCATCAAAGTTCAATTTCTCTTTTCCTTCGGTTATATGATCTGCCATGAACCAACCCAAAGGCTGAACATTAGTGTACCAAGGGTATTGGGTATTATTGCTATGGCAGTCATAGCATGATACCGACAGGATTGCATTAACTTTTGCATCGACCTTAAATGAATCAACAAAAACCTGGCCCGCAGGAACCGGGGATAGGTTCCTTTGGAGGGTTATAAATTGCATTAACACAAACACACTTAACAGAACTGTTAAAATTACTTTGTATGCTTTCGTTCGTTTTCCGTTTTTTTTCATGATCTAATATTAATCAAGTACCATTATCCCCGGTCATAGAGACAGCAACTCGGTAAGTCGTCATAAACCGCCTTGGGAGCCTTGTCCAGCTCTGTATCGTGACCAACATTAGCAATAGCTTTGCTTATGGCACTTTTTGAGGTTACTTTTGAATCGAAATCCAAATGGATAACTTTGGCATTAACATCCCAGTTTGCGGAAATCACCCCCTTGACACTTTTGGCCGCTTTCTCAATCCGGCTTTTGCACATTTCACAATTTCCTGATACTTTCAACATATCATGGGTCTTATTGACATTGGTTTGAGCATCGCCATGCTGATGTCCGGCAGCCGATGCTGCGCCATCGTTATTCATCATACTGATTTTACCTTCCAGCTGGGCACTTGCATCAACGGTGAAAGCTCCCTTGGTCACGATTTCCTCGCCATTTTCCAGCCCCGACATAACAACATATTGGTCGCCCAATGAGGGGCCCAAGACGATCTCCCGAAGTTTAAAAGCAGGCGTGGATGTATTTGGCTGTTTTACGTAAACTATGGAGCGCTTCCCTGTCCATAAAACCGCCGACTTGGGAATGACCAACTCATCGTTGTAGCCCTTTAAAGGAGCAGTGATCCTTGCTGTTGCATACATTTCAGGTTTGAGATTGCGATCCCGGTTATCGGCTTCGACCCTGATTTTTGCTGTTCTTGAATTGGCATCAAGGATAGGGTTAATAAAGGCAATCCGCCCATTATAGACTTTTCCGGGCAAACTCCGTAATGTATATTCCAGCTGATCTCCCACCTTTAGAAATGGCAGATCTGTTTCATACGCATCAAAAACCGCCCATAACTTGGAAAGGTTTGAAATGGTGTACAAGACGCTCCCTTGGCCGATATAATCGCCCGGGTTTACATTTTTTGCTATGACAACACCACTTGTATTCGCATATATATTGACGTAGGGTGAAACTTCGTTGGATGTCAATATTTTGCTTATCTGATCCTCTGACACCTTCCATAAACTCAGCTTCTCTTTCGCGGCATCCAATAGGAGGGGCTGCATATCCTGCAATTTTGCAGCTTCGAGCAATTCTTGCTGCGCCGTCAATAAATCAGGCGAATAGATTTTGGCTATCAGTTGTCCTTCTCTTACCGACTCGCCAGTAAAGGTTACGTAAAGATTTTCAATACGGCCATTGACATGCGATGTTTGGGATTGTTGTAAACGTTCGTCCACCTGAATAGTCCCATACAGTTGGACATCTTTAACAGCGTCTTGGTGGCCGACAATCGAAGTCTGGATATTCGCCAATGCTATGGCTTCTTCTGACATCTGGATGGCGTCATCGTCAATTACATCATCACCTCCCCCGGATGATTTCAAGGGAATTAGATCCATTGCACATATCGGGCATTTCCCCGGTTTATCCATTCTGATCTGGGGGTGCATGGAGCAAGTCCATACTGTTTCCCCGTCCTCGGTCACTTCCATTTCAAGGTCATGGCTGTGATCATGGGACGAATTCCCGCCAAATATCGCCCAGCCAAGCAGTAGTCCGGACAATAATATAACCCCGTAAGTTACCGCCTTATTTCTAAAAATATTTTTCAGTTTATTCATTGCTAAGAATTTCAAAATAATTGCATTATTTATGGTCTGCTAATAATTTTTTTATTGACACAACCATCGTATTATAGTTGGCAAGGGCCTCAGCTTTCCTAAGCTGATAATCCAATAATTGCCGCTGCACCTGAATAACGTTGGTCAAGTCACTTTTGCCTGTAACGAACTCTTTTACGATCAGGTTATATGTCGTTTGGGCGAGCGTAGTTTGTTTTTCGTACAGCTCGATGGCACGCTGAGCATCATCCAGTTGGCTTTTGAGACTGTAAAACTCGCTTTTCAAAGTGTTGAAGGTGTTTTTAAAGTTCTCTTCGCTTGATTTTCGCCATAGCCTGCTTTCGTTTTGCTGGGCATTGTATTTTTTACGGAAGAGTGGCAGGCTCACTGAAACCATAGGCATGACCATATCCTTACCGTTCATCCCGTCCATGGCCAGCATTGAATTATTCGTCCTTCCCACAACCATGTATTCCACACCGATACCAATCATGGGATAACTCATTTTCCGATCCATTTCCGCTTTTGCCTTAAATGCCAAGCCTTCTTCGGCAATCATTTCAAGCATGGGGTTGTTTGCCTCAATAACCCTTAGTGCCTCTTCCTCGCTATATAAAAAATTCAGCTTGTGGATCTCTTGTCCCAGCATGACCTTTTCAGTTGCTTCCCGATTCAACAATGCATTGAATTTTGCTTTTTCGGCTTTAATCTGAGCATGTAAACTTTCAATGTTATTTTCAATTTCGACAATTTCCAATTGGATACGAAGCACCTCTGACATACCCGATCCGGAGCCACCTTCCATTGCTCCCATGCCACCACCGGACGGCATACTCATATTCTGATTAGTAGCAGGAGCTGAATTGCCTCCTCCCATACTCATCCCTCCCATACCCGATGAAGCACTAGATCTGGTTGGTGAGGAAGGCGTATTACTGCTTACGACGGGTGCTACACTTGATTGTGAGGTGCTTGAGGGCGCAGAGAATTTCCGTATTGCCAATTGTTCCAATTGTTTTAGAAACACTTGGTTTTCCTGATTATTCTTGAGTTGCTCGTTCAATTTTTGCATCGTGTACCACTGTGTGCTGACCTGAAGGATCAGATTATTTATGGCTTCCCGATACTGTTGATCTTGCATATTGGCCATATGTGTAGCCTCTGTGCGAGCTGCTTTTCTCGTGCCGAACCATGGAAACATTTGCATCAAGCTCACATTTCCAATAGAACGCCCTCCTATAATTTCCATAGGCATCGTATATGCTTCCATGGACAATTCGGGGTCTTGGTATGCTCCGGCTTGCGGAATTTTTTCAAGGTATGCCTCATGCGCATACTTTTGTGATTTTACACCCGGATTATTTTCGATTGCGACTTGTATATAATAGGACAGCGAATCGGTGGGGTAGTCTTGGGCTAAAGCTTGCGAAAAAATGCTTAAGCTTGTTAATACAGCCACGGTTATATACCGATTTATCTTATTCGTTTTCATTCGCTATATTTTTATTATTTTTTCTATTTTCTTTTTTAGTGGCAGATTCCCTCCACCAGCACTGGAATACTGGAACCACAAACATGGTCATGGATTGGATCAGCATGCCGCCGAAAGTCGGGATGGCCATTGGTACCATGATTTCCGCACCTTTACCGGTAGAGGTCAGGACAGGCAGTAAGGCGATCAGTGCTGTAGCAGTGGTCATCGCTGCCGGTCTGACACGCTTTAAGCCTGCGTATATGACTGCTTCCCGTATTTCATCTTTTGTTCTGGGGTTCCGTGCTTCAAATGTATCGTGGATGTATGTTCCCATTAATACACCATCACTCGTCGCCAGTCCGAACAGGGCGATAAATCCTACCCAAACGGCAATGCTGAGATTGATGCTGTGCATCTGGAACAGATCCCTCATATTTGTCCCTCCGACAGAGAAATCCATAAACCAAGGCTGTCCGTAAAGCCACAACAAAATAAAACCTCCTGCAAGAGCTACAAAAACACCGGAAAAATGAATTAACGATGCTGTAACCGTTCGGAACTGAAAGTAGAGAATTACTAAAATGGCTAACAAACTCAGTGGTATAATAAGCATTAGCCTTTTTGCGGCACGTTCTTGCTGTTCATAATTTCCGGCAAACTTATACGTCACCCCGTTGGGTAAATCCAGTTCTCCAGACGCTATTTTTTCCTTTAGGAGTTGATCCGCTTCGTATACTACGTCGACTTCCGCTATGCCACTTTTTTTATCAAAGATTACATAACCCAACAAAAAGGTATTTTCACTTTGGATCATCTGAGCGCCCTTGGCATATTCAACATCCACCACATCCCCCAATGGAATCTGAGCTCCTGTAGCTGTCGGAATGATTATTTTTCGCAACGCATCCGGGTCATCCCGTAATTCTCGTGGGTAGCGCAGGCGAACGGGAAACCGTTCCCGGCCTTCGACTGTAGTGGTCAACGTCATACCGCCGACTGCCGCACTGATTACTTCCTGAAGCTCGGCAACGGTAATACCGTATCTGGCCATTCTATCCCGGTTCAGATGGATTTCGATATAGGGTGCGCCAACAGCCCTGTCGTAGAAAACGGTCGATGGCATAACAGATGGAACATCCTTTAAGGCTGCTTCCAAGGCCTTGCCACCGATTTCAATCGACTCCAGATCCGGACCCGAAACCTTTAGCCCCATCGGAGCCCTCATTCCCGTAGAAAGCATTACCATTCTCGCTTCTATCGGTTGCAACTTAGGAGCGGAAGTCAATCCGGGCAGATGGGAAACATTGACGATCTCTTGCCATATATCGTCGGCCTTTTTAATTTCAGGACGCCATCTGCGGAAAAATTTTCCGCTTTTATCTTCAATCAGACTGTCCCGTGGTATGGAACGGAAACCATCGGAAACAGCATAGGTCTTGTCACCTTTCAACACGAATTCTCCGGAACTGTTTACCTTGAACCTTTCACGATGCCCGTCTTCATCCAGATAAAATTCCGGGATATAATTGATCGTATTTTCAAACATCTGTGTAGGAGCCGGATCAAGTGCAGAATTCACACGGCCCCATTTTCCTACGATAAGTTCGACTTCCGGTATGTTTTGAATACGTTTATCAAGTGTTCTGATCAATTGCAGGTTTTGTTCAATCCCAGTATGCGGCATACTGGTGGGCATCAAAAGGAAAGAACCTTCATTGAGGCTTGGCATAAATTCCTCCCCGATACCGGGAAATGTTTCGGTGGATTTTTGCCAGAAGGCAGTCTCCCGAAATGATTTCCAACCTGTCTTTTCGAAGCCATTTGCAACAAAACCAAAACTCTTCTCTACGCCCATCCATGCTAACATTCCGAATAATAAAGTAATGATAGGGATGGCCATGAATTTCCACCGGTTGGAAAGTGACCATCGAAGAATCTGTTCATAATAGATCACCAATGCCCATAACATTCCCAGGATGGAACCAATGGCAAAGAATACGAACACAAAGTTAAGTGTGGTGCTTGCCTGCGTGCCGAGTGGCAGCCACTCAACCGTCAGGTAATACATCGCTACAAAAAGTGTGATAGCAACATTAACGTAGTTGGCAATTTTTTCTCCTTTCCATCTTGGTGTAAACAGGTTGTTGACTCCGATCAAAGTCAATGCGAACGCGACAAAAACACCTGTATAGATCCAAAGAGCGATACCGGCAACTACCAAAACGTAGTTGGCTATCCGGCGAACTTTACTCCCATTGATACGGATTGAAAATATATAATAAGCCAGTGTTGGCAAGATAATAATGCCTAACACAAAGGCTGAAACCAAAGCAAAGGTTTTGGTGTATGCCAAGGGACCGAACAACTTACCTTCTTGTGCTTCCATCATAAAAACAGGTAAAAAGCTGATGATCGTGGTGAGCATCGCCGTTGACAAAGCACCCGACACTTCCGCAACAGCGGTGGAAATCAAGTTTACAAAGGCTTTCCCCCGACTCTCAACACCCTTGGCTTTTTCTTCATCCATATGGCGTAGTATGCTTTCGATAAAGACAATCCCCACATCCACCATGACCCCAATGGCAATGGCGATTCCCGAAAGGGCAACGATATTCGCCTCGACCCCCATTTGTTTCATGATTATGAAGGTCGCCAGTACGCCAATGGGCAAGATACTGGATATAAGAATCGATGCTCGCAGGTTGATCACCAGCACGATCACAACGATAATACAGATCAGGATTTCGTGTGCTAAAGCATTTTCCAGCGTCCCGATGGTTTCCTGGATTAAACCCGAGCGGTCATAAAACGGAACGACGGTGACTTTTGAAATAGTCCCATCCTCTAATGTTTTTTGAGGGAAACCTGCCTCCATTTCTTTGATCTTCGCCTTGACATTATTGATGACTTCCATGGGGTTGGTTCCATGCCGGGCAACTACTACACCGCCAACTGCTTCCACGCCTTCCTTATCCAATCCACCGCGTCGTGTGGAGGGTCCCAAATTGACAAACCCAACGTCTTTTATCTTTACGGGAACATTATTGCGCACAGCCACTACGGCATCTTCAAGATCCTGGACACTTTTAAGGTAGCCCAATCCACGCACCAGATATTCCGCTTTGTTTATTTCGATCGTCTCTGCACCGATATCCAGGTTGCTGTTTTGGATAGCCGACATGATATCCATTACGGATACATTGTATGCGCGCATCGCATCTGGATTGATATCGACTTGGTATTCTTTTACGAAACCTCCGATGGAAGCCACTTCGGAAACCCCTTCCGATGCTGCCAAATTATATTTGGCATAGAAATCCTGAATCGTGCGCAGCTCATCGGGGTCCCAGCCTCCTGTAGGTTTTCCGGTTTCGGGATTGCGTCCCTCCAGTGTATACCAAAAGACCTGCCCCAAAGCAGTGGCATCCGGCCCGAGCGTGGGCGTTACATCGGATGGTAATGTGCCGGCAGGCAATGAATTCAGTTTTTCCAGAATACGGGAACGGCTCCAATAAAACTCAACATCCTCTTCAAAAATGACATAGAGGAAGGACATGCCGAACATCGAACTGCTCCGGATTGTTTTTACGCCGGGGATGCCCAGTAAGGAGGTCGTGAGTGGATAGGTAATCTGCTCCTGTATATCTTTGGGAGACCTCCCCATCCATTCGGTCGCAACAATTTGCTGGTTCTCCCCAATGTTCGGAATCGCATCGACCGGCACAGGATCGCTCGGCAACGCATTTTGATGCCAATTAAAGGGCGCTGTAATCAGCCCCCATATAAGGACAACCACAAGTAATAACAGTGTTATTACTCGGTTCTCCAAAAAATATTTGATAATTTTTTTAAGCATAACATATACATTGTTTACATTTTAATATCAGATACCAGCCTACAGAAATCGACCGGTACCTGATATTTGAATTTCAAATCTTAATCAGCGTTTTTACTTCAGTTCTTCCTGAACTTCACCACATGTTAGCATATCTTCACCATAGTAAGGGTTTTTGACCTCTTTGCTATCGCTTAACCAATATGCTCCTTTGTTGTCATCGTACATCGAGCAAAAAATCTTGTACATGGGCTTTTCGGTGCCGAATTCTTTTGTTATATCATAAAAATCCTTGCTCAAGATCACTAAATGTTCTCTTTGATGAGCGATATTGCCTATGTTATCACCTATGTGCTCCGAATGTTCCTGAATATCAGCAGCGATGTCATCGAAGGTGCTTTTCTGTTCTGCACTAAAGCCCTCGGTATTAATCTTGGGGAGTGCTTCCAGCATGCCTTTAGCTGCATTTGCGGCTTCTTTATCATTATCGGAAGACAAAGCAAAAGTCAGGTGCTGGTAATGGGAAAAAAGTTCCGAAAAAGTTCCCTGGTCGCTTGCAGCGTTGCTTTCGTTGGATACCGTTGTTTCAGTATGGACGTCGCTTTCTGATTTTTTTTCAGAAGCGCCATTGCATGCTGCCAAGGTCAATACGGATGAGGCTAGTAAGCCTACAAATAAATGTTTCATTGTCATGATTTCTGTTTTTAATAATTAAAATTGATTTATGTAATTTGTATATGTAGTATTATTTTCAAAATATGATACTTCCCCGTTGTTGCCGGTAATTGCTATTATAGCAGTCGCTTTATCTATCTGCTTTTTGGAAAATGGATCTATGGCAACGCGTGTAGAAGGATCTTTTGGAATACGTTCTTTACACATCTGGCAACATCCGTAATATATTTTTCCTTCAAAATTTACCTCAAATTGTTTTTTGCCCATGTATTCATTGTTGACCATGCATACCTCTTCCGACGGAACTACATCGCCCATTTCAAAGGCATTGTGGTCACGGGTATTTGTATTTGAGCTTTTTGAAGTATATGTATTGTCTTGCACCTTTAGTGTAGGGTTATTGTTGCATGAACTAAATATGACTACAATAGAAGTAACGATCCCAATCAATAGACATCTCATAATGGCTGACTAATTTAATTTTTCAATAGTACTACCGCAGGTCAGCATTTTTGAACCGTAATACGGGTTTTTGATATCCGTACTTTTACTTAACCAAGTTGCACCTTTGCCATCGTTGTACATCGGGCAGTTTTGGTAGTACATAGTTGTTTTTTGCTTTGATGCGTTTGCCAATTCATAGACATTCTTAGAAAGTAGGGCAAATGCCCTCCGTTGCTTTACGACGTCTTTCGATTTCGAGATGTTTTCTGTGTTTAAAGACAGTTCCTTCATGACCTTCATCCATACGGTATGCTCTTTGGGAGAAAGTTCACCCATATCCACTGTTTTAATAACTGTGGCTAATTCAGTAGCATTTGAAGATGCTATATTTACATCTGCGTTTACCAAAGCATCTTTTATGGAAAAATACTTGTCAAATACGGCATGTAATTGTGATAAATTTTGTGATGGAATATTCTTTGCTTGAGCTGTTCCACCATGGTTGTGATGTTGCTCGTTCTGGTTTTGCGCAAAGCTGTTTGCTGCGGATAGTAATACGGTGATTACCATCAATATTTTTGATATTGATTTCATTTGGAACCTTATTAAGTATTAAAAATGGTAAATAATCAAAAGCCAGATCTGGCTTTTAATAAAACATGTATTGCGGATAGGTGCAAAATCAACCGATTTCGCACACCTATGGCTATACAGTACTAATTTAAATTATTTTAGGCGGTTGCCAAATGGAAGATTCCCCTGTAGAATAAAAGGGTTCTTTGTATAAAGGGTATGATTTTTTACTTTTAGAAAAAACAGGATTTTGAGCGTTCCTAAAAAATGGGGGTGTTGCAGAAAAACTATTAGAAGAGCTGTGGCAGGACGTAGGTCCACAATTTCCAGAGCATTCATTGCTCGTGTCATCCTTAGACTTACAGCAGTCTTTCTCACATTGATCTTCTGAATGATGCTGCTTGTTGGCACTGCAACATGACTTCTCCTTGATAACAATTTCTTTGGAATGCGATTTACACGCATAGGATTGCATTGGGATTATAAAAAAGCCCAATAAGCATATAATCATTAATATGTTTATCCTTTTTAACATGTAAAAAACAAAAAAACTATTGCAAAGATAATGGTATTTTTCAAACCGGTTCGTTTTTTTTGAAATAAATGGCAGATAAGTTTCTCTTATCCGCCATTTATTTTTATTCCATGAGCATTATAGTGTCAGTTACATTTCCTGCTAGCGTTCTTTTAAATCTTTCACTCAATAATATCGAATCAGAAATTCATTATTAATTTAACACTGATATTTCGTCCCATATTGAATACACCCATACGCCCGGTTACGGGGTTTTCAGAAGCATACTTCAACCTACTTAAATGGTTCTTACATCAACAAGGTTGTCGTCACTGATGTCCAAAGACATTAAGTCGCTTCGGTTGAATACCTTTATATATTTCTTTTTGCGTATTTTCTGTTTTCTTTTCAATACTTATAAATTGACGTCCTTTAAAATTTCATCCGCTGTATTCGTACCGCATTAAGAATAGCCAATAACGCCACGCCCACATCAGCAAAAACGGCTTCCCACATTGTAGCCAATCCACCTGCACCAAGCACCAATACAATTCCTTTTACCACAAATGCCAATGTGATATTTTGCCAAACGATTTTCTTTGTCTTTTTTCCAATATTGATTGCCATTGGGATTTTGCTCGGCTTATCGTCTTGTATGACCACATCTGCCGTTTCAATAGTGGCATCGCTTCCCAAACCGCCCATTGCGATACCTACGTCGCTCAACGCCACAACGGGAGCATCGTTCACGCCGTCGCCGACGAAAGCAACGCTTTCGCCCTTGGCTTTAATTTCTTTAACCCTGTTTACTTTATCTTCGGGCAATAAATCCCCAAAAGCATTATCTATCCCCAACTGCTCCGCTACATACTTTACCACTGTACTTTTATCTCCGCTAAGCATAGTTGCTTTCACATTGAGTTTATGCAATAAACGGATGGTTTTCTCTGCATCTTCTTTGATACTGTCGGCAATCGTAATGTAACCGACAAATTTGTTATCGTAAGCAACGGCAATGGTCGTATAAACGATGCTGTTCGGATCTAAGTCGTATTGTATTCCAAACTTGTTCATCAGCTTGAAATTTCCAACCAACAAGTCTTTACCATTTACGGTTGATTTCAGCCCGTGTCCAGCAATTTCCTCTGTATTTTCTAAGCGGATTGTATTATCCAGTTCCCCCACGTATTCGTGAATAGCTGTCGCTACGGGGTGCGTACTGTGGCTTTCCAATACATTGACCAATTGCAAAATTTCATCTTGATTGAACGCTTTGTCAAATACCACTTCTTGAACCTTGAAAACACCCTCTGTCATTGTACCCGTTTTATCCATTACCACATTTTGGATATTGGAAAGGCTATCTAAAAAGTTACTTCCTTTGAACAGTATTCCGTTTTTGCTCGCTGCTCCAATGCCACCGAAATAACCCAATGGAATACTGATTACTAAGGCACAAGGACAAGAAATAACTAAGAATACCAAAGCCCTGTACAACCAATCCCTAAACTCATAATCAGCTACGAAAAAGTAAGGCAGCACACAGATAGCGACCGCTAACAGTACCACTATAGGGGTATATATTTTCGCAAACTTGCGGATAAATAATTCCGTTGGTGCTTTTTGTGAAGTAGCATTTTGTACCAATTCCAAAATTTTACTCAACTTACTATCCATATATGCGGTTGTGACCTGCACTTGTGCAACGGTATTAAGGTTTATCATACCTGCCAAAACCGTTTCGCCTTTGGCTTTGGTGTCGGGTTTGCTTTCGCCTGTGAGTGCTGAGGTGTTGAACGATGCCGTTTCAGACAATAATTCTCCGTCCAAACCTAATTTTTCTCCCGGTTTCAATTGTATTATTTCGCCGATATTCACGGTTTCCGCCTTTACAGTTAGGGGTTGGTCGTTTCTTAAAACCGTTACCTCATCAGGTCTTTGGTCGAGCAATGATTTGATATTTGCTTTGGCTCTGGAAACCGCCATTGTCTGAAAAACTTCTCCAACAGCATAAAACAACATCACGGCAACGCCCTCGGGATATTCGCCAATGGCAAATGCCCCGATGGTGGCAATGCCCATTAAAAAGAACTCTGAAAAGATTTCCCCTTTTCTGATGCTTTTCACGGCATCTGTCAATACAGGAAACCCAACGGGAGCATACGCAACCACATACCAAATAATCCTTACCCAACCCGTAAACCATTGCTGTGGAAGCCAATGATCAAATGCTATGGCAGCAAGCAACAATACCAATGATATTATACTCGGCAAAAACATTTTAATTGGACTACTCTCACTATGGCTGTGGTCGTGTCCTTCATCATCGCCGTGGTCGTGTTGATGCTTTTCATTTACCAGCTCTTTTGCACCTGCTTCGGTGTAAATTTTTTCTTCCAGCGTGCAACAAGTCATTTTGCCTTGTGCATCATACGTATGCTTATGATTTTTGTCTGTATTTGTCATAGCCTTTAATTTTTTAGGTTCGTTACACTTTTATTTCTTATTATTTCTACGTTATTATTCATTATATACCTCACGATATACTGAAAAACAAATCGCTTTAACGCATTTAGCTTTTGCTGATGCTTAGAATAAAATTCATCGGGTGTATCAAAAACGCCAAAGTCCTGATTGATGCCCTTATCCTGAATAAACGTATTGTTGAGGTTCCATTCAATCGGTGGGTTCTCAAAATTATCGGTATAAACCCCGAAACCACAAAATGTGGTTTTGCAATCGCTGTTCTGCTCCTGCAATTTGGTGAGATAGGGTTTATCCAAAATCACACCTTCTAAAAAATACCACTGTTCATTTACCCATACTTCTACCCAGCTATGTAAGATGTTTTGAGGCGAAAGTTTGTACCAAATACCCGTAATAGCTCCTTTTTGCAAGGCTTTGTCAATGGTAAAACCGTGAATGCGGTTAGGTATTCCCGTTGCTCTTAATAACGTCATTAGCAAAGTCGCTTTGGTATTGCACTGTCCATAGCCATCCTGCAATATTTCTGATGCAGGTATATCGTCCGAAACATTGTAGCCAAATTTTATTTCATCCCTGACAAAATTGTAAATGGCTTTAACTCTTGAAACATTGCCCAAATCTTTCCACCCTCTTTGTTCCAATAGCTCTTGTATAGAAACGTTTGAGTAGTCAAGGATTTTTGTTTCTTTAAGATAGTTATCCATAACACATTTATATTTATGACAAAGATACACAGGAAGAGCCTGCAATGCTATTGCAAACTCTCCTTTAAACAGTTCTCGCAAATACCTTTACCAAATAGTTTTATTTCGTCAATACGGTAATTTTGGTTTCCATTCTGCGGTATTATAAAATCCTCCTTACAGGTTGTCTGTTTACAGATTTTACAATAGAAATGTAAGTGCCAATCTTTGTGTGTTTCTTCATCACACCCATCGTGACACAAAATATACTTAACGGTAGTGTTCTCCTGAATACTGTGTACAATGCCTTTTTCCTCGAAAGTTTTCAAAGTCCTGTAAATCGTAACCCTGTCTGCTTTATAGAAATGACTTTCGATTTCAGATAAGGACATCGCTGTCTGCTGTTGCTCCAAGAAATCATATACCAATATCCGCATACTGGTCGGATTGGTGTTCTTTGACAACAGCTTTTGTTCAATGCTTTTTTTCATTATATACCATTTTAGTGAGCGTGACCGTGTTCTCCGGTATCATTCATTTTTGCATTCACAAAAAACGCACCTTTTATCACGATATGTGTACCGTGTGGAATTTCATTTACAGGCGTTATCGCCGTGTAACCCAATTGAGAAGCACCTTTAACGACCTCCATTCTTGTAAATTGAGTTCCATTTTCCGAACCGTGGTCGTGAGCCTCATCTTCTTTATGGTCGTGCGGTTCTTCTTCCTGCTCCTTGACCAAAAAGATGTAATATTTCCCGTCTGCATTGACAACCGCTTCGTTGGGTACAGCCGTACTTAATACATCATCTAAACTTACATTTCCGGTTATGCTCATTCCGTCAATCAATCCTGTTTTATCTCCGGTAATTCTGCTGTGAACGGCAATGGTTTTGCTCTCTCCGCTAAAAGATGAACCTATACTATAAACTTCGGCAGAATGGGTCTTATTGGGGTTGTTGGTTACGACAAAATCTATTTTCTGACCTATTTTGATTAGGGGAATATCTTTTTCATAAACCTGTAAGTCCAAGTGCAATGCTGTGTTCTCTATTATTTCGGCAATAGGCGAAGACACATCTACATAGCTTCCGATTTTGGCAAAAACGTTACTTACCGTACCGCCTATCGGACTTGTAACGACCAACGAGGATTTAAGGCTGGAATTTGACAGGGAAGCCGGATTAATGCCCATCATTTGGATTTGTTGTTGTAACGATGCTTTTCGTGTTCTCAACGTGTTCAATTCAGATGTGGCACTTTGCAGGTTTTTCTTTGCACCTGCATTTCCCTCGTTCAGCTCTCTTTGTCTTGCAACTTCCTGCTCTGCAAATTCTATCCTGCTATTGATGCTTAGGTATTCTTCCTGTAATTGTATGAATTCCGGATTGGAAATAGTGGCGATGACCTGACCTTTTTTTACGAAATCGCCTATCTCCACATTGAGGGATTTGATAACGCCGCCAAACATTGAAGTTGCATTTGCCTTGTTGCTGTTGGGTACTCTCAATCCACCGTTGGCTTTCAATGTTGCGGACAATTGTTTCTGTTCAATCATCCCGATTTCGATACCTACAGCTTTTATCTGTTCATCGGTCAGTACCGCAACGTTTTCTTCTTCGTGTTCGTCCGTTGTTGCTGCTGCTTCGCTACCGTGATTATGTCCGTCGTCCTCCGTATGTTTATTTGTACAGGCGTTCAAAGCAAAGATTGCTACGAGGACAAAAACGCTGAAAACTATATTATTGATGATACGTTTCATATTTTGTATTATTTGCTGATTAATGAATGAATAAGCGTTACAGCCTCATTGATTTGCTGTATGCTCTTTAGATAATTAAGCTGAATATCGGTTGTTGTCTGCAAGGCAAAGAGGTACTCCACATAAGAAATATCTCCGGTACTGTACCCTAACTTTGCCGCATTGATGATTTCATCAGCATTCGGAAGTGCCTGCTCCTTGAAATAGGTAAACTGTGAAACATTCTGTTCATATTGTTTCAGGGCATTTGCCAACTCCGTTTTTAGCTGCTGTTGTTGCCATTGGGCATTCAGTTCCAATGATTGTTTTTGATAATCAAGGGAACGGATTTTCGCTCTGGTCGTAGTAAAGAGTGGAATGGTTATGCCTACATCAACAAAACTGAACCGCTGTCCTCTGCCGTAAAATTGTTCCACGCCGTTTCTACTGTGCATTCCTATCAGCGATATATTATTATAACCGAACGTAAAATCAGGCAGGCTGTTTGCCCGTTCCAACTTCTTGTTCTGTTCAGCGATTTTAGCCTCCTGATACAATAGCTGGATGCTTGGGTGGTTTTCAATAGCTGAACTGTCTATGAAAGAAGTCAAAAGTAATGGTTCATAGTCTGATTTGGGTTCAATGGCAAAATCTTCCTTTGTCTGCATCAGGTTTTTAAGATTCTGATAGGCATTTTGCCTGAAGACCTCATTTTGCTGGAGCAATATATTGATTTCCCCCTTTTTGGTAACAGCCGTACTGACTTCTATCCGCCCTATATCTCCTGTTTTATAACGCAGCTCCGCCACACGGATAAAGTCTGCATAAATACTATCCAAATACTTCAATACCGAAGCATTATGTTCCAGATACGCTAACTGATAATAATATGTTCTTACCTGCTTTCTTAGCTCATTTTCTGTCAGAGCCTTTGACCATTCCTGCCCTTTGACTTGCTCTTTGACAAGGTTTTTCTTTACCCCAAAAAGTGTTGGAAAGGGTATAGTCTGCGAAATTTGGAAACCGTCATTGTACTCAAATCCATCTGTATTCCCATATTGGAAATTTAAATCGGTTTTCGGTAGCTCATATGCTGTCTTACTCAAACTTTGGGTAGATTGAATCTCCAATTTTTTGGAACGGAGCTGAGGGTTATTTTCCATAGCTATTTCGATAGCTCTATCTACGTTTACAGGATTTTGTGCATTACTGGTTTGAGAAAAGCCTAAGAACGTAAACAGTAACAATATAGGTGTTATGGCTTTCATTTTATTATTTTTTGTAGGCTTATGATTTCTCATAAATACGAGGTATAGTAAAGGCAGTACGAATAACGTCAATGCCGTTGCTGACATCAATCCGCCGATAACGACCGTTGCCAACGGTTTTTGTACTTCTGCACCCGCACTTGTACTCAATGCCATCGGTAAGAAACCTAAACTTGCTACCGACGCTGTCATTAATACGGGTCTTAGTCTTGTTTTAGCCCCCTCGATAATTCTCGGGATAATCTCGTTCCAACCCTCTTTTTCCAATCTGTTGAATGTGGAAATCAGTACAATCCCGTTCAGAACAGCAACACCAAACAAAGCGATAAACCCTACACCTGCTGATATGCTGAATGGCATATCCCTCAACAATAGGGCAAACACACCTCCAATGGCACTCATCGGGATAGCTGTATAGACCAAAACGGCTTCCTTGAACGAATGAAACGTGAAGTACAATAAGATAAAAATCAAAAGCAGGGCGATAGGTACTGCAATCAGTAATCTGTCAGTAGCTTTTTGGAGGTTCTCAAACTGACCGCCATAGGTAAAATAATATCCTGTCGGTAGCTTAACCTGTTCAGCCAACTTATCCTGAATTTCTTCTACAACACTTGCTACATCCCGCCCTTGTACATTAAATCCGACATATATCCTTCGTTTTCCTCCTTCACGGCTGATTTGTGCAGGACCTAATTTATAGTCAATGTTGGCAACCTGCGAAAGTGGAACCTGCTCTCCGTTTGGAAGTGGAATAAACAGATTGCTCACATCCTCAATAGAACTGCGGTGTTCTTCATCAAGCCGTACCACCAAATCAAATCTACGCTCATTTTCATAAACCACGCCTGCTGATTTACCTGCAAACGCAGTACTGACAATATCGTTTATCTCCTGTACATTCAAGCCATAGTTGGCTATTCGGGTACGGTCGTATTCGATATTAATCTGTGGAAGACCTGCTATCCGTTCTACCTGCGGAGCGGTTGCACCCTCTACCGTTTGAATAATGGCATTGGCTTTATTGGCATAAATCAACAAACTGTCGAGGTTCTCTCCGAATATTTTCACAGCTACATCTTGCCTGATACCCGTCATCAGTTCATTAAACCTCATCTGTATCGGCTGGTTGGCTTCAAAGAATACACCGGGAATAACTTCGAGTTTCTCCATCATTTCATTGGAAAGTTCGTCATACGATTTCTTTGTTTTCCATTCGTCCTGTGGTTTAAGAATAATCATCAGGTCGGTCGCTTCGGGCGGCATCGGGTCTGTCGGTACTTCGGCAGCCCCCGTTTTTCCTACAACCATTTTTACTTCGTCAAACTCCTTGATTATCTTAGATGCCTGCATAGAGGTTTCCAGACTTTGGCTTAAGGATGTTCCTTGCGGCAAAATACAATGGAAAGCAAAATCGCCCTCGCCCAATGTTGGCAGGAACTCTCCGCCCATCCGTGAAAAAAGGAATATACTAATGGTAAAAAGTCCGACGGCAACCGCAATAATCACATATTTTATCCGAATGGCTTTTTCTAACAAAGGCTTATAAACCCCTTGAAGATAGTCCATCATTTTGTCTGAAAAATTCCTTTTGGTAATCGGTTTTTTAGACAGACACAAGGCACTCATCATCGGGATATAGGTAAAGGACAAAATCAAAGCTCCCAAAATGGCGAAACTTACGGTCTGCGCCATTGGCGTAAACATTTTTCCTTCTATGCCGACCAAAGTAAGGATAGGAATATAAACAATGAGGATAATGATTTCTCCAAATGCTGCACTCGTACGGATTTTTCTTGCAGATTCATACACCTCCTCGTCCATTTCTGCCTGCGTAAGTTTTTGAGTGGATTTCCGTAAGCCCAAATGGTGCATTGTGGCTTCAACAACGATCAGCGAACCGTCCACTATCAATCCGAAATCAATAGCTCCCAAACTCATCAGGTTGGCACTTACGCCAAATAACCTCATCATTCCCAATGCAAAAAGCATTGATAACGGTATAGCTGATGCGACGATTAAACCTGCCCTGAAATTCCCTAAGAAGATAATCAATACAAATATTACGATTAATGCACCTTCAATTAGGTTTTTTTCGACAGTACTTATCGCTCTATCTACCAGGTTCATTCTATCCAAATAAGGTTCTATGACCACATCATCGGGTAGAGATTGTTGGATAACCGGTATTTTTTCTTTGATGTTTTTTACGACCGTAGCAGTGTTTTCTCCCTTGAGCATCATTACAATACCTCCCACAGCATCTACTTCGCCGTTATAGGTCATTGCTCCGTATCGGGTAGCGTGACCAAATTGTACTTTTGCTACATCTTTGATGAATACCGGAACACTTTCCGTATTTTTAACAACAATATTACCTACATCTTCCAGTGAAGTGACTAAACCAATTCCCCGAATGAAGTATGCATTGGGTTTCTTATCAATATAAGCGCCTCCGGTATTTTGGTTGTTGTTTTCGAGTGCAGTAAAAATATCGGAGATACTGACGTCCATCGCTTTGATGCGGTTAGGGTCAACGGATACCTCGTATTGTTTGAGCAGACCGCCGAAACTATTAACTTCTGCAATTCCCGGAGTACCGTAAAGTTGTCTGGCGACAATCCAATCCTGCATTGTCCGTAAATCCATTGCAGAATATTTATCTTCGCTTCCTTGTTTGGGATGGAGAATGTATTGGTACACTTCGCCAAGACCTGTACTGACAGGAGCAAGTTCAGGCGTTCCAACTCCATCAGGTATCTGGTCTTGTGCTTCTTTCAGCTGTTGGCTTACCAACTGTCTTGCAAAATAAATATCGACATTGTCTTGAAACACTACGGTTACAACAGATAGTCCAAACCTCGAAACACTTCTTATTTCTTCTACTTTGGGAAGATTGACGATACTTTGCTCTACAGGAAATGTAACCAGTTGCTCCACCTCCTGTCCTGCTAATGTTGGTGACAGGGTAATAATCTGAACCTGATTGTTTGTAATGTCAGGTTGGGCATCAATGGGGATTTTCGTGGCACTCCATACCCCCCAAATGATGAGTAATAAGGTCATTAATCCTATAATGAACTTATTCTCTATAGAGAATTTTATAATGTTATTTAACACTTTTTGTGATGATTAATGATGGATAAATAATGATAAAATCATAATGATTATGTTTTTAGGGAATATAAATACCCTAAAAACCAAGCTAACGCTGTTAGCATTAAGCTGTAATCATTTAAACATTAAAAATTATGCATTAATCTTTGGCGGTTGCCAAATTTCTCCCAGATAGAGGGATATAAAGATAGATTTATAGTAAACTTTGGCCT
This sequence comes from Sphingobacterium lactis, assembly GCF_051951495.1. Lineage (GTDB taxonomy): Bacteria > Bacteroidota > Bacteroidia > Sphingobacteriales > Sphingobacteriaceae > Sphingobacterium > Sphingobacterium lactis_A. Next base: position 722,417 of record NZ_JBNHAS010000002.1, on the reverse strand, counting down.
TAGACAAGTCAAAGGTCTTCTTAACTAAGTTATATACATTCCATTGAAGCACTATGCCCGACACCATTCCACAACAACCGCATAAACAAAACGGACTGCACATATCAGGTTTTTCCTGATGGTCGTGGCTTGCTTTATGGGCTAATTCTTCTGAATGGTTATGGTTTTGAAAACTCTCCTTTTCATACATATCGGTACAAGGCATTAAAAATACCGCCATCATATAAATTGCCAATATGGAAAAAAAGACTTTCATATTCTTTTGCAAAGTTAGTAAAAAAGTAATGCAATGGCATTGCATTGTTTTGAATAATTACTATTTTATATAATATCCTTTTTCATTCTGAATATTTGTTTTACATACTGTTCAAAACAATATTGGCGACACTCCATACTAAATTTAAGAAGAAGTATCGCCAATATTTTTTAGTCTATACTAAAAATTTCCACTTGTACCTTTATTACTCTTGCTGTATCAAATGCTGTAAGTTCGGGTCATTCTTAATCCGTTCCATTTCACTTTCGACGATATGCAGAATATCTGATTTTATCTGACGGTAATTGCTTTCAATTTCCTGCTTCATTTTATCCTCGCCTTGCTCATCTACAAAGGATAGGATTTGCGGTATCTTTTGATAGGCTTTTGTTTCGGCGGCTACCTTTTCATTATCGACCACGATTTCTGCGTGAAATATCTTTTGTTCGATACGATCGTCAAAATTATCCGATACAGAACCGACAAACATACCCTGCGTTAAGGTTGAAATTTTGGAAGCCGGAATAAGGCTGTCTAATTGTGTAGAAATAGAAGTTGATTTATCATTACGGTTTATCGTCATACTTTGACGTTTCTGTAATACTTTTCCAAAACGTTCCGAAAGGCTTTTTGCCGTTTCTCCTACAACCTGTCCACTGAATACATTACCTACGGTGTTTTGAATAACTTTAGCTTCTTTATCGCCGTAATCACGTATCAACTGCGAAAAGTCCTGAAAGCCCAAGCACACAGCCACCTTATTACTTCTCGCCGTTGCGATAAGATTGTCCAACCCTCTAAAATAAATCGTGGGCAACTCATCTATAATAACCGAACTCTTTAATTGTCCTTTCTTATTGATGAGCTTGACAATTCGGGAGTTGTACAAGCCCAAAGCTGCGGAGTAGATATTTTGACGGTCGGGATTGTTACCCACGCACAAAATCTTCGGCTCGTTCGGGTTGTTGATGTCCAATGAAAAATCATCGCCTGTCATAACCCAATACAACTGCGGTGATATCATTCGTGACAAAGGGATTTTAGCCGATGCAATTTGTCCCTGCAACTGGTCTTGTGCTCCGCCTTGCCAAGCATCCATAAATGGTGAAAGATAGTTTTCCAAATCAGGATACGAAGTTAAAATGGTAAATACATCCGAATACTTTTTATTCAGCAATTCAATGGCGTGTGGAAAGGTGCAATACTTACCATTCTCGTAAATTTTTAAAAACCAGATGATAGCCGCTAAAAGAATAATTGGAGATTCGACAAAGAAATCTCCTTGTTTTTGTATCCAGCTTCTGTTGAGGTTCAACATAATCGTGTAAGCGGCTTCGTAAGCATCGGATATGTCAGTCATAAAATCTGGATTGAGCGGATTGCAACGATGGCTCTTGCGTGGATCGTCAAAGTTGATGACGTAGAACTTTGGTTTTATTTCGTACTTATCCTGATGTTTCAATAAATGATTATAAGCAATAGTAGAAAGGTCGTCAAACTTGAAATCGTAGATATACATCGAAAAACCTTTTTCAATTTGTTGCTTGATATAATTGTTAACGACGGCATACGATTTACCAGAACCCGGAGTCCCCAAAACAATCGTTGCTCTGAAAGGATTTACGATATTGATCCAGCCCTTGTGTTCCTTTTTATTGTACCAAAATTTAGTAGGCAGGTTTACGGAATATTCATTTTCCATCAATTTGGTTTCCTGCATAAAACTTTCGTTCTCCATATTGAAAACATCATCCATCAGGTTGTTTTTCAATAACCTGCTTATCCAAACCCCAGCCATCAGCAAAGCAATATAACCTAGTCCGATAGTCAGTATATAAAAGAATGTGCCAATGATGGGCGACAACTTTAACAGTGGTGTATTCAGAAAGAAAAGCAAAAAACCAATTCCCAAAGCCACGTAAATCTTTGACCAGGTTATCTTCTCGTTCTTCACGCCTTTGGTTCCCAAACAGCTTAAAGCCAATAACACGATTGCAAATACTTTGGTATATAAAGTATGCGAAAACAAACCGGCTGTTCGGTCAAAATTCCCTAATATTTTATTGATTACTTCTAGTGTCCAGCCACGTTCCATAAAGAAACCATAACAAAACCAATAAAGATGCATCAGTACTAATAGAATACTAACTGCTCTCATAAAAGCCATTATTTTGGCTAAACCTCTTAAATCGTCTTCTCCTTGCATTATTTTTAATTTTAATGTTCGGGCGTGAATTTAAAGACTATAAAGATTGGCTTTGGAAAAGTGGTAGTGGATGGCGGTGAGTGGCAGGGTTCGGCTGGGTCTAAGAGGTATAGCTTCTATACCCCTTTTATATAGTAATATTTATAGGTAGTAAAATAAAAATACTTTAGTTATATCGACCTTCTTTTGTTTTATACCCGTTAGCAACATTTTTTGTTTTGCTGAATAGGTGGACAAGGAACATTTCCATAACTACAATAAACACAACAGTCGCCTTGCTTTGGTTTAAGAACATGTTTGCACTTTTCACATTCGTAAAAATATTGGCAAGCATCTGTCGGCATTGTTTCTTCTTTCTTGTGTCCGCAGTTGGGGCAAGTGATTATTGATTGCAATTTGATTTCCATTTTAATTTTAATTTTTCGCGGTTACAGAATACCCTGTTGAGTTTATTGCTTTTTCAATTTCAGAAATATTTGTTTTCGAGTTGTCAAACTCTACGATTGTATTTCCATTTTCATAAGAAGCTTTTAGATTGACAATCCCTATCAATTTATTCACTTCGTGATTTATGTGTTCTTCACAACTTGCACAAGTCATTCCGCTAATCGTAAATTCTACTTTTTCAATATTGGATTTGTCCACTATTATGATTTGCTTTTCTGTCTTTGGGTAGAAAACACTTGAATAATATGGAAAAGCAAGCATTACTATTGCAAATGATGTTACAATTCCTAAAAACGTTTTCGACTGAATGAATTTTGGTTTTTCTGCTGTTTCACAATTGCAATCAATTTGCTTTTTAGGCTTTAACTTTTGATACCAAGCAAAACCAAGAACCAAAATTGTCAAACCGATAAAATACGGTCTGAAAGATTCAAGCCAAGAAAAAGTGGAGGCAAGTCCGCTTGTTCCTGCAATGAGAGCCAAAACTGGTGTAACGCAACAAAGTGAAGCTGCAATTGCAGTCAAAAGTCCTGCGCCGATAAGTTTGTTGTTTGTTTTCATATTGCTTCTATGACTTTGTTTTCATCAAGTATTTTAAAAAACGGTTTTAGCAATTTTTCATATTCCTTGGTCAATGAATAAAAAATAGTTTGGGCCTCCCTGTCTGTTTCTACTAGATTACGGTCTTTAAGTTTTCGTAAATGTTGTGAAACTGCCGAGATTGTCATTCCAAGAACGTCGCTTATATCGCAAACACAAAGTCGTTTTTCTTCGTAAAGTAGGAAGAGAATTTTAAGTCTTACGGTATTTCCTGCCAATTCAAGCCCATTCGATAAATAATCAAACGAATCGTTAAGCTCTAAAACCCGGTCTTTACAGCGGTTTATTTGTTCAATGTCTGCTTGTTGACGTATACAAGAATTATTACCCATAGTGCAAATATAGTTAATTCGTTTATTTAAGCAAATGCTAAAATACAATTTAACAAATCGTTTTAAAAGCAGATTTTAATTCCAAAAGATGACTTACTATAGTCTTCTTTTCTTTTTCTTCATCCTATTAGCAAAATCCTGTTCCTCGTAATCTTCCCCCTGTGCTTCAGGTATGAGCAAACCTCCAAAGGCTTCTATCAAACCGTCTTCGTGTTTTTCAGTATTTAAGAAGTCGAACAAATGATGTGGTTCTTCCGCAGGTAAATCCTCCGTATCAGTCGGTTTGGACAATTTTGGTAGGGGTGCAACTGCCTCTTTAATCTCCGCTTTGATATTATTGTTCCAATAATCATTAAAGGTATTGGCAGAAAGTTCTTTTGCCAATCGTGAACCGTTCCAAACGCTTTTAGAGTTGTGGTCAATGAACGACATACCGTAAATTCGTCCGGTATCGTTTCTGCGTATCACTACATTGATACCTTGCTCGCCTAACTGTTTTTTAAAGCTCAATTCGTCAACCGTTGATTGCAGGGCAATGGTAACGGCTGATTTTAAAGTCTGTTTGGTTGCGGTATCTTTCAGGGTTGTTTTGCATTTCGCAAAATGCAATTCCAAAGCCGGAAGCCCTGCGTTCTTTCCGAAAAACGAAGCCTTGAACGGATGTCCTGCTTTTTCGCCTTTCTCATTCAATGGAATGTACAATAAACCCTGCTGTGCCTTTCCGTGTAATTCTCCCTCCACTTTCTCGGTGGTAATATTGAACAGGGAAAGCAAAGCATTGTATTCTCCCAAAGTTTGGTATTGATAATAGTTCGGCAAGTGGCGAATGACCGAAGCAATCTGACTTTTTATATCACTTGCCCGATAATCCACCGGACGAAAAACCTTATCATTGTGATTACGTTCTTTGTCCGTTGCGGGTATCAGACCGTGTTTTCTTTCCAGTTCACGGCATACACTCATAGACCGCATTTTCTCAAAACTATCCGAAATTTTCACGCCCTGTTCGTCCACGCAGACCGATACGATATGGATATGACTACGGTCAATATCGGTATGTTTGAAGACCACAAAAGGCTGTTCGCCGTAACCCATTTCACGCATATATTCTTCCGCCATTTCCCTAAACTTATCATCATCTACATTATCCTTGGGATCAGGATTGAGCGAAATATGCAACGTATGTTTCTCGGTATTGCGGTTGGCGATGAGATAAGGAGCAAAAGATTGGGCTAATTGTGCTACGGAATAATGTCCGTTAGCAGTTTCAATTATCTTATTGGCGAACAAAATTTGTCCATTTTCGTTCTCCACTTTGAGCTGATTATATGCCAAGGCTCCGTATAAATTTGCGCTTCTACCAATTTTCGCAATCATTTCTGCTGTTATTTTTTCAGATATTTTACATCAAATTCTTCCGTTATCTGGACAATTTCTTTAAACAAGGCGGTCATTTCAGCCGTATGTTTTTCCAATTTATAGAGATATGCTGCTGCCTTTTTCTCCGAAAAGTTCTTATACAATAGCTTTACGACCTGATTATAATTCACGCCAATAGATCGAAATTGACTGTGAAACGAAGTCAATCGCATATAAAAATCAATTGTTCCTTTGTCTATTTTAACAGATTTTATCGTCTTATCGAAGATGCAAGAGGTTATAAAATGTGCCTTAACCTGCATACCGGACTTTTCAAATAAGTCAAGAAAACGGGCATGCTCTTCCTCATTAAAGGAAATCGTGTACCGGATTTTAGCGGGATCGTTTTTTAGAGGACGCCCGCCCTTTTTTAACTGCTTTCTGCTGTTTTCATTCATCACTAATCCATTTTTAATTCATACAAAACGCCGACTTCGGAGGACGTTTTCTGCCCCCGGCAGGGCAAGTTGTTTTGAGCATCGGAAATCTTTTCGAGATGCTCAAAACACAACTTGCCGTGTTCTGGTGAACACAAAAATCCGCCCTTCGGGACGGATTAAATGTAGCAGGGATAAACGGCTTGATGCCGTTCTGCTTTTGTCCAGTTCCTCAAGATGCCTTTGCATAAATCTGTTAATAAAATTCTATATACAAAGTAAGACACTACTTATGAGAGCATCACAATCAGACACATAGCCAAACACTGCCTTTGGGTGCCAAAGATTACCACCCATCAATAACGAGCCGATTCAATCGCTTTATTTGCCGTATAGTTTTAGTGCAGGTAATAAAAAATGTAATGAGGATAAAAAATAAATTGGGTTTTAGTACAGAAATTTTGGAATAAAAGCATAGGGTTTTAAAAACATAAAACTGTAAAAGCATAAAAGCGGTAAAGCAATTTACAAGTTGTAAGGTTTTCCAGTTGCTAAAAATGATTACCCACCAAGCGGTAATAAAAGCAAATAACAATCAAGAAAATTTCCAAAAGGGGAATACAGGCATATAGGAAATAGGTACTATTTAAATAAACCAATATTCAAACCTGCCAAACAAATAAAATGTGTAACAATAAATCTTTAAATAATGGAAACAAAAAAGAAAACTTTAAAAATTAGTTTTTCAACGCCTAAAGGCGGTGTTGGAAAATCTACTATGACCGCATTACTTTCAAGTGTATTGCATTATCGTTTAGCTTTTAATGTCCTTGTAATGGATTGTGATTTCCCACAACACAGCTTAGCCAATATGAGGGAAAGGGATTTGAAAACTATTATGCAGAATGATTACCACAAAAGAGCTGCAATGAAGTTGTATCAAAGTATCAATAAAAAAGCATATCCGATTATCAGTTGTAAACCGGAGGATGCCTTGTCAAAGGCTTTAGAATACGTAAATCAATCTGCAATAGAGCCTGATATAACTTTTTTTGATCTTCCCGGAACAGCTAATACAAAAGGTGTGCTCACGACCTTAAGAACAATGGATTTTATTTTTTCTCCAATTAGTGCTGACCGTCTAGTTATGGAAAGTACACTGAGCTTTACTAAAGCATTCCTTGGCTTGCCCGAAACGGAGGAGAGTAATGAAGATCAGAAAATGTGGATGTTTTGGAATCAGGTAGATGGTCGAGAGAAAACAGGAATATACGAGGCTTATCAAAGCGTTATTAACGAACTCGATTTATCTGTGATGAATTCTCGGATAATGGATAGTAAACGTTTCAGAAAAGAGACGGACGATACACCGAACAGTGTATTTCGGTCAAGTCTGTTACCTGCCGAACCTCAACTAATGAAAGTAACGAGACTGAATTTATTTATTGAAGAATTTTTAAAAATTGTTAATCTCTAAAATAGTTAAGTATGTCAACAGATAAGAGAAGAAAAGATTTTGATAAGCCCGATGTTGATGAAGAATTAATCATGAATATCATGAGTGGTAATCAATCTGTTACTATACCCGAAGTTATTCAACAACAGAAAATACAGAAGGAAACAAAACCAAAAGCCCGCAATAGCTCCCTAAAGAAGGTGGATTATGAGGAGACATTTCTGGTCAATCGTTTTCCTTCAGGTCGAAACGGAAAGGTCGTTTACATTCGTCCAGAATATCACGAAAGGTTGTTACGTATAGTACAATTAACAAGAGAAGAAAAGACTACACTCTATTCTTATATCGACAACATTCTTGAACACCATTTTAGAGAGTACGGGGACGATATTACAGATTATTTCAACGAACGTTTTAAACCAATTTTATAGTTATGGAAATTGTAATAGTAATATGCCTGCTGATCGTCATTGTCCTGCTTTTGCAGGATAAGATTATCATTAAGAAAAGGTCAAAACAAAAACCTCCGCAAAAGAAAGTCAATCCGGATCTGCCCGATATTATGGGACAGCCCAAACCCGTAGAACGCCTTTCAGTGCCAAACACTGCCAATGAACGCCAGATTGAGGAACCAGAGGTAAATCCCGATAATTTAGACATTGAATACGACGAAAATGAAAACAGGAGTATTCAGATTCCGCAGGAAGAGCTGGATGAAGTTTTTAGCAATCAACCTGATTTTGAAGAAGAGGAAGAAGAATGGAACAGGTACGGAATATCTGGTGGCGATAATGGTTTTGCCCAAGGGGTTACCTTTGAAGAACTAAGCTCCGTGGGGATGTTGCTTCAGCAAGAAAAACTGGAGTCATCTCAAAAGGAAACAGCGATAGCAATCGTTCAGAAAATACAGGGAACCGAATTATTTAGTCTGCTGGAAAATTCTATAGCGGGTGCATCCAGTAAAATTGCCAAGCTATTGGATAGCTCACTCTCATCTGAAACGGAAATCAGTTCTTCCACTTTGCGGAACAATGATTTAGATGATTTTGATATTGGGGAGTTTGTCTGAAACGGAATTATTTTAATTGAGCCTGAAAAACTAAATTTCAGGCTCAACTTATTTTTACATTTACTTTGCCAACTTCAATATTCTGTAAGCCCCTCTTGCTACAATTACAAATACAATAGCTCCAATAATCAAATCTGGATAACTTGAATTGAGCCAATTAACTAAAAGACCAGCAACAATAACTCCCGAATTGATAATGACATCATTTGATGTGAATATCATCGAAGCCTGCATATGCGCTTCTTTACTTTTGTTCTTTTGTAAAAGATAAAGGCAAAATACGTTTGCAATCAATGCTAAAACTGAAACGACAATCATTGTCTTGAAATCGGGCATAGCTTCAATTCCCATACAACGTCTGATTACTTCAACGAAACCTATAATAGCCAGTAAGACTTGGAAGTATCCTGCAAATCTGGCGATGTTGTTTTTTAAAGCGATTGTTCCACCCACGGCGATTAATGCCAATGCGTAAACGACACTGTCGGCAAGCATATCCAAACTATCGGCTACCAACCCCATTGAGCCTGAAAAAACACCGAATAACATTTCCAATCCAAAGAACAGGAAGTTGATAATCAATACGATCCAAAGTAATTTCCGTTGCTTGTTGCTTGTATCTGTTTCAACAACGAAATTACTTTTTTCGGTTGAAACCAATGTCGTATTTAGATTCAGTGTTCCCAGAGCCAAAAAAATTGGCTCTGGGTTTCCATCGTGATAAACGTCTAATTTTCTATTGGCTATATCGAATTCCAATCCTTTTACCGTATCAAAGTCTTGCAGTTTCATACGGATTAATTGCTCCTCGCTTGGGCAATCCATTTTAGTTATATTGAATATGGTTTTTTCCATTTATTTTAAAGCTTAAATTTTATTCCTCCGTTAATCACAAATCCGTCCAAAGGTGCATAATTGTCTTTAAAAACTGGATTGGTTATTGTTCCTGTATAAATGCTGTCAAAGCGTGTTTGTCGGGTGTCGAGGAAGTTTTCAAAGTTGATGTACAGAGAAAATCTTTCCCAAATCTTTTCAGCCATAAATCCAGTAATAAAGTAATCTTTGCCCGTAGTTCCATTATTCAGTTTTTGGCGACTGAAATAATAGGCTTCCAGACCAATTTTCCATTTGTCTTCTATTTCATACATCAGGATGGAATTAATGCGGTGTTTTGGTGTTAAAGGGCTTTCTACAGTCGTTCCATTATGGTGTAATCGGGCATCTGTATAGGTATAACCCAAAAACAATTTCAGGTCATCATAACCAATTTTAATATTGGTTTCTGTTCCTTTGGTATGGATGTAGCCAGGAGAATTAACAAACTGATACAGATTTGCCGAGGAGTTTTCAAGTAACAAGGGATTATCCAAATAGGTGTAAAAGAACAATTGATTTATGCTAAATGACCAATCTTCCCCAATGTAGGTGCGGTAATTGATGTCTGCATTTGCTCCATAACTTTTTTCCAATTTATTGGTCTTGTCGTCAATGGGCATTACATTTTGATATTGTAGGCGTTCGCTTTCTTCCGTAAAAATGGTAGGTGTTTTATAGCCAAATCCACCACCAACTCGTGAAGTTAAGCCCTCGGCAATGTGGAATAGAGCCGAAACTCTCGGTAAGAATACCACCCCATAATCCACAACATAATCCGTTCTAAAACCTGTTTCCAATTGAAACCAATCCGTAGCATTAAAAGAATTTTGTACAAAAGCACCGAATGTAGTCTGATTATAATCTCTCAACGGAGATGCCATAATCTGCTTTTCTTTGAAATTATCCGTCCAAATATTAATACCTGTGACCCATTCCGATTTTTCAGTACTGTTGGTGTAGTTGGCTTCGGTAAAACTTGCTGTTTGTGTTCCCTCAAACTTATAGTTTGGAATGGTAGTATTTCGGTTAAAATAACTTACACTATTTTTGACTTGAACAGTACTGTTTTCATTGATGATATGGTCGAAAATAAATTGTGTGGAATAGCGTTGTGTTTTATTTTCCTCAAAATATTGGTTTGTATTATCTCCATTTCCTTTGATGTAAAGCATATCACCTCCCAAACGGCTCTCGATCGTTGTGTTGATACCGAAGTTCAGTTTCGTCTTTTCATTGAAATAAACGAAGAGCTTCGGATTCAGTACATAGCGTTCGAATTGTGGAATAGCGGATAGTCCGTTCTTAGCAGGATCATAAGCTGCGTTACGGTTATGGGAAGCAAATATAGTTGTTCCAATTTTATTAAACCTTTGTCCATAAAAGCCGTTTATATCCAAACCCCTGCCGGATGTTCCATTGAGGTGAAAACCTAAATCTCTCTCATAGGTCGGCGTTTTGGAAATCAGATTGACCAGTCCAGCTATTGCTCCGCCTCCATATAGTGTAGATGTAGAGCCTTTGATGACTTCTACTTGTTTGAGGTCAAGTGGTGGTATCTGTAACAAACCCAATCCACTTGAAGCACCTGAATAAATGGGGAAACCGTCTTTCAGGATTTGTGTATATCTTCCATCAAGTCCCTGAATACGAATACTTGCATTGGCACTGGTAGGCGAAGTGGTTTGTACGTGAATACCTGTGCTTTCCGCTAAAAGCATACGAATATCTCCCGGTTTCATGTTCCCTTTTTCGCCCAGTTCTTCACTTCCAATAAATTCAATACGGGTAGGGATATTTTGTATACTCCTTGTGCTTCTTGTGGATGAAATGACAACTTCCTCTAACTCCTCTGAACTTTCTTTGAGTAAGATTTCAATAGGACTGTTGTCAGCTAATGGAAATTCCAATGTATCTATATAGTCGTTAAAACCGATATAGCTAAAATGTATTTCCTGTATCCCATCAGGAATATTTTCTATTATGATGAGACCGTTTTCGTTTGATGTAGCGGCAAGCGAGGTTCCTTTTATAGATGCTGTCACTCCAATCAAAAGATTTTTGTTTTCACTGTTTCTAATAACAGCATTTAAAATGTTTTGTGCAAATACACAGAGATTTAGTGTCATAAAAAATGACACAAAGACTATTTTTTTCATTGTATAAAAAAACATTAATGTTTGAAAAATGAGAATTGACGGTTTGTAGCACCGTAATCTGTTATTGTGCCGAAGACACTAAAAACATTAATTAATCTTAGGGGGTTGCCAAATGGAAGAGAGGAAGTCTGAAACAGCTGACGCTGTTATTACACCTAATTTCTTTTTAGGTTGTTGGACATAATTGGATGTTAAAGCATAAAAGGAAGTAATTACAAATCCAGTACAGGTATTGCATTTAGAAAAAGGCGAGCAACATTCCATACCGCAATCGTCGCTATCTTGTTCTTGACTATTTGTTGTTTGATTCACTAGGTCAAAACATTTATCTTCCATAAAGCTTGGCAAGGTCGATAAGACCAAAACCATTAATGCTAATATGTACGACAAGGATTTCATTTTACGAAGATAGTAAAAACCTCTCTCTTCCTGTCAACACCTCTCTATTTTCTTTAGCAATTCAGCCACCCACAGCCAAACAATTCCTCTCACTGCCACTTTGTTATCACGCCTTGATTTCTAAAACACCTTTGTCCCGAAAGTCCGCAAGGTGCGGGATAACAGTAACAAATTAATGTGTTTCAATTATGAAAAAACAAAGTAAAAAAGTTTTGCTGGCAGCCGTAGCAATGCTGTCAGGAATGGGTGCGTTCGCACAGGGAAACGGGTCGGCAGGTATCAACGAGGCTACCCAAATGGTAACGTCTTATTTCGACCCTGCCACCCAACTCATTTATGCGATTGGGGCGGTTGTCGGCTTAATCGGAGGTGTTAAGGTGTACAACAAATTCAGCTCGGGCGACCCCGACACATCGAAGACGGCGGCTTCGTGGTTCGGTGCGTGTATCTTCCTGATTGTTGCGGCTACTATCCTGCGTTCATTCTTCCTGTAAACCTCTGCCTTATGAACAGTTATAACATTAACAAAGGCATTGGCAGGACAGTGGAATTTAAAGGGCTGAAAGCCCAATACCTGTTCATATTCGCTGGTGGTCTGCTCGGTACGCTCATCTTCGTGATGATATTGTATATGGCTGGCGTAAGTAATTACGTCTGCCTGTTTCTCGGAGCTGGCGGTGCTTCGCTCATTGTATGGCAGACCTTTTCGCTGAACCGAAAGTACAGAGAACACGGACTAATGAAAGTAGGTGCGAGAAAACGACACCCTCGCTACATTATTTGTCGTAAGCCTGTACGCAGGTATTTAAAATTCACTCCTAAACCGAAAGCCGTATGAGAAATGTAGCCAAAACAACCACATTGGAACATAAGTTTCCACTCTTGGCAGTAGAAAACAACTGTATCCTGTCCAAAGATGCGGACATAACCGCCTGTTTTGAAGTACGATTGCCTGAGCTGTTTACGGTAGCATCGGCTGAATACGAAGCTATTCACTCCGCCTGGCATAAGGCGATTAAGACATTACCCGATTTTACAGTCATTCACAAGCAAGATTGGTATATCAAAGAAAGCTACACTCCCGATTTGGCACAGGAAGACCAGAGTTTTCTTTCCAAAAGCTATCAACGGCATTTCAACGAACGACCATTCCTGAACCATTATTGCTACCTGTTCCTGACAAAAACGACCAAGAACAGAATGCGTATGCAAAGCAATTTCAGTTCGCTTTGCAAGGGTACGCTTATTCCAAAGGAAATCAATAAGGAAACGATACATCAATTTATGGAAGCGGTCGCACAGTTTGAACGTATCGTGAATGATAGCGGTTTTGTAAACCTGCGACGTTTGACCGAAGACGACATCATCGGAACAGACGAAAAACAGGGATTGCTGGAACAATACCTTACACTTTCGAGAGAAGCCGGAACACCAATGCAGGACATCGCATTAGGAGCGGAAGAAGTGCGTATCGGCAACAAAAGGCTGTCTTTGCACACCTTGTCCGATACGGACGACCTGCCTGCAACTGTTTCGGCTGATACCCGCTTTGAAAAGCTATCTACCGACCGGAGCGACTGCCGTTTGTCGTTTGCTGCACCCGTAGGGTTGTTATTGAGCTGTAACCACATTTACAATCAGTACCTATTCTTGGATAACAGCGAGGACAACCTGCAAAAGTTTGAGAAATCTGCCCGTAATATGCACTCTTTAGCCCGTTATAGTCGGGCGAACCAAATCAATAAGGAGTGGATTGAGAAGTATCTGAACGAAGCACACAGCTTCGGGCTATCTTCTGTAAGAGCACACTTCAATATTATGGCTTGGTCGGAAGACCCTGCGGAACTCAAACAGCTAAAGAACGATTGCGGTAGTGCGTTGGCACTAATGGAGTGTAAGCCCCGCCACAACACGACAGACGTTGCCACATTGTATTGGGCTGCAATGCCAGGCAATGCTGGCGATTTTCCGAGTGAGGAAAGTTTCTATACGTTTATAGAACCTGCCTTGTGCTTCTTTGCAGAAGAAACGAATTACCACAATTCGCCCTCTCCGTTCGGTATCAAAATGGCGGACAGGCTTACAGGAAAACCAATCCATTTGGATATTTCCGATTTGCCGATGAAACGTGGGATTATCACGAACAGAAACAAGTTCATACTTGGTCCGTCAGGTTCGGGAAAATCTTTCTTCACTAACCATATGGTACGCCAATATCACGAACAGGGTGCTCACGTTCTACTCGTAGATACGGGTAACAGTTATCAGGGATTATGCGAACTCATCAAAGGAAAAACCAAAGGCGAAGACGGTGTTTACTTCACGTACACCGAAGATAACCCGATTGCGTTCAATCCCTTTTATACCGATGACGGCGTGTTCGACATCGAAAAGCGGGAAAGTATCAAAACTCTGATACTCACTCTTTGGAAACGGGACGATGAACCGCCGACAAGGTCGGAAGAAGTAGCATTGTCCAATGCTGTTTCCGGTTACATCGAACGTATCAAACAAGATGATACTTATCCGTCATTTAACGGCTTCTATGAGTATGTAAAAGACGACTACCGCAAAGTATTGGAGGAGAAACAAGTCAGGGAAAAAGATTTTGACATTGCCAATTTCCTGAATGTTCTCGAACCCTATTACAAAGGAGGAGAATACGATTATTTGCTCAACTCCGATAAGCAGTTAGACCTTCTTTCCAAACGCTTTATCGTGTTTGAAATTGATGCGATAAAAGACCACAAAATCCTCTTTCCCATAGTCACGATTATCATTATGGAGGTGTTCATTAACAAAATGCGCCGACTGAAAGGTATTCGCAAACTTATCCTGATTGAAGAGGCTTGGAAAGCGATTGCAAAAGAGGGAATGGCAGAATACATCAAGTATTTGTTCAAAACCGTGCGTAAGTTTTTCGGAGAAGCCATTGTCGTAACACAGGAGGTCGATGATATCATCCAGTCGCCCATTGTGAAAGAAAGTATCATCAATAACTCCGACTGTAAAATCCTTTTAGACCAACGCAAGTATATGAACAAGTTTGATGATATACAGGCAATGTTGGGGCTTACCGACAAAGAAAAAGGTCAGGTACTTTCCATCAATATGAACAACGATGCAAGCCGCTTGTACAAAGAGGTTTGGATTGGTTTAGGTGGTACGCACTCGGCAGTCTATGCCACCGAAGTTAGTTTGGAGGAATACCTCGCCTACACCACAGAGGAAACCGAAAAGATGGAAGTGATGCAGCTTGCTGCGGAACTCGATGGTAACGTAGAACTCGCTATTAAGCATATCGCAATGCAACGGCGGGACAATTCAAATCAATAGTCATTAACAATTTAAAAAATCAGAACAATGAAAAAAGTAATGTATCTGGTGTGTACGGCACTGATGCTCGCCGTAGCACCGTCAGCAAAAGCCCAATGGGTTGTAACCGACCCCGCTAATTTGGCTTCAGGGATTATCAACAGTGCGAATGAAATCATACAGACTTCTTCCACCGTGAGTAATGTGATAAAGAACTTCAACGAAGTAAAGAAAGTGTACGACCAGGGCAAGGAGTATTACGACAAGCTGAAAGCTATCAACAACCTTGTAAAAGATGCCCGTAAGGTGCAGCAAACCGTACTCTTGGTGGGCGATGTGTCCGAAATGTACGTGCAGAACTTCGGCAAGATGATGAACGACCCCAATTTTTCGCCACAGGAATTGGTCGCTATTGGCAACGGTTATTCGGCACTGCTCAATGAAAGTACCGAACTGCTGAAAGAACTAAAGCAGATTGTAACCTCTTCAAGCCTTTCGCTGAATGACAAAGAGCGTATGGACATTATTGACCGTGTGTACAAAGAGGTAAAGGATTACCACAGCCTTGTACGCTACTACACCACTAAGAACATTTCTGTGAGCTACCTAAGAGCGAAAAAGAAAAACGATGCCCAAAGAGTGCTTGAACTCTACGGAACTGCTAACCAAAAATACTGGTAAACTATGGAATGGGATAATCTTCACGAACTCCTGCGATCGCTTTATGACGATATGATGCCGCTTGCAGGCGATATGGCGGCAGTAGCTAAGGGTTTGGCGGGATTGGGAGCATTGTTCTATGTAGCATTAAAGGTTTGGCAGGCTTTAAGCCGTGCCGAACCTATTGATATGTTCCCTCTGCTGCGCCCGTTCGCTTTGGGGCTGTGCATTATGTTCTTCCCGACTATCGTACTGGGAACCATCAATGCAGTGTTAAGCCCGGTGGTTGTAGGAACCCACCAAATACTCGAAGACCAGGTGATTGACCTGAACAAGCTGCAACAGCAGAAAGACCAGTTGGAATATGAGGCAATGGTCAGAAATCCTGAAACTGCCTATATGGTATCAGACGAAGAGTTTGATAAGAAACTGGACGAACTGGGTTGGTCGCCGTCCGACATTGGTACAATGGCGGGTATGTATATGGACAGGCAAGCCTACAAGATTGAAAAGGCGATAAAGGACTGGTTTCGCAATCTATTGGAAATACTCTTTCAGGCGGCGGCTTTGGTCATTGATACCATACGAACGTTTTTCCTGATAGTCCTCTCCATACTCGGACCAATAGCCTTTGCTATTTCCGTATGGGACGGCTTTCAGTCCACGCTCACGCAATGGCTCACGAGGTATGTAAGCGTTTACCTGTGGCTTCCCGTTTCGGATTTGTTCAGCTCAATGTTGGCAAGAATACAATCCCTCATATTAGAACGGGATATAGCAATGCTTGCCGACCCCACCTACATTCCTGATACGAGCAATACCGTGTACATCATTTTTATGATTATCGGCATCATCGGGTACTTCACTATACCGACAGTAACAGGTTGGGTAATCCAAGCCGGAGGCGCAGGGAACTTTACCCGCAATGTAAACTCCACGGCAATGAAAGCCGGAAATATCGCCGGAGCAGGCGCAGGTTCGACAGTTGGAAACATCGGCGGTAAACTGATGAATAAATAAACAATTAATCATTCTAAAAAATGGAATTTAAAACGCTAAGAAATATCGAAAACAGCTTTAGGCAGATAAGGTTATATGCCATTGTGTTTGCGGTTCTCTGCACCAGTGTGGTAGGATACGCCGTATGGCGTTCCTACCGCTTTGCAGAAGAACAACGCCAAAAAATCTATGTACTGGATAATGGTAAATCCCTGATGCTTGCCTTGTCGCAGGATGCAAGCATCAACCGCCCGGTTGAAGCAAGGGAACACGTCAGACGTTTCCACGAACTGTTCTTTACGCTTGCCCCCGACAAGAATGCTATTGAAAGCAATATGAGCAGGGCATTCAACCTTGCCGATAAAAGTGCTTTTGATTACTACAAAGACTTATCGGAAAAGGGCTATTACAGCAGGATTATTTCGGGGAACGTGCAACAACGCATAGAGTTAGATAGTGTCGTGTGCAACTTCGACAACTACCCGTATGCAGTGCGCACCTATGCCAAACAGTTCATCATCCGGTCAAGCAATGTAACCAGACGTAACCTGATTACTTCCTGCTATCTCGTTAACTCCGTTCGCTCTGACAACAACCCGCAAGGTTTCAATATTGAAAAATTTGCAGTCGTGGAAAACAGGGATATCGAAGTCATCGAACGCTAAAAACAATCTTATGGAAGCATTATCAGATTTAAAAACGTTCGCAAAAATCCTTACAGACAAAGGATATAACGGCTATTTCCATACGCAGGGTGCGTATGCCAGAAAGCTGAAAGACAGTATCAGCGAATTCCTCAAAAGCTGCCAAAAAGGTGCAGACAATTTACCTAAACAGGATTTATTTCTGACAGGCTACCTACAATGGTCGGGTGATGACAAGCCCCGTGTAGAATGCAGTATGTGGGTAAAATACCTGAATGGCAAATTTTCGCTTAGCCGTATGGAAATATCCAAGAAAGACGGCTTCGGGCAGTTGCTTAAAAAATCAGAACTGGCAAACCTGTCCGTCATATCTGCACCCAAATTAACGGAAGCGGTCGCACTGGTCAACGATGAGCCAAAGCAACAGGCGGGTAAAAGTCCTAAGCGTTTCAAGCTGTAACAACAAATAGTAAGGCTATGAAAAAATTAAGAGCAAATATGGACAGGTACTTTGACCGGCTCGATGAACGTTGGCGGGCGTTGCCTTTGCGCAAACAGCGCCAATATACGCTGTACTTCTTTGTGGTTTACCTACTGCTCACCGTAGTGGTCATTGGCAAAGTGATGTACGACACCTCAAAGTCAGGTAACAATATGGTCATTAAACATATTGAGAACCCTGTCCTTAAAAATGGAAATCCTGCAAGGTTGCCGGATAGTGTATCAACAATTTTAAAAAATCAGATTTATGAAAGAAAATGAGAACAAAAAATCGGTTGTTCGGGTAACGGAGGGGAACCCGAATGAAACTGCTGATGTGTTGCAAGACGGCGCACAGAACAAAGCCGACAAACTCAAAAAGCCACTTATATTCCTTTTAATGGGAGTGGTATTTCTCGGCTGTATGTACCTGATATTTAAACCGTCGAAAGACAAAAAGGCGGTGGAGAACATCGGATTAAACGATGCCGTACCACAGGCTACCGGGGCAGGAATGCCTGCCGATAAAGGCAAGGCGTATGAACAGGAAATGCTCGAACGCAAAGAGCAGGAAAAGCGCAATGCACTGACCACGCTTTCTGATTATTGGAATACTGAAGACAGTGCATCTGCTGACAATGAAGAAGGTTTACCTGAACAAGATGAAGAAAGCAACGGCTTTGGCGGTGGCGGCAGAAATTCGGGAAGAAACGGTAATCATGGATTGAACAGCTACAGAAATATGCAAAGCACATTGGGTTCATTCTATCAGGATAATAATTCTGAAACAATGGAACTCCGCAGGCAACTGGACGAAATGAAAGAAAAGCTGGCCGAGAAAGATGTGCCACCTGTGGCCACCGTTGACGACCAACTCAAATTAATGGAGAAATCCTATGAAATGGCTGCAAAGTATCTTCCGCAAAATGCTAACACCGGAAATGCTGCTCCTGCCAACGGTGCAACTACTGGGGCTGCGGGTGCTAACCAAAAAGAGCAATTTGTATCGTTCACACCAACAAGAAAGAACATTGTATCAGCCTTGTACCGTGAACCGTCGGACAGTGCCTTTGCAGCCGATTGGAGCCAAACAAAAAGCCGCGGGTTCTATACCGCAGGTTCTACTGAAGAGGTAGTACAGCCTAAAAACAGCATCAAAGCCTGTGTAAACGAAGCCCAGACAGTAGTTGGCGAAACGGGTGTGCGCTTACGACTATTAGAGCCTGCTAAAACCCCGCAACGTACCATTCCCAAAGGAACAATTGTAACGGCTAATGCAAAATTTCAGAATGGCAGGCTACAATTAAAAGTTACCTCCGTAGAACTGGAGGGCAACATCATTCCGGTAGATATAATCATTTACGATTTGGACGGGCAGCAAGGCTTGTACGTTCCGTATTCGCCGGAAATGAATGCACTTACCGAAATGGCGGCCAATATGAGCCAGACAGGGGGAACAAGCGTAATGCTCACGCAGAATGCCGGACAGCAGGTAGCGGCTGATTTAAGCCGTGGCGTGGTACAGGGTATCTCAGGCTATTTCGCCAAGAAAGTAAGAACGCCAAAGGTTACACTGAAAGCGGGCTATCAGGTCTTTCTTGTATCTAAAAAATAATGTTGAACTCAAATAAATAAAACAATGAAAAATCATTTAAAAACCTTTTGGGCTTTTGCCCTGATACTCGGCTTTGCCGTAAACTCTTACGCACAGGACACCATCAGAACGCCGCTTGCCCTGGGCAAGATAGAACCGTACCGTATGGAAGTAACTTACGATAAAACTTCGCACTTGATTTTCCCGACCGCCATTCGTTATGTGGACTTGGGCAGCGAATACCTGATAGCAGGAAAAGCCGAAGATGCAGAAAACGTGTTGCGTGTGAAAGCATCTGTAAGGGACTTTGAGCCTGAAACCAATTTTTCCGTTATCACGAATGACGGTCGTTTTTACAACTTCAACGTGTATTACAGTTCCTACCCGGCGGCAATGAGCTATGACCTGCTCACGATGCAGAAAGCGGTAGATAAAGCCAATGGTAACGATGTGCTTTTTGAAGAATTGGGCAACAATTCGCCCTCGCTGGCAGGCTTGCTACTGGAAACCATTTACAAGAAAGACAAACGCATTGTAAAGCATATTGGAGCTAAGAGCTTCGGCATTCAGTTTATGCTCAAAGGCATTTACATCCACAACGGCAAATACTATTTGCATACGGAATTGAGAAACCGTACCAATGTGCCATTTCAGATTGATTTTGTGAATTTCAAGGTAGTGGATAAAAAGGTAGCCAAACGTACCGTAGTACAGGAACGTCCGATGATACCGCTACGCACTTACAAACCATTGGACGAGATCGGTGGAAAAACCATCGAGCAAAACGTGTTCATGTTAGACCAATTTACCATTGCTGATGACAAGGTATTACTGATTGAGATTTTCGAGAAAAACGGTGGCAGGCATCAAACACTTCCGATAGAAAACTCTGATTTAATCAAGGCTCGTTTGATTAACGATATGCACCTGAAATTTTAATAACCCTTTAAATAAGATAGCAATAAAATGAAAAAGTATATCTATACCGTGATGCTTGTTTTAATGGGCATCACAATGGCACAGGCACAACGAATGCTGCCTAAACAGAAAGGCTTGGAAATAAGCACAGGCGTATTATCCAATGATAAGATTGGCAATGATTATTACATCAGTGTAGCGATGACTGTAAATGGTAAAAACGGCAATTACCAGCTTTGGGCATTGGAATATACACACCAATACCACGACTATAAAGACCTGCGCATACCGCAGGAAAGTTATAGTGCCGAAGGCGGTTACAGTTTCTACTTGTTGGGCGATGCCCGAAAAAACATCACGCTGAATTTAGGAATAACAGGCGTAGTCGGTTATGAAAGCATTAACCGGGGCGAAGCTATGTTGTATGACGGATCGAAGATACTGAGCGAGGACAATTTTATCTACGGAGCTGGTGGACGGCTCACATTTGAAACGTACCTGTCCGACCGATTTGTATTAGTCCTGCAAGGGCGTACAAAAGTCCTTTGGGGTAAAGACTTAGAACAGTTCCGACCGTCCGTAGGTATGGGATTAAGGTTTAACTTTTAAAACAGAAAACAATGATAGCAATATTCAATAATTTCAGAATAGGATTACTGCCGATATATGTATTCCTGGCAATCCTCACAGCTTCGGTTACGTTGGTATCTTGTAGCAAAGATGATGAACTCGAAATACAAAAGGACTTTCCTTTTGAGGTCAAAGTGATGCCAGTGCCTAAATATGTTGCCAACGGCCAGACGGTAGAGATCCGCATTACAATACAGCGAACTGGAAATTATAGCAGCACGCAATATTTCCTTCGCTACTTCCAGTTTGACGGAAAGGGCACACTTAGGTATTACGATGAGCCGCCGTACCTACCTAATGATCTGTATGAGTTACCAACCGAGCAGTTCCGTTTGTACTATACTTCGGCATCTGCAGTATCTCAATCCTTTGAGGTTTGGATTTCGGATAACTTCGGGAACGAAAAGCAGATAACTTTTCAGTTTAACAGTAGTGATTAATACAGCATGTCAATTCATAAAAAACGGCTTATTGGATTGGTAAGCCGTTTTTGTATTGAATACGCATCGTTCAGGGGCTAAACAAATATTTTTTTGTAAATTCAAATAGTGGAAATAAACTATGGTTGCATCACTCGTTATAGGTATCATATTTTTGGTTGCAGGCTTGGTACTTCGTTACTGGATTAACCGTAGAAAGTTTTACAGGCGCAGCTCTATGGGAACTGAGGGGTTCTCATCTTATGAAAGTTCGATTTTCATTAAATTGATTGAAAAGGTTGGCAAATGGATAGCTTATGCGTTGATTATATTTGGGCTGTTGTCGTTATGGGTTTATTCCCTTGAAAAAAAGGAAAAACAGCAGCCTGACGTAACAACCGAACAACCTGCCCAACGCAGATAATTATTACAGAATTTTAAAAGCAAATCGGATAGCCCAAAAGGTTATCCGATTTTTTATGACTACAAATCCGTACAAATAAAAGAAGAGAGCCTTAACGGCAAATATATTTCATCTGGGCTATGTTTTATATAATCTTCTTTAACATCATCCCACATAAAGCCTGGTCTAACTAGCGTAAAGTCATTTATTTTATTTACTGATTGAACATAGCTGTAACCCCACGGAGATTTGTAAATAATTTGACCTTGAACTGCCAGTGTATCGAAGTTTTTTTCTGCAAGTTGCTTCATAACTTTTTTAAATGCTGGACAAACTTTGTAATAAAACACCATCAGATTCTGTTCAAGTCCTTTGGTTCGCTGTTTTAGGTCAGAAATTCTAAGATTGATTTTAATTTGCAAATCATCAAAATTATTTTCAAAATCATCAATATTTTTCCACCCTAAATAATGAAGCGTGTTTAGAAGCATTGAAAAAAAGTAATGCATCTCGCCATCTTTCCAATAATTGTTTATCAGGCAAACAATCGTGTTTACAAGTGCATCGGCTTTTAATTCCTCAACTTTCTTTTTTGTATAATCAAATTCGTATTCTTTAAAGCCTGTTCTTGCCAACATTAAAAAGTCGCCTATTAAGTTTAAACAACAACCTTTCACATTATTGTTGTCATAATTGTTGCTAAACGGAAGATAGCTAAAGAAATGTTGCTTTTCTTGCTCGTCGTATTTTTCTGTTTTGCCTCCATATTCAAGTATCAGCTCAAGCGTTATCAAATATTTGGTTAAGTCTGTTAATGTGGGTTTATAGTTTTGGGGTCTATTGTTACCATAAAGAAGTTCTTGCTGATTATAATACAGATTATCAAAATAGCTTGTCAATTTTCTTTTTTCAGACTTTAGCAACGCAAAAGAAAGATTACGAACTATTTTTACTTCGTTTTTCTCATTGCCATCAATGTTACCTAAATTTTCTTCCTGTTCATCAATGCTAATATCAATCTGTCTGTTTATGGACAGAGATTTTGAGTGAATGAATTTTAAAACATCTAAAACCCGAAGCGAAAGAGAAGAAAGCAAAAGACTTTTCTCATACGCAGAATGCTCAATTGGTTTGTAAGAAGAAAGGTCATACAGCTTTTCGGGCTCGTTGTTTCCGTCTCTTTTTGCATCTGTAGTTTTACGGCTATTCAGAATACTTGCACTTTCTTCGTTTTCCGTTTCATCAATTATCGCATAATGCAACAAGTCGAGAACTTTGCTTAGTTCTCCATTTTGGATTTCGCTGTAAATCCTTTCTATGTCTTCAGTTTTAGGATTTGGATGGGTTTTGGCAAGATGAAAATAATCAGACACCAAAAGTTTGTTTGATACAAATTCATCCTCCATATTAGCCAATTGAACGTACTGAAAACTACCTAATTCTGCATTGAGTTTTACTTTTAGTTCTTGCTCAAACTTCGAGAATGTTTGGGAATGAAAATATCGGTTCTCTTTATCAAAAAGCATAAATTTAAACGGTTCTGAGAAATTGCCATTTAAGTGAATTGTAAGCTCATCATAAATCAATTCTGCGCTAAGAAGTTGAACCTGAAATTTATTATTCTTGATTATCGTTTCATAAATGGATTTATGAGCTGTAGAAGTAAAATCTGAAAGTTGTTTTTTGTTGCCAACTTTCAATTTTATGCCTAATTTATTAAGCAAGCCACCTTTTTCAGATCGTATAAGAAGTGAAACTTCTGCATTTGCATTTTTTCCTGCTAATGCCAAGCCCTCCGGTGTTATATTGGCACTTCCGAAAAGGCAAAATTCTTTACCATCTTTTGTTTTAATATGGATAATCTTTCCGTGAAGTTTAGAGTTTGAATTATCAGATTTCGAATATTGAACTCTACTGATACCAGCATTGCACCAGTCGTAAAATGAAAATGTTTTACTTAAATCCATTGCCGATGGAATAAAACCACTTTCTTCTAAAACCACATTAATATCTGCTTTTGGGAAAAGATTTTTAAGCTCTTGCAGTACCTTTCCTTTGCTATCATAAAATGGAGAAATGGTAGTAATTTCAACAATTTTTTCGTTGCTAATATGTTTTAATAGCTCATTCCAAATCGAAGAGGTTTCGGAATTGAATAAAAAAGCAACTTTCTCTTTTTGTGAAGTATTTAAAAATTCAAACGGTTTTACTGCTGGTAATTCATTAAGCCATTTTGAATGTTCAATTATCCACCTTGTGGTCTTTTCATTCATCTGACCTTTAACTGTTGATGAAAGCATCGATAAATAATTCCAAGCAGATGAAAATATTGGGGCGTTCTCGGTCGAACGAATATCAAAATGATATGCTCCCCAAATTTCATCGTTGTTTCCATTTCCCGAATTGGTAAGATTTCCTGAACCAACAATTAATAAACCCTCCTTATCGCCAAATAGCATCCAGATTTTTGGATGAAATACTGAATTTTGAAAAACAGGATAAAGTGAATAACCGGCAGTAAGTTGCATTTCTTCGCCAGTGGCTTGTCGCATCAACTCTGAATAATAGTAGCCGTCAATAAAAACATTAATGTTTCTCACACCACACGAACGCAACCATTTCATTGCTTTCATTTCAAAAAAGTAAAAGTCAAAGCTGAAAGTGGTAAGAATACAAGAATGGTATCTTCTGCTTCCAATTAAAGTCAAAATGTTTTCTCTTTCTAATGCCATTAGTCAACCAAAAGTTTTGTGTGAAGCGGAGACAAAACCTTTTCCTCGTCGATTACCTGCAAATCAAACATTATGTTTTGCAAAGCATTCATTCTCGGCGATGTATTTCTTGGTGGAAATATGTCGATGAAACGGATGTATTGTTCTTCTATAAAAAATTTATGCGTGGATTGTGAGCCATTACCCATTTTTCTAAGGGCAACCATTGTGTGTCTGTAAATTATTTTGCGTAAAATAAATTGTTCAACAAAATCTTTAAGAATTTCTTTCTCTGCTTTATGAACTGTAAGGATGCCATCAACCATATTTCCATCTCTTTCTGTTCTCTTTCTACTCATAAATTCTTTCAAAGGATGCAATTGTTCTCTATTATTTTTGAACAGCTGAAGTAAAAGCATGAAACCGTATTTACCAGCAAGAATTGGGTCGTTGGTTTGGTTGATTGCTCTTTTCGTTTCCTCTTCGTCGTTCGTATCTGGAATGAGTGATAAAATTTCTGAAACTAAAGATGTGGGCTGTATTGATTGGTTAAAATCTTTGCAAATTTCTTTTGAGATGCTATCCGAAAACTTCTCAACAAAAGACGGCAAATATTGGTCTTGTTGAAAATCGTAAAGATGTTGCAGCAATGCCCAAAATATTGTTCCGCAACTGTATTGCCAATATTCATTTAGTTGATAGCAATACCAACCGATGTTTGTTTCTGTTTCGGGTTGAGTGCTTGAACCTAATTTTTTATGATAGCTTTCGAGCAAAAATTTATACCAATTATAGTCATTATCGTTTTGAACCGCTGTTTTTATTAGCGATAAAATGGTTTCTCTTCTATGAAAAGTCACCAATTCTTCAACTTCTTGGCTTGGCTCATCTTTGTCAAGGAGCATTTCCATATACAATTGCCATTCACTGCTTTCAGTTTCTATAGTCTCAATCGCAAAATATTTGATTAGTTCTGGTATATCCGATTGGTAAAGCTTTCCTTTTTTTATGTTGCTGTAAAATAACTCTTTTATTTGGGGGGATAATGATATCTCAAAAGCATTAGCTAATTGTTTTCCTGAAACTTTTTGTCTGGGATGTGGTTGGCTTATATTGTAAACAACGTCTCCAAAATCATTTACCGCAGTAATAATTAATGAAAGAGCTTGCATCGCCCCATAATAATATTGCCCAAAAGCACCGGACGGATATTTCCAATACACATTTTTGTCTGTACCGTCTTTATCAGCCCCCTCAGCTAAATCAAAATAATCATTTTCAATCGTGTTGAGTAGGTTTGATGCGAAATTACTTCCTGTAATTTGCTGAACTGCTTTCCGCTGACTTTGCATTATGATAGCAATCATTAACTCAGCCCTGCGAATAAAGCGGTATTGCTCTTTTGAATTTCCCTTTTTCTCTGTTTTAAAGTAAAAATCTAATAACCAGCAATAAAAGCCATAGTACCGCAGTCGATTAGTCAAGTTAGAAATTCCGGGCAACATCGTTGCATAAGTTGCCTCTGAAGTTGTCTGAAGCCCTAATGGGTCAAGTCCTGTAATTAAATTTATTGATGCTCCCCAAAACGGATAGTTTGATTTGCCTTTTTGTAATAATGCCATTTAAAAATTCTTATTGAATTTGTTATTAACCTATAATTTTCAAATTTACAAAATAAACTATGCTGAAATTTATCGCGGAGCCAAACACTACCTTTCAGAGCCAAAGCCTGCAACATTTTCTAACGCTATCATAAGCATTTATAAATTCGACTTCCATAGTAAAATTGAGCAAACAATGGAAGTAATTGCAATACAAAAGTCGGCACTAGACGGAATGAAAAATGAGCTAAAAGCACTTTTGGAATTGACCGAAAATGCCACACAGAAATATACGCCCATTTTTAAAGCGGAACAATGGCTCGATAACCAGGAAGTATGTCTGATGATGAACATTACCAAGCGGACTTTACAGACCCACAAAAGCAAAGGACTATTACCGTATTCAAAACTGAACCGTAAAAATTATTATAAACGCTCAGATGTACAGGCTTTGCTCGAAGCCGGACAGCTGGACAATACTACTGAAAATGGATTTATTCACGAATGATAGTGACGATATCATCGCCCACAGGGAAATGATTACACAGCTACGAAATCGTATTGAACAGATATTAAAAAACTACCGTCCTGTAATGAACGGTGAAATATATCTTTCGGGCGAAGATGTGTGCAAGCTGTTACATATCAGCAGACGGACTTTACAGCAATATCGTGATGACCAAATACTCCCATACATCCAGATAGGCGGCAAAATCATTTTTAAGCAAACCGACCTTTTACGGATACTTGAACAAAACTATGTCTGCAATGGACAAAAGAACAAGTAACGGATTTCAAGCAATCATATTTCTATATCGAAACGAGTTTAGTATCTTTGCTATGTAAAATATAGAAATACTTAAAGTGTTTTTGCTTTAAGTCCCACATTGAAAACTGGTAATTTTTAGACAACGGGACGATAAGGAAGAACGCTCATGCCATAGGCGTGGGCGCTCGCTTATTCGTTGTCGGGTATACCAGTACCTCAATGTGCGGTAAGTGTAGTTGCCTGCGCTTTCTTTTTGTGCAGGAACTTCATCTAACTCAAAAAAAGGTAACGTATGAAAACTGGTACTGTACAAGAAACAATCTCCCTGTCTTTTATCAATGACAAAAGCCCTGTAACCGATAACATCTGCAAAGATCTCGCTGCATCTGGAATGGAAATACTATCTCGGTCAGAAAGCATTGAAAATGGGCTAACACAGTTGTCTTCATTGAATGAACTCCCCAAAGTCTGTATTATTGACTTGGATTTTTACGACCAAAATGTGCTTAAACAGCTTCAAGAATTAAGGAAAGAGTACCCTGCAATCAAACTGGTTGCCCATAGCGATATTGATGATGAGAAAGTTGGGAAATCTCTTTTAGAGATTGGGTTTTCAAGTTATCTACTACTTGGAAGCGATGTTGATGATTTTAAGAAAGCTATCTTCAGTGCTTAAGACTATATTTCATCATCATCGTCTCCATACCAACTTGAAGTATCCACATCGTAGTCATCGACCTCAAACTTAGAGGACGGAAAATCCTCTTCAATTTGATAGCGTATCTTCGTTTCAAAAGGGAATGTTTCTGGCAAGTCTAATCCATCACCTTCACGTCTTTCTTTATTAGACCCATATTCAAGAATCACATGTAAATCTCCAAAGACGTCCACTACAATTTCATATTCATTAATTTCTGAAATATGATATTCTGACACTTCACTATATTCCAGTGAATGGTGAGGTGCAAGTCGATCAACATTCTCAAAAAAATTAGTTACAACGGATGATACCATATGCTCTTCGATATGTCCATCAAGGAATTGTTTAAGATCTTCACGATAGTTCTCAATTGTTTCTACCAAACTAATAAAAGAGTTAAGTACATCTTGGCTCATACGCTCAATTTCAGAATCGCTAATATTAAACACCTCAGGATTAATATGGGTATACTTGCTTAAAGTATTGATTGTTTCTTTTACATCCTTTATCATGTCTTTGAGTTCGTCAACCTCAAATCCCCAACGATCTAAAAAAGTGTCGTCTATTCCACCTTGGACTGCGTATTTAATTCTTTGGTTTCTTGTAGGTTTTCCGTCTGCAGTTTCGGGGCTAAACCAAACACAATTTTTCACACGTTCTTCCGGAGCAAGGTTATATAAAAAATGTCGTGACAACTCCCTTATAGAGCATGCAAAATTATTAAAGCGAAGTTTGTTTGTTCGATCATTTAAGCTAGCAATTGAAGCTTCAAATAAATCCAACTCAAATTGGTTGGATAGTAATTGTTTTATTTTTTCGGCTTTCTCCATAGTCTCTACATATAAAAGCTGTATTTAAGCTGCATACTATCTTCTTGGTTCAAATATTTTAATATTTCTCCAACATTTCTCGCACATTCAATTGTAATAGGCATCTGCCTATCAAATTGTGTATTATTCCAATTCATTTTGGTTAATGCAAGGATTTCATCGCAAATGATGTTTGGAGATTCATCATGTTGTGCTAATTTTATTTCAATGGCTCGAGGGATATATCTACCTGGATACGTTTCGTAGTACGGCACAGATCCTCTTGTATATAGCAAGTGGTGTTTATAACTCATAGCGAAATGTGTTCCCCTCATCGGCGGATAATTGCCATTCCTGTATAATCTTAAATCAGATGTTTGTATAGA
The DNA here is from genome assembly GCF_051951495.1 of Sphingobacterium lactis. GTDB lineage: Bacteria > Bacteroidota > Bacteroidia > Sphingobacteriales > Sphingobacteriaceae > Sphingobacterium > Sphingobacterium lactis_A. The sequence continues at coordinate 693,786 of NZ_JBNHAS010000002.1, read as the reverse complement.
AACTAAGTCAACTTGATTTATATGCAAATCACGAGCTGCTTGGGTAAACCCGTAAACTTCATCTTCACTGAAGTTAGAGGTCTTATGGATTACTAGTCTTTTCGGAAAAATTTTTACGGCTTCATAATATTCAGTTAGGGACTGCTTTAGAAGATTGAATGCTTGTTCTTCACTTAGATGTGGTGTTCTATCGTTTTTTTTCAAAGTAATTTCCTCACCTCTTAAAATGACACCTTTCCCTAACTCATTAAATATTTGGGCAATACTTGTTTGTGTTGAGCTTCTATCTCTACTTTTAAAGAAGCTTATACCGGCATAACAAGTAGTTTCAGCAGTGTCTTTTCTGATCAATGCCCAAGGCGTTCCTGAAGCTTTATAGTATAATGCTGTAAAAAAATTCCAAGCAACCGTTGCAGGATCTTGCATCTCTTTGGTTGGTTTTGCAACTCTATCCCTAATGATTTGGATAGGCACATTATATTGCATTGCCTTTGCTTTAAGATTTCTCCTGAAATTCTGTTCTTTTGAAGAAACCTCATCTTCATCAAAATCACGTTCATGAACTTCAGTTTCTTCTTCATCTTCACCAGAAGCTTTTGCCTTAGCTTCGGTAATATGTTTCATTAAATTTTCAGGCAAAGCGCAAAGAATTACATCTGGTTTTTTGTTTTTAGATAAGAATTTGATTTCAGCTAAATAGAGTTCTGTAATTTCTGCAATTATCGTTTCCAGGGAGTTGCTTTTCTTGACGATTTTCTCTAAATCAGAGTTATTTAACTTTCTTAGGTATGTATCATCATAATTGATCTCGCACTTAAAGCCTATACTTTTATTGAAACCGCAAAAATTTAGAAAAAGGTTGGGATGTGGGGTTTTACTTTGTTTTCCATCAATATGGGTTTTGCATGATTCTATCCATTCTAAAACTGCATCAACACTGTCAGATTTTCCAACTACTCCAATGGTGATTTTTTCAGGTCTAACTTGATCAATATCAAATGGATTAAAATTGTAAATGCCACTTTTAGGACAAATCTGATGTCCTAAGCCAAATTGTAATGATGGTTCTTCTATATATCTTAATTTCATTGATCAGAAAAAATTGAGTTGGTTAATTCGTTATCAAGGCTTATTTCCGTTGGAGTAAACTCAGATGTTTCTTCAACGATTTTAACGGGTATCCATTTTTGTTCATCTAGGCTGGGAGATAAACTTAATGGCTCATTTTTCGAGGTCTGCAGGTATGGATATTCAGTAACAAACAGGTCCGTATAAGATAAGTAGTACGCAAAGAATCTAAAGTAATTGTAAACAGAATTGTTATTCTCAAGTCGTTTTATTCCTGCCATATATGCTGATTCAAATCGACTTTCCCTATATCCACCCGGATTTGTAAAGCTCCATGTTGGATTTATGACCAAATACCAATCTATTTCAAAATTTAAAAAAGATGCTTTGAATGCTAAGTGTCTATAACAGATTATGTGCCCCTCCTTCTTATTTGTCATTTCGAATATTACTGTCTTGGTAGACTCTTTTTTACCCTTCCATCTAATTTGCTTTGCTTTAGGAGGTCTTGAATTGGCAAATCTGAAAATTCCTCTTGGCGGGAAGAATTCTATTCCTTTATAATAGCAAAGTTGGATCAGAGATTTTCTTAAAAGGTTTTTGAATACTTTGTTACTCGCTTCATCTTGTTCGTAGAAGTCTTTACAATCCAAAGTAGTTATTGTGCCAGCATCTATAATTTTTCTCAATGGTTCGTTGTTTTTAGATAAATCCCGAAAAGTATAAATACACTTTTCATGTAAAATCCAGTCTTCAAAATATACTTTATTTTGTTTTAAAGCCTTTTTGACCAGTGTGTTTGGCTTCAACTTTTTCACTTTCCTTTTTCCAATACTCTCCAAATAATCGTTTAGATTTTCGAGGATAGCTTCTTCATTAATAAACAATTCTGCCTTATACAAAACCTTCGGAAATGATATTTTAACCATGTTAGGCGAAATATCTTCTGGCTCGTTATTCAAGTATCCATTTTCGAACTTAAGCTGGCGCTGTTCAATCTGTATATCCGAAAACTCATGCTCGTATAATTTAGAAATCGCTTGAATTTTGGGCGTTGAGCTTATAGCATTTATTTTCTGAAGAATAACGTCCTTGTCTATAATATGGTCACTTGACTCAAACCCAAAACTATCGGGTATTACATCTTTCAGTTTTGCATCATTGTATTGCGGCTTCTTTTCTGTGAGAATATATAAGTAGAGTACATCAAACTCATTTTGTAGGTCATACTTTGAGAATGTTTCGAGCGTAGTCCTAATTTTATCAAGAGAAGATGTTGACGTAATTTGAAAAGCCACCCTATTCTTAAAGTCGGCCAGATCAATTGCTGGAAAATTTTTCTTTTTTGTAGAATTAAGATTTTCAAGTTCCAACCCGAAAACCTCATTTAATAACGGTACCAAAAAATTCTCTGCATGGATATTAATATGATAATTTCCTATTGCATTAAACCCTTCCACTTCGTGGACAAATCTCGCTGCACAAGTAGTGATCTTGTTGATGTATTCAATCCTGTTCAATTTTTGAAATATTTCGAGGTTTATTATTTAGTTTGTGACATATACTTTATCTTCTTTTCGGCAACTCTAAGAGTTTTATCCGCCAACGATTCGTCTTTTAGCTCAATTGCAATTTTCTCACTGAGGTATTGAATAAGTAATTCTTCTCGTTCTATGCCCAAAATATCTGCGAGTTTAAAAACCTGTTCCTTATTGATATTTCTTTGCCCTCTTTCAATTTTACTCAGAATTGCTGTATCCATTTCGAGCAAAGCAGCAACTTGCCTTAAGAGAAGCCCTTTCTCCTCTCGTTTAGCACGTAATATTTCTCCAACTGTTTTTTTATAATCCATTTTGTGTATTTGAAATATTCTACTTGACAAATAATGTCAAATATACGTTATTCCTTTAACTATTAATCGCATTGAGCAGGCAATATATTATTAACCAGTTATTGTGGCTCTTCAAGGTAATTATCTGATAAAATTAATAACTGTGTGGCGGTAAATAATGCGGCGTTCTTTTGCTTCTTTTCTTTGGTCGCCAATGTGGCAAGAAAAGAAGTTCCCTAAAACAACAAAAGGGATAATGAACATCCCTCAAATAATGTCGCAACCTGTTTGGTAAAATGTGCCGGAATGAATGGTGGGTAGGCATCCCATTTTGCCAAAGAGGTTGCTCCGATTTATGCAAAAAGACTGTCCCGACCATCGGGAGGGAGTGTCTTTTTGCCGCCCGATTTTCCAATCAGGCGACTTTTATAGGATGGGTTCGGAAATCTTTCAGGTTGTGAAAAAATCCCCTGTATGGTGTCAAACCATTTTTAAACATACCCCATAACAGTGAACAACCCATCTGAACCAATGAGGAATTGATATACAAGTCCTGCTTTTCCAACGCTTCGGCAAGGGAACAGCTCGGTGTATCGTCTTCCAGTTCGGATTGTTTAAGCAGTTCGCCAAATTCATCCGTAACCATTGGCAGGCTTGCCACCGTTTCATATTTCTCTGAATTGGGTTGGCGAATTTTTCCTATGGTAGATAGTAAAACTTGTCCTGTATGTTGACTGTTGCCGAAGTCCAACCAATAACGTGGGCGGTTGGAATAGGGTCTTCCATTGCTCAATTCACTTAATATTTCCGCAATTTCAAATCTTGCTTTTACGCTATCCACACAGGAAATATAAATACTTCCTCCTGCATTTTCGGGGAAACTGTCGCTATTGTCTTTTTCAAATTTCCTTGCTTCCGCTTTCCAGTTCGTACCTGAGAAGCGATTTATACGGTTAATGATAGCAACAGATTTGTACAAACCGACCTCACTTTCTGCAAAACGCTGTCTTCCTAAATTGGCTTGGGTAATTACATCATCATCCCAAAGACGAATAAACAACCCTGCGTGTCCTAACTCGTTTAGGCTGTGGTTCATCTCAAGCAAGGCAGTCATTACTTTTGAGCCTGTACCACCTGCACCGATTACGTTTACCGTTATGGGATTGGTAGGATTTATCAAATCGCTGTCCGTAAAATGGACTTTTAAAATTTCTTTGCTCATTACAATATCGTTTTTATGGTCTTGTTTGTCTTTTTCAATATATCTTCAGGAAAGGCTTTGTCTGTGCCGATGAGGTCTTTCCAAAGGCTTACACAATTTCCTTTTATGGGGTTGTGTTCGTTTACCAAGTGACTGAAATAGCTGTTAAAAAAGTAGCTTTCCCACGCTTGCATAAATTCTTCAACCGAAGCAGAATTTTTGATATTGATATCTACAGTTCCCATACATACGTGTCCGTCCTCGTAAATATTGAAAAATGGTGCGTGAAATAATACGGTATTCTCGGTAGGTCTTCGGTCTTTTTCTAGGGCGAAAACAATAAGGCTCTGTTTGCTTGCATACCAAAGCATTGCAGGTACTTTCGCCGTACCGTTTGGTATTTCAAGACTTTCAGTAAAGAACATTTTGACTTTTCGTGCTTTGGTGTACCAAAGCACCGTACCGTTTTCACTCGGATTAATGTGCAGGACGTTGGTAGGCAGAATGCCGTTAGATTTTAAAAATGCCTTGCTCTTTTCCTTTTCCGTATTGAGTGCTTTTGCCAATTCTTTAGCTTCTCTCTCGGTCAAAGGATGGGCGTTGATTGGATTACCGTTCCTATCCATATCAAAATGCTCTACATAGGTGGTTCTATTACTTCCTTTGGTTTGGTAAAAAACCAAAGCCGATAAAGGGTGGTAAAGCGTTCCAAAGTTTTGTGTTATATCTTTCATTTTAGAGTATCTAAAAGTTATTCAGTATGTATATCAATTCCTCAATTAAGGCAAAAACACGGTTTTCAAATTCAAGGGTATTTGCAGTAATATCACTACCATCAAACCTTTTCACAATGGTGGGTTCTTCCATTTGTCCGTATTCTTGCAACTCGGTGTTCACGCTCTCAAAAAGTGTTTGAAACAAAATACCTTTTGCATCGGCACAGAACGAAACGTACTTTTCCACACCTATACTATTTTCCATATCTTCTTCGCTTGCTTCTCCGCTTGGCAGGGCATTACGGTTTATGGTAGCATTCGGGTATTGTTCATACAAGGCAAAGGCTTCACTTGCCAGTTTGTAGCAATCTTGGTCAAAGCTGTCTTTGATTTTAAAGGAGTTTAAACGGACTGCAAATCGGCTCAAATTGTGCTTGTTGTAAATTTTCTGCTCCATACGTTCGCCTATCTGTTCTGATTGCCTAATCTCGCTTAAATACGTTGTCGTGTCCTCATTCTCGTCATCGCTTACAATCCACTCTGTTACCATTTCATACATCCAATACAGATAACTGTTTTCCTGTCGATAGTAAGGAACATCTGCAATGTGGTATAGGTACGCACACACGGATTGCAATAGCTGTACGGCTTGCTTGCGATTGGGATGCTTAGATAGTCGGTACAATGGCACTACGGGAATGTAATACAGGGTTGCACCTGTACTGTACCGTTCTTCACTTACGAAATACGTTTTCTTACTATCCTGTATCAAACGGAGTTCTTCCCAATCACGAAACTTCTTTCTTAACTGTTCCTCTGTGGAATCCAAAGCTAAAGCGATATTGTAGGGATAGCCGTACTGCCTGGACTGCATAGGTTGTATACCGTAATGCCCTGCCAATTTGGAAAGGGACTGATAAAAATCCCTTTCCGTCTTTTCCGATTTTCCACAAGCCTGTACGGTTTGTGCTTCTTGCAGTTTAGGCAGAAATGAGCATTTTAGAAAACCATTGGTAGTACCGTTATCGGTACCGATTTCATTTTGTCTTTTCTTATTTCGTCTGCGTTCTTTGGTCTTTGCATCCAATCTGCGAACTCGCCCAACTGTTTGTGCAAAGTCTTCTGTTTCGGTTGCTGTAGGGTTTTGATGATGCCCGATATGATATTGCGTTGCATAATTCATTTTTTTTGATTTTTGATTTAACCTTTCGTTCCCATTACACTCTCAAATCGGTACTGTATTGTATCGTCACGGATAACAGGGGCAGATACTTTGGCAGTGGTCAGTATCGGATAAGAATTTGCATAGAAATTCATTACGGCTTCCACGCTCCAACGTGGTTCGGGGTCAGTCAATGGAATATCCTGTCCTTTATCTTTGAGTATGAAAATTCTCGGTAATACTGTTGCTAATAACATAATGTTCGTTTTTAATTGTTAATATTCTACTTCTTCGTTTGTTGTATTTATTGGGCAATAGGTAGCAACCTCCTCCGTTTTTGGCGGTTCGGGTTGCTCCTCCGTTACTCCACCAAAAAGGCTCGGTGTCCCGAACTTGTCGGACAATGACGTTTTGCGTTTGCGTATCTCGTCCGCTTTTTCGGGAAACTCCGTAATGTCGGGTACTTTCATCCACGCTTCACGGAACTTGCCCTCTTTCTCCAACTCGTCCACCTTTGCCATACCGTCTTTGTACTTCTTGTCTTTGGTTTCTTTTTCCTTTTTGGCTTTCTCGGTTTTCTGCTTCTCCATTTCGGATTGCAGTTTGACGGTTTCCATTTGCTTCATAAAGGCTTCCATATCCACCATTAAACCCGATATGGCTTTAATTGGTGCGTTTATCTGCTCAAAAAATCCCTCGTCAAACTCCTGCGAAGTGGCGTTAAAAATCAATGGGGGAATGAGGTTTTTCGCACTATCTCCGCATTGCTCATTGTTGAGCAATACTGTTACGATTAGTTTGTTTTCTATCCCCTTAGAAATGTTCAGTTGCAATATTCCTGTAAAATCCAACTGCTGTACTTGATTGAAAAAATTTGTGTTCATTGCTGTGAGTTTTAATGTGTTGTTACTTGTTCTTTGATGGCTGTAAGTTTCTCGTACATATCCGCCCAATAGGCTTTTTGCCTCTTGTCGAACTCGGAAAAACGCTCGTCCTCGTGGCGGTATTCTTTGTACCGCCCTGCTATTTTTATGGCTTCCTTTAAATCCGTTACTTCGATTTGGCAACCGTTTAAATCTGTTACGTACATCATTAATCGTCTTTTAGGATTACCATCGTGTTATGATTAAAGGCATAGTCAAACGCACCGTTTGATACCCTATGCCTTCTTCGCAGTTCCACGCCCTCATCATCCCAACCAAAATCGGGAAGACCGTTTACCCTTGCCACAAGCTGTGCATTGGTCAAGTGCTTAAATCGCTCCCTGCAAAACTTTTCAAGGTCTGTTTCTTTGGTAATTCTATCTGTTGTTTCCATCTTTGATTGCTTTAAGTGTTAATGACTGATTTCTGCTATTTGGTCAATCCTGCCATAGATTATACTCCGTAGGCTCGTTTTGTCGGGTGCGCTGTATTCCTGCCAACTGTCGTACTGCTTCACTACATAGGTTTTTAGAATATCATCAAACCCAAACCGATAACCCATTAGGGGAACTGCCCCGTTAAAAAAGGCGTTTCGGTTTACCGCTTCCGCAATCCAATTTTTCTCGGCTCGGCTTAGCTTCTCGCCCTTGTTCAGTTTTTCCCTTAGCTGATAGACCTTTGAGGTTTTCAGCGTTTCCAATTCGGGTACTTCGTGGCTGACAAATTTTATCGCTATGGCGTTCGTTTCCATTGTAACTGCTTTTGAATGTTATGCGTTAATCTTCGGTGGCATAAACCCCATTTACATAGTAGCCGTGTAATTTTTCCCAAAGGCGTACTAAACCGTTCGTGTCTATATAGAAATGCTCTGTACGATTGCAGTAAATGATAAATACGCTTTCGCCTTTGTGCTTCTTTTCAAGGCTCTTGGCTCTCGCCAAATTTTTGGCTTCCTCTATTGTTATCGCTTTCATAAAACTTATTTTTAACAGGCTACCACCGATTGTGGCGGTAGCCTGTGATTATCTAATTGAGGTTTAGGATTTCCGCACCGTCTGTCGCAAAGGCTGTACATAGGTCAAATGCTTTTTGTCCTTTCATTTGAGCCGTTCCACCCAATACAATACTCTGTAACTTGGCTTCGTCATCCCTGTAATTGCGTACATTTTGGAAGTAGCCTGTAACAGCATTGTATGCTCCGAACAATGTGCCTTTTGTAGTGTCCATTTGTTGCGTATCACTCGTCATTGCATAGGCAAACGCATCGTTCACGGCATTTTTAAACATTGTTGATATTTCGTCTTCAGCACCTTTTTTGATGAGCTCAAGGGTTTCTTTGTTCGGGCATAGTGCCAATTGGATTAGCTTTCTGACCTCTTGGTCTGTTGCCCTTATCGTTGTCCAGTCATTGAAAATACCCTGTAGCTGGTCGCTCAATGTGTTGGCTAACCCCATTATCCTATGTGCATTCTCGATACGCTGTTTTGCTCCCGATGTGTGCTTGATACGGACTACATTGGTCATATTCCGCAATGAAGCGTTAAGGGTGTTTTGGCAAACGATACGGATAGGCGTAAACGCTGCGGTAATACTTCCGCTTCCGTCGTGGCTTGTGGTAAGGAAGATGTATTTTTCCGTAACATCATCGCCATTGCCTACACGGATATAGTCGGGCAATTTGGCTGTGATAAAAATGCGTTCGCCTTTGCCCAATGCCCCTGCGGTTTCGTACAGAATACCCTCGCCACCTCCTACGATAGCATCAAAGAAACTGAACGCTTCACGGTTTTGTACGATGTGGTAATCTTTACCCACTACGCCCAATACGGCATTGTTATCGGTGCGTATGTTGGCGAAACAGTTAGGTACTTCCAGTTCGTTACTGCCTATCTCGATACCGTCTGCGGTTTCGGTAATGCCCGAACCTTTGGTAAACAGAGGGGATTTGACTACCTCGTAATCTAACCCTGCGTGTCGGATAGCTTCCTCGCTTGTGGGGTACTGCTCTACGATTTGCCCCAGACCGTGCCACGCTTTTTGCTGAACGCTAAAGAATGAATAACGTCCTGTTTTCTCGTTGTAATTGATGTTATGTGCCATAATGCTAAAATTTTGATGTTGAAAAACGATTGAATATTCGTTGTTAAAATGGGAGGTCGTCCTCGGTTGATATTCCTGCAATGCTGTTGTTTTCTGCTTTTGCAGTAACCTGTACGGTTTCGGCTCTATTGCTACCTCCGTGCAATTTGATTTGTGAGGTATGGAAATTAAGTCCTGCTCTTGGTTCTCCGTCTTTGTTTACCCACGCTCTCGGACTTACACGCCCTGTGAGTTCTACCAAAGTGCCTTTTGTCAGTAGCCTTGCCACGTTTGGAGTTATCCAGTAGGCACAATCGAAGTAGGTGGTTTGCTCTACTCGTTCGCCCTGTTTGTTACGGTAGCTGTCGTTTACCGCTACTGAAAAGTTTACCACCTGTTTTTCGTTCGACAATGTGCGTACTTCCGCATTTCTTGTCAGTCTGCCTGTGATGTTCATTTTCGCTGATTTTTAGTGATTGATATTTGATTTAATTTTTCTGATTTATTCGGTAATGAGAGGAGGTGCTGTTTCGTTTCATTACCATTTTTAATGCTTATAATTTTCATAACTGACATTTTTTTTATTCGTCCAAAGAGCCGGAGTATGCTATGTTTCGTTTCACGAGCATAAAAGGTTCGTGTTTAGCCGACACAAGGTTTTGAAAAATAAATACTACCCAGCGGGTGGAGATTTTTTTTCAAACTTGCTTGACCTTTTGGCGGTGTTAAGAACACGGAAATACCTTTGCTCTTGAAATGGGACAATAGTGCATACAGGCTTCTTTGAATAAAAGAAATGTGGAAGCCGAGAAAATTGCATTAGAAAATGGTCTGTTTTGAATTGAAATAATACTTCCAATTCGTCGGATTGATAAATGTTTTCTTAAGGTGTGGTTCTCAAAACCACAGAACAGGGATTTTAAAAATATCTGAAAATGGGAATAGCGGAGAGGTTTTTTTTAAAAATTTCTGTTTCAGAAATAGCCGGAAAGCTCTTTTACTGCGAGGATATTGCTATGGGAGGTAAATGTGCTTTGGCTGCAAAAAGTACCGGCAAAAAAAAAGCAGGATCGTCAAATCCTGCTTGATATCATTTATTTTTTAATATTTTAATCCCTAACTCCCATCAACACCATCCATTAGTTTCCGGATATCTTCATACCGATAATACATCAATCCACCGATTTTCGTGAACGGTAACGTTCCGTTTAGCCGAAGGTTTTGGAGTGTCCCCGCTGAAATCCCCAATAATTCTCGGATCTCGTAACTCTTGAGCCATTCCCGAGGCTCCTTTTCGGCTTTTCTCGGATGTGGTCTATTTCTCCTGATTTCTTCAAGAAGTTCCTTTTTAAAGCTATCTAAGTCTTCTTTAGTGATAAGTTCTACTTTCATTTGCGCTGCTTTTTAATGTTTCTAAATTCTCTCCTCTAGAACAGAATTGATTTATGGTCTTTTCTGTCTTTACGGATACAAATGAACCAAAAGTATCTACGAATTTGATCAACATGGCAGTCAGTGGTTGCATTTGGCGTCCAAAGGCACACATATAGTATTGCATCCATTAAAATTACATCCTTACCTCGTTTCATTTCAATAATGATCTAGAAGTATCTAATCCTGGGAAGCCATTCTAACCTCTAACTTGTGCATATCCTCACTTAGCTTATGTTCCAACACCTTAGCATAAATTTGGGTGGTACGTATAGATGTATGGCCAAGCATTTTACTCACCGATTCAATTGGCACACCATTGCTTAATGTCACCGTTGTAGCAAAAGTATGCCTTGCGAGATGGAACGTTAAATTTTTATTGATGCCGCAAATTTCTGCGATCTCTTTTAAATAACCGTTCATTCGCTGGTTGGATATGACAGGGAAGATCGTTCCATTCGCCTCAGCTACCGGATGCCCTCTGTACTTCTTAAGAAGATCTGAAGCCTCGGGCAGCAAAGGAACTCGAACCGTTGTATCGGTCTTTTGTCTTTTTGTCGTCAACCAATCTTTTCCGTCGATTCCTTTTGAAATATTTTCGGGGGTCAGGTTAAAAATGTCGATGTAAGCAAGACCTGTATAGCAACTAAAAATGAACATGTCCGACACGGATTGCAGACGCTCTATTGAAAAGGATTTATTAAGCAAAACAGTTAGCTCCTCTTTTGACAAATGGCCTCTTTCTACCTTTTCAAACCGAAGTTTGTATTTGGCAAATGGATCCCTAACCAGCCAATCCATCGTAACAGCCAAATTGACCATCTTCCGCAAACGTTCCATATGTTTCATCACCCCATTATTATTTATGGGCTTATGATGATCTTTAGGTTTGTAGTCATTAAGGAAGTTTTCAAAATCCAAAATGAACCGATAGTTCAGTTCATCCAACGGTATGTCTTTTTTTCCATATTTTTGTTTTATAAATTTTTGAATATAGGTTTCGGTGGTATAATAATTTTTCATGGTACCGGGGGCAAGTTTACTTACTGCCACTTGTTTATGGTATTCCACTAGCTTTAGAAGAGTCATTGTTTCCTCTATGTCCTCGCCTAGGTAGACAGATTTAACCGCTTCAATGGTAACGGTTTTATTTTGCTGCACCAACTGGTGATAACAATCGAAAATAAGGGAGCGTACCTGCTCCATGTGGCTGTTCAGCTTTACGATTTCTTGGCGTTTTCCTTTTGCTCTTCCTTTTACTTCGTCCCAATTGTTGATCGATACTTTGCTTTTTAGGGAAATTTCAGTTCTACGGCCGTTTACTGTAATCCTTGCATAAACAGTGGCCATTTCGTCTTTCTTGTTCTTGGGCAACCGTAACAGGAATTGAATCCCAAAAGTGTTTTTACTCTTCATATCCATTTATTTTATGTTCAACTGATACACTTTAGTGCAGTTCTCTCAATCCAACTATTGGATATGATGCAGTAAAGAAGTCAAACAATAATAAATAGCATCAAAATAAATGTTGTAAATAAATGATTTACAATTATTTATAAGCTATCCGGTGAGTAAATATAAAACTTAAAAAGACTCACCGTTTAACTCACATTTAGATTGATATTTATTGGGGTTTCCTGATATAATATAAAACAAAAAAACCCTCAAATTCATAGAATTTGAGGGTTTTTGACCTTACTTAGTGTAAGTGTTGTCGGGGTGGCAGGATTCGAACCTACGACCTCCACATCCCAAATGTGGCGCGATACCGGGCTACGCTACACCCCGAAATGGTATCACCTTTGTTTTGTGTGGCACAAATATACGGCGATTTTTATTTTTGTCAAGTCTTTTTTAATAAAATTTTATAACCTTCTCATTTATTGATTCTTATTTTATAACAAACCTCTACAACCCTATTCCCCCAAAATTATTTTACATTTCTTAAGGTTTCCAATAGAATAATCCCTACTTTTGCACGCATTGAATAAAAAGGAAAATATTTTCAAAAAGTATTTCCATATTTAAAAATAAAGCTGTAATATTGCATTCCGATTTTTACAGGTTAAATATCGTTATTAATTACTCAGAATCATGGATTTAGTAAAATTTGTAGAAGAACAAGCGGTAGTAAAAAATGAAATTCCCGCTTTCAAAGCAGGAGATACCATCAGCGTTCATTATAAAATTCGCGAAGGAAATAAAGAGCGTGTACAGGTGTACCAAGGTGTGGTTATTCAGTTAAACAGTGAAGGTGTTAACGCTACATTTACCGTTCGTAAAATCTCAAACGGTGTGGGTGTTGAACGTATTTTCCCTATAAACTCTCCTAACATTGAAAAAATTGAAGTTAACAGCGTAGGTAAAGTACGTCGTGCGAAATTATTCTATCTTCGTGGACTTACCGGTAAAGCTGCTCGTATCAAAGCTAAAAGATAATCGAGAAAGACTTCTTGTAAAAGATATTTTAGGGCTTGACATCTGTCATAGCCCTATTTTATTTTCTACCTACCGAACCCAACTCTACCAAAAAAATCCTGAGCCATTTATCATAACCCAGGATTTCAATTCTATCTATTTAAGAGACTAGTTGCGAATCACAACTGGTTTTGTCCCCATAATATCATCAATCTTCTGCTTTACTTCTTCGGTCATCAAAGGAAGAACCTCCAAGGCTTTTAGATTTTCAGTCAACTGATCTACTTTAGTAGCTCCCAATATAGCCGTAGTTACATTCGGATTACTAATACACCAAGCTATGGATAGCGTTGGCAAAGACACACCCAATTCATTGGCGAAGTCACCTAAAGCTTTTATACGGTTAATCTTATCCTCTACCACCGCACGATCCTTTAACCATTCGTAACCTTCCAAAGACATTCTTGATCCCTCTGGAATACCATCATTGTATTTACCTGTTAAAATCCCAGATGCCAAAGGACTCCAAATGGTCGTTCCCATGCCTACGTTTCTGAAGATTGGCGCATAGTCCACCTCTAATTTACGTCTGTTGAACAAATTGTATTCCGGCTGTTCCACCGCAGGGCCTTCTAATCCTAAATCCTTAGCAATCATATGCGCCTCCATGATTTCGGCAGCAGTCCATTCGCTTGTACCCCAGTAAAACACCTTACCCTGTTGAATTAAGGTGTTCATGGTGCGAACCACCTCTTCCATGGGCACATTCGCATCCGGACGGTGACAATAGTACAAATCCAAATACTCCACTTGCAGGCGCTCTAAAGCCTCGTGGCAAGCCTCCATTAAATGTTTTCTACTCAAACCATGTTGGTTTGGTTTCTTATCCTCTCCTTTCCAACCAAAATAGGCTTTGCTGGACAATACATAAGAAGATCTATCCCAGTTAAGCTTTTTCAAGACACGACCCATCATTTCCTCTGATAATCCGGCAGAATATACCTCCGCATTATCAAAAAAATTGACACCCGCCTCATAAGCTTGCGTCATTAATCTTTCATTGGTATGGTCATCGGTTTGTCTTGCAAAAGTAACCCACGAACCAAAGGACAGCACGCTAAGTTGCAATCCTGATTTACCCATTCTTCTATATTCCATATGATATGTTCAATTTATGACTAAAGTTAAAGCAATTCTATGTTATTTGAAGGTAAAAATTGAGATAAAATAGCAGTCTGAGCAGGTTTATATTCTCCTTGAAGTTATCGCAGAGGCATTTAACAAATTGATCCCAAAAGCATAACCTTAAAAATATTGGTAGGAATTTTTTTTATCCTAAATCTAATAAAAATTCATACCTTTGTATCCCGTACATAGAGCATTTGATCGCACCTAATTTTGATCAAAAATCTTTAGAAATCCATATATTGCTATGACTAAATACATCTTTGTTACGGGCGGCGTAACTTCGTCGTTAGGGAAAGGTATTATTGCAGCCTCCCTTGCCAAGCTTCTCCAGGCACGTGGTTTTAAAGTAACCATCCAGAAATTTGACCCGTACATCAACATCGATCCAGGAACACTTAATCCGTATGAACATGGTGAATGCTATGTTACAGAGGATGGAGCAGAAACTGACCTTGACTTAGGTCACTACGAGCGTTTCTTGAACGTACCTACCTCTCAAGCCAACAACGTGACAACAGGCCGTATCTACAGCCACGTTATTGAGCAAGAGCGCGCAGGAGCATACCTTGGAAAGACCGTCCAGGTCGTTCCACACATTACCGATGAAATTAAACGTAGAATGTTGTTACTCGGTCAATCCGGGGATTACGACATCGTCATCACAGAACTTGGTGGTACTGTAGGTGATATCGAATCGCTTCCATTTATTGAGGCAGTGAGACAATTACGTTGGGAGTTGGGCAATAACGACTCTTTGGTGATCCACCTTACCCTTGTTCCTTACCTAGCGGCAGCTGGTGAGTTGAAAACAAAACCTACGCAACATTCTGTTAAAACATTATTGGAATATGGTGTTCAACCAGATATCTTAGTTTGTCGTACTGAACACAAATTGAACAACGATATCCGTAAGAAGTTAGCCTTATTCTGTAATGTAAATATCAATGCTGTTATCGAATCCATCGATGCACCGACCATTTACGATGTTCCTTTGAACATGCTGAAAGAACAATTGGACAAAACTGTATTGGCTAAATTGAAACTTTCGACTAAAAACGAACCTAACCTGGAACAATGGAAAGCATTCTTAGGCAGATTGAAAAACCCTACGGATGAAATCAACATTGGTTTAGTTGGTAAATATGTAGAACTTCCGGATGCTTATAAATCCATTGCTGAGGCCTTCATTCATGCTGGCGCAAGCAATGAGACTCGTGTAAAGGTAAAATACATTGCGGCGGAGAGTGTGAACCAAGAAAACGTTTCAGAGAAACTAAGAGGTCTTGATGGCGTATTGGTAGCACCGGGTTTTGGTGAGCGAGGTTTAGAAGGTAAATTAGAGACCATCCGCTTCGTACGTGAAAGCAAGATCCCATTCTTTGGTATCTGTTTAGGGATGCAATGTTCGGTAATCGAATTCGGACGTAATGTTTTAGGTCTTAAAGGAGCAAACAGCTTCGAGATGGACGATAAAACGCCTCATCCGGTTATCAATTTGATGGAAGAGCAAAAGAACATCACCAATATGGGTGGTACGATGCGCTTGGGAGCTTATGATTGTGAAATCAAAAAAGGCTCTAAAGCATTCCATATTTACGGTAAGACTAAGATCTCTGAGAGACACCGTCACCGTTATGAGTTCAATAACGAATATTTGAAAGATTACGAAAAGGCAGGTATGATTGCCTCAGGATTCAATCCAGACACTGGATTAGTGGAAATTGTGGAGCTGAAAGACCATCCTTTTTTCGTAGCTGGACAATTTCACCCAGAATTAAAGTCAACAGTAGTAAATCCTCACCCACTTTTTGTTAGCTTTGTAGCCGCTGCTTTAGCGCATAAGAAAACATCGCAGTTAAAGAACACGACGAAAGAATAGTAAACAATAAAAAATGGATAGAAATAACATTCTAGGTTTTGTTTTAATCTTCGGTATCCTGATCGGCTCTTTTTATTTATTAAAGCCATCAGAAGACGAGATTAAAAAGGAACAACAACTTCAAGACTCAATTAAGCATGCCCAGAATGGAACAGCCCCTGTTGCTGACTCCATGAAGACCGCGCAATTAGTACCTCAAACTCCAGACTCTGTTTTATTAACTCAGCCTTTCGGTGCTGCATCGGTAGGTCAGGAACAAGATTTAATCTTAGAAAACGAACGCTTGATCGTTAAATTAACGAACAAAGGTGGACGTGTTAAATCGGTAGAATTAAAAGGAGAAAAGAATTTCGATGGAACGAAAGTGGTTCTATTTGATGGAAATGATAACCGTTTCGGATTAGAATTCAATATTCCAGGTAAGGCTGTAAAGACCAATGACCTTTACTTCCAAGCTCAGGGTACAGGATTTTCCGTTACTGGAAAAGATTCCAAATCATTGACCATGCGCTTGTCTTATGCTGCTGATAAATACATCGACTACATCTATACACTTGCTGGAAACGACTACAACTTAAAATTAGACGTGAAAGCAGTTGGTCTAAATGACCTGATGGATGTGAAGTCGCAGACAGTATTATTGAACTGGCAGTCTACCCTACTTCAAAAAGAACGTAATGTAAAATCTGAGCGTGAGAAATCTGCAATTTACTATCGTGATGTAGAGGGATCGGTAGATCACCTTTCTGAAACCAGTGATGAAGAAGAAACTATCGAGAAAAAGGTCAATTGGATCGGTTTCAAACAACATTTCTTCTCAACCGTATTGACCAGTAAGGAAGGATTAAGCAACAGTAAATTGAAGTCAACTTTCATGACCCAGGATGGTTATGTGAAGAACTACCAAGCTACTGCGGAACTGCCTGCCTTAAATCAGCCAAATACCCAATACAGCTTCAGCTTCTTCTTCGGACCTAACAAGTATAAGACCTTAAAGGCTGAAGGGAATGGATTTGATAAAATCATCAATATGGGATGGGGCCCAATGAGCTGGATCAACAAATTCATTACTGTACCGATTTTTGATTTCCTTGATGGATTCAACATGAACTACGGTATTGTGATTCTAATCTTAACCTTGTTCTTAAAATTATTGATGTTCCCATTGACCTACAAGTCATACCAATCCATGGGTAAAATGCGTGTGTTAAAACCGCAATTGGATGAGATTAAAGCGAAGGTGGGCGATGATAACCCAATGTTGTTGCAACAAGAACAAATGAAGCTTTATAAGCAAGCAGGTGTTAACCCACTTGGAGGATGTTTGCCTTTGCTATTGCAAATGCCATTTACCCTAGCGTTCTTCTTCTTCTTCCCGAACTTGTTCGAATTACGTGGAGAAAGCTTCCTATGGGTTAAGGATCTATCAACTTATGATGCGCCGATCACTTTCCCTTCTCTCTTCGGATTTATTGATCACATCTCGTTAATGTGTGTGTTGATGACGATCACCACCTTATTAACCACTTGGTATAATAACGCGACGTCAGCAGGAGCAAACAATCAGATGAAATACATCGGTTACTTTATGCCGTTGATCTTCTTCTTTGTATTGAACAGCTTCCCTGCAGGTCTGAACTATTATTACTTCCTTTCTGCGGTTCTTACCTTCTTAACGCAAGTATTGATTCGTCAATTCGTAAATGATGATAAAATCTTAGCGAAAATCGAAGCACACAAAAAGAAACCAGAATCAGAAAAGAAATCATCTTTCCAAAAGAAAATGGAAGATATGATGCGCGCTCAACAAGCAGCTCAACAAAATAAAAACAAGAAATAATCCCCATAAAGGATAACATAGAAAAAGCGATCGAATATCAATTCGGTCGCTTTTTTTATGTACAATATATCCATTCATTTAAAAAAGATTCAATCACCCCAACCTTGAATATAAATACGCTAAATGATCGCTTCAAATTAATCCATTAATACCTACTTTTCGATTATTAATTTCACCAAAAATCCCATAGTCCTTCGCCTAAATTCTGTTGTCTTTTGTTTGTATTCTCATCGTCTCACACAGGGGTTTCCTAGGGGTTTGCTTCGAGACTCTAACGGATCTCCTTCGGAACTTGTTCGGATCTCCTTCGGATCTCGTTCGGTTCCGACCGAACGAGATCCGAACAAGATCCCTATCAGATCCAAGGAAATTCCCTAAGTGTCTCGAAGCAAACCCTAACCAATATACTGTTTGAATGTATTTAAACTCAAAGCAATATTAGCCTATTAAGGGATTTATGTGGCGTAGCGATAGGTGGAAAATAAAAAAAGTGCACAATCAAATCATTGTGCACTAAGATATCATGTTAAAGATTATTTCTTCAACTTATACAAAGGCACTGAATCCCGTGATGCTACGTCCCACGATCAAAGAATTGATTTCTTTGGTTCCTTCGTAAGAATAGATGGCCTCGGCATCCGCCAAGAAGCGAGCAACGTTATATTCCAAAAGAATTCCATTCCCACCCATAACCTCTCTTGCTCTGGAAACGATATCACGCATACGCATGGTACAAAACACCTTGGCTAAGGAAGCATGCTCATCTTTCAATTTTTCATCATCCTGTATTTCCGAAAGGCGGAAAACCAACGTCTGCATGGCGGTTAAATTAGACAGCATTTCGACCAAGTGATTTTGGATCAATTGGAAGGAAGCAATCGGCTTTCCGAACTGTTCTCTCTTGATGGTGTAATCTAAGGCGTTTTCATAAGCTCCACGGGCACATCCCACTGCCATCCATGCCACACCCGCTCGAGTCATCTGCAGCACCTTGGCGGTGTCTTTAAATGAATTGGCAAATGGCATGCGGTCTGATTCCGGAATACGGCAATCGGTCAAGGTGATCAAACCATTCTGAACAATACGTAAGGCCATTTTATCTTTGATTTTCTCTACAGAAAATCCTGGATTCTCCTTTCGAACGATAAAACCTTTCACCTGTTGATCATCTAAATCCCTGGCCCAGATAATCGTGATATCCGAGAAAGTCGAGTTTCCGATCCATTTTTTCTGACCATTTAGCACCCAGGTATCCCCTTCTCTTTTACATGTGGTGGTAAGACCACCGGCTGTAGCCGAACCTACCAAAGGCTCGGTTAGCCCAAAGGCCCCGATTTTCTTAAGCTGCTGCATGGCAGGTAACCATTCGTTCTTCTGCTCATCCGAACCACACATATAGATAGACCCCATAGCAAGTCCGCTCTGAACACCTAAAAATGTAGCGATGGAAGGATCGATACGTCCAAATTCACTGGCAATGATACCGTCCATTAGGGAAGTCCCACCGGCACAACCATAGCCCTCATAGACATAGCCACATACGTTGAGCTCAGCGAGCTTAGGGATGACCTCAAAAGGAAATTCATCATGCAACCAATATTTGTTTACTATAGGCTTAATTTCTGTTTCCAAGAAATGGCGCACTTTCATTTGTAGAGCTTGATCTTCGGCAGATAATTTTGAGGAGACCTCATAAAAGTCGGCATTTATGGGTGGAGCTTCTCTTTTTTTCTTACTTCCAGTCAACATTTTCATGGCCATTTTGAGCTGATTTTCATCCATTTTTGATACAGATGACAAAACTTCGGCTAAATCAACTTTCTGTGAGATTTTTTCCAACTGCTCCAAATCCACTGATTTAAAGAGCTTTATAGCATTTTTTAGTTTATCGAACATATATGTAATTTAAAAAAATAACAAAAATTTAACAAATTTTGTTTTTTGTTGTTGCAAATCAGCAAAACAGTAGTATATTTGCGCTGCCCAAAGCAAAAAGGATTAAAATAATCTACTGAGAATCAACTCATTTAAAGTGATTATAAAAAAAATATTTTTTTTGGGTTACCTTTCTAAGGTATGAGGTATTAAGGATTAAATAAACAAATTTGTTTCAACTAAATAAAAAATTAAAAATGAAAAATGTATTAAAATTCGGATTCTTAGGTTTAGCTTTAACTGTAGCTGTTGCTTCTTGTAACAACGCTGAAACTAAAACTGAAGCTGCTGCTGATTCAGCTGCTAACGCTATCGATTCAACTGCAAACGCTGTTTCTGATTCATTGAAAAACACTGCTGATTCAGCAATCAACGCTGTTGATTCAACTGCTGAGCAAGCTGTTGATTCTTTGAAGAAAAACGTTCAATAATCCGAACAAATTCAAAAATACTCCAAAAGCCCGTTTTAGAAACGGGCTTTTGTTGTTTTTGTCGAAGACAACAGAGGATAGACAACAGATTTCAGACTATTGAATTTATAGGTTGGAGCCAGTTTATCCAAGATTTCGTAAAGTAACAACTTGACATTTCTACCGTCTGATGTCTAATATCTATTGTCTTTTGTCTCCTCTTTCCTTATTTTTACCGCCAAAATATATTATAACTCATGACATTATCCCCACTTACCGCAGTTACGCCGATTGATGGCAGATATTACAACAGCACGAAAGATTTATCAAATTACTTTTCCGAGTTTGCTTTGATCAAATACCGTGTATTGGTGGAGGTAGAATATTTTATTGCCCTGTCTCAATCAGGTATTCCGCAACTTAGTCATTTTGATGGTAGCTTAAATGAAAAGCTACGCGATATCTACCGCAACTTCAGTTTGGCGGATGCTGAATGGATTAAGGATACAGAAAAAGTGACCAATCACGATGTGAAAGCTGTTGAATATTTCTTGAAAAATGAATTTGAGAAATTAGGATTAACGGATTCCTTAGAATTCATCCACTTCGGATTAACATCTCAAGATATTAATAACACCGCTATTCCTTATTCTTGGAAAGCAGCCATTGATGCCGTGTATTTACCGGCAATTCAAGAATTAGTGGACGAATTGAAGTCATTATCTAATTCTTGGGAAAAAGTTCCCATGTTGGCTCGTACGCATGGACAGCCAGCTTCTCCTACTCGTTTAGGAAAGGAAATCAAAGTATTTATCGAACGTATCGAGAAACAATTGAACTTATTGACGCAGGTTCCTTACTCAGCTAAATTTGGTGGTGCTACAGGTAATTTCAATGCACACCATGTTGCTTATCCAAATAATGACTGGGTGGCATTTGGAAACAACTTTGTCAATGAGGTTTTAGGTTTGGATCGTTCGCAAACTACTACGCAAATTGAACATTACGATAACTTTGCTGCTTCTTGCGATAACTTGAAACGCATTAACAACATCGTTATTGACCTTTGTCGTGATATCTGGACTTATATTTCCATGGATTACTTCAAACAGAAAATTACTGCGGGTCAAATTGGTTCTTCGGCGATGCCACATAAAGTAAATCCTATTGATTTTGAAAATGCAGAGGGTAATTTAGGCTTGGCGAATGCTGTATTTGAGCATTTATCGGCAAAACTTCCAATTTCAAGATTACAGCGTGATTTAACGGATTCTACCGTATTGCGTAATGTAGGTGTCCCTATGGCGCATACATTAATTGCGATTAAATCGACCTTACGAGGATTACGTAAGTTGATCTTGAATGAAACAGCTTTCCAAGAAGACCTTGAAAACAATTGGGCGGTTGTTGCAGAAGCTATTCAAACAATATTGCGTCGTGAAGGATATCCAAAACCATACGAAGCATTAAAGGATTTGACCAGAACAAACAGCCACGTTACGCAGGATACCATTGCGGAATTTGTAGAGAACTTACAAGTATCCGATGAGGTAAAAGCAGAGATCAAGGCTATATCACCAAGCAATTATACTGGGGTTCAATTATAAGCTTTGACGCCCCAATGACGGGCTTACAGCTTGAAATACCCTATATTTGTTAAATTTTTATTAGAGAGAACATGGCAACAATAAACGTATATACAGAAAGTACCCCTAATCCGGCAACCATGAAATTCTTGGTTAACAAGTTGTTAATAAATGGTAGTTTGGATTATCCAGATCGGGAGAAAGCACAAGAGTCAGCATTTGCACGTGAATTATTCAAATTCAATTTTGTAAATGGTGTTTTCTTTGCCAGCAACTTTGTTACCATCACCAAGACTGAAGATGCGGAATGGTCGGATATCGAAGCTTTATTGAAAGAGTTCGTAAAAGGCGCTGTAGAATCTGAATTGGCTGTTAAACCTGAGGAGCACTCTGAAGAAGTGATTTTTGAAGGAAATGATGTAGAAGTGAAAATCCAACAGGTTTTACACGACTATGTACGTCCAGCCGTAGAACAAGATGGCGGAGCAATCGCTTACAAATCTTTCGACAACGGTATAGTAACGGTTGAACTTCGTGGATCATGCTCAGGATGTCCATCTTCTACCATCACCCTAAAAGCCGGAATCGAAGGCTTATTGAAACGTATGGTCCCTGAAGTGGATGAGGTTGTAGCGAATGCGATGTAGTTTAAGATCGCTGCGCTGTTAGATATGAGATGTGAGATATGAGATAGTAAGCGCGTTAGTCTTAAAGATATAAAAAAGGACTTGTGAGATGATTCACAAGTCCTTTTTTATTTGGATGGAAGGTGGGGATTCTGTATAGCCATTGACAACTCTTTTCTTTCAATGATGTTTTTATCTTTAAATCCATACCAAAAATTGCTCTTAATCCTATCACCCTTTCTTTCTCAAACCATACATCTAACAGCGAAGCGGTCTCATATCTCATATCTAGTAGCGAAGCGATCTAAAATTCATTAAAAATCATTAACTTTATCCGCAAATTATCGAAATATTATACATTAAGATGAGTGCAGATATAACAAAACTTGAACAAATCGCTTCACAAGTAAGAAGAGACATCGTTCGTATGGTACATGCATGTCAATCGGGTCACCCAGGGGGTTCTTTGGGTTGTACTGATTACTTTGTTGCATTGTACTTTCATGCCATGAAGCATGATCCTTCCTTTAACATGGATGGTATCGGAGAAGATCTTTTCTTCTTATCGAACGGTCACATTTCCCCAGTTTTCTACAGTACATTGGCGCGCGCTGGATATTTCCCAGTGAGTGAGCTTGCTACCTTCAGAAAAATCAACTCTAGACTTCAGGGTCACCCAACTACACACGAGCACCTTCCAGGAATCCGTGTAGCTTCTGGTTCCCTAGGTCAAGGTCTTTCTGTAGCGATCGGTGCTGCTCAAGCAAAAAAATTAAACAAGGACAACAGCCTGGTTTATGTATTGATGGGTGATGGTGAATTGCAAGAAGGTCAAGTTTGGGAGGCAGCAATGTATGCGCCGCATAACAAAATGGACAATATCATTGCAGCAGTTGACTATAACAATGCGCAGATCGATGGTTCTACTGATGATGTTCTTTCTTTAGGCAACCTAAGTGCGAAGTGGGAAGCATTTGGATGGGATGTCATGGAAGTTGCTAATGGAAATGATATGCAACAAGTGATCAATGGTCTAGATGAGGCTAAATCTCGTACTGGAAAAGGAAAACCGGTGATCATTTTATTACACACAGAAATGGGTAAAGGTGTTGATTTCATGATGGGATCTCACAAATGGCATGGTGTTGCTCCAAATGACGAACAATTGGAAATCGCCTTAAATCAAATTCCTAGAACAATTGGTGATTATTAATTCGTAGACCCTTTTGTTGGATCTTCTTAGGGATAGAGGTTTATATTCTTTCCCGACGAATCAGACTGCATAACATGAAAAAATACACGTATACAGAATCAAAAGATACACGCTCTGGTTTCGGCGCCGGATTATTGGAAGCTGGAAAACAGAACGAAAATGTAGTCGCACTATGTGCTGACTTAATCGGTTCATTGAAAATGAACGACTTTATCAAAGCATATCCTGAGCGCTTCTTCCAAATCGGAATTGCAGAAGCAAATATGATGGGTATTGCTGCTGGATTAACCATCGGTGGAAAAATCCCTTTTACAGGTACTTTCGCTAACTTCTCTACAGGTCGTGTTTATGACCAAATCCGTCAATCTATCGCTTACTCTGGTAAGAATGTGAAAATCTGTGCTTCACATGCTGGATTAACATTAGGTGAAGATGGTGCAACTCACCAAATCTTAGAGGATATTGGTTTAATGAAAATGCTTCCGGGCATGACTGTTATCAATCCTTGTGATTTCAACCAAACCAAAGCAGCTACTTTAGCGTTAGTAAACCATGAAGGACCTGCATACCTTCGTTTTGGACGTCCGGTAGTTCCTAATTTCACACCTGCTGATCAGACATTCGAGATCGGTAAAGCAGTCATGTTAAATGAAGGTACTGATGTAACCATCATCGCTACAGGACACTTGGTATGGGAGGCTATTCAAGCTGGTGAAGAATTGGAGAAATTAGGTATCAATGCTGAAATCATCAATATTCACACCATTAAACCATTGGACGAAGAGGCTATCTTGAAGTCAGTTACCAAGACAGGATGTGTGGTAACAGCTGAAGAGCACAACCGTTTAGGAGGTCTTGGAGATAGCGTTGCGCAATTATTGGCGCAGAAATTGCCTACTCCTCAAGAGTATGTTGCTGTAAATGATAGCTTCGGTGAATCAGGTACACCAGCACAATTAATGGAAAAATACGGATTAGACGCTGCACATATTGTAAATGCAGTGCGCAAAGTAATCAGCAGAAAATAATACCTATGGAAGATTCCCTGATAATAGCAAAGTTTGCAGACGAAAGTACTCGCGAAGAGGCTTTCCGCTTATTGCTAAAAAAATATCAGCAAAAAATCTATTGGCACGTCAGACGAATGGTCATTGACCATGATGATGCGGATGATGTTGTACAAGATATTTTCATCAAAGTATGGCGCAACTTAGAGAAGTTCAGGGAAGACTCGCAACTGTATACTTGGTTATACCGAATCGCGACCAATGAGTGTATTACTTTCTTAAATAAAAAGAAACAGAAGCAGAGCGTCTCGTTAGATGACGAGAGCTCTGCTTATTTATCAGAATCGTTAGCAGACGGTTCTTATTTCAATGGTGATAAAGCACAATTGAAATTACAACAAGCCATACTAACTTTGCCAGACAAACAAAGACTTGTTTTTAACATGAAGTACTTTGAGGATATGAAATATGAAGAGATCTCTGAAGTATTGGGAACAAGTGTCGGTGCATTGAAAGCTTCATACCATTTAGCAGTTAAAAAAATAGAGAACTTTTTTGCTGCGCACGATTAAACCTTTTGGCCTCTAAATCATCTATTAGTGTACCATGAAAGAATACAACACATATCACGAAAACACGGGAAGCAACCACTTACCTAATTCGTTGCGTGTCAACCCTTTCATTGTACCTGATAACTACTTCAATGAACTTCCTGAGAAAATCCTTTCACAAGTTAAGCTTGAACAACTAAAAGGAGAACAAAACACAGGATTTACAACACCTGAAGGTTATTTCGATACATTGGAATCGCAACTGATCAGCAACATTAAATTCGACGGATTACGGGAGGGTGATAACTTCCAAGTACCTGAAGGGTACTTTGTGGAGATGGAAGATCAGCTGATGGCTCAGGTAGCTATCGATAAGTTCCAGAGCGAACAAGAACCAGAAGTACCGCAAGGATACTTTGAAGGTCTTACCGACAGGATTATGGCACGTGTGCAAGAAGATGAGCACAGCTTGGCACCTATGGAAGATGGTTTTACCGTCCCTGAAGGCTACTTTGCTGAAGCGGAAGAGCACATGATGGCCAACATTGCAGTAGAAAAACTAAAAGCTACGGTGGATGCCGATGGATTTGAAGTGCCGCAAGGATACTTTGATCAATTGGAAGACCGCATCTTGGATCAGGTAAATGATACAAAAATCATACAAATGCCTGCTGCCACTAAAGATGCGAACCATGGTAGCAGCAAACGTAAATATGCTTGGTTAGGCGGTATTGCAGCCGCGTCTGTAGCCCTCTTCTTAACTTGGAACAGCTTTAATCAGGATCAACCTCAATTTTCTAAGGAGAATTCCGTAGCTTTGAATGAGATACCTAAAGAGGAAATCCTAAATTATCTTTCAAGTTACAGTGATGCATCAGATATCAGCGAGTTTGCCGAGTATATTTATGAGCCTGAAGACTCTAAACAGATTGGTAGTGGAATCGATGATGAAGATTTAGAACTTTACTTAAATTATACATTATAATGGTTCGTTTAAAACATGTTATTACAACGATTTGTCTGATTTTGTTTGCAAGTGCCGTGGCTATGGGACAGTCTAATCAGGAACGTTTTGAAGCGATCGAGAAACAAAAGGCTGCCTACATTTCCAAACAATTGCGCTTGACTCCTGCAGAAGCTCAACGCTTCTTCCCTTTATACAATCAGTATTTTAAGGAGATTATGGATGTCAAATCAAAAAAGAATAAGCGTTCAGCAGATATGAGAAACTCCCCGAGAAACAATTTCAGAGGTAGTCAAGATATCATTGAATTTGACGCTCAAGAAGTAGAAATCAAAAAAGAATACCGATCTAAGTTTGCCGAGGTAATCGGTCAAGCCCGGTCTTCCCAATTCTTTGCAGTAGAACAAGAGTTCATCAAACTCCTCTACAAAGAACTTGAAGGTCGAAATAAAAACTAAAGAAGCTCCAATTAAGGAGCTTTTTTTATGGCATTCCCGAGACAGAGCCTACCCTAAAGCAAGCTATATTTGCTATTTTTGCACTTTATCCATCTTATCATGATTAGTAATCGAGAGCTATTCTTAAAAAATACAGCCCAAACATCCAATTCCCCAAGATTAATTGAAGTTGAACGTGCCGAAGGTATTTACCTTTATGGCCCTAATCAACAGAAATATATGGATTTGGTTTCTGGCTTTAATGTGAGTAATATCGGTCATCGCCATCCAAAGGTATTGGATGCTATAAAACAGCAATTGGACAAATTCATGCATGTGACCGTATATGGCGAGTTCGTGCAAGCGCCACAAGTGCAGTTTGCTACTGACTTGTTGAACGTATTACCAGATAGCTTTCAATCGGTTTATCTCACCAACTCGGGTGCAGAGGCCGTAGAAGGTTCCATGAAGATCGCCAAGAAATACACTGGACGCAGACAAATTATTGCCGCCAAACAAGCTTACCATGGAAGTACACAAGGTGCGCTTAGCCTGATTGGCAATGACGAATACCGTAAAGCTTATGCTCCCCTACTTCCCGAAATCGACTTTATAACCTATAATGACATAGCGGATTTGGACGCTATTACAGATCAGACAGCTGCTGTCATCGTAGAGGCCATTCAGGGTGAAGCAGGCGTACGTGTTCCATCTAAGGAGTACATGAAGGCATTGAGACAGAAATGTTCCGATACAGGGGCGCTATTGATATTTGATGAGATACAAACAGGCTTTGGGCGTACAGGTAAGTTATTCGCATTCGAACACTTCGATATTGTGCCAGACATTCTGATGTTGGCTAAAGGTATTGGTGGTGGAATGCCATTAGGTGCTTTTGTTGCTCCCAAGGAAATCATGGATGTCATCAAGGACAATCCTATGCTAGGTCATATTACCACTTTTGGAGGTCATCCTGTCAGCTGTGCTGCAGCAAAGGCTTCTTTAGAGGTGATCAT
Source organism: Sphingobacterium lactis (assembly GCF_051951495.1). Taxonomy (GTDB): domain Bacteria; phylum Bacteroidota; class Bacteroidia; order Sphingobacteriales; family Sphingobacteriaceae; genus Sphingobacterium; species Sphingobacterium lactis_A. The sequence continues at coordinate 666,305 of NZ_JBNHAS010000002.1, read as the reverse complement.
TCAAGAGCAATTGGTTGAACAAGTAGCTGAAAAAGCACAACTATTCCGAGAGGAACTGCAAATACCACAAATAAAAGAAATACGTGGCTTAGGATTGATGATGTGTTTACAGTTAGAGAATTTCGACCAGGTGTATGCTGTCAGTAATTATTGTGCCGAGAAAGGAATTATTATCGACTGGTACTTGCATTGCGAAACAGCATTACGTGTGGCTCCTCCATTGACCATTAGCAAAGAACAGATTAAAGAAGCATGTAAAATAATTCGGGAAGCAATTGTCAAATTCTGTTAGTTTCATTAACTTGCTAAGACAATTTCTACCTAGACTAAAACACATGAACAACAGAAGAGACTTTTTAAAGAAAGGTTTATTGGGAATAGCAGCGACTACCGTTGGCACTTCCCTAGTACAAGCTGAAGATTTCTCGGCAGCTAAAACCGGTAAAATCAGCCTTGCTAATAATGATATTATTTTATTTCAAGGCGATTCAATTACTGACGCTGGAAGAAATAAAACTAATGCTGAGCCCAATGTTGCCAATGCTTTGGGTACTGGATATGCCATGCTTGCTTCCAGCACCTTGTTAAATGACCATGCATCTAAAAACATCAAGATCTATAACCGTGGGATTTCGGGCAACCGTGTTCCCGATTTATTAAACCGTTGGAATCAGGATGCCCTAGCGATTCAGCCAAACGTACTCAGCATCATGATTGGGGTCAATGATTTCTGGCGCACAAAGGACCGTGGTGCGGTAAATACACCTGAACAGTACAAAGGCCAATACAAGGAATTGTTGGATAAAACATTCAAAGCATTACCCAATGTAAAATTGATTATCTGTGAGCCTTTCGCTGTCAACAATGTAAAACATGTCAATGACTCTTGGTTTCCGGAGTTTACAAAATACCAGAATGTTTCAAGAGAATTAGCTAAAGAATACAAAGCCGTATTCTTACCATTCCAACAAGTATTTGATCAAGCATTAAAGGCTAACAATGGAGCTTATTGGACAACAGACGGCGTACATACCAGTCTTGCAGGAGCAAATTTAATGGCTAAGGCTTGGTTAGATCTTATTAAAAAATAAAGCTAATTATCAGCTTTTCTAACAATAAACAAGGGCAAAACGATCTGTTTTGCCCTTATTACTTCTATTTCTTGTCGAATTACAGTACCCGAACCAACAATCCTTTTAGGTATTCCCCCTCAGGGAAAGAAGCCCGTACAGGATGATCTTCAGGTTGTGAGAATTGATGAATAAACTGAATTTCCTTTCCTGCATCCAAAGCTGCCCAAGCTAAAACTTGTTTGAAGGTATCAATATCCATCGCTCCAGAACAGGAATAAGTCGAAAGCAATCCTCCACTATTCAGTAAAAGCATGCCTCTTCTATTTAAGTCTTTGTAAGCTCTTGAAGCCTTTTCCAAAGAAGAACGCGAAGGTGCATATTTAGGAGGATCTAACACAATAAGATCAAACTTCTCCCCTTGCTCACCTAAATCCCGAAGGTATTTATTGACATCCGATTGTACTGCCTGATGCTTGCTTACATCAAAGCCATTATTACGAACATTATTAATTAAAGTCTCAATCGCTAAAGCAGAACTATCGACTGAAGTCACTGAAGCAGCGCCTTCTCGAAAAGCATTTAATGTAAAACCTCCTGAATAGCAAAAGCAATCCAATACCCTTTTACCTTTGGTATATTTAGCAGTAATAGCTCTGTTTTCTCGTTGGTCACAGTAGAAGCCGGACTTCTGACCTTCCACAATATTTACCTGATAGTGAATTCCATTTTCTATAATATCCACAAAATTTGGCGGTGTCTGTCCGAAAAGAAGACCATTGGTATCGGGCAATCCTTCATGCTCACGGGACTTGAGGTCACTGCGTTCGTAAATACCCAGGGGCTTTAAGGAATTTGCCAGTTCATCCACGATGATAGCTTTGACAGCTTCAGTTCCTGCAGCATGCACCTGAATGGAAATGTAATCGGCATATTTGTCGGCTATTAATCCTGGAAGGAAATCAGCTTCAGCAAAGATTAACCGAACGGTATTATTGTTTTCTGTCAATAAGGCTTTCCGATTATTGACTGCTTTAGCCACTCTTTTTCTCCACCAAGCTTCATTTATCTCCTGCTGTGGATCCCATTCCAAAAGGCGTACTGCCACCCTTGAGTTTCCATTATACATACCATAAGCAATGAATTCTGCTTCTTGGTTGAAGACGGAAACGATGTCCCCGTTCTGCGGTTTACCATGCACTTGTGCTATAGCTCCCGAAAAGATCCAGGGATGCAACTGCCAGGCAGCCTTATCCTTCCCTTTGTTAAGGATTATTTTTTTCATGGTTGCAAAAGTAAACAGAATTGAAAAAAACAAAAGGCATTATTTTTATTTTTTATACAAAAATCAACTAAATCTTTCGTTCAAAATACTGTATATTAGAGCTGTAACCAATTTGAATTTTTATGAAAACCACACGAATCCTGTGCTATGCACTCATTACGCTATGCACGTTGCCCTTCCTATCTTTTGGTCAACAAATCGAAATTTCTATTAAATCTGATAACATAAAGCCTGAAATCAGAATTTTAGCTCCAGTTAATGGAACCTATTTTTACGACAGTAAAATGGATACGTCCTTGAATCAACAAAATGAACTCAAACTTACTTATCCAGGATCAAATGCAGGAGCATATATCATCAGTTATCTCGGCGCTGGCACCAAGCTGTATTTAAATCCAGGAGACAAAATCCATATTAATTATACCACAGATGCCAATAAGAAAGTTCAAGCTAATATTAGTGGAAATAATCTAGCAGGACAAAAACTGGTAAACACTATAAATAGACCTTTTTATCAACAGGTTGCTGAAAAATACCTCCATAAACACGGCAGCATTGAAGCTGCTCAAGATGCGATCTTCAAGAATATGAACAAAGAAATCGGTCAGTTGGATTCCTTACTTAAAAATAAAGAAATAAATCAAGCTTTCTTAGACATGGCAGCTGCCGAAACAAGAACTTACAACTACTCTTTAGCAGCATTTGCTTTACAAGATTCGATGTATCGCATTAAAAGAGCATTAAAGGATGGCCTATTACCTGATTCCACAGCAAATTACTTCGTCAATAATTGGAAAAAAGTAATTGCTAATTATGACTTTCATGATAAACATAACTTGAACAACAGCAGCTTTATGGATTTATTAGAAATCCGAAATGCATTTGAAGGTTATTACTTTGAACCAAAGACTTTCAAACAAGTCCAAGCTCATGATAAAAAGGACAGCTACCTGGATTTTATGTTTTATTCTTATACCCTGAATCCTGACATCGTAAATGATGAATATGTAACAGCCATGCTGTTCTCCAACACCTTGATGCAGAATAATTTCGAGCAGTTACTTGTTACAAAATTTGATGAATTTAAATTGAAATATCCAAACAGTAATTATTCTCCATACCTAGAACCCGAAATCCAAAAGGTTCGTGAATTCAATCAGAAAGCAGCAGCAAACTTCAGTGAAAACACCCACTTCGTGAAGGATTATGAATCAATTACTGACTTCAAACAAGTACAAGACTATTTTAAAGACAAGTTAGTCTATATCGATCTATGGGCAACCTGGTGCGGACCATGTAAAGCTGAGTTTGCTTATAACAAGGAACTTTCAGAATATACTAAGGCCAATAACATAGTCAAGGTCTTCATTTCAATAGATCGAGATGAATTAGATCAAAAATGGAAAGAAATGATCAAGTATTATGATCTTGAGGGTTACCATATACGAGCTTCGCTGGACCTAGGGAAACAAATAACGGAAATGTTCTCCAAAGATTTTGATGGTCAAAGAGGATTTGGTATCCCCCACTACATCATTATGAAAAATGGCGAAATAGTACAAAAGGATGCTATTCGTCCTAGTAGACTGAAAGACCTAAAAGAACAATTCAAAACTTACCTATAAACTCCATTCACAGCATACAAAAAGGGGAATATCAACATAATATTCCCCTTTTTCATTTTTTCAAAGTCTAACTATTAACGAGCAAATAGGTCTTGAAAACCTGATAATCAACAGGCATCTCGGTTGCTAATTTGGCTTTATCGGCCAATAATTCTGCTCCTTTTGGAAGTTTCACTGCTTTAAAGGCATCTTCTGCTATTGCTTCCGGGAATTTACAAGGATGTGCCGTAGATAAGAATACCGAAGCATAAGTACCAGGATGATCCTTTCTATAATGCTGTGAAGCTAGATAGGCAATCGCTGTATGCGGGCAAGCCACATAGTTAAACGCATCAAATAGTTCGCTCATGCCTTTCTTTGTCTCTTCATCTGTATAAGTATAAGAACTAACCATCGCTTTTAAAGCAACCTGATCTTGTTGAAACATATCCTGTATCCGAACCCAGTTACTTGGATTTCCAACATCCATTGCATTTGCTAAAGTTTGAACAGATGGTTTTGGTTCATATAATCCAGTTTCCAGAAAGCGGGGTACTGTATCATTTACATTGGTAGCAGCTACAAAATGTGTTACCGGTAATCCCATCTTATAAGCTAACAATCCAGCCCCTATATTTCCAAAATTACCACTCGGCACTGTAAATACAACTTCATGTTGTCCCTGAGCTTTCAACTGCGCATATGCCCAGAAATAATAGAATGTCTGCGGAATTAAACGAGCAATGTTAATGGAATTCGCGGAGGTTAAGCGCAGAGATTCATTCAATTCCTGATCATTAAACGCTTGCTTCACCAAAGCCTGACAATCATCAAAAGTACCATCAACCTCAATTGCACGAATATTTTGACCATTGGTCGTTAATTGTTCCTCTTGGACTTTGGAGACTTTCCCTTTCGGATAAAGGATTGTTACTCGCGTTCCTTCAACGCCTAAGAAACCTAAGGCTACAGCTCCACCGGTATCACCCGAGGTTGCTACCAACACATCCAAAAGATCATCCCCTTGTTTGGAGAAATAACCCATCACCCGACTCATAAAACGTGCTCCAAAATCTTTAAAGGCATAAGATGGCCCATGGAATAGCTCTAATACTGCCGTATCTGCACTTAAGAAACGTAATGGAGCATCAAAATTCAAGGCATCATCTATGAGCGCCTTTAGATCCTTATCGGGAATATCATTTCCTATGATGGCTTTAGCCACGGTAAAAGCAATTTCCTGAAAGGAATACATCGGCAGATGTTTCAGAAAATAGGGATCCAATTTTGGAATCTCCTCCGGCATATACAATCCCTTATCTTGCGGCAAGGAGTTAAAAACGGCTTCTTGAAAAGAAACGCGCAAATCTTTATTATTGGTACTGTAGAATTTCATGTTTTTGAAGATTAAAGCTTAAGATTTAGAAAGCACTTTAGGGCCTTCCAGATTAACTGCAGATAAATATTGGAAGCTTTCTATGCCTTGCTGGCTTAGGTGCACCTGTATAGCATCTATGGCTTTCTGAGCAGCTTCCTTTCCTTTGGAAATAGCAACCACCGATGGACCAGAACCTGAAATACCAAAACTCAATACACCAGCTTCTAAGGCTAATTGACGCATTACCTCAAATTCAGGAATCAAGATGGACCTTGTCGGCTCTATCAATACATCTTGCATACTGCGACTAATTAAATCATAATCCGAAGTAAATAAACCCGATACTAAACCTGCGATATTTCCCCATTGGGTAACCGCATCTTTCAAAGCTACCTTCTCCTTAATCAATTGACGGGCATCCCGAGTTGGCACATCCACTTGTGGAAATACAATCCCTGCTACCAAATCCTCCGGAACAGGCAAGTTGATAATATCCAAAGGCTCATAACCTCGAATCAAAGTGATCCCGCCCATTAAGGCCGGAGCAACATTATCGGCATGTCCATGACCACAGGCCAGGCGCTCTCCCTCTACACAGAAAGGCATCAATTCCGCTTTCGTCAATGGCTCCCCCAATAAGGTATTGATAGCAAAAAGACCTGCTACAGTACTGGCAGAACTAGAGCCTAAGCCACTACCTATAGGCATATGCTTGATTAAATCAATACTTACCCCGACTTCATGGCTTAATCCCAAATGCGCCAAATACATCTTGACACAGGCACTTACCGTATTTTTATCCGGATCCAAAGGCAATCGTCCATCATCTCCTTGAATGGAACGTATGGTCACCCCTGGTTCCTCTTTGCGTTCCATAAAAACTTCATCACCGGGATGATCTACGGCAAATCCTAAAATATCAAAACCACAAATCATATTGGCCACAGTTGCCGGTGCAAATACGCGTACTTCTTTTAACCATTTGGAAGAATCCAATGCCACTTGACCTTCCTTTATATCTTCTGCTGAATAGCTCATTTTCGTGTTGTATCTATTTGTAAAAATTAATAAATGGATAGGCTTAAGCACCTACATTGACTAGATCGGCAAATACGCCAGCCGCGGTAACCTCTGCTCCGGCACCTGGCCCTTTAACCACCAATGGTCTTTCTTTATAACGCTCTGTGCAGAAAGAAATGATATTATCAGATCCCGAAAGCGCATAGAATGGATGTTGCTCATCCACCATTTGAAGACTGATTTTGACTTCTCCATTTTCCAAACTCCCGATATAACGGATCACCTTTCCTTGTTCTTCCGCATCCTTTTTCAATTGATTGAAATAATCTTCTGCCTTTAACAGTTCCGTATAGAATTCATCCACAGTACTCGCCTGTAAACAACGCTCAGGAAGAATATTACCTAACTGCACATCAGCAGATTCCAAAGGATATCCAGCATCTCTTGCCAGGATTAACATCTTGCGCATAAAATCAATTCCACCTAAGTCATCTCTTGGATCGGGTTCTGTATAACCTAATTCCTGCGCCTTCTTCACCACATCATAAAAGGATGCATCCCCTTTGAAATTATTAAATATATAAGAAATCGTTCCGGATAGAATAGCCTCAATCCGCAATATACGGTCTCCGCTCAACATTAAATCTTTCAATACACGAACGATAGGTAAGCCTGCTCCAACATTGGTTTCATAAAAGAAATCTACTCCATGCTTCCGAGCTGTTTCATGCAAGCATTTATATTGTTCATAAGAACCCGAATTGGCAATCTTATTACAAGTAACCACCGAGATATTAGATTTAAAGATCTCTTCATAATATGTAGAAGGCAGCTTACTGGCAGTATTATCAATAAAAACACAATTAGGAAGATTCATCGCTTGCATGGCTTGGATAAAAGAACCCAAATCTGCTACTGTTCCATCATTCTCCAACTGCTCTTGCCATTTTGATAGATCAATTCCCTCCTGATTAAAAACCATCTTTCTGGAATTGGAAATACCAACCACTTTGATCTCAATATCATTCTGCTCCAATAGGAAATCATGCTGTTTATGCAATTGCTTGAACAAAGTTGCCCCAATATTTCCTGTACCCACATTAAAAACATAAAGCGTTTTCTTCAGTTCGGCAAAGAAAGCATCATGAACTGCATTGAGTGCTTTGGCTAGATCCTCCTTATTGATAATAACCGAAATGTTAAACTCAGAAGAGCCTTGCGCTATCGCACGTACGTTGATACCGTTTCTACCCAAAGCATGAAACAAACGTCCTGACATACCCGGCGTACGCTTCATATTCTCCCCTACGATAGCTAATATTCCTAAGTCTTCTTCAATTACCGGTACACTTAATTTATTCGCCAATAGCTCCAATTCAAATTCGGTATTGATCAACTGAACCGCCTTATGCGCATCATTAGGATTAACCGCAAAGGTGATACTATGCTCCGATGAGGACTGGGTAATTAGAATTACATTGATTTGCTCTCTTGCCAATAAGGTAAATAAACGACCACTAAATCCAGACTTCCCAACCATACCACTACCGGTAAGATTGATCACTGAAACATCTGAAATGCTGGATATCCCTTTAATCGGGTAACCTGATTTCTCACTTTCAAATTGAATACGTGTACCAGCAAACTCCGGTTGAAAGGTATTACGGATCACAATTGGAATTTTCTTCATAAAAGCAGGAACCATCGTTGGTGGATAGATTACCTTCGCACCAAAGTAAGATAATTCCATTGCCTCGGTATAAGATAAAACCGGTAAGGAGAAAGCCTTTTTAACCACACGAGGGTCAGCTGTCAACATACCATTGACATCTGTCCATATTTCAATTGCTGAGGCATTTAGTACCGAACCGAAGATGGCAGCTGTATAATCGGAGCCCCCTCTCCCAAGGGTAGTTACTCGACCTTGCTCATTCGAACCGATAAAACCAGTCACAAAAAGTAGTTTCCCACTGTGTGTTTGTGCTAAAGCTTGAATAAGTTGATTGGTTAAGGTTTCGTTCAGATGGGCATTTCCAAAATTGGAATCTGTTTTTATATAATAGGAAGCATTGATGTATTCGGATTCTGGTATTTCCTGTTCCATGATCTTTGATACCAGGTAATTGCTGCAACGCTCTCCATAAGAAAGGATCAAGTCCTTGCTTTGCAGACTTAGCTCGCGGAGCGCAAATACCCCTTGGAGCAAGTCTTCCAATTCATTCACCAGTAATTTTAACTTGGTCAACACTGGATTTTGGTACTTGACGGCGATTAACTTTTTGACGACATCAAAATGTTTAGTCTCTAGACTTTTCAAATCGTCCATAAATGAAAGACCTGCTGCAGCATCTTCCGCCATTTTTGTCAACAGGTTGGTAATTCCCGACATAGCCGATAATACAACTAAGGGCTGTTCGCCGGATTCATAAGTCTGTTTGACAATTTGCAAGACGGCTTGGATACTTTCTACGGAACCTACGGATGTTCCGCCAAATTTTAAAATTTTCATGCGAATGCGCTGTTTAAGTGATTGTTTTTTGTTTTAAAATAAAAAAGCCTTCCCCGGTGGAGGAAGGCTTCATATATCTGTACTAATTACTATACAACAGAATCACTTCCTCCGTTGAATTCCCCCGGTGGTAATAATAATTGTGATAATAATAGACGAATAATTCATTAATTCTGCTTTTGTTTTTCCAAATATATTACAATTATTCATATAAAGCCCATCTTTTATTAAAATATTTCAAAAAATACGCTTTTATGCTTTAAATCTTATTTTATTCCATTCAGACAGCTATTTATTGAAATTTTGTAGTGGAATGACTATAAAGAAGAAGTGTTAAAAATGTTAAAACTTTGTTAAAAGACTTAAAAATTGTTTTGAATTCTATACAGTATGTCTTACATTTGCTTCAGCTTGTTGGAAAAATTACAAAAATATCAAGGTAATCAGCAAGTTACATGGTTGTATAAAAAAGCGATTTAATGAAAACAAAGAAACTAGGGGCAGTGATGCTTCTCATAGGCTTATGTCTATTCTCGCAGGCTCAGACTAGCCAGAAGTCATCTGATCCAGATAACCTAGCAAAAGAATACTTCTCTCAAATCATGGGCGTTGCAGCAAACGCCACCAGCAACACGAAACTTTATCAATTTGTATATGAATGGTTAGGAACTCCTTACCGCCTTGGAGGTGACTCGAAACGTGGTATCGACTGTTCTAAATTCTCCCTAGCTGTATATGAAAATGTTTTCAATACAACTATCGGATACAACAGCCGTAACCAATATGATAACGTGACGCCTATTCGCAAAAATGATTTACAAGCTGGAGATTTAGTTTTCTTTAAAATCAGAAGCAGAAGTATTACACACGTAGGTGTATATTTAGGTGATGATAAATTTGCGCACGCTTCTTCCTCTAGAGGTGTTATGGTGAGCAATCTAAATGAAGCTTACTGGAAGCGCTATTATTACAACGGTGGCCGCCCTAAATTAGATGACAACCGTGTCATGACTGCAGATGCCAATAAAAACGAAAAAGGAAACTTAAACTAAGCTACAACACAATCTCGTAAGGTATCTTAATTAAATAAGTTCAAGAATATAAAAATAAAGTCCGAAGGTCATTGCTTTCGGACTTTATTTTTATAAAGATTTGCTAAATTTACCTCCATATATTAATACGACGAAAACGCGAATATGTCTTCTAAGAAAACTCTCATTCTAAACAAAGAGCAGATCCACCAGAAATCAAAGCGGATTGCTTATCAAATCATCGAAGATAATTTTGACGAACCTGCCATTGTATTGGTCGGGATTGCTGACCGTGGATATGTCTTTGCACAACGTCTTCAGAAGTTATTGCAAGAGATCGCTCCAGACAAATCCATCGAATTGCTAAGGGTCTCTATCGAAAAGACCAAACGCAACCTGGAATCTACTACTGATGGTGATTTGGATATTGCCAAGAATAAAGTGGTCATCTTAATTGATGATGTGTTAAATAGCGGTAGAACCTTAGCCTATGGTCTAGGTGTATTTATCAATATCCCTTTAAAACGCATGCGTACTGCGGTTCTTATTGACCGTAGTCACCATCAATTCCCCGTATTCAGCGACTACTATGGCTTGAAGTTATCAACCATTCTTAAAGAGCATGTAGAAGTCGTATTGGAAGAATTTGATCATACCGAAGATGCAGCCTACCTATCTTAAGCATAAGGTAGAAACAACATATCATAAAGTAGCCCTTTGCGAATGCAAAGGGCTACTTTATTTGGAAAGTATTAAATCCAGGAACAGAAATTAACTGTTCCCCTTATATACTTTTAATTTTTGACCAATACGTAGGTTTGAACCTTTCAAATTATTATCAGATTTTAGACGGCTAACACTTGATCCTTTATATTTCTGAACGATATCCGATAAGGTATCTCCTTTTCTCACGGTATGCGTCACATAGCTTAGACTAGTCTTCTTTGCTACGCTCGTTTTAACGGCCGCTACGACCTTATTAGGCAATTCGTCGTCCATAGACTTAGCAACAACAAGATTACGCCCTAGAACGGAGGAATTGGCACTTAATCCATTCCATGCACGTAGGTTCTGTACAGTAACCCCATATTTATAAGCAATGGATTGCTGCGATTCACCTTTTTGTCCACGGTGGTACTTTGTTTCCTCAGCATCTACTGCTGCAAGTACAGCTTTTGTTTCTACCGCAGGTTGAGAATACAATGCCGAATAAATCTCCGAATCGCTCATTTCGCGTTGAAAAGGCAAGACCAAACGTCTAGGCTTTTCTACTGAAGCCGTAACTTGACTGCGCTTAAAAGCCGGATTGAATTCTTTTAAGACATCCATTGAAATCCCCAGATTCTTAGCCAGATTATCCAAACTAATGGATCGATCCAACATCATGACTTTACTCTCCATTTGAAGGTTATTCGACTGCGCATTTAAGCCATACAATTCAGCATGGTTCAACACGTAGGTCATCGCAACAAATTTCGGTATGTAATTTTGGGTTTCTTTAGGTAAAAATGGAGATAGCTCCCAATAGGTTGGGTTATTCATGCCCGAACGTTGAATCGCTCGGCGTACGCAGCCACGACCACAATTGTACGAAGCAAGTGCCAACAACCAATCGTTAAACTCGTCATAGGCTTCCTTTAAATAGGTTGTAACCGCATAAGTGGAGGAATATACATCCTTACGCTCATCATAAGTCCCATCCATACTCAGATGATACAATTTGGCTGTTCCATAAATAAACTGCCAAGGCCCTAAAGCACCTGATGTGGAAAGTGTATGTGGATTTAGAGAGGATTCTACTACTGAAAGGTATTTCACTTCTTCAGGAATGCCCTGTTCCGCAAATATCTGCTCGTAGATCGGGAAATAATAATCCCCTAAACCGAGCAGCTTCTCCATATAAGGTTTGTAATTTCTGGAAATATACTTATCCAGATAGGCCTTTACACGACCATTGTATTCCAAAGGAACCGTCTTTTGAATTCTTTGAATACGCTGAGCGATATTAACATCTTCATCAGTAAATACGATGTTACCTCCATTTACGGTCTTGATGGAATCCAATTGTAACGAAATGGACTCTTTTTGTCTTTCAATTTGACCGATTAGGGTAGTTTGTACATTCTCGGTAAAACCGGAAGCTTCAATGGACACTTCTTGGGCATGGCCCAACTTAAGAAAAACACTTAAGCCTATTGTCACTAGGAAACTAATCTTTTTGTTCATAAGTATTGTGGGTACTGGTAAACTTTAGTTTTTAGTTCTTCGCTAATCGTTGGCGAACTGTTTACATATTTTTGGTTAGTTCATCCTTTCGGATTTTTTTATTCAATGCTACTTTAAGTAACATTTCTCAGGATAAAACCCTTTGTTTTAGCCCTGGGATACAAATAAAAAAAGTTTCATTAAACAGGTGTTGTCTAATGAAACTTCTCTTAATTATGGATAACAATCACAATTACGCTTGGTTATTGTTGGTATTGTTATTCGTTGTTTCTTCTTTTGCATTAGGATCTACTTTTTGGCCCTCTTTAAATTCCTTTACGCCACGACCCAATCCACGCATCAATTCAGGAATTTTCTTACCCCCAAATAATAATAATGCCAGTACCACAATGATAATGATCTCATTTGTACCGATAAATAATAACCCTGATGTGTACATATTTAATAATTTACTAATTCTTCCTTAAAGTATATCTAACAAATATAGATATAAAAATATAAATAACCTGTAACTATCTTGCTATCCACTGTGTAGGATTCACCGGAGTTTGTCCTTTGAAAATGTTCAAGTCAACATAGGAATAACCTGCTTCTGAATCAGAATCTGCAGCTCCTAATACGGTTCCAGTTCCTACTTTTTGTCCTCGACTCACGTTAGAAGATTTCAAGTTTGAGTACACTGAGAAGTATTCCCCGTGCTGTACAATTACGGCTGTGGTTCCCATATTAACAACCTCGATTACCGTTCCTTCAAAGATGGCTTTTACAGGTGAACCGTCCGATGTACGAATACGGATGTAATCGTAGAAGTCATGAACGCCACGCTCAACAACCACAGATCCGAAGTTACGAACGATATTACCCTGCGATACTGGCCATGGTAAACGGCCTCGGTTTGAAGAGAATCCTGCTGACAACTTCGCTGCCTCAGGTGTAGAGTTCAATACGGCAGAACCTGTTTTCTTAACAACTTTCTTCTCAGCTTCAGCAACCGTTGTTCCTGATTTTTTAGCCTCGGCTTCAACTTCTCGTTTTCTACGTTCTTCCGCTAAACGACGAGCAGCTTCCATTTCACGGGCAACCGCCGACTTAATACGAGCATCCAAACGCTTACGCTCCTGTTGTTTACTCGACAATTGACCGCGGAATCCACGCTCCTCTTTCGCCAATTTATTTAATTCGCTCGAGTGTGCCGCTTTATCCTTGGCAATAATGTTACGCTCCTTCTCCTGCTCTTTTAACAGTGCCTGTTGCGTTTGCTTGTCTCTTTGTAACTGTGCTAGCTTAAGTTCGATTTGTTTTTTATGGCCTTCAATCTCTGAAACCTTCACCTTACGTGCATCGGTAAACTGCTGTAGATACTTGACACGTTTAAAAGCTTGGTTAAAATCTTTGGAGGCGAAGATGAACATCATCTTGTTGTAACCGTTTTTATTGCGGAAGGCAAAAAGAATCATCTTTTCATAGTCCTTACGCAATTTCTCCAACTCCTCTTTGAGCTTTTCAACGATCTTATTGTTGGAGTTGATGTTGCTCTGTATGATACGAAGCTCACTGTTGATGGTTCCGATTTTATTTTCACGAAGGTCCAATTGCTTGCTTAAAGCCGCTACCTCGCGTTGGGAAAGTATCTTCTCTGCTGTTTTGGCGGTCAATACTTTTTGAAGGTCAGCAATCTCCCGATCAATTCGCTCACGTTGTTTTTTCAGTTCGGCGCTACTTTGTCCGTAACTGAAACTTACGAGAAATAATACGGAAATAATGCTTAATACTATCTTTTTAAAATCCATGAACCACTTTATTCTATTCTTGTCGCTAATTAAAACTTCCAAAAATAAGGATATACTCCATACGAAAACAAAAAAATGAATAATTTATTTCCGAACCATGGAGTTACTAATTAATTGATAACCTTATAGCTGGACGGCACTTTGAACGGCATTTCTGCTGTTGTGTTAAATTCGGCCTTGTTATAAGCCAGGTCTGAATTGACTTTTACGCCATCTCCTTCAATGTTTAACGTGAAACGATTCGGAAAATTGTAACCCCCGATCATCTGATAATCGCTATAGGTCGCCTCCAGTTTATTGGACTTACCCAATTCCATCAAATTGAAATTAAATGGTCGGTTGGCATTGTTCACTCCATAATGAAAGGTCAAACCATCGCGAACACCAATAATCTGTACATCATCCGTACTGCTCGCCACCTGCAATTGTTCGGTTCGTAACATCTCCACCGAAATATTCCCCAACAGAATATCCTCTAACATTTTATAGCTAATATTCGGGTTGGTGTATTTATAGATATAGGAAAAAGGTTTAGCTATGTACTCTCCTTGCATCTTGTTCATGATTTTCACGCTATCTGGAGTGATCATCACGCGTGCAGCCTCAATACCTAGTAAGGCAGTAACCGAAATCCAAATTGCTTTTCCGCGATCGATTCTTAGATTTAATGTCACATTCTGGGAGTCCTTACCCATCTGTACCTTTGCTTTGGCTCTGCCGCTGAATGTATGGTAATTCAAATTACTCAATTCAAAATTCTTTAACAGCTGCTCATTATTCGTTGCCTTAGGCAAGGTTGAATCTATCTTTACGGTTCTTTTTTTAGTCCCACATGCACTGATCAGCATGAGTACCGCCATAAAGAAACTTAGTTTAGTCAATATATTTCTTCTCACTTATTTTCTTTTTTAACTTATCTACATCCACAGAACCTTTGTTGGTCATGCTCAAGGCCCGCTCCCATTGTTTAACTGCTTCCTTCGATCGGCCTAATTGAATAAGGATATCTCCATAATGATCTAACAAAGTCGCCGATGTCTCCGAATTTTTTAATGCCAGTTCAATCCAATACAGGGCTTCCTTGTATTTTTCCTGTTGAAATAAAACCCAAGCATAGGTGTCTTGAAATGTTCCGGAATTTTTCTCCAGTTTATTCGCCTGTTCGGCATACTTCGCTGCTTTATCCAATTTCTCCTTTCTAAGGGACAGGTAATAGGCATAATTATTCATGGCATTGGAATTGGCACTATCTAATTTGATAGCTTCCTCATAGGCCACATCCGATTCCGCATACAATTTCAATTCATTGTATAAATCTCCTAAGGAACTATAAATCATAGATTGCACCATAGGATCATCATCAACACTTCGGTCTAAGGCAGCTTCTAAAAACTTCCTTGCCTCAGCATGATCCTTTTTCATCATATGTGCCACCCCAATAAAATAAGATAGCATCACATTACCTGGATGACGCTGTAAGCCTTCCATTCCATCGGTAATAGCCAAGCTAACTTTATTCATCGCCAAGTCTATATTGACCAATTTTCGCCATGCATCAATTAATTGTGGCTGCATGGCAACAGCTGTTAAATAAAGCGAACGTGCCTGATCCATTTCTCCTTTTTGCCAAAGTACATCGCCTTTGAACATGTGCGAATCGGCAATACGCGGATATTTTAACACGAGGAGGTTGGCTAATTCCTGCTTTTGATCGATGCTGAAATCCGCTGGTTCATTCATGACTTTAAACATCGCACGGTGCTTATCAAAGTAATTCACTGTCTCCGATCCAAAAGCTTTCTTCAGGCTTTCATAAGCTGGTTTAGATTTCTTCTGCGCCAAATAGGCATCTGCAAGATCCAAATACAGCAAATCATCTTTACTGTTTTGCAAACCTTCTTCCAAGACAGTTAGTGCATCTTTAAAATTTGAAGCATCAACATAAATATAGCTTAAACTGCTATACACCTGACGAATCTGGGTTTTCTTCTCTCGCCAAGGTTTTAAGGCTTCTGCCGCTTCCCTTGGACGATCCAAATCCATTAATATCTCCGCCTTTAACACATCTAAGGTATCGGATACACCAAACTTAGCTTTTGTTTCATCATAAACCTTCAATGCTTCCAACGATAACTTGGCGGAATGCATGAGCATTATCTTTTCCCGGTATAATTGCGGATTATCTTTTTGGTCTGCTATTAATTTATCAAGAAAAACTATCGCATCCTCATAATCTTCACTCGCCTTATAGAGTTCAAGAAGGTGATTTTTGTACAGCATATTATCCGGGGATTTCTCCACTGCCTGCTCTGCAGCAGGAATGGCTACATCAAAATTCCGTACTTGTGCATACAAGAGGGATTTGGCATAATATAAATCAGAACCATTGGGGTATTGCTGTAGGGTTTCCTCAATTATTGCCAAGGCACCGCCAATATCACCCTTTTTCAATTGACTTTCTACCGCTGCCAATTGGGCTTTATAGCCATTATCATTCTTTAAATCCTGCGCAAATACGACCTGCCCAATGCTTAGCATTAAACCCAACAACAACGATTTGCTCCAAAAATTCTTTCTCATCTAAACGTCCAATTAACATTTACCTAATCCTTCGGCCCTTCCTAGACCTAGCTAAAACAAGGTAATAAATTAATTTTAAAGAGCACAAAAATCAATAAAAGTTTAATGCCCTCCTATTTAAATAATGTTAATTAATCGAGAAACCGCATTCGTAATGAACCTGTAGATCAAAAACAACAACAAGAACAAGGCTTACGGTTTACCTCTAGTTTTCGATGATATTCCTTAGGGATGACTTCGTTACTCTAAGGGAATTCCTTTGAATCTGATAGGGATCTTGTTCGGATCTCGTTCGCTTCTAACCGAACGAGATCCGAAGGAGTTCCGAACAAGTTCCGAAGGAGATCCGAAGAAGTGTCGAATAAAACCCCTGTGAGAGACGTTGAGACTACAGACAAAAGACAGCAGAAATAGATGTGAGATAGGGGTCCGCTTCGCTATGAGATATGAGATATAATGTGGGTTATATCACTTACAACTCAGAGCAAAGCGAAGAGTCTGAGCCCTATGGGCAGTAGTATATATAGTACGGAGTATTTAGATCTATTGGCGAATAATGTCTTTTATCTGTTGTCTTTTATCTGATGTCTCATCTAACAGCGAAGCGGTCTCACATCTCTATGTGATTAGGTTGTTCAAATAACTGAGGAATAGGGTTAAAATTTCTTTTGACAATTGAAAATAAATATTGTACCTTTGCAGACCTTATTGTAGTGATTACAGAAGGGATAAAACAATATTAATTAATTAAATAAAAGCAAGTGAATACGTTAAGTTACAAAACTGTCTCTGCTAACAAGAACACCGTTAACAAAGAGTGGATCGTTGTTGACGCTGAAGGCGAGATTTTGGGGCGCTTGGCCAGCGAGATTGCTAAGGTAATCCGTGGAAAACACAAGCCTTCATTCACCCCACACGTAGACTGTGGAGATAACGTGATCGTTATCAACGCAGACAAAGTTAGAATGACTGGAAACAAATTAGGCGACAAAGTATATGTTCGCTACACAGGCTACCCAGGTGGTCAGCGTTTTGTTTCTCCGAAGGAGTTGATGGCAAAACACCCAGAGCGCATCATTGAGAAAGCGGTACGCGGGATGTTACCTAAGAATCGTTTAGGACGTCAATTATTTAAAAACCTTTATGTATATGCTGGAACTGAGCATAAGCATGAGGCACAGAATCCAAAACCAGTTAAATTTTAAGGAGAACGACCATGTCAACAACTAACACTTCAGGAAGAAGAAAAACTGCTGTTGCCCGCATCTACTTAGCAGCTGGCGACGGAAACATTACCGTAAACGGTAAAGATTATAAGGTATATTTTCCAACATTACCTTTGCAATACATTGTTACTCAATCATTATTGGTAGCAGAGTCTCTTGCAAATTTTGACATTAAAGTTAACGTTCAAGGTGGTGGGGTAAAAGGTCAAGCGGAAGCAGTTCGTTTAGCGATTGCAAAAGCATTAGTAGAGCTTAACCCAGAGGTAAAACCTGCATTACGCGCGAAAGGTTTAATGACACGTGATGACCGTATGGTTGAGCGTAAAAAACCAGGACGTCGTAAAGCACGTAGAAGGTTCCAATTCAGTAAACGTTAATATTAGGAGGATCAAAAAATGGCAAGAACAACATATCAAGAATTATTGGATGCAGGTGTTCACTTTGGTCACCTTACTCGTAAGTGGGATCCGAAAATGGCTAAGTACATTTTCATGGAACGCAACGGTATCCACATTATTGACTTGAACAAAACGCTTACGAAGTTAGATGAGGCTGCATCAGCAATCAAACAAATCGTAAAATCAGGTCGTAAAGTATTATTTGTAGCGACAAAGAAACAAGCAAAAGAAATTATCGCTGAACAAGCAAAAGCAGTAAACATGCCTTTCGTAACAGAACGTTGGTTAGGTGGTATGTTAACTAACTTCGCGACAGTACGTAAATCAATTAAGAAAATGTCTAACATCGACAAGATGCAAAAAGACGGAACTTATGATGTATTGTCTAAGAAAGAGAAGTTAATGATTCAACGTGAGCGCGTAAAATTAGAGAGCCTATTAGGTGGTATCGCTGATTTGAACCGTTTACCTGCAGCTTTGTTCATCATCGACGTTAAGAAAGAGCACATTGCAGTAGCAGAAGCGATGAAATTAAACATCCCTACTTTTGCAATGGTTGATACAAACTCTGACCCTACAAACATCGATTTCCCAATCCCTGCGAATGATGATGCGACTAAATCCATCAGCTTAATCGCTAGTGTAATTGGTAAAGCAATCACTGAAGGATTAGAAGAGCGTAAGCGCGATAAAGAAGAGGACGCGGAAAAAGAAGCAGCAGCGGCTAAAGCAGCTGTAGACAATGGTGAAGCTACTGAAGCGACTCCAGGAAAACGCACTCGTAAAGCGAAAGACGTAGAATAATTTTATTCTAACCTATAAGCCGGATAGACAAGTGTTGGTTTCTGGAAGATGAACTTCCTTTTACCGCCCCTGTCTTTCCGGTTTTTTGCTAACAAGCAAAACCCAAAAGCCCGAAATTGGCTTGAAAAAGCCAAAAAGAGGGGGAAAACATTAAAAATTAACATACTGTTGTTTTACTGTAAACAGGATGTTAACACATCAATTGTAATTTTATAAAAAAAATACTATGTCAGTACAAATTTCTGCATCAGATGTAAACAAATTGCGTCAACAAACTGGCGCTGGTATGATGGACTGTAAAAAAGCCTTAGTGGAAGCTAATGGTGATTTCGAAGCTGCTGTAGACTACCTACGTAAAAAAGGTGCTAAAGTTGCTGCTAGCCGTCAAGACCGCGATTCAAACGAAGGAGTAATCATTGCTAAAGCATCAGCTGATGGCAAATCAGGTATCGTAGTTGAAGTAAACTGTGAGACTGACTTCGTAGCTAAAAACGCTGACTTCGTAGCATTCGCAGAATCAGTTGCTGATCTTGCATTAGCAAATAACCCAGCTACATTGGAAGACCTTAAAGCATTAGAAATCGGTGGTGTTAAAATCGCTGATGCTTTGATCGACCAAACTGGTAAAATCGGTGAGAAAATCGACGTTTCTAAATACGAGTCGGTAACTGCTGAGAAAGTTGTTGCTTACATCCACGGTAACTACCGTTTAGGTGTATTAGTAGGTCTTTCAGCTGATGTTGCTGGAGCTGATGACGCTGGAAAAGACGTAGCTATGCAAATCGCTGCTATGAACCCAGTTGCTATCGATAAAGACGGTGTTGATTCTAAAACTATCGAGCGTGAGCTTGAAATCGCTAAAGATCAAATCCGTGCAGAAGGTAAACCAGAAGAAATGGTTGAGAAAATCGCTGCTGGTAAATTGAACAAATTCTACAAAGACTCTACTTTATTGAACCAAGAGTTCGTAAAAGATTCTTCTAAGAATATCGCTCAATTCCTTGACTCTGTAGCTAAAGGATTAACTGTAACTGCTTTCAAACGTGTACAATTAGGCGCGTAAGCAGTAAGCCATAAAAAAAGCCCCCATTCTGAAAAAGAATGGGGGCTTTTTTAGTATTTAGTATTAAAACCTATAGGCGGGATAGCAATAACGTCATTTACAACTCTTCGCTTCGCTCTGAGTTGTAAATAACAAGTCTTTTATCCCGACATAGGTCTAATTACTAAATACTAATTACTATCTACTGCCCGCAGGGCTTTGCAGCGGTCTCAAATCTTTTCCTTATTTTGCTGCTAAATTTTATGTTGGGTATGAGAGTTAAGCAAATCAACAACAATTCCATCAATCAGATCATGCTAATTTCCATTATCATTTTGATCTGTATTGTCATTTTTAAGAATCTATATTACTATTTACCTGGATTCTTAGGGGCTATTACCCTATATATTCTTTTTAGAAAGGGCTATTTTACCTTGACTGAAAAGAGAGGATGGAATAAGATTTTGACGAGTTTGCTTTTCATACTACTCTCTCTGGTATTTATTGTCTTGCCGATATGGGCGATTGTGGATTATTTGGTTCCGCAGATAAGTTCTTTTGCGAATAATACAGATAAGATTGTTGCGCAGTTTAACCTATTGAAGGAATATATGTCAGACAAGCCCTTCCTGAAGGATATCGACATGTCAGATGAGGCATTGCTGGCGATCTTACAGCGTTTCACGAAATATGTACCGAGTATTTTGAACTCTGTGGCTGAAATCACCATCAATATTTTGGTTACCTTCTTTGTACTGTATTTTATGCAGGTGCATGGTCGACGAATGGAACAATATATTGTGAAAGGGATTCCATTTTCTCCGAAGAGTAAATCGGAGATTTGGACAGAGGTTGATTCCATGGTACGCTCGAATGCTATCGGTATTCCTATTTTAGGCTTGTGTCAAGGCGTTGTTGCTATGCTAGGCTATTGGATATTCGATGCAGATAATTTTATCTTGATGGGCATCCTAACAGGGATTGCGTCCATTGTGCCGGTCTTAGGAACAATGACCATCTATGTGCCTTTGGGAATAATCACCTTAGCGGCTGGTCAAACTGGAAATGGAATTGGTATTCTACTCTATGGCTTCCTATTGGTGGGAAGTATCGATAATATCTTACGCTTTACTATCCTTAAAACTTTGGGAAATGTCCCACCCCTTATTACCTTATTTGGGGTGTTATTGGGATTGAAACTCTTTGGTATGTTGGGATTGATATTCGGTCCATTAATCCTTTCATCTGTTGGTGTGCTTATTAAAGTGTATGCCAATGAATATGGTAAAGGGAGTCCTATACTCCTGGAGGAGGATTATAAGAATACACCTTAAAGATTATCAAGAATTTGTAAGCTTTGCTTTCTATTTTCCTATTTAAGTCATAAACAGCAAAAGGCTGATTTCTATTCTATTTTTCTAGGGATAAGTTGTTTACATTGTATAAAAAAACGCAATACTTATGAAACAACTTGATAACAAAGTAGCCATTGTGACTGGTGGTGCTTCAGGAATTGGGAAGGCTATCGTAGAATTATTCGTGAAAGAGGGTGCTAAGGTGGTCATTTCCGATGTGAATGATAAACTGGGGAATGAATTGATCAACAGCCTTGGCGATGCCGATGTTATTTTCATCAAAGCGGATTCTTCATCAGCTGCGGATAATCAAAAGATTGTAGAAGCTGCCATTGAGAATTTCGGTGCTTTACATATTGCGGTCAACAATGCGGGGATTGGTGGTGATGCTGCTCCTGTTGGCGAGTTATCCATTGAAAGTTGGAATAAGGTTATCAATATCAACTTAAACGGTGTTTTCTATGGTATGCATTATCAGTTGCCTGAAATTGCCAAAGTTGGTGGTAGTATCATCAATATGGCTTCTATTTTAGGTTCTGTAGGATTTGCTAATTCTTCTGCTTATGTAGCTGCGAAACACGGTGTAGTTGGATTGACGAAAACTGCCGGTTGGGAGTATGCTACAAAAGGGGTACGCGTCAATGCAATTGGCCCTGGTTTTATCAGTACGCCATTGGTTGAAAAAGCCATGAATGAAGAGAGTTTAAAATTCTTAGAAAGCCAACATGCCTTCCAACGACTGGGTAAACCTTCTGAGGTTGCTGAGTTAGCTCTGTGGTTAGCATCGGATAAATCATCCTTTGTAACCGCATCATATTATCCGGTAGATGGCGGATATTTAGCCAAGTAATAGTATATTAATTTTGTATATTGAAGGCATCTACCATATGGGGATGCCTTTTTTTGGCGAAGATAAAATACAGCAAGAAACGGATTTTATTTTCCTAGAAAAGGATAGAAATTTGGGTATGGAAAAAACACAACAAGAATTGAACTATGAGCGTATTGCCTCGGCAATCACTTATCTTCAAGACAATTTTCAGAAAAAGCCAAGTTTGGATGAACTGGCAGAACATGTGCATTTAAGTCCATTTCATTTTCAACGTTTATTCACCGAATGGGCTGGTACTAGTCCAAAGAAATTCTTGCAATTCCTTCAATTAGAATATGCTAAAAAGCTCCTTCGAGAAAAGGAATATAACCTATTTGACACGCATGTACTCACCGGTGTCAGCAGTACCAGCAGATTGCATGATTTATTTGTTCACATCGAAGGAATGAGCCCAGCCGAGTTCAAGCAAGCTGGAGAAGGCTTAACCTTATCGTACAGCTTTCAAAGCAGTCCCTTTGGTCGTTGTCTATTAGCATCTACCGACAAGGGCTTATGTTATATGGCCTTTATCAAAGACGAAGAACAAGGCATCGCTGATCTTCAGAAACGATTTGAACAAGCGCATCTGAAGGAGGAGCTCACACCCATTCATACCGAGGCAATGCGCATCTTCGATCAGGAGGATGGCTCATTAGCAAATATAAAACTACATCTGAAAGGCACTGCCTTTCAATTGAAAGTATGGCAAGCTTTATTACAGATTCCTACAGGAGAAGTTAGGACCTATCAAGCTATTGCAGAGCAGATCGATAAACCGACAGCTTCTCGGGCGGTTGGTACAGCTATTGGGCAGAACCCCATTGCTTTTTTAATCCCTTGCCATCGGGTAATACAGCGTTCAGGGCATACTGGAGGTTATCATTGGGAACCGATCAGAAAGACCTTAATGTTGGGATGGGAACAGGCGCATACAACAAATAGCAATAACCATGAAACTATTTAACGAGGCAGATCCGCAGCGAAATTACCTGCCCTATGATGGGACAGTGAATTACTATGGCATCATCACGGATAAACAGGAATATTTCTATGATGTTTTATGGAAGAAAGTTGCTTGGAAACCCGATCAGGCAATCATTTTCGGTAAGCATCTGGAAACAAAAAGAAAGGTGGCCTGGTATGGAGATAAACGATTTGAATACAGCTATTCCGGTATTCAGAAAGTGGCTATGCCCTGGATTGAAGAATTGCTTGAACTCAAGGAAATGGTGGAATCAGTATCGGGTGAAACCTACAATTCCTGTTTGCTGAATCTCTATCATGATGGGTCTGAAGGCATGGCTTGGCATTCTGATGGTGAAAAGGACTTAAAGAAAAATGGTGCCATTGCTTCTCTTACCTTTGGTGCTGAACGTAAGTTTTCCTTTAAGCATAAACAAAGTAAAGAACGGATCGATATGCTGCTGGAGAATGGCAGCTTACTGGTCATGAAGGATACGACACAAAGCCATTGGATGCATAGGCTCCCTCCTACCAAACAGCTTCATGGACCTAGGATAAACTTAACATTTCGAACCATTGTCGGTCTCTAAAGACTATCGTGGCTAGCATTTAAGAGAAAATTTGTACCTTTGCCTAACACAAAGAAAAAAATCTATATGTAATATTCAGTTCTTTCCGCCCATTCATACAGTTTCCATAAAGGAAATGTTGATTGTTTTACCCTTTAGCGAAAAGAATTATGCTGATATTACAAAAAGCCACCTATATACATCCAAATAAAGAGGTCCTTTTTCAGGATCTAAACTTTGTAGTCAATAAAAACGAGAAAATTGCCTTAATAGGCAATAATGGAACTGGTAAATCGACCTTATTAAAGATTATTGCCGGACAATTGCCATTAAATTCTGGGCTGTTGCAAGTTGAATCCATGCCCTACTATATCCCTCAGAACTTAGATGCTTATCAAGATAAAAGTATCGCAGAAGCATTAGGCATTTCAGAGAAATGGAATGCCCTGCAGGAAATACTAGCTGGAGAAGCCAATGAGCAGAACATGGAGATTCTCAATGATGACTGGACATTGGAAGATCGAGTACTCCAAGCTTTGGAAAAATGGGACTTAGCTGATATTACTTTGGATACTTCCTTATCTCAACTAAGTGGAGGTCAGAAAACCAAGGTATTCTTAGCTGGAATAACAATTCACGAACCTGAGTTTATTCTGTTGGATGAACCAAGCAATCATTTGGATAAGCCTGCTAGAAAGCAATTGTATGATTTCATAGAAAACAGCAATTCGACCATCCTATTAGTAAGCCATGACCGACAACTGTTGCAGTTGATACCATATATGGCCGAACTATCTCAAGGAAGCATAAAACGTTATGGCGGAAATTATGATTTCTTTGTGGAGCAAAAAGAAATCGAACAAACATCCTTAAGCAATCAGGTACAGAATCAGCAAAAGGAATTGCGTAAGGCGAAGGACAAAGAAAGAGAAGCGATTGAGCGTCAAAATAAATTAAATGCTAGAGGGAAGAAAAAACAGGAAGCAGCAGGCATTCCCAAGATTCTGATGGGCGCTTTAAAGAACAAAGCTGAAGGCAGTAGTTCCAAATTGAAATCGGTGCATGAGGATAAGATATCGGGTATTCGAAGTCAATTAAGTGATCTTCGCGCTCAATTACCGGAGATTGATCAGATGCAATTCAATTTTGATGAATCTGGCCTACATCTAGGGAAACTGTTAATTGAAGCAAAGGAAATCAACTATGAAATAAAGGATCGTATGCTCTGGAAGGAGGATATAACCTTACAAATACGATCAGGAGAGCGAATTCACATTCAAAGAGCGAATGGCAGTGGAAAGACCACGCTAATTAAAATGCTCTTGAATAAATTAGAACCTTCAAAAGGCAGTATTCAGTCTAATAGCAGGCGATATATCTATATTGATCAGGAGTATTCACTGGTACAGACAAATTTATCGGTTTATGAGATGGCACAATCATTTAACAACAGTGGTTTGCAGGAGCATGACATAAAGATACGCTTAAACAGATTCTTATTTGGTAAAGATGCTTGGGACAAAAACTGTCTGAGTCTAAGTGGAGGAGAAAGGATGCGATTATTGTTATGCTGTTTAAATATTTCCACCCAGGCACCAGATATTATGGTACTTGATGAACCTACGAACAACATCGACTTGCAAAATATTATCATTCTCACAGAAGCCTTGAAGAATTTCAAGGGGACAATAATGGTTGTATCCCACGATGAAAATTTCATATTGGATTTACAAGTGAACAGGGAAATCAGCTTACTATAAAAGATTACTTTCTAGCAATCGTGATATAGGTCGCACCAATAAATAGCTTGTTTTTAAATTCAATGGAATCCTTGTTTGTTTTCAGCGAATCCATTAAACCATTAATATCAAATCCAACCTTCTCAGTTGACACAAGTTGCACCCGATAAGCCTAAGGTTGTAGGATTTGGTAATATTAAAACAATTTGATGATTCTACATATTTGTAAAGTAGCAGATCACAATAAACACTATGAAACATTTCTCCATTTTATCCATTGCATTAATGATTAGTATGAATTTGAATGCTCAACAGCCACTAACTGCAGAACAATCCGACCCTAAGGTGATGGGTTGGATGCAAGGCTTCCCACCTGCAAAAGACAGGTCAGTATCCTTATTTGATGGTACTTTTTTTGAATTTCCTGCGTTGCGTTATAGCGTGTGTCATATGCGGGAATTCTTTCCAACTAAGGTTGTAAAATCGGCAGATAAAGACCGTTATCAATTTGATGAGGCTCTTGATTCTTCAATCAGTAAAATAGAGTTTATGCCCTTAGGAGAAAAGAAAGCGATGACTTTTGAGGAATCCTTAGCGAAGAATTATACGGATGGTATTTTAATCTTACATAAGGGCAAGGTAGTTTATGAGCGCTATTTTGGGGAATTAACTGCAGATGGAACCCATGCCGTCATGTCGGTTAGTAAGACTTTTACAGGAACATTAGGTGCTATGCTCTTAGCTGAAGGAATAATGGATGAACATAAGCTGGTGAAAGAATATGTACCGGAACTTGCCAATTCAGCATTTGGAGATGCTACTGTACGTCAAGTACTGGATATGACGACCTCCTTGGATTACAGTGAGGATTATGCTGATCCAAAAGCAGATGTATGGATCTTTTCCGCTGCAGGCAACCCTACTCCTCTACCCAAAGATTATACAGGCCCTACTAATTATTATGAATACTTGGAAACTGTAAAAAAAGCAGGTGAACACGGAAAGGCTTTTGGTTATAAAACGATTAACACGGATGCTATGGGTTGGATCATTAGCAAGGTGACGGGCAAGAGCATTCCAGATCTTTTGTCAGAGCGTATTTGGCGACCTATAGGCGCGAATTATGATGGCTACTACCAAATAGACCGTGCAGGGATTGCCTTCGCAGGAGGAGGCTTTAATGCCAACCTACGTGACTTAGGTATGTTCGGCGAGATGATTCGTAAAGACGGATATTTTAATGGCAAGCAAGTATTGCCTCAAGCTGCAATAGCAGATATCCGCAAAGGAGGAAAGCAAGCTGACTTCGCCAAAGCGGGATACAGCAATCTAAAGAATTGGAGTTATAGAAATATGTGGTGGATGAACCATAATGATAATGGCGCATTCTCAGCAAGAGGAGTACATGGTCAAACCATCTATATTGATCCTAAAGCAGAGATGGTATTTATTCGATTAGCATCTCATCATACAGCTAGCAATACAGCTAACGACCCTTATTCCCTACCAGCCTACCAAGCAGTTGCTGATTATCTAATGAAGAAAAAAGAAAGCATGCACTAGACACATGTTCAATATTTTAAAATAATTGGACATATAGCAAAAACCTGTTCACTAAATGGACAGGTTTTTAGTATATGTCCAAATTTCAATCAAAAATGAACATATAGTGCAAATATGTTCATTAAATGGACAGGTTATTACCCAATCTCCAAGATTAGATCATCATTCTTAACCATAGTACCCTTTTTAAGTTCCAAGTGTTTGACTACACCAGCAACAGTGGAAGTCACCGTAGTCTCCATTTTCATGGCTTCAATGACAAACAAAGGCTGATTGGCAACCACTTCATCACCCACTGAAACAAATAGATCGCACAATAAACCTTGTAATGGAGAACCAATTTCATTTGATTTTGATGGGTCAATTTTACGATTGACTACCTGCTTAATTTGTAATTTACTATCGTGGATTTCAATGCTTCGGGTTTGACCATTCAATTTAAAGAATACAGTTCGATTGCCCTCTGTATCTGCTGGACCAATGGAAACCAACTTAATCAATAAGGTTTTTCCTTTATCAATTTCAATGATCGTTTCATCTCCGGGTTCCATACCATATAAAAACACCAAGGTTGGTACTACGGAGACATCACCATATTCACGATAATGACTAAGATACTCTTGGAACACCTTCGGATAGAATTGGTAACTGAGGTAATCGTAGAAGGTTCTGTCCTCACCATATTGCTTTAGGAAAGCTTGAAAATCATTATCTAAATCCAAAGGAGCAATATGTAGATTTGGCCTATTGGTATAGGCTTCCTGATCTTTGAGAATTATTTTCTGAATATCCTTTGGAAATCCACCCTCCGGTTGACCAATATCACCACGGAAGAAAGAGATGACCGAATCAGGAAAAGACATGGTGCTTCCGAAGTTTAAAATAGCATCTTCCGTCAAGTGATTAGCTGTCATAAACTGAGCCATATCTCCTACAACTTTAGAGCTAGGCGTAACTTTCACAATATTCCCAAAGAGCTTATTTGCCAAAGCATAGTTCTTTTTGATTTCAGGTATTTTATCACCCAATCCTAAGCTAGTAGCCTGTTGTTTCAGATTAGAAAATTGTCCTCCCGGTATTTCATGGATAAAAACATCGGTAGAAGATGCTTTTAGTCCCGACTCAAATGGTTCATAATAGGTTCTTATTGCTTCCCAATATTCGCTGTATTCATTTAAAGATTCCTTATTGAAAGTGTTCTCCCGCTCATGGAAACTCATCATTTCAATAACAGCATTAAGATTTGGTTGTGAGGTTAAACCTGACATGGAACCAAGGGCACAATCAACCACATCCACACCTGCTTCTATAGCTTTCAAATAGGTGGCGGTTTGAAGAGATGAAGTATCGTGTGTATGTAAGTGGATAGGGATATTTATCGTATCCTTCAATGCGGTAATTAATTCCGAGGCAGCATAAGGTTTTAGAAGACCAGACATGTCTTTAATCCCTAGAATATGGGCTCCGGCATTCTCAATTTCCTTTGCCTTACGCAGATAGTATTCCAGGTTATATTTTTTATTATCCGGATTAAGGATATCACCCGTATAGCACAAAGCTCCTTCTGCTAGACCTCCTGTCTTTTTACGAACCATAGCAATGCAGGGTTCAATATTTTCCATCCAGTTTAAGGAATCAAAAATACGGAAGACATCTACCCCCTTCTCCCAACTCTTTTCGACAAATGCCTCGATTAAATTATCAGGATAAGCAGCATAGCCGACGCCATTACAGCCTCGAATCAACATCTGCAATAGGATATTTGGTATAGCCTTTCGCAGGTTAGCTAATCGTTGCCAAGGATCTTCTTTCAAGAAGCGAAGACAGACATCAAAAGTAGCCCCTCCCCATACTTCCATACTGAATAATTGTGGATGTGCCTTAGCAAAGCCTTCCGCCACCTGCATCATATCGTAGGTACGTATGCGCGTAGCCAATAAGGATTGATGGGCATCGCGAAAAGTCGTATCGGTATAATGTATTTTCTTTTCATTCTTTAACCAATTACAGAATCCCTCAGGCCCTAACTCGGTCAATAAATCCTTCGTTCCCTTTGGATGAGGAGCAAAACTATCCACTATCGGAATACGCGGTGACTCACTCTTTATTTCCCACTTCTCTCCTTTTAGATCCGGATTACCATTTACAGCAATATGGCCTAGAAAAGATAATATCTTCGTTCCTCTATCTTTCTTTTTAACAAATTGAAAGAGTTCAGGGTGATTCTCAATGAAGTTTACCGTGGCACTACCGGATAAGAAAACAGGATGTAGGATGAGGTTTTCTAAAAAGCCGATATTGTTTTTAACACCTCTGATTCTAAATTCGCGTAGTGCTCTATCCATACGCTTAGCAGCCTCTTCCAGGGAGTTACCATGAGTACTGATCTTAGCTAACATGGAATCAAAGAAAGGACTGATACGCATACCTGGATAAACACTTCCCTCATCCAACCGAACACCAAATCCAGCAGCATTTCGGTAGGTAATCAAGGTCCCATAATCAGGTTTGAAGCCTTCTTGAGGATCTTCTGTAGTGATACGGCATTGAATGGCAAAACCATGAAGTGGAATTTCCGATTGCTGACCAATCCCGAGAATTGGATCATCAAGTCTATATTGATCTGCAATATAAAGCTGTGTTTTGATGAGATCAATACCTGTAACCATTTCCGTAACGGTATGCTCTACTTGAATACGTGGGTTTACTTCTATGAAATAGGGCTTACCGGTTTGATCCACCAAGAACTCCACTGTACCAACATTATTAAATCCAGAGGTTTTAGCGATTGCAACGGCATAGGCATAGAGTTGCTCTTTGGTATCTGTCAATAAATTAGCTGCAGGGGCCATTTCTACTACCTTTTGAAATCGCCTTTGAACAGAACAGTCACGTTCATAAAGATGAACCACATTTCCATGAGCATCAGCAACAATTTGAATCTCGATATGCTTTGGGTTCTCGATAAACTTCTCTAAGAAAACAGTGCCATCACCAAAAGCATTTAAAGCTTCTTTACTGGCACTGGAAAAAGAAACCACTAATTCCTGATCTGAGCGAACAACCCGCATCCCTCTACCCCCACCACCGGCAGCAGCCTTAAGCATTAAAGGATAGCCTATCCTATTTGCCTCAGACATGGCATCATTTAAGACATTCAGAGGAATCTGACTACTTTCAATAATTGGAACTTCCGCCTGCTGTGCAATTACCTTGGCCGAAACCTTATCACCCAATAATTCCATGACTTCTGCAGTTGGTCCAACAAATTGAATCCCTTCTTCTTTACAGCGTCTGGCGAAGTTGGGGTTCTCCGAAAGGAATCCATAGCCTGGATGGATAGCATCTGCATGACATTTTTTGGCAACCGCTATTATGGCTTCAATATCCAAATAAGGTTTTAGGGGTTCGTCTTGTAATCCAATCTGATAGGATTCATCTGCTTTATAGCGATGCAGCGAATAGCGGTCTTCATAGGTGTAAATGGCCACTGTTTCTAATCCTAACTCATTACAAGCACGACAAATACGAATGGCTATCTCACCACGATTTGCAATAAGGACTTTCTTTAAGTTCATAGGTGCTATATTCTTAGTTATGTTTGTTTTATCGACGGCAAAACTAACGATAATTCCAATCCTTTCATTAAAATAATTTAACTAGATAGGTGTATAATATACACTAAATGAGCAGATTATATAAGCAAATAACCTTGGTCAAACCATTTAGCTAATTGAATTTAAAATCAAAGAAATTTTTAAAACTGAAATAAATAATGGAAAATTGGAATAGACCGAAGTGGAGAAATTGTAATAGTTTATTTCTCTGGAATAACCAAAATAAATTAGGGTTTTAAAACCTTTTAAAATTCATAGGTAGAATGGTCATTATTGCTTGCCCCGAAAAACAGAATTACAAGTGTTTTACCCAATACTGTTTGAAGAGAAAATTTCTTAGTTAAACTTAGAGTAGAAGTACAACCTAGAAAGAGTACAACCAGGAAGAGAAATAGCAATCGAATCATTCTTCTTTTCTTTAGATGAAATAGGTTTAATAAATCAGTAGAACACGTGAAATATATTAAAAATGAGGGTAATATATTAATATTTGATTTACATAAATTTAATAAAAACAAGTGTTTATTTCATTTGACGATCAATATATTTACAGTAAAAAAATCACATTATGAAAATCAAATTATTAATAGCATTTTTAATTTTTTCAATCCCCACCTTTTCCATTGCACAGGAGAACTCGGGCATTAAAGAAATGATCAATACATTAACAAAAAATGCAATAAGAGATAGTACAGACAAAACAGTCTATCATTTAATGGATGAATTATTCCAAGGAATCCTTCAGTCAGATAACCTAAATGTTTCTCAGGAAACAATTGCTAAGATAGACAAGATCGCGAAAAGTGATCAGGCCAAAAATAAACATTTGCTGATTTTGTTCCTGCTATATCAAAACTTTACAGAGCAATCCGTACGAACGGGCACATCGAATCGACAGGCTCAATTGGAAATACTCCATACCTTATCTGATGAATATTCAAATTTATACAATCAAATTCCAGTGATTATATATATTTATTTAGCTGAATCATATAAAGCAAATAAACAGCATGAAGAGGTTGTAAAAACACTTAATGTATCTAGAAAATTATATCCAGATGCTATCCCTTTAAAAGTATATCAATATATGGAAACAAAGGATGAAACATTAAAAGCTGATATTCTTAAAAACCATAAGGATCATTGGTTAGTAAAACAATACATAACTAGGAATTAGAATTGGGAGGTCTTTTTTGAGCTAGTTTAATGGTACTTCCATTAACAAGCTAACACAACTCTACGTATTAAGAATAAACATAGAGATTAAAAAACATATTTCTACCACTAAGCTAGGAATAGACAACTACATGTAAGAGACTCTAATTTTAAAAGTTTTATGAAACCTAAACTATTATTTTTCTTAATTTCACTGACTACATTCATTAGTTGCTCAAAGAACGAAGAAGAAGGTTATTATGCTATTGAAACAATGACAAATACGCTAGACGTTCCTGTCAAGGTAGAATTAGGAAGAGTAACCGAAATCTTATCAAAGAACGATCTGGATTTCAATAAGAACTTGAAATTTGGGTTGATATCAATTATTAATCCCAAACAAACAGTTAACATAGATTCTACATTTGTCTGTACTAAAAATTGTAAAGGATTAATTAAGGCAATAAATCCTGAAAGAAGAACTCTTTTTTTAAGGCTATCCTACAACGACAAGGTAAAAATTGACACCAATTGTCAACACCACTATGTTTCCATTGGAATAATTCAAAATTGTCAGGAAGACAAAAAAAATTATTTCAATAAAAATTATTGGGATTCTAAAAAAGACAATTCAGGCAATATCATAAAAAACTTCAGGTTAGATAATAGTTATTTAACGAACGCTGAATAAATACAAAATAGGCTAAAAATGGTTAATTCAATTTAAATGGTCAGTTAGAGAAAGGAAAATAGAATAACTATATTTATTATGTATTATAGATTGAACAGACTCAAACAATCTTAATCAGAATCTAACTAAATTATGATCATGGGATTACCGAAATTTAAATTCAGTCCGAATGCCTATAATCTTAATATTTTTGTCGAGGAAGTGGGGATTTGCTCTGCATGCAATGAAGAAAGGCATCTAAAGTATAACAGTTCGATTTACAGTATTGAAGAGCCAGAATATACCATATTGCTTATTAAAACTCCCGGCTTTGTAATCTTTTATTGTCATAGCTACTCAAATTTACTAAAAATAATTTTAGTCAACGGAAGTCTATTTTCTTTGACTATACCTTTTTATAGTCAAAGATTGTGTTTAATTTTTAACATGGAAAATACAACAAACCGGAATAGGGTCAAGAAACTAAATCCCTAAGGAGAAATCGATCTTTGGAAAAAATGGCTTAACGACATTAAAGAGTAGCTTTTTCAGATAACACTACACAATAGGCTAAAAATATTGTCTGCAAATATCGAATAATAAATGATCCGACTCTAACAGCTTGGGGATCAGTTTAGTGCCATAAAAAAGGAGACTACCATTATCTGGTGTCTCCTTTGTAGCGGGGAGCAGGATCGAACTGCCGACCTCAGGGTTATGAATCCTGCGCTCTAACCATCTGAGCTACCCCGCCGTTTTTCGGTATGCAAAGATAGTAATAAGCAACAACTTTCAAAGAAAATTTAAATAAAAATATGCGCTTTTTAGCCCTGTAACCACCCTCAACTCCCAAACCTATTTATAATCAAAAAGATAGCCTATTGCATCTTAAAGTAAGCTTTGTCCTAAAATGTTCCCTAAAACTGCTTTAGCAGGATGTTAATAAGCCCCCTTGTGTTAAAAAAAAGATGATTACTATTTTTTTAATAACGGAATAAATCATTATTATTACAGAAAGTCGGGTGCGGGGGGCACTCGCAAACCTTGATTACTAACAATATTTTAAAACGATCTACTTAGAAATAATATATGTCAGATAAAACTAAATTAAACCTTGAATATGTATTGAATTCTTCACCAAGGATTTTGTTCCCATATCTACAGGAGCCTAACGAGTTAGCGCAATGGTTTGCTGATGACGTCAACTTCCATGATGGGATATACGAATTTATTTGGGACAACGAATCACATCGTGCTAAACTAATCTCTGTTAAAGAAAACAAGAGTGTGAAGTTTAAGTGGTTGGACGATGAACCTTACTACTTTGAAATTGAAATTATTCAAGATGAATTGACCAATGATGTAGCATTAGCTGTTACAGACTTCGTTAAAGATGATAACCTCGAAGACAGAAAACAAATTTGGAATAACTCCATAGGATATTTACAAAGAGTTATTGGAGCTTAAAGCTTTTCTCATATACCCGATAAGCATAAACCCCTTATCGGGTATATTGTTTCTAAACCGAAACAAACTACATCTAACCGGAGCAAAACCCATCCAATTTCCCCTATCATTAACGCTTTTATAACATTTAAAGCCTGATAAAAAATGTATCTTTGCAAAAATCCACAGCAATTTTATCATTGGAAATAAGGATTAGGCGAACAACAGCATGAAAAAAATTCATTTATTGATATTACAAGCATTCATCAAACCATTCTTGGTGACATTCTTTATTGTGATGTTTGTCTTGCTGATGTTATTTCTCTTCAAATATATCGATGACCTGATTGGTAAAGGTTTCCAATGGTATGTTATTTTAGAGTTGCTGAGTTACCAAAGTGCCGTTCAATTAAGCATGGCCCTTCCCCTATCCATGTTACTATCGTCCATTATGACTTTCGGTAATTTGGGTGAGAGCTATGAGTTGGTCGCTATTAAGGCTGCGGGAGTATCCTTACGTAAAGCAATGACCCCGCTCTTTGTAGTAGTGGGACTTTTCAGTGCTGGATCATTCTTCTTCTCCGATTACATCCTTCCTGTGGTCAACTTGAAAATGGGATCCCTATTATACGATGTTCGCAAGAAAAAAGCCGATTTCTTAGTAAAACCAGGTGTATTCAACAGTACTATCCCTGGCTATTCTATTCGTGCTAAAAGCAAAAACGAAGATGGAACAATCCTATATGACTTGATGATCTATGAGCACCCTTCAGGAGGAACGGCAAATAATGTCATCTTCGCAAAAGAAGGCTATATCCAGAACTCAGCTGACAACAAATACATGTTGCTGGAGTTAATAGATGGTGTTCGATATGAGGATAAAAATGTCGAAAACGCTAAACGATACGATCCTAGACAACAATTCACGCGTTTTCGATTCAAAGAAACGACCAAGAAGTTTGACATGGAGAGCTTTGCCTTCAATCAGACAGACAAGGACTTGTTTAAAGATCACCATCAGATGTTGAACCTAAGGCAATTGAAGCATTACTCCGATTCCAATAGGGTTGCATTAGATAGTATCTCAAAAGTAAATTATCTGGAAGGAAAGCGCTATATCAATTTCTTCTCACCATATTATCACGAGAATAAATCGAAATTAGTACCTGCTAAGGTTAACCTTACTGACCTGGAGAAAATGACAGACCGTAGATCGGCTATCAGTAATGCTATAGGACAAGCAAGACAAATCAAAGAGAATGCGGAGATAAGGAAACAGGATTACTTGCCTTATGCCGATAAGGATATTAAATACGATATTGAGTGGCATAGGAAATTTACGCTCGCTGTATCTTGTCTTCTGTTATTTGGTATTGGAGCACCTTTAGGCGCCATCATCCGTAAGGGTGGTTTAGGGCTCCCAGTCGTCATGGCAATTATTTTCTTCCTGATCTACCACGTCATAGCAACAGTGTCTGAGAAAGCCGCAAAAGACGCTAGCTTGGCTCCTATGTGGGGCATGTGGATGGCAATTATTGTCCTTACCCCATTAGCCATATTCTTGACGTATAAATCGACAACAGATTCTAAACTATTTGATGCCGATCAATATAAAATGAAGTTAGAGGCTCTCTGGAAAAAGATAGTCGCCTTCTTCAACAAAAAGAAACAAAATAATGAGTTAAGCAAGTCTTAACTCATTATCCTGCTTTTATATTTATTTAAGACCCTCCTCGAACTCGGCTTTGCTCTTCCGAAGGTCTCTTATCTTTACTAGACCCTTTCAATTCCTTTCCAAGACGTAGGCTTAAGGAGAAGATAAACGTCCGTGAATCCAAATTAAAATGCTGATTCATTCTTACAGAACCCACATTGGATGTGGTTCGATATTGCATGGTTTTAAACAAATCATTTCCAACTAATTTTAAAGTCAGCTTATCGTTCATTAATTTTTTCTGCACACCCAAGGATACAAATCCAGTAGGTTTTCTTTCAAATACCCCATCTGACTCTGCCGAATTAAACTGTCCATTCAACTCTACTGTCCACTGCTTGGGCAAGGCAAAGCTATTATTCGATTGCACACTCATGCTCCAACCCCGATTATCAATGACATCCTGATTATAGGCTCCGAAATAATAATTCTCATACAAACTCAAATTGTTAATGCTCGTCCATAGATTAAAAGGCTTAAAAGAGTGATTCAAATTCATCCCCTTATTCTTAAAACCCTTAACATTGGCAACAGTACGAATAGTCAAGTTCTCCTCTGGTACCTGTGTTAAAACAGAAGTCATTACATCCTTCACATCGGTATAAAAGAAGGAAAGGTGTAAATTATTTTTAAAACTATAGTTCAACTCATAGGCATTCGCCAATTCGGGTTGTAACAAAGGGTTTCCCACGAAATAGACAAAGGCATCCACATAATATCGAAAGGGATTCAAATTATCGTAATCTGGTCTGTTAATCCTCCTACTATAAGAAAGTTGCAGCTGATGCTGATCGCTTATTTTTTTACCAAGACTTAAACTCGGAAACCAATTTGTATATTTTTTAGGATTTTTTAATTGACTGGTCAATTGATTCCCTAATGCATCGGTATGCTCCATACGCAAACCTGCTTGCAGACTCCAATCAAGTGCCTCCATACCATAGTTCAAATAAGCAGCATGCAATTGTTCCTCATACAAGAAGTGATTGCTTGTCTGTAGATCTTTCACCCACTCATTCGCCCGCAATGTATCATTGATTGCATTATTATCTGCATCTACGAAACTACTCTTCACACCAAGTTCCAGTTGATGCTTATTGGATAGGTGCATCAAATAATCTGCCTTTGCCACAAGTAGTCTAGTTGTTGAGGGAGTTTTATTCCTTCGTTTGGACAGATAAGGATTTTGCGTAGCGGTTTTTTGAAAGTCAGCTATCAACAATTGATCAGCATCAAAGTCAGCTTTCATCACATCGATATCAACACTTAACTGATCATCCTTACTGTTCATGCGCTGTTGATAGCCTAGACTTAGGTTATGATTGTCCCATTTACTTAGATTAGCATTATCTGTCAAAGAATTGGAAGTCATTTGCCCAGTATTCAACAAAATGTTATTATAACCATGATTGAAGTTATTATAAGTTCCAAACCCAGCAGACCAAAGGAAATATAGATTGGTCCTTTCATTCGGCATAAAATCAACACCAACCTTGAGGTTGTTGGTTTTTAGTGGTTCCGTTGTTTTGGAGTATTGCTCAGACCTTCGCGACTCAAAAAAGCGATCAAAAGTTCGATATTCTTCTTCACCTCTATAGGCATGCTCATAAGAGCCTTGAAAATTCCATGAATTTACTTGTGCATTCATATTGACTCCAGCGCCATAGCGTTCCTTTCTTCCAGCACCTCCAAAACCATTCAATGAAAGGTTAAACCCCTTTCTCTTCTCGGTCTTCATCACGATATTGATGATCCCACCTAAGCCTTGTGCATCAAACTTTGCTGAAGGATTGGTGATCAACTCCACGCTCTGTAAGGAGGAAGATGATGTTCCCCGCAATAAGGTCACTAATTCCTTCTGCGATAAGTAGGACAGTTTGCCATTGATCATGACCGCAACATCGGATTTCCCACGCATGATGATGTTGCCATCATCATCCACATTGAGGCCAGGTGAGCGTTGTAATATTTCCAAGGCAGTCAACCCATCTGATAGCACCGAATTAGCCACATTGATGACCATACGATCTGTCTTCTGTTCAATTAGCGGCTTCTTAGCCTTAATGGTGATCGCATCTATCACCTGTAAATCTGGATACAAAGTAACTTGAAATAAATCCGTCCATTTATTTTCCGCTACAATTCCATTTAGCGTTGTATCCTCATAACCCAGGTAACTTAATCTGAGCAAGTAATTTCCACTTGGTAAATTGATTGAAAACGAACCATCCGTATCGGTTGAAAGCTCTTTTACGAGTTGACTTTTATTATTTTGAACTTGAATACTTACTTGAGCCATTGGCTTATTGTCCTCATTGACAACCTGTGCTTTTATTCCCGATTGCGCATAAGTCAAGCTGGATAAAAACATAAAAAACAAGAATAATTTCTGATGTAATAGCATAGTTTAATTAGTTTTGGCATAATAAAATCTTGTTTTTTCATAGTATAGTTGTTAATTCGGTACAGGTCTTTTTTTCTTCTTTCTTCTCCCCCACCAGATTTAGAAACCTGTGATTGGCAATGATGTCCCGATAATTCCTGCAAGAAAGGTAGACAGCTTCCCAATTGCCCCCAGGATTGGCCCATGTGCAGTTGCCAAATGGTATTCTCCAGGGAAGCTTTCAATGTAAAAATTTCATACCATACTTATTTAGAATTATTATAAACAACTGCGCAAAAGTATTATTTTTGATTCCGTTGAAATAACAGATAAGGGATAAACGATAACAAATGCAGGATAATTTAAAGCGCGTAGTACTAGAAGATCTATTTGGAAAAACCATCCAAACGGACATGTACCAGCAAGATGATCCTAAGAACAACCTGCATGGATGGAAGAAAATACAGGTGGAAAATTCATGTTTCGATGGTCAGGTCTGGTCCTCCCAATATTCGGATTTACATATTCTCTATTTTGAATGGAACCTGGATAATCCCTTTCAACTATTAGTTCAGCATGGCAAACCTCTTATAAAAGTGCAGTTTGAACTCGAAGGTCACTCCTATTTTCACAATTACCATGGTGAACCTATTGAAATACCGGCAAAGCATTTCCAATTCATCTTCTTGGAGAACACGAAAGGCGAGTTAACTTATACACAATCCAGAAAAGTATTGGAGTTGTATTTTAAGGAAGAGTTCCTACTTGCCTTGCTGCATTCTCAAGGATATGATAAAGACCAATTGATCAATCATTTCAAGTTGAGCAATTGTACGCTTTTCCGAAAGGCAAACCTTATTCAACCTCAACAAGAGATAATCATTCACCAATTACTGAACCATAACTATAGGTCTGATTTCGCCATTGATTTCATTAAATCCAAAGCTATTGAACTACTGCTATCTGTTTTCTGTGGTGCTTGCAATCGTATAAAAATTGTGGAATGGCCTGAACAAGATCTGCGTATTCTGGAGGAAATAAAATCCTTCTTAAACATCAATTTTGCGCAGGACTTACACTTAGCTCAAATTTCCCGACAATTCGGAATCAATGAATTCAAACTTAAAAAGGCCTTTAAGGACCTCTACTCGGAGACGGTATTTGCTTATATCCGAAGGCAGCGGATGGAATATGCACAAGGTCTTTTATGGAAAACCAATCTAGAAATCAAAGAAATAGCTTTCCTTGCTGGATTCAAGTATCCACATCATTTCAGCAAGCTATATTTTGAACATTTCGGTATTCGCCCTAAGGAGATGCGTAATGCAACAAATAGCAGCTGCAAAAATAGCTAAGAGGCGTTCAATAAGCACATTTATGACAACTTACTTATAAATAAGTCCCAATTTACCGTTACCTTTGTACACTTATTTGAAACAGATGGATATCAAATTGAACACGATTGAAGAAGCAATCGAAGATATAAGAGCAGGAAAAGTAATTATCGTAGTTGATGATGAAGACCGCGAGAATGAGGGTGATTTCGTTACTGCCGCTCGTAATGCTACCCCTGAAATCATCAATTTCATGGCTACTCATGGCCGTGGTCTTGTATGTGCTCCATTAACTGAAGAACGTTGTCGTGAGCTGAACTTAGGCCTGATGGTCAACCAGAACACAGCAGTCTATGAAACAAACTTTACGGTTTCTGTAGATTTACAAGGTTATGGTTGTACTACTGGTATTTCCGCATCTGACCGTTCCAAAACGATCAAAGCCTTAATTGACCCTAATATCCGTCCTGAAGAATTAGGACGCCCAGGACATATTTTCCCTTTAATTGCTAAAGATGGTGGTGTATTGCGCCGTACCGGTCATACAGAAGCATCGGTCGACTTAGCTCGCTTAGCAGGATTTGAACCTGCTGGGGTATTGGTGGAAATCTTGAAAGATGATGGTGAAATGGCTCGACTTCCCGACTTAATTAAAGTTGCGGAACGCTTTGACCTGAAAATCATCAGTATCGAAGACCTTATCGAATACCGCTTAAAACACGACACCTTAATCCAAGAAGAGGTTGCTGTAGATATGCCAACGCTATGGGGCGACTTTAAAATGAAAGCTTTTACACAGAAAAACACTGGTGAACAACATTTAGCTCTTTACAAAGGCGAATGGAAAGAAGATGAACCGGTATTAGTACGTGTGCACAGCTCTTGTGTTACAGGAGATATCTTTGGATCTTGCCGTTGC
Source organism: Sphingobacterium lactis (assembly GCF_051951495.1). GTDB lineage: Bacteria > Bacteroidota > Bacteroidia > Sphingobacteriales > Sphingobacteriaceae > Sphingobacterium > Sphingobacterium lactis_A. Next base: position 626,044 of record NZ_JBNHAS010000002.1, on the reverse strand, counting down.
GATTGTGGACCACAATTGCATAAAGCAATGGAAATGATCCAACAAGAAGGAAAAGGTATTATCGTCTATATGAATCAAGAAGGTAGAGGTATCGGTCTGATCAACAAATTGCACGCATACAAATTGCAAGAGCAAGGTGTTGATACCGTAGATGCAAACCTTCAATTAGGATTCAAAGCAGATTTACGTGATTATGGTGTTGGAGCTCAAATCTTACGCTATATGGGAGTTACCAAAATGCGCTTGATGTCCAACAACCCGACTAAACGTGCCGGATTAATTGGTTATGGTCTTGAAATCGTAGACAATGTGCCTATTGAAATCCAACCCAACCAATACAACGAAGAATACTTGAAAACTAAAAGAGATCGCATGGGTCATACCCTAAGCAATCTGTAAACATATAAAATGGAGGTCGAAAGCCTCCATTTTTATTTAATTCAATTGTGACTTACTGGTCACTATTTTAGAAAAACATTCCTTCTCAAAGGATGTTCTCATTAAAAATACAGTATCATGAAAAACTCCCTTCTTATAGAGAAAGCTTACCACAATGGCGCTTTTGTGGATTCAGACAAAACTTTCGAAGTCATTAACCCTTCTACACTCAAATCCATTGGTTCTTTGCCCGATCTAACGGTAAAGGATTGTCAGAAATATATTAAAACCGCACATAAGGCTTTTAAGAGCTGGAGCACAACCCCAGTTGGAGAACGCTGTAAGATCGTTCGTAAGCTCTTCAATTTGATTAATGAACATAGAGATGAAATGGCGGAGATCATGACCTTAGAGAGCGGGAAACCCATCAATGAGTCACAAACTGAAGTAGACTATGCTAACTCCTTTATGGAATGGTTTGCCGAAGAAGGAAAAAGAGCCTATGGAGAGACCATACCATCATTAGCTGGAAATGCTCATCTACAGACCATCAAACAAGCAGTTGGAGTGGTAGCTGCGATTACACCATGGAATTTCCCTTTGGCGATGATCACCAGAAAAGTAGCTCCTGCATTAGTAGCTGGATGTACCGTGGTATTAAAACCTGCTTCTCAAACTCCTTTTTCTGCTATTGCGCTAGCTAAACTGGCGGATATGGCCGGGCTACCTAAAGGCGTTCTAAATGTCATTACCTCCAAGGATAGTAAGGGAATAGGAAAGGAATTAGCTACTAGCGAACTGATTCGTAAAATATCGTTCACCGGATCTACCGAGGTCGGAAGAACTTTAATGGAACAAGCGGCATCTACCATCAAAAGAATATCCTTAGAACTTGGTGGAAATGCACCTTTCCTGGTGTTTAACGATGCAGATATCGACAAAGCGGTTACTGGTGCTATTGCCGGGAAATTCAGAAATACCGGTCAAACATGTGTTTCCATCAATAGATTTTATATACAGGAAGCAGTATATGACGAATTCTGCTCCAAATTAACCGCTGCCGTTAAGAAATTACAAGTAGGCGATGGTTTAAAGAAAACTACCCAAGTAGGGCCATTGATTAATCAGGCAGGCCTGGATAAAGTAATGGAGCATGTGGAAGATGCTATAGCCAAAGGAGCAAAAGTAGAAACCGGTGGAAAAGCAATAAAAGGATTGTTCTATGAACCTACTGTTTTATCCAATGTTAGCCCGGACAGCTTGGTGGCAGAGGAAGAAACTTTCGGACCAATCTGTGCCTTGTTTAAATTTAAGACGGAAGAGGAAGGTATAGCTTTAGCGAACGATACTCCATTTGGATTGGCAGCCTATTTCTTCAGTGAAAATGTAAGACAATGTTTCCGAGTTGCCGATCAGTTAGAGGCTGGAATGATTGGAATAAATGCTGGACTGATTTCCAATGCTTCTGCCCCATTCGGAGGAGTAAAGCAATCTGGATTAGGTAGAGAAGGGTCGAAATATGGCTTGGAGGAATACCTGGAAATAAAATATCTATGTTTTGGAGATTAATGTAAATCTCCAAAACATTACCAAATATGATATCTTACACCGAACATCAAGTAATTGGGTTCGGTTTTTTCATTTTTAAATTGATATTTCAATTTGTATCCCGCGTAAATAGAAAGATCGACTTCGGGGAAGTAATAACTTAATCCTGCTTGACCTACAGCCTTGGTAAAGTTTTCCTTACGACGTATCGGTCCCTCAACTTCACCATCTTTCGTGAACTCATAAGTATAAAAATCCTGACTGATACCAGGCCCTAAGAAAATATTGAACTTTGATTTTTCTTTGTTGAAGATTTGAACCAGGTAATCTGCTCCCAAAGCGATATAATCACCGCGACCATGGACTTGAGCTTGCAGCGACTGCCTGACATCCAGATCATAGCGCCCTTGAACACCAAAACTGGCATCGTAAGCAGCATCTTCCAATTGCACATCACCATAAAAACCAAATGCCCATTTATGGTCCTGCGCCTTTGCCGATGCCAAAAAACATAGGCCAATACAGAGTGTTAAAAGCTTCTTCATATAATTTTCTTATTAAACAGCTAACTAGTCAACTTGTTCACCTTTGGATTTTCTATATCGTTTATAGAGTTTTACCAAAATCATTAATACTACGGCCAATCCTACCAATCCCGCTACAGCAACGACCCACCCTAAGGCAGATTTTAACACCACTAGGAAGACTATTGCAAAAAGTATGATGGTAGAAACCTCATTCCAAAGTCTTAACTGGGTAGATGTCCATGTGGAAACACCATCCCGAAGTTTATGCATAATTTTTTGAGATATAAAGTGGTAAATGATCAATAAGACAACAAAGCTCAATTTCACATGCATCCAACCCATACTCAATAAACCCGGACTAACATACAGCATAACCAATGCAGAAAGAATCACCAAGTACATGGAAGGCGTGGTAATAACCCACCACAAACGATTTTCCATAATGATGAATTGCTTATGCAATACCTGATATTCCAAATCAGATTTCTGCTTGGCCTCTGTATGATAAACAAATAAACGAGGCATATAAAACAATCCAGCCATCCAGCAAACTACAAAGATAATATGGATCGATTTCGCGTATAAATAAAGCATTTTATGGTAATAAACTTCAAAAATAGGAATATTATATCCAAAAATGGTTAAGTGACACAAGTTTTGAAAATCTAATGATATACTAGAAAACTCCAAGGAAAGCATATACATAATCGTAGAATCAACATGTTTATTAAATAGAATTGAAGAGCTAATCCTTACAGGTTTTGTCTCACTTCTAAAATCTAATAGCGAAGCGGTCTCCCATCTATTTTTAAATCGGGCAGACATTCCGCTGCGCTCAGTGCTGCCCCTACGCGTGGCGGGCTATTAGTTGGTTAGATAACTGTATAGGTAGCACGTTAGGTAGGGGCAGTACTGAGCGAGTTTGAAGAGGGGGTTTAACCACGATGAAAACGAGCGGAATGTCTGCCCGTAATTTGTTTTGAAAGACAATAGACAACAGAATTCAGATATCAGACAACAGAAACAGATTGGAGGGTGTACTTGATGGCGGGCGATGCATGCATCGCCCCTACAAACAATCGTGATTTTATTATCCCTTACAACTAAAACCGTAGGGTCGAAGCATGCTTCGACCGCTTTTTCATTACTACCCTACTGATAGAGCCTTTCTTTTTCTGTTGTCTTTTGTCTGTAGTCTCATCGTCTCTCACAGGGGTTTTATTCGTCACTTATTCGGATCTCCTTCGGAACTTGTTCGGAACTCCTTCGGATCTCGTTCGGTTCCGACCGAACGAGATCCGAACAAGATCCATACTAGATCCGTGGAAATTCCTTGAGAGTCACGAAGCAAACTGGAGGAAAACACGAGGTTGAAAGGACCTCAAGTAGAAGGAATTTTAAAGGAATAGAAGACTATAAAATTCTTTCGGAGGAATTGGGTTCTATGAAAGAAATGCAGTTGAAAAAAGTGGTCAAGGTTTTGGGGAAATGTATTTTGGGGGAATCCCTTATTTTGCTGGAAAAGCAAGAAAGCTGAACCAGTTGGGGTTCAGCTTTCTTTTATTTTAGTAGCGGAAATCTTTGATGACCTCTACGGCATATTTTACATTATCAAATGGGATGTCTGGCATAATTCCATGTCCCAAGTTGAAGATAAATCCTTCTTCACCACGCATACGTTCAAAAAGATCAAGGATTTTCTTTTTGATAACTGCCTTATCTGCATATAATACGAAAGGATCTAAGTTACCTTGAACAGCCATTCCTTTTGGCAAGGATTTTTTAATGTTCAACAAATCAGCATTCCAATCTACGGATACAACATCCGGTTTTGTTTCCGCCATCAAAGGTGCAAACACCGAGCTTCCTTTACAGAAAGAGATGACAGGCACATTTTGACGATTTAAGTTTTCAATGATGTACTTATTGTATTTGTGAGCGAATTCTTGGTAATCATTCCAGGATAATGCCAAAGCCCAGCTATCGAATAATTGCAGGGCATTTACACCGGCCTCAATCTGCATATTCAAATAAGCGATGGTTACATCGGCAATTTTCTGAAGGATATAATGTGCTAATTCAGGCTCATTGTTCAACAAGGTTTTGGTTAATTTGAAATCCTTAGAAGAACCTCCCTCAACTAAATAGCTCAAAATAGTGAAAGGAGCGCCGGCAAAACCGATCAAAGGCACTTTTCCATCTAAGCGTTGTTGAATAACTTGAATAGCATCGCCTACGTATTGTAATTTATCCAAACAATCTACGGAAAGGTTTTCAGCATCCTTTAAGTTTCTAACCGGGTTAGCAAAACGCGGCCCTACACCTTGCTCGAAGGAAAGGTCACCTCCCATTGCCTCTGCTGTTACTAAAATGTCTGAGAACAAAATGGCAGCATCAACACCCAATAGATCAATCGGCAACATGGTTACATCTGCCGCAATCTCTGGTGTTTTGCACATTTCCAAGAAAGAATATTTGTTCTTAATTTCCCAATATTCTTTCATAAACCGTCCTGCTTGACGCATCATCCATACAGGAGGTCTTTCCGTAGGCTGCGATAATGCAGCATGGATCAGTAGATCATTCTTTAAATTGTTCACTATATATGTTTATTTACTTCGTTTCTAATTTTTTCAATAATGGATACTTGTCTGGCAGTTAGTTTTAGCTTCTCTGCTAAATCCAGGTAGGCGACTACACGTTCGTAATCTTGCTTACGCAGATTAATATTTGCCAAATTGATTAAGACCATTCCCTTTTCGTTATCCTTGCGCCAAGGCAATCTGGACGCTAATTGAAAATGGTATTCCGCCTCTTCAATGCGTTCCTCTTTCAAGGCGATATTGCCCATCATAAATTCATAAAAATTACGGCGCCCTTTACGCAATTGATCCGGATTCTTGATCTCGGCCAATAGCGATTTTGTCCTTTCGTAATCTTGCTTATGGAATGCCTGGGTTGCTAGGTAAACAGTACCTTCCTTGAGGTAACTCCATACCAAATAAGCAATCCCTCCAAAGATATATACGGCAATGTTGTAATGCTTAGAATAGATCGCATACAATAGAAAAGCAATCGCTATGGCGATTACTATTTTACGAGCATTGTTCGTCATCGTCCTTAAATCTTTCCCTTAGTGTTGGTTATCTGTAAACTTATACCCTACACCACGGATAGAATGGAAATAGATCGGATGTTTCTGATCAGGCTCAAAATACTTACGGAAAGTAAGGATAAAGTTGTCGATCGTACGTGTTGATGGATAAACATCGTAGTTCCAAACTGTTTCTAAGATCTGCTCACGCGAAACCGCTTCATTTCTACGTTCAATCAACAGCTTCAACAACATGGTTTCTTTCTTGGTTAAAGAGGAAATCGTTCCGTCAGCATGATGCAATTCGAAAGAATTGAAGTAGATGGTTTTATCACCGATGGTGTAAGAGTTTAATTCCTTTAAATCATCACCCTTCATTCCTCTACGGATAAGGTTGCTCACACGAAGGATTAACTCTTCCAGATTGAAAGGTTTAACTAAATAATCATCAGCTCCCTTTTTCAAACCAGTAATACGGTCTTCTGAGCTATTCTTGGCAGTCAAGAACATGATCGGAACTTCAGAATTCTGTAAACGAATGGTTTCAGCCACTTGGAATCCGTCAATCTCAGGGATCATCACATCCAAGACAATCAGGTTAAAGCGTTCTTCTTTGAACAGCTTTAAGGCTTTCTTGCCGTCAGTAGCTGTCGTTACACGGTAGCCTTCAAGCTCCAAATTTAATTTGATGGCTTCCAAAAGATGCTCTTCATCTTCAACTAATAGTATACGTTGTTTAGCTTGCATAGTTTTCAAATGTTACTTCAAAGATACTTCCAGAAGGTTTATTATCCTTAACGCGAATGGAAGCACGGTGTTTTTGTAATACTGTCTTCACGATATATAACCCTAATCCAGTACCTTTAGTTTTACGGGTAGCTTCGCTTCCTACTCGGTAAAACTTATTAAATATAAGTTTTTTTTCTTCATCAGGAATCCCCTCACCATGATCTTCTACCGAAAAAAGCAGGTTTGCACCCTCCTCTTTTAGCTTGACAAAGACTGTTGCACATGGTGGTGAATATTTTACGGCATTCTCGATGAGATTGGTGATCACATTGGTGATAGCAAATTTATCGGCCTTAATTTCAATATCCGGTTGAATATCGAATTTGATAACCTGCGATTTGCAAGCATTCTTCTGCAATCGGTCAACTACCTGCGTAATCAATTCAGACACATTGAACACTTCTTTGGGAAGTTGATAGGCACGATTCTCCAATTTGGTGGTTAATAATACATTCTCCACTAAATCATCCAAACGCTCTATATCTTTCAAAGAATTTGCTAAAAACACCTTTTGTTGCTCACGATCCAAATCACGTTTTAGAATAGTTTGGATATAAAGCTTCACCGAAGCCAATGGCGACTTCAGCTCATGGGTGATGGCTAATAGAAAATTCTGCTGTTGTTGATTGTATTCATGTTCTTGTTTGACATGTTTTTTCAAACGGAATGCCCCCCAGATGAAAATTAGAAAGAAGATTAAGCCCTCTCCTATAATCATACCTTTACGATCTGGTTCAAATTTGATCAATACAAATCCCCACCAAAGCAATTGGGTAATGGCGTAAAAGAACAAGAAATAAAATAGGAATAAAGCCTTTTTCATACGTATTATTTCAACCGCAAATGTACTTAAATACTGATGGATAAGAAAACAACCAAAATAATATGACAGTAGCCTTAGAATAGCTTTTGAGCTTGCTACACAAAGCCCGTATATTTGTGCATGTTTAAGGACAAACAACATCTATTTTTCGATCTAGACCACACAATTTGGGATTTTGACCGCAATGCCGAGGAGACCTTACACGAGCTCTATGGTAAATATAGTTTCAACGAACTTTTTCAACAAGAGTCTTCGGATTCTTTTATCGAAACTTATACGGCCAATAATCACCGTCTTTGGAACTTGTATCACCACGGTAAAATCGACAAAGCAACCCTGCGTAAAGCACGCTTTGCAGATACTTTTAGTCAATTGGGTGTAGATCCTTATATGTTTCCTGAAGCCTTTGAAGAGGAATACTTGGAGATTTGTCCAACTAAGACAAACCTCTTTCCCAATGCGCATGAGACTCTATCCTACTTGCAAGACAGGTATCAGCTGCACTTGATATCAAACGGATTCAAGGAAGCCTGCGAGAAGAAATTGGCACACAGCAACCTATCTCCTTATTTCAAAACTATTGTCATATCGGAGATTGTAGGTATCAACAAACCTGATCCCCGTATTTTTCAACATGCACTGCAAAACGGTGAAGCGAAGAAAGAGGAGGCGGTCATGATTGGTGATAATTTGGATGCCGATGTTAGAGGCGCGATGAACGCCGGCCTGGAAGCGATTTTCTTTAACCCCCTACAACAAGAAAAACCCGAGGATGTGAAACATATGATTCAGGATCTTGGGGAATTGCAGCGGATATTTTAGGGGAGACATCAGACGATAGATAATAGATAAAAGACATCAGACGACAGACATCAGACGAGAGACGACAGACATATATGGGGATATGGGTGGGGAGTTCTAATTTAGATAGAGAGGATTGAAGTAGAATTTTCCTGTTGTATTTCAGGCAAAAGTTAATTTTAAGGTAATATGGAATGGTTAGATTTATAAAAAGCTAACCATTTTTATGTCTGGAGAATTACCTTTTAGAAAATCAGCAAGAGCGAAGTGGTGGGATTATGATAATATGGCAAGTTATTTTATAACCATTAATATCAGGGATGCTCATCAAGTTTTTGGGATGATCAAAAATGAACAAATGATATTATCCGAAATAGGATTACTAGCTGAACGATATTGGAAAGAGATTGATCAACATAATAAGAATGTACGTGTAGACTTATTGCAGATTATGCCAAATCATCTGCATGGAATTTTATGGTTAAATAAATGTGATAGTGGTTTGAATACGCGGTCGATGCATGCATCGACCCTACATAAAACCTTAAAATCCCAACATCAAATGATCTCCCCTCCAAAAGAGTCAATCTCTACTGCGATTCGATCGTATAAATCTGCTGTCTCTAAGAATGCAAAGATTTATTGTCCAGATTTTAAATGGCAAAGAGGCTTTTTTGACAGAATAATTAGGAATAGTACAGAATATGAACAGATTAAAGAATATATTTTAAATAATCCAAAAAAATGGAAAACTATATGATTGATGGTGCTAAGACCATCGATTAACTGTAGGGTCGATGCATGCATCGACCGCTTAATCTACCATCTACAATCCTTCATCTGTCGTCTACTTAATCACCTTCTTCAACAACTTCGTGTACACATCTGCCAGCTTTTGCATTCCAATGTCATTTGGGTGAGTATAATCAACCGTACTATTGATATCCATACCGATGTCTTGTGAGCTCACCCAATAAAGGTTTTTATCGCCTTTTTTGATGAGGCCTTTGATGGTTTTTTCGGCAACAGCTGAGCTTGCGGCAAATTCCTCGTTGGTATGTTGGTTTAGAACATCCTTTAGCTGGCTGGAGCTGTGTGCTGTCATGATGATTGGTGTGTTGGGGTGATCCTTACGGAGTGTCCTTACGGCATTTTCAATCAAATTGGTTAAAGTATCTGCTGTTCGAGCACCTTTTAAGGCAAGGTTAGGAATACAATCCAATATATATACAGCAGGGTCCATTCGATTGATTAAGTCCAAAATGGGTTGTTCCAATCGACCGTTTCCTGAGAATGCTAAATTAATAACGGGTTGATCAAAGTTCCGTCCTAACATGTTTGTCCAACCTAGTCCTGGTCGGGTGGCACATGCTCCCTGCGCTATGGATGTTCCATACACCACAATGGGTTTCTTTTCGTTGGACTTAAAACTGATCGCTTCTCCAGTCTTGGTTCCTATTTCCATCCATTTCACATGGTTGTAAAGTGGCAGATACAGTCTGTATTGGTATTCAGGGTGTGAACCTATGTTCAAGAAGTTATAGGTGATGGTATCCTTAAAGCTGAATTTTCCATGTGCCCATTTCCAGGATTTATTCTTAGGATCTTGAGCATATAGATCCAATCCACTCACACCAGTTGCTGGCATGTGGCCCATTTCCAATTTATCTTTTACCGTATAGCGAACGTAGATGTTCTCTGCTGGCGTACTAAACTCCACATACACTCCTGCATCTTGTTGGCCAAGATACCATACAGGTTCTCTTACATCTTGCTTTAATGCTGCGGGTAGACGATTGTAGCCATCGGACTCTTTAAGCTCCTTAGAGCGCCCTAAAACAACTTGCTCAGTAAGCGGGTTTCTCCAGGTAATTTCTTGTGCTGAAGAAATAAAAAAGCTTAGAAAAAAAAGAGAGCCCATCAAGCTCTCCTTACTGTATTTCTTTAGTTTAATCATTACAATACTTTTACTGTGATATTTTTCAACCATACATCGTCACCATGATCTTGAAATCCAATGACTCCTGATTTACTTTTACCACCAACATTATTTAATAACTCAAATGCTAAAGGCCATTTTGCTTGCGAGAACTTGCTTGCTTGTAATAGTTGTGTCCATTCAGGAGTCCACAACTCATATTCTACAACCTTCTCGTCATTTTGAAAATGTGTTACCTTGCCTTTATTCACTACAATCTTTGCACGGTTCCATTCACCTGCAGGAAAAGAGTTCTGCGGTTTCGCAGGAATCATATCGTATAATGATGCCGATTTTCTGTTTCCATCAACGCCCATTTTAGCATCGGGGTGATTTTGGTTATCTAGCAATTGATACTCAGGACTGGAAACATAAATAGGTTGACCTTTTACCTCCTTAGCTAAGAAAAACACACCTGAATTACCAGCCTTAGAGATTCTCCATTCAAACTCTAATTCAAAGTTTTTAAAGTCATGAGCGAAGATAAGGTCTCCACCTTCTGCTTTTTGAGTACCTCCAGGGTTCTTGCTGAATTTCAACATACCCTTATCAATAGACCATTTGCTAGGTACGTGGTCTTTATTATAGCCACGCCATCCTTTCAGCGATGATCCATCAAATAGAACATAAGCTCCTTGGGAGTTTTTCTTAAACTCCTTGATGTTTACTTTGGATAAATTGTTGAGCTCGTAAGCCGGACTTGTTTGTTTAGATACTGTTGAATTTTTACTTGCACATGCCGAAAAGGTTAGACCTATCGCGCCTATTAAAATAAATGCAAAGTTTCTTTTCATAGTTATAGTTGATTTATTTGTAGCGCTAAATTTAGGCAAACAAATCGTAATATCAAGAATTAAAATTGTTGGCCTCCCATATCATCCATGTCGTTATTTTCTGAACGCTTGCGTTTGCTAACATCCTGAATTCCGAAACGATATGAAAATGAAAGAGTAAACATTCTACGCATCCAACGGTGTGAAAAGTCAATTTTCTTATCTACCAAGTAGTTCTCCATTTCAAACTTACGAGTATTGAAAGCATCCCTAACATTCAACATGATATTGGCTTTATTGTTAAATAAGTCCTTTCTCAATGCTAAATCTACTCCTGCCATTGGTTTCATTTCACCCTGTAAGGTTTTCATACCACTGCGGTAGTCACCTCTCACTTGTGCAGAGAATGTTGGGGTGAATTTCACATTGGTAGTTAAGTTACCATGATAGTTAAAACTGGATGCTGAACGAACTTCAAAATCTGCCTTAGGTGTGATATTCATGTAGAACAAGTTGGCATTCGCTGTAACATCCCACCAAGAGAATACATTCACCTTGGAGATCAATTCAAATCCCATGGAATTATTGTCCGCCACATTTTCCCATTTCGAATAGGTGATATTACTACGGTCACCAACGATATCTCCGATCAACTCGGAAGGATAAATGAAAGGTTGGAACATGTCGTTAACACGACGATAGTATGCAGAGGATACAAAATTCCATTTTTGATAGAACTTAGAGAAGCTCAACTCCAAAGCATGAATATCCTGAGGCATTAAATTCGGATTACCTTGGCGGTAATTCTGCTCATCAGAAATATCCAGGAATGGATTTACCTGCCACCCTCTTGGACGTTCTACGCGGCGCGTATAACTTAATTGAACCTTATCTCCTTGCCCCTGACCTACATCATAGCTTAAGAATACACTTGGATAGACTCTAAAGTAATCCAAATTACCATCTGTAGCACGTTTTTCTGCTGGAACTGATGGGTCTAAAGAATAGTAGGTAGAATTTAAATAGGCCTGTTCAGCACGTAGTCCTACCTGTGCACCAAATTTAGAGGTCAATTTCTTTTGGTAATTGGCATAGAGTGCATGTACCGTACTGGTCATATCGAAATCATTCGATACTTTATAATCGGGAAGAAAAGCATTGCTCAACGTATCGAACAATTCGGAATACTGATGATCGTTAGAAGTACGAACCATCGTTCTATAACCTGCTTCAAACTTATGATCTTCAGCAAATGGAAGTGTATAGTCTAATTGGACATTCCAATTTCTACCACGCTCTGATGTTGTGTTTTCACGAAGTAAGTCCTTGCGGTTACTGGCGTAAGTCTGATGGAAATTGTTTGTGCCATCCTCACGATCATCACCAAAGGAGATGTTTCCTAATAATTCCTCGCCTTCTCTTTTAAATTGCTGACGGTAATCAAATGTTAAGTCCACTCCAAAGTCTTTCTCCTCTTGGGCAGACTTACGGAAGCTATTTTCACCAAAAGCAGGAATATTCCAGTAGGAATAATTGATGTCCTGCGTACGGTTATTATCACGGAAACTTAGGTTTCCACCTAAGCTAAAGGTAGTCTTGTCCGTGGCATAGATATCCGTTCCTAGACGTATGGTATGGTTATATCCTTGACGTCTGCTATCATCTGTAGAATAAGTTCTAGGACTAGCTGGGGAAATACTACCATTGATATAATCGGTGTTATCGGTATAACCACCACCTAACATGTTGCGTCTGCTGAAGTTATAACTACCGAAATAATTTACTTTTCCAGGTCTATAATTTAAAGTAACTCCGGCATTTGCATTCTCATAAGATCCACCCGAAGCATTTACAGAACCATTTAATCCGGTACGGATGTTTTTCTTTAAGATGATATTGACAATTCCAGACTGACCTTCGGCATCGTGTTTTGCGGATGGGTTAGTCATAATTTCTACTTTAGCAATCGCATCTGCTGGTAGTGACTGCAGGAAGGCATTGATATCTGAACCTGCCATAGCAGATTCTTTACCATCTACCAAAATGCGGACATTGGAAGAGCCTCGTAAGCTAATGGATCCATCGCTCTGTACCTGTAGAGTAGGAACATTGCCTAATAAATCTTGTGCAGAACCTCCTACAGAGACCATACTTTGGGATACATCAAATACTTTCTTGTCAATCCCGATTTGCAGATCTGGGATTCTTCCTTGTACCACAACCTCGGAAATCTGCTGTCCTTGTTCTGTCAAGGCAATCTTTCCTAGATTGATGGGCTCATTGGCTTTAACAACAAAATTCTCTCGAGAATAGGTTTGAAAACCTACATAACTAACTTGTAAGATATACGTTCCGGCTTGAACATTTTCTATCGTGAATTGACCTTGAGCATTGGTTTGCTGCCCACGTAAATAAGCACGAGTCGTCGTTGATAATAGACTCACACTCGCACCTGAAGCAGGGCTTACACTATCTTGTTTAACAATGGAACCTGTAATATTTGCTTGCTGTGCAAAAACGAATAAAGGGAGTAAAAAAATAAGGGAAAAAGATACTTTCTTAAATAACATACGAATGTAGGATTGTGACATACATCCGCAAAAGTGCAGATTAAAAAAGTAATAGAACCTAACGTAACCGCATTATTACGAGGATTTAAGGGTTTTTTACTCAATAGAGACAGTTAGTCCTTCCGACTTGAGAATCTTCCGATAGACTTCCATTTCGGTATAGGATCCTTCCAAAATGGTACACTTGCCTTTGGTATGAACAGTCCAAGCAATTTTAGAAGCTTCCTCTTCGGTATATTGTAAATAATGCATCAAACAGAAGATCACATGATCGAATGTATTGATCTCATCATTCCATAAAATTAACTTATTGGATTCCTTAGTGGCCGCTAAAATCTCCTCTAGGGTAAATGTTTCCTGTTCAACCTCTACGCTCATAAGGCAAAAATAGCTTATTTTTCAAATAATTCTTTAATTTAGCTGAATTGTTTACTTAAAATAACCCTATGTTTCAATCAAAAATAGCAGGTTTGGGATACTATGTCCCAAAAAACGTATATACCAATAATGACCTTACTCGTTTTATGGAAACGAGCGATGAGTGGATCCAAGAACGTACAGGAATCAAAGAACGTCGATATGCTGACCGCATTGGTGAGACCACAACAAGTATGGGTGTTGAAGCCGCTAAGATTGCCATAGAAAGAGCAAATACAACCGCAGAGGAGATTGACTTCGTGATATTCGCTACTTTGTCTCCAGATTATTATTTCCCTGGTTGTGGTGTCTTATTACAACGTGAGATGGGGATGAAAGAAGTAGGTGCATTAGATGTTCGTAATCAATGTTCCGGTTTTGTATATGCTTTATCCATTGCTGACCAATTTATCAAAACCGGCATGTACAAAAACATCTTGGTAGTGGGTTCTGAAAAACATTCATTTGCTTTAGATTTCTCTACTCGTGGCCGTGCAGTATCAGTCATCTTTGGTGATGGTGCTGGCGCTGTTGTGCTACAACCAACAACTGAAGAAGGAAAAGGTATCTTGAGTACGCATTTGCATTCTGATGGTGCTGATGCAGAGAAATTAGCCATGTATTACCCTGGTGCTTCTGCTGGTTATTACTTGGACGAAATTCCTGAATGGCCAGATGTAGAATTGGGTCAAATGTTGATGACCAAAGAAATGTTGGAGGATGGCTCTGCATTTCCTTATATGGATGGTCAAGCGGTATTTAAAAAGGCAGTTGTAAAATTCCCAGAGGTAATTGGGGAAGCTCTAGCTAAAAACAACTTGAAATCTACAGATATTAATATGCTAATTCCTCATCAGGCGAATTTGCGTATTTCGCAATTCGTTCAAAAGACCTTAGGTCTTAGCGATGACCAAGTATTTAATAACATCCAAAAATATGGAAATACAACGGCTGCATCAGTGCCAATTGCACTTTGTGAAGCTTGGGAAGAAGGTAAAATTAAGGATGGTGATCTGGTGTGTTTAGCTGCATTTGGTGCAGGCTTTACATGGGGTTCTGCCCTGATCAGATGGTAAGATATTAAATTCTCCATAAAAAGAAAGAACCCTAGCTCTTGAGAAAGGGTTCTTTCTTTTTATGGACTTATGATGGTTGTTCAATCTTTGCAGATTTAACCACATTGGTCTTATTTGATTTCTTTTTATTAAAGCCTGATCCAAATACCTTATCCCATATGGCAGAGCTTACACCAAATCCTCGATCAGGTTCAGCATAATGATGTAGCATATGGTGATCCTTAATCTTCTTAAACCATCCTGATTTAAAGTTTGCATGGTGCATAGCATAATGGCTCTCGTCATAAATTAAATAACCAAATAGAAAACCTCCAAAGAAAGCTGCTAAGGTAAAGGTTCCAAAAAACCAGCTGAAGATAAAGTATATGATAGCCGCCATGGGGATACTTGCCGAAAGCGGCATCACCAAACGTAATCTATCTTTTGGAAAATCATGGTGAACTCCATGGAATATAAAATGGATCCTTTGTCCAAATTTAGAGCTAGGTACATAATGGAATACCCAACGGTGAAGAACATATTCGGCCAATGTCCAAAATGCTAATCCAAATAAGAAATACCCTATTACGGTCTCCACAGACAGTGCTCCTGGGACCAATGCTCTCCATTCAAAATAAATGATAACCGGTATCCAAAATATCAATGGAACGGACCAGTGTACTTTTGTCAATGACTCTAAAAAGTCATTCTTAAACATCCGAGATGACTCGGTAGAATTCGATACGTATAACTTCTTTGCCATACTCAAAAAACCTTACGATGATTAAATAGTAGCTATTAGACAAACCAAATAAGGGTACTAATAGTTTGTTTGGTGATTACAAATGTAATAATTAGCGATATCTAGACAATAATAAAACTAATAATTTGACAAATAATGGATAATAGTCAAGAATATAGGTCGAGTCAAATAAAAAAGCCGTGATAAATCACGGCTTTCCTTATACTATTTAAATTCTTAATTATCCATTGGATAGTGCAGCTGCACCGGAAACAATCTCTGTTAACTCGGTTGTAATTGCAGCTTGGCGCGCTTGGTTGTACGATAGTTTTAACTGACGTAATAAGTCGCCTGCATTCTCAGTTGCTTTATCCATGGCAGTCATACGAGCACCATGCTCAGAAGCATTAGAATCCAATACAGCTTTGTATAATTGGATTTTGATTGCTTTAGGGATAAGCTCCTCAATGATTTTTTCTTTGGATGGTTCGATGATATAATCCAATTCTGCTACATCTTCATTTTTTTCCTCAGGCAAAAGAGGTAAGATTTGCTCTGAAGTCAAAATTTGAACTGCTGCATTGCGGAATTGGTTATAAACCACCTCAACACGGTCAATATTACCTTCTTTAAACTGTTCCATCACGTAGTCAGTAACTTTAGAAACATTTTCAAAATCAAGATTATTGAAAAGATCGTTATGATTACCAATTACGGAGAAATTGCGCTTAGTGAAGAAATCATGACCACGTTTACCGATAGCAATAATGCTTACATCGCCACGTGCAAATTGATCAGCATATTTATTAGCGATCAAATTATTTGCAGTCTTAATGGCGTTAGCATTAAAAGCACCCGCCAATCCTCTGTTCGAGGTAACCACAACGATCAATACCTTTGTAGGGATACGATCTTCGGTAAAAGGCGAGTTATTTCCCTCAACTGATGCTGAAACTTGTGCCAAGATATCTCTCAATTTGTTTGCGTATGGACGCAATTGAACGATTGCATTGGTAGCACGTTTCAACTTCGCAGCCGATACCATTTTCATCGCTTTGGTAATCTGTTGCGTAGAGGATACGGAGGTAATCCGGTTTCTAACTTCTTTTAAGTTTGCCATATGTTCTTTCTAGATAAGAGACGTCAGACAATAGATAATAGACTTTATTTCACTGAAGAGCTTTTGTCTATTATCTCTTGTCTAATATCTAATGTCTAATTAATATTTTGACGCTAATTCCTTAGCTACTTTTTCTAATACGTCTGTTAAATCATCAGAGAATTTACCTGCTTTTAAAGCTGATAATACTTCTGGATGACGTTGCTCCAATTGCGTTAAGTATTCTTCTTCGAAGTCTTTAACCTTGTTTACTGGAACATTACGGAACAATCCTTTAGTACCTGCATAGATAATAGCAACTTGCTTTTCTACCGCTACTGGAGAGTATTGTCCTTGTTTAAGAATCTGCACGTTACGGATACCTTTATCTAATACCGCTTTAGTAGCAGCATCTAGATCAGAACCAAACTTCGCGAATGCTTCTAGTTCACGGTATTGTGCTTGATCTAATTTCAAAGTACCAGCAACTTTCTTCATGGATTTAATCTGCGCATTACCACCTACACGTGATACCGAGATACCTACGTTGATCGCTGGACGAATACCTGCGTTGAATAAGTTAGACTCCAAGAAGATCTGTCCATCAGTGATGGAAATAACGTTTGTAGGGATATATGCCGAAACGTCACCTGCTTGAGTTTCAATGATTGGAAGTGCTGTTAATGAACCACCACCTTTTACCAAATGCTTGATAGATTCAGGTAAGTCGTTCATGTTACGAGCGATATCATCAGAAGAGTTGATTTTCGCAGCACGCTCTAATAAACGAGAGTGAAGATAGAATACGTCTCCTGGATATGCTTCACGGCCTGGAGGACGCTTCAATAATAAAGACACCTCACGGTAAGCAACCGCTTGTTTTGACAAGTCATCATAAACGATCAATGCTGGACGACCTGTATCACGGAAGAACTCTCCGATAGCAGCACCCGCCATTGGCGCATAGAACTGCATTGGTGCAGGATCTGCAGCAGATGCAGAAACGATAACTGTGTAAGGCATTGCTCCTCTTTCTTCTAACACGCGAACGATGTTAGCTACAGTAGAGTTTTTCTGACCTACAGCAACATATATACAGAATACTGGCTGACCAGCATCATAAAATTCTTTTTGATTTAAAATGGTGTCAATACAAACAGCAGTTTTACCTGTTTGACGGTCACCAATTACCAACTCACGCTGTCCACGACCTACAGGGATCATCGCATCAATCGCTTTGATACCAGTTTGTAATGGCTCAGTTACTGGTTGACGGTAGATAACACCAGGAGCTTTACGTTCAATTGGCATTTCATATGTCTCACCAACGATAGGTCCTTTACCATCGATTGGCTGACCTAAAGTGTTTACAACACGTCCTAACATACCTTCACCTACTTTAATAGATGCGATACGGTTTGTACGTTTAATTGTATCTCCTTCTTTGATCTCATCAGATGCACCTAAAAGTACAACACCCACGTTGTCTTCTTCTAAGTTCATCACAATACCTTGTAATCCGTTAGGGAACTCAACCAACTCTCCTGATTGAACTTTTGTTAAGCCGTAAATACGAGCGATACCATCACCTACTTGAAGCACGGTACCCACTTCTTCTAATTCGGCCGCTGACTTAAAGCCTGACAATTGCTCTCTAAGAATTGCCGAAACTTCATCTGGTCTTACCTCTATCATTGTTTAAATTCGTATAAGGGGTTTTTATTCTATTTTATCTTCATGCGCTAATACAAAGCTTAAATGCCTTGTACTGCAAAATGTCTTTCTAACTTATTCAATTTACCTTGAATACTTTCATCCAACTGTCTGTCACCTACTTTAACGATGAAACCTCCAATTAAGGAAGCATCAACTTTATTAATAAGTTTTACATCAGCATTGATCTGCTGACCGATGGTTTGACTTAAAGCTTGAAGGTTAGCCTCCGAAAGTGGAGCAGCAGAAATTACTTCTGCCTTCACTATACCTTTTACTTCGTTATATTCACGGATAAATTCCTGTGCCGTAGCATAGATTAATTCAGCACGACCTTTTTTAGCCATAATTTGGAAGAACGCTAAAATCTCTGGTTTAACTTTATCGTTAAATAAAGATTTCAAGATAGCCGTTTTACGGTCTGTCTTGATAATAGGGTTATTCAATACAGCTTGTAATTCCGTACTTCCTTTAATCACACTTACTACACCTTCCATGTCCGCTTTAACCTGATCCAAATTGTTGTTTTCTTTGGATAGATCAATTAAGGATTTGGCGTATCTGGAGGCTACTTTAAAAACTGACATAGTTTAATGCTTAAAATTCGTTAACCAATTAGTTTAATTTAACATCTTTCAACAAATCAGAAACTAATGCTTCTTGTTTGTTTTGGTCTTCAAATTCTTTAGTCAATACTTTACGTGCGATATCCAAAGATAAAGCAGAAACTTGATTCTTAACTTCAGCTAATGCTTTAAGCTTTTGATCTTCGATTTGGCGTCTAGCCTCTTCGATCATTTTGCTTCCTTCAGCATGTGCTACAGTTTTCGCTTCAGCAACGATTTTATCCTTAAGCTCTTTTGCTTCTTTTAAGATCAAATCACGTTCTTCGCGAGCTTCTTTTAATAGCTGTTCGTTCTCATTAGTCAAACGAGCCATCTCTAGTTTTGCCTTCTCAGCAGAAGCTAATGCATCAGCAATTCCTTTCTCACGCTCCTCTAAAGCATTTACGATAGGCTTCCAAGCAAATTTTCCTAGCAAAAAGATAACAATCAATAAGATAATCGCTTGCCAGAAGAACAAACCTAGGGAAAAATCATGTATTAACGCGTCCATTTATTTAATGCTATATGTGTAATTTTTTTATTTTTTGTCTTTTTTCAGAAACATAACTTGCAACCAACCGTTGCAAGCCATGTTCATTTCTTTTAATCAGATTGGCTTATTTACCTAAAAGTAAAGCACCGAATGCTAAACCTTCCAATAACGCACCAATGATGATCATTGCAGTTTGAATTTTAGATGCTGCCTCTGGTTGACGAGCGATAGCTTCCATTGCGGAACCACCGATTTTACCTAAACCTAAACCTGCACCGATAACGATTAAACCTGCACCAATTAAATTGTACATAATGAAATTTATTTATAAATATTTAACAAAAAAATTCTAATTAATGATGAGCGTGCTCTTCAACCGCCATACCAATGAATAGGGATGACAACATAGTGAAGATAAACGCCTGCAAGAAAGCAACCAATAACTCTAAGAAGAATAACAACAAGGTAAGTACCATTGATACACCGATTGAACCTGGAACAGTTAATTGATGTTGCAATAAGTAAACTACGGCTATTAATCCCATTACTACGGTGTGACCTGCTGTAATGTTAGCAAACAAACGAACCATTAAGGAGAAAGGCTTTGTAAACAAACCTAAAACCTCAATTGGAGCTAATACAAACTTGAATGGAACTGGCACACCAGGCATCCAAAAAATGTGTTTCCAATAATCTTTATTTGCTTTGAAATTCGTAATGATAAAAGTAAACAAGGCTAAACACAATGTTACCGAGATATTACCAGTAACGTTTAAACCTAGTGGTGTTAAACCTAAAATGTTCAACAAGAAAATCAAGAAGAATACCGACAATAGGTACGGCATAAATTCTTTGTAACGATGTCCGATGTTAGGGATAGCCATCTCATCACGTACATAAAGTACAAGTGGCTCTAATACACGACCAATTCCTTTAGGAATTGCATTGGACCCATTTTTGTACGTTTTTGCTAAACTAGTGAAACCTAAGAACAATAGAATTGCAGCTAAAATTAAACCTACAACAGCTTTTGTAATCGAGAAATCTAATGGTTTCTTGTTTGACGGAAAGCCTTTTTCATCATAAGTGATGGTACCTGCCGCATCAGTTTTGTAGATCTTGCTGTGGTAATATTTGTAGTAATTTCCTCCTTTTTCCACAACTTTCTCTCCATGACCAAACTCCGAAGCGGAGAATACATGTAATCCATTATCAATTAAAATAACTGGAAGTGGGAAACCAAAGCTCTCACCAGTTTTTGAATTGTGGAAGAAGTTAAAGAAATAATCGTCTTTTAAGTGGTGTTGGATATGAGCATTAACCTCCTCTGCGGTAGAGGGTTTTCCTGCTGTGTGACCTTCTGCATGTGATTCTTCAGCAGCTAAACGAAAAGGATTAACAGCGAATAAAACGACTGTAAATAATAAAAGTACTTTCTTAAGACTCACCATTTTAAAGATGTTGAATTATGACAAATTTTGCGCAAAATTACAATTTATTTTCGCATTAGTCCACAAATGTTCAAACTTTTTGAAAATTTACTTGGACGGTTCTGGTTCTTGCTGATTTACAAGGTAATACGCCACGAAGGCATCAAACAGTAAATACACGAAAAATACAACCAAAAAATTCAGTTCAATGAAATCATTCTCAAGGATATTAATCCCATTGTGAATGAAAATATAACTACCGATTGCTTTCAAGGTCATACCCACCAAAAAAGCAAATCCGACCTGAGTGGGCATCGCATAGTCAATACCTCCCAATATGGCCAACATCACCATGGATGATATGGCACCAAAAACATACATTCCCGTTAAACTATAACCCGTCCCTATCCACCAATGATCGTGATCATTACTCTGCAATACAACATGGTGTATTCCAAAACTAACTCCTGTAAGTAGCAGTAGCACTAGGATAAACAATACGTATTTATTCATTTTTGTTGATGTAGTTTACTTGCCTGATAAATTGATATAGTGAGATAACAACGCCTAACATAGTCAATCCCTTCATCCACCACTCCCCTTCAACCTGGTACTTTTTATCCATAAAAGTACCGAGCCAATAGAAAACATAGATGGTTATCCCCATTTGAAAGGGCATGGAGGTAAATACCAACCACTTATTAACCTTCTTTTTTTCTGGCTTTTGGTCTTTCAATCGCGTCTATTTCTTAGGTAATTGAGGCAAATATAATTA
This sequence comes from Sphingobacterium lactis, assembly GCF_051951495.1. Lineage (GTDB taxonomy): Bacteria > Bacteroidota > Bacteroidia > Sphingobacteriales > Sphingobacteriaceae > Sphingobacterium > Sphingobacterium lactis_A. Next base: position 604,434 of record NZ_JBNHAS010000002.1, on the reverse strand, counting down.
AATAACATGAGGTTTAGCATCTTGCTCTTTCCTAAATTCCAACTCTTTTCTTGCAATGCTGATCTCTGTATATTCCACACGCTGATCCATTCGTTGTCTAATCTCCGAGGATGACGCATCAGGATGCTGTGCTATGGTATTAATTACTTCTTCCAATAGCTTTGAATCCATTAAATCAGAGGCTTCAATATCCTGCCCAATAAAATTGACCAAATGCCCAATAATCGTCCCTTTCACCATGCTTCGCTTATCCGCAATTTCCTCAATATCCAAGCCTTCCAAATACATTTCTAAGGTTATTTGTTTGGTATCTTTCTCCTTTTCATCATCTGAACTTTTCAGGTCACCATCCTTTGGTCGCTCCCAATTCAACAGTTCATCTGAAAGATCAGAATTCGACTTAGTAAGCTCTTCTGCAATAGTTTGACTATGCTTTAGCTGCTCAAATTTGCGTTTAAAATCCAGTAGCAATTCCTTTAAATTACTAATATATTTTTTCGTTCTTTTCTTGACATGCCAAGCATCAATATGAGCTTCTAAAGGTTCCAGACAGTCCTTTTGAAAGTTTGGTAAAAACCAACTTACCGCAGCCTTTGACCGTTCGCATATCTTCTCATAATCTGTATCCTCTTTTTGGGATAATAACTGATGTAATTGGGTAATAAACTTATTGGCTACCTGTTCTTGTCCTTTCAGTTTTTCCAGCATTTGTTGCAATACTTCTAAGGCCTCCTCCTTCTGTTCTATTTTCTTTCCTTCGAGGTCTACTAACAAAAGATTTAATGCTTCCGTTAAAGTATGCCAACGGAAACTATGTAACAAAATTTGTCCCAAATAGCGACGACGACTTTCTTGTAGGATTGGAGATAGGTCACCAATTGCCTCCATACGCTGCATAAAATTCAGTACCTGATAATCCGTACGTATCGCATGACTCGCAATCTTTGAACGCAGTACCAAGCCCTCTAAACCTGTCAGCCTACTCAAAGCCACATATACTTGACCAGCAGCAAAGGAGGTCCCCGCATCAATAATAGCCTTTTCAAAGGTTAAACCTTGACTCTTATGGATGGTGATTGCCCAAGCCAATCGCAATGGGAATTGAGAAAAAGTACCTAATACCTCTTCCTCAATTTTATCCTCTCCCTTATTGTAAGAATACCGAATGTTTTCCCAAGTCTCTCTTTTCACTTCCACATCATCTTCCCCATTTGGAAAAGAAACAATAACCTTATGTTTATCAATATTGATTTCCTTAACTGTTCCGATTTTTCCATTATAATATCTGCGATCTTCACCAATATCGTTCTTGATAAACATAACCTGCGCTCCTTCACGAAGACTTAATAGCTCATCAACTGGATAAAGACTGTTCTGAAAATCATCGGTAATGATGGATTTAATTTGGTAAAGCTTAGAATCCAAACTTTCCAACTGCTCCTGATTTATCTGATCAGCCAGACGATTATGAGAAGTCAAAGTAATGTATTGTTCTCCTTCAGGCACTTTAAAATCAGGCTTAAAATGACTGTTTAAACTTTCCAAATCATCCGCCGTGCTCTGATTATTACGGATCTTATTCAATAGATTGATAAATCGATCATCTTGCTGACGATATATTTTCTTTAATTCTATAAGCACTGGTGGTTGTTGTTTAAAGACCTTAGCTTCAAAGAAAAACGGACTTTGATAATAGTTCCTTAAAACTTGCCATTCTCTATCCTGCACCACAGGAGGTAATTGATAAAGATCACCAATAAAAAGCACTTGAACTCCACCAAAAGGACGCATATCCCGACGCACACTTTTCAAGATGACATCAATAGCATCAAGGGTATCTGCTCTAACCATGGAAACCTCATCGATGACTAACAATTCCAATTCTTGAAGAATTGCTCGCCTATTCTTTGTCAATTTAATGGTACTGAACAAACGATGCTTATTGTAAATATTTTGGTCTTGATCACCCCATTGCAAAGGATAATCCTCAACAAATGTCCCGAAAGGCAACCAAAACAAAGCGTGTAAGGTTGTACCACCAGCATTCATTGCTGCCACACCGGTAGGTGCTGTAATTGCCATTTTCTTATAACTATGCTCGCGTATATATTTTAAAAAAGTGGTTTTACCAGTCCCAGCTTTACCCGTAAGGAATATCGGTTGTTGAGTTTGGTTAACAAAGGCTACAGCTTGTGCAAAGATTTCGTTCTGCTTATCTAGGGGTGTTGACATATCAATTTTCTATTCCTACAAATATAGGGTTATTAGCCTGAAACCCTTTTTGAAATCCTTGTATTAATACAAAAGTTATATTATCTTCACGAAAGAAAACTTAATAACCATGACATATATTGATAAAAGCGATTTATTCCAAGAAATTGAAACAAAATTAACGGATAAGGGCTTCAAGATTGAAAATGTTGACCAAAACAGACCTTGGGGCGGATTTTTTGTAATTAATGAAGATCAAGCACAAGAATTTGCAAATGCTTATTTTGAAGGCTTAGATGTACAGGATTTAAAGATATCCGGAAAACTAAGTCCAAAAGTACTAATCGTAGGACCTAACAAACGTCTTTCTTGGCAATACCACCACCGTAGAGCAGAAATCTGGAGAGTAATCCGTGGAGAAGTAGGTGTTGTAACTAGTCCTGATGATCAAGAACATGAGTTAAAGATATTAAAAGAAGGAGATACCATTCGTTTAAGCCAAGGTGAAAGACACCGTCTTGTAGGCCTAGGAAACTATGGTGTAGTAGCAGAAATCTGGCAACATACCGATGCTTCTAACCCTTCCGATGAAAGCGATATCGTACGTGTACAAGACGACTTCGGACGCGGCGAATAAGCTTTTTATCCTCTTAGGATATATTAAGGCCAACCGAAGGGTTGGCCTTATTTTTTAACTCATTAAACCTATATTGACTCCTAAATCGAAATGTTCAAATAAGAAGTAAAATCCTTAAAAAATTGCTTATTTATATCAAAAATGTAAAAATAAGCACTATAGACAATGCTTATTTAGTACAATTTTGTAATAATAAGCATTTTTTTCACTAAAAACACCCTTATTTTTACAGCGCATAAACCTGTTTTTAAAGGTTTATTAGTTACATTAAATAACAATATATGTTATAATTAGCACCTAAAGGCAAATTAATAAGCGGTTGTTTTAGTCATTAGTGTATAATCCCCAATATTATAAGCATAAACTGATGCGGGTAAAAAAGTAAAATTAATACCCTCATGGATTTTGGTACCTGACATATCGATGGTCGTAACTATCGTGCTTTTCAGTTGATTACTTTTGCAGAAAGTGATTAAGCTCTTCAAATCCCAAGGTGAGTTAAAATATCTGTTACTCCATTTTATCTCAACTCCCCATTTGGGTTTAAACATCTTATCATCCAACAACACCAAATCAACTTCACCTTCCAGTCTACCCTCTTTCCATCGCGCATAAGTTAAATCAAGATTCTCCCTATGCATCCATTGAGATAATATAGCTGTTTCAACCAAATTACCTAACTCCTTATCTTTCTCCTTAACTGGGGAAAATAAAGCGGTCCTTAAAGAAGGGTTGGTCAGATACACCTTAAATCTTGTGATGCGCTTTAAGCGTTTTGCGTTAATGTCGACTTTGTTGAGGACTTTTATCAAAAATGCAGACTCCAAATACTCCAAATAGCGTTTTAAAGTTTCTTTTTGAATAGCACCCTCTTTAGACATAGTCTCGTAAGAAAACTCATTTCCAGAATTGTAAGCTAGATAGGTAAAAAACCGATTAAGTTCCTGAACATCTTTAATTCCATACAAACTCGGAAGATCCCTTAGAAGTACTTTATCTACAATATCATTCTTCACATATCGCCCCATATCCTTTTGAATAGTTTCAGACAATACGACTTCAGGATAGCCACCAAAGTTCAGGTAGTGCAAGAATTCCTTATTAAATTCAGAAATATTTGGCGCCACCCAGTAAGCAATCGATTCGCCATCATATTCAATGACACTTTGTTGTACTAGATGATTCTTATTTTTCAAATGAATAAATTCTTGAAAAGTGAGTGGTGGTAACATAAAATCAGTAAATCTTCCAGCACCACTTTCGGTACTATACCACTTTAATGCAGCCGCTGCTGAACCTGAAACAATGAACTTTACGTTCGGGTAACTATCCACCAAAACCTTTAAATGTCTTTCCCAATCCTTTAAATATTGAATCTCATCAAAGAAAACATAGAAACCATCCAAATCCTTTGCTCCAACCGCGCGCTGACTTAAAACCAAAATATCTTCTAAGCTCCGCTGTATATAAATAGGGTTATCAATGCCAACAAACAAAATCTTTTGGGCATCTACTCCATCTGCTAAAAGCTGGTCAATACAGTGAAACATCATCACTGTTTTCCCAACCCGCCTTGGCCCCATGAGTACAACAGCTCGACGAACTTCCTTTTCTGCAACAAAAGGATAGAACAAATCAAAATACAAACGCCTTAACATGTTTTTATAAATCAAGGGGATCTCTTTACTAACCCACCATGGATTCTCATATTGAAGTCGTTCAATAATTATTTCTGTAGGAATAAGACGAGAATTTTTCATAAAACTTCTTATTTATACATAAACATACAAAATAAGCACTATACATAATGCTTATTTTTACATTTTTGTACCAAATAAACATTATAAATAAAGCTTACTATGTTTTTCAATATTCTGTCCGATCAAGACTTTTTTGTCGTTTCACAACCAAATCCCTAACCCTTACCCTACCCAATTCACAGTTGTTAATATTGTATCTTAAAAAATCGAATAAGTTTTTTATATTTTTGCGATGGTTGTAAAAAAGTAACTGACAATTTATGACAGCATATAACGAAGACAGCATACGGTCTCTGGACTGGAAGGAACACATCCGACTACGTCCAGGTATGTACATTGGTAAGCTAGGGGATGGTTCTGCTTATGATGATGGTATCTACGTACTTTTAAAGGAAGTCGTGGATAACTCGATTGACGAGTTTGTCATGGGAGCAGGAAAAATCATCGACATTACTGTCAATGAAAACCGTGTAACTGTACGCGATTACGGTAGAGGTATTCCTATTGGATCTGTTGTGGATGTTGTTTCAAAGATAAACACAGGTGGTAAATACGATAGTAAAGCCTTCCAAAAGTCAGTGGGTTTGAACGGTGTGGGTACAAAAGCTGTTAACGCGCTTTCTAACCAATTCTCTGTTCAATCTTATCGTCAAGGAGTAACCCGTATTGCTCAGTTCAGCAAAGGAGAGCTATTAACAGATGAACAAAAGGACACTACCCAACGTAATGGTACTTCCGTAACCTTTTATCCGGACGATTCCATCTTCCGGAATTATAAATACCGTTTAGAGTTTGTAGAAAACATGATTTGGAACTATGTGTTCCTGAACTCAGGTTTAACCATAAACTTCAATGGCGAGAAATTCATCTCTGAAAACGGTTTAAAAGACCTACTTGAAAGAAATGTAGAAACTGAAAGCATGCGCTATCCGATCATCCACTTAAAAGGTGATGATATAGAAATAGCCATGAGCCACGGTCAGCAATATGGCGAAGAATATTATTCTTTTGTCAACGGACAACACACGACGCAAGGTGGTACACACCAAGCGGCATTTCGTGAAGCTATTGTAAAGACCATTCGCGAATTTTATAAAAAAGAATTTGATGCTTCGGACATCCGTTCTTCTATTATTGGTGCTATTGCCATCAAAGTACAGGAACCTGTATTTGAGTCGCAAACAAAAACAAAACTCGGTTCTCAAAGCGTTGGACCAGAAGGTCCTACCGTACGTACCTTTATACATGATTTTGTAAAGAAAGCATTAGACGATTATTTACATAAAAACCCCGCTACTGCAGATGCCTTGCAAAAAAGAATCTTACAGTCCGAAAGAGAACGTAAGGATATTGCCGGAATCAAGAAGTTGGCGAATGAGCGTGCTAAAAAAGCATCTCTACACAATCGAAAACTTAGAGACTGTAAAATTCACTTCAGTGATAAGCATGAACGTAATCTAGAGACTACCCTATTCATTACCGAGGGTGATTCTGCCAGTGGATCCATCACAAAATCTCGTGATGTACAGACACAAGCCGTTTTCAGCTTAAAGGGTAAACCTTTAAATTCTTATGGTTTGACCAAAAAGATCGTATATGAGAATGAGGAGTTCAACTTATTGCAACACGCATTAAATATTGAAGACGGAATTGAAGGTCTGCGCTATAACAACATTGTCATTGCTACCGATGCCGATGTGGATGGTATGCACATTCGTTTATTGTTGATGACCTTTTTCTTGCAATTCTTCCCAGACTTGGTAAAAGCAGGACATGTATCTATCCTACAAACACCGCTTTTCCGCGTGCGTAATAAAAAGGAAACCATCTATTGTTACTCGGATGAGGAAAGAATTCGCGCTATCGATAAACTAGGTGGTAAACCTGAAATCACGCGATTCAAAGGATTAGGTGAAATCTCCCCTTCAGAATTTGGATTATTTATTGGTGAAGACATGCGTTTAGAACCGGTAATCCTTTCAAAGGATAATAAATTATCGCAGTTACTGGAATATTATATGGGAAAAAACACCCCAAATAGACAGCAACATATTGTGAATAACCTTCGGGTAGAACTAGACACAGAAGCAGTACTCACCAAAGAGGCTGTATAGCACATATTAAAGCCCGCTGATGCGGGCTTTTCCTTTCAATATACACTTAAGCGCTCCGAAAAAATCAAGTTCTTAAAGACGCTTAAAGTGACCAACATCATTTTTCATTACTTCTTTTTATTACTTTTTATTTGCGGCTTAATGTGCTATTTGCATTCGTATTTTAAACGCAAATGAATCATTCCTTTCATATCCCTGTTTTAGGCCTGGCATATTCAGTCGATACTCCTATAAAAGTTGCCAAATATGGTATTTCTTCCGTTATTTCCATCGTTGATGATGAATTATTGGAACGCCTTAGGGCATATTATAGTGAATCGGGGGGCTTAGTCTATCAAGAGATAAAGGAACAGGAAGAAGATGCACGAGCAAGAAGGATAACCGCCTATTTGAACCTGGCTCAATTGCTTGTCAATGAGCAAATCGATGAACTGCGTCAAGCAGATTTCTCCGAAAACAAAACCATTCAACAATATTTCGATCTACTTCCAGATTTACATCCTTTAAGGCAACAATACGCTTTATGGGAGAGTATGCCAAGTGGACACAATAAGGATATTCTGAAAGAGAAAATCCGAGAAATGATTTTACCCGGATCCATTGATGTCAACATCATGTCCAAGGTTGATAAGATAAACCATGGCAAGGATGGAGAAGCATTATCAGAGATCTACTCCGATGCATCAGCTGCAGTACGCGGATTTGCCAACAGTGGATTACAATCTTCTTTGATACTTTCTGCTGGGATGAACCCCAGATTATATGCTTATATAGCAGAACTGCCAGCATTTTTACCAGATTCTCAGGGAAGTTTTGAGAAGAAAATTACACTTAAGGTTTCCGATTATCGGTCAGCCTTAATTCAAGCGAAGTATTTAGCAAAAAGAGGTATTTGGATATCCGAATACCGCATCGAATCGGGCCTAAATTGCGGAGGTCATGCGTTTGCCACCGATGGCTTTTTATTGGGTCCGATTCTTGAAGAATTTAAAGCCAACAAACAAGTTTTAATGGATGATGTATTTCCATTATACAAGTTGGCCTTACAGGATATAGGTCTAGAAATTGAACAAGTTCCTGCTGTTCGTCTTACCGTACAAGGGGGTGTGGGTACAACACAGGAACATCAATTTCTCTTAGACTATTACGACATGGATGCTGTGGGTTGGGGTTCTCCTTTTCTACTGGTTCCAGAGGCAACCACAGTCGATGAGGAAACCCTTCAAAACCTTGCCCAAGCAGATGCAGATGATTTCTACATCAGTAATGCTTCTCCTTTAGGCGTGCCTTTCAATAATTTCCGAAAAAGCACTGCCGAAAAGGCTCGCTTGCAAAGGATAGCACAAGGAAGACCAGGATTTCCTTGTACCAAGAAATACCTGATTTCAGATAGCACCTTTTCCGATGAACCACAATGTACTGCAAGTCGAGCCTATCAAGTCAACAAGATCAATGCACTAAAAGCAGAGAATCTAAATCCAGAAGATTATCAGAAGGCCTATGATCGCATTGTTGAAAAACAATGCTTATGTGAAGGCTTGGCTACACCAGCTTACCTGAAGTACCAAATCTTGAAACCAAGAGAACGATCAGCAGCAGCTATTTGCCCCGGTCCTAACACGGCTTACTTCAATAAAGTTTATAGCTTAAAAGAAATGGTAGACCACATCTATGGCCGCATCAATGTACTTCAAGGTGTAAAACGCCCCTCTATGTTCATTAATGAACTGGAGTTGTACGTGAAACATTTATCGAATTACATACAGGAAAACCTACCGGATATAGACAGTAAAAAGAAAAAGTATATTCATAAATTTCAGCAACAGTTGGTTGATGGCATTAATTACTATCGGTCTTTACAAGATCGGGTAAACCAAGTTTTTGGAGAGTCTAAGGCAGCTTTCCTTGAACAGTTGACCAACTATGAAAATCAACTTAAACCACTCATTGTGTAATATTTAAATGCCTACTGTGAAAAATGTGAAAAGTAGTCGTCGTGATGACGGCTGCTTTTTTTATTTGCATCACTTCACCTTTCTTTGAAATCATGATATTTCCAGTTCCATTCTGAAATACCAATATATTCCTTCGAGTCAAGCAGCATAATCCCTCTAGTTTCATTCGACACTCTCCCGCATTTTTTAAGGATTTTACTCGGATCTTTTTCGGATCTCGTTCGCTTCTAACCGAACAAGATCCGAAGGAGTTCCGAACAAGTTCCGAAGGAGATCCGAAAGAGTGGCGATGAAAACCTCTTTAAATAGATGTGAGATATGAGACCGCTACGCTATTAGATACGAGAAAAAACACTACATACCACAGAGGATAGACAAAGGAAATAGGTTGTACATTTAGCAAATATGGAGCATAAAAAAACAGCCATTAAAAATGGCTGTCTCCAAATTTGAATCATCATATTTTTATTTGGCAAACTTTCTGAACTTTCCAAAAACACCAAGAGGCAGTTTCGGGCCAGCAGTTGCCTGCAAGAACAACTCTCCTATTTCCAGGTTTTCCACCTGAGGAAAAGAGGTCTTAATTAAATTTTCTACAATAACGGAAGAGAAACCTAATGAATAGGTATTCAAGATTAGGAAATGCTCCTTAGGATCTAATAGTTTCACTACGTCCTGCATCATTTCCATAATATGGTCTTCCAATTTCCATTTCTCACCTTTGGGGCCATGTCCATATGCTGGTGGATCGAGGATGATACCATTGTAGGTATTTCCACGCTTTAATTCGCGTTTTACAAATTTCAGTGCATCTTCTACTACCCAACGGATATCACTAATTCCAGAGATTTCTTGGTTTTCATTAGCCCAAGTCACCACCTGTTTAATGGAATCCACGTGTGTTGTATCCGCACCTGCTGCTTTCGCAATGAGTGAAGCACCACCTGTATAAGCAAAAAGATTCAAAACCTTTGGTTTTGCTGTTTTAAAGCCTTTTACAGATTCTGAGATATAATCCCAGTTCACAGCCTGCTCCGGGAATATTCCAACATGTTTAAAGGATGTTAGTCCTAATCGGAATTTTATGGCAACATCCTGATTCTTGTATTGAATATGCCAACGGTCAGGAGTTTTCGGGTTCTTCTTCATCCAATCGCCACTAGTTGCCGAGCGACCTTTGAACTTGATATGGTAACGTTTGTTCCATTCCGCATCGCCAAGTGCTTTAGGCCATACCGCCTGCGGCTCTGGACGAATTAAAATCAACTCGCCAAATCGTTCTAATTTTTCGAAATCACCACAGTCGATCAACTCGTAATCTTTCCAATGTTGTGGTGTAAGTAATTGTATAGGGGAAATTGTGTTCAAGCTACTGTATTTTGTGCAAAGATAGCAAATTACCTAAATAAACATCCTGTTGCTTAGCGCTTCATGGTATCACGGGCAGCTTTCATTAACGGGCTTGCAAATACAAACTCGTTCAATTCTTTATTATCCGACTTTAACATATCTTGATTTGACCCTTCCCAATATTTCTGTCCCTTGAATAAAAACAAGATATAAGCCCCAATTCCCATCACTGAGTTCATATCGTGAGTTACAACGATGGTAGTGGAGTTATACTCCTCTGTCAGGTCTTGAATCAGCTCATCAATTAAAATGGAAGTTGCTGGATCGAGTCCCGAGTTGGGCTCATCACAGAATAGGTATTTCGGGCTCATGGCAATCGCACGAGCAATTCCCACCCTCTTTTTCATACCGCCGGACAATTCCGAAGGAAACAATTTATTCTTGCCAGCTAGATTCACCCTTTCAAGACAAAAATTAGCACGATCAATTTTCTCTGACTTACTCATTTCGGTGAACATATCTAATGTAAAAATGAGATTTTGTTCTACTGTCATGGAGTCAAACAGCGCTGAGTTTTGAAAAAGCATACCAATCTCTTTACGAATAGGTACCTTTTCCTCAAAATCCATACGTGTAAATTCCTGACCATCAAAAAATACTTTTCCTTCATTAGGTTGGTGCAAACCTACAATACACTTAAGAAGCGTACTTTTTCCAGAGCCAGAACCGCCAATAATTAGACTTACTTTACCAGGTTCAAAGGTAGCATCTATACCATCAAGCACCAGGTTATCACCAAAAGATTTATGAATATTTGTTATTTCAATCATGAGTTTATTACAACATTAATGCGGTGATCAAATAATCACATGCCAAGATGGTAATACATCCTATTACCACCGCTTTCGTTCCTGCTTGACCTACCTCTAAAGCACCTCCACGCACATTGAATCCTTTATATGCAGGTACCGACGTAATGATAAAACCAAAGACAAAAGCTTTAACCATCGCCACAGAAACGGTAAAACCATTAAATCCAGAGCGAATACCTTCTGTATAATCATCCACACTAACAGCTCCAGAAAGCGATCCGCCGATCATACCACCAATAATAGCACAGAAAATAGCTACAGTAACCAATACGGGCACCATGATGACACCTGCAATGATTTTTGGAAGGATAAGATAGCCTGCAGCATTAATCCCCATGATCTCCAGGGCATCAATCTGTTCAGTGACACGCATGGAACCAATTTGGGAAGAAATAGAAGATCCCACTTTTCCCATCAATACCAGAGCAGAGATGGTTGGGCCCAATTCTAGGATGTTGGAGTCACGGTTAATCTGACCAATTACCGAAGTAGGAATTAAATCCGAAACCAACTGAAAAGCGATTTGCATCGTCATTACCGCCCCGATAAAGGTGGAAATAATAACAATTAATCCAAGCGATCCAACGCCTACATCACTCATTTCATGAAGAACTTCTCTCCAATAAATTTTCCACTTCTCCGGTTTGCGAAAAACCTTTTTCAACAATAAAATGTAATCGCCGATATAATAGAATAGCATATATAGATATGATTTCGATTTTTTGAACCATTTAAGAGTACTACATCAACCCCTATATTGCTCAAAATGTTTATATGTGTTCAAGATAACAATTCCTAACGAATTAATTCACCGACAAATCTAATTGATTTACCGAAAATTTAGGCATCATAGCCTATTTATCCTAATTAAATTTGTAATATCGTATTAGTTTTGAACTCAACAAAACAACAAAACAATGAACAACAAAATTGCAACAGGTATCTGGTTATTATTCATAGGAACAGTTGTTCTCTTGCATAATCTACATATTATCAACTTTAACTTCTTTGCTGCCTTAAAATTATGGCCTTTATTCTTGGTTTCCATAGGTATTGGTTTCTTGTTTCAAAACCGCAAGAATGGTGCTTGGATAATAGCAATAAGTAACATCGTCATCTGTTCCATCTTTTTTTACAAAGGGGTTACGGGTGATGAAACCATGTTTGGCAACATCAGCATAGTAAATGATGAAGATGATTCTGAATTTATACCGGCGAATGCAGTTGGACTGATAAAAGCAGGCAATGAAGATAAAGTTCGTTTAACAATTAATGGCGGGGCGGCTAAATTTGTAATGAATGACAAAATTTCTCCCGACTCTTTAATGAGAGCAAGCACCAAAAGCCAAAACTCTTCAATTTCATTAGTAAATAGTGGGGATAAGAATCAAAATTTGACATTGAATAATAAAGTTCGATCCAGCAAATCGGGCAACAATTCCATATTAGTGAACTTGAACAATTCAGCGATTTGGGATTTGGAATACAATGTTGGAGCGGCAAATATAGATGCTGATTTTAGAAACCTTAAAATTGGATCCTTAGAAATAAACTCCGGTGCTATGAGCATGGACATGCACCTTCCTGCCCCAATAGAAGGCACCAACAATATAGAGATTAGCACTGCGGCATCTAAAATCATTTTATATCTTCCAAAAGGTGCAGCATGTCGAGTAGAAACAGAATCCTTTTTATCAAACAACAAGTTTGAAGGTGTTGATTTAAAGATGGAAGACTATCGACAAACGGCAAATTATGAGCAAGCTTCGAGTCGTTATCATATCAAAGTCGAGGGAGCTGCAAATTCGTTAAGCATTTTACGTTATTAACTTTTAAAAATAGCTAACTTTGTCTTGTATGGACAGTTTGAAACTAACAGGACTAGCAGGAGGATATTGCAATTCGAAAACGACATATAGTCGATTTTTAACTCGAGAGGTACAGATTGGGGATATTCCTATGGGTGGACATCAACCCATTCGTATTCAGAGCATGACGACCGTGGACACCATGGATACCATGGGATCCGTTGAGCAAACCATCAAAATGGTGGATGCCGGATGTGAATACGTCCGTATCACTGCTCCAAGCATAAAAGAAGCCGAGAACCTAGCGAACATCAAGAATGAATTGCGCAAGCGAGGGTACAATGTTCCTTTGGTAGCAGATATTCACTTTACCCCAAATGCAGCTGAAGTAGCAGCAAGGATTGTGGAAAAAGTTCGTGTGAATCCTGGAAACTATGCCGATAAAAAGAAGTTTGATCAAATCGACTATACCGACCAAGCCTATCAAGCTGAGTTAGATCGTATTTACAAGAAGTTCGCCCCATTGGTGAATATCTGTAAGGAATACGGCACAGCCATGCGTATTGGTACCAACCATGGTTCATTATCAGACCGCATCATGAGCCGATATGGCGATACGCCTGAAGGCATGGTGGAATCAGCATTGGAATTTATCCGCATCTGTGAAGACCTGTATTATTATAATTTAGTGGTATCGATGAAGTCTTCGAATCCGCAGGTGATGGTTCAAGCCTATCGCCTATTGGTGGAAAAGATGGTTGCTGAAAACATGAATTATCCTTTGCACTTAGGTGTTACAGAGGCTGGTGATGGAGAAGATGGCCGTATTAAATCGGCAGTGGGCATCGGTACGCTATTAGAAGATGGATTAGGAGATACAGTTCGTGTTTCTTTAACCGAAGAACCAGAAAAAGAAGCTCCTGTCGCAATTGCTTTAGTGAATCGATACAGTAATAGAGCTAAGAAATTGGTGGAGGAACCTACTCGAGAAATCATACAATTAATCGAAACAGTAGAAACCAAACCTTACACTTCAAAAGAGGTCAATGCCTTTATTGGTGGCTTTTTAGTTCCTAGAATTATTGTTGACCTATCTGAAAAGAATTTAAAGGATCCTTTCATCCTATCGGATGTAGGCTATAAATACGATGCCTTATTGGACAAATACCATATGGGGGATCAATCGGTGGACTTTGTTTTCTTGGGCGACAGTTTGCCATCCTTTACCATGCCTGGCAATTTAAAACAACTTTATCATTACAAGACCTGGTTAGGTTTAGCGAATAAAACTAATATACATCCGGTATTTTCTTTACAGGAATTTGTTGATGCCGAACAAAAGGACAAATCCATGAACTTGGTCTATGTTTCCAATGATGATTTGACCAGTGATTTGTTTGGTCAATTGCAAATGGATTCCACAACAGTCTTTATTTTAGAGACGGATCATACACATGGTATGGCAGATCAGCGTCAATTCTTTGCCAATTTGCAAGAAATAGGTATTGATTGTCCAGTTATCATCAAAAGAAGCTATGCCGCTGCTGAGTTTTCTGGGCCAATTGGGGATATTATGAATCCTGAAGAACCCATATCGAAGATTCAATTGTATGCTGCCACAGACTTGGGCGCATTGCTGATTGATGGATTAGGATCAGGAATTTGGGTAGATAGCCCTGCAACACCGACAGATAAATTGGCATCTATATCCTTTGGAATTCTACAAGCTACACGTTCAAGAATATCAAAGACAGAATACATATCCTGCCCGAGTTGTGGAAGGACTTTATTTGATTTACAAGAGACTACGCAAATGATCCGTAGTCGGACAAACCATTTGAAAGGGTTGAAGATTGGTATTATGGGTTGTATAGTAAATGGTCCTGGTGAGATGGCAGATGCCGATTACGGCTATGTTGGTGCTGGTCCGGACAAAATAACCTTGTATAGAGGAAAAGAAGTAGTAAAACGAAATGTCTCCTCTGCCAAAGCATTGGATGAACTCATTGAGATTATTAAATCCGACGGCCTTTGGGTCGAAGAAGGATTAAATTAAAAGTACTATTCAAATAAAACAAAAAGGCTCGAATGCAATATGCACTCGAGCCTTTTTTATATTTTAATAAGAGTCTTATTTCTTTTTAAAGCTCAAAATATCACGATTCTTAAAGGACATCCTTAAGGTATCACCGGACACCGTAATCTTGTCAACTGATGCTAGTTTTTGAAAGTATAATCCTTCTCCTTGTCCAGGGCATGCCATCTTGGTTGAGAAGATATCACTAAAATTCACTTCATCACCTTTGATTTCTAGGTTACCGCCATAGTTATTACAACCACCATTTCCAGAAATCTTGTTTGAACCAGCTTCAAAAGTAATAGTTGCTTTTTTTTCAGGGAACAAAGTAATTAACGGAAGTCTCGTATCGGCCATAAAACTCAATTCCCAAGTTCCTGCTAATTCAGTATCATTTGCTACTTCCTTAAATTTTGCCAACGGAGCACGACGACCAACGTTCAATGAAAGAACACCATCGTGTAGGGTGTAGTTATCTGTTAACTTAAAAACCTCGGCCAAGGCTCTGTCAGATTCCATATCTGGACAAGCCATCATAGTAGAAATTCCACCTGTGAAACGAAGACGTAGACCTTTATCAAATTTATATCCACCATTCATGGTATTACAACCACCGGTAGCAGAGTAACGAGATTCGCTCGTATGGAATTGCAAATAAGGCATTTTCCCATTGATCATACCCGCAATAGGTTTCCCTGCTAACTCAATTAATTGCCATTTTTTACCGGTGATTTTAGCAATGTCAGCTGTGTCATCAGCAGTAATTTGTTTTGATCCTCCGCAACTAGCGAAAATCAAGGTTGCTACAGCTAGCATACTAAAGATTACTTTTTTCATAGTTGTACTTCTTATTTTCTTTTATAAATACCATTAATTAGACGTATTGTTTGTCAATAATGCTACTTCTTGTCATTATATTGGGAAAAATAGGTTTATATAACCCAAATACTTAATTAGTTAGCGTTAGAAAACTTATTGAATTTCATTAAATAGTAGCGTTTTGAATTGGTAAACTAAGCTACAAACTTAGGTTGTTATGTCAAAAATAGATCTTATTATCACAAAATAAGCAGCAAAAGGAGGCATTGAAAATAATAATCTACTAAACTAGTATATTTTCTATTTTTTCTGCTTAATTCATGTGTTTTCCTTATGTTTGTAGCCATTAAGAATTAATCTAAAGAGAAGATTGGGATCCATATTTATCCATATCCTTACACCGGTTGCAATATTTTTATTTATTGCTTTATTCACGCTTTTTGCTGTATATGCAGAGCGTAAAATCGCCGGTTTTGTTCAGGATAGATTAGGTCCTATGGAGACTGGTAAGTTTGGTTTATTACAGACCTTTGCCGATATTCTTAAATTACTCCAAAAAGAATTTATATCTCCAGCTGCTGCAGATAAAATATTATTTGCCTTAGCCCCTATTTTGATCTTTACGGCAGTATTTGTCGGTTTTTCTGTAGTGCCTTGGTCAGCAGATTTTGTACCAGCAAATACACATACAGGACTTTTCTTTATCATGGCTGTGGTTTCCATTGATGCCATAGGCATTTTGATGGCAGGTTGGGGTTCCAACAATAAATATTCACTTTTAGGCTCTATCCGTGCTATTGCACAAATGATATCTTATGAATTACCAGTAGGGTTATCATTAATCGCAGCCGTAATGATTACCCAGACCTTAAACCTGAATGACATCGCCTATGCTCAAGGAGTATTGTCCACACAGGATATCTACTTCTTTGGGATATGGAATGTCACGGATATTGGGGGTATCTTTGGATGGCATATTTTTCAGGCGCCTCATTTAATCGTGAGTTATTTGATTTTCTTTATTTCTTCGTTAGCAGAATGTAATCGAGCCCCTTTTGATATTCCAGAAGCAGAATCAGAGTTAATCGGTGGTTTTCATACAGAATATGGAGGTATCCGATTTGCCTTTATCTTTTTGGCGGAATATGCCATGATGTTTTTAGTTGCCATGCTTGGTGTGGTAATTTTCTTAGGCGCATGGAATAGCCCATTACCTAATATTGGCGTAGTTCGATTGGCAGATTGGACGACGGGTCTTTATTGGGGTATATTTTGGACTTTGATCAAATCACTGCTCATAGTAGCAGTTCAGATATGGATCCGTTGGACCTTACCAAGGTTCCGGGCGGATCAGTTAATGGTTTTATGTTGGAAAATCCTTATCCCTTTGGCATTCGTTTGTATGGCCATATCAGGAATTTGGAGAATAACCGTTATGATTTAATGATTTTAAGGACGACCATACAAGGCTTGGCGACAGCCATTAAAGGGCTTACTTTAACAGTGAAGCACCTTTTCTCTGCGCGTAAAGCTAGGAAGACCTTGGATATTAAAGAGGAGGCTTATTTTGACAATCAAGGAGGTGTGACCACTGTACAGTTCCCAAAGGTCAAAATGCCTATTCCTGAAGTTGCCAGATACCAACTGGATGTGGAAATTGACGATTGCATTGTATGTGATCTTTGCGCTAAAGCCTGCCCTGTGGATTGTATTGCTATTGAGGCGATCAAATCTCCAGATGCTATTGGTAAAACTTCTGATGGTAGTGTAAAAAGACTGTATGCAGCCAAATTCGAAATAGATATGGCTAAATGCATGTACTGCGGACTATGTACCGTTGTATGCCCAACAGAATGTATAACCATGACCGATCAATATGATCGTAGCACGCCTAATTTAGCTGATCTTAACTATTCTTTTTCAGATATGAATGAGCAGGAGATCGCTAAACGCAAAGAAGAATGGACACGCTTTCAAGCTGAAAAGGAGGCAGCCAAAAAGAAATAATGGAATTAGCCATATTTTATGCCTTCGCTGTATTAGCAATTGGGTCCGCCTTATTAGTGGTCAGTCTAAAGAATACTGCCAGAGCCTTATTCTTGTTCTTTGTGGTGCTGTTCGCAATGGCGGGACTCTTTATTTTTGCATTAGCAGATTTTGTTGCCATAACTCAGATTATGGTTTATGTTGGTGGAGTCTTGATCTTAATGATTTTTGCCTTTATGCTTTCGAATAAGGAGTTATTGGCTGATTTGCAAAACACCTCCAGTAAATTTCTATCCATGCCTCAGTGGCAGTCCCTGCTTTTGACATTGGCTTTCTTTGGATTGATGGTTTATGGAATTATCGAATGGCAAGACAACACACCTCGATGGATTACCGAGAACTTAAATAAGGGGCAGGTCATTCAGGCTAGTGATAATAACATTCAACAATTGGGCATTAAGTTTATGACACAATACTTATTGCCTTTTGAAGTCATATCGATATTCTTGTTGTTGGCTCTGATTGGTGCCGCACATTTATCCAGAAAGGAGGATGAATCATGATTACACTAACGCATTTCTTAGTTGTTTCAGCTTGCCTATTTTGCATTGGTTTATATGCTATCCTAGCGAAGCGTAATGCCATCATGATCTTGGTAGGCATCGAGTTTATAATCAATGCTGCTATATTAAATCTGGTAGCTTTCGGTCGTTATGACAAACTAAACTATGGCGGACAAGTATTTGCTTTATTTGCCATTGTTTTGGCGGCAGCAGCCGTGGCTGTAGGCTTGGCCATTATATTGAATGTCTACAGAAAATACAAAACTATTAACCCTGAAAAAATCACTGACTTAAGAGATTAATGCCATCCACGGGAACTATATCAGCTACTGCAGCAAGTTTACTTGTTGTGGCATTGCCATTCCTAGCTTTTCTTATCCAAGCTATTTTGGGAAGAAAATCCCAATCTGGTTGGGTTTCCATTCTAGCGATCTCCTTAAGCACAATCATTTCAGGTATTTGTGTATTTGCACAGGTATGGAATCAGCCATCTCAACACAGTAGCATTACCTGGTTTACCATAGGCGAGCATTCCTTTCAAGTTGGGGTTCTTTTGAATAACCTAACGGTTTTGATGCAATTATTAGTTTGTATAATTGCTCTTCCGGTACATATCTATTCCAGAGCCTATATGAAGGGAGATCCTGGCATACATCGTTATTGGATGTATCTGAGTCTTTTCTGTTTTGCCATGTTGGGTTTAACCATTGCCGACAACCTCTTGATGATGTATATCTTTTGGGAATTGGTTGGTTTTGCTTCCTACTTACTTATTGGTTTTTGGTTTCAGAAGGAATCCGCAGCACAAGCTAATAAGAAAGCTTTTATTATTAACCGAATTGGAGATTTAGGCTTTTTATTGGGAATAGCCAGTATCTATAGTCTATACGGCAGTTTAAATTTAGTGGAGCTATTTTCACAAGACGGACTGTTTTATAGTCTTCCTGCAGGATCTACAGGATGGATGACTTTTACAGGGTTTTGTTTCTTCCTAGGAGCTATGGCTAAATCTGCACAATTTCCTTTGCACGTGTGGTTACCAGATGCCATGGAAGGCCCTACTGCAGTATCGTCCATTATTCATGCCGCTACAATGGTAGCAGCAGGGGTATTCTTATTAAGCACGGTATTTCCAATATTTAATGATACAGTATTGTTGATGATTGCCAGCATAGGTACCATCACAGCTGTTATATCTGGATATTTCGCGTTAGCGCAACGAGATATTAAGCGCATATTAGCTTTTTCTACCATATCGCAGTTGGGTTTTATGATGGTTGCTATTGGTGTTGGAGCTTGGGATGCCGCTATTTTTCATTTGGTGACACATGCTTTCTTTAAATGTTTGTTATTCTTGGCTGCAGGTGCTGTAATCCATGAAATGGTTCATTTCAAAGAAAAGCATCAATTGAATATTGATCCGCAGGATATTCAGCAGATGGGGGGCTTGAGAAAATACATGCCTAAAACCTTTGTCTTGATGACGATTGCATCCTTGGCATTAGCAGGATTCCCATTAAGCTCTGGATTCTTATCAAAAGATGCCATATTGATCTCCACCTTTGAATGGGGAATTCAGCATGGAGGTATGTATCTATTAATTCCGATCGGGTTGGTATTCGCCAGTTTGATGACTGCATTTTATATTGGACGTTTAATATTTAAGGTTTTCTTTGGTGAACTTAGACAGGATGTTTCTTCCGTTGAGATTCATGAGGCTAGTTCAAGTATGCTTTGGCCAATGATATTCTTAGGACTATGCTCCTTGTTCTTTGTTTTCAGCTGGAATCCTATCGCCTACCATCATTCTTTTGTATTGGAAGGCTTCCAATTGAAATATGAGTTCGCAGAAATCCACAGCTTGCATTTGATTTTACCAATCGGCATGACAATGTGCAGCATTCTCTTATGGATTTTGGGGTATCAGTGGTATGTCAAACAGAAATATCCATTGCAGGAAAACAGCTTTTTAAATCGACTTTCCTTCAATCAAGGATACTTGAATGAAATATATCAGCGTGTAATTATTCAACCCGTAGTAAGTTTCAGTAATGGCCTTTATTGGTTCGACCGGAATATTATTGATGGGATTATCAATGCTTCTGGGTCTGTTGTTCGAGGACTCGGACAGGCAAGCGCCTGGATAGATCGGAATATAGTTGACGGCTTTGTAAATGGAATTGCTGGATCAACTTATTACCTAGGACATTTATTGCGCTGGGTGCAAAATGGAAGGCTACAGAATTATTTAGGATTCGCCTTCACGGTTTTATTAATTGGATTACTTTATTTGATATTAAAATAAGATGGGTTTACTTTCCTTACTTATCTTTTTACCCTTGCTTGCCGTTGCATTGACATTGGTTCTACCCAATCGAATCAATGGAACATTCAAGTATATTGCTCTGGGGACGACTTTATTGCAATTGGGGTTAGCTGGTTTTTTATATGCGAATTACCAGCCAAGTACCGCTGCATTTAACGATGTTGCGGCTTATCAGTATGTAGAGCAGTTACCTTGGATTAGAATGGACTTAGGTTCGCTAGGTAAGTTGGAAATAGATTATTTCTTGGGTGTCGATGGGTTCTCCCTTCCCCTACTACTTTTGAGTTCTCTTGTGATGCTTATGGCGGTAGGTGCATCTTGGAATGTTGAAAAAAGCAGAAAAGGCTACTTTTCCTTGTTAATGCTTTTAAACACCGCTGTAATGGGTATTTTCTGTGCATTGGATTTCTTCTTATTTTATGTCTTTTATGAAGTTATGCTCTTGCCTTTGTATTTCCTTATCGGGATATGGGGTGGAGCGCGTAGGGAATATGCAGCTATAAAATTCTTCATTTATACCCTATTCGGTTCGGTATTTATGTTGTTAATTATCGTAGGCTTATACTTTTCAGTTCAGAATCCGCAAACAGGCGCCCATACCTTCAACATGCTGTACATGATGAATCCGGCAAATTATGTTGATGGTGCATTCTTCGGCTTCCTAGACAATGTCAATGAAGTATTTGGTATACCGGCCAGAATGATCGGTTTTATTGTATTGTTTGTTGCCTTTGCTATTAAGGTACCTATCGTGCCGCTTCATACTTGGTTACCTGATGCGCACGTGGAAGCACCTACTCCGATTTCAATTATCCTAGCAGGTATTTTGTTAAAAATCGGAGGATACGGTATCATCCGTATATGCTTAGGGATATTCCCTGATGCAGCAGCAGATGCCAATTGGTGGTTAGGGTTAATCGGTATTGTCTCCATTCTATACGGGGCATTTAATGCTTTAGCACAAACCGATTTAAAACGATTGATCGCTTATTCTTCCGTATCGCATATGGGATTTGTCCTTTTGGGTATTGCATCCATGACAGCAGAGGGTATTTCGGGTGCAGTATTTCAGATGTTAAGCCATGGATTCCTATCTGCTGCTCTATTCTTCTTAGTAGGTGTCTTATACGATCGAGTTCATGACCGTTATATCTATAACTTCCGTGGTTTAGCGACTTTGATGCCAAAATACACAGCCTATGTAGCCATCGCATTTTTTGCTTCTTTAGGATTACCAGGATTCTCGGCATTTATTGGGGAAGCCTTTGTCATCATTGGAACATTCAATGCGGAAAGTATGGCAACAGGAATACCACGTTGGATGGCCATATTCGGATCATTGGGTATACTTTTAAGTGCAGCATACTTTTTATGGACCTTACAACGCATGTTCTTCGGCCAAACACGTCTAAGAGGGGGTGAAGAATGGGCAGTTTCCTTAAAAGATCTAAGCATTCGGGAGCAAATTATCCTATTCCCTACTTTAGCATTGGCGTTAATCTTAGGTATTATGCCGGCTTTGGTATTTAGCGTGTTGAATGATTCAGTTTTGAGTCTTTTGAATTTAATTAATCCCTATTTGTAAGAAAGGCACATGGAGTTCAGTCAACAGGTAAGCAGCAGTATCGATCAGGTTATACAATCTGTACCTTTGATCAAGGTAGAGCTTGTATTGGCATTGGGTTTTCTGATGAGTATTGCAGGGACACTCTTCTTTGACAAGATATGGAAACAAAGTTCCTTTTACATTTGCCTAGCAAGTATATTGGGTGCTTTTGTAGTATTGTTCTCTCAACAATTCAGCACGGAGCAGGGTTTCTTCGGCATGCTCAGTTTAGGGAAGATCAGCTATTTTGGACGTATGCTGATCATGTTCAGTTTATTTATTTCCAGCATTTATATTCAGCAGCATTTTGAGCATAAAACCTTTAAGAAGCGTAAAGGCGATATATACAGTATCCTATTAGCGGCAGGTATAGGCATGAACTTCCTGACGATGACTGAGCATTGGCTCATGGTCTTTATCGCTATAGAAATGATTTCCATTTCATCCTACATTCTTGTAGGTTATTTTTCGGAGAATAAAGCACAATCAGAAGCGGCTATGAAATATGCTCTTTTTGGTTCGGCTTGTTCTGCTGTCATGTTATATGGATTGTCCTTGATTTATGGTCTTACCGGAAATTTGAATTTCTTAAGTCCCCAACATATGCAGGGATTGACTGCTGCTCCAGAAATGATGGTCAGCATATCTCTGTTATTTATTTTTACAGGAATTGGCTTTAAGCTAAGTTTTATCCCATTCCATCTATGGGCACCAGATGTATATGAAGGTGCACCTACTCCAGTCACAGCCTTTTTATCAACAGTCCCTAAGATAGCTGTGCTTATATTCTTTGCAAAGCTTGCATCTACTTGGCTTAGCTCGCCATTCTATTTTGGCGAATTGACTTTTCTATTTCTAGGAATCGTCAGTATGGTGACCATGCTTGCTGGTAATTTAATTGCCTTACGACAAACGGATATCAAAAGAATGATGGCCTATTCTTCCATAGGACATACTGGCTTTCTTTTGATGGCAATTATTGGCTATAGCCATGAACACATGGATATTCTGTTGTTTTATCTATTGGCCTATACCATCATGAATTTAGCTTTCTTTGCTTTCATTGATGTGCTGGAACAAAAGCTTGGAAGTACTGCAATGAGTGCTTATGCAGGTCTTGGAAAACAGCTTCCTATTTTATTTACTTGTTTTTCATTTGTAGGTATATCCCTTATCGGAATTCCTCCTACGGCAGGATTTGTTGCTAAACTTTTGGTGTTTAGTAGTATTTTTGAACAGTATCAAATACTAAATGAGCCGATGTATCTGGGTTTGCTCATTGTTGGAGCATTGACATCGGTTATTTCGTTATTTTATTATTTCAAAATTCCATTACAGGCTTTTCTAAGAAACAATACAGAAGTGCAGATTCAAATTGCTCCTTCCAGTAAAGCCATGCTTTATATCGGCATTATACTGACTATTATGTTACTTGTGTTTGGGATATTCCCATCACTGGTATTGGATTTTTTCACCAGTTAAGCTTTAATTTTTAAGATTCTTTATTGCTAAGATGCAATTCCCATCGAATACCCACGTTTAGTAGGGTAAAAGCGTATATTTGTATATGATTAGTGCTACAGCAAACAACATTTTTAAACAGGTAATTGATGATTACCATCAGTTTGATCAAATTGATCAGCCCATCAACAATCCATACGATAAGGAAAGCCTTGAGCACTTGTTGTATATGAAATGCTGGATTGACACAGCTCAATGGCATATGGAGGACGTAGTTCGAAATCCAGATATCGATCCTCGTGAAGGTCTTTATTGGAAAAGACGCATCGACCGTCAGAATCAAGAAAGGACTGATACGGTGGAGTTTATCGACAGCTATTACCTTCAAAAATTCAAAGATGTATCTTCTTTAGCCGATGCGAAGATCAATACAGAAAGTCCTGCATGGGCTATTGATCGTCTTTCCATATTGGCACTTAAAATCTACCATATGGAACAGGAAACATTGCGTTCTGATGTTTCCAATTCGCATCTGCAATCTTGTACTGAAAAGTTAAACATCTTATTGGAACAGCGTAAGGATCTTTCTCAAAGTATTGATGAGTTATTGGCAGATATTGAGGCTGGTCGTAAATACATGAAGGTGTACAAGCAAATGAAGATGTACAATGACCCTAATCTAAATCCGGTTTTATACGGATCACAAAAATAAGCAGAGATGAAACGCATTATTGTAACCCGCTTTTCAGCCATGGGTGACGTGGCTATGGTTGCTACAGTTCTCAAAGCGTTTCAGGAACAACATAGCGATACGGAAATCATCATGGTTTCCAGATCTCTATTTGCTGCATTTTTCCAAAATATCCCTCGCCTTAAGTTTCACCCTATCCAACCTAAAGGAAAGCATAAAGGACTGTTTGGCTTGTTTAGTCTTTTCAATGAATTAAAGGCTTATAAACCTGATGCCATTGCTGACTTGCACAACAATCTTCGCTCTAGAGTGATAGACGGACTCTTTAAAAGCATTCGAGTTAAAGTACGCTTACTGGATAAGGGAAGAAAAGAAAAGAAGGAATTAACCCGCACTAAAAACAAGGTTTTCAAGCAGCTTAAACTAACTACAGAACGTTATGCCGATGTGTTTCGTCAATTAGGCTTCCAATTGCAATTGGATCATCAGCTGCAAAAAGAATATCGTTTGATACCTCCAGGCATGATGCCTATCCTTGCATCCGATAAAAAGAAAATTGGTATAGCTGCCTTTGCACAGCATGTTTACAAAGTATTGCCTTATGCTAAGATGGAATTGATTATCCAAACCTTGGCCAACAAGGGCTATGAGGTATTACTTTTTGGAGGTGGAGAACAGGAAAAACAAATCACCGAAAATTGGGCTGAAAACTACGATAATGTACATTCTTTGGTTGGGCGTTATAAATTAACGGAGGAATTGGATATTATTTCCCATTTGGATCTGATGATCAGTATGGACAGCTCTGGCATGCACATGGCATCATTAGTTGGCACAAGGTGCTTGTCCTTATGGGGAGCAACACATCCTTTTGCTGGCTTTATTGGCTATGGTCAATCCTATTCAGATTGTATACAGGTAGATCATCCTAATCGACCTAGTTCTGTTTATGGCAATAAATCCTGTCTTTGCGATGGTGTAGAAGCTATCGACTTAATAAGTCCTTCGATGGTCCTATCGAAGGTAGAGGAAATATTTTCTCCAAAATAAGTGAAATAATCAAGTATAATTTCATGAAGTAAATTATCTTTATGATAAGAATGCCTGATTCGATTCAAGGTAAATTTTTACCTTTGTCGCCATTGGGCTCCTATAAGGATTCTTAACAAGAAACAACAAAACAAATTATCTATGCTTACCATTGGCTTTGATGCTAAAAGATACTTTCTTAACCGGACGGGACTTGGTAATTATAGTCGTGATCTAATCCGCATTCTGGAAACCCAATTTCCGGAAAACAAATACATCAAATACACGCCAAAACTAGCTAAATCTTCTACGGAACCACCTCAAAGCATTAAGTTACCACAGGGAAAAATAAACAGTTTATTACCTGGTCTTTGGCGAAACAGACGTATTGTAGACGATTTAAAAAGAGATTCTGTTGACATCTTTCATGGTTTATCGGGAGAAATCCCTTCAGGTTTGAAGCAAGCAGGAATCAAATCTGTTGTAACCATACATGACCTCATCTTCTTGAGATTTCCCGAATTGTACAAGCCATTGGATCGTTGGATTTATAATAAAAAAGCCCAACATGCCGTAGCACATGCGGATAAAATTATCGCGATAAGTGAGCAAACAAAAAGGGATATTTTACATTATTACCCCTGCGACCCATCCAAAATTGAGGTAATTTACCAAGTATGTCATCCTGCGTTCAAAGTAGAGCACACAGAAGCCCAAAAAGAAGCGCTAAGAAAGGAATATAATCTACCTAAAGAGTTTTTATTGAATGTAGGATCAATTGAACCTAGAAAGAATGCATTTCAACTAGTCAAAGCAATTGAGGGATTAACTATTCCATTAATCATCATTGGGAAACCTACTGCATATGCTGCAGAGATTAAGACCTATGTAAAAGAAAAAGGAATGGAAAATCAAGTACGTTTCTTGGAGGGATTCTGTATGGAAGAACTGGCTACTATCTATAGTATGGCTAGTATTTTCCTTTACCCTTCCCGATTTGAAGGATTCGGTATCCCAATTATAGAGGCTTTATATTCAGAAACGCCTGTAATCACCAATAAATCGGGAGTATTTCCTGAAGCTGCAGGTCCTGACTCGGTATATATATCCCCAGAAAGCACCACAGAGATCAAAGATGCTATCTTATCTTTATGGAATGATGAGGCTAAAAGGAAAGCAATGGCAAAGGCAGGAATACAATATGCTCAACGATTTAATGATGATCAAATTGCCGAGCAACTCATGAATTGCTACCGTAGTCTTTAATCTTCTTCTTTAACCACAGAAATACGTTGCTGTAATTTCTTCCAATGATTTTTCCGATCACGATAGATCAGTAATTTGCCTAATCGGTATTTGAACTGCATCATACCTTTGTAATCTGGTGCTACGACACGATGAGGGGTATCTGGATTCTCGGCTAACTCATCATTAATAGCCTTGGTATATATCGAAGGACCTGTTGTTTTATGCACATCATGCGGGTATCGATTTTGCTCAATATTATCCACTGCATAATCGATTGTTCGTTTAAGAAAAGGATGGCCTTTATCATAAATCAAAGCCCATTGTGCAAAGTATTCAGGATGGTTCTTCTCAGGCGATATAACCGCAACATCATCATTTTCCAAATGCTTATCTAAGGAAACTAAAAGATCAGAATCTAAATCAAGGTAAACACCCCCATGTATATACAACACCGCATAACGAAAGAAATCAGCTTTTGCTGCTCCAATCTGTAACCTAGAATAAGCTTTAAATACTCGACTATCAAAGTTTGTTTTGATAAAATCAGTTACTGCCTGATCATCAAAAAACACATATTTGTAATTGGGATTCTTCTTTCTGAATAGCCAGATATAGCATTTGGTCAACCAGGGAATATCGTTTGTTTTAAAGGTCTGATAGATCGTTTTTGGAATTGCCATAAAGATATTCGTTCAGTTAATAAGCTTTGCTTCAAAGATACAAAATGCACCTTTGTAATTGAAGTTTAGTTTTGGTGTTTGTGCTTCTCATGAATTTCATGAATATACGCCTCCCATTTTTGAGCAACCATAGTTTTATCAAATGCTTGCACATATCGATGCGCTTCTCTCCCCATCTGAATTCTTAAATCCCTATCCGACATAAGTTGATCCAGATAGTTCATAAATTCATTTTTATCTTGTGCTAAAAACCCAGTTTTCTGATGTTGGATCAATTCATTTACACCAGAACAGGTCGTAAAACCTATAGCAGGCAACCCAATGGACATGGCCTCCCCTAATGACAATGGAAATCCTTCATATTTACTTGGGAAGACAAACACATCAGCCTTTCGCAATTCCTCCTCGGGATTAGCGGTATATCCTCTAAAAAACACTCTACTTTCAAGTCCCAATGCAGCAGAACGTTCTTTCAAATAAAGCTCATCCGGTCCTTCTCCTATAAAGATCAAATCCCAATTGGGATATTTCTCCTTTAGTGCAGCAAAACATTCCATTGCCAATTCTTGTTGCTTACCAGCATTGATTAATGATCCAACATGAATAAGCTGATAACGATCTTTATCTTGATCTAGTTGGGCTAATTGCCCTTCATCATACTGCGGAATCGGATTTGGTATGACTTTACATATTCCAGTGAACGTGTCGGGCAGATAAGCTGCATAACTTTCAAACAACACTTGAATACCCGTCAGGTATGAATAGGATTTCTTTAATAAATCCATGTCTTGTGGGCTTCTATACCAGAGGATATCGCTGTAATCGTAATCAGGACGACCATGCACGGTATTTATGATGGGAAAGGGTAATGGACCTTGATAGGTTATTTCCAACAAAGTGGAAACAGCCATTGATATAATAATATCGGGCTTTTCATCAGCAAAGAATGAAGGCCAATTCTTAGACCGTACATTTAAATTATGGATTTGTAACTCATCCATTGTACGAACTCCTTGCGCAGCCATCAATCGCTTATTATGCGCTTTATCTATTTTCTTTTGGATTTTATAACGTATCCATGAAATAGGATTTTTACCCTTGTAATTGTATAATTTACGAAGTACAATGCTGTTATCCTTGCCCTTATAAAGATTGATCAATCGAACTTTTGGATCTAAAGGAAATACTGATGTACCCTCCACGGGATCTTGGGTAATTATAGTGACATCATGACCCTTTTGGGAAAAGGTATTGGCAAAGAAAGTTGCCATTTTCTCTGTCCCACCTTGACTGTTCAAAAAACCTTGATATTGTACTATGTGGATTTTCATGATCCGTATTTACGTTGAATTTTCTGGCGAAAGGTTCTTTTGGATACACGAGATGGCAATAATTTACTGAGTAAATGCATCCCCTTTAATTTCCATTTATTACTCCTCACAAAATCAGCATACCATTCATCATAAGCTTTTGCATCCTTTGCTTCCAAAAAGCCTAAGAACACTTGCGACAACTGATCTTTATCCGCTGGTTTTAAGTGAACCAAAACATGCTTCTCCATAAAACCTTTTATTAGACTATGCAGCAATTGCTTCTGTTCGGCATCAAAAGGCATCTGCTTATAGCGCGATTCGAAGGGTTCATGTTCCATAAAACGAGCTATGTGAAGTGCTTTCTTATTCCACAATTGGTGATTATTGTAGAAGTTCTCCAACACCTGGAACCATTGTGGTATTTGTGTCAGAATCTTCTCCGTAAACTTCCAGTTATTTGCTGTATTCTGTTCATCGTGCTGCCTATAGAAATAATGTGCATCCCTATTTAAAGCTAACTTATTGGTTAAAGCAAGAATCTGATGGGAGAACAGTCCATCTTCGCAGGGTTGAATACCGGCAGGAAATACAATTTCTGGATAGCGATCAAGTAAAGCTTTTTTTACAAATGTGGCGCAGGTAGGCAATGCCATGGGATTGGGAAACCTATTTTCATAGTATTGACCACAGACCACCAAATCAGCATCTCCACTTTGGGCAAAATGAATGGAGGTTCTGAGAAACTCCTTATCCAGTTTGTCGTCTGAATCAAAAAAGTAGATATACTTACCCTTTGCTTTGGCTAATCCAGCATTTCTAGCAACAGACACACCCGCATTCTCTTGCTCTAAATAGGTTATTCTAGCATCCTTTTCAACATATTCTTGGCAAATTTGAGCAGAATTGTCCGTACTACCATCGTTGACTAATATCAATTCAAAATCTTGATAAGTCTGATGTAGTATACTTTCAATGGCTTCAGCGACGTATTTACCTCGATTATATATTGGAATAATGACAGAAATAGTGGGGTTCATACTCAAAAGTACATATACGTTTTGGTAGATGCTACATCAAAGCGAATTACTATTTAAATGCATCTTTAATTCTATCCTTATCTACCCTAATTTCTGCATAGTTGAAATTGCCATCCTTGGTTCCTATCACCATACCAAAATCCATATATTTGGAATCCGTTTGTTTTAGGAAGATTGCTGAACGATAAGCCAGGTAGCTTATTACAGGTTTAGGATCTACTATAAAGTTTATACCATCTTTAGAATAAGCCAAGTATAAAAGATCAGAAGTATATTTCTTTACATTTCCCACAGATAGCACAAGAAAATAATAGCCTTGATCATAATTAGCATTAAGATGCCAAACCGCATTATCTGTATCTAATTCTAACCAAGGTTTGTTAAAAAAGTTGATGACCTTAGAGGATGTGAAACTCGAGAAATCCAATCCGTTTTCTGATTTACGTTGAATAACTAAAGTGTGTGCATCAGACTTTATACGATCTTTATTATTATTGAAAGTCACCTCATAACTATAAATATCCTTATTTACTTCTACAAAAGCAGGAGACAGCACATGACTATTTTTTGGTGAGTGAGGAGGATTACTTGTAAAAGCTACTTCCAAAGGACTCCAGTTAATACCATCGGTCGAAGTTTGACGAACAATAGTACGCTGTGCATTTTCTTTGAGTTTAGAGCGATTATTTGCTGTTTTGGCTCCACGACGTTTTAATGCTTCGGCACTAATGCAACTACCGCGGTAGTACAGTTCAAATTGACCATTGCGGTACAGCCAATCTACATCCGACCAAAAACCTTGCACCAATTCACCTTTTTTTTCCAAAAAGCTCTCTTTAAAAGACGGGGTCAGTTGAATAGGATTATGAATGCCTATTGGTTCAATCCAGTTGATCGCATCATTGGAAACCACTACAGTTGGGTTTTCATAGCGTTTGGCATAGAAATCTGTTCCAACCTTACCAAAATAAGGAGTGAATACCATCCAATATTTATATCCACGAAATCCATTGGGAAAATATTGAATATCCGGATGGCAATAGGCCGATTCGGGACCACTGATGTCAATGAAAAATCGCTCATGTGCTAAACCACGATAATTCCCATTTGCCATGTTATTAATCCTCATTTTTACAGGATCCAATAAAAACTCTTCGTTTAAAGCAATGGGTTCTGTTAAATCAAGTCCCGGATCGATTTCAGGAAGAAGATCTCCTTCCTTTGTATGACAAGAAAGTACCAGGAAAAATAAAGAAGCAAGTAAGTATCTATTAAGCCAATTCATGTGTTAGTATATCACTAAATTCGTATCTTTTATATTCTATTTAAAGACGAATTTTTCGACTGCAAAGCTACTACATTCTGATAATTTTTTTCATGATTTTCATAGATTAACAATTTATTAAAATACCGTGACAAAAACCTACCTATCAAGGGTATAAGGTAATTTCTTTTAAACTGAAATCCATCTTATTTATCGATAAAAAACTACGCATAATACGGAATAATCAATTCCTTAATAATTTCCTAACCTATGGAGCGTTAATAAATATTATATTGGATGCATAATCTTAGATTTTGTACATATGAAGACACTTATTCTCATTCGTCATGCTAAAGCAGAGGAACACGGTCTTTCCAAGAGCGATTTTTTCAGAGATCTTCAACCCAAGGGCATAGAACGTGCTAAACGTATTGCTGAGAGTTTAAGCAATAAAATAAAGGTTGATAATAAAACCTTAGTGATATCCTCTACTGCAAATCGCGCGATACAGACTGCTGAAATCTTCTGCCCTATCCTCCAATATCCAACAAGTGAAATCCAGCAAACAGAAAACATCTATGAGGCTCATTTTACGGAGATCTTAAACGTTATCAACGCTGTTGATGATCAGTATGAGCAAGTACTTGTTTTTGGTCATAACCCTGGACTTTCCAATTTGACAAATTATTTAAGTCATTCCGAAGTTGAACTCGCGACCTCCAATGCTGCGATCCTAAAACTAGAAGATGGCATTAACTTTTCTATGCTTTCTGGTGGAACAGCCACGTTGATAGGTTTAGTTAAGTAAAAATTTTTTTTACCTTAGTAAGGTATGGGAAACAAATTACAGACAGAACAGTCCCCTTATTTAAAGCAACATGCCCATAATCCGGTGCATTGGTATCCTTGGTCTGAGGAAGCCCTTCAAAAAGCAAAAGCAGAAAACAAATTAATACTGGTTAGTATTGGTTATTCGGCTTGCCATTGGTGTCATGTCATGGAACGCGAAACTTTTGAAAACGAAGCTATTGCGCAAACCATGAACAAGTTTTTTGTTTCTATAAAGATTGACCGGGAAGAAAGACCAGATATAGATCAGATTTACATGATTGCCGTTCAGCTCATGACAAATTCTGGTGGATGGCCGCTAAACTGTATCTGCTTACCTGATGGCAGACCAATCTATGGTGGCACGTATTTCAAACCTCAGGATTGGCAACAAGTACTTTTACAGCTTGCCAAGATGTGGGAGGAACAGCCTGAAGTAGCTTTGGATTATGCAGAACGACTAACCCAAGGCATTCAGAAAGCTGAAAAATTACCTATTCAAGCTATTCCTGAACAATATAGCCTATCCGATATCCGTGAGGTAGTCATACCTTGGATTGCTCAATTCGATCCCAAAGATGGAGGATATCAACGCGCTCCAAAATTCCCATTGCCTAACAACTGGTTATTTTTCTTGCGATATGGCACCCTAGCAAAAGACCAAGCAGTCTTGGACCATGTTCATTTCACTTTACGTAAAATGGCAAATGGAGGTATTTATGATCATATAGGTGGTGGTTTTGCCCGATATTCTGTCGATGGACAATGGCATGTACCACATTTTGAAAAGATGCTTTACGACAATGGTCAATTGATCAGTTTATATAGCGAAGCCTATCAAGAAAGGCCTATGCCCCTTTATAAATCTGTGGTAGAGGAAACCATTAATTGGGCCGTTCGTGAAATGCGTCATGAAAATGGTGGATTCTTCAGTGCACTAGATGCCGATAGCGAAGGAGTTGAAGGTAAATATTATACTTTCGATTATGATGAGTTTGATATTTTAGGTGCAGATGCTGAACTGGCAAGGCAATATTACAATATTGCCAAAAGTGGCAATTGGACTGAAGAACAGACCAATATACCTTTTGTACGTGGTGATGATGAAGAACTGATCAAAGATGTCGGTTTTGAAACCACCCAATGGGATGAGTACCTACAGGAGATCAAAAAGAAATTATTAGTCTATAGGGAACAGCGCATAAGACCAGGTTTGGACCATAAACAATTAGTCACTTGGAATGCCTTATTCCTTAAAGGTTTGATTGATGCCTATCGCGTATTTAGAAAGGAACGCTATTTAGAATTAGCCTTAGGCATAGCTAAGTTTTTAGAAGAGCATGCCATGGATGGCGCAGATATGCTACATCAACCAGCTGATGAAAACAGAAGTATCAAAGGATTCTTGGATGATTATGCATTTACCATAGAAGCATTTATCGCTATATATGAAGCAAACTTTGATGAATATTGGTTAGATCAAGCGAAACGCCTGGCAGACCATGCTATTCAACTGTTCTATGATGAGGAGCAACATTGCTTTTATTATACCAGTTCGGAAGCAGAAAGCCTCATAGCTCGAAAATCCGAGATCATGGATAACGTAATCCCTGCATCCTCGTCGACTTTCGTTCGTCAATTATTTAAATTAGGTCTTTTATTTGATGAAGACCGTTATACACAAATTGCCGAACAGGTATTTGCGAATGTTTTCCCACATATCAAGAGTTACGGTTCAGCCTACTCTAACTGGGCTATTCAACTTTTAGAGTTACACTATGGACTTTGGGAAGTGGCTATTACAGGAGAAGAAGCGATAGCTTGGCGAAAAGAGCTTGATGAGAACTATATTCCAAACAAAATAACACTTGGTGGAACAAAAAGTAAGCTTCCTTTGTTAGAGCATAAAGCAGGTATGGATTCAAAAGCATACCTTTGTCAACGAAAAACATGCAGTCTACCACAAGAGTCGATTGCAGCAATCATAGAATTAATAAATAATAAACAGGGATAATATCCCATAACTTAATCAGAATGGCAGTAGAAAACAACAACGTTGTGACCTTAAATTACGTTCTTCATACAATTGGAGATGATGGAGAGAAGACATTTGTAGAGCAGACAACAACAGAAAACCCATTAACATTTTTATATGGTGTAGGTATGATGCTTCCTAAATTTGAGGAGAACATTGCAGGCTTAAACGCTGGAGATAAACTCTCTTTTGAATTAGAAGCTGCTGATGCCTATGGTGAACGTGATGATCGTGCAATTGCACAATTACCAGCAGAAATGTTCCAAGAAATTGGTCTTCCACCAGTAGGTGAAGTTATCCCTTTGCAAGACAACCAAGGAAATCAATTCCGCGCTGTAGTTACTGAAGTAACTCCAGAGGCAGTAATTGCAGATTTGAACCACCCTATGGCTGGTAAGAAATTAAACTTTGACATCGAAATCCTAGACACTCGTGAGGCAACAGCTGAGGAATTAGCTCATGGTCATGCACATGGTGCTGATGGAACTGAAAGCCACTAAAACAAAGAAAATGCTGAACAAATGTTCAGCATTTTTACTTTAACTACTTCTCACTATACTATTACTAATTTTTCTATTTCGTCAATTCCATCCGACTACATTGATCTGCAGTGACGTTAATTGTTCCATTCCAATTATACTTGCTACAGCTAGCTGTGAAACTATAGGTACCAGCGTTTAGGCTATAATTTGCTGAACCACTTGCCCCACAATTTGGTGTAGAACCGTAATAAGAACTAATCGACTGGGATATATTATTCAGCTTAACGGTAATAACCCCACAACCGATATCAGATTTGGTCCAGAACATGGCATTTCCTTTGCCCGAACCACCACCTGTACCACCGCCAGTTCCTCCTCCAGTACCACCTCCACCGGTAGTACAGAAATTACTGCTCTTTAGGTAAATTTGCGCATTATGCGTGGTAATCGCTTGATCTGGCACCCCTACTAAAAGCGTAGTACTACTGAATTTCAAAGGAAATTTGAGGGTATTTCCTTGAATAACAAAGGTCATGGACGGCTCACTTGCGTTAAATGTCCCCGTGGTTTGGGTTCCATTGATACAAGTTACTGCGGTAGATCCAGAAAACTTAACAAATGTACCGGAGGCATTCTCACGAACCCAGTTCCCATACATTCCAGAAGTAGAACCACCTCCTCCTGTACCACCTGATCCATCATCCTCGGTATCGGTATCTTCCAAGCCTAAAGCATCACAACCAGGCACAACAGCCAAGCTGATCAAAAGCAACAACAGTTGCATCGTTCTTTTTAATATTTTCATGTTAATAATTTTTGGTTAATGTGTTTCCTTTTCGTTTTGATAAAACAAAATTTCAAAGAATTAACCAATCAGAAAATACCGCATATAGGGTATTTTATGCTTTATGAGATAATAAAATCTTATAATAGCATCCTTTTTGCGAAAAGAATCAGGCTAAAATCAAAAATCATTAACCAAAATAAGAGTCAATCTACTCCTAATTAACCTTTTATTTTCTGTCTATTTCCATCCTATATTATGATGTCACTAAACTAATTCTCCTACATAATGACTCGTGTTTCACTTGTATTGAACAGGGGTTTCCTTTGGTACTCTAAAGGAATCCCTATGGATCTGACATGGATCTTCTTCGGATCTCGTTCGGTCGGAACCGAACGAGATCCGAAGAAGATCCGAACAAGTTCCGAAGGAGATCCGTTAGAGTCTCGAAGCAAACCCCTAGCAAACCCAAGTTAAACCCTTGGCAAACCCCTAGCAATTACCCATGAATTACAAAGGAAAACCAATGCCTAAGTAAGCTTAGTCAGGTGCTATTTATAATAGCATTGATGATAATCTTTTCGTCACTTTTAACAGCAGCTAGTGGATCAGAAAAATATCCCTCTGAAAGAAATTCAGAAGGCTTAGCTACATCCAAACTTAAATTTCTTTGAGATTAAAATGGTATTTTCTAATTTTAGAATATCAACAGACAACCTTAACCCCCAACAAATGAAACGATTCTTAACCTGTATCATATTTACCATCAGTTGTATAAGTTCGCTTTTTGCACAAAAAGCAAAACCTCAGCTTCCCAATATCATCGTCATATTTATGGATGATATGGGTTATGGAGATTTAGGAGTAACCGGAGCACTGGATTATGAAACGCCTGTATTGGACGCCATGGCGAATAAAGGAATTCGATTTACCAATTTCTTAGTGCCTCAGGCTGTATGTTCTGCATCTAGGTCGGCTTTATTGACTGGAAATTATCCTAATAGAATGGGGATTCAAGGAGCCTATGGTCCCAATGTAAAAAAAGGATTGGCTAGCGAAGAGATCACCCTCGCCGAAATGTTAAAGAGTAAAGGCTATGCTACGCAGATGGTTGGAAAATGGCATTTGGGAAATGAACCTCAATTTCTTCCTACCAAACAAGGCTTTGATCATTACCTCGGTCTACCCTATTCCAATGATATGTGGCCGGTTGAATTTGATGGAAGCCCTTCTAAACCCGGAAGCCAATACAGCCGTTACCCTGTGCTGCCATTGTTGAAGATTGCTAATGGACAAGAATTTCCAGATACCATCCAAAAGATTAAAACCCTTGAGGACCAAGCTACATTAACATCGACCTATACGCATGCTGCCGTCGATTTCATCCAAGCGCACAAAAAGAAACCCTTTTTCTTATACCTGGCACATAGCATGACGCATGTTCCCATTGCAGCTTCAGAGCGCTTTCGAGGAAGTTCCAAACAAGGTTTGTTTGGTGATGTCATGCATGAGGTAGATTGGTCCATGCAGGAAATCCTAAAAACTTTAAAACAGAACAAAATCGAAGACAATACATTAATTGTTTTTACGAGTGATAATGGTCCTTGGTTAAACTTTGGAAATCATAATGGATCTTCTGCAGGTTTCCGTGAAGGCAAAGGTGCTGGTTGGGAAGGTGGTGTTCGAGTGCCATGCATCTTGTATTGGCCAAAACAAATAAAACAAGGCCGCATAAATAATCACCTGAGCAGCAGTATGGATATATTTGCCAGTATTGCTGAATTGGTAGGTTATGATCAACATCCGCATAAAATTGACGGCATCAGTTTTCTATCGACCATCTACAATGCTAAAGCAGGACCGCATCGCGATAGGATGTATTATTATTACAATCGCAATGATCTTGAGGCCGTTCGATTGGATAATTGGAAACTCGTCTTCCCACATCAATATCGTTCTTATGAAGAGGTGATGCCGGCAGACAATGGTTTTGCAGGCAAATACAACAGTAAACGTACGACTGAACTGGAATTATATGATTTACGAAGAGATCCCGGCGAACGCTATAATGTGATTACGATGTATCCGGAAATCAAAGAAAAGTTATTGCAGATTGCCGAGGAGGCACGTGAAGACTTAGGAGATGATTTGACCAAACGGTCTGGGAAAAACCGCAGACCAGTGGGTCAGCTTCCTTAAAAGCATTACAGCTTGGTAGCACGCAGCATTTCACGTTTTCCAGGTGCACCTGGTGCCTTTTCTATTTGAAAGCCTAAGGACTTCATGGCACGTTTTAAATTGCCTGTAATGGCATAGGTTACAAACACTGCCCCTGGATTCAGGAATTGGCTGATGTGGCTTAAGGTTTCCAAAGTCCACATCTCCGGTTGATGAATTTCTGCAAAGGCATCAAAATAAACCACGTCAAAGCGATCTGCTGTATTAAAGTCCATGACTTTATCAACTGCCACTTTCCATTGTATATCACCTGAAAACTGGACTTTATGATTTAAGGCTTGGGGGTATTTTTCTAAGAAGGAATCCCAAATAGTTGCTGCAATATATTCGTTGTACCCCGATTGAGCGATCAACTCTTCCGTTAAAGGATAGGCTTCAATACCGATATAATCCAAAGTAATTTGATTCTGCGAGGTCCAATCAGCGGTATTTAGGAAATTTAAGCCTGTTCCGAAACCGATCTCCAATATGGCAACATTCGTTTTGCCCGACATTTCCAACCAATGACGAAGGCCCGTATTTAGGAATACGTGTTTACTTTCTTGCTGTGCACCATGCTTCGAGTGATAGTGTTCTCCAACTTCTGCGTGGTAGAGTGTTTTCGATCCATCAGCCGTTTGTACAAATTCCATGCTTGATTATTTTGAGCAAATCTACAAGAAACTATCAGGGCAAGCGAATTATTTTACGCTTTTCCTTACTACATCCAGCAGCTAAAGCCACTAAAATTAAAGTTGACATTCTGAAAAAAACCGTTAATTTAGCCTTACAAATTACTTAAATGAACAGCATTCTAAAAAATTACGGAAGTATCATCCTACTTCTGTTAGGAATAACCATTGGAAGCCTGATCGGTCGTTTTACGCCACAATACGTTGATATCCTGAAACCTGTCGGAGATATCTTCTTAAACCTATTGTTTGTATCTGTAATTCCACTATTATTTTTCGCTATATCTTCTTCGATAGCCAATATTGAGGACAGCAATAAGTTAGGCCGTACCATCATCATTATGACGATTGTATTTATTAGTACCATCATCATAGCAGCCGTACTGACCATTGCCGGATTATGGGCATTCCCAGTAACGGCGATTAGGGATGCTTCTGCCGCCCTAGAACCCCTGACGGGCAATGCCAATGAGACTTGGGGCGATCGAATCGTACGCTTTTTATCAGTAGATGAATTTGGAAATTTACTTTCACGTAAAAGTATTTTGGCCTTTGTCATTTTTGCTTTATTAGTCGGTGTTGCTACCCGCAAATCTGGGGAAGCAGGCAAGCATTTCACTGCATTCTTAAATGCTGGTAATAAAGTGATGGAGAACTTATTGACCTTGATCATGAAGGTTGGACCTATCGGTTTGGGTGCTTATTTTGCTTATCAAGTTAAAACCTTAGGGCCGGAACTGTTTGGTTTTTATGCCAAACCATTGGGTTTTTATTACGCCTTTGGAATGGTTTTCTTCATCGTCATTTTCAGTGTTTATGCTTTTTTAGCACGAGGAGGCAAAGGTGTTGGGTCCTATTGGAAGCATAACATCTCCCCTTCATTGACAGCACTAAGTACCTGTAGCAGCTTGGCAACCTTGCCTGCCAATCTATTAGCATCCAATAAAATGGGGATTCCTAAGGAAATATCCAGCATTGTCGTGCCTTTAGGAAACACGCTCTATAAAAATGGCTCTGCCATTTCCTCCATTTTAAAAATCTATGTAGCTTTTTCAATTTTAGGTTGGAACTTCTTTGAACCGAGCACCTTGATCACTGCAGTTGGGATTACCCTACTGGTATCAATGGTTGCAGGCGGTATACCTAACGGTGGATTTATCGGTGAGATGTTGATGATCTCCATCTATGGAATTCCAAATGAAGCTGTGCCTTCCATATTAATTATCGGTGCATTGGTTGATCCATTGGCTACCGTATTAAATGCTACTGGCGATACGGTTGCTGCTATGTTGGTCACTAGATTCTCTGGAGAAAAGTTTCAAGCCGATAGTATAGAAGCTTAAAGAAATCGGCTAAAAACACTTAATTTAGTTTAATGGTTAACTTTTTTTACTATATTCGAAAAAAACCATTAAAATGGAGCTATTAAACAAAAATTTATTTAAGTGTATTTTACTTTTGTTTCTTTTTACATCGTGTGGGAAGGGCAATATTCAACTTGTAGATGAACCAGAGCCTTCAGCATTAAAAACTAACATTTATACATTCGATCAATCACAGATTAAAACGGATGAAAAGTTTAGCATATTGGGTTACAGCTATGATGTTACCAAGGAATATCTTGCTAGCACTTCTTATAAAAAACCGGTGATTGATGTACAGAAGTTAGATGCCGCATTAAAGACTTCCATTGTTATCAATCCAGAATCAGGATCTCTTAATAATTTTTATGCTGGAATAAATGCCAATGAATATTTGTTGGATATAACGAATAAATCGGGTGTAAAATCCAAATTGGAATTAAGCAACCCTAAGCAACTTCTTTTTACGGGTAGTATTACAGAAAATAAAGCCTTAAAAGATAACAAACATGAATCTAATGATGTCGGATTAGCTTCTACGGATATCGTTCGATACATTAAATCCTATCGTATCGAAGAAACACCTACTACTATTCAACAATATGTTACAGCTGCTTTTCTGAAAGATTTGGAAACATTGTCTCCAGATAAGTTTGTCGAAACGTATGGTACACATGTATTAACGAACATTTCAATTGGAGGAAAACTACGTGTTTTATATAAAAATAATGTTATCAAAAATTCAGATTCAGCGAATAAATTAAAGGATTTAAACGAGCAATTTAGAGGTTTACTAGAAACAGCGAAAATAGATTTATTCGTCGCAACCAAAAGTAAGAGTGAGTCGCTTATTCATAGAGAAAATTATGATGAAGAATTCTACTTTATTTCTGATCGGGATGCTGGAATAGGAATGGATTATAACAAAGAGCTAAAAACAAATATCCCTAATCTTCAAAAATTAGAATGGGAAAAGTCCATTACGAATGCAAATGCTACTTTAGCGGATGTTGATTGGGAGAAAACCTATCCTATTTATGATTTTATTCCTCAATCTCATCAAAAATACACACAAGCCATTAAAGAGGCCGTGATCAAATACATCGAAACAAAAAAACTGTAAGCTTCCAGACGGAACTCAAGAATAAATCAAGCCGATTTTGATTGTATAACACAAATTATACAATCAAAATGGGTTCTTGATACCAGAAACTTACACTTATGTCCTTGAGTTAAGGCATCCCAGCACAATATTCCACCATTAAATTTCATCTTTCCTTTAAAAAGCTTTCTTCTTTAGTAGGCAGAATAACCTAAGCAATAATCACTTACGCGTAAAACCTATAGTAAATTAGAACAATTCTAAATAACTGCAAATAATTGCTAATTTCATTCCTTCCCTTAGTATTTCGTAAATTTGCAGTTGGATAATAGTATTTAGAAGATAATGAAGAAGAGTTCTATCATTTTAATGGTAATCATTGCGGTAGCAATTGCGATGATTTTAGTGATTTACACTGACTCCAGTACGTATTCTACTTTTACGGAAGCAAAGGAAAAGAATACGGAATTGTATGTTGTAGGTGTATTGAACAAACAGAAGGAATTGACATATGATCCTGTGAAGGATGCAAATCATTTTTCTTTTTACATGTATGACAACGACAGTACAGAGTGTCAGGTAGTATTCAATGGATCAAAGCCACAGGATATCGAGCGTTCTGAACAGATCGTATTAACTGGTAAAATGGAGGGTAATACGTTCCATGCGAGTAAAATATTGATGAAGTGTCCTTCGAAATACAATCAAGATCAAATGGAGGTTCAAGAGATTACCGCAGAACCAAAAACAGCATCAGTAAACTAATTCAATAACAGTTAACCATATATGGACGTCAATTACGTTGGGGAGAATCTCCTTCCTGGAAAGATTGGGCAATTCTTTGTTGTATTATCATTCGGAGCAGCCTTATTTTCCTTAATATCTTATTTCTTCGCCGCTAAACAACCTGAGGATAAATCCTGGAAAACACTAGGACGCATAGGTTTTTGGCTTAATGCCTTATCTATCCTCGTTATCGGGTCTACTCTTTTCTACATTATCTACAATCACTTTTTTGAATATCATTACGCTTGGTCGCATTCATCAACGACCCTTCCAACGCATTATATCATTTCTGCTTTTTGGGAAGGACAGGAAGGAAGTTTCTGGTTATGGATGTTTTGGCAAGTCATCTTAGGAATAGTATTGGTTTTTAGAGCAAAGACCTGGGAAGCACCCGTTATGACCTTTGTTATGCTGTGTCAACTTTTCTTAGCTTCCATGCTTTTAGGTGTTGAGATCTTTGGCTCACGTGTGGGTAGTTCACCCTTTATCCTTTTACGTGATGCCATGGACTGGCCTTTCTTAAAAGACCCTAACTACTTAAGCATGATTAAAGATGGTCGTGGCTTAAATCCATTGTTACAGAACTATTGGATGGTTATCCACCCTCCTACTTTATTCTTAGGATTTGCCTCGATGATTGTTCCTTTTGCCTATGCAGCAGCTGGATTATGGCAAAAACGCTATAAAGAGTGGATTAATCCTGGATTACCATGGGCACTTTTTGCTGTTATGATATTAGGAGCAGGTATTATCATGGGTTCTTTCTGGGCTTATGAAGCATTGAACTTTGGCGGTTTCTGGGCATGGGATCCTGTAGAGAATGTATCCATTATTCCATGGTTTACATTGATTGCAGCGGTGCACGTTATGATTGCCTTTAAAAATACAGGTCATGCATACTTTACTTCGGCGTTCTTATGTTTGATCAGCTTTGTGCTGGTTATTTATGCTTCTTACCTAACACGTAGTGGTATTCTGGGAGAAACTTCTGTTCACTCCTTTACCAGCTTGGGTATGTCTGGACAGTTGATACTTTTCAACTTGACATTCTTAGGCATCATGATCTTTTTCTTGGCAACGCGTAAAAAGCAGATGCCAAGTACACAAAAAGAAGAAGAAATCTATTCCCGTGAATTCTGGTTGTTTATCGGTGCATTGGTATTAACAGTTGCCTGTGTGCAGATGATCGCGACAACCTCTATTCCGGTATTCAACGCTTTATTTGGTACTAAGGTCGCTCCTCCGATTGACCCTATTCCACATTATAACAAATGGCAGGGTGCTTTTGCAGTTGTTGTTATGTTATTGACGGCATTTACACAATTCTTAAAATACAAACGTTCTGATGTTAAGAAATTCTGGGCAGCAACGATTGCTTCATTAGTATTTGCTGTTTTCATTTCAGCAGCCATCGTTTACTTTACGAAGGTGTACACCAACATCATGTACATCCTCATCACCTTCTCTGCGGTATTTGGTATTCTTGCCAACTTACGTATTCTAGGTGATGCATTCAAAGGCAAATGGCGTTTAGCAGGTTCTGCTGTATCCCACATTGGTTTTGGGTTATTATTAATCGGAGCTTTGATCGCTGCGGCTACCAATGAGGTTATTTCTGTAAACAACAGTAATTACATCGCCGTTGCAGGTTTCGATAAAGTGGAAAAACCAGGTGAGAATTTATTCTTGACAGAAGGTGAGCCCGTACAGATGGGTGATTATAAAATTACCTATGTGGGCGATTCTATTGCTGCTCCAAACGTATTTTATAAAATTAAATACGAAAAGATTGACGAGGAAACAGGCAAAGTATTGGAATCCTTTATTCTTAGTCCATTTGCACAGAATAATCCGCAAATGGGAGGTCTAATTGGAACTCCAGGTACGAAGCATTTCTTGACACACGATATTTATACCTTGATTACTGCTGCGGCATCTGATTCACAAGCTGGCGTTACACCAAAAGAAGAAGGCAAAGGCACGAATATAGAAGAATATGATGAGCCTGCTACTTATCAGGTGGCGGTTGGTGATACCTTGAGATACCGTAATGGTTATTATGTGATCGAGGGTGTTGACCACAATGCGAATGTAGAAAACATGTCTAAAGGGGCTAATGATCTCATGGTTAAAATGAAGATCAAGATTGTTGCTGCTGATGGAAAAGAATTTAATGCAGACCCAGTATTCGTATTGAAGAACAACAATTACTTTGACTTCCCGAAAACGGTTGAAGAACAAGGGTTGATGTTCCGCTTCACGAAGATACTTCCTGCAGAGAAGAAGTTAGAACTAATGGCTTACCAGAAGCCATTACCTCAAAAGAAATGGGTGGTATTTAAAGCAATTAAATTCCCTTACATCAACTTCTTCTGGTGTGGAACGATCGTGATGACCATCGGTTTCTGTATGGCAATCTACCGTCGTGTAAAAGATGGGAAAAACAAAGGATCTAAAGAATTAGCTTAATGAAAATTGTTCTGATTGGAAGTGGTAATTTATCGACCCATCTGGGTAAGGCTATCCTGAAATTAGAACAGCATCAGCTTATTCAAGTTTATAGTAAAACATTAGCCAATGCTGAAGCATTGGCTAATGTTTTATCCGTACCTGCGATTGCTGATCTAGCGGATCTCCAAACAGATGCAGATCTTTATATACTGGCGGTAAGTGATGCTGCTATTGCTTCCGTATCAGATTCTCTTCCTAAAGATTTAAAAGGAATAGTAATTCACTGCTCTGGGGCTACTCCTATGGAGCAGTTGCATAACAATCTTAATCATGGGGTTATCTACCCTATTCAAAGTTTCTCTAAAACATTGGATGTCGACCTTCAGCAAGTTCCA
Organism: Sphingobacterium lactis; assembly: GCF_051951495.1. Classification (GTDB taxonomy): domain Bacteria; phylum Bacteroidota; class Bacteroidia; order Sphingobacteriales; family Sphingobacteriaceae; genus Sphingobacterium; species Sphingobacterium lactis_A. The sequence continues at coordinate 560,494 of NZ_JBNHAS010000002.1, read as the reverse complement.
TTGGGCGTAGAAGGATCTTCAGATTCAGTTAAAAGAAAGCTAACAGCATTTGCAAAGGATTTATCTAAAAAAGTATTTCCATGTTCAACAGAACAACGACTTGCAATTCATGTAGGAGCAGTCTTTGCGAATAATTTTACGAATGCCCTTTTCCAAGTGTCTTATGAGCTCATGGAACAGCATGGATTATCCTTTGATTTGATACGTCCCATCATTCTGGAGACGGCAGAAAAGGTTCAAAAACAAGTCCCTGCCCTAGTTCAGACAGGCCCTGCTGTACGAAATGATGAAATTACGATGCAAAGACATTTGCAGTTTATTAGCAGCAATCCAGATTGGCAACTTATTTACCAACAAATATCAGCGCTTATTACAAAAAGAAAAGGGAAAAAGGGCGAAAATTAGAAAATCATTAAATCTTCAATACAAAGGTTAATTCTTTTCATATCATCAACTAACTTACTAATTTTGCACTTTAAATAACCGGAGCTTGCTGGCTATGAATTAATAATGGCACATTTATAGCAGCAATTGTAAAAGGTATTTATAAATTTAAATTAGATTAAGCATAAGATAAACATCATGCCTGTAAGAAATCTCATTCTCGGTATTATTATCGTAATCAACCTGATTATTATTTCATTTGGGTTAATCTTTACCCCAAGTTGGTTTTGGTTACTTATTATCCCTCTGCCTTTATTGATTGTCGCAATTTACCACGGCTTCCAAACAAGCCATGCTATCTTGCGTAACTATCCGGTAGTAGGTTATTTCCGTTACTTTTTAGAATCTATCCGTCCAGAGTTACGTCAGTATTTCTGGGAATCGGATACGGATGGTCGTCCATTCAACAGACGCCAACGTAGTATTGTTTACCAACGTGCGAAGAACCAACGTGAGACAGTAGCATTTGGTATGCAGTCTGACCCACAAACCATAGGTAACGAGTGGGCTGCGCACAGTATTTTTCCTGTTCACATCGAAGATCATAACCTTCGTACCATGGTAGGAAATAGCGCCTGTAAACAACCTTATAGCTTAAGTGTGTTCAATATCTCCGCAATGAGTTATGGTGCTTTGAGCCGCACTGCAATCACTGCATTGAACAAAGGTGCTGCTTTGCAGAACTTTGCGCATAATACAGGTGAAGGTGGTATCAGCCAATACCATATTTCTGGTGGTGACTTAATTTGGCAAGTAGGTACAGGATACTTCGGTTGTCGTGATGAGCACGGTTACTTTGAACCAAACTTATTCCGCGAGAAATCAACTCGTCCTTATGTTAAAATGATCGAGTTGAAACTATCTCAAGGTGCTAAACCAGGTCATGGTGGTATTCTACCAGCAGCTAAAAACACGCCAGAAGTAGCTGCTATCCGTCACGTAGTACCTGGAACAGACGTAATGTCTCCTCCAGCTCACTCTTCTTTTACTAATCCAGTAGAGATGATGCACTTCATCCAAAAGATGCGTGAATTATCAGACTACAAACCAGTAGGTTTTAAATTATGTATTGGGGATAAGCAAGAGTTTATTGATATCTGTCAAGCCATGCAAGAGACGCAAATCATGCCTGACTTTATTTCGGTGGATGGTTCAGAAGGTGGTACAGGTGCTGCACCATTGGAATTTACCGATAACTTAGGTATGCCATTATACGATGCTTTGGCATTTGTGACCACTACGCTAATCAATTTTGGCTTAAAGAAACATATTAAAATCATCGTGTCCAGCCGTATCGTTACAGGATTTGACATCCTTAAGGTTATTGCATTAGGTGCAGATGCTTGTTATTCAGCGCGTGGAATGATGTTCGCTTTAGGATGTATCCAAGCATTGAAATGTAATGAGGACGTTTGTCCAGTAGGTGTTGCAACGCAACGTCCATACTTATACAAAGGATTGAATGTGGATGATAAATACGTACGTGTTGCTCAATTCCACAGAAATACCCTTCGTGCAACGGTAGAGATCATGGAAGCCTGTGGTTTCAAAACCTTAGACGATGTAAATGCGGATAAATTCTTCCGTAAAGTGGATAGTCAAAACACGTTGAGTTTCCAAGATATCTATTTCAAATCGACTGGTAAATTAGTGAATAGCCGTAGCGATTTCGCACCAGAGGTATTTGATTAATAGAAAGATTATTAAGAAATAGGACCTATTTTAGGTTATTAAAAACTATCTCTAAAAGTTGTTGAGCTTGTTGCATGGATTTCTTATCCACACCGCTCATCGCTTCGGAGATAGTTTTTTCTGCTTGTAGCATACACTTGTCCTTCAACTTGTGCCCCAAAGCAGTCAAATATATCTGGTTGGTTCTTTTATCACCCGAACTACACACCCGAACCAATAGCTTTTGTTTCTCTAAATTAGAAATCAATCGAGATACGGAAGGCTTATCTCGGAATGTCAATCTGGCCAAATCCTGCTGACTTAATCCCTCTGCATCCCATAGAAAATAAAGAATACTCCACTGCTCTGCAGTGATATTCAATCCACTCTCTTTAAAATTTCGTTGTAGTCTTCTGCCAATGGCCGTAGACACTCTCCCCGTTAGGAAAGAATAAAATTCATCCGCGTAACGCGTTTCATCACTCATCATGTAAGGTTAATTTGGTGGCTAAGTTGCCTTTGCAATAATAAAATAAAAATATATAAAAGCAAATTATTTTAGGAATACACAAGCTTATGCTCGATTAATTCATTATATTTAGGCTATGGAAAATCCATTAGGAATAGGTCTATTGATTATTGCTGGTATTATTTATAAGGTTTATAAATCATTTCAGGAGGAACAGAACAAAGCTAAAGAGCGCATGGAAAAACTAAAGCGTCAGCAAAAGTCTGTAACGAAACAAGCTGATATTCCTATGCCGAAACGCCAAATGAGGCATCCTGCACCTGATATTCCATATCAAAAACCAGAGACTGTTCAACAGAAACCTAAGTTTGAAGATTACCCAGAATTTAGGGAAGTACAAAAACCAGTCGTAAAGGAAAAAGTCACCTACAGGGAAGAAATGCCTGAGGAAGTGGTGCATATCCAAGAGATGAAACGTATTCAAAAGGAGCGATATTCAACCCAAAAAAGTAAGGATACGACCAATAAATTACAACGAGTAGAATTACACCCTTTGGAAGAGCATAGCTTTGATCTAAGGCAGGCAGTCATTCAAGAGGCCATTCTAAAAAGGCCATATCAAGACTAAGCAGCTATTAAACTAATTGAGCTATTATAAGATTTTAAATTGATCCTGATCGTTCAAGAAAGGGAACTGTGCTCTATTGTCTTCCAAATCCTTTGGATTCAAGGTAAAAGTATATAGATCTTCATCCTCTGGTTTATAATAAACCACATCTCCACTTGGTGCAATACACATTGATCCTCCAGAATAGTAAACTTCTTTACCATCATGTCCTACCCTATTGACACCAATTACGTAGGATTGGTTTTCAATGGCACGAGCAGGGATTAGTGCCCGCCAATGTGCAGAGCGTTTATCTGGCCAACTGGCCGTGTAAACTAATAAATCATAGGCTGCATTTTGGTTTCTAGACCATGCCGGGAAGCGAAGGTCATAGCATACCATCGGACAGATACGCCAACCTTTTAATTGGAAAATGATACGGGATTGTCCGGCTGTAAAGACCTTTTCCTCTCCACCCATACTAAATAGGTGTCTCTTATCGTAATGTACAAAACTGCCATCCGGAGACATCCAGATAAATCGATTATAATACTTGCCAGACTCTTCGATAATTAAAGAACCTGCCACAACACATCCAAATTTCTGCGAAGTCTCATATAACCAATGCATGGTCTTCCCATTCATGGTCTCTGCACACTTCTCTACATTGGTCGTAAAACCCGTATTAAACATCTCTGGTAAGATGATTAAATCCGTTTTCTCCCGTAGAGAAGACAACCTTAAACCGAGGTTCTGAAGGTTCTTATCAACGTTCTCCCAAAATAAGTAAGCTTGAAATATGGTGATTTTTAATGGCTCCATTCGAATTACAATACGCTATATGCTACAAAATAAAAAAAACTCTACAAATAAACTAATTTTACTTAGCTCGATGCATCAACATATCGGCTAAAGCAAATAGTTCTTCTTTACGCGTTGCGTCTACATTCAATTGTGATAATTGTTCATAGGCTAAATGCATATAACGTTGTTTTACCCCTTCAGCGTATTGATCAACATTTAATTTTGCATATAAGTTTTTCATACGGTTCACCTTGTCCTCATTACTGATGTTCGAATCTTGAATCAGCAATTGGAATTCCTCCTGATCAGCATCTTTAGCAAGGTGCTGAGTATGAATATGTAGTATAGTTTTTTTATTGGCTAGAATATCACCACCCACTTGTTTACCAAAGCTGGAAGGATCTCCATAGACATCTAAAAAATCATCTTGCAATTGAAAGGCAATTCCAAGGTTAACACCAAAACCATATATTAAATCTTGTTGTTCTTTAGTAGCGTTGGCCAATATAGCCCCCATTTGTAAAGCACCGCCCAAGAGAACGGAAGTCTTTAGCTTGATCATGCGAAGGTAATCCTCTTCTTTGACCTCGAGCTGATTTTCAAAATCCATATCCAATTGCTGTCCCTCACAGACTTCAATTGCTACTTGATTGAACACAGTTAGTAATTCCGCAATATGCTCCTTCGGACTTTTCCCCAATTCCTGATAAGCTTTTACCAAAAGACCATCACCAGATAGGATTGCCACATTGTTATTCCACTTCTCATGTACCGTATCTTTTCCACGACGTAGCGGCGCATTATCCATAATATCATCATGGATCAAGGAGAAATTATGAAAATACTCAATGGCAGCACTGGCAGGTAAAGCTTTCGACATATCTTGCTCTCCAAATAACCTTGCAGACATCAAAACCAGCATAGGACGGATACGCTTTCCTGCTAATGAAAGAATATACCGAATAGGATCGTAAAGTTCCTGAGGCTCATTTGGAAATTCTGCTTGCTGAATATAATTGGAGATAAGTTTACTATAGGGATTTTGCTCGAACATATTAACTAAAAATTGGTACGAAGATAAGCAATTTACTGCGAAATGCCTTTTGAATATTCGCTGTATACTATGTAAATTGCGGAAATTAGACCCCCAATATGCGTATATTAATCGTTCATAATGAGTACCAACATATAGGTGGCGAGGACTTCGTCGTAAAACAAGAAATGGATGCCCTACTAGCCAACCATGAAGTAGAGCGTTTTACGACTAAAAATGTGAAAGGATTGGCGGGTTATCTTCAATATCTTACCTATCCCATGAACTGGAAGGAGACCAAGCGCTTAAAAGAGAAAATTAAGGCTTTCAAACCTGACATTGTTCATATCCATAATATGCATTATGGATTAGGTCCCTTATTTATTTTACACATTAAAAAACTAGGTATCCCCATGCTGATGACTTTGCATAACTTTCGTTTGCTATGTCCATCGGCAACACTTTTTTATGATGGAAATATCTTCTTAGATTCTATTTCGAGGAACTTCCCTTGGCTGGCAGTACGCCTAAAAGTATTAGAAAACTCCTATATCAAGACCTTTTGGACGGCTTTTACTTATTGGGTACATCGAAAAAGAGGAACTTTCGATATGGTCGATCGATACATTGTACTTTCTGATTTCTCCAAGAGGTTATTTGAACGCTCTACTTTTCCTGTCAAGATGAAGAAGTTTAGTGTTAAGCCCAATTTTGTTGAAGACTTCCCAGCTGTGGAGGCAGAGACTGGTGATGAATTTGTCTATGTAGGTCGTTTATCAGAAGAAAAAGGAATACTTCCATTACTGCATGCTTGGAAAGCTAGCAATTACAAGTTAAAAATCTTTGGAACAGGACCTTTGCAGGAAGAAGTGGAGAAGATTTGTCAGCACAGTGACAATATTCAATATTTTGGATTCCAAAATAAGGACACCCTTCGCAAGCATATGGCAGCTGCAAGCGCCGTAATAGTTCCTTCAATATGCTATGAGTCAATGCCTTTAGCTGTTTTAGAAGCTTATTCATTAGGTGTACCTGTGCTTGCCAGCAATGTTGGTATTTTAGGCGAAATGGTTGTACCTTTGTATACAGGAATGTTATTTGACCCTCATAACCATAGCCAACTAATCCAAAGACTAGGCGAATGGACAGCTTTAGATCCCGAGAAAAAGCAAGTGATTAAAGCGAATTGTAGAGAAGAATTCCTCAAAAAATATCAGCAGAAGATCGTCATGAAACAATTGGAAGCATGTTATCAGGCTGTTTTAGATGAAAAAACTGCTGGCAATAATTAAATTAGAAAGGAAACAATCATGAACATTATCGTAATGGATAGATTAGGTCTTGCTCCTCAGATTGAGGCTGCATTGGCTACTGTATATGATCCAGAGTTAAAACCAGCCAACATATTGGATCTAGGACTGGTTTATGAAATTATTACCAAAGAAAACAGACAAGCTAAGATCGTGATGACCCTGACGGCTCCAGGCTGTCCTGTTGCTGGAGAGTTAATGAACGAAGTACAACAAAAAGTATCTGCCATTGAAGGAATAGATGAGGCAATCGTTGAATTGACTTTTGATCCACCTTGGAATAGAGATATGATGAGTGAAGAAGCTAAGCTTGAACTAGGCTTCTTATAGGCTCAATTCTGAAAAATACTGACGAAGTGCTTGTACCTGTTTTAGGTTAAGCACTTTTTTTAGGTCCTCATCAGAAGCTTCACGAATTTTCTTTACCGATCTAAACGTCTTTAAGAGCTTCTCTACAGTCACTTTTCCAATTCCTGGTATATTATCCAACTCCGACACGAAAGTCTTCCTACTGCGTTGATTTCGGTGAAAGGTAATACCAAATCGATGCGCTTCATCTCTCAGGTGTTGAATAATCTTTAGCGTCTCCGATTTCTTGTCTAAATAAAGTGGGTATTGATCACCGGGGTAATATAACTCTTCCAATCTCTTAGCAATACCAATTACCGTAACTTTCTTTTCAATGCCCAATAGCTTTAAGCTCTTCAGTGCTGCGCCCAATTGTCCCTTACCACCATCAATTACAATAAGCTGAGGCAATGACTGGTCTTCATCCAATAATCGCCTATAACGCCTAAAAACAGCCTCCTCCATTGTAGCAAAGTCATTTGGTCCCTCAACTGTTTTCACATTAAAGTGTCGGTAGTCTTTTTTAGAAGGTTTGGCATCTTTGAAAACCACTATGGCAGATACGGGATAATTACCTTGAATATTGGAGTTATCAAAACATTCAATATGTCTTGGCAGTACAGGTAACCTCAGGTCTTTCTGCATTTGTGTCAATACACGCTCTGTTTTAACTTCCGGATTTAGTTTTTCGTATTGTAAAAGTCGCTCTTTCTTAAAATAAGCAACATTCTTAAGGGAAAGCTCCAATAGCTTCTTCTTCTCCCCTAACTTAGGAATGACAAATTTTATCTCCTCGTTTCCTTCGATATCCAATTCGAAAGGAACTATAATTTCTCTGGAGAGACTACGGTATCTCGATCGAATCTCAGGAATAGCAATAGCCAGAAGTTCCGCATCGGTTTCATCCAATCGTTTTTTAAGTTCTACGGTTTGAGTTTGGATAATAACCCCATTGACCACCCTTAGGAAGTTTACAAAGGCATAGTTATTCTCTGAAGCAATGCTAAATACATCGACATTACTGATGGAAGAATTCACTACGGTAGACTTACTTTGGTAGTTCGCCAATTTCTCCAATTTCACTTTAAACTTATGCGCACCTTCAAAATCCATAGCTTCCACTGCACCTTGCATCTGTTCTTTCAGGCGATTGGTCACTACGCCAATTTTTCCATTTAAGATATCTTTGATATCGGAAAGATTCTGATCGTAATCTTCTTCTGTCTGGTATCCCTCACAAGGTCCCTTACAATTCCCAATCTGATATTCTAAACAAACCTTAAACTTCCCTTTGGAAATGTTTTCCTCCGTTAAACTGAGGTTACAGGTACGCAGCGGAAACAGCTCCCTAATCATATCCAGCACGATATGCATCATACCCACGGAGGCATAAGGACCAAAATATCGAGAGCCATCCTTAATGTACTTACGTGTCCAGAAGATTCTTGGGAAGCGTTCATTCTTGATAACAATCCATGGATAGGTCTTGTCATCCTTCAACATCACGTTGTATCGTGGCTGATGTTTTTTGATCAGGTTATTCTCCAATAACCAGGCATCAATCTCCGTATCCACAATAGTAAAAGCTATCCGATTGATCTTGCGAACCAATACCCGAGTTTTACTATTAAGCTGCTGCGGATTGACAAAATACGAGCTTACCCTGTTTTTAAGGTTCTTGGCTTTACCTACATAAATCAGGACATCATCTTTATCGAAATATTGGTAGACACCAGGTTTATGGGGTATTTTGCTTAATTCCTTTTTATAATCAAATTCCATCTTATCACACAAAAAAACCAGACCAATCGGTATTATCCGTACGGGTCTGGTTTAAATTTATTAAAGTTAGGGCTAAAATCCTAACCGATCATCATCTAACTGTTGTGAATCGGATTGTGAAGGTTCATTTCCATAGAATTTGGAATAATTCGAACAATCCATTTCAAATCGGGTAATACCACCCTCTGGTTTAGGGAAGTCTTCCTGCGAATAATTCAAGTTCTTATCCGCATACACCTTTCGCATAAACAAACCAAATACTGGCATGGCCGCTGCTGCACCTTGTCCATATTGCATACTACTAAAGCTAATACCACGGTCTTCTGCACCTGTCCAGACTCCTGCTACCAGTTCCGGTGTAATACCGATAAACCAAGCATCGGAGTTGTCATTCGTTGTACCTGTTTTACCACCTATCGGATTTTTCAATCCACCAAAGTTAGGATCCCAACGTAAGCGACTACCCGTACCACCATCGACTACACCTTTCAGCATATCCACCATCGCATAAGCCGTTTCTTTATTCAATACCATCGATACTTTTGGTGCCTTCTCATAGATCGGCGCACCATTTTTATCTTCAATACGCAAGATCATCGTCGGCTCTACATAAGTACCTTGATTTACAAAGGCAGAATAAGCTCCAACCATGTCAAATAAAGAAGCATCATAAGAACCCAATGCAATCGATAAGTTATTTGGGATATTAGAATTCACACCCATTCTTTTGGTGAACTCGGCAACATTAGATGCCCCAACTTCCGAAATCAAATATGCAGAAGCATAGTTCTGTGAGTATTTTATCGCATTCTTTAGAGTAATAGGGTCACCGCCTTGTACGGTTCCCTTAGGTGTCCAATCACCATAAGTCTGCATGTGGTTAGGAATAGACACACATGGTCCATAACCATTGTCAATAGCATAAGCATATACAAATGGCTTAGCTGTTGAACCTACTTGGCGTGTTCCTAAGCGTACTTGATCATATTTAAAGTGCTCAAAGTTAATACCACCTACCCAAGCTTTGATATAACCTGTTTTCGGTTCCATCGCCATCATGGCATTTCTTAAGAACAATTTCGTGTATTTAATCGAGTCCAATGGCGTCATCACTGTATCCACCGAACCCTTCCAAGTAAACAAAGTCATAGGGACTTTCTTCTCAAACTCCTTTTTGATTTGATCTTCTGTCATACCTTCTGCTTTTAAAGTATGCCAGCGATCAGAACGCTTCATACCGGTAATCAGAAGATTGGCATTCTTTCCAGTAAAGGCATTTCTACGCTTCCACTGTTTATCAAATTCACGTTGCAGACGAGTCATCCATTCCTTTTGAGCATCCTCTGCATATTGTTGCATCTTATAATTGATCGGTGTATAGATTTTCAATCCATCACGATCTAAATCATAAGGAGTACCATCAGGTTTAGTGATAGCTAAACGTTGAAATTCTTTCTTAATCTCTTCTTTTAATACCGCACGGAAATAAGGTGCTAAACCTTCTCCATAGTTTGAAATGGTTAATTTCAATCCTAAAGGTTTTGCCTTATTTTTCTCAAACTCCTCACTACTGATGAAGTTTTGATCACGCATGTTTTGCAACACCAAGTTACGGCGAGCTAAAGCACGCTCAGGACGACGTACTGGAGAATATTCACCTGGACCTTTCAACATCCCTACCAATAAAGCTGCTTGATCTGGTGTTAATTTCTCTGGAGTCGAATTGAAATAAGTACGAGCAGCGGATTTAATACCAAAGGTATTATAAGCACCGAAATCAACGGTGTTGAAATACATCATCACAATCTCTTCTTTGGTATAATTTCGCTCTAAACGAACTGCAGTAATCCATTCTTGGAACTTCTGCATGATACGTTTTAAGGAATTCTTCGCGCGGCGCTCACCAAATAAGTTTAATGCTAGCTGTTGAGTAATGGTACTACCACCTTGTTTATTTCCACCTAGGGTTAAAACAACAGTTGATAAGGTACGGGAATAGTCAATTCCGGAGTGTTCGTAAAAACGCTTATCCTCCGTAGAAACCAACGCCTGTACTAAAGAAGGCGATAATTCACTATATTTTACATTCGAACGATTATGAACATAATACGTTCCTAAAACTTTGTTATCATCAGTAATGATTTCTGAAGCCAAATTACTCTTTGGGTTCTCCAGATCCTTAAAGGTTGGTAATTTTCCAAATATCCCCACACGGACACTAATGAGGAACAATAAAGCAAAAACAATTACCCCGATTAACAGCTTCCAATAATTTAGGCTATACCGTTTTACATCTTCTTCTGTAAGTTTGCTATTCTTTGATTCTCTCTTCATTTGCTATTTAACGAATAATCCACTTATTATGGACCTACATGGATTCCATAATATCAGTAAGTGTGCCAATTGTTTGTTGAACGCTACAAAAATACCATAATTTTCTAGATGAATAGAAATGTTACTAAACTAGAATTCAATTTTCTTCAAAACCACAGCTAATCAGGCTTTAAAACCCATTTTCTACATCATCATTTTCTACATAAAAACCTGTATTTCTGGCAACAAAAAATTAAAACCTAAAAGAAGCTGAGCTGTTTATAGCGTACTAGACGATTGTGCTTCAAAATAATTACCTTCGTTATATCTTATGCCGAATACTAAATCACAAGCAGGACTTCTTTTCATCTTCATTACGGTTGTTTTAGACTCTATTGGATTGGGAATTATCATCCCAGTAATGCCGGCACTAATCAAAGAGCTGATACATGGTGACTTGAGTCAAGCCTCCTCTTATGGCGGTTGGCTCACCTTCTGTTATGCCTTTATGCAATTCTTTTTTGCAGCTATATTGGGCAACTTATCTGATCATTTTGGTCGTAGACCGGTATTATTGTGTTCTTTATTTGGTTTCACCATCAATTACTTGCTCATAGGCTTTGCCCCTTCCATATTCTGGTTGTTTGTTGGCCGCCTAGTAGCCGGTATTACTGGTGCAAGTCATACTGTTGCTGCAGCTTATATTGCCGATGTCAGTACAGCAGAAAACAAAGCTCAAAACTTTGGGTTATTGGGAGCAGCCTTTGGTTTAGGCTTTATTATTGGTCCTGTATTGGGTGGTGTACTTGGGCATTACGGTTCTAGAATCCCTTTCTTTGCAGCAGCTGGTCTCTCTTTCTTGAATTTCCTTTATGGTTATTTCGTAGTACCTGAATCTCTTAAAAAAGAAAACCGAAGAAACTTCCGTTGGATAAACGCCAATCCAATAGGTAGCTTTCGGCATATTGGGAAATACCCCCAAATTCAAGCCTTGGTCATCTGTATTTTCCTGATAAACGTGGCAGCCCATGCTGTACAAAGTACCTGGTCCTACTTCACCATGGAGAAATTCCATTGGGATGAACGAATGGTAGGTTATTCCTTAGGCTTTATCGGCATATTACTGACCATAGTACAAGCAGGACTAATTCGAATAATAATTCCAAAACTGGGTATTCCAAAAGCCATTGTATTGGGTCTACTCTTGAACAGCATATCACTTCTAGCCATGGGTATAGCACCTAGCACCGGATGGTTATACGCTACGAGTATATTTTATGTATTCGCTGGGATCGCTGGCCCTGCCATTCAAAGCTCCATATCCAATCAGACACCAGCTAATGAACAAGGACAAATTCAAGGAGGCTTAACATGTATTATCAGCCTTACAGCCATCATAGGCCCATTATTGATGACCAGTCTGTTTTCTGCATTTACCAAAAAGAACGCCTCGGTATATTTACCAGGCGCTCCATTTTACTTAGGCAGTTTGCTCGCTTTTATAGCGGTCATCCTTGCCATTAATTATTTTAGACCGAAGTCGGAAAATATCGACTAAGCTTGTTTTTCCAATAGGCAAACTGCATAGGCAACAACACCTTCTTCCCTTCCGATGAATCCCATTTGCTCGTTTGTAGTCGCTTTGATAGATACATCCTCCACAGAAATACCTGCTGCCTCAGCAATATTAGCTTTCATTTGAGGGATATATGGCTTAATCTTAGGTGCTTCCAAACAAATCATTCCATCGATATTGCCTAGTAAAAAGCCCTTTTCTTTAATCAAAACGATGCAGTGACGCAATAGATCTAAACTGTTGGCACCCTTCCAGCGCATATCCGTATTTGGGAAATGATAACCGATATCTTCCAAATTGGCTGCACCAAGAATGGCATCACAAATTGCATGTGCCAATACATCGGCATCAGAATGTCCAAATGCACCAGCGTGGTGATCTAAAGTTACGCCTCCAACAACAAAAGGATGTCCTTCTTTCATTTGGTGGACATCAAAACCAAAACCTACTTTAATTTTCATTGCCAATATTGTTATTTAAATCTGCATAAAGATGCTCAATTAAACCTGAAGCACATAAAAAAGGCTTTAAGTTTTATGCTTAAAGCCCTTTTTCAAATCTTCTTGCTCATCTTAACGAGATGCAGCTTATATTATTTTATATATTCTAAATCGTATTTCGATTCTTTGAAGAGCAGCTTAAGCTGAAACCTCTTCATTTACGAACTCATCATATAGTTCGCCGAAAGCATCATAGTCCTCATCTGAAGCTGGTTCAAATGTACGGATATTATGCTCTTGAATATAAGCATTGATTTCCGGATTGATCCCTTCATCGCATTTGATCACTACGTCAGTAAATGAAAGCGCACCTTTACAGATATCAACATAAGAACCTGAAGCATAATCTTTCAATTTATCGGCGTCGATGTCCACTTGTGAAGCCATCTCAGCATACTTACTTCCTAAGCTAGCGTTTTCAAAGTCCTCTTTGAAGAGCGAGTAAAACACCTTAGCATCTTTGAAAGTAGGATCATTCTGATAAACGGTCTTCAAATAAGCAGGAACCATAGCGGTGAACCATCCGTGGCAGTGTACCACATCAGGTGACCATCCTAGTTTCTTGACAGTTTCCAAAGCACCCTTACAGAAGAATAAGGATCTTTCGTTATTGTCATCAAAGAATTTCCCTTGCTCATCACGGAATACTTTCTTCCGTTGGAAATACTCTTCGTTATCCAAGAAGTACACTTGCATTCTTGCCGCCGGCAAGGATGCTACCTTAATAATTAGCGGATTATCATTATTGTCCACCACAATGTTCATTCCCGACAACCTTATCACTTCATGAAGACGATTTCTGCGCTCGTTGATGTTTCCAAAGCGTGGCATTAGAATTCGAATCTCGAATCCTTTTTCTTGCATAGCATGTGGTAACTGGCGTGTTATTTCAGAAATTTTACTTAATTCAAGGAAAGGCGACATTTCATGGGTAATAAACAAGATTTTCGTTTTTGCCATCTCCAACTGTTTTTTTATTTATTGAATAGTAAAATCGGTCTACAAAGATACATATAATTTATCAATTTTACAATTGATTAAAAATCATCGTTTTATAATTTAAACTTTATTCCTCATTTTTGCAGCTAATTTCTAAATTTTTGACGTGAAAATAGTACGTACTAAAGCCGAACTGCAGGAGATTCTCCAGCAAGTCCGTCAGGAGAACAAAACCATCACCTTAGTTCCAACTATGGGTGCTTTGCATGAAGGTCACCTTTCATTAATCGAATACGCAAAGCCAAGAACAGACATTACCGTTTGCAGTATTTTCGTAAATCCCACGCAGTTTAATGACCCTAAAGATTTGGAGAATTATCCCAGACCTATAGAAAATGATATTGTCTTATTGGAATCGGTAGCTTGTGACATTCTTTTCCTACCAAGTGTAGAGGAGATGTACCCTGCGAATGATCCAGAATGGCATATTGACTTGGGAAATCTAGACCGCATCTGGGAAGGGGAACATCGTCCAGGCCATTTCCAAGGTGTTACACAAATCGTTTATAAACTTTTTTCTTTAGTCAAACCGGATCAAGCATGCTTTGGTCAAAAGGATTTTCAACAAGTAATGGTCATCCAACGCATGATTGACATCAAAGAATTGCCGATCAAATTGTTGATTTGCCCGACTGTCCGTAGTGAGAAGGGCTTAGCCTTAAGTTCTAGAAACGCAAGGTTATCGGAAGAAGGCAAAGAAAATGCGCTATATCTTTCTAAAGCCCTGCGTTACATCAAGGACAATATTCATCAACAAACTGTTGAGGAGTTATTAGAAAATGCAAAGGCCTTACTTGCTAGTAACGCCGCATTGACATTAGAATATTTGAGTATTGTTGAATCCAGCAGCCTTGAACCAGTAAAAAGTATTCAACCTGGAAAAGGCTATGTAGCTTTAATCGTTGTTTGGGTAGAAAACGTACGTTTAATCGACAATATCATCTTACAGGAAGCAGATAGCACAAAATAATTTACAAAGCATTTACATCGAAAAGCCTAACTTTGCAACATGTTTATTGAAGTAATGAAATCAAAAATTCACCGTGCTCGTGTTACACAAGCGGAGTTGAATTATGTAGGAAGCATCACTATTGACCAAGACTTAATGGAGGCTGCTGACTTAATCGCCAATGAAAAAGTACAAGTGGTTAATAATAATAACGGTGCCCGTCTGGAAACATATGTTATCCCAGGAGAACGTGGCACTGGTACCATCTGTTTAAACGGAGCCGCTGCACGCCTAGTGCAAGTCGGTGACATCGTCATCATCATCTCCTACGCAACCATGGAACGTGAAGAAGCCAAAACTTTCAAACCTATGGTGATCTTCCCTGATGAGAATAATAAATTGCTTTAGGAGACCGCTGCGCTAAGAGAGTTTAGACAATAGACACAAGACAACAGACGCAAGATGTCTGTAAGTCAACTCAGAGTGTAGCGAAGAGTCTGAGCCCTGCTGGCAGTATATAGTCGATAGTATAAAGTATTTAGACCTATTGGCGAGATAATTTTAAGAGATAATTTTGATGCGGTTGAAGTATGCTTCCATCTATTTAGATCGCTGCGATATTAGATTTGAGATTGATAAGGTGGTTGATCATGTTATTTACAACTCAGAGCGTAACGAAGAGTCTGAGCCCTGCGGACAGTATTTAGTCGATAGTATAAAGTATTTAGACCAAGTAGCGAGATAGTTTTAAGAGATTTTATTTTGATGCGGTCGAAGCATGCTTCGACCCTACAGTTAGGGTATTTGTCGCCTATATTTTCACGGTTGTTTGTAGGGGCGATGCATGCATCGCCCGCCATCTAGTATATCTTCAAATCAGTTTTAAGGGGCTTTAATTCATTTCCAACTCAGAGAGTAAAAGAATGTCTGCCCGGTTTTTTAAATTATAAATAATAGACAGCCTATTCTCCAAAGAGTTCAATGCCTTTCTATCTCATATCTAATAGCGAAGCGGTCTAATATCTCACATCTCACCCCTCCACTTTCCTTCGATAACCCTAGGGAATTTCCATGGATCTCATAGGGATCTTCTTCGGATCTCGTTCGCTTCTAACCGAACGAGATCCGAAGGAGTTCCGAACAAGTTCCGAAGGAGATCCGAATAAGTACCAAAGAAAACCTCTCTAAAAGTCGATTAGACGTCAGGCAAAAGCCAAGTAGAAAGCAAAGTTTTATCACAGAAAAACTTACATGAAAAATAAAAATAATTGCTTGAAATCTGCTCGTCAAATCTGTAAATTTTCACTTCTATTATCGTAGTTTAAAGGATAAGTAAACTTATGGTTAGATGACTTTCTGTAGTACTTGATGATGTTTCAAATCAAGGAATTGCGAAAATCCAATATATTTGTTGTTAACATAGAAATCATTTGGATGTGTCGTAACAAAATCGCTAATTTTGCGGAGGATACGTCCTAAGCTACATGAAGTTCATCCGACCATATCGCCAATTTATTGCCCATTTCCTGTTTTACTGGATGGTGGGTATTATTATTAGTGGCGTTGTATTTATGCACAAGGAGGTTACTTCAACCGGCGAGATTGTCACCCACATTCACCCTTACAACCTAGGGGAGAAACATCACCACAAACACCACTCGGATGCGGAGATCAGATTTTTAGATATTGTCTTTCAAGGCAGTTATCTGAATTGGGAATCGCAGACTTTTACAGCTCCAATTCAACAGATTCTAACCGAAATTGATTATGCCGAGCAGGTTTATGCGGAAATCAAACAAGCCCTAGCCTTTTACACTGGCCTGGACCCCCCTAGTTATTTAGCGTAATATATCATCATTTTAATGCCCATGAACAAGGTTTCACAGGGCTAACTGTATTCGTATGTTTTGTCCAGATTGGATACGCATACATCATTTATTATTGCTAAATACCATATGACATTAAAAATCTTCAGGATAGTCCTGATGGTGTCCCTATTTGTTATGGGCACTATAAATATACATGCCCAAATTCGTGGCACCGTAAAGAATCAAAAGAACGAACCAATAGCAAACGCCACGGTACAAGTGGATGGTAGCAAACAAGGAACTGCTACTGATAGTTTAGGGAATTTCCATATAGATGCTGTGAAAGCTCCTGTGAAGAGCATAAGCATTAGTGCTATTGGTTATCAAACCCTAAAAAAACAAGTAAGTGCGACTGATCAGAAACAGCCAATCCACATTAACTTACATGAAGATAACCTGAATTTAAGTGAAGTGGTGGTTAGTGCCTCTCGTTATGGCATGGAGCGCAAGAAAGCACCGGTTATCGTCAATGTATTAAGTCCAAAACTATTCAACGCGACACAATCTGTGGCGATGTCTGAAACATTAAATTATCAGCCAGGGGTACGGGTGGAGAATAATTGTCAGAATTGTGGCTTTAGCCAAGTACGCCTGAACGGAATGGAAGGTGCCTATTCGCAAATCCTGATCAATAGCCGTGCAGTATTCAGTGCGCTAAATTCCGTTTATGGATTAGACCAAATCCCGACAAGTATGATAGATCGTATTGAGGTCGTACGTAGTGGTGGATCTGCCTTATTTGGTGCCAATGCGATTGCAGGTACCATCAATATCATTACTAAGGATCCTGTAGAAAACGACTGGCAATTAAAATCGACCAATGCCATTATCGGTGGCAAAGCATGGGATAACACCATTGATTTCAACAGCTCTTATATTGATAACGACTTGAAAACGGGTGTAACATTTTATGGGATGCACCGTAACAGAGAAGCTTACGATCACAATGGTGATGGGTTTTCTGAGATGACTAAATTGAAGAACTTGACCTTTGGTACCAAGGCCTTCTACCGCCCATCGGATTTCGACAAGATCACCTTGGATTTAAGTGTGTTGAATGAGTTCCGTCGTGGTGGAGATCGAATTGAAGAAGCACCACATTTCACCGATGTTACGGAGCAATTGCGCACGAACTCGCTTATTGGCGGATTAACATATGATCATTATTCAAAAGATTATAAACACAAAATCTCTCTATATGGTTCTGCACAATTTACTGATCGCGAAAGCTTCTATGGCGGTCTGGGTGGCGGGAGAACCCATCAGGACAGTGTTTTGGCAGCCAATTCATATGGTGATACCGATGATTTTGCCATGGTTGCTGGAACACAATACACCTATACTTTTGAACGTGATGTCTTAACTGCCGGCGTGGAGTTCAATAACAACCATACCAAGGATAAAATCCCGGGATACCAACGGACTATTGATCAAAAAACACATGGTCTAGGCAGTTATGTACAATATGAATGGAACATCTTAGAAAACTTGAAGTCCTTATTGGGCGCACGTTACGATTATACCTATGTTGATGGCAGTTATAGCCTCGCCGGACATAACCGAAGCTCATCAGAGAGCTTTGGCACATTTAGTCCACGCTTGACCCTACTCTACGACATTACCGATTACCTACAATTCCGTGGAGGCTTTGCCCGCGGATTTAGAGCCCCTCAGGCATTTAACGAAGACATGCATGTCACCTCAGTTGGGGGACAGCAGGTCTTCGTTTTAATCGGTGAAAACCTGAAAACAGAGTATTCGAATGCCTATACAGGTTCATTGAACTTTACCAAGAATTTTGGAACAACCCAGACCAGTTTATTACTGGAAGGTTTCTATACCCAATTAAATAATCCTTTTACCACTGTTATGACTTCGGAAGAAGAGAATCTTATTATCGAAGAGATGCGAAATGGTACAGGAGCGATGGTTTATGGAACAAATATCGAATTGAATGTGGCACCGTCTGCAGATTTAAGTTTCCAAGCTGGAGGAACAATTCAACGTTCGGAATACAAGGACGATCAGCTTTTATTTGAAGGACCAAGCGCTGCGGAGAATATCAGCAGTAAACGCTTTGTTCGTACGCCTAATGTTTACGGGTACTTGAATGCCAATTGGAAACCGGTGAAACCTTTCAGTGTGGATTTGACGTCTGTATACACTGGATCGATGTTGGTGCCTCATATGGTAGCTCCAGAATCCATGGTTTTGAAAACAGGTAAAGAATTCTATGAAATCAATTTGCGTTTAGGCTATACCTTCCAAGTGAAGAAAGAATTTAGTGTTGAGGTATTTGGGGGTGTACAGAATATGTTCAATGCCTTCCAGAAAGATTTTGACACTGGAGCGCTTCGAGATTCACAATACATTTATGGACCATCGCGTCCACGAACAGTAACATTTGGTGTTAAACTAGGACATTTCCATTAATGAGACTATTTGCATTTATCTTACTTCTTGCAGGATTTTCCTCCTCCCAACTGTGTGCACAAACACACAGTAAGGAGGAAATCCTTTGGTTAAGTTTCGAGCAACTAAGCGATTCTTTGGCTGAAAATCCAAAGCCAGTGCTTTTGTTTATTCATACAGATTGGTGTGCTTATTGTAAAAAGATGCTTTCCGAAGGATTTCAAGATCCTAACGTGGTTAAAAAGGTAAATGCAGATTATTATGCTGTATCCTTGGATGCTGAGACAACCGATACATTATTTTTCGAAGGTCAGGCATTTACGAATCAAGTTCGAGCTAAAAAAGTTGGGGAATATCATTCGATCGCAAAAGTTTTTTTAGGGAAAAAGGAAAAAGCAGTTTTTCCACTCACGGTCATACTAGACCCTGATTTTAAGGTCATAACACGTCGATCGAATTACCTGAGCACAAAGGAAATGTTAAAAATTTTAAAAATTTAACACTTTCTGTGTAGCGTTTACGGTTAACGGAGCGTTCATGACTGTAATACTTATAATACTAATAACGACTTATGAAAAATTTCAAATTACTTATTATTGCCCTACTTGCTGTTGGAACGATTACTTCATGTATGAAAAATGATTACGTGGATGATTTTGATTATGAGAAAGAGAAAGCACGTATTGACTCTACTTTAGAAGCACAAAAAGATGATTTAGCGGCTTATGCAGCTGAGCATTACTCTGAAAATATGATATATAATCAGGAGACCGGCATGTATATGGACACCTTAGCAGCAGCTACGGATAGATCCTATAATTGGGTTGTTTCAGGAAATGGCTATACAGTTCCTAAAATCACGGTTAAATACGTAGGAAGATTGTTAGATGGAACCGTATTCGAAGATGCTTCGGCTACTGCACAGGCATTCTTAATGCGTCCGGACGCGAATATTAATGTGACCAATGCATGGATTCGTGCATTCCTTCCTAGAACAATCACCATCAACGGTGAGAGTCAGGTATTCGGAATGATCGCTGATGGTGTTAAGAAAGGTCATAAATTTAAATTTATTGCTCCTTCTCCATACGTATATGATAACAAAGAGCGTAAAAACTCCAAAGGAGAAGTTATTGTACCAAAAGATTCACCAGTAGAGTACACAGTTGAAGTAATCGACATTGTGAACCAAATGTAATAAGCTCAACAATTACTTATACTTATATAAAACGGCATCTACCAAAGTAGGTGCTGTTTTGTTTTCAACAGTTGATCCTTAACCGATAAGCAAAATAAATTCGTTATTTTTGCACATATAATACCGAAATAACGATTAAACCTTAAAAATTATATTTTAAACTATTCCATGAAACAGATTAGCCTTTTGTTTATAGTCTTATTTGCCGCGATGGCGATGAGCTCTTGTATGAAGAATGATATTGAAGATAATTCCAAAGATCGCGAGAAAGAACAAGCTCGTATTGACTCTACGTTTGATGCGCAAGAAGAAATGCTGGAAACCTATGCGAAGACGCATTTTACCAATCCAAAATTTAATGAAAAATCTGGAATTTGGTACGAGATTCTAGCGGAACCTACGGATATTTCTTACCAATATGTTATTTCCAATGGTGGTTTTGTTACCCCTACGGTTGAGTTGATGTATACTGGAAAATTAATGGATGGGACTATATTTGATGCAAGTACTGAAAAGTTAACTTGGAAGATCAACTATGGTAATCTAATTCCAGCATTTCCGTATTCCTTCTTCCCAGAAACAGTGATTATGGGCGGTGAGACGTATTATACCGGCTTAGTAAAAGATGGGTTGAAAAAAGGTCATAAGATCCGATTTATCGCTCCATCACCATTATGCTACGACAATGTACCTCAATACGATAAGGATAAGAATTTAAAAATCCCGAAGGATTCTCCTCTAGAATTTACAATCGAGGTATTTAGCATTAAATAAATCCAATTTTCGGATATTATACTTCGCAAAAGAAATAATAAGTAAATGGCTTCCTAGGATTAGGAGCCGTTTACTGTTATATACTAAAAGTATCGCTAATGGATTTGCAAAAAGGTATGTTAATTGCCTAATTACCATATAATGGAATACGGACAAAGCAGAATTTATTGTTAATTATTACCATTAATAGGGAAACATGAAAATACCATTAGCACAACTGAATAATAAATTTATTGCTCCTTCTCCATACGTATATTATAACAAAGAGTGTAAAAACTCCAAAGGAGAAGTTATTGTACCATAAGATTCACCAGTATAGTACACAGTTGAAGTAATCAACCTTGTGAACCAAATGTAATAAGCTCAACAATTACTTATGCTTATATAAAACGGCATCTACAACAATAGGTACTGTTTTGTTTTCTACAGCTTATCCCTAACCGATAAGCAAAATAAATTCGCTATTTTAGCACATATAATATCGCAATAACGATTAAACCTTAAAAAATTAATTATTTAACTATTCCATGAAACAGATTAGCCTTTTGTTTATAGCTCTATTTGCCGCAATGTCAATGAGCTCTTGTTTGAAGAATGATATAGAAGAACCTCCAAAAGTTAACGAGAAGGAACAAGCACGTATTGACTCTACATTTGATGCGCAAGAAGAAATGCTTGAAACTTATGCGAGGACACATTTTACCAATCCAGAGCTAGATAAAAGATCTGGGATTTGGTACGAGATTCTTGCACCCAAAACAGATGATACTTACGAATATTTTATTTCCAATGGTTCGTTTATTACCCCTACTGTTGAAATGATATATTCTATAAAATTAATGAATGGTACTGTATATGATGAGACTACCGAAAAGGTAACAGAAAGGATAAACTATGGTAAGCTAATTCCAGTGATACCTTATTCTTTCTTCCCAAAGGAATATTTGCTGAATGGCCAGACCGTTTTCACCGGTTTAATACCTGGTGGGTTGAAAAAAGGTCATAAGATCCGATATATAGCGCCGTCACCATTATGCTTTGATAATATACCTCAATACGATAAGGATAAGAATTTAATTGTCCCTAAGGATTCTCCACTAGATATTACGATCGAAGTTATTAGTATTAAATAACTCTCCTTATTATATTTATTTCATACTACTAGAAATTATAAGTAAACGGCTTCTTATTATAGGGAGCCGTTTACTATTATCTGCTATCAGTATCGCTCATGGATTTGCAAAAAGGCATGTTAATTGACTAATTTCGATATAATGGAATACGGGAAAAGCAGAATTTATCGTTAATTTTACCATAAATAGGGAAACATGAAAATTGCACTAGCACAACTGAATTATCATATTGGGAATTTTGAAGCGAATAATGCAAAGATTATACAGGCGATCGAGAAGGCAAAATCTGCAGGTGCTGGATTAATTGTATTTGCTGAATTGGCTATTGGAGGTTACCCGGCGAAAGACTTACTACGTAATTCTGCATTTTTAAAAGCATGTTATGCGAGTATTGAAGAGATCGCGAAGCATTGTTTGGATATCACTTGCATAATTGGTGCACCTGTACCCAATAAAGATGGGGAAGGAAAATCCTTATACAATGCTGCTTTGGTTTTAGAAAATGGCGAGGTCACTCAGGTCGTTAAAAAAAGTCTTTTACCCGATTATGATGTTTTCGATGAATACCGTTATTTTGAACCTAGTCGCTCGGTTTCCTGCATTGATGTTCAAGGAAAAACAGTTGCTCTAACGGTTTGTGAGGACTTGTGGGACGATGATGGTCCAAATTCATATGTAGGCGACATCATGCAAGAATTAGCAAAGCAACATCCTGATTTGATCATTAATATTGCGGCATCGCCATTTTCCTATACACATTTTGAAAATCGTAAAAATGTATTGAGCAGAAATGTCATCAAAGGGAATGCCCCATTAATTTATGTCAATCAGGTAGGTGCTCAATGTGATATTATTTTTGATGGACGATCATTGGCCCTGAACAGAAAGGCGGATTGTGTGTTAGAGATGAAGAGTTTCGAGGAGGATTTGCAATTCGTAGAATTTCAAGGGAATGATTTGGTTTCTGATACAAAAACCGATGAAAAACAATATTCGGAGATTGCTTTGATTCATGATGCGATCGTTTTGGGATTAAGGGATTATTTTCAAAAATCTGGCTTTAAGAAAGCTGTTCTAGGTTTATCCGGCGGCTTAGATTCGGCATTGGTAGCAGCCTTGGCATGTGAAGCATTAGGTCCTGAGCAGGTATTATCCGTGTTGATGCCTTCCATTTACTCCACAGACCATTCTTTAAAAGATGCCTTAGACTTGGTGGAAAATACCGGATGTCAAAAGTTAATTTTACCGATTAAAGATATCGCCTCGGCATTTGATCATACCTTGGCTGAAGCATTTCAAGGGTTAAACCCGGATACAACGGAGGAAAACATACAAGCGAGGACACGAGGAACACTATTAATGGCATTATCCAATAAATTTGGTAACATCTTATTGAATACCTCCAATAAAAGTGAAGCTGCCGTAGGTTATGGCACCTTATATGGTGATATGGCAGGTTCCTTAAGTGTCATTGGTGATGTGTACAAAACGCAAGCTTATCAATTGGCCAAGTATATCAATCGTGATCGAGAGATCATCCCGATGAATACCATTGTCAAACCACCGTCTGCTGAATTGCGTCCTGGTCAAAAAGATTCGGATTCCTTACCAGAATACGACATATTAGACAGTATATTATTTCAATTGATTGAGCAAGAAAAACCCTATTCGGATGTCATTGCTTTGGGCTTTGATGAGTCAACTGTATTAAGGGTAAATAAGCTATTGAATAATGCGGAGTTTAAACGCTTTCAAGCACCTCCAATCTTACGTGTCAGTCCTAAAGCTTTTGGCCCTGGGAGAACAATGCCTTTGGTTGCAAAATTTAACTTTTAACGTTAAACCTTTTATTGGAAATTTTGTCTAACCCTAAAATACTGATTATGAAAACGCTTAGGATATTACTTTTTGCTGGAATCATCTTATTCCTTGCCTCCTGTGCTTCGTATAATTATAACATGACGAGGGTTCAGAAATTAGATTTCTCACAGTATAAGACATACGGTTGGTTAACACCTGTCGACTCCTTATCTAAAAATTATTTCAATAACGATATTGCTCGAGAAAATATTCTCTCCACTGCCAATGCTGAATTGGCTGCTCGTGGAATGCAATACAGCAAAGAAAATCCGGATATTTTATTCCGATATATTTCCATTGTGAACAATAAAAGCCGTTTAGTGTATGGCAATACCACTTGGGGATATCCATGGGGTTGGTACCGTCCTTGGGGTTGGGGATATTATGGAGGACCGTCTTACCCTGTAGGGAAAGAAAAATACCGCTACTCCCATTTGATTATTGAAGCCTTAGACCGTAAAACAAATACAGTGGTATGGCAAGCACGTGGATCAGGTGAGGTTAAAGCTCCTGAAAGAGCCATTAATGAATTACCAGAGGTTGTTCAGGGCATTTTTAAAGAATATCCTGTTAAATAAGAAATTAGATTTTGTTGAATAAGAATCCAAGTCAACATACATATATTTCCTGACCAATGTCGGGGAAAATAAAGAAGGGAAATCAAATGAAGATTTCCCTTTTTTGTTTATATATAGCCTGATCTCTATACGGATGATCTCAATTTCAAATAAAAAGGCACTTCCAGGTGTTCGATGGAATGTCTTTTGATGAGATCGGCAGCCATTTTACCCATCATTTCGAAATCGGTAGAAATAGTGCTTATTCCATTCAGTATAAATTGTTTCAAAGGTGTTTCATTATAGGAAATGATGCCTACATCTTTTCCGATCTTGAGTTGTTTAACCAAGATTTTTCCTAATAATTTGACTAAGTCATCTTCTGCAATATTGATATAGCATGTTCCTTTACTAATTTTTTCATTGGTCAATTCTGAGACCAAGGAATGATTAAACGCATATTGTTGCGCAAATTTGTAGAAGCCCTTAATGATTGCTTTGGGATAATCGGAATTATCGGGGAAGATTAGTTTGATGGTATGGTATTTACTTAAAGCCTGATTTGCTTCCTCTAGTGCTCCATAGATATCTTTTTCATAATGCTCATATACCGCAGCAAAATCTCCATGAATATCTTCAATGAATTTGCCTAACAATACCAACTTTTCTGGGGGGATGTATTTGTTGATGATATCTGGCGCTTGATCACGTCCTTCCTTGAAATGCGGAAAAAGAACATAATAGTCGTAGGTTTTAGTCAGGTTAGCTAAAAGTGTTTGAAGGTACCTAATATCACTGTTGTAAACAAACAGATCGATTGCCGCTTCATCATTTAGCTCCCGAACAAAGGAATCATAAACGATTTTTTTATGTGCACTGAGTTTATTCAGCAACAGGGCTATTTTTTGTCTCTGTTTGACATCAGTAGTTGCTACATAATAACCCTTTCCTGGGATGGAAGCAATTACTCCTGAATTTTTGAGGTATTTGTAAGCCTTTTCCACGGTATCCCTAGAAATATCAACATACATACTCAGTTCATTGATCGATGGCAACATATCATTTTTTTCTAAGGTTCCAACTTTCACTGCATCAATGATGGTACTCGCCAATTGCTGATATTTGGGCGTGGCTGAGAAATCAGAGATTTCAATGGTCTTCAAAAAATTGGATACCTTATTTGTCATAATGTTGATCGGTTAAGAAGTAATAAATTTTAAATAAAATAGGTTCTATTGTTGTGCAACAAATAGAGTTATAATCTACTCCTTCAAGGTTAGCCTAATTGCGTATCTTAAATATAGTCAATTCCAACTGTATTATCGAGATACATAAATCAGTAACCAAACAGGACGGTACAGGATGCTTAATTTTATCAGACAGCATCCAAGCACATGGTATCCATAAAAAAAGGATCCACTATAGGATCCCTTTAAATAACTATGGTTAGATTTTCTTAATCTAATATTCTTGTAAAGTGATTGTTCAAATGTACTCTCATAGCTTGACGATAAGCTTCAGCATCTCTTTTCTTAAGTATTTCTACTAATTCCTTATGGGATATGAAATCTACCTCTCCTACTTCTTTTTCCAATAGTCCTCTTTGATGAACATATTGGAAGATAGGGTAAAGCATTTCTTGCAATTCCATCAACATTTTGTTTTGAGAAATCTTGTAAAGTCTGCCATGAAATTTAATCTCATCATCAATTTGCCAAGCGGTATTTGCATCACCAGTACCAATGCCATCAGCAATTTCTTCTAGCTCGGCAATATCTTCATCTGTAATTTTATTCACAATAAAATCTGCCATCCCCACCTCCAATGCAAGGCGCATTTCAAACATATCACGTAAAGTATCCTGATCTAAGATGGAAGGATGAAAAACCTTGCGTAAAGAGCCCAAAACATCAGGATTTCTTAAAACGGCACCCTTATGTTTTTTGGATTCTATCAGTCCAACCGTCTTTAAACGAAGTAGGGCTTCCCGAATTACGGTACGGCTGACCCCAAGACTACTTGCTAGATCAAGCTCCTTCGGTAGAACCTCTCCTATTTCTACATTATTTTCACGAATATATTGGATAATCTTCGCTTCAGCTTTATCAACTAAACTGGAAGTATCGATACTTCCTATCTTACTGAAACCAGTGTTATTACTCATAGTTATAGTCTATAAGGATTAATATAAGTTGCAATTATATCAAAAAATAATTTGTAAGTAAAACAATATATAGTACATTTGATTGCTCTATATGTCATACATAATCAAATATTAAAGATTAATCGATCTTTTAAAAAGATAAACGACTGACTAATAGCAAAATGTAAACCTAATAATAAAACGTGCTGTTAAGATTATATATTTTAAAAAAATGTTAAATAAACCTAAATAAAAATATATTACCCTGAAGTACAGCATAGATAAATGAATTAACTTAATACCATATAATTTACCAAGGCATGTTAAACCAAAAAATTGAAGGCTTAGTTGCGGCACCATTTACACCTTTTGATCAGGATGGCAATTTGAATTGCGAATTAATTCCGTCCTATTATGAGTTATTAAAACAGAATAAGATAAAAGGAGCATTCATTTGTGGTTCTACTGGGGAAGGTGTTTCCTTGACATTTGATGAAAAAGTCAGCGTATTAAAAGCATGGACCGCATTATCAAAGCAAGATGATGAATTTAGTTTAATGTTTTTTCTAGGTGGAACGAATATCAAAGAGTGTATGGAGTTAGCCAAAATAGCCGAGCGTGAAGGTGCTGATGCTATTTCCTTTACCTCGCCTTATTATTTCAAGCCCGCAAACATTCAACAATTAGCGAAATGTTGTGAAGAAATTGCTGCCTCAGCCCCAAACACTGCCTTTTACTATTACCATATCCCTGTATTAACTGGAGGAAATTTCAGCATGATCAATCTGTTAAAAGAGGTTGATGGACAGATTCCGAATTTCCGAGGAATAAAATACACGCATGAGGATTTCATGGATTTTCTATCCTGTTTAAATTATGCAGACGGAAAATACGATATGCTTTGGGGAAGAGATGAAAACATGTTGTCGGCATTGGTTTTAGGCACTAAAGGGGCAGTTGGCAGTACCTACAATTATGCAGCTCCATTATACCATGAGCTAATGGATTGTTATGAAAAGGGACAGTTAGAAGAAGCAAATAAATGGCAACAGAAATCTATCGATATGATCCAATTATTGGGTAAATATGGTGGAATTGCTACGGGAAAGGCCTATATGAAATTGGTGGATTTAGATTGTGGTGAATTTAGGTTACCTATTGCCAATATGGATCAGCAACAATACGCCGCATTTAAAGCGGATGTCAGCAACTTAGGTTTTGATCAATTTAAATCGAATAAATAATGCGTAGGCATGGATTGCTTTTATTAACGCTCTTTACAGCGGCATGTCAAAGAACTGATGCTCCAATAGAATTGCATTGGCAGCAAGTGAGTCAATTGCCTGACAAAGGAATGCAGGCTAACCTAGGCATAGCTGGTCCTATCACAGGCATACTAAAGGACTATCTAATAATCGCTGGAGGTGCAAATTTTCCGGAGGCTAAACCTTGGAATGGTGGAGCTAAAGTCTATCAGCATCAAGGATATTTATACCATATCCAAGATAAACAACTGCATTTTGAAAAGCATATTCATGTACCACATGTGAAAGCATATGCTGCCAATATCAGCTTTGAGAACAAATTATTCATATTAGGTGGAGAAGATCATCAAGGACCTTCAGCCACGGCCGGATATTATAGTTTAAACGAAAAACAAGAATTGGAATACCATCCATTAAGGGATCTTCCAAAACCCTTGAGTAATGCCGGAGGAGCCTATCTCAACAATTACCTATATGTAGTTGGCGGTGATAATAATGAAGAGGTATCCAATAAGGTTTATTGTTTAGATGTAAGCAAAGAAAACAGCCAATGGGAAGAATTTATGGAACTTCCCTATTCGCTTAGCCATGCGGTCGTTACTGAAAATGGCAAAGATTGCATCTATGTAGCAGGAGGTAGAAAAAGGAATGCGCAATCTCCGAGCAACTTTCATCAAGATGTATTAGCGATACAGACAAAAGAAGGAACGGCCGAGAAGATTGCTGAACTACCGGTGGCTATATCTGCTGGTACGGGCATATATTATAGGGATCATCTACTATTATTTTCTGGAGATGATGGGCAGACCTTTCATCAGGTAGAACAAGCATTAATAAACATAAGTCAAGCGGACAATTTGCAGAAAAAAGACAGTTTAATTGCATTAAAAAATAATATCTTAGAGCAACATCCTGGATTTACCAAATCCTGTTGGAGCCTAAACCTTAAGGACCATACCTGGCGATCATTAGAAGCGATTCCTGGCAAGGGGCCAGTCACTACGACGGCCATATTACATCAGGACATGCTGATCATACCAAGTGGAGAAATTAAGGCAGGGGTTCGAACAAACCAGATACTAACTGCTACCTTAAAATAAGTTAATACGCATGAAAAACAGCAAATATCCTTGGATCTTAGTTGGGCTACTATGGTTTGTAGCTTTACTAAACTATATGGACCGACAAATCTTGTCGACCATGCGTCCGGCTATGTCGGTGGATATTTTGGAGCTGGAAAGTGCAGCAGTTTTTGGCAACCTCATGGCCATCTTTTTATGGATCTATGGATTTATGAGTCCAGTTGCCGGAATTCTTGCGGACAAATGGAGTAGGAAATGGCTTATCATTGGCAGTTTATTCGTTTGGTCAGCAGTTACCTTAGCTATGGGTTTTGCACAAAGTTATGACCAGCTTTATGCCCTTCGCGCGATCATGGGTATGAGCGAAGCTTTATACATCCCTGCAGGATTATCCTTAATCGCCGATTACCACAGTGATAAGACCAGATCATTGGCAATTGGTATTCATATGACCGGTTTCTATTTTGGACAGGCATTGGGAGGTTTTGGTGCAAGTATTGCAGCCAATTATACTTGGCATTATACCTTTATTCTTTTTGGTTTGGTCGGTATTGTTTATGCTTTAATTCTCCTGTTTACATTGCGCGAGGCACCGCACCGGCATGAGGAGAAAACTACCCAAAAAGAAACAATTCCACTTTGGAAGGGGCTATCAGTGCTGTTTTCCAATATTTCCTTTTGGGTGATCTTAATGTATTTTGCTGTTCCCAGTTTACCAGGATGGGCGACCAAGAATTGGTTACCGACCTTATTTTCGGAGAACCTAAACATCCCAATGGAGCATGCTGGTCCATTAGCGACCATTAGCATTGCAGTCTCTTCCTTCTTTGGAGTAATCCTTGGTGGGATCCTCTCTGACCGTTGGATACAAAAAAATATTCGAGGACGAATTTACACAAGTGCAATAGGATTAGCCTTGACTATTCCCGCCGTCATATTGATTGGCTATGGGCATCATATCATCGCTATTGTAGCTGCAGGTCTGTTATTTGGATTTGGCTTCGGTATGTTTGATGCCAATAATATGCCTATACTCTGTCAATTTGTATACGCTCGCTATCGTGCTACAGCCTATGGTATCATGAATATGGTTGGTGTATTTGCAGGTGCCTATATCACCAAAATACTAGGTGCATCAGCAGACGAAGGGAATTTAGGAACACATTTCGCCTTATTGGCTGGAATTGTTGCGATCGTCCTGTTGGTACAATTAATTGTATTAAAACCTAAAGCATATGTGGAAGGCTCTTAATTTCTTCTTCATAGGACTATGCTGTATCAATTTCTTATTTGCTCAGGCAAAAAAGAAAGTTGCTTGTATTGGTGATTCGGTAACCAAGGGGTTTGGATTAAACCAAGAAGACAGCTATCCTTCCCAACTACAGGAGCTTTTGGGATCAGCATATGAGGTGGGGAATTTCGGACGTAATGGGGCAACTTTATTGGCAAATGGACATAATCCCTATTTAAAATCTAAAGAACTTCAAGATGCATTAGCCTTCCAACCAGACATCGTAATCATTGCATTAGGATTAAATGATACAGATCCTCGAAATTGGCCAAATTATCAATTAGACTTTCAGAAAGATTATCAACAGCTGCTGAACATATTTCGAACAAAAAATCCGAAAACAGATTTCTATATCTGTATGATGAGCCCCATATTTAGTGGTCATCCGAGATTTCTTTCTGGTACTCGCGATTGGTTTCAACAGATTCAGGAAAAAATAAGGGAAGTAGCAGTAAACAATGCGGTAACTCTTGTGGACAACCACCATATCTTATCTTCAAGGATTGATTTATTTGATGATTATTTACATCCATCGGCAGAAGGTGCTCAATTAATCGCAAAGCAGTTGGCCCAATACATCAAACCTAATCACATTCCCCTACAGCTTGCAGAAACTTATAATTCCCATATGGTTTTGCAAAGAGAGCGTGTGAATAAGATTAAAGGAAGGGCAAGTTCGGGAGGTATTATCAAGCTTTATTTCAAAGATCAGGAATGGAAAGTACAAGCTGATGTATTGGGGAATTGGGAAATTGAACTCCCAGCCCAGAAAGCTGGTGGACCATTTGATATTCGGGTTACCACAGGTAAAGAAGAAGTCTACTTAAAAGATATTTTATTCGGCGATGTGTACCTGGCTTCCGGTCAATCAAACATGGCCTTTCCAATGAAAGATGCAAAGGATGCGCAGCAGCTCATCGAGAAATTAAAGAACAACAAATACATAAGATTATATCACAATCAGGTAATCACTGAAACCACGAACCAAGCTTGGGACACCAACAGCTTAAATCAGATCAATAAGCTCCAATATTTCCATGGAAAATGGGAGTTGCCTTCAGCGCAATCATTAGCTAATTTTTCAGCAATTGCATTGGCTTTTGGGGCGGATATTCAAAGCGAGATGAATATTCCAATAGGTCTGGTTCAATTAGCTGTTGGTGGCTCAAATACCGAGTCTTGGATTGCCCGATGTGATTTAGAGCAAGATAATTTATCAGCAAGTTATATACATACTTGGCGTACATCGGATTTTATTCAAGATTTCTGCAGGACACGTGCTGCCGAGAATTTAAAAAACAGCTTGGTTAAAAATCAAAGACATCCCTATGACCCTTCCTACAATTTTGAGGCAGGTGTTCAGAAATGGCTAGATCATCAATTTAAAGCAGTATTATGGTATCAAGGGGAGAGTAATGCGCATAACAAAGAATTGCATGAACTTTTATTTCCAAAATTAATCCATTCTTGGCGAAGAGCATTTCAACAAGATTTACCTTTTTACTTTGTACAGCTTTCCAGTATTAATCGTCCATCATGGCCTGCTTTTCGGGAGAGCCAAAATAAACTCGCGACGATCATCCCGGAAACTTATATGGTAGTGAGTTCTGATTTAGGACATCCGCAAGATGTGCATCCAAAGGATAAAATCCCTATTGGCATTCGGTTAAGTAACCTCGTCAAAAAACACAGTTATCATTTAAAAAATCAGGCTGATGCACCGCAACTCCAAAAGTTGACACAACGGGGCAAGAATACTTGGGTCCTGGATTTTCGAAATTGTAAACAGTTTCAAACAAAAAATGCTGAAGAAATCAAAGGGTTTCAAGTAATGGATAGGGAAGGAAATCTTTCAACAATACAGCAGATCAGGATTAAGAAATCTACCATAGAAATTAATCTACCTGAAGGAAGTCAACGGATATACTATGCTTATGCGCCGTTTACAAATGCAAATTTAGAAAATGAAGATTCCGTACCTGTATCAACCTTTTCAATTGATTTGAAAAACACCTCAAACTAAATCTTAAAATAAAGGAAGGGATAAACAATCATTCCTTCGACAACAGTAGTGAATAAAAACATGTTAAGTACAAAAGAAACTTTTAGACAAATTGAACAGGATAAAACCTTATCTGAATATGCTGAATTTTATAAGAATCAGCTATTACAGGATACGGTTCCTTTTTGGTTCCCGAAGTCCTTTGATGAGGAATTTGGAGGATACTTGCTTATGCGAGATGCTGATGGGAGCATCTTGGATACGGACAAGGCAGTTTGGATTCAAGGGCGGGCATGTTGGCTGTTATCTACCCTATACAATACTGTAGAGCCACGTGAGGAATGGTTGGCAGGAGCAAAATTAGGATATGAGTTTTTAAGGGATAAATGTTTTGATAGCAAGGGTAAGATGTACTTTCATGTGGACAGAGAAGGTAATCCTATTCGGATGCGTCGATATTTCTTTTCAGAGACCTTTGCGGTTATTGCATGTGCTGCTTATGCGAAAGCTAGTGGTGATCAAGAGGCAGCTGAAATGGCACGATCACTTTTTACCATTTGCTTGGAATATGCTAAAGGTGATCGACAAATGGAGGCAAAGTATGAGAGTACTCGTCCAAGTAAAGGTATTGGCATTCCAATGATTTTGATCAATACAGCTCAACAACTAAGGGAAACGATTGGTGATCCACGTTGTGATGAGGCGATTTTAGCTTGGATACAAGAAATTGAACAAAACTTCGTGAAGGACGATATCCGCTGTGTAATGGAACAAGTTGCACTTGATGGATCCATTATAGATCATTTTGATGGTAGAACCTTAAATCCTGGCCATGCTATTGAAGGAGCATGGTTTATACTGCATGAGGCAAAGTACCGTGGCCATGACCCAAAATTAATAGATTTGGGCTGTCGGATGTTGGATTATATGTGGGAAAGAGGTTGGGACAAAGAACATGGGGGAATATTGTATTTCCGGGATGTTTATCATAAACCTGTTCAAGAATACTGGCAAGACATGAAGTTCTGGTGGCCACAAAATGAAGCGATCATCGCTACTCTATTTGCGTATTTAATTACCGGAAACGAGAAATATGCGGAATGGCACAAACAAGTTCATGATTATGCTTATGCTCATTTTCACGATAAGGAGCATGGTGAATGGTTTGGTTATTTGCATCGTGATGGGAAAATTGCCCAAACAGCAAAGGGCAATTTATTTAAAGGGCCCTTTCATCTTCCAAGGCAAGAGTGGTATTGTTGGAAATTAATCGAGGACTTTAAGCAAGGTAGTCATGATGATTAGGATAGTATGTGTTCTCGTATTATTTTTTCACAACCCTAGCCTATATGCTCAAAATAAAGCATCTGAGGCTCTAATCCCCTATCCTACTGAAATTTCCTGGAATACGGGGCAATTAGATGTCGCAGATGGTATTCGCTTTGAAGGATCAAAAAAAGGAATTGAACAGGAATTAGCCTTAGCTAAAACTATTTTCACAAAGAACGGTGTAAGCTTCCATAGCCATGGGAAAAAGCATAAGTTGCACGCGATAAGCTTAAAGGTAGACCGAAAATTAAAAGAAGACTTGGGTGAGGAAGGTTATTTTTTGGAGATAAATTCCAAAGGTATAGCCATTCGGGCTTTCAGCAATAAAGGATTGTTCTACGCCTTACAAACATTAAGACAATTTAAGTTTGAAAATAAAACCCTTCCTTTTGTCTCAATAAAGGATGTTCCTCAATTCTCTTTACGCGGTTTTTTGGTAGATGTGGGTAGAAATTACCAACCAATGGACATGTTGAAGGAGCAGATCGACATCATGGCGAGGTATAAGTTGAACTTACTGCATTTTCATTTTACAGAAGATATTGCTTGGCGGCTGGAGAGCAAGAAGTTTCCGGGATTAACGGATGCGTCAAATATGACACGTTGGCCTGGGAAATATTATAGCATTGCCGAATTTAAGGAATTGATTCGTTATTGTCAAGAGCGTCATATTCAATTTTTACCGGAGATTGATATGCCAGGGCATAGTGCAGCCTTTGAACGGTATTTTGGGTATTCTATGCAAACAGACCAAGGCATTGCCAGAGTTAAGGAATTATTGGTTGAGTTTGCAGAGCACTTCCCGGAAATCTCAGAGCTACATATTGGTGGTGATGAGGTGAAAATCACGAATAAGCAATTTATGCCTGAAATCACCAGTTTTGTGGAACATTTGGGCTTACGTACTTATGGTTGGGAACCTGGAAGTAATTTAGAAGAACAGACCATAAGACAATTATGGATTGGTGGAGCGCAGAAGATCGATCCGAAATCAAATAGACAGTATGTAGACTCCAAGCACCTTTACATCAACCATATGGATCCCTTAGAAACGGTAAGCACATTGTTTTTTAGACGATTTGCAGAGGAAGCTAAGGAAACCAAACAATTAAGGGGTGCCATATTATGTTCTTGGCCTGATCGCGCCGTTGCAAAGCCTGAGGATATGTTTCTACAAAGTGCTATCTATCCGAGTATATTAACTTTTGGTGAAAGAGCTTGGCAAGGAAATGGAGAATTAGGTTGGAAAGCAAATCTTCCTGAAGAAAACTCGCCAGCCTTTAAACAATTCCAGGATTTTGAACAACGATTATTGATCCATAAGGCTCTATATTTTAAAGATAAACCCTTCCCTTTTGTTGCTAATAGCCACATGCGATGGGAACTTATTGGACCATTTGATAATGCTGGAGAAACTGCTCGAAAATTCCCAATTGAAGAAAATCCTTTTGCAACAGCTATTCCAGTAAACAAAATTGCACGAGGTGGAACGATTATTTTAAGACATTGGTGGGCAGATGTACTTCAGGGAGCAATAGAAAAGCCCACACAAAACAGTACTTGGTATGCTCGCACGAAAATCTGGTCTGATGAGGAAGGAATTAAAAATTTTTGGATTGGTTTTAATAACCTCTCTAGATCTTATGCTTCAGATAGTCCATCTTTGGGCAAATGGGATGATCTTGTGAGTCAAGTATGGGTAAATAAGCAAATAATCTCTCCTCCACACTGGAAACAAGCAGGAAAGAAAGGTGCGATGGAAATCCCATTGATTGACGAAGGTTATTCTTTCCGCAAGCCAAGTACTATTTCCTTAAAAAAGGGATGGAATGAAGTATTAATCAAGTTACCTGTTAGCAAATTATCTGGCAAAGATTGGCAGAATCCATTGAAATGGATGTTTACCTTTGTCCCATATCAATAAAACCTACATTTTACTTATATGAAAAATTTACTTTTAACCTTTTTAGCCGCTCTATTTATCTTCACCATTCAAGCACAAGAATCAGTCGTATTCCGATCTGGTGAAGATGGTTATGCGAGTTATCGTATTCCAGCACTTATTAAAAATAAAAATGGTGATCTAATAGCCTTTTCTGAAGGTCGAGTAGATCATGCTGGGGACTTTGGAAATGTGGACATTGTGTATAAAATCAGTCAAGACCAAGGTAAGACCTGGAGCAAATTGTATGTAGCTGCTGATTTTGATAAACTTCAAGCTGGTAATATGGCTCCTGTGGTAGACCTGACAGATCCTGCCTATCCAAAAGGACGTATTTTCTTATTTTACAATACTGGAAATAACCATGAAGGCGATGTTCGAAAAGGAAATGGCTTGCGTGAGGTTTGGTATATTACCTCAACGGATGGTGCTAAAACTTGGTCTGCTCCTGTAAATATTACAGCACAAACGCATAGACCTAAACAACCGGGTATAAATCCGAATTACAATTTTTCCGAAGATTGGCGGACCTATGCCAACACGCCAGGTCATGCCTTTCAATTTGTTTCTGGCCCTCATAAGGGAAGGATATATGTAGCAGCAAATCATAATGCAGGAGATCCTAAAGCGCAAGGAAAGGATTGGAATGCCCATGCTTATTATTCTGATGACCATGGAAAAAGCTTCAAACTGAGCCAAGATGTTTTATTTCCCGGCACCAATGAATCAACTGCAGCACAGATTGGAGATAACGAAGTTTACATGAGCTCTAGAAACCAACAGATCACGCCTAAGCAACGTATTATCTCGCGTTCAATTGATGGTGGTGAAACTTGGGTATCCTCAACTCCAGATCCTAACCTACCAGATCCCATTAACCAAGGTTCAGTATTGTCTTGGAAAAAAGGAAAGAAATTTATTCTTGCACATTTGAATGCGGCTGACCCAAACCATCGAGATAATTTGACCTTAAGACTTTCCAAAGATCAAGGTAAAACCTGGTATTTGAATAAAGTGATTGCTAAAAGTCCAGAAGGATATAAAGGGTCTTATTCTGCATATTCCGATATGGTTCTTTTAAAGCCTAAAGTGATGGGAATAGTATATGAAAAAGATAATTATAAAGAAATCGTGTTTTTAACGGAAAAGCTTAAATAATTTCTATAACATATACACCAAAAAAGCCACTAGCATAGCTAATAACCTAATAATTAGCAATTATGTTAGTGGCTTTTTAATATTTAAAGCATTCTAACCTTTCACAATGTTTGTTACAAACTTTCTTAACTTTATAAAAATTTTAGAATAATTATCTAATAAGAAAAAGGGCAAATCGTTATATTTTAGAGGGATTATTAGGCTAATTGGGGTACGGAAGGACCTAAGGTTCAATTCATTGAAAGGAATTTATTCGTAATTTTGGTATAAATAATCAATGTCCAATCAGCCAATTTTAGAACTGCTGATTGATATTCTCAAAAAAGCTAATAAGCTTCATAAAATCTACCTAATGTATTTGGTTTTTCTTAAGATAAGCTAAGGTGGTTTATATCGGATAGAAGTTTATTAGCTCGCAATTCTCAACCGGTCCTATAATCACCTTAGCGCATTAATATACTTTTGGGTATATGATAAAATGTTCATTTCCTTGAATAACAAAGAAATGAACATTTTGTTAGATTGCTCGAATTACACCTAATTCCAAACCTCTTAATTCGGCTAATCCACGCAGTCTGCCAATAGCTGAATAACCAGGGTTGGTTGTTTTCGCCAAGTCATCCAACATTTGATGACCATGGTCTGGACGAAAAGGAATTGGTTTTTCACGTTCTTGATTTTCAGCAACCAATCCTTTCATCACTTCGTACATATCCACATCGCCGTCTAAATGGTCTGCTTCGTAGAAGCTTCCCAATTCATCACGTTTTACATTTCTTAAGTGTACAAAATGTACTCGGTGTTTAACTTTGGCAAAGATAGCCGGAAGGTCATTTGTTGGTCCTGCACCCAACGATCCTGTACAGAAACAAATACCATTGAACTCTTTAGGTTCTTCGGTAATCAAATACAACAAATCTGCTTCATTGCTCATCACCCTAGGAAGCCCCAGGATTTGATATGGCGGATCATCTGGGTGAATGGTCATCTTAATTCCCTCGCTCTCACAGACCTCAGCTATGGCGTTCAGAAAGCTGATTAAATTCTTTCTTAGGCCACCGAAACCAATTTGTTTATAGGTTTCAATACTTTGCTGTAAGGATTCTAAAGATATATCACCTTCTCCAGGTATTCCCATCAAGACATTATTTTGAAGATCTAATAGTGCTTGCTCATCCATTTTCTGTAATCGCTGTTCAGCTTCTGTTTGGATATGTGAGGAATAGTCTGCACTCGCATTTGGTCTTTTTAAGATATGAATATCAAAAATTGCCAAATCAATCCAGTCAAAATAGAGCGCTTTGGAACCATCTTTCATCAGGAGGTCCAATTGAGTTCTTGTCCAGTCTAAAACGGGCATAAAGTTATAACATACCGTTTTAATACCACATTGCGCAAGATTCTTAAGCGACTGCCTGTAATTGATTAAATAATTTTCTGCATCTGCCGAGTTGGTTTTGATGGCTTCATGAACCGGCACGGATTCTACCACAGACCATACTAAACCGGCCTCTTCGATTATTTGCTTACGTTCGAGGATATCTTCTATTGGCCATACTTCCCCATGTGGGATATGGTGTAAGGCTGTAACTATTCCTGTTGCACCAGCTTGTTTTACGTCATCCAAGGAAACCGGATCATTTGGGCCATACCATCTCCAAGTTTGTTCTAAAAATTGCTTCTCTTTCATGTTATTTTTATACGCCGCACCATGCATTAAACCCACCATCTACAAAGATAGTCTCCCCTGTTACGAATGCAGAAGCATCACTTAACAGGTAAACTAATGTTCCTTCTAATTCTGAAGGATCTCCTAAGCGACCATAAGGTGTTCCATTGATGAACTTCTGCGCTCTTTCAGCATAAGTACCATCAGGATTGGTCAACAAGTTTCTGTTCTGTTCAGTCAAGAACACACCAGGGGCAATAGCATTCACACGTACTTTATCGCCATAACGAATAGCTAATTCTGTAGCCATCCATTTGGTGAATCCATCGATACCATGCTTTGCAACCGTATATCCCAATACTCGAGTCAATGGACGGCTAGCCGCTAAAGATGAAATGTTGATGATAGAACCTTTTCCTTTATCGGCAATGATTTCACCAAATATTAAAGTCGGAATAATAGTTCCATACAAGTTCAGCTCAATAGCCTTGATGGTATCTTGGATTTTATTATCAAATATAGATTGTTGTTCACCGATTGTTGCTCCAAGGATATTACCACCAACGGCATTGATTAGCCCATCGATACTGTCCCATTGTTGGAGTAGATTCTCTTTTGCAGCTTGTACTGAATCTTCATTCATGACATCTGCGACTAGGCCTATGGCTTTGGCCCCTAAGTTTTCAGCAGTTTGGACTGCTTCTTTAATTTTGTCTTCGCTTCTTCCTAGTATACATATTTCCGCGCCAGCCTCTGCAAGGGCATGGACAAATGATTTTCCTAAAACGCCTGTTCCACCGGTTATAACGATTTTTTTGCCTTTTAGGGAAAATTGATCAAGAATTCCCATAGTTTGTGGTTAGATATTCTCCAATATTAATGAAATATCCTCAAAAATTAAGAGAAAAAGAAAATTACTTGGGGGTAATTGGGGTGATATAGAAAAAAGAATTAAATTGCAGTACGATATTACCAATGAACAAGATACTATCTTTTGGAGAGATCCTAATTCGAAAACAGAGCGTAGGGAATCATTTTTTTAAGAGTCCCGATAATTTACTGAAAATCTACCCTGGAGGCTCCGAAGCCAATGTGGCAGTATCATTAGCGCAGATGGGTGAAGAAGTACAATATGTATCCGCCTTCCCTAAGAATAAACTAAGTGAAGAAATCCTGGCTTTTATAGAGGCCTTTGCTGTAGATAACAGCAAGGTTATTTGGTCTGGCGATCGTATAGGCAGCTATATCCTGTTATCAGCAAATGGCTTATCATCTGGAGAGGTTATTTACGATAGAAAATATTCTAGTTTCAGTTTATTAAATCCAAATGATTTAAACATAGCTCAATTACTGGAAGGGGTCACTTGGTTTCATTGGTCAGCACTTACCCCTGCCTTGAATGAAAACATGGCAAAGCTCATGAAGGCTATTTTAACGGAAGCTTCTAATCGAGGTATTTATATTTCCGTAGACCTAAATTACCGAAGCAAACTTTGGCAATATGGAAAGCAGCCAAAAGACATTATGCCGGAGCTTGTACAATATTGTGATTTGATAATGGGCAATATCTGGGCATCCAATAAAATGCTTGGTTCTAACATTGATGAACAATTCAATAGAGAAACGAGTCAAGCCGTATATTTTGATTTTGCCAAAGAAAATGCTAAGGAACTGTTTAGCATGTTTCCAAAAGCAAAGTTGATTGCTAATACATTTCGATTCATCGATCATCCTCAGCATAACTTGTTTTATGGCACCTTGCATACCAAACAAGAGGATGTGATCTCTAAAACTTATGAAACCCAAGAAGCTGTAGACCGCATAGGCAGTGGTGATGCTTTTATGGCTGGGCTCATTTATGCTTGCCGTCAAGGAATGAGCAATCAAGATATTATTGAAACCGCTACAGGAACTGGCTATTATAAGTTATTTGTAGAAGGTGATTTTGGTAATGGTAAATACAAATAAAATGAAAGAACAACTTTTAACACATATCTTCGAGTATCCTGTAATTCCTGTCTTTTATCACGATGACCTTCAAATCTGTAAACAGATTATGAAGGCATGCTATGATGGGGGTA
Organism: Sphingobacterium lactis; assembly: GCF_051951495.1. GTDB lineage: Bacteria > Bacteroidota > Bacteroidia > Sphingobacteriales > Sphingobacteriaceae > Sphingobacterium > Sphingobacterium lactis_A. The sequence continues at coordinate 519,925 of NZ_JBNHAS010000002.1, read as the reverse complement.
TTCGCACATTTGAGTTTGTAAACCGTGGTGCAGCTGCAAAAAGTAATTTTGCTGAATTACTTGTATACCGCAATACAGAATTCCCAGACTTAAAATTGGGCATTGGAACTATATTAGATGCCCAAACAGCAGAGGAATTCGTATCCTTAGGAACAGACTTTTTGGTTAGTCCTATCTTTAATTACAGTATTGCAGAAGTCGCTAATAAACATCAGATGTTGTGGATTCCAGGCTGTATGACCCCATCAGAAATAGCCCAAGCTCAAGAAGCGGGTTGTACTTTCATTAAATTATTTCCAGGGGAAACTTTAGGACCTTCCTTTTTAAAGAGTATTAAACCTCTATTTCCGAAACTGAAGTTTATGCCTACAGGTGGAGTAGATACAACAGAAGATAATATACGTACTTGGTTTAAAGCCGGAGTAAGTGCTGTTGGATTAGGATCTAAATTATTCAGTCAAAGTGATGCTGGATATGATTATGATCAAATTCAAGCGAATTGTACAAAGCTCTTTTCCTGGACAAAATAATTTAGTTTATACTTTCTATAAACTAACTTCTAAAAGTTTTTTATTCTCTAATAAGCGTTTTTCAAACTTTCGGATGTTATCCTTATTGATCAAGACTTCCATGGTGATGGTTAGCTCGTCTTCTGTCAATAAAATATTCTTGATTTTGATCTGTTTTACCAAAGGACGAATGGAATCTATGATTTCATCTTTTGCCGCCACATTATCCCGATGAAGAGTAAGTGTTGCCATTCTACCAATATTACGGATGATGTAATGGTTAATAAGTTTACCTGAAATTAAGATGATGAAACAAGCAAATAAGAATATAGCCGCTGTCAAGAAAACGCCAAATCCTATAGCCATACCAATAGCCGCAGACATCCAAATAATACTTGCAGTGGTAAGCCCATTGACATTGACACCATCTTTAAAGATCACACCTGCGCCTAAGAAACCAATACCAGAAACAACATAGGAAGCAATCCTGGTAGCATCTTCTGATTCCCCTGCACCAAGTTTATAGGATAAAAGCGAGAACAAAGTACTCCCTAGGCAGATAATAGAAATGGTTTTAAAGCCGGCAGCCTTATCCTTCCATTCCCTTTCAAAACCTAATACAAATCCCGCCAATAAGGATAAGACTGCTTTTAGTAGGTCATTCCATTCCCATTCAAATTGGTTAAGTATTAAATCTAAACTCATATTTCTTTTTCTTAAATCAATAAACAATCATGCCGTAAAAAGGTTAGTGTGGCATGTAAATTCATAGGTTTCTCTGTAAATATAAAAAACAAAATGGTCTGATTTCATATTGAAACCAGACCATTTTTGTATATGTTATTGAAATTCTTGTCAAGCCGAAGCTTGGAAATTCCAACCTCTTAATTATTAATCTTCTTCTTTAGAAGCTAATAATTGATCGTACTCTTCACGAGAACCAACAATGATGTTGCTGTACTGACGTAAACCTGTACCTGAAGGGATTAAGTGACCAACAATTACGTTTTCTTTCAATCCTAATAGGTTATCACGTTTACCAGCGATTGCTGCTTCGTTCAATACCTTAGTTGTTTCCTGGAAGGAAGCAGCTGAGATAAATGACTTCGTACCTAATGAAGCACGAGTAATACCTTGTAACAATGGACTTGAAGTAGCTGGGATAGCATCACGAACTTCAACAAGTTTCATGTCTTGACGTTTCAAGCTAGAGTTTTCCTCGCGTAATTTACGCATAGCAATAATCTGTCCTGGACGTAAAGATTTAGAATCACCTGCATCTACAACAACTTTCTTGTCGTATAATGAGTCGTTCTCTTCCATGAAATCCCATTTGTTTACTGCTTCTTTTTCTAAGAAACGAGTATCTCCTGGATCTTCGATATTCACTTTCTGCATCATTTGGTGAACGATGGTTTCGAAGTGTTTATCGTTGATTTTTACCCCTTGTAGGCGGTAAACCTCTTGGATACCATTTACGATATATTCTTGTACCGCAGAAGGGCCTTTGATTGACAAGATATCTGAAGGAGAAATCTGTCCATCGGATAAAGGCATACCTGCTTTGATAAAGTCATTATCCTGTACCAAGATGTGTTTAGAAAGTGGCACTAAGTATTTTTTAACTTGGCCATCACGAGACTCAATAGAGATCTCACGGTTACCACGTTTAACACCACCTAAAGATACAACACCATCGATTTCGGTTACAACTGCAGGGTTTGAAGGATTACGAGCCTCGAATAACTCCGTTACACGAGGAAGACCACCCGTAATATCTCGGGTCTTACCTGTAGAACGAGGGATCTTAACTAATACCGCACCTTCTTTCACTTTTTGACCGTCAGAAACGGAAACGTGAGCTCCTACTGGAATGTTGTATGAACGGATGATTTCACCTTTATTATCTAATACCTTGATAGTCGGGTTTTTCGTTTTATCACGAGTCTCGATAATTACTTTCTCTTTGTGACCAGTTTGCTCATCAGACTCTTCACGGAAGGTAATACCTTCGATGATCGCGTCAAATTCAACTTTACCAGCAAACTCAGAGATAATTACTGCGTTATATGGATCCCAGTCTACCAACTTAGTTCCTTTTTCTACTTGCTCGCCTTCTTTTACGAAAAGGTTTGAACCGTATGGAATGATTTGTTGGTAAAGAACTTTACGATCTTCATTTACAACTTTAATCTCACCTGAACGACCTAATACTACTTGGTAAGGACCTTCTTCACCTTCTTTTTCAACTGTACGAACGTTTTCAAATTCGATCTTACCGTCGTATTTAGCGATGATAGAAGATTCTGCAGCAATGTTGGAAGCCGTACCACCGACGTGGAACGTACGAAGTGTTAACTGCGTACCTGGCTCACCGATGGACTGTGCAGCAATTACACCTACAGCCTCACCCAATTGAACACGCTTACCAGAAGCTAAGTTACGGCCATAACAACAAGCACATACTCCGCGCTTAGACTCACATGTCAATACCGAACGGATTTCTACGCCTTCAATTCCAGCGTTTTCAATCGCTTCAGCAATCTCTTCTGTGATATCTTCGTTTGCAGCTACAATTAGCTCTTCAGTTTCAGGATTAACAACATCGTTCAATGGTGTACGACCTAAGATACGGTCATATAATGGTTCAACGATATCATCATTATCTTTCAAGGCAGTTGTGTAGATACCACGAAGGCCATTACAGTCTTGTTCTACAACAATCATATCTTGAGCTACGTCATGTAAACGACGAGTTAAGTAACCCGCATCCGCCGTTTTCAACGCCGTATCCGCAAGACCTTTACGCGCACCGTGGGTAGAAATAAAGTACTCTAATACGGATAATCCTTCTTTAAAGTTCGATAAAATCGGGTTCTCGATGATTTCCCCTCCAGAAGTACCAGACTTCTGTGGTTTAGCCATCAAACCACGCATACCACATAACTGACGAATCTGCTCCTTCGAACCACGAGCTCCTGAATCCAACATCATGTATACTGAGTTGAAACCTTGGTTGTCGTTCGAAAGGATATCCATTACGTGTGCAGTCAATCTGTTGTTGATACGTGTCCAGATATCGATGATTTGGTTGTAACGCTCGTTGTTGGTAATGAAACCCATGTTATAGTTGTTCATTACTTCTTCTACTTCATTCGTAGCTTGAGCAATCAAATCAGCTTTAGCAGCAGGGATATTCAAATCTTGCAAGTTGAAGGATAATCCTCCTTTAAATGCAGTTTGGAATCCTAATTCTTTCATATCATCCAAGAATTTAGCCGCACGTGCCATACCAGTGTTCTTAACGATTTCACCGATTACATTACGTAGGGATTTCTTGGTTAATAATTCATTGATATAACCTACTTCTTCAGGAACGATCTGGTTAAAGATCACACGACCTACTGTAGTATCAATGATGGCGTCTTTAAATTCGCCTTCTTTTGTTTTAATACGAGTCTTAACCTTGATAAATGCGTGAAGATCTACTTTTCCTTCGTTCAAAGCGATGATAACCTCTTCTGCTGAATAGAAAGTACTTCCTTCACCTTTCATTACTAATTTATCGTCAGTTTTACGGCCTTTAGTGATGTAGTAAAGACCCAATACCATGTCTTGAGATGGTACAGTAACTGGAGAACCGTTAGCTGGGTTAAGGATGTTGTGTGCTGCCAACATTAAGATTTGGGCTTCCAAAATTGCAGCATTACCTAAAGGTAAGTGAACTGCCATCTGGTCACCGTCAAAATCGGCGTTGAACGCTGTACACACTAATGGGTGTAATTGAATTGCTTTACCCTCTACTAAAGTAGGTTGGAAAGCCTGAATACCCAAACGGTGAAGCGTAGGAGCACGGTTAAGTAATACTGGGTGACCTTTCAATACATTTTCAAGGATATCCCATACTACTGGATCTTTGCGATCTACGATTTTCTTAGCAGATTTTACAGTCTTTACAATTCCTCTTTCAATCATCTTACGGATGATGAACGGTTTGTAAAGCTCAGCTGCCATATCTTTAGGAAGACCACACTCGTGTAATTTCAAGTGAGGACCTACAACAATTACAGAACGTGCAGAGTAGTCAACACGCTTACCTAATAAGTTCTGACGGAAACGACCTTGTTTACCTTTTAAGATATCAGATAAGGATTTTAAGGCACGGTTACCCTCTGTCTTAACTGCGTTTACTTTACGCGAGTTATCGAATAAAGAGTCTACCGCTTCTTGAAGCATACGCTTCTCGTTACGTAAGATTACTTCTGGTGCTTTGATCTCGATCAAACGTTTCAAACGGTTGTTACGGATAATTACACGACGGTATAAGTCGTTCAAATCCGAAGTCGCGAAACGACCACCATCCAAAGGTACTAATGGACGTAATTCTGGTGGAATAATAGGAACGATTTTCACGATCATCCACTCAGGGCGGTTCTCGATGTGATCATTAGCACCACGGAAAGCTTCAACTACGTGAAGACGCTTTAAAGCCTCGTTCTTACGCTGTTGAGAAGTTTCGTTAGCTGCTTGGTGACGAAGATCGTACGATAATTGGTCAAGGTCTAGACGTTTTAATAAATCCTCTAGTGCCTCAGCACCCATTTTCGCAACGAATTTCTGTGGATCAGTATCATCCAAGTACTGGTTTTCTTTTGGAAGGGTATCCAAAATATCCAAGTACTCTTCTTCTGTTAAGAAATCCATGTAAGAAATACCATCATCTTCTTTGATACCTGCTTGAATAACAACATATCTCTCGTAGTAGATGATCATATCTAATTTCTTAGTAGGAAGACCTAATAAGTAACCGATTTTGTTTGGAAGAGAACGGAAGTACCAGATGTGTGCTACAGGAACCACCAAGTTGATGTGTCCCATACGCTCACGACGTACTTTCTTCTCTGTAACCTCAACACCACAACGGTCACACACGATACCCTTATAGCGTATACGTTTGTATTTACCACAGTGACATTCGTAATCTTTTACAGGACCGAAAATACGCTCACAGAATAATCCGTCGCGCTCAGGCTTGTAAGTACGGTAGTTGATGGTTTCTGGTTTAGTAACCTCACCACTTGAGCGCTCCAAAATAGTCTCTGGAGATGCTAAGCTGATCGTAATCGATGTAAAGTTACTTTTGATTTTATTATCTTTTTTGTAAGACATACTTAGTAAAAAGTTAAAGCTGTATGTGAAAGCTTAAGAAGGTTTAAGGCCTTCTTAAGCTCTATTTGCTTGATTAATCCAATGTGATATCTAAACCTAATCCGCGTAGTTCGTGTACCAATACGTTGAACGATTCTGGTACTGATGGTGTAGGAAGGTTGTTACCTTTTACGATTGCTTCGTAAGTTTTAGCACGTCCTACTACATCATCCGATTTCACGGTCAAGATCTCTTGAAGGATATTTGATGCACCGAATGCTTCTAATGCCCAAACCTCCATCTCACCGAAACGCTGACCACCGAATTGAGCCTTACCACCTAATGGCTGTTGAGTAATCAATGAGTATGGTCCAATTGAACGAGCGTGCATTTTATCATCTACCATGTGTCCTAATTTCAACATGTAGATTACACCTACCGTAGTTGGTTGGTCAAAACGCTCTCCAGTTAATCCATTGTACAAGTATGTACGACCAGATTTTGGTAAGCCTGCTTTTTCTACCCACTCTTCTACTTGATCCATTTCTGCACCATCGAAGATCGGAGTAGCAAACTTAACACCTAATTTCTGACCAGCCCATCCTAATACAGTCTCATAGATCTGTCCAAGGTTCATACGCGAAGGTACCCCTAGTGGGTTCAACACGATATCAACTGGTGTACCATCTTCTAAGAATGGCATATCTTCATCTCTTACGATACGAGCAACAATACCTTTGTTTCCGTGACGACCTGCCATCTTATCACCAACTTTCAATTTACGTTTCTTCGCCACGTAAACCTTAGCCATCTGAACAATTCCTGATGGAAGCTCATCCCCTACCGAGATTGCGAATTTCTCACGTTTGAATGCACCTAACTCCTCATTTACTTTAATGCTGTAGTTGTGTAGTGCATACTTGATCATCTCGTTCTTGTCATCATCAGTAGTCCATCCTGTTGGATTTACATTGTTGTAGTCAAGATCTTGAAGGATCTTTTGTGTGAATTTAGCACCTTTAGCTACTAAAAGCTCTTTGTATACATTGTAAATACCTTGAGAGGTTTTACCGTTTACAATAGTGAATAATTTATCCACTAAACGATCTTTTAATACTTTGATGTTTTTATCGTGTGCTACTTCTAATTTCTCTAAAGCTTTACGCTCAACTTCTTTAGACATTTTCTTCGCACGGGAGAATAATTTTGTGTCGATAACCACACCTTTGATAGAAGGTGGAGTTTTTAAGGATGCATCCTTAACATCACCGGCTTTATCACCGAAGATCGCACGTAATAATTTCTCTTCTGGTGAAGGATCAGACTCTCCTTTAGGAGTAATCTTACCAATTAAGATATCACCTTCGCCAACCTCAGCTCCGATACGGATAATACCGTTCTCGTCTAAGTCTTTTGTAGCTTCTTCAGAGACGTTAGGAATATCAGCAGTTAATTCCTCTTCACCACGTTTAGTATCACGTACTTCCAATTCGAACTCTTCAATGTGTAATGAAGTGAACAAATCTTGAGATACAACACGCTCAGAAATTACGATCGCATCCTCAAAGTTATATCCTTGCCAAGGCATGAATGCAACTTTCAAGTTACGGCCTAATGCTAATTCTCCGTCTTCTGTAGCATAACCCTCACATAATACCTGACCTTTGCTTACTTGCTGACCTTTTCTTACGATAGGTTTCAAGTTGATACAAGTATTCTGGTTGGTTTTCTTGAATTTCGTTAATTTATAAACTTTAACGTCCTCATCAAATGACACCAAACGGTCATTCTCAGTACGGTCATAGCGGATATGGATTTCTTGTGCATCCACGTATTCTACTACACCATTACCTTCTGCATTGATTAAGGTACGTGAGTCTTTAGCCACACGAGCTTCCAATCCTGTTCCCACAACTGGAGCTTGCGGACGTAATAAAGGCACTGCCTGACGTTGCATGTTCGATCCCATCAAGGCACGGTTAGCATCATCGTGTTCCAAGAAAGGAATCAATGAAGCCGCGATTGAAGTAATCTGGTTAGGAGCAACGTCCATATAGTCTAATTTCTCAGGCTCGATAATCGGGAAGTCACCCTCATAACGTGCTTTTACTTTCGCATCTAAGAAATTACCTTTATCATCATATATCGCATTCGCTTGCGCGATTGTCTTATCATCTTCATCTTCTGCCGATAAATAAACTACTGGCTCATCAACAACTACTTTACCGTCTTGAACTTTACGATAAGGTGTTTCGATAAATCCTAAGTTATTGATCTTAGCGTGTACCGAAAGGGACGAAATCAAACCAATGTTTGGACCCTCTGGTGTTTCAATCGTACAAAGACGACCATAGTGCGTATAGTGCACGTCACGAACCTCGAAACCAGCACGTTCACGAGAAAGACCACCAGGACCTAAAGCTGAAAGACGACGTTTGTGCGTAATCTCCGCTAATGGGTTCGTTTGGTCCATGAACTGTGATAACTGGTTAGTTCCGAAGAACGAGTTAATCACAGAAGACAAGGTACGAGCATTGATCAAGTCGGTTGGAGTGAACACCTCGTTATCACGAATGTTCATACGCTCACGAATGGTACGAGCCATACGCGCTAAACCTACACCGAATTGAGCATATAATTGCTCACCTACTGTACGAACACGACGGTTTGACAAGTGATCGATATCATCCACTTCCGCTTTCGAGTTGATCAAGTTGATCAAGTACTTCACAATCGCGATAATATCTTCACGAGTTAACACTTTCGTTTCCGAATCTGTCTCTAAGTTTAATTTACGGTTGATACGGTATCTACCTACATCACCTAAATCATAACGTTTGTCAGAGAAGAATAAACGATCGATGATACCACGAGCAGTTTCCTCATCAGGTGGTTCAGCGTTACGTAATTGGCGATAGATGTGCTCCACAGCCTCTTTCTCTGAGTTCGAAGTATCCTTCTGTAATGTATTGTATATAATGGAATAGTCCGCATTGTTTGATTCATCTTCTTTTGTAAGGATGATGGATTTTACGCCAGCATCAATGATCAAGTCAATGTGGTCTTCTTCTAAAACAGTTTCGCGTTCAAGGATGATTTCATTACGGTCGATGGATACAACTTCACCTGTATCTTCATCAACGAAATCTTCCGTCCACTTGTTCAATACCCTAGCCGCTAAACGACGACCAACGTATTTCTTCAAACCAGTTTTGCTAACTTTTACTTCATCAGCTAAATCGAACAATTCAAGGATATCTTTATCCGAATCAAATCCGATTGCGCGTAATAAGGTAGTAACTGGGAATTTTTTCTTACGATCGATATAGGCATACATCACGTTGTTCACGTCTGTAGCAAACTCGATCCAAGAACCTTTAAAAGGAATTACCCTAGCAGAATAAAGTTTAGTACCATTTGTATGTCTACTTTGACCGAAGAACACACCAGGGGAACGGTGTAATTGAGAAACGATTACACGCTCAGCACCATTGATTACAAAGGTACCTTTTGGAGTCATGTAAGGGATAGTTCCTAAATATACATCCTGTACAATAGTTTCGAAGTCTTCGTGTTCTTCATCATTACAAGACAACTTCAGTTTTGCCTTCAAAGGCACGCTGTAAGTTAATCCACGCTCAATACATTCTTGGATGTCATAGCGCGGCGGATCAATGAAATAATCCAAAAACTCGAGCACAAAGATGTTTCTTGAATCAGAAATAGGGAAGTTTTCTGCGAAAACCTTGTAAAGCCCTTCCTGATGGCGGTTGTCCGAAGTAGTTTCTAATTGAAAAAACTCCCTGAAAGACTCCAATTGTACATCCAAGAAATCCGGATAATCGATTACCTTCTTACTGGTTGCAAAATTTACTCTTTCTTGTTGAATTTTATTGTTTGCCAAGGGAATAAGTATTTAGTTTTAAAAAACTGAGCTAACATAGCTGATTTGGTCTTCCGATCTGGTCTCAGCGAAAACGCAGATCCATGTTGTTGCTAATAAACAGGAATAGACTCTGACAGGAAACCTATCAGAGTCTAAGTTTTTGGCGCTTTATGCGAGATTATTTAATCTCAACTACAGCTCCAGCTTCTTCTAGTTGTTTTTTCAAAGCTTCAGCTTCGTCTTTAGAAACACCAGTTTTTAATTCTTTAGGTGCACCGTCAACTAAGTCTTTTGCTTCTTTCAAACCTAAACCAGCTAAATCTTTAACTAATTTCACTACAGCTAATTTCTGACCACCAGCTTCTTTCAAGATAACGTCAAATGAAGTTTTCTCTTCAGCAGCAGCAGCGCCATCACCAGCAGGTGCAGCAGCAACAGCTACAGCAGCAGCAGCAGGCTCAATACCGTATTCGTCTTTTAAGATATCAGCTAATTCTTTAACTTCTTTTACTGTTAAGTTAACTAACTGTTCAGCAAGTTGTTTTAAATCTGCCATTTTATTTTGATTTTTTGAATGTACTTTAAAAAATAATTGTTAATTAAATTGCAACGATCTTTGTTTCGAAAGAGTGATCGTTAGCCTCTTTCTTCTAATGCTTTTACTAAGCCTGAAATTGTATTTCCGCCTGATTGAAGTGCAGAAATAACGTTCTTCGCAGGAGACTGAAGTAATGCAATAACGTCCGCGATAAGTTCCTCTTTAGATTTAAGATTCACTAATGCATCAAGTTGGTTGTCACCAATGAACGCAGTTTCTTGAATATACGCTGCTTTCAATACTGGTTTTTCACCTTCTTTACGTAATTGTTTGATCAATTTCGCTGGAGCATTGTTTGTCTCAGCAAACAATAATGTAGATGCTCCTTTTAATACGCCAAAGATCTCTTCAGAGTCAACACCTGCTTCTAACAATGCCTTCTTGATCAAGGTGTTTTTCACAACTTGAATCTCGATGTTTTGCTCGAAACATTTGCGACGAATGTTATTCACTTTATCAACAGATAAATCCGCAGTATCGGTAATATAGAAACTACCGTAAGATTTAATCTGCTCTGCTAAAGCTTGAACAATTTCATGTTTAAGTTCTTTTCTCATGATTAAATTCCTACTACTGATTTAGTTTCTACATGAATACCTGGACTCATGGTTGATGAAATGTGAATACTCTTGAAGTACGTTCCTTTAGCTGCAGATGGTTTCAAACGAGCTAACGTTTGCAATACCTCTAATGCGTTATCATAGATTTTATCTGCATCGAAAGACACTTTACCAACTGAAGTGTGGATGATACCGGTTTTGTCAACTTTGAAATCGATCTTACCAGCCTTAACTTCGGTAACAGCTTTACCAACTTCGGTAGTTACTGTACCAGTTTTAGGGTTAGGCATCAAGTTTCTTGGACCTAAAATACGACCCAATTTACCTACTTTCGCCATAACACTAGGCATAGTGATGATAATGTCAACGTCAGTCCAACCACCTTCGATTTTGCTGATGTAGTCGTCAAGACCTACGTAGTCCGCACCTGCTGCTTTAGCTTCTTCTTCCTTATCAGGAGTACATAAAACTAAAACACGAACTGTCTTACCAGTTCCGTGAGGTAATGTTGCGATACCACGAACCATTTGATTTGCTTTACGAGGATCTACGCCCAAACGAACGTCGATATCCACTGAAGCATCAAACTTGGTATTGGTGATTTCTTTAACCAAAGCCGAAGCTTCTTTTAAAGTATACGCCTTACCAGCTTCAATTTTGGATAGTGCCGCTTTTTGATTTTTTGTTAATCTAGCCACTTTCTTAAACTGATTTCGTTAATTAATTTTTCCAAGGAGCATCACCAGATACGGTAATACCCATACTACGTGCTGTACCTGCAACCATTTTCATAGCTGACTCAACGGTAAATGCGTTCAAATCCGGCATCTTATCTTCTGCGATAGTCTTTACTTGATCCCAAGTAATACTAGCCACCTTCTTACGGTTTGGCTCTCCTGATCCAGATTTTAATTTAGCTGCGTCTTTTAATTGAACAGCTACTGGAGGAGTCTTGATGATAAAATCAAAAGATTTGTCGGCATATACAGTGATTACAACAGGTAATACTTGACCTGGTTTGTCTTGCGTACGAGCGTTGAATTGCTTACAGAAATCCATGATGTTAACACCTTTAGCACCTAATGCAGGTCCTACTGGTGGAGATGGATTCGCAGCACCGCCCTTCACTTGTAATTTTACTAACGCACTGACTTCTTTTGCCATTTTTTTTGTGATTTAATTTGTTAAATGTTTGTTAGTAAGTTGGAAGCATAACGTAACATTTACTTTCTCGATGGCTTTCAAACATAGTTTTACAACCAAACGAGGTGCAAAGATATATATAATTCTGATAATAAAAAAGTATTTTTTGCTTTTTTATCACACATACTCAGAGCCTTAAAAAGAAAAGCCTCGATCGTATAATCGAGGCTTTATATTTTGATCAGGTAAGATTACTCTTTTTCTACCTGCATGTAGTTCAACTCAAGTGGTGTCTTACGTCCGAATACTTTAACCATAACGGTAAGCTTCTTCTTGTCTTCATGCACCTCTTCGATTTCACCGGTGAAACCATTGAATGGTCCATCGCTTACTTTCACTGTTTCCCCAACATAGTAAGGGACATTGATCGATTCGCCTTGCTCAGCCATCTCATCCACCTTACCTAAAATACGATTTACCTCAGCTGGACGAAGTGGGATTGCATTACCGGCTTTATCGCCTAAGAATCCGATGACACTGTTCACATTTTTGATTGCGTGTTCAATCTCACCATCTAAAGCCGCTTCGATCAAAACATATCCAGGGTAATAGTTACGCTCTTTAGCAACTTTCTTTCCATCACGCATTTGGTAATATTTCTCCATTGGAATTAAAACCTGCGTTACTAAATGCTGAATACCCAAACGATTGATTTCAGCTTCAAGATATTGCTTAACTTTCTTCTCTTTCCCGCTCACAGCACGTACCACGTACCATTTTAAACTTTGATCTGCCATAATTATCTATTGGAATTAGAAAATTAAGAAGCCGTATTGTATAACAACTCCATGATGTTGCTCGACGCTTTATCCATTACGAAGATTAATAAAGCGATAATAAGTGATGCAACAAGCACAATCACAGCATGACTCTGCAATTGCGACCAGGTAGGCCAAGTCACTTTCTCAGTGATCTCTGTATAAGAGTCCTTAAAAAAACCGAATACTTTTGCCATTTGAATTTTTTCTAAGTTTATTAGCACGGGCACCAGGATTCGAACCCAGATCAAAGGTTTTGGAGACCTCTATTCTACCATTGAACTATGCCCGTGTAGATTTTTTTGATGTTGCAAATATAGCGTTTAAACCGTATTACAACAAATATTATTTCACTTTTCTTGCAATTTCTGCAAGCTTTCTTGGTTAGAAAAAATAAGCTAATCAGCCTGAGCTAATTAGCTTATTTTCTATTTTGATAATCGATATAGATTATGCTAAGATTTCAGTTACCTGACCAGCACCTACTGTACGACCACCCTCACGGATAGCGAAACGTAGACCTTTTTCCATAGCGATAGCGTTGATCAACTTAACAGTGATTGTAACGTTATCACCTGGCATAACCATCTCAGTTCCTTCTTCTAGAGAGATCTCTCCAGTTACGTCTGTCGTACGGAAGTAGAATTGAGGACGGTATTTGTTGAAGAATGGAGTGTGACGTCCACCTTCTGCTTTTGATAATACGTAAACCTCAGCTTTGAAGTCTGTGTGAGGAGTTACTGAACCTGGTTTACAGATAACCATACCACGACGGATATCAGTTTTCTCAATACCACGTAACAATAAACCTACGTTATCACCTGCTTCACCGTAATCTAAGATTTTACGGAACATCTCAACACCTGTTACTGTAGATTTCAAGTTCTCAGCACCCATACCTAAGATCTCAACTGGATCACCAGAGTTGATTACACCTCTTTCGATACGACCAGTTGCAACTGTACCACGACCAGTGATCGAGAATACGTCTTCGATAGGCATCAAGAAAGGAAGATCTGTCAAACGTGGAGGAATTGGAATGTAGTTATCTACAGCATCCATTAATTCCATGATTGAATCTACCCACTGAGGCTCACCGTTCAATGCACCTAATGCAGAACCTTTGATTACTGGAACATCGTCACCTGGGAATTCGTAGAATGATAATAACTCACGAACTTCCATTTCAACTAAGTCTAATAACTCAGAGTCATCAACTAAGTCAACTTTGTTCAAGAATACTACTAACGCAGGAACACCTACCTGACGAGCTAATAGAATGTGCTCGCGAGTTTGAGGCATAGGACCATCTGTAGCAGCAACTACGATGATAGCACCGTCCATCTGCGCAGCACCAGTTACCATGTTCTTAACGTAATCGGCGTGTCCAGGACAGTCTACGTGTGCATAGTGACGGTTAGCTGTTTGGTATTCTACGTGCGAAGTGTTGATTGTGATACCACGCTCTTTTTCTTCAGGAGCAGAGTCAATTGAATCAAATGAACGAGCTTCTGAAAAACCTTTATCAGCTAATACTTTAGTGATAGCAGCTGTTGTAGTTGTTTTACCGTGGTCAACGTGACCGATAGTACCAATGTTTAAGTGCGGTTTACTACGGTCAAATTTCTCTTTTGCCATGTTTATGCGAATTAGTAATTATAAAATATTTCCTTTAATTATCTTACAAAGTTAAATAAAACTATTGTATTCGAGCCAAAGATGGGATTTGAACCCACGACCTCTTCCTTACCAAGGAAGTGCTCTACCCCTGAGCTACTTCGGCTTAAAAAACCTTTATCTACAGATATAAGCCTCTACCCTTTTAATATAATGATTGAAAAAGAAGAGAGACCTAGATTTGTTTTATAAATTGAGCGGAAGACGAGGTTCGAACTCGCGACCTATAGCTTGGAAGGCTATCGCTCTACCAACTGAGCTACTTCCGCTTGTTGTTCGACACTCGAGAATGTAGAGATCAACTCTACGGAATGCAAACATCATTTGATGTGGAGGGAGAAGGATTCGAACCTTCGAAGCCGAAGCAACGGATTTACAGTCCGTCCCATTTGACCGCTCTGGAACCCCTCCAGACCAGCAACTTACGTCGCTTTTGAGCCTCCTATCGGAATCGAACCAATGACCTACTGATTACAAGTCAGTTGCTCTACCAGCTGAGCTAAGGAGGCGTATTTTTAATTTAATAAAACTCTCTGTTAAAGAACGGCTATCTCTGGATAGCGAGTGCAAAAATCTAATATTTATCTGATATTCGCAAGTTTTATTTTTATTTTTTTTTCTCTTTAAGAACATTCAAAACTTTCGACCCGTTGTCCCCGTTTTGATGATGCAAAGATAGCTAACCCATGAACATATCAAAAATATTTAGTCATTTTTTTCTCCCTTGAAAATCATATCCTTGATATGCAAGTAAATAATTTTCATTTTTCATTCCTTTCTATACCCTATATTTGTGCATGATTCATACCTTTTACCCAAAATATTACCGAAAATTTATCGTAACATCCCTATGTTTACTGCTCGCCCTACCCCATTTACAGGCACAAGAGCAACAAAATATCGTTCAAAAAATCATAAAAAAATTCGTCTCCGCTAAAAAAGACTCCTCCAGATCCGCCAGTTTTATGGTTCTCCCAGCAATTGGCTATGCTCAGGAAACCGGATTTGAATACGGCATCGCCGGAACTTACGACTTCTATATGGACAAAGAAGATCTAATGAGCAGGACTTCCAACCTCACTCTCATCGGAACTTTAACCACCAAAAAACAAAAAAACATCAAGTTGACCTCCGATTTATGGACAAAGAATAACGATTACCATATTCTTTCTGAACTCCGTTATCGCGATTGGCCATTCAATTTCTACGGATTAGGCAATGATACCTGGAAGGAAGATGAGGATTACCTTGATCAAAAGCTTTACCGTATTAAGGTTGATGCCGAACGCAAAATCATCCCCAATGTATATGCCGGATTCAATGTCAATTATGAGCATTTCAATTTCCAAGACATGGAAGCAGGCGGTGTATTTGAATCTCCCGAAGTATATGGAAAAGATGGTGGACAATACCTAGCTCTAGGAGCGTCTGCACTTTATGATACCCGAAATTTCACGAACTACACCACAAAAGGCCTGTATGCGCGGATTAAATATGCCTATGCACCAAAATTCTTTGCCGATGATGATTTTACGGGTAGCCAAACTGAAGTCGATATCCGAGGCTTCTACCCCATCAGCAATAAATTCACATTAGCAGCTCAAGGCCTCTATCGAGGCTCCCACGGCAAGAACGTGCCATTCTATGTCATGCGCGACCTTGGAGGCGATATGACCATGCGTGGCTACTACCTCGGCCGCTATAAAGACAAAAACTACCTTACGGGACAAGCGGAAATCCGCTATAGAGTACACCCAAGAATAGGTGCTACAGGCTTTGTCGGTGCAGGAAGCACCTTCTCCAACGAACATAAAGCAAGAATCCTCCCATCCTATGGTGCAGGATTACGCTATTTCTTTAGTCTAGAACACAACAGCAGCATCCGTTTCGATTATTCCTACGGAGAAAAAAGACCCGGTGAAAAAAGACAATCTGGTTTTTATCTGAGCATTAGTGAAGCGTTTTGATAGATGTGAGACAACAGACACAAGACAACAGATGTTTGTAGATCAACTCAGAACGAAGTGAAGAGTCTTTGATCTCTCCCTAAGACCGAGTTTATTCTGAGGCTAGCCGAACAAACCATTCATCTGAAATTCAGAATTGCTTTAAATGTGTGGAAAGAATTTTTAATTGCGGGCGATGCATGCATCGCCCCTACAAACAATCGTGATTTTATTAATTTTATAACTATAACCGTAGGGTCGAAGCATGATTCGACCGCCATACACCACATTTCACCATTATCTCGTAAATAGCTTAAACTTTTTGATAAACGGGCGGACATTCCGTTCGTTTTCGTCGGTAATAAATTCCCCTTCCTCAAACTCACTCAGTACCGCCCCTACCAAACGTACTACCTAGAAACTTTGTTATTTGGCGATTAATAGCTCGTAACGCGTAGGGGCAGTACTGAGCGTCAGCGGAATGTCTGCCCGCATTTACGTCTGTCTCAAATCTGTAGTCTAAAATCTGGTGTCTATTGTCTATCGTCTATCATCTACCATTTAGCTCCTCAACAAAAAATGCTCTTTTCTTTGCCCATTACGGTGAAGTAAAATTGCAAAGGAGAACAAATCAATCGATACAATCACCTCTTCTTGCTGCCATAATGCTTTCCAAGGTTTTTCATGTTTTCTTTTGTGGGGTTGATCAACAATCAGCATCTTTCCTGCTCGAATATCTTGGAGAAGCGTTTCAAGCTCGTATTGCTGAATATCTTTGATCCAAATAGCTTGAGCATTCAAATTCTCCAGATTATCAGAAAGCCGATCTATTTTCCAATAGCTCAGAATTTTATTTAATAAGGGCTTATACTTCGGATTAAAACCTTTAGGATACTGAACCAGATGATTTGACTGAAAAGATTTATTATAAATGGCTTCATCGGCCAAGGCATACACAAAAGGCGAATGCGTGCCGTGACGGCTATTGGATATCAGATAATGACGAATGTATTTTAGGAAGTACCACATGGATGCTTCAAAAATACAAAAAGCTTTAGAATTGCAAGGTGAATGTACTTCCTGCACCTTCCTCACTATCCACCGAAAGATTGCCTTGGTGCATTAACATAATCTGTTTACTCAGCGTTAAGCCTACACCTGTACCGGTTTTCTTAGTCGTAAAGAATGGCGTAAATATCTGCTCTTGAAGCTCCTGACTCATACCGACACCATTATCCTGAATTTTAATCTGAACAGAATCCTTTTGCTCCACAGCCGATAAACTGATGTATGGGTTCTCCTTATCTTTCACAGCCTCTATCGCATTTAACAACAAATTGATGATAACCTGCTCAATCAGGTTAATATCTGCCTGTATAATCAAACGGGTATTTTTGATGATAATATCCAAGTCGATATTCTTTTGCATCAAGGTAGGTTCCAATAACTGATAGATACTTTCAAAGAGCTGTAGCACCTGAATATCGCCATATTGCGGTTGATCAACCTTATTGATCATACGATAGCTCTTCGCAAATTGCAATAACCCCTCGCTGCGTCTCTTGATGGTATAAATCCCCAATTTTAGGTCCTCCAAATCTTCTTCCGCAGTCCAATGTTCTAAGCGCTGATGCAATGTTTCCGCCAAAGAGCTGATTGGACCAATGGAATTCATAATCTCATGCGTCAATACGCGCAATAATTTATGCCAAGCTTTGGTTTCTGTCTCATCAATGGCCTCATTAATGTTTTGATAGACGACAATCCTAAAATTCCCCTCTTGGGTTTCGAAACCGGAGCTTTGCATCAACAACTTGATCTTTCCCTTACTGGAATGCACCGTATCCATTTGATGTTTGCCAACCCGCAATTGCATAGTCTTCTCATAAAGCTCTCCATGACGTTTCTTCATGCCGGAAATATTTCCCAAATGTGGAACCTGGAATAATTCCTTAAAGGCTTCATTCAACCAAATCACTTTACCACTCTCCGAATGGTAAAATAGGATGGCCGTATCCAGCATATTGATAACCTTATTCAAATATTGGTGTTGCAGAGCTTGATCAATGCTGATATGCTTATACACCTCATTGATCTGATTGAAAGCATGAAACAGTTGTCCTTCCGTACTCTTTTGGTTTTTAACCACAAAACGGCGGGTGAAATCCTTATACTTTACGGCTTCAGAAAACTCCAGCAATTGTTTAAAGAGAAAGCGATGGGAAGAGAATATGTTGTAGGCGAATATGACCAGAACAAAAAATAAGCATATAGCATAGGTATAGAAACCTTTAAAGAAAAGGTATCCGACCGCAACAGCTGCAGCCATAAGGACCAACATTTTCAAAAAATCGGTTACCGCTAGGCGCATAAATATTACAGGTTATATTTTTCCAATCGACGATATAAGGCAGCCCGAGTAAGGCCTAGTTCTTTAGCAGCTTTACTAATATTGCCATTGTACCGGTCAATAGCCGACTTAATAGCTTTTCTTTCCATCTCTTCCAAGTTATGTGAAGAAAAGACATCAGAAGTAGGCTCCTCCACCTGTTGCTGCTCAATCGGAGAAAACAAAATATCTTCCCCTCGAATACTGGATCGATCCGACATAATCACAGCTCGCTCAATGCTGTATTGCAATTCCCGCACATTGCCCGGGAAATGATAGGCTTTCAACTTAGCAATAGCATCCTGCTCTAATCCAGCAATATTTTTGTGGTACTTGCTGTTGTAGAAACTCAGGAAATGTTCTGCTAATAATGGAATATCAGAAACGCGCTCCCGCAAAGGGGGTACTTGAATTTCCAAAGTGTTGATACGATAGATTAAATCTTTCCGAAATCTACTTTCATCTGCCAATGCTTTTAAAGGCACGTTGGTGGCACTTAACAAGCGTATATCGACTGGGATTGATTGGCTAGAACCCAAAGGTACCACTGCCCTATTCTGTAGAACTGAAAGCAATTTAGCTTGCTGTTGAAGGCTGATATTTCCAATCTCATCCATAAAGAGCGTTCCACCATCAGCATGCTCAAAGCGACCCTTACGATCTTCACGAGCATCGGTAAATGCACCTTTCTTATAACCGAAAAGCTCACTCTCGAATAATGTCTCTGTTAAAGAGCCAACATCTACCTTTACATAGGCTTGCTTATGACGCAAGGAGCGTTGGTGGATGGCAGAGGCAATTAAATCCTTCCCTGTTCCATTCTCACCCAATATAAGAATATTGGCCTCTGTAGGAGCAACCTTATCCAGCTTATATTGCAAGTCTTCCATGATGGCAGATTTGCCAATAATGCCGTGATGATCACGTGAAACGTTAATAGGATTAGGTTTTTGAACCGGTTTATTCTCGTCTAGTGCTGCTTGAATTGTTTGTAAAAGCTGATCGTTTTGCCAAGGTTTAACAATAAAATCCGATGCTCCTTGTTTTAAGGACTTCACCGCCAAGTCTACAGCTCCATAGGCTGTGATCATGATGACATTGATATTTGGGAATAAAGATTTTACCTTAGACAACCAAAAAAGCCCTTCATTGCCCGTATTGATGGCACTTTTGAAATTCATATCCAACAGGACTACATCCACAGGATTTCGCTCCAAAATATTGATCAGCTTTTCTGGATTATGCTCCACCAAAACTTCCTTTACATTGGGTCGTAAGAGAATTCGCGTAGCAGTTAATAAATCTTGATCGTCGTCTACAACTAAAACAGTAGCCTTTTTCATACCCTCGCTAAGTTAATTATAATTCCAAAGAACCTGCGTAATAATCATTGATATATTTCTGCATCAACAATTCATACTGCTTAATGATCAATTGACTCTTCACCTGATCCATCTTATTTTTTGCAGTAAGGTATAATACGGAATTGCTATTTCCAGCTTCAAAATGAACTGTAGCAATTCGAAAAGCCTCCATAAAATTGACGTCCTGATCTTTAAGATTTCGAACTTGCTCCTGTGTCATTTGCAAATCGAACACCGCTTGTGCTGTCTTAACCTGAAGATCATTGCGCATAATCTCCTTATTAAATCCGGCCTCTTCTAAATCTACTTTCGCCATCCTAACTTGTGTCCTTGTTGCTAATCGATTGAAAATTGGAATGCTGAGGTTTAAGCCTATTCCTTTGTATAAATTGCCTTTATATTGCGAAGAGAATGAACCTCCTTCCCGACTGTAATTGGTACTTAAGCCTCCAGATAAGGATAGCGATGGAAAATAATCGGACTTTGCTAATTTCACACCTTCTTCCATTTGCTTCTTCCGCCAATCCAATGCTTTAAATTGAGGCAAAACTGATAAAGATTGTTGAAATAGATTTTCCGCCGAAACAGTAGAGTAAGCTGTTGGGATATCTAATTTTTCTACAGCTTTCAATTTACTTGGATCCATATTTAATAATCCTGCTAGACCAAGCCTTGCTGTATACAATCCTTGTTTGGTCTGCTCTATAGAATTCAATTCGGCACTGTATTGTCCTTTAAGGTCATAATAGTCGCCAGGAGCAATATTTCCCTCGCGGTTCATCACCTCAGCGCGGTGCAACTGTTCTTTGGTAACTTCAACTTGTCCTTGGATTTGTTTTAACATATCCTGAGCCGTCAACAGCTTAATGTAGGCCTCAATCACATCCAATTTGAGGTCATTGCTCAACCCTTCATACTCCAACTTGCCTGCATCTTTGGCATTCGACTGCATCCGGATATTATGAAGTATCGCAAATCCATTAAACAAAGGCACATTCATGTTTAAGGACTGTCTACCCGAACTGTTATTATTATCAATATATTGATTGGTTGTTGGATCAATGGCCCTTCCTTGGGTCAAATCATGGCTGATATTTCCAGATAAAGCCGGTAAGCGATCATATTGCGCCTGCTTATACCTCAAATCAGCTCGATTCACCTGCAATTCCCCACGTTTTAAGCTGGGATTGTTTTTTAAAGCCAAATTGATGCAGTCGGCTAAGGACAGGATGCTGTCCTGCCCTTGAACCCTGCAAACTAAACAACAAACAAAAATTATTACAACGATATATACTTTTCTCATGAATCAATTTTCAATATGCATCCACAGCTTGTGCCAAACAACAACACAACTGAATAACAAGCACTTATGAATACCGTTGTTTTATAATTGTCCATAGGCGAACATCCAAGTGTTCATTAGCGAACAGTGTGTAAAGCTTCCATATCGAACGTATAGTCCAAATATTAAAGAGGTTCTTGCCTTAGGGATAGTTATAAATTGCGTCCATTTCGATTCGAAACTCTAAAGGAATTTCTTAGGATTTGATAAGAATCTTGTTCGGATCTCGTTCGGTCGGAACCGAACGAGATCCGAAGGAGTTCCGAACAAGTTCCGAAGGAGATCCGAAGGAGTGTCGAGTAAAACCCCTGTGAGAGACGATGAGACAACAGACGAAAGACACCAGATTTTAGACCTGTAGGCGCGTTAGGGAAATCGAGATATAAATCAAGCTGTCAGGATAAGCTTAAACAGCTTGAATATTATCAGGAATAGTCTTCTTTAATTTTCAAATTTATACTAACTTTTATTGATAATATATTTATTAATCAACGGAATAAATTCTTGAAATTTAAGAATGCGGTGACTATCATCTACAAATATGCTCTCAACATTTTCTCCAATTTTAACTTTATTTTGATCAATCACTTCATCAAACCTACTTCGTAAAATAAAGCAATCATTAACAGTTGTAATAGTTTGAAGACTATTGAGAAGTTCTTTAGGAAACGGAAAGTCTGCTATTCTATTAGAAACATCTAATAATGGATTTAGCAAAACAAGTTTAATAGAATTATTCGCATTCGCCAGCATACTTCTAAATTGATAGGCATAGTTTCCACCAGTGGAATCACCTATAATTACGAGGTTACTCACCTTATCATATTTAGATAATAGGTTATTAAAAAATTCTAGAAAGTCTGTGTTTTTATCCCAAAATGCAAAATGACAGTTATAGATTTTTCCTAGTGACTCTTCAATTATTTTAAATTTTCTAGAATTCCTATCGGATCCTAAGCCATGAATATATACTAGTTCATTCATAAAATTTGTATTTAAAAGAGAATTGGTTTGTGTAAAATATTAAGAATCTTTTGTTTGATTATTTAGACAAGTACTTCATCAGTTTTTATTAGAATATAATTATTCAATAAATCATTTGTTAACTCTATTTCTTCCATGAATAATTCTGCAAATTGTTTTGGAGTAAGCTCCCACCAATGCTTAATCTCTCCTAAGGATGGTTCCGAAAATGTCGTTATATTTAGCGGCTTAGAAACGGAACAAAGGGCCTTACTTTTAGGTAAATTCACTTGTTTCATATAACCAAACTGAGGATGTTGTGTATGAATATTTTTAAATAGTTCTAATATTTCTTGTGGTAAGTCGTTTTTATTTGATCCAAAATAATCAGTGGAAACGCAAAAAGTTTTGACCGTACCTCTCTGGAAATCTAGGCCAAAATTAAAATACCTCCCATTTCCAAGCTTTCTTTCTGGAATGGTAATAATACCTAAGATGGCATCACCTCTAGTCTCGTTAATATAATAATAACGTTGTGGCGGTATATACTTAAGGACTTCTCTAAAATATAATTTCTGGAATAATGTTTCCAATTGGTTTTCACGAATAAACAATTGTAAGTTATCCTTTATATCCTTTATTGCCCGTTTTTGAGATTTTTTCAAATTTGCTTCTGAAAACACATTAGGCATGGATTTTGGCTCTTTTAAAAACAAATCGATAGCACCAGTTAATTTCTCGAGTGTAATAATATACTCTTTAAGGATGAATCCTTCTCCCTCTTTATAGATATGTTCATCTTTTTCCAATTTATTTAAAACTGAAAGTAAATCTCTATATGATTTATTAATCCAATCTTGGTTTTCAGAATCTTCATCAATTAAGGTTAAGTAATAAAATCTTCTTTCAACATCACCATAGTGTGAATCAATAAAATCTTTGTATTTATTAAGTTGATCTGAATGTTGGGATGATTTCAATTTGTTTTCAATACAAAGAACGACTTTATCTAACTTGATTAGGATGTCTATTGAATCGCTCTCCGTGGAAATTTCCACAATATCTTCAGGGTCATTTAATCCAAAGAAATTTTTTAATATCTCTTTCCTACAATAAACAGGATCTTTAAAACCTTGAAAATCCTTGGACAAAATCCAGGCAATCATTTGGGAATGAATTAACTCAGCGTCTGCTAGGCTGATAAATTCAAAGAATGTTCTTCTTGAATACATAAATAAATGTTATGAAATATAATAGTTAATTAATGAATTGGTTAAAGTAGCTTCGTGCTTATTTGTTTTTTATCAATTGCCACAATCTAGCAAATATCTCTTCAAATGCATAAACGAAAATCAATAAAAATATAATGGGCAATTTTGCTATTAAATGAACAACTTGAAAGAGGTAAAAAACAATAAGTAGTAATTGTTTATTCAATAAGGTTAACATATTTAAATGCTATTAATATTTAAGGAAATAATATAATATGCTATAAAATAATAGAGATATCTCAAAACTAAAATGGTATAGTCCCAGGCTTTTATTTTGTATTATAGAATTTGAAGAATTATTTATTGGATGAGGTAGCTTAGGAAAAGAATGCCGTTCCAACTTATTTAACAAAACAGCGCTAAATATTTGGATAAATAACTGTATAAATGACCCAATTATACCATAAAAGAGCCACCCCTTTTCTTTTTTCCAATAAAGAATTTGAAGCTTATATAAGAATTTATAGAATTGATTTTGGAGAGAGAACAGAGCCAAGTTCTTATACCTAATGTATTGTGCAAGCATATCTATCAATTTTTTTTCGATATTATACTCTTATAAGAACAAAAGTTTCATTTGCGAACGAAAAAAAATAAAATTCTTTCTAAATCGTGAACACTCTACTTGAGGTACTCAATATAGACCAATTTTATCAAAAACAAAGTCTTAAAACATAAAAATGACAATAGAAAAGTGATGAAACTACTTTTATTTATAAAATAATTATAAGTATTGTTTCATAGCGGGCGATGCATGCATCGCCCCTACAAACATTCGTGATTTTTATTGATTCTAACCACCATAACAGTAGGGTCGAAGCATTCTGAGTTGCCCTACAAAAATCTTGCGTCTGTGGTCTTGTGTCTGTTGTCTCAAATCTAATAGCGAAGCGGTCTCCCACTCACTCATCCCTCAGGCTCTTTACCGGATTTGCTTTTGCGGCAAAGTAAGTTTTGGAAAGCAATATTAAGGTTGCTACTAATAGTAACCCTAATGCAGATAATGGGAATAGCCACCAGTTAATATCCATCTTATATGTAAAGTTTTCTAGCCATTTGCTTCCAAAGTACCAAGCGATTGGGAAGGCGATTAGGCAGGCTATCCCCACCAATGACAACAGGTTCTTCAACAATAATGCAATAATCTGTGATATGGAAGCGCCTAAGACTTTGCGAATACCGATCTCCTTGGTTCGTTGATTAGCGGTAAACAAACCTAATCCGAATAGCCCTAAACCTGCAATTAGAATTGACAAGCCCATTGCCCATGTTAACAGTTTGGAAAGTTGCTTATCCTTGGTATAGAAGCTTTCCACCGTATCATCAATAAATTTGAATTCAAAAGTATCGTTTGGAAATACTGCATTAAATTCCTTGGAAATTTTATCCGTTGCTTTGGACCAAGTTTCAGGATGCTGCTTATCTAACCTTACATGAATCACATAACCCTCAGAAGATCCATAATAAATAATTGGACGATTAGCCTGGCGGGCGGTAGTCATGTCAAAATCCTTCATCACACCTACAATGGTCATCTGCCCTTCATTTAAAGTTTTCCCTAATGCATCTTGTGGATTCTGGAATTTGAAGTATTCTAGACTACGCTCATTGATCAACACCTCTTGAAGGGAATCGCGGACAATTATATTGCGGCCTGCAACCAATGGAATATCATATACGGAAAGGAAATTCTCATCTCCATTCCGCATATCGATTTGTTTGGTGTCCTTTTCATCCGATTGATCCAATACAACAGAGGTGGTCATTTGTCCCATTACTGCTGGTGAATGATTACCAAAGCTTACTTTTTGGACCTCAGGTATCTGAGCGATTCTATCCTTTAGTACATTTCCTTTTGCTGAATTTTGGTAAGAACCGGGGATAAAGAAATTGAGTACCGCATCTTTCTCAAATCCCATATCTCGTTGGGATACATACTTCACTTGCTGAACAACGATTAACACACAGATCAAAAACACTTGAGCCAATGCAAATTGAAAAACAGTCATCAATTTACGAACCCAATTACTTCGACTTAAATTGGTATTCTTGCCTGCTTGATTTTTCATGGCAAGTACAGGAGAATAACCTGTTAATATCCATGCAGGATAAAATCCAGCCATTAGGGTCACAATGATCAATTGCCCCAAGAGAAATACCACTGCCAGAGGTGTAAATAAATTAGCTATTTCTAGTCCCGCAGGTATAAATCCATCGAACGCTTTTAATAAAATCGGAGTTAACACAATGGATAATAAGGTAGCAGTTAAAGCGATGACGAAGGTTTCAACAAGAAACTGCATAGTCAATTTTCCCTTAGTACTTCCCAAGGTCTTACGAATACCTATTTCTTTAGCTCGTTCGGTAGATTGTGCAGTAGAAAGATTGATGAAATTGATGACACCTAGGGCAAGTAAAAACACAGCCAATAAAATAAGATTTCTTAATGTCTCTGGTTTACTCGCGTTATAATTGAAATCTGAATTAAAATGTACATCAGCTAAGGGTTGAAGCATAAACTTATCCTCAAATCCTTCATTCATTTTCTTATTCTTCTTGGTCAGTTCAACTATTGTTTTTTCGACATCTGCGGGATTAGTTCCTTCAGGTATTTTAACCAATACATTGTTAATGTCGTTATAATTCGTCCAAGAGTCCCAGGCAAAAATCGTTTTTAAAGAAGGGAACATTGGAATAGTTGACATGGAGATAAAACCCTGAAAACTAAAATCAGAATTCTCCTTAAAGTCAGCTACTACACCAGCTACTTGCAAGTTAATCGAATCCATAAAAACAAGGGTATTTCCCATTACATCCTGCGCTGTTTGTCCGGGAAAGAAACGGTCCTTAATGCTTTCTGTCAATACGATCTTTTGCGGTTCATTGAGTTGATTGACATCACCAGCCAACCATTTAGAAGGATATAATTCAAAATAATGACTATTCGTAAAACCTAGTTTATTTCCTTTTTGAAATACTTGTAAATCTTCAGACTTTACTTTGGGTACAGCAATTTTCTCCAAATAGGTTTTAATAACAGGTACAACCAACTCGATATTCGTAGCTTCTTCTTCCATGGTTTTAATCAATGGCAGCATAACTCCAGGAATCTTAAAAGTTCCTACGCTATTTACACGATAAACCCTATCCCCATCGGGAACATGCTTATCAAAACTATAGTCGTGCTGCACAAAAAGAAAAATTACCAAGGTGGCACTAATGCCTATTGCTAAGCTGACCACATTGATTAAGGTCATTAACTTATGCTTCTGGATATTGCGAATGGCGGTTTTGAAGTTCATGGTTAGAGTTTTTAGACAACAGATATCAGACAACAGATTTTAGACTTTTCGGTCAATTCTGCTATGTAGATATCTATTGTGTTGTTTTAATTTATTAGTTCTTTCTTTATCCTGTTTAATATCTGACATCTGGAGTCTGTTGTCTGATGTCTATCATCTTTTGTCTCCTCTCCTCACTCATCCCTCAGGCTATCCACCGGGTTTGCTTTTGCGGCTTTGATGGACATCAGGCTCATTGTGAATAATGCGATAATAATAGTGACTACTGCCGGAACAATGAAAAGCCACCAACTTAAGTTTATCTTGAATGCAAAATTTTCAAGCCATTTGTTCATTGCCCACCAAGCAATTGGGGTAGCGACCAAAATAGA
This sequence comes from Sphingobacterium lactis, assembly GCF_051951495.1. Lineage (GTDB taxonomy): Bacteria > Bacteroidota > Bacteroidia > Sphingobacteriales > Sphingobacteriaceae > Sphingobacterium > Sphingobacterium lactis_A. The sequence goes on along the minus strand of NZ_JBNHAS010000002.1, from coordinate 492,638 downwards.
GATGAATATTAATTTGATATAATCTTTGGAAAGAAGACCTAAAATACCGGAAACAGTACTTCCCAACACTTTGCGAATACCAATTTCCTTCGTACGTTGCGATGTGCTGATAGTTACTAAACCGATTAGACCAAGACAACTGATCAATATGGTGATAATAGAGGACAGATTGATGATGTTGGAGAATCGATAATCTTGCTCGTAAAGATTCTTGATTCGTTCATCATAGAATTTATAATTGAATTCTGTATTAGGATAAAATATTTGCCATTCCTTTTGAATGGTTTCAATAGCTTTATTCCAAGATTTAGGATCAGAATTCAGCTTTATGGCTATTCTTCCTAATGAGCCTCTATTTATAGAAGGTAAAAATGCTGCTGCCTCTAATTGCATGTGCAGATTCTTGGTATGGAAGTTTTTAACAATTCCCGCAATCTGACGCTGTTCTCCACTGACTGTTACTGTTTGACCAAGAGCCGTCTGAGGAGATTTAAATCCTAATCCAGAAATGGCCTTTTCATTTAAGATGATTCCGGTACTTGTATCCGCAAGAGTCAATGCACGACCAGCCATCAACTTAAGACCATAAGTTTCCATATAGGTATCATCTACCATTTTAAAGGGCATATTTACTTTAACAATCCCTGTATCAGAAGCAAATTCAACATTATTACCCCAATGATCTGAACTTAGTGGAAAATGACCTAAGGAGGTTGAGTTTATTTCAGGATGTTTCAGCAGTAACTTCTTAAAAGTATAAGGGTCCTTCTTACCATCAACACCTTTATACGGGAGATCCAAGGTAATTAATGCTTGTTTATCAAAGCCAAGATCGGTCGACATCAAATGTTTTAATTGAAAACCGATAACAACCGTAGCGATGACAAACAACTGTGCAATAACAAATTGGAATACAATCAAAGCTTTTCGAAGTGAGATGCTTCCTATTGAAAGCTTACCATTTTTATTGCTTTTTAAAACATCAATAATTTGTACTTTATTACTTAAATAAGTTGGGTATAAACTCGATAAAATTGTGATTCCTAAAATCAGTAACAGCAAGAAAATAACGGTTGTTCCCAAATAATCATATTCATTGATTTGTCCAGGGAAATAATCCTTAAAGAAATGTTCAAACAATACACTCAATGGCCATGAAAGCAATAATGCTGTACCGGTAATTAGGAATGTTTCGCTAATAAATTCCAAGGTTACTCGTCCATTCCTTTGACCTAAGGTTTTACGAATACCGATTTCCTTCGCTCGACTTGGTATTAATGCGGTGCTTAAATTGATATAATTGATGCTTGCTAAAAGCAATAAGAAAATACCTATTCCAATCATACCATAGACAATTTTCTTGTCAGTATGATTATTAATGTTCGGATGAAAATGTAACTCACTTAAGTTTACCGGTTCAAAATAACCTGTGATATCGTAATCTTTCCAAGCTACTTTTGTCATTTCCTCTAGTTTCAGCTTCAGATTCTCCTTGATTATGGGCAATTGATTAGGATCTTTGAGCTTGATAAAAAGTTGATTGTTTGAACTAGACGATGACCAAGATTCTTCTTTCCATTGTGCATCTTGAACTTGTATAAATTCAACACCTTGGAAACTACTAGGGTAATCCAAATCTTTAACAACTCCCGATACTGCAAATACCTTATCATCATAATTGATCTCCCGACCAATGATATCAGTAGGTTGAACATTTGGGAAATAGAGTTTAGCCCTAGATTCAGTTAACACGACCTGATTAGGCGCATTTAAAGCCGCTTGTTTATTACCCGCCAACCAAGTATATGGTACCAGTTCAAAGTAGCTCTTATTAGTTGCATAGATGTTGATATCAGAAGAAAACTCTGCATTTGAATCATCCGCTTTCTTGATGGTAATTCCATCATAGTACATGTTGAATAAAGGAACTGTTAATTCAACCTGAGGCAGATTGTTTTGTACATAATCCCAAGTAGATGAAGGAACACCATCAAATCCACTCGCTTTACCCTCAAAGGTAATATTGCTGATTAATTTGTAAATCAACTCCTTATTCGGATGTTTCTGATCAACACTAAATTCATAATTTACGATCTTAAATACGATCATACAAGCACTAATACCAATGGACAAACCAAGTATGTTTAGCAATGTAAATAGCTTATTTTTCCAAAGCTTACGGAGTATGTGTTTGAAGTTCATCTCGTCAGTTTTAGACAACAGATATCAGACAACAGATTTTAGACTTTTCGGTCAATACTGCTATGTAGATATCTATTGTGTTGTTTTAATTTAGACAACAGATATCAGACAACAGATTTTAGACTTTTTCGGTCAATACTGCTATGTAGAGTTCTATTGTGTTGTTTTAATTTATTAGTTCTTTCTTTATCCTGTTTAATATCTGACATCTAGAGTCTGTTGTCTGATGTCTATCATCTTTTGTCTCCTCTCCCTACTCATCCCTCAGGCTATCCACCGGGTTTGCTTTTGCGGCTTTGATGGCTTGGTAGCTGATGGTGAGTAGTGCTGCGAGGAGGGCTATTAGACCACCTAATACAAATGGAATCCAGGTAATTTCAATGCGATATACAAAATCGTCCAACCACTTGCTGCATAACCACCAGATAATAGGTGAGGCTATAAGAATGGCTAATAGGATCATGAGGATAAAATCCTTGGACAACATACGTACAATCCCAGAGACTGATGCACCCAATACTTTCCGGATACCGATCTCCTTGCTTCGTTGGAATGCAGTAAGTGTCGCTAAGCCAAACAAGCCTAAACAACTTATCAGGATAGCTATACCTGTACTGATATTGCTGAGCTTAAATAATTGTTGCTCCTTCTTATACATTTCAAGGATGTTTTCATCGTAATATCGAGCCGAAAATTGATCTGCCGCAAAGAACTTATTCCAGGTTTGGTGAACTTGTTCAAGTATGACTGGCCATTCTTTATGCTTAGCTGGATTTAAACGAATGCTATAGGTTTGCAAATTCCTATTTTCATAGCTTAGGGCCATTGGATCAATAGGTTTATAGAAATTCTGTGCATAAAAGTCCTTAACTACAGCAACGATTTGTTGCATATCATCTGATTGACCAATAAATTTCCCGATGGCATCTTGTGGATTTTTAAATCCAAATGCTTTTACCGCAGTTTCATTGATGATATAGCCGTTCGTGGTATCCGATGGAATTAAAGCAGTACCTGCCAATAATTTCATATCGTAAAAATCCAAGTAATCCGGATCAATGGTCTTAAAGAATACATTCTTGGAAATAGGTTCTTGTTGATCATTTGGAATATATTGCAGCTGATTGGAAGAAAAGCTGTTATTCAATGGCATTTCGCCCATAGTTGCCTTTACTACTCCAGGTATTTTCTTGATTTCCTCATATAAGGCCATTTTCTTACTTTGGAAATTTGGGGTCATGAAAGTCTTATAGGGAATTTGAATAACTGCCACATTTTCTTTATTAAACCCAAGATCCGTATGAACTACATATTTCAATTGTTGCCCGATGACTATTGCTCCAACAATAAAGATTTGAGCAATGATAAATTGGAAAACAATCATTGCCTTACGCAGGCTCATTTTTTCAGATCCAACTTGTACTTGTCCCTTATTTCGGAAAATATCCACTGCATTAACGCGACTCATCATCCATGCCGGATATAGACCAGCAACGATTATACTCCCTAAGAGAATAATCCCCATAACGCCAATAAATAAACCAATATCTTGGTAATTTTTGGTGTTAGTAGAAATTAAATCACCTAGCAGAAAAACACCTAATCGGGAGACAAATATGGAAAAGAATGCAGCAACCAAAACCATCATTGCCGTCTCTGTCATCACCTGCAGTACCAGTGATCTTTTAGAACCTCCTAAGGTCTTACGGATACCGATTTCTTTATATCGCTGAGGCATTTGTGCCGTCGTCAGATTAATGTAATTGATGCAGGCTAAAATCAGCAAGAATAGCGCCACGCCAATTAGAGAATAGATGACCTTATAGCTTGTTTTGGCTATTGCAGTTTCTTTCATATGGGTGGAGAAATGCGATTCTTGAATAGGCATAGACTCTAAGGTTCTGATAAAATCAAAACTTACTAATTCTTGCTTTTTTATGGCTTGCCATTTAGCATCCAGTTTCTTCTGTGTCTGAGCTAAGGCATGTTTTAGGGTCTGTTCATCTTTTGCCTTCAAATAGATATTGTCAGCGCCATTTGTACTTGACCATGCCATCAAAGTCTTATCACGATCTCTTTCAGTAATTAAGATAAATTCCTGACCATTAAATTCCGATGGATAACTTAGGTTTGCCACAATACCAGATACGACTTTCTTAATCGAATCGTTATATACAATTGTTTTTCCTAGTATATCCTGTTCTGATAATTTAGGGAAATAATGCTTAGCTCTTGATGCTGTTAAAACAACTTGATGAGGTTCATTTAATGCAGTCTGTGGATTGCCTGCCAACCACTTGTAATTAACCAAATCAAAGTAATCTTTGTCGGTCTCAATAAATACGGTTTCACCAGACTTTGGTTCTTCATATCGTTTCTCTTGACCTGCCACCTCAGGAATAGTAACGGATTGATAAAAAAACCGATAATGTGCCACTACCTCATCTAATCCCATTGAATTTTCCTTTAAGAAGGCATATACAGGACGTGAAACACCCGAAAACAACTCATCCCTACCATCTGCCTTAAAGTGGCTCAGTAAGCGATAAACCTGTTCCTTCTGAGGTAGATCTTTCTCAAAGGAAAGCTCATAACTGACGTATTTATAAATTACCCAACAGGCACTAATTCCTATGGTTAGTCCCAGGATATTGAGGATGCTGAAAAGCTTATTCCTCATGAGTTGGCGGAGGCTATTTTTTAGAAGCATGGGGGAAGGAGATATGAATTTGGAGACAACAGATGATAGACAACAGATAATAGACTTTTCTGGTCTAATCTATCGTGAAGTTTTATATTAATCTTATAAATCATTTTTGTTGTGTTTAATTTCTAATAAAATTGTCCGACGTCTGGTGTCTGTTATCTTAAATCTGTTGTCTGGTGTCTTATATCTGTTGTCTTATATCTGTCGTCTCCCTCACTCATCCTTCAAGCTATCCACCGGATTAGCGATGGCGGCTTTGATGGTTTGGAAACTGATCGTTAAAACTGTAATGATTAAAGTAATAGCTGCTGCTATGGCAAATACCCACCAATGGATTTCAATGCGATAAACAAAATTACTGAGCCATTCATTCATGAGGTAATAGGCAATCGGTACGGCGATGAAGAAGGCAATAATGACTAATATGACGTAACTTCCTGAAAGCATTTTACTAATGTTGAATACCGATGCTCCTAATACCTTGCGGATACCGATTTCTTTGCTTCGCTGTTCTGCAGTAAATGCTGCTAAGCCCATCAATCCTAAACAGGCAATGCCAATGGCTAAGACAGAGAATCCTATAATGATTTGATTGGTTCTACGCTCAGTCTCGTATAGTTTGTCTACATAGCTGTCCACGAAAGTATAGTCGAATGCAACATCTGGAATATGTTTCTTGAAAGCTGTTTCTACTTGATCTAGATATGCCTTTTGCTGATTTCCTTCATATCGAATTAACAAATTACGCGTGTTTTCAGAGGCTCTATTCATTCTGGAATAATAATAGCCTCCTACTTTTTCTTTTAAACTGCTGTAATTAAAATCGCGCACCACCCCTTTGATTATGGTGTTCTTTGCAGATTCTGTTCGCACAAGTTGACCAATAGCATCTTCTGGATTTTTGTACCCTAAGTAAGCTTGTGCAACTTCATTTATGAGTATGTAATTGACCGTATCTGTTGGACTCAAGGTTTTTGGTAGATCTGACCCGGCTAGTAAGTGTAGACCTAATGTTTTACAGATCGGACCATCGACTGTATTTGTGTAGACAGGCATCCCCTCTGCATCTGGAGCATTAAATTTGGCAATGCGTTTTCCACTTTCATTTGCTCCAGGAATTGTTTGTACGGCTGTTGTTGATACAGTTGCCGGCAATTGTTGAATGGCATTTACCAAAGCAGTATAATTAGCTTCTGATTTTATGGATTTATTACTGATCGACAACAATTGCTGTGGTTCATATCCGATATCTTTTCCTTCAATAAACTTAACTTGTTGGATCATGATAATCACCGAGATGATCAAGATAATAGAGGATGTAAATTGGAATACCACCAATCCTTTTCTGGCTGGTTCTACCAAGCCGCTATTCTTTCCTTTTCCCTTACCCATTAAGTTCAACGAACTAATGCTGGAAAGATAAAATGCAGGGAAACTACCAGAGATTAAAGTGATAGCAAACCATACCAATAGTACCGTAAGCAGAACCAAAGGATTGAATAAATATGTCCAAGTTAAGTTTGCACCAGTTAATTGATTGAAGAAAGGTACAACTAGAATACTGATTACAAGTCCCAATCCAATGGATATGGTACTTATTAAAAAGGTCTCCGTAAAGAAACGCAGGCGCACCTGCCCTTTACTGGCACCTAGTACTTTATTGACACCTACTTCTTTTGCATAATTGGTCGTACGTGCAGTCGCCAGATTCATGTAATTGATGCAGGCGATTAATAAAATCAAGCCGGCCAAATAAAGTAAATTTTTAACCGTTTTGAAATCTCCAGCTTTACTGCTTATCCCTTCACGTAAATGAGCGGAATGCAGGTGTACCTTCGTGTTGGGCTGCAATTGGAATTGCACAAAATACTGATCTTCTTTCTTGACATTCTTATCGATCAATGCAGTAGCTAAATTTGCTACTTGGTCTGCATGAGTTGTCGCATCCAATTGAATGTAGGTTTCATAACTGGCATTGGACCAATAAACATTCTTACCCATCCAAGAGTCCATGATATTGTAAACCATTTCACAATCTAGACTGCTATTCGTAGCTAGATCTTCATATACACCTGTTACCCGTAGGGTATCACGTTGATTTAAATAAATAAGTTGATTGATAGCAGGACCCGTTCCAAAGATTTTCTCTCGTTTGGATTGAGAGATCACGATACTTTTTGGTTCTTTGAATACGGAAGCCTTATCCCCTTCTACAAACTGGAAATCAAACATGGAGAACAAGCTTGAATCTGCCAAATAGATCCCTTTCTCCACAAAATTCTTTTCCCCTACTTGAATGGATGCATTGGCACCGAAGTCATCACGTACCATACGTGCATTTCTGATGACTCCAGGTACTTCCTGCTGAATTGCAGGACCTACTGAATTTGGCAATTGCGGCCAATATTCATCATTATACTCCGGACTGGTTTTCATCGTCACACGATAGATATCATCCGAATGCTTATACATTTTATCAAAACTCAATTCATAAAACGAATAACCAATCAATAACAAAGCAATCCCCAAACTAATGGATAAGCCTAAGATATTTAAGGAAGAGAAGAACTTATTCTTCTTTATACTTCGCCAAGCAATTTTTAAGTTGAACATGTTTAGAGGTTTTAGACAACAGATATCAGACAACAGATTTTAGACTTTGCAGTCAGCTCTGTATGGTAGATTGCTATTGTGTTACTTTTTTTAGACAACAGATATCAGACATCAGATTTTAGACTTTTAGTCAGCTCAGTATTTTAGATTTCTGTTGTTTGGTTTTAATTTATTATTCTTTCTATTTCCTATTTCAATCTCTGACATCTGATGTCTTTTGTCTTTTGTCTAATCTCATATCTAATCTCCCACCATAGGTCTAAATACTAACTACTTAATACTAAATACTGCCCGCAGGGCTCCTCACTCATCCCTCAAGCTATCTACCGGATTAGCGATAGCAGCTTTGATGGATTGATAACTGATACTTAACAGGGTGATCAATATCGCACCGACTCCTGCTAGGATGAATATTCCCCAGCTGATGTTGATGCGATAGGTATAGTCTTCCAGGTATTTATCCATTGCCCAATAGGCTATTGGAAATGCGATAATGCAGGAAGTGATTACCAATATTAAAAACTCCTTAGACAGCATCCTAGTCACACTGAATACCGATGCTCCCAATACTTTACGAATACCAATTTCCTTGGTACGACTTTCCGCCATATATGCTGCCAGTCCAAACAGACCAAGGCAAGAGATAAAGATCGTTAAGCCAGCAAAAAGCGTAGCTAGTTTACCTGTCTTTTCAATTTCCTTAAACTTCAACGCATAGGCTTCATCGACAAAGCTGTATTCAAATGGATATTCTGAATTGAATTCCTTAAAGACTTGCTCCGTACGCTCTAAAGCTTCTTTGGTTGAAAGCTGTGGATTGAAACGAATATGCATGGTGTTCATCCAGTGCGAAGCACCTTCAATAATCAATGGTTTAATGGGATCAAATGGTGACTCTTGAACAAAGTCTTTGATAACACCTATAACATGAAATTTGTCGCCACTATCATCAATGATTTTTCCAATAGGATCTGTAAATCCCATTTTCTTAGCTGCTGTTTCATTAATGATAGCAGCAGATGAATCTGTAGGGAATTTACTAAGGTCAAAATCTCTACCTTTTACCAATTCAAATCCAGCAGTTTCCACCACCTTATCATCAGCAGTTTGCCTATTGAATTGGGTATCATCATTAGGATCCTTCCCTTCCCATAGAAATCCACCCCAACCACTCCAACGTTCAGTTATGGGAGACATCATACGAGTTACAGATTGGGCAATATTACGACTCAATAAGGCCTGTTTGATAGACACCGAATTATCTGCAATCTTACCTACCTCGGATACATAGATCAGATTCTGTTGTTCAAATCCATAATCTCTATCCTGCGCATATTGCACTTGCTTGCGGATAACCAGTGTACTCACGATTAAGACAATGGCCACACAGAATTGAGTCACTACTAAAATCTTTCTTGGATTTATTTTATGTTGAATCTGACGAAATCTTCCTTTCAATACTTTTATTGGTGTAAAAGAGGAAAGGAAAAATGCAGGATAAATACCAGCAAGTACACCGGTTAATAGTATAAAACCAAGGAATAATGCCCAGAATTTATAATCAGCAAATGGTATTTGGAATTTCTGTCCTACCAGATCATTGAAGCTTGGAAGGGATAAGACCACCAGCAGTAAGGCAATAACACCTGAAATCAATGCCATCAATATGGACTCGGATAAGAACTGAAAAATCAATGTCTTTTTCTGCGCGCCTACTACCTTACGAATACCCACTTCTTTTGCTCGTCTTTCACTTTGAGCAGTACTTAGGTTCATAAAATTGATACAGGCAATCAAAAGGATAAATCCAGCGATAAGAATGAAAGTCTTCACCATGCTGATCCTTCCTCCTACTACCTCTCCATTTTCATACTTGGAATAGAGATACATATCCGAAACTGGCTTAATGAATGTCTCTACCTTAATATCAGAATGTCTAGACACAATATCTTTCAGCTTACTTTGAATGGCAGGAATATTAGCTTGCTTCTCTACTTCCACAAATGCTTGTACAGAACTATTTCCCCAATGGTTATCCGACAGTCCTGCTTTTTCCATAAAGGTCCAAGGAAGGAAATAAGCATATCCTGCGAATCCGATTTCTTGTGGAATGTCTTTTAATACTGCAGATACGGTTAGTAAGGCTGCTGAATCTAACCGAAGTGTTTTACCAACCACATCTGTACTTCCAAAGAGATCATTAGCTAACTTTTCAGTCAGTACGATTTGATTAGGATCCTTCAATACTTGTTTCACATCACCTGTAAACACCGGTAGATCAAACATGGATAAGAAACTAGAATCTACAAAAGCACCTACTTCTGGGAATAATTTCTTTTCACCTGCAGTAAATAAAAATCCTGTTGCTGAACTTAGACGTGTCATATCCTTGATTTCAGGAATATCTGATTTAAGTACTGGACCTAATGGTTTAGCAATAGAAAACCAAGCGGCAATACCATTGTCAGATGGTGCTTTAGTACCAACTACAAATAATTGATCCACCTTCGGAAAAGTTCTATTGACACTGAATTGAAAATTTACCCACAATAAAATCAATAAGGCAGCAGCCATACCAATGGCTAATCCTATCATATTGATAGCAGTGAATCCTTTATTCTTCTTCAGATTGCGTATGGCTATTTTGAGGTTCATGTTTGAGTAGTATTTAGTAGTTAGTATATAGTATTTAGACCTATGAAAGAAGTTATAGACATTGATTTACAACCTATTAAACAACAAAAAAATCCTTTTATACGATATCTCAGTCTATCTGTTGTCTAAAATCTGTTGTCTTTTGTCTCATATCTAATAGCGAAGCGGTCTCATATCTCAATTCTACACAACGGCAGTCTCCAAAATCACTTGTCCATCCAGCATACGGATAACGCGGTCAGCAAATTTGGCATCATGCTCTGAGTGAGTAACCATGACAATGGTTGTTCCTGTTTCGTTTAGTTCGGTGAGCAATTGCATCACTTCATTACCATTGCTGGAGTCTAAGTTACCTGTAGGCTCATCGGCCAAAATTAGCTTTGGGTTATTGACTACGGCACGAGCAACTGCCACACGTTGTTGTTGACCTCCGGATAACTGTTGCGGAAAGTGATTTCTCCTATGCATAATCTGCACTTTCTCCAACACCTCCTCTACTCTTCGCTTACGTTCTGCTGCCGGAACATTGGTATAGACCAATGGTAACTCGACATTTTCAAATACCGTTAATTCATCGATCAGATTAAAACTCTGAAATACAAATCCGATGTTATGCTTACGTAAGTCTGAACGCTTGCCCTCTTTGAATTGAGCAACTTCAATATTGTTAAAGAGGTAACTACCCTCATCTAAATCATCCAATAGGCCTACAATATTCAACAAGGTAGACTTACCGCATCCCGAAGGCCCCATTACGGCAACAAATTCACCCTCTTTAACATGGATATTCACGTTGTTCAAGGCCACCGTCTCTACCTCTTCGGTACGGTAAAACTTTTGCAGGTTGGTTATTTTTATCATGTGTTTCTATGTTTATAATGATAGGTATCTAATTATTCGTTTCTTAATGTTTTTGTTGGATTGCTCCATGCTGCTTTTAAAGCTTGCGAGCTGATGGTGAGCAAGGCAATTGCGATGGCTACCAATCCGGAGATGAAAAATATAGCCCACGGTATATTGATATGGTATTGGAAGTTCTTCAACCAATCGTTCATATAGAAATAGGCAATTGGAAAGGCAATTAAGCAAGAGATTACGACCAATAGAATGAACTCTTTATTCAACATTTTCACCAAGCCAAATACGGAGGCGCCTAATACTTTGCGGATAGACACTTCACGAGCGCGTTGCTCGGCAGCATATGATGCTAATCCAAATAAGCCTAAGCAAGAGATAATGATGGCTAAGACGCCAAATAAGCTAGCTAATTTTTGAAGTAATACTTCTGAGAAAAACATCTTATTGAAAGACTCATCCAGGAAGCGGTAATTGAAAGGATATCCAGGACTTTGTTCTTTTATTACGGTCTCAATTTTCTGAATAGCCTCTTGAATATCTACCCCAGCTTTTGTACGAATATTCAATACACCTGCTGTCTCATAAAATGGAAACAGGACTAACGGTTCTATATTGGCATAGACATTATTATACACATAATCCTTTACGACTCCAACCACGGTTATAGGCTGTCCATTCATTTGGATTACCTGACCTGCAATCTGCCCATCCGGTTTCACCAATTTGGCAAATGATTCATTCACAACTACGGAAGTGCTATCACCAACGTTCTGCATATTAAAATTACGGCCATCTGCCATTTTCATACTCAAAGCAGGAATAAAATCATCATCAACCACTGTCCAGTTAATTAGAATAGATTGATCTTTATTCTTACCATCCCAGTCAAAATTGCTTGTGTTAGACCCTGTCCTTAAGGAGCTTTCCTTACTAACCCCTACTGCTTCTACTGCTCCGGTAGCCAGTAATTTATCTTTGATATAAGGTAAATGCTTGGTCATGTCACTACGTAAATTCGTCGTGATAACTTGGCTTCTGTCAAAACCAACATCCCTATTCTTTGCACTATTGATCTGCATGTAAATAATGGAAGTCGCAATAATCAAAATGATGGCAGCAGAGAATTGTATAACTACTAATATTTTGCGAACAAGTCCGGCGGATAGCGATCGACTAGTACCACCTTTCAGCGTATTCAATGGCTTAAAGGAGGATAAGAAAAATGCAGGATAACTACCTGCTACTAATCCGCAGAGCAAGATAATACCTGCAAAAAAACCTAAGTGTAAATTAGAGCCTAAGTTCAACTCCAATTCTTTACCGATTAAAGTATTAAATGGCTTTAATCCTAACCAAATAAAGAATAAAGCAAGTGCCCCTGAAACAAAGGCATATATTAATGACTCCCCTAAAAACTGAAAGATTAATGAACGTTTAGTAGCTCCGACAATTTTACGCATACCTACTTCTTTAGCTCTTTTTTCAGAACGTGCTGTAGATAAATTCATAAAATTGATACAGGCAATGATGAGAATTAACCAGGCGATTGTACTAAATAAACGAACATTCTTAATGGCGCCATCTTTTTCAATTCCACTGGAATCAAAAACATCATATAAGTGCCAACGAGACATTGGGTACAGAAAATTCTCGGAGAATGTCACCTCACCATTGGTTTTCTTCTCTACAAATTTCAATAGTTGCTTGTTTATCTGCGATAAATCAGCATTCTCTGTTACTTGAACAATAGTTTGTAGTCCATTGCTGCTATAACTCTTGAGCCACTCATTTGCTAATTCAAATTTCTTAAAATCAAGTAAGAAATCATAACGTAAATCGGCATTCTGTGGAAAGTCCTTTGTTACAGCTGATACGATGTATGACTCCCCATTGCTTAGCTTTATTGTCTTGCCTAGCGCCGTTTCTCCAGGAAAGAACTTCTGTGCAACAGATTCACTTAAAACAATATTATTCAGTTGTGTAAATGCTGTTTTCTGACTACCTTCTACAAATCCAGGGCTTAAGATTTCAATAAAACTAGGATCTACATAATAGCCAAATTGGTTTACTTTATCTTCGCCATTATTAAACAGCATATTGTCCCCCCAGGTATAACGAGCAGCATGCTTAATCCCAGGGATCTCTTCTTTAATCGCAGCTGCAAGTGGACCTTGTGTGGCTCCAAAAACAAAAGTCTGGCCATCGTACTTCTGAATAGATTTTACGATATAAATATCCTCTTGATTTTTAAAATTAGCATTGTAGGTTACTTCATCTTCCACCCATAAGAATATAAACGCGGTAACCGCAATCCCTAAGGCAAGTCCAAAGATATTCAGAAAGCTATAGCCTTTGGTTTTCCATAAGTTTCTAAAAGCCGATTTAATGAAATTACTAATCATAATTATTCGTTTCTTTAGATTGGTTATCTGGTAAATTCTTTACTTCTTAATATTTAATTCCTGTATTTTATCGTAAGTTTCGTAGCTGGAAACAATAACCTTATCCCCAGGTTTTAATCCGCCCATTACTTCATAATATTGTGGATTCTGACGTCCTAATTGAATATCAGCACGATAAGCTGTATTTCCATTTTTATCCAATTTAAAGATCCAATTACCAGCAGTCTGTTGATAGAAGCCTCCTTTAGGAAGTAATAGCGCTTTGGTCTCATCGCTCAATGCTAAACGGATCGATAGCGTCTGTCCTCTACGGATACCCTCTGGTCTTACACCCACAAACTCCATATCCACTTGAAAACGGCCATCCTTTACCTGCGTATAAACCTTCTTGATGCGCAAGTCGTAAGTCTTATCTCCTATTGTAAATTGACCTTGCAAATCAGGGAAAATACGATTGATATAGTGCTCATCGATATCCGCACGAACCTTAAAACCACTTAATACATCAATTTGCCCTAAACGTTCACCAGCTTGTTTGCTTTGACCAATCTCTGCATCAAAGGAAGTCAACTGACCATCAACCGGTGCCCGTAGAATCAAGTCACCAACTTTCTGACGTGTTAATTCCAAAGCACTCTGCGTACGCTTGTATGTTTCTCTATCCTGCGTTAATTTTTGCTTATTTGAGATCTCATCCTGTTGCAAGATCTGTTTGGTCAAAACCACGCGTTCTTTTTGATAGTTATACTCGTTTAATGATTTTTGATATTCTTGTGATCCAATAGCCTTCTCAGCCAATAATTTCTTGTTTAAAGTATATACACGTTCTGCTTCTTTTAAAGCTTGCTCCACATCCGCCATCTGGTTTTTGTTATTGATGGAAACCTGTTGCGCATTGGTTTGTGCAATCTGTGCTTGTGTTAATAAATTCAATACCTGAGTCTCTTGTTGAATTAATCCCAATTCCATATCTGTATTCGACAAACGCATGATTGGATCACCTTTTTGAAGATGTGCTCCATCCTCCACGTATTTCTCCTCTACACGGCCGCCTACAGAAGCATCCAAATAAATACTGCTGATCGGTTGAACCATTCCATTAATCGGAATAAACTCTTGAAAACTTCCTTCCTTGATCTCCACAATGCTGATACGTTCCGCCTCCACATTCAATTTACTATTGCCACTGGTAAAGTAATAACTAGCACCAATTAGTGCTATTATTCCCACTATACCCGCAAGCATCATGATGCGTTTTGAATTCCAGGTCTTTTGTTTTATCGGTCTGTCCATTGATTAATTTCCTTGTATTTATAAATTACATAGACAAGGTTGTGCCAAAAACACAAAACACTGTAAATCAACACTTATATTGTCCATTGAAATATTTAACTGTTCGCTTTCGAACAGTAGATGTGCGCTGGCGAACAAAAGAATTTTTACTTAAAAAATCCCCTCAGTTTACCTAAGGGGATTATTTACTGGAAATTTGGTTTACATCTCCAGCCTCTTTTCAAACTAGTTAAATATTGGTATTATTCATCTCTTAAGCTGTTTACCGGATTTGCTCTAGCGGCACGGAATGTTTGCCAAGCAATGGTACTCCAAGCTATAATAACGGATATGACTGCTGCCAATGCAAACATCCACCATTGAATCCCTACTCGGTAAGCATACATCTTTAACCAGCTGTTCATAAAGAACCAGGCAATAGGAGCAGCAATCAGAAAGGCAATCAAGACCAGCTTCATAAAATCCTTTGACAACAACATAATCAAACCACCTACCGATGAACCAAGTACCTTACGAATACCAATCTCCTTAATCCGTCTATTAATAGTTAGCAATGCCAAAGCAAATAAACCCATACAGGATATAAAGATCGAAATCCCTGTACCTGTCATTACGATATTGGAAAACTTACGCTCGCCTTCATAAAGATTCTGTGTATTCTCATCCAAATAGGTAGGTGATATGCTTGCCTGAGGATTTATTTTCTTCCATATCTGGTCGATATGCTGAAGTGTCTGCGCTAAGTTATCTGTGGACACACGAACGAAAATATAATCCACTTCAAAAACACTTGGATTTACCGAAATCGTTAATGGTTCTACTGTTTTCTTCAGATTCTGAAAATTGAAATCATCGATGATGCCAATTACCTGTGATTTACCATTCAAATCCAGATACTTTCCAAGCACTTTATCTACACCACCCAACTGCATAGCCATCTGTTTATTGATGATGATGGCATTGCTGTCTGTCGCAAATTTCCGATCAAAATCACGACCTTCCAACAATTTAATATCCAATGTTTTTAGGTAGTCATAGTCTATTCGCATGTAATTGGTGGAATACTCTCTGTTCTCCTGTGTAAATCCAAATACACTATTCCGAGAGGTTCCATCATTCCCCATTCCCATGTTGATATCTGCACCAGATACTGACTTGACGCTGGATTCTTGAGCCAAAGCAACACGCATCCTATCTAAAGCATCCTGATGATCAATCCCCTTTCCAATTGGAATGGAAATCACTTCAGACTTATTAAATCCCAATGGTCGATTAGCGATATAATGCAATTGGGAACTGATAACAATCGTAGAAACAATCAATAGTATCGCAATACTGAATTGCAATACAGTAAGTGTATTTCGAAGCTTTGAAGACTTTACAGAAGAGCCACCCTTAAGGGAATTTATGATATTGCTATTCGCAATTTTCCATGCAGGATAACCTCCCGCCAATAAGGTGATCAGCAGAAACATCCCTAAAAAGAGCATCAAATTCGAAGGACTAATTAAGTCCATCAAGCTCAGATGGTATTTCATACTGGCATTAAACTCTGGAATAAGTAATCCTGCCAATACCAAACCTAAGCCTAGGGCAATCAAGCAAAGTAAAAAAGCTTCTGTCCAAAGTTGCATAATCAGGTGCTTAACTGTTCCACCCAATGTCTTTCTAGTTCCTATTTCACGACTACGAATCAGTGAATTTGCTAAAGAAAGATTGATAAAATTTGAACAAGCAATAAATACCAATAAGGCTGCAATCCCCAATAAAATCCACGGGTAATAAGCCGGTGGCCCATTACCAAAACCAAGATCACTCAAATGAAAATCGGTAAGAGGAATTAAATGTAAGGAATAGTAATTCCCATCCTTATCAGCAGTTGCCCCATCTCTTTTCAAGTTATTGATGGCATCTTTATAATATTGTTCTGTAAAAGCTTTAACCTCTTTACTGAACTTTACATCATCAACTGCAGCATCTTTTAGTTTTACAATGACATTGTGGCTTGAGTTATCCCAAGCATCCTTTTCTTGAGCATAACCAGGTTTTGCCTCAAAATTTATTAAGCTATTAAACTTAATGGTAGAATTATATGGAGGAGTTTCCAATACAGCCGTTATGGTCTTTGGTACCCAAGTATTGTTTTCTAAAACCTCAACCTGCTTACCTAGCACATCCTTTTGACCAAATAGACGGGTTGCCATGTCTTCATCCAATACAATGTTCCCTAAGTCATTTAATGCCTTTGCATCACCTTGCAACATCGGGAAACTTACAATGGATAAGAAATCATCATCCACGTATTTATTGGTAGATTCCAATTGCTTCTCCCCATTTCGAAGAATAACATTCCCATTGGCTACCCTACTTGCCAATGTGATACTTGGGATTTCCTCCTTTAACCGAGGTGTTAGAGGTGCAGGCATGGCGATATTGTATTTAATTCCTCGCTCAGGTTGACTCTTACTGTACAATAGACCTATGCGTTCAACATCCTGATGAAAACTATCGTAAGAAAGCTCAAATCGGGCAGTGAGAAACAGGACTATAGCCGTTGCTAAGGCAATAGCTAAACCCAATATGTGGATGAAACTTAATGACTTCGTCTTCAAGATGCTCCGCCAGGCTGTTTTAATATTGTTTGTAATCATGTTTTATCAAAATTAGATATCCATTGTATTTTGACATCCCTATTGCTACATTCCATTCAAATTCAGAATACAAAATTTATCATCCCTATTTAAATGCCACAACAGTAATTACCTATATTTCAAAACATTACAACTAATACAGCCATTAAACAATGTTCGGAATCGAACAGTTTTCGTGCGATTATGGACAAATGAATTGATCCATTTTTAATCGATCATTACCCAATTAATACTCATTAATAGATTTTTCAACTTGAATTTTCATTCCCAACTCATTTCAAAAAACATGAATTTATGCAACTGAATTTTTCATAAGAATTCCTCTCTCTAACTATTGTCCACAACCGTACGCCTACTGTTCACTATCGAACAGTAGGCGTTCGGCGTTTTACACCTATCAACCTACTTACCAATTACTTACATTTATGGCAAAGTACTTGAAACAGCTAGTATAAAGATCATAGAACTAACCAAAAGAATAACAGCACGAAATATCAAACCATATGAAACAGCTTGCATTCCGTAATATCTTAAAAAACAAAACCTATAGTATCATCAACATTATTGGTTTGAGTATTGGTTTTGTTCTATGCTATTTAGTTTTCTCAGTAATAATCGAGGAGAATTCATACGATAAGAGTTGGTCCAAGTCTGAGCAGATTTATCGCGTTATCACAGAAGATAGCAGTCTTGGTCAGGTCAATAGTAACCCACAGGCCTATATCAACTTTGGCTATGAATTACAGAAGAATTTTCCAGAAATCCAATCCGCTTCTCATATCCGAGATAACAGTATCTACTTAAACTTGAACCCTGATGATCCGAATACCAAAGAATTTGAGGGTTTGGAAGCAGAAGAGAATGTTTTCGATTTATTAGATATCCATGTGTTAGAAGGAACTCCTAAAACCAGAATAGCAGGAAAAAGGAATATCATGATTAGCAAATCGTTCAAGGATCAATATTTCCCAAATGAAAATGTAATTGGTAAGATCCTATTATCTGCTGACCCATATGCCGAAGAACAAAAAGAATACATTATCACTGGTGTCATGGCTGATTTGCCTTATAACTCCGTTCTTCGCACTTCCATCATTCAACTCATTGGAAGACCCAATATGCCACTTAATGCCGATGGTGGTGGATTCTATTTCCAACAGTTTATCCATATTAAACCTGGAACAGATATTCAGCAGTTGACAAATAAAGTCAACAAATGGTACCGTGAATTTTTAACAAATGACGCCCATTTAAAAACACATTTTAGCCTTCAACCCTTAACGGATATCTATTTGGATCCTCTAGGAGATTCGAAAATAAGTGGAAACCAAAAAACTAATTTGATATTTCTTTCCGTGGCTTTATTGGTATTGGTACTTTCCTGTATCAATTATATAAATATCTATGCGGTTAGAACCATCAAGAAGGTAAAATCCATACATCTTCATAAGGTACTCGGTGCGAAACGTAGTCAATTAATCAAATCTCTACTACTAGAAACTTCTATCATCTTTGGAATTGCCGGGATCATATCCTTCGGCCTTTTTCTACTTATACTGCCGGTACTATCGTCCTACTTAGATTTTCAACTGGTTTTTGTAAAAGAAAAGCTGATTTTACTAGCAGGCTTAAGCTTTTTTGTTATACTATTACTAAGTCTATTAATCGGATGTTACCCTGCTTTTATGATTTCCAATATTAAAACTGCCGATGCTTTAAGGAATAAAATCAAAACAGGAAATCAATCCGAAGTATGGATAAAAAGGGGGCTTATTACACTACAGTTTTCTATTTCATTGATTGTAATAATTGGCTTAATAACCATAAAATCCCAAATCAGTTTAGTTCAACACAGTGACTTAGGTATAAAGACAAAAAACATCCTAGGCATCAATTACTTTTCATTAGGCAAACAGATACATGCTGTAAAAGCAGAACTAGAAAAGATAAGTGGTGTAGAGCAAGTCAGTATTACACGTTGGGTTCCCAGCCAAGGGACAGGTCATTTTTCCAAACAGATTCCAGATCCTCAGGATGAAAGCAATAGAATAGATGTCAATTTCATTACAGCAGACCAAGATTTACCTGATATTCTTGGATTCAAATTGCTAAAAGGCCGAAACCTGACCTCTGCTGATTACGATGGAATTAGTGAGGGCAAAGATGATGGAGAAGAATATAAAATACGAAATGTACTCCTTACTGAAGGTACAGCAAAACGACTAGGCATTACCGAACTAGGTTTCCTTCACCCTCAACTAAAATTTATTCCAGTAGGCATAATAGCAGATTTTCACAGCCAATCTTTACACAAAGCCATCGGCAATACAGCTATTGTAGCAATGAATTTGGAATCTTCAGGAAGCATTTTAATTAAGTTAAAAGCAGGTCAAGAAGCAACTTCCTCAAAAGCAATAGGTGCGGTGATGGATAAATTCTACCCGAACCGAATGTTAACTTATGAATGGATTGACGATCTTTATCAACAAGCCTATGCAAAAGAAACTAAACAAGCGCAGCTTTTTACTTTGTTTTCCGGATTAGCACTTTTCATCTCTGCTTTAGGGATCACAGGATTGCTGATACAAAGTGTAGAACAACGCAGTAAAGAAATCGGTATCCGTAAAGTATTAGGTGCTTCAATAGCGAATATCAGTAATCTATTCGCTAAAGACTACGTCTTGATGGTGCTATTGGCAACCCTACTTGCTAGTCCTTTAGCATGGTACCTATCCAATAAATGGCTGGAAGATTTTGCCTATAAAATCGAAGTAAAATGGTGGTTTTTTGCCCTTAGTGGATTAACTGTCTTAATAATCACGTTAATAACCGTTAATCTACAAACCATTCGAGCAGCCATGGTCAATCCCGTAAAAACATTACGTGACGAATAAGAAATACCTAACGATTAAACTATGAAAACAGCGTGGCGATTATTTTTCCGCAATAAACAAGTAAATTATATTAATCTTCTTGGACTGTCCTTGGGATTGAGTATGGTGTTTATGCTATTCTGCTGGTCCTTAAACGAGTGGAGTTTTGATCAATACTATCAAGATACCAATCGCATATTCCGCTTAACTGCTGAGAATAAAGAAAAGGAAATTATTGATCGTCAACCGCTTCCTTTGCGGGATAAGCTAATCCATAATATGGATGAAATTGAGACCGCAACAGCTATCCGTGGAATTACCGGCATATTGCCAACCATAAAATCAGGTGATAAGTTGTGGAAGGAAAAACAAGTAGCCTATATTGACGAGAACTGGTTTAAGGTTTTTGATTATCAATTTATTGCTGGAGGATTCGAATCATTCAACAAACAACCGCATTCCGTAATACTCACTGAAGATAAAGCAAACCTTTACTTTGGGCCAAATACAAATCCAATAGGAAAAACAATTTATATCGATTCAGAACCCTATGCTGTACAAGCAGTATTAAAAAATAACCCCAGCAATTCTAGTTTTCAGTTCCAAATTTTCCTGCCTATAGCTGCTAGGCACCTCAATACATTTTGGAAAGAAAGAGATCAATATGATTTCATTCCAAGCTATAGCATCTTTATTAAATTGAAGCAGGGGATTGTCCAAAACGAAGGCTTAAACCAAGCCATTCAAAATCAAGGATCGGATCAATGGAAAGCATCTTATAAAAACTACCTGACTCCCTTAAGCCAGATACATACAGAAATAGGCATAACTACATCAGATATAACCAATCGTGGCAATAAAAACCTAGCTAATGCTATTTTCATATTGGCTGTTTTAATTATGTTATTGGTGGCCATTAATTACATCAACCTGAGTACTGCCAAATCTTTCTCTGCCGCCAAAGGTATTGCTTTAAGGAAGGTCATTGGCGCAAGCCGAATCCATATTATTAAACATTTGATATCAGAGGCATCCATTATAGCTACGCTCTGCTTAGTATTGGCAAGCCTGTTAACTTTTTTCTTATTACCTCTATTCCAAGATCTATTGGGCATAACCATCCATGTAGGGTTGTATCAGGTTTTAATGGGTATAGGGCTTTGGTTTATTCTCTTATTCATCAGTTTCACCTATCCTATTCTACTCTTCTCAGCCATCCCTGCCTTAGGCAACTTAAAAAATATCGAGAAGATTAAATTGGGAAGTACATCGAAAAGATCTTGGTTAGTCGGATTTCAACTCGCCTCAGCCATGTTATTGATCACCTGTAGTATCGGAATTGCCCAGCAGATGAATTTCATCAAATCATCTTATGAGAAATACGATTACCAGCAACTTGTGGATATCTTATTGCCTTTTTATTCTGGTGAATCTAGCTTACAGAAAAAGCAACTCTTCTTAGAAAAAGTCAGTGCATTGCCGGAGGTACAAATAGCTAGCTTAAGTTCCACCATCATTGACGAATACAACGAAGACAACAGTCTTAAATGGATAGGTAAATCAGATACGGCAAACTATCAGCTCAATATTCTTCCCGTAGATGAAGCTTTTCAAGCTTTATATGAATTAAAAATTCAAGAAGGACGTTGGTTTGAAGACAACCAAAAGACTGACCAAGCCAATTTCATTATAAATGAAACTGCTGTTAATCGTATGGAATTGAAGCAACCTATTTTGGGGACTAAGATCAATTACGATGGAAGAGAAGGTCAGATTATTGCGGTAGTAAAGGACTTTCCATTTCAAAAAATGCAACATAAAATACAGCCTTTAGTATTAATCAATGATCCAAACTATAGCAATACCATCATCATACGGACGAATCAAACGAGTTTACAAGAAACAATGGAAAAACTTAAACCCATTTACGAAGAATTATATCCAGAGGAACCTTTTCAATATCAATTCATCAAGGAACAAGTGGAAGCGGTTTACCGAAGCGACAACAATGTAATGAAGTTAGCCTGGGCTGGTACTATTGCAGCTATCCTTATCTCTGCCCTTGGTTTATACGGTATTTCACTATTCAATCTGGAACAAAGGAATAAAGAAATAAGTATCCGTAAGGTTTTAGGTTCATCTGCATGGGGAATCTTCCAACTGCTCAGTAAAAACTACCTGATCATACTTACCTTTAGTCTGTTGGTCAGTATTCCAATTGCCTGGATTCTATTGAATCAATGGCTACAAAATTTCGCCTTCAAAATTCAAATGATTTATGGAGTCTTTATTCTAGCTGCAGTCCTACTCATGGTTATATGCATGTTGAGCATAGGATTTCAAACTTGGCGAGCAGCGAAAGCAAATCCCATAAAAACCTTACGTAATGATGATTAAACAAAAAATTAATTCAAAAATAAATTAAGTATAATACATATAACATGATCAAATTAGAGCATATTTTCAAGTGGTACAATGTCGGAGGTACTAAGTCATTTATATTAAAAGATATCAACCTAGAAATTGAAGAAGGGGATTTTATATCCATTATGGGTCCTTCCGGATCAGGGAAGTCTACCCTATTGAATGTAATCGGGATGTTGGATGAACCCAATGAGGGAAAATACTTCTTTATGGATGAAGATGTATTAGAAATGAAACCCAAAAAAAGAACCCAACTTTTTCAATCGCATATAGGTTATGTATTTCAATCCTACCACTTAATTGATGAGTTGACGGTTTATGAAAACATTGAAACACCTTTGATCTACAAGAATATTTCCTCTTCGGAGCGCAAGAGCATTGTCAGCGACCTGCTTGATCGCTTTAACATTGTTGGGAAAAAGGATCTTTTCCCGGCACAGCTATCCGGAGGTCAACAACAGATTGTAGGGATAGCCCGTGCATTGGCTGGTTCGCCAAAATTATTATTGGCAGATGAGCCTACAGGGAACCTGAATTCCAAGCAGGGTGAAGAGATTATGGCACTTTTCAAGCAATTGAATGAGGATGGAGTGACCATTATCCAAGTAACGCACTCCGAGAAAAATGCCGAATATGGAAAACGCATTATCAATATGCTGGATGGGCAATTGAAGCAATAATTTTAGCCAATTTTTGTGATGTGCCTTTATTTTCGTAAATTTCGTTGTGAACGAAAAAGAAATTAAGGCACTAATTTATCTCTTGGACGATCCTGATGCGGATATCTTCCGGGAAATCGAACACAAACTTATCACCTGTGGTCCTGAGGTCATTCCCCTGTTAGAAAGCTCCTGGGAATCCTCTTTTGATCCCCTATCCCAGGGTCGCATCGAGAATATCGTCCATAAAATCCAATTTGATCAAGTCAAGAACGATCTCCAACTCTGGAAGTTGAACAATGCTGAAGATCTGTTGGAAGGCCTTTTAATTGTCAATCGTTATCAATACCCCAACCTGAACGATGAACAGGTTTATTTCCAACTTGCCGAATTAAGACGCAATGCCTGGTTCCACCTCATGTATGATATGAGCCCTGTTGAAAAAGTAAAATTGCTGAACAATATCCTCTTCCGCGAATTTGGCTTATCCGGCAACACCAGCAACTACCATGACCCTCAAAATTCCTTTATCCATAAGGTATTGGAATCTAAAAAAGGAAATCCAATCAGCCTCGCCTGTATCTATGCGCTGGTAGCTCAAAAATTGGATATACCCATCTACGGCATCAACCTGCCCAAACATTTTGTGCTGGCTTATGTAGAAGGCGAAAACAACGACAAAGTATTATTCTATATCAATGTCTTCAACCGAGGACAGATCATGCGTGAGGAAGACATCTTCGCCTTTCTAAGACAACTGAATCTTCCTATATCGGATGAGTACACCCTTCCATGTGACAATCTGGCTATCATTAAGCGCGTTCTAAGGAATCTTATTGCCGCCTACGACCATATTGACAACGCAGAGAAAAAACTCGAGGTAGAGCTTCTATTGTCGCTTATAGAAGGTGGAGAGTAATGGCATTTGTGGAGACAACAGATATTAGACAACAGACATCAGATTTTAGACAACAGACATCAAATTTTAGACAACAGAAAAAGACCTGTTAAGCTGTAAAGATTTTATGGTTGGGCGGGCGATGCATGCATCGCCCCTACATGAAACGGAAAAATATAACCTAATACCCTCATCTAATACCCTTTCTATCTCAAATCTCACATCTAACAGCGAAGCGGTCAATTTACTATATACTAATTTAAAAGGCGGGCAGACATTCCGCTGCGCTTAGTGCTGCCCCTACGCATGGGTGCTACTTGGCGGAAAGGAAACTATCTAGGTATTACGTTAGGTAGGGGCGGCACTGAGTGAGTTTGAGAAAGGGGATTTATCCCCAACGAGAACGAACGGAATGTCCGCCCGATTTTTCAAACAATAGACAACAGACACCAGACATTAGACGCTAGACCCGTTAAGTTGTAAAGAATTAAGGTTAAGCGGGCGATGCATGCATCGCCCCTACAAACAATCGTAATTTTATTATCCCAAACCACCATAACCGTAGGGTCGAAGCATGCTTCGACCGTTTCCCCCTTTCTATCTCAAATCTCATTTCCAATAGCGCAGCGGTCTCATATCTCATATCTAACAGCGTAGCGGTCTCACATCTCATGTCTATTGTCTGTTGTCTTTTGTCAGTAGTCTCATCGTCTTTCCCAGGGGTTAAACAGGGGTTTGCTAGGGGTTTGCTAGGGGTTGGATTCGAGAACCCTTCGGATCTCCTTCGGAACTTGTTCGGAACTCCTTCGGATCTCGTTCGGTTCCGACCGAACGAGATCCGAACAAGATCCCTATCAGATCCTTAGAAATTCCCTAGGGTTCTCGAAGCCAACTGGAGGGCAACATACAGCAAACCCCTACTTGAATCGAAGCAAATAGCAAGAATAATCAAGTTCTATCCAACAAAAAGGATCTTACTGTGCAGCAAGATCCTTAATTATTAAAATTCGTTTAAAGTCTGGAAGTATTTCTATTAATTTCTGGCATCCAAGGAGAGGCTGATTGGGCTTAATCCGGTGCGTTCAAAAGTTGCATTCGGAGCTACATCGCCTTCGGCATTTTTATCAAATCGGTAAACCGCTTTGGATACTGGATCTGCTACGTACAGGTATTTGCTGTCCTGACGGAAATCCAAGTCCACATCCGTAGGTCCTTTAAGTTTGGTATTCGCACCTGTGATGATGCGTGTTGGGGTAATTGTTCCACTTGCTTTGCTGATTTCCGAGAAATTTTCGAAGATCAAGATTCGGCCAACTGGATCTCCAGATGTTGGCGTGGAGTAATCGGTCATTGCTAAAACATTATTGACTGTATCAATCGATACCCCTTGAATATTATTGGCACCAGTAACGGTCAATGAACGCGTAGGTTGAATATTATTTAATGCAATATCTCGAGCACTAATTAATTTCTCGAAGATATCCAATCCACCATTAGCACCTTGGCGGCTCAAGATTAAGTTGCTGTTGACTATGGTCGCATCGAAATACAGTTTAGAACCTGCGAATTCAAAAATCTGGCTTGGAATAATCTGCCTATCAATTCCCCTAGGGCGATCATATACCAATACGGAAGGTGTACCATCTAACATTTGAACGACATATAGTTTGTCCAAGAAAGGGTGGAATACTAATCCCCTTGGGCTAACCATTCTTTCATAAATGATCTTTCCTCTATTGGTCAATTGACCTGTTTGGCCGACGTACATGCTATAAACCGTTGAATCTCGTTCGGTACGGTTCAAAGACGATTGGAAGACGGTTTGTGCACCTGGGTGAAAATAGATAGCAGATCCTCCAGCCGCAGGAGATAAGAAGTCTAATTTTAGTAGACCAAAATCGGATGAATCGGCATTGGAGACAATGGAGACATTGTAGATTTTGGGCCTGTTAATATCAAATTGATAGTCACTGTAGGAAACATATAACCTAGAGATAGCGCTACTTTTAGCAGGCTCATCGTCATTCATTTCACAAGCGGTAAATAATGTAAGTGCACCTAAAAAGACTAGGGGTAATAACCATCTATATGTCATAGAGAAAATATTTTATTACAAATGTATAAAAATATCCCTTTCAGCGCTCGTTAAGGGATGTTAAGATTGATAATTTGAATAAATACATCGTTTTTTGTAACATTGCAGAATAGATTTTAGGCCCCATGGAGAATAAAGAATTTGAAAGAGAGAAGCTTTCCTTGCCTAAAGAAGGGAAGAAGTTGTTGCTACACTCCTGCTGCGCACCCTGTTCAGGGGAAGTGATGGAGGCATTGATATCCTCCGACATTGATTTCACCATTTATTTCTACAATCCCAACATTCACCCACGCAAGGAGTATGATTTGCGCAAAGAGGAGAACATCCGATTTGCGGAGAAGCATAATATTCCATTCATCGATGCGGATTATGATGTTGACCATTGGTTTGAATTAGCCAAAGGAATGGAGAATGAGCCAGAGCGTGGTAGTCGTTGCACGATGTGCTTTGACATGCGTTTTGAAAAGACAGCGGAATATGCTGCTGCCAATGGCTTTGATGTGATTTCGAGTTCCCTAGGGATTTCGCGGTGGAAGAACATGGAGCAGATCAACGATTGCGGCTTACGGGCGGCATCCAGACATCCTGAAATGGAATACTGGACCTTCAATTGGCGGAAGAAAGGTGGATCGGCTAGAATGCTAGAAATCAGCAAAAGAGAGAAGTTCTATATGCAAGAATATTGCGGTTGTGCTTACTCCTTACGCGACACGAATAAGTGGCGTATGGCGAATGATAGGCCGAAAATAGAACTAGGTAAAAATTATTACGAATAGCCTGTAGGATTTTTTAAAAATAAATTTCATTTATACTTAATTAATCGTTACTTTTGCAGGCTCAAATGCAAGATTGTGAAGTATCTAAAACAGTATAGAATACCCTTCTCAGGACTTTCGACAGGTAAACACAGTTTTGACTTTGAAATTGATGAGAAGTTCTTTGCTTGTTATGAACATTCCTTAGTGCAGGAAGGCGACCTGAAAGTGGTTGTTGACTTGCAGAAACAGGAAAACATGTTGGTGGCGAATTTTGACATCCGAGGCACGATAAAATTGACTTGTGATGTTTGCTTATCCAGCTTTGATTATCCGGTTGAGATTAAGGAACGTGCTTTGGTAAAATTCATAGAAGAGGATTGGAATGAGGACACCGAGGAGGTGATTGTACTTTCCAAGAGCGACTATGAGTTGGATATTGCGCCTTTGTTGTATGAGTACATCAATGTTGCAGTTCCTCCATACACGAAATGTTCAGAGCAGGGTGTTGGTGTAAATTGTGATCCGGTTATGTTAGAGCGGATTCAGAGCGAAAACGAAGAAGACTTATCAGGTGGCGAAGATGGCAACATTGATCCACGTTGGGAAGCATTGAAAAAAATTAAAAATAACTAAAACAAAAATACGAGATGGCACATCCAAAACGTAAAACTTCTAAATCTAGAAGAGACAAGAGAAGAACGCACTATAAAGCAGAAGCACCAGGCTTAACTGTTTGTAAAGAAACTGGCGCGGTACACAGACCACACCACGCTTATACAGTAGACGGTAATCTATACTATAACGGCAAATTAATCGTTGAGCATACTGCTGCTGTCTAAAGACATCTTTCAGAAAAACATCCCAGAAAAGTATAATATTTTATATTATTCACTTTAACTTGGGATGTTTTTTGCGTATTATTGACTAATATAAATAATAACGAATGAAGATTGGATTAGACGTGTTGGGGGGCGATTATGCACCAGATTCGAATATCAAAGGTGCTATCGAGGCTCAGAAAATACTGGAGGACACGCAGCGTATTGTGTTATTTGGCGATGAAGAAGCCATACGTAACGCCCTAACTGCGGCCGGTGCTGACCCCAGCAAATTTGACTACGTTCATGCTCCTGAGGGCATCAGCATGCATGAGCACCC
Organism: Sphingobacterium lactis; assembly: GCF_051951495.1. Lineage (GTDB taxonomy): Bacteria > Bacteroidota > Bacteroidia > Sphingobacteriales > Sphingobacteriaceae > Sphingobacterium > Sphingobacterium lactis_A. Next base: position 464,392 of record NZ_JBNHAS010000002.1, on the reverse strand, counting down.
GACAAAAGCGATCACACAAAAACCAAATTCCTCCATTGCAAAGGGATTTGAACTTTTAAAAAGCGGAGCGATCGATTCGTTCTCTTCCGCGGGTAATACAGGGGCCATGTTGGTGGGCGCCATGTTCAGTGTTAAGACTGTACCTGGGGTCATCAGACCTGCCATTGCAACTAATGTTCCCAAACTAAAAAGCGGCTTCGGCATCCTATTGGATGTTGGTGCCAATGCCGACTGTAAACCCGAGATGTTAAACCAATTTGCTATACTTGGAAGCTTATACGCTGAACATGTTTATGGCATTCCTTCACCAAAGGTTGGGCTTCTCAATATTGGTGAAGAAGAAGAAAAAGGGAACAACCTAACCATTGCGACCTATCCCCTCCTAAAAGAAAACAACAAAATCAACTTTATTGGAAATGCCGAAGGCCGGGATTTATTCTCTGACCATGCTGACGTCGTAGTCTGTGACGGCTATACCGGTAATGTAGTCTTGAAATTGGCGGAATCTTTTTATGTGGTGACCTTGAAAAAAGGTATTAAGGATCAATTCTTCGATCGGTTTAACTATGAGCAATACGGGGGCAGCCCTATTTTGGGCGTAAATGCACCTGTCATCATTGGCCATGGAATTTCAACTCCGGAAGCCATTAAGAATATGGTTTTATTGTCTAGAGATATGATTGCGTCGCAGTTTGTGGACAAGATCAAATCGGCCTTTAATTAAGAAATATGTCAAAAATACATGCAGCCATTACCGCTGTAAATGGTTATGTCCCTGACTATATCCTAACCAATAAAGAGTTGGAGACTATGGTTGACACGAACGATGAATGGATCGTTACGCGCACCGGAATTAGTGAAAGAAGAATATTAAAGGAGCCTGGAAAGGCGACTTCAGACCTAGCCGTACCTGCGGTAAAAGGTCTTTTGGAAAAGCGTGGCATCTCAGCAGAAGAAATTGAACTGATTGTTTTCTGTACGAGTACTCCAGATATGCTTTTCCCAGCTACAGCAAACATCTTGGCCGATAAAATCGGCGCTAAAAATGCTTGGGGTTTTGACCTTCAAGCAGCATGTTCCGGATTCTTATTCGGTTTAACAACAGGTGCACAATTTATCGAATCTGGAAAACATAAAAAAGTTTTGGTTGTTGGAGGAGATAAAATGTCCGCTGTAGTCAATTATAAAGATAGAAATACCTGTATTTTATTTGGCGATGGATGTGGAGCGGTATTATTGGAGCCAAATGAAGAAGGAAATGGCGTAATTGACTCTGTTTTAAAAACAGATGGTTCCGGTGGCCAATTCTTAAATATCAAAGGTGGCGGATCATTAAATCCAGCCAGCTATGCAACTGTAGATGCAGGTTTACATTATGCCTACCAAGAAGGACGTACGGTATTTAAATTTGCCGTAACGAACATGGCCGATGTAGCTGCAGAAGTGATGGAGCGTAATAACCTGACATCTGAAAATGTCGACTGGTTAGTTCCTCACCAAGCAAACAAACGTATTATTGATGCCACCGCAGAGCGTGCTGGGCTTCCGGAAGAAAAAGTGATGGTTAATATCCAGAAATACGGAAACACCACGAGCGGCACCATCCCATTGTGTTTATGGGAATGGGAAGACAAGCTAAAGAAGGGGGATAACCTGATTTTGGCAGCCTTCGGTGGAGGCTTCACATGGGGCTCAATTTATTTGAAATGGGCGTACTAATACGACATATTTTATTACCTTTATAGCTAATCATTTTTACAAAAAATTAAACAAACCTGCTAGCATATGAGTATGGATATTAAACAAATTCAAGATCTGATTAAATTCGTTTCCAAATCAGGTGTGAATGAAGTATCGATTGAAGAAAAAGATTTCAAGATTACGATAAAGACGAACCAGGAGCCAACGTACGTTACGGCTACTGTTCCTGCAGCAGTTGCAGCAGCGCCTGCGGTTGCTCCAGCAGCAGCACCAGTTGCAGCAGCACCGGCAAGTCCAGCAGCAGCGCCTGCAGACGAAAGTTCGAAGTATATCACTGTAAAATCGCCAATCATTGGTACATTCTATCGTTCTCCAGGACCTGATAAAGGATCTTTTGTGAACGTAGGTGACGAAATCGCTCCAGGAAAAGTATTGTGTATCGTTGAAGCCATGAAATTATTCAATGAGATTGAATCAGAAGTATCTGGTAAAATCGTGAAAATCTTGGTTAATGACGCACAACCTGTGGAATACGATCAACCTTTATTCTTAGTAGACCCTAGCTAAAGGCTCGGTGATGGTATCACCGAAGACGAAAACAGCTACACTATTGAAATAAAGAGTTACATTAATCAGCATTATGTTCAAAAAAATATTAATTGCCAATAGAGGTGAGATTGCACTTCGAATTATCCGTACCTGTAAGGAAATGGGGATTCAGAGTGTTGCTGTATATTCTACAGCAGACCGCGACAGTTTACACGTTCGCTTCGCGGACGAAGCGGTTTGTATCGGCCCTCCTGCAAGTAAAGATTCCTACTTAAATATCCCGAATATCATTGCTGCTGCGGAATTAACCAATGCAGATGCTATTCACCCGGGATATGGATTCCTATCAGAAAACGCTAAATTCTCTGCTATCTGTGCAGAATACGGTATCAAGTTCATTGGTGCTACTGCCGAGCAAATCGAGAAGATGGGTGATAAAGCTTCGGCTAAGGATACCATGAAAAAAGCCGGTGTACCAACGGTACCAGGATCTGTAGGTCTAGTTCCTGACGTGAAAACAGGAATGAAATTAGCGCATGAAATGGGTTATCCGATTATCCTTAAAGCTACTGCCGGTGGTGGTGGTCGCGGGATGCGCATCGTGTGGAAAGATGAAGAATTTGAACCAGCTTGGGATTCAGCTCGTCAAGAAGCAGGTGCAGCTTTCGGTAATGACGGAATTTATTTAGAAAAATACGTAGAAGATCCACGCCATATTGAGATTCAAGTAATTGGTGATCAGTACGGTACTGTATGTCACCTTTCAGAGCGTGACTGTTCTATCCAACGTCGTCACCAGAAATTGGTGGAAGAAGCTCCATCTCCATTTATCACACCAGAATTGCGTGCTGAAATGGGTGATGCTGCTATCCGTGGTGCGCAAGCCGTAAAATATGAAGGTGCTGGAACCATTGAGTTCTTAGTGGATAAACACCGCAACTTCTATTTCATGGAAATGAATACACGTATTCAGGTAGAACACCCGGTAACGGAAGAGGTCATTAACTTCGACTTGATCAAAGAACAGATTAAAGTAGCTGCTGGAATTCCTATCTCCGGTAAGAGTTATGAACCGACCATGCATGCTATCGAATGTCGTATCAATGCGGAGGATCCGTTTAACAACTTCCGTCCATCTCCAGGAAAGATTACGAACTTCCATTCACCGGGAGGTCATGGCGTTCGTGTAGATACGCATGTGTATTCTGGATATACGATTCCACCGAATTACGATTCGATGATTGCTAAATTGATCTGTGTGGCACAAACACGTGAGGAGGCAATCAATACCATGGAGCGTGCATTAAGTGAGTTTGTCATTGAGGGTGTGAAAACAACCATCCCATTGCACTTACGTTTAATGCGTGATCCAAACTTCAGAGCAGGTAATTTTACCACCAAATTCATGGAAACTTTCGACCTTACGGAGTATCCTGATGAGGAAACTGTATAAAATTTACTTTACATAAGCAAAACATGCCATTCTTCTGCCGAAGAATGGTATTTTTGTTTTCTAACGATTCAACATACCCTTAGAAAATTACATGTCTAGGAACATTAAACTTATTCAAGCCATAAAGGATAAAGGAAAAAACATCGAGGCAGAAATGTCTTTCTTCGATCACCTAGAAGTCCTTCGTTGGCATATCATCCGTTCTGTCATCGCAATCATCGTATTTGCCATCATAGCATTCACCTTTTATGACTTCGTCTTTGAAGAGGTCATTATGGGTCCTAAGAATTTAGATTTCTGGACTTACCGCATGATGTGTAAGGTTGGACATGCCTTTAACCTGGAAGGGTTCTGTGTGGAGAAGATTCCATTTAACTTGATTAATACCGATCTAGGTGGTCAGTTTATGTTGCAGATAAATTCTTCCCTATTGATGGCTATCGCCATGGGCTTCCCCTACCTTCTATTTGAGGTATGGTTGTTCATAAAACCGGCATTGACAGATGTTGAACGAAAATCAGCACAGGGATTCGTATTATATGCCACCCTCTTATTTTTAGTTGGGGCATTATTTGGATACTATATTGTGGTTCCTTTATCGGTCAACTTCTTGGCCAATGTATCCTTAAGTGATGAAATTGTCAATCAAATCACGATTGACAACTATTTATCGACCATTGCAACCCTAACCTTGGGTTGTGGAATCATCTTTTTATTACCTATCTTAATCTTCATTTTATCGAAGTTGGGCATTATGACACCGCAGTTCATGCGTGCAAGCCGTCGTTATGCTATCGTGATTATCTTGACGATTGCCGCGATCATTACACCAACTGCAGATATCATAACCTTATTGACGGTAAGTGCGCCAATGTTCCTGTTATACGAATTGAGTATCATGGTATCGGCGAACGTGAAGAAAAAGAAAGATATAGCAGAACAAGAGTTTTACAATACAAAATAACACATCATGTCTAAAAGAATAGCAATTGGCAGTGATCATGCCGGAGTAGAATACAAAGCAGCGTTAATTCCTTTCTTGGAAGAACTTGGCTATACGGTTCAAGATTTCGGACCAAGAACAACTGATTCGGTAGATTACCCTGACTTTGCGCATCCAGTTGCAAGTAGTGTAGAGAGCCAAGAGAATGACTTAGGCATTTTGATCTGTGGTAGTGCAAATGGTGTAGCCATCACGGCGAATAAACACCAAGGCATTCGTGCAGCGATCTGCTGGTTGGAAGAAATTTCGGCGTTAGCGCGTCAGCATAACAATGCTAATATTGTATGTATTCCTGCTCGTTTCATCGACTTGGAACTTAGCAAACGTATAGTTCGCACATTCTTGACAACGGATTTTGAAGGTGGCCGTCATGCCAATCGTGTGAACAAGATTTCCTGCGGATAACCAATTTTAAATCACCATATGAAAAAGTATCTTTTAGTATCCTTGTTGATACCGACCTTATTCAGCTGTTCGGTAAATCAACAAACCCTTCAGAAAAAGTATGCAGACCTATTAACGGAAGAATCTGCAAGAGCGCATCTGACAACCTTAGCCTCTAAGGAATTTGCTGGTCGTGGAACTGGACAGGAAGGTGGAAAGAAAACCGTAGAGTACATTGCCAAAGTCTTTAAGGACCTTGGATTAAAACCCGGCTTTAATGGTTCCTATTTCCAACCGGTATCACTTGTAAGGACTTCCTATGTGGTTGATAACTTCAGTATCAACAATAAACCATTGGTAAATGGTACAGACTTCTTTGTTCAAGGAAGTAATACTACGAAGACTTTTCAGGCGAGCGATATTGTCTTTGTAGGCTATGGTATTCAAACCGACAAATACAATGATCTAGCAGGCTTAAATCTAGCTGGAAAGGTTGTATTAGTGCTGAATGAAGGCGAGCCAATGGACAAAAATGGCAACTCCCTGATCACAGGTAACAGTAAGCTTTCTGATTGGTCGACCTCACGTTCTAAACGTCTTCAGGAGATCATGAAGCAACAGCCTGCATTAATTCTTGCTACTAGCTCTCAAGCAGCTGATATCATCAAGCGCTTCGGCTCTCGTATGTCAGGAGGAAGTTTTCGATTGAAATCATCGGATACAGGCAACAATAATAATAGCACCGCAGCACCAGTGGTTAATATTCCAGAGGCTACAGCAAATGAGATCTTGGCTGCTAAAGGAAGCAGTTTAGCCAATTATAAGGCGGCTGTTACTAGCACGTTAAAACCTAATTCTTTCGTTATAAATTCCACTGTCAATGGAACGATGGGTGTTAAGAAAGAAGATTTCTTTGACCCTAACGTATTAGGCGTAATTGAAGGAACGGACTTGAAAAACGAAGTATTGGTCATCACAGGTCACTATGACCATGATGGTGTGCTACCTGATGGAACATTCTTCCCAGGTGCAGATGACAATGGTTCTGGAACTGTTGGTGTAATGGAAGTGGCTAAAGCTTTTGCAGCAGCTAAAAAAGCAGGTAAAGGTCCTCGTAGAACTATCCTATTCATGGCTTATGCAGCAGAAGAAAAAGGACTATTAGGCTCGGCATTCTATGCTGCAAATCCTGTTTATCCGTTGGCTAATACCGTAGCCAGTTTAAATATGGATATGATCGGTCGTATCGATGATAAACATTTAAACGGCAACCATAATTATATCCATGCAATTGGTTCTGATATGTTAAGCTCTGAGCTTAAGGTAATCAATGAAAAAGCCAATCAGCAATTCACGCAAATGGAATTGGATTACATGTATGATGATCCTAAAGATCCAATGCGTATTTATTACCGCTCTGATCAATACAATTTAGCGAAGCATAATATTCCGGTTATTTTCTATTTCTCTGGATTACACCCAGACTACCATACCCCTAACGATACGGTAGATAAAATTGATTTTGGAATGATGACCAAGAGAGAGAAATTGGTTTTCCATACAGCTTGGGAAATCGCAAATCGCGACAAAAAATTAGTCGTAGATAAGACACCTGCACCAGCTAATTAATACACATTAAGACTTGCTAGTACAGTTAGAATCTTAAAAATAAACATAGAAAAAGCCTTAGATTGTTCGATAATCTAAGGCTTTTTTTATTTTTATTTACACCTAAAAACAGGGTTTAAAGAAGCATAAAGGCTATATTTTTAATTTTATCAACTTTCATAGTAAAAATATTTTACTTTTTTTCTTGGAGGTATTAAAACAGTACCTATATTTGTAGTGTACTAATATACTAATACACTTAAATTATTAGCCTATGCTCAAATTACATACTGTATCCTATGGGTATACAAAGAAAAGGCAGATTCTGAGAGATATAACATTAGACTTGCATCCTGGAAAGATCTTTGGATTATTGGGATTAAATGGAGAAGGGAAAACTACCTTGATAAAATTGATGGAGGGAATGTTGCTTCCTCAGTCTGGAACCATTGAATATGCTGGAATTCCTAGTAAGGAACGTGCAGCAGCCTACCACGATCAAGTATTTTTCCTTCCTGATGAAACGAAATTGCCAGCAATGGATTTATTGGATTTTGGAAAAACTTATGGTTCTTTCTATTCCAAGTTTAATTTCGAGGAATACCAGGAGTATTTGGAGGCATTCAATATTCCACAACCCAATAAATTGGATTCACTCTCCCTAGGTCAACGAAGAAAGGTACACATTAGTTTTGCCCTGGCATGCAACACTGCCGTATTGTTAATGGATGAGCCAAGTAATGGATTGGATATCCCATCTAAAAGTATCTTCCGTAAATTGATTGCTAAGGCTATGAATGATGATAAATCCTTTGTGATCTCAAGTCATCAAATTCGGGATATTGATTTGCTTTTAGAACACTTGTTGATTCTTAAAGATGGCCACTTGCTCATCGATGATAGCATTGAAAATCTATCTAAGAATTATCAAATCACAAGCAGTATTCAGGAAAATGATGAGGTAATTTATCAAATGGACGAACTCAATGGTTCCACCTACTTGATCAAGAATAAAAATATGGAGGAAAATCGATTTGATATTGAATTTTTCTTCACGGCTATTAACCAATCCAAACAACATATTAAATCATGAATATAGCGATCAGATATACCCAGACCATCTTGAAAGGGAATAAGTATCTCTTGCTGAGTGTTCCCATCGTAGCCTTAATCGGTTTTTTTGTAGTGTTTCTTTTAAGCAATCAATCAACAATTGAAAATATCCAAGCCTTAAGCACAGAAACTGTGCATAAGAATTATCCTCTTTTATTTACTTTTTCAGAAAAAGGAGCATTTGTTCAATCTGTTGCTTTAGTCATATTACTTCCTTTTTTACATTTAGCTTTTCTACAGGATTTATATCCTAGACCCTTAGATTTTAACTTACCTATAGGCCCTAAAAACCGTTTTATAAGTTATATCCTATTATCAATTGTTGTATATGTTTATAATCTTCTCATCATTTGTCTTTTCAATTACTTATTGCAGTTTTACTTGCAAATAAGGTTCATGGATGATATAAAAGAAGCGTATGATGTATTAGGATATTTATATACAGATATCCCAGAGAACACCTTACTATTCAATGGGCAAATAAATTCTTTGGTGTTTATGGTTGGATTAACTTTTTTCGCATTGTTATCTGTCTTTTTAGTTGGGATTCTTTACTTTCAGAAATATAGTCGGGTAAAATCCATCATATTCATCATCGTATTTATGACTCTTTCAAGCTATATAGGCAACTGGCTATGGCCAGAACCCCATGTATATATTAATCAGGAATTTTATATTCAGAACTATCCGATATTTATATGGTGCTTAGTTTCCCTATTGCTATATTTTGCCTTATATCATATCATCAAAAATAAGGAGGTCTAAATGCAATTCACAAATGAAAAGCCAATCTATCAACAAATCATCGACTTGGTGATGGAAAAGATCTTGAAGAAGGAATGGAAAAATGATGAAAAGATACTTTCTGTTCGTGATATGGGTGCTAGCATCGAAGTTAATCCCAATACCGTCATGCGCTCTTATGATAAACTGCAACAGGATGGTATTATAACCAATAAAAGAGGAGTAGGATTCTTTGTTGCTCATGATGCTATTGATAAAATTCTTCAAAGTAAAAGACAACATTTCTTAGAGAATGAAGCACCCCTATTTTTTCAAACTGCTAAGCTTCTTCAAATAAGCAAAGAAGAACTTATGGAATTATACCTAAAATATTAAGAACATGAAAAAAGCGAATATCTTTATATTAACTGCCTTATTTATTTTCCTTCTAGGTTCTCAAGTATTAAAACCTCTAAGTGGGAAAATTTATGCTAAACAAACTTTAGATCCTATTACAGGAGAATTAAAAGTACAAACTCATGATCCCCTATCTAAATTCATGTGGAATTTTAGTAAGGAGATTACGGCAAAACCTATCTCATTGGAACAGATCGACCACATAGTTATTGATGGACCTAAAAAAAACACAAGATTTCTACAAGGATCATTCTCTAGTCAACTAAATATCCAAAATACTGGTGGAAACAACTTCTACTGTAGAAAAAATAATTTTTTAGTTGATATAGATCACGAGATCAAGGATAGAACTTTATTTATACATGCGGACAACTCCAATATGTTTGGTATGAATGTTAATTTAGAAAACAAGACCTTAAAATCAATCAGCATAAATGGAATGGCTATGCGGCTTTTTTATGAAGAGGCAGATTCTAGTCAACGTGCTTTTGAAACCTTATATGCCAATAAAAAATCCCAACTGACATTAGAACCAATTTATTACCGTGAGGAGACCCAAACAATTAAGAACATGAATTTGAGTCTTTCTGAAGAATCGACATTTAAATTTAACAATGTTATTGTAAAAAAAATTGAGGCCAAATTAGATAATAGTATGATGGATATTAGTGAAGTAGAAAGAATAGATAGTCTCCAAGCTGATTTAAAAGGACTAAGCCACATCCGTGGAACGAAAAAAGCGAAAAGCAATAAGGCATTTGTTCAAATGTCTGGCAACTTGGATTATTTCAATAAACATTCGGAAATATAAACCCTTGACCTATGATCTTTAAAATGCTTTTCCGATTTATCATGCTCACTTTATTATCCCTATTGGGATTAAAAGCATCCTTAGCCCAAGTTACTAATGGGGATTTTGAGCAAGTCAATGAAAACAACAAAGCTATTGGTTGGAATTTCAGCAATTCAGACAGTGCCAATAATTTCTTGGCAATTAGCAAAGAATCACCCTATGCTGGCAATTACAGCTTGAAGATGGTTAAAAAGCAAGAAAGAGCCATGTTGATCGCCAATACAGTCGTCCATATAGAAACGGATAAAACAGCAAAGCTTAGGGTAAAAGCCATGGTAAAGAGCTCTGCAGAAAAGATTATTTCTAATTTCTACATGCAATTATTTGATGGACAAAAGAAAAGGATCGGTGGTGAAGATGGAGTTATTGATTTAGATCCAGCAAAAAAAGGTCAATGGCAAGAGGTCGATTTCTCTTTGATGATTTCGCCAGAAGTTAAAAGAGGCGTTCTGTTTATTACGCTTGGAAACCATGATCTAGAGATAGATAATATAAAATCAGAATGGGTCACAGGCCCTGCTGATAAACAGATTACTGCTTTTGCAGAGGAGGTAATCAAATTATTGAAAACCAATAGCATGGTTAGTGATAGTGTAAACTGGGAAGAAGTTAACAAGAATCTACCTGCTGCATTAGTTGGTACTCAATATGGCAAAGATGATGCATTTACGGTAAAACATTTACTTTCTTATTTAAGAAAAGAAAAGGATTTTCATACTTTTTATTACAGTCCTTCTGATTATAAAAATTTGAAAGCATATGCTGGTAAGCAAGGACAGGGTCCTATTAAAACAGTCTATCCAACAGGTAAGTTATTAGAAGATAATGTCGCCTATGTAGTTGTTCCAGCATTTTCTTCCTACAATCCTGAAGGGATTCAGGATTATGCAGATAGCTTAAACGCTATCATCATGAATCTACAATCAAAGAATCCCAAGGGTTGGATTGTAGATTTGAGCATGAATCATGGTGGTAATATGTATCCTATGATTGCAGGATTAAATGCATTAATCCCTGAAGGAAAGGTAATGAGCTTTGTTCGAAAAGATGGAGAAAGCAGTGTGTATTTAAAGGGAGGAACATTTGGGAATGTGAAGCTAACGAAAGTTCCTAAGAAAGAGAAGGACAAAAAAATAGCCGTTTTTACAAGTACAAGGACAGCTAGCAGTGGCGAGATGACCAGTATTGCACTATTGAATAATCCGCTGGCAAAAAGCTTTGGAATACAAACAGCAGGATTTAATTCTGCTAACGCAACTTTTCCATTATCCAATGGAGGGGCAATTGCTTTAGCGTCTGCCTTAGTTAAAGATCCTAAAAACAGGGTCTACATAGGTCCTATTGAACCAACAGAAAAAGCTCATGCAAAGAGTTTTGATGATCTCATACGAGATGCTAAGGCATGGATATTGGAAAAATAACTAGATTTACCTAGAATAATACATCAGGTTTTTAAAATAAAAAAAGCAGCTTGACACGATGATCAAGCTGCTTTTATATTGAAAAAATAGTATATGGGCTTATTCGGGATTATCCGCTGTAGACTCACGTGCTAAAGTTACTTCGTCAGGAGCATCACCTAAGAATTTATCCAAGGCAAATAAGGACTCATCCGTAGCACGATCACCACCGGCAATCTTTAACTTATCAATCAACTCTAATGCTAATTTCTCTTCTTCAATTTGTTCTTTCACGAACCATTGCGCAAAATTCCAAGTAGCCCAATCCTTTTCATCCATGGATTGATTTACCAAGCTATAAATGGCGTTCGTATTGTCTATTTCATGTTGCAGAACCATATTGAAACATTCCGTCATGGATTTAGGTAATTTAGAGGGAGCTTCAACAGCCTCTACTTTAGGTGTTCCACCTCGTTCCAGAATATACATCATGATCTTTATCATGTGGTTTCTTTCCTCTTGAGCATGGCGAAATAAAAAATTGGATACTCCACCGTAACCTTGTGTATCTGCCCAAATTCCTAATGCAAGATAAATCTGTGAGGCTTGATTTTCTTTAGTCATCTGCTTAATTAGCGAAGCCTCCATCGCTTTCGAAAGTCTATTGGTATTCATAGTTATCCTTTTTCCTTTAAACACTTCAGCTGCCGCATTGTTTCCACAAATTCGACTTTACATTTTAGGCATTTGATTGTACATTTGGTAATAGGGAGCTATAAACAAATCCCATTCACACTTGTTCTTATTTTAAATCAATAGATAACATGGCATTTTTAGACTATTACAAAGTTCTAGGATTAGATAAATCAGCCAGTCAGGATGATATTAAGAAGGCTTATCGAAAGTTAGCTCGGAAGTACCACCCCGACTTAAATCCAAATGATGAGGATGCAAAGAAAAAGTTTCAAGAGATCAACGAGGCCAATGAGGTGCTAACTGATCCGGAGAAGCGTAAGAAATATGATCAGTATGGCGAGAATTGGAAGCATGGGGAGGAATATGAGAAAGCCCAGCAACAATACCGTCAATCTCAAGGAGCAGGTGCTGGACGTAATCCGTTTGAAGGTTATGACTTCAATTATTCCGGTAATTACGATACTGGAGAATATTCGGATTTCTTTGAGGAATTATTTGGTTCCCGTTTTGGTGGAGGACGAAGTTCTGGACGTCGAGGTTCTTACCGTGGGCAAGACTTTGAAACTAGTCTTGAATTAACCCTTCATCAAGCTTCCGAAACCCACAAGCAGACTTTCAACGTCAATGGTAAGAATATTCGTATCACTATTCCTGCAGGTGTGGAGGATGGACAAAAAATCCGTCTTAAAGGTCAAGGTGCCGATGGTGTAAATGGTGGTCCTAAAGGAGATTTGTATATCACCTTTAGCATTAAACCTGACCATCGATTCAACAGAAAAGGAAATGACTTATATACCAAAATGGATATAGATCTTCCAACTGCATTATTAGGTGGCGACAGTATTGTCGAGACGTTGACCGGAAAGATTAATGTGAAAATCAAAGAAGGGACACAAAGTGGCAGTAAGGTGAGATTAAAAGGAAAAGGCTTCCCTATCTATAAAAAAGAAGGGGAATTTGGTGATCTATATGTAGAAATCCATGTAAAGATTCCAACTCATCTGAACGAAGAACAGAAGAAATTGGTTCAACAATTAGCAGATTCAATGAAATAGACTATGGAAAAGACATTATTTAGAGTGATCGATATCTGCCGATCTAACAATATCGAGCAAACATTCATTCAAGAATTGCATAGTAATGGATTGATAGAAATCATCTACCAGGAGGAACAGGCTTTTATCGAGGAAGATCAAGTATTGATCGTTGAGCGCTTTTCTACTTGGCATTATGAATTGGAGATTAATGTTCAAGGGATTGAGGTGGTGCAGCAGCTATTGGAACGAATTGAGGCCTTACAATCGGAGATTAAAGCATTAAAAATAGGGCAATAAATCTATTATGGTTTTCTTATTAGGGAAATGAAATACTTATAATTAGGCACAAAGCTTATTTTTTAATAATTTCGTCCCAATTAACTACAACCAGCATGGAAAAAATCTATCAAGGAAAAACAAAAGATGTCTATAGCTTAGGCAATAACGAAATTTTATTACAATTTAAAGATGATGTTACTGGAGAAAACGGTGTGTTTGATCCAGGAGCTAATACTGTAGGCTTAAGCATTGAGGGTGCGGGTCGCTCAGGATTGAAAATGACTACCTTCTTTTTCAATAAATTGAATAGTTTAAATATTCCTACTCACTTTATTGCTTCCAACCTAGACAAGGTTACTATGACCGTGAAAGAAGCGGAAGTATTGGGCAAGGGATTAGAGGTAATATGTAGATATCGTGCTGTAGGAAGCTTTTTAAGACGCTATGCGGCTTATTGTGAGGAAGGACAAGCACTCGATAGTTTTGTGGAAGTAACGATCAAGGACGATGAGCGTGGAGACCCTGTTATTTCAGACGACGCTTTGGCTATGCTTGGCGTTTTGAATAAGGAGCAATATACCGAGCTTAAGGAATTGACAAAAATGATCTGTGGTATTGTAAAAGAAGAATTAGCGAAGAAAGATTTGGAGCTTTACGATATCAAATTAGAGTTTGGACATGATAAAGCTACTGGCGAGTTGATTTTGATTGATGAAATCTCCGGTGGAAACATGCGCGTTTATAAGGATGGTAAATATGTAGCTCCTTTAGAATTAGAGAAACTATTTCTTTCTTAAGACATATTTATAGGAAATACATAGAGCGGTGTTTTGTTAAAGCACCGCTCTATGTATTTTATATTTCCATTAATACCTAATACTTAGTGGAATTCCATATCGTACAACGACAGGTTCTCCATTTTTTGTTGCTGGTTTCCATTTGCGTTTTTTAGCCAACTGTGTTAATACACGCACTAATTCATCTCCTGTCCCATAACCTAAATCTTTCACAATCTCGATATCAATCATCTTACCTTCTTTGTCTATTACAAAAGTCGCCTGAAGCAAACCTTGAACTTGGGCTTCTTGAGCTTTTTTAGGTAGCATATATAAGGTTGCCACTTCTTTTCTAAAATCACTCATACCTCCTACTATATTTGAATGTTCAAAACCATCCCTATGAATCAAGTTATCCTTCTTTTTAAGGGTATCAACTTTTTCCTGAGCAGACACTGTTTGGGAAGCTCCTAGTATAAGACAGAATAAAAGGAACGAAATAAGGTAATTGATGTTTTTCATTAATAAAGCATTAGCGTGAGTTAAAATTCTTAGCAAGTATAATAAAATTTCTAATTGATTGGTATAATAGACTGCTGATTTGTAGGTTCCATAATCTCCTCTTTCAATATTTGTTCTTTTTCATTTAAAAACTGAACCAGAAATTTTCCGGGAGGAAGATCAATCTGCAAGGGATTGGCATCCTTATTTGTCACTAGTTGAAAGTAAGATAATATCCATTCCTTGTTTATCTCCTCAGAAACCATAAGTAACAGTTTTTTCTCCTTTTTAAATAATTCTTGAGGGACAGATATCCTAGCTTTGCTATTGGGTGATCCATCCATTCCACTGATTCTCCAGGACATCCGATAGTTCTTTTCCAATTGCAAAGCTGCAGCATTAATCTTTGCCAAGTAGTCAAATTGATTAAATGGTTTAAACCTGTTCTCCTTCTTGGAAATGTAAGACAGCATACTGATGGATTTCTTATTAGCAACCGGAATGTAATAGTGTCTCAATAAGAACTTATCAATTTCTAGGTCCTTTTGATAGTACTTACTTTCACCGTTCTTAAGCATTTGATATCCTTCCAAATCTTTTATTGGATTATTGTGCTGTAGCACCAACATATTGTAATAAGGCGGATTATCAGGAACAACGGAAAACATGACTTTATTTCCATTTTTTAAGAGTCCAGCGTTTTTGAGCATCTCTTTATCTTGAAGATAAAGGCTTTGAATTTTCAGTCCCATCTGCCCTGTCTCTCTTGGTCTAAAGTTGTAATAAACCCAGATATTGGTCTCTTCTTTGGGATTAAAATAACGGTCTATCCCATTTAGAAAATAACCTCCTTTTACAAACTTAGGGCTCGAACAGGATGTTACAAGTCCGAGCCCTAAGATGATACCAAGTTTTAAGATAGATTTAAACATTACTTTGCGTGTAAATCAACTCGAATTGGTAAAGAAAATTTAACTGAAACGGGCTTACCATTTACTGTGGCAGGAATCCATCGCTCCGAATTATCTAAAACTTTTATAAAAGCGTCTCCTACACCATAGCCTAAATCTTTATCTACTTTAGTATCGACAACCTTTCCTGTCGGATCAATAACAAAAGAAAGCTGTATAACTCCTTCAACTCCAACTTCGATAGCTTCCTTGGGATATTCCACTTTGCTTACAATCTGCTCACGAAACGCTTTAATACCTCCAGGATATTGAGCTGGAGTATCTGTATCATTGTAATTAACGATTTCGGAAGATGATTTCCCCTTAAGAACAATCCTAGCTTGATTCCCTCCAGTAGCTGATTCTTCCTTATCGGAACTTTGAGCGACATCTAACTTATTGGCTTTTCCCTTTAATTTAATGTTAATTGGAGCTGTAGACTCCTTCTTATTTTCTTTGGGCTTTATTGTATCCGTTGCAGCAATACCTTCTGCCGCTGATATTCCTGGAAGCTTAGCTAAAGCAGTTGCCAAGACATTGCTATCTGATGCTATACTTTGCTCCACATTCTCTTTGCAATTAACAGAAATAGTCATGAGCAAAAGCACAATTGGAAGCACCGATAAATAGATAAATAATGTATTTGATTTTGAATTTTCTTTAAATAACATGTTAATCCTCTCTTTTAAAAATGATTGATTTGAAAACTCATAACTCAAGGATGAGGTATCTGTCCGCATGGCATAAGCCAATAACAACTCAGCATACTGTACTCTATCCTTTTTAAAATTTTGATCGACCAGACACTCATGCAATAGCTTTAAATCCTTTCGCAATAGATAACATACTGGATTAAACCAATTGAACAATGAGACAATATCCAATAATAGTAAGTCGTATGCATGCCCTTCTCGAACATGAATCGATTCATGCTGTTCCATGACATCGTTGCCTTTGACCTTCTCGCCCATTACGATCTTTCCAAAGAAAGAAAAGCTATCGTTTTTATCGGGTTGATCTATACGTCTTTTTATCTTCCATAAGCTATGCCCTAGCTTTATTAATCCTAGGCAGACCCCTACCCAATAAATGATGGTCAAATATTCTGTTATAGTCCATGCTGATGTAGACTCCTGCATTACCGTGCTTGTCTTTTCAGGATTGAGCTGATAAACAATTTCTGGTAATTGGACGATCATTGCATCAGGCACTTCATATTGCAAATACATGCCTATCGGGAGTACCAAGGAAAACAAGAGGATACAATTCAAATAGATCCGATTTAATCGGAAAAAGGTCAGTCTCTTTAACCCAAAGCGATAAAGCAGGTAAAACAGAACTAATGCGACGTTGACTAATAGGATATAAATCATAACGATTCGATTTTATCAAGATTTATGTTTCTGGATCATCTTCATAATCTCATCAAGCTCTTTAACATCTAACTTCTTATCTTCTAAAAAGTAAGAAAGCATGCTGCTCGCTGAGTTCTCAAAATAACCTTGTAAGAGTTTTCCTGTAATTAGTTTCTTATATTCTTCTTTTTGAATCTTTGGGAAATAGCGGTGGCTTTTTCCAAAAGACTCATGATCCACAAAACCCTTGGTTTCGAGAATCCTAACAATTGTAGATACTGTATTATATGCTGGCTTAGGTTCAGGAATCTGATCAATAATTTCCTTTACAAAACCAACTTTCATATCCCATAAGATATGCATGATCTGCTCCTCTGCCTTGGTGAGTTCTTTTAATTCGTTCATACTGGTATTAATTATAAAAAAGACAATATTGCCTATAATCGATTATAGAACGAATATATAACTAAAGTATTAGTTTTCAAACTAAATACTTAGTTTACAGGACAACAAAACACATAACAACCTGATTTACAGTTGTATTATTTTATATTATATTAAAAATAAAAGCTTGAATTGTAATGAATTCAGGAAATGTTAGGGTTTATACTTCCATTGCCTATCGGATTTCTTACTGGCTAGTTTTTTCTTTCTATCCAGTCTTTCTAATACGATTCGCTTTGGTATTTTAGTGGGAATTCTTGGTTTATCGGGAATTAACGATTCATTGATGAGGTTCAAGAATCGTTCTATTACAATTTCCTTATTACGCAATTGACTACGGTCTTCTGAAGATTCCAATTGCAACATATCGTATTTTGTCAAGCGATTAAACAGCCGATCCTTCAATAAAGCTTTTTCTTCTTCATCGAATACATTGGAATTCTGCAAGTCCCAAATAAGTAATACTTTGGAGGAAACTTTATTGACGTGTTGCCCACCTTTGCCTCCCGAACGAGCTGTTTTAAAAGACAACTCCGTCATTAAATCTTCAGAATTATAGTTCATTTGTAATAAAATTAGCATAAAAACTAAACGAACAAAAATTTTATAAAACTATTCTAAAAGCATCCTTATCTTTAAACCAACAAAAAACAGCTTATGAAAATAGGAATCGTATGTTATCCTACCTTTGGTGGAAGTGGTGTTGTGGCAACAGAATTAGGTAAAGCCTTAGCCAATAATGGTCATCAAGTACATTTCATCACGTATAGCCAACCTGCACGCTTAGACTTTTTCTCTGAAAATCTATTTTACCATGAGGTAGCGATTAATCAATATCCTTTATTTGACTTTCCTCCTTATGAAACTGCCCTTGCTAGTAAGCTTGTTGATGTAGTGCGTTTTGAAGGTTTAGATTTATTACATGTGCATTATGCTATTCCGCATGCTTCGGTAGCATTCTTAGCAAAACAGATCTTATCGACCTATGGAATTGATATCCCGGTAGTAACTACACTCCATGGAACAGATATTACTCTCGTAGGAAAAGACAAGAGCTTTAGCCCTGTTGTTACATTCTCTATCAATCAATCTGATGGTGTGACGACAGTATCAGAGAACCTGAAAGAGCAAACCTTAAGTTATTTCCAGATTACCAATTCCATTGAAGTTATTCCAAACTTTATTGATCTTCATCGTTTCCACAATAAGAATCACGAGCATTTCAAGAAAGCTATAGCTCCGAATCAAGAGCGTATCATTGTTCACACTTCCAACTTTAGAAAAGTTAAGCGTGTAGACGATGTAGTCAGAATCTTTGACAAGATTATCAAGGAAGTTCCTGCTAAGTTATTAATGGTTGGTGATGGTCCTGAAAGACGTAGAGCTGAAGAGTTGGCGAGAGAGTTAGGTATTACAGATTGTATTCGATTCTTAGGGAAACAAGATGCTATTGAGGAAATCTTATCCATTGCAGATCTTTTCTTGATGCCATCGGGCTCAGAAAGCTTCGGATTAGCAGCCTTAGAAGCTATGGCTTGTAAAGTACCGGTAATTTCTTCTAATACGGGTGGACTTCCGGAGCTTAATGTTCAAGGATTTAGCGGTTATTTGAGTGATGTAGGTGATATTGATGATATGGCGACCAATTCAATTAATATCTTGAAGGATTGCGATGTTTTAAAGCAGTTTAAAGAGAATGCATTGCTTCGTGCGAAGGATTTTGAACTGAGTAAAATAGTCCCTCGATACGAGGAATTTTACGCACAAGTAATTGAAAAGGTAAAAAAAGGTAATAAATCTCACTAAACGCAAGCAAAAAGTCATATCTTTGGCTTTTGGAAATATTCCAAAAATCAAATATGAAATACAAACGTATCCTCCTTAAACTCAGTGGCGAAGCTTTGATGGGTGAGCAAAGCTACGGTATTGACATTAACCGTGTTCAACAATACGCAAAAGACATTCAAGAACTTCATAGCTTAGGTATGGAAATCGCCATTGTTATTGGTGGTGGAAATATCTATCGTGGTCTAAGTGCTGAAAAAGCTGGTATGGACCGTGTACAAGCAGATTACATGGGAATGTTAGCTACCGTAATTAACTCCATGGCTTTACAAGATGCATTGGAAAAAGTGGGCATTAAAACCCGTCTTTTGACTGCGATTAAAATGGAACAGATCTGTGAACCTTTCATCCGCAGACGTGCAGTACGTCACTTAGAAAAAGGACGTATCGTGATCTTTGGTGCTGGTACTGGTAACCCATACTTCACTACAGATACAGCTGCTTCATTGCGTGCAATTGAAATCAATGCTGATGCAGTTCTTAAAGGAACACGTGTAGATGGTATCTATACTGCTGACCCTGAAAAGAATCCGGATGCGAAGAAATTTGATCACATATCCTTCACCGAAGTATATGAAAAAGGCTTGAACGTTATGGACATGACAGCTTTCACGCTATGTCAAGAGAATAACCTTCCAATTATTGTATTCGACATGAACAAACCGGGCAATTTATTGAAATTAGCCAATGGTGAACATGTTGGAACTGTAGTTAGTTAATAAACATTCACGAATATATATAATCAAGATATGAACGAATTTATATCCCTTCAACTGGATGAGTGCAAAGAAAGCATGATTAAGGCTGTTGCACATACGGAATCGGAATTAACGAAAATCCGTGCAGGTAAAGCTACCCCAGGAATGCTTGATGGAATCTATGTAGATTATTATGGTAATTCCACTCCATTAGCTCAAGTGAGCAATATCAATACTCCAGATGCGCGTACCATCGTTATTCAACCTTGGGAAAAACCAATGCTAACGGTTATTGAGAAAGCGATCATGGACTCCAATATTGGTTTAAACCCTCAGAATGACGGTTCTATTATCCGTCTTGCTGTACCTCCTTTGACTGAAGAACGTCGTCGTGACTTAGTGAAAAAAGCTAAAGAAGAAACAGAAAAAGGACGTGTAGCAGTTCGTAACATCCGTAAAGATGCTAACGAATCCATCAAGAAACTTAAAAATGATGGTGTTTCAGAAGATGAAATCAAAACTGGTGAAGCTGAAGTTCAAAAATTAACTGATGCTTATATCGCTAAGGTTGATCTATTGGCTGAATTGAAAGAAAAAGATATCATGACTGTATAAGTTAGTTATCCAATTCTTAAGAAATATCAAAAAGGATTCTCTAACAAAGAATCCTTTTTTTATTCATGGATGAAACACATACTATACTTGCGAAAATTTATATTCGTTACTTAAGCATAAAGCATAAATTAATTTTCATCTCCTTAAAGAAGTATGAGAGCAATTCTCCTTTGAGGAGATGAAAAATTAAGGCTTATTTTTTAAATAATTTGTCTATATTCAATAAAGATAAGAACGTATTCTATGATGCAATCAAGAAGAAATTTCATAAAGCTTGCAGGACTAAGTATTGCCGGCGGAATAATAGCCCCACAGTTCCTAGCATGCGATAATAAACCAACCGACCTTGGCTCCCCTTTAAAAAATATCGGATTACAACTCTTTACCCTTCGTGACCTTCTAGCTCAAAATCCAGAGGAAGTACTGAAACAGGTTTCCAATATTGGGTACAAGCATGTAGAAACCTATGGTGCTGACCCAAGTACTGGAAATCACTGGGGAATTACAACTGATGCCTTAAAGAAAATCCTGAACGATAATAACCTGAAAACACATAGTGGTCATTATGATATGCAGAAGTACCTTGACAAAGACGCTTCTGACAAGGAAAATATTGAGAAATATATTGAAGTTGCACATAACTTGGGACAAGAGTTTATCATTGCCCCTATCCCACCGCTAAACAAACTTAATAAGCTTGGCATACCAGAATACCAATACATGGCAGAACAGCTTAACAAAGCCGGGGAAATGTCTAAAAAAGCAGGTATAAAAGTAGGATACCACAATCACTATTGGGAATTTAAAGAGTTTGGAAATGGCACCAAGGGATTGGATATTCTTTTAGCCTTTACAGAACCCGATTTAGTAACCTTTGAACTGGATCTATTCTGGATCACCAAGGCAGGTGAAAGCCCGCAATCTTATTTTGATAAATATCCTGGTCGTTTCTCCCAATGGCATATTAAAGATATGGATCGTGCGAACTCCGTACCATTGGATTTAAATAAATTTGATGAAAGAACCGGCAAACGTGATAGTATTAATTTAGATGAAGTCACTAAAACAACCAAGTATACAGAAGTAGGTTCAGGAAGCATTGACTACAAAAACATGGTAACTTTTGCCAATGAAAGCGGATTAAAATACGCCTATGTAGAACAGGATGATATCTATATGCCGGATAAATATGCCAGCATTAAAAAGTCCTACGACTATATGCAGAAGAATTTCAAATAAAACATAAAGACATAAAAAAAAGCTCGGAATGTGTTATTCATATCCCGAGCTTTTTTTATGTGGTATTTCTTAGAACCTTAAGCGTTCTACCTCTTCAGCAGTTTCTTCTACTTTTTCACGAAGTTCGTCTTTGAATGCCTGAACCGCAGCCACCAATTTCTCATCCGAAGTAGCAAGAATTTGAGCAGCTAAAATACCTGCATTCTTTGCAGCATTCAAAGCCACTGTAGCCACTGGAATACCATTAGGCATCTGTAGAATGGACAGAACCGAATCCCAACCATCAATGGAGTTTGATGATTTCACAGGCACACCAATTACCGGCAAGGTCGTAATCGAAGCTACCATTCCAGGTAAGTGTGCTGCCCCACCTGCACCGGCAATAATTACTTTGATACCGCGTCCTGCAGCTTGTTCTGCAAAATCAAACATACGTTTTGGCGTACGGTGTGCCGAAACAATCGTCACTTCCGACTCTACACCTAAATATTTCAAAACTTCAATAGCATCTTGCATCACCGGCAAATCTGATTTGCTTCCCATGATGATACTTACTTTTGGGTTTTCCATCTTATATTCTTAATTATCCTAATTATGCAATTACTTTGATTAACTGTTGTATTTTACGGGCATTCTCAATCGCCAATGAACGATCAGGATTCACAATACATACATGCCCCATCTTACGGAATGGCTTGGTATATTTCTTTCCATATAAATGGATATATACTCCATCCATCGCTAAAGCTTCCTGAATACCTTCGTATTTAGCTAAACCTTCATAACCCTCTTCCCCCAACAAATTCACCATAATCGCATTTGAACGTGATTCCGTATTTCCCAAAGGTAAATTAAAGATTGCACGTAAATGCTGAGCAAATTGGGAGGTATAATTCCCTTCAATGGTTTGGTGACCGCTGTTGTGCGGTCTTGGAGCCAACTCATTCACTAAAATATCACCATCTGCTGTCAAGAACATCTCCACAGCTAGTAAACCGACAATCTGTAAGTCATTCGCAATTTTCTTAGCAATGCTCTCCGCTTTAGCTTGAATATCGAAGGAATAAGTCGAAGGTGAAATTAAGAACTCCACCAGATTAGCTTGAGGATTGAATTCCATTTCCACCATTGGGAATGTAGCCATATCGCCTTTATCGTTACGAGCTACAATAACAGCAATTTCCTTTTCAAATGGCACTAACTCTTCAACAATGCTAGGTTCATCAAAAGCTGATGCGAAATCTGCTTGAGAATTGATCTTTTTAACGCCCTTACCATCATAACCATCTTTACGCAATTTCTGAATATATGGCAATGAAATCTGACAATTCATTAGCCCTTCTCTATTCGACACAAATTGAAATGCCGAAGTAGGAATATCATTTTGTTTGAAGAATTGCTTTTGAAGACCTTTATCTTGAATCAAACGAATCACTCTTGATTGTGGGTAAACCAAGACACCTTCATCTTCTAAGGCTTCTAAAGCATCCACATTTACCTTTTCAATCTCGATGGTGATCATGTCCAAATCTTTACCAAAATTATAGACAGTCTCAAAATCAGATAAAGACCCTACCTCAAATTGGTTACACAATTTCTTACATGGTGCATTGGGGTCTGGATCCAGTACGTGGATATTTACATTAAAATTGATAGCTTCCTGGATCAACATACGACCCAATTGACCGCCACCTAGGATCCCTAAACGCAGGTCACCATAAAAATCTTTTGCCATATTGTATTCTATTGCTCTACTGCGACAGGAAAGATATCCCCCTGCAATAAAGACTGTTGTTCTATTTTTTTCTGTAATTCTAAAAACGCCCCTATTAAGGCTTCCGGTCTTGGAGGGCATCCTTGAACATATACGTCTACCGGAATAATCTTGTCCACTCCTTTTACCACATGATATCCATGTTGCCAATATGGTCCCCCACAATTGGAGCAAGAGCCCATGGAGATCACATATTTTGGATCAGGCATTTGTTCATAGAGCTTCTTGATCCGATCAGCCATTTTAAAAGTAACTGTCCCAGCAATGATCATCACGTCGGATTGCCTAGGCGAGGGACGAGGAAATACACCCAATCGATCTAAATCATACGTTGCAGCCATAGCACCCATCATTTCGATTGCACAACAGGCAATACCAAAACTGATTGGCCACATCGAAGATAATCTTGCCCAATTAAGCAAATCATCCATCTTGGCAATGATAACACCATTGTTTTGCTGTAATCGTTGATCTAAACTCATGCTTCTGTATTAGGCTTTTTAAATCTTGGTTTAAATCCAACCTTTACCGGTTCAGCAGCTTTAGTAGCTAATTCTGCTTCTATACTTTGCTCCTGAAAATCCCGAAGGATATAGGTCTTGTTGTTTATCGCTTCATAGGCTGAGGCTGGAATATTTACCGACACCTGCGGTGTTTTATGTTGCGGTTTTATCCAACTGATATCCCCACTTTTCCAAACATAAATCAATCCTACTATTAGTATAGCTAGGAATACCCCCATCTCAATCAGGGAAAACCATCCCCAACGTGAATCTGCGGCTATGAATTCTGCTTGACCGAAGACAGTTGCCCAAGGAAAGATAAAGAGCAATTCCACGTCAAAGAGTAAAAATACCAAGGCAATCACATAAAACCTAGGATTGAATTGTACCCAAGATGTTCCTCTTGACTCTTCTCCACACTCGTAAGTGCTTAATTTAATAGGATTGGGATTCTTTGGAGCTAGAATTCGCGCCAATAACATGGTACCACTGACCAATAAGATACCAATGATAGCCATTAAGAGTATCTTACCATATTCCGATATCTGCCCGGGGTCGTCCATATTACAAAATTAACAATAAATTTAATTCATTAGAATAGCTTTTTAGAATATCTATGCTATTCCATCCTATTCCAGCCTCCCTTAATAGACAAAAACTTAGCTATTTAAGTTTTCTATATATGAAAAAGAGTTGACCAGTATGCGGTCAACTCTTTTTTATTTTTATCATCTCGATGGATAAATATCTTATCCTTCAAGCTTTAGAAAGGTTTTCCTGGCATTTTTGGCATATTGCGCATCATCTTTGCTGCCATTCCTGGATTGGACATTTGCTTCATTACTTTACGCATATCCGAAAACTGTTTCATCAATTTATTTACTTCATTGACATCAGTACCAGAGCCTTTGGCGATACGCATTCTACGGCGTTGATCAATAGCATCTGGATTCTCACGCTCAAATGGTGTCATCGAATCAATAATTGCTTCGATAGGTTTGAACGCATTGTCATCAATTTCCACATCTTTAATTGCTTTTCCTACTCCAGGAATCATACCCATCAAATCTTTCATGTTACCCATTTTCTTGATTTGTTGGATTTGCGATTTAAAGTCGTTGAAATCAAATTTATTTTTACGGATTTTCTTTTGTAATTCCGCAGCTTGTTTCTCGTCAAATTGTTGTTGAGCACGCTCTACCAAGGATACAACGTCACCCATACCCAAGATACGGGACGCCATACGATCTGGGTGGAACACATCCAAGGCCTCCATTTTCTCACCCGTACCGATAAATTTAATCGGTTTGTTAACTACGGATTTAATGGAAAGAGCAGCACCACCACGGGTATCGCCATCTAACTTCGTTAATACAACCCCTGTAAAGTCAAGGCGATCATTAAATGTTTTCGCAGTATTCACCGCATCCTGACCCGTCATGGAGTCAACTACAAATAAGATCTCTTGCGGATTAGTCGCTTCCTTAACCGCAGTGATTTCTTGCATTAATGGCTCATCAATTGCAAGGCGACCTGCTGTATCGATGATGACTACATTATGTCCATTACGTTTTGCTTCTTCTACACCGGCAACAGCAATAGCGATTGGATCTGTAGACTCACGGTCTACATATACCGGCACACCAACTTGCTGACCTAAAACTTCCAATTGGTCTATAGCCGCAGGACGGTAAACGTCTCCAGCTACCAATAAAGGTTTTTTACCTTTAGAAGCTTTCAAGAAATTAGCTAATTTACCAGAGAAGGTCGTTTTACCCGCACCGTTCAAACCAGCAATTAAAATAACCGTAGGATTCTTAGTAAGCTCTAACTCTGTCACTGTACCGCCCATTAACTCGGTCAGTTCATCGTTCATGATCTTGGTCAATAACTGACCAGGAGAAATACTAGTCAATACATTTTGACCTAGTGCTTTTTGCTTAACATCATCGGTAAACGTCTTTGCGGTCTTATAGTTCACATCGGCATCCAATAAGGCCTTGCGAATCTCTTTCATGGTCTCCGCAACGTTGATCTCCGTAATATTCCCCTGTCCCTTTAAAACCTTAAAGGCTCTATCTAATTTATCCTGAAGATTTGAAAACATATATTAATCTCTTGAAAATTCTTGCTAAACCACAAAGTTAATAAATCCAATCGAAAGGAAATCCTTTTCCGATGCAAAAGGCGTAAAAATGAGGAAGAAAAAGCTTTTATTTTCAAGTTTATTGACCAAATCGTTTCACTTCTACTCGCTTGGATTTCACTTTAACCACAAAGGCTGGAATATTTTTCGTTTCACCAGGCAGAATGCTCACTCTAGTGGCTTGACCAATCCAACTTTCATTGGTTCCCAAATTGACATCATCTAACTTAAGTTCATATTCGCCTTCGGGTAGATTTCGCTCAAATTTTCCGTATTGATCACTTGATATCCTATAAGTTTTATCAGACGCTATAGCCAGTAGGGTAAAACGGTCCAAATTTAAATCTGCATCCATACTGATTCCTGAAAAATATTCAAGTCGAACCTGCGATTTCAATGTCCCCCCTCTTTTAAGTGGTACTTCCACCATAAGACTTTTTTTATTAAGGACTGTTGTTAAATGACAGGGCATAAAACTACCTTTTTGAGCAAAGAATAGTGCATACTCGCCATAAGGAAGGTTCTTAAACTTAGCTCGACCATCTTTTCCCGTAAAAAGCATCAAATCATTAATAGTAAAGTGATATCCTACCGCTGGAACATCTCCCGCATCAAATACATCATTTTGATTATGATCATAAAAGCAGAAAACTCTTAACTCTCCAGTTTGCTGTCTCTGCTTAGGGTCCTTTTGGTAATTTAATAATTGACGAATTCCAAATCGGCTATTTTCTTGAAGATAAGTCTGATTATTGGCTATTTGAAATCGACTCAATTGAACCATCCCGGTAATTTCTGTCATCGGACGAATCCTATAACGCATTTGCATCGAACTTACCATACTAGTGGAAAAACCTACCTGTTGATTGGTTGTAAGCGCGCAGGACCATAACAGCCTATCTTCAAACAGACGACCATCATAACGCATTCCTATTGAAAATTGATCTCCTGCATTAGATAAAAAAAATGAAGCACGCATTAAATCATTAGCCTGTAACTCTCCTTTTTGGTAATTAGCGTTTAAACCAAAATTTTGAAAATTATAATTTAAATCTGCTCGATAGGCCAGTTGAGATTGCTTGTTTTTCAAATTTGTCAAATAGGCCCCTTCAATTATTAAATTGATATGGTGCTTCAAATTAGCGGTTCTTTTATTCCAAATGGATTGTAACCGCCATGATTGAGATCTAAAATCCTGTTCGCCAGATTTAGTCGTTATTATAGAACGATCCTGATTATAACTTGGTGTAATTCCTATTGAACTAAAATTAGTCATAGGCAAAAATATCGTCCCCTCCAATCTCGAAATTTCATTACTGAAATTGATATACTGTACGCCAAAAAATGCAGGCGTATAGTTCATATAAGTATATCGAACATGGGCCATTTTCCTTCCCCAATTTTTCCCAATTCGCTGAGTAATATGTGTTGAGCCTCTCTTATTTCCCGGGTAATAGGAAGAACTATAAAAGTTCTCACTTTGAATTAGGAATTTCTTCCACTTACTATCCATTTTTACCCCTAATGCTACACTGGGTTTCACCTGTTCGTAGTTGGCATTATTTCCAAAATACTGTTGAACTCCAGAAGCTAAAAATCCATTTATTCTCAAAACAGATTCATACTTTTTTGGAACAATTTCAAAGTTATTACTCCAAAGCAAACTGGAACTACTATCCAGTACATTGCGATCAAAAATTACTTGACCTTCATAATACTTCCGATTAGGATGAAATTGTCCAAGTTGCATTTTCCCGAAGACAGAAAATCCAGCATATTGTTGTTCATAAGCTGCAATCAAATCTGATTTACGTTCCATTAATCCAACAACAAACCCAATATCCTTCAAAGTATCTATCTGTTGAAAACGAATCCCTCGACCAAATAGCGACTGTTCTAAATCCTCTTGAAAGTTTCCTAAAGTGATTTTAAACTTTCGCTGTTCATAATCTATAAAAGTATTATTTAACAACGGATAGGTTAATCCATCTAATTTCGTCAACACAGCAGCATAACTTATCCTCCCTTCCCCTACTGTATACTTTCCTTCCGAACGCAAAAAATGTGTTTTCCTCTTTGATAGCATATGATTGCCCTGCCATTCTAAGTAATTTGGCGAATAAATCAAATTTCGGTCTAAGGTGGAAAATAGGCTTCTATAATCACGTTCACTCACCAAACTTGAAAAATTCAAAGTTACTTGATCCAAAACATCGTTCTCCTCGGACAAACCACTTACGGTGATCGTATAGTGGGCTCGAGCCAGCATAAACTTCTCTTGAAGTATAGACAAGAAAATCACTGTATCTCGACTACTTTTCAGAAAAAAACTTTTCTCCATAAAATCCGAGCGTCCTACTCGATTTGGTGAAGAAAACAATAATTTAATCTGTTCATTCGTGCTCCCTGAATTACTAACGCGTATTTTTAAATAAAGGGAATCTCCAACATTTTTTAGGACCTGAAATACCGATTCATTATGGAGTTTTATTGATTGAAAAACCGGAACAATCAATTGTACACGAGAAGTATTCAAAAGCTTACCTTGCTTATCTCTAAGATGGAAAACCATCTCTTTAGCGTTTAACACATGCAATTTCGTAGCTCTTACTTTTATTGATGTATACCAACTTTTACCCTTTGCTAAGCTAATCGCTCTTTCTGGTTTACCCAACAGTTCTAATCCTGGAGGTAGGACCAAACTAATTTGCCCCAAAAACGACGAATCTGAATCATTATGTATGGAAATTACCATAGAACCTAACTCAGCATTTAACACAAAGCTTGAATCAACCTTTAAAACAATTGTTGATTTAATTTGCAATTCTTGAGCGTTTGTCTTCCTACAAAAAATCCATATTACAAGAAAAAAAGCTAATAAAGGATATTTGATTGTGGAATACATTATTTGGGCATCAAAAGATATAAAATGGATACGTCATAACTTCCCTTCTTAATTTGCATGAGTTGCTCAGGTTTCAGTTTAGCCTCATACTCTAAATGGTAATAACGGGCAACATCTTTATCAGCTGATTGCCCATAGCCCAAAGTTTGTTCATTTGCGGATAAGGAGACTTTTGGAGAAACACCTGAATGAACAGCATCTTGGCCCGGCATTAATTTTAAAGTCAATATATTAAGTGGTAAAGTTGTCCCTTTTTCACTTACGAAATGAGAGTCTATTGACTTTACTTTAACTTCATAATCGGTGTTTGAAGTTATCCTTAAGGCATTTGATGCCTGAAAACCAACTCCTTCTTTATAATCCTCGCTTGTAGAAAAGCGCAAATTCACTCTACTTGCTTCAGGAATAAATCGAATACTAAAATCTGGCTCTATGTCAATCAAATGACCATCAGTTAATCGTGGACTAATTTGAAGAACATACTCTAAGGGAGCAGTCCCTAAAGAGACACCATCCTCATTATATAAGGTAAATAATAAAGCTATCTTATACCGCAAATGATGATATGGATTGGCACTAACCATCTTATCCAAATATTTCCCAGGTTCAATCTTTAGAGCGTTATATAATTGAAAATTACGGTGATATTCTCCATGCGAACTTAAGGCTTGATTTGCATGGTCTATCAATTTGACCTCACCATGAGATTGAAGATGAATTGGATTTCTATTTGCTCCGATGCCTTGTAAATAAAAATCTGGATCATTGTTATCTTCTGTCCAATACAAACTGATTTTTTCTGCTGGAAATTCCTTTCCTCCCCTATTACTTTCCCCTGAAATAATCCGTATTGGCTCCATCAACCGAACTGTTAAAGTCCATTGGGGAATGATTGTGTGTTGACCTGAAACTTGAAATTGAAAAGTATTAAACCGATTTAAGGTTTGCATTCCCAAATATGATCGTAATTCAATGTAATTATTGGACCAAGCTGAAAAACGAACCTGTGCTAATAAGGAATAGTTGCTAATCATCAAAAAAATGGCAATTAACAAATAGGCTTTATTTTTCTGCAACATAATCAAATTCCAGTTCGCCCATTTTAATAGATTCTTGATCATTATAAAGGAAAATAACTGAAGCCATGTATTTTCCCGTAGATAAATTAGGAGGCAACGGTATATACTGTCTTCGAATATCATTTGGCAAGGCATAGAATAAAATATCACTTAAGTTTATTTTCTTACCATTATCTTGATTTAACAACTCAGAACGCACCTTTCCTTCTAACCAAGTATTTGCCATAACTTTATAATCTACTACTAGAAATCCTCCTATACTATCCGTCATTAAATAGGAAATATTTGTTATTTCTACATCTTGTTGTGGTCGAGAATTTAAACGATGATAAATCTTTATTCCTGAACGAACTGCAAGGCGTATAGTAGCCCCAGCCTTATCAGCACTTGCCTTAGGATTCAATTGTGTAATAAACAACATGCTGGTATGAACGGAATTATCCGATTCTAAATTCAAATCCTTAGGTACATTCATAATCACTTGAAGCCGTTTAGACTCCCCGGGCGCCAAAGAAAAATAGGGTTCTGACACACTAAGCCAATTTGCACACGAATTAGCCAAACTTCCCTTAGGGCTCAAAACATTATCACCCGTTTCGGAATATGACCAATCCTCAAAAGACACACCTAACTCTAAGGCATAATCTGTACTCGGATTGCTGATATCTATAAATTTGATTTGTTGCTGTCCAGGATCAGAGATAAAATAAACCCTTGGTGGCCCAGCTGTTAAGCCCGTCTGAGCTTGTATTGGTAAAACAGAAATAATGGAAAAGAAAACAAAGAAAAAGACATTTTTCATTGAAATAGCAATTAGGAATTAGAAAAAACATAAAAAAGCAAGTATTAGTAGGAAACTAACACTTGCTTTTAAAGGACATGAAATTACGTTAGTTTGCTGCAATGGTGTAGATTACATCAATCGTATATTTTGCCTTCGTTTTATCATTTAGAACTTTTTTCAATAAAGCAGGATCAGTTATTGGCTTACCTGAATACTTAACATCCAATTCTTGATCAAATACCGAAGATTCTGCTCCAGAGGTAGCACCAAAGGAACCTAACTCCATATGTGTCTCTGCATCTAAACTTGATTTGTTCCCTACAGAGATTTTCAATAATTGATTGGCATTAACCTTGGCATCACCAGATCCATATTCTTGATAAAACTGTGCATCATCTGAAAGTGTTGCAAGAATCTTGTAGCCCGAACCTACCGAGGTAACCTTTAATTGCTTCAAAACATTCTTTTCAACACCGTTTTTATAATCCTCTACACTTTTATACTCCAAAGTTAATTCATCTCCATAACCAGATGTCACAGCTCCATTGGATCCAGCACCAGAACCTATCTGAATGGTTTGGAATGGTGCCAATTCAATATTTACTTTGACGACTGCCGCATTATCGGAAGTGGATTGAGCCCGGACAGTACTCACAACTAATAAAAGTGGGGTAATAGCAAAAAATAAATTTTTCATCTTGTTTGTTTGTTAATTAATTTTAGCTTAATTTAGAATATATACTATTATGATTATTTTGTGACGCAAAGGTAAATAAATTTCTAAATCGAAACCTATAAAATTAAACTCACGAAATATGATTTTAAGACAAAGGC
The DNA here is from genome assembly GCF_051951495.1 of Sphingobacterium lactis. Taxonomy (GTDB): domain Bacteria; phylum Bacteroidota; class Bacteroidia; order Sphingobacteriales; family Sphingobacteriaceae; genus Sphingobacterium; species Sphingobacterium lactis_A. The sequence goes on along the minus strand of NZ_JBNHAS010000002.1, from coordinate 432,728 downwards.
TTTATTTTCAACCCAAAACATGTACCCATTAAACATTTATTTTATTATCATATTATTAGATTATGATTGGGAGAAATACAACTAACCTTTACCTATAGAAAAAAAATAATGGAAATTTCTTATTCAGTCCCTTGCAAGGGCCAAAGAATATAAATCGAATAGTTTCAAAAATTATTAGGTATTATCCACCGAAATTATTTAGGATAAAATTATTTAGCTTCAATACTATAAAGCACATCATTACTAAAACTAGTAGTTCCTTTAATTTCTAAATAACGTGCCATACTGTTGTCCCCTGGCCCATAATAAGTCACATCATAATCAGTATCTATTATTGCAGTAGTAGCATTGATTAAAGTCCTACCTAATGTAGATAAATTAACAATTGGAAAGGTCACTGAAGGGTTCGATAGGTTTGAGCTTGCTTTTAATCTTACTTGAGGAAACTCCTTACTTTCTTTTCCTAAAGGTAAATTTCCGGTCAATTCACTATTCATAAAGAGGACCTTGACTTCAAAAGGCTCTGTACTGAAAACAGAAATATGCGATTCATGAGTCAATTCTACACCTTGTTGATAATCATTTAGGTTAGAATAAATCAAATTTAATGAAGTTTGATTGGGGTTAATTTCTAATTTTTGAACTTGATACAAAACTATATTTAAACGAACATTTGCCTGTCCAAAAGCCCTATAAGCATTTAAACTAAATAACAGAATTAGCAAAAATAATCTCGTTAAAAATTTCATATTTTTTGTCCAAAGAGATTACTCTAAGCTAACGAAAAATTCAATATAAATCACAACAAATAAGAATATTTATTAACTCAAACAACATCTCGTTTCATTAAAGATTTTCTAAATTCTCGTGGACTTTCTCCATATAATCTTGTAAATGTAGCGCTGAAGTTATTCTCGTCTGCGTATTGTAGCTCCCAAGCAATTTGCTTGATACTTTTCTTGGTATTTGATAACATTCGTTTACTAAGATGTAAAACACCATCATTTATTATTTCTTTCGGAGTCTTCCCAAGCACTTTTTTCGAAATCAATGTTAATTTCTTAGGACTGACGCCTAACTTATCGGCATAAAATGTTACCTTTTTCTGAGAAATCACATACTCATCCACCAATTGCCGAAACTTAAAGGCATACTGTATTTCTCCCTGATCCACAAACCGTTCCTTGATAGGAAATAAATTCAAATAAACAGATCCTAATAAAACAACCTGCTTAATTAAAGTGAATGCCAGTTCTCTGAAAACTAATTGGTCATAGTTATTCTTCGATAAGGCTAAATGTTCCTCCACAAAACTATAAATGGAATTGGGAGAGTTTGGAATTTGAATCGACCGGTACAATAATTCATCGTCTGAAAACAATCCGCAGCCTTTTAAAAAATTCAGCTCTTGGCTAGAACGATTAAAAAATTCCTCAGAAAAATAGATTAAAGTAAAGGTTCGACTATCATATTTGGAGGGGTTCAAATAAATTGATTTCGGTATAAACAGCAAATTATACGGTTCAAATTCGAATTCCTGACCTAAGAGCATCAACTTACATCCTTCTTTGGGAATAAAAACAATTTTATAAACCGTACCTGTCCAAATTTTATCAGAAACAGAAAAATCAGGAGAAGCTCCTAGGATTTTTTTTATCCCAAATTCCATGCTAAAATAATCCTTATTGGTTATTATACTGTTTTTACCCTTAATGTATTAACAGCAATGAATGTAACTGCTATTTAGTGCTTTAATCACACAAAAGCGTTCTTAGTCTTAAGACCAACAAAATATATAATTTTTCCTCAAATTAAAAGTTTTAAATTATATATTACAATTTCATAACATCTAGGGGTGTTATATGTAAAAAACAACATCCATTTTAACAGCATACATGGTAAAGCATTTTTAAATAATAATTCTTTAACTAAAAAAATGTAGTTCTAAAAGTGTGATTCAAAAAAAAAGCGCCCCTAAAAGGAGCGCTCGAATAAATCTTTCTTATATCGCTATAAGTATACTTCCGTATTAATCTCTACGACCACCAAAAAGTATCGAAGCATAATAAAGTAAGGAAACCAAAGCAGCTAACGCAGCAACCACATAGGTCATGGCAGCCCATTTTAAGGCATCTTTAGCACCATCATGCTCTTCTTGACTATGCGTAATATTTGCGGTATCTAACCAAGCCAATGCACGATTAGAAGCGTCAAATTCAACAGGTAAGGTAATGAATGCAAACAAGGTGGTCAAGAACAATGCTCCAACACCAACAGCCAACACAATAAAATTACCTGAAGCAGCCATAATCACCCCGATCAACAATACCCAAGTCACCAACTTGGAGGCAATCGAAGTAATCGGCACCATAGCCGAACGGAATTGCAACCAAGAGTAGGCGGTAGCATGCTGTACCGCGTGACCACATTCGTGAGCAGCAACAGCAGCCGCAGCAACACTACGCCCAGCATAAACATCCGGACTTAAATTTACCGTTTTGTTAGCAGGGTTATAGTGATCCGTTAGTTGCCCTTCTACCGAAATAACCTGCACATCCGTAATACCATTATCGTTCAACATCTTTTGTGCAATCTCCGCACCTGACATACCTGAACTTAAAGGCATCTCCGAGTATTTCTTAAACTTGTTCTTAAAGCGAATCTGGACTATCCAGCTCACCAACATAATTCCAATAAATATTATCCAATACATATCTTTAATATCTTTTAATTTCTAATTTCTATAATATCATCAAATCTAATTCCAAACAGCACCTATTACAAAGAAATAAAAAAAATGCACATAAAAAAGGAAATAACGCCATTTTTAGGACAAATTGACAGTTAAACTACCAAACTCAAAACCCCAATATAATTTTATAAAAGAAAGGTCGACCAAAAAATATTGATCGACCTTTCATTATGCCCAATATTATTTAGGGTTTGTTAACCCAATTGAAATACCATATTATTCTCTTCAATCATTTTACGCAAATTGGTCAAAGCATAACGCATACGACCTAATGCGGTATTAATACTAACCTCAGTGATATCTGCGATATCTTTAAAACTCATCTCACAGAATAGACGCATGATCAAGACCTCTTTCTGATCATCTGGCAGTAATTGAATGATTTTTTTCAAATCTACATCACGCTGATCTTTGACCATTTTTGTTTCTACCGAATCATCGGAGAACTGCAGTACTTCGAAAATATCGAACCCATCGTTATTCAAAATGTTCGGTGTTCTTTTTTCACGACGGAAGTGGTCAATCACCATGTTATGCGCAATACGCATTACCCATGGTAAAAACTTACCTTCATCATTGTAGCGTCCTGCTTTAAGAGTATTAATAACTTTAATGAATGTCTCTTGGAAGATATCCTCAGCTAAATACTGATCTTTCACCTGGTGATAGATGGAGCTGTAGATTTTCGTTTTATAGCGCTCCAGTAGTACCTGAAGTGCCTTCTCTTCGCCCTTTACATACGCTTGTACCAATTGCTGGTCACTCTTTTTATTCAATAGTTTCATAATTATACCTCCACAAATCTTGCTAGAGTTTTGCTATGTCTTTGTATATTTTTACAGTTAAGCGTAGTCGTGTTTCTATAGGCGTTTAATTAATGTTTAAGATTCAAAGAGAGTTAAAAATTCCGATGTATCAAAAATTGGTTCCGATTTTTAACATTTCTTCACACAAAAATAGGTATACAAAAATAGCTCCAAAGTTACCCTTGGAGCTATTAATATTTTAAATTTTACTTATAATCTACTTATATAATGGAAATTGAGCCATCATCTCTCTTACTTTTCCATGAATTGCATCCAAAGCAGCCTCATCAGCACGTTTTGTAATAGCCTCATCGATCAATTCACCGATCTGAACAATTTCATTTTCTTTGATGCCGCGAGTTGTAATTGCCGCTGTACCAAAACGAACACCAGATGTAACAAATGGAGAACGTGTATCAAACGGAACCATGTTCTTGTTCGTCGTAATTCCTGCTAATCCTAATACTGCCTCAGCTTCTTTACCAGAGATATCTTTGTTTCTCAAGTCAACCAACATTAAGTGGTTATCCGTACCACCAGAGATAATGTTATAATCTTTCTCTACAAAGAACTGTGCTAAAGCTTGCGCATTTTTCTGTACTTGTTTGATATAAGTCAAATACTCATCAGAAAGGGCCTCGCCGTAAGCAATTGCTTTCGCTGCGATTGTATGTTCTAAAGGACCACCTTGTGTACCAGGGAAGACCGCTAGATCCAACAATTGGGTAATCGTACGAGTCTCACCTTTTGGAGTCTTAATTCCCCAAGGGTTTTCAAAATCCTTACCTACCATGATCATACCACCACGAGGACCACGAAGTGTTTTGTGGGTAGTAGTCGTTACGATATGACAGTGAGGAATTGGATCGTTTAATAAACCACGAGCAATTAAACCAGCTGGGTGCGAAATATCCGCAACAACTAATGCACCGATTTGATCTGCTACCTTACGGATGCGTGCATAATCCCAATCACGAGAATAAGCCGATGCTCCAACGATGATAACCTTTGGTTTTTCACGTAAAGCAGTTTCTTCCAATTGTTCGTAATCAATTAATCCAGTGTCTTGTTTTACACCGTAGAACAAGGGCTGGTATAACTTTCCAGAGAAGTTCGCTGGCGAGCCATGCGTCAAGTGACCACCATGAGAAAGGTCAAATCCTAAAATCTTATCTCCAGGTTTTAAAATCGCTAGGAATACAGCAGCATTCGCTTGTGCACCTGAGTGTGGTTGAACGTTTACCCACTCCGCACCAAACAATTCTTTAGCACGATCGATAGCAATAGTTTCGATTTTATCGACAACCTCGCAACCACCGTAATAACGTTTTCCTGGCAAGCCTTCTGCATACTTATTCGTAAGTACAGAACCTGCAGCTTCCATTACTTGCTTGCTCACGAAGTTCTCCGAAGCAATTAGCTCGATACCCTCTTCCTGGCGCTTAAGCTCCTCGGCAATTAGATTGAAAATGGATTGATCTCTTTCCATGTTGAAACTTTTTTATTGGGAAAATTTAATTATTCGATTTAAGCTGCAAATATAGATAATTACAAAGTATTGCCTTAACAAATAACCAACTTTTATCAAATGTTTTTTATCTTTTGCCATTCTGTTAAGCAATACCGCTCTTTTTAGCCAAATCCTCAGATTGAAAATCGATTACATTTTCGTTATAGGCAATTCAACAGGCCCAATTCCTTTCCCCTATTTCGTTGTCGGATTGTCATAATAAGTCCAATAATCGGAACTGCTCAAGAAATTATGTAATTTTGCAGGAAGAATAACAGAGGAAAAGCATGGCTACAGAAAATATCACAGCAGTTGCTCCGGTAACATTGACTGAGGGCGCATTAAAAGAGCTTAAGAAATTAATCGACCAACAGGAGATCGGAGAAGACTTCGGTCTACGTGTAGGTGTAGAAGGTGGAGGTTGCTCCGGCATGAGCTATGTCTTAGGTTTTGATCAAAAGAAAGAAGGTGATTCGGAATATTCTATTGAAGGCATCCGCGTATTCATGAATAAAGCCCATGGATTATACCTTGCAGGCATGGAAATCGACTTCAAATCGGGATTAGATGCTCGAGGATTTGTATTTAACAATCCTAACGCAAACAGCACTTGCGGCTGCGGAAGCAGTTTCTCCGCATAAGGAAATTAACGATATAGTTTAAAACAGCAGTCTTTGAATGTAAGGCTGCTGTTTTTTATATCCTCATTTTGTATTCTTAAAAACCTATCCCCTCTTTATCCTTGAAGTTTAGTTCCTATTAAGCGCCATATTCCCTTGAGTTCGGTTCAATACGCTTAGGGAATTTCTAAGGATTTAATAGGGATCTCCTTCAGATCTCGTTCGGTCGGAACCGAACGAGATCCGAAGGAGATCCGAACAAGTTCCGAAGGAGATGCGAAGAAGTATCGAAGGAAACCTCTGAGAGAGACAGTTAGACAACAGACGAAAGACAACAGATTTTAAGCCTTTTGGCAGGGAAGAGAAATTGCATTTACAACTCAGAGCGAAGCGAAGAGTCTGAGCCCTGTGTAGGTCGGTATCAGAGCACTAGCGACAAGCTATCTAGGTAGCACGCCAGGTAGGGGCGGTACTGAGAGAGCTTGAAGAAAAGGGATTTATCCTGTTCGAAAGCGAACGGAATGTCCGCCCGTTTATTTTTTGAGACACCAGATAATAGACAACAGATAACAGATTGGAGAATTTATTTGATGGCGGGCGATGCATGCATCGACCGATAATACGTCCGAAAAAACCTAGTCCGCCAATAGGTCTAACTACTCTGTACTAATAACTATAAACTGCTCGCAGGACCAAAGTCTGTTATCTGATGTCTAATTTCTAACAGCGAAGCGATTTCATATCCCATATCTAACAGCGCAGCGGTCTCACATCTCACATCTCATATCTAACAGCGAAGCGGTCTATCAACTATTAAAATACGCTTAGGCTTATCATATTATGGTATTAATTCACTAAATTAGCGACCTTAAAAATTAGTATACGAATTAGTGATGTACAAGGAATATAAGCAGTTAAATCTACCGGAGATCGGCCAAGAAGTATTAAAACGTTGGGAATCGGCGAATATTTTCGAAAAGAGTATTTCCAATCGTCCAGCGAGTAAACCCTATACGTTCTACGAGGGACCCCCATCTGCGAACGGTATGCCGGGAATTCACCACGTAATGGCTCGTACGATCAAGGATATTTTCTGTCGTTATAAGACCCTAAAAGGCTTTCAGGTAAAACGTAAAGGTGGTTGGGATACACACGGTCTTCCAATCGAATTGGCGGTGGAAAAGACTTTAGGCATCACCAAAGAGGATATTGGAAAGAAGATTTCTGTAGAGGAATACAATGAAGCATGCCGTAAAGAGGTAATGAAATACACCGACGTATGGAATGACCTGACCATGAAAATGGGCTACTGGGTAGACTTGGAAAATCCATATATCACCTATCAAAATGTATACATTGAAACCTTATGGTTCTTGTTGAAGGATCTATACAAAAAAGGTTTACTATACAAAGGCTATACGATCCAACCTTACTCTCCAGCTGCTGGAACAGGATTAAGTTCGCATGAATTAAATCAGCCAGGCACCTATAAAGATGTGAAGGATACAACGATCGTTGCAGAGTTCCGTTTGGATAAGCAACAGATCCATCCGATGATTGACAGTTTAGTCGAATCAGAAGATGAAGATGTAGCTTTCATCGCTTGGACAACTACTCCATGGACGCTTCCGAGTAATACAGCTTTGGTGGTAGGAAAGAATATTGATTATGTGAAAATCCGCACGTTTAACCAGTATACTGGAGCACCAGTATCGGTTATTTTAGCGAAAAACCTAATCAACAAGCATTTTAAGGCAGAAGGTCAGCAGGTTTCATTCCAAGATTACAGCTTTGGAGACAAAGTTATCCCATGGGAGATCGCTTCTGAGTTTAAGGGTGAGGAATTAGCCGGCTTACGTTATCATCAATTGATGCCATATATCACTTCAGAGGAATTACGTGAAAATGCTTTCCGCGTAATCATTGGCGACTTTGTGACCACAGAAGATGGTACAGGTATCGTGCATGCTGCACCAACTTATGGTGCGGATGACTTTCGTGTCGCGCGCGAGAATGGTGTTCCAGCGATTTTGGTGAAAGATGAAAATGGTAAAGATGTACCTACGGTAGATCGCACAGGCCGTTTTGTAAAGGAAATTACTGATTTTGCGGGACGATTTGTTAAAGAAGAATATTATTCCGCAGAAGAACGCGAAGCTAAGGACTTCCGTCCTACTGACGTTCTGATCGCTATTAAATTAAAAGAAGACAACAAGGCATTTGATGTCAAGAAATACGAGCACACCTACCCACACTGTTGGCGTACGGATAAACCAGTATTATACTATCCATTGGATAGCTGGTTTATCAAAACGACAGCGAAGAAAGAGGAATTGGTTGCTTTAAATAAAACCATTAACTGGAAACCAGAAGCTACAGGATCAGGACGTTTTGGAAACTGGTTAGAGAATTTGGTGGACTGGAACCTTTCGCGTTCGCGTTATTGGGGAACTCCGCTACCGATTTGGCGCAGTGAAGATGAAAATGAGGAAATCTGTATTGGCTCTATGCCAGAGTTGAAATCCTTATTGGAAGCTTCTTTGGAATCAGCTGTTTTAACCGAAGAAGAAAGAGCTGTCAACAAGGCCTATTTGGATAAATTTGGTACAGAGGCATTAGACCTTCACCGTCCTTATGTAGATGATATTATCTTGGTTTCAGAAGGTGGTCAGAAACTATACCGTGAGCCAGATCTAATTGATGTTTGGTTTGACTCTGGCGCTATGCCTTATGCACAGTGGGGGTTAGACTACGATAAATTGGCTAAAGGGGATGCACTTCCGTTCAAGGATGAATATTTCTCGGCATTCCCAGCAGATTTCATTGCTGAGGGTGTTGACCAAACACGTGGATGGTTCTTTACTTTGCATGCCATCTCCACCATGGTCAGAAACTCCATCGCATTCAAAAATGTGGTTTCTAATGGATTGGTATTGGACAAGAATGGTAATAAAATGTCTAAACGTCTAGGAAATGGAGTTGATCCATTTGCTACGATTGAGAAATATTCTGCTGATGCTACTCGCTGGTATATGATCAGCAATGCCTCTCCATGGGATAACTTGAAATTTAACGAAGAAGGCTTGGATGAAGTTCGCCGTAAATTCTTTGGTACTTTATACAATACCTATGCATTCTTTGCGCTTTACGCAAATATCGATAAGTTCTCTTATGCAGAACCGGATATTGCTATTGAAAAACGCCCAGAGATTGACCGTTGGATTATTTCCCTATTAAATAGCTTAAGCAAGGAAGTAGACGAGTTTTATGCAGATTATGAGCCTACTAAGGCTGCTCGTGCAATACAGAACTTTGTAGATGAGCACTTGAGTAACTGGTATGTTCGTTTGTGTCGTCGTCGTTTCTGGAAAGGCGAATACTCGGAAGATAAAATCTCCGCATACCAAACGCTTTATACCTGTTTGGATACGATCGCTAAGCTAATGGCCCCTATCTCGCCGTTCTTTGCTGATCAATTGTATTTGGATTTAAACGCTGTGACCAATAAGGAATCGTACGAATCGGTTCACTTAGCAGATTACCCGGTTTACCACACCGAATTAGTGGATAAGGACCTAGAAGAGCGCATGGCATTGGCACAGGATATTTCATCCCTAACCTTATCCCTACGCAAGAAAACAGGTATCAATGTTCGTCAGCCATTGAGTAAAATCATGGTTCCGGTATTGGACAGTTCTTTCCAAACGAAGGTAGAAAAGGTGAAGGACTTGATTTTATCGGAGACCAACATCAAGAATTTGGAATTTATCACAGATACTACAGGTATCATCAAGAAAAAGGTAAAACCAAACTTCAAAGCTCTAGGTGCGAAAGTAGGAAAAGACATGAAATTGGTAAGCGCTGCTATCCAGGCATTGGATGCTGCACAAATCAATGAGTTGGAAAGTAATGGCAGCATTGCGCTAGCAAACACGCCATATACGATCAGTACTGAGGATGTAGAAATCATTGCAGAGGATGTTGAAGGATGGCAAGTAGCTAACTTAGGACGCTTGACTGTGGCCTTAGATATTCATATCGACCAAGAATTAAAAGAGGAAGGACTTGCACGTGAGTTGATTAATAGGATTCAAAACCTGCGTAAGGACAAAGGATTTGAGGTTACTGACCGTATAAAAGTAACTATTAGTCAAAATACTGAAATTCAACAAGCTGTACAAAATAATTTCTCGTATATTTGTACCGAAATTTTAGCCAACAGTCTAGAATTCGATAGTGTACTGGCAAATGGAGATACTATCGAGATTGACGGAGAGAATTTATTGCTACTAATAGAAAAAATTTAAAGTATGGGAAACACAGAGAAAACAAGGTACAGTGATGCCGAATTGCAGGAGTTTAAAGCAATAATTCTTGAGAAGTTACGTATTGCTCGCGAAGAATTGACCTCACTTACCAAATCATTGAGTAACAGCAATGCCAATGGGACTGATGATACGGCAGGAACCTACAAGACCCTAGAAGATGGGTCAGCAACTTTGGAGAAAGAGCAAACCAATCAATTGGCCGCTCGTCAGAAGAAGTTTATTGACAATCTTGAAGCAGCACTTGTGCGCATTGAAAACAAAACTTACGGTATCTGCAGAGAAACCGGAAAGCTTATTCAAAAAGAAAGATTGAAAGCAGTACCTCATACAACATTAAGTATTGAGGCAAAAAACAAACAATACTAAACGAAAGATTAAGTTAAATGGTCTTTGTGTTCTTGCAAAGACCATTTTTATGTATTATGAAAGGATATACTAAGCCCGTACTACTCATTACCATCATTTTATTGATAGACCAGATTTCAAAATTCTGGGTAAAATTAAACATGGTCATTAATCAACAATTCAATGTGATTAGTGATAAGGTATTGATCCATTTTATTGAAAACCCAGGCATGGCCTATGGGATGGAATTTGGTGGTGAATACGGTAAATTATTCTTAAGTGTATTCCGCATTATTGCAGTGATAGGCATAGGTTATGGTCTTCACTACATGGTCAAGAACAAGTATAACCGTGGGTTCATTATGAATGTGGCCCTTATTTTCGCCGGAGCAATGGGTAACATCATTGACTCGGCATTCTATGGAATGATCTTTAGTGAGAGTACACCTTTCCAAAAAGCCGTACTTTTCCCTGAAGGAGGTGGCTACTCCAGCTTCTTACATGGATACGTGGTCGATATGTTGCATTTCCCATTAATCAATGGAACATTCCCGACTTGGTTTCCATTCTGGGGAGGCGAGCGATTCCAATTCTTCAGCCCTATCTTTAATGTCGCTGACTCGGCTATTACGGTTGGTGTAATCTTAATCTTGTTATTTCAGAAGCGTTACTTCAAAGAAGAACACGTCGAGAAATCACATGTGAACAGCGAGATTATTGAAGATTAATTCTTGAGGTAACCTATTCTTAACAGGTTACTATGTACATTATTTTGTTGAATCCGTATATTTGGTTATGAAAAATATCCGAACTGTACATCTTGTACTATGTATTCTCCTTCTTGCAGGAACTTTTCAAGTCACACAAGCTCAGATCAAGGTTAAAAACCTACAGAAGCACATCAACTACTTATCATCCGATAAGATGAAAGGTCGTGAGACTGGAAAAGAAGGATCACATAAAGCTGCTAATTACATTGAAAAGCATTTTAAAAAATATGGTCTTCAAGCCAAAGGAGAACAAGGGTATCGACAACCTTTCATGGCTAAAGTCACGCGAACTAAAGTGGCTGACCCTGAACGTCCATCGGATAATATCATTGGATTTTTAGATAATGGTGCAAAATATACCATCGTCATTGGAGCACATTATGATCACCTGGGATTAGGCAATATTGGTGGAACAAGGGATTCTTTGGGTGTAGGCAAGATCCATAATGGTGCAGATGATAATGCATCCGGTGTAGCTGGATTGTTGGAATTAGCCCGTCATTATGCAACCAATAAAGAAAAAGAAGCCTTCAATATGTTGTTCATTGGCTTCGGTGCCGAAGAACTGGGACTATTGGGCTCTAAATACTTCACAGAAAACCCTACCCTTCCATTGACAGATGTTCACTGGATGTTGAATATGGATATGATAGGACGATACCAAGAGGCCAATGGTTTGGCGGTTATCGGTTATGGTACCAGCAGCGCTTTCCCAAAAATATTTGACGGCCTAAGCAGCAGCATTAAATTCAACAAAAGCAAGGATGGAAATGGCGGATCGGATCAAACTTCTTTCTATAAAAAGAATATCCCTGTCTTATTCTTCCATACTGGTGGTCATGACGATTACCATAAACCAAGCGATGATGCTCCATTAATTGATTACAAAGCAATGGAAGCTATACTCAAATTGGAAATCGATGTGCTTAATAACTCGATGAAGCAACCTAAAATGGATTTTATATGGACAAATTAGGAAGTTCAAATACGCGGGTACTGTTAACCGGTTCCAATGGTTTGTTGGGTCAGAAGCTAACTGATTTTATTATTCAGAAAACAAACTATTTACTTTGTTGTACTTCTCAAGGAGTAAATCGCAATCCGAATACTTTAGGATATGATTTTGTACAATTGGATCTTTTGGATAAGGATGGCTTGAAATCTTTAATTCAAGAGTTTCAGCCTAGCCATATTATTCATTGTGCGGCGATGACCAGTGTAGAGGCTTGTGAACAAGAAGCTGATAAATGTCAGCAATTGAATGTAGATCTGGTTGGCAATTTAGCGGACTGGGCAAAGGAATTCGATTATCACTTAACCTTCTTATCTACAGACTTTGTATTTGACGGCAAAAACGGGCCCTATAATGAAGGCGATCCGGTGAAGGCTTGCAATGCCTATGGGCAAAGTAAAATTGAAGCAGAGGCGCTTATTTTAGGCTCAGGGTGTCGAGCTGCTATACTTCGTACTATTTTAGTCTATGGTGTAATTGCAGACAAGAATCGGTCAAACTTAGTACTTTGGGCAAAACAGAAACTAGAAAAGGGCGAAAAGATAAACGTAGTGGATGATCAGTGGCGCATGCCCACCTGGGTAGATGATTTGGCGATGGCCTGCATCCTTTCCGTGGAAAAGAACGCAGAAGGTATATTCCACATTTCCAGTGAACAGCAATACAGCATTATTGAGGCTGTTTATGAAGTTGCTGATTTTTGGGGATTGGATAAATCCTTGATCTCCCCAGTACATGCTGCAGATATCGGACAAGCAGAAAATAGACCGCAGCGTACAGGCTTTTATCTTGATAAGGCTAAAACCGAATTAGGCTATGTCCCTACCTCATTTAAAGAGTCATTAAATTACATTGATCAACAGATCAAATACTATAATTCATAATCATGCAAGAAAAATTCGCGAAAGAATCCTATACCGAAATGAACGAACTGGTTCTTCCCAATGACACCAATACCTTTGGGAATTTAATGGGGGGCCGTCTACTTTATTGGATGGACATCTGTTCCGCTATGGCAGCACAAAAACACTGCAACAACCAGGTAGTTACCGTATCGGTAGATAATGTTTCTTTCCGCAGATCCATAAAATTAGGTGAAGTCGTGACGATTGAAGCACAAGTTACTCGTGCATTTAATACTTCTGTAGAAGTACGCATGGAAATCTTTGCGCAAAACCTTCCACTTGGCACCAAAGTTAAATCCAATGAAGCGTATTACACTTTCGTTTCCATTGATGAAAACAATAACCCCAAAGCTATTCCTACCTTAATTCCAGAAACAGAGAATGAAATCAAGCTTTATGAAGCAGCATTACAACGTCGCGAATTGAGGTTGTTGCTGGCTGGCAAATTAAAGCCTGAGAATGCTAAAGAAATCGGAAACCTGGTGGCATTGTTTACTCCGAAGGAAGCTGAGTAGAACCCGAAGGGAGTATTAAGTATTTAGTATAGAGTAGTTAGACCTATTGGCGAGGAAATAATCTTGCTACTTACAACTCAGAACGAAGTGAAGTGTCTAGGCCCTACGGGCAGTAATTAGTCGTTAGTAGTTAGATCTATGGCGGAGACTATTATAACAGAATATTTAGTGAAAATTGTTAAAAGCGGTCGATAAATTGACCGCTTTTTTATTAGAGGTATTTAGGTAAGTATGCATTATTTAAATCGGGCAGACATTCCGCTACGCTAAGTACTGCCCCTACGCTGGGCGGCTACTTGGCGGTTAGGAAACTATCTAGATAGCACGTTAGGTAGGGGCGGTACTGAGTGAGTTTGAGGAAGAGGGATTTATCCCTGACGAGAACGAACGGAATGTCCGCCCGATTATTAACTATTAGCTATAATGTATTTTTATTTTTGATTTAAAAGCGGTCGAAGCATGCTTCGACCCTACTGTTAGGGATATAAACAGCAATATTTTCACGATTGTTTGTAGGGTCGATGCAAGCATCGACCGCATCACATACACAACTCATCTATAACACATTATCCCTCATAAAAAAGGCAACATAATTTGAAATTATGTTGCCTTTTTTTATTGTTTAAAGTTCAGGGGAAGACTTTGTTTATCAATTACACACCAATCTCACTCGCCAATAGGTCTTTATACTAACTACTCAATACTAAATACTACTTCGTTCCTTCCGTTCCCAAAGCAACGAGTCTATCGAACTCTTCTGCCTTAAGCGGCATAACGGATAATCGACCTTGTCTAACCAAGGCAATATCTTGCAGTTGAGGGTCAGCTTTAATGGTCTCTAGGGTTACCGGATGTTTTAGTGTCTCCACTGGAGCTAAATCTACCACCACCCATTTCTCATCCTCTGTGGTCGGGTCTTGGTAATATTCTTTCACTACCTTGGCAATACCAACAATTTCCTTACCCTCGTTACTATGGTAAAAAAGCACTAAATCGCCTTTCTTCATAGCTTTTAAGTTGTTTCTCGCTTGGTAATTGCGAACACCGTCCCAAAAAGTCTCGCCATCTTTATTAAACTGTTCCCAGCTGTATTTAAAGGGTTCTGATTTTACTAAGAAATAATTCATTAATGCTTTCTTTTAATTTTGATCAATTGAAAAGGAAGGCGTTAGTTTTGACCTTCTAAGATTTCCATTTTATCGGCATAGTGTGCACAATAATCGCGTAAATCACCGATTACACTTTCCGCCATTGGATCACCACCTGAAGCTCTTAAGAAAGAATCACCTAAGGTTTGAAGGGTTTCATAAAAGAAGCGCTTCATTTCATCGTAAGGCATATCTTTAGTCCATAAGTCAATGCGCATAGAGTTTTTGTATTGGCTATCCCATAGGGCTAAGAACATCGCCTTCGCTGGTAGCTCATCACTGTTCTCCCCATCTGAGGAACTCCATTGGATCATCTCTGGAACATTATTATCGTCCAATTCTACTTGGAGCTTTATTTCTGCTTTCTTCATATCTATTATTCTAAAATATTGATTTAATTACTATACTGATTATACCAACGACCAGGATAAATCCTAATTGCATAATCCAAAGTCGTTTGACATCCTTGGTCCATAATCGGAACAGGATATCCATGGCAATTAAGAATACGACTAATATGGCCAACCATCCCCAAGAGATAAAGGTCTGTCCCTCCTCTCCCATTTCAGTAATTGCCCAAACTAATATACAGGCTAAGCTTATGTTTAGCGGTGTTAATTTCATCGTTTCTTACCCGGTCTACCGGTATTGCCCGATCTAGAAGATCCTTTTCTTGCAGGTTTTGACTTTCCCTTAGCAGAAGATTTTCTGCTACTGTTCATTTTCTGTGCGTACTTTTTCTCATGGAATGCTCCTTTAAAATCAGGATCATCCTTTTTCTTTTGATTATCAATTTCCCTTGCGATGGCTTGTCGCTCATCAAAAGGTGTTTTCTCAATAATCAATCCTTCTGGTAAGTCGATAACCGGAATACTCTGTTTTATCAGCTTTTCAATTTTCTGTACATTATACTCTTCAGCCGGATTACAGAATGTAATTGCCGTTCCGGAGTTAAATGCACGTCCTGTACGACCAATGCGATGCACATAATCCTCAATGACAATAGGAACATCAAAATTGATTACATGACTGACTTGTGAGACATCCAATCCGCGAGCAGCAACATCCGTGGCCACTAGAATACGAACGGAACCCTCCTTGAATGCATTAATGGAATTAATACGTGTATTTTGTCCCTTATTAGCGTGAATGACACGAACATCTTCAGAACCATATTTACGTTCCAAGAAACCGAAAATATTATCTGCAACAGCCTTAGTTTTACAAAAGACTATAATCCTAGAGAAGGCTTCATCGTCTTTAAAGAAATGCTGCAGAAGATTTAGTTTTGTTTTTAGGTTAGGGACATGATACAGACTTTGTTCTACCGTTTTTGCTGGAGTAGCTTGTTCAGTCACTTCAATAACGGTTGGAAACTCCAAAAAGTCACCTGCAATCTTGCGAACCAATTCACTCATGGTTGCTGAGAACAGTAGATTCTGACGCTTGCGAGGCACAATCTCCAGGATACGATGGATTTTAGAGATAAATCCCATATCCATCATCTTATCTGCTTCATCCAATACTAGGAACTTCAGTCCTTTGACATGGATTTCCCCTTCTAAATAAAGTTCTAGAAACCTTCCAGGTGTTGCAACGATAATATCACAGCCTTTGGCTAATTGTTCTTTTTGAGTTTTAGGACCTAAACCACCATACAGCAATACGGTTCTCAAATCTAGGTAAGTGGAGAACATGCGGATATGCTCTTCAATTTGCATGGCTAATTCCCTGGTTGGACTTAAAATTAAAGCACGAGGATCATTTCCTTGCGCATATTTTAAGGTCATCAACATGGGAAGCACGTAAGCAGCTGTTTTACCAGTACCTGTTTGTGCTATTCCCATCACATCTTGCCCTGCAAGAATGGGTGTAATTGCCTTTTCTTGTATTTCTGTAGGTTGGGAATAACCAGCCTCAGCTACGGCATTGAGCAGCTGTTTATTGAGTTTAAAGTCTTCGAATGATGCCATCTGGGCAAAGATAACGAAAAGCAATCAATCCCTCGAACGCTGTTTTCGAAGCAAACATTTTGATTTGCGCATAAATTCATTGAAATTTGTGAGTAGACAAAAAAGGTTGTTATGAAAAAAATTGTATTATTATGTGCGCTGACATTGATTAGCGCGTTCTCGTTTGCCGACGAGGGCATGTGGTTTCTAATGTATCTGAAGAAGATGAATGAAGCCGACATGCAGAAAAAAGGCTTGAAACTATCTGCTGAAGAAATCTATAGCATAAACAACTCCAGTTTAAAAGACGCCATCGTTCAATTCAACGGCGGCTGTACGGCGGAGATTGTTTCTGGAAGTGGTTTAGTATTTACGAATCACCACTGTGGTTATGGAGCAATCGCTGAGCTTTCAACGCCTCAACACGATTACCTAACGAATGGCTTCTGGGCAAAAAATCATGCCGAAGAACTTAAACCTAAATCTTTATACGTTCGTTTCTTTGTGCGTATGGACGATGTTTCCAAACGCATCTTAGGTTTAGTAAACGACAAGATGTCGGAAAAAGAAAGAGAGAAAATCATTAACCAAGAGATCGCTAAGATTCAAGCTGAAAATAGCGAAGGTGGTAAATACGTAGTTTCTGTTCGTTCTTTCTTCAACGGAAATGAATATTACTATTTCGTTTACCAAGACTATACTGACGTTCGCTTAGTAGGTACTCCTCCGAGTAGCATTGGTAAATTTGGTGGTGACACCGACAACTGGGAATGGCCACGCCATACTGGTGACTTCTCTATCTTCCGTGTATACGCGGATAAGAATGGTAACCCAGCTGAGTATTCCAAAGAAAATGTGCCTTTGAAACCTAAATACTTCTTGCCAGTAAGCATTAAAGGAATTAAAGAAGGTGATTTCTCGATGATCTTAGGTTATCCAGGTCGTACAAACCGTTGGATGAATGCTGCAGGTATTGATCAAAACGTAAAATACGCTTATCCTGCATGGGTTGAAGCTTCCAAAGTTGGTATGGATGCCATGAAAAAACACATGGATAAAGACCAAGCAGTGAAGTTAAACTATGCTTCAAAATACTCTGGAGTAGCTAACTACTGGAAAAACAGACAGGGTATGATTGATGCTTTAACCAAGCATAAAACTGCTGCAACCAAAGCTAAACAAGAGAAGAAATTCAACAAATGGGCTAATAAGCCAGCTAATAAAGAGAAATATGGTGATGTAATCAGTGTAATCAATGATTACTATGCAAAAACTAATGAGAAAGCAAGACACGACAATTACTTGACTGGTCTATTGCGTTCTTCTACTTTTGCGGCACTTCCTTACTCTTTAGGACAGGCATTGGTACAATACGCACAAGCAAATGAAGCTAAACGTTCGGAAATTCTTCCTCGCTTAAACGCTTTCCTTGCTGATAACTACGATAAGGCTTATATGCCTTTAGAGGTTGATGTATTAGCAGATGAGTTAAACTTATATGCTGCAAAAGGTGGTAATATAGCGCCTTACATTCGTGAGATGGCGACCAAGAACAATGGTAATTTCCAAGCCGATGTACAAAAAGCATTCGACAACAGTATCTTCGGTTCTAAAGCTAAAATGGAAGCTTACTTAAAAGCTCCAGATGCCGCAAAGGTTCAAAACGATCCATTGTTGAAAATCTCCACAGCATTAATGGATAAATACCGTGAGAGCAATCCAGAATTAGAAACATTGACCGATAAATTCCAAGCTGCTACCCGTAAATACATTGCAGGTGTATTGGAAATGGATCCAAATGGTAAACATTATCCAGATGCAAACTCTACTTTGCGTTTAACATATGGAACAATCCGTGCATTACCTAAGGATTCACGTAACGATGCGAAAATAAATAATTACACGACTCTTCAAGGTACTATCGCGAAGTATAAAGCAGGTGATGAGGAGTTCGACCTTCCTAAACGTTTAATGGAACTATATGAAAATAAGGACTATGGACGTTATGCTGATAAAGCAGGTTATATGCCAGTTAACTTCTTGAGTGATCAGGATATCACTGGAGGTAACTCAGGTTCACCAGTATTGAATGGAAATGGCGAATTAATTGGCTTGGCTTTTGATGGAAACATTGAAGCAATGGCAGGAGATGTAATTTTCGATCCTAAATTGCAACGTACAATTTCGGTAGATATCCGTTATGTATTGTTCATCATCGATAAGTTTGCAGGAGCAACAAATATCATTGACGAATTGAAAATTGTGGAGTAAGAGCCTCAATAGGGCGATTTGAAACATAAAAAAACATTACAAAATTCGCTTTGTTTGTATTCCTTTTGTATATTTATGATATATTAGAGAATTAATTAAGAAAAACTAAAATTATATTAATTAAAAAATGGAAAACTACACTAAATTAAAAGAGCTAGTAGCTTCAATCGAAGCTGATGCGGAAAAATTCTTCAACAACGGTAACTCTGCTGCTGGAACACGCGTACGTAAAGGTTTACAAGATATCAAAACCTTATCGCAAGAAATCCGTAACGAGATTACAGCTAAGAAAAACGACGGTAAGAAATAAGCTATCAGCGTTTTAAATAAAAAAGCCCGACTTTTCCAAGTCGGGCTTTTTTTATCTTTTATGAAACTGGAGGCTTAAAAAATAAAGAACATGTATAGATATATTCTTCCTCATGATAGCAATTAGAATCAGACTGAATATCTCTTTGTATGGAAACAAAAAATCGGAGCTACCTAAGGCAGCCCCGATCTTACTAAACAACAAACAAAATGTTTTATTTACAAGCTATGTTACAAAAACATAGCGGCTAACATCAGATTTAACTGCTGTTCGGTCATCCATTGACCCATAATCTCTTTCATTCTAGCCTTTGTTTTTTCACGTGACATTGGCTCCTCCTTTTTCTTAAAGATATCCGATTTAATTGTCGGAGCTGTCAGTTCCACTTTCTTAGCATAGATATTCATGTGTTGCTCAGGTACAACATAGCCTAAGATCATTCCAGGTAGTCCATGAATAGTTCCCGGACCAGCAGAAGTAGGGATTTGATCGGTGTAAAAAGCAACGACATAAACGGAATCTAACGTAATTCCATTGGCACGACGACAGTCATATCCAGCAATATTGCGGTATTCATTGGTAATCTTCCATTTTACATCCGTCAGGCTATCTTTTATAGCAACACCTGATCCGCCCATTTCTAAAGCGATCATAGACTCATTTTTCTTTAGGTTCTGATAGACTTTATTGTTGTTATCTAACATCGATAACATCTGGGCAACCAAAGGTGGCTGTTGCTTTTCTACAGGCTCAAAATAAACCTCATCTCCACGGAATGAAAGCTTCTTCTCCAGAACAGCTGTTTCAGGCGACTTGGTGATCATTTGTTCGATATAGGTCCTGGACATATCCCCAGGCTTCAAACTATTCATATAACGCTTCATAAGGTTCTTCACGTGAATAGTTTTCTCGAATGTAATACTTCCTTCTGTTGGAAAGTAGGCATATTGTGCTTGTGCCGATTGGATGCTTAATCCAAGGATAAATAAAACGGCAATATATAGTGTCTTCTTCATGATTATTTCGCTGCGTTCATTTTGGTGAATTCCCAAGTTAATTTCAACATGTAATATCTAGAAATGGTGTTATACGTATTCTGCATAATCGCTCCGTTGCTTTGGTATCTGCGGAAGCCTTTATTTTGGTTAAACACATCATTCACATAGAAATCTACGATAAGGTTCTCCCCTTTCAAGAATTTCTTGGAAACACCTGGTTTAAACAATACCTGTTGGAATTTATCCGGTAGGGCTTTTGTTGGAGCTTCATAAGTATAGGTCCCTTCACCATACAAGGTAATCTTAGCAGGCAGATATGCTTTGAAGTTCAAGTCACTGTTCAAGGTAAAACCACTACTGTTACGTTCTGGGTTTAAGGTAGTTTCCATAAATCTAAATCCAGGAGACACATTCCAACTAAAATCAATTACTTTAGTGGTTTGTCTTTCTAGTCCTAAGCCAATGGAGTAGTTATAGTTTTGACTTTTATTTTCTAAGAAATCATTTGTAGGATTAGCAACAGTTCTGTCATTGATGTAATTATATCCTGAGAAATAACTTCCATTCACTCGTACATTACCTTTAATCTGGTGTTTCCGGATTAAGTCAAAACCACCACCGAACCATAAATTGGCAGAGTTTGATGGTTTATCCATATTCTCATAATACAACTTACGATAACCTCCATTTTCGATAACCACATTCTGTTGGATCGCATCATAGGTCTGGCTGAAGGATAAGTTACCGTAGGTATATTTACCTTTCATCATGTCCCAAGATTGATAGCCCAAATTCACATTGCTGTTTTTTGAAGGTTTCAGATTTTCATTACCGATGATCTCAACCATTTGGTTTTCATTCTGACGAAGCGGTTGTATTTGGAACAATGAAGGTAAGGAATTATTGAAATTATAACTCAATCTTAAGGATTTGGTCTTCGATAAGTTATAACGGAAATGAGCATTAGGATTATAGGTCAAATAATCACGGCTCAATGAGGTATTCTCATAGTTATTAAACTGTTGTCTATCATCATAGCGGATATTATTATTCAAATTAATATCAACTTTCTCTGTCTTGTAACCAAAGGAAATATTTGCTGAATTTCTGAAATTATTGAAATTAAAATCGTTACTGAAATCCTGGTCTAACACGGTATAATCGCCTACATTATCTTTATTGAAAGCACGGTTAATGGAGTGTGTTTTAGCCATCGCGTACTCATAGCCAATGGAGGTTCTAAAACGTTTACCCAATGGTTCTGTATAAGTAACAGATGTTCTTAAGTTATTGGAGTTAGACTCCTTATCTTTAAATTGATCTATTGGCGAAGAAGTGCCATCAATTAAATTATTTGTATTTGACTGCAATAAAAGCGTCCCTTCATCGTCGGAGTTATTACCAGCGAAACGCAATGATATGGATCTTCCTTCTTTCTTAAACTTACGTGTAAGGAATGCTTCATAGGAGATATTTTGGTTGGTTGTTTCACCAGTTTGGTTGGAGAAGTTATCCGAAACTTTGGCGTCATTCTGATAGGTTTCACCATCTTGACGATTAAAGTTATCTGAATTCACTTTAGAACCCGACAATTTTGCTGTAAAGCTCGTCAAGGAGTCAATTTTCAGATCATATTTCGTATAAAAGCGATGTCTATTTGCATCCGATTTGGATCGATTCGAATTGCTGTTTTTCAAAAAGCCACTTGCTGTAGGCGATTCTGAAATGGAATTATCCGTAAAATCATTTTCAATTTGACCATATTTATAACTTAGGTTGATTTTATTTTTCTTCTCATTCCAAGCATCCATGAAGGAAATACCACCTGTTAATGCCCTTGGTTGACCTTTGCCATTCCAATAACTAAATGGATCACCTCCAAAAGAAAAACTCATCCCCCCTTCGTCATCGATGGAAATAGACTCTCCCATGCCATATTTTTCTTCATCTTCCCATCCTAGACCAACTTGTCCGTCATTGGAACCAATACCATATGCTGATATCTTACGAGAACCTTTAAACCTATTGATAGCTACTTTGCCCAAATAGAATCCATTATCCCCATCGGTACCACCAGCTGCTTCTGCTTTACCAAACATACCGTTCTTAGCGTCCTCTTTCAGCTGTACATTAATGGTCTGAACGCGTGTTCCATCATCCACACCAGTACGTTCTGCTTCTTCAGATTTTTTCTCATATACCTGAACCTTATCCACCATATCCGAACGAATATTACGGGTTACCAAGGTAGGATCATCTCCAAAGAATTCTTCACCATCTACCAATACCTTTTCCACGGTCTTCCCTTGAGCAGTAATCTTTCCTGTTGCATCTACAGAAATACCTGGCAATACTTTCAATAGGTCCTCTACTTTAGCATTTTTCTCTGTTACAAAGCTTGAAGCATCGTACTCTACCGTATCCCCTTTTATGACAACTGGGATCTTTCCAGTCACTAAAATCTCTTCAATTAAGGCAGCAGAGGATTGCATGGTAACTTGACCAAGCTGAACATCTCCAGTACCCTTTTTAATATTCCGATAGTAATCACCAAACTTAGGATAACTGACTATTAATAATAGATCAGAAGTGTCTGGGTTGACCATACTAAACTTACCATTCTGATCCACACGAGCAAAGTCCACTAAAATGGAATCTTTCGCTTGGAGGAGCATAACGCTGGCATTGGCCAATTTTGTTTTGTCAGTTTCAGATACGATTTCCCCCGTAATCTTCTTTTGGGCATGTGCTTGCATGGTCAGCACACCGAAAAAAAGGGAGAGCAATAGGCTAGTAAAAAATTTCATAATGTATTAATGTGAATTTAAGATAAATGGTGTTGCGAAATTATCACAATTGTGTGAACATTAGAAAAAGCCGGAATACTTTAACAAAAAATTAACAGCGATTGTAAAAAAACCTTAATTACCATTCATTATACACATTTGTCGCTGAAAGGGAGAAAATGTTACAGCCTGTGTAATATTTATTTTCACTACATTTGCAAAAACCCTTTTGAAATGCAAAAAATCAAAGACTATGTAGAAGCAAACAAAGACCGCTTCTTAGAAGAATTATTTGAATTATTGCGCTTTCCATCAGTTAGTGCTGATCCTCAATTTAAAGAAGGCGTATTAAATACGGCAGAATTTGTTGCCCAGAAACTTAAAGATGCTGGTGCTGATAATGTTGAAATCTGCCCTACTGCAGGATATCCAATCGTATATGGCGAGAAGATTTTCGACCCATCATTACCAACAGTATTAGTTTATGGCCACTACGATGTACAACCTGCTGATCCTATTGAACTTTGGGAAACTCCTCCATTTGAACCAACTGTACGTGATGGTAAAATCTATGCCCGTGGATCTGCTGACGACAAAGGTCAGTTCTATATGCACGTAAAGGCATTTGAGTATATGGTTAAAAACAACGAATTAGCTTGTAATATCAAATTCATGATCGAAGGTGAAGAAGAAGTTGGCTCTGCTAACTTAGGAATCTTCGTTGCAGCGAATAAAGAACGTTTAAAAGCTGATGTCATTGTTATTTCTGATACATCCATGATTAGTTTAGAAAACCCTTCTTTAGAAACTGGTCTTCGTGGATTATCTTATGTTGAAGTAGAGGTTACAGGTCCTAATCGTGATTTACACTCTGGTGTTTATGGTGGTGCTGTGGCTAACCCTGCAACAATTCTTGCTAAAATGATCGCTTCATTACACGATGAAAACAATCATATTACAATCCCTGGTTTCTATGACGATGTTATTGAATTAACAGAAGCAGAAAGAAAAGCTTTAAATGAAGCTCCTTTCGACATCGAGACTTATGAAGAAGATTTAGGTGTTAAAGAACTTTGGGGAGAAAAAGGATTCTCAACAATCGAGCGTACAGGAATTCGTCCTACTTTAGAGGTAAACGGTATCTGGGGAGGTTATATTGGCGAAGGTGCTAAGACGGTCCTTCCTTCTAAAGCATTTGCTAAAATCTCTATGCGTCTTGTTCCTAATCAGAACTCTGACCGTATTACCAAATTGTTTAAAGATCACTTCGAAGGAATTGCTCCTAAGTCGGTAAAAGTAGAGGTTAAACCGCATCATGGTGGTGAACCTGTAGTTACTCCTACGGATAGCATCGCTTACAAGGCTGCTGAGAAAGCTTTAGAAGAAACTTTCAACAAAAAACCTATCCCAACTCGTGGTGGTGGTTCTATTCCTATTGTAGCTTTATTCGAGAAAGAATTAGGTATTAAGACTGTTCTATTAGGCTTTGGTCTTGATAGCGACAACTTACACTCACCCAATGAGAAATATGGTATTGAAAACTACCTAAAAGGTATTGAAACAATTCCATTGTTCCATAAATATTACGCTGAGTTAAGCAAATAATAGACATTAAGCTCCCTGAAATTAGGGAGCTTTTTTATTTCCATTCTCTTTCTATTGACTGGTCAAGCTCAATTAGTTCTATTTGATTTTTGGAGGGCGTATGATTTTTTTCTACCTTCGGTGGAGATGTTACAATAGACCATGCTGCTAATCTTAAAGAAAATCCATAGACTGCTTTACTTTCTTTCCATTCTCTTTTTCTTTGTCATTAGCTTTCCTATTTTATATTTCTTAGCTAAGAATCCCGAAAAACATTATAAAAGCATCGTTTGGTTCCGCAAATGGATATCTCTTCTTGGAAGTTACTTCGTAGGCATTCGATATAAAGTGACCTATGAAGAGCCCATAGATTGGTCAAAAAATTACATTATCTGCCCAAACCATACTTCTATATTGGATATTACAGCATTAACCTACTTATGTCCAAGACCATTTTCTTTTATTGGTAAAGTGGAGTTATTAAAAAATCCTGTAACGCGTATATTTTTTAAAACGATTGATATCCCCGTGAAGCGTGAAAGTAAAATTTCGTCCTTTAAGGCATTTAAAAGGGCTACTGAGCTTCTAAAAGAAGGTAAGTCGTTAGTTATCTTTCCAGAAGGGAAGATAGATGACCATTACCCACCGACCTTACACAAGTTTAAACCTGGTGCTTTCCGTATGGCTATGGATAACAATACCCCAATCCTACCGGTGGTTATTCACAATGCCTCAGCCATATTATGGGATGATGGTGGACAGTTTGGATCTAGGCCTGGCTGTATCAAAATCACGGTACTTAAGCCAATTGAAACAGACCCCAATGTTTCAACTGCATACTCCTCCATCGAACAAGAAGTCTATGAAAAGATGAATAAAGTATGGCAAGAGGGTTCTATGTTATAAACAATTATTTATTTTATAGAACTGACAATCTGTTAGATACATCTGTTAACAAAGATTTAAAACCAAATAACTTGCATTAGTTAAATTAAATATTATTTTTGCGAAAAATGTATAACTTAATTAAAGAGATATGTATTGGACACTTGAATTAGCTTCGCATTTAGAAGACGCTCCTTGGCCAGCTACCAAAGATGAATTGATTGACTACGCTATCCGTTCTGGGGCACCTGTTGAAGTTATTGAAAATCTTCAGGCGTTGGAAGACGACGGTGAACCTTACGAAAACATCGAGGAGATCTGGCCGGATTATCCAACTAAGGATGATTTCTTTTTCAACGAAGACGAATATTAAATTCAATATAAGAGGCGCCTTTGAGTAAAAGGCGCTTTTTATTTAATCCTTTTCCTATTTTGCAGGTCTAACCAAGCATAATATGAGAAACATGAAAAAACCACTACTTTATATTTTCTTCCTTATTTGCCCCATCTTAAGCTTTGCTCAAGCAAAACCAATGGTGCAGAAAAGCCATGGTAATGGTTTAAACCTGGTTAAAAACTTCATTAAAGATCTCGCGAATGAAGATATCGCATTGGATGTAATCCTCAGCCAATATGTGCGTGTTACTGAGCCTTCGGATGAGCTATATGATTATTTAGAAGTAAGTCTAGAGGAAATTCGCATCAACCTAATGATGAAGAAGCTGGACCTCATACAATATAAATCCTATAAAGAGTTACCTCGAAAAGAAGTGAGGGACATTGATGTAGAAGATCTAAATACAGAAAACATGTATTTTCTTTACCATAAGGATCGTCTTTTGACCAGTATTTATACCGAAGAGGGCAAAATTGCTTCCTTTACCTTGGTATCCAAAGGAAATGAAATGGCGCATTTTGTGTGTTATTAATTAACAAAAAATCATTTTTTCAATAGATTTCTTGCAAATATCAAAACAATCGTAGATATTTGTTTCACTTACAATGAAAGCACAACAGTTCAATAACTTATTTTGGTGGCACAACAGCTAATGTTGTGGCAATCACCTATTGAATGAATTATTTGAACTCAAAAAATAGCGGGCTTGCCTTTTAGGCAAGCCTTTTTTTATGGAATTATATGAAAGAAATATTAGCACATTTATTTGAATACAAGTCTTTTAGCAGAAAAGAAGCTTACGATATCCTGACCAATATCGCTACAGGAAAATACGACACCCATCAGATAGCGGCCTTTATGACAATCTATGGAATGCGTAGCATCCGTGTAGAGGAATTAGGTGGATTTCGCGATGCCATGTATGATCTATGCCATAAATTAGACTTCAATGGTTATGATTTGATTGACATGTGTGGTACAGGTGGAGATGGCAAGAACACCTTCAATATTTCTACTCTTGCATCCTTTGTAGTGGCTGGTGCAGGCTATAAAGTTGCCAAACATGGTAATGTGGGTGTATCTTCAGGATGTGGATCGTCCAATGTTATGGAGTCCCTTGGCTATACCTTTAGTGCGGATAAGGATGTCCTGCAAAAACAGTTGGAAGAAGCAAATATCTGTTTTCTACACGCGCCTTTATTTCACCCTGCAATGAAAACAGTAGCCCCAATCCGTAGAGCCTTGGGTGTTAAGACATTTTTCAATATGTTAGGCCCATTAACCAATCCTGCAAATCCTAAATTCCAATCTGTGGGGGTATTCAGTTTAGAGCTTGCACGACTATACGCTTATCTCTACCAACAAACAGAAAAACAATACAGCATTATACATTCCTTAGATGGTTATGATGAAATTTCATTAACAGGGGATTTCAAAATCATCAACAATGCAGGAGAAAACTATTACACAGTAGAAGAGATTGGATTTAGTCCGGTAGCTGCAAAAGATCTTGCTGGAGGTGAACAAGTGGATGAATCAGCCAAAACCTTCAGAACTATTATCCAAGGTGAAGGAAC
The DNA here is from genome assembly GCF_051951495.1 of Sphingobacterium lactis. Classification (GTDB taxonomy): domain Bacteria; phylum Bacteroidota; class Bacteroidia; order Sphingobacteriales; family Sphingobacteriaceae; genus Sphingobacterium; species Sphingobacterium lactis_A. The sequence continues at coordinate 405,257 of NZ_JBNHAS010000002.1, read as the reverse complement.
CGATGTTCAAAACAATGTGGTATTGACCAATGCAGCTTTTGCCATCAAGACCTTCCATCCTGAAAAAAGCTTTGGTGATTGTTATTATGAAGCAGAAGAATCACTATTAAGTTTAAAGGCTGCTTCGAGCTTAAATAAATTGGTAAATGGCTAAGAAACTACTGGTAAAGGTTTGTGGCATGCGGGAGGATGAGAACATTCATCAACTCGCTCAATTAGCAATTGATTACATTGGACACATATTCTATCCAAAGTCTGCCCGATATATTGCTGAGGCCAAATTATTGAACAGCAATCCTTCTATCAAAAAGACTGGTGTATTTGTTAATGCATCCTTGGAGGAAATCAACCAAGCCATCGAATCTTATCAACTTCAAAGCATACAATTGCATGGTGATGAATCCGTGGATTTAATCCAACAGCTTAACCTACTCGATGTAGAAATTATCAAAGCCTTCGGGGTGAACAATGAATTTGAATGGAATACCGTAGCACCCTATTTAGATCACATCGATTACCTACTCTTCGACAGCAAAAGCTCGCAATATGGCGGTACTGGAGAACGATTTAACTGGGATAAATTAAAAGAATACCCTTATGATAAACCCTATTTCTTAAGTGGGGGCTTATCCTTAGAAAATATACAAGAAGCTGTAGAATTTGAAGACAGCCGATTAATTGGTTTGGACTTAAACTCTCGATTTGAGATCAGTCCAGGATTAAAAGACATAGAAAAAATAAAAACGGCATTGAAAATAATAAACCATGAGTAAATATCAAGTAAATAGCAAAGGATATTATGGTCCATTTGGGGGAGCTTATATTCCCGAAATGTTGTATCCGAATGTGGAAGAGCTACAAGAACAATACCTTAAAATCATGGAGGACCCATCCTTCAAAAAAGAATTTGAAGAATTACTGAGAGACTATGTTGGTCGTCCATCTCCATTATATCCTGCAAAACGATTGTCTGAACGCTATAAAACAAACATTTTCCTGAAACGTGAGGACCTAAACCATACCGGAGCACATAAGATTAACAATACCATTGGTCAGATCTTATTAGCTGAACGATTAGGGAAGAAGCGTATTATAGCGGAGACCGGAGCAGGACAGCATGGTGTTGCTACAGCTACTGTATGTGCGCTGAAGGGGCTAGAATGCGTGGTTTATATGGGCGAAATTGATATTCAAAGACAGGCGCCCAATGTGGCTCGTATGAAAATGATGGGTGCTACTGTTGTAGCTGCCAAATCAGGAAGTAAGACCTTAAAAGATGCTACCAATGAAGCTTTACGCGATTGGATTAACAATCCTGTGGATACACATTATATCATTGGTTCGGTGGTTGGACCACATCCGTATCCCGATATGGTAGCTCGTTTTCAATCCATTATTTCTGAAGAAACGAAGAAACAACTCTTGGAAAAAACAGGAAAAGAAAATCCAGATATCGTTATGGCATGTGTAGGTGGAGGATCCAATGCTGCAGGTATGTTTTATCATTTCTTGGATGAAGAAGATGTTCAGATCATTGCTGTGGAAGCAGCAGGACATGGTGTAGACAGTGGAGAATCAGCAGCTACGACTGTATTAGGACATGAAGGAGTGCTGCATGGTAGTCGTTCCATCCTCATGCAGACATCTGACGGACAGGTTATCGAGCCATATTCCATTTCTGCTGGACTGGATTATCCGGGTATTGGACCACAACATGCTTGGTTATTTAAATCAGGTCGTGGACAATATGTTTCCGCAACGGATGAAGAGGCAATGAATGCAGGTTTACTTCTCACCAAACTGGAAGGAATCATCCCTGCCATTGAGAGTTCACATGCATTAGCACATCTGGAAAAAATGACCTTCAAAGGTGATGAAACAGTGGTCATCTGTCTTTCAGGGCGTGGAGATAAGGATTTAGATAATTACATGAAATACTTTGGTTTTTAATCATGAAGCAGATAAATAAACAAGCAAACGGATTGCTATCGATATATTTTACAGCTGGATATCCCAGTTTAGAAAGCACAGTAGACATTGCTGAAGCATTGGAAAAGGCGGGGGCAGACTTCTTAGAAATAGGATTCCCATACTCTGATCCAGTAGCAGACGGACCTACTATTCAATTCAGTTCTGAAGGAGCTCTAAAGAACGGAATGACCTTACAAGTTCTTTTCGAACAGTTACAGGAACTACGCAAGCGAGTGAACATTCCGGTTTACCTAATGGGGTATTTTAACCCAGTACTACAATATGGTGTAGAAAACTTCTGCAAGAAATGTAAAGAGGTGGGCGTCAATGGAACTATTATTCCTGACCTTCCCATGTATGAGTATGAGGAATTGTATAAAAACATCTTCCAAGAAAATGGAATAAGCAATATCTTCTTGGTAACTCCTCAGACATCTGAAGAGAGGATACGCAAAATTGATAAGCTGTCTTCAAGTTTCATTTACTTATTATCATCCAATGCTACGACTGGTACCCAATTAAATATTCAAGATCAATCAGAACGTTATTTCCAACGCATTAAGGATATGGATTTAAACAACCCAGTCGTTATTGGCTTTGGAATTCATAATAAAGACACTTTTCAAAAAGCTACTACTTACGCACAAGGAGCAATTGTGGGAACAGCTTTTGTGAAATTATTAGCAGAAGAAAACTATTTAGACAAAATCCCAAGTTTTATCAAAGCTTTAAAAGGAGATTAAGAGGATCAACATAGGAGGCGTTTAAATGCGCAATAAAAAAATAAAGGGGGAAAAATTAATTTCCCCCTTTATTTTTAGTTTACTTTTCTTAAGATTTTGTTTGATAAGAATAGTACCAAGCCTGCTGCGCATGTTAAACCGACTAGGCCTGCATACAACAAGTTTGGATGTGCAGCTAAAGTTTCCATAAATTGTTAGGTTTATTACATTAAGTTATTCCGAATATAAATACAGAAGCCTTTAGAAACAAGAAAAATTAAAATTATTTTATCCACACTATTGCGAACTACAATTCTTATATTTGGAATTCTATGCGTAAAATAGTTGCCATAATACTTTTAATGATTTATTCTGTATGCAGTACAGGAGCAACTATTTATTTACACCATTGTGGAAAACACACTTCTTATTCCATCGATCAATATTCTAAAGTATCACATGACAACTGTCCAAATTGCTTAAAAGAACATGATAATAAGGAACATACAGAAGATAACTCTTGTTGTAAGGATGACCAATGTAAAGATCGACAAATCGACCTTAAATCGGATACCGAACAACTTCAAACAAAAACATCCTTACAGAATTTAATAAGCTTCTCCCCTGCTATAGTCCTTATCCCGTGGATTATGGAACAGTGGAAAGAAGCAATAGACGACAATAATCAATCTAATTTTCAACTTGCATCTATTCCGATACAAGATTTAGAACCCGTATACCTTCTGCATTGCAACCTAAGAATTTGATAAATAGTCCAACTCCATTGAATTAATTTATTTGGAAAAACTATTTATAAAATTTTTATATGAACACGATTAAAAGTATCATCATTGGTACCTTAGTATTATTGAGCAATTTTACATTCGCTCAATCCACGACAATAAAAGAAGAATTTGAAGTTGCAGGAAACTGCGGAATGTGTAAAAAACGCATTGAAAAAGCCGGTAAAGATGCTGGCGCAAGTAGTATTAATTGGGATGCAACAACCCATATTGTTAAAGTTACTTTCGACAGCAAGAAGACATCCCTAGAGAAAATCAAGAAATCCATGGCTGATGCGGGTCATGATACCAGGGAATTTCGTGCAACACAAGAAGCCTACGATAAGCTTCATGAATGCTGTTTATACCCACGTTGGGATGATAAAGGCAATGGAACTCATGCTAAAGAAGAGCATGACCATGATCACGACCACGATCACGACCATGAAGGTGAGGCACATGATCACGATGAACACGAAGGACACGATCATGGTGAAGCCAAAGCAGATGATAAAGGTGGACATGACCACGATCATGACCACGAAGTAACCGGAGTTGTTGTTAATGAAAATGAAAAAGGTGATTTAACCCCGATCACTGATGTGACCGTTTATTGGGCTGATGCACCAAATAAAAAAGTAAAAAGTAATGAAAACGGCGTGTTTAAAATTATGCACGTTAAGCCGTACCGATATTTAGTGGTTGCCCATGCGAGTATGACATCTGACACAGTGGAAGTGAAGAATCTTCACGACATTGTGGTTATCCAAGCAAAAAATAATGTATTACAAGAGGTTGTTATTTCCAGAAGACAAAAGACCAATTACATCAATAAACTAAGCCCTGTACGCGTAGAAACCATCACAGCCAAAGAGTTGTTCAAAGCAGCTTGTTGTGATCTGAGTGAGAGTTTCAGTACCAATGCTTCTGTGGATGTAGTAAGCTCGGATGCTGTTACAGGAGCTAAACAAATCCAAATGTTAGGGCTTAGTGGTATCTACACCCAATTAACCGTAGAGAATCTACCTGGTCCTCGTGGCTTTGCTTCTCCCCTAGGATTAAACAGCATTGCCGGAACATGGATTGAATCGATTAATATCAGTAAGGGCATTGGTTCTGTAGCCAATGGATTTGAAAACATGGCAGGACAAATCAACGTAGAGCTGAAAAAACCGCATAATACCGATAAGCTTTATTTTAATGCTTATGCCAATAACATGGGACGTACAGATGTCAATTTAAACTTGGCTACTCATATCAATGAAAAATGGTCTGTTGGTTTATTACTGCATGATAACTTCATGTATAATAAGAAAATGAACTTTAGTGACAATGGATTCAGGGATATGCCTGTCGGCAACTTGTTCTCCGGAGTAAATAGATGGCATTATGAAAATGGAAAAGGCATTATAGCACAATTCGGTGTAAAATACTTAAATGATGATCGCGTGGGTGGACAGATTGATTTCAATGAGAAAACCGATAAATTCACAACAAATCATTACGGTCTAGGATTCAAAAATGAACGCATTGAAGGATTTGGTAAATTAGGCTATGTATTCCCAACCAATAAACACCGTAGTATTGGTTTACAATTATCTGCTAGTCGATATAAACAAGACAGTTATTTTGGATTAACAGGCTATGACAATGAGCAACAGTCCATGTATGCCAACCTTCTTTTCCAAGACATTTTATCCAGTGTAGCCCATAAGTACAAAGTTGGAGCATCGATTCAATACGACAAATTCGATGAAGACTTAAGCCGTGTTAACAGTAGCAACAATTTTGCTTATCAATTTGGACGTAAGGAGTCTGTAGCTGGTGCATTCTTAGAATATACCTACAGCCCATCTGAAAAGTTTGATGCTGTTTTAGGTATCCGCCAAGACTATAATAACTTGTATGGATGGTTCACAACACCACGTGCGGTATTACGATACGAACCTATCTTAGGTACAACTTTCCGTATCAGTTCAGGACGTGGACAACGTACAGCAAATATCTTTGCTGAGAACCTAGGTATTTTTGCTTCAAGCCGCGAAATACGCAACTTAGATCAATTAGCTAATGGATCCAATGCTTATGGCTTAAAACCAGAAGTTTCTTGGAATACTGGATTAATGTTCGATCAGAGCTTCCAATTGTTTGGTCGTGAATCAGGTATTGCCATTGAATTATTCCACAACACCTTCCAAAATCAGGTAGTAGTGGATTTTGAAAACCCTGATCAAGTGGCATTCTATAACTTGGATGGAAAATCTTATTCCAACAGTTTACAAGCTGATTTTCGTTTTATGCCTGCTAACCACTTTGAGGTTCGCATGGCTTACCGCATGTTGGATGTGCAGACTGACTATGAATCTGGCAAATTACAAAAACCACTTACAGCAAAACACCGTGGATTCTTAAACTTGGCCTATAACCTTCATTCCGGATGGAGTTTTGACTATACGCTAAACATGGTTGGCAAGAAACGACTGCCAAATACCAGTACGAATCCAGCTCCTTACCAATTGGCAAATCAATCCGATGCCTATGTGACTATGAATGCACAGGTTAGTCGTACATTCGGAAAGAACAAAAACTTTGACATCTATATCGGAGGAGAAAACTTAACTAATTTTTACCAGAAGGATCCAATCTTAGCTTATGATGATCCATTTGGTTCTAACTTCGATACCAATATGCTTTGGGGTCCTATCGCAGGACGTATGTTTTATACCGGTATCCGTTACCATATAAAATAATTCCTAGCTAATCAGAAACCATTACCCTCAGCTTATTTATATGAGCTGAGGGTAATTTTTTTGAGGATGAGGGTATACATTTCGCTTAAAAGCTCCTTGAATAAGAATGTGTAGCAACCCAATAAAAAAATATTTTCTTGCTATTATAAAATCTAATACATAACTTAGCCACCGCTTATAGAGAAAGGCAGAGGGACTAGACCCAATGAAGCCTTAGCAACCTGTCACTGGACAAGGTGCTACATTCTACCCCCGAAAGGGAAAGATAAGCTGGCCATACTAGCCCTTAGTAGCCTTCTCTTAGCAAACAACTTTAGTGAAAAATTAATTAAGTAGAATACTTTATGTTATTAACGAACAATTTAGGTTACCCACGTGTGGGCGCATTCCGCGAATTGAAGAAAGCTAACGAAGCTTACTGGGCAAAAAAGATCAGCGCGGAAGAATTATTGCAAGCAGGACTGAAAATCCGTGAAGGCAACTGGAAGACTCAAAAGGACGCAGGTATTGACCTGATCCCTTCTAATGACTTCTCTTTTTATGATCAAGTCTTAGACCTTTCTCTTACTGTAGGTGCTATCCCAGCACGTTACAACTCTTTGTTAAACAAAATCGACCGTCAGTATAACTTAGATTTATACTTTGCTATGGCGCGTGGTTTCCAAGAAGGAGGAGTAGATGTAACGGCGATGGAGATGACCAAATGGTTCGACACCAACTACCACTATATCGTTCCTGAATTCGTGAAAGATCAAGCTTTCAAATTGACTTCAGAGAAATTCCTTAGCGAATACAATGAAGCTAAACAACAAGGAATTGAAACAAAACCGGTAATCTTAGGTCCTATTTCTTACTTATTATTAGGTAAAGAAAAAGAATCTGGCTTTAACCGTATCGACTTAATCGATAAATTACTTCCGGTTTACGAAGAAATCTTAGCAAAATTGGCTGATGCTGGCGCGCAATACGTTCAGATCGATGAGCCTTTCTTAGCTTTAGATATCGATGATGCAACCCGTGAGCTATACGGTAAAGTTTTTGAAAAACTTGCTGCAGCTGCTAAAGGCATCAAATTAATCGTTGCTACTTACTTCGAGGCATTACGCGATAACGAGGATACTGCATTAGCACTTCCTGTACATGCGCTTCACCTAGACTTAGTTCGTGGTGAAAACCAACTCGACTCTATATTAGCTAAAGTTCCTGCAAACCTAACCCTTTCTTTAGGTGTGGTTGAAGGCCGTAACATTTGGAAAAATGACTACGAGAAATCTTTAGGAAAAATCAAACAAGCTGTAGATAAATTAGGAAAAGACCGCGTATGGGTTGCTCCTTCTTCTTCTTTGCTTCACGTTCCTTTTGATTTAGACAATGAGCAAAACGAAGAGTCTCTTCCTGCGGAAGTGAAAAACTGGTTAGCATTTGCTAAACAAAAATTAGCTGAAGTAAAAGACTTAGCAGTATTAGCTGAAGGTGATATAGATGCAGAAACGCAAAAACGTTTTGAAGCAAACAAAGCTGCAAACGAAAGCCGTCGTACTTCTCCATTAATCCACAGACCAGAAGTTAAAACTCGTGTTAGCAATATCACTGATGATGATGCTACTCGTACTTCTAAATTCAATGACCGTAAAGCTGCGCAACAAGCGAAGTTCAACCTTCCTGCATTCGCAACAACTACTATCGGTTCATTCCCACAAACAAAAGACGTTCGTAAATGGAGAGCAGACTTGAAAAAAGGTTCTATCTCTCAAGAGCAATACGATAAAGAAATCGCTGAAGAAACAGAAAGAACTATCCGTCTACAAGAGCAATTGGATATCGATGTATTAGTACATGGTGAATTCGAGCGTAATGACATGGTGGAGTATTTCGGTGAGCAATTAGCGGGATATGCATTCACTCAAAACGGATGGGTACAATCGTACGGTTCTCGTTGTGTTAAACCTCCAATTATTTATGGTGATGTATTCCGTCCGGAAGACATGACTGTACGTTGGTCTGCTTATGCACAATCATTAACTAACCGCCCTGTAAAAGGTATGTTAACTGGTCCAGTAACGATCTTACAATGGTCTTTCGTACGTAACGACCAACCTCGTTCTACCACGACTTACCAAATCGCATTGGCTATCTTAGACGAAGTTCAAGCTTTAGAAAAAGCTGGTATCAAAATCATCCAGATTGATGAGCCTGCTATCCGTGAAGGTCTTCCTCTACGTAAAGCTGATCAACAAGATTACTTGGATTGGGCAGTACGTGCTTTCCGTGTTTCTTCTTCGAATGTTGATGATGATACGCAGATCCACACACACATGTGTTACTCAGAGTTCAACGATATCATTGAAGACATCGCAGCAATGGATGCAGACGTAATCACTATTGAGACTTCACGTTCTCAAATGGAATTATTAGACGCTTTCGCAGACTTTAAATATCCTAATGATATTGGTCCTGGTGTTTATGATATCCACTCACCACGTGTACCTAGTACTGATGAAATGGTGAACTTATTGCGTAAAGCTAAAGCAGTAGTTCCTTCCGAGCAACTATGGGTTAACCCTGACTGTGGTTTGAAAACTCGTGCTTGGCCTGAAACTAAAGCAGCCTTAGAATCAATGGTAGAAGCTGCCAAAATTCTAAGAGCAGAGTAATCGCAAAAGAAATAGTGATATAAAATATAATTTGTTGCCAGGCCGGACTTATGTTCGGCCTGACTTTTTTAATACGAGATAATAAATCGGCAAACCCAATAAAATCAAGATAAAGCCTGGCCATGTATATTGTGGCTTGAAAACAATCAATAAACCGCAGAATACAGCACCGATTACTAAGTATATGATCGCTGGTAATGGATATAAGAAAGTTTTATAGGGACGCTCCAATTCTGGATGCTTAAAACGCTGGTAAATCACCCCAACCACGGTAACCATATAAAATATGACGATGACAAAAGACACCATATCCAATAGGTTTCCATATTGACCACTCAAACATAATATAGATGCCCAGATCCCTTGAAACCATAATGAGCGACCCGGAACATCATGTTTGTTATTCGGAATGGCTTGCTTCAAGAATAACCCATCCTTCGCCATAGACTGAAACACCCTAGCGCCAGATAGCACAATACCATTCACACAGCCAAATGTGGACAACATCACCAATACTGCCATGATAATAGTACCAGTATGTCCCAACAACTTCTCAGCTGCAGCAATAGCAACGCGGTCATTGCTAGCAAAGGCTATTTCTTCCCTACTGAGTGCAGACAGGTAAACATAATTGCACAATAAATACAGAAGCATCACTAGACTCGTTCCTACCACCATGGAAACCACTACATTTCGCTTCGGATTCTCAATTTCTCCTGCTACGAATGTTACGTTCTCCCAAGCCACACTGGAAAAGATAGAGCCTACCATCGCAGCGGCTACACCACCCATCAAAACTCCCCCTGATATGCCCTTCCAACCAGAGCCATCTAAATTCTGGAAAGAATCCCATCCGTAACTAAGGTTCTCTAAAAAGAAATTGTTTTTGATTAACAGCAGTCCCCCTACAATCAGCAACACTAGTGCAATAATCTTAGAAGAGGTGAAGACCAGTTGCACCAATTTGCCACTTTGAACTCCTCGTGTATTGATGTAGGTCAGCAAAATAATTACCGCTATAGCAATTATCTGCATCCAGGTAATCATGAAAGTACCATTTTGATAGAGAGGAGGAGCATCACTTAAGCCGGGGATAACATAGGCGGCAAACTTACCAAAAGCTACCGCAACAGCAGCAATTGTTCCGGTTTGAATAACTGCAAAGAGGCTCCAACCATAGAGAAAACCCGTTAACTTTCCAAAGATTTCAGTGAGGTAGGTATATTGTCCTCCTGCTTTAGGGTACATAGAGGATAGTTCACCATAGCAGATTGCAGCAGCAATCGTAGCTATGGTCGTGATGAGCCACACGGCAATGAGCCAATAACCAGAGCCTAATTGTCGCATCATATCCGACGAAACAATAAATATCCCGCTCCCAATCATTGACCCCATCACAATCATGATGGCATCACGAAGGTTCAATTGTTTTTTCATACTTTAGGTTTTGCGGATATAAACGTACAAATAATCAGGCATCTAGAGAATAGTACAATAAAAATTTTTAACTATTTCTCCTTTACATTGTATTAAAACAAAAAATGCTCAACTAAGAAAAGTAAAAACGGATTAATATTCTCATTCATATCCGTCAAAAGGATAGTATAGCAACGTTAGGAACCTAAAAGAAATTAAATCCTTTTATATGCCACCAGAGACAACAAACCAAATAGGCAAAAATAACTTCTTCAATTAATATAATAAGGTTAAAGTGGCTAATACAGCCTCTATTAACTAAAAACCTTAACAGTATAACTAATCGCTTTAAGTATCGAAAGAATATAAACCGACAATACTAGAGCCAAATTATCTAGTTTCGTCGTCTTGAATTTTCGCTCAGTCTTTATTTGATCTACCTCATTTAGATACCAATTATAAAGTCGATTTTGTAATTTAAAAAGGAAAAAGGAAACCATAAAAAAGACTGCAAAAACAAATAGATAAGAAAGCAAATAGTTAATGATTAGAGATATAGTATGTGGCAGACCCAAATTTTCAAATTCAGGAACATATATCCTGTTATAGCCAATTACATTTGGATCGGATTCTCCCCAAAAACCAAATAAGACTAAACTTTTAATTGGTAATAAATACCCAAAAAAACCAATAAGATGAATAATAGAAAGAAGCATTCCTACTTTAATTAAAATTTGCTTTATCATATTTAACCTATTAGCATTCGAAAATTAAAACTGTGATAGATTTTTCACCCTCTAATCTCTTATCTATTCATTAGTTTTTTCGAATATAAACCTACAATTAATCAGGCATATAAAGAATAGTGGAATTAAAATTGTAAACTATTTCTATTATCTATTGTTTTAAAATAAAAAGCACAACTATGAAACGTATAAACGGATTTTTAATCGCATTTTTATTCACTTCCTTATTGAGCAGTTGTTCAGTAATTGAAGGTATCTTTAAAGCCGGAGTTTGGTCTGGTATTATTGTAGTCGTATTGGTCGTTGCCTTATTGGTCTGGATCATCACACGTTTTATGGGTGGCGGTCAGAAATAAATTTAACTAAATATAACGTATTCTTAACTTGATTACTTGTAAATTCATGGCAATTTAAGTTAGCACATGAAAGAATTCAGCTTCATCATTCTTATTGCCTTTAATTTGCTGTTTGTTCAAGCACAAGAGAACTATCCGTCACCAAGCAATAAAACGGATGTCTTATTTTATATTCAACATAATCAAGGAAAGAATACTTTCATATACGCCTTGAATAAAAATAATAAAGGAGAAATTGACTATAATAATCCAATTCAGGTCTATCGGCAATTATTTGACAAGAACGGTGAAGTCCGACCGTTAACAGGAATACAGAAGACTTTTGCCTATGGTATAAATGTTAAGAAACTATCCGGGGATAAATATGAGGCAAATATAGTTTCTATACCCGACCAAAAGCTTTACTTGCACTTACCAAAATCAGGTACACCCTTTGTTATTACAAAAGTAAATGGCCAATACATTCGTCTTGATCGAATTTTTATTAAAATAAAAGATGGTACTTCTGGTTTAAGCACAAAACTCGATTATATCCTCTATTACGGTCAAAGTAATGGCAAGAATCAAACTTTAAAACAAGAAATGCCTTAAAAATAGCCATTCAAATTACTTAACATTAATTTTCAAAGCCAGCGTTATTTTATTATATTGAGGTAAATCACTATCAACGCCTATGTACCTCGTCTTTGCCTTATGTTTTTTAACAATTGGAATTGTTTCCATCAGAAAAGAAAACAAAACCACCAAAACTATTGGTTATATTCTCTTTGTTGCTGCCATCCTAAATCTGATATTGCATTTTACAAAACAATAAGTTGAGAACTCCCCTTTTCTAATTTCCTATCAGTAATTAAAACGCTTGTTTAATAATTTTAACTTTCAGTAATATTCTGCAGAAAAAATTTGATATCTTCATGAAATATTATGAACGCACATTATTAAACTATTAATTTCATGAAATTAAGATCAATCCTATTGTTACTGACCTTATCAATCGGCGTAACGCAATTTTCTTATGCACAAAAAAAGACGCAACCTGTAATAATTCAGGCTTCTATCGACAACCCTGATTTAATTGGAAGTTGGCAATATAAAACATTTATAACGCAAGCAGGTGAATCCGTTCCATTTAATGGATATACCCTAAAAGTCTATGGCAAGGACCGCAGCTTTCAAACAATAACGCTTACAGAGAAAGGCTTTATTATGACGCATTCGGGAACATTTAAATCCATTTCAAAAGATAGATATAAGGAAATAATTGGCGATGGCAACGATGTCTTAAATGCGCATTTAGTTGACCAAAATGCAGGAATCCAATATCAGCTTTCCGAAGATAAAAATACGCTAACCATAAGATTCAATGTAAAAGAAAATCAACCTCCAGGAACATTTGAATTCACAGAGGTATGGACTAGAATTTTGCCGTTAAATAAGTAATTCGCTAAGTTCAGTTTAATTTTCGAATAGCATAAAAAAATACAAGGGGCTGTATCAAAAACACAGCCCCTTTTCTTATTAAAACCTTAAACTTAATTCAGTTTCTCAAACTTAAATTTCTGGTTATTATTTCCTGTTGCAGTCCAGGTTAATAAAGTAGTGCCATTGCTGGTCGCACTGTTAGCCACATCGAGACGAAGTCCAGGAGCATGTACTGGTGCCAAGGTGAATAAGCCTCCTCCTTGCGATTCAATTTCCCATTTCTGTGCATTGGTATTATTATAGACATACATCTTAACAGCAGTACCTGCAGTCGTCGAGGCATTTGGAACATCTAATACCTTAGTCGTATCTGCCATACTTTTTAAGCTGAATGAACCATCAGCACTTCTACGTGCTAACCATTTCTGATTATTACCATTATTGGAAGACCATAATGTTACAGCAGTACCATTGACCGGTGTAGAGCTATTACAATCCATCGTACTAGAACCATTTAATGCTGTTGTAATCTTATAGATTCCACCATTGACGATGGTACCTACTACATTGTCCTCGGTTAGTGTACTTGGCTCTATTGTAGGATTTGGGTAGCCAAATCCAGCGATTGTGGTATAAACTGACTCATTCACTTTGAATCCCCATTTACGGAAAAATGTTGTTAAGTTTCTACCTGTAATTTGACAAGCCGTCTTCATAAACCAAGTCATTTTCGCCTCATCAGTCATTGAAGTATTACGAGGTTCAAGACGGGCGCGTTTGTTTAACTGAATAAAAAATTGATCTCCAAAAGCTAAATACAATTGCTGGAACAAGACCAATCTGGTAAAATGGTCGTTATAAGTTCCGGTCATGGTATTAAAGTTCTTATTTGGGTCCGTATTATTGATAAAGTTGAAGGCGGGGGTGTATCTATTCTCCAATTTTAATCGAGAATTAGGGTAGCCCATTTTGCGTTCCACATATAAAGCAAAAATGTTATTAGTAACCTCACCTAAGGTACTCCAAGTCCAAATATTTTGTTGATGTAAGTGCCCCATTTCATGCCAGGTTCCCCAACCATTAACAAAAATAGAAGGTGTAAATGCACCAGGTTTAGCCGAAGAAGCATAAGCAGTACCATAGTAATATGCATAGGCTCCAAAAGACTCATCACTTGTTGTCACCATTAACACTTTATTATAAACCGGTAGCTGATTGGCTGCTGACGAGCCATCATAACCTGCTAATTCATTTTCCCAATCCCATCCCTTATCTGCTGCTTCTAAAATTTGTGAGTTATCCTGAGGTTGTAAACTTTGTGCATAGGTACGGCTATACGCCTGCATTACTCGGTCACCCAACAAGAGCACATGTGGAGTCGTGTAAGTTGTCAATTGGCTATTCCAATTTGCCTGTGAGGTTACATTCTTAATAAAAATTGGAGCACGTTGATGACCACTATTAAAAGTAATTTTCACTTTAGAACCTGGCGTTCCAGTAGTTGCGTACCTAACCCACACCAATCCACCTCGATCCCCAACAGTAATACTATTTGCTCCAGCTTGCAATTGTACAGTTTGGGGTGTATAACTCCAAGCATTATCATCCAAATAATAAGTTCCAAGGATCAGTTTTGGTAAAGAATTCCCTTGTAACTGTGTAACCGTAACATTCAAGGTAGAGTTCGGTGCCACGTAAAACCCAGTAGGTTCAAAATCAGTCCATAACCAACTATTAAAACCTAATCGATCCCGTTCCTTCGATGCATCGATCTGCTCCGAAAATTCTTGAACATTCGTCCCAACTGTAGTCTTCAAGTTAGGGTTTAGATCAGCTTTTTGCTCCAGTTGATCTTGATTTGGATTGGTATTTAACACTTCCTTTTGACAAGAAGCCATACCAATACCAGCTGCTAAGGCTAGCAGTGCCAGTTTTGTGTTTCTCATTGTGAATTTAGATTTATATAGTTAACTAAATCTAATACATAGAAAGAAATCCATCAAGCCTCTTTTTTACCGATTATCAATAATGCGTGTTGAAACTCATTTAAATCGATTGCGTAATTTTTTAAAGGAACCCTTACAATAACATACTTGTTACAATTAACCAAAACATTAATTTCCTCACGTTAAAGAATGAAATTACAGAAATTCAACAAACCATCATCAACAGCACTAAAGCTTGAGTTAAAAACCACATAAACCCTTAAGGAACACAAAAGGGGAAGTATCTTTAAATACTTCCCCTTTTTCATTAAATTCTTTTATAAAATTTACTGCATCAATATCAGCCTATAACCATAGGCAAACCTATTTATGGTTTCTTCGAAAACTTCTCCTCAAATGCTTTTTCCAAGGCAAACATTTCATCACGTAATTTAGCTGCTTCCAGGAACTCCATTTCCTTGGCTGCTTTTTCCATACGCTTCCTAACCGTATCGATAGCCTTTTTCATTTCCTTCTCACTCATATACTCGATCAATGGATCAGCTGCTACGGAAGAACTTGCATCCGGTTCCACATATGCTTTTGGTTCACCCTTAAAGTCTGCAACAGAAGTCTGCTCTAAGATTTCCTCACGCGTTTTACCAACTGTCCTTGGTGTAATGCCATGCTCCGTATTGTAGTTCATTTGTTTCTCACGACGTCTATTGGTCTCGTCGATTGTCACCTGCATACTGTCTGTCATTTTATCAGCATACATGATTACCCGCCCTTTATCGTTACGTGCAGCTCGACCAATGGTCTGTATTAAGGATCTTTCCGAACGTAAGAATCCTTCCTTATCCGCATCCAAAATAGCAACCAAGGTTACTTCCGGTAAATCCAAACCCTCACGTAATAAGTTCACACCTACCAAAACATCAAATTCCCCTAGTCGTAAACCTCTCAATATCTCCACACGTTCCAGCGTTTTAACCTCCGAGTGTATATAGCGTACTTTGATATTCAATCGGGACATATACTTGGTCAACTCCTCTGCCATTCGTTTGGTCAAGGTAGTAGCCAATACACGTCCGCCTTCTTTAATGGTCTTATCTACTTCTTCTAAGAAATCATCTACTTGATTAATCGCTGGTCTTACTTCCACCACCGGATCTAATAATCCTGTAGGACGAATCACCTGCTCCACGACCACCCCTTCTGTTTGTTGCAATTCATAATCACCCGGTGTCGCCGAAACATACAATGTCTGATTCGTCAAGGACTCAAACTCCGGAAAGTTTAAAGGTCTATTGTCCAGTGCTGCAGGAAGTCGGAAACCGTGTTCTACTAAAGAAATCTTTCTGGACCTATCCCCACCATACATCGCTCTTAACTGCGGAATAGTTACATGGCTCTCATCAATGACCAATAAATAATCTTCTGGAAAATAATCCAGCAAGCAGAATGGTCGCATACCCGGTTCTCTACCATCAAAGAATCTGGAATAGTTCTCAATCCCCGAACAGTAGCCCAGCTCCCGCATCATCTCCAAATCGTAGTTTACACGTTCTTCCAGTCGCTTCGCTTCCAACATTTTCCCCTCCTCTTCCAACTGGGTCTTACGAGCCATCAGCTCCTCCTGAATGGAAAAGATAGATTGAGTAAATTTCTCCTTAGGTGTCACGAAAAGGTTTGCCGGAAATAAAGCTAAGCTCTCATGCTTTTCCAATGTCCTCCCCGATACCGGATCGATCTCACTAAGTTCATCTATTTCATCACCAAAAAAAGAAATACGGTATGCCGAATCCTGATAGGCTGGATACACATCAATGGTATCTCCTTTTACACGGAACGTACCACGCTTAAATTCAGCGGTAGTCCTAGCGTAAAGTATTTCCACTAATTTATACAGAAATGCATTTCTACTGATTGTAGTCCCGACGGCAAAACGGAAAATGGACCTAGAAAAATCCTCTGGATTACCCATACCGTAAATACAGGAAACGGAGGAAACGACAATGACATCCCTTCTTCCCGACATTAAAGCCGAAGTCGTTGCCAAACGCAATTTCTCAATCTCCTCATTGATCGCCAAATCCTTCTCGATGTAGGTATTGGAAGAAGCGATAAATGCCTCTGGCTGATAATAATCGTAATAAGACACAAAATAATTGACCGCATTCTCCGGGAAGAACTGTTTAAATTCTCCGTAAAGCTGCGCCGCCAAAGTCTTATTATGACTGAGGATGAGTGTTGGTTTCTGTGTTTCTTGAATAACATTCGCTACTGTAAAGGTTTTACCCGATCCAGTAACCCCTAAAAGAGTCTGGTAGGTTTCTCCATCATTTACGCCCTGAACAAGTTCTTTGATAGCCTGTGGCTGATCTCCAGTAGGTTTATATTCGGATGTTAATTTAAATTTCATAGAATGCCTTTCCTGACACTAAACTATCAAATATTATTCCCGAATAAAACTATATGTGTTTCCAGCGGTTAAATACAAAAATTAATTAGTAATTTGCTGTATAAGGAGACTTTTTGTCATGGTAACTATCTTAACAAAACAGAATACGATTGCCAATCACTTTTTGGCAGAACTACGTGATGTTCGAATCCAACGCGATCGCATGCGCTTTCGTAGAAATCTAGAACGCATTGGTGAAATCATGGCTTATGAAATTTCCAAAACCTTTGAGTATAAAGCTACCGAAGTAGAAACTCCATTGGGCATGGCTAATACACACCTGTTGAGCGAACAACCGGTCATTGCGACCATTATCCGTGCAGGCCTACCCTTTCACCAAGGTTTTCTAAACTATTTTGACCGTTCCGACAGTGCTTTTATTGCAGCTTTCCGACATACCAAAAAAAGTGGTGAATTTGAGATTCACAAGAAATACCAAAACACACCTAATCTGGATGATAAGATTGTCATCGTTGCTGATCCCATGTTAGCCACTGGTCGAAGTTTGGTACTTTGTTGTAAGGATTTACTCAGCGAATACAATATCCGTGAGCTGCATATTGCTACCGTTATTGCTTCAGAAGAAGGGTTACAACATGTGCAGGCCTTTCTCCCTGAGGTTCAAATTTGGGTTGGTGAAGTCGACAAGGAAATGACAAGCAAGTCTTATATAGTCCCTGGATTGGGCGATGCGGGTGATCTGGCTTATGGAAACAAGGAATAAGGAGTGAATAAGCTTTGAAAAATCAGTAAACAAATATTTAGCAATAACTTAACATACAATACCAAGATAATGAACAACATATCAGTAAATTTAGTAAACAAATTTTCACAATATGGAATGGCAAAAATACAATGGAGAGACCCTGAAATTACCCATATGGTCTGCAGTTGAGGAAACCATCCTCCGGGAGAATGAAAATGGCAATAAACTGAAGGTATACATCGGTACAGATTCCCAGGTAAAACGAGGAACTGTTGAATTTGCCACCGTCATCGTCTTCCTCCGCGAACACCGAGGTGGTTTTATGTTTATCCGTAAGGACCGTAAAAACCACAACATGACCATCAAAGAAAGAATGCTTTTAGAAGTTCAGCATTCCATCGAAACAGCCTACGAACTTTGCCCCCTCTTAGAACAGTATCAAATCGATCTAGAAGTACACGCCGACATCAATACCAATCCGAATTTCCAATCCAACACTGCCCTTAAGGAAGCAATGGGTTATATTTTAGGAATGGGATTTATCTTTAAGGCAAAACCCGAGTCTTTTGCAAGCACAAACTGTGCAAACAAGCTTGTCCAATAAGCTACAAAAGACCTTTTTTAGTAGTAATAGTCTTCTTTAATTACCCCAAATAATTAAAGAGTGAAGAATTTACTCCTCTAAATTTTCAGCAATTTCTTTCCACTAAATTGCTGAAAGGGACAGCTACCCTCCTTAATTTCTGGTTTTCTTCAGATACACATGTATCCTCATTTGTATTATTTAGCTAATTCGTATAGTTTTTTATCGATTGTATAAGTGTAGAACTGAGTAGTAAGATTGCCTTCTATTTTATCCGTTTTTTTGTAAATGCTTCTATTTATTGCATTTACGTTCCAATCGGATGAATTGGAATTACCTTTAAAAACAATTTTTTTTCCATCATAAAACTTGATAATTATAGAATCATTAAATGATGGTAAAAAAGTATAATCAAACTGGTTATGATATCTACTAATACTGATACTGTCAGTTATATCCACAGATACTTTTTCAGCATTCAGTCTATAAAAATCAATCGAAACCTTATTTGGGAGTGTATTTTTATACACATAAATATCTTCAAAAAATGGCTCATTAGTATCAGTACATGACATAAATGACATTATCAATGCTATTAACGATGTTTTAAACAATTTGTTCATAGAGTAAATATAACGTGCTGTTTTGTAAAAATGTAACACTCGATGAAATATTTTTTAACTACCTGAGCTATTAATCATGATGA
Source organism: Sphingobacterium lactis (assembly GCF_051951495.1). Lineage (GTDB taxonomy): Bacteria > Bacteroidota > Bacteroidia > Sphingobacteriales > Sphingobacteriaceae > Sphingobacterium > Sphingobacterium lactis_A. The sequence goes on along the minus strand of NZ_JBNHAS010000002.1, from coordinate 386,054 downwards.
TTCTTTTACTTTTATTTAATATGTATTCAATTTTAAAGCATGCGGGCGATGCATGCATCGCCCCTAAAAACAATCGAGAAAATATTAACGTTAATAACCATAACTGTAGGCTCGAAGCATGCTTCGACCGATTATTAACCAATTATTATCCTTCAATTTATCTACTATTTCTGATTTGCATAGCTTGAAGTTCCTAAATCTTCGATTTAGGATGACGTGGTCTTGAGGGGTGAGAAGTGAGACTCTTCGCTTTGCTCTGAGTTGTAAGTCTTATTACGCCAATAGGTCTAACTACTCCGTACTATATACTAACTACTGCCCGCAGGGCTCAGACCCTTCGCTTCGCTCTGAGTTGTAAGTAGCAAAACCGTTATTTCATTTCTAATTTTCCTTTCCACTTTCTCTTTTTCCTTTCTACTTTCTGGTGTCTTTTGTCTGTAGTCTCAACGTCTCTCCCAAGGGTTTTATTCGACACTTCTTCGGATCTCCTTCGGAACTTGTTCGGAACTCCTTCGGATCTCGTTCGGTTAGAAGCGAACGAGATCCGAACAAGGTCCCTATCAGATCCAAGGAAATTCCTTAGGGTTCTCAAAGCAAATTGGCGCCAAAACAGAAGGAAACATGAAGCGATCCCAAGGTAAAACCATAAAGTTTTCTTTTTGAATGCATATGGACAGTAGGGATGAAAAGCATTGGAATTTTCAGTAATATTGCTTTTCTATGCAGGCAACATCCAAAACCCCCATTAAAATAGCTGTAGTAGGTCCAGAATCTACAGGAAAATCCAGTATGGCAAAGTATTTAGCTCAAACTTTTAATGGATTGATGGTCCCGGAATATTCTCGTTATTACTGTGCTAATCTGAACAGGGAATACAGCATGCAAGATGAGCTGAATATGTTTTATGGACAAGTTGCTTTAGAGGAAGCGATGTTAGCTACGGAACCAGCGCTATTGGTTTGTGATACGACCATTTTAACTGTAAAAATTTGGTGTGATCATCTATTCGGGGAAACGCCGGAAGAGGTGAAAAATGAAATCCGGAATAGAGCTTATGATTTTTATTTATTGATGGATATTGATTTACCTTGGGAAGATGACCCTCTACGGGACTTTCCAGAACAAAGGGAACACTTCTTATCCGTTTGGATACAGGAACTGAAAGCACTAGACGCCCGCTATGAGCTCATTTCAGGCCTAGGAACCCAACGATACCTTCAGGCAAAAGAAGTCGTTCAGAAGCTCTTAAAATAAGCCCTTGAGATAAAGAAGTTTTTTAGGCGCTAAAAGATTATAGAAATGTTCTTTTTTCAACTTTGCCTGGAGTTCGTCCCTATTTAGTCTTACCTTTTTTCCATTGTATTCAAATTCCACCCATTCAAATACATCAGGAAAACTACTTTCCCCGGTTGCAAGTCGTGTTGTGCTTAATGCAGGAAGTTCAACCTGTATCAGCCTATTACCTTCTTCTTTGATCGCCAATTTCGACGCTGTTCTTTTGTAAAAATCTTCAAATTCGATTCCTGGGACGAAATCTAGGTCCAATTTGGAATTATTTTGTGTTTCTACGGTTTGAATATATAGAGTAACTGGAGCATCCAAATTGTTAATTAGGATTACTGGCCACATAAATGAACAGGAGCTCAAAAAGAAGCAAGTTATTGCTAAAACGAAGAGTGTGATTTTCGATTTCATCTATTTAGATTATTTTCGAATGTACAAAAAAAGAGTCTCAAAATTCATGAGACTCCTTTTTTTGTATAATAGCTATTAATATCTATAAGCTTCTGGTTTATAAGGTCCTTCCACCGTTACACCGATGTATTCAGCTTGTTCTGGAGTTAACTCATCCAACTCGACACCAATATGTGCTAAGTGAAGACGTGCAACTTTCTCATCCAAGTGTTTTGGTAAAGTATAAACTTCTTTTTTGTATTGATCGGTATTTGTCCAAAGTTCCAATTGTGCCAAGGTTTGGTTTGTGAATGAGTTTGACATTACGAATGATGGGTGCCCAGTTGCACAACCTAAGTTTACCAAACGACCTTCAGCCAATAGGATGATGTCCTTACCATCAATAGTATATTTATCAACCTGAGGTTTGATCTCTACTTTGCTATCACCATGGTTATTGTTTAACCAAGCAACATCGATTTCGTTATCGAAGTGTCCGATATTACAAACAACCGTTTTATCTTTCATAGCTTTGAAGTGTTCTGGACGAATGATATCCTTGTTACCTGTTGTAGTCACTACGATATTTGCTTCTTTAATTGCTTCATTCATCTTTTTCACTTCATAACCTTCCATTGCAGCTTGTAAAGCACAGATCGGATCGATTTCCGTAACGATTACTCGTACACCAGCAGAACGCAAAGACTCCGCAGAACCTTTACCTACATCACCATATCCAGCCACTACAGCTACTTTACCTGCTAACATTAAATCGGTAGCACGGCGGATAGCATCAACCAAAGACTCACGACAACCGTATTTGTTATCAAATTTTGATTTTGTAACAGAGTCATTCACATTAATTGCCGGTAAATGAAGCGTACCGTTCTTCATGCGCTCATATAAGCGGTGAACACCTGTTGTAGTTTCTTCTGATAAACCTTTGATGCCATCGATTAATTCAGGGAATTGATCGAAAACCATGTTCGTTAAGTCACCACCATCATCTAAGATCATGTTTAACGCTTGACGATCTTCGCCAAAGAACAAGGTTTGCTCAATACACCAGTTGAATTCCTCTTCGTTCATACCTTTCCAAGCATATACAGGGATACCAGCGGCAGCAATAGCAGCAGCGGCATGATCCTGTGTGGAGAAGATATTACATGAAGACCAAGAAACATCAGCACCAAGTTCAACCAAGGTTTCGATTAATACAGCAGTTTGAATAGTCATGTGCAAACATCCTGCAATACGAGCGCCTTTTAAGGGTTTAGAAGCCCCAAATTCCTTACGAAGGGACATTAGTCCAGGCATTTCAGCTTCGGCCAATTCTATTTCTTTTCGTCCCCACTCTGCTAAAGAGATGTCTTTTACTTTGTATGGAACATAGGTAGTTTCTAATGATGACATATGTTTTTGTTTTTAATTTGAACGCCACAAAATTACTTGATAACCAAATCAATTCAAAGTATTAACGAATTATTAAGTTTAAAATTGACATTATCTTGAGGATATAAATTTGATTTAGGTAGGTTTTCAAGTTATATTTGTAGAAAACTAGTAAAGGAGAGAGATATGTACCCAGAATATTTAGTGGCGCCGATGCGTCAAGAGTTAGTTGATGCTGGCTTTCAAGAATTAAAAACTTCGGAAGAAGTAGAGGCTGCTATTCCAACAGAAGGAACAGTATTCGTTGTTGTTAACTCGGTATGCGGATGCGCTGCAGCAAATGCTCGTCCAGCAGCGAAAGCAGCAGTAAAAAATGAGAAACACCCTGACAAATTAGTTACTGTATTTGCAGGTATGGAAAAAGACGCTGTTGATAGAGCACGTCAATACATGTTGCCTTACCCACCATCTTCACCAGCAATGGCTTTATTCAAAGATGGTCAATTGGTACACATGATAGAAAGACATATGATTGAAGGGCGCCCTGCTCAAATGATTGCAGACAACTTAGTTGCTGCTTTCGATGAGTATTGCTAAGCAATCATTGTATTTTGATTTTTGAATATCGAAAAAGCTTCTTTTAACCTTAAAAGAAGCTTTTTCTGCTTATTATAGTTTTACAACCTTTTCTTATTACATTTGTTAACTGGCTTCATTAATTATGAATAAGTTAACAACCAACATCCTTATCCTATTCTTTTTCTTTTGTTTAGTGGGCTGTACCACCAATAAACAAATAGACCTGATTGTCTACAATGCCAAGATCTATACGGTAGATTCTGCATTTAGCAATATTGAGGCATTTGCAGTAAATAACGGAGTATTCATTGAAATGGGGAGCTCCCAAGAATTGTTGAATAAGTATCAAGCAAAAGAAAAGCTGGATGCTCAAGGCAAATTCATCTATCCTGGTTTTTATGATGCACATGGCCACTTTTTCATGTTGGCTGAAGCGATGGACGAAGTAAGTCTTTTAGGTGCTAAATCTTATGATGAAGTAATTCTTCGTTTAAAAGATTATGTGGCTGCACATCCGGAAAAGAAATGGATTATCGGGAATGGATGGGATCAGAACCTATGGCCTGATAAAAATTTCCCTGTTCGAGATTCTCTTGATAAATACTTCCCTGATTTACCTATTTTCTTAAGCCGTGTAGATTATCATGCTGCCCTAGCTAGTGGGAAAGCATTGGAGATTGCTAGCCTAGATTCCGCTTATTTTGTGGATGGCGGATTGATATCAGTGAATAAAGAAGGATTGCCCGATGGAATTCTGATTGATAATGCCATGCAATTGGTGAGTAAGCACATTCCAAAGAATCAAAACAGTGCCCTCCTAAAAATGCTTCGCCGTGCGCAGGACTCTCTCCTATCGGTGGGTTTGACGAGTATTGTGGATGCCGGCTTAACAGAAGACCAGATCGATGCCTTAAAGGTGTTTTATAATGAGGACTCTTTACAGATTCGGGATTATGCCATGGTGATGGCTACCCCAAGCAGTGTCAAACAATACCTCAGATCAGGCACGTTTGAATCTGATCGTCTAACTGTACGTTCTTTCAAGTTGATGGCAGATGGGGCTTTAGGATCTCGTGGAGCCTGCTTATTGCATGCATATCATGATGCGCCAACACATGGATTCTTACTTCAAAGTCCAAAGGAATTTGATCAACTAATTCAAAGACTTGCTAACAGTAATTTCCAAGTAAATACACATGCTATTGGCGATTCGGCTAACCGCATCATCTTGGATACTTATGGTAAATATATCAAGAATGGTCAAGACCGCCGCTGGCGCATTGAACATGCACAAATTGTTGATCCTGCAGATTTCTCGAAGTTTAAAACCTTTCAGATCATCCCTTCGGTACAACCAACGCATGCAACATCCGATATGTATTGGGCTGGTGACCGTCTTGGACCTGATCGTTTAAAAACTGCCTATGCTTACAAAGAGCTTCTTAACCAATATGGTATGCTTGCGCTAGGAAGTGATTTCCCCGTGGAACATTTTAATCCTTTATATGGGTTCCATGCTGCTGTAGCACGTGTAGATAAAAATGGTTTTCCCAATGGAGGCTTCCAAATGGAAAATGCCATTACGCGAGAACAAGCGCTTCGAGGCATGACTATATGGGCAGCCTATTCATGCTTTCAAGAAAAGAAAAGAGGAAGTATTGAAAAAGGTAAAGATGCCGATTTTGTGATTTTAGAGGAAGATATCATGACCGCCGATGCGAGCAAACTTCGAGATATAAAGACTTTAAGGACCGTAATTGCTGGTGAAACTGTCTACCAAAGAAGTAAATAGGTTTTCATTAACTTATTTAACCTTCAACTTCATATGCAGCTTCTTGCCTATTCCAATACTTTTTAGTCAAGTAGAGGGCAAGACTTAAGAGCAAGAGCCCTGGAATTCCAACAATAGCAAACAGGAAGAGTGCATACTTGGCATAATAAGCTGATAACTCATCGCGATCAATATCTTGACCCAAATAAATATTGCCGTATCCAGATTTATAGAAATCATGCAATTGCTGCAAATCGGTAAATACCTTGTATTTATCATCCCTAGGAAAAGACTCAAAATATTGAAATTGTCTTAAGTCCATTCTTTTGAAATGGATCATGGAACTCTTGACGAAGTCTTGTCCATAATTCTCATTGAACTCCTCTTTGTCTATTACTTTCGTATAATCAAATGCTAACCAGGCACGAGCAAAAGACCGATAAGCTTCTTCATACTGGAAAATCGGAGCCAAAAAAAGGACATTCAACCGCACTTTCCCCGGTGGGACATTCAGACCATCTTCCATGTAATTATAAGGAATTACGCGCATACGATCTACATACCAATTATCAACCTCTAAAAAGCTGGGATTTACATTTTCTTTGAGGTCTTTCATATTGCTTAGCTGCAGGACAGTACCAAAGTTATAGCGTAAGCTTTTCCAAATCGGTTGAAATAAAATAGCCGTTAATAGGGGTAATAATAAAAATAAGATGAATTTCTTTTTAGGGATTTGTCCCCAAAGATCTTTTCCGAAATCAATTCCTTGGCCAACCCATTTATTAATTAAAGCAACCAAAATGAAGCTTATTAAAAAGGGCATAAATACTCGAGCCCATAATGGCCAATTGACATCGGAATTGAAAAATAGAGCAATCAACAATACACTGCTTATAAATAAGCTGAGTAAAAGAAGTGCAAGGCTTGGAAGAAAAAACTTCTTTAACAGCATAGACCATCGTGTTGATATACACTATAAACATAAAAAAATCCTTAGAAGTTCTAAGGATTTTTATTTTATTGCATATCGAATAAATGTTTTTCTGCGTGGTAAGAAGACCTTACGAGTGGGCCTGATTCCACATATTTGAAGCCCATTTTAAGGCCTATTTCTTTATATTTCTCAAATTGTTGTGGTGTTACCCATTCTACTACTGGGTGATGTGCCTTCGTTGGTTGTAGGTACTGACCAATTGTTAGGATATCAACCCCAACATCGTACAAGTCCTGCATCGTTTCAATCACATCTTCTTCTGTTTCTCCGAATCCTAACATGATACCCGATTTAGTTCTCAATCCGGCATCAGAAATACGCTTTAAACATTCTAATGAACGATCATATTTTGCTTGGATACGAACTTCACGAGTAAGACGACGTACAGTTTCAATGTTATGAGATACCACTTCAGGGCGCACAGCCAAAAGACGGTCTAGGTTATCCCATTGACCTTTAAAGTCAGGGATTAATGTTTCAAGCGTTGTTTCAGGACTTTCACGACGAATTGCCAAGATGGTTTCAGCCCAGATAGTTGAGCCACCATCTTTTAGATCATCACGGTCAACGGAGGTAATGACACAATGCTTTACCTGCATTAATTTCACCGAATTGGCAACACGATTTGGTTCATCCAAATCTACAGCTAGAGGTCTTCCGGTAGCAACAGCACAGAAAGAACAAGAGCGTGTACAAATGTTCCCAAGGATCATAAAGGTTGCTGTACCAGCACCCCAACATTCACCCATATTCGGACAATTACCACTTTCACAAATGGTATGTAATTTATGTTCGTCAACCAGACCACGTACATGTCTGTACTCTTTACCAACTGGTAATTTTACTCTTAACCAATCTGGTTTACGCTGTGTCTGATTAGCAGGAATGACAGGTAATTGAATCATGCAACAAAGTTAAGCATATTTAACCTATTAATATAAGGTTAATGTTAGCTAAATATCATAAATCATCTTGAGAAACAATAATTAATTTCAAGTGTTAATTTTTTAGGATATTTGTATAATTCAAACCCAATATTAATAATATGATGCTCCAAATGCGCTATCTTTTGGTACTGTTATTAATTTCCCCATTGTCCTCTTTTGCTCAAGACAAGGAAATTGCCCTTATTCCTCAACCCTATAAAACGACTGTTTTAGAAGGTGAGCTGCTATTGAATTCCAATCAGCCATTGTATTATGCAGAGGATTTTTCTACGCTAAGTGCTTTGCTTTATCATATTCCAGGCCTACAAATTGGCAATTCAGAATTAGTGAAGAAGGTTAAAAAGCAGCATCATCAAGGGATTCGTTTGTTTAAAGCAGAACAACGCGACCAAGTGGATCCGCAAGGCTATTTACTGGAAATTGATCAATCAGGTATTAGTCTGAAAGCCCATGACCGAGAAGGCATGATATCTGGAATTTATAGCTTAATGCAATTGAGCTACCTCAATAATCAAGAAAAACTGCCTTATATCCAAATTCTCGATAAGCCGAGATTTGGTTATAGGGGTTTGCATTTGGATGTATCTCGCCATTATATGCCCATGACTTTTTTAAAGAAGTATATTGATTTGATGGCGCTTTATAAGCTTAATCAATTTCACTGGCACATAACAGACGGTGCTGGCTGGCGATTAGAAATCAAACAATATCCGGAATTATCAAATAAGGCTGCATGGCGTTCGCATACCTTATGGAAAGATTGGTGGAACAATGGACGGCAATATGTGGAACAGGGTACAGCCAATGCATCTGGCGGGTATTACACCCAAAATCAAGCAAAAGAATTAATTGACTATGCTGCACTTAGAGGGATAAATATCATCCCAGAGATTGAATTTCCAGGGCATTCCGAGGAAGTGTTGGCGGTTTATCCAGAGCTTTCATGCACAGGTAAACCTTATACGCAGGGCGAGTTTTGTTTAGGAAATGAAGGAAGCTATCAATTCATGAAAAATGTATTGGATGAGGTGATTACCTTATTCCCATCGAAATACATCCATATTGGCGGAGATGAAGCCGACCATAAGCATTGGAAGAATTGCCCGAAGTGTCAGGCCTTAATGAAAAAAGAAGGTTTAAAATCTGAGTCTGAGCTTCAGAGTTATGCGATTAAACAAATTGATCAATATTTGAAAAGTAAGGGTCGCAAGTTGATAGGTTGGGATGAAATCATTGATGGTGGTTTACCTGAAGGCGCGACCATAATGAGTTGGCGTGGAGAAGAGCCTGCTGCAAAAGCTGCGAAGGCAGGATTTGATGCTATTATGACTCCTGGGGCCTATATGTATTTTGACGGCTATCAAACAGACCCTCGGACACAACCAGAGGCTACTGGTGCTTATCTGCCTTTAGAAAAAGTTTATAGCTACAACCCCATCCCTAAAGGCCTGGCAAAGGACAAAGAAAAACACATTATTGGGGTTCAGGCTAACCTATGGACAGAACATATGCCTACCTATCAGCATGTGGAATATATGGCATTCCCACGCGTATTAGCCTTATCCGAAATTGCATGGACCACGCAAGATTATAGAAATTGGAAAGACTTTAATAAACGCCTACAACAGCATTATCAAGTATTGCAAAAACTGGATGTGAATTATTATCGACCATCCTATAATGTAAGTTCCATCGTTAGTTTTGACTCCTTAGAAAAGAAAAACACAGTTATCCTTCAATCAGAGCAATTTAATCCGAACATTCGTTATACAGTTGATGGAAAAGCACCGGATGCGAAATCTACTCGTTATAACCTGCCTATTGAACTTTCGAAAACAGCACAGATAAACGCAGCTTCTTTTATTGATTCAACACGTGTAAGCCCAGTTGAAACAATAGATTTGGATGTGCATAAGGCCATTGGTAAGGATGTGATCTATAAAATAAAATGGGAAGGATATCCAGCCAAAGGAGATAAGACTTTGACTAATGGAATGAAAGGTGGATTAAGTTATGCTGATGGACAATGGCAAGGTTTTACAAAAGGATTTGATGCTGTAGTGGATTTTGAGCGAAGGGAAGAAATCAAAAGTGTGGCGGTGAATTTCATGCAGATTCCAGGTCCTGGTGTATATTTCCCTGGAGAGTTTACCGTTTTGGTTTCTGATAATGGTAAAAATTATCGTGAAATTGGCAGCATTAAGAATCAAGAAGGGACAAAAGATCCTAGTTTGAAATTCCAAAAGTTTGAAATCAAACTTCCGAAAGCAGTTATGGCAAGATATGTACAGGTAAAAGCTACTAACCCAATGAAAGGATATCTTTTCGCGGATGAGATTGTAATTTATTAAAATACACCATGAATAGGAGGTTAAATCACCCCTCCTACTCATCATCAATTAGGTATTTTAATTCGAAATTGTTTTTGATAAAAGCATGCCAATGGAGTCTTGTTAAGAATGAGCTTACATGCTAAAAATTGACAGGGTATTAATCTTCAAATTAGGAGAAAGAAATGCGTTGTAATGGAAGTCATTTTCAATGTTTTAATGCTATGAAATGATTGTTCCTTTAGGGGTATTCCAGCTGTGTAAAAAATTACGCAATCGGTATCTGAATTTTTATCAACAATAATCGTAGAGAATTAAAAATATTATAGTAACTTTGCACTCCGACAAAGCAGTCGGAATTCCCTCTAACAACAAGGCAAAATCTGCCTGCCACGTCCACAGAATTATTTGTATTTAACTATTGAAATAAAAAATAATGCCTAGAAACACCTCCATCAATTCGGTATTAATCATTGGATCGGGACCTATCGTTATTGGTCAAGCCTGTGAATTTGACTATTCAGGATCACAAGCAGCTTTATCATTAAAAGAAGAAGGAATTTCGGTTTCCATCATTAATTCGAACCCTGCTACGATTATGACCGACAGTGTCGTAGCTGATCACGTTTATTTACTTCCATTAACCTGTGAGAGTATTGAGCAGATTCTTCAAGAGCGTCAGATTGATGCAGTATTACCGACAATGGGCGGTCAGACGGCATTAAACTTATGTATTGAGGCTTCCAATCGCGGTATTTGGGAAAAATATGATGTAAAAGTTATCGGTGTTGATGTTGCAGCTATTGAGAAGACGGAGAATCGTGAGGAATTCCGTCAGTTAATGGTTGATATCGGCGTAGGAGTAGCAAAATCAAAAATCGCGAACTCCTTTTTAGAAGGAAAAGAAGCAGCTCAGATTATTGGTTATCCATTGGTAATCCGTCCTTCTTATACCTTAGCTGGAACCGGAGGTGGTTTTGTGCATAAAAAAGAGGACTTTGATGCGGCATTAAACCGTGGATTACACGCTTCTCCAACACATGAGGTATTAGTAGAACAAGCGGTATTAGGTTGGAAAGAGTTTGAGTTGGAATTACTTCGTGACACGAATGATAATGTCATCATTATCTGTACCATTGAAAACTTCGACCCTATGGGTATTCACACTGGAGACTCCATCACAGTTGCTCCGGGTATGACCTTATCGGACAAGTGTTACCAAGATATGCGTAATCAAGCGATCAAGATGATGCGCTCTATCGGCAACTTCGCAGGTGGTTGTAATGTTCAATTCTCTGTAAACCCAGAAAATGAAGAAATCATTGCGATTGAAATTAACCCACGTGTATCGCGTTCATCCGCATTAGCATCTAAAGCAACTGGATATCCAATTGCAAAAATCGCTGCTAAATTAGCTATCGGTTACAACTTGGATGAGCTTCAAAACCAAATTACCAAAACAACTTCTGCATATTTTGAACCAACACTTGACTATGTAATTGTAAAAGTTCCTCGTTTCAACTTTGATAAATTCAAAGGGGCGAACAAAGAATTAGGATTACAGATGAAAGCGGTTGGCGAGGTGATGTCGATCGGTCGCACATTCATCGAGGCATTACAAAAAGCAGCTCAATCATTAGAGACAGGCCGTGCAGGATTAGGTGCAGACGGACGTCAATCAAGAAATTTAGAGGAGATCATGTATAGCTTGGAGCACCCAAGTGCTGATCGTCTTTTCCATATCAAAGATGCTTTCGAATTAGGTGTTCCATTGGAATCTATCCGTAAAGCAACTCTAATTGACAAGTGGTTCTTAGTACAAATCCAAGAACTGGTACAATTAGAAGGCGAATTACGTCGCTATCAATTAAGCAATATCCCACGTGATTTCTTCATGACCTTGAAACAAAAAGGTTATTCTGATTACCAAATTGCTTGGTTATTAGGAAACACAGATGAGGATGCTGTTTATGCTCGTCGTAAAGAGCTTGGTATTAACCGCGTCTACAAAATGGTAGATACATGTGCGGCGGAGTTCCCAGCACATACCCCATACTACTACTCAACCTTCGAGGATGAAAACGAATCAGTAGTTTCTGATCGTAAGAAAATCATCGTATTGGGTTCAGGGCCAAACCGTATCGGTCAAGGTATTGAATTCGACTACTCTTGTGTTCACGGTTTATTAGCAGCAAAAGAATGTGGATACGAAGCAATCATGGTTAACTGTAACCCTGAGACGGTATCTACCGACTTTAATATGGCTGACAAATTATATTTCGAGCCTGTATTCTGGGAGCATGTTCGTGAGATCATCGAATTGGAAAAACCAGAGGGTGTTATTGTTCAGTTAGGTGGTCAAACAGCTTTGAAAATGGCAGAGCGCTTAGAGGCATTAGGTGTTAAAATCATCGGTACTTCTTTCTCTAACATGGACTTAGCAGAAGATCGCGGAAGCTTCTCTGACTTATTAAAAGAATTAGATATCCCTTATCCGAAATATGGTGTTGCTACTTCTGCAGAAGAAGCTATCAAAGTTGCAAACGAAGTAGGATATCCGGTATTGGTTCGTCCATCTTATGTATTAGGCGGACAAGGCATGAGCATAGTGATTAACGATGAGGACTTGGAAAAAGCAGTAGTTAATCTATTGAAAAACCTTCCAGGAAACCATATCTTAATTGACCACTTCTTGGATCGTGCAGAAGAGGCGGAGTCAGATTCAATCTGTGATGGTGAAGATGTACATATCATCGGTATGATGGAGCACATTGAGCCAGCAGGTATTCACTCTGGAGACTCATCGGCAGTATTACCTCCATTCTCTTTATCGGAAAATGTTCAGAAAAAGATGGAAGAGTATTCCATTAAATTAGCGAAAGCATTGAATGTAATTGGTTTGTTAAACATTCAATTTGCGATCAAGGATGAGAACGTATATGTCATCGAGGCAAACCCACGTGCATCACGTACTGTGCCTTTCATTGCAAAAGCTTATGATGTACCTTACATCAATATCGCAACAAAAGTGATGTTGGGTGAGAACAAATTATCGGACTTTACTATTGAACGTAAGTTAGAAGGATACGCGATTAAAGAGCCTGTGTTCTCTTTCTCGAAGTTCCCTGAAGTAGACAAACAATTAGGTCCAGAGATGAAATCTACCGGTGAGGCGATTCGTTTCATCAAAGATTTAGAAGACCCTCACTTCAGAGAGTTGTACTCTAAAAAATCCATGTTCTTAAATGCGCAATAAGCAGATTAGAACATTGAAAAAATAAAGAATAATACAAAGGGGGCGTTAGCCCCCTTTGTTGTTACTAAAAAATTATCACGTTATTATTTATTGATATCGACATTATCAATTACCTCACGTAAAGGCACAGGAAAAACATATTGTTCATCAGATGGATCGATTACACCAGCAGCCCCTACAGAAGTGATGGGACTATTGCGACGTTGTAAATCCGGAATACGGAAACCCTCTCCTAGTAATTCAATTCTACGTTCTAACAAAATGGCATCTACCAAGCTCTGCTTATTCGCAAATGCAGGGAATTGATAGTTTGGGTCAGAGCGATGACGAATAGCCTTTAATAAGCTTAATGCTCTTGCTTGTGAACCTGCTTCAGCTTCTGCCTCTGCAAGATTTAAAAGAACTTCAGCATAACGAATAATCGGAGCCCAATCCAAGTAAGTATCTACATCTGTATATTTGGTGATAATTAAAAAACCAAACACATCAGGATCCGTTAAACTAATCTTTCTGGCATCGGTATTTGGCCAGTTAGGATTTGCATAAATGCCACCTGCAGCTTTATTTAAATAATACTCGACATTTCCAGCATTGTAATAATAAGCCAACTGATTTTGAGTTCCCGGAATATTGGTTAGCTCGAAAGGAAAGCTTAATATTCGTTCAGCATTCATTTTATCCCTAAATACAGATTCAGGTCTTGCTAACAAGGCATGGTAAACCCCAGTTTTGGTTTCATAAGGCGGGTTATCCTTCACCATTTTATTAGCTTCCTCGATTACTTTTGGATAATTCTTCATGGCCAAATAGATTCTTGTTTTAAAGGCAATAACCGTATTGGTATGTGCTCGAGTAGAGGCTAAATATTGACTATTAAAACTTTTGGGTACCCCCGCTTCAGCATCCGTTAAATCCTTTAAGATTTGATCATAGATTTCTTTAACGGTTGCTTTAGCTATGGTATTGTTTGCAATAGTTTTTTCAGGAAGTAAACGTAGGGGCACTCCTTTAGACGCACCATTATCTGCGGCATAAGGTTTTGCAAATAGCTGTACCAAGGCATAGTATGCCATGGCACGAACAAACTTTACCTCTGCAATAAATTGTGTTTTTTGGGCAGGTGTAAGAACTCCCTCTTTCACTTTCTCAATATTTTCCAGAAAAATATTTACCCTATTGATGGTCAAGTATCCAGAAATCCAAAAATTGGCAACGTAAGAATCGGAAGGATCATTAATAAACTGGTAAACAGAATATCCAGTAACACCATTCCGCCCACGATTTAAAAACTCTTCGCCTCGGATATCATTGTAAATCAACATTCTCCCTCCATAAAGGGTACCGCTTTTAACGGTAGCATATATCCCATTAACTTGACCTTCAATACGCTGTGCAGTTTCCCCAATATTTTCTTCGGGAATTTCTAGCACTGACTCTCGATTCAAAAAATCCTTTTTACAGGAACTCAACCCTATTGTAGCAATAAAAAGTAAGGTTAAGTATTTCATTATTTTATAATTGTTATTAGTTTTCATGATGATTTAGCTTTTATAGTCCAACATTGATTCCGAAGGTGAATGTTCTTGCGTTAGGCATGGAATTACGCTCAATACCTGAGCTTAAATTCGAATTACCATTAGAAGAAATCTCCGGATCTACCCCCGTGTATTTCGTTAGTAAAAAGGCATTATTTACAGACATATAAAATCTAACCGAAGAGAATTTAGCTCTCTCAATCAAGTTTAATGGCAATTTATAGCCCAATGTTAAAGTCTGTAACCTAAGAAAATCTCCTTTTTCCACATTTGACTCCAAGGCATAAGCTGAACCATTTGAGATATTATCGCCATAGATTGATCTCGGAATCTTACCGCCTTTATTCTCCGGAGTCCAAGCGTCCAATACATCTACTGAGTTATTCCAAATCCGTTGATCCAATAAACCAGCTCGTGTACCATTGTAGATATAATTTCCTCCAGAATATGTGAAGTTCATGATGAGGTCAAAGTCCTTAAACTGGAAGCTATTATTAAAACCACCGTACCAAGTAGGAAGAGTATTTCCAACTGCCACTGCTTGGTCAGCTGCTGAAGGTGCTCTTGTGCCATCCATATAAGAATAGGAGAACATTCCAGGCCCTGGTAAATGTTGATACTGTATTCTTTCTCCGTTTTTATTAATCATGATTCGACGTCCGTTTTCCGGATTCACACCATCTGTTCTAACCGCATAAATTTGAGCGGCAGACTTGCCCTCTTCTGTTATACTGGTAGTCTCAAGTCCACCAGTTGAAGCAATAATTGGTCGCTTATCATAAAGGGTAACCACTTTGTTTTTATTGGTCGAATAATTAATATTGGTATGCCAGTTAAAGTCATCCCTTTTAACAACATGAAAATTAACACCTAGCTCAATACCTCGGTTATACATTTGACCAACATTTAGTAAGATAGCATTCCCGGGTATACCCTTTGAAAGTGTTTGGGAAACAGCAAGAATCATGTTATCGATATTTTTATTATACCAATTGAATTCTGCAGTTAGTCGATTATTAAAAAGTCCTAAATCCAATCCGACGTTTGTCTGACTACTCGATTCCCATTTTAGATCTCGATTACCAGCTTGGCCAAAAGCAACATAACCAGACTGACCATAAACACCTGAGCCATAAAGATTGGTAGTTCCATACACATTGCCTAGATTTCCATTTCCAACTCGACCCCAACTTGCCTTGAAACGTAAATTGCTAATCCAATCTTGGGAATTCATCTGTTTAAAAAACTCCTCATTGCTAAGCGTCCAACCAATAGAAGCACCGCCAAAATCTCCCCAACGATTACCTGCTGCCAAGGCTGAATTACCATCTCTTCTATAATTTGCAGAGATAAAATATTTACCAGCATAATCGTAGTTTATGGAGCTTAAATAAGACTCAAAAGCTTGTTCAACAATTCCATTTGCTCCTTCTTGGTTATTTTTATACGAACCTTGAAATTGATCAAAGAACCAATCTGTCAGATTTGTTCGTGTCGCTCCCCAAGTTTCAAATCTGTTGAGTTGAGCCTCATGACCAACAAGCAAAACCAAATTATGGTCATTAAAGGATTTCGTATAGACTAGGTTATTCATCAAAATCCAATTGTTTGCCTTCATGTTGCTATTAGTTGCATATCCTCCATAATTAAACCCATCTCCGTTTATTGGGTTCCAGAAAGTTTTGTTCTCCACATTTCTTAAATCTAAGGTATAAGTAGAGTTCAATTTCAGGCCATCGATGATATTAACCCCAAGTGTTCCATTTAGGAACATACGGTTGGTTTCTGATGACCCCTTATCCTTTTCAATGATAGGCATAGGATTTGGATAGTTTGGCAAAAGCACATTCTTACCCGGTCCTATAGACGATCCAACAACGTTATAGGAACCATCTTTTAGAAAGGGGGCAACATTTGGTGCTTGCACCATAGCGATACGACCTAAACCAGAAGTATTGAATGCTGCATCAGGGATAGAGCCACTATTGGGAGAAAAGTTTTCACTATTGGTATAGGTGAATGATCCAGCAAAATTTACACGATCGGAAATTTTATGATCAATATTTGATCTTATGGCTTTTCTTTTAAAGTCATTATTCACAAGGATACCTTCTTGATCTGAAAGGTTGGCAGAGAAGAAATACTTCGTATTCTCCGTTCCACCAGATACATTTAAGTTATGATTTTGTGATACAGCCGAACGATAAATATAATCATACCATCGGGTGTCAATTTTATTTCCGTTTTCATCGGTATCTTCAAAAAAACCTCCTGTGCTTGGATAAGAAGCTTGGGGTAGATTCGGGTTAATTAACCGAGCATTGGCAATTGCTTGATTTTTGAATTTCACATACTGTTCAGCATTCAATAGCTCAGGCAACCTTAATGGTGAGGAAGTTCCCACCCAGCCGTCATAGCTAAATTTGGCTGCACCCGATTTACCTCTTTTGGTTGTAATTACAAGTACACCTGCTCCTGCCCGGGAACCATAAATTGCAGTAGAGGCAGCATCCTTCAAAATATCTATAGATTCAATATCAGAAGGGTTAATATCACCTAGTGGGTTATTTGCCGAAGATGTATTTGAAACATCATCTGTTGAAATTGGAATACCATCTACGACTACCAAAGGAAATGAATTTAAGGATAAGGAACTTAACCCTCTTACACGTACAACAGGTGGGTTATTTAAAACTCCAGAAGGTTGAACAATATTTACACCGGAGGCTTGCCCTGTTAAACCTTGTGTAAAACTTTGAAGAGGCCTATCTGCTACCTTCTCCCCAGAAACGTTTGCAGAGGCCCCTGTAAAAGACTTCTTCCTTTGAACAAGATAACCAGTTACCACCACTTCATCCAAGGCTTCTCCTTGTGATAGAAGCTGTACATTGATGGCACTCCTATTCCCTACAAGAACATTTTGTGACTCAAAACCTACGTAGGAAAAACTCAACCTTGCTTGATTATTAGGGACATCTATTGTATAACGCCCATCCTGGTCAGTCTGTGTTCCTATACTTGTTCCTTGAACAATGACAGAAACACCCGCCAAGGGTTTGGAGTCAATAGAGGAGGTTACTATCCCTGAAACCGGCCTACTCTGACCATAAACTTGTCCTATGAAAAATATCATAGCAATACAGTAAAAAATAAATCTTTGCATCATAGTTTTGTTTAGTTAAAATATAAATGGTTGCCATAAAATGATAATACGGAGAGATTTATCGAATTATGATTATTTACAGGTTAAATATTATAATTATTAACGACAAAAAGAAATATTTTTAAAATAATACAATAGAATATTAAACTTTAACCTCTAAACATTGATTTATATTGTCAAAAACCAACATAATTAGTATTTATTTAGAAATTTAATAAACCAAAAATCTATTTTAAAGATTTTCAACAAACAGGACTTGTTGTCAAATCAAATTCTGGTTAAAAAAATTAAAAACAAAGAATAATGAACCTACAGCCCAGAAAAACCAAGAAAAGTTATTCTTTAGAAAAAAGGAGAATAAATAGGGCGATAAAAAATAAAAAAGGTAAACAAAAAAGCTTTGTTTACCTCCTATATAAAATTCAATTAAGATCGTAATATTATTTCACGTCCTTTACACAACGGAAGCCTACATTATTTGTCGGTGAATTGATTTCACCTTTACCCCGACTTCCGGCTTTATAACGCTCGCAATATTGATCATTGCACAAGAAAGAGCCTCCGCGTTGTACACGTTTTACTGTTCCTGGCTCTTGAGGATCATAAGAATCGTTGGGGCCTTTAGGATTATCTTTAGGGCTATGCTGATAATAATCTGGGCGATAATAATCAGAACACCATTCCCACACATTACCTTCCATATCGTATAAGCCATAGGCATTTGCTGGAAAGGACTTTACAGGAGCAGTTGTTTCAAAACCATCCTCTTTGCTGTTCTTAGTTGGAAATTGACCCTGATAAATATTTGCAAGCCATTTTCCATCTTCTAGTTTCTCTGAACCCCAATAATAGGTTTCTGATTGATGCTTACCAGCTTTTGCTGCAAACTCCCATTCAGCTTCTGTTGGCAGACGCTTTCCTGCCCACTTCGCATAAGCTTCTGCGTCTTGATAAGCCACTTGAGTCACAGGATGATTTTCTTTTCCTTTTATTTGGCTATTAGGACCTTCAGGATGGCGCCAATTTGCACCGGGGATATATTCCCACCATTGTAAATGGTTCTGAAGATTCTGAACGTTCTTAGGAGCGGAGAACACTGCTGATCCTGGCACCAATAAAGCTGGGTCTGCACCTGGGAAATCCTTTGGATCTAGTTCTCTTTCTGCCACTGTCTTATAGCCTGTCGCTTTAACAAACTCAGCAAACTGTGCATTTGTCACTTCATGAGCATCCATATAGAATGTATTCACTTTCACTTGATGAAGAGGTTGGGCGTCCTCAAAATTTGTAGATCCCATTTGAAATGACCCTGCAGGTATTAATACCATTTCTGCTTGATCTTGTCCTTTAATGTACTGAATAGAATCATTTGATTTCTCAAGGGCAGCAAATCTGGAAGGAATAGCCGAATTATGACACATGGCACCCGAGTCCATGGACAATATATTTTCTTGCTGCTGCTTTTGTGCGGTAGATTGACATGCTTGAAGGGATAAAGCAAGAATAATAAGGAGGTTTAGATTTTTCATTTCATAACGATATTAGGAAAAAAATATCAAGAAATAAAAAAACGGATGTAACAATCATAATAAAGGGCTGTCCCTTTGGAGGACAGCCCTAATAAAATTATAATGTATTCTAAATTATACGTCTAATTGTAAATTTTTAGAACCTACTTTAGCACGGATTTTAGTATTTCCACCGCCATTCAGTCCCATTTCGTGTGGTTTATTGGTTTTCCAAGCACCTTTTGTAAAGTCAGGGAAATCAATAGTTCTGGAGTTTTTAGCAACTGACTGTACGCTCAATGGCACTACAGCACTCCAAGAAGCACCATCGTATACCGATTGATCCAATGGAAGACCGTTACGTAGACAGTCGATTAATCTCCAGTCCATCATAAAGTCCATACCACCGTGACCACCAACTTGCTTAGCTTGCTCCCCAATGAATTGTACTAATTCAGGAGTATATTTTGCGTATAAAGCTTTCAATTCTTCTGGTTTCACGTAGCTGTGACCAAAAGCAATGCCTTCTTGCGGGTACTTCTGAGCAAATCCTTTAGTACCACTTAATAAGTGAATACGAGAATAAGGTCTAGGAGAAGTAACATCATGTTGGATCATCATTGTCTTTCCTTTTTCAGTTCTGATCAAAGTTGTATCCATGTTACCTCTGTATCTTTTTCCAACAAACTCTTGGAAGAAAGAATCCTTAGCAGCTAATTCTACTGCTTTATCACCCATCATGAAGTCATTGGATTGCATAGCTACTAAATGCGTCATGCGGTCACCATAGTTGATGTTCAAACATTGAGCGATTGGGCCAATACCATGTGTTGGGTAAAGGTTTCCGTTCATTTTAATGTTTTCACGAAGTCTCCACATGTTATCATATCCATTTTTATTGAAGTTTAAGCTCAATAGATCGTGGATATAAGCACCTTCTGCATGCACTAATTCACCAAACATACCTTGACGAGCCATGTTCAGAGTTAACATTTCGAAGAAATCATAACAACAGTTCTCCAACATCATACAATGTTTTTTTGTTGCTTCAGAAGTTTTTACTACTTCCCAGATTTCTTTAACAGTTAACCCAATAGGCACCTCAGTAGCCGCGTGAGCACCAGACTTCATGGCTTCAATAGCCATTGGCGCATGGTATTCCCAAGGTGTACAGATATATACTAAATCAAGTTCTTCGTTTTTAAGCATGGTTCTCCAACCATCTTCACCCGAGTAAGCTTTAGCTTCTTTAAGGCCTTTTTTAGTTAAAATACCTTGAGCTTTAGTTACACGGTCAGCGTGTTTATCACAAAGAGCTACAATTTCAGCACCTTCAATGTAAGAAATACGGTCAACAGCACCTGGACCACGCATTCCTAAACCGATAATCGCTACTTTAACTTTGTCAATCTTTGGGGCTGCAAAACCAGACATATTAAAACCTGGAGCTGCAAGAACCTCATTTTGTAAAGACGGTAATGTTATCGCAACACTGGATAGCACACCAGCCTTTTTCAAAAAATCTCTTCGGGAGTTATTCATAGTGTATATAATAATAAAGAAACTAAGTTACAAAATTAAGGGGGACAAATAGTCCCCCAATAAATCACCTATTTTAAAACAAACTAAACAGTCGAATTTTGAAAACTATCAAATTATAGAAATCATAATTTGGTCGAGGAGCTTGATTATCAATCCCCTAATACAAGTATAAAACGAATTTTAGTAATTCAAAAATGATTTAGAAATGCAAACGTTTGTTCAATTTACACAACCGATTGTTTTTCTGTCATTTTCTTGAGACAAATTACTTAAAGGTCTATATTTCCGATAATTTCCTTCAATTGTAACTCTGAAAGCTTAGCTTGCAAACGGGCAGAATTGAATCTAGATACCGCATTGATGAAGTTTTCCTGTGCATCACGAAACTCCACAGCACTAATAGATCCTATCTTATATTTTGCTAGGGTAATATTTAAATTCTGTCTGGCGATATCCGCATTGTTTTCCTCCAACCTAGCCAAAGATAGATTCGTTTGGTAAGTCTGGAAAGCTGTTGAAATAGCGGTACGCACATTTAATTGTTGTTGTTGAATTAACAGGTCTGCACTTTCAATTTGCGTTTTGGCATTCCTTTCATTCCTTCGCTGATTAAAACCATCAAATAGATTCATGGATGCTGTAATTCCATAGTTTAAACCTCGAGCATTGGAACTGGACACGAAACCTAAGCTAGACTCCGATTGCGACACATTATAACCTGTTGTCAAGCGCACAACCGGATATCGACCAGCTTTAATGCGTTTAAGCTCCAATTCGGCAAGTCGCTTATTGATGGCAATCATTTGCAGATCCGGATTATAATGCTGCGCCTTTTCCATCAAATCATCAATCAAAAGGGTATCATCATATTCCACTTCCGGCTCAACTTCAAATTCAATGTCAAGCTCTCGAGCCATTAAACTGTTTAAGGTTATTTTAAGATTCTTGACCACATTAGCCTGTCTCAAGCGGCTTGATTCATCTTCATTCAAATTGACTTGCACATTCAACACCTCCAATCGCGAAGCTTTACCTATGGAAAATCTATTCTCTGCAGTCTTCAACCTTTCCTTTGAAATGTTGATACTGGAATCGATAGCTAACAAAAGATTTTGTTGTTCTACAATGGTAAAATAAGTCGATATAACTTCAGAAACCCGATTTAAAACAGTCTTTTTCAATTCAAATTCACCTTGCTTTTGCAATTCTTTCAATTGATCATAGCGTGCAAACATGCCTAGTCCATCAAAAATGGTCCAGCCTAAACTCACACCTACCGAAAGATTATTGTTCTTGGCATTACGCAAAGAGCGTTCCTCTCCTGTCGTTTGAGTCTGCTTGGAGTTTTGTACACTGTTGCTCTGAGAAAAGTTGGCTGTAGCAGTAGGTAGCATACCTGCATTTCCATAGCTTACATTCTCAGTAGCAATTTTAAGGTCATTCTGCGAAAGCTTAATTTCAAAATTGTTTTCTAAAGCAATCTCTACTGCCTGTTTAGCGGTTAAAAGGCCCTGTGCTTTGGATACTGTCCAGAGCCCAATAAGTAAGAAAAATAGTATAGCTTTTTTCATATTATTCTTCAATATTCTCCAACTCTGGATTTTTATTCTTTTTACGCGACATCATTAAATAGAATGCGGGAATAACAAATAAGGTTAATATCAATGCGAACAAGGTTCCTCCTACAATCACAACACCCATACCTACTCTACTGGTTGATGCGGCTCCTAAGGACATCGCAATAGGCAAAGCACCAAATCCAATGGCCAATGAAGTCATTAAGATCGGTCTTAAACGCGCTTCAGATGCATGTACCACAGCATCGTATTTCGACATTCCTTGTTCCCGCAATTGATTCGCAAATTCTACAATTAAAATACCATTCTTCGTTACCAATCCAATCAGCATGATGGTACCAATCTGACTAAAGATATTCCAAGACTGTCCAAATAACCACAAGGAGAACAATGCTCCTGCCACAGCCATCGGAACAGTAATAATGATGATGATTGGATCTATAAAACTTTCAAATTGAGCTGCTAGAATCAAGAAGATCAATAGAACAGCTAAACCAAATGCAAACATGGTATTGGATCCACTCTCCACGAAATCTCGAGATTCACCACCTAGGTCTGTAGTAAAGGTATCATCAAGCACCTTTTCTTTGATAGCTTCCATGGCAGCAATTCCATCACCCATACTCTTACCCGGAGCTAACCCTGCAGAAACTGTTGCGGACATGTATCGATTGTTATGGTACAACTGCGGAGGGCTACTACGTTCTTCCAACGTAACGATATTATCCAATTGAATTAATTCACCACGGCTATTCTTTGCATAAATGGAAGCTAGATCCATTGGCGTCGCACGGTCCTTACGGTCAAATTGGCCCATAATCTGATACTGCTTTCCATTCATCATAAAATAACCAAAACGCTGACCCGACAAAGACATTTGCAAAGTTTGTGCTACATCTAAGACAGATACACCCAATGATTCGGCCTTTTCACGGTCAATAGTCACATAGACCTCTGGCTTATTAAACTTCAAATTCACATCAGAAATAGAGAATGTAGGGTTTTTAGAAAGCTCATCCATAAACTCCGGAATCTTCTCCTCTAGCTTCTGAAAATTTGGTGCCTGAATAATATACTGAATAGGCATCCCCCCTCTTCTATTTACTGAGATAGTAGGCTGTTGAGATACAGCTACGCGAGCTTCAGAAAACTGTCTGGTTAATTTAGAAAGATGATCTGCAATCTCTGCCTGAGAACGCTCGCGTTCATTTGGCTGAACAAGTCCTAAACGCACAAAACCACTATTCGAAGATGCTGATCCAAATCCAGGAGAGGTAATCACCAAGGATACTTTCTTCTCAGGAACAGAGTCATTGATGAGCATGGTTAGTTCATTCATAAACCTGTCCATATAATCGTAGGAAACCCCTTCTGGGGCAGTCGCACGGAGACTGATGTAACTCCTGTCATCGTAAGGTGCTGTTTCTTTAGGTAGTACCTGATAGAAAAAGAAGATCAATCCGAAACAGCCAATAATGGTTGCAAAGCTATACCATTTATGTTTTAAAAATCCTTTGAGTGCTGATGCATAATCTTTATTCATCATTTCAAAGTATTTCTCCGTACGCACATAGAACTTCGAATGCTTTTGCTCCCCACCTTTCATCAAATAGGCATTCAACATAGGCGTCAAAGTCAGCGAGACAAAGGCCGATATCAATACCGCAGCCCCTATGACGACACCAAACTCTCGGAATAGTCGACCAACAAAGCCTTCTAAGAAGATAACAGGTAAAAATACAGCCGCCAAGGTTACAGAAATGGAGATAACAGCAAAGAATATCTCATTAGACCCTTTGATTGCAGCTTGTATGGGTGACATCCCCTCTTCTACCTTTTTAAAGATATTCTCGGTTACTACAATACCATCATCTACCACCAAACCAGTTGCCAGTACAATGGCCAGCAAGGTCAATACGTTGATGGAGAAGCCACATAGATACATGATAAAGAATGTGGCAATTAAGGAAACAGGAATATCGATTAAAGGTCGGAATGCAATGGACCAATTTCTGAAAAACAAATAGATGATCAATACCACCAAGACGATGGCAATCAACAAAGTCTCGACAACTTCTAATACGGCTTTTTTTACGAATTGCGTATTATCAATAGCGATATTGATATCAAAACCTTCCGGAAGCTCATTAGAGAGCTTTTCATATTCCGTATAAAACTTATCGGCAATATCCAGATAGTTTGTTCCAGGCTGTGGAATAATGGCCAAACTGACCATAGGGAAGCCTGAATCCGACATCTTGGTCTCAAAGTTTTCGGCTTCTAAAGCTGCTTTCCCAACATCGGAGAAGCGAATCGTACGATTATTATCCGAACGTATAATGATTTGACTAAACTGTTCCTCTGTTGCAAGATTACCAATGGTTTTAATAGCCAACTCTGTATTGGCACCCGTCAGTTTACCTGAAGGCAATTCTACGTTCTGTGTATTTAATGCGGCTCGGACATCCATCACCGTTAAACCGTAGGATGCCAATTTCACAGGATCTATCCACAGGCGCATGGCATATTTCTTCTGCCCCCATATCTGAACCGAACTTACCCCAGGAATGGTTTGCAAGCGTTGTGCAATAACGTTTTCTGCATAATCAGATAGTTCCAAGACATTTTTAGTGGAACTTTGCAAGGTCATGGTAATAATGGGCTCCGAATCAGCATCCGCTTTGGACACAACTGGTGGAGCATCAATATCTTGAGGAAGGCTTCGTTGTGCTTGCGATACTTTATCACGAACATCGTTCGCCGCCTCTTCCAGGTTCTTACCTAAATTAAATTCGATGTTGATGTTACTGGAACCCTGATTGCTGGAAGACGAAATATTACGAATACCATCAATAGAGTTGATGGCCTTCTCTAAAGGTTCTGTAATCTGCGATTCAATAATATCGGCATTTGCGCCTGCATAATTTGTTCTAACGGAAATCTGTGCCGGGTCAATTGAAGGAAATTCACGAATACCCAAAAAGGTATAACCGATGATACCAAATAGTATCAGCATCAGGTTCATGACAATTGTTAGAACCGGTCGTTTTATACTGAGGGTCGATAAACTCATTATTATTCTTTAATTAACGTAAGGTAACTTGAACTGGCGAACCATCACGCAATGACATTACGCCTGAGGTCAGCACCGTATCTCCTGCGATGAGCCCAGAAGTAATCAATACGGCTGAATCTGTTCTAGCTCCTGTTTCCACTAAAACTTCTTTTGTTTTTTTGTTTCTCATGACAAAAACCTTCTTACCATTCTGAATGGGAATCAGTGCTTCTGCTGGAACCAGCAAACCATTTTCTAGTGTTTCCAATGGAAAGATAATGTTGGCAAAAGTTCCTGGAATAAGCTTCGCATTTGGATTTGGCGTTATTGCTTTCACCAAAAGCGTTCTCGTATTCATTTCTACAGATGGCTCTGTGGCATAAATCTTAGCCGTAAATTCTCCCTCAACACCTTGAACGTTAAATTTGATTTGATTATTTACACTTACTTTATTGGCATATTTTTCAGGAATGGAAAAGGAAACTTTCAATCTATTGGTGTTGACCAACTGCGCAATAATGGTAGCCGGCGTAACATAACTTCCTTTTGAAATGTTTCTTAAACCAATAGTCCCTGAAAATGGAGCACGAATAACCGTTTTACTTAATTGTGCGCGGATTAATTGTATTTGGGACTGTGCAGTACGAAAATCCGCACTTGCTATATCGTATTCTTCTTGACTAATGGCTTCTTTTTCTAACAAGAGCTTTGCTCTACGCTCGTTTTCGGCTGCTAAATTATTACGCGTCATAGCCTGTGAAAGCTGCGCTTGTAATTCAGCATCGTTAATGCGAATTAGCATTTGCCCTTGACCAACTCTGGAACCTTCGGAAAAATTAATCGACTCTACAATTCCCGAAATCTCCGAATGTAATTCAATCTGTTCATCGGCCTCAATGGAACCCGATAGCGATAAAAAATCAGAAAATGGCTGACCTTGGATGACCATACCATACACTTTAGCTGCTGAACGAGCACCCGATGGTCCTTTCTGCTTGGCTTCTTTCTTCTGATTCGTAAAGATTCGATACCCGATCAAACCGATGACAATAGCTAGTGCAATGACTAATAAGATAACTGATCTTCTTTTCATGTATTTTGAGCACTTACGTGCAAGTAAATTTATGGCGTCTTAGATAATGAATTGAAATTTAGAAAAAAAAGAGACATCATTCTGTAATAATGTTATTATACATAGGCTAACCAACACATTAAAACATTGAAAACCAGTAGATAATAACACAATATAAGCAAAAGGAAAACTCGACCAATTCAATGGATTATTTGATTCTTGAGCAAGAATAAGCTTAAATGATTTTAAAATGCGAAAACTAAAGGAAGTTTAGGGGTAGTTATAAATTGTAGGTGGTATAAAAAAAGAAAAGGTCTCCATGTTGCCATAGAAACCTTTGTAGTAGCGGGGACCAGACTCGAACTGATGACCTTCGGGTTATGAGCCCGACGAGCTACCAACTGCTCCACCCCGCAATGTATTTTCAAATGTCTTTTGGGTTAAACATCGCGTTTAACCCGGTTTTTAGTAGCGGGGACCAGACTCGAACTGATGACCTTCGGGTTATGAGCCCGACGAGCTACCAACTGCTCCACCCCGCAATATATTTTCAAAATCGTCGCTCTAACACATTCTAGAGCAGATTATATTATCTCCGAATTGGAGTACAAAGATATTATTTGTTTCTTTGTATTCCAAATAAAATATAAAATAATGTCACATAAAGCAGGATTCGTAAGTATCATTGGAAAACCAAACGCTGGTAAGTCCACGCTAATGAACGCTTTAGTGGGTGAAAAGATGTCTATCATCACCCCTAAGGCACAAACGACCAGACACCGGATTATCGGTATTGTCAATGAAGATGACCTTCAAATCGTTTTCTCAGACACCCCTGGAGTTATAAAACCCAACTATTCCTTGCAAGAATCGATGATGAATTTTGTACTTGGCTCCATTATCGATGCCGACATTCTTTTATTTGTTACAGATATTAATGAAAAATACGATGAAAATGATGTTATTGAAAAATTGAGAACCACGCAATCTCCAGTAGCAGTCATTATTAATAAAGTAGATAAATCTTCTGAAGAAGAAGTAAAAGCAAAAATTGAGTTCTGGAAGGAAAAGATAAATCCTGATATTATCTTCCCAATATCGGCATTATTAGGATATAATGTGGAGTCGATCATGAATTACATCAAGGATAAACTTCCTGTTCATCCACCTTATTATGAAAAGGATGAATTAACGGACAAGAACATGCGTTTCTTTGTTTCGGAGATTATCCGTGAAAAGGTCTTTAAGCTTTATGAAAAAGAGATTCCTTACAGTACAGAGGTCATTATCACAGCATTCAAAGAAGAAGGAAATTTGACACGTATTTCTGCTGAAATCATTGTAGAGAGGGATTCACAAAAGAACATTATCATTGGTAAGGCAGGTGCAATGATTAAAAAAGTCGGCACCTATGCACGTCAGGATATAGAGGAATTTATAGGTGGTAAAGTGTTTTTAGAACTTTTTGTCAAGGTTATTCCAGACTGGAGAACGAAGAAAAATTACCTAAAAAGGTTCGGGTATGATGATTAACATCCTTGTTAGGAAAAAATCAGCACACCCGAAAACCTTACAACAACCTAATTAAAAAAAGAACAAATCATGCGCTCCAGAGTTAATCCTTGGAGCGTTTATTTTGATCGCAAGGCTCATAGTCCGTCACTCCTTGTCGGAAGGACAAATTGGACACTTGGATTTCAAATCTTTCTGAATTGGTGAAGAACTCCATTTCATCACTATTCCGGTTTGGAGTTATACTTTTCCTCCTCGCCAGGTACAATTGCTCCTCTTCTTGCTCTCCCGCTAAGGAATAATTAAAATATACCGACTTATTATAGTTATTCTTAAACTGTAGCAACCATACATGTCGATCACCTTGTTGTTTAACATATTTATATCGGTATTCAATTTTAAGATAACATGGAGATTGTTTCCAAACGGTCCAAGATCCAACTTGTGCATTTGCGAATTGAAATCCGAAAATCAATAATATCCAAAGAATCTTTTTCATTACTATATTCTAATTAATTACCAAACTCATAGGTTAATCTAGTTCCCATAAATGCAGACTTAATTGGCATATCTTCTTTAAACTCGCTCATATTACGATTTAAAAAACCTATCCCAAACATAACAACAATACCTATCCTGTCTTTTTTGGCATTTCCTACAGCAAAATCATATCCTAAACCTGTCTTCAGACTGACAT
Source organism: Sphingobacterium lactis (assembly GCF_051951495.1). Classification (GTDB taxonomy): domain Bacteria; phylum Bacteroidota; class Bacteroidia; order Sphingobacteriales; family Sphingobacteriaceae; genus Sphingobacterium; species Sphingobacterium lactis_A. The sequence continues at coordinate 357,450 of NZ_JBNHAS010000002.1, read as the reverse complement.
CAAAGCTGTTTTTTAATTTTAAAAATTCATACGTAGCACTTGACTCATCCACTTCCAAGAAGTTGATACCTATAGTAGGGATAGCCGTAAGGTAAAAACCTGATAAACGATCTTGTTTAGAACTGAAATATTTTCTTATTCCATATCCAACAGTAAAATCCAATACAGCAAAGCTATCCTCAAATAGATCATCCGAACTATAATAGTAATCTAGGCTAATACTTGGACCATGAGCAAACTTACCGTTTAAATGATTTTTTAAACCAGTGTAATCCAATTGGAAAGTGGGCATACCATAATCGCCAACAGAGCCAATTCCATCCTCTTCTAATACCCCCAAACCAAATGCCAAGCCAATCCCTCCTGTCCCATAAGTTGTTGAAGGAGCTTCTTGTTTAGCAATTTGAGAGTTATCTCCTGACAATTGGGCTAATAAACTTCCTTTTCCGGCATTAGAAGGCAGTGGTTGTTTCGCTTTTAGGCCAGCTGCAATTAATGCTACTGTATTGTCGCCTGCTGTAATCGTATTCCCACTAACCGTAGTCGTACCTGCAACAGCATTCCCTTGAACAATATTCGAACCACCCATCGCTGAATTGTTAATATCAAACAACGAGACAATTTGCATTCTATCGGATGCCTTCAGGATAATCGTATCGACAACGGTCTGACTTCCATATTTGGTCATCGGGATTTTCTTTTCTCCTTTTTCAGGAAGAGCTACTCTAGTATAAGAGATTGTTGCTGGAAGGCTCTGCCAGTTCCTAGTATCTGCTTTTTCGGTTGCCGCACCTAGAGCATCAGTACCTAAACCCACTAAATCTTCCGCTAAGCCACCACCCAAATGTCCTGCTAGTTTTTTAAAACCAAAGGATACTGCTTTTTTAGAGGCAAAACGTGCTGCAGTCTTTAAAGCCTCCCGAAAGGCACGGTCTTTCAAACACTGCTTAGCAATAGCCGTTAAATCTTGGGAAACTTCAAAGTATTGCTCCCTTCCGTCAATTTGTAAGCTTGCTTTTTGAAAAGCAGGCGTACCTTTTATATATTCCGGAAATGCTACAACATTGATTCCGATGTTTAATCCAGCCGGAATTGGTAAGATAATCTGTGTGTCATCGTCACTATATGTACCAACAAAGGTCCCTAAGACACCATTTGCCGACAATTTCATTTGGCTTTTCTTCGGCCCTAAGCCATTCTCCCAGAATACGATTGCTGAATTTTTAATGGTTTCTACTGGAGTATTCGGATATTTTTTCAAATAATCCTTATGCTCTTGTGTAAAACCTAAAACCTTCGAAGTCCGCAATAAATCCTTCTTCAGTTGCAATGGCGTTGCTACCCCCATGTAAATCCCTCCGTTATCATCGTAGATTTTCTCGGCATTCCGATAAGCTATAAAAGCATCATTCGTCTGACTCAAAGACTCATAGATTATACCTTGAAGAATTTGAGCAAAGGCATCGTACTGATACTTGTTTTTATTATCAGGATACTTATCATTCAATTCATTGAGCTTAATATTGATTCGTTTAGCTTCAATTAGTGCCGTATCTGCTTTTCCTAATTGATAAAAATTCAAAGCTTTATAGTAATGGATCAATACTTTTTCAAAGTCCTCCCCTTTGTATTTCTCCATCATCGGATTAGTTAGATTCGATACAATAGATGTCCCTACGGAGTTCTTTATTCCATCATCGAGTAGAATGTATGCTTGCTCAAAGAAGGAATTACTTCGAGCAAAATTACCAAGCATATGTTCCAATTTCCCCTTTTCCATAAAGTACAGCAGTTTATTTCTGTCTTTTTGGAAGAAGCTCATGGCATCCAGACTTAAGGATGCTGCTTGGAAATTAGAAAATTCCATTTGCGCAAAAACCTCTTGGTTTTTGTCTTGATATCTTCCCGCAGTGGCACATGACCCTAAATATAGGACGAGTATGCCGGCAACGAAAAGAAAAGTCATGTTCTTTATCGTTTTCATTTCAATAATATTAGGTTAATATGAGCCCTTACGCCTTAATTCTAAGGCGTTACAAGGGCATGATTGGTTTGGACTAGTTTATTTTAGACGCTTGTTTCCAAGGTATTTCTTGATCTTCTTATCCCCGATCCATACCTTGTCATTGCTTTGCAAATGCGTAAGCTCTAAATTGATTTGATAATAAATGGTTTTTTCTTTTCCATATTGATCAACAATGGAATTGATGGTCCCCTGCAGCATAAAATCTGCACCACGCTCTAAACCGAAAGCCTTCATCGTACCGACAGAAGCATTGTTTTGTTGATCGGCACGCTCAGCACGCAATTCCTCACGTTTAGAACCACCTTGAACAACAGACATGCGTCCGGAGTTGATCATACTCTTCTCAATGTCTAAAGAGAAAGTCTCCGTTGGAATATGCTCATGCGATTTATTTGTTACCATGCCAACAATAATTACTGGCTTTTTCCCATTATTCTGTGAGGCAAAAGTATTGTACCATGGATGAGCTGCCAACTCATTGGAAATCTCTTCAGCAGTAACACGAGAATCTGTTTCATTCCAACGTCCACTTAAATCCGTTACGGAATCCTCAGCCATGCGTTGAACATGCGGAGTTTTACAAGAAACTGAAAATAAAATTAACAGTAATGCTAATGAGGTATAGGTCACACCTCTCATGATGTATTCTTTCATTTTTTTAATAATTGATTTGTTAGTCAAAACTAAATCAATGTTGGTCAGAAAAAAATACCGCATTTAGGGTATTTTTTACCGAATTAATGGTTGAAAAATTATCTAAACGCCTTTTAATGGAAATTAAGGCTTACTTAAGGAATGTGTTTTTAGCGATAATTATGTCCTATTAGACCGATGCGCTATTAGATATGAGATGTGAGATAGAGCCCTAGGGGCAGTATATAGTAATTAGTATTTAGTATATAGACCTATTGGCGGGATGGTATTTCGCTATTTACAACTCAGAGCGAAGTGAAGAGTCGGAGCCCTACGGGCGGTATTTAGTATCAAGTAGTTAGTATATAGACCTATTGGCGGGATAGTAATTTTGCTATTTACAAATCAGAATTCTTTAATTTATTGGATGATGAACTTTTGATAACGGTCGAAGCATGCTTCGACCCTACAGTTAGGGTATTTTAAGCCCTATTTTCCGCGTTTTCCGTAGGGTCGATGCATGCATCGACCGCATAACACTATTCATTTCCAACTTTATGGGCTCTACTTTCTGGTGTCTTTTGTCTGTATTCTCATCGTCTCTCACAGGGGTTGGATAGGGGTTGGATTCGAGACTCTAACGGATCTCCTTCGGAACTTGTTCGGATCTCCTTCGGATCCCTAGCGATTCCTTAGGGTTCTCGAAGCAAACCCAAGGGAAACCCAAGGTTAATAGGTCCTCAAGTAGAAGAAATACCAAATAAAAATTACGCTACGATTAATTCGGGTTAGCTTCAGTTAGTGGGGCTTCTAGGTCACTTAACTTTTTCCTAGGCTTTTTAGGCGTTTGTGGTTGTCCGGCAAGCTTATTCCAGATATTACGTGATTCCTTCGTTAATAAAGGTGACACGATGGATAGGATCAATACATAGACCACTACGAAGGATTGAATGACTGGCAATAGCTTTCCTGCCTTGCCAATATTGGCCATGATAATGGAAAATTCCCCACGAGCAGAGAGTGTAAAGCCTATATCAACGGAATTTTTGGCTTTTAAGTTGGAGAATCGACTTGCAAAATAACCGGAGGCCACATTACAAATAATTGTAATTCCCGCAGCAAAACTTGCCCAACCGACTGCTCCGCCTAAGGAGTACATATCAATGGATAAGCCAAAGCTAAAAAAGAACATGGCTCCAAAGAAATCCTTAAATGGGAGTACCATACCTTCAATCTTCTTAATGTATTTGGAGTCGGCAAAGACTAAGCCCGCCATAAGTGCACCGATCGCCTCGGCAACATGGATTGTTTCAGAGAATCCAGCGATACAGAACAGCAAGCTAAATATGACAAGGATGAAAAGCTCGGAGGATTTCTCTTGTAGGAGTTTATCGATCCAAGGCACTAACTTTCTCCCTAACACTAAAAAAGAGAGAATAAAGCCTAATGCCAACAAGGAAGTGCCTGCAACTGCTAAAAAGGAGCTACTACCGGTTAAAATTAAACCCGATAGAAAGGAAATATGCATGGCGATAAAAAGATCATCAAACATAATCATACCCATGATAACCTCCGTTTCGGGGTTAGCAGTCCGTTTTAAATCCGTTAATACCTTAGCAACAATGGCTGTGGAAGAACTGGTCATAATACCACATAGCACCATCATTTCTTTGAAAGGAAGGTGCATCATGTAGCCAACCAATAACCCGGAGAAGAAATTTAATAATACATAAATTGTTCCTCCAGCCACTATAGATTTACCCGATTTGATTAATCGGCCAACAGAAAATTCCAATCCTAAATAAAACAAGAGGAATAATACACCTAGACGGCCCATAAAATCAATAAAGGGCTTACTCTCTTTGAAAGTAAAGAATTTCCAAGCTGAATTTACAGTATCTGTGAGACCGGGATTATTGATCTTTACTAAAAGATCATCTAAAAAGGCAGGGTGAGATTCATTGCCTAAGACCATACCAATCACGATAAAAAAAGGAATGACTGAGAATTTTAGGCGGTTAGCCAAAAGACCAACCAAAGCGACTAATAAAACAGCGATTCCAATTTCAATAATGAGGGTATTAGGCATAAAATTTAATTACAGTAAGATCTCCTTTAAAAGTTTGATGTTTTTTAGTTTTCCCGCAATAACGAGTGTTGTACCTGGGGTAATCACATAGTCAGGACCGGGATTGATGATGGTTTCATCTTCACGAATGGCCGCAATGATCGAGGCGCCAGTACGCTGTCTTACCTCCAATTGGCCAATACTCTTGTTAACCCCATCATTGGAAGGCTCTACCTTGTACCATTCAATACGAAGATCATCCAATGCTACTTCGATCGTTTCCAAAGCCTTTGGCTTATAAGAAAGACCACCTAAAATACCGGCGACTTGACGAGACTCTTCGTCAGACAATGTCATCACACAATGCGTCTCATTATCGTCGTCTTCATGACGATATAACTCCCTACGGCCATCATCATGGATGACAACGACCATATTGTCTCCAGCCTCAGTCTCAATTTGGTATTTTTTACCAATCCCAATAAGATCACTTTCTCTAACTATCGACATGATTTAAATTTATTTAAGTATGAATTAACAATTTCTTTACAACCTATCTATCAAATATAGCAAAAATAAGGCATTATTCGGCATTAACGATCTTGTAGCTACCATCTTCACGTTGCTCAGGTTTTCCTACAGCGATATTTTTCGAGTGATAAAACAGGTATATCCAGCCTTCAGGGGCACCTTCAGCCCAATACTGCGCACGTAGATCTCTTGCTCGGCGACCATCATAATCGTATTTCGCAATGAAGCTGCGGAAGATTTCCTCAGGCTCAGGTAATTCATCTCCACCAAAGAAATAATTTTTGCCCTCCATCTTCACATGAAACACTTGATGATATTGACTGTGACCACCTGATAACTCGTAACTGATCTCCGGGGTTAAATCACCAGAACCATTCACAAAGAGGATATTTCCACTACGCTGCAATACATCAAACACATCTGTGCGGTAAGAAGCCGATTCTGTGCTATAGGCATATTCCCATTCCTGCTCTTGTATCACATACTCCGCATTTGGAAAAGCCAGACGTTTCACGCCATCCTTTACATCAACCATACCACCCGCATGATCTTTGTGTAAATGGGACATCAATACATACTTGACATCATCAATGGAGAAGCCTAATTTTTTGATGTTAGCATGAATCACCAGCTCATCGTCCTCATTGCGTAAGCCTAGACCTGTATCCAAAACGATAAGTCCATCTTTCGTTTCAATAAGGAAAGGGTGGACATGAATAAATAAGGATCCTGGACGATCCTTAGGATCATCCTTTTTCGGGTCAAAAGGAACAAATTTTTTGCTGGAATCGACAGAATAAGAACCTTCAAATAATGAATATGCTTTCGCCATTTATATATGTTTGTATTCTTGATAGTTAAGCGTGTGTCTCTTTATACGTCGGCCACCTCATTAGGTAAGTAGCCATAGATAATGTATATTTACACGTTAATAGTAGGCAAAGATATGCAAAAAAGGTGGGTCCTGAAACCGAAAAATAATCTCCAAAAGACAAACAAGCTCCAAGAAGAACTTGGCGTAAGCCCCATCATTACAGAACTATTAATCAATCGAGGTGTAGAAACCTTCGACCAAGCTAAAGAATTTTTCCGCCCATCACTTGATTACCTATTGGATCCTTTTCTGATGAAAGACATGGATCGTGCGATAAATCGTATCGAACAAGCCATAGGAAACAAAGAGAAAATCCTAATCTATGGTGACTATGATGTAGATGGTACAACTGCGGTTTCCGTAGTTTACAGCTTCTTTAGAAATTTTCACTCCGGCCTTGAATATTATATCCCCGATCGTTATAGCGAGGGGTATGGTATCTCAACACAAGGGATTGATTATGCTGCTGAAAATGGATTCACGCTTATCATTGCACTAGATTGTGGAATCAAAGCAAACGATAAAATTGCATATGCCAATAGTAAAAACATCGACTTTATTATTGGAGACCACCACCTTCCAGGCAGTGAATTACCAGACGCATATGCTGTATTAGACCCTAAAAGATCGGATTGTCCTTATCCCTATAAGGAGCTATCGGGTTGTGGAATAGGATTTAAAATTGTCCAAGCCTTTATCCTCCAAAACAAAATGGATATGGAAATGGCTTATCAATATTTGGATCTTGTTGCTGTCAGTATAGCCTCTGACATTGTTCCAATTACAGGTGAGAATAGAATTCTTACCCATTTTGGATTAAAAAAACTAAATAGCAATCCTTCATTTGGTCTAAAAGCATTGATTGACCTGTCCAGCAATAAGACGGGAACTTTCAGTGTAAACGACGTTGTCTTTCAAATAGGCCCGAGAATAAATGCAGCAGGAAGAATTGACCATGCTAAGGATGCCGTGCAGCTCTTGGTTTCGAAGTCACTTCCAGAGGCAAAGGAATTCTCCATCAATATTGACGATCAGAACAACACCCGCAAGGAATTTGATTTAAATATCACTGGTGAGGCCTTAAAATTGATTGAAGATAACGTTATCTTACAAAGTCGAAAAACAACCGTACTATATAAGGAAGATTGGCACAAAGGGGTAATTGGGATTGTCGCTTCTCGATTAACCGAGAAATATTACCGCCCAACGATTATCTTGACACGCACAAATGGCCATATTGCAGGATCTGCGAGATCAGTAATAGGCTTTGATCTTTATGAAGCATTAAGTGAATGTGCGGATCTATTGGATCAATTTGGAGGACATAAATACGCTGCAGGATTAACCATGCCTACCGAAAATGTATCTTTATTTCAAGATCGTTTCGAGGAGGTAGTTGCCCGAACGATCAAACCTGAGATGCTTCAACAAGAAGTCTTGATTGAAAAAGAGATCAGTTTGGCAGCTATTGATTTAAAGTTCTATAAACTATTGCGTCAATTTGAACCCTTTGGTCCTCAAAATGAAGCACCTATATTTCTATCAAAAAAAGTAACTTTTGCTTACCCTGCCAATATTGTAGGGTCAGTACATTTAAAATTCACGGTAAAACAGGCTGATTCTGCCGTATTTGAATGTATTGGCTTTGGTTTAGGGGAATATATACATGAAATTAATGCTGGAAAACCATTTGATATCTGTTATACTATTGAAGAAAATAACTGGCGAGGCAAAAAGAATTTGCAATTAAATGTAAAAGCAATTAAATTTTAAAAATATCTTTGCAATTAAAGGAAATACGCATGATTCTTAGAGCAGAACATCTGATAAAAAAATACAAGCAACGTACCGTAGTAAACGATGTTTCTTTTCATGTAGAACAGGGAGAAATTGTTGGATTACTAGGTCCAAATGGAGCTGGTAAAACGACCTCATTCTATATGATTGTTGGACTAATCAAGCCTAACGATGGTCATGTTTATTTGGATGATTTGGAGATCACACAGGATCCCATGTATAAAAGAGCACAACGTGGTATCGGTTATTTGGCTCAGGAAGCATCTGTTTTCAGAAAGCTTTCCGTGGAGAATAACATCCTTTCTGTTTTAGAGATTCATTATCCTAATAAAGCAGAGCGCAAAGAAAAGCTCGAAGAATTATTGACAGAATTTAGTTTACACCGCGTTCGTAAAAACCGTGGCGACCTTCTTTCTGGTGGTGAGCGTAGGCGTACGGAGATTGCGCGTGCCTTAGCTGCCAATCCGAACTTCATCTTATTGGATGAGCCATTTGCAGGGGTTGACCCAATTGCGGTGGAGGAAATCCAAACCATTGTCGCTAAACTGAAAACACGTAATATTGGTATCTTAATCACGGATCACAACGTACAAGAAACTTTATCCATTACCGATAGAGCCTACTTACTGACTGAAGGAAAGATCATGCTTACTGGTACTCCTGAGGAGATTGCAAACAATGAGTTAGCAAGAAAATTCTACCTAGGAAGGCATTTTGAATTAAGGCGTAAAAAATTCTAAATTTAGCAAAACAATTATCCTGAACCCATGGCTTTATTAAACTCTCTTTTCACATGGATCATGAAGAAGCGAATTCATCAAATTGAGCTTTTCATGAAATATCCCCATGATGTACAAGAAGAGTGGTTTCAAAGCCTAATCTCAGCTGCCGAAGCAACAGAGTGGGGCAAGAAATACGGGTATAATAGCATATTTACACCAGAAGAATATAAAAGTCGTGTCCCTATCCAGGATTACGACGATATAAAAGGCTATGTTGATCGAATGATCAAAGGTGAGCAAAATATCCTTTGGCCATCGGATATCAAGTGGTTTGCCAAGAGTTCTGGAACAACTTCCGACAGAAGCAAGTTTATTCCTGTTAGTATTGAAGCATTAGAGGAATGTCATTACCAAGGTGGGAAAGACATGTTATCCATCTTTTGCCACAACAAACCAGAAAACAAAATGTTTACCGGAAAATCAGTTGTTATTGGTGGATCTTCTCAGATCAACAACTTTAGCCCTGATTCTTATTATGGAGATTTATCCTCCATACTAATCCGAAATCTACCTTTCTGGGCAGAGTTTAAAAGAACCCCTACACTCGAAGTAACTCTTAACCCGAACTTTGAAGAAAAAATTGAGCAAATAGCTCAAATAACCATCAAAGAAAATGTGACTTCGTTGGCAGGTGTCCCTACCTGGAACATCGTCATGGCAAAACGCATTTTAGAAATTACCGGAAAGTCCAATTTATTGGAAGTATGGCCAAATCTAGAATTCTATGGGCATGGTGGGGTGAGCTTCAAACCTTATCGGGACCAATTCAAAAAATTAATCCCTTCTTCAGAAATGTATTATATCGAAAATTATAATGCATCTGAAGGCTATTTCGGCATTCAAGATCAGTCTGACTCCGACGATCTTCTATTAATGCTGGATTATGGAATTTATTATGAATTTCTTCCCATGGAAAATATTCATGAGGAGCATCCAAAAACCTTGGGTCTACATGAAGTGGAATTAGGAAAAAATTATGCATTAATCATATCAACCAATGCTGGATTATGGCGATATAAAATTGGGGACACGATTAAATTCACCTCTTTAACTCCTTATCGCTTTCAGATTTCCGGACGTACGAAACAATACATTAACACCTTTGGTGAGGAGGTAATAGTGGACAATGCGGAGCTGGCCTTAGAAGCGGCCTGTAAAGCTACACAAGCAAATATAAAGGATTATACCGCCGGACCTGTTTACTTCAAGGAGAATGCCTCTGGAGCACATGAATGGGTCATTGAATTTGAACAAGATCCTACGGACTTCCAGAAGTTCTGTGAGGTACTTGATAGCACCTTACGAGAAATAAATTCCGATTATGATGCTAAGCGTTATAAAAATATGGCATTAGGATTTCCAATTGTGCACCACGCAGCAAAAGGATCTTTCTATGAATGGATGAAAAGTAGGGGAAAATTGGGTGGACAGAATAAAGTCCCAAGATTGGCTAATAGCAGAGAATACTTAGATCCACTTTTAACCATGCTACAAAATCGATAGCAATTGCCCGTGGCAAAATTTACCTAGATTGTTTTTATTATTTTATAAGAAGTTCAATACAAGAAATATAGAATTTGACGTTTTTCTATTAAGGGCGGATGGCCGTTTTATAGAGAAACACAAAAAAACCAATGATAAATTTCCATCCACCTACTTGTTTACCCTCTGTACCATTGTAGTTTGTAGTAAGTTTGTTTTCCATAACTCAATTGTTAGTTCGTTCTGTTTAGTTTCATTTTTCAAAATTCACTTCAATAAAAGAAAAACAGCATTTGCTATTGATAAACAATAAATTACATCTTTATTAATAGTTCTTTTATCGTAAGTGCAGATAAAGCTTAACATTAGCTTCATCAAGAAAGCATGACGATAAACCAAATACTATACCGAACTGCTCGATGTGGTAATTTTTAGTGTAAAGCAATAGTACCTGTATAGCAAAGTATATACTCGATGCATAGGAAAACATACAATTTCATTTTACGAATATTTTCCTCGTTTGAATTTAGTGGCTAAAACCCCTGCCTTTTAATAATTTTCCCTAACTTGCATCCGTAAACAATAATAAATATGAGCGCGACAGAACAAATTTCAATTCGCGTAGAGCCAACACAACAATCAAGACTCTCGCAAGTAGATTTTAACCACTTAAAATTCGGACAGTCCATGTCAGACCACATGCTGGTTGCAGAATATGCAGATGGCAAATGGCAAGATGTGAGCATTGTGCCTTATGGTAATATTTCCATTAGCCCATCTATGTCTGCGCTGCATTATGGCCAAGCAATCTTCGAAGGTATTAAAGCCTATAAATTTGCAGATGGAACAGTAAGTATTTTCCGTCCAGACAAAAACTGGGAGCGATTCAATAAATCGGCTGCTCGTCTACAGATGCCAGAGGTACCTAAAGAAATCTTCTTGGATGGACTAAAGCAGTTATTAACGGTAGATCAAGACTGGGTTCCTTCAGTTGAAGGCACATCCCTTTATATTCGTCCTTTTATGTTTGCTACTGAAGCGGCATTAGGAGTGCATCCATCAGTAAGCTATAAATTTTTGATCATCACTTGCCCGGTTGGAGCATATTACAGCAAACCAATCAGTTTGAAAGTAGAAACACATTATACACGTGCTGCTGAAGGTGGTGTTGGTTTCTCCAAAAATGCTGGTAATTATGCCCTTTCCCTTTATCCTACGCAATTATCAAATAATGAAGGATATGATCAAATCATGTGGACTGATGCCTTAGAGCATAAATACATTGAAGAAGCTGGTACTGCAAACTTGATTTTCCGTATTGGTGATACGATTATTACGCCACATGGCGATACCATCTTACATGGTGTAACCCGCAGAACCATTATGGAACTTGCTGAAAAATGGGGTTATAAAGCAGAACAAAGAAAAGTATCTGTACAGGAATTAATTGATGGCATTAAAGCTGGAAAAGTTACGGAAGCTTTTGCTGCCGGTACAGCTGCTACCATTACACATATCGACCGTATTGGATTTGAAGGAACAGATTACACCTTGCCTCCAGTAGAAGGTCGTGAATTCTCTAACAAGGTTCTTACCTATCTGAATGACCTTCGCTATGGAAAAATCGAAGATCCTTACGGATGGAACATGTTGGTGGGGTCTTAGGTCTTAGACAATAGACGTCAGACATCAGACGTCAGACATCAGACATCAGACAACAGACGTCAGACATCAGACAACAGACGTCAGACAACAGACAACAGACGTCAGACAACAGACGACAGATATTAGACTTAAAAAGGGATGAATTCAATAAGAATCCATCCCTTTTCTTTATATATACTATTATATTTTTCTAGCAGAGTTATCGACATCAGATTTTCAAAGTCTGTTGTCTGTTGTCTTTCATCTGTTGTCTCCCCTACATCTTCGCGTCCATTAGCTTTTCGCTTTGGGATTTTGGATTACCCATTTTCATCTTAATTACAAATGCTCGATTTGATTTGTAGGTTTCTGGGATATACACATCATAATAAGTTTGTTTATCCAAGTCCAGTCCTATATCTGCATGCTTTACTTCCAAAGCCTTTCCTTCACCTAAAATCTGTGCCGCTACAGGTACTAATTTTGCATTTTTAGCAACTGCAATTCTAGCAATATTATTTACTGGTCTATTGAATACAGTCAGGTATACGGTTGTGGAATCTTTTTGGGTATAGTAACCAAGTTTTGAAAGCGGCAGATCAACATGTCGCACACCATAAACAGCTTCATGGTTTACTTTCATCCAATCACCTAACTCTTTAGCAAGCTTATCTTCTCCTGGGTGCATATTCCCGAGTCCATCAGGACCGAAATTAAGGACAAAATTACCATTCATCGAAACGGACTGCATCAGCATATCCAATAGATCATCTGTCGTTTTGGTATATAGTCCAGACCAATCTTTCATATAACCCCAGCCATTTGGAGGTATAGTCATAACCGCATCCCAATCATTACCATCTAACCAACTGTAATCCTTAGGAAGCTTTCTTTCCCAGCCTTGTTCATAATCACCTAAAAGATTACCGTTGCTATCAAAGTGACGCTTACCATATTCATCATTTCTAAATCGTGATCCGATAATTAATCCAGGGTGTTTTGCGCGCAGTTCTTTCTCTAAATTATAGGTAAAATCATAAGATTGAATCCAAGCCTGATCCCATGTACCATCAAACCAGAATCCTTTTATTTTCGGGTAATTATCCAACAATTCTAATAATTGTGCACGAGTATATTGCAGAAACTTATTGTATTTTGCTTTCTCTGCCTCTGTTTGAGGTGCTTTATAGAAGTAATCAGGATTATTCCATTCCAAAACCGAGAAATATAAGTAAACATCAATACCTTCTGCGGTATAAGCATCCACAACTGCTTTGACTACATCCTTTTTAAAGGGTGTTTTCGTAATGTTATAGTCAGTTGTTTTGGTTGGCCAAAGTGCAAATCCATCATGATGCTTTGTTGTAAAGATCATGTATTTAGCACCCATAGCTTTTGCTTGTTTTGCCCAACGTTTTGCATCAAAATCCTTTGGATTAAATTGTTTATAGAGATTATCATAAGTCTCTTTCCAATTCTTTGGTGCATTTGGGCCACTCCAAGAGCGAATCCACTCCGATGCCGCTGCTCCTTTACGCGCACTGACACCTTCCCACTCATTCCCTGGAATCGCATATAGCCCCCAATGAATAAACTGTCCCAAACCATAGTTACGGAAAGCCTCCATATTAGCATCCTTACGGTTTTTATCGGTCAGTGGTCCATACTTAATTTCCTTTTTCTCCGTAGGCTTTACCTTTGGCCCTGTCCATTGCGCCTGAGAGGTCTGTCCAAGTAGGATAAATCCCAACAAAGCAAGCGTATATTTTAACATCAACTTATTCTTCATCATATATTAATCGCTTTTTTAAGATTAGTTTAAGGTCCAAACCATTTCGTCTGTCAACTCTCCCTTAGCACCTTTTCCCTTAGCGACGATCTTGTTTTCTCCTTTTTGCAACTGCACTTGATTGACAACCCAATGTTTATCATTCTCACCTTTAACAGCTTGGTATGACTTTCCATTTACTTCAACACTAACATCTTTCAAATTGGAAAACAATTGAATCTTTGTTTCTGCTTGCGTACGTTTATTATCTCTTCTATTAGCCAGATAAATCATAGGCTCTGGATTCCAGTTAGCCTTATACCAATAGAAAGAATCCTTTTTCCTTTGACGATCGAATGTAATTAAGCCTTTTAGGTTTCTTGCATTCACTCCTCCTCTATTCCAAGCAGGAACAGCAAATTCAAACATATTCCATACATAGGAAGCTACAATAATTGGATTCTTCTCAATGGCAGCCCATTGTTTGATATGTGTCTCTGTCTGATAGTTCTCCTGAAAGGATTTTCCAGTCACCACATCCTTCGGTTTTTCAGTAGATTCTTGACCGATATCGATATTTCCATCTGCTCCATATTCAGATAGCATCACTTTATAGTCAGGAAAATTCTGTTGTACCTTCTCTGCCCAAGGCCCTAAATCCTCGATTTTACCACCATACCATCCGAAGTAATGGTTGATACCTTGTACATCGGTGGTAAGGTTTTCTTGACGATCAATCACATTATATCCTGTCACGGCTACAGAATAACGATCTGGATCGATGGTTTTGATAATATCGTTCATCTCGCGAGATAATACAGGCACTTGCTCATCAGCTGTTTTAGAATACACTTCATTATGTACACCCCAGATGTAAATGGAAGGGTGATTGAAGTTCTGTTTCACAAGCTCTGCAATCTGCTGCTTAGCATTGTCATTTTCGTAGTAAGATACGCGGTTTACAAATGGTACTTCTGCCCATGTAAGGAAACCTAATGTATCTGCTAGTGAATAGACTTCAGGTGATTGCTGGTAATGCGCTAAACGAATAGTCGTTACACCCATTTCCTTCATCAATTCAAAATCTTCTTTATGTTGAGCAAAGCTTAATGCAGATCCAAAACCTTCACGATCTTGGTGTCTACATACGCCATACATTGGGTACTGTTTATCATTTAAGAACACCCCTTTTCCTGCAATAATCTCCACTTTACGAACTCCTAAAGGTTGTTTTACCGCATCCAATTCCTTTCCATTTGACATCAAACGTGCCGTTAGTGAATATAAATACGGATCACGAACACCATCCCACAAACGTGGTGACTTCATCTTGATTTCTTGGTTCACATAGGTTACACCTTGCGGACTGATTTTGACAGGCTGTTTATCCGTACTGATTACTTTACCATCAGCATTACGAATCTCCACCCATAACTCTGCATTTTGCGTATGCTTTTCTTTGGTTTCTAATTTTGCCTGTACATGAATGTTCGCTTGTTTAGCTGAAACATCCTTCTGACGAATGTAAATACCCGACGAAGCAAGATCTGTAACTACGAAACCAGTCTTATTTGTTTGAATAAAGTGAACCGGACGGTAAATACCGCCATATACTGGAAATAAAAATTGGTTGATTGGAATAATATCCTTGCGTGATTTATTGTCCGTAACAACAACCAAGGTATTCTCTTTTTCGTAATCTACAGAATTTGTGATCTCAAAGGCAAACATACTGTAGCCACCTTTGTGTTCTCCTATATAATTCCCATTAATAAACAATTGGGCAACTGCTCCTACACCTTCAAACTTAATGAAACTACGTTTCTCTTTATCTCCCGGTTTCATCGTGAATTTCTTTTGGTAAACAGCTTTACCTTCATAGAAATTCCGATCTTTCTGCATGTCATCCTTATTATAAGTATGCGGAAGATTGACATTTTCCCATACTTCAAGACGCGTCCATTGATCTTGGTTCTCAAAATACTTGGAACCGTTGTTAAAATCAGTGAAGAAGGTATTATTATTGGCTTTGTAATATTGCCAATCACTGTTGAAAGGAACGTCCGTTCTTGTTTGTCCGAATGAGAAGGAAATGCCAAATAGGCATCCTGCAGCTAAAATGAAAGATTTCTTAAAAAACATAGTTATTTAGGGTATAACAAAAAGCAATATACATATTCTCTTTTCCAAACCAATATATCAAACGTTTGCACGAGATTATATCTATTGGGTTACAAAGCCATCACGTTTAAAATTACATCAAAGACTTGAAACTGTCAGATTATACAATTGACAACATAGATAATTGATAATTTTAATTTTCCTGCATAAAACGTACTATAACGTTTTCGTGAATCCGAAACTATAGAAATTGAAAGGAGAGTTGAAACTAGTAGACACGAGGAAATTCATAGCATATTGCCATTATAAAACAGTTTAATAAGGAAAATGAAGTAAAAAAGGTGTTCGTAAAAATAAGGTTACGAATGTAAGAGGTTTGGATAAAAATTTAAATCTGCTCGTTGTCAGACTATATAGACCTTTCTTGAAGAAAGGCTAATATTCCATTTAAATCATTGGGTTCAAACCAAGTCGTATCGCCGTATTTCTTAAACCATGTAATCTGTCTTTTGGCATAACGCCTTGAATTCTGCTTGATCTGCTCAACAGCAGTTTCCAAACTGATATTCCCATCAAGGAAATCGAATAATTCGGCATAGCCAACGGTTAACAATGCTGGTTTATGTCTATAGTTCGCCAAACTTTTAACCTCATCCAATAAACCCTCTTCCATCATGATATCCACACGCTTGTTGATGCGATCATATAAGAATTTACGATCGGTATTGAGGCCAATGGTAATAATCTGAAAAGGTCTTTTCGCTTGACCTTGTTTTAGGAAATAGGAAATAGGTTTACCAGAAGTTTCAAACACTTCCAATGCTCGAATGACACGTTGCGGATTATCAATATCAGCTCGTTCATAATAAGCAGGATCGACAGCTTTTAAGCGCTCCTTCAAAGGTTCGAGCCCATTGGTATGAAATTCCGTATTCAGGCGATTACGCAGCTCCTCAGGTGCCTTAGGTAAATCATCAAGACCCTCACACAGTGCTCGAACAAATAAGCCTGACCCTCCGACTGCAATAACCACATCCGTACTTTTAAACAATACAGCCAAACGGATTAAAGCTTCACGTTCAAAATCTCCAGCCGTATAATCTTCCTCAATAGAGTGCGAGTCAATAAAGTAATGATTTGCTTGTTCCAGTTCCTCTTTACTGGGCTTGGCTGTACCAATAGCCATCTCCCGATAGAACTGTCGGGAATCTGCAGAAATTATAGACGTATGAAAGTGTTTGGCCAAGGCAATTGCCATAGCAGTCTTGCCGACTGCAGTAGGTCCAACAACAACAATTAAAGTCTTCTTCTTTTCTGCTTGATTCATTTTGTATTTAAAAAAATAGATGATAAAATTGCTTTATCATCTATCCTATCTAGTAAGTTAAAGATTTCTTTTTAAAATTCCTCACTGGAATTATTGTTTCCCTCTCCCCCTTCTTCACCTTCCTCGTCATCAAACATATCGTAATCATCCTCCTCATCTACACCGTATTCCTCTCCTCCTTCTTCTACATAATCATCATCGTCATCTTCTTCACCTGCTACCGGGAAGTTAGCAGCTGTAATAGCCTTCGGTGCCTCACCAATCTTCTTGAATAATGATGGATACTCTTTTCCTTCCTCTTCTTTTAAGATTTTGATAAGCTCCACATGGAAATCATAGGGACGATCAAAGTTATAGATGTAATAGAATTTCTGATGCGGATCATCAATGAATTTGCTCAAACGAATATCTTCCATTAATAGAACACCTGCATCTTTTTTGCGAGCGTTTGGTTGAAAGGCTATTTCTGTTCCTTTCTTCCATTGGTCATTACTTACATAAAATGACGATGATTTTTCTAAATCATACCCTGTCGTTTTTTGTATCATTTCATGTAAGTCTAAGAATGTAGCTTTCGAAGGCATATCAACTTCTCTATATACATCCTCATAATCTTCAAATGTTATCCTAAATCTATAAATTGCCATGGTATTAATTCCTTATTTATTGCTAAGATTCGAGCAATAAAGTTACGATTTTTTTAAAAATATTATGCTTCTTTAAGTGGTTCTAAGCCTAAGCTTTTCCCTTTTTCAACCATGAAGGCTAAAGCTTCATTTCGAGAGTTTGGAATATCGCCTTCTAATATGGCCTCTCGTATGGCATTCTTTATTTGTCCCACATGTCTGCCAGGTCCAATACCGAAAACCTTCATAATGTCATCTCCATCAATAGGAGGCTGCCAATTACGTATTTGATCTCGTTCTTCAACATCCTTCAGCTTCTGTTTAACCAGGTCAAAGTT
The DNA here is from genome assembly GCF_051951495.1 of Sphingobacterium lactis. GTDB lineage: Bacteria > Bacteroidota > Bacteroidia > Sphingobacteriales > Sphingobacteriaceae > Sphingobacterium > Sphingobacterium lactis_A. The sequence goes on along the minus strand of NZ_JBNHAS010000002.1, from coordinate 339,433 downwards.
CTCGCGGTATTTCTTTTTCTTGTATTCGTTTTTTGTGGTCACATCGGCATGACACAGCATCATTAGTGCATCTATATCATCCCCTGCTTCAAACAATAAGCGTCTTACAGCAGAATCAGTCACGATATCTTGTGCTAGTACAATAGGTCGCAAATGCAATAGAACGAGTTTTTGAACAAACTTCATTTTCTCATTCAGCGGTAATTTGAGTTCGGCAAATAGTTTTGGAACCATCTTTGCCCCGCGATCCTCATGACCATGAAAGGTCCACCCGACCTTTTTATCAAAACGCTTGGTAGCAGGTTTGGCAATATCATGCATGATAGCAGCCCAACGCAGCCAAAGATCCTCTGAAAGCTCAGAAACATTATCTAACACTTCCAAAGTATGGTAGAAATTATCTTTATGACCTTTACCATCCACATATTCTACTCCATAGAGTTGACTCATGGTTGGAAAGATCAGTTCCAACAAACCAGTATCAAACAGGTATTTAAATCCTATAGATGGTTTTTTGGCTAGAATAATTTTATTTAATTCATCGATTACACGCTCCTTAGAAATGATCTTAATGCGGTCTGCTTGTTCAGCAATGGCATTTAAGGCTGCAGCATCGATACGAAAGTTCAATTGTGTTGCAAAGCGAATAGCACGCATCATGCGTAAAGGATCATCAGAAAATGTAATTCCTGGTTCTAAGGGAGTGCGTATAAGCTGATTTTTAATATCTTCAACCCCATTGAAAGGATCTACTAAAGCACCATAATCTGCATCATTCAAGGAGAATGCCATCGCATTGATGGTGAAGTCACGACGATTTTGATCATCTGCTAGTGTGCCATCTTCTACTATCGGCTTACGGGAATCACGACGATAAGACTCTTTTCGAGCACCAACAAATTCAACCTGAAGACCTTGATAGTTTAACATGGCGGTACCGAAGGATTTATATACCGCTACTTTCGTATGCAGTTTCTCCCCCAGCTTATTGGCAAAATCAATCCCAGATCCTAAGACTAATATATCGATATCATCTTTTAAGGGTCTCCCCATTATTCGATCACGAACAAAACCACCAATCACATAGCAGGAAACCTCTTCTTCCCTCGCTAATTCTCGGATAATGGAAAATATAGGATGACTTAAATTCTCACTCATAGCAACAAAGTGCAAAAGTAATGAAATTTATAGACAACAGATACGCTGTCTTTGCTTAAAATTAGGAAAATGCTTAGTCTCTATCCTTGCTTAGTCTACGGAAGGCTAAAGGATTCTCCGATAAGACCGCTTGTTCTCGACGACGGTTCACAATATGAACTGCTTCAAAAATAGCCGATAAGAAAGAAGTTTCAGAAGCTATGTTTTTACCAGCAATATCATATCCTGTACCATGATCTGGAGAAGTACGAACATCAGGTAACCCTGCTGTGAAGTTAACCCCAGTACGAGAAGCAATATGCTTGAATGGTATTAAGCCTTGATCATGATACATCGCTAGGACCGCATCAAATTTCGTATAGGCATCATCTGCAAAAAAGCCATCAGCAGGGTAAGGCCCAAAACAAAATATACCCTCCTCATAAGCTTTCTTAATGGCAGGAGCGATGATATCTTGGTCCTCTGTTCCTATTAAACCATCGTCACCAGCGTGTGGGTTTAAGCCTAATACAGCAATCTTTGGTTTTTGAACCCAGAAGTCTGTTTTTAAGCTCTCATTCATCATTCTGAGCTTCTCCAAAATAGCCTCTTCAGTAATAGAAGCTGCGATTTCTTTTACAGGGATATGACCCGTAACAACGCCAATCCGAAGATCTTCACTGACCATAAACATTAGCACATCTTTGGCTTCAAAGAAATTCTGCAAATATTCGGTATGCCCTGGGAAATTAAAACCTTCTTGTTGGATATTGTGCTTGTTAATAGGAGCTGTTACTAAGGCATCAATTACACCAGCTTTAAGATCTTCTGCCGCACGCTGAAGGGAAATAAAAGCATATTTACCGCCGATTTCGTTTTGCTCACCTAAGCTAATCTTCACATCCTCTTGCCAACAATTGATCATGTTGGGGCGTTTAGGATTTGCCTGATCAGCAGAATTGATCACATTAAAACTAAAATCATTGACGCCTATGGCTTTCCGATGAAATGAGGCTACTTTGGTATTCCCATAAACAATGGGGGTAAAGAAATCTAGAATTCGGTTATCCATTAAGGACTTAATAATAACCTCTAATCCAATACCATTTATATCACCTACAGAGATTCCAATTTTTAGCTTTTCACTCATCTTTATTGCGCATTTTATAGTCAAAAATAACAAAAAATAGCAACAATAGGCTCAAACTTGCTAAAATGACTCTTATCCAACTGCATTCGCCCTATCTGTCCGTTTAAAAAATAGTATCTTTGCGTAATTTAAGCTTATGGGATCAGTTCGTGCAAAGAAACATTTAGGCCAGCATTTCCTCAACGACAAAAATGCAGCTCAACGTATAGTAGAAGCCTTAACCCCTTCCTTGGGATTTAAACAAGTGTTAGAAGTAGGTCCAGGAATGGGCGTACTCTCCGACTTTCTATTGCAACATGAAGAATATGAAACCTTCCTAATTGATGTTGATGATGAATCCATCGCCTATTTGGACGAGAAATACCCACAAGTGGGAAAACGTTTAATACATGGTGACTTTCTTACGCTAGATTTTTCTGCCTACTTTCCAGATAAGATGGCAGTTATTGGAAACTTCCCTTATAACATTTCATCGCAGATTCTGTTTAAAATCTTGGAGGAACGAAACAAGGTGGTTGAAATGGTTGGTATGTTTCAGAAAGAAGTTGCCGAACGCTGTGTGGCAAAACCAGGCAGTAAAGAATATGGAATTCTCTCTGTCTTTTTACAGGCGTACTATGATGTTTCTTACTTATTTACCGTAAAAGCAGGTGCGTTTAACCCACCACCAAAGGTATTATCAGGGGTCATGCGCATGGTACGAAATGATCGAGAATCCCTAGACTGTGATGAAAAATTGTTTTGGCGTATTGTAAAAGCTGCTTTTAATCAACGCAGAAAGACATTACGCAATGCCTTATCAGGTGTTATTCCAAAGGATCAGATGAGTGATAATCCACTTTATGAATTGCGGGCAGAACGATTATCCGTCGCAGATTTTATTCAGTTAACCAACGAAATAGGAAATAAAGAATAGCATGCATACAGACAGTGAATTTGCGATTATTGGTGGAGGAGTAGCAGGATTAGCCACAGCCATTATGTTAAAAGGACTAAATCGTGAATTTACATTGTTTGAACGAGTCTCTAATCTCCGCGGAATTGGTGCTGGATTTGGTTTAGCTGCCAATGCTATGCAAGCCCTAGAACTTCTTGGTCTCCGAAAGGATGTGGAAGAAATTGGCTATTACCTCGACTCCTTTGCTATTCTCAACCAAGATGGAGAAATCTTGGTGAACCCAGATACCCAAAACATCAGCAAACGCTATGAACAGCAAAACTTCGCTATTCATCGAGCTGACCTCCACCTTTATTTATTAAGTCAGCTTGCACAAGATCAGCTTGTCCTTGGAAAATCTGCCCAAAGGATTGAAAAATCCGATAATCAGATTCAAGTATTTTTTGAGGATGGCACAACACATACTTGTAAGTACCTGATAGTTGCCGATGGAATTAAATCTCCAATTAGACAGCAACTCCTACCAACATCACATCCACGCTTTAGTGGCTACACCTGTTGGCGAGCAACCATCAATAACAGCGATATCAAACTTAAAAAAGGGACTGAAACCTGGGGAAAACATGGTCGATTTGGGATGACTCCGCTAAAGAACGACCGAATCTATTGGTACGCTTGTATCAACGGACCGGCTAATTCCACAAAATTCCAAAATTACACCATACAGGATCTTCAAGATAACTTTAAAAATTATCATAACCCGATTCCAGAAATTCTTGCACAGACGAATCAAGACCAGGTAATCTGGAATGATATCATTGACCTTAAGCCTTTGAAGCAATTCGCTTTCGACAACATCCTACTTATCGGAGATGCGGCACATGCCTGTACCCCGAATATGGGGCAAGGAGCATGTCAAGCACTAGAAGATGTAGCAGTCCTTCAAGATGAATTAAGAAAGAATAAGTCCGTAGAATTAGCCTTTCAACATCTGGAGAACCGACGTTTGGCTAGAACCAAATACATCATTGATACTTCTAGAAGTATTGGATCTATTGCCCAATGGGAGAACCCGATTTTCATTGCCATTCGAAATGGCTTGATGAAGCTCATGCCTCCAAACATGGGTAACAAGGCCTTGGAAAAGCTCTTCAAGGAAAATTTTATGACCATAAACAATGAATAACATGCGCATATTAATCGTAGATGACCTACATGATATCTTATTAGAAAAGTTTCAAAAGGCTGGAGTAGCTTTTGACTATCAACCCGAGATGGAAAGAACTGCTGCAGAACAAGTAATTGATCAATATGAAGGTTTATTGATTCGATCCAAGTTTCAGGTAGACCAGGCATTTATTGATTTAGGCAGTAAGTTAAAATTCATCGGTCGTTCAGGAGCTGGTATGGATAATATTGATGAAGCTTATGCTACTAATAAGGGCATCGCCTTATTCAGTGCAAACGAAGGCAATCGAGATGCTGTGGGAGAACATATGATTGGTATGTTGTTAAGCTTGATGAATAATTTAAACCGAGGAGATCAGGAGGTCCGTCATGGACAATGGCGTAGAGAGGAAAACCGAGGATACGAATTAAAAGGTAGAACTGTAGCCTTGATTGGCTATGGTAATAACGGTCAAGCCATGGCGAAAAAACTCTCCGGTTTTGATGTACAAGTCATTGCTTACGATAAATATAAAACAGGTTTTTCCGATCTGTATGCTCGAGAAGTCTCAATGGAAGAAGTTGTTCGACAAGCCGATGTATTGAGTTTTCATATCCCATTAACAAGAGAAACTAAAGGTATGATTGATGAAGAGTATTTGTTCCATTTCCGAAAGCCTATCTTCTTTTTAATGGGTGCTCGTGGAGGTATTGTTCAAGTGCCAGCTGTTCTAAAGTACTTAGACGAAGGAAAGATTCTCGGAGCTGCTTTTGACGTATTGCCTGTAGAGAAGTTCCCATCATTAGCTGAACAGGAATGGTACCAAAATTTAATTAGCAGGGACAATGTCTTATTAAGCCCACATGTTGCTGGATGGACCTTTGAAAGCTATTATAAGCTATCATCAATCCTAGCTGACAAAATAATAGCTTGGTTAAAAAACCAAGAATAATATCAGCTGCTGGGTAGACCAATAAAAAAAGGGACATCATCACGACGTCCCTTAGCAATTATTAATAAAACATTGAAACTACTTTTCTAATCGTAAATCCAACATATACACATATGGTGCAATGGTACTGTAACGGCTCATAGACACCGAACTGAATCGATATGCACTGATGGCCAATCCATCTGCCGTATAGTATTTTAATAAGGATGGCAATAAAGCGCCATTATCCCATTCGTTGAATTTCTCAAATTTATATTGTGTACCAGTACCCACGGATTGACCACTTGCTTTTAACAAAGGATCAGCTTTGGTACTAAATGCCTTGGCTGCTATATTATAAGCTGCAGCATAAACTTTCACCATATTATTATTGATGATGTCATTCGCTTTAGGCTCTACTAAACCACTCACTATTAACTGACCAGAATTAATCTGTATCGATGCGTCAGGGTTATAAGTAACATCAATATTAATGCGGTTATTACCCAAGACAGCCATAGGTGCCGTAGTAACCGTAAATACTGTACCTGGAATCTTCTCCTTAATGGTAACAGGAATTCTCACGCGCTTGCTCTCATCCAATGTTGCATGATCAACATAGGAAAGAAAAGCAGCACCCATAAAGTCTTCATAAGAGAAGATATTAAACTGTGCCAATTCCAAAACAACCTCTTCATTTCCATACATCAAAGTTGCTTTAGCTGTGCGACGTTCATTAAGATCCGCAGGAGCGAAATTATTCGCTTTTAAAAGTAATGTATCACCAACGATCTCGTAACTCAACCAATCTTGATCAAACTTTACCTCATAATCAATATTGCTGATCACATTGATTTTTTTGACTCCACCCTTTAAGGAATAATTAAGATTACTCAATGGGGAATTCACCTCAAACAACAAACCTCTTTGCGTTATTGGAACTACCAATTTCTTACCATCATTAGCAGTGATATGAATTAATGTAGTTCGATTTGTCTTGGAATCGTTTTGCTCCATGCTGACATGAATTATATTTCCCTCAGTTTGGATGGTACACCATTCATCTTCTACCGTAGCAGAAAAATTGGTTGAGGATAACTCAATTGTCCCGGTATTAGCCAATGGACCATTGGCTACTTTCGTTTCTAAAACAGCAAGCTCGGAAGCTACATCATCTTTTTTACAGGAATACAGCACGACACTAAGAATACTTAGCATCAAAATGCCTTTTATTATTTGCTTCATTTGCTAAATTTTATTGTTTAGTAAGCTTCATGTTAATCATGAAATGCACACCTTGTTCATTATCATAGAATTCTTTGTTCGTGCCAACCACTTTATGTAGCGCCAAGTACTTCATCGGGAAACTTCCCAAGATTCCTTGTCTAGTATATTGCGACATAATATTTAAAATAGGTTTTTCACGAGTTCCTTGCATCCACAAGCCGCCCATCACAAAGGTGGTACTGGTTTCAAATGTTGGAATGACATAGCCCAACAGGTTTGAATCATAACCAACAGTCATCCATAGATTCCCGGATGAACCATTAGGAACTTTGCCTAAATTCTGTGGTTTAAACAATAAGTTTCCATTGGAATATTCTAACTGAATCGGTTGAATAAATGACTTGGAAGTCAAAGTAAAGGTCTTGCCTGCAACTTTCTCCGTAATTTTCACCACCTCATTTTTAGAACCAACATTACTTACGTAAGAGAATACATAATCACCAGGGATGTCATTGTATTCCAATTGTACAGCTTGAAGTGCAATTTTAGCATCGTCTTTGGCTGTAAATCTTCTTTCCTCCGGGTTGAAAACAAATTCATCATATTCCTTTACTTCGATGCTTACAGGAGACTGCAAATCAATTCCCTTATCCGAGACAGCATAATAAGTCACTTCTTCTGGTTTATCGGTGTTATACCACTTACTCTGATCTAAATTGACAGCTACCCCATTAGTTGATCCATTCGCTAAAATATCGAAACGCATCATTTTACTTAAAGTCGTTTTTAAAGCCTTTACTTCATTAACGTAAGTCTGGAAATCCTTTTCTTCTGCTAAAGGACGCATGATAATCTGATTCGCGAATTTCTTTCCTCGAAGAATGATTTTTTGTGGAGTCACAGAGACCATAATAAACTCAAAGTCTCCTCCTAAACCAGAAGGATTGGAACCTGTTGCTTCCGAATAGTAATGCAATATTGGATTGTAACTATCAAAACTTAATATAGGACCATTCTCCGAAGTAAATGAATATGTAGAAGAAACGGTAGTCCCGGCATTCACCTTATTGGCGGTCAGTTCAGATGCTAAATCAACTTTACCATCCTTAAATTTCGCCAACATCTTATAACCGCCTTCTGGGCTATTAAAATCTCCGTAATAATAATCTATACTCCAACCATGTGCTGCATTCTGTAGGATCTCATTATAGGCTACAAAAGCTTCATTCATACGTTGGGCTGAAGATTGATCAAAAGTCGCATCTTCAAAACGACTACATGCATTCAGTGTCAATGCGAACACCAGTAATAATGCTATTTTTTGTAATTGCTTCATGTATTCGTTATTAATTAAAGTCCTCAAATTGAAGTTGAGCTACTCGTTCAGAACGACGTAAAACCGTAGCACGTAAATTATCTAATTCAAAACCCCATGAGTTTCGAGCATATTCCCTGATGATCTCTAATTTCTTATTGATCAAAGCTGACCCTGTAGTTCCTGCTTCATTTAAAATAGTGCTCCACTGCTTATCTGTAGAGGTAATAAAAATCGAATAGGTCTCTGCGAAATCCTCATTAGGTTCATTCATCGCATAATTTGAAACAAATCCTTTGTTACGGGCATCAGCAACACTTACGTAAGACCAATCATCCTTAATGTATTCCGTTTCTGTAATCTTCTGAAAATCGGTACTGAAATTCTTATTCTGATGTAAAATATGTGAGAATTCGTGGTGAATAATGTGGAAGTAATTCTCAATTTGCTCTGTCGCATCCAATGAAACAGTATTGATCTCATACATCGTGATCTTAACACCTCCTTCAGCTGTAGCCATCACTTTCGTATTTCCACTTTCAAATGCTGACGAACCTACGAACATAAATTGTTTTGGAGCATATTTACGGGTAAAGTCCACACCAATTACTTCATCATACGCTTCCAGCCACGCATATTTCAGAACCTGAATCATTAATTGTGATTTTTTAATATCAGCAGGCACCAAAACAAATCTAGGATCAGTATTGATATCGTTGTATTTGTATAATACATCGATATTGTATGGATAGGAAACATTCTTCGTTATCCAATGATCAAAATTCGTGAGTGTAGCCGGGTCAGTTGGCTGAAAGATGGAGTTGTTCTCATCTACAGCATCATCTTTTCGGCATGAGCCTAGAAAGATTGCCAATACTGCTAGGATATAGATTATATTAAATTTTTTCATCTCTTTATAATTGAAATTATCTTGGGTTTGGCGTCATACCTGCACCTATGATTTCTTTAGGTATTTGAAATGCACGACGAGGATCATCTACTTTCATTTCATCCATGATACCCACCTCGTTATTCTGTACCAAACGGCGGTAAATCACCATACCGTAACGTTTGATATCATTCCAACGCAATCCCTCATGCATGGTCAGGATTCTACGCATATGTAATACCGCATGTACCATATTCTCTTGATCCGCTGTAAGCGCATAATCAACATTTAAAGCTTTTTTAGGCGTAGGAACATCATGCTTGTAATAAGCAGTGTTCTTATAGAAATCCAATATTTTTTGCTTCGTTATGTTCTTTTTGATGGTATAATTGCCATAGAAAGTCAACATATCTTTTGCAGCATTGTCTACATCTCCTTTAAGGGCATACGCTTCTGCACGGGTTAACAACGTCTCATCTGCTGTGAAAATAGTCTGAACAGAATGTACATAACCAATCTTGTTGATGATATCGGTAAACTCGAAATAAGCACCAATTTTATAGGAAATCATCTTCTTGATATTGGCATCATAATTCATGGCGCGGAAGTTCAACAAGGCATAATCTTCCCATGGTCCTGAAGAGTTTGTTGCTTCGTTATCAGCAATGTACTTCGTATAGGAATAACGACCACCTCCACGGTATGGACCATGACAATATCCCCAACTTGAAACCGCATCTATCAACAAATAATTTGCCTTTTCATCCTTACTGATGTAAGCATTTGGCTTAATAAAATTGTTGGCACTTAATTTCTGTAAGGCATCCCAATTTCTCAAATCCGCACGTGCATCTGCACCCAATGCTTTCGAAGCAGCTGTAATAGCTTTATCGTACTCCCTATGGTAAAGGTAAAAACGTGCTGCAAATGCATTTGCTGCTTTCACGTTAAAGTGGAATTTTGGTTGGCTATAATAGGAGTCACTGATCAATGGTAATGCCTCCTCAATATCAGCTTTAATTCGTGCATAAGTCTCTTCCACTGTACCACGCTCATGCTTTGTGATCAGATCCTTTTCAATCTTATCGGAATATGGAATTCCCAAATCCGTCTTGCTTGTCGTGTTGTTATAGGCATGGCTGAAGGTATTGACCAATACAAAATGACTATAAGCACGGCACATCAAAGCTTCTCCGCGAACAGCATCTAGATTAACTGGATTACCCAATTTCGCAATAGCCTCTAATGCCGCATTCGCTGTTCCAATCGCTCCATAATGTTTAGACCAAATCTCGTAGGTGTTGTCATTTGAAGCCTCCGTAATATCTTGCCACAGGAAAGATTGCACATGAAAACGATCGTATGCTGTAAAAGCATCACCGTTGTAATCCGCATTATCCGATGCCATTTCATTGACCCAATAAACAGATGCTCCAGGATAAGCAGAGATCAACAACTTCTGAATCTTCTCCGGCGTATCTAACTCTGTTCTGGAATCTGGCGGGGTATCCAAGGTCTTGTCACAAGAACTCAAAATAGCCGTTGCAGCTAATGCAATTAATATTTTATTATATGTTTTAATCATGATATTTCTAATTTTATTAAATGCCCACTCGTACAGTTAAGGTGTATTGTTTTGGTACTGGCGCAGCAACACCTCCTGAACGGAAGAACTCTGGATCCTGACCATTCAATTTCTTATCCGCATAAATCAAGAATGGATTCGTCGCTTGTAATTTCACCGATAGATTATTCATTTTTGAACCAATCCAATCTTTAGGGAAATCATATCCTAAAGAAATTTCCTTCATACGGATAAATCCACCATCAGCTACTCGGAAAGAAGAGAAGTTGTAAGCATTATAGGCAATTTTCATATCTGGATTGTCATCCGCATACCAACGGTTTACAATTGCTGGAATAGAGGTTACACCCTCATCTCCTGGTAGCGTCCAACGGTTACTGAACTCTCTTGGCATAGCACGCATGTCATCATATTTACTCTTGAAAACCTGATCTAGACGAATCACATTCCCAAAAGAATAAGTCATAAATACATTCAAGCGGAAGTTTTTATAAGTAAAGATATTCCCTAAACTTCCCATGGTATGTGGATCTGCTGAACCTTCATACTTCAAGAACTTCAACTTCTCAATAGCATTCTGCTGAAAGTCGATGTCAAAAGTTGTCTCCTCACCATCTTCATTAATGAATACTGGAAGACCTTCACGATCCAATCCAACAAAAGGAATAGAGAAGATGGATCTAACTGGATAGCCTTCTTTCACATAACCTGTACCTTTTACCAGGTCTACCACACTTGATGTCGCATCCAATTTGGTAATATTCGTTTGGTTCCAAGCCATGGTAAAGCTGGTATTCCAATTGAACTGCTCGTTCATGATATTTTTAGTGGTCAAGGTGAATTCCACACCTTTAGACTTCATAGCCGCTACGTTACCCCATTTCAAGGATTTACCAGCAACCCCATCGGTATAAATTGGACCGATCAAATCAAAATTATCACGTGTATACCAGTCTGCAACCAGGTTAATGCGGTTTGAAAGAAAACCCATATCAACACCCACGTTTAACTCATGTTTCTTTTCATAAGTCAAGTTATTGTTTGGAAATTCCGTAACCATCAATCCACTTTCCTTCATGTCGGAGAATGGACGCCAAGGATTGTAACTATGAATAATCATATTCGCATTATTCACATAGTCAACTCCCGATTCACCCGTCAAACTATACGATGTACGCATGGTCAAATGAGAAAATACAGGCTTTAAATTATCAAAGAATGTTTCATCATGCGCATTCCAAGATGCCCCCACATTCCATGTCGGTAACCAACGTGCAGAATTTGCTGAACCTAATCTGTTACTACCATCATAGCGAACGGTAGCCGACAAATTATATTTGTGCTTGTAAGAATAGGTCGGGTTAGCATAAAAACCTACTTTACGCGATTTGGTATGGTTCAAACCATAATAGTCTGTCCCTTGCTCAATACCTTGTTTGAAGAATTCATAAACATAAAAAGGAATTTCTCCTAATGCATATTGCATTCCCCAACCATTGAAAAAAGATCTTTCACGGTCATAAGAATTGTATTCCCCACCTACGTTCAAGTTTAAAACATGCGTATTGGCAATGGTTTTAGTATAGGCTCCTGATACTCGGAAATCTTGCCCCATCATACCATAGTCTGTACGGCGATAGATACCTCCTTCTGGTAATACAGAAATCGGCAATGCATACGGATTATTTGGATCTAGGTATAAGAAGCTGTTATTATCGCGAATGGTAGCATCATCCATAGAGCGGTAAGCCAAAGCCTGGTTAGCGTTGTCTAAGATGTTATGTTGTTGCGAAGAATTTTCGTATTTGAATGCTCCTAAGGCAGAGAACTCTAAGCCTGGCATAGCGCGCCATCTCAATTCTCCTTGAAATTTCAACCCTGAAACGTCGATATCGATATAATTGTTCTCCAACTCATGAAGAATATTAAATGGTGCATAGTTACGCGTATAAAATGTATTCACTTCCAATGCACGCGAAGTATTCATCGCGTAGTTGTATGGGTTGATATCAAAATTACGCTTCACCTCACCAAATACTGGGTCAGTTTCCTGACTTAAAGTACCGGGAGCACGTTGCTTACGGTTCGAGGCATTTGCAATTAAGTTTAAGCTCAAATTAGGGATGATCTTATAACTCATGTTGAGGTTGGCTGTATAACGATTGGTCTTACTTTGCTTAGTCCATCCTGGATCATTCATTGCCGATAAGGAAGCATAATAAGTGGAACGCTCAGTACCATTGGTTAAACTCAAGGAGTGGTTTTGCATGATGTTGTCATTGAATAACACATCAAACCAATCGGTATTGCGCATTTCTGCTGCACGTAAATATGCCAACTTCTGTTCTTCCGTATTCGCTAATCCAAACATTCCTGTTGTAGGATCGTATGTATTCAAAAGCTTATACATATGACCATAAATTCCGGAATTCTGCGCTCGGTAGGTCTCCCCAAAGTTCAACCATCCCTTGCTTTCCATCTCCTTATATATACCCATCTGTTCCTGCGAATTCATAATATTGAAGTCACCATAGCTAGGAATCTGACGTGTAGTATACTCACCGGTATAGCTTAAACGGCTCACACCTGCCTTACCCTTCTTCGTGGTCACAACGATTACCCCCGCCATAGCGCGTGCACCATAGATAGAAGTTGCTGAACCATCCTTAAGGATTTGGAAACTCTCAATATCGTCAGCATTTAAGCCTGCGACCGCAGAACTGATCAAAGTAACCGCATCCCCGGATGATAAATCATCTGCACTCACTTCCGTCACATCTTCCATGATAACCCCATCAACAACCCATAATGGTTTAGAACTACCATAAATGGATGTCGCTCCACGAACACGGATCTTTGGTGCTGTACCAAATGTTCCCGATACGTTTTGTACAGATACCCCTGCAACACGGCCTTCTAAGGAACGGCTAATCTCAGGCATACCGTCGATTTTCATGTCCTCAGCATTCAATTTTGTTGAAGCACCAGTAAATAATCGTTTATCAGTCTTTGTTACCCCTGTAACTACTACCTCCTCAATCACATCTTCCTTCTTCACCAAAGTCACACGGATATCTAAGCCTGCAGATACCTGTTGTCTATCATAACCCACATAGCTGACAATTAACTTAGCATTACCATTTGGAACAGCAATACGGAAATGTCCTAAATCATCCGTACTTACGCTGGCAGTTCCTCCAACCAAAGTAACGGATGCACCGGCGATGGGTTTACCATCTTCCGAAACAACACGCCCTGAAGCTTCTAATTGCTGCTTTTCACTGCTGTTGTTTTGCCTGGGGTTCGCTGTATTGACACGCTTGATGAACACCTGTCTTCCTTCAATGGAATAGGTATTCTGCGTCCCTGCAAGTAAACTGTCGAATATTTCTTTTAAGGTTTTATTATCCGCTTTGACTTGAACCTGTTTGTTCGGATTGTCAATATTGCTGGAATAAAACACCAAAACACCATAGCTCTCTAACTTTTTAAAGGCATCCACTAAACTGGTGTTACTGATATTGACCGTCACCCGTGTTACAGGATTTTCGATCTCTTTTTGCGTAGCAAAGGCTTCGTTCGTGCTGTAGAAAAGAAGCAGCGAACTTAAAACAAGGCTTTTGCAATACCGTTTTGTAAAGGTATAGCTGGCCTTTTCAAATTCTTTCATAAATTTGTTAATCAGAGTTATTAATAATAAGATGCGCGACAACGCATTTTTTAGGGCAATACAGAAATCGTATTGCCTTTTTTTTGATTAGCTAGGTTCATTACTCATTTCTTTACATAGGCTTCTGGTATAGTTTATATGTGTTGTTTTCTTTTCTCATTTGTATATCCAAGGAGAATGCTACTCCTCGTAAAACTGCCTGCAGATCCTCCTGTAGATCCAAATAGCCAGAACATTTTAATGTCGCAATTTTTGGCTCATAGGCAATACTTGCCCCATAATACCGCTCCAAATTGTGGATTACATCCTGTAGCGGCTGGTCTTTAAACCGATAAAACCCATCCTTCCAGGACGTGAAAAATGTTACATCCACTTTCTTCACCTGTTCTACTTGACCATTTTTAAAATATGCCTGGTCAGGGCTTAGCAGATATTCACCTGCTTTACTTTTCATCCGCACACTTCCTTCCACCAGCGTAACTTGATGTTTTGCATCTTGCTCATAGGCATGAATATTCAAGCTGGTACCCAAAACCTGTACATCAAACTCTTTGGTATGGAATACAAAAGGTTTCTTCGGGTCTTTAGTCACATCCGCATAGACCTCACCATTGACGCGGACCTCTCTTTTATTGTCGGAAAAATGACTTGGAAATTGAATCGACGAACCTGCATTCACCCATAGTTTTGTACCATCTGGAAGTACTAAGGACATTCTTTTTCCTAGTGGAACATGAACCTCATGTTGTATGGCTTCTTCTTTCTTGGAAAGCTCAATGGTTTGGGTATTGAGCTTAACATTCTCTGCATTCGAGAAATCCAACACCGCTTCTTTCCCTGAAATCTGTAGCGTTTGATCGCCGTTCGTTACTAAGCGTATCCCGGTACTATCTTCTGTTGCTGCTAATATTGCTTCTGAATTATCGCTAATCGCAGTGCGTTGAAAGTAAAACCATAAGGATGCTCCCACTGTTGCCAATATGATGGCTGCAGCATAGCGATAAAGATTTCGGATTTTTGGCTTTGTCACCTGCGCATCTTGAATGCGCATAAACAACTCCACTTTCCGCAAAGGATCCATTGGTTGTGGAACACCCAATAATTTCTGACGCGCGTCAAGAAAGGTAGCCTCCGATATTTTACCTTCAGCAAGTAGGTTTTGCCAAAACAAATCACTTTCTGCTGTTGGATCAAGCATGGAGCTGATGAAAAATTCATCACTAAGGAATTCCGTAACGGTCGTATGAAAATGGTAGTTATTTACATTCATAAATTAAAGGTCATTGAAGGCCTGTTAATTTAAGGACAGTAGCTTTTCTAAAAAGTACTCATGGAAATGAAACTTTATTTTAACTTTTTTAAAAGAAAAGATTTAAACCGCTGAAAATAAGCGAGATTATTTATGAAAAAAGTAGAACCAATAGGATCAAAAGGGTTAGGAAAGCCTTAAGTTTTTTAACAGCCGACTGGGCAATATTTTTTGCAGACTGTGGGTTGATCTGCAAGTGTTCGGCAATCTGCTTAAAGCTCATGGTTTTAAAAAACCGAAAATACAATACTTGCTTTTGTCGTGGACTTAATTGAGCTAAACCTTCTTTTAACAATTGTCGATCAATTTGAGATTGCTCCTTCAAGATCCATTGTTCTTCCATACTAGCCTCCTCGGCATCGTGCAACTCCGGATTTAGTTCAATAACCTTGACTTTGGAACGCTTGTTCAACAAGGTATTTTTTAATGCAATAAATAGATAGACTTTTAGATTTTTGACCGTTTGGTACTGTCCTCTTTTATGGTAAATCTTAACGAACAATTCCTGGATAGCATCTTCAATATCTGCAGCCTCATAGCCTAAATTTTGGCCATAGCCATACAGGGCATCCACATATTGATGGTATACCTGTGCAAAGGCAGCTTCATCCCCCTCTTGCAACAAATTCCATAATTCGAATTCGTTCATTCTCCAAGAATATTTCTTTGAAACCCTAACCTATTGAAAACAAACAGATAGGATTAATAACCATTCATTAATTCAAGATAGACGTCCTCTTCTGAGGAAAAATTTAATAATTATTTAACAAAAGAAATAAAAATAATTTTGTATTGCAATAACGGAGTTAATATTAGGCGATGCTTGGAAAAAATATTGCCATTCAATGAAAATTTAGCAATTTACAAGCTTGTAAAAAAATTGTTATTAGGAAAAGAATCGGACTCAACCCTGCCAAACCCAAACCGCAAACCATTGTACAATCAGTGCCATGTCCAATAAGTAAACATGGTGATAATGTTTTTTGTCGGTGAAAATAACAAACTTAAAAAGCAGTAACACGAAAACACTGGTCAGCACCATCCCCCATTTTACAGCAGGTGAATAAGGTGATACCAGCATTAATAAAATATGGAAAAGGCCCATTCCATAGGAAAGTAAAATAGCCTTTTCCTTACCCAAGATTATCGGTATAGTCTTTAACTTATAATAACTATCCTGTTCATAATCTCTGATATCAAAAGGCAGGGTACATAAGAGTAAAAATAGAATTTTGACCAAGCCCAAGTAATTTGCCATATACCAATCAATAACAGCATGATTAGCATATAATTCCACAACCGGCAAGCCCACACTACTTAAAGACCAAACCAAGGCTATATAAAAGACCTTTAAACCTGGAACTTGTCTTAAGCCTATTTTTTTACCTGCAATCTGTACTATTGGAACAGCATAGGCCAAACTGACCATACCCACAAAACCTAAGAATAAGAGCGTCAGTATATGCAAATGTAACAAGGCCCAGGCGGTTAATAGCACAGCAAGAATGCTGAAGGCCCAAAGAAATCGCAAGTTTTTACCAATCCATCGGGTCCGCTGATAAGGAGATGACTGCGGATCCTTGGGCAAGGAAAGATAAAGACTCAGGTTGTATAAAAGTAAGGTTGTAGCCCCTTCTATCACTAAAATATAGGGATTAACCGGTAAATCTAAGATGATATAGGTTAAAGCACATTGCGCAACAGCAGCCATCGCAATAAGGAAGTTGCTATTCACAAAAAAATAATATAGGCGCTTTAATATTTCCACAATAAATCCTAAACAAAAATGCAATTTATTCAATCAAGCCACCTAAAAATTAGTAAAACATATTAAAAAAAATTAAATTAGCTCTGCTGCAGGCCTATTTAACGTCATTTAATAAGTAATTGACCGAATTAAATAATTCCTAAGGCAAATATAATGTAGACCTATAATTTTATTTTAGAAAGATGAGTTTTCAAATTAAATCTTTTGAGGAGTATCAAAAAGCTTACAAAGAGAGTGTAGAAAATCCGGAGCAATTCTGGGGAGGAATTGCAGAGAATTTCTTTTGGAAGAGAAAATGGACAAATGTCCTAAAATGGAACTTTAAGGAACCGGATATTAAGTGGTTTGAAGGGGGAAAGCTAAATATAACCGAAAACTGTTTAGATCGTCATATCTATCAATTAGGTGACCAACCAGCTATTATCTGGGAGCCTAACGATCCACATGAAGCTCACCGTGTTCTTACCTATAAGCAGTTGTTACAAAAGGTAGAGCAATTTGCTACTGTGCTAAAAAACAACAACATCCGTAAAGGAGACCGTGTTTGTATTTACTTACCAATGGTACCTGAATTGGTTATCGCAGTTTTAGCATGTGCGCGAATTGGTGCTATACATTCCGTAGTATTTGGAGGATTCTCCGCACAATCTATTGCTGATCGTATCAACGATGCCGAATGTAAATTGGTTATCACCTCCGATGGTGGTTTCCGTGGAAAGAAAATCTTAGAGCTGAAAAGTATTGTTGATGATGCCTTAATGCAGTGTAAATCGGTTGAAAAGGTTATTGTATTGACTCGCACGCGTACGCCTATATCTATGATAAAAGGTCGTGATGTATGGTGGGAAGATGAAATTAAGAAAGTGGAAACTCAAGGCAATCCAGCTTGTCCTGCTGAAGAGATGGATGCTGAAGACACCTTGTTTATCCTTTATACTTCCGGTTCAACAGGCAAACCTAAAGGGGTAGTGCATACCACGGCGGGTTATATGGTCTATACTGGATACACCTTTGCCAATACCTTCCAATACCAACCTGGGGAAATCTTCTTCTGTACTGCAGATATCGGTTGGATTACGGGACACTCTTATATTGTTTATGGACCGCTATCGCAAGGAGCAACATCCTTGATGTTTGAAGGTATCCCAACCTATCCAGATGCTGGACGTTTCTGGGATATCGTTGATAAATACAAGGTAAATACGCTGTATACCGCTCCTACAGCTATTCGTTCTTTGATGGCGTTCGGAGATGAGTATTTAGAAAATAAAGATCTTTCCTCGCTTCGTGTATTGGGTTCAGTAGGTGAACCTATCAATGAAGAAGCTTGGACTTGGTACCATGAGAAAGTGGGTAAAGGTAAATGTCCAATTGTGGATACTTGGTGGCAAACGGAAAATGGTGGACACTTAATCACACCTATTGCCGGAATTACACCAGAAATCCCAGGATATGCAATGCTACCTTTACCAGGAGTTCAGCCTTGCTTAATGGATGATACCGGACAAGAGATCGAAGGAAATGATGTGAGTGGTAACTTATGTATTAAGTTTCCATGGCCAGGTATGCTTCGCACCACTTGGGGTGACCATGAACGCTGTCGCCAAACCTATTTCTCTACCTATGAAAACATGTACTTCACAGGAGACGGCTGTTACCGCAGTCCGGAAGGTTATTACCGTATTACCGGTCGTGTCGATGATGTATTGAACGTTTCAGGGCACCGTATCGGTACCGCGGAGGTTGAAAATGCCATCAACATGCACGCCGATGTGGTAGAATCTGCCATCGTAGGATACCCGCATCCAGTGAAAGGACAAGGTATTTATGCTTATGTGATTGCTAATCACCATATCGACGAAGAAAAAACACGTCAAGATATCTTGCAAACCGTGACACGTATCATTGGTGCTATCGCTAAACCAGATATTATTCAATTCGTAACAGAATTGCCGAAAACAAGATCTGGAAAAATCATGCGCCGTATCTTACGCAAGATCGCAGAAGGCGAATTAAATAGCCTGGGTGATACTTCAACCCTACAAGACCCTAACGTGGTGGAATCCATCATCGAAGGCTCCAAGAAAATGAAATAAGCTCTTCGGACTTATCCCCATAAAAACCCTATCGTTTTGATCAGAAGTCTTATGACTTTTGACAAAGCGATAGGGTTTCTTCATGCTATAAACTTAGACATTTTTCCCTCTCTTTACATGAAACTTCGAATCTCCTTTAATAAATAAACTCTTTCCATATCTTAAAAAATTTCAATATTGCTCTTTACAAAAAGCAATAATAAATATAAAATGCTTTTTATAAAAAGCATTAATTACCTATATTTGCTTTATATAGAAAGCAATTATGGAAGAATTATTATTGGAATTTCAGGCTAAACTTCTCCGTCAATCCTTGGAATTTCAACGGTATTTGTTGAATGAGTTGGATTTAAATAACCGCTTGATAGCGATTAAAGGCGCGCGGGGTTCTGGCAAGACAACACTTCTATTGCAATTAGCAAAGCTCCATCTTCCACAATCCTCCAGTCTGTATATTAGCTTGGATCATATTTACTTTTTTAACCACAATTTATATGAACTGGCCAAGCAATTTGCTTTGATGGGGGGAACACATTTATTGCTCGATGAAGTACACAAGTATCCCAATTGGTCCAGGGAAATTAAACTGATTTATGATAACTTCCCCGAGCTGAAAGTCATTTTTACCTCCTCCTCCATGTTGGAAATCTACCAATCAGAATCCGATTTAAGTCGAAGAGCTGTATCTTATATCCTAAAGGAATTGTCTTTTCGGGAATTCATCCAATTGGAGACGAAAAAGAATTTACCAAGCTATAGTTTGGAAACGATTTTAAATGAGCATCAACAAATTGCTGCTGCTTTACTCCAAGACATCAAACCCATACCTCTTTTTGAAAAATACCTGCGAATTGGTGCATATCCCTATTATCGGGAAAATGAACAGAGTTATGCGCAAAAACTGATTAATACCATTAATCTAATTATCGAAATCGATATCCATGCGGTTGAAGATATGCAGTACGATAGCTTGGTAAAGCTAAAGAAACTATTGATTACCGTGGCGACAAGTGCACCCTTCACACCTAACATTAGCAAACTCAGCGAAAAAGTGGGTGTTTCACGTAATATGTTGGTGCACAGCATCAAGCTGTTGGAACGAGCAGGATTGGTCAACGAATTATACAAAGACAATAGTGGTATAGGTGTCTTAACCAAGCCAGAGAAACTTTATTTGAATAACAGTAATTTGATGTATGCCCTTGCTAAGGAAAATACCAATATCGGTAATGTACGAGAAACCTTTTTCTTGAATCAATTTAAAGGTTTGCATGAAATAAATCTTGCCGAAAAAACTGATTTTATCATTGACAAAACCTATACCTTTGAAATTGGTGGAAAGAATAAAACCAAAAAGCAAGTAGCCCAACTAGATAAGGCATACTTAGCAAAGGATGGAATCGAAATAGGGTATTCCAATATCATTCCCATTTGGCTTTTTGGTTTTATGTATTAGTGTTTTTGTGTCTTATTATAAACCTTAAAAGCGATAGCCTAAATAGAATCCAGAACTTGTCGGTACTATTTTAGGTCCATTCTGCATAATGGAATTAAAAGCCCCGCGGTAGTTCACACCAAAAATATACTTAGAATATTCAAATCCAAATCCTGCCTGGAATCCCCATTCATCTTTTCGAAAGTCGGAGTTGAAGTCCAATTTTTCAGCACCGTTCTTTCCATTAAAGTGATTCTTATAATAGGCACCGGCATTAACATAGAACAGGTGTCCAAATTTCAAATCCAACGGTACCATCAGTGAATTGCGATAAAATCTTCCTGCAGCAGATCGACTGGCATTTTGATCAAAATGAACACCCAAATCTAAAGCATACATCTTGCTTAACCTGTAACTTGCGCGAAGTCCTAAAGCAAATCCTACTTCGGCTTTGGCATCGTAGAACTCTTCCTGATACAGATGCTTTCCGGTATTCAATTCTCCTAAAACCGCAAAACGTAATGGTCTCATGATTGCTCCTGGTTTCTTTTGTAAGCGCTTCATCACGTTTTCGGCACCCACCTCTGTATGATTGGCCAAGGCTTCAACAAAACGTGAACTAAATTTAGCAATGCGCTCCATTCCATGATAATCCAACAGATCTGCTTTATCCTCAGGTTTATGATAAGGCGACTTCAAACCCGTAAATACATGTATGGCAGGTATTCCAGATGTCCCAAAAGGTTCAGTATCGGTATATGCCTCTGTAGATGCGGATAGATCTTTCAATGGTATCCCTTGAGCGAGTTCCTTTGCTAATTCAGCACCCCCTTTGATATGCCCAACACCCTTTAACGTCAATCCCTCATTTTTCTGCAACATACCAACCATATCAAAACTAAACATGGCCTTCATACTTAAACGCTCCTCCTTAGTCAATTCCTTAACAAAATGATTCGAACCGATCAGACCAGACTCTTCAGCATCAAATGCTATAAAAAGTATAGTACGTTTAGGCTTGTTCTGCTGAAAATATTTCGCCAACTCAATGATGGTTGCTACCCCGGATGCATTATCATCTGCTCCAGGATAATAAGTTGAGGTTCCAGGCCTATATCCCAAATGGTCATAATGCGCCCCTAAAACTATAATCTCCGATTTTAAAGCCGGATCTGTCCCCTCTACCATTCCAACTACATTTGTGGCCTTCACAACAGCTAACTTAATCCGCAAATCAAAGTTTTGCTCATAAGAACCTTTGTAAGGTTGTAATTCTGCTTGTTTGAAATGCTGAAGAATATAAGCCTTAGCAAGCTCCTTCCCTTCAGTCCCTAAACCTCGCCCCTTCAATTCTTCCGAAGCCAAATAATGAACGTGTTTCGACAAACTATCCTTAGAAAGGCTTTGCGCATGAACCTGAATGGACCATATAGCTAATACGAGTAAAAATAATTTCTTCATAAATTGGTTTTTAAAACAAAAATAGAAGATAAATTAAAATGATAAGCAATACTATTCGTTAAATAGTGTCAAATATCGGATTGCTTTCAAATATCCCAATTGTCCACTTCTTTACCAATCTTCAATTAGGAACGGAATGTATTTCCCTTGGTTCAGGCTCTAGTTTTATTCGAGACGCCTAGGGAATTTCTAGGGATCTGATATGGATCTCCTTCGGATCTCGTTCGCTTCTAACCGAACGAGATCCGAAGGAGTTCCGAACAAGTTCCGAAGGAGATCCGTAAGAGTGTCGAATAAAACCAAAGGAGAGACTATTAGACAACAGACAAAAGACAACAGAATTTAGAAACGAAAAAGGGGGAAATAGATGTGAGATATGAGACCGCTACGCTATTAGATTTGAGATAGAAAGGGTGTTAGGTATAGGTATTAGGTTGGGATTTCCCGTTTAATGTAGGGGCGATGCATGCATCGCCCGCCATGCAAAATTAGTTTTACCATGCCCAACTCAGAGCAAAGCAAAGAGTCTTAGCCCTATGGGCAGTAGTTAGTATTTAGTATCAAGTAATTAGACCTATGGCAGGATAGTAATTATACTGTTTACCACTCAGGGCGAAACAAAGGGTCTTAGCCCCATGGGCAGTAGTTAGTAGTTAGAATATTTTTTTAATAAAGAAAAGAGACTATGTACAACACAATGGGGCATTATTTTTTGATTCATAACCTTAAACAAGAAAGGGTCAACACCGTGCGTTGACCCTTTCTTATGGCAAATTATCCTCTGTTATTTTTCAACTAAATCGACTTTAGTCAATCGAAAACTCAAACTCTTGGTTCTTTTCTGTTTTATAGGCGAGATGTTGTGTTGCTGGGGAGATGGCGAAAAGAGGTGAGAAGGTTTTTACTTTCACTGTTTTTCCATCTGGCAGGAATTCCAAGTATCTTAACCAGCCATCACCACCATTGCCATGCCAGCCTCCGCCCATTGCTTGCGCATTGAAGGTCATCTGAGATACTGTTTTTCCGGCAGCATTCTTATCCTGACGGAAACCTAAGTGTCCATCGAATTTATCGGCTTCTCCAATATGTCCAGAAAATACCAAGCGGATGTTTTTAGAAGGTTTCACTAATTTCTCAAAAACCGCAGCACCATAATTCGCATCTTCGATTTTATATCCTTGCTTTACAATATGTTGACTCTTCTTATCCAAGAACACATGGGTTAACAAGATCACTTCATGATTGGCATAGATAGGTTTATCCACGATCTTTTTTGCCCATTGCAATACAGTATCTCTAGGAGCAAATTCCAATACCATAACTAGTATCTTTTTACCGGAAGGAACCTGGAATTCAAAGGTTGCATTGACTGCAGTAGATGCTCCATTAAGGTTTGGACCTACATCACGTAAGGCACGAGCATTCAATCCGTTTTGTTCTGCGGAAAAATATTGGTCATAATGCGTAGAACGATATTCGGCACTCACATGTCCATAATCGTGGTTTCCTGTAGCCAAGACGTAAGGTAGGTAGCCATCCAAACGTTGGAAAGCACCGCGGATGTTCGTCCATTGTTGACGGCTGTTTTGGTTTGCGGCTTTACCATTGGGATTCATTAAGTCGTTCTGTTCCACTAAATCGCCGGTACAGAGGACAAATTGCGTATTCAATGAGTCTGCAGTTTCTTTGACCCAGGTGGTCATCATATTGATGATGCCCACATTACGTTCAAATTTGACATAAGATTGCGGGTCTGGCAATAAAACCAGGGACCAGGAATTTTTATCACTTAGTTTTGGTTTTTGATAAACCTGCTGTGCGAAAGTTTGTCCCACAGTCAGAAATAGTCCTAGTAAAAGAACATAAATTAGGATAGGTTGTTTTTTCATAACGGTGTTAAATTGTATCTATAAAACTAAGGATAAAACCTAAGGAATGGGATAATTTTTTCAGTTTTAACCTTAATTTAACCGGGAAAAATGCAACATTTTTATTATTTTTAGCCGATTCCCTTAATTTTCTAATTGTTAGTTCATGTTATTTACTATACTTCTTGGTCTGCTTTCTGCTCTCCTGTTAATACCCTTCGGTTCGAGGCTTAAATCCAAGTGGAGTATAATTTTGCCCTTAGTTCCTACAGGGATTTTCGCCTATTACCTTGGTTATTTGCCCAATATTGTTGAAGGTTCTTCTGTGATCCAACAAATTAAATGGGTCCCAAGCTTAGGGGTAAATTTTGACTTACGATTAGATGGATTATCCATGCTTTTTATGCTATTGATCACGGGCATAGGTGCTGGGATATTCTTCTATGCAAGAACTTATTTGAAGGGTCATCCCTATTTCGACCGCTTCTTTGGTTATTTATTTCTGTTTATGACCGCAATGATGGGTTTAGTCCTGTCTGATAACATGTTGTTGTTATTTATTTTCTGGGAATTGACTAGTATTAGCTCCTTTTTCCTCATCGGATTTAACAACGATCAAGCGGCTTCTCGAAAGAGTGCCATGACTGCTCTCACGATTACCGGGATGGGTGGTTTCTTTCTTCTAGCAGGATTAATTCTATTGGCGAATATCGCGGGGACCTATCAGATTTCAGAACTTATTGAGCATAGGGAGCAGATCCTTAATCATCAAAGTTATCCACTAGTCCTTCTTTTCATCTTCTTAGGTGCTTTTACGAAATCGGCTCAATTCCCATTTCACTTTTGGTTACCGGGCGCCATGAAGGCACCGACTCCAGTATCGGCCTACCTACACTCAGCAACCATGGTAAAAGCAGGTATATATCTGCTCGCTCGATTCTTCCCTATTCTAGGAGGTACGGATTTATGGTCTTATCCTTTGATGATCGTCGGTGGACTAACCATGCTATTTGCAGCGATACATTCGCTATTTCGAATTGATTTAAAATCCATTCTTGCATATACCACCATTTCAGCCCTAGGGATCTTAGTATTTCTATTGGGTTTAGGCTCCAGAGAAGCTATTATTGCGGCTTCAGTATTTATTCTGGTGCATGCCTTATACAAAGCTACCTTATTCCTTGTGACTGGAATTATTGACCATGAAACAGGAACCAGGGATATTACGAAACTAGCTGGTTTAAGAAAAGTGTTACTGCCTGTAGCAATAGCCGCAGGTTTAGCCGCATTGAGCAGTGCGGGCCTACCATTAACCTTTGGATTCATTGGAAAGGACTTGATTTATGAAGCAACCCTTCATGGACCTTCAAACTTGATTTGGATATTGACGGGTATTGCCGTCGCCACGAATATCTGCTTAGTTGCAGCTGGATTTATGGCCGGAATAAAACCTTTCTCTGGTAAATTACCTGATCAGTTTAGTAAGCTACACCTGCCTTATCCATCCATGTGGATACCGCCATTGGTATTAGCCTCATTGGGACTTCTATTCGGGATATTTCCTGGATATGTAGGAAAATGGTTTAGCATGGCGACTGCAGATGCCATTTTTGGGTCAGAGACCCAAATGAAATTGGCGATATGGCATGGTTCCTTTAATACCGTATTGATCTTAAGCTTAGTTACCTTAGCCGTTGGAACCCTGCTTTACTTGGCCAACAAACCAAGTACGAAGAAATTAGGACTGATTGAACAGTTCAATGGTATATCAGCACAGAACATCTTAACCCGTTATAGCAACGACATACTACGTTTTTCCAATTGGTACACCAACCTTTTACACAATGGTTTTCTACGCTCCTACTTACTAAAAATCATTGTCTTCGCAGAAATACTTTTGATTTATAAGCTTTGGGTGAGTGGACCGATATTAATTGATTTCGACAACCTTACTCCATTAACCATCTACGAAGTAGCTGTAGTCATCATATTATTAGGAGCATTGGTAATTGTCGTTACGACGCCATCCCGATTAACCTCCGTGGTTGCGATGAGTGTCATCGGATACTGTATCTGTTTGATGTATGTATTCTACAGTGCACCAGATTTGGCCATGACGCAATTCTCCATTGACACCCTGAGTACAGTCTTATTCGTATTGGTTTTGTATAAGCTTCCGGGCTTCTTAAATCTAGCATCTGCGAAACAGCGTTATCGAGATACGGTAGTCGCATTAGGTTTTGGAATTATATTATCCATCATCGCCTTGAAGGTAATGTATGAACCTATACAAACGCAGACCAGTGATTTCTATGGGGAGAACGCCTATATCATGGCAAAGGGGAAAAACGTGGTGAACCTTATCTTGGCGGATTTCCGAGGAATCGACACAATGTTTGAAACCGTGGTATTGGGTATTGCTGCCTTAGGGGTTTATAGTTTATTGAAATTAAGGTTAAAATCGTCAGAAAAAGAATAACAACATTATGCGAAGTATCATATTACAGACAGCAACACGATATTTATTGCCCATATTGCTTTTATTTTCATTTTTCCTATTACTTCGGGGCCATTACTACCCAGGAGGAGGCTTTGTTGGCGGCTTAGTGGCATCCATTGCTTTTGTCTTACATAGTTTTGCCAATGGCGCTGAAGCGACCATGAAGATTTTACGTAGAAAACCCTTGTCTTTAATTCCTATTGGTTTGGGAATATCAGCTGTTAGCGTGGTGTTACCAACGTTTTTCGGTTTACCACCGATGACAGGATTGTGGTGGGAAGAGAAAATCCCCGTAATAGGCATGATTGGTTCCGCCTTATTTTTTGATTTAGGCGTTTATTTGGTCGTTGTAGGCGTTGTATTAACCATATTGTTCACCATTTCATTAAATAAAGACTAGGCCTATGGAGTTATTATTGGTCGCGGTTCTGGGTTTACTGTACGCTGCTGGGGTTTTTTTAATCCTGAGGCGAAGCATGGTGAAGCTATTGCTGGGTATTATGTTGCTTGGTAATGGCACCAACATTCTCATTTTCCTTTTAGGGAGCATCACCAAGGGGAAACCTCCGGTTATTGATGCAGACCACAATGTATTTCAAGATATTTATGCAGACCCTATTCCACAAGCGTTGATCCTAACGGCTATCGTTATCAGCTTCGCTTTGACTGCATTTGCGATTGTATTGCTAAAAAGGGTTTATGCCCTAGTGGATACTGATGATTTAGATGACTTAAACACGCCGGAAGAAGAAGATATATGATCGATAACCATATTTTAGCCCCTGTATTCATCCACCTATTCACAGCAATCTTACAGCTGATTGCTTGGCGGAAGACCATCTCTCAGCGTTTCCTGAGTGTGGGCGGAGCTTTTATCGGTCTGCTTATTGCCATCCGATTGTTTGCCCAAGTTTATAATGAAGGTCCATTGCATTTGAATGCGTCCAATTGGGATGCCCCATTTGGAATTGTCTTTGTGGCGGATCCACTAGCCACCACTATGGTGCTCTTAACTTCCATTGCAGGCTTTGCCGTATCCATCTTTTCATCCATCGGATTGAATAGACAACGAATGCTCTATGGCTATTTCCCGATTTTCCACTTCTTATTGATGGGATTAAATGGTGCCTTCTTAACAGGAGACATCTTTAACCTGTATGTGTGGTTTGAGGTAATTATCATTTCTTCTTTTGTCTTAATGACCTTAGGTGGCCGAAAAGCACAATTAGAAGGGGCGGTGAAATACATGTCCATGAATATTCTGGCATCGACCTTCTTCCTAACCGGGATAGGGATATTATACGGTATTACAGGTTCCTTGAATATGGCAGACCTTGCTTTAAAGATTCGGGATTTCCCCAATAAACCTTTGGTTGGGGTGACCTCCATATTCTTTATCATGGGCTTTGGTATTAAATCCGCTGTATTTCCGCTGTATTATTGGTTGCCTTCATCCTACCATACACCACCTTCCGCAGTTGCGGCAACATTTGGTGGTCTATTGACCAAGGTAGGTATCTACGCTATTTTAAGGGTGTTCAGTTTGATTTTCATCCCAGATGATTTTACACGGACTTTATTTATGGTTCTGGCAGTTCTAACCATATTGACAGGCGCTTTTGGGGCAATGGTCAAGCCGAACATACGTCGCCTTTTTTCCTATCTCATTGTTTGTCATATAGGATTTATGCTTGGAGGTATAGCCATGTTTAGCAAGATTGCATTGATGGGAACCGTATTTTACTTGATTCACGATATCATCGTAAAGACCAATATGTTCCTGATTGCCGGATTTATCCGTCAGGTTCGGGGCACGATGGATATGAATAAATTAGGTGGCTTGTATAAGGATTATCCAATAATTTCACTCATCATCGCACTGGTACTCTTCTCCTTGGTTGGTATCCCCCCATTATCGGGATTCTGGCCAAAGATTTACTTGTTTCAGGAAGCTTTTATCGAGAAGCAGTATTTCTTTGTTGCAGCCCTGATTATTGGAAGTTTAGTAACCTTATATGTCATTGCTAAAATGTGGGCCGATGTTTTTTGGAAAGATGTTCCAGCAGATGTCGAGGTGGAAAACAAGTTTGAGACCATGCCCCCATTCAAGAAGATATTATTGGTCTTACCGATTTTGTTATTATGCGGGGTGACACTATATATCGGTATTCAAGCCGAAAACATCGTTTTGTTGGTGGATAAAATCACCAACGAGTTAATGGACACAAGCCCATACATCCGTACCGTGTTGGGCGATAAAGCTTTTGAACAATGATCAAGTTTTTTCTAATGAACCTCCTGCTATCCTTTATTTGGGTAGCATTGACAGGCCAGATGAACTACTCGAACTTTGTGTTCGGCTATTTATTAGGTTTTGGGGTGCTATTTATCATGAATAGGAATGAAACGGATCAACGGTATTTCTATAGGGTACCCAAGATTGTTAGTTTCTTCTTCTTCTTTCTATATGAATTAATCAAAGCGAATGTGCAAGTTGCATATGACGTTATTACGCCTAAATACTTCTTTAAACCGGGTATTGTGCGTTATCCGGTAAATGCTACAACAGACTTTGAGATTAATCTATTAGCAACTTTTATTTCTTTAACACCAGGTACGCTGATTATGGATATCAGTGATGATAAAAAGGCCATCTATATCCATGTGATGTACCTGAAGGATGAAGAGGCATTTATTCGGAGTTTAAAAACAGGGGTTGAACGTAAATTATTGGAAATATTGCGATGAGTTTAGAGACCTATTTTGATTTTGTAATTCTCCCGATATTGACCATTTCGGTTTTATTAGTCTTTATCCGTTTGTTTAAAGGTCCTTCGGTGGTGGATCGGGTGATTGCCTTGGACTTGATTATCACGATTGGGATTGGGATTATTACGGTTTATAGTATCCGGCAGGAACAAGAAGTTCTATTGGATGTTGCTATTATTTTGGCACTGATTGCTTTCTTAGGCACGATTGCCTTTTCGTATTACATAGAAAAACAACAAGATGATTGATTGGATATTGGGATTTTTGAGCACCGTAGGTGCCTTGTCTATATTGTTTGCATCCATTGGCGTATTAAGGATGCCCGATTTCTATCTGCGCCTTTCCGTAACGGTAAAAGCTTCAACATTAGGCGTAGGGCTCTTGTTGATCTGTGCAGCGATTATGTTCCCGGATGATGTATCGGTAACCACCAAATCCATAGCAATTATATTTTTCTTGATCCTAACGGCACCTATTGCGGCGCATATGATTGGAAAAGCAGCCTATTTCATTGGCACTCCACTTTGGAAAGGCACAGTAACCGATCAACTGAAAGGCATGTACAACAAAGAAACACATTGCTTAGAAAGTGACCCTAAAAAGGCGCAAAAGCATCCCGAAGAGACCATCTCCAATGATGAAGACGAAACGGATTAAAAGATTAAACAAACGGGTTTAAAGGCTTTAATACGTTTTCCAGAATCGCTCAATAACCCAGTCTTTTTATCACGTTTAAAAATTATCACCTCATTGCTTAATTGATTCCCCACCAATACGAAGTTTTGATCTGGAGAGAAATTAAAATTACGCGGCCCTTTACCAAGAACAGACTGAACCTGAATTTTATTTAAAGTACCATCTTTTTGAACAGCAAAGGTACTAATCGTATTTGCATCAACCCGATTGCTGGCATAGACAAACTTGCCATCTTTGGATATCTTAACATCTGCTGCACCATCCTTACCTAAAAAACCTTCTGCATTCATGTTGATGACCTGCTTTTGTTTCCAGGAATTTCCTGTTTTTTCATAAACAACGACATCAGCAGACATTTCCATCAGTGCATAGAAATACTTTTTGTTAGGATGAAAGGCGATGTGTCTAGGACCAGCCCCCTTAGGGGTTTGTATGGTCTCTATTTCATTAAATTGGTATTTCCCGTTTTCTAACTTCACCGCTAAAACATGGATTAAATCTGTACCTAAATCAGAAACGTAGATATTCCCATCAGGACCTTGAAAGGCGGAATGTATATGCGGTGCCTCTTGTCTTTTGGTATCGACACTGGAACCGCTATATTTTTTAAAATCATCTTGGCGGATGTGGCCATTCGTATCGATAGCATACAAATCTAAAGCTCCACCCAAATAATTGGATACAACAGCATATTTCCCTTTTTTGTCGGTTATGACATGGCAAGGTGCCGAGCCTGTGGTTGGTAGTTTATTTAAAAATTGTAGTTTCCCATCTTCTATACGGAAAGCCGAAACGCTTTGATTTCCATCGGTCAGTTCATTTGCTGCCAACAAGATGTTTTTGTGACGAGCAAGGAAGGAAGGTGAAGCAGTTTCAGTTTCTGACAACAAAGTAGCATCTCCAGTTTTGGTATCGAATGCGAATGTATAAATCCCCTTACTTTCATTCTTTTGGGTGTAGGTACCGATATAAAGTGGAATTTGTTGAGCTTGTATGTGTTGGCTATGGAGCATAGCAAAGAAAATTAAGATAGGTAAAAGGCGTTTTATCATCTGTTAAATATGGTTAAATCAGCCTAAATGTATAATGCAATGATTATTTTAGCTGAACTTTTAAAACGGTTGATTAAGAATATTATTTTATTTCAGTCATAAAAGTAGAAAAAAGGCATAATATTTAATAATTTTGCCGGAAGACTATCTAAAATAGCGCGTAACAAACAGAATGAAAAACCTTTCAAAGATTATTATATTACTTCTTGCTGTATTTACTGTACAAGCAAATGCACAAGAAAAGCTTATTGACCGTGTGGTGGCTACTGTGGGTTCCAATGTGATTTTACAATCGGAAGTGGAAGCTCAATATGCCCAATACCTCATGAATGGTGGTACACCGGATGAAAGCTTCAAATGTACAGCCTTACAACAATTAGTTATCACCAAATTATTGGCTCAACAAGCAGCTATCGACTCGATCGAAGTTTCTGAATCAGAAGTTGATGATCAATTAAATGCCCGTATGCGCGAAATGATTCAACGTGGTGGTGGTCAAGAGCGTGTAGAAAGCTTATTGAAACGCTCCATCTTACAGTACAAGGAGGAAATGCGTCCTGTATTGGCTGAACAGTTAAAGGCTGAACGTTTTCAACAGAACCTAACACAGAAAGTTACCATTACTCCTCAAGAGGTAAAACAATATTTTGAGTCGATTCCTAAAGATAGTTTACCTTATTTCAATACAGAGGTAGAGATTGGTGAAATCGCTATCTTCCCAGAGTTGACCAAAGAAGAGAAGAATATTTTCAAAGAACGTGCAGAGAAATACCGTCAACAGGTTTTAGCAGGTACTGATTTTGGTACAGTTGCTCGTTTCTATTCAGAAGATAAAGGTTCAGCATCACGTGGTGGTGAAATGGATTTCCAACCAAGGGAAACATTTGTAAAGGAATTTGCTGCCATGGCATTCCGTTTAAAAGAGGGTGAAATCTCTCCAGTTTTTGAAACCGAATATGGATTTCACTTCTTACAGGTATTACAGCGTCGTGGTGAGGATGTAAAAGTGAGACACTTATTGATCTTGACTCAACCAACTCAAGCGAGCTTAGACCGCGCAAAAGCGAAATTAGACTCGGTACAGAATTTGGTAACTACCGGCAAGATGAGCTTCAGTACTGCAGCTTCGGTGTTCTCGGATAATAAAGAGACCAAATTTACTGGTGGTATGGTTATCGACCCAAGGTCGCCAACTCGTTCTACTGTAATTTCCGTAGATGGTTTACCGAAAGAATTGTTCTTGGCGATTGACCCATTGAAACCAGGTGAATATTCTAAACCTTACCAGTTCCAAGATGAGCGTACAGGTAAAGTAGGATACCGTTTCAATTTATTGAAAACTCGTATCCCTCCGCACCAAGCAAGTATGGAGCAGGATTTTGCCAAAATCAAATACTTCGCTCAAGAGGATAAAGTTAGACGTCGTATGAGTGAATGGTTTGAAAAGAAAATGAAAACTACCTTCGTAAGCATCAATGAGGACTTCGGAGCATGTGATGAGTTAAGACTTTTCCAAACCCCAGCAAGCGATATCGCAGCGAAGTAATTCGCACAATGACCATATAAAAAGGGGTGAATCTTATCGATTCATCCCTTTCTTTTTATTCTTGATTGAAAACTCCAACTATCGAAGTTGTTTATTTGCTAGCTCAACAGTAATTGTTTCAAACTTGTTTATCTTTCGAACATCATCTCTAGAATGACCTTCCAGTTGAAATCGTCTTTTAGCTGCCATATACGGACATAACTAAATTTAACCACCTTGTCCTTCATCCCTACCGTTGCAGTTCCGTAGGTGTAAGCAAATTCACCACTATAGGCACGTCCTACATCGCTAGGCTTAGTGTCGATCTCAATACGTTCTTTTTTAAGAAAATTCAGGATATTATCTCGACCCTCAATCTCATTCTGCCATGGGAAGTAAAAACGAGCATCATCGGCTAAGAATTCTTTATAACCTGTTCTTGTATCAGCCTTCAGGATAGTAGAGAATAATTCATCCGTTTGGAATACCACCTCCTCACGTTGTTCCAATCGTTTGGTAGAACGGTGTTTTAGATAGTTTTTATCATCTGGTTCGTAATACTCTAGTTCTCCAGCTTTTTTCTTACCGAAGTTTTCCACTTCAGTACGAATATGTACTTTCCAATTACCTTTTTTATCACGGCGCCATACGGTCAAATATTGGCCATAACGTTTCGGGGATCCTACTTTTTGGAATTCCATAGGGCCTGAAGTCACCCCCCAATCTAAACTCCGAGATACCAACACTAGATTGGGATTCCAAGTTAACAAATCAGGAATGTTAGGTCTATTATCGAGATAATTAACCGCATTCACGGGTGATGGCACGTAAAACGTGGATAGTTTATCCACCATATATTTAAATCCGGTATGCGGACCTTCCGTTTTGGATAGATTTGCTGCTGTTTTATCCACATTTAATAACCCACCTACCTTATCTGGTAGTTGGGCAAATGCAGATACAGATACTAATGCAGCGGCTAATAGAGTTAAGCCTTTTTTATAGATCATTCTTAATATTTTCTCTACTTAATCAAATCTTATTCCAAAGTGTTCCTTCCTTGCTATCCTTTAGTTGGATACCAATCTCCGTCAATTTCTCACGGATGCTATCGGAAGTCACAAAATCTTTGTTTTTCTTGGCGTCATTACGGATTCCAATGATGATTTGCATCAAATCATCCATGCTGTCCACATCTCCTACTTGGTCATCTTTAAGACCTAGGATATCAAATACGAAGGCTTGGATAAAACTGCGTAATGCTTCCAAATCTGTAGCATTTATGGTCAGTTTATTATCGTAAATGGAATTAATGATACGCACAACTTCAAATAGCTCCGCTATTAAGACAGGGCTATTGAAATCATCGTCCATGGCAGCATAACATTTGGCCTTAATTTCTTCCAGATTGCCAAAGTTAGATTTTGAAGACGGGCTGATTTTTTCCAATAAACTAATGGCCGTCATCAGACGTTTATAGCCTTTATCGGCTGCCTCTAATGCTTCATTGGAAAAGTCCAGGGTACTTCTATAATGCGCTTGCAGCATAAAGAAACGAACAGCCATTGGAGAATAGCCTCTAGTCAACAATGGATGGTTACCAGTGAATAATTCACCTGGAAGGAAACCATTTCCTGCTGATTTAGACATTCTTGCTCCATTAACAGTTAACATATTCGTATGCATCCAGTATTTAGCCGGTGCTGTATGGTTACATGCCTCTGATTGTGCGATTTCATTGGTATGGTGGGTAGCGGCTAAATCCATTCCTCCACCGTGAATATCGAATTGATCACCCAAGTATTTGCGACTCATGGCTGAACATTCAATATGCCATCCTGGGAAACCTACTCCCCATGGTGATGGCCAACGCATGATATGCTCCGGTTTAGCCTTGATCCATAACGCAAAGTCCAAACGACCACGTTTCTCGTCTTGTCCACCTAATTCTCGGGTATTGTTCAGCATATCCTCCAAATTGCGGTTGGTCAAGATGGTGTAGTTGTATTCCTTCACATATTTCTCTACATCGAAGTAAACAGTACCATTCACTTCGTATGCAAAACCATTCTTGATAATCTCTTGAACCATTTCAATCTGCTCGGAGATATGTCCGGTTGCAGTAGGTTCAATGCTAGGCGGCAAGGTATTGAACATACGCAATACATCGTGGAATCCTAAGGTGTACTTTTGTACAATCTCCATAGGTTCCAATTGCTCTAGCTTGGCCTTTTTAGCAAATTTATCGTCTCCCTCATCATTATCACCTTCTAAGTGGCCAGCATCCGTTATGTTACGAACATAACGAACCTTATAACCAAGGTGAAGGAGGTAACGGAAAATCAAATCAAAAGAAACAAAGGTTCTACAATTCCCTAAGTGCACATCACTGTAAACAGTGGGTCCACACACATACATCCCTACCATATTTGGATGGATAGGCACAAATTTCTCTTTCTTACGTGTTAAGGTATTGTATAATACGAGATTATGATTCATATTGATCTGCTGATTCGTTTATTTTTGTCTAAAGAAGATTTGGATAGGAACTCCAGAGAAATCAAAGTTTTCTCGAAGCTTATTCTCAATAAATCGCTTATAAGGATCTTTAATGTATTGTGGCAAATTACAGAAGAATGCAAACATTGGTGATCTTCCTGGTAATTGCGTAACATATTTAATCTTGATGTATTTTCCTTTGGTTGCTGGTGGTGGATATTTCTCAATAATCTCTAACATCACATCATTTAATTTGGATGTAGGGATTTTCTTAGTTTTATTCTCATACACCTCCATAGCTGTTTCTACAGCTTTGAAAATACGTTGTTTCTCTGTAACAGAAGTGAAAATAATTGGCACATCGGTAAATGGCGCAATCTTCGACTTGATAGCATCCTCAAATGCTTTTGCTGTCTTATGGTCTTTCTCTACGGTATCCCATTTATTCACAAGTAGCACAATACCTTTTTTGTTTTTCTCCGCTAAGTGGAAGATATTGATATCCTGCGCTTCAATACCATCTTTGGCATCAATCATCAGGATAACTACATCAGAATCCTCTAGAGCTTTGATAGTACGCATGACCGAGTAGAATTCGATATCCTCATTTACTTTGGATTTACGACGAAGTCCTGCGGTATCGACCAAAAGGAATTCATGTCCAAATTGGTTATAATGAATACGGATGGAGTCACGGGTTGTACCAGCGATAGGAGTTACGATATTACGTTCCTCACCTAAAAGTGCATTGGTTAAGGAAGATTTACCTACGTTAGGTCTACCAACAATGGTAAACTTAGGTAATTCGTCCTCATCTTCCTGATTTTCATCCAATCCTTTAACAACCTCATCAAGTAATTCACCGGTTCCAGAACCAGTCATGGAAGATATGTTAAACACTTCGCCTAATCCTAAGGAATAGAATTCATGTGTATCGTGGGTTTGCTTTGCACTATCTACTTTATTGGCAACGACAAATACGGGTTTACTGCTACGACGTAGAACATCGGCAATTTCATCATCAAGATCAGTGATCCCAGTTGTAGCATCTACGACAAAAAGAATCGCGGAAGCTTCATCGATAGCAATTAATACCTGGTCGCGGATAGCCGCTTCGAATACATCATCTGATCCGTGAACAAAACCTCCGGTATCAATGACAGTGAATTTTTTGCCGATCCATTCGGCTTGTCCGTAATGACGGTCACGGGTAACACCACTAAAATCATCTACAATAGCCTTACGACTCTCCGTAAGACGGTTGTATAAAGTGGATTTGCCAACATTTGGCCTCCCTACAATTGCTACAATATTTGCCATATTTTGTTATTCATCTGTTACCTCACGGCAACAGTACAGTTCTTTGTAAAAGTACAAAGTTACGCAATAATCAAACATAATTGGTCAGAAATCACAAATAGGAATACATTTTACAGCTAATATGTCAAGCTTTTACATCCAATTTACATGACTCCCTAAATTATGTAGCACAGCAAGGAAGTTCACAGCCATGAAAAAAGACTTATTCTAGCTTATTAACAATGGAATACACCTTAATAAGCATAAAAAAAGGTTGCCTGAAGATCAGGCAACCAGACATTGATGTGTCTTGAAAATTAACAGTTAGAAATATTGTAATTACTATTTGTATCCGTTACCGAAATACAGCAGTAAGTTTTATTGTCAAGTATAGTAATCCCCCCATATCCTTCTCCTATTTCCCTCCAGTTTATCATTATTATTCAGGTCATATTTCTTTGATTTTCTATGGAAAAATTAACCCATTTTGTTAATAAATCTCTGAAATAAACACAAAATAAATATTATTTCAACATATAAGAAAGAGTGCTTTCCTATAAATTCAATGAAAATATACGACATTCTTTCTAAGAAACAAAAATCAAAAAACACGCAACCGTTTGATTGCAATTAAATATAAAGTAGCTATACACTACCATGTAACCGCAAATTATAACGAATAAAAGAAATAAATTAAAAACGGAGCAACTTAGTTTCATTTATGAAACAAGGGATTCGTGTCATGAAAATAACGACACTTAAAAACTTTTTAAAAAAAGTTTTATTTATTAGGAAAAACAACAGAAATATTACGTAAAAATATTAAAATCTCAAGCGATTCTATGAAAAGCAGTTCTACCTGAATAGTTCTATTTAATAGATCGAGTTCTACTGGCTACCACTTTAATTTTGTTTTTAGATATGGATATATAAAAACAGCTCCCAAGATGATAATGGCACCAAAATAAAATCCGGTACTCATCGCTTCCCGTTGACCAAAAATCATCAATGCCAGGATAATTCCATACACTGGCTCCAGGTTAGTGGTCAATGCTACGGTGAAAGCCGATAGCTCCTTCATAACCGCAACCCCCAATACATAGGCAAAGGCAGTACACAATCCACCCAACAACAATAGATACAATAAATCCGATTGGCTAAGGTAGAGCTGTTCATCAAATTGACCAACCACAGCCAACATGATGGAAACAACAATAAACGCACCTATCATCTCATAGAATGTGATGATCGTTGGGCTGGCCTTTTTCACCATCCTTGCATTAAATATGGAGAATATACTGGCACAGAACGCACAGGAAAGACCATAGACTATCCCCCAGAAATATTGAAATTCAAATTTAAAGATGAGGTAAATTCCAAAGATTATCAGAAGGCCGACCATCACATCAGAAATAGCAATTCGCTTCCTGTTGATGATAGGTTCCAAAATGGACGTAAAAAGCGTTACGGAGGACAGCGTAACGAGCGTCACAGATACGGTAGATATTTTAATCGCATGAAAGAACAATACCCAATGCAGTCCAACTAAACTTCCGACAGCCAAATATTGACCCAACTGCGCCTTAGTGACACGGATACTTCTACGCTTAAACATAAAGAAAACCCATAGCGACAAGGCAGCAATCAATACCCGATACCAGACCAAATGTAAAGCTGATACAGAAATCAATTCACCAAGTACCCCGGTAAATCCCCAGATAAGGACCGTGAAATGCAATATTAGGATATTGCGATTAATCGTAAGGTTTGACATGTTAACCGCCTTTATTTAGGCGCCTTCTTTAATAGATAAAAACTAATGAATAGAAATATTACGTTTGGAATCAACACCGATATTAAAGGATCCAAGCCTCCCTTGATGGAGAACATACTCGAGAATCTTTCCAATACGATGTAAATACAGCT
Organism: Sphingobacterium lactis; assembly: GCF_051951495.1. Classification (GTDB taxonomy): domain Bacteria; phylum Bacteroidota; class Bacteroidia; order Sphingobacteriales; family Sphingobacteriaceae; genus Sphingobacterium; species Sphingobacterium lactis_A. The sequence goes on along the minus strand of NZ_JBNHAS010000002.1, from coordinate 301,260 downwards.
CAGGGCAATTCCTAGACCCAAACTTAACCCTATACCTCCTCTGACTTTTTTCGAGGACAGGGAAACCCCAATAATGGTTAGGATAAAGGCTGAAAAGGGATTGATAATGCGTTTGTACTTCTCAAGAAGCAACTCATTCATCATTCCTGTACCACGAATTTCTTCCTTACTGATGCGGCTTTCCAATTCTTTTTGACTCATGGTGGTAAAGACATTCTCGTAGACATCAAAATCCTGAGGCGCCATATCTAAAGTGGTATCCCGCTTCTCACCGGAATCCATACGTTCTTTCAAACCGTAAATATGTCGGTTGGTATAACTGTGGATACTCCATTTATTTTGTGTAGAATCCCAAGTAATACGCTCAGCCATTAACTTTTCAGTCATCCTGTTGCCGTCAAACTTCTCCAAACTGAAGTTGTACCCTACTTTAGCCTTGGTATCGAAAGAACCCATATACACGTAGGTATTGGAGTCAATCTGCATGTGTGTAGAAGACGATGTATTGGAAACTTTATTTGGCTTGACATAGACATTCTCAAAATCAACTTTGACCTTATTGGTAAAAGGAATGACATAGACGTTGGAAACCAAGGTCATTGCACAGATTAATCCCGAACACAACAGATAAGGCCTAAGCATTCTATTGAAACTCATCCCTCCACTGAGGATCGGAACAATCTCCGTTTGGTCAGCCATCTTGGAGGTAAAGAAAATAACGGCTATGAAGTTAAATAGCGGCGTCAGCATGTTGATAAAGAAAGGCAAACTCCCCAATGCATAGTATTGTAGGAATACCTTGGACATGGGTGCCTTATACTTGTTAAAATCATCGATTTTCTCCGAAATATCAAAGATTACGATGACCACACAGAAGATGGCTACCGTAAATACAAAAGTAGACAAGTACTTTTTAATGATATAACGATCGATAATTTTCATGCTTCGATTATAATCTTTGTCCTAATTTTACAACCATCTTGTTCTTCCAATCATAGAAAGTACCATCGATGATGCGTTCTCTGGCTTCATTTACTAACCAAAGATAAAAATGTAAGTTATGTAATGATGCAATTTGCGCTCCTAAAATCTCTTGCGAGCGAATTAGGTGGCGTAAATAGGCTTTGGTATGGATTTGATCAACTAATAAATCGCTTTCTGCTTCGATCGGACTAAAGTCATCCTTCCATTTCTCATTCTTGATATTGATAATACCCTCACGAGTAAACAACATGCCATTACGAGCATTTCTGGTTGGCATCACACAGTCGAACATATCAATACCCAAAGCGATATTTTCTAAAACATTTACTGGAGTACCTACGCCCATTAAATAACGCGGCTTTTCTTTAGGCAGGATGTTGGTCACCACTTCAGTCATGGCATACATCTCCTCCGCAGGTTCACCTACTGATAAACCGCCGATAGCATTCCCTTCGCGATTAAATGAGGCAATTTTCTCAGCAGATTTCTCACGAAGATCTTTGTAAACTGACCCCTGCACAATTGGGAATAAGGTTTGATCATAACCATACAAAGGTTCTGTACTATCAAATCGATCACAACAACGCTTTAACCAGCGGTGCGTCATATCTAACGATCTACGCGCATAGTTATAGTCACATGGGTATGGCGTACATTCATCAAATGCCATGATGATGTCTGCACCGATGATACGTTGAGTGTCCATCACATTCTCTGGAGTGAATAAATGCTTGGAACCATCGATATGTGAGCGAAAGGTTACCCCTTCTTCTTTAATTTTACGGACTTCGGTTAAGGAGTATACTTGATAACCCCCAGAGTCAGTCAAGATGGGACGGTCCCAATTGATGAACTTATGTAAACCCCCAGCCTTATTCAACACATCTAAACCTGGACGTAAGTACAGGTGATAGGTATTCCCTAAGATGATTTGTGCTTGAATATCATTAACCAGTTCATGTTGGTGAACTGCTTTTACTGTTCCCGCAGTACCAACGGGCATGAAAATAGGTGTTTTTATGGTACCATGAGCAGTTTCTATCTCCCCTGCTCTTGCTCTTGAAAAATTATCTTGTGCCTGAAGCGTAAATTTCATACTTATCCTTAATCGACCGCAAAAATACTATAAAATTCCGAGCGATTGATATATCCGGCATTTAATTAGTAATTCTTAACAACCTTTCACCCGTATTATTACGATAACCTGTATCTTTGCCCCTACTTTTATGTTAGCTAATTTTCATATCGACCTGAACAGCGACCTAATTCCTTATGGAATTCTCTTGCTGTTTTTGGTATTCCAACTTTACTTTATCCTGTTTGTGTACAGCAAGCTTGCACGCTATCGTGTTAAATCCTATCAGGATCTTGCGGATAAAAAGCCGGTTTCTGTACTAATCTGTGCCCATAATGAGCAAGACAACTTACAACAATTCCTTCCGAGCATATTGAATCAAGATTACCCAGACTTTGAGGTAATTGTAGTGAATGATTGCTCCAGTGATGAAACCAAATGGATTTTACAGGATTTTGCAAGTAAATATTCTCATTTACGAATTGTGGAAATCAAAGAGCACATTCAGCTTAAGCATAGTAAGAAATTTGCACTGACCATGGGTATCAAGGCCGCGAAAAATGAATACTTGCTGATGTGTGATGCAGATTGTGAACCAGTAAGCAGAAATTGGATTAGCGAATTAGAAGGAGCATTTCAAGAGAAGAAAGAGATTATCCTTGGTTATTCCCCGTATTTCAAATACAAGGGATTTCTCAACAAGCTGATTCGTTTTGAAACCAGCCATACAGCCATGAGCTACCTATCTTATGCCTTAAAAGGAGATGCTTATATGGGAGTAGGTCGTAATCTTGCTTATACCAAATCTCTATTTTTCAAAGGCAAGGGGTTCAATGCGCATATGCATATTAAATCGGGCGATGATGATTTATTTGTAAACAGCAATGCAAATTCATCGAATGTGGCTATTGCCATTCATCCCGATGCGATTGTGGAATCAGCTCCTAAGACGACTTGGAAAAGCTATTACAAACAAAAGGCTAGGCATTCCGGAGCTTCCGTGCTTTATAAAACCAGACATAAAAATATGTTGGGCATCCAATTGGTTACTGCTGTTTTGTTTTATCTGGCTATAATCGCTGCTGTAGTGATAACACCTCAGTATTGGTACCTGGCATTGGCAGCTTATTTAATTCGATTAATTTGCCAACTGCTGGTCTTCAAGCCTATCTATCGTAAATTACAGGTAGCTGACCTTTTAGTTTGGCTTCCCCTTTTAGATTTCTATTATTATTTTTACATCTGTTTCAACGGTCTCTTCAATCGAAAGAAAAAACAAAAGACCTGGAAATAGCATCCTATTGAACATTTAACAAAGCAATACCGTGAATCCAACTGTAGATATTATTTATCAATATTTCCCAAAACTTACTGAGAAGCAAAAGCAACAATTTGCCCAACTCGAAGAAGTTTACCCTTTTTGGAACGACCAGATTAATGTGGTTTCTCGCAAGGATATCGAGAGTTTATACTTGAAGCATGTCTTACACTCTTTGGCTATCGGCAAGTTCGTTGGTGAGTTCAGCCCGAAGACTCGTGTGCTTGATGTAGGTACCGGTGGTGGATTCCCAGGTATCCCATTGGCGATTTTATTTCCGGAAGTACAATTTCATTTGGTAGACTCCATAGGGAAGAAAATTAAGGTGGTTAGGGAGGTTGCACAAGCATTAGGATTAACAAATGTGGAAGCTGACCACATGCGCGCAGAGGAACTGGATTACAAATATGATTTCGTGGTTTCTAGAGCAGTAACCCGTCTGGGAGATTTCCTGCCATGGGTTAGAAACAAGTTTGAGAAAAACGACAAAAATAGCATTCCTAATGGCATATTATATTTAAAGGGAGGTGACTTGAAGGAAGAGATCAAAGAGGCTAGAGTCAAAGCTGAATTACATCCTATCTCCAGTTATTTTAAAGAAGACTTCTTTGACACTAAATATGTCGTTTATATTCCAATGTAAGCGGAAATATATAAAACAAAGAAAAGCCAGTATGTAAAAATATACTGGCTTTTCTTTTAGAACTTTTAAATGGATAAATTCTCTTTCTTTTGTTTTTGAAACCAATCATAAAAGAAATTGGCCAATTTACGTTCTTCAGGATCAACATTACGATTATAACTAAATCCAACCCTTTGAACAGTTTTCTTTTGATTATTCATATTATGAAAATCTATTGCTACACAAGTACCATTAAATCTTTCTTCTAAGGAATTTGCCATCACATTCATAACCTTTTCACCTTTTATACGCTCAGCAATGTAGGCAATGTGTGAAATGGCTTCTCCATTTTCCTCAGCCTCGTAAACAACTTTCTTACATTTTTGGCCATTTAATAATGTATCTCCTTTCAACACATATTTTGGAGCAAGTGTCGACATTAAAGAATCAGTTTTTAAAAACATAAGTCCCATTTGGTCCGTTGAATTATTTAAAATCTTTACAAGGTTTTTATTTGTATCAAACTCATATGTTTTTTTAGTCGTATAATCTGTCAGGAAATAACCTCCTAAAGAATCTTTGGAACTAGAAACAATTTTTTTAAAATCATTTTCCCCATCTAATTCAATATCTGATGTAGTTTTATATATAGTATTTTTTTGGATTGCCAAACCCTCTATCATCAGAACTTCTGTTTGTTTTAATACGTCAGGGATATTATCAAATTCCCATTTTACCTTCAGTAAATAAGGGTTTGGTTTATTGCTTTGCTCCTGAGCAATTAACAATTGCAATGAGCCTAATGTGACTAAAGTCAACAAAATAAAGTTTTGGAAGATTTTCATTACTTAGTGCTGTTAGTGTGTGCTTTAGAAAATATAAATTGTTTACCGAAACTACATTTTTTAAGGACTCAACACAATAGGGAACAGCTAAAAACATACTCAGGAAGGAAAATATAATATTAAATTAACATCGTACAGAAAAAACCACAGGCCATCTAATTTAAATTAAAGATGGCCTGTAAAATTCAATCAATGATATGTGACCGATTGAATGAATAATTAAGGAAATATGTATAATTAAAAAATTCGTTGAGAATATGCTGCGGTGAATGTTTTTTATATCCTTCAAAAAAAGGCATAAAAAATGGGTAAGCCCCCTTTATCGCACCGCTCAACCAAATACCCTTGCTTTGTTCCCAACCTGGGGGAGTCAATGGGAGCTGGTCGTAAAGGACTTACCCACGGCAAAATTAACAATTTTTTAATGTTTTCGAAAAGAAAATAGCACTTATGCGCTATACCGCTGACATTCAGCCAAAAAATTACATCTTGTCTTCCCGATATTCTCCTTTTAAGGCAAAATAACCGAACACCGCCAAGCCAATACTGATGATGGGTGTCAGGATAAACAGGATAATTATCCCAAATACCACATCTTCTTGATGACCGGACATAATCTTGGGTAAACCAAACTTCGCAATACAGAAATATGCCGTAAGTAATGCCAAGGCTATCCAGACAATACCTAATATTTTTTTAATGTTTTCCATAGTCTAACTCAAATCTTTTGCTACCATATTCTTATTGATATATAAAGCCCCTATCACAAAACAAACTGCGGATATAATAATGGGATACCATAAACCTGCTAAATAGAAATTAGGGTCTGCTGCTGTTTTAGCTGTAGTAGCCAAATAAGTGGATACCGCAGGTAAGAGCCCTCCAAAAATACCATTACCTATATGGTATGGTAAGGACATGGAGGTATATCGAATCTTAACCGGAAAGATCTCAACCAAAAAGGCTGCTATCGGACCATATACCAAGGTGATGTAGATAATCTGAATGAAAATCAAAGCAATTAATGCCACATAATTACCTCCTGAGAGATGGACCGTAGTTTTCTCCAACATCTTCACCTCCCCAACTACCGCTTGACCATCTTTCTCCAAGTAGCGTCGGTGTTCCTCTTTTAATGTGGTTCCATCAGTAAATACACGGTTTATCGTATGTACTTCCAGCAAATCATCATCAATTTGTTGTTCTTTGGTATCTTCTGATCTGGAAGCAACAACCTCTTCTTTTAAATCTGGGTTACTCAGCTTATACATGGCTTGATAAATCGGCCTATAGGTCAATACAGCAAGTAACATCCCGATTAACATCACCCATTTACGTCCAACCTTATCCGAGAGTTTACCAAATACCACAAAGAATGGAGTGCCAAATAGCAGCGCTATCCCCAATATGGTATCCGCTTGATCGGAATGTACCATCATGACCGTCTTCATAAAAGACATGGAATAGAACTGGCCTGTATACCAAACCACCCCCTGCCCCATAGCGGCCCCAAATAAAGCCAATAGAACAAATTTCAAGTTGTATTTATTACCAAAACTCTCTTTCAAGGGGTTTGTTGAAGTCTTACCCTCTGCTTTCGCTTTTTTAAATTCAGGCGACTCATCCATGTTTTTACGAATCAGGTACGATACATATACCATTAATATTGATAACAGGAAGGGTACTCGCCAACCCCATTGGTCAAATTGTGTTTCAGTCAAAACTAACTTTGTCAACAAGATAACCACCAAGGAAATAAAGAGTCCGAATGTTGCAGTGGTCTGGATCCAGGAAGTCCAATAACCCCTCTCCCCATGAGGAGCATGTTCAGCAACATAGGTCGCCGCACCACCATACTCACCTCCCAATGCTAAACCTTGCAATAGACGCAGGATAAGCACAATCAGCGGCGCAAAGAAGCCAATCTGTTCATAGGATGGTATTAGCCCTATCAGGAAAGTAGCACCACCCATGAGCATTAATGTCACCATGAAGGTGTATTTACGCCCTATCAGGTCCCCTAGACGCCCAAAAAATAAAGCCCCAAAGGGGCGTACGACAAAGCCAGCTGCAAAAGTGGCTAATGTGGATAAAAAGGCTGCAGTAGGATTATCTGCTGGAAAGAATTTGGTGGAAATAACCACCGATAAACTCCCGAAAATAAAAAAATCGTACCACTCAATGAGGGTTCCTAAGGAAGATGCCCCGATAACCTTCCAGATCCCTTTCTTACTTACTTGTTCTTGCATAGATGTTTATTAGGTTTAAGGTAATTTATATATTTTCCCCGGTAGGGACTGTACTATTCCTTTCATCTCCATTTCCAACAATACGAGCGCAATTTTACTCTGTTGCCAATCACAATAAATAGCCAATTCGTCAATCGAAGCATGCTCTACCTCCTTCAAATAGGTAAATATGCGTTCTTCATCATTATTCAAGTCTGCTAGCAGGCTTAATTGCGTTCCTACATCTTTCTTGCTTGCTGTATCCAGATCCCATTGCATCAATTGAATAAGATCTTCCGCATGCCGTATTAAATGCGCTTTATTATTCCTGATCAACTCATTACAACCTACTGAATAAGGTTGGTCAACTGGACCAGGAAAGGCACATACATCACGATTATAACTGTTCGCAATCTCTGCTGTTATTAATGCGCCTCCCTTATTTGCTGCCTCTACCACCACTGTAACATCCGATAGACCTGCAATAATGCGATTGCGCATTGGAAAATTAACACGGTCAGGCAATGTTCCTGATGGGAATTCAGATAATAAGCGCCCATTCTCCAGAATCTTTTCAGCGGTCTCCCGATGCTCAAAAGGGTAAATCCGATCAAGACCATGACCTAATACGGCCACATTTCCTATTTTCTGTTCTACTGCTGCACGATGAGCCAGGATATCAATTCCAAAAGCCAAACCACTCACCATTAATACATCCAAATCGGATAAACCCTCTAGTAGAGCTTCAGTCAATTTGCGACCATAATGGGTCGCATTTCTAGTGCCTACAACACTTACTATTCTTTGCTTATTCAGGTCTAAACTCCCCTTGCTGTAGAGAAGCATAGGCGCATCATCACAATTTTTCAGTCGATGAGGAAAACGATCATCCTCATACCAAAACAATTCAATTCCATGGTCTTGTATATACCGATATTCTGCTTCAGCAGCTCGCATATGGGCACCTGAAACCAATTCATCTATTACAGAACGCGTAATCCCCGGTATTCGTTTTAATTCTGCAGGTTTACTTTTAAAAACTTCTTCTAAACTGCCAAAGTAGGCCAATAATAGTCGACTTGATTTAGGTCCGACACCTTTAATCTTAGTAATTGCAATCTGCTCTATGGCATTCATTCTTGGCTAGTTGAGTCTAAATATAAGGAATCAGACTACCTTCTGCAACATCCTTAAAACTTAAATGCTTAACTTTGTGCTTCTAAAGAAATAAAATGGAACTACAAGAACCTTTTGATATTGAGATCAACGGAATTACTTATTCCGTATTCCCGGACGAGAAAGATACCTATACCGTTTTTAAGGATGGACAAGAATATGTGCAAATCATTAAAGACACCGAAACTACTTGGTTAAAGCTGAATCCTGAAACTGGACTTCCGATGTTCGGAATGGATGAAGAAATCAACCTGATCGGTTCAGAAATCAATAAAAATATTTCATAATAAGCCCATAAGCACAATTTCTCCAAACTGAAAATGGAGAAATAACGGAATTGAAATGCATCCTATGCTACAATCGATAAATAGTCTAAGCAAATGAGGGCTAATTGCCAGTTAGTCAATCAGCTTTTGGGGGCAATAACAATTCCTCCTACACATATTAGATATTTTTTGTTTATTTGTAATCCGAATTAACACGAGTCTATGAGTTGGTTTAAAAGAAACAAAGCAGGAATACAAACTGCTACGGAGCATAAGAAAGAGGCACCTGATGGGATGTGGAACAAATGTCCTAACTGTAAAAAGCCCCTTTTGAATGTGGAGCAGGTAGAAAACAAATACGTTTGTCATTATTGTGATTATCATATTAGAATAGGCTCTACCGCATATTTTTCGATTTTATTTGATAATAACGAATACACGGAACTCTTCCCGAACCTGAAAGCAGGTGATCCCTTACATTTCGTCGACACCAAACCTTACAAAGACCGTTTGCTCGATAGCCAAGCAAAGACTGGCTTAAATGATGCATTACGTGCTGCTGTTGGTAAATTGGACGGTCAAGAAATCGTAATTGACTGTATGGACTTCTCCTTTATCGGTGGATCTATGGGATCAGTAGTAGGTGAAAAAATCGCACGTTCCATTGATTACTGTATCGAACATAAATTACCTTTTATGTTGATCTCTAAATCTGGTGGTGCACGTATGATGGAAGCAGCTTTCTCTTTAATGCAGATGGCTAAAACATCCGCAAAGCTAGCTCTTTTGGCACAAGCAAAACTTCCTTATATCTGTTTATTGACTGACCCGACTACCGGAGGTGTAACTGCATCTTACGCGATGTTAGGTGATATCAATATCGCTGAACCAGGAGCATTAATTGGTTTCGCAGGTCCTCGTGTCATCAAAGAAACCATTAAGAAAGACCTTCCTAAGGGATTCCAAACTTCTGAATTCGTATTAGAACACGGATTCTTGGATTTCATTGTGGATAGAAGACAATTAAAAGAAAAAGTATCGACCTTCTTGAAATTAGTGAAATAACCTAATTCCAATTGAGACTTTAAAAAATAGAAAGCCGAACATTTGATGTTCGGCTTTTTTATGACTTCTCTTTCCAACTTCGCAGATATTTAAAAGAACTAAAGACCTTGCGATCTCGGAGGTAATACAAGTTTTCTTCATTTTGAAATGCCTCTCTTTCATAGGAGATATTCAAATAGGCTTTGAAAAAGTGTCGATATTGAATCAATCGGAACATAAACTCCGTCAGATAAAGAAAATAGAAAGGAATAATCAACAATTCTAAAGCTTGACGAATGTGAATATTTTCATGGTTTATCAGCACCTTATCTTTCTTATAAGCAGGGTGTTTTAAGAAAATAAAAGGAAAAATAGTAATAGCTTGCGCTTTACCCCAAGAGAAGAACTTCGTCCAAAATGCACTGACAATAACTTTTCCTTTCATAGATATTTCTTGCTTTAAAGGTATAAATATCCCCTTTAATTTATAGTTTTTTTGAATATCAAACTTAGGTTGTATATTTGTTTAGGTCACCAAATGGATAAATAGATGCCGTACAAAGAACGCGAAATCAACAAATTATACTATACAATGGGCGAAGTAACCGAGATGTTCGGTGTAAATGCTTCTCAAGTTCGTTTTTATGAGCGTGAATTTGATATTCTTCAGCCTAAGAAAAACAAAAAAGGCAACCGTCTATTTACTCCAGATGACATCGCGAACCTAAAAATAATCTTCAATCTTGTTAAAGACAAAGGTTATACCCTACAAGGTGCCCGCGATTTCCTTCGTAACAATAAAAACGAAGCAAAAGAAAATCAACGTGTTGTAGATTCATTAGAAAAACTAAAAAGCTTCTTATTAGAGGTTAGAGATAGTTTGTAAGAAATATTCCTTGATTTAATTCTCTGCTTTCTTTTTCAAAAAAGCTTATACTTTTTCGAATATAGAATGGTGAAATGATGTGATTTACCACCTAGGGTTCAACTCGATCACTTCCAGATTCTCAATGCGGTCAGCATGAATGTCAAAGCGCATTAATGTCCTTTGCTTATGCCACCCTTGCTTTCCGGCAGCACCTGGATTCAAATGCAATAACTGTAATTTGGCATCAAATTGCACTTTCAAGATATGAGAATGCCCGCAAATAAATAGCTTTGGTGGATTCTTCTTAATCTCCTCCCTAACCAATGGGCTGTATTTACCGGGATAACCCCCGATATGTGTCATCCACACATCAACTTCCTCACAAGTAAAACGCAGATTCTCTGGATAAAGATTTCGGATATCTTTATTATCAATATTACCAAAGACGCCTCGCAATGGTTTAAAGGCAGCTAATTGTTCAATAACTTCCATAGAACCAAAATCACCGGCATGCCAGATTTCATCACAGTCTTTGAAGTACTCAAAAACAGCCTCATCCAAATAACTGTGGGTATCCGATATTAAGCCAATTTTCATAAGGTAATGCGGATCGAATTAAAAAGCTAAAAAGAAGGGTTGGAGCAAATGATTATAGGCATCCGAATAGATTCCTCGACCTTTATAGATGATAAATTCTTCCGTTTTCTGGTCTTTAGAATGACGAGCAAATCGAATAATACAACGGAAGCTTTCTGAATCGGCAAAAGAACGAATATTTACCTGTCCATCCCATACTAAACCCAATTTATCCGCTTCGGTTTTTAAGAAATCTTCCAATTCTACCGGAACGATTAATTGAAAAGAACCTTGCTCAGTCAGGTGTTTGGCAGCAAATTCCAACATCCCGATAAAGAAAGTATCATCGGTATGTTTTGCTAACTTCTTACGCTCGTCAGGGTTATGTAGGGAATTGATATAAAACGGTGGATTGGAAACAATTAAATCAAATTGCAAATCATTCTTCCAATGAAAGATATCGGAATGCAACAAGTGCATGCGATTAGTAAAAGGCGACTGATCAAAATTCATTCTAGCGGTTTTAGCGGCAAGATCATCAATCTCCACGCCCCAAACCTCGGCATCCTCAAAACGCTGAGCTAACATCAATGCAATGACTCCTGTACCGGTCCCTATATCCAAAATACGATTCACGGATTCCGCCTCTGCCTGTGCTCCTAACAAAACACCATCTGTGTTGATGCGCATAGGAACATTATTCTGATCTACTGCGAATTGTTTAAACTGAAACACCTGACCCATAACCTACTTACTAGAATTAATTCTTTAATAAACGCTGTATCTCATCCAACTTCATCAAGGCCTCTACTGGAGTTAAGGTATTGACATCCAAATTATTCAGCATATCCCGAATCTTTTCCAAAACCGGATCATCGATGGAAAACATTTGCAACTGATAAGCTTGCTTCTGGATCTTACGCATACTATCCTTGATCTTCTCCCCTCCGGTACGCTCCTGTTCCAATCGTTTTAAGATGTCATTGGCGCGCGCTATAAGCTTAGGAGGCATTCCAGCAAGCTTGGCTACGTGAATACCAAAACTGTGCTCAGAGCCGCCCGGAACAAGCTTACGAAGGAAGATCACCTTGTTGTTCAATTCCTTCACACTGACATTGTAGTTCTTGATACGCGGCATGGAAGTACACAACTCATTCAATTCATGATAGTGCGTAGCGAATAAGGTTTTTGCACGACAGGTAGGATGGCTATGTAAAAACTCCGCAATTGCCCAAGCAATGGAAATACCATCATAAGTACTGGTACCACGCCCAATCTCATCCAACAGAATTAAACTTCGGTCAGAAAGGTTGTTCATAATACTCGCGGTCTCATTCATTTCCACCATAAAGGTCGATTCTCCAGATGAAAGATTATCTGAAGCCCCAACACGGGTGAAGATCTTATCCACGATTCCTAAGGTCGCTTCCTTGGCAGGAACAAAACTACCTATCTGTGCCATAAGGACAATCAATCCAGTCTGACGCAACAAAGCCGATTTACCCGCCATATTGGGTCCAGTGATGATAATGATCTGTTGTCCCTCTGGATCCAAGAAAGTATCGTTGGTAATGTAGTCCTCACCTATAGGCAATTTCTTTTCAATTACCGGGTGGCGACCACCTTTGATATCAATGATTCTGCTATTGTTGATTTCCGGTTTTACGTAATAATTCTTTTCAGCGATCACCGCAAAGTTTAACAGCACATCCAGTTTGGCCAACAATTGAGCATTTAACTGTATGGGCTTGATATAAGCTGCGATATCTTGCAACAATTCGGCATAGATTCTATTTTCAATGACTTGAATCTTCTCTTCTGCCCCTAAGATTTGTTCTTCATATTCCTTCAGCTCCTCGGTGATATACCGCTCCGCATTAACCAAAGTCTGCTTACGAATCCATCCTTCTGGCACCTTATCCTTATGGGTATTGGTAACTTCCAGGTAGTATCCAAACACATTGTTGAAAGCAATTTTTAAAGAAGGAATACCAGTGGCATCTGATTCACGTTTCTGAATCTCCAACAAGTAATCTTTCCCACCGAAGGCCACCTTACGCAATTTATCCAAATCAGGATCTACCTGATCAGCAATTACATTTCCTTTATTCAAGGCAACCGGTGGTTCCGCTTGTACTGTATTCTCTATTTTATCGCGAATAATCAAACAAGGATTCAGTTGTTCGGCAATCACCCTTAGGGATTCCGACTCTGCACCCGCTGTTAATTCCTTTAACTTTTCAACTGCATATAGGGCTCTCTTCAATTGAATGATCTCCCTAGGATTTGCTTTGAGTAATCCTATCTTGGAAATCAGTCGTTCTAAATCCCCGACATGTTTAATCTCTCGAATTAATTCTTCCCTCACATCCCGATGCTTATGGAAGTAATCAACTACTTGCAAGCGTTCGTTGATCGCCTTCTCATCCTTCAATGGCATGATAATCCAGCGCTTTAACAAACGAGCCCCCATTGGGGAAGAGGTTTCATCCAATACATCCGCTAAAGTACTTGCATTCTCATTGGCAGAACCTACTAATTCCAGATTCCGAATCGTAAAACGATCCAACCACATGTAGCGGTCTTCCTCAATTCTGGAGATATTGGAAATATGTTGTAGATTTCGGTGCTCTGTTTCATTCAGGTAATGCAAAGCTACACCTGCTGCAATTAAACCAACATTCATGCGGTCAACACCAAAGCCTTTCATGGACTTTACCTCAAAATGCTTCAGCAACTGTTCATCCGCATAATCGCCTGTATAAGGCCATTCATCCAAGGTATAGGTATAATAACTGGAACCAAACTGTTCCATAAATTCCTTAGCTTGTTTCTTCGGCATAATCACCTCGGTCGGCTTAAAGCCTTGAAGCAACTTATCGATATACCCCACATTCCCTTGTGCCACCAGGAATTCCCCGGTTGAAATATCCAGAAAAGAGACCCCAACTGTACTTTTATCAAAAAATATAGACGCTAAGTAATTATTGGACTTCTGCTGAACGATATTCTCACTGTACGACACCCCAGGCGTAACTAATTCGGTTACTCCACGTTTCACAATGGTTTTCGTTTGCTTAGGGTCTTCCAATTGATCACATATAGCAACCCTTTGTCCTGCACGCACTAATTTTGGTAAATAAGTTTCTAGGGAGTGGTGTGGAAATCCTGCTAATGCCGTCTCCGATTCGGTACCATTTCCACGCTTTGTCAAAACAATACCCAATATTTTGGCGGCCTTTACCGCATCTTCTCCAAACGTCTCATAAAAATCCCCCACCCTAAACAACAATAAGGCACCGGGGTACTTGGCCTTTATTGTATTATATTGCTGCATTAAGGGAGTTTGTTTCTTCTCTTTTGCCAAGGTATGCTTATTTTGAATGTGATGTAAAAATAGCAGAATTGTCCCGATTTGCAAAACCGAACAAAAAGCAATGTCAACAGTGAAATTTGACCCGAAAATTAAAAAATACCTCTTATGTTTGCATAAATTTTCAATGCCATGGCTATCAAGCGTTCTACCAAACAGAACAAGATCAAGCAAAAAAACAGTAAAGGACAATCTTTTTTCAAAACGAAGATATGGCCTTACCTGTGGCGTGCCGTGTTAACTCTCATTGTACTCAGCATACTCTGGGTGATAGCCTTACGTTTTACCAATCCTCCGATTACTTACTTGATGTTGAAGCGTGGCTTCGAACGTAAAGCTGCTGGTAAGGAATGGAAGATTGACCGCAAATGGCTGGATTATGAGGATATATCCGATAATTTAAAAAGAGCTGCCCTAGCTGGTGAAGATGCCCATTTTATGACTCATAATGGCTTTGACACCAAGGCCATCTTTGAAGCAATCGAAAAAAATAAAGGCGGCAAATCCCTTCGAGGAGGAAGTACCATCAGTCAGCAAACCGCCAAAAACGTATTCCTTTGGCCTGGCCGTTCTTGGATACGCAAAGGCCTGGAAAGCTATTTCACGGTTCTGATTGAAATCTTCTGGAGCAAAAAACGAATCTTAGAAGTCTACCTCAATGTCATTGAAATGGGACAAGGAGTATATGGTGCTGAAGCAGCTTCCCAATATTATTTTCATAAATCCGGGAAAAGCTTAACCAAAAAAGAAGCAGCACTTATTATAGCCATTCTACCAAGCCCACAGAAATGGGATGCCAGAAGACCTTCGAATTACATCAATAGACGTGCAAACAGCATCGTTCGTTATTTGAATTATTATAAAATTCCGGAGTAGACTATTATTCCTTCTAATGAAATAAAAACAGCTATTATAACCAACGCGTCAAAATTAAGGCGGTTAAGCAATGCTATAACCGCCTAGGAATTACAATCAAACTAAATAATAAATTCTAAAACTCTTTTTTGAAACAATCTCCTAACTGCTTTTATTAAAAAGTTGGGGTATAGGTAAATTCATTCACAACAGGAGAAACGTACATAACATCACGAGCTACTCCGGTTCCCTCGAGTGTAAATGCGGGACTTGCGCTCAAATTGCCTGAAGCCTTAGTAAACATTCTAATCTTATAATTATTACCCACCTTTGTTCCTACCATCACATAATTATAAGAAAAGACATCTTCAGTATATTTTCGGTGCCTAATAAAGGTCACCTCCTCACCTGCAGGCAAAGCAAATTGACGTTGCTCAACTTTGTTGGACAAATTTCTTGACCAAATCTCATTTGCAGTAGCAAAATATAGCATGTTTTCATCTCCGTCTAATAAGGTGTAATTGCTGGCATTATACAGCTTATCCGTTACTTTCAACGTATCATTATCCATCTTAAAAGCTGTCTTACTTGGCGTAATGTCAGTAAGTATCTTCAAGGCTTGATTTGTTTTATCCTGAAATACAGCATAGGCTTTGGCGGTTGTTTTAAAGCCCATAAAAAGCATGGTTTTGTTGTTTTTATTTGCGGACATCTCCGTTTGTGGGCGTCCGTTACTAAGACCGATATCATTTATACCCGTCATTATGGCACCTGTACCTGTCGTCGATACAAAAGAACTGCTGGTCTGATCAAAAAAGTATGGATCAATATTCCGCCAAGAATAAAAATATTTCGATAACTGATATGGCGAATTCTTATCATCTCTGATCTTAGCTACGCCAAATTGACCTGTATTAGCGGAAAGTGTATAAAGACTGTGGCAATGACCATCATTCACCATATAAATTGCAGACTGCCCTAAAGCAACAAGACTAGGAGATTTTACAGCTGGTGGTTCATAAAATAAGGTATTATAACCGCGTAATTCTTTTAACGTATTGATGTAAGTCGCAGAAACATCCTTATCTGTAACAAAGAACAAAGTTCTAGTGTTCCCTAACACACCAGTTACCTCGGATCGATAATTAGAGAAAAAGGATAATAATTGCGCCTTCCCTTGTAATTTACGGCCATTCTGCACACTATAGACATTCTCCAATTTGGAATCAGGAATGATATTCTCCGGAGTAAGAAACAAATCCAAGTCCGCTTGAGTACCATCATCCTTAGCAACATACCACCCTCGGGTAAAGGAGGTAATGATATTCACATCCGCGGTAAAATGCTTCGTATATTTCGTATTCTTATTGGTCACACTAAAAACCAATACCCAACCTTTGGCTGGTTGTGTCACCAGGTAATCCAGTTTTCGTTCATGACCAATGGTATCTACAATCCGAAATGAACCAGGAACATCGGCTTCATAAATCCACCATTTATATTCAAAATTCGCATTGGGATCATTTGATTTGACAATTGGATCGATATCAAAACGATCTGTACCTGATAATATAGTATAATCGCCATCAAAACCTTCAACAGTAATGATTTCAGGATCTAAAAGGCTATAATTGGTCTTATCCTTGACACATGACATCACTAAAAACGTAAGACCTAAATAAATTATATTGTGTAATAACTTCATGATCGTATTTTTTTAATTACGGAAAAACAACCAGGTTGCCGTTTTCATCGACTAGTGGATTACCCGGATGGGCATTATTATAGTTTACAAGGTTTGTTTTCAGCTTGCCAAGCCAGAACTGAAGTAGTCCATATTCAGATGGCAACCCGACCATAAAATCTTGATCCCACCGTTGTCCGGTACTTTCCACCATAAATTGATGCTTTACTAAACTGTACTCACCATAATAGTAGGTTGAAGCACTAGCACTCCAGGCAAGAGGTCTGCTTAATTGATCAGTAAATTCAATTTTTCGCCATAACTTACTCGCTTCACCAGTTTTAAACTGGTCATTTTCAATTACCTTAAACTTCAACAACATGGTACTGCTTTTTAAACTGGGGTCTCTCAACAATATCACGGGCACCCGTGCATGCATGGAATCAGCCTTAATCACATAATGTTTGCTTGCCTTTGAATCTGTAAAGGCAACATAGTGTTTGCCTGCAACAGCATTCTCCCCTTCTGTTACATTTTCTTGTTGTAAGGTAAATGCGCGATCTACTTTAGCTAGCTCGCCAACGGTATAGATATCAAAAAAGACGGTATCTTCCTGAACCGAAGGCTCTTCATAATAAAATGTATAGGGCTTAACCGTATCTGCCATTTCATAGCCCTTAGCGTATAGTCTATAAGGTGTTGGACCAAATTGAATTCTTGCCGATTCATTAAATTTAAAATACGCATCCTGTTTACATGAGGTTATGGCAATAGCAGCCAAAACAACCATGATGTATCGTAAAAATCTCATTTGAAAATCTTTTAGTATGAATTAATAGATTCTGTTCTTGGCATTGGAAACAAGTAAGTAAGTTTTGCCGATGCGGGACTGAATAAGACATTTGCCTTAGGGGCATTTAATCTTTTATAGGCAAAATAGGATTGTCCTTCTGCATAGAACTCTTTTCTAAACTCCTTTAAAATCTCAAACTTCCTCGCTTCAAGATCACTCGGCAAAGTCGTAGTCGCAATATTCCTAGACTGTTTGAAGGTAGTCCAATAATTTTGCGCTTCAGATAATGGAGCAGCCTCACTGGCAATCATGTACATCTCACTCAGCCTAAGCATAGGGATTTGCTTATAGTCAACTGCAATACTTGATGGACTCTGTGCAACTTTATATTTCTTGATTATATAGCATTTCGCTTGATTTGGTAATACGATTAATTCCCAAAGATTCGCCTCACGGATATCTGTACCGGTATTACCATACAATTGATTGGTTATGATGGTAGCACTAGTCCCCTTTTTAATGGTTCCCATTGCATATGTGCTAGCATACCTGTTATACATACTAAAATCATATAAACCAAAAAGATGTTCATTAGTCAATACAAAATCCCCTGCAGTTGAAAAATCAGCAGCAGATCCCAACCTAAACTTAGTAGTACCATCCTCATTTTTCGCATCTATAACCAGCTTGGCACTTTCATAAGCTTTCTCTGGCTCATTAAACCACATATAGGCTCTAGCTTGAAGCCCTTTAATAGCAAAATAATTCATCCGAATACCACGATAGGCCATATATGTATCCACAGGATTGTATCCAGAAGAAATACCTGGATTTTTAAGTTGGGTTAAGGAATATTTTAATATTGGGTCAACATCCTTAACCAAATTTTCAGCATCTGAAAGATCCTTTAGCAACAGTTGCTTATAAGAATCAAAGGAAATCCCTGCATTTGGAACTTTAGAAACAGTCGTTACATAGGGAAACTTATTTCCTTCTTCAGGAGCTGTGGGAACCGGTCCAAATAACCTTATAATATCCAAATGACAATAAGCACGAATGGCTAAACATTCTGATTTTATAGTTCTATATAATTCTTCGTTTGTAAAAACGGCCTTATTAGCATCGATATGCTCAAGGATTGAATTGGCACTAGCAATTATACTGTATAGCTTTCCGTAGACTGTTTCAAAGGAATTCAACACGCCTTCATCAGCAAAATTATACAGTCCAATACGCTGGGGCGTAGAACCCGATACCACATCCCAACTTCCTATCAATTGTTCCACTGTAGTTTGGGTCATCGCAGCCCCATAGGCATCCGAAGAATTCATCTGTATGTATAAGCCTGTCAAGGCATCTTTAAATCCACCTTCTGTACTAAACAGCTTGTCTTTAGGCATTTCTGTTTTAGGGGTTACCGTTAAAAACTTCTCACATGAAGTGAATAAAAACACCCCTATAAAAGCCAGAAAAATAAAAAATAACTTTTTCATGTCTAATTAATTAAAAGGTTGCATTGACTGTAAATGAAAGTTGTCTTGAGAATGGATAAGATGTACCCCTTTCTCTCCTGATTGAAGACATATAAAATGGCTCCGCCATATTTGCACTGAAATTAATTGCCTGCAATCTTAGTTTTCGTAATACATTCTCCGCTCGTAAATCATATTGTAAGCTGATATTATTACAAACCAGTGTATTTTCATCCTGTACAAAGCGTGAGGTTTTATAGGTTGGCGAGGTTACTAGCAGCCCTTTGAAAGCAGCCATATCCCCCGGCTGTTGCCAACGGTCATCGTATACCCGTGAGTCAACATTGTACTTATAATTGCCACTTTCTACTTTGTTAACCAAGGTGCTATTATACTGTTGTCCACCAAACCTATATCGGAATGAAGCATTGATCGCAAAGTCCTTGTACCGGAACATCGAGCTGAAATTTCCAAACAACAATGGATCTGTAGTACCAACCGATTTAATATTTGCAGCATCCCAAGTGTAAGTAGGTAAACCATCAACCCCAAGGTATAGCTCCTTTCCGGTACTTGGATCAATACCCAAGGATGGAACCACCCAAATGTCATTGCTCGAATAGCCTTCCATATATAAAACTCCAGGGTCTGTTGTTCCATTCAATATGATACTCTGCGCATCTTTCAGTGCTTTGGATGTCTCTATGACTTTATTTCTATTACCCAATACTGCAACAGTCACACTCCAAGTATACTTTTCAGGATTAGCCAGAATTAAACCTGTTGCTTTAATTTCAAAACCCTTATTTTGCATTCGACCAATATTTTCAATATAGCTCGCAAAACCGCTTGACGCAGGTAAGTTGATCGATGAAACCAGATCTTTGGTTGTTTCCAAGTAAATGTCTGTTGTCAATTTCAATCTTCTTTGTAAAAACTCCGCATCCATACCAACATTGTATTTCATGGCTTGTTGCCACTTCAAATCCTCATTACCTAATCCTAACAGATAAGAACCCATCCAATTGAAATACCTTTGGTCAGTATAATATCCATATGTTGATAAGGCTTGGTAAGCATTGAAGTTTTGAGATCCTGTAATACCTGTTGACCCACGAATTTTAAGTCGATTGATATAAGGGTTACCGAGGAGAAACTTTTCGTTATGCAAGTTCCATCCAAGGCCTGCAGACCAGAATGGCGCCATCTTCGTTTTTGCACCAAACTGCGATGAACCATCTATGCGTACTGAAAAATCTGAAAAATAGCGGTCGGCATAGACGTAGCTAATGTTCCCTGTTAAACCCACAGCTCTCGACAAACTCTCCGAACCCGATGGCTTACCATTTTCACTGTATTGCAAGGCCATGGAAATAAAGTCAAAATCTGAATTTGGGAATCCTTCCGCCAGAAAATTATATCGGGATAATTTACTTTGTCGAACATTAAAATCTACCCCGCCAGTAATTTGATGTACCTGTGAGAATACTTTGGAATAAGCCAAATTCAATGAACCATCGTACCTAAAATTATTGTCTATGCTATAGGCATAATCTCCTTTTCTGAATACATCATCAACACCGTAATTGGCAAATGCCGTATGTTCAGCAGGTCTAAATTTATCATATTGGACATTTCCTTTAATAATACCCAGCTGTGCTCTTAAGGTTAGTTCGTCTATAATATTCCATTCTACTGCAGTATTGTTTACCAATTCAGAAGTCTCTGATTTTTCAAATGTATTCAGGTTGGCGTTAAATAGTGGGTTTACAGGTAATGTATTCCAGTAATATTGGTAATCCATATTTCCAGGGTCTCCTAATACCTTCAACACATTTCCATTTTCATCAAAAGCTCGCCAGTAGGGATTCATTCTTGCATATTCACTGAATGTTCCATAAGGTGACTCATTTGATTTCCCTTGGGTAATTTGTAAATTATTTCTAAACCGCAAATTATTGTAGGTGTAAGCCAAGCTAATGTTCCCGTTAATGGTATTCCTGGAAGAACCCTTCATAACACCTGCGATATTATTTACTTGCGCGGAGGCCGAGTATCGTAGAGATTGGTCACCACCTTCTACTCTTAAATTATGTCTTTGACCAATACCTGTTCTCAAAGGCAAAGCCATCCAGTCTGTTTCTACCCCTCGATTTACTTCATTCAAAAGGTAGCTGTAATATTTTTTCAAAGGAAAATCTATCTCTGTATTGGCGTGGTTATAGTAATTAGCTTTCCACTCCAAGTCCAATTTATCCTTGGCATTCAACAAACTGTAATCCGAAAGATCAGGCATCTCTAGGTTTACATCAGCACGATAGTTAAGCCTTAGTTTACCCATTTTCGGAGGTCTAGTTGTAATAACGACTACCCCATTGGAGCCTCGGGAACCGTAGATAGCAGTTGCTGCTGCATCTTTTAACAAGGTGATTGATTCCACCTCATTTTCATTCATATCATATAACTTCTGAAGGCTAGATTCAAAGCCGTCCAAAATAATCAAGGGTGTATTCAAACCCACACGTGTTTGATCTTGAAGCTCTCCAATATTTGGGATACTGGAGCTTCCCCGCATTTGAATCTCAGGTAAACGGTTAGGATTTGACCCAAATGTATTGCTCTCAATGATATTGAATGATGGATCTACATTTCGTAAAGATGTAATCAAATTTCGATTTCCAAAATCTCGAAGCTCTTTTGCTGTAACGGTGGTTGAAGCTCCAGTAAAGCTTTTATCTTCTTTCTTAAAGATACCGGTCGTAATAACCACCTCTTCTACTTTCGCTTCCTTTCTTATCAAGCGTATAATCATCTTATCACGGTCTAAGCTTGCTTTTACTTCCTTACTTTCAAATCCGATATAAGAAACTACCAACACTTCATTCAATGCTGTTATCGGCAAATAAAAGGACCCGTCCTTTTGGGATAGTGTGCCTTTTGTCGCATCTGATTTTAATTTAATTGATGCGCCTTCAATGGCATTCCCCTGCTCGTCGACAACTTTACCAATGATTTGTGTCTGATCCACTTCATGCTCCCCAAGCACAGGTTCAACCTTATTTTCATTGAATCGAAAAATAATACTCTTCTTATCTACTTGATAATTGATATGTTCATTTTCCTTTATCCAATCCAAAGCTTCCAAGAGCGGTTTGTTATGGAACTGCACTTTTATTTTCTTGTCTAAATCAAAGTGGGTGGAATGCAATAACACATCGTATCCTGTCTGTTTTTGAACTTCGCGAAATAGCTGTTTATAGCTTATTTTACCACTTTTGATGGTAAGCGTTTGTCCAAATGACGAGGCACTTGCATGTATCATGCCGACAAGTAAAAATAACAGCGTCAATTTCATAGCGAGCAATAACCGTGTTGGAATACCCAACGGATTTATATATTTCCTTGTAATATAAATTTTATACATTTGTACATACGATTTTTGAATCGCTTTAGGTTGTTTGACCTAAAACGTTCTCATTAATTAAATCTGTGTTCTTCATAATACAGTATCAATAAGGGCTTCTACTTGCCAGACGGAGCCCTTTTTGATTTATAGAGTACCTTGAAAATTAGGGGCTTTTATTTTTCATAATTGGCTTATAATAATTGGTTTATTTCTTACTTATTTCAACGCCATCCTTCCCAATAGTGAATTTCGCAACACCAGTGGATTCAATTTTTTCGATAACAACCGAAATATTTTCACTCCTGTTAATCAGCCCGAAAATTTTCTCCTTTCTCATCTCAGCATCCTTAAATGTATACTTGATGTTGTACCATTTCGCTATTTTGAGCATAGCGGATTCTAAAGTCTCATTATCAAATAAAAACAATCCATTTTTCCAGGCAATGGCGTCTTCTGCATTTACTTGGTTAACCTCTAATCCTGTTGTTGATAAAGCAAGTTCTTGCTGTGGTTTAAGATGACTGACCCCTTGATCAGTGACAATTTTTACACTCCCAGAAAGAAGTGTTGTTTTATTTACTTGTTGCTCACTATAATTCGAAACATTAAACTTCGTCCCCAAAACATAAATCTGCTGTTTGCTTGTTTTTACGATGAAGGGTTTTTCATCATGTTCCACCTCAAAATAGGCTTCTCCTTCTAATTCAACGGTTCTTGTTTTCGCTTCAAATTGCTTTGGATACTTTAATGTTGTCCCTGCATTTAACCACACCTTAGTACCATCTTCCAAAGACACTTGATATTGTCCGGCATTTGGTGTTTGCAAGGTCAGAATAGCATGCGGATTATCAACCTGATCAGTAGAAACCTGACTTCCATCAAGATATTTTATATGGTCTCCCATTTGTATTCCGGCATGAGCAGAACTTAAGTCTACACGTTCACCATTTTCCAAAATTAATTGAGCACTATTAGTCCCCGCTTTATAATCATAGCCTTCTGTGGTTACAATTCTATTGGTGACTTCAGCCCTTTCACTTTTATAATACGTTCTAATCCCAAAGGCAATAAAAATTAATATAACAGCAGCAATACTATAGGACCATGCAGTTTGCCATATTGATTGCTTATCATCATTGATATAGCCAGAGTCTTCCATCAATCTATAAAGCATTCTAGCTTTAACCGTATTCTCCTCTTCTGGATATTCGTTATCCTGCTCGGCAATAGAATAATACCAAGACATCAGCTCCTCTCTTTCTGAAGCTGTTATGTTTCCTGATTGAAAAGCGTTAATTAACTTATTTAAGCGTTGGCTATTCATTTCCTTAGGTCTTTATTATACGGAGTCATGAAAAAGAAAAAACCCTACATCATAAAAAACAATTATTTTTTGGAAAGTCTGATTACGCTATTTATGTAGGTATTTGTTGATAAATTCGATAGATATCAACAGAAGAAGGCCATCTTCTGTCATGCGCTTTTTTATAAATTTAATGGCTCGAGTTAAATTAGCCTCGACACCTTTCTCGGAAATATGAAGAATATCTGCAATTTCCTTGTTTTTCATACCTTCAAAACGACTCAACTTAAAGGTCAGCTGACATTTGTCGGGCATGGTACTTAGAACTTCCTGAATGTATTCTTCAAGGAATATTTTATCGATTATAGCCTCTCCATCTAATACATTGTCGACCTCTAAATTTTTGGCTATTAATTCTTCTCTGTTTTTCCCCTTTCGGTAATAATTGAATATCGAAAATTTAATGGATGTCATCAGAAAACCTGGAATATTAACAATTTGCTGACTACTTCTATTATCCCATAGTTTCATAAAAACCTCATGAACTATATCTTCAGACAGTTCAATATCCTTCGTATGGTTCCAAGCATGCATTAAGAGCTTCTTCCAATATTTATCGTATATCCCAGCAAAAGCCAAGTGATCTCCTTCACTCAATCTCTCTAAAATCTCGGACTCATTGCTGAAAGGTATGATGGACATTATTAGACTATAATTTGGCTTATGTTAAAGCAAGTATAATTAATTATAGTAAAATATACAATTGTTAATTAATTTGACAAGCTCTGTTTATAGGTTAACAAAAAGAGTATCAAGCGAGGAATTCTTGGTCTGGAGTATGAGGTGTGGGTTAGAGGTGTGGAATGTGGAGTGAGCGGTCGAAGCATGCTTCGACCCTACTGTTATGGTAGTAAAAAATAAAAAAATTACGAACGTCTGTAGGGGCGATGCATGCATCGCCCGCATAAAATAGAATCAAATTAATCTTTATGAAACTATTTGATTTAAAAAAACGGGCGGACATTCCGTTCGTTCTCGTCGGGGATAAATCCCCTTCCCTCGAACTCACTCAGTACCGCCCCTACCTTACGTGCTATCTAGATAGTTTGTTCTTAGGTGATTAGTAGCACCTATGCGTAAGGGATTGTTTGCTGGAAATTATTAACGGTCGAAGCATGCTTCGACCCTACTGTTATGGTGGTAAAAAATAAAAAATTACGAACATCTGTAGGGGCGTTGCATGCATCGCCCGCCCATTAACAAACTAAAAAACTTCATAGTTTAAAGATCTTCCACTTTCGGTGGAAGATGACGAGCGAAAGGGGGATGAATTGAGACTCTTCGCGTTGCTCTGAGTTGTAAATAACGAATTTGGTGTCCAACATAGGTCTATTTACTAAATACTTTCTACTATATACTGCCCATTGGGCTCAGGCTCTTCGCTTCGTTCTGAGTTGTAAGTGACGTGATATCTATCCCGCCAATAGGTCTAAATACTCCGTACTATATACTTAATACTGCCCATTGGGCTATGTCTTTTGTCTGTAGTCTCATCGTCTCTCCTAAGGGTTTGCTAGGGGTTTCATTAGGGTTTGCTAGGGGTTGGATTCGAGAACCCTTCGGATCTCCTTCGGAACTTGTTCGGATCTTCTTCGGATCTCGTTCGGTTCCGACCGAACGAGATCCGAAGGAGATCCCTATCAGATCCTTAACAATTCCCTAAGCGTACCGACTCCAACACGAACCAAATACGAGTTCAATACGACCACAACATAACCGAATTCACTTGCTCGTTGAATCCAAAAGAATATTTAAGAGAATGGTTATTTATAGATGAGCACTTCGATTTTTCCATCAGCAGTAACTGTACCACGGTACATGCCTTCAGTATTGAATGGCATGGCAACTTGGCCATTTTTATCTATGGCAATCATACCACCGTCGCCTCCCATTTTTCCTATTTCGTCGATGGCCTCTTGGCTAGCTTGTTTGAGTGGTAGTTGACCGTATTTCATTTTCGCGGAAACATTAAATGCCGCTGCGGTACGGATATAATATTCGCCCCAGCCGGTACAAGAGATCGCCACAGTTTCATTGTCAGCATAAGTTCCAGCACCAATAATAGGCGAATCACCTACACGTCCAAATTTCTTGTTGGTCATGCCGCCAGTTGAAGTGCCTGCTGCTAAATTACCTTGCTTATCAAGTGCAACACAACCTACGGTTCCAAATTTCTCATCCTTAAATACTGGAGGCAGTTGGCTTTGTTGTGCATCATGGTCTAATTCCATGCGTTCCTTATCGCGTTCAAGTGCTTTTTGCAGACCATCCCATCGAGATTGTGTCCAGAAGTATTTGGGATCTACGATTTCCAAGCCTTGTTTTTGAGCAAATTCCTCAGCGCCTTTGCTGATCAACATGACGTGCTCTGTCTTTTCCATCACAGCTCTAGCGGCTTTTATGGGGTTCTTGACATTAGTTACTCCGGCAACAGCACCCGCTTTGCGGTTCTTCCCATCCATGATCGAGGCATCCAATTCATTTTTCCCTTGATTGGTAAATACAGCACCCTTTCCAGCATTGAAAAGTGGGGAGTTTTCCATCACCTCAATGGCAGCAACTACCGCATCCAAACTTGTTTTGCCGGCTTTAATCTGATCATAGCCTTTTTGCAATGCCTCGGTTAAGGCTTCAACATAGGCCTTTTCCATCGCTTCCGACATGTTTTTCTTGAGAATGGTTCCTGCTCCACCGTGAATGGCTAATACATAGCTTGAACCATTTGCAGTTTGGGCGTGACTGGATTTTATACTGCTCATCATCGTAAAAATCAATAAAATTAAACTGATGCTTTTCATAAAATAGAGGCTTTATACAAACATACTCAATATTGCCTTAAAAAAATAGACCGGTCCTTTGCAGAACCGGTCTATGCTATATGAATAGTTAGTGATTTATTACTTCTTGGTTACTGTTAATACACCTTTGGTATTTCCGGCGGATAAATCAACAATAAACTCATAAGTAGCACCTTGTTCTAAGGTTTTACCAGCAACCAGACCTAGGTTACCAGGGTCACGGCCATTTTTACCATTACCTACAAAAACAATATCGCTTGTCGTCGTCAAATCATCTTTTATTTCCCCACCCCAGTTTTTCTGGTGGAAGAATTTGAAATTGATGTTATCAGCTTTAATGGATTTACCGGCAACTACAGTAACACGGTATTTCTTGCCACCAATTGGCGCCACACAAATCGCATTTTCAGGGGACCAGCCAACTTGGCTACTCGCTACATCCGGTTTACCGATACCTTCTCCGATAATCCAGATTGCTCCAGTTCCATCAGCATTTAAGGTCGCCAGGTTATTGCCGCTCATTGCTTCTGCATAAATGTATTTCTTTTCGAAATTGGCATAGAAACGATATTTACCAGTCAAAGCATTGAAGGAGAATTTAGATCCATCCTTACGGACAAAATCACCATCAACCGTCCAAGTAGCCACATCCTCAATTCCATCAATAACAATTTCCTTATCTTTTTCGATCTGCAGATCTACACTGTATAAATTATCGTTGATCTGCTTCATTCCTTCACCATTAAAAGCATAGCCAATAATAAATGGAGCAGCTTCATAAGTCAAGGTATTGAAGGAAATAGTATATACACCAGAAACCGAGTTGGAAAAAGGAATGTTTTGTGTAATTCCCTGAGTCACTGCCTCACTCTCCCAACCAAAGTTGATGACATTACCATTCGCGCCAAATTTTGGTGCTTCCAGATAGCCACTTACCTTGAAAGGAAGGTTTTCGGTCAACTCATATTTATTCAAGGCAACACGATTCATTTTATAGGTTTTCGTTGCAGTTACCAAGTTGATAAATGGAAAATCAGGTCTGGTAATCGCTACTTCCTGTTCCAATTCCTTCTTCACGAGCTCAACGTTCTCTAAGGTAAACTTCAGTGCAGCTGTACCATTAGGAATGTTCTTCAATAAGGGAACAAATAGTTTTCCTGAGTAATCCGCATAATACTTGGTACGGATTATTTTTTCGGCAACCACTTCACCTGAGAAAAGTAATTGCGCTTTCAATGTCGACAAGGCTACCCCTTGATCCTTAACATTGACCGTAAATTGCAAGCTATCTCCCATAAAGGATGCTGTAGGAGCGGTTTTCACCTCAATAGTTGGGGATCCTCCTCCGATAGCCACAATAAACTCATCCTCCTTACACGAATACAACAGTGTAAAAAGACATAATAAGGCGGTATAATTGATTAGTTTTTTCATTTTTTCCAAGTATAAGAGACTACGGAATTTGCAGGGATTTCATAACCGAAGTTATTTTTTCCATCCTCCAAGACAATGCGTGTAGCCGATCCAGAATCATTTGTAATTACAAAAGCGTAGGAGTTATCGGTGTTTTTAAAGGCGGCATAAGTCAGTCCATTACCTTTAAAGCCCTCTGTACCTATGCGTACGGCACCAGGTTTAACAACCGATGAAAGATGCCCGATGATGTAGTAGTGAGAATTTTTACGGATGGTTTTATAATCGGATTTGCTGATATCTACTGCACCATAACAAGTTTGGCAACCACCCTCACGGTTAGGCCCTTTCTCCGAGTCTAACATCAAGTTCCAAACAATGACTGCCTTGCTGTAATTATTCACTGTACCTAAAGCCACTTCTCGCATATCTTCTGTCAGGCGTTTTCCCAACACATTACCATCATTCCAAGTACCGATAGAGGTCTCGGTAAAGACAATATCCTTCTGTGGTGCCTTTTGGTGAATATCCAATAACTCTGCTTTATCCCCACCGTAGTTATGGTAAGCAGCACCGGCAAAGAAAGCTGCTGCTGCAGGATCCTCATAAATCTTGATCGGGTAATCTTGCTGATCCGGCATATCGTCATAATTGTAATTATGGTCAAATGCATAGATTTTAGTGCTTAAACCAGCAGCTTTGATTTTTGGACCTAAAGCGTTCTTTACAAAAGCCTGTTGCTCGGGCCAAAACATCAACATGGATGCCGAGTTCTTATCGTTCAAGGGTTCGTTCTGCGGTGTAATGGAATAGATATTAATACCTTCTGCAGCCATTGCCTGAATCCATTTCACAAAATAAGTTGCATAATCCTGGTAGTATTTCGGGTTTAAATGACCTGCAGTCCAAGAATTAAATGGTTGTAGGTCGGTCAAGTTATTAACCTTCATCCACATGGGTGGTGTCCATGGGGAACCCATAATCTTGATGGTCGGATTAATAGCAATAATCTCCTTCAAAACAGGGATTACATATTTCAACTCTTCTTCTTGAAGGGCGAAATTTTCAATTCCGGGTTTATCCGCAAGGGAATATTCAGACAGGGAGAAGTCAGAACAACCAATTGCGATACGGATATAGCTTTGTCCCATTCCCTCAGTTGGAGAAAAGGTTTCTTTTAAAAACTTAGCCCGATCGGCACTGGTCATTTTTAACAGGTTATAGGCGGTAGAACCTGTAATAGCAGAACCAAAGCCATCCATGGTTTGGTATTTGGTGTTCTCCAATAGCTTTATGGTCTGCGAGGACATATTGCTGGTCTTATTGAAATTCACAAAAGACTTTTTGAAATCATGACTTAAGGATCCCGTAGTTGTGTAGATCATTACATCGCCTGAGGTTGGTCCTACAGGAACAACAGGTTCACCTCCATTGCCTACATTGTCATTGCCACAAGCGGTGAATACGCTGGAGAATATGCTTACTGCTAAAATATATTTCTTAAAGTTCATACGTCAAAAGTTTAGTATCCTAGGTTTTGTTTGATTTTAGGATTTTGGTCAATAATAGCTTGCGGAATAGGCAGGCGATAGGAATTTTCATTGAATTGATACACTTGGGCTTTACGTCCTGAATCCTTAGCATAAACGGCATTCATAACCGATTCTACTTTGTTCAGACGAACTAAATCAAACCAACGCTGTCCTTCAAAGGCCAATTCTAAACGGCGCTCTTTTAATAAAGCTTCCAGCATCGACTCTTTGCTAGCCTTTGCAGCAGCAGTGAGAACAGGTAGTTTTACCCTCGTGCGTACCTTATCAATAATTTCGGCAGCAGCCGGTAAATTCGGTGCATCACGCATGATCAAAGCTTCTGCTTTTAACAACAGAATATCAGCATAACGGAATTTGATAATATTACTAAACGCCGAACGGGTCTTGTACATGAATGGATAATTGTTGGAAGGGTAATAATTACTCCATTTTGCTTGGTAATACACTATGGATTCGGTGTATCGAATATTATCTGCTTCCGTAGTAAATGCCTTGATTAAATCACGAGACGGGGTTACCCATTTTGCCCAATCAAAAGCATTGTTATAATTGGAAAGATCACGACCGAACATCCAAGTTACCCAGTTGCCATTACCACTAAAGAATTGTGTTTCGAGGATACTTTCTTTTGAATTACGTTTCTTGGCATCGGCAGTACCTTCCAATACTCCGAAAAGGTCGCGGTAGTCTGCCTCCAAATCAAAACCTTCTGTTGCCAATTCATCAGCATATTGAATCACTTTTGCGTAGTCACGTAAAGGTTTTTCAGCATATACCTTAGCAAGAAGTGCTTTTGCCACTGATTTACTGAACTTTGTTTTATTCGCCGGATTATTAGCTGGCGCATCAGCAATCGCATCTAACAAATCTTTTTCAATTTGTTGATAGGCTTCTTTCTCTGGTTTTTGATCTGGAAAGTAATCATCATAAACATCTTCCAGATTATCTGCGGTAATATCATCCGCAACAACGGTTACAACCGGGATATCTCCCCAAGTTCGTACCATATCAAACATGACCATTGCACGGAAAATCTTCGCCTCAGCCTTATACTGCTTACGGACCGCCGCGGTTAATGAATTGTCCTTTACAGAATCAATAAAATTGATGAGGATATTAACACGAGCGATATCTTCCATAAAGCGGTTCCAATCACGCTCCATCACCGAGTTGGAGCCTTCAATCGCATTTGATTCATAAGGTACAACCTCAGCACCGGTTGTTCCGGCATAAGCATTATCCGAGTGGGATTCTGCAACCAATAATTTATCCAAATACCAGTGTTCTTGACGATCACGCATTTGGTTATATATGCCCGTCATGGCACTTTCTACTGCCGCACGGTCTTTAAACACTTCTCCTTTTCCTTCCTCATCAATCCCCTCGGTAACATCAGAAAAGTCCGAAAGAGGATCTTTATCCAATGAACAGCTCGTTATGATGCCCAACAGCAGCATAAGGAACAGACTATTTATAAAATTTCTTTTCATGGCTTTCATTATTAAATCCTAAAACTCGACACTTACTCCTAAAACCAAGGCTTTACTTTGCGGATAGGTTCCCCAATCTACACCCTGTACACCACCATAGCCACCCCACTGGTTAACCTCCGGATCAATACCTGTGTACTTCGTAAGAGTCAACAAGTTACTTGCCGATACAAATGGTTGTAATTTATTCACCCCAATTCTACTTAAGACTGCTCCTTTGATGTTGTAGGACAAGGAGATGTTTTTCAAACGTAGGTAGCTTCCATCTTCAATAAAATACGTGGAGTTCAACATGTTATATCCTGCTTTAGGCACTTCGGTAACTTGACCAGGTACGCGCCATCTTTGTAATACTCGGGTTGATTGGTTTTTACCGTCATACATCCCTTCTGTGTCCATACGGGAAGCATTGAAAATATCATTGCCTTGAGATCCTTGAATGAAAATATTTAGGTTAAATCCTTTGTAGCTAAGGCTATTGTTAAATCCATAAGTAAACTTCGGATTCGGATCTCCGATAATGGTACGGTCAGAAGAGGAAATACGTCCATCACCGTTGATATCTCTATAGTTCATATCACCTGTCTCTGGATTTACACCTTCTGCAATATAGCCGTAGAAAGTTCCCATCGGGTTTCCTGGAGAATTGCGCACTGCGTAATCATTCACATAGTCCACAGTTTTCGCATCCGGGTAGAATGCTTGTGTAGCTAATTTCTCTAGTTTATTCTTATTGAAGGAAATATTGAAAGTAGATTTCCAAGTCAAAGGTCCACGTAGGTTATCGGTATTGATGTTCACTTCAAATCCTCGATTGGACATTTCGCCTTCATTACGTGTAATGGAGTTCAGCTGACCGGCACCAGGAATATTTACGGTTGTCAAAAGACCGGTAGTTAGCTTGTAGTAATAATCCAGGTTCACCGTAACACGATTGTCAAATCCGGTAAAATCTAGACCTACCCCTGTTTGCGTGGTGGTTTCCCAAGTTAAGTCCTTGGTTCTTAAGTTCGCTGGTGATATGGTTACAACGGAATTCTCTTTTCCTTCCTCAAACCAAGGAACGCGGGTAATGTTGTATCGTTGTAGATAACTATAGTCATGAATTCCGGACTGATTTGCTGTTTTACCCCATCCTCCACGAATTTTCAGGTCATTAACCCAGGTGACATCTTTCATGAAATCTTCTGCCGAAGGACGCCAAGCGGCGGAGAAAGAAGGGAAGCCTGCCCAACGGTGATTTGGATGCAATCTGGATGAACCATCTGCACGCATATTGACCGTGATCAAGTATTTGCTATCGTAGTTATAAGCAAGACGGCTGAAATAGGATAATACGGCCCATTCAGAAGCACCTGTGCCAGTGCCTGTCCAGGAGATTTTATTAGCAGCATTTAATGTCTCTATTTGATCAGACCGGAAATGAGAACCATTAATCCAACTGTTCATGTATTTGGAATCACTCCAAGAAGTACCTCCCATTACCAAGACATTGTGTTTACCAAAATCTTTATTGTAGGTCAACACATTATCAAAGGTCATTACGGTATTCATCGCTCTGGTATCCGAAGCTTCACCGTATTGGTTCCTGCCCCAAGATGTGGATAATGGATCCAAGAATGTAGTAGAAAGGGTATTTCGACGATCGAAGGCAATGGAAGTTTTAAAATTCAATTCTGGAAGAATATGAATTGTTCCACTTCCTGCTGCTAAGATTCTGTTTTCACGGTTTTTGTTTTTGGCTGTTCTAGCCATGTTCTCAATGGGGCTAGTCAGGTTTAAACCGTAGAAGTCATTGTAATATTGACCTGCATTGAAAGCATCCCAAATAGGCGCATAGGTTGGCGTATTGATTGTTGCTAGCACGACACCACCACGGTTTGAACCCGTACCCGAGATAATATCATTGCCGTTATAGTCAGCATAGGATACATTGGCGTTCACCGTTAACCAATCGCGTACTTTATTTTCAATATTTGCACGGAAGTTATAACGCTTATAGAAAGCAGTATTGATAATTCCTTTATCGTTGACATATCCACCTGAAAGGTAGTATTTCAAGCGTTCTGTACCATCGGAAATAGCAACTTGATAATCCTGGGTAACACCATTCTGAAAGGTTTCATCAAACCAATTGGTTTGATCGGTCAGGTTATCCGGTAAGCTGATGATTCCGATTTCATCCATTAAATCCTTGTACTGTGCGGTATTCAATGGATCCAATACAGAAGTCACTCGGTTATGGGTAGCCAAGGCATTGAAGTTTATTTTTGGATTATTTGTTTTTCCACGTTTGGTGGTAATTAACACAACCCCATTAGCTGCTCTGGAACCGTAGATAGCGGCTGAGGAGGCATCTTTCATGATTTGAATGTCAGCAATATCGGATGGTGCTAGGAAGTTGATGTTATCCACTGGCACATCATCGACCACATATAATGGGGCATTGCTTCCATTAAAGGAGGTTGTACCGCGGATACGGATAGATGTCTCACCGCCTGGTTTACCGTTTGGCTGCGTGACAGATACCCCTGCTGCTTTACCTTGAATTGCTTGGTTGGCATTGACAATAGGTCTCTCCTCCATATCATCGAGCGATACGGAAGATATAGCCGTGGTCACATCCTTTCGCTTAACAGCGCCATATCCGATGACCACGATTCCTTCTAAAGCCGTACTCGATGCTTGCATGGAAATGGTCATTTCCTCTGATTTGGCAATCACTTCCTGGCTGTTGTAGCCTACGAAAGTAATACGAAGTTTAGAATTTGAGGGAACATTCGCCAAGGTGAATTGTCCATCAACATTGGTTGAGGTGGCTGAAGAACCACCTACTAAGTGAACCGAAGCCCCAGCTATCGGCGCGCTTGTGGATGCATCAATTACTCTTCCGTTGACCGTTAGGTTTGTCTGGGCATAGGTGTCGCCAAAACTTAAGGTAAAAAGAATAAGCAAAAGACCATAGGTTACTCTGGTAAAAAGTTTCATAAGGACTTATAGGGTTATAATTTAAAATGATTCAGGTAGATCCTGTTCTCACTCTAACAAAGTTAAGCATGGAATTAGCCTATATTACGAAATCATAAGGTAAGAAAACAAAAAAGTAAACCAGGTAAAGCTAAAAACACTACATATCAACGCTATAGCATTAATAATTTTAAAAAAAAGTAAAGTATTTTAGGCTTAAATACTAGGTTTTCCAATCTCTTTGATGCGTTCATCAAAGTCTTCTTTGGATCCAACAACCTTATTTTTCACTTTGACACGGTAGTTGTAAACTGTCCTTAGGGAGTAGCGTAGGAAGCGTGCAATTTTAGTGGAATCGGAAATTCCCAAGCGAATAAGGGCAAAGATCCGGAGCTCTGAATTGAGGAGTTCATCCGGCTTTAAGGTTATCTGTTCTTCCGGTTTTAGTAGTTTATTGAACTCATGGATAAAGGTCGGATAGAGACTGAGAAAGATCACATCGAAATTATGGTAAAGATCATCCAGCTCTGTCTTGATGTAGTCTTGAGATTTTAATTCCTTATTCAGCTCATCGTATTGTTTGTTCGACAATTTCTTGAGCATACTTTTCCGATTATGATCCAACTTATCGATGTAAGAAGAGCAGAGTTCAAAGAATTGAGCCATATACTCTTCCTTGATCAGGTTAGTTTCCTGAAGATCTTTATTCACTTTAAGCAGCTCTGCATTCAGCAATTGTAATTCCTGATTGACATCACTGACATGCTTTCTTGCTTTCTTGATGTGCTTCATTTGCAAATAAACAATAATCAACACCAGAAGTAGAAGAAAGGACATAATACTAATCGTATATAAGAAACCGGTTAATTGTTTCTTACGGGCTTGTTCTTTCTCTTGGAAGGCAGAATTGATAATGGGGTAAAATGAGGAATTCTCAATGGTTCTATATCGCACATTACAGAACAAGGCATCATCTAAGGCCTCCTGAATATAGATATAAGCCTTATCAATATCGTTTTTCTCAAAATAGACTAAGGCTAAACTCTGTAAGGAAGCGTTGTCTTTTACGGAGTTTTTGATATCAGTAATGGCCGACATGGCAAAATAATAGATTTGCTTCTCTCGATCAGACCTGCTTTTGTGGACTATCCCCAATAAGTAGGCTATTACAGCACGTTCGTGCTGGGGCTCTTTGTATTCTTCGAGCAATTGTAGAAGTTCTGCTTCAGCCTTATCCTGGTTATTACTGAATACATTTCTTGTCGCCAATATAAGACGGTAATCAACCGAGTTCTTCGGAATAACAGCGAGTAAGGAATCCCGATATATCTCGCTTCTTGTAAAGTATTCGATGTAGTTGGTACTCTGACCATAGTGCGAATAGAAGTCTGAATAGGTGCGGTAATAATCGGCTAAAAGCTCTGTTTCAAGACCATTACGGGGAATTCCTTTGAGGATATCATTGGATTCGATGAATCGACCAGCTGAGGAATACAAGCCAGCAAGCTGAATGGCAGATTGGTTATGTTTGAATTTATCCTGCAGGTCATTGGCAATCTTCAGGTTGAGATTGACATAGTAAATCGCCGAGTCCATTTGGTAGGTCCTGAATTCCTCATAGAGCTTGGTATACAGTTTATATCGGTTCTCAGGTTCTACATTATTATGGAGTCGCTGTTTCGTTTGAAAGATTTCACGAAGTTTAATGCGTTCAAATTCAAGTTTGCGAGCTAGGGTATTTTGCAATTCTTTTTCCACGGAATCCACAGCAAGGCGATTATCAACTTGGTTCGCCAAGGCAAACTGACACAAGGCCAATAGCATTCCTAGAAAAACTGTTCGCAAAAACATAATAAAGGTTATGGTTTAATCTTCCTCTTTCTCTGCATCCCACCAGTCGCTCTTGAGGTCATCAATTTCACGACGGTCTTTTTTAGTTGGTCTACCTGTACCCCGATCACGCTTCAATATTGGTGCGTGGAATACAGATTTGAAACCATAGGTTTCTTCTACTGGCGTTCTATCTTCGTAAAACTGTACTGCGGTTTTAGCATCGGAACGACGCTCCAATAATCCAGTTACATAAATCAATTTACGCTCAATTCCTTTCTGTACGGAATATTCATCCCCTACTTTCACAATAGCGGAAGGTTTCACATTTTGCCCGTTCAATTTCACCTTTCCGGCCTTACAAGCCTCTGTAGCTAAACTGCGGGTCTTGAAAATGCGAATTGCCCATAAGTATTTGTCTATCCGTAATTTCTCTTTCACTTCTGCCATAAGACCAAAAATAAGCATTATTCTCAATTTTAGCCTCTGCATGACCGCAGTTGTCATCAAAAATCTCCATATTTGTGTCCTATAAAATATAAGTTCAATAAACATGATGACAGAAATCAACAACTTAAAAAAACTCGTAGAAGAAGCTTGGGAAAACAGACAATTACTAGAATATAAAGAATATTTTGAAGCCATTTCCTTTGTTATCCAGATGTTGGATGAAGGAGATCTACGTGTAGCAGAGCCAGTTGGCGAGCGTTGGCATGTGAATGACTGGATTAAGAAAGCCGTAATTCTTTATTTCCCTATCCGTGGTATGAAAGAGATCAAAAACGATCCATTCGTTTACCACGATAAAATGAAATTAAAGACCAACTATAAAGAAATTGGTGTTCGCGTAGTTCCTGGTGCATCTGCACGTTACGGAGCATACTTAGCAAAAGGGGTTATTATGATGCCTTCTTATGTTAATATCGGCGCTTATGTAGATGAAGGTACGATGGTTGACACTTGGGCTACTGTAGGTTCATGTGCGCAAATCGGTAAGAATGTTCACCTAAGTGGTGGTGTTGGTATCGGTGGTGTATTGGAACCTGTTCAGGCATCTCCAGTTATTATTGAAGATAACGTATTCGTGGGTTCTAGAGCAATTGTTGTAGAAGGTATCCGTGTAGAAGAAGAAGCTGTATTAGGAGCAAATGTCGTATTGACCGCATCTACTAAAATTATCGATGTATCGGGACCTGAGCCTATTGAATACAAAGGATATGTACCTGCTCGTTCAGTTGTTATTCCAGGATCTTACAGCAAGAAATTCCCTGCTGGTGAATACCAAGTACCATGTGCTTTGATTATCGGTCAACGTAAAGAGTCTACAGATAAAAAGACTTCTTTAAACGATGCCCTACGCGAGCATAACGTAGCAGTTTAATAAATAGAACATAAAGATTGATGCAACAACGCGTAGCCATAGATCGGGAAGACTTTAACCAAGCTTTAGAGACACTTAAAGCTGGTGGCATTATCCTATATCCCACAGATACTATTTGGGGATTAGGCTGTGATGCAACCAATCCGGATGCCGTGGAGAAGATTTTTAATCTGAAAGGTCGGGATAAAGGAAAGAGCATGATCGTCTTGCTGGGCAATGACAACCAATTGCAGAGCTATGTGCAAGAGATTCCTGATGTGGCTTATGAATTAATTGATGTTAGTGAAAAACCGCTAACCATTATCTATTCAAATGCAAAGAATCTGGCAGCGAATGTAGTTGCTGAAGATGGCTCCGTAGGAATACGAGTTGTCAATCACCCTTTTTGTGAGCAATTGATTCAACGCTTTCGCAAGCCTATCGTTTCAACATCGGCTAACTTTTCAGGACAACCATCAGCTAGAAACTTTGCTGAAATTGACCCTATTTTGATAGAATCTGTGGATTATGTTGTTAAATTTGGTCAAGATGATCTTACCGAAGGTAAAGCATCGACCATTATGAAGTTAGACCCCAGTGGTAAATTTGAGTTTATTAGAAAATAATATGAAAAAACTAATCGCCATTTTCGTGGCTGTATTTGCTGTAATCAGCGTCAGCCATGCACAACAAGCTATCACTCCAGCAAAGGTTGGTGTGAACTACGGTAAGAAGATTGATAAAAAAGGAGCAGTATCTGTTCAGCAATTGGAGAAATCCTTAGCTAAACAGGAAAACTTCAATGGTAAAATCGAAGGACAAGTTGTTCAGGTATGTACCAAGAAGGGATGTTTCCTAACGATCAAACGTGAAGGTCAAGAAGAGCCAATTATGGTTCGTTTTACCGATTATGGTTATTTCGTTCCTCAAGACTTAGTTGGTAAAACTGTCGTAGTAGAAGGAAAAGCTAAAGTAAAAGAAACTACCGTAGAATGGCAAAAGCATTATGCCGAAGATATGGGTAAAAGCAAAGAGGAAATCGCTAAAATTACCAAACCACGCAAAGACATTTCTGTAGTTGCTGATGGGGTTTTAGTTGTAAAGTAATCTTAAAAACCTTATTTTGGAGGCTGTAAATGAAAATTTACAGCCTTTTATTTTTATTAAGCCCTAGAACTTTATGTCTTTATTTCATTCAGCAGCCTGCCAGAGCATTCAAGTCAATGGTGAATTGATGGATTTCCTTAAACCAAAGGTAATGGGGATCCTTAATTTGACACCTGACTCTTTCTTCGATGGCGGACAGCATGAAGGTGTTTCAGCAGCGTTGGAGCATGCTCAGAAACTCCTGAATGAAGGTGCTGATATTTTAGATTTAGGTGCTTATTCCAGTAGGCCAGGTGCCAAAGAAATCTCCGAGCAAGAGGAACTGGATCGAATGCTTCCAGTTATTGAGGCGCTGAAAAAGGAGTATCCAGATGCTATATTATCCATTGATACCTTCCGTGCGAAAGTTGCTCGTGAAAGTATTCAAGCAGGTGCTCATATCATCAATGATATTTCTGGAGGGACATTAGATCCCAATATGTTTCAGACTGTAGCCGATTTGCAGGTTCCTTATATTTTGATGCATATGCGCGGAACTCCGTCTACCATGACGAAGCTAACGGATTATGAAGATGTAGTCAATGATGTTGCAGTACATTTAGGAAATGCTGTAGCACAACTACGTTCCTTAGGCGTAAAAGATATTATTCTGGATCCTGGTTATGGATTTGCAAAGACAGTTGCACAGAATTACGAGCTATTAATGCGTGTGGATGAATTGCATTATTTTGGACTGCCTATTTTAGGGGGGATATCCAGAAAGTCCATGCTTTACAAGAAATTAAATTTGAAACCTCAGGATGTACTTCCGGGGACTATTGCCTTAAACACCTTACTATTAGAACGCGGGGTACAAATCCTACGTGTGCATGATGTAAAAGAAGCCAAACAACTTATTGACATATTTTACTAAAAACAAGCCCTTATTTTGAAAAGAACTAGAGACATTATCACCATTGGTTTTGCCCTATTTGCCATGTTCTTCGGAGCAGGAAACTTATTATTGCCGCCATATATTGGTATTCAAATTGGCGACCACGTTCCACTGACCATCTTAGCATTCGGATTAACAGGAATCTTATTACCCTTCTTTGGGATACTTTCCATTGTCAATTCTGGTGAAGACTTCAACGATCTTGGCGATCGTGTTCATAAAAACCTTGCCCCTATATTGGGAAGCATTATTATGTTGTGTATTGGTCCAATGATTGCCATTCCGCGAACTGCGGCAACAACATTTGAGGTTGGAATTCTTCCCTCCTTCCCTGATGCAAAGCCAATCTGGACTTCCATTATCTTTTTTGCTGTTACATGGGCATTGACCATAGCACCTTCCAAAGTTGTAGATATCATCGGTAACTTCCTTACACCACTACTCTTAGTTCTTTTAATCGGGCTAATCGTAGTTGGGGTATTAAACCCAATAGCTGATTATACACATACTGATCTAAACGCCGGAGAATCTTTTACCTTAGGTTTTATTGATGGCTATCAAACCTTGGATGTTTTAGCCTCGGTTATTTTTGCCGGGATTATTATTACGGCCTCAAAAGCTAAAGGCTATAAAGACATTAAATCTAAAAACAAGGTAGTAATTGCAGCAGGTGTGCTGGCAGCAGTCTGTTTATTTATTATCTATGGTGGATTAATCTATTTGGGTGCTCGATCAGGTGTTGAGGATCCGAGCATGAAAAGATCGGAATTATTGATCTTCATCTCCAGATCCATTCTTGGACATTATGGTACCATTGCCATTGCTATCAGTATTGCGCTGGCATGTTTAACAACGGCCATTGCTTTAACTTCGGCTATTGGGACTTTCTTCTCGGATTTGACCAATAATAAATTGGGCTATAAAGTACTTGTAACACTTTGTTGTGTTTTTTCCTGTGTACTT
Organism: Sphingobacterium lactis; assembly: GCF_051951495.1. Classification (GTDB taxonomy): domain Bacteria; phylum Bacteroidota; class Bacteroidia; order Sphingobacteriales; family Sphingobacteriaceae; genus Sphingobacterium; species Sphingobacterium lactis_A. The sequence goes on along the minus strand of NZ_JBNHAS010000002.1, from coordinate 260,897 downwards.
TCCATAACCGGTGTAGATAACATCATCAGCTTTGCCTATCCAATATTGAGCTTTGTTTATCCCATCGTCATTACCTTGGTGATCTATTATGTCTTATTTGGTAAGTTGGTGAAAAGTAGGCTTCCATATTGGTTGGCTTTGGCGGGATCTACCTTAATGGCCATTGTAGGTTTGTTTAAGCAATTCAATCTGCTTTCAGCGAACATTATAGACAAATTGAATCATATTCCTTTCTTCCAATATGATCTGGGATGGGTAGTCCCTTCTATTGTATTATTTATTATCGGGATATTAATCAGTGGCCTAGGAAATAAAAATACTGAAACAGTATAATTCATCTGCTGGCTTATTCTCCTTAAGGTTATTCGAAATAATAAGCTTAACCTTTACCTCAAAAATAAGCCAGCATACCATTAATTCTAATAATTACTGGCATTATTTGCTTCGGAAGAAGGCTTATTGAATTTTATAGCAAAATTTGACTACTATCTCCTTGCCTTCTTCTCTAAACCTTCCCTTTTCTTCTTTAATTATTTACCTCGGCAAATTCTGTCTATTGATATCTTCAAGATGGTTATTTATCCTATTTAAGGTTTAAGCTGACTGGCTCCTATCCTACTAACCCACCCAAAAGTTTAATTAAAAATTGTTTTATGAGATAAATAAAATCATCCTTTCTTTTAAAACAATTGATAGTAGGGTCAAAAAATTAACGTAAAATCTCTTTCCAATCAAAATTATTGCAGGCATCACTTTTAAATGTGACGGATCAAATTGTGTAGTTAGCGTATAAAAGACATTTTTGTCTTAAATAGAAAATATAATATATATCCTCCTCACTATTTGAACGAAAAGCTATGAAAAAAGAAAAGAAACTCTGGTGGACCTTTATCCTAGTCGTCCTCCTTTCCTTTACCGTATTACTCTATTACGGTTATGAGATTTATCAAGTCTCTCCTCCTATTCCTGAACAAGTTGTTGATGAAGCTGGTGAAGTTATTTTTACAGCTGAAGACATTAAAGATGGACAAAACATTTGGCAAAGTATCGGTGGCCAGGAAGTAGGGTCCATTTGGGGACATGGGGCTTATGTAGCTCCCGATTGGACTGCTGATTGGTTACATCGGGAAGCATTACATATCCTTGATCGCTATGCACAAAAAGAATATGCCGCAAATTATGAAGAAGTAAACGACGAGAAACAAGCCTTATTGGTTACCCGTTTAAAAAACTATATCCGTAAGAACACCTACAATCCCATTACAAAAAAACTAACGATTGATGCAGATCGTGTAGATGCCTTAAAAGCTTTATCCAATTATTACAAAGGATTATTCACAGATGATCCAACATTTGATCAATTACGGAAGGATTATGCTATTCCGGTGAATTCTATTAAAGATGAGGCAAGAATGCGTAAGATGAATGCCTTCTTTTTCTGGGCAACATGGGCTACGGTTACAGAACGCCCGGGTGCCAATGTTTCCTATACCCACAATTGGCCGAATGAGAAGCTGGTAGGAAATGATGTGACCATGGATTTATTGGCTTGGTCAGGTGTAAGTATTATCCTATTGATCTTTTGCGTTGGTGCATTGGTATTATGGCAAGTAAAACAAGGCGAAGATGATGAACTGACTTATCCTTCTGAGGATCCTTTATTAAGACAAGGGATCACCCCTTCGATGCGATTGGTGAAGAAATACTTTTGGATCGTCAGCCTATTGATGATCGTCCAAGTGGGCTTGGGTATTGTCACAGCACATTATGGTGTAGAGGGTGATGGTCTTTATGGCATCCCAATCGATCAGTTCTTGCCTTATGCAGTTACTCGAACTTGGCATACACAATTGGCAATTTTCTGGATTGCTACTGCATGGTTAGCAACAGGTTTATACATTGCCCCTGCAGTTTCTGGGAAAGACCCTAAGTTCCAGGTATTCGGGGTTAATTTCCTTTTCATTGCATTATTGATCATTGTGGCAGGTTCTATGGTTGGCCAATGGTTTGGTGTGATGCAGAAGCTGAATTTGGTTGAAAACTTCTGGTTTGGTCACCAAGGTTATGAATATGTTGATTTAGGACGCTTTTGGCAGTTATTCTTATTTGTTGGATTATTTGTGTGGCTTGCTCTTATGGTAAGACCACTCCTACCAATCTTAAAAAAAGGTGGCGAAGAAAGAAATCTAATCATCATGTTTTTGATATCCTGTTCAGCAATTGCCTTATTCTATGGCGCAGGATTAATGTGGGGAAGACAAACCAATCTTGCTATTGCTGAATACTGGCGTTGGTGGGTAGTACACTTATGGGTAGAAGGATTTTTTGAAGTCTTTGCCACAGTGGTTATGGCTTTCCTATTTGTCCGTCTAGGTCTATTAAAACCGAAGAGCGCAACAGCTAGTGTCTTGTTCTCCACCATCATTTTCTTAGCTGGAGGTATATTAGGTACTTTCCACCACTTGTATTTTTCTGGGACTCCAACAGCTGTCATGGCATTAGGCGCTACTTTCAGTGCTTTAGAGGTCGTTCCATTAACCATCATTGGCTTTGAGGCCTACCATAATTACAAAGTCTCCAAAGCCACTAAATGGCTCGAGGATTACAAATGGCCAATTTACTTTTTAATATCAGTAGCTTTTTGGAATTTCTTAGGAGCCGGAGTATTTGGCTTTATCATTAACCCTCCAATTGCTTTGTATTACGTGCAAGGCTTGAACACCACTCCTCTTCATGGACATACCGCCTTGTTTGGCGTATATGGTATGCTAGGAATAGGACTGATGCTCTTTGTACTTCGCAGCTTATATAGAAATGTCAAATGGAATGACAAGTTATTACGAATAGGATTTTGGAGCTTAAATATAGGACTTTTGGGAATGGCTTTATTGAGTTTACTTCCTGTTGGGATATGGCAAGCTATTGAAAGTATCTCCAAAGGCATGTGGTATGCTCGATCTGCTGAATTAATGCAAGAACCAGGAATGGTATTCCTCAAATGGATGAGAACTCCTGGGGATGTAGTATTTGCCATCGGAATATTTGCCTGTGCCTGGTTTGTGTTTGATTTGACATTGAAGAACAAAACACCAAAAGAACCCAAACAGTAAATAACACATTTTGAGCTCATTCTGTTAATGGATTTTAACTCAAATCGCTGATTTGTCATAAAAATGTAAGTAAAATTACTTTTTTCTAGAGGTATATATCATGGTAGATTTTACCGAATTGGCGGAAATTTACTCCAAAAGATAGGATAACAATTTTTGCTCATTAAAAGCAAGTAATATGAAAGAACACATGAAAATATGGAGTCTGTTTGCTCTCCTAGCCTTAGGGTTATGGTCTTGCAAAGGCTCTCCAGGAAACAAAGGTCCAGATACTTCAAAAATTGAAGTCAAAGGGGAAACTTTAGCTGAATTAACATCACCTCCTTTTGTTCCAAAACCAGTTGGAAAGCGTGAGGCGACTAAGCTTAAAGTAAGTTTGGAGATCCTTGAATTGGAAGGTGAAATGGTGGATGGTGTGAAATATACGTATTGGACATTTGGAGGTTCTGTACCGGGACAGTTTATTCGGACACGTGTTGGGGATGAGGTGGAGTTCTTATTGAAGAATCACCCAGATAATAAATTACCCCACAATATTGACTTACACGCCGTGACAGGACCAGGTGGAGGTGCTGAATCATCTCTAGTAGCACCAGGACATGAGGTTTCCTTTTCCTTTAAGTGTCTAAATCCAGGCTTGTATGTTTACCACTGTGCTACTGCACCTGTTGGTATGCACATTGCCAATGGAATGTATGGTTTGATCCTAGTAGAACCTGAAGGTGGATTAGAACCTGTCGATAAGGAATACTATGTGATGCAAGGTGATTTCTATACAGAAGGAGCTTACGGAGATAAAGGTCTGCAAGCTTTTGATATGAATAAAGCTATTAAAGAAGAAGCAGATTATGTGGTATTTAATGGTAATGTGAATGCCTTGGTGAATGACAATGCTTTACAAGCTAAGGTAGGACAGAAAATTAGGTTGTTCGTAGGTAATGGTGGACCAAACTTAGTTTCTTCATTCCACGTTATCGGAGAAATCTTCGACAAAGTTCATGTAGAAGGGGGCGACTTAATCAACAACAACATACAAACAACCTTAATTCCTGCGGGTGGTGCAGCTATTGTAGAATTTAAAGTGGATGTACCAGGAACCTTGGTTATGGTCGATCACTCCATCTTTCGAGCCTTTAATAAAGGTGCCTTAGGAATGATTAAAGTAAGTGGACCAGAAAACCATAAGATCTATTCCGGTAAAATTATGGAGGGAATTTATCTACCTGAGGGTGGTACCATCCAGAAAATGCCTGGAAAGAAGAAAGAAGAGGTCATTGTTGCTAAAACACCGGAACAATCCATTGCTGATGGTAAGGCAATATTCAGTCGTACTTGTTTAGCTTGTCACCAAAGCGATGGTAAAGGTATCAAGGCGGTATTCCCTCCATTAGCCAATTCAGATTACTTGAACAAGAGTAAAGACAAGGCTATTGAAGCTGTTATACATGGTTTGAAAGGTGATATTATGGTAAATGGTGAAAAATACAATTCGGTGATGCCTAGTCAATCTTTATCCGATCAAGAGGTTGCCGATGTATTGAATTACGTTTATAACAGTTGGGGTAACAATAAAACAATTATTGCTCCTGCAGATGTCAAGAAAAAAAGAGGTGGTTAATTAAATAAATAATTCTGGGGTAGTTAACTGCCCCAGAATTTATCTTTATTATGGCAAGAAGAATCTACTGTGGAATATATTTACTGTTGTTAATCAGTTTAAGCTTTGCCAAAGTGCAAGGACAGGAAATGGTAATGGTAAAAAAAGGAAGTTATGTTCCTTTATACGGATCAGCAGATAAAAAACCTGTTCAGGTAAATTCTTTTTTCATGGATGTATATCCTGTAACCAATCAAGAGTACCTTCTCTTTGTACAATCCAATCCCAATTATTCCAAATCAAAAATCAAGCGTCTATTTGCCGATAAGTCTTATTTGAATTATTGGGTATCTGACTTTGATTACGGGCAAGCAAGTCCAAAATCGCCAGTCACAAATGTTTCTTGGCATACAGCTAAGAAATATTGTGAATCCAAAGGCAAAAGATTACCAACTATGGATGAATGGGAGTATGCGGCAATGGCTGATGCAAAGAATATGGATGCTAGAACACGAAAGTCATACAATCAATATATCTTAAAATGGTACGAATCTCCAAAGACCTATAATCAGGAAGTGGGAAGCACCTTTAAGAATTATTGGGGAGTATACGACCTACATGGTTTGGTATGGGAGTGGACAGCTGATTTCAACTCTATGTTTCTTTCTGGAGAATCCAGGAAAGATAAAGGAAATGATGATGAATTGTTCTGTGGGAGTGCTTCTATTAATGCCAGTGATTTAATGAACTATGCTGCTTTCATGCGTTATGCATTCCGTGGAAGTATGAAAGCACCTTATACCGGTAGAAATTTAGGTTTCCGCTGTGTAAGAGATATAAAATAAACTGCTTATTATGAGAAAAGCAATGAAAATAATCAGGATGCTACTTTGTATAGGGCTTCCTGTATTCTTCTTCTCCTGTCAGTCAAACAATCAGGAAGAAAAGAAAGAGCAAGAACAAGCTTTAAAAGAGGCCAAAATAAGTACAGATCTATCTGATTTGTCCATTTATAACTTGCCTTCTACTTGGCAAACTCAAGACAATAAAGAAATCGAATTAAAAGATCTGAAGGGTCAAGCTGTTGTTGTGGTTATGATATATACCTCTTGTCAAGCTGCCTGTCCTCGTTTAGTAGCCGATATGAGACATATTGAAAAAACAGTTCAGGCGAAGTATAAGGATAAAGTGAAATATGTATTAGTAAGTATTGATCCAGAAGTTGATACGCCAGAACGTCTGAAAACATTTGCTAAAGAGAACGAAATGGATGGTCCGCAATGGTTATTCCTTCGCTCCAACGAAGACAATACCAGAGAGTTTGCAGCAACGTTAGCAGTAAACTATAAAAAGATATCACCAATAGATTTCTCGCATTCCAATATCATCAGCCTATTTAATGAAGAAGGTGAATTGGTTTATCAGCAAGAAGGTTTAGGAGTAGATTACAGCCCTACCATCAAAGCTATTGAAGAAACAGCAGAGAAGATATAATAGGAATGTTATTTAGTAATCAAAAGGGGCGTAGAAATAATCTACGCCCCTATTTTATGTTTATATTGGAGTAATATACGACTTATCGAATAATACTACCAGCAGATACATCCGAGATAGGATTTACAAAATCAAGTCGACCATTAGCGTCTTCAGCCATTAAGATCATACCTTGAGATTGAATACCTTTGATTTCACGAGGCTCTAAGTTCACTAAGATAGAAACTTGTTTACCTACGATTTCCTCAGGCGTAAAGTGCTCAGCAATACCTGATACAACTGTACGGTTATCAATTCCTGTATCGATGGTCAGTTTCAACAACTTCTTCGTCTTTGCTACTTTTTCAGCAGTTAGAATCTTTCCTACACGGATATCCAACTTACCGAAATCATCAAAAGTGATATTTGCTTTCTGAGGAGCTTTAAGTGCTGATGCAGCATTTAAAGCTTTCGCATTCGCTAATTTGTTCAATTGAAACTCAACCTGTTCATCGGTGATCTTGTCAAATAACAACTGCGTTTCACCTAGAAGATGTCCACTTTCCAATAAATCAGACTTACCTGCTTCATCCCAATTCTTCGCAGCAAGATTTAGCATTTCAAAGATCTTGGTACTTGTGAAAGGCAAGAATGGTTGTCCCATAACCGCTAGGTTAGCCACGATCTGTGCAGCTACAAACAAAACAGTTTTAACACGCTCTTCATCGGTCTTAATCGCTTTCCAAGGCTCTTCATCCGCTAAGTATTTATTTCCTAAGCGAGCAGCATTCATAAAGTTTGCTAAAGCCTCACGGAATCTATATTGCGATAAGGATTGTTGAACCTGTCCTGGGAATTTAGAAAGCTCAGCAAGTACTTCTTGATCTCCGGCTGTCAATGGAGATCCCATTAACACCTTCCCATCAAAATACTTGTGTGAAAGTACCATTACCCGGTTCACAAAGTTTCCTAGAATAGCTACCAACTCATTATTTACACGAGCTTGGAAATCTTTCCATGTAAACTCACTATCTGAAGTCTCCGGTAAAATAGAAGTCAGCATATAGCGTAACTCGTCTTGTTTACCAGGGAATTCCTCCAAATACTCATGTAACCATACCGCATGATTTCTTGAAGTTGAAAGCTTATCCCCTTCTAGGTTCAAAAATTCATTTGCAGGTACATTCTCTGGAAGGATATATTCACCATGGGCATGTAAGATAGCGGGGAAGATAATACAGTGGAATACAATATTATCCTTTCCGATAAAGTGAATCAAGGTAGAATCATCTTCCGGATTAGCTTGTTTTTTCCAATATGCTTCCCAATCTTTACCTTCATCAATCGCCCATTGCTTTGTAGCAGAGATATAGCCTATCGGCGCATCCAACCAAACGTATAGTTTTTTGCCTTGTGCTTCATCCAACGGAACATCCACTCCCCAATCTAAATCGCGGGTCATAGAACGTGGTTGTAAACCTGATTTCAACCAAGACTGACATTGACCAAATACATTGGATTTCAATTCATCTTTCTTGCCTTCAATTAACCATTTCTCTAACCAAGGTTGGTATTTATCCAATGGTAAGTACCAGTGTTTGGTTTCCTTTAAAATTGGCGTTTTACCACTTAATGTCGATTTAGGGTTAATAAGATCCGTAGGATTTAAGGAAGTACCACATTTTTCACATTGATCGCCATAGGCACCTTCATTATGACAATGCGGACAAGTACCTACGATATAACGATCCGCTAGGAACTGATGATATTCTTCATCATAATACTGCTCTGAAAAGCGTTCGATGAACTCACCTTTTTCATACAAGTTAAGAAAGAACTCTTGCGATAATTGATGGTGAATAGGCTCCGAAGTACGGTGATAGATATTGAAAGATATGCCGAATTGCTCGAAGCTTTCTTTAATTTGTTGATTATACTTGTCGATAATCTCCTGTGGAGTTACCCCTTCTTTTTTTGCTTTAATGGTAATTGCTGCCCCATGCTCATCTGATCCACAAACATAGACTACATCTTTTTGGTTCAATCGTAAGAAACGAACAAAGATATCTCCGGGAATGTAAGCACCGGCCAAGTGACCAATGTGCAAAGGACCGTTTGCATATGGCAATGCAGAGGTAATGGTATAACGTTGTTTGCTAAATATATCCAATGGAGTGAGATTTTATTAATTCTGCTAACAAAATTGTTAGGCTAGCAAAGATACAGCAAATTGGCTTATTTCACTAAGTATTAGTACAAATTCCATGTCCTCAGAAGTGCTTTTTCGACAAATTTTAACCCTAAAGAATTTTATGTATATTGGGACAACATTACACTAAATTAAAGAAGCTATGCAAAATTCAAAGACCGACACGGGGTTATTAATTATTCGACTGGTATTAGGTGCTACAATGCTAGCCTTTCATGGTCTCCCTAAATTAATGGGAGGAGTAGAGACTTGGACCAAGATTGGTGCTTCCATGAGCCATCTAGGTATTAATTTTATGCCTACGGTATTTGGATTTTCTGCTGGTTTGGTAGAATCTTTAGGCTCTGTATTATTGATCTTAGGTTTATGGACAAGACCTGCAGCTATTTTCCTTTCATTGACGATGGTTGTTGCTGCTGCTAATCATTTAGCAAAAGGTGATGGATTATCCGGAGCTTCCCATGCCATTGAGTTCTTAGCCGTATTCGTAGCTTTTGCCATTATGGGGCCAGGTAGATTGAGCGTCGATAAGAAATAATAAAAAGAAATATAGCATAAAGGGCATCCCGATTTGGAATGCCCTTTATCTTTACATCTCTGGCTGCTATTATGAAATAGCAACCTCTACATCTGCTTCTTGTTTACTTGGGTCTTTCTTTAAGATGACCGTCAATACACCATCCTCATAGCTCGCATGAATACCATCCAATAGAATCTCATCTTCTAATTGGAAAGATCTTTCAAATGCTCCGCAGTCAGTCTCTTGGTAAACAATCTTCAAGTCCCCATCCAATTCTTGAGCTGTACTGCTGATGGTCAAAATCTGGTTTGCAATAGCGACTTTAAACTGATCCTTCTTACGTCCTGCTGCAAAAACCTGAACTTGATAATACAAATCATTCTCCAAAATATTTGCTGCTACGCTATTTCTACGGTCTTTCATAAAACCAAAGCCTTCCGTGGAGTTACAAAAATGTTGCTGTATGCGATCAAATGCATTTCTACCAGCGCTGGAACAGTTCGCCTTATTCATATGATATCTGCCAAATGTGTTATTTCTTCTAAACATGTTATTTTATTTTTAATGATTAATAAATAGGGATAATACTAGGTTTTGCCGATTTCTTAAAACCAACTACAGGCGCTACAGCCTGTCTTTGCTGCGTATGCATGCGTAAATACGGATCTTCATGCAATAGCTCTGAACCAGTGCTTTCTTTTTTCCAGGAACGGATAATCCAAGCGAACAACATCCCTAATGCCAATAAGATGGTTCCGAAGAATAAGAGCTTAAATAATGCGCTGATAATAATACTTGCCAATCCGACTATAGCTGTTAGTCCGATCAAGCGTGGGATAATCAATTTCAATTTATTTTTCATGTGTTTTATTTTTAATCTAAAAAATTAAAGGCCTTTGTTCTGGTAGACGACAAAGACCTTTAATTACTTTAAAATATTTGGAGAATATTTTATTTACCCTCTTCTTCTCTTGGTTTACAACGATCAGCAAACCTTCTCCTCCACTCTTCGCGGAACCTTGATTTATCCTCATCATCCAATGTTGGACAGGAATCATTGCCTCCGCGGAATCGACCTCCACAGCGACCCTTAGATTTAAAGCCACCACCCCCAAATAAAATCTTGGAGAGGACTAGTAATCCCAATGCCTGCCAATAGCTAATCGCTTTGAGATTAAATATATCTGTCATCAACTGGTTCCATAGAAATTGTACTAAAGCTACCAACAGTAAAGCTCCGACAATCATGGCTAAACCTATAAAGACAAACTTGCCTTTTCTTCTTCGTTTCCAATTCTTTTCCATCCTTATTTCCTTAATGTTTTAATTCATCATATAATCCCTGCAACCGCAATCGCAGGTGTTTGACCGCATAACCTTTACGGCTTATGATGGTCTTTAAATTCTCTTGCTGCAAATCCGCTATCTGTTGTAGGGTGAGCTGTTCAATTTCATTTAATAAAAATACCGAACGCTGCTTCTCGGGCAATTCATCCAATGCCTTATACAACTCATCCCAAAAAATATCCTTGAATAATTTAGCCTCCGGGCTATTAGAATAATCGGCTATTAGAAACTTCTCGAGTACAGCAGTCTCTTCTTCCAGGTTCTCGGTCAGCTCGTCAAGCGAGTCTGTCTTCTTCTTACGGTAGCTATCGGTAATCTTGTTTCGGGTAACAGCATATAACCAAGCCCCAGCATTCTCCAACTGATCTATATTCGTAAGTCGTGAGAACTGAAACCATACCTCTTGCAAAATATCTTCAGCATCAGCAGTCTTTCGAACCCTGGCTTTTACAAAGCTCATCAATTGGCTACTGTATTTCTTTACCGTATCCGAAAATGACTTGGAATTCTTTAACTGCATTTCTTCTGGCTGTATGCTGTCCATATCCACGTAGACGAATCAAAAAGCTTTTTACTCTAAAATATCTTGATTTATTTTTTGTCCTGTGGATTTATGAATAATTCTGTAAAACTAAACATTAGTAGATACACTTTAGCAAAACCAGCAGGCACAAAAAAAGTCTCCCCAATTGGAGAGACTGCTATATTTTCAGAATGCCTTATTTACATTGGAATACCGAAGCATGCCAGCTGTCTTTAAAAGGCACTTCCCACTTGGTGGAAATATCATCTGCTGATTGAATCAGGTTATTGAATACAGGAGTTTCGGCATTTATTTCACCTTCTTGACACTGTGCTGCAAACACATCTCTAGAAACCAATTGAATATTGCCTTCTTTATCACGATAGGAAATCAACATGCGATTAAATAAACCGATGTTCAAATCCTTTTCCAATTGCTTTAGAATGTGTACAGATTTATCAATGGAACATCCCGTTACTTGGGCCATGGCCTCATCCACCGTAAAAACAACAAAAAGATTATGCTTGATTTCTGCCTGTCCTGCTAACTGGCTACCATGCGCAGTCCATTCCCGAACAAAATCAGCCAATTTCTCTTCCGCCAAACGTAATTCCGGCTGCGTAAAAAAACGATCTGCTTGATAAATCCAAACTCTTTTCATCTGTTGGCTTGCCAATATTTTAAAGAATTAATGTGCGTAATAAGGAGAAATCATCAAATAAACGATGACACCAGTTACAGCTACATATAACCACATAGGATAAGTAATACGAGCTAACTTCTTATGACGCTCATACGCTCCAGCTATCCCTCTTACAAAGGTAAACAATACAAAAGGTATAATAACCACCGAAAGAACGATATGCGTGATCAGAATGAAAAAGTATATATATTTAACAGCACCTTCTCCACCAAACTTAGTGGATTCCGAAGTCATGTGATAACCGACATACATCAATAGAAACAAGGAAGAAAAAACCATGCATAACTTAATCAAGTTTTCATGGACCTTTACATTACCACGTTTTATAGCTGAAACAGCAATCACCAAACATACTGCTGTTAACCCATTAATAGTCGCATAAATCGGAGGAAGGAAACTTAGTGGTTGCACATCATATCCAAGATCTCTCAAATTCACACGAAACAATACGGCAACAGCAAGTGGAATTATGATGGCTAATGCCCAAATAATACCTTTATACTTCTTTTCTTCAGCGGTCATTCCCATGTCTACTTTCTTTCTACTTTTAATGGATGATTACGAACTTCTTCAACCAATTGTACTTTTACTTCATCTTCCAAGCGATCTATCTCTGAGCGAAGACTGATGTCATAGAATCCACGAATACGCTTCTTGGAATCTATTAATACCAATTGATTACTGATAACAAATTTATTAGGATCTCCTACTACAGGCATAGCCTCGATTAACATGCTCTCTCTAGCATAGCTAAAGATATCTACATTTGGCTTGTTTACCACAAACCAATGTGGATTTTTACCTTTCTTAAACGAACTGATGTACTTATCCATATCTGCAGGTGTATCCGTAGAGTCTACATCTATTGAGAAAAGCTGCACTTTGGGATTGTATTTAAAGCGCTCAGCAATAACATTCAAGTCATGCATTAACTGCTTGGATAAGCCTTCGTCTTTGGTATAGAACAAGTGAGCGACGGTAATGATGGTATCAGAACCTAAAAACTGAACCGGTTTACCATCATAGTTGATAAAATCAACGGTTTTAAGCTCATGAAATGCAGTGTCGGGTATTTCTCTACCCATCACACGTTTCATCTTTCCAGTGAGGTGTTTTTCACCATATACTGGAAGTTTAATGTACTCATTGGAGCCCATTTTATTAACCAGTATATATAAAAATCCTGGCACGAATAGAACCAATGCCAGGATTATTAATTTCGATATATTTTTCGAACGAGTATTTTTACTCATTAGCAATAGATATATTAATGAGGGAAAATCGGTTGATGATTCATTGCTCCGTGTAAGAAACCACCTTCAATTAACATTAAGATGATGAAATAAACGATAAGAATGAACCCTACACTACAACATACAATAAAGCTTGATTTCTCAAATTTCAAGTGCATGAAGAATGCGATAATATAAAATGCTTTTACTAATGTTAAAATGATATAGATAACATTTACTAAAGTTCCTTTTTGAAGGATACCCCAATGGTGTACAAAGCCTAGAGCGATTAAGAATTCTAATGCTGTTAAAGCTAATAGTACAAAGAATACGGACCAGATACGTTTTTTATCCATTCCTTCGCCGTGTGCATGTGCATCGTGGCTTGCAATATGATCGTGATTACTCATTTGTCTTATATATTTTATTTGTCCGTAATGATTAAACTAAATAGAAGAAGGTAAATACGAATACCCAAACTAAGTCTACAAAGTGCCAGTAAAGACCAACTTTTTCAACCATTAAATATGTTCCTCTTCTTTCGAATGTATTGTTCAAGGTCATGGAAAGCACGATGATGTTTAATAAAACACCGATAGTTACGTGGAAACCATGGAAACCTGTAATCGTAAAGAATAGATTAGAGAATTGAAGTGCTGCTGTATAAGATACTTCTTTGGTGAAGTAAGGACTCAGTGCTTGCACGATGGCATTGTCATCGGTAAGACCAGTTGCAGGGTTATGTCCGAACCAGAAGCCCATATGGTGTAAGTGATACCACTCCATAGCCTGACAGCTCAAGAAACATAGACCTCCTAATACAGTCCATAACATCCATTTTACAACTTCCTGTTTGGAGTTACGATGGCCTGCTTCTACGGCTAATACCATTGTAACGGAAGACATAATCAAAATAAAGGTCATGATACCTACGAATACCAATGGCTGTCCGGAATCTGCGATACCTGGAATCGATTGGAATACCTTATCGGCATCGATCCAAGATGGCTGCGCAAATTTCTGTGCTCCATAATAAATAAGGAACGCAGAGAACGTAAATGCATCCGATACCAAGAAAAACCACATCATGATTTTTCCATACTCTAAATTCCAAGGTGATTTACCTCCGCTCCAAGGTCCGTCTTTTACCTTATCCAATTGCGATACTGTTGTACTCATTGTTTACTGTTATTGATTCAAAAGTAAGAAAACATAAATATATATCCATAATAGGTCTAGAAAATGCCAGAAAATAGTGGCAAGTTCCATCCGGAAAACATTACTGTCCTGTGAAATGTTTTTAGACGCTCCAACAAAACTACGCACTAACACCAATATTCCGGCTATGATGTGTGCCAAGTGAAAACCTGTAAATATGTAAATGAACGATTGTGAAGCATTCGAGTTAATGAAGAATATTCCACGTTCTGTTAACACGTTCCAAGCTTGAAACTGTATGAAAAAGAAAACTATCCCTAAAGCTATGGTAGCTAATAAGAAAAGCTTTTGCTTTCCAAAATTGTGATCTTTAGCGGCTTTATAAGCCAAGTGCATCGTCAAGCTGCTGATTAAGATAACAGCTGTACTATACATGAAAGCATAAGGAAGAATTGTTTTGATACCCTTATCTACCCCACTGTTCGTATATACGATAAACCCACTTGAAAAGGCCGCAAACATCATGAACATCCCAATCATGCCTAACCAAAGGTTAAACTTCTGGGCTTTTCTTGATTTTTGTAAGTCTGCGTTTAGCAATTCCTGCTTATCCATTGCAATATTTAATTCCATCTATTTTAAAAAGGTTTAAAATCTAATAACAACAACAATTGTGTTATCGGTAAGTATGCAAAAGAAGTAAACATAATCTTCTTTGCCGTACTCACTTCCATTTTAACCAAATGCTGGTACCCATACCAAGTAAACAGCAATCCGCCAAGTAAGGACACGGATGTAAACACCCAGCCTCCTATCCCGTAGTACATTGGCAATAATCCTGCGGGTATCATCAACAAGGCTGATATAAATATGAACCAAGCTGATAACTTATCTTTTCTCGTTGTTGGTAATAAACGAAAGCCTGCTCTTTTGTAGTCTTCATCTGAAACCCAGGCAATAGCCCAGAAATGTGGAAACTGCCAGAAGAATTGAATAGCAAATAACACCAAGGGTGTGATCACTACAGCTTGTTCGCTTACCTCAGCATACGCTAAACCAAAACCTGCAGATTTAAATGCTGCATAATAGCCAATCAGTGGTGGTAATGCTCCAGGAATGGCGCCTACCCAAACGGCTATTGGTGATTTCTGCTTTAACGGTGTGTAGACAAATGCATATAAGAATATGGAAAACACAGAAAGTAGTCCAGCGATGAAGTTTAAATTCACTAAAACCAACGTTCCAAAGATCCCCATAAATACACTTAAGATTAAGGCTTGACCTGTAGTCATACGACCAGCAGGCAAAGGTCTATCCATTGTGCGCTTCATCAACTTATCCAAATCACGCTCAATGATCTCGTTAAACCCATTGGCCGCTCCGGTAACTAAAAATCCACCGAATGTAAGCAAAGCCCAGTTATACCAGATAATATCTCCTTGCTGCGTAGCACCAATTAAAAATGAGATCGATGCCGAGAAAACTACCGTCAAGGTAAGACGTAGCTTGACAAGCTTGTTAAAATCTGAAATAAATTCCTTCATAATCAAAATAATCCCCTACCTAATCCTCTACAAGTACTGGCTTTGGTGCATTCAACAATAACAATAAATAGTATTGTGCACCTACGAATAAACTTGCGACAACCAAATGTACCGTCTGCGCGACAGCGGGAACATGAAACCTTGCTAATATAATCCCTGATAACATTTGAATACAAACCAACACAAAAGAAATCAATGCATACTTATATTGGACTGTATTTTGAATATTCAATGACTTGACTTTTAAAAACAAGAACACCGTAATGGCCAATGTTAAATAAGCTAAGATCCGGTGAATATGATAATTCAAACCGATTGAATCAATCCATTCAGAACGCATGATATCCGTTTGTTTAAGGTGATCAATTATCTCTCTAACTTCTGTTCCATATACTACTTGTATAACTAATAGTACGATGGATCCTAAGGTAATCAGCTTTAATCCTTTTGGGATACCAGCTTTCAGAATAGAACCATTTCGAAGTGTTGTAGCCCAATAATACGTATGAATACTTATACAAACAATTACTAAAGCCAACAACATGTGAATGGTAATTACCCATGGTGTTAAGTTGGTAGATACGACAATTGAGCCTAGCCAGGCTTGTATCACAACGACAATAAGATTAAGAACGCTCCATATTGCTATGGCTTTTTTCTTTTTCCAATATGTAAAAGAGTAGAATGCAGTAAACAGCATACAAAATCCGGCAGTTACACCAGCTAAACGATTCACATATTCCGTCCAGGTCTTGGCAGCATTGAATTCCTCATGAACTAAGATCGACTCATCATGACGAATCTGATCCGCGAGATTTTTGTAACCAAAAAACTCAATCATATTGGCAAATCGTTCGTTCTTTTTAATCCTTCCCTCTACATAATGTTGCTCATAACCTTGCGGTAATTGAGAAACATCGGTAGGTGGAATAATACGGTTAAAACATTTGGGCCAGTCTGGACATCCCATTCCTGAACCTGTACTTCTAACGATTCCTCCTGCTGCTATGACAATAAAAAGAACGAATATCGTGATCTTATTTATCCGAATAAAACGCTTTTCAGCTGCTGGATACATGGATCTCTACTTTTACAAATGATAATCTATAAAAGAGAGGTAGGTTTTACCCTACCCTTCTGTTTCTCTGTTATGCTCACGGTTATAAACCTTTTGAGCTTCAATTCCTTCTTCGTTGCCTTCCCAATCATGAATCAAGTTAGAACTCATGGTTTGTGAATGCGGAACGCTTTGAGGAATAAAATCTTCATCATGTCCTGGTTTAGAGTAATCATACGGCCAACGGTAAACAGTTGGGATTTCTCCTGGCCAGTTACCATGGATATGTTCTACTGGAGTAGTCCACTCTAAAGTATTCGCATGCCAAGGGTTTTGAGGAGCACGTTTTCCACACCAGATCGAAGAGAAGAAGTTCCATAAGAACGCTACTTGACCTACTGCTGAAACAATCGCTGCCCAAGTTACTAACAAGTTAACCGATACCCATTTCTCCATGAAAGGGAACTCAGTGAATGCGTAGTAACGACGTGGAACACCATCAATACCCATAAAGTGCATTGGGAAGAATACCAAGTAAGCACCAATGAATGTTAACCAGAAGTGGAAATAACCTAGACGCTCATCCATCATACGGCCGAACATCTTAGGATACCAGTGGTAAACACCAGACAACATACCAAAGATAGACGCAGAACCCATTACCAAGTGGAAGTGAGCTACTACGAAGTATGTATCGTGTAAGTTGATGTCTAATGTTGCATTACCTAAGTATAATCCTGTCAAACCACCTGATACGAAGAATGATACCATACCGATAGCAAACATCATCGCAGGAGTGAAACGGATATTACCTCGCCATAAAGTGGCAATATAGTTGAAGGCCTTAACAGCTGAAGGTACCGCAATGATCAACGTGGTGATCATGAACACCCCACCTAGGAAAGGACTCATACCTGTTACGAACATGTGGTGACCCCAAACGATGAAAGACAATACGGTAATACCTACTAGGGAGTAAACCATCGCATGGTAACCGAAGATCGGCTTACGTGAGTTTGTCGAGATAACCTCAGAAGTCAAGCCTAATGCAGGCATAACTACGATATATACCTCAGGGTGACCTAAGAACCAGAATAAGTGTTGGAATAAGATTGGTGAACCACCTTCGTTAGGAAGGATTGTACCACCAACTACTAAGTCTGATAAGTAGAATGATGTTCCAACCGAACGGTCAAAGAACAACAATACTACTGCTGATACCAATACTGGGAATGATAATAAACCTACGATAGCTGTTAAGAAGAACGCCCAAATTGTTAAAGGCATTTTCCATAACTCCATACCTTTTGTACGCATGTTTAACACGGTACTGATGTAGTTAACACCACCTAATACCTGAGAAGCGATAAACAAGGTCATACTGATTAACCATAAGGTCATACCCAATCCTGAACCTGCAATGGCTTTCGGCACGGCAGAGAGTGGCGGGTAAATCGTCCATCCTGCTGATGCTGGACCACTTTCAATAAAGAAAGAAGCAACCATAATCACACAGGCAGTGAAGAAGAACCAGTACGATAACATGTTCATCAATGGTGATGCCATATCACGTGCTCCCAATTGATAAGGGATAAGTAAGTTACTGAATGTACCTGATAGACCAGCTGTCAATACGAAGAATACCATCATGGTACCGTGGATCGTAACTAATGACAGGAAGAAGTCAGGTTTGATACGACCGCCTTCAGCCCATTTTCCTAAGAATACTTCTAGAATAGGAAATTCTTTATCAGGCCAGGCAAGTTGAATCCGGAATAGGACCGACAGGATCATAGCGAATACGGCCATAATGATACCTGTGATCAAAAACTGCTTTGCAATCATCTTGTGATCCTGACTGAAGATATACTTCGTCAAGAACGATTCATGATGGTGACCATGGTCATCGTGATGAGCTGCGTCGTGCGATATAACTGTAGTTGACATATGTTATTATATATTCTCTATTCGATTAATTAATTGAAGCTGTTAAGTCTTCTTTCTTCTTTCCTTCAGCGCCATTAAGCTCAGCAAATTCCTTCTGAATATCTTCCGTATAGAATTTAGCTTGTTTGCTTAACCACTCTGCGTATTCAGCTTCAGTTACCACTTTAACTGTTTTTTGCATGTTATAGTGGGCCTCTCCACAGATCTTCGCACATAACATCACGTAATCGTATTGAGGATCATTCATCTTATCACGCATTTCCTCCGTTGTTGTAGTCGGAGTAAATTGGAAATAATTCGTCATACCTGGTACCGCGTTGATTTGTACACGGAAATCTGGAATGTAGAATGAATGGATAATATCTTTTGATAAAATATGGAAACGAACTGGTTTGTTAACCGGAATAACGATCATATCACCTTTAACATCGTCCCAAGCAGCTTTGTCATTGAAGTCAATACCATAACCGTTTAATGGAGTCGTTAATTTGTAATTACGTTTACCGATTTTTCCGTCAGCTCCAGGATAGCGAACTGTCCATTGGAACTGCTCTCCTAATACCTCTACTTGTAATGCTGATTTCTTTAAGTCCTCAGGAATGTTGGTGATTTTACGCCAAGTAAAGAAACCAAACAATACTAAGATCGTTAATACCACCGCAGGAACGATTGTCCATAAACGCTCAATCGCATCGTTGTGAGGGTAGAAATAAGCTTTGCGTTTTGCACGCATTCTGTAGATAAAAGAGAATACCAATAATAAGATGTGAACCAATACCAATACCACAGTAATGATGATGGTTGTGATAATAAACATGGTATCTACTTCTTTACCGTGCTCGGTTACTGCTGGTCGCCAAGACCAAGCTCCCCAAACGGCATATCCGTAGTAAACAAATCCTAAGAAAGCAATTAAGAATACCAACATCAAGGTTGCTTGAAGGGTATTGTTTGCCAAAGGATTATATGTTCCATTCACGCGTTTTGTCAACACGTAAATTGAATGTACTTTTCCAATTACTGCTACTACAGCACAGATTACCAAGAAGAATAAAATGTAATAAGTCAAGTTTTTGTAAACCTGAGGATCAGTTACTTTTTCTTCTTTTTGTGTGCCAGAAGCTACAGGCGTCACACTAGAGCTAGCTGTAGATGCTGCTGCTACGGAAGCTGTATCCGTTGCTGCTGCTGCAGTCGTGTCTGTAGCGGTCGCTGCCGAGTCCGCTGTCACTGCTGTTTGCTCCACCGCAGTAGTTGCAGCTGTTGAATCTTGTACCGAAGCAAATGCCGGCGCTGCAAATAATAGGTTAATAGCTAATAAGCCTCCAAACAAGGACTTAAATCTGTTATTTATTTTAAACTTCATTTTTTATAAGACGTTTGAACGTTATTTCAACTTAATCTCTATTAAATCTGATGATGCAAGCTCTCATCCAAGAATGGATGATTCTTAGGTGCCAAAGCATGTTTGCTTATTTTGGTCATGACCAAGAAAGTGAACAAGCCCACAAATCCTATTGCAGTACCGATCTCAATAATACCGAAACCTCTTTCAGAACCTACGGTACCAGGCATAATCATAATATAATAGTCTAACCAGTGACCACATAATAACAAGATCGCTACGAATAACATCATGTTTAATTTACGTTTTGCATCACGGTCAACCAATAATAATAATGGCGCCACAAAGTTAATGATAATGTTTAACCAAAACCAAGGTTTGTATTCTGGTTCCCAACGTTTGTAGAAGTACACGGTCTCCTCTGGAATATTCGAATACCAAATCAACATAAATTGTGCAAACCAAACGTAAGTCCAGAAGATGGAGAAACCAAATAATAACTTACCTAAATCATGTAGGTGGTTTTCATTAACCCAGCTCATGTATCCGCCTTTTTTCAAAAGAACCAAGATAACGATGATTACGGCTAATCCACTTACCCACATCGCTGCGAAGTTATACCATCCGAACATGGTCGAGAACCAGTGAGCCTCTAAAGACATCACGGTATCAAATGACCAAATTGGAGTAGTAAATCCGAAGATTACTAAGAAGATCGCAGAAAGCTTAAAGCTCTTTTTGTAGCCGTTAAGACCACCTGCTAAATCTTCGTTATAAGATAACTTAGCTAAAATGAAAGCAAAAATAGCGTAGCTTCCCATGAACAAGATCTGACGGATCAAGAATCCTGGTACATTTAAGAAAGCAGCTTTACCAGCAACTAAGGCATCATAATTAGGGCTGCTCGGGTCAGTTAACCCATCAGCGTGCCAGTGGTGGTATAGGTTGTGTGAAGTTAATCCTAAGCCTACGATAACCAATAAGATGATGGAAGCAATCGGAAGGATGCTAGCCATCGCTTGAGGAATACGTAGAAGGCCTGCAGACCAACCAGATTGAGTAACCAATTGTAAGGCGATGAAGAAAGCTCCAGCAGCACAAACACAGGTAAAGTAATATCCCATCAATAATAAATTGGCATATGTACGCTCAACCATGATATGGTCACTAGAAAGTAAGCCGAATGCAATAGCGGCTATTCCTACAACGATTGCAACCAAACTCAGGACCTTAGCGATACCTGCGAATTGAAATTGCTCGCTGAAATTATAATCGTGATGATGATTGTGAGTTCCCATTTATATTATCAATGTTAGATTATTTTTTTTGTAATTCATGAACGAACATTACCACTTTCCAACGTTCCTCTGGATTTAACTGCGAAGCGTGAGAACCCATCGCGTTGTATCCATAAGTAATGGTGTGGTAGATTTGACCATCAGATAGATCGGCCATTAATGTTCCACGAGTTGATTTTGCTCCTGAAGATCTATGATAAGATGGTGGCGGTGGGAATTTCTCCAATTCACGCTCTCCTCTTGAATCATTAACCTTTCTATCTTTTGTCAATGGGCCATCACCATTTCCATCTTTACCATGACATACGGCACAGTAAACTTGGTATAATGCATCTCCTTGTTTCAAGTTAGCCTCAGTTACCGCTAAAGGATTCTTAACTTCTAAGCCAGCTTGTTGGTATCCTTCAATCGTATTCGGATAGTCAAAGCGTACAAATCCAATAGGATCTGTTGCTGCCGGTGGTAATTGTGCTGTTTGGTTATTCTTAAAATTTGGGTTTGGCTGATCGGGATTAAAAGCGATCGGCTCATACATATTAGGCGAGAATTCCCAGCCTGCACTACGCGAAGTTCCATCCCCGCAAGCAGAAACAACCGCTGATAAAGCGACAGCTACACATACAGTTCCAAGAAAATTCTTCTTATTCATAACTAACATATTTTCTTTCATTGTATTTAACTTCAACTGCGCCTGCTTCTTTCAATAAGTTATCGATCAAAGCATGGTCAGTATTTTCTTGGGCATCAATTGCTACGATAAAACGATCATCTGTCGCTCTTAAATCCATAACTCGTGGTGTACGGCCTGGAAATAAATGGTTACGGAAGAAGAATGTTGCCACCATGCCTAAAGCACATAATAAGATGGTAACCTCAAATGTAACCGGTACAAAGTTTGGCAATGGCATCGATGGTTTACCACCAATGTTCATCGGCCAATCGTAAGCCATCGTATAAAACAATAAGCTAAATCCCAATGTAGTTCCTAATGCGCCAAATATAAATGCTGCAATTGGTAAACGTGATGGCTTTACTCCTAACTTCGCCTCAATTCCGTGGATAGGCATTGGAGTGAAACAATCAAAAATGCTAATGTTATTCGCTTGCAACTTATCGATCCCGTGCATCATTTCATCAGGATCCGCAAAACTTCCTAGTATATATTTTGTATTGCTCATTGCTTATTAATTTTTAATCTTTAACGCCTTAATGTCTTCCTCTGTCACTGAATCATACTTATCCAACGAGTTTCTGAAGTATTCCACTTGATCCTCAGGGAAAGCTCCTTCTTGAACCAATTTCGTTTTCTGTTGTAAACTCGCGCTCTTCAACAACAACTTAACCTCTGCAATCGCAATACCCGGTAAGAAACGTAAGAACAATAAGAATAAGGTAAAGAACAATCCGATAGATCCTACGAAGATGCCTACGTCAACCCATGTAGGGTAGAACATTGCCCAGGATGATGGCAAGTAGTCACGGTGTAGCGAAGTAACGATAATTACGAAACGCTCAAACCACATACCGATGTTTACAATGATGGACAATACCCAAGAGATCGGAATACTTGTACGGATTTTCTTGAACCAGAATAACTGAGGAGAAATCACGTTACAGGTCATCATCGCCCAGTATGCCCAAGCGTAAGGACCCGCAATACGGTTTGCAAATGCATACATCTCGTATTCTGAACCGGAGTACCATGCAATGAATAACTCCGTTAAATAGGCGATACCTACGATTGAACCTGTTACCATGATGATCTTGTTCATCGACTCGATGTGGAACATGGTAATGTAGTTCTCAAAGTTCATCACTTTACGAAGGATCAACAATAAGGTTTGTACCATCGCAAATCCAGAGAAGATCGCCCCTGCTACGAAGTATGGAGGGAAGATCGTCGTGTGCCATCCTGGGATAACCGAGGTAGCAAAGTCCATGGATACGATTGTGTGTACGGAAAGTACAAGTGGAGTAGAGATACCTGCTAAGATCAAGGAAACGATTTCAAAACGTTGCCAAGTCTTTACAGAACCGTTCCATCCAAAAGACAATACCGAATAGATTTTTTGTTTTAATCCAGTAGCACGGTCACGTACTGTCGCGATATCAGGTAACAAACCACAGTACCAGAATACTAATGATACAGTGAAGTACGTGGAGATCGCGAACGCATCCCATACTAGTGGGGAGTTAAAGTTCACCCAAAGTGATCCGAATTGGTTAGGCAATGGGAAAATCCAGTATGCTAACCACGGGCGGCCCATGTGTGCTACAACGTAGGTAGCGGCACAGATAACGGCAAAGATTGTCATCGCCTCAGCCGATCTGTTGATGGAGTTACGCCAGTTTTGACGGAATAATAATAATACTGCGGAGATTAACGTACCGGCGTGACCAATACCTACCCACCATACGAAGTCGGTGATATCCCAGGCCCAGCCTACTGTTTTGTTTAATCCCCAAGCGCCGATACCCGTCCAGAACGTGTATCCAACACTCACTACCCATAACATTGCTCCTAAGGCGGCAACCGTGAAACCGATCCACCAAGCTTTGTTAGGCTTATTCTCTACCGGAAGTAAGATATCATCTGTAATTTGTGCGTAGGTGATATCCTTGCCGGTGATTAATGGTTCTCTTAATATTGATTCGTTATGCGATGACATAGTTCTTTTATTTCAGTCTGAATAAATTAAGCTTCAAATGTGTTTCTTACCTTCGTCATATAACCAATATTTGGTTGTACGTTGATTTCTTCTAGCACGTAATAAACGCGTTCGTTACGTAATGCTTTTGAAACTTCTGACTCCGGATCGTTTGCATCTCCAAAGATGATAGCATTTGCAGAACATGCTGCCTGACACGCCATTTTGATATCCCCGTCCTTAACTTTACGGTTCTCCATCTTCGCGTGCAATTTACCTGCTTGGATACGTTGAATACACATTGAACATTTCTCCATAACACCACGTGAACGTGTAGTTACATCTGGGTTCAATACCAATTGCGTGAACTCGTTGTTTAGATAGTTATCAAAACGTGAGTCATTCCAGTAGTTGAACCAGTTGAAACGACGTACTTTATATGGACAGTTGTTCGCACAGTAACGTGTTCCAAAACAACGGTTGTATGCCATATGGTTAAGACCTTCTGATGAGTGTACTGTTGCCAATACCGGACATACCGTCTCACATGGTGCGTGCTCACAGTGCTGACATAACATCGGTTGGTGTACAACTGTTACATCTTCGTAATCAAGACCATCTGCTTTTGCGATTTCTTTTTCTTTCGTTAAAGAAGCCTCACCATTGTTTAAGGTATAATAACGGTCAATACGCAACCAGTGCATTTCACGACGACGGCGAACCTCGTCACGGCCTACAACTGGAATGTTATTTTCAACGTTACAAGCTACAATACACGATCCACAACCTGTACATGCGTTCAAGTCAATCGCCATCACCCAACGGTGACCTGGTTGCTCAAACTTGTTCCATAAATCATATGTCTGGTGCGTATCAGAGAAACGACCTGACTCCGAGTTAGGATCTTTTAAGTATTTCGCGAATGAAGTCTCACGTACAATGTTACGTCCTTCAATCGTGTGGTGTGTTTGTGTTTGTGCTAATTCATAGATTCCTGATGCTTTGCTTACCGTCGCTTTAGCCGAAAACTGAATTGTTCCGTTTACTAAGCTTGCAAATGGATAAGCATTCACACCTACATCATTTCCTGCTTTTCCTACTTTCGTACGGCCATAACCTACAGCTACTGAAACAGTACCTTTAGCTTGACCTGGTTGTAAGACTACCGGAAGATCAACTTTATAACCGTTAGCTTCAACTGTTACTTTTCCAGTTTCTTTAACGCCTAACTCTTCTGCATCAACCGGGTTAATAGCAGCATAGTTGTCCCAAGTTACTTTAGATACTGGATCTGGTAACTCTTGTAGGTAAGCGTTATTCGCATAACGTCCATCACGGATGGAAGTTGATTCGTATAATTTTAATTCTACGCCTCCAGCTACACGTTTGCTATCGTTAGTGATCGCTGTAGCAGCTGCATTTACATCTGCATTAGCTGTGTATGCTGAACCTGTTGTAGAACCTTTGAATACAAAACCTTGTTGCAATACATCTTTCCAAGTTTTTCCTGTACCTGCAAGGATATTTGCTTCCCAAGTTTCTTTAACAAAATCATGAATGTTTTTGTTAACACCAGCCCAGATCAATAAAGATTGTTCTGCTTGACGTGTGTTGAAAACCGGGTTAATGGTCGGTTGAATGATAGTAAATAAACCTTCTTTAGCGGATGAATCTCCCCATGCTTCTAAGAATGTACAGTTTGGAGCAATTGCTTTCAATTCTGAAGCAGTCTCATCTGCGCGGTCTGAGAAAGATACCGAGTAATCAATTTTTGCTAAAGCAGCTTTTACATCATCAGCTTTGTAATAACTGTAAACCGGGTTACTGTTCAAGAAGAATGCTACCCCTACTTGTCCAGCTTTTGCAGCTGTTAAGAAGGTTTGGAAAGCAGCATCAGATCCCTGATGTTGTTTAGAGAAGTTATCTAAGTCAATGATCGATCCGTAAGCTCCAAGTGCGGAGTTGATCGCATTAACCAATACTTGTGTGTTGATGTCGTTCGAACCGGAAACAACCACAGCAGCACCTCTTGCATTTACCAGCTCTGCAGCTGCCAATTTCAAGATTTTAGTTGCTTTTGCATTGGTTGTACCACCTGCTACCGAAGAACCTGTCACCGCATTGTATAATGCGATTAATACTGCTCCTTCTTCTGAAGGCTTGATTGCTGCACGAACGTCTGCATTTGAACCAGTCATCGATAGACCAGACTCAAATTGAATATGACGTGACATCTTACCACCTTTAAGTGATTTGTGGTCACGGTTTTTAATGTAATCTTGCGTATGCTCTTCACCCGCTAACCAAGAACCTAAGAAGTCTGCTGCAACTGATACAACAACTTGCGCCTTGTCAAAGTGGTATGAAGGGATAACAGCTTTACCGAAAGAAGCTCTGTTGGCTTCTAGTATACCGCTGTAAGAAACTGCATCAACCTGTACATGGTTAGTAGCAGGATATTTTGCTGCTAGAGCAGCAATTGCAGCTAAAGTAGAAGGACTGTTAACACTGTCAGAAACAATAGTAATTTGTTTACCTGCCGCTTGCGCTTTGTTTAAGGCATCGATAACTGCTTTATCCATCTGCGCCCAACTTACATCCTTACCACCGATTTGTGGAGCTTGTAACTTAGACATGTCGTAAAGATCCAAGATAGAAGCTGTTGTGCTAGCATCTGTACCTTGGTTCAATCCAACTGCATTTGGGTTCGCCTCTAAGGAAATAGGACGTCCCTCACGAGTTCTAACGATTACACTCTGACCATTGAAGGAGGAAGCGTAGAAGTTAGGGATACCCGGGGTAATTTCTTCTGGTTTGATAACATAAGGAACTGCCTTATGAATTGGTGTACGGTTACACGCAGCTAATGTTACAGCGCCTAAACCGAAACCCAAAGCCTTTAAGAAATCACGACGAGGCGTCTTTGTACTTAAACCAGCTTCGTTTAACACATCTTCTACAGGAATAGACTCAGCAAACTCCCCTTTGCTTCCTTCAACAAAAGCAGGTGTTTGATTCAATTCTTCTAAGCCTTTCCAATATTTTTTATTGCTTTCCATTTAAGCTATATATAAGATTCTGTATTTCTAAATTAATTCATTAATAGTGACACTTACCACACTCTAATCCACCGATCATTGCAGCTGTCATTTTCTCACCTTTTTTCAATTTCTCGTGAGCTTCAATCAATTGATCGTAATAAGCATTGTCCTTATTAACTTCAGTTGATTTGTGACAGTCCACACACCATTTCATGGTTAGTGGCGAGTATTGGTAAACTTCTTCCATATCCTGAATAGGACCGTGACATGTTTGACACTCTACACCTGCAACAACTACGTGTTGTGAGTGGTTGAAGTATGCAAAGTCAGGTAAGTTATGGATTCTAACCCATTCGATAGGTCTAGTGTTTGTTCCATAAGTTCTTGTATCTGGATTCCAGTCTACTGCACGGTATAATTTAGCAATCTCTGGTGAGATGTTTCCATCATAGTGATCTGAAGCTGTTACGGTGTTGTGACAGTTCATACACACATTAGCAGACGGAATAGAGGCATTTTTCGATTTAAATGCACCACCGTGACAGTACTGACATTCAATCTGGTTAACCCCAGCGTGAATTTGGTGTGAGAATTTAATCGGCTGAACTGGCTTGTAACCTTGGTGAACACCTACGTTCCACATAGTCTGCCATCCCATTACACCTAATAAACCAACCACCATTAAGACTACAAAACCTACTAACTTCTTGTTTTTCAAGAATGCCTTAGCAAATTTCGCAGAACTGCTTTCACCAACTTCTTCGTGTTTTGCTTGCGCCTCAGCAATTGCTGCTTGGTTGTTCGCAATAACACGCTCTAAAGTTTTTGTAACACGGTTCAAAGCAAAGATAACAGCAACAGCAACTACGAATAAAGCTACTAAGCCGATGATCATCATCGTATTAGCATCTGAACTTGCAGCCCCACCACCAGTTGCACCAGCAGCAGCTTTCTTTTCTTCCATCTTCACTTTCTCAGCATCCAAGTAAGCTACGATGTCTGCAATGTCGCCTTCAGATAAACTCGCAAATGGAGTCATCACTGTTGGAAACTCTGCTTTCAACGCTACAGCTTGCTCATCGCCAGAATCAATCATGCCCTGAGGGTTGTGAATCCATTTCACGATCCAGGCCATATCTCGACGCTCGGATAAGCCAATCAAATCTGGACCAACACCTTTTCTTCCCATAGTGTGACACGACTGACAGGCGTTAGCCTTGAATAGCGCAGCACCATTCGCAGCATCCTGCGCATGCGTGGTTGTAATAACGGCAAAAAACAATACCAAACTGATTGATATTGACTTCGCAAGTCTTCCCAAAACGGATGAGATATTTCTCATATTTAGCACTTTATACTATTTTATGTGTAATAATTAATTGTTGACTCTCTACTACTGGTACACAATACCGTACAAAACAATGCACAAAAGTATAACTTATTAAGCAATCCCTGACAATTTGATGACGTAATTTATCAATTTATAATCATTCTAAATAGGTTGCTCTAAATAGCCCCAAACGCTCGAAAAATAACATTAGCCTGATCTTTCTCCTCAAATTTTTTCTTAACTTAGTCTACTCATGAAAACAATATTTTGCATATTATTTACTTTCATTTTCTACGGTTGTGCACAGTCGCAACCGCCTAAATCTACTAAGCTTATGAACGACAGCAGCAAATATAACAGCCTTACCCCAGAAGAACAGTATGTCATCCTCCAAAAAGGCACCGAAAGGCCTTTTACTGGCGAACTATTAAACAACAAAGCCCAAGGGACTTATGTCTGCAAGCGCTGCGATGCCCCATTATACCTTTCCAAGGACAAATTTGAATCGCACTGTGGATGGCCAAGTTTTGATGATGAAATCAAAGGGGCCGTACGCAGAGAAACGGATGCTGATGGACGTAGAACGGAAATTTTATGCGCCAAATGTGGCGCTCACCTTGGCCATGTTTTCGAAGGTGAAGGCTTTACCGCCAAAAACACCAGACACTGCGTCAACTCTATTTCCATGAAATTTGTTCCTCTTGAGAAAAAATAATCAAGAACAAGGAAAAATTTAATTTAAAAATATTTAAAAGGACGAAACTCAATTCGTCCTTTTTTTGTCTCTAAAAATTATTGCAAGTAGTCAAACTTTAAAAATAGGATAAAATAAAAGCCATAATAACTGGATATTTTACAATACTCAATAATGAAGTCTTCTTGTATTTCAATACTAGATCTTTTGTCTATTGTCTGTTATCTAATCGTCTTTCTAAGGGGTTTTCTTCGAGACTCCTTCGGATCTCCTTCGGAACTCGTTCGGATCTTGTTCGGATCTCGTTCGGTTAGAAGCGAACGAGATCCGAACAAAATCCTATAAAGATCCAAGGAAATTCCGAGAGAATATCAAAAGAAAACCCAAGGAAACCCTAACCTAACACAAGGTTAAATAGAACAAAAGGATAAAAGAATAGCCCCGAAAGTGGAAGGGTTTGGTTCTTACCACCTTTTGGGGCTATGTATAAATTTTATGAAGAGAAATAGCTGTTCTCTTACTTATGTAAACGGATTAATTCGCTTAGCCGACTACTTCTTCTGGAATTCGAGATGAACCGCGGATTTGCAATTCACTTGGAATAACAATCTTTTGCAATTCTTTATTTTTCCCTTTGATCTCATTCAACAAGGTGTGAATCAATTCATTGGCAATAGCTGCAGTATCTTGCGTCACAACAGATATACCTGGTTCATACAAGCTGAATAGCGTGTGATCATCAAAAGCAACCATATGTGGCAATTCCATATTATATTGTTTCACCGACATTAGTCCTTTAATAGCCAGGTAATTGGTCGCAAACAATACCGCATCCAAATTATTGCTGTCTATGAAATCGTGCAATTGCTCGATTGAGGAATCTTCGTCCTCATCAATCTTGATTTTCTTAATGAATGCCTGTTGTTCAAAATCATCGATTGCTTTCATGTAACCATCTAAACGGTCGCGCATTTGGGTTTGGTTCGAGAATAACGAAACAAAACCAACACGCTTATTATTTGGGTTTTCCAATAGATGTTTAGTAGCATTAAAAGCGCCGTTGAAGTTATCCAGAACAACATAGTTGGTTTCTAGACTTGGAATGTACCGGTCAAATAAAACTACTGGAATATTGTTTTTCAGCAGGTTCTCTACGGTATCATCCAATCCTTCAGGAGGCGTAATAATATACCCATCTACTTGACGGTCATAGAACAATTGAATTAATTCCTTGGCTTTGGTCACGTCATTATCCATGCTACAATAGATGATGTGGTAGCCATTATCATAGGCAATTCGTTCAATAAATTTTGCTACATTCGAGAAAAAGGGATTGGAAATATCTTCGACGATCAGGCCCAATATCTTTGATTGACCAGTACGTAGACTTTGTGCCAATTGGTTAGGCTTATAACCAACCTTCTTAACATAGTCCAGTACTCGCTTGGTAAGTCCCTCGCTGATCCTTTTTTCTTTGGCTTTGCCATTTAAGATAAAGGATACGGTCGTTACGGAGACGCCCAGATTCTTGGCAATGTCACTGATCAAAATACGTTTCTTCATTTTTTTAGGTTAGCTGTTGATAGTTAAAATCTACCAAATATATAAAAACAGCTAAATTTTAGCAAATAAATGCTAAATAATTCGCTAAATAAAATGCTAAAAGGGTTTAAACGAATTAAAAATGTACATTTGTAATAAACAATTTTTAAACTTAGCATATATGATAACCTTAAACAAGCTGAAAGCCGCATCTATATTTTCAGTTTTAAGTCTGCTTTCTTTTCAAGGAAATACGCAAGAACTGACGAAATATGTAGATCCCTTTATCGGTACTGGGGGTCATGGACATACCTATCCTGGAGCTACCGTACCTTTCTCTCTGGTCCAATTGTCACCTGATAATGGAAAAGGCGGTTGGGACTGGGTCAGTGGTTACCACATAAGCGCAGACTCCATTGCCGGGTTTAGCCATATGCATTTGAGCGGAACCGGAATAGGCGATTGGTTGGACATTGCTATTATGCCACTAGTATCTCCTAAATATCAGCATCAGCTGGATACGCGCGTAAAATTTGACCATCAGAATGAGCAAGCAAGCCCAGGTTATTATACCGTAAAACTACAGAATGGCATTCAGGCCGAACTAACGGCAACGGAACGTGTGGGTTATCATCGTTATCAATTTCCCCAAGGTTCGGAAGCAACCATTCGTTTAGACCTTAACCATGCCTACAATTGGGACAAACCTACAAAAACTGCCATCCGCATCTTAAACGATAGCACAGCAGTTGGATATCGTTATTCAACAGGATGGGCGAATAAACAGCATGTTTATTTTGCTATTCGTTTCTCAAAACCATTTGCGAAATACTTGTTGAACGGTAATAAGACTATAGATAAGGATGTGGAATTGGAATTGAAGAAAGGCATGTTAGCAAGTTTAGCTCCCAATGCGCAATTCATCTTTGCTGATTCTAATCCGGTAGAATTAAAAGTTGCTTTATCGACTTCCAACGAAGAAAAAGCATTGGCAGCATTACAGGAGATTCCGAGTTGGAATTTTCAAGCTGTAAAAGCAAACGCGGAAGCAAAATGGGAAAAGGAACTAGGGAAAATCAAGGTGGTTTCTTCAGACGAGCGATTGAAGAAAATATTCTATTCGGCCTTGTATCATACGGCAGTATCCCCTACCCTTTATTCGGATCAAGATGGTGCTTACAAGAACTATAAGGGTGAGGTTCATAGCATGGCAAATGGCGGACAGCGTTATACTTTGTTTTCTCTTTGGGACACTTTCCGCGCCCTTAAGCCGCTATTTACCATTACTCAGGCAGATCGCTATACCGATATGCTCAACAGCATGTTGGCTTTTTACGATGAGAACGGACTATTGCCTGTTTGGGATTTAAGCACTTTTGAGACTAACACCATGACGGGCTACCACGCTATTCCTGTCTTAGCTGACGCTATTTTAAAGGATTGGCCAGGATTGGACCAAGAACGTGCATATAAAGCTATGCTAGGCAGTGCATTTCAGAAAATAAGGGAAGTACCGGCATATATCGAGTATGGTTATGTTCCTCAAGATGTAAATGGAGGATCCGTAACCAAAACATTGGAATATGCCTTTGATGATTACTGTATCTCCTTAGTTGCTAAAAAACTAGGCAAAACTGCGGATTACGAAGCTTTTACAAAAAGAGCTAAAAACTACCAGCATCATTTTGACCCTAAGAGTGGTTTCATGCGTGCAAAATTGAAGGACGGTTCATTCGTTGAGCCATTTGACCCTTTCTATTCCGAACATGATTTTGACAAGAGCCAATACATCGAGGGTAATGCTTGGCAACATTCTTTCTTCGTGCCACATGATGTACGCGGTTTAGCGAAGTTATTTCCTAAGAAAGATGGATTAGACAAGATGCTGGATAAATTATTTGCTGCACCTTCCTACATGACAGGTGAAAACAAATCGCCTGATGCGAGTGGATTCATCGGGCAATATGCTCATGGAAATGAACCAAGTCACCACATTGCATACATGTATAGCTATTTGGGCAAACCTTGGAAAACGCAGGAGAAAGTGCGTACCATCTTGGATTCCATGTATCATGATCGTCCAGATGGCTATGCCGGAAACGAAGATGCCGGTCAAATGAGTGCTTGGGCAGTATGGTCAATGATGGGCCTATACCCTGCTTCACCGGTAAATGGGGAATATGTATTTGGAAGCCCTTCATTGGACGGAGCACATATCAGTATGCCAAGTGGAAAAACCTTTAGCATCGTGGTGAAAAACAACGGCCCAAAGAATGTGTACATCAAATCGGTACGATTGGATGGCAAGATTTACGACAAATCATATATTCGCCATAGCGATATGTTGAAAGGAGGAACGCTAGAGTTCCTCATGTCGGACAAGCCCAACAAGAAATTTGGTAAGCATAAAAAGAATCAGCCAACTTCTATGGAAAATTAAACAATTCCTTCAATCTAACGTTTTGTCATAAAATACCCTTAGGTATGCATTTTGATAAATTAGGGAAAGGAGAAAAGAAAAATGACAGATTTTAACAACAACATTAACATAAAGGACATTCAAGACAACAATCCTGAGGATTTTTACAAAAACTTCAAGGAGAAATTAATCGACGTAGAGAATTTCCCTACGATCTACACCTTTAAATTCATCGTTAAAACCGATTCAGACAAAGGAGATCAAGTGAAAGCGCTTTTTACTCACCCGAGTGCTAAGTTCTCGGAGAAAGCTTCTTCCGGCGGAAAATATACATCGATATCGGTTGAGAACTTTGTAAACAATGCCGATGAGGTGATTGATTATTACAAAAAAGTCGCTGAAATTCATGACGTAATGATGTTATAACCAAAAAAGGGATGCCATTTTGGCATCCCTTTTTTGGTTAGTATTTAGTATTTAGTACAGAGTAGTTAGACCTATTGGCGGGATAGATTTTATGGAGCGTTAAAGCGGTCGAAGCATGCTTCGACCCTACAGTTAGGGACGTTTTAGGTTGTATTTTCCTCGTTATCGGTAGGGTCGATGCATGCATCGACCGCTAATAAATAATACCTAAAAACCTTATCTGGTGTCTGATGTCTATCATCTGTTATCTCAAACAATTATGGTGGAAATGGGATACGGAATATCGGTCGAAGCATGCTTCGACCCTACAGTTAGGGACTTTTTAGACTATATTTTCCACGTTATCGGTAGGGTCGATGCATGCATCGACCGCTAATATATAACACCTAAAAACCTTACATCTGGTGTCTGATGTCTATCATCTGTTATCTCAAACAAAAAAGTTTCTTCGGCTAGCCTCTGAATGACAAGGTCTTGAGGGGAGGGAACAAAGACTCTTCGCTTTGCTCTGAGTAATAAGTGACAGAAATGCCTTTACCAACATACCTATTAACACAGCTCATCACAACAAACATCACTTATCAATCCTCTCATGTCTCAAAATTCTTTCTCTGCGACATAGGTCTAACTACTAAATACTCACTACTATATACTAAAAAAGAGCGCCTCATCAGCGCTCTTTTTATTTCAACTATCCTTCTTTCGGTTTGTCTTCCTTAGGAGGTCTTGGCAATAAAGCTTTGCGGGAAAGCTTCAATTTACCTTGCTTGTCGATATCTAATAATTTAACGGTTACCATATCGCCTTCTTTGAATACACCGTCCATTGTTTCTAGACGTTTCCAGTCGATTTCAGAGATATGTAGCAATCCATCTTTACCTGGCATAATTTCAACGAATGCACCGAATGGCATAATCGTTTTCACTTTACCTTCGTATACTTCACCAATTTCTGGTTTAGCAGTGATGGCTTTGATACGTGCTAAAGCAGCATCAATAGACTCTTTGTTATCAGCGAAGATCTGTACAACACCTTTGTTATCCACTTCTTCGATAGAGATGGTTGCACCAGTTTCACGTTGCATTTCTTGGATGATTTTACCACCAGGTCCGATAACTGCACCAATGAATTCCTTATCAATGATGATTTGGATGATACGTGGAGCGTGTGGTTTGTAATCCTCACGTGGTTGAGTAATGGTTTTCGCCATTTCACCTAAGATATGAAGACGAGCTTCTTTCGCTTGGTCTAATGCTTGGGTTAATACTTCCCATTTCAAACCATTGATCTTTAAGTCCATCTGACATCCTACGATACCTTTCTCCGTACCTGTAACTTTAAAGTCCATATCA
Source organism: Sphingobacterium lactis (assembly GCF_051951495.1). Classification (GTDB taxonomy): domain Bacteria; phylum Bacteroidota; class Bacteroidia; order Sphingobacteriales; family Sphingobacteriaceae; genus Sphingobacterium; species Sphingobacterium lactis_A. Next base: position 226,382 of record NZ_JBNHAS010000002.1, on the reverse strand, counting down.
CCTAAGTGATCTTCATCACCTAAGATATCCGAAAGAATAGCATACTTACCAGTTTTCTCATCAGTAATCAATCCCATTGCGATACCTGATACTGGAGCTTTGATTTTCACACCTGCATCCATTAATGCTAATGTACCAGCACAAACGGTAGCCATGGATGAAGAACCATTAGACTCTAGGATATCAGAAACAACGCGGATAGTGTATGGGTTATCCTCACTAGGAAGAACTTGCTTCAAGGAACGCATAGCCAAGTTACCGTGTCCTACTTCACGACGACCAGGACCTCTGTTAGGTCTAACTTCACCTGTAGAGAATGCTGGGAAATTGTAGTGTAATAAGAATTTGTTGTATCCGTGGAAGAAAGCACCATCAATCATTTGCTCATCATCCTTAGAACCTAAGGTTACAGATGTTAAGGATTGAGTTTCTCCACGTGTAAAGATTGCTGATCCGTGTGCTGCAGGCAAGTAATCTACTTCTGTCCAGATAGGACGTACCGTACGAACATCACGACCATCAAGACGAATCCCTTCGTCTAATACCAAGTTACGAACAGCATCATACTGTACATCATGGTAATATTTCTTCAATAAGAATGCAGTTTCATCATCAATCTCTTCACCTAAAGTTTCAAAGAATGCTTTTCCGATTTCTGCGAATTTCTCTGTACGGTCATGTTTAGAAGAACCCGATTTTGCTATAGCGTATACTTGATCATAAGTAGCGGCATAGATAGCATCACGCAATTCTGGGTTGCTAGGTTCGTGTTCAGCATTACGCTTTTCTTTAACACCTACTAGGTTAGCTAATTCCACCTGAGCAGCAACTTGTTTTTTGATCGCTTCGTGTGCAAAAGCAATTGCCTCTACCATTTCGGTTTCAGAAATCTCTTTACATTCACCTTCCACCATCACGATATCTTGTGCAGAGCCTGCAACGATAAACTCTAAGCTTGCATTTTCTAATGCAGATACAGTAGGGTTAATCACTAACTGACCATCTACTTTCGCTACACGAACTTCAGAGATAGGACCATTGAAAGGAATATCTGAAACCGCGATAGCAGCAGATGCAGCAAGACCTGCTAATGCATCAGGCATAATCTCTTTATCAGCAGAGATTAAAGAAACCATCACTTGTGTATCTGCGTGATAGGTATCTGGGAATAATGGACGTAAAGCACGGTCAATCAAACGAGAGATCAATACCTCATAGTCTGATAATCTTGCCTCACGACGTAAGAAACCACCAGGGATACGACCAGTTGCCGCATATTTCTCTTGATAATCTACCGATAAAGGAAGGAAATCTGTTCCTGGTTTAGGTTCTTTAGCAGAAACAACTGTTGCTAACAACATTGTAGCACCTTGTTTCAACACAACTGATCCATCAGCTTGTTTAGCTAATTTTCCAGTCGACAATTCAATAGGTGCTAATCCGCCACCCATTTCAATTGTTACTTTCTTTTCGTTATAACTCATTGTTTTTTCATTGTGATGCATTTGCGTCATTTGTCATGCATCAATTTATTTGACCTTTTTAATCCGCACAAAGGTAAATAAAATTTTATCTAATCGTATTGATGTACGTTTTTTTATAAGATAGGCATGAATTGGAAGGGGAGACAACAGATGGGAGACATTAGACCACAGACATTAGACGGGAGACAACAGACAGTGTCTTGTTTAACGGGCGATGCATGCATCGCCCCTACATGAAACGGAAAACACAAACCTAATACCTACATCTAATAGCGAAGCGGTCTCATATCTCATATCTAACAGCGTAGCGGTCTCACTTCACACAACAAAGCCTCAACAAAAATGCTGAGGCTTTGAAAATACTTTTTACTAAAAGCTTATTTGATAATATCACGTAGACCTAATGCTTTAATGATAGCACGGTATCTGTTAATATCTTTTTTGTACAGGTAAGCCAATAAAGAACGACGCTTACCTACTAACATTTGTAGGGAACGTTGTGTGTTAAAGTCTTTTCTGTTTTTTTTCAAATGCTCTGTTAAGTGAGCAATTCTTTTAGTGAATAAAGCTACTTGTCCTTCTGCAGAACCAGTGTTTGCTGCTGCACCTGCAAATTCTGCGAAGATATCAGCTTTGTACTCTTTACTTAAATACATTCTTGAATAATATTAAAGCGTTAAAAATTTAATTAATTGGATGCAAAGATAATGGCTTTCATCCAATTATGAAAATATATCTTTCTTTATCTTCCTTTTAAACCTTGATATAGATTTTCTTTTGGTCTAACCAGTAACAAATTGCCCACATAAATACTAGAAAACAAAGGGAGTAAGCAAATGAGCCCACTTCAGTTGGTCCAGGCAATTGTGCACATACATTTTTATAGAACCAAGCTAATGGACTGGTAAACAATTGCACACCTTCTGCAGACACACCATTAGGAATACGAATCAAAGCCAATGTTTTTGGCAATAGACCGCTTAATACAAAGATAAACAGTGGATTTTTACCAAATACATCAAAGAATTTGGTCAATGCATTCTTAACGCCTTGTACCTCGATATACCAGATCATGCCACCTATGGTCATAATACCCAGCCCTGTCGTGTATAATACATAGGAGCTTGTCCATATTTTCTTATTAATTGGGAAGCCCAAAGACCAAGTCCAAGCAAGAACTACTAAGATAAAGCCGGTTACAAACATACCGGATAACAATTTAAAATGAGGTTCATTTGATGCTGGCACTTTCGTCCATAACCAATCAACCTGTCCTTGCTTCTTAATAAATACACCTGCTAAATAACCGAACACAACTTGTATTACTGCTGGCAAAGCACTCATAAATCCTTCCGGATCAAATGGCACCCCCTCACCCTTGTACATATGCGCCACACCCAAAATTTGCTTGTCGATATCAGTACCAAACCAACCTTCTAAAGAATAAGGATCTCCAGTACCTAAGAATGCTGTTAAACCCCAATACCCTAAAAGGACCGCAGCAGATATATAAATCAATGTTCTAGGTTTAAAATAATAGGCCAATACGGATGCAAAGAAATAAGCTATGGCAATTCGTTGTAATACACCTAAAATACGTACGCCTTTTGTGGGATCAACAGAGCTTACCCACTCACGGAATTGCAATGCCCCATCAACCCATTGTACAAATGGAAACCAATTTAAGCCTAATCCAATTAAGAAAATCAAAATTGTTCTTTTGATTACTTTTCTCCAAAACACCCCATCCCCTGCTTCTTGCAATCGAGGGATTACAAATGACATGGCATTACCCACTGCGAACAGGAAAAATGGAAATACCAAATCCGTTGGAGTACATCCATGCCAAGGCGCATGTTTTAAAGGGGCAAACATGGAGGACCAAGTGCCCGGATTGTTCACCATGATCATCAAAGCTACGGTAGCTCCTCTGAACACATCTAAAGAATAATAACGTTGTTTCATATGGGTAATAATTAAAGCTAATGTACGGCTTTAAGCGCATAAATAAAACCATATAGTGCGGAAAGAGAAATTAAACACGCACAATAACGCATGTTTTATAGAATACATTACTAATCAATTAAGTAATGAAGCCAGACTTATTAAAAAAATTAAAAAGTATTTGTATGTTAAGATTATTTTAATTTAACTTTACCAAATCATTGTTAAAACGAATTAGCCTTGGAAAGCCTTAAATTATCGATACTTAAAAGTCTTTACTTTACAAAGCCGCAATCGATTGCAGACCTTAGTCAATCGGCTGGAAAGAGCATTCCAAATACTACAAGTGCAATTAATAGACTTATTGAGGCTAATTTAGTGGAGCAAGACGGTTTAGCACCATCAACTGGAGGACGTCGAGCAGCACAATTTATTTTAAATGCCAAAGCCCTTCCAAACATCGTCAGTGTTGCAATAGATCAGTTCTATTGCTCAGTTGTTGTTACAAACTTCAATAATGTTTATCAAACAGCGATAAAAACGCAACAGATCACCTTGAAAGATTCCAATGCTTTTGAACAGATTGTGGAATTAATTCAATCTGTTATTGCTGAAGCCAAGGATATTATTATTTACGCAGTAGGTTTAAGCATGCCTGGTTTTGTGGATAGTAATTTAGGGAAGAATTATTCCTACCCTATTGACTCTCCATTCTATAATTTACAATCTAACCTATCCAAACTAATAGATCTTCCTGTATTCATTGAGAATGATTCTTCGGCAATAGCAATTGCAGAACATCATTTTGGACAGGCAAAACTGGCAAAGAATGTTATGGTTGTCAATCTGAATTGGGGTGTAGGATTGGGGATGATTATTGACAATGAACTTTATCGAGGACATTCTGGTTATGCTGGTGAATTCAGTCATATCCCCCTCTCTAATTTAAATAAGTTATGCTCTTGTGGAAAAGTAGGCTGCCTGGAGGTAGAGGCTTCTTTATTAGCAGCTGTCGACATGGCAAAAGAACGATTAAAGGAACAAGCAGAATCCCAATTAAGTAAACCGTATCAAGAACAAGGCTACCTAACAGGAGATCAATTACTGACTGCTGCAAATAATGGAGATCAATTGGCCATTGAATGTGTGAGTCGTATTGGCTATATGTTAGGTAAGGGTATTTCGACCTTAATCCACATCATCAATCCAGAAATGGTTGTTATTTCTGGTCGAGGGGCAAAAGCAAAAGATGTCCTTAGCCCCCACATCAATGCGGCTATTTTAGAGTTTACCATTCATCGCCTATCTAAAAATGTTAAAATCAAATTCAGTAAAACTGAACACATACAACTATTAGGCTCTACATGCATTTGTATTGCTAGAGCGGATAAAACCATTTATAAATCACAATTAAAGACTGTTTTATAAACCTTAAAAAAAAAAGAACAATACAATCAGGAACAAAATCACAATTAATAGAAATTATTTACCAAAAATCAGTTTAAAAAATGAGCAAACTTTACGCTAAAAGCTGCAGTATAGTGCTTGTCATGCTATTGAGCATTTCGACACTATTTGCACAGCAGACTGTTACAGGACGAGTAACAGATGCAAACGGTCCTGTTGCGGGCGTTAGTGTGACTGTAGCAGGCACCACCCGTGCTACACAAACCAATACGACTGGACAATACAGCATTCAAGCTAACAATGGTGAAAAGCTACGATTTACCATTATTGGTTATAGTTCCCAAGAAATCACCGTTTCTGGAACTTCACACAATGTAACCTTGAGTCAAGATGAAAGTAATATTGATGAAGTAGTGGTGACGGCAATGGGTGTAAAACGCGAAAAGAGATCTTTAGGATATTCTTTCCAAGAGGTTCAAGGAACAGCATTAACTGATGCTAGAGAGAATAACATTGCCAACGCTTTAAGTGGTAAGGTCTCTAACTTGCAAGTTATGAAAAGTTCAGGAGGTCCTGCTTCATCGTCTAAAATCATTTTAAGGGGTTTTAATTCATTAACTGGGGATAACCAACCATTAATCGTTGTGGACGGAGTACCTATGGATAACTTCGTAGGAGCATCAAACAATGACTTCTGGAACCCAACAGCGGATATGGGAGGTGGTCTTGGAGACTTAAACCCTGAGGATATCGAAAGTATGTCGGTATTAAAAGGTGGTGCAGCTTCTGCATTATATGGTTCTCGCGCGTCTAATGGTGTTATCTTGATTACAACCAAATCTGGTAAACAGAAAGATGGCGTTGGTATTTCCTACTCCACTATCACTGGTATGGAAAACATCTTTATGCTACCTGAATTGCAGAGTGAATTCTCTCAAGGTGCAGGTGGTATTTATGGCAAACAAGCTGGTACTTCGTGGGGTGAAAAAATTACAGGTCAGGAAGTAGAAACTTGGGACGGAAAGAAAATAAATTTGAAAGCATATGATAACATGCAGAATTTCTTCCAAACTGGATTTAATACAACTCAAAACATCAACTTCCAACAAGCGATTTCTGACAAAGTAAACCTTTACTCCTCAGCAACTTATCTTCATGACAACAGTAAAACTCCTGGCATGAAGCTAAATCGTTTAAATCTAATCAACCGTGTTAATGCTAAGTTTGGAGAAAGAAACCAATGGTCAACGGATGTAAAAGTACAATACATGAAAAACATGGCGTACAACCGTGCAGTTGGTGGACAGAACGATGGTAACTATTATGCACAGTTACTTTTATTCCCAAGATCTTTAGACATTACGCAATTCAGCACAGGAATGGATGAGCTTGGGGTTAACCAAACTTGGTATGTAGATCCTACAGAAGCTCCAGTAAACCCTTATTGGGCTATTCATAACAAGCTAAGCAACGATACACGTGATCGTTATTTGATGAATGCTACTGTAAAATATGATTTCAATAGCTGGTTAAGTGCTGATGTTCGCTTCGGAACAGACAACTACAACACCAAATATGAAAGCAAAACATATACAGGAAGTAAAATCAACAACTCTTACGGTACAGGTGTAGATAAATTCTATGAGAACAACTACATCGCAAATATTACTGCAAGAAAAGACAATATCGTAGGCAAATGGGGAGGTTCATTAGCTTTATATGGTCAAATCATGGAATCGAACAGAAACTCCATTCATGCTTCTGCTGGAAACTTAAGAGTACCTAACTTATTCACTTTAGGAAACAATATTGGTAATCCTGGCATTACGGAGTCTATCCATAAAAAACAAATCAACTCACTTTACGCGAGCTTAGACTTAAATTACAGCAATTACTGGTATATCACTTTGACTGCTAGAAATGACTGGACTTCAACATTACACCCAGATAATAACAGTTATTTTTACCCTTCAATAAGTTCATCATTGATCGTATCGGATTTGGTTAATTCAAATGGTCAAATGCCTTCTTGGTTTAGCTTTGCAAAGATCAGAGCTTCTTATGCTCAAACTGGTCGTGATATGGATCCATACCAATTGTACAATACTTTCTCAGTTGGAAATGACCCTAATAATCACACCACAGCAAGTAAAGGAAATACTTTATTTGACCCTAGTGTAGTTAATGAATTGCAAAAGAGTTTTGAGGCTGGTTTTGAAACTAGATTCTTCCAAGATCGTTTAGGAATTGACTTTGCATACTATAAAACGAATTCTACCAATCAGCTTTTAAGCATTCCATTAAATAACTTATCTGGATACCAATTCTTTATGGCGAATGCAGGTAATATTCAAAACGAAGGTTTTGAAGCTGTTATTAACGCTAGCGTTTTTAGAGATACTCCATTTAAATGGAACATAGTTGCTAATTTCTCTAAAAACAACAACGAAATCTTAGAATTAACGGATGATGTAAATCGTTTAAAGCTAGGTGGATTTGATGATGTTCAAGTATTTGCAGAAAAAGGCAAGAACTACGGTGCTATTTACGGTACTAAATTCCTTCGTGTTGAGGATGAAACGTCAGAACACTATGGTAAATTAATTTTAAGTTCTCAAACAGGTCTTCCATCGAAAGCAGCAGGAGAGCCAGTTTACCTAGGCGATCAAACTGCACGTGCATTAGTAGGCTTAACCAACTCGTTCATGTACAAGAACTTTGGATTAAGCTTCCAGATTGATGGTCGTTTTGGTGGTAAATTCTTTGCGGGTACACACCGTGCAATCCAATTAAACGGTACTTCAGCGGAGACAGTTGTCAATGGAGATCGTAAGCCTTTCGTAGTAGACGGTGTTGTTTCAAACAATGGAGCTTATGAAATCAATAAACAAGAGGTTACTCCAGAAAATTATTGGACAGCAGTTGCAGGTACTGGAAACTTGGGTATTACAGAACACAACTTATTAAGTGCGACTAATATTCGTGTCAGAAATGTGATGTTAAATTACAGCCTTCCACAATCCGTATTAGGCAACTCTGTTGTTAAAAATGCGAAAATCGGATTCTCTGTAAACAACGTGTTGATGTTGAAGAGTTATGGTAAAGGTGTAGATCCAGAATCTACTTTTGCTATCAATTCCAATGCAACTGGTTTTGAATACCTTTCATTCCCAACATCAAGATCTTATTTCTTAAACATTTCTGTAGGTTTTTAATTAGACAATCATGAAAAATATAATTTCAAAAATAACACTTGCTTTACTAATTGGGGGCATCACTGTTTCCTGTAGTAAATTTGAGGCACTAAATTCAGATCCTACGAAAGCGAGTGAGGATCAGGTAAAACCTGAATACTTTTTAAACAATTCCATTATCGGTGCACAACAAGATCCACATGTTGGTGAGCGTGTATTCGTTTATTATTGGAAATCTGCATCGAGACAAAATTATGCCAACGTATTAAATATAGGATCGGATGATGATTCATTTAATGCTGATTATTGGCGATATATTTCAGAATGGTTAAACAATGCCAACTCAGCAATTGATATTACAGATTTGCATGCTGAAAAAGGCTTAACCAAGCCGTATCATGAAAATGTGAAGCAAGTTGCTCGTATTTGGAGAGCATACTTGATGAGTGAGCTTACAGATAATTTCGGCCCTGCTCCTATTCAATCATTTCAAGGTAAAAACCCTGAGTTCAACACGGTAAAGGATGTTTACTACTACCTATTGGAAGAACTTAAAGATGCAAGCTCAAAAATCAACACTACAGTTGATGGCAGTGAGGTGAAAGATTATGACGCGGCATATGGTTTCAATTGGGATAACTGGATTCGTTATGCTAACTCTATGAGAATGCGTCTTGCGATGCGTCTTTCTGAAGTAGATGTGAACAAGGCTAAATCAGAATTTGAGGCAGCGGTGGCAACCAATAAATTTATTGAAAGCAGCGCTCAGAACTTCGGGGTTCAAGAAAAAGATGGTTGGGATCCTTTGACTGGTGTTATGTCCAGATCTTGGAATGCACAAATCCTTTCGGCTACTATGAACAACTTATATATTGGCTTAGGTGGTGTAAAAACAGAAACACAATTCTCCAGTGCTGCGATTAAAGCAAAGGTTAAACCTGAGAATGACATGGGTATCCGTTATCTACAACATTTCTCCACCATGTCCAATGACCCATCTCAAGGTTATTTATTAGATGGTTTACCTAATAAAATGGACCCAAGAGCTTATAAAGCATTCTTTATTCCAGGAAACACATCAGACCCACAATATTGGTCAGCAGCAAGTAACCAAACAGCTAATATTAAGGTTTCTGACTCCCAAACCGATACGTACAACATGACCAATACTTGGAATGCATTCAGTACAGGTACATGGGGTGGAAAAGCTTCCAACATTGTTGTAAGAGGTCAGAACGGTCGTTTACCTGGTATGATTAACAGATTTAGAACGAGTAAGGAGAAACGTCTATTCTTTGCTTCTTGGGAATCTTATTTCCTAATCGCAGAAGCAGCTTTAAGAGGCTGGGCGACTCCTATGAGTGATAAAGCAGCTTATGAAAGAGGAATTAAAGATAACTTCGAATATTGGGGTGCATCTCAGTTCCTAACAGAATATTTAGCTTCATCGAACTACAGTCGCGTAGGTACTTCTGTTAATTACGATCATATTACTGAACCTGGAGCCACATTTACAGCCACTTATAAAGACGCTTATACTGGAGCAACAGGAACAACACAAATTGCTTATCCAAGTAATACGATTTATAAAAATGGTGCAGTTAAGAATGATAAATTAACGAAAATCATTACGCAGAAGTATCTTGCTTCTTTCCCTTATTTGGCATTAGAAGCTTGGAATGACCACCGTCGTTTGGGTTTACCATTCTTTGAAAACCCAGCAGTGGAGCAACCAATAGCAACAATACCTCAATTAACTGCAGCTAATTACACTAAAAATCAAGTTAACTTTTTCCCGCAAAGATTGAGATACCCATCTTCTTTCCGTACAGCCGATCAAGCTAACTATGATAAAGCAGTTTCCATGTTAGGTGGTGAAGATAATCTATTCACTCCATTATGGTGGGCAAAGAAAAATTAAAAGTATAGGTTGATTATAGAAAAGATTCTCGTAGGACTCGCTCCTACGGGAATTCTTTTTTATAGCCCTTCCAATTATAAAACCGCAGTTTTTCAGTAAACTTGTATTCAAGCATAATCCTTATGACAAAAATGTTTAAACTAGCCGATATCAAAATTCTAATACTTTCACTTATTCTGCTATTCACGCAATTCCAGTTATTTGCTCAATCTGAACATAAAGAAGATAAAGCGCAATGGCTAGAAGATGCCCGCTTTGGCATGTTCATACATTGGGGGCTATACAGTGCCACAGAAGGAATCTGGAAGGGTGAGCGCTTAAGACATCCGAACAACTATGCTGAATGGATTCGCTATAGAAACCGCATCGGGGAAGCGGAATATGGAACATTAGCTAAGCGCTTTGACTGGTCAAAGATCAATCCGGAGGAATGGGTCTTATTAGCAAAAAAAGCTGGTATGAAATATATTATCATCACCTCCAAACACCATGATGGTGTGGCGATATGGGATAGCAAGGTCAGTGACTATTCCTTACCGAAATTAAGTGGTATCAAACGTGATGTCATTAAGGAAATTGCCGAAGCATGTAAGAAACACGACATTAAGCTTTGTTTTTATTATTCACATTGGATCGACTGGCAGCATCCCTATGCCTGGAATCATAACCAAGAAGTAACTGGGCGAGTTACAGATGAGCAATACGACCAATATTGGCAAGAGAAGGTCATCCCACAAGTCAGGGAATTGCTAACCAACTATGGTGATGTGGCTATGATGTGGTTTGATATGTGGATTCCTTATCAAAAAAGCATCATCAAGAAAGAACAACTTGAACAATTGGCCAACCTTATTCATGACTTACAACCCAATTGTTTAATCAACTCGCGTTTGGGTTTACCGATTGAAAACGAGCATGTGGATTTCGAGACCTTAGGTGATAACCAATTCGGTACAGCCTATACAGACCATGTGTGGGAGACTCCTGGTACAATAGCACACTCTTGGGGATTCAATGCCTTGGAGAATGAATGGAAATCAAATAGCCAGCTCTTTCAATCCTTGATCAACAACATCAGCTTAAATGGTTCTTATACCCTAAATATTGGTCCTCGAGCAGATGGTTCGGTTCCTTATGAAGGTATTGAACGATTAGAGAACATGGGAAAATGGCTAAGCAAGTACGGTGAAGCTGTATACAACAACCAAGGCATCAACATTCGTGCTTCGCAGCATGATTGGGGTAAAATGACCCGTAATAAACTCAATAAAGCTGTTTACTTACATGTGTATAATTGGCCATTGGATAAGATCCTTCGTGTAACTGGGATTAATAGCAAGCCTAAATCAGTAGAACTGCTGACCTCCAATGGTAAAAAACAAGCATTGAAATTTCAGCAATGGGGACCTGTTATGCACATACAATGCCCTGATCAAGCCGCAGATCCTTATGTATCTGTTATCAAGTTGACCTTTGACAACTTCCAATTAAACAATGAAGTCGTTGCAGAATCTACATTTGGCGGCTTTGCATTGAATGCCAAAAACACCATCAGCAAGAACTTGGAGATTAAAGAATTTGACGGCACACGTCCAGATCACATCAAGCTGCAAGCAAAGCAGAAAGTACAATGGAAAGTATTTATCCCTCAATCCGGAAAATACACTCTTGAAGCTTCCTTACATAACCCACAAAAGGAAAATGTGCGATTAACTATAAATGCCAATGGAAAAACCTACCAAGCAATCGCCAAGCCTAATGGCAAAGTAACAGTAGAACCCAATGAAAATTGGTATGTAGAGGAATTCCTTGATATCCCAATTGGACAATTAGACATCAATACCCCACAAGAAATCCTAGTTGAAATGGAAAGTAGTGAGGCTATTTTGTTTAATAAAATAGTATTTAGTAATTAGTATATTGAGTATAAAGACCTGTGGCGTCTAACCATAGTTTCTAGTAATAAAAAACGTGCAAAATAATATTTTGCACGTTTTTTATTGAGTTATAGGTCTAACTACTAAATACTTACTACTATATACTAAATAGCTGCCGTCTTCTCTTTCAACCAAGCTTGTTCTTCTGGGCTTAGGTGACTGGATAGCTGCTCGTATACCCAAGCGTTGTAGTTATTCAACCATGTAATATGTTTTTCTTCTAAAAGCGATTTATCCACTAAATCTGTAGCGATATAACAGATGGTTAATGTTTCAAAATTCATGAAATCGCCGAAGTAGTTGCTTTCAACTGCTTGTGTTAATACCAAATTCTCAATACGGATACCATATTTTCCTTCGCGGTATAAACCAGGTTCGATGGAGGTAATCATTCCCTCTTCAATCATGATATCTACTGCTGCCATATTGAACACCTGAGGACCTTCATGCACATTTAAGAAGAAACCAACACCGTGGCCAGTACCATGTCCATAATTACGTAAAGTCTCCCAAAGTGGGCGTCTGGTAATGGCATCGATGGAATATCCACGAGTTCCTTTAGGGAAGATCGCCATAGACCCTTCGATAGTACCTTTCAATACTAAGGTATAATCAGCACGTTCTTCATCTTGAATATTACCTAAGGATATTACACGGGTAATATCGGTCGTTCCATCTTGATATTGACCACCAGAATCTACCAATAATAAACCCTCCGGTTTTAATGTCGAATTACTGCTTTCCGTAGCTTTATAATGTGGTAATGCCCCATGTTCTTTGTATCCAGCAATTGTATCAAAGGAAATGTCAACAAAACCTTCTGAAGCAGCTCTTAATCCTTGTAGGTGTTCTGCAATGGAAATCTCTGATAATTCTCCGCTAGCAACTTCCTCCTCTACCCATTTGAAAAATTTGGTTAAAGCAACACCATCTTTCACCATAGCGTTGCGCGTATGGGAAGCTTCCACATTATTTTTCACCGCTTTCAATATAGTCGATGGATTCATGTCTTCAACTAGATCAACTGATTCTTTCACTGAATCATAAATTGAAAAACAGGTTTTCTTAGGATCCAATAAGATTCGGCCATCCTTAATATTAGCCACCGCATCAAATGCTTTTTCGTAAGACGCTACTTCTACTCCTGCTTTGTTTAAAGCTTGAATATCATCAGCAGATAATTTACCATCACCGATGAACAAGGTGTTTTTATCTGGTTGGATTAGGAAGAATCCTAATACTACAGGATTACAATGTACATCATTACCACGGATATTTAGCAACCAAGCTAAATCATCCAATGAAGAAACCAAATGAGCGTCGATACGTTTATCAGCCAATCTAGCTTTCACTGCCTCAATTTTGGAAGTAGTGGATTGACCAGTGGTGGACTCATCGATTAAATAAGCTTTCTCAGCAGGTAATGCTGGACGGTTTTCCCAAATAGGTTCTAGTAAATCCAAATGACCATTCACTTTAATTCCCAATGGCAGCAATTCTGCTTGTACCGCTTGTGCTACAGCTACTGCTGCTAAATTACCATCGAATGCTACTGTATCGCCTTTTTTAAGGTTCTTAGCAAGCCAAGTTGCATATTCTGGTCGACCTTGAACTTGCAATTTCACCAGTTCAAATCCGGTACCTTCCAACTGTTCATTAGCCTGAACAAAGTAACGTGAATCGGTCCAAAGACCAGCGAAATCCGCTGTTATCACCAATGTACCAGCAGAACCTGTAAATCCTGAAGTCCAAGCGATACATTTGTATCGATCCGGTAAGTACTCGCTAATATGTGGATCAGAGGAAGGGATAATATAGCCATCTACAGCCTTTTCTTTCATCTCCTGACGGATGGAAGCTAATTTTTCGATGTATTTCATTGTTTATTTTTTAAGAATTCGTGCAAGTTATAAAAAGTCTCTTAATTAATGCATTACCATAATCACAGAATTGAAATTTTACAATTTAAATGCACATTATGTCCTCTAGATTACGATATTTGCTAGCTATGAGAAGAATTCTTTCTTTTTTGACGTTTGCAACCATTTTGTGTCTGCTTAGCAGCCCATCCTTGTTTGCACAGAACAGTAAACCGAAAATCCAAGCTGCCTTTCAGCAATTCCTGAAAAACCCTGCTTTAGCTAATGGATTGGGATCACTAACCGTTATCAATGCGAAGACCGGTGAGCTGGTATTTGAAGGGAATAACAAGGTTGGTATGCCTACGGCATCTACCTTGAAAGTCATTACTTCCATTACAGCGCTAGACCTTCTTGGCCCTGACTTCAGTTTTGCCACTAAACTTTATGTCTCCGGAGATATTGATTCTTTGGGCACATTAAATGGCGACATCATTATTGAAGGAACTGGAGACCCTACCTTAGGCAGCGATCGCTATCCACAAACAAAACCCGAGCTGATATTAGCTAAATGGAAAGAAGCGATCCTTAGCTTAGGTATCAAGCAAATCGCGGGTAGCATTATTGCCAACGACCAACTCTATAAGGGATATGATGTTCCTGGAACATGGATGTGGACAGATATTGGTAATTACTACGGTGCTGGTGTATCGGCATTAAATTGGAAGGAAAATAAACTAGGCATCAAATTCAATCCGGGAAAACCGGGGCAAGAAGCTAGATTATTAGACCAAGCAGGCAACCCTAGCTATAGACTTATTAATGACGTGAAAACAGGATCTGTTGGTTCGGGTGATAATGTTTACGCCTATTCAGCTCCATATTCGGAAATAGTGTACTTGCGAGGTACCTATGGTAGCGACTTGAAAAAGATTATTGAAATCTCTGTTCCTGACCCTGCTTTAGACTTGGCCTATGATCTTTCCCGTGTTCTGGAACAAGATTCCATTCTTGTAATGGATACTATAATCACGTATCAAAGACTGATAAATTCCAATCCACAATACCAAATTCCAGGCAACAAGAAGCTCATCCATACGATACAATCCCCAAAACTGATAGAGATTGTTCATTGGTTCAATCAAAAGAGCATTAACTTATACGGGGAGACTTTGCTGAAGGTAATCGGTGGAATCTCTGCCAACAAAACCAATACAGCAGAGGCTGCTTCGATGGTTTCTAAGTACTGGCAGACCAAGCTAAAGATCCCAACCAGTGAAATCAATACCTATGACGGTTCAGGATTATCTCCACAAAACCGAGTAACCACAAACGCCATTGCCCAGATCATGCAATATGCCAAGGGAAGAAATTGGTATGCTGACTTTTTAAAATCATTACCTACGATCAATGGGACGAGCATGAAAAGCGGCACGATTGGTGGGGCATTAGGATATACCGGTTATCAGAAATCCGCTGATGGCCAAGAATACAGCTTTTCCCTTTTAGTGAATAACTATCAGGGATCCAGCACAGCCATGAGACAGGCTATGTTCAAATTATTAGATGCATTAAAATAGAATCACCCTTTTGGGGTTGTTTCGACATATATAAGTATAAACTACAATTGTAATGAGTAACATCAACAGAAAAAAAGACGCTTTAAATTACCATGCTATGGGGCGTCCAGGAAAGATTGCCGTCGTTCCTACAAAACCACACAGTACACAGAGAGATTTAACTTTAGCCTATTCTCCGGGAGTTGCTGAGCCTTGTTTGGCTATTGCAGAGAACAGTGAGGATGCTTATAAATATACCGCAAAAGGAAACCTAGTAGCCGTTATCAGTAATGGTACAGCTGTATTAGGTTTAGGAGATATTGGTGCACAAGCTGGTAAGCCAGTGATGGAAGGTAAAGGTCTTTTATTTAAGATCTTCGCTGATATCGATGTATTTGACATCGAATTAGACACTAAGAATGTAGACGAGTTTGTCAATATCGTGAAGGCTTTAGAGCCTACTTTTGGTGGGGTGAACTTAGAAGATATCAAAGCACCTGAGTGTTTTGAAATTGAACGTCGTCTTAAAGCCGAGATGAACATCCCGGTGATGCATGATGACCAACACGGTACTGCTATTATTTCTGGCGCTGCAGTAATCAATGCCTGTGAGTTATTAGGAAAGAACATTGCAGATGTGAAAATCGTAGTAAATGGTGCTGGTGCAGCTGCTATTTCCTGTACAGCAATGTATGTTGCTGTAGGTGCAAGGAAAGAAAACATTGTGATGTTAGATAGTAAAGGGGTTATCCGTAAAGACCGTGATAACTTAGATGCTACTAAAACAGAATGGGCTACTGACCGCGACATTCATACCTTAGCAGATGCAGTTAAAGATTCAGATGTATTCATCGGACTTTCAAAAGCAGATGTATTAACACCGGATATGCTAAACACTATGGCTGAAAATCCGATTGTATTAGCGATGGCAAATCCTAATCCAGAGATTGATTACGAATTGGCATTAGCTACTCGTAAAGATATCATCATGGGCACAGGACGTTCAGATTATCCTAACCAAGTAAATAATGTATTGGGATTCCCATACATCTTCCGTGGTGCATTAGATGTTCGTGCAACAGCTATCAATGAAGCTATGAAGATTGCTGCCGTTCGTGCAATTGCTGAATTAGCAAAACAAAATGTTCCTGAAGAAGTAAATATCGCGTACAACCAAAGCAATATCCGTTTCGGAAGAGATTATGTAATTCCTAAACCAACCGATCCACGTTTGATTACAGAAGTATCTATCGCGGTTGCTAAAGCAGCAGTAGAATCAGGTGTTGCCCGTAAAAACATCGAAGATTGGGATGCTTACCGTGAAGAATTACACAAACGTCTTGGTAAAGATGATCGTTTAATCCGTAACCTAGCAGCTAAAGCAAAAACAAATCCTAAGCGTGTTGTATTTGCGGAAGCAGATAATACCAAAACTTTAAGAGCAGCTCAGATTGTTAAAGAAGAAGGAATTGCAAAACCAATCCTTTTAGGTAATAAAGAAAAAATCCAAGGCATTATCCAAGAATATGGTTTTGAATTGGATGGTGTAGAGATTATTGACCCACAAGCAGAAACTAAAACAGAACGTTTCGAGAAATATGTGGATCATTTATATGCTAAAAGACAGCGTCGTGGCATCAATAAATTAGATTCTAGAAAATTGATGACCAACAGAAACTACTTCGCTGCAAGTATGGTAGAGTTCGGTGAAGCAGATACCTTAATTTCAGGCTTGACCCGCAACTATGCATCTACTATTCGTCCTGCCTTACAGGTGATTGGTGCTAAACCAGGAAGCCGTGTAGCTGGTATGTATATCATGATGACTAAAAAAGGACCTCTTTTCTTCGGTGATACTACTGTAAACGAGAATCCAAATGCACAGGAGCTTGCTGATATTACCGTATTGTTGGATTCAGCTGTAAAACGCTTCAACATCAAGCCGCGTATCGCCATGTTATCTTATTCAAACTTCGGTTCGAATGAAGGAACTATTTCTGACAAGGTGCGTGGTGCAGTTAAAATCTTACATGGAGAACACCCAGAGATTGTGGTTGATGGAGAAATCCAAGCAAACTTTGCTTTAAACTCAGAAATGTTGGCTGCAAACTTCCCATTCTCGACTTTAAATGGTGAAGCAGCAAATACCTTAGTATTCCCTAACTTAGAGTCTGGAAACATTGCTTACAAACTTTTACAAGAAGTAGGAAATGCGGAAGCAGTAGGTCCAATCTTATTGGGAATGAATAAACCGGTACACGTATTGCAATTAGACAGCTCTGTTCGTGAAATCGTAAATATGGTAACTATTGCCGTAGTAGATGCGATTGAACATGAAAAAGCGGCTAATGCCAATGCATAATTTTAGATATGTACGAATATTTTAAAGGAAAACTTGTATTTAAAGCCCCTACTCACGTCATTTTAGAAGTGGGTGGGATAGGCTATTATCTGCACATTTCTTTGACGACTTTCAGTCAGATCAAGGATATGGAGGAATGTAAACTGTTTGCGTCTTTTCAAGTTCGGGAAGATTCACAAACTTTATATGGTTTTGCTACAGAAGCGGAGCGCCATTTATTTGAGCACCTGATTTCTGTATCCGGCATTGGTCCGAATACAGGTAGAATGATGCTTTCTTCCATTACCCCAGAGGAAATACAACAAGCCATTATTGCTGGTCAAGTGAATGTTATCCAGAAGATCAAGGGAATTGGACCAAAGACAGCACAGCGTGTTATTTTGGAACTTCAGGACAAATTGAAAAAACAAGGACCTGATGCCTTGATACCTTTACCGATCAGCAAATCATCGGCTATTGAAGAAGCATTGACTGCACTAGTCATGCTTGGATTTGCCAAACCAGCAGCAGATAAGGCACTACAAGCCATTCATGCAAGCGATCCTGAACAAAGTGTCGAACAACTTATTAAAGCCGCTCTGAAGCGCTTATAATCAAAAAAGTCGGAAAGCAATTTCCGACTTTTTTATTGACATAACCTAGACCAAACAGGTGTTATAACATACAATCCATCTTTGGACAATTTCTTATATTTGCAAACGAAATAAACAGTAGAAAATGGCAGAAGATTTAACCATCCATAAAGGCACTAAAGAAGAACAATATCAGTCCTTACTTCCTCAAATCAAGGGCTTAATAACTGGAGAAGATAACCTCATTGCTAATTTAGCTAACATTGCGGCCGCGCTTAAAGAACAATTTAACTTTTTCTGGGTTGGCTTCTATTTAGTAGATAACAAGCAATTGGTACTAGGTCCTTTCCAAGGTCCAGTAGCTTGTACACGCATGGCCTATGACCGCGGTGTATGTGGAACAGCTTGGGCTAAAGAAGAAACCATCATTGTCCCAAATGTGGATGAATTCCCAGGTCATATTGCTTGTTCTTCCCTTTCAAAATCTGAAATTGTAATTCCTATATTCCAAGCAGGGAAATGTATTGGAATTTTAGATGTGGATAGTGATCAATTAGATGCTTTTGATCAAGTTGATGCAAAATACCTGCAAGAAGTTTTAAACTACTTGCCGAAAAGCGTTTAATACCTAAAATTAGGTATTAAACGTAATTAATCCTATCTACAAAGGAAAATCGATTAAATTTCACTAAATAAATCATAAGTATTCGAGTAAAAAGATTATCTTCGCTGAACGTCACACCTAATTATTAATCTGCCATGTCTACAGCGAAGACATTAGCTCTGCTCAATTGTATCATAGTCACGATTAATTTTTCGTGGATTATTCTTATTGATAACAGTTATTTCTTCGGAGATTCTATCAATTCGGCAATCAGCGAATACCCAACCTATTTAACTCCCGATACAATTACTTTTAAAATCTGGTCCTTTTTAGCTGCCAATATGATATTAGTGGGTATACTCATGTATATAGCTAGCAAAAATGAACAAGAAAATATACGAACCCTTAAAAAGGTAGAAAAAATAGGAAACCTATTGCTGATTAACCAACTATTTTGTGGAATGAGTATGGTTTTGAAATTAAACGACCAATTCATTTTATCGGTTCTATGTTCAATAGGATGTTTAATCACTATTCTGTTGATCAATAGAAAGATCGAAATCCACAAGCTGGTATCCAATTCCATCACCCGATATTTTATCCGCTTAGGTTTTGGTGTATATACAGGTTGGATGATTGTTATAGCAGCCTTTAACAGCGTTATCATCGTAACGAAATACGAATTGATTACAAACTCAATCGAGATGTTCGGATTAAACTTGGCAATTATAGTCGCAGCAACTGTTTATGCTATTTATTACACCATCTCCCACAATTTACCTGCTGTATCAGTAGTCATGGCTTGGGGAGTTTTTGGTATTCTATTAAAGAACATTAATAGCCCGTTTTATATTCAACCGGATATGAAACCTTATTTATTTATCCTGTTGGCAGCAACGGTTCTAAGTTCAGCCTATAGCTTTTATCGCTGCAATGTAAGAAGAGGAACTGTCGTGGAATTTAATGAAAATCCACCTTCCATATCTTAACTTGCTTATCATCACTTACCGTGATGATTCTGTCCTCATTCCATAAGAGATTATTGATACTGAGGTAATGACTATCAAAACCTCGGTCTCTTGAAATATTTTTAGCGAGGGTCCAATCTTTTGACTTCCATATTTTCAATGTTTTATCTCGACTAGCTGTAGCAAGATATCCCATGTCCTCTGACGCTGCAATACCATAAACAGTAAACATATGCGGAACCAATTCTTGAACTTTCTCTAAGTTTTTAGGATTTAATCGATATAATTTAGCATCTCTACCCCCGGATACCAGATCATCTGCAATAAATTGAAGACTAGTTACCGGCAACTCATGAATCTTTTCTTTGCAGATGACATGAAAATCATGCGCATCGTGTAAATGAATATAGCCTTCCTTATCACCGAAAGCTAAGAAACGTTCATCGGCAGACATGGCAATTACTCTTGAAGTATCATTGGCGACCTTAAAACGGTATAACAATTCCTTATTCTCCAAACTCCATACATAAGCATACCCTTCCTCTCCTATTGCTAGAAGTTCTTGTTTGCCTATAAGGTACAGAATATCAAAAATAGCTCCCGATTCCGTTTTCCAATTGCCAAGGATCTCCATCTTCAGGGTATCCAATAAGAGAACTTGTCCTGAGCGCATACCTACAGCAAGCATATTCGTACCTGGAATAGTCAACAGTTTATATACAGAAGATCCCACTTTACAGACAATACGCTTAAAAGATTGACTTTTTAGGTCCCATTCCACCACGCCTTTATCATTCCCACCCGTGAATAAGATGGAACGGTCATCAGGTTGCGCTAAAGCAAATATGGGGTTTTGGTGTCCTGTTAGGCTGGCTTCAAGCTGTACGTCTGCAATACTTCTCATAATACAAAGATAAGCCCAATAGCTATAAATAAAAAGGCTAACCTGAGGTTAGCCTTTCAAAGTATCTTATTGATGTCTACTTTCCAAATTCTTGGCGACAGTTTCTAAACCCATCCCCTTCTCCTTGAGCAAAACCAATAAATGGAAAAGCAAGTCAGAGGATTCATTAATGAAATCCATATCCGTTTCACGAAGAGCTGCAATAACAGTTTCAACAGCCTCCTCGCCTACTTTTTGCGCGATTTTATTGATTCCACGACCACGAAGCCTATTGACATAGGATTCATCGGATGGGAAGTCAATTCGGTGTTGAATAATACGCTCCAATTGAAACAAGAAGTTCTGATTGAACTCCGTTTGAAAACAACTTCTGGAACCAGTATGACAAGTAGGCCCTACTGGATTCACCAGCAATAATATCGTATCCTGATCACAGTCAAGATGTGAACTCACTACATGTAAGAAATTTCCACTCTCTTCGCCTTTAGTCCATAGACGATTCTTACTTCTGGAGAAAAAAGTAACCTTTTTTTCGGCTTCTGTTTTCTTCCAGGCTTCTTCATTCATATAGCCCAACATTAAGACCTCTAAGGTCTGAGCATCTTGAATAACCGCGGGCACTAATCCATCGCCCTTACTAAAATCTATATTCATGATGATCTTGTATTTTAAGTTCTAACGGTCACCCCATTAGCCTTAAGTGTATCTTTTAATTCTGGAATCAGGATTTCCCCATAATGGAATACCGAAGCTGCTAAGGCAGCATCTACTCCCGCTTCCTGGAATACATCAACAAAGTGTTGTTGATTCCCTGCTCCGCCTGATGCAATTAAAGGAATGGAAATCCGATCATTCATTTCCTTTAATAATTTCAAGTCAAAGCCATTCTTTGTGCCATCATGATCCATGGAGGTCAACAGAATTTCACCTGCCCCTCGACCTGCAGCTTCTAAGATCCAATCTTCCGTTTTTATATCCGTTAAATCACGTCCGCCACGCAAGTGGACATAATTGCCATCATTAACGAATCGAGTATCCACTGCCAATACCACAAACTGAACCCCAAATGCTTTGGCAAATTCATCCAGTAGTTTTGGATTACGAACCGCAGCTGAATTTATCGAAATCTTGTCTGCTCCAGCGTTTAACAACACATCGGCATCCTTTAACTCATTAATCCCGCCCCCAATCGTAAATGGAATATTAATCTGGCTAGCCACAGACTTTACCAGGTCAACCGTCGTCTTCCTGCGTTCATGGGTGGCTGTAATATCCAAGAAAACCAATTCATCAGCCCCCTGTTGAGAATACTGATAGGCTAATTCTACCGGATCACCAGCATCGCGAAGGTCAACAAAATTAACCCCCTTAACGGTACGGCCATCCTTTACATCCAAACATGGAATTATCCGCTTTGCTAACATCCTTAGAAGTTAATTAAGGCCTTTAAATTCCAAGCCTTGATATCTTCAATTGAAATTCTATTTTCATATATGGCTTTCCCAACAACAACCGATTCCATTTTACCTAAATCGTTCAATGCCTCAATATCACCCATGGAACTAATTCCTCCGGAGCCTATTAATTTAATAATGGGAGAATGAGCCAATAATTTACTGTATAGCTCTACACCTGCACCACCTAGTTTACCATCCTTACTGATATCCGTACATAAAAAACGGTAAAATCCTAAACTAAGGCATTTATCAATGTATTCGATTAATTTGATTGGGGAGCTTTCTAACCAGCCTGAATATTTGATGACCTCATCCAATACATCAATCGCAATCACGATATGGTCAGCATATTTCGTACGACCTTCGTTTAATTTTGATAATTCCTCTAAAAAGGTCGGATTAGTAATCGCTTGTGTCCCAACAATTACACGATATACGCCAGCGTCGATTAGTTCTTTCACTTTTTCTATGCTGCGAACACCCCCTCCATATTGCACTTTCATCTCCGTACGACGGATGATGTCAAATAGGTAAGCCTGGTTACTAAAGTCACCTTTAGCACCATTCAAATCTATGATATGCACGATTTCCGTACCATTGGCATGGTACTTCTCGATCTGCTCTTCTAAAGAAATAGGATAGGTTGTTACTTCATCGTAATTGCCTTCTCGCAAGCGGACAACCTGTTTGTCCAATACATCAATTGCAGGTATAATATACATAATTTCAAATATTCAATTATAAGTTACTAAAGTTCAGCAGCAGGGTTTCGCCTGCCTTCCCCGACTTCTCCGGGTGAAATTGTACCGCCCAAAAATTATCCTTTGCAATAGCTGCAGAAAATGGTAATCCATATTCACAGCGTGCCACGCAATAGGCTTCGTTATACTCGATAAAATAGGAATGTACAAAGTAAAAATAGGAATTGTTTGCTATATCTTTAAATAATGGACATTTATCATCAAACGCAATCGTGTTCCATCCCATATGTGGCACCTTTTCTCCTAATTCTTCCTCAAAATGAAGCGTCTTTACAGGTATAATTCCCAACAAATCAGCATTTCCTTCCTCAGAATAATCAGTCATCAACTGCATTCCTACACAAATTCCCAGTACGGGCTTTGTTTGTTGTTTGATGATCTCTGCCAACCCTGAAGCCTTTAGCTTTTCCATAGCCGCTCCAGCATGGCCCACACCCGGAATTAGAATGCGATCATATTGCTCGAAATCCTCCGCATGGTTTATCATACCATAACTTAATCCTAAACGCTTTAAGGCCGCAGTAATCGAGAATATATTGCCAGCTCCGTAATTTACTATCCCAATCATCTTTTATCTTCCTTGTATAACCATTTGGTATTCAAAAAGTTTTACAGCAATCCCTTGGTACTTGGTAATTGCATATTGTCAGCATCACGACGAACCGCTTTTTTAATGGTCTTTGCCAATGCCTTAAAGATTGCCTCTATCTTGTGATGCTCATTATCTCCAGTTGCTTGAATATTCAAATTCGACTTGGAAGCATCTGAGAATGACTTGAAGAAATGGAAGAACATCTCTGTAGGCATATCCCCTATTTTTTCACGTTTAAACTCCGCATCCCATACGATCCAATTACGACCGCCAAAATCCAATGCTACCTGTGCTAGGCAATCGTCCATTGGTAAAGTATAAGCATAACGCTCAATACCACGTTTATTACCTAATGCGGTAAGAAAGATCTCGCCTAATGCAATTCCGGTATCCTCAATGGTATGGTGCTCATCAATGTGTAAATCGCCTTTAGCTTTGATGGTCAAATCCAACGAACCATGACGCGCTAATTGATCCAACATATGATCAAAAAAAGGCAATCCCGTTTCAATGTCCGATTTACCTGAACCATCTAAGTTCAGTTTAATATAGATATCCGTTTCATTGGTCTTCCGATGATGCTCTGCAACTCGGGTTCCCAATTTCAAAAATTCATAGATAGACTTCCACTCGGAAGTTTC
The DNA here is from genome assembly GCF_051951495.1 of Sphingobacterium lactis. Lineage (GTDB taxonomy): Bacteria > Bacteroidota > Bacteroidia > Sphingobacteriales > Sphingobacteriaceae > Sphingobacterium > Sphingobacterium lactis_A. The sequence continues at coordinate 202,216 of NZ_JBNHAS010000002.1, read as the reverse complement.
CAAAGCCACAACGTCGGCATTGATTTCTACGCCTTCCAATTGACCCAATTGGTCATTATTTCTCAACCAAATTGCCCTTGCCCCTAAATTCTCCGCTAATTTCACATCATTCACGCGATCACCTATGACAAATGAATTGGCCAAATCGTATTTCGTTTCATCGAAATATTCCTTCAACATACCTACACCAGGCTTGCGCGTTTCTGCTTGCTCATGAGGGAAGGTACGGTCAATATGCTCGCGTGCGAAAGCTACACCTTCGCCAGCAAAACTATCCATGATGAATTGATGCACCGGAAAGAAGTTTTCCTCTGGATGGGAGTCGGTACCCAAACCATCTTGATTCGTTACTAATACCAATTCAAAATCCAATTCCTTGGCTATTCTTGGTAAGTACTGTAAAGCACCTGGATAAAATTTTAGTTTGCTGAAAGAGTCGACTTGTTCATCTGCTGGTTCTTGAACCAAAGTCCCGTCTCGATCGATAAAAAGTACACGGATTAATTGCTCAGACATGCTATTTTGATTTATAAAAAGATTGGATTTCGGCTAGTAATTTTTCATTTTCATTTTTCGTACCTACGGTAATACGTAAGCAACCCTCACATAGAGCTACCTTGGACCGATCACGAACGATAATCCCTTGGTTAACCAAGGCATCGTATAATCCTCTAGGATCTTCTAACTTCACCAATACAAAGTTGGCATCCGAAGGTGTAATGTGTTCAACCTGGCTTAAGTTGGCTAATTGAGTGATTAATGCTTCTCGCTCCTGAATGGTTTCTTTAATCCATTCATTTACGATGTTATAGTTATCCAATGCTTCCAAGACTAAGTCTTGTGTAGCTTGATTAATGTTATATGGCGGTTTAATCTTATTGAAAACAGCTATTATCTCCTTGCTAGCGAACGCTAAGCCCAATCGTAATGCTGCCAGTCCCCATGCCTTTGATAAGGTCTGTAAAACGACCAAATTCGGGAATTCAGGAAGAGAATAGGTAAATGATTTCTGCTTTGAATAATTGATATAAGCTTCATCAACCACTACGATTCCTTTAAAATTCAGCAATAAGGTTTCAATATCCAATGGATTGATGCTATTGCCTGTAGGGTTATTTGGCGAACAGATGAAGATAATCTTGGTATGCATATCCAATGCATCTGCAATACCGTCTAGGTCTAATTGAAAGTCTGGTGTTAAATTGACTTTACGGACTTGCACATCATTAATATTTGCTGACACCTCGTACATACCATAGGTTGGTGGAACAATGATGACATTATCTAATTTTGGGGTACAAAATGCGCGATAAAGGATATCAATGGCTTCATCAGAACCATTTCCCAGAAACATATTTTCTGAAGGTACACCTTTAATTTTCGATAACTTATGCTTTACTTGATGTTGAAGAGGGTCGGGATAGCGGTTATAATCATGAGGAAGTGGTGAACCAAATGCGTTTTCATTGGCATCTAAGAATACTGATGCTTCCCCTTTAAATTCATCCCTTGCTGATGAATAAGGTACGAGATTTCTAATATTATCCCGAAGTAATGCGTTTAAGTCGAAGGACATTTTACTGGTCAATTTTTTGAGCTGTAAATATGGTCAAAAAATCACAAAATCACTAAACTAAATACCATTTCCCTTCTACAGAAAGCTCTGTATTAGGAAATACGGATTGTGCTTCTTCCAATAGTGGTGTTAAAACCTTATACCGAGCGGAATAATGCCCCAAAAGCAATTTCTTCACACCTGTTTCTTTGGCAATCTCTGCTGCCTCCAAGCAAGTCGTATGAAAGGTTTCTTTTGCGCGATCTCGCATATCGTCTAAGAACGTTGATTCGTGATACAATAGATCGGCATGTTGAATAGAAGACAGATAAATCGGATGACGTACCGTATCCGAGCAATACGCATAACTTCTGGACTTCGGTCCAGGCTCAGTCAGTTCACTTGCATAGAACACTTTGCCTGTAGGATCCACATAGTCTATCCCTTTTTTCAATAAGGAAAAATAGGGTTTTGGAATACCTGCAGCTTCCACTTTGTCCGCTAAAATACTTGCCGACCGCTTTCCTTCATCAAAACGAAATCCCGTACAAGGTATCCTATGGACTAATGGGAAAGATTTTATCGACATCATTCGTGAGCTGAAGATTTCCTCTTCCTCATTGGGATTGGTGTGGTGAAAAATAATGGGATAACGGATAACCGTCTCAGAGTACTTAAAATGTACTTCTAGTATTTCCTGCAATGGTGCTGGACCGTAGATGTGCAGATCTGATTTTCGACCAACCAAGTGCATGGAAGACAAGAGGCCAATTAAACCTAAATAATGATCTCCATGCAAATGACTAATAAAAATATGGTCTATACGATTGCTTTTGATTCCGTACCGCGACAATTGCATCTGGGTACCCTCTCCACAATCGATCAAAAATAATTGTTCGTTATAGTTGATGACTTGTGATGTTGGATGGCGTTCAAAGATCGGCGTAGCAGAGCTATTACCTAATACCAACACTTCAAATCGAATCATCTTATACTTGCCCCTCTTTTAAGTCTAAGCGAATCTCATTGCCAAAGATTAAATCCTTTGCTTTTTCCACATTAGAAGTAATAATGAGGTATTTATCTAAACCTAAAGAATTGATATATTTTTTTACACCATCATTCAGATTGGTAATGATAAATAATCCACCTAGGGATTTACAAAGACGACGAGCTAACAATCCTGTACGGATTCCATGCTCATCCGTCTCCAATACTTGATTCATATCGAGGACGATGTTTCGCTGACCACCGGTATTGCGTAACATAAATTCGCCTTTTAAACTTGCGGCAGCATCCCCATCCAATTTCTGTTGAAGAGGCTCTATCACCACGTATCGATCGTACTTATCCACCGTAAATTTCATAATATGTTCCTTTTTTTGGTAATTCCTATAATTGTGCTAATGCTTCGTTCACATTTTTCTCCACCCGATTCAACACCTCGCCTTCAGCAGGGTATTGGAATTTATCCCCAGTGATGTGTTCGAAAAGCTCAATATAGCGCTCAGAAATTGAATTTACAATAGCATCTGTCATTTCAGGTACTTCTTGTCCTTCTTTCCCTTGGAAACCATTCTCGATAAGCCATTGACGGACAAACTCTTTGGAGAGTTGTTTTTGGGCTTCGCCATTCGCTTGACGTGCTTCATATCCATCAGAATAAAAATAGCGTGAGGAATCCGGCGTATGAATCTCGTCGATCAGGTATATTTCACCATCATGCTTACCAAATTCATATTTCGTATCCACCAAGATTAAGCCTCTATCAGCCGCAATCTCTGTTCCGCGTGCATATAAGGCATGTGCATACTTCTCCAGTTGGCTGTATTCCGCTTCACTTACGATGCCTTGGCGAATAATCTCTTCACGGGAAATATCCATATCATGTCCTACCGCAGCTTTGGTGGTTGGTGTAATAATCGGAGTTGGCAACTTATCGTTTTCCTTTAACCCTTCAGGCAAAGTAACGCCACATAATTCACGACCACCATCGCGGTAAGTGCGCCATAAATGTCCAGAGACATAACCACGAATAACCATTTCCACTTTGAAAGGCTCACATTGTTTCCCGATTGTAACATTGGGATCAGGAACAGAAACCACCCAATTTGGAACAATATCCTTGGTTGCTGCCAAAAATTTCGATGCTATTTGATTCAACACCTGACCCTTGTAAGGTATTGCCCGTGGCAATACCACATCGAAGGCTGAAATACGATCCGATGCGACCATAACTAAATAGTCGTCGCCGATGCTGTATACATCACGGACCTTGCCCCGGTAAAAGGAGGTTTGATTATTGAACTGAAAGTTCGTTTCTTTTATTGTACTCATTATCTTATGCGCATTCACGCGTTAAATTTCATTAAATATCACCGTAGGCTTCAAGGATACGTTTCACAAGTTTATGCCTTACCACGTCGGCACCACTTAGGTAAATCATATCAATTCCTTCAATACCATCCAGAATTTTCACAGCATTTACCAGTCCTGATTGTGTTTTCTTCGGCAAATCCACCTGCGTCATATCTCCAGTCACGATGAATTTCGCCGTTGGTCCCATACGCGTTAAGAACATTTTCAACTGCATATCGGTCGCATTTTGTGCTTCATCTAAAATCACAAAACAGTTATCCAAGGTACGTCCGCGCATAAATGCTAAGGGTGCAACTTCAATCGTACGGTTCTCTAAATATCCTTTCAGTTTTTCAACAGGGATCATATCATCCAAGGCATCGTACAAAGGACGTAAGTAAGGATCTACCTTTTCCTTTAAGTCACCCGGCAAGAAACCTAAGTTCTCTCCAGCTTCTACTGCAGGACGTGTTAAGATTATACGTTTGATCTCTTTATTGCGTAAAGCACGAACAGCAAGTGCAACGGCAGTATAGGTTTTACCCGTTCCTGCAGGACCTATAGCAAAAAGAATATCATTCTTATTGATACTATCCACCATACGGCGTTGGTTGGCCGTTCTTGCGCGCACCACAATTCCATTCGGACCATAAACAATAGGCTCCCCTTTCATGGCAGCCGCCTTTGCATCAGCCTCATCTTTACTGTTCACAGGTGCCTTAATGTCGCTGACAACGCCTAGGATGCCCTCTAGCTCCAATAATGAGAGTGTTTGAAATTGGTTAACGTGGGCTAGAATCTGATCGAATGTTTGTTGAAAACGACCTCTTTCCCCTTCTTCGCCTAATACCTTTAGTTGACTACCCCGTGCTACCAAGCGCAGTTTTGGGAATGCCTTCTTGATAAGCTCATAATTCTCATTCTGTGCCCCCCATAGGGTTACCAGATTGACAACATCTAAATTGATTTCTAATTCACTCAAATTTTAGTGTGTTAATTGTTCAATTATTTTTCTTTTCATCCCCTGCGGGTTTCTTTAAAGATACCCAATTTTATACTATCTTGAACCTTTTAAAGGTTTTGCTGACTCAAAAATACAAACTAATTGAGCAGAAATAAAAGCATTTGCAAGGATAAATTCACATATGATTTAGCATTCAGTTTACTTTTTCTATTTTTGTAGTTCGCTTATCAAAAACATCAGTTAAAAATTTTAGCTTCGGGCATTCTGGATAGTATGGGAGTAATAACGTTAACCACCGATTTAGGTCATCGCGATTTTTATCAAGCTGCATTGAAAGGCAGTATTATTTCGCAATTGCCTAATGTGCGATTGGTGGACATATCACACGATATTCCATCCTTCAACATACAACATGCGGCTTTCGTTATCAACAACGCTTACCCGTATTTCCCCAAGAAAACGGTTCACCTTATCGGTATTGACACCGTATTCCAAGAAGATTCACGCTATTTAGCCATGGCATACAAAGGTCAATTCTTTGTGGGCGCTGATAATGGTATCTTCAGCATAATCCTTGGTGAAGACCAACCTACAGAATTGATCGAAATCAATATCATGCAAGATTTGCGTTACTTGCATTTCCCATTAGCGGATATCCTGACCAAAGCTGCTTGCCATATCGCCAATTCCGGCAAGTTAACAGACATTGGTTTCCATATTGATAATGCCGTACAAAAAGTAACCTTCCAACCGGTTTACAATCAGTTTAGCATTAAGGGGCATGTGACCTACATTGACTCCTTTGGCAACGTCATCAGCAACATCAGTAAGGAGCTTTTCAATAAAGTGCAAAACGGTAGAGATTTCATCTTACGATTCAAACGCAATGAAACCATATCAAAATTAAGTTGGCATTACAATGAAGTAGTGGAAGGAGAAAAACTTTGCCTATTCGGCATCAGTAATTTCTTGGAAATTGCCATCAATAAAGGAAATGCCAATCAATTGTTAGGCTTATATCAAGACGAAACCATCTTGGTGGAGTTTTTCGATAAATAGGTTTTTTCAATTCTATTCAAAAGTTTTACTTTCCGATATAATCTTAAGTCCGCAAATGAATTAGCAGGACTTTTTTGATTTCACTCTGTGATCTACCAAGGATAACATTCTCCTTACACCTCCCTATTGATAAAAGTATACGCCATATCGTATTCTTATTTTAGCCCATAATCCTTCGAAACTCCAATGGAATTTTCAAGGATCTGATACGGATCTTTTTCGGATCTCGTTCGCTTCTAACCGAACGAGATCCGAACGAGTTCCGAAGGAGTTCCGAAGGAGATCCGAAGAAGTGTCGAAGGAAACCCTTGTGAGAGACGTGGAGACAACAGACGAAAGACACCAGATTTTAGACCTATTGGCGAGATATCATTTATGTCATTTACAACTCAGAACGAAGTGAAGAGTCTCTGTTCCCTCTCCACAAGACTCGTCATCTTCCATCGAAGGTGGAAGATCTTTAAACTATGCAAATCAGTTAAAGAAAATAAGTTGAAATAGATTTTTGCAAAAGACGGTCGAAGCATGCTTCGACCCTACGGTTTTTGTGGTAAACAGTAATAAAATCACGAACGTCTGTAGGGGCGATGCATGCTTCGTCCGCTAAATTTAAATTAGAAATAAAATTCAAAAGGCTGACACATTAATTTGGTCAGCCTTTTCTATAAGTAGTTTTTGATTATTTATAAATTCCGAAATCCGCCAAGTTTGCGTAATTAAAATCTCCCCATGAGTTTTGGGATTCAATTTTTAAATACCGCGTGCTGATTGTAGATCCCAAATCAATATTGATCCACGATCCATTCACATTTGGCAGTTGAAAAGTTTTTAACAGCGTCCATTGTGTACCATTTGTACTTTGGTAAACTTTGACATCCTTCAATGCTCCATTAAGGTTATCACGCTGTCTAAATGCCAATCCTTTGAAACTACGCACTTCCCCCATGTCTACAGCTACCCAATGTGGATGAGTCGGTTGCCCTGTTCTCCAGGTGCTGTGCCAAAATGTATTTCTGTTGTTATCCAAGATATAAGAAGCCATGCCATCCCATTCTTCGCTATCTTTTCCTAAGATTGACCAGCCATTAGTAGGTTCCAACTTATGTACAGTTACTCCAGAAATCTGTGGGATAGAATTGACAAAAGAATAGTTATATCCAAAATTGGTTCGTGTACCATTTTCATGAACAAATCCGATACGCAATTGGTAATCGCCTTCCAATTTATAGAAATCGGTTAAAGGGCAAACAAAGTGGAATCCGTCTGTACCTACGACTTTTCCAGACCAACTTACAGCATCGTAATCTGTGTTTGCTGCTCCGTATGGTGCAGGATCATTCCATACAATGATATCGTTTACTTTCTTACTGCTTTGGAATTTTCCATCAATGACAATACTTCCATTTTCGTATTTTACCGAGAGTTCAGTGATCTCGTTATTAACTGTTGTATACCAATCGCTACGTGTTTCCGTACTGAAAGTTTGGGAACTATTGAAAGTTGCTGTTGAAGACCTCGAAAGCGTCGTTAATGACTTTCCATAGGTATAGTTTCCATCACTCATTAATGAAGTACCTCGCGATGTAACCATGGATTTTATCATTTTATCGTGGCTGGCATTCAGACCATGTCCAAGTTCATGTAATAATCCGCCAATAAATACTGTTGCTGAGTTACCACGAGCACCGGATGTACCCAAGTAATTTACGTCCAGGTATTGGAAGTCTAAGGCATAACAATAAGTACCACTTCCATAATATGGAGGTCCTGAAGGTCTATAAGGGTCTGTAAGATCATAGGCAGGAACGATGATTAAATTATGTACACTTTTCTTATCATTGGGGTTTTGCGTGAAATAAGCATCAACTTCGGCTTTAATATTTGGCCCACCACCCTCGTACATATACTTTTCTTTACCAAATTTACCTTTGAGATAAATCACATTTACCGTTTTGTCATTGATCAAGTTAAGACCGAAGGATTTTCGACCATAACCATCTTTTTCCATATCATCGGCAAATTCCTTTTGACCGCGCAATAAGATTTGACTTAAACGATTTTTGAAATTTGCAAAAGTATCTACATCATTAGGTACAAAATAGAACACATTCAATTTGTATGGATTTTTGTTCCATGGATTGGTAATTTCCGTTGGTTTTGGATCTGGATCTGGACCTGGTTTTACTCCTGGATCAACAGTAGATTTTGAACAAGAATAAAATGCAAATAGAAATACGCATAGAAATACCCTCCAAAGGTTTGTGTGCATCATCGTAATAGGATTAAATAGTTAATTGATTATTTGATGCGATATTACTATTCTTTATTTAAAATTTTAACGAAACACATTTGTCTTTTACTCATTTTTATTAATCAAACGATTGCCTAAACAACGAAATAGAAAACAATGTAACGATAAACAACAACTATTTAAGAAAAATGACCTATTTAGCTATATGAATCAATTAAAAAGTAGGAGTAAACCGTAGGAAAATTTAACTCCAGGATGATGCTGTAAGAGATAGAAGGTAGCTCATGCAGGCATTACTAAAGTATTCCATGTGAAACATATTTTGTATTCTTGGACGCATTTTTGATGATAAAAAAACTAAATATCCTAAAACAACATGTTTAAAACCCGAATACCTCTATGGAGGAAGCTTAATTTTCAATTTTTATTTTTAGGTTTAATAAGCTTTTACATGAGCAGTATGCAAGCTCATGCGAACATTCAAGATAGTACAGCAAAAGCTGCTGATTCCCTGACTTTCGAAGCACAAAGAGCAAGAGTCAATCAGCTATTGGACTCCAGAAGCAAGCGGTTTGGCGAATATGCTACCTCTTTGGAAAAGAAGACCGGTGTTTTCGGTTTATTTAAGACGAAAAAAGATATGCAGAAATCAAATGACATCCTTCGGGAATTGGTCATTAACGATAATAATATCTTCTTAGAGACACGTAAATTGCTTGACTTGAAAGACGCACAATCCGAGCGCTATCAAAAACTAGCCACTGAATACGACCAACAGGTCTCTGCCTACATGAAAACCATCAATAAACTTCAAAATGAAAACGACAAACTGCGAGGAGAAATCAGTCAATTGCATGATGTAGATCAAGGAAGTGACAATAAACTCTTTTTTGCAATCGTCCTGATTTTGATTCTGGTAGGTGTAATTGTCTATCTTTATTTAAAGAATAAGCCTAAAAAATTGACTGTATAGTGATAAGAAGACATAGATATATGTTTACTTTTGCCCAATTCATTAGTAAAGATACATGGCCAGACCGAGATTGAACAGTGGAGATTCGCATTCGGAGGATTTACCGAAAACGAAATTAAACAAGGATACCTTTAAAAAAGCCTTAAAGATTTTCTCTTATATCAAACCTTTCAAGTGGAAGTTTGTGATAGGGATGATTTTTTTGATTTTATCAAGTTTAACCATGCTGACCGTTCCAGCATTGCTTGGAGCGATGATTAATGCAGCCCAAGGGCAGCAATCTTATCAATGGTTGCCAGCTGATGTTTCCTATATAGGTGGACTAAGTATTGCTATTCTCGGGATATTAGCCGTCATTTCCTTCTTCCGTATCCGTCTTTTTGTGGAGATTGCAGAGAAGGCATTGGCGAAAATCCGTAAAGAAAGCTACCTGAAGCTAATTACCCTTCCCATAGATTTTTTTGCCAACCGCAGAGTTGGTGAACTAAACAGTAGATTATCTGCCGATCTATCGCAGATTCAAGATACCATGACAACTACTTTGGCGGAAATAATCCGTCAAACAATTAGTTTATCTTTTAGTGTGGTTTTATTGGTTTTGGTATCGCCAAAGCTTGCCCTGATGAACCTGAGTATTTTACCGGTGATTATTGTGATCGCTTTAATATTCGGGAGATTTATCCGCAAATTATCTCGCGAATCGCAGGATGAACTTGCTGATTCCAATGCCATTGTTCAAGAGACTTTATTGGGCATTAGCAATGTAAAAGCATTTGTAAATGAGTTTTTCGAGTCTAAACGTTATGCTTCAAAATTAGAGAAGGCCGTTAATTTGGCGGTTAAAGGGGCTACCTACCGTGGTATATTTGCTTCTTTCATCATTTTTGCCATTTTCGGAGCTGTAGTTTTGGTTATTTGGTATGGCGCGACATTGGTATCTACCAAGGAAATTTCTGTTGGTGATTTGACCAGTTATATTTTATACTCCATGTTCGTTGCTGGTTCTATGGGAAGTTTCCCGGAGTTATATGCCAGCATACAGCGCTCCTTAGGCGCTAGCGAACGCATCTTGGAAATCTTGGATGAACCTCAAGAAAATATACAGGTAGCAGAGAGCGATAAAGTCATTAAACAGGAATTGCGTGGTGATATTCGTTTTGACCATGTTCAATTCTCCTATCCAACCAGACCTGATATCGAAATATTAAAAGACATCTCGTTCGAAGTTAAAGCAGGCAAGAAATTAGCGATTGTAGGACCTAGCGGTACTGGGAAGTCAACTATTGCATCCCTAATCCTACAGTTCTATCAACCAAGTGGCGGTACGATTTATTACGATGACATACCATCATCAGAATTAGCCTTGACCGATATACGTAATCAAGTTGCCGTAGTACCTCAGGATGTACTCTTGTTTGGCGGTACGATTCGAGAAAACATCAGTTATGGAAACCTGACTGCTGACGCGGAAGACATTATTATGGCGGCGAAGCGTGCCAATGCCCATCAGTTCATTATGGATTTTCCAGATGGTTATGATACGGTTGTTGGAGAGCGCGGGGTGAAACTTTCCGGCGGTCAGCGACAACGCATTGCCATAGCACGCGCTTTATTAAAGGATCCTGCGATTTTAATATTGGACGAAGCAACTTCCTCTTTGGACTCTGAGTCCGAGCGTATGGTGCAGCTAGCTTTAGAGGAATTGATGAAAAACAGAACCTCCGTGATCATTGCTCATCGACTATCGACTATTCGCGATGCCGATTGTATCATCGTGGTGGAAAATGGTTTAATTTCAGATAAGGGAACCCACCAAGAGTTGATGACTAAGGGTAGTGGGCTTTATCAGCATTTATACCAATTACAATCTTTACAGGTGATTGAAAGTTAATTTTTGTTAATTTCTAATACCCACAAACATTTTGGCTTATTGCTTGTTTGAATTATAATATCATTAACAAAAAATAGGATAAAACAATATAATCATGGAAAAGAATAGAAATGGACTAGTGGCATTCGCCCTATTAGGATTAGCAGTAGGTACAGCGGCATACTATTTATTAGGAACCGAAGACGGTAAAAAACAATTAGACCGTGCAAATGACGGTATCAAAAGTTTAACGAAGTCAATTAAAGATTTATCAAAGAAAGAAGCGAAACGTGCTTCCAAATTTGCTAAAACAGCGAAAGAGGATTTAGAGAACCTTAAAGATCGTGCAAAGAATGCAGGCCGTGATGCATTGGATAAAGCAGCATCTAAAGCTAACGAGTGGGCAGGACGTGCATCAGACGCAGCTCATGGAATGGCTGACAAAGCGAGCGATGTAGCTGACAAAGCAAAATCTGAGATTAAAAACGCTTAATTTCTAGCTCATTCCACTTGGTAGAGCAGATTGATTCGTATCTTTGTGGCGATGAATCTGATTACTCAAGTAAAAACATTAATATATAAGGATGTTCTTTTGGAATGGCGTTCAAAATATGCCATCAACAGCATCCTACTTTATGTGGTATCCACCGTATTTGTATGTTATCAATCATTCAAATCGGTGGATACTTCTGTTTGGAACACTTTGTTTTGGATAATATTACTTTTTGCAGCTATCAATGCCATGAGCCGTTCTTTCCTTCAGGAAACGGGGAACAGGCAGATGTATTATTATAACTTGGTGAGTCCATTGGCAATTATTCTTGCCAAGATTATTTACAATTCCTTTATCATGATATTGATGACTGGAATTGCCTTTGTAGTTTACAACCTTATTTTCAGAACGCCTATTGGTAACTTACCTGTTTATTTGCTGAGCATATTATTGGGCAGCATTTCTTTTGCCACTGTTTTTACCATGGTTGCCGGCATTAGTGCAAAGGCCGGTAATAACAGTACCATCATGGCGATCTTGAGTTTTCCTGTTATTATTCCTTTGTTAATCGTGTTGATTAAATTATCGAAATCAGCAGCAATGGGTGGCTTAATCGCTGAAAACTGGGGAGATATTGCTGTTTTATTGGCAATTAATGTCGTTACTATTGCCGTTTCTTTGCTGTTATTTCCTTACCTTTGGCGAGATTGATTTTTTAGTACTTATGAGAAAAAATTGGTGGAAAATCTTGGCCGTAGTCATGGTTGCGAGTACGGTGATAGCCGGTTTATTAGGTCCAGTACCGGTACTGTATATATTAAATGAAACCATCAGAAATGTTTATTTCCACGTCCCAATGTGGTTTACTATGATGATTTTATATTTAATTTCATTGGTTTACAGCATCAAATATTTGAATACAAGTAAGCGGGAATATGATTTCATGGCAGTTGAAGCCGTAAATACAGGAGTATTGTTTTGTATCTGTGGTCTATTGACTGGTATGTTATGGGCGAATATTACTTGGGGTACACCTTGGACAAACGATCCACAATTGAATGGTGCTGCAATAACTACCTTAATGTATTTGGCCTATTTGGTATTGAGAAATGCCTTGGAAGAAGAGCAAAAGAGAGCAAAAATCTCTGCGATATACAACATCTTCGCATTTCCGATTATGATTGTATTGATCTATATCCTTCCAAAAATGAACGATTCATTACATCCTGGAAGTGGAGGTAATTCAACCTTTGGCTCCTTGGATATGGATAATAACATGCGCCCAGTGTTTTACACGGCAGTAATTGGATGGATCCTTATCGGGACTTGGATAGCAACCTTACGCTATCGCATTCGTTTAATTGAAGACAAAAGAAATAGTATTTAAGAAAATATGAGAAATTTCCTATTATCCCTAATGGCCATGCTAGTAAGTTTTAGCAGCGCTGTTGCACAGACTACAACAACTGACCATGTACCTATGGCAGATGGTCTTCGTGCTGAAGGAAAAATCTATGTGGTTGTTTTGGTTATGTTAGTTATTTTCATCGCGGTTGCTGTTTACCTATTCACACTTGACCGCCGAGTGAAGAAATTAGAAAAAGACAACTAAGAATAAGATATGCTGATTAACCAACACCGGACATTATCGGGATTAAACATCTTCCTGGTGACCCTTGTTGGCACAGTATTATGCCTTGGTGCCTATACGCACTTACCTGAACGATTAACACCGGTCCTTTTTGAGCCGGGCTTAGCGAACCTTTTAGGATTTCAAATTGGGGAGAATATTTCGCCCCAATCCAACGTATTCATTACCTTGGCATTGACCATTCTTCAGGCATTCTACCTGAACCGTGTAGTAAATCACTTCAACTTATTGGGAAAGCCAAATTTCCTTACCGCATTGATGTTCATGACCTTGGTTAGTGTGTTTATTCCCTTCCTGGTCTTATCCCCTACCTTAATCTGTAATTTCATCACCATTTGGATGTTGCACAAACTATTCAACATCTATAAACACAGTGATGTGAAAGGAATCATGTTTGATCTAGGCTTGTTAATAGCCTTGGGAAGTTTGATTTACTTTCCATTTATCGTGATGTTGCTGCTTATATGGGCTAGCTTGGTCATATTTCGACCATTTGCTTGGCGAGAGTGGGTTACACCATTATTGGGGGTTATCGTGGTTTATTTTCTTTTAGCGGTAGCCTATTTCTGGTTGGAGCGGATGGATGAGTTTTACCAGATTTTTATTCCATTCAGCTACCCATTTCCAACACGTTTGAATATGGACATGCACGATTTCTTCGTGTTGATACCTGTTGTAGTTGCTTTAGTTGGTTTTCTTTTTATCCTTAAGGACAATTTCTTTAAGAGTGTAGTACAAGTCAGAAAGAGCTTTCAATTACTCTTTGTGATGTTGATTTTAATCTTTATCTCCTTTTATTTGAATCCAGATAAATCTGTAAACCATTTTTTATTGACTATTCCGGCGATTTCGATTTATTTGGCTTATTTTTTCACCTATGCGAAGGTACGGTGGTTTTATGAGACCTTATATGCCGTAATAATAGCCACGATTATCTACTTCCAGTTTTTCTAAAAAACTGATATTTAGTTGTTTAACCTTTTTTAACAACTAAATATCCCGTGATTATTAAAAATTAGATAGTTTTGTAGCGAAAATTTAGGCTTAAAATGCCAAAAATAAGAATTAACCTCATCGTTTTAGATTATGGAATAAGGATTCCCTTGATCGATCAAATACGATGGTTTATTATAAAAAGTTGATACCATTGAGACGAATTTTTAGAAACAGACAGTTATTTACACTTTTGGGTATAGGTGCTATGCTCTTGGGTTACACGGAAACACGTGCCCAATCATCGACTTCCCATTCTCCTTATTCACAATTTGGCTTAGGCCAAATGCGTGAGGATCAATTGCCTCAAACCCGTTCTATGGGTGGTATCACGAGCGGTGTCCGTTATCAAAGTGGTTTACCGATTTTAAACATATCCAACCCGGCGAGTTACTCAGCTTTCAGTTTGGCTATTTTAGATGCGGGCTTATATGGTAATGTGACCCAATTGGCAAAATCAGGCAGCCAAGGACATACAGCAGACTTTGCATTCAGCCATTTCGCATTCGGATTTACCTTAAATAAAACAAACGGACCGAAATTAGGTGGTGTTTCCTTTGGTTTAATGCCGTATTCGGATGTGGGTTACAACACAGCGAGCACTCGTCAAATCGATAATATTCCTTATAAATCAAGTTTAGTTGGTGAAGGAGGCGTAAATAAAGCCTATGTAGGTTATGGTGTTTCCATTTTACCAGGGTTCAGTATCGGTGCTAACGCTGGTTTTCTTTTCGGAAACTTGTATGATAAGTCCATGATTGAATTTCCATTTGAAGCAGGCATGTACAATACGGTTCAAACCCGTACAAGACAGATTCGTGGGGCAACCTTTGATTATGGTGCGCAGTATTTCAAAGCGCTAGGAAATAAAATGAACTTGACTATTGGCTATAATGGTTCCTTAAATAACACTGTAAATAGCAAAACGAGTTCATTAACTACCTTGACACAAACAGATCCTTCATTAGGAGATAATGGACAAGTAGCGATTGACACATCGGCAATGGATATGTTATCCAATAGAAATATCAATCTTCCGCTAAAGCATTCCGTTGGTTTTACCTTGAGCAAAGGTGTTAACTGGAGTGTGGGTGCCGATTTTAAATATGCTGATTGGTCAATTTTCCAAACGGAGCAAGGACAACCTAAGTTAGGTAAAAACATGGGTATTGCAGTAGGTGGGCAATTTAAGCCAGATCCTACATCCATGAAATATTTGAATGTGGTGGATTACCGTCTTGGTTTCCGCTATAACAAATCGCACATCTCAGTCGATAACCATCGATTAACAGATATGGCAGTTACGGTAGGTTTAGGTTTACCATTACCTGAGAACAATTTTGGTCGTACATTTTCAAATGTGAACATTTCTGCCGAATTTGGTCAGCAAGGTACCATGAACTATAATTTAGTTCGCGAGCGATATATCAACATCAACTTAGGCTTTACCCTAAATGATGCTTGGTTTAAGAGAAGATCTTACGATTAATATGTTAATTCCGAAATTAAAGATATCATCCATTTTGCCCCTAACAATTATATTGCTAGGGGCAATCTTGTCAATTGCCTGTGAAAACGATCAGAAGGACATTGATCGTTTGACGAATATTGAGGCTGAGGAGGCAGTGGATATATCGAAGGATGTAACGGTTATTTATAGTGATTCGGCGAGGGTAAAAGCAGAGCTTAAAGCTCCAGAAATGCGCCAATATCACGATAGTACCGGTAACATGGAATTTAAAAAAGGGGTCTTGGTAATCTTTTATGACGATAATGCTAAGGAATCGCAACGCATCACTTCCGAATATGCGATTCTAAAACAAAAACAAAAGCTCACTGAATTCCGAAAGAATGTGGTGATCACGATGGCAGATGGATCGGTGATCAAAACGGAGGAGTTGATTCATGATGAGCAGAAAAAGCAATATTATGGTAGCCAACCAATTAGCGCTGATTTCACAGATGGTAGAGGACAAATGCAAGGGACTTCGTTTATTTCGGATGTCGATTTCAAAATAGTGGATTTCACAAATGCCACAGGAATAATATACCCTAAATCAAACTCTTCAGGTTTCCCTGGTTTCGGAAACTAACAGAAAGTGAAGTAATTGACTAATAATATTTGGGAAACGGCCTAAAAATAAAATTTTACACTTTTTTTCATAAAAGTTGTATCTTGCGCCTTGTTTTAAAGAAACACAATTAAGTAACTCAAATTAAGCATTAAAATATATAGTATACAGTTATGGGATTAATGGGCTATTTGCGAAACCATGCGGGACTAGTTGTTACCGTTATAGCTTTGGCAATTGTTGCGTTTTTATTAGGCGATATGATTAACATGGGGACTCCATTTTGGCGCAGCAGTCAGAATGAGGTTGCAAATGTGAACGGAGAAGGTATCGACTATCAAGAGTTTAATGGACAAGTAGAACAAACAGTGAACATGTATCAGCAACAAATGGGTGGTGCAAACAACCCGCAGATGCAAGGATATGCGGTTCAACAAGTTTGGAATCAATATTTGACTCAGCAATTGATTTCTCAAGAGATTGAGAAAATCGGAATTGAAGTAGGTAAAGATGAATTGAACAGTTTAGTGAGTGGAAAAAATCCTTCTGCATTAATTGCACAGTATTTTACCAATCCACAAACAGGTCAAATTGACAACAATGCATTAAATGCATTTATTCAACAAACTAAACAAGATCCTAATGCAAGAACGCAATGGGAAGGTTTATTGAAAAACATCAAAACTGATCGTTTATTCCAGAAATACAGCACATTGGTTAACAACAGTGTTTATACCACTGCTTTAGAGGCGGAATACGATTATAACTCTCGTAATAAACTAGCTAACTTCAAATATGTGATGTTAGACTATGCATCTGTAACAGATGCTCAGGTTAAATTGACCGATGCAGATTATAAAGAGTATTACGATAAGAATAAAAATGCTTTCAAGAACAACGAAGAGACACGTAGTATTGATTACGTAATTTTCGATGCTCGTCCAAACAACGCAGATACGGCATTAGCGACAGCTGAAATCCAGAAATTAAAGAATGAATTAGCTGCTTCAACAAATGATTCTTCATTTGTAAACATCAATTCAGAGAATAAATACCCAGTAAGATATTACGGAAAGAATCAATTAAGCGCGGCTTTAGATTCAGTAGTATTCAATGCTGCTCCAGGAACAGTTGTTGGACCGTTCTTAACGCAAAATGTTTATGAGATTGCTAAAGTAATCAGTGTTAAAAACTCACCGGATTCTGTAAATGCTAGCTTAATTGTGATTGATCCTGCTGCTGAAGGAGGGCTTGACAAAGCAAAAGCAAAAGCTGACTCCATCAAAAACTTGGTATTAGCAGGTGGTAATTTTTCTACTTTAGCAGTTGAATTCAGTGCTGATCCACAGACAAAAAATAATGGAGGTGAATTGCCAACATTAACTCGTGGAGCAATTCCTGAATTGGACGAAGTATTATTCGACGGTGTAACTGGTGATGTAAAAGTAGTTCCTACCAACAATGGTGTACACATAGTAAAAGTGAACAAGCAAATTGGTAGCTCTAAAATTGCCAAATTAGCAATCGTTGACAAAAGCATCGTTGCAGGAAAAGAAACAACAGATTTCGCATATTCAAAAGCTAATACATTCTTCTCAGGCTTAACTGGTAAGAATTTCGAAGAGCAAGCGAAGAAACAAAACTTAACGATCATGAAGAACGACCGTACTGCTGCTATGGATAACACATTCGGCGCAATTGAAGTACCACGTGATTTAATTCGTTGGGCATTTGAAGCAAAACAAGGCGACGTAGGTGAGAAAATCTTCGATACACAAGATAACTTCATCGTAGCTCGTGTTACAAATATTCAACCTAAAGGCCATCAGCCATTAGAGTCTGTAAAAAGTGTTATTGAGCCAGTTGTTAGAAACATGGTTAAAGCACGTATGTTGAAAGAGAAAATGAACAATGCCTTAAACGGTGCATCATCTATCGATCAAGTAGCTCAGAAATTAGGTAAGAATGCACAATCTGTAGAGAATGTAGTATTGGCTAATCCGGTTATCCCTGGTATTGCAATCGAGAATGCAGTTGTAGGTACTGTATTTGGTTTACAACCAAATAAACCATCTAAAGCAATCGAAGGTTCTCAAGGTGTATATGCTGTTCAAGTAGTAGGATTTGTAAATCCTAAAGCATTAGCTGGTGAGGAATTAGCTGCACAACAAAGACAAATTACACAACAGAAAGCACAACGCTCTCAAAACGTAATTTTCCAAGCATTACAGGATAATGCGAAGATTGTTGACAATCGTATTAAATTCTATTAATAAAGAATAGTTAAATTTACAGCTGGGTAACGTTTTGTTGCCCAGCTTTTTTTATTTTAGGGAAATGGATATTCAAGAGAACATCGTTAATAAGGTAGCAGAGAGTGGGTTGATTACGATCGACTTGGCAAAATATGCCCCTACGGAGCCAATCGTCGTTTATGATATAAAGGACAACTTATTCCATGGGTTGATATTAAAAGAGAAAGATTTCAGAACATTTATAAAAGAACATGATTGGTCCAGCTATGCCGGTAAACACGTTGGCATTGTTTGTACCGCTGATGCTATAGTACCTACCTGGGCATATATGCTTTTAACCAACAAACTGGTGGAGCATGCCCTATCGGTTCATTTCGGTGATGAAGCTTATGTTCGTCAAGTATTATTTGAGCAACAATTACAGCAATTGGATTATAGTCAATATCAGAATGAGCGTATTGTGGTGAAAGGATGTGGGGATATCTATATCCCTGAGTCTGCTTTTGTCAGTTTTACAGCATCATTAAGTAAAGTTGCCAAAAGTATTATGTACGGAGAACCATGCTCTACAGTTCCAGTGTTTAAGCGGAAAGCTTAAACTATTTATGCTAACCACGGTCATATTTATATGAAAAAATTAATTTCAGTTCTAGTATTGCTATTTGTGTTGAGCTCCATGAGCATAGCACAAACATTACCTTATCTTCCGGAGCCTACCTTTAAAGCGGGTGAGGTTTTGAAGTATAAGTTGCGTTACGGTATTTTATCGGCTGCCACAGGCACCTTAGCTGTACATGAATCAAAATATGATTTCGGGGTAAAAGATGCTATGCATCTTTCCGTTTTCGGACAGACTTCAGGGGCCTTCTCTAAGCTCTATACGGTTAAAAATCAATATGATTCTTACATAGACCGCAGGAATTTCCTGCCGATATTATACACGGAAAATATCCGGGAGAACAATTACCGTCGAGTAGAATACGCTACGTTTGATCACAAGTCTAGAAAGGTAAATGGAAAGAAAGGAAAGTTCACAAGTCCGACAGCACAGACTTTTGACTTGGTATCGGCCTATTACTTCTCCAGGAATCTTGACTTTTCAACGCTTAAGAAAGGCGATAAGTTTAAGATTACGTATTTTCTAAATGATGAAATTGCTCAGTTAGGCGTGGAATACATCGGTGTAGAAAAGATAAAATCTGTATTAGGCACATTGGAATGTATCAAATTGAGTCCTGAAATATCTCCGGGAAGAATCTTTAAAAAGAGCAGTCGTTTGTATCTTTGGGTCACCAACGATGGGAACCGCATTCCTGTAAAAGCACAGGTTGATATCATCATTGGCTCAGTGACCATGGACTTGGTCAGTGCAGACGGATTAAAATTCCCGTTAGGAGAACGGGTTAGTTATTCAAAATAAAAAATGATAGAAGTAGGAAATGTATTGGTTCACGAGGACATCGTGAATCATGATTTTGTTTGTAACCTGAGCAAGTGTAAGGGTGTTTGCTGTATCGAAGGGGATTCAGGTGCTCCACTTACGGCTAAAGAGACGAAAATATTAGAAGATATCTACCCACAGGTTAAGCCTTACTTGACAGAGAAGGGCATTGAGGCTATCGAAAAGCAAGGAAAGTATGTTGTAGACTCCGATGGAGACTTAACGACGACCTGTGTAGATGGAAATAAAGAGTGTGCTTATGTGACTTGGGAGAATGGCATCACGAAGTGTGCCATTGAAAAAGCATATGAGATGGGTGATGTCAATTGGAAAAAACCGATATCCTGTCACCTCTACCCTATTCGTGCAACACATTATCCGGAGTTTGATGTATTGCATTATGACCGTTGGTACATCTGTAAAGATGCCTGTACCTTTGGCCAAGAATTGAAAATCCCCGTATATCAATTCTTAAAAGATCCATTAATTCGAGAATATGGCGAAGAATGGTATAAGGAGCTTGAAATTACCTTAGCTTCTAAACCATAATTTTAGTATTTTTATGGTCAATTTCATCGATTATTAATGGTCTTAAACCATTTTCATGTTAACATTAGACGAAATACAACTTCCGATAAAAGAACATCTCAAGAAATTCGAAAAAACCTTTAAGGCTTCGATGCAGAGCTCTGTACCTTTATTGGATAAGATAACACGATACATCATTAAACAAAAAGGAAAACAGATGCGACCGATGTTTGTTTTCTTTTCAGCAGGTTTATGTGGCGGCATTACAGAAGCAACTTACCATGGTGCTTCATTAGTGGAATTGCTACATACTGCTTCTTTGGTACATGATGATGTCGTAGATAATGCCAATGAACGCCGAGGCTTTTTTTCCATCAATGCATTATGGAAAAACAAAGTAGCTGTTTTAGTTGGGGATTTCCTGCTTTCGCAGGGTCTCCTACTTTCGGTAAAACATAAAGAATTTGATTTACTACGCATCGTTTCAGAAGCAGTTCAGCAAATGTCAGAGGGGGAATTGTTGCAGATTGAGAAAGCAAGACATTTGGACATTGAGGAATCTATTTACTTTGAGGTCATCCGTCAAAAGACAGCCTCTTTAATAGCTTCATGTTGTGCCTGTGGAGCATCTTCAGCTGGTGCAGATGCAGAGACAGTAGAAAAATTACGTTTATTTGGGGAGAAGGTCGGTATCGCCTTCCAAATAAAAGATGACCTTTTTGACTTTGGATTAGATGATGTTGGTAAACCAGTTGGAAATGATATCAAAGAAAAGAAGATGACACTTCCTTTGATATACGCGTTATCTGTTGTTGATAAAGGACAGAAACGTAAGATTATCAATTTGGTGAAAAACCATAATGAGGATCCTGAAAAAGTTACGGAGGTAATCAATTTCGTAAAAGTAAATGGAGGGATGGAATACGCCACGGAGCGTATGATGCAATACCAACAAGAAGCATTCGATATCTTAGCACAGATACCGAATGGCGGTGATTATAAAACCGGATTGGAACAATTAGTACGTTTTACAACAGAAAGAAAGAAATAAAATAACATGAGCCACGAAGCACTCTTTATGATCGGATTTATAGTCTTTATAATTCTGATGCTAGCAATTGACTTAGGACTATTTTCAAAAAGCGACAAACCTGTATCCCTTAAAGTGGCTGCCATTATGAGTGCCATTTGGGTTACATTTGCCCTCCTCTTTGGTTTGTTATTGTATTTTTGGGGAAATGAACTCCACAATGTTCACGACATAGCCAGGCTTAAGGAGGTCATAGCCAAACATTTTCATAATATCACCATCAATGAAAATGACCTCGCAGCAAGTTTACATATCTATAATAAAAACCTGACCCTAGAATATTTAACAGGTTATGTGGTGGAATATGCCCTTTCAGTGGATAATATCTTCGTCATGGTATTGTTATTCAGCTCTTTTGGTATTCCAGAGAAATACTACCACAAAGTTTTGGTTTGGGGTATTTTAGGTGCTATTATCATGCGTTGTATTTTTATTTTCGTAGGTGCTGCCCTAATTACAAAATTCGGATGGATTCTATATGTATTTGGGGGATTCTTGGTCATCACTGGATTCAACATGTACCGAAACCGGAATAAAGAGGAAGAGGTTGACCCAGAAAATCATCCGGTTGTTAAATTTGCATCTAAGCATTTTAAAGTAACCCATAAATTGGATCAAGGTCGTTTCTTTCATATCGAGAATGGCGAAAAGTATATGACCCCATTATTTTTGGTGTTGTTGGTAATCGAGTTTACTGACTTAGTCTTTGCTGTGGATTCTATTCCAGCGATTTTCTCCGTAACGAAAGATCCGTACATCGTATTCTTCTCGAATATCTTTGCAATTCTTGGATTACGTTCCATGTTCTTCTTATTGGTAAACATTATCCACAAATTCCACTATTTGAAAGTTGGTTTAGCATTCCTATTAATCTTTATCGGATTAAAAATGTTACTTCACAGCTACTTGAAAGATTGGGGTTTCACTACAACACACTCACTGATTGTAATTCTAAGTATATTGGTAATAAGTGTTGTTGCCTCCTTGATGTTCCCTAAGAAACAAGACTTCGAGAAATCTTAATCAGAAATACCATGGCCCTCATATTTGGGGGCCATCTTTATATGTGCTAATATTTTTACAATATAGCCCAATAGCCCTATTATAAATTTTATAAATTCGTAAACATTTTATTTTAACAAAAGACCATATGAATTGGAGTAAATCTATTCTATTTGCAGCAGCATTATTTGCTACAACATCAACATTTGCGCAAGACAACCTAATAAACGCATTAAAAGGAAATGCTTCGGACAACAGTAAAGAAGGTTTCCGTTTTACGGAAGTTATCAATCTTGGTAACACTTCCATTAAAGATCAAGGATCATCAGGTACCTGTTGGTCTTATTCTGGTAACTCATTCTTAGAGTCAGAAATGATTCGTATGGGTAAAAAACCAGTTGATATTTCACAAATCTATACTGCACGTAATACATATATTGAAAAAGCGAAGAACTTCGTTCGTCTACATGGCGATCAAGCACAAGGAGACGGCGGACAATTGCATGATGTATTGACCATCTTCAAAAAATACGGTGCGGTTCCTTATGAGGCCTATACAGGACTTACAAATGGACAGACTCGTAATAACTTCGGTGAGATGGGTACAGTTCTTCAGGGGATTACTAAAACTGTTGCTAGCAGCAAAAAACCAGGAGCTCATTGGTTGGATGCTTTTACAGCAGCGATGGATTCTTATTTAGGAAAAGTTCCTGAATCTTTCCAATACAATGGAAAAACCTATACGCCTAGAACATTTGCTGATCAGGTAATTGGTATTAATCCTGATGATTATGTAGGTATCTCTTCTTTTAAAGAGCATGAATTATACAAACCATTTGTTTTATTAATTCCTGACAACTGGTCATTTGAAAGTTTCTACAATGTAAAAATCAATGATCTTACTGATATCATCGATCAAGCATTAGAAAAAGGATACACTGTTGCATGGGCTACTGACGTATCGGAGAAATCATTTAGCTGGAAAAACGGTATTGCTTATGTACCAGAGAAACCAGTAGAACAAATGAACCAACAAGAGTTGAACAATATGTTCAATGGTCCTAAACCAGAGGCTAAAATCACGGAAGAGCAACGTCAAGAAGCATTTGATAATTATACGACAACAGATGATCATGGTATGCACATCACTGGATTAGTGAAAGATCAGAACGGAAAAGAGTATTATATCGTGAAAAACTCTTGGGGATCTACAAATGACTACAAAGGTTATATGTATGCTACTAAAGAGTTTGTTCGTTATAAAACTATCTCACTTTTATTGCATAAAAAGGCATTAACTAAGGAAATGTCAAAAAATTTAGGCGTCTAAATTAAAAATATTACAAAAAGTCCTCGTAAAAACGGGGACTTTTTAGTTTTCTTTAATTACATTAGCTTCATTATAAACAAAGGATTATAGATTAAAATAGATTATGAAAAAGTTATTATTACTATTATTTACCATTCCCTTCTTGGCGATAAGTCAAGAAAAGGGTATACAATTCGAGCATGGCACGACTTGGGAGAAGGTAAAAGCGAAAGCGAAAGCAGAGAACAAACACATTTTTGTTGATGCATTTACCACTTGGTGTGGTCCTTGTAAATACATGTCCTCCACTATTTTCCCTCAGGAAAAGGTAGGTACATTTTTCAACAAGAACTTTGTGAACTTAAAGATTCAGATGGATGAGACTGAAGGAGATAATGCAGATGTAAAATCATGGCGTGCAGAAGCAAAACGTTTTGCTAAAGATTATGCCATTACTGCCTATCCTACCTTTTTAATATTCGATCCTAACGGTGAGTTAGTACACCGCATCGTTGGTGGTGGAGAAGCTGATCAATTTATTGCACTAGCAGGTGAAGGATTGAACCCAGAGACTCAATACGTGACATTGTTGAAGAAATTTGAGGCAAACCCAACAGATGTAGCTACGGCTAAAGTAGTGGCAGCAGCTGCCTCTAAAGCTTATGATAAAGCAACAGCTGATAAAGCCTTAGGAGTTGTCATTGATAATTCGAGTATGGATGAGTTATTGACCAAAGAAAGCGTGTCTATGTTAGGTCGTGCAGCTAGTTCGACTAAATCAAAAGCATTTGATGTTATCAGAAAAAACAAAGCTAAAGTTGATGAGTTAACCAAACCAGGTTATGCTGACCAAATCTTAGGTATTGCTATCATTAATTCAGAAATCGTTTCTAAAGTTCGTGGATCTAAGGAAGATATTTTAGATCAGGTAATTGCAGATGTAGAAAAAACATATGCTGATGTTGATATGAAAAACATCTTAGCAAGCTATAAACCAAATTATTATGCTTCCAAAAAGAATTGGCCTAAATACCGTGATGCTGTCAATGCATACATTGCTGTATTAGGTGATAAGACTCAAGCAAGCCAATACAATAGCTTTGCTTGGACTATTTTTGAGAACTGTACTGACCCTGCATGTTTAGATGCTGCTATCAAATGGGCAGAGGCTGGTTTGAAAAAAGAAGAAACTGCTGCTTTATTAGACACTTATGCAAACGTGCTTCATAAAGCTGGTAAAACGAAAGAAGCGATTGCTGCTCAAGAAAAGGCTATTACCTTAGCTGATGCACAATCTAAAGCTGATTACGAGAAAACATTAGCATTGATGAAAAAAGGCTTGCCAACTTGGGAAACTGAATAATCAGCATGCTGAAATAATGAAAAAGGCAATCCAGAAGTGGATTGCCTTTTTTATTTTGTTAAACTTAGGACACGCTTATTTCTGAATATCCTTATAGCCTACATTCATATTTTGGAACATAAATGCCCATTTATCGGTTTGTTCTGCAATAACCATTGCAGTAGACTTTCCAGCGCCATGTCCTGCTTTGGTATCAATACGTATTAATACCGGATTTGGTCCTTTATGGTATTCCTGCAGACGAGCAGCAAACTTAAAGGAATGCGCAGGAACTACGCGATCATCATGATCAGCTGTGCTAACCATAGTTGCGGGATACTCTACTCCTTGTTTCAAGGCATGATAAGGTGAATATTTATAGAGGTAGTTAAACATTTCCGCACTATCATCTGCAGTTCCGTAATCAAATGCCCATCCTGCACCTGCTGTAAACTTATGGTAGCGAAGCATATCCAACACACCAACAGCTGGGAAAGCTACTTTAAACAATTCCGGGCGTTGGGTCATAGAAGCTGCAACAAGCAGACCGCCATTAGATCCTCCAGCAATGGCTAATTTTTCAGAAGAAGTATATTTCTCCTTGATCAGGTATTCAGCCGCTGCAATGAAATCATCAAAAACATTCTGTTTCTTCATTTTAGTTCCTGCTAAATGCCAAGTTTCACCATATTCTCCACCTCCTCGTAAGTTGGCAACCGCATAAACACCGCCTTGCTCCAATAAAATCACATTACTAGTACTAAATGATGGTGTTAGACTAATATTGAAACCACCATAACCATACAATAAAGTTGGGTTAGTGCCATCTAATTTTATTCCCTTTTTGTAGGTAATAATCATCGGCACTTTGGTGCCATCCTTAGAGTTATAGAATACTTGTTTGGATTCGTAATTCGAAGGATCGAATTGAATAGCTGAAGCTTTATAGACTTCTGACTTTCCAGAAGCAATATCATATTGATAAATGGTTCCAGGGTTGACATAATTAGTAAAGGTATAATACAGGGTTTTATCATCTTTCTTAGCTCCAAAACCAGCTGCAGTACCTATTCCAGGTAATTCCACTTCATGCTCTAACTTACCGTTTCGATCAAATTGTTTCACTAGTGAAGTCGCGTCTTTCAAATAGGTAGCGAATATTTTACCTCCACCAGTTGATGGACTCAATACATTTTCGGTTTCAGGAATTAAATCTTTCCAATGCTCAGCCGTCGGGTTTGAAATATTGGTTTGTACTAAACGGCCATTAGGTGCATTTAATTCTGTGAAAATAATTAGATTATCACCTTCATTGTCTATTACATAGTGATTTTTCTCCATGTTGTTGACAATAGGCACAAAGGCTGAATTAGGGGCTTTTAGGTCTTTTATGTATAATTCATTTCCTGAAGTAGTATTAGCTGCTGTCACCACCAAGAATCTTTCATCTTCTGTTAATCCTGCACCTATATAGCGTCTTGGGGTACTAGGACCACCAAAAACTAAAGCATCTGTATTTTGTGGCGTATTTAGTTTATGGAAAAACAATTTGTGTTGATCTGTCATGGCTGAAAGTGCTGAACCAGCCTTTGGCTTATCATATGAGGAATAATAAATCCCTTCATTGCCATGCCATGCCATTCCTGAGAATTTCACATTGGTTAAGGTGTCACCGATAATGGATTTATCCTCCGCTTTAATAATAATCACTTTGGTCCAGTCAGATCCACCTTCAGAGATTTGGTAAGCCGCTAAGGAGCCATCCTTGCTGAAAGAGAGACCCGATAAAGAGGTGGTACCATCCTTCGAGAATTTATTGGGGTCAAGGAATACTTCCTCCTTACCATCCTCCCCTTTCTTACGGTAAATTACGGACTGATTTTGTAGTCCATCATTTTTAGAAAAATAAGTCCAGTCACCTTCTTTAGATGGAGCAGAATATTTTTCATAATTCCATAGCTTCTCTAAACGTTTTCTGATATTCTCACGAAAAGGGATTTGGCTTAAATAATCTTCGGTTACTTCGTTTTCAGCCTTCACCCAATTTTTAGTTTCTTGGGATAAGTCATCTTCCAGCCAACGATAAGGATCATCGACTGTAACCCCAAAATAAATGTCTTGTTGTGTTCCTTTGCTGGAATTCGGGTATGGTTTCACAGTAATTTTAGTGTTTGATTCTACTACTTTTTCTTGCTGGCATGCCGTCAGCATGAGGGCTAGAACGCCCAAACTTGCATATTTGATCATACGGATTAAGATTAGTTCATAACAAAACTAAGGAAATAATTCGCTTCACAAAAGCCGACTATATTGTGAAAACGCTATAAATGTGGTAGTTTTGGCCTTTATGGCCATTAGAGACAAGATATATTTCGCATCAGACTTCCATTTGGGATCCTATCCGGCTACCCAATCCATCGATCGCGAACGCCGAATCATTTCTTGGTTAGAGGATATCAAAGCTGATGCTAAGGAATTATATCTAGTAGGTGATATCTTTGATTTCTGGTTCGAATATGCAACTGTGGTTCCCAAGGGATATGTGCGGTTTCTTGGTAAACTTGCTGAGCTGGCAGATTTAGGCATAAAAATCACCCTATTCAAAGGAAACCACGATATGTGGATGTTTGGATATCTGAAAGACGAACTGCATGCTGATATCGTCTCCAATGAAAAGATCATTGAGCTAAATGGCAAAAGATTTTATATTCATCACGGTGATGGATTAGGCCCTGGTGATAAGAAGTATAAATTCTTAAAAAAGATTTTCCGATCAAGCATCTGCCAATGGCTTTTCGCCCGATTACACCCAAATTTGGGTATTGGCATTGCTACCCGTTGGTCTAAGCATAGCCGTATAGCCAATAATAATGAAGAAAAATTTCTTGGTGAAGAACAGGAATGGTTAATTGTCTATGCTAAAGAAATCCTCGAGAACCAACATTATGACTACTTTATTTTTGGTCATCGTCATTTACCCTACGAAATGGAATTGAAGAATAAATCGAAGATTATCAATTTGGGAGAGTGGATTAATTATAATACTTATGCAGTGTGGGATGGTGAAAATTTAAGCTTGAAAACATGGAATTCAACGAAATAGCGCAATCTATTTTCCCTCTAAGTCAGGTAGATTTAGAAAGATTATCCCAATTAGTGGAAATTCAAAAGGTCAGCAAGAATATGTGTTTTATTGAAGCTGAGAAAACAACGCCATATCTCTATTTTCAACAAACAGGGATTTGCCGCATCTTCTACCACAAGGAAGAGAAAGAGGTTGTATTGGCTTTTACCTTTCCTGGTGAAGCGATCCTTTCACTCAATAGTTATATCCATGGGAAAAAGGGCTATGAGAGTATTCAAGCATTAGAGGACTCCGTTCTTTACCGTTTATCCATAGCGCAATTACAAGAATTGTATAAGCATTCTGTGGGAATAGCCAATTGGGGAAGGAAGTTAGCGGAATTGGAATCTGTAAAAATCGAGGAACGCTTGATGCTTCGCTTATTTAAGTCTTCCCGTGAGTCCTATCACGAGTTATTAAAAAAAGCCCCCAATATTACCAACCGTATAAAGTTGGGCTACATTGCCTCTTATTTAGGAATTAGTCAAGTAACTTTAAGTAGAATTCGCGGAATCAGAAGGTAAGTTGATTTTTTAACATTTGTTAAAGAATATGGTGTAATTTAACCGCAAATTTGCAACCTTAAAATTTTATCATTAAAAATGAATTGGATTATCCTAATTATTGGTGGCTTATTTGAAGTTGCCTTTACTTATTGTATTGGACGCGCTAAAGATGCAACAGGAACAGAGATGTACCTTTGGTATCTTGGTTTTCTTATCAGCGTGACTATCAGTATGGGACTGTTAATTAAAGCAACAAATACGCTTCCTTTGGGTACTGCTTACGCGGTTTGGTCAGGCATCGGAGCAGTCGGAACAGTACTTATGGGTATATTTTTCTTTAAAGAGCCTACAGATTTCTGGCGTATTTTCTTCATTATCACCCTTATAGGATCGATTGTTGGTCTGAAAGCAGTTTCTTCGCATTAGGCTCGTCAAAAAAGCAGGAAAATCTTTATTTTTGTCGATTACAAGTTCTCCCAAATTATGAGGAGGACATACCATTCAACAGAGGAATACTATGTTAGACAAATTACAAGCAATAAAAGAGCGTTGGCAAGAGGTGGAAGCGGAGCTCAGCAACCCAGATACCATCAGCGACATGAATCGTTTTGCCAAGCTTAATAAAGAATATAAAGATCTTTCCAAGATTGTTGATCAATACCATATCTACAAGAATATGGTCAGCAATATTGACACAAATAAAGATATCCTTGCCAATGAGAAGGATCAAGAGTTGAGAGAAATGGCGAAGGAAGAATTGGATATACTTTACACACAACGCGAAGAGAAAGAGGAAGAAATCCGCTTGATGTTAATCCCTAAAGATCCCGAAGATGGTAAAAATGCCATTATCGAGATTAGAGGTGGTACAGGTGGTGATGAGGCGGCATTATTTGCTGGTGATTTATACCGTATGTACACCCGTTACTTTGAAACTAAGGGTTGGAGAACTGAAGTTATGGATGTAACAGAAGGTACTTCAGGAGGTTATAAAGAGGTTATCCTAAAGGTTATTGGAGATGACGTTTATGGCCAATTGAAATATGAATCTGGTGTACACCGTGTTCAACGTGTTCCAGACACTGAGACTCAAGGGCGTGTTCACACTTCAGCGGCATCTGTAGCGGTATTGCCGGAAGCAGAAGAAGTGGATGTGGAGATCAATCCTGGTGATATTGAAATGCAGACATCCCGTTCAGGAGGTGCTGGAGGTCAGAACGTAAATAAAGTAGAAACTAAAGTACAGTTGACCCATAAGCCTTCAGGTATTGTTGTAGTATGTCAGGTAGAACGTTCGCAATTAGCAAACCGCGAATTGGCTATGGAGATGTTACGTAACAAGCTTTATGAGCTAGAGGTACAGAAAAAACATGGAGATGTTGCAGCAAAACGTAAGACAATGGTATCAACCGGAGACCGTTCAGCAAAAATCCGTACTTATAATTATCCACAAGGTCGTGTAACAGAACACCGTATTGGATTGACGATGTATAATTTACCGGCTATTATGGACGGTGATATTCAAGATATTATCGATAAATTACAATTTGCAGAGAATGCCGAAAAGATGAAAGAGGGCGCTGTAGAGTAATATTTTTCAAAAAAACATTAGCAGATATGGAAATAAACACTATATTTGCACACCTTCTAAAAAGAAGGTAATTGAGGTCTGGTAGTTCAGCTGGTTAGAATACATGCCTGTCACGCATGGGGTCGCGGGTTCGAGTCCCGTCCAGACCGCTCAAGAAAACAAGAAGTACAGTAGGTATTTCAAAAAGATCGGGAAACCGAGACGTTCTTTACGATATTGCAAAATTATTGGTCTGGTAGTTCAGCTGGTTAGAATACATGCCTGTCACGCATGGGGTCGCGGGTTCGAGTCCCGTCCAGACCGCCAATAATATTATTAAATAGTTTTGCAAAGATTTTGGTCTGGTAGTTCAGCTGGTTAGAATACATGCCTGTCACGCATGGGGTCGCGGGTTCGAGTCCCGTCCAGACCGCTAAAAAGGTCACAAATTAACATTTGTGACCTTTTTGCGTTATCCCTAATTCAAAGTTTCTATTTCCTTTAACTTTTTTGATGTAATTCATATGCCAATGCACCTGATGGACAAGCATCAATTTGATCAATCAGCTCTTGTGTTGTAGCCTCTTCTGGCTTTATCCACGGTCTTGCACTAGGATCATAAACCTTAGGAAGTGAATTGACACATACTCCTGAGTGTATACATCGTTTTGGTCTCCATAAAACGGTTATTTCACCATTTGGATGTGGATATCGAATAGTTTTTTCTTCCATAACTCGCCTATTTATAAAGTTCAACAAGCGATAGGTTATATTGTTTGTTACTTAAGTTTGGTTAGTTCAATTGCTTATTACTTTCTATGCTGATTCATTATTCTAGAAAAAAACCTCTTTGGGAGGTTTGAATTCAAATCGAAGAGATCTAAAGGAGATATGCGTAATTACATATAGTCTAAATAAATTTTCTATAAACTATTTTATTTAATTAACTTTAGGATTAAACAGTTTTAAGTCAATTGATTACCAATTAATGAACAATTCTAGTTATATTTAATGTAACTAATAACCTAAATAACAACATGAAAAAGCAGCCTCCCTCACTCGATGAGGATGACGATTCTATGGATGACGGAAAAAATGTGGCCATAATTTCTTATTTAACTGCATTAGGTCTCCTAGTAGCCTTTGTATTGAACAGCGAATCACGTAATGATTTCAGCTCATTTCACATCAAACAATCATTGGGAATATTCCTGACGATGAGTGGCGTATTTGTATTAAGTTACATTCCCGCAGTTGGGTGGATATTCGCAGGTATAGGTCTTGCAGCAACCTGTATATTATGGATGATTGGACTTATACATGCCGCAAGCGGAAATAAAAAGACCGTACCGTTCCTTGGTGATTTCTTTAATCGTATTTTTGAAGGTATCTAAGGAAGGTTGTTCAAGAAATAAAAAAATAGTAAAGACATGCCCTGATAGAGCATGTCTTTTATTTTTTTGAATAATTTATAATGAATTACAAACGTTATTGTAATTCCATGATAAATCCATTACGTTTGGAAAAGAATTCCTAAAAAAA
This sequence comes from Sphingobacterium lactis, assembly GCF_051951495.1. GTDB lineage: Bacteria > Bacteroidota > Bacteroidia > Sphingobacteriales > Sphingobacteriaceae > Sphingobacterium > Sphingobacterium lactis_A. Next base: position 170,268 of record NZ_JBNHAS010000002.1, on the reverse strand, counting down.
GGATTTTTTGTTGTAAATGGGTTACTATTTGAAAATAAGGGTATTAATAGGTGAGTAAAATAAGAGAGATAATCAATAAGACACGCACGGACAGTGAGTTGTTAGAAGGGATGCGGAAAGGCGATAGCGCTGCAGTGTCTTTTATCTATAAATCTTGTTATCCATCGGTTTCCCATATGATTTTAAACAATAAGGGAACTGAGGACCAAGCGAAGGACATCTTTCAAGAAGCAGTCATCGTTTTATATGACAAGATTACTCGAGATGAGGGGTTTGAGCTGAGCAGTAAACTAAGCACATTTTTATATGCTATCTGCAGGAGGTTGTGGTTAAAACAATTGAATCGACGGAATTTATCGCTCGATAGTATCGAGCAAGACAATTTAGACATTCCCGATATAGCTGATGCCTTGGAAGACCATGAGGCAGAAGAAATGAAGTTTAACCAAATGGATGTAGCCATGAATAAACTAGGTGAACCATGTGCAACTATATTAAAGGATTTTTATATCAACAAGAAATCCATGCAGGAAATCAGTGATGAATTAGGCTATAGTAATGCTGACAATGCTAAAAACCAAAAGTATAAATGTTTACAGCGATTAAAGAAACTATTCTTTGATCAATGGATTAAGGATGAACAATAACATGAATCAAAAGGACTTTATTGCGTGGGCCGATCGTTATCTTGCCGGAGAATTATCCGAAAGCGAACGTGTGGAATTTGAAAACCTATGCCAAGAAGATTCTGAACTGAACAATCAATTTCTTGCCCATAAAGAGTTTGTTCATGCCATGCGTCAGCATGCTCGAAGAAAAGAGTTTATGGCCAACTTGGATAATGTGGTTAAAAACACCCCAACACAGCCTATTATTTACCGCATGTGGAAGAAACTAAAGATAAATGCAGTAGCCGCAGCCGCAGTTGCCGTTCTTTCCTCTTTAGCGACCCTGTATTTAACCGGATACTTCTCGACACTACGTAAGACGACTTCAGATTATAGTGCGCTTAAACGTGAGATAAATAACGTTAAACGTAATGTGAGTGCTCACCAGAATGCGATCAGTAATATCAATAAGGAAACAACTACTCCTACCCCATTACAATATGGTGCAACAGGATTTATGTTGACCAAGGATGGTTATGTAGTAACGAACTTTCATGTAGTGAGTGGAGCAGACTCTATTCATCTTCAAAATAACAAAGGAGAGACTTTCCGAGCTTCTGTTATCCATGTGGATGCAGAAAAAGACTTGGCAATTTTGCATATTTCTGATACGAGTTTCAATCAAGCTAGTAATATCCCATATACATTCAAACGTCAAGGACTAGATTTAGGAGAAGGAATCTTCACTATCGGTTATCCTAGAGATGAGGCTGTATACGGCGAAGGGTACTTAAGTTCTTCAACAGGATATAGCGGTGATACAACAGCTTATCAAATTTCCGTTCCTGTAAACCCTGGTAACAGTGGTGGTCCGGTATTGGATAAGCAAGGGAATATCATCGGTATTATCTCCGGAAAACAAAAAGGAATTGATGGTGCAGCATTCGCCATTAAAACAAAAGCTCTAATTGAAACTTTGAACAGAATCCCTAAGGATTCATTAAAAGGAAATATCGTATTGAGCAGTAAAAATAGCCTATCAAATTTACCAAGAACGGAGCAGATCAAAAAGTTACAAGACTTTATCTACATGGTTAAGGTATATTAAGAATAAATTGACTTATGTATCTAAAAGGTGTTACAAATAATGTGACACCTTTTTTTTATTCGATGTGCTATGAAAGAGGGTTGAAACATCAACAAAATGACATTTATTATATCGCCAAGAATTATAACGGCTTATTTATTAGGCGATCAAAAAATTATTTCCTTGAAAACGAACAACTTAATAGTATATTTAGGAAAATAATTAACATGCGAACATTTTGGATTTACTTTTTCATCTTTTTATCGCTACTTATTCTTGTACAGACATTTAAGTATTTTTCAAGTCCGGTAGACTTGGCATTTACTTGGTCGGAAAGCCTGAAATACCTAGGTTTAATTATATTGATTGCAAGTATATCTGCTTTCATATCTCCTAAAAAGAAGAAAAAACACATTTAAATAGAAAGAGCCAATTAGTTACTAATTGGCTCCTTTTTTATATAGATCAACCTATTTATTAGGTTGTGGAGTAGTTCTCAAATAAGGTTTGATTTCGGTATAACCTTTCGGGAACTTACCTGCGATATCCTCTGTCTTAATAGCAGGAACAACGATTACGTCTTGACCATCTTCCCAATCAGCAGGTGTTGCTACTTGATATTCATCAGTCAATTGCAAAGAATCAATCACACGAAGAATCTCTTGGAAATTACGACCTGTAGAAGCTGGATAAGTCAAAGTCAATTTAACTTTCTTATCTGGGCCAATTACAAACACAGAACGTACTGTTGCAGTAGCGGAAGCATTTGGGTGAATCATATCATACAACTCAGCTACCTTACGGTCCTCGTCAGCAATAATTGGGAAATCTACCTCTGTATTTTGTGTTTCATTAATATCCTTAATCCATTCCAAATGTTCAGGAACAGAATCAACACTTAGCGCTAAAACCTTTACATTTCTACGTTCAAATTCATCCTTTAATTTTGCAGTTCTCCCCAACTCAGTGGTACAAACAGGTGTGAAATCTGAAGGGTGTGAATATAGAACAGCCCATTTTCCATCTATAAAATCATAGAAATCAATATCTCCAATGGAAGTTTTTGCCTGAAAGTTTGGCGCGGTGTCTCCTAATCTTAAGCTCATATATTTAATTTATTAGTGTTTTGAATAATACTCTACCAATATAGTAGTATTTATTTTTAATTCCAAGAGTCAGCAAATTATGACGTAATAATTATAATAAAATAATCCGATGAGGAATATTCTAGCTGACATCTAATAAACGTTTTAGTTAATCTTAAAGTTTGAGGTTCAAGTAATTTGACAATTAAAAAAGAATTATTACTATGCAAGCATAGTATATTTATGTATATTTGGTATACACCATATAAACGAATACAATGAATTTCGAACTATCAGAAGAACATAAAATGATTCGCGATGCAGCACGTGAATTTGCACAAGAATTGAAGCCAGGCGTTATACAACGCGATGAAGAGGCTAAATTCCCCTATGATTTCGTCAAGAAAATGGGCGAATTAGGCTTTATGGGTATTATGATTCCCGAAGCTTATGGAGGTGCCGGAATGGACACCTTAGCTTATGTTTTAGCTTTAGAAGAGATTGCAAAGATTGATGCCTCAGCAGCGGTCATCATGTCTGCGCACAATTCGCTGGTCTGCTATGGTCTCAATGAATATGGTACGGAAGAACAAAAACATAAATACCTTAAACCTTTAGCCTCGGGAGAAAAATTAGGTGCTTTTGCCCTATCCGAACCAGAAGCAGGGTCTGATGCCTCATCGCAACATACTATTGCTGAGGATAAAGGCGATTATTACCTGTTAAATGGAACCAAAAACTGGATTACCAATGGTGGTAATGCAGATATCTACCTAGTCATAGCACAGACGCATCCTGAAAAAGGGCACCGTGGAATTAATGTTCTAATTGTAGAAAAAGGTATGGAAGGATTTAATATCGGTCCAAAGGAAAATAAATTAGGAATACGAAGCTCTGACACGCATTCTTTGATGTTCTCTGATGTCAAAGTACCTAAGGAGAACCGGATTGGTGAGGATGGCTTCGGATTTAAGTTTGCCATGAAAACCTTAGATGGTGGACGAATTGGCATTGCCGCACAGGCTTTAGGTATTGCTGCTGGTGCTTATGACCTGGCATTAGCTTATTCTAAAGAAAGAAAAACATTTGGCAAGCCTATTTCCGATCATCAGGCTATACAATTTAAATTGGCAGATATGGAAGTGGATATCGAAGCAGCGAGGCTATTAACCTATAAAGCAGCTTGGACGAAGGATCAGGGATTACCTTATGGAAAGATTGCAGCCATGGCTAAATTGAACACCTCAGAGGTTGCCATGAAACATACCGTAGAAGCTGTGCAAATCCATGGTGGCTATGGTTATGTGAAAGAGTACCATGTTGAAAGATTAATGCGTGATGCCAAGATTACACAGATCTATGAAGGCACATCCGAGATACAACGATTGGTAATCGCTAGGGAGGTATTGAAGTAAGAAATTCGAAATGATAGATAAAAAGCAAACGCCCCGAATATCGGGGCGTTTTGTTTATTATAAAGGATTTTGTTTAACAACTCCTAAAGTTCTGTTCAACTCTCCTCTTGGAATAAGAAACTCCCATTGCTTATCACCAGCTGGAACACTCATTGTAACAGCTATAGTTGCATTATGGTTAGCCCCTGTTCTATCCAAAGGCAGATTCAATCTTTTTAAATCATAAAATCTAAATCCTTCACCCCATAATTCAACTCTTCTTTGCGTAAGAATTTCCTCAATAAGAGCCGCGCCAGAATTCGTAGATAAAACATAGTTTGTATCTCTAGCCTTAGCTAATTCAAACAACACTTGTTTTGCATCGGCTTCTCTTCCTGCTGTTCTTGCCAAAGCTTCAGCTTCGATAAGATACATTTCAGCAGAACGCATAAACATTAAATCGCCATTACTGTTAGCTGGATTAGGCAATGTGAATTTTCTAGTCATATAAGGCTGTCTCACACCACTCGCAGCAACTGGAAATCCAGCTTCTTTAGCAGTAGGATCCCAAAGTTTTTTACGGATATCCGTGCTGGAAATCTTATTATAAAGCAAAGAATTTATTGCTTTAGGGTTTCCACGTGTATTGGTCGAACTGAAATTACCTACATACGCATAAAATGAGTAGAAGTATAAAGGTTGATCATCGCGATGCAATATCCCCCAAATCCATTCTGGGTTACTTACAGAAACAAATGAATTTAAATATTGTGTCTGACTCATTAAATTGTATCCTTGACGAGCTTCTTTAGCCATCGTTGCAGCTACAGGATAATTTTGCTGCGTTAGAGCAACTCTAGCTTTCACCCCTTTAGCAACATTCATATTTAAATGCGAAATATTAGGACGCGCTGTACTGTTTGCAAACAAAGCAATAGCATCATCTAGGTCCTTATTAATTTGTGTATATGTTTCTTCAACAGTACTACGTGCTACTGCACCAACAGTTTTTTCTAACACAAGCGACATACCCATTGAGGAGTTATCTCCTCCTTGCACATAACGCTTTCCAAATAATTGAACCATTTGATAATAACTCCACGCTCTATAGGTAAGTGCCTGAGCTTTTAGGAAATTTTTATCTTCTTGCGGACCTTCAGCATTATCAATATTCGCAATAATTTCATTAGCATTTCCAATTAATGCATAGTAAAACCCGTAATTGAATGTTAGGATTGATGCCGCTTCATCACGATGATTTCGCCACTTATATTCATTGATAAAAAAACCATTTGCTACACCAGTCATTACATAATCATCGCCTAATGCTTCCATATAAAGCATGTTTCCACTCTGCCCACCCGCAGCTTGATTGCCATGCCATTGCGAATACATATACCTATGCATACCATTAATTGCAGTATAGGCATTTTTGGTTGTGGAGAATACAATTGAAGGAGAGATACTGGAAAGAGGATCTTTCTGTAATAAATCCTTCTTACAACCCGAAAAAATCAATGCTGAAATTGCAGATGCTACAAAAACAGCTTTTTTATTAAATATATTATAGATAGTCATAATATTAAAATCCAAAGTTTACACCAAAGTTAAATGTTCTAGCATGGTTGTACGCACCATTACCTGTTGGAGAAGTAAGACCACCAACTGGGTTAAAACCCTGTCTAGCTGATAAGAAAAACAAATTCTCACCACTTGCATAAACGCGTGCAGTTCTTACACCAATTCTAGAAATAAGTTGATCTGGTAATCTATAACCTATATTTACAGAAGATAGATTCAAATACGAAGCTTTCGTTAACCAACGATCGGATAGAGCTCCAGACTCAGCTGTTCTATTCGTATTCATTGCAGGAATATCAGAAACATCATTAGGGTTTTTCCAAGCTCCCAATAAATCTTTATGTAAGTTAGCACCATTAGAAGGACCAACACTCATTAATCCCGCATACTGCGAATCGTAGAAATAACCACCTAAACTATAAGTGAATATAAAACCAAATTCAAAGTTTTTATAATTAAAGGTATTTACTACACTACCATAAACAGGAGGAAGAGCACTTTTCCCAACAAATGATAATCTAGCTGCACTGTGGTTTGTAGTTAATGTATCCATACCACCATTTCCATTATCTACCAATTTAAAAGTTGGGTCTGTATCCTTGTATTCTACACCATCTGCTAAACCTTTATACAATACATAACCATTATCTGGATTAACGCCATAGTAAGATCTTAACCAGTAATCATATACGGAATGACCTTCCTTACGCTTATATGCTCCTGACACAATCTCAGGCGTTTCAACAGGCATTTTTGTAATTTTATTTTTAATGGTCGTTAAATTCAATGTAAGATTCCAATTAAAATCTTCCTTACGAACTAAATTACCTGTTAATGAAACTTCGATACCTTGGTTTGTCATTGCACCCACGTTCTGATCTATACTAAAAGATCCACCGGTAGTACCACCATTGTGATATGGCTGTGGAACGGAAAATAATAATCCATCAGAATTTCTATGATAATATTCTAGGGAACCTGAAATTCTATTATTGAACAAGGAGAAATCTACACCGATATCAAATGGTTTTTGGGTTTCCCAAGTTAAAAAATTACTACCTAAGTTGGTAATTGCCGAACCAGATTCGCCAGCATTATTGTATATTGAATAAGCTGCTTGATAAGGATAAAAACTACCAACATCAGCATTTCCTAATATACCGTATGATGCACGAAGCTTTAACAAATCGATTTTATCGTTATTGAAAAACTCTTCTTTATCCAATCTCCACGCACCACCTAATGACCAGAAATTTGCCCAACGTAAGTCTGATTTGAATCTTGAGTTACCATCTCTACGAATCATCGCACTTAAGTAATATTTGCTGTCATAGTTATAGTTAGCACGAGCGAAATAACTTTCAACCGTGTTTTCACTTAATCCGTTTGAAAGGGAAGTAATATTTGCAAAATTACTGAAGACTAACATGTCATCAAATCCTTGACCTGTTCTCATTCCATAAATACTTTCATACTTATAAGAATAATACTCATGACCCAATAAGCCTTCTAGATTATGTTTGCCAAAACTATTGTTTGATCTTAAAATCTGATTGAAGGTATAGTTAAATAATCGACCCCAACCTTGATTATAACGTCCTGAAGGAGCACCATCACCTACCTCAGTATTTTCATATCCTTCAGCTTTAGTATTTTGATAATCAGGGCTGAATGTAGTACTAAAAGTTAACCAAGGCATAATATTAATATCTAAATAAGCTCTAGCATTAATAAATTCCCTAGTACCAAAATCATTATTCAACATCGTCTCCGCAAGAGCATGACGACCGCTGTTAAATGGTCTACTTAATCCATAATCAGCAACGAAATTACCATAGTCATAACGTTTTTCTCCATTACGATCATAAACTAAATCTCCTGTTTTTGGGTCTCTTAAATAAACTGGATAAATTGGAGCAATTGCTCTACTGAAATAAAATGGGTTATTGATCCCATCACCTGTTGATGCATTATTATCTATATGCGATCCTGCAGTGATATTGATACCTGATTTCAACCATTTATTGATTTGTGAATTTACATTTACACGGCCAGAGTATCTTTCTTTTGATGATCTAAAAGCCCATCCTTGATCTTTTAAATAATTTGCTGAGGCAAAAAAGTCGGTATTATTAAATCCTCCAGAATAACTTACGTTATACTCATTTCTTGTTCCATTTCTTGTAGATTCATCCTCCCAAGTTCTGAAGTCAGTATATTTAATTTGAGCATTCGGGTTTAATTTACCATTAACATCAATTAATTCGTTATTAGCAACATTGAATGCATTATAATTTCCTAAGAATTGTACAATGTCTTGGTATGCTACTCCGTTGTAAACTTGATTTCCTGCAGCATTGCGTGGAAGCAAACCTGAACCAATTTGTCTTGCTATGTCACGAGGTAATGCCTTTGTAGGGTCTGGTGGGAAAATCATACCATTGGTATAAGCTTGCCACATCAATTCATAATACTCGCCTGCATTTACGGTATTGTAATTTGGCACACCATTTTGATTAAAACCAAATTGAGCGGATGCATTTAATTGACTAGCTCCAGCTTTACCCTTTTTAGTCGTAATCATAATAACACCATTGGCACCTCTTGAACCATACATCGCGATCGTTGCTGCATCTTTTAACACAGTAATTGACTCGATATCTGCAGGGTTAATGTTTGACATTCCACCCTCGTATGGCACTCCGTCAACTACGGTCAAAGCAGAAGAACTGGCCGAGTAAGATCCAATACCTCGGATTCTAATCGCAGGTGATGAACCTGGTGCGCCTGAAGGAGCAGATGTTTGGATACCTGGACCAGCACCTTGTAATGCTACCAATGGATTCGAGATCGGTCTTTTATCCAATTCCTTTTCACCGATTTGAGTTGCTGAACCGGTAAAATCAGATTTTTTAACCGTTCCATAGGCAACAACAATAACCTCATCTAAGTTCGTTTCACTTGAAACTAAGGTAACATTGATGGTTGAACGATTGTTTACAGGTACTACCTGTGAGGTAAATCCTACGTTTGAAAAACGCAAAGATCCATTTCCGGGCACAGAAATACTGTAATTCCCGTTTCCGTCAGTTTGTGTTGAAACAGAACTTCCCACAACTGTTACGGTAGATCCAGCAACTGAAGCTCCGTCACTTGAAGAAGTAACCTTTCCACTCACTTGACGATTTTGTGCATATGCAACACCAACTAAAAGTGTACACAGCAGTACAAAACTGAGTAATTTTTGTTTCATAATAGTTTGTTTGAGTTGTTAAATAATTGCTTACAGTACTTTGAAAGCGGCTGGTTAGTCCACTTCATCATAAATTAGCATGATTCCACTATTCAAACATAACATATATTTTTAACATAACATTAACATTGATTTCATTTTTTTCTAAATGTTACAATCGATTGCGGAATTAATAATTAAAACGACGATTTTGTATTTAATTATTATACTTATCAAGTTTTATTCTTCAAACTTTACCAAAATAGAATTAATAATACCAATTAAAATAAATTAATGAAAGTATTTTAACCATAACAAAATCAAATAACGTACTTGTTTATTTAAAATTTTAACAAACCTTCGCCTTTTCCTTTCCATTAACTTCAGTCATTGCCCCTCCCACAAATCTTTACCAAACAAAAAAGGGTCCCCACGATTGGGAACCCTTTTAAAAAAACCGGTTTAAGTATTAAAAACTAAATCTCTAGATGTTTAATTACCATCCTTCATTTTGAACTAAATTCGGATTGATACTAACATCATTATCTGGAAGACCCCAAACGAACTTCAAATCTGAAGCCTCCACTTTTTTACTTGAAAACTCAACTCCTGAGCGCACTAACACGGTAGATTGTGGATCACGACGCTCAAATCCTTCACCCCAGCGTTTTAAATCATCTAATCTAAAGCCTTCAAATGCCAATTCACGGAATCGTTCATTCTTAATCTCATTGAACAAGGTAGTTCCGGAAATACCCGACAATGCAGGAAGCCCTCTAGAAACACGCAGTGCATTTAGATAAGTTAAAGCATCAGCCGTATTTGATGGGCTAGACCGATAAGCTGCCTCTGCCGCAATCAAATACATCTCCGCTATACGAAATACTTTTGGAACAACAGAATTCGTGCTCTTATCTGTATTCAATCCTCCTACGATAAAGGGGTATTTATTGATTATATTAACCTTCTCTGAAGCATTCACAGTAGACATCGTCACCAAGGTATCCGCAAAATAGACTGCCTTTCTAAAATCAGCATTGTCGTACATGTCAACCACCCATTGAGAAGGAATAAAATCAGGCCTAAAATCATTATTCCCGGCACTAAAACCATAAAATGGTGCATTAGAATTGGGCATTTCATTTGGCCTAGCAACTTTAGTTTGAAAGATAACCTCCGAACTATTCGTTGTAGCCCACATCGCTTGTATAGAAGCCTTAGTGGAATTTAATGGATAAAGTCCGCCATCAACCAACGTTTTTGCTGCTGCTAAAGCTCCAGTAAAGTCATTCATATACAACTTTACACGAGCTTCCAAAGCCGTTGCCACATCAATATTGAAACGAGAAGCACCTACAGCACCAGCCCTATTAGCTAAAAGAGTTTTTGCTTTGCCAATATCCTCGAGAATTAGTTTATAAGCATCTTCAACAGTACCACGAGCCGGTTTAGCTTCTAAATCCGGCACCAAAAGCAATGGAACAGAAAGGTCAGTTGCTGCCGTTGAAGCATTATAGGCCTTGGCAAAACGTAGGGTTAAATTCAAATAATAATAGGCTCTCGCCAAATAAGCATCGCCATAATAACCATCCATTTTTGCCTTTTCAGCGTTATTTGCTGGAACTATGCCGTCAAAACCTTGCAACTGTGTGTTGATGTTATTGATCGCACCATAATACCCGCGATAAACATCGCGAATGGTGTAATCTGTGGAAAGGAAGCCTGTCCAACGATGTAGATCACCATTTCTATTACCAAAATCCTGGCTTGCATTTAATTGATCGGCCTGAATATCTGTTGAATAAGAATAAATACCATATACGCGCCCTCTCAAGAAAGAATAAACCGCATTGTTCCAATATTCCGCATCAGAAACCTTTTTGAAGGACTGAGATAATTCAATACTGCCTTCAGGAAAACGCTCGACATCACAGGAATGAAACATCAATCCTATTGCCAGCGCACTCATTATATATTTTATTTTTTTCATGTTGTTGCTTCTAATTGATTAAAACTGTAGCTCGATTCCGATCATAGACTGTTTTGAATTTGGATTAGCTCCCAAAGTCAAATTGGAATCTATCTCTGGATCTGGCCCTAAATATTTCGTGAAAGTCATCAGATTTCTACCCACATAGAATATTCGTGCATTGGTAAAGAAATTTTGGTGACCAAGAACAGATTTAGGAAGATTATAGCCAACTGAAACACCTTTTAACCTTAAAAATGAAGCGTCTTCAATTAAACCCGAATCGAACTGATTAATCTGTCCAAATCTTGGGAACTTCGTTACATCCCCTGGTTCTTTCCAATAATCCAACACCTCTCTATTTTGGTTATAACCAATGAAATTATAAGGATTGGCAAAGAAATATCTATCGTTATTAATCAGATATTTCCCTTTCGAGAAGGTGAAATCAACATTAAAATAAAATCCTTTGTAGGCTGATGTAAATCCAAAGCCACCATTAAATGGAGGATATCTTTTAATACCCGTACTCTGCTGAAGTACACCTGGATTGAAACTAGAAGTTACATTCTCTGGATCCTTATTCGCATGCGCAATATTATCACCAGGAACATACCACTGCATTAAACCATTATCTGGGTTGACACCTGCCTGAATCGGATAAAAGAATTCTACCGGACTTCCAACTGCCCAACTCACCCCTGTATTTGGAATAATCCAATAATCCTTCCCTTGGAATAGCTCCTTCACCTCTTGGTTCACAAAACCTAGATTAACATAAGGTGTAAAGGCAAAATCCTTACCTCTAAGCACCGTAGCACTTAAACCTAGGTTAAAACCCGTATTCAATACTCGCCCAACATTTGAAAGCACACTTCCAAAACCACTGGTGTATGGATAAGGAACATCAATCAATTGGCTTGTTGTATTTCTATTGAAATATTCAAAATCAAGATTCACACGATCAAGAAGTTGCGCAGCAAAACCCACAGAAAATTTTTGTTGATTCTCCCAGGTAAGATTTGGGTTGCCTGGAGCTGCAATACCCCATCCTGTTTTTTGGTCATAAACTGTAGTACCTACTGTTGCCAAAGCTTCATAATCTCCAATTGCTGCATTTCCCTGCGTACCGATGCTCGAACGAAGTGACAAGGCATTTAACCATGAAACATCACGTAAAAAATCCTCATTTTTCATCTCCCACTTTCCGCCTAAAGACCAAAAGGTAGCCTTTCTTTGATTTTTACCAAAGCGAGAAGACTCATCTTGACGAACAGTTACGTCAGCAAAATACTTCTTAGCAAAAGCATAAGACCCCCGGCCAAAGAACGAATTAAAAGCATAAGCAGTTTTGGTTTGACCAACAGTTTGACCAGTCGTACCTGCAGACAACAAGATTAACCTGTCATCTGTCAGACCTTGTACCCCAGCACTTAAAGTTTCATATTCGTAATCTGAATATTCATGACCACCAAGAACGATCAAATTGTGTTGATCATTAATATCCCAATTATACTCGATCGTATTGGTGATAGTCCTAGAAATCCCTTGCTGATATCCTTCACTACCATTTCCTAATCCAGGTGCACCTAAGTAAGAAGGCATTCTTCTTGAAGAGGTTCTATAATTGAAATAATCCATCCCAGCTTGTGTTCTAAGCGTTAATCCAGTTATTGGCTTTGCCTCCAAAAACATATTGGGATTGAACTGTTGATTTCTACCCACACTAGGGTTCATATCTTGCAAGTATCTTGGAGAGTAAGCCCCTAAACCGGGGATAGTTGATTGATCGTAGATCTCATTTCCATCCGCATCATATGGTTTGTACCAAGGCAATGCCAACATCGCCAATCCGCCATTGAGGTTATTAGTACCCCAACCATTGGTTTGACGTTGGTCATAACCTCCAGCTAGATTCAACCCGAAATTCACCCATTTATTAAGCCTTCCTGTGATGTTACTTCTTAGGTTTACACGCTTAAAATCCGAACGATACATCATACCTGTTTGATCAAACAAACCTCCAGACACATAATACTGCAACCTATCTGAACCGCCCGACACATTCAAATCGTACTGCTTAACTGGTGAGTTTTTGCGGTAATAATAAGTATCCCATCTAAAATCTTCTGGGAAATCGGCTTTAATTTCATCTGCTTCTTCTTGGTCTACAAAACCAACATCCACCCACATTCCCAATAATTCATCTGAATTCATTAGTTGATCAAATGCTTTTCTAGATGCCAAATCATTCCAACCATATTGAGTCCGAGCAGTAATATTGGCTCTTTCTCCAGCCTTTCCTTTACGTGTTGTAAAATATACCACACCATTTGCAGCTCTTGAACCATAAATAGACGTTGCAGAAGCATCTCTTAATACAGTGATACTTTCAAAGTCCTCTGGGTTCATGGACACTAAGGAACCTGCATCTACCGGAATCCCATCCAAAACGATTAATGGTGTAGAGCTAGCTCCTAAAGAACCCACCCCATCCAAACGAATGGAAGGAGTCGCCGAAGGCTCACCTGATGAGGTGAAAACCTGCAATCCAGGCACCTTTCCTTGTAGAGACTCCATAGCATTCGCACTTGGTTTTCCAGAGATATTATCTCGATTTACTTTTACCACGGAACCAACAACTGATCCCAACTGCCGTGCAGAACCATAACCTACAACAACAACCTCGTCAATTGCACCTACTTCCGGAACCATCTGAACATTTAAACTGCTCGATGATCCTACTTTTACTTGTTTTTCCTCATAACCAATGGATCTAAAAACCAAGGTTGAACCAGTAGATGCCTGAATGGAATACATCCCATTGGCATCAGATTGAGTGGCTACATTGGAACCTTGAATGGAAATAGATACACTGGAGATTGGATTTCCGTCTGCTTGAGAAGTGACCTTCCCACCAACCTGACGACTCTGCGAATAGGCTGCACCTATAAAAAGGGCATACAGCAGAACTAGACTGAGTAATCTTTCTTTCATAATTTAAGTTTGATGTGTTTAGTATTTGTTTGGCCGATGAAAACTAGGTGTCTAAACACCTTTGCCTACATAAGCTTCATTCCTATGGTTCAAACTTAATATATTATTTTAACAAATTATTAACACTTAGTTTATTATTTCATGTTTGTTACATAGTTTTATTAATTTCTAAATGAATTTAAATGTTATTACTTGATTATTTCAATTTATAAAATCTTTAATTGCTATTTTGTTAATTTCAAAACATTGGCATACATAAACAATGTCGAAACCCATCTATTTTTACACTTGAATTACAATAAAAAAGCCTACTGTTAAAACAGTAGGCTAAACAATTATTTTAAATATTCCCTATTAAATATGTTTATCAATAGTTGCTAAATAACCATAATCCTCAAAAGAAAAATCACCGGAACGCTTCATATTTAACTCCAAAAGAAATTTTGCCTTGTGCAATAGACTCGATTCTCTTGAAAGTAAACCATCATACATCAACAGTAGTCCCAATGGCCTAACCTGTTCTTTTTGTAGTCCATCTACAAAGCTTAGCAACTTTGCCTCGTCTGCTTGTAGAAAATATTCCCGATCCACCTGAAAGAATTCCTTATACCCTGAATGATCAAGCTCTATTTCCTCGTTTTCTTCCAATCCACTCTCCCATTTATCGACATACAAGCGAAGGTGCTTACCCATTTCATTAATCCAGTTCAGGATCGTATCTTTTTCAATTCTAATTCCCATATTAATTATCTTATTTGACCATGACCAGTGACAAACCACTTTTCACATACTAGCTTTTCCAGAGCGAATGGCCCTCGGGCATGCAATTTTTGAGTTGAAATCCCAATTTCTGCACCTAACCCAAATTCAGCTCCGTCCGTGAACCTTGTGGAAGCATTGGCATATACTGCTGCAGCATCAACCGCATGCATAAAGTTCGAAATATTTTCTGAATTAGATGACACTATACATTCAGAATGCTTGGAAGAATATTTCGAAATATGCTCCAATGCCGACTCCAAGCCCGAAACTGATTTCATCGAGCAGGCTAGACTTAAAAATTCCCGACCAAAATCAGTCGCATCCGCCAAATGCAAATACGGATAGGCTAACTTTAACCAATATGGATAGGATACTTCATCCGCCATCACCTGAACTTCTGCAGCTTTAAAATAGGGGACTAAGCGTGCTATCAATTCTGAAACCACCTCCTTATCCACCAAAATAGTGTCTAAGGCATTACAAACCGAAGGACGTGAAATCTTCGCATTAGCAATAATCTTAGCTGCCATTTGAAGATCAGCAGTTTGATCCACATAGGTATGGCAAACCCCTGCCCCAGTTTCAATTACCGGGACCTTAGCATGCGTTCTTACAAAATCTATAAGCCCTTGGGATCCTCTAGGAATGAGTATATCAACATCCTCTTTAGCATGAAGCAACTCCATAAGCAATTCCCGCTCTACCGGTAATAGTTGTACCATATTTGGATCTAATCCTGCTTTGTCTAAAATCAGTCGAATTAACCCAACTAAGACCGAATTACTTTCCCAGGCATCTGAACCTCCCCGGAGCAAACAAATATTCCCTGAGCGAAGGCAAAGACTAGCCACATCTATGGTCACATTAGGACGCGACTCATAAATAACGGCCACGACACCCAATGCCACGGATTTCTTTTGCAAGAGCAAGCCGTTTTCCAGAACCTGCTCAGTTAAAAGAACATTTGTTGGATCAGGTAGAGATGCTACTTCCTCTACAGCTTTAGCCAGCTCTTCAATGCGATTTTCATCCAAGCGTAAGCGATCATATTTGGAATCATTTACATCCATCTTATTTAAATCTCTTGAGTTAGCTGCTATGATCAAATCCTTATTTTCGCGTAATGCTATTGCTAAATCTCTTAATAGCTGAGCACGTTCTCCTGACCGCAACTTTGCCATATTCCTTTTTGCCTGACGACAATTCAATAATTGTTTTTGAATAGATTTTTCCATGTTGTTTACCGATTTTAAAACAATACAATATCGTTGGCATGCGCCACTTCCATATCTTTTATATTTATACCTGATCTAAGGTTAACTGAATCAATTTTAGATTTAGCAACTGCATGAATTACCATATTTTCATCTGCTATGTGAAACACTTCTCCACTGATAAAATCCTGATTGACCTGTTTAATACCAACAGCCAATAAACTCTTTCGAGCATACAATGCTTTGATTGCCCCTGCATCTATTTGAACCAACCCTGATATTACACTCGCGCTTGCCAGCCATTTCCTTCTCGATGGCAGTCGTTTTTCTTCCGCTAAGCACCTAGTGCCCGTAAGGCCCTTTACAGCCTGCAGGATCGCTTCAGTTTGCTCCATGGAAAAGATGTTCACCTCAATCCCCATCTGTGTAGCTAATCGAGCAAAATTGAGCTTAGAGCTCATTCCCCCAAGCCCCACCTGCGAACAATCTTTTCTTGCAAAGGAAAGTACTTCCTTATCGATTTTTTTAATCTCTGCTATTAACTGACCATCCGTATCCATGACTCCCGGAACTGATGTAGAAAACAATAATTTCTCTGCTCCAAATCCTACAGCAATGAGCGTCGCTAATTCATCATTATCCGAAAACTTTAATTCCTTATTGCTGACCACATCATTCTCATTGGCAATAGGAATCACATTGTTCTTCCATAAGGTTTCATAGGTATTCTTTAATTGCAAAAATTGACTTCTGTTGGAGAAATGATGTCGTTCGCATAAGCTTTGGGCAATGGCAATCTTGAATGGTCGAAAATAGCGTGCATAGGTCATGACCAATAAAGGATTCCCTATGGCAGCTGCAGCTTTTCGTTGCGCCAATGTCCCGCGATATTTCGGAATAAATCGTTTCCCCGCAGCGACCGCGCCAGAAGAAACTATGACAAGGTTAAAGGACGATTGTAATTGAGCACATTGACGCGCTATTTCCAATACGATCCTTTCATCGATCTCTCCATCCTTACTAATGGAAGCAGATCCAAATTTGATTACTAAAACAGGTTTTTTCATTGTTATGAGAACAATAGGTAAAGGTTGAGAATAAGAAGTACGCCAATTAATACAGACCATTGTTATAAAAGCAATAGACCTGATTCCAGGTGTAATTCAAAGAATAAATATGGGGATTGGAAATCTAGTTGCTAGATTTCGGTCTGGGTGCTCTCCAATTTATATAAAACAGGTAACAGGAAAGCATTAAAGAACTGGGGAGTAAAAAATCAGAAAAGCCTATTGCTTCTGCATTTCTATATTTAGAAAACAGCAAGATAGCATTTAGGACTAACAGCAGGAGCGATAGTGCCAAACATACCAATGCAAATGACTTATTCATAAGTCTAATCTACTAAAAATAAATGGGAAAACGTCTAAAAAAGCAAAAAGGCCCTAAGGCCCTTTCGTTTTATGCTAGTACCAATTCTACAGGACAATGGTCTGAATGAACGGCATTTGGTAATATTCTAGAAGATTGAATCTGATCTTTCAATGCTGAAGATACCATGTTATAATCGATACGCCAGCCTAAGTTCTTACCTCTTGCTCCTGCACGGTAAGACCACCAAGTATAATGATGAGGATCGGGATTTAAATGACGGAAGGAATCAATGTATCCGGAGTTGATAAAGTTCTCCATCCATTCTCTTTCCGCAGGTAAAAAGCCAGAGCTATTGGCATTCGACTTCGGATTGTGGATATCAATTGCACGATGACAAATATTGTAATCGCCACAGATTACCAAGTTGGGCTTTTCTTTCAATAGATCATTCGAATACAATTGAAAATCATCCAAGAACTTGTATTTAAAATCTTGGCGAACATCACCTGTAGTACCCGAAGGGAAATAAACACTCATAATGGATGCTTTATCGAAATCGGCACGAATGATACGACCTTCAAAATCATAATCTTCATGTCCACAACCATATTCTACATGGTTCGGCGTAATTTTCGTGAAAATAGCAGTTCCACTATAGCCCTTTTTCTGCGCAGGATACCAATAATGCTCATATCCCATCTCTTCCAACAGCACCAATTCAGGCACCTGATCTGGAGTAGCCTTAATCTCTTGAATACAAATAACATCTGGATTCTCTGATTTTAGCCATTCCAACCAACCCTTTTTAAGAGCGGCACGAATACCATTGACATTATAAGTTAATATTTTCATGGTTTATGGTAATTTATATTGACGTGATTTGAAAGAGTCGAACAACTTAGTGAACAATCCTTTTTTAGGAGGAAGGCCATTTAATTCACGTTCCAGGTCACGAGCCTCTGGTCGATTAAGAACCCTCATCGAAAAACGCTCATCCACTAAAGGACGATCGTTAGAATCGGTTTTATCAGCTGCGATTTTATCAACCACCTCAATTCCCTTCAATAACTCTCCAAAAACGGTATAATTTCCATCCAGGTGAGGTGTTCCACCAACCGTACTGTAGGTATCGCGTTGTAATGGACTAAGCTTGACTCCTTTTAGACGAAATTTCTCTAAGGAATCCAATGCAGCCTGCGAGAATACTCTTCCTTGCACCAGATAAAACTGCGATGCGGAAGACTCCTTAGCTGGATTATTATCACGAGCAGCACCGATGGTTCCTTTTTTATGGATTAAATCCGATTGTATTTCTGCTGGAATGCGATAATCTGGACCACCTTCGCCTAACTTCTGACGGCTTGCCGCATACCTTGAGTCAGGATCTCCACCTTGAATCATGAAGTTGTTAATCACCCGGTGAAACAGCAAAGAGTCGTAATAACCTTCACGAACTAATTTCACGAAATTATCACGATGCTTACGCGTTTCATTATACAATTTCAATAAAGCATCACCCTTATTTGTATGGATTTCCACATAATAATGCGTAGGCTTTTGGGCTTGGGCGAATGACATTCCCAAAAACAAAGCGCAGAAAAATAATATTTTTCTCATATGTTATAAGATATTTTGGTCTTCAAAGTAATCAATGATCAAGGATTTCATGATCATTTCCTGTTCCATTAAGGTATAATTTGGAATGGCTTTCACCAATTTCCAATGTGGCCAGCCCTGTTCGTCAGCACCTTCTAATTCATAGAAACCTAGGCTACTGAACAATCTACAGGTGGCAATGTGCATAAGCTCCTCTTTTTCTCTTTTGGAAAATTCACCTGGACCTTTTCCCAATTCCTGAACACCTATCAGAAAGAGCATAACCTTGATATCCGGAATATCGGTATCAAAGTTTTCGGAAATAACCGCTTGCAGGTCTTTCCATTTTTTATTTATTTCTGCTGCTTGCATTTAAATATACATTATGATTCGCGCCATTCAGCTATTAGCTGCTCACAACGCTGTTTAATTAACTCAAAGACGGGTTTAAACATATTTGAGTCGTAATAAGGATCGGGCACCATGTCATTAGGCAAAAACAAAGTCACTTTCTCCTTATCTTCTTCTTGTTGAGCTTGGGCAATGACATCCTTATAATTTTGATGATCCATCACCAGGATGTGGTCAAATGCATCAAATAATGCCGGCGTAAAGAATTGTGCCCTTTGCATGGAAATATCTACTCCATTGTCTTTTGCAATTTGTACAGATCGTTTATCAGGAGCCTGCCCTACATGCCAATCTCCAGTACCCGCAGAATCTATCTCCCAATCCAATCCTTCAGCTTTAACCATGTGCTCCAATATACCATGTGCTAAAGGTGAACGACAAATATTACCTAAACAAACCATCAAAATTCTCATGGTCTCAAATATAGGGAAATGAGCGATAGCAGACAACAATTGTTAAGGAGTATCAAAGTGCTTTATACGCTGAAATGAAACGAATTGTTTTCTACTATTCCTAGACAATAAAAAAGGCCCGCTAATCGCGAGCCTTCCTTGTTGCTTTATTATTCTAGTAATTCAATGGAACATTTAACTCCACAGAACTTCCTCTTTCATACACGCCTTTTAAGCGGACTACATTTCTTTCTGTATTCGATAATGCAGATTCTACATCATCTACTGTATTAACAGGTTTACCATTCACATGGGTTACAACCAATCCTTTTTCAACACCGAAATATTCTAAAATACCTCCACGGTGTACTTGTGAGATAATAACACCTGAACTGATACCTAAATCTTTCTTCACATTCGCTGGTGCAGGAATAAAGCTACCACCTAATTTATTGAAGATCTCCGTACCTGATGCATTTGCTCCACTCGCACCTTTCGATTTGTTGGATTCTTCACCTTTTAAGGTCAATGACACTTCTTTTTCTTTGCCATCGCGTTTGTATGTTAACTTCACTTTATCACCTGGACGTAATCTAGCAACATGCTCTTGCAAATCTGGAGAACCATAAATGGTCTTTCCTTCCACTTTGGTAATTAAGTCACCAGATTTAATACCTGCGGCTTCTGCAGCTCCACCTTTAACAACATCACTTACATACAATCCATTAACATCGGAAATACCATATTGCTTACGGATTTCAGCATTTACTTCACTGAAAGTAACACCAATATAACCACGTTTTACACTACCAAACTCTTTGAAGTCATCAACGATTTTCTTTGCTAAATTGATTGGAATAGCGAATCCATAACCAGCATAAGTTCCAGTTGGCGAAGCAATAGCTGAGTTAATACCGATCAACTCGCCACGAGCATTCACTAATGCACCACCACTATTACCACGGTTAATTACCGCATCAGTCTGCAAAAACGACTCTACAGCAGTATTAATGATTTGCTGCGGCTCTTCACCATAACCAAATCCACGAGGCTGTTGTTGCTGCTCTCCTAAGATACCAATCTGACGGCCCTTAGCAGAGATAATACCTGCTGTAACCGTTGATTGCAATCCTAATGGATAACCTACCGCTAACACCCACTCACCAATTTGAACATTATCCGAATTACCAAGTTTTACCATTGGCAATCCTGTAGCATTTACCTTGATCAAGGCTAAGTCAAAGTTCGGGTCACGACCAATAACTTTTGCCTCATAAGAACGCTTATCGGTTAAAACAACCTCAATTTTGTCTGCTTCTTCCACCACGTGGTTATTTGTTACGATATATCCATCAGGTGAAATAATAACACCCGAACCCGAAGCTGTCATTGGACGCGCTTGTCCACGACGTTGTTGTGGTACTCCGAAAAACTCTTCGAACATATCGAATGGAGAACCACCTCCTCCACCACGTGAATTACGTCCGGATACGGTTACTTGAATATGCACTACCCCTGGCGAAACCGCAGCGGCAGCTTGTGTAAAATCCGGATTTCCTGTAGAAGATAATATCTCCTCACCCGGATTACTTGCGTAATATACTTTTTGACGTTCTTCAAACGTCATGTCGTCCATCTGTTTCTTTTCCAGAAGCTTGAAACCTCCTACAGCTACAGCTCCTCCAACAATGGCCGCCAATAAAGTTGCTCCTATCTTTTTCATATACTTATATTGAATAATCTAACTATTGTTTTTTAATTTCATATTTGCTTGATTCAAATGTAATACCATTCGATGGCTATCAATTGCTTTTGTCAGTTAAAAAATGTTAACAGCTCGCTCGTTTGTCAACCATTTAACATCATTTAACAAAAGCGTGGTTTATTGTAACAAGAATATTAAATTTACAGCACATTTTCAACCATATGGCTCAAGAAATTCAATTTTATAAATACCAAGGCGCCGGTAACGATTTTATCCTTATTGACAACAGAAACGCAGCTTTTGACGCAAATAACTATGATTTAATAGAAAAACTTTGCGACAGACGCTTCGGAATTGGTGGCGATGGCCTAATGCTCCTTCAAGAAAGTAAAAATTATGATTTCCAAATGCTTTATTACAATGCAGATGGCAAAGAAGGTAGTATGTGTGGTAATGGTGGCCGTTGTTTAGTAGCTTTTGCCAGGGACCTAAATATCATAAAAGACAAAACTGTCTTTTTGGCAGTTGATGGTGAACATGATGCCAGTATTGTTGAAAACCAAGTCAATTTGGGAATGATTAATGTCGATGCGCATCATCGAGATGCTGAAGCTTACGTCATGAATACAGGTTCTCCGCACTATGTCCTATTTACAGAAAAGTTAGCTAAAAAAGATGTATACGCTGATGGTTATGCCATTAGAAATAATGACACCTACGGAGAAAAAGGCATCAATGTCAATTTTATAGAAGCAGAAGGAGATGGTTATTTTGTGCGCACTTTTGAGCGTGGCGTAGAGGATGAAACTTTTGCATGCGGTACTGGTGCAGTTGCTTCGGCCATGTCCGTTGCACTAGCTTCTGGTAAAGATGGTGATTTCAACATTCCAATTCGCGTGCTCGGTGGTCAATTACGAATATCTTTCCATAAAGAAGGTGATCATTTCAGTAATGTTTATTTAACAGGACCAGCTATTCAAGTCTTTCAAGGAAAAATCGATATTTCATAATAATTTAATCTGCCTTATTCCCAAGAAAAAGCCCGAATAACCGTATATTAGTAGCTTTTTCGAGCAGGAATACGTCGTAATGAAGCAGATAGACAACTCTTTATCATACCGTTTAGTTTACTCTTTGGGGAAACATCCATATTTGGGTTTTCTCATTGAGCCTCATATTGTCCATCTCAATCAAAATGGCTCCTATTCTCTTTCTTACAAGCGTGTATTCAGCAATACCGTAGCAGAGTTCTCAAATTGCCTGGATGAAACAGATGAAAAGCTCATCAAATTGTGTGATGAGATGGAACAAACACAAATCATCAAGCGTTTCCACAAGAAGGCCATCAGGCCTATGGACTACTTCAGTAAGATTTTCGATCAACAAGTCTATGATTTTATCCGACCGAAGATTGAGCAAAAAATGCTCACTATTCTTCAGTTAATAGGCGATAAACCTTTGTTCTTAATGAGTAAGGATGGTTATCCTGCTGAACAAGAATTAAAGATTGCTCCAAAAACAACCTCCATCCTCTTCCATTTTAGAAGAAATGAAACGGAAACCCGATATTTCCCAACCTTGAAATATGATGGTCACCGCATGGAATTTATGTTCAAAAATGCGGAAGTGATCATCAACCAACAGGCATGGCTATTATTGGAGAATACTTTATACCATTTCGATGAAGAATTAGAAGGAAAGAAATTAACTCCATTCCTTCAGAAAAGATTTATCTCCATACCTAGGGCAACCGAGAAACGATATTTTGATACGTTCGTCACTTCCCTCATCGAAAAGCATCATGTATATGCTGAGGGATTCGATATCGTCGTCTATAAAGAAAATGCCAGTCCACAATTACGAATTATCTACACTCCAGCAACTGAAACACAGTTGCAATTATGTTTCCAATATGGCGATTATAGCTTCCCAGCTGGTGGACAACATGCTGTCACTGTAAAATATGTATATGATGAACAGCAGGATCGACATCAATTCTTTCGAATAAAACGTTCCTTGAAATGGGAGGAACAAAAATCTGCTGAATTAATCCAGTTGGGGTTACAGAAAGTAGATACCCTATTTGGAACCTATGCCCCTATTCCCGATAAATTCGGACAACGCATGTCTGCCGTGGAATGGATCAACGAATTCCTCCATGAGCTAGAAGCGCATGGGTTTCAAGTGATCCAATCGGAGAATGATAAACGCTTCTTGATAGGAAAAACCAGCTTGAGCATTGAAGTCAATGAGAAAAATGATTGGTTTGATATCAAAGCCGTAGTACGTTTTGGCGAATATGAAATTCCATTTATTCAACTAAGGCAGCATATTCTGCATAGGATTCAAGAATTCGAATTGCCAAATGGGGAAATAGCCATTATTCCTCAGGAATGGTTCTCACAGTATGAACACCTCTTTCAATTCTCATCTAATAAAGAAGAACTACGTCTAAACAAAACGTATATCGGACTTTTAAATGAGATCAGTGAACATGCGCAGGTTAGTCTTCAACGAAAGCTGAATAAACTTGGTGAGTTTGATGAGATTGCCGACATGGAATCGCCAAAGCATTTCAAAGGGGAATTGCGCCCTTATCAGAAAGCTGGATATAACTGGTTTCATTTCCTACAACAATATCGATTTGGTGGGCTCCTAGCGGATGATATGGGCTTAGGTAAGACTGTACAGACTCTTGCCATGCTACAAAAACAAAAAGAGGAGAATGCCGGTACGGACCTTCCTAAAACCTCCCTATTGATTGTACCTACTTCTTTAATCTTTAACTGGCAAAAAGAAGCTGAGAAGTTCGTTCCGCAACTTCGCGTTCTTTTGCATACAGGTGGTAACCGCAGTAAAAATAACTTTGCTTTCTCCCACTTTGACTTGGTCATTAGCACCTATGGAATTGCTCGTATTGACGAGGAATTGTTTAGCAATTATTATTTCAACTACATTATTCTCGATGAAAGCCAGAACATCAAAAACCCTCGTTCTAAATCTTTCACAGCAATAAAGCACTTTAAAGGACGTAATAAATTAGCGTTAAGCGGAACACCAATTGAGAACTCCGTAGCTGATATCTGGTCGCAAATGCACTTTGTTAATCCCGGTTTACTTGGTAGCTTCACTTATTTTCAAAAGGAATTTGTACAGACAATTGAGAAGAAAAAAGATGAGGAAAAATCTCGTAAACTACAGGCTATCATTAAACCATTTGTTCTTCGCAGGACAAAATCGCAGGTAGCCACGGAATTGCCGCCAAAATCAGAGCAGATTTTCTATTGTAGCATGACCGATGAACAACAGGAATACTACGAAACTGTAAAATCCGAATATCGCAATGCCTTATTGGACGGTGCCTTTTCGGGCAAAGCTTCACAGATAGCCTTATTACAAGGCTTAACCAAGCTCCGCCAATTGGCGAATCACCCTTTAATGATCGACTCCAATTACAAGGATGGATCAGGAAAATTTGATGCTGCTATAGAAACGATGGAATCCATCCTCCAGGAAGGCAATAAGGTGTTAATATTCTCTCAATTCGTCAAGCACTTGCAGATATTCAGAGACTATTTTGATAAGAACAAAATCCAATACGCCTATCTGGATGGTGCCACGAGTGATCGCAATGCAGCTGTGAAAAGTTTCAAAGAACAGGATAATATCCAGGTTTTCCTGATATCTATTAAAGCAGGGGGTGTGGGCTTGAACCTCACGGAGGCTGATTATGTCTTTATCCTTGACCCTTGGTGGAACCCTGCCGTAGAACAGCAAGCGATCGACCGTAGTCATCGTATTGGACAGACCAAAAATGTATTTATCTATAAGTTCATTGCCAAGGATAGTATTGAAGAAAAGATTCTTGCCTTGCAAAGCATGAAGAAATCCATTGCCACAGCTTTAATCAGTACAGAAGAATCCTTTGTAAAATCTTTAAGCAAAGAAGATATAGCCGAATTATTTAGATAGGGCAATACCCACAAGAAATGGATCCAATAGGAGCCCAATCCTTTGGATGATAGCCTCATGTCTGTGTTCTGTGTTGAAAGTTTCAGAAAGATTTGAATATTGATAGTTTTCGATTATTAACGGTCGAAGCATGCTTCGACCCTACAGTTATTTTAGTTTGGAATAATAAAATCACAATTGTTTGTATGAGCGATGCATGCATCGCCCGCCTATGGCACGAATACATAAAACCTTTATAGTTTAAAGTTTGTTCGGCTAACCTCACAATGACTCGGTTTTGGGAATAGAGATGAGACTATTTGCGTTGCTCTGAATTGTAAATGACTGAATTACTACCCGCCAATAGGTCTAAATACTCCGTACTAAATACTAGTTACTGCCCGAAGGGCCCAGACTCTTCGCTTCGCTCTGAGTTCTAAGTTGCAGAAAGTTTTAATTTCTAACAGCGAAGCGGTCTCTTATCTCATATCTAACAGTGTATCGGGTCTATATGAACAGGGGTTTAGCAGGGGTTTGCTAGGGGTTTGCTAGGGGTTGGATTCGAGACTCTAACGGATCTCCTTCGGAACTTGTTCGGATCTCCTTCGGATCTCGTTCGGTTCCGACCGAACGAGATCCGAAGGAGATCCCTAGCAGATCCTAAGAAATTCCCTAAGAGTCTCGAATCCAACCCAAGGGAAACTCGAAGCAAACCCAAGGCGATCTACTATCAAAACCGAAGGATTAAGAACTGGGTTAGGGAATAAGGGAATATGAAATTTAATAGAAAATTTAGGGTTTATAGTATTAGGACAGCATATTAATTTGGGCAGGTAAAACTTGGTATAAAAATAAAAAGCCGTTAGACTAGACATCTAACGGCTTTTTATAGTACTACTATTTTATTTTAGTGCAGCTCTAAAATTGCTGGCACTAACTTTTACATCGTTCATGTTATTTTTCCAGTTGTATTCATATTCGGCGGAAATCATGCCTTTAAACTTTTGGCGTTTAAGTTCTGCTTGGACAGCTTGTAAGCCAAGTTTACCGGTCCCCCAATGAACATCATATGCTTTCTTATTGCCAAACTCATTTAGGTCTTTGAAATGTACGTGGTATACACGGCCTTCTAATTTCTTTAAACAAGCTATAGGGTCTAATCCAGAGCGCATCCAATGTCCCACATCTGCTGCTGCACCCATTCTTTTACTGCGGCCTTCGATAGCTTTTAATACCACATCTGGATTCCAGTAATGAGATGGGTTGGGGTGATTATGAATAGCTACCTTAATATCGTATTTATCGCAAAGCTTCGAGATGTAATCCAGTTGATTTTCATTCGGTTCACAATTGATCACCTGGAAATTCAAATCTTTAGCGAATTGAAATACTTTTTCCCACTCGGCTTCATCTTTCGCACCAACAACACCATAGGCTAATGCCGTTATTCCCTTATCCTTTAATAGTTTTTTCACCAATGCTCTGCCTTCCGCAGAAAGCTCATAGGTCATTTTTTCTTGACTCCCTGCACCGATTGTCTGTCCTGGGAAAGCCTCTACATAGCGCAAGCCAGCACTATCGATTTTATTTAAGGCATCCGCAAAGCTGAATAAACGAAAGGTATATGCTTGTGCGCCTAAATGCCAACCCAATTTTTCCTCTGGGAAATCTGCAGTTTTGGCATTTTGAGCAACATGACTCTGTGAAGAACATGCGGAAATGAATAAGGCTGCTACTGCCAAGGCGGCAAGCAGGTGCTGTTTGAAAGATCTCATTTTATCTAGTTTTAAGTTGATTCGAGCTTATCCCTCAAATGCCGGTAGAGCAAGTTGAATACGCTCCAACACTTCCTCTTTACCTAGCAATTCAGCGATCTTAAAGACATCAGGACCAAATTTACCTCCCACCAACATAATACGATACGGCATCATTAATTCGCCCATTTTCATTCCTGAAGCAGCGATTTGTTCTTTGAACAAAGGCTCTAACACTTCAGCAGTCCAGTTATCTTGCTGCTGAAACAGTTGTGCGATGGATTGAAAAAATACAGTTTTATCGGCATTCCATTTAGGTTTTACCGCATCCACATCATATTTCTCTGGCTTTACATAGAAGAAAGATGCTTGTTCCCAATAATCTTCCACGTAAATTAATCTTTCTTTTACTAAATCAAGAATGCTGTTCGTAAAATTATCATCGAACTTATCAGCTGCTAACTGATGTTCTTCCAATACAGCATTTACCTGAGGAAGAAGCACATTGTTTGGGGTGTGTTTAATCCATTCTTGGTTATACCATTTAGCCTTTTCAAAGTCAAACTTGGCACCGGATTTACTAATACGATCGACACTGAATTTTGCAATCAGTTCGTCCATTGTAAAGATTTCTTGGTCTGTACCATCATTCCATCCCAAAAGTGCAAGCATATTGACGAATGCTTCTGGTAAGAATCCAAGTTCACGGAAACCTTTTGTCAAGTCTCCGGTTTTCGGATCTTGCCAGTTCATGGCATATACTGGGAATCCTAAGCGGTCGCCATCACGTTTACTCAATTTTCCATTACCATCAGGTTTCAGAATCAATGGTAAGTGCGCCCATTCTGGCATTTCATCTTTCCAACCCAAGTACTCCCATAAAAGAATATGTACAGGCGCTGAAGGCAACCATTCTTCACCACGGAAGATATGCGATATTTCCATAGCATGGTCATCTACAACCACCGCCAAATGGTAAGTAGGCATACCATCTGCTTTTAATAGCACTTTATCGTCCACAAGTTTTGTTTCAAAACTCACACGACCACGTATCATATCTTCAAAAGATACGACTTCATTTTCTGGCATCTTGATACGAATGGTATGCGGCGTACCGTCCGACAATAATTTCGCTGTTTCCTCTTCAGACAGGCTTAAGGAGTTTCGTAGGTCCAATCTATTCTCATGGGAATAGCGGAAATTCGGATGCAGTTGTCTTTGTTGATCCAACTCTTCTGCTGTATCGAAAGCATAATAAGCAAATCCTTTAGACACTAAATCCTCTGCAAATTTGCGGTATGAAGGTTTTCTTTCACTTTGACGATAAGGCCCGAATTTACCTTCGTTCAAAGGACTTTCATCTGGAATGAGTCCACACCATGCTAGACATTCTTGAATATACTCTTCGGCACCAGGCACAAAGCGGGTTTGGTCAGTATCTTCTACACGAAGGATGAATTTTCCTTGATGCTGTTTAGCAAATAGATAATTGAAAAGTGCGGTTCGAACACCACCTAAGTGTAAACCGCCTGTAGGGCTAGGGGCAAATCGCACCCTTACTTGTTTTTGTGAACTCATAGGCACAAAATTAAGCATTTCTAAATTTCTTTCTCCAAGCTATCGGAAAATGATTAATTTGGGTTCATTTTCCAGGTCTATGAAGCAACACCCTTACCGGTATAATAAACAACAATGGAAATTTTTCCTGTTTTTATTTGCAGCAATGATTGCAGCAGCTTCGCTTTTGTACAGTAACCATTTGGTGAAGAGCCTATCAAAATCCGAGCGTACGAAAGCCCAAGTATGGGCCATGAGTACCAAAAGCGTGGTCACCATGCCCGATCTGGACGATGAGTTCATCAGTTTGATTTTTGCCGTTCGGGATAGCTTGAGCCTACCTGCTATTATCACTGACCAGAATGAAAAAATTATCCTTTGGCGTGACCTGGACAGCAGCAAAACTAACATCGAAAAGGCTGCGCTGGACAGCGGATCCAACCTACAGTACGACCCCATCTATTTTGAAAAGGAACTGCACACCATGAAAAAGGCGCATCCACCTATACAATTGGATTTGGATACGGGCGAAAAATGGTTCGTCTATTACAAAGATTCAGAAGCCTTACAACAGTTGCGCATATTTCCTTATATCCAACTTTCCTTGATTGGGATCTTCCTGATTATTGCCTATACCGTTTTTAACTCTATTCGAAATTCAGAACAGAATCTGGTCTGGGTTGGTATGGCAAAAGAGGCGGCGCATCAATTGGGTACTCCGATATCATCATTGATGGGTTGGTTGGAATTAGCTAGAGTTACCTATGAGTCGAAAGATGATAGTCTATTCAATGAAATGGAACGGGATGTGCAACGTTTGGAAATTGTGGCTGATCGTTTTTCGAAAATAGGTTCTACTCCTTCTTTGTCTAATCATGTGGTCTATGCGGTAGTTGAAGATTACGTGAATTATTTTAAGATTCGCACGAGCAAGCGTATTACATTTGAGCTTACTGGAGACCAACATGTGGAGGCCAAATTAAATGTGCAGGTATTTGACTGGATCATTGAAAACCTTTTAAAAAATGCGGTAAATGCAATAGAAGGAGAAGGCCAAATCGGGGTTAACATTTCGGAAAACATTGCAAAAGAGGAAATTTTTATAGACATTAGTGACACCGGAAAAGGCATTCCGCGTTCCAACTGGGAAACCATCTTTCAACCTGGATTCACTACTCGGAAGCGAGGCTGGGGACTGGGCTTAAGTTTGACTAAACGGATGGTGTATTACCATCGTGGTCAGATTTTTGTGAAAGAATCTGAAATAGGAAAAGGTACAACATTTAGAATCATATTAAAAAGCAATCTACGTTATGAGCCCACTCAAATCTGATGAGTATCCAGCAATTTTTAACGACTATATCGAAACCGTAACGGGAGATGTCATGGTCGAATTAAACGATCAACTGACAACATTCCCTGAATTTATCGCCAGTATTCGGGAAGATCAAGGAACTTACAAATACGCAGAAGACAAATGGAGCATCAAAGAAGTGTTGTGCCATATTTTGGATGCCGAGCGTATCATGACTTATCGGGCATTGCGCTTCGGTCGCAATGATATGACAGCACTGGCATCATTTGAGCAAGATGAATTTGTAGCAAATGGCCGTCATGATGAGCGAAAGCTAGAAGATATCGCCCAAGAATTTTATCACTTACGCAAAGCAAACTTGTACTTATTTGAGTCTTTTGATGAAACAGAGCTTGCTCGTAAGGGCATGGCATCTGATCGTTTAATCAGCGTTCGCGCTTTTTTATACATCATTGCCGGCCACTTAAACCACCATGTGGTTATCTTGAAAACCCGATATCTTAAAGACCAAAACAACAACAATGATTTGGCATAGACCATATACCCTGGAAGAGATTAACGACCTGTTCGCTATTAATATGACAGGTTTTTTGGATATCAAAGCCATATCCATTACCGATGATGCCATTGTCGCCGAAATGCCCGTTAATGAGAAGGTAAAACAACCTTACGGTTTATTACACGGTGGTGCTTCTTGTGTATTGGCGGAGTCTGTTGGTAGTGTTGCTTCGAATTTAGTGATTGATTCCGATGTTTATGCTGGTGTGGGTTTGGAGATCAATGCAAACCACATTCGCCCTGTGACGAAAGGTACGGTCAAAGCGACATGTACCCCATTACATATCGGAAAAACAACCCACGTATGGGACATTCGGATAACAAACGAACGCGATGCTTTAGTCTGTATTTCCAGATTAACCATTGCGGTGATAAAAAAACCACAAACCTAACAAACTTTCTTAATGATGGATTGTTCAACCGTAATAATACCATTTTGGTTTTATGATACGGTTTAGGTTTTTGGAGAGACATCGCCCATTCGAAGTCTCTCCTCTTTTTATGGAAAAACGCAATCGTTTGCTTTTCAAATTCTATTTTAATATTCCAAATTATTTTATTAGCCTTGTGGTTAGCTAAAATTATTAATCCATAAATCAAATTTATGAGTAATCAACAAAATCAATCTACAGTAGGACCAATGATAATTATCGGGTCTTTATTCTTTATTTTTGGATTCGCCACTTGGCTTAACTCCCTGTTGATCCCCTACTTACGGATCGCTTGTGAACTTTCAGAGGTTCAATCTTATTTCGTAACATTTGCATTTTATATCGCTTATTTAGTGATGGCACCAGTATCGACTTGGGTGCTAAATAAATTTGGATTTAAGAAGGGAATGGCCATTTCATTGGCAATTATGGCTGTAGGAGCATTATTATTTATTCCTGCTGCTTACTCACGTACCTACTTATTGTTCTTGACAGGTTTATTCATTATGGGTGGTGGTTTAGCTATTCTACAGACCGCATCCAATCCATATATCACGATCATTGGCCCAGTAGAGACTGCTGCAAAAAGGATCAGTATCATGGGTATTTGTAATAAATTTGCGGGTGCGCTAGCACCAATTATCTTAGGTTACTTCTTAAACCTAGGTGAAGCAGATAAAGTACAACAATCCTTAGCAACAATGAGCCCTGAAGAATCAGCTGCTGCATTGGATAAAATTGCTCTGCAGGTTGTTAATCCTTATATCGGTATTGTTGTTGTTTTACTTGTCTTAGCATTCTGGATTTCGCGCGCTAACTTGCCAGAGGTGAAAGGTGATGAGGAAGAAGATGCTTCGCACCATACCTTAACAGAATCTAAGCAAAGTATATTTGACTTTCCTCACGTAATATTAGGCTTCGTAGCCTTGTTTATGTACGTAGGGGTAGAAGTATTGGCTGGAGATACAATCATCGCTTACGGAAAGTATTTGGGCATTCCTTTGGAAACTGCTAAATTCTTTACATCCTTTACTATGGGTGCGATGGTAGTTGGTTATATCATTGGTATTATCGCTATTCCAAAATACCTTTCTCAAGAGGCTGCTTTAAAAATCAGTGCTATCTTAGGTATTTTCTTAACTGCCGGTATCGTTTTTACTGACGGAATTGTATCATTAACCTTAGTAGGATTATTAGGATTAGCTAACTCACTTGTATGGCCTGCAATTTGGCCATTGGCATTGAAAGGTGTAGGTAAATTTACAAGTGCAGCATCGGGTATCTTAGTAATGGGTATTGCTGGTGGTGCTGTTATTCCATTGTTATATGGTCAATTAGCGCACTTTACCAATTCGCATCAAGCTTATTGGATTGCTTTACCATGTTACTTATTTATATTGTACTATGCGATCTCAGGACACAAGGTTCGCAAGCACTAATATCATAAAATGACAAAAGACAAACGGAGATAATCAACTATCTCCGTTTGTTTTTTTATATGGTATTAGTATCTTCGGAGAATAGAACATTTTTGATTATGAAAAAAATAGCATTTACCCTCTTGCTCGCATCGGGTTTATTCTTCAGCGTTCAAGATGCTGATGCACAAATTAAACTACCACCAGCAAGTAGTACGCAATTTATCATACAAGATTTAGGCATTAGTCAAGTCAGCATAATTTATCAACGTCCAAATATCAAGGGTCGTAAAATCTTTGGAGATCTTGTACCTTATAACCAGATTTGGCGTACTGGAGCAAACAACGCTACTAATATTACTTTTCAAGATGAGGTAAAAATTGAAGGTAAAACATTGG
Organism: Sphingobacterium lactis; assembly: GCF_051951495.1. Taxonomy (GTDB): domain Bacteria; phylum Bacteroidota; class Bacteroidia; order Sphingobacteriales; family Sphingobacteriaceae; genus Sphingobacterium; species Sphingobacterium lactis_A. The sequence goes on along the minus strand of NZ_JBNHAS010000002.1, from coordinate 137,481 downwards.
CTGCTGGCACCTATGCTTTATTTACCATTCCGACGAAAAACGAATGGACCATCATTTTTAACAGCAATGCGAAACAATGGGGCGCCTATACATATGATCAAGCGGATGATGTTTTACGTGTTAAGGTAAAACCGGTAACCTTAAAAGACAAGGTTGAATCTTTCACGATTTCATTTGATGAGGTAAATGATCAGCACATGAAAACTTCTTTGGCATGGGAGAATACCAAAGTTTCTTTCATGATCGAGGTAGATCAGAAGACGGAGATCATGGCGAGCATTGATGAAGCCATGCAAGGAAACAAAAAACCTTACTTCCAAGCTGCGCAATACTACCATACCCACAATATCGATGCGAAGAAAGCCGCCGAGTGGATGGTAGAAGCGGATAAAGGCAACACGAATGCGCCGCATATCAAATATTGGAAATCTTTAATATTAGCTAAGGCGGGTGATAAAGCTGGCGCTATTAAAGCTGCCCAAGAAGGAATAGAGATGGCTAAGAAAGAGAAGAATTCAGAATATGTGAAGTTGAATACTCAAGCACTTCAAGCTGCGCAGAAAAAATAAAAATCATACTTTACGGTTTATCTGATATGATAATTTAAACCGTATTGTTTAGTCATAACAGAAAAGGGAGGCACCGCTGGCGCCTCCCTTACTTATTTAATTCATAGGTAGATTATCTTGATTTTAAGAATGTCCATTTCTCGTGGAAGAAGGTACGATCTTTACCATTTTCCACCATGACATACTTCACTTCCATCACTTTGGAACCATCAGCACCAATAGTCATTTTGTTTGCACCAGTGATATCTAAGCGTGCAGAACGTCCATTAGGGTTTGTTCCTTGCCCAAAGTAGTTGGTTACTTCAACCACATTGTTGTTGGCATCAAACTTAAATATCGGCGAGAAGTTACCATAAGATGAGTTTGCAGTACCATTTTTAATCGGGTGACCAGTTCCACCGTTCAAATAGGTATTTGAAGTCATGAAATTGGTGTTACCCAAGATGGTTACTAAGTTGGCTTCAAGTGGGTAATAACCAACTAAATTTGCTGCAGTAACATCAAGCATTGGCGATAAAGCTTCCACCTTATAAACGCCATCGTATTTATTCTTGATGGCCATGGTAAAGATGGCTGTACCACCATTCCCGGAAATATTTCCATGAGAGCTGCTGGTGATGGCGATTGCCAAAACATTCTTTTTAGCCAAGTCAAACTTATCTAATTTAAGTTTAACCTTTCCTAAGGCAAATTTCTCTCCTTTTTTGATGGTTAGGCTTGTTGGCATTTCATATGAATCTGCTGCCACTAAAGTATATCCCGATCCTTTTGCTGCATTTTGTTTATCAACAGTTTGTTGAGATGCTGCTAATTGCACGACAATATCCTGAGGTGCTGTATTCTCTGGTCCAGCATAATTTACGCCAAAGGTGAATTCGTCCTTACCCGTTTCAAAGGTCCCTGCACTGTAAACCAATACAGGATCTATATAAGCGGAAGTAGGACCAGTCACATTATAGAATTCGATAACATTAAGTCCTCCAGATGGATGCAAAGCATATTGATCATCTTTTAGACAGGATGTATTCATGAATAGGAAAAATGTACCTATTGCAAGTGCTGCTATTTTCTTCATTATATTTCGATTATACATAACTATTCCTATTAATTATTTCTTAGCCCAGAAAATCTGATCAGCAAAGTGATTGATCTCTTTAGTATTTGCCGCGTTGTAATTGTATTCCGAAGTCGGATACTTAATCATTGTTGGCAATCTATCTGGACGAGGTGAATTTGATGTTACAGAAGCCATATCTACGTATTTGCTGCCTCCAGGAGTAGTCTTAGGATAACCCGTACGACGGTAATCATTCCAAGCCTCTTCACCAGTGATCATGTTCATGGCAATATACTTTTGGGTAATAATAGCTTCTAATTTTTGTGCATCAGTTCCTGCTTTGGAGATATCCACTAAATAAGATGCTGCATTGGCTGCTTTATAAGCTGCAAAATCCGTTGCTACATTCTTACCAGCTCCTAAAGCGCCATTCACATCTAAGTATAAATAATTGAAGGATGCTTTGATACCGTTTTCAAATGCGGTGGTCATATTTCCAGTCAAATATCCTTTTAAGAAGGCTTCTGCTTGTAAGAAATAAGACTCCGCTGCTAACATCATAGGTTGTCCTTGAGTAGGACCCTTCACCACACCAAGAGCATCTGTAATACTGGAAGCACTGGAGCGAACCCCTGTATACCAAGTAGAGTATCCTGAACGTACTGGTGGGTTACCCGTTTCGTTTCCTAATTGATTCAAAGGTGTAGGCCGTGATGTTACCCCAAAGTCATTATAGATAACCTTTCCTCTCCAACTATCGTCAATCTTATTCCCATCGTAATAACCATAGATATAATAGGAAGGAACACGTGAAGTTGGAACTGGGTTACCTGCTGTCGAGTATCCCCAAGTTGACCAAGTTGGGTTTGGTCTATCTTTCACATAACCTGGATTATTAATGGCATCTTTAGTTAAAAAACCAAGTGTCATATCCATTTTAGCGAATTCCTCAGTTACTTTAGCTTTTAAAGCATCAACTGCAGAAATACGAATCAAAAGCCTTAGTTTCAAGGTATTTGCGAACTTCTTCCATTGATCAATATCCCCTTTAAATAAAGGATCAGATGATGCATTCAACTTTTTCACGGTTTGTGATTCCCCATCAAACATGCCTATTGCCTCATTTAGACGACGCAATAGATCCACATAGATTGAAGATGCTTCGGAATATTTAGGCGCATAATTGGCTTTACCTTGCAGCGCTTCTTCATAAGGGATATCATTATGCTGATCGACCAATTTGTGGAATTGGTAAACAGACATCACTTCCGCAGCAGCTTTATAGTTGATTAATTCTGGATTATCTGCAGATCCATCGATCACATATTTAAAATCCAAAAGGTTATCATAAGCTCCCCATTGTGATCCTGTACCGGCCACGTAGTCATAAGTTAACAAGTTACCAAAGCCAGAGAAACCACCGGCATTGGCGATATACCCCACCACGTTACCACCGTAAGTACTGTAAGAGACTTGGTAGGCAGCAGCAGTGTTAATAGCCCCCGGAAGAATCAGATCGGGCTGAACATAAGTTGGACTATTCGGATTAACGTTGATGTCTAGGTATTCATTACACGAAGCAAATGATAGACAACAAGCAAGCCCTATATATTTTAATTTATTAAATGCTTTCATTTTCATCAGATTAGAAATTTACAGAAATGGTACCACCAAAATAACGTGCAGGAGGAGTTAAACTGATCGTAGCAAAACCAACGGCATTACTTGTAGAACCTGCTGAACTGTACTCAGGGTCTGTATATAAATTGGTTTTAGGAACGAATAACAATAAGTTTCTTCCTTGTACAGAAATAGTAGCTCCTTTAGCAAATCCTTTTAATAATGTTGGAGGAACATCGTAAGATAAAGTTGCCTCTCTCCATTTCCAGAATGCTGCAGAGTGCACATAGTTCTCTCCTACTCCAGTGTTGTAGTTTCCAGAAGTCCAGAAGTCAGCACCACCAGTACGTGTTGTGATATTGGTGTTCTCAACATATTGGTTTGTTGCAGGATCTAAATAAGAAGAGTTTGGAATGACAAAACGCTCGCGGTTAAACCAAGTTGTACGGATACCTGAACCGGAGAAATCGAATGCGGTAGTTACACGGTTAGCGATGAAATGTCCTGTACGGTATTCGAATAAACTGGTAAAGCGGAAACGTTTATAGCGTAGCTCCATATCAGCACCGAAAATGTGTGGAGGGTTAGTAATCCCAACACCTGCATAGTTAGTACCATCAAAGCTTGGGAATCCTGAATTTGGATTTACGATGATACGACCTTGATCATCACGGTTATATTTTGTTACCTCCAAATAAGGGAATGGGTTACCTACTTTAGCTACGATACGGTTACCAGTTCCTGCATCCAACACGAAAATATCCGACTGATCAGAAAGGGAGATAACTTTGTTTTTGTTGTAAGCGTAGTTTGTTCCTAAGGTCAATGTCCAACCATTCAAGTTACTAACTGGAGTAACACGTAAGTAGGACTCAATACCTTCGTTGGAAACCTCTCCTACGTTCGTACGTAAGCTGGAGTAACCAGATGCTTGAGAAACAGAAACACTGAATGTTTGGTTGAAGGTATTTGTTTTGTACCAAGTTGTTCCAACAGAAACTCGACCATTGTACATCTCTAGATCAAAACCTGCTTCAGGACCTTTGGTAATCTCTGGTTTCAAATCATCAGCAACCATTGTCCCGCCAATAGTGAAAGCAGATACACCATTATAAGGGTATCCTGCTGCTTGACCAAAGGTTGTGCTCAATGCATAAGGTGATAAGTTCACATTACCCACATAGGCGTATCCACCTCTAATTTTCAAGCTGGTCATCCATTTTTGAGCCTTCAATGCAGGGATCGCATCAGAAGCAATGAATGAAAAGTCAACGGATGGATAGAAGAATGAGCGGAATTCTTTTGCTAGAATAGATCTCCAGTCATTTCTTCCTGTAAAGTGTAAGAATAAGAAATCCTTATATCCAAAACGTGCATCACCCGCTAAAGCTACTTGTCTAGAACGCGTATTTGACTCATCAGCTGTTGGGTTAAGACTTGAGTTTCCGATGTTGAATAAATCATCGATAACTAAGTTTGCTCCACCAACAGATAGACCTTTGTAGTTATTCTCACGAAGTGAGCCTAAAGCTGTTAAGTTGTACGTGATATCTGAAGTAATGTTTCCTTTATATCCCAATGCAAGCTCAGATAACAATTGAATACTTGTCGATTTGCTATCACTCACATTAGCTGCATAATCACCTTTGGATGAGGAAATGTTTTTGGTGTATTCTGTAAAACGGAAGGCACCGTTATAGCTCTTATTTTGCGCATTTTGAGAGCTGATACCAATACGGTAAGTCACCGACGCATTCTTAATTGGGTTCCATTCTAACTGAACGTTTCCTTGGAAATATTCATTTCTAGTTTTAGAACGCCAGTTATCCAATGAGAAATAAGGGTTGTCATAATAATCGTTATAATAACCGTTCGGGTTAGCATAAGGATCATTCTTCCAATCACTATACTGTGTCAATGGAACATGCGCTGGAGTCTGTAGAATCTCGTTATACATACTTCCACTTGCTGTTGTTAAATCATACCAGTTCTGAATGTAGTTGGCATTGTAGTTAGCACGGAAGTTTGGATAAATATTTCTTGAACCATTGGCACGAATACTCGCGCGTTTGTATTTATCTTTTGGTAAAACACCAGACTGAGCAAAGAATTGTCCAGAGATATAATAAGTAGATTTATCATCACCAGAGGTTAAGCTAATATCAGATTGATTAGCTAATCCATTTTGCCAAAATTCGTATTTATCATTTCGAGCAGAATAAGGGATTGTTTGGATAGAACCATCGAAAAGAGGTTTACCAATTTCTACCATGCTTCCATCAAACTCAGGTCCATATTGCTGGTTTTCATAAGGGGTATAGGTTTTTACAGCATCTGGAGTAGTACCTGATCCGAAGCGATTTTGAATCTGTGGTAAGTAACTAACGGCCTCTACTGTAGATGTATGAGAAGCTTTAATGGTTGTTACACCAGCTTTACCACGTTTAGTAGTAATTACGATCGCACCATTGGATGCATCAGATCCGTAAGCAGCAGCAGCACCAGCACCGTTTAATACTTCAATGTTTTCAATGTCCTCTGGATTTAAGTTACCTAACATTGAATTTGGTACAATAATGTTATCCAATACCAATAATGCCTGGTTGTTACCAGTAATGGAACGCTGACCACGTAATACTAAACGGTAGTTAGGGTTTACACCACCATTCACAGCATTCACCTGTAAGCCAGGAACTTTACCCGATAAGGCAGATGCAAAGTTGGAGGATTTACCTTGAGTAATCACTTCCGACTTAATTGTCGTACTGGCATTACCTACTTCCTTACGTTTAGCCACTAAACCTCCCCCTGTAACGACTACTTCATCAAGTACATTGTTAGAAGCCTCCAAGTAAATATCTAGACGCTCACCACGCAGGTTAGAGACAGAAATCACTTTGGGGCTATACCCTACTGATGTTACTTGGATGCTGTTGCTGTTGGTAGGAACCGAAATGGTAAATCGGCCTGAACCATCAGTCATGGTTGCAATACGGGTTGATGGAACCGTAACTGTAGCGCCTGGAATTGGCTTTCTTGTTTCTTGGTCAGAAACAGTACCCGACACAACGCGGGTCTGAGCAAAACCAAGATGAACTAACAGGAGACATCCTATTAGCAGAATTGCTTTGAGTTGTTTCATTTGTTCAATTAGAATTGGTTAGTATTTGTTTGTTTGTCCCCAAAAATATAGGCAATACTTCCCCCGAAGGCCTATTTTTAGACCTCTGCCCCAAGTCCCGAAAGACTCCTATATTTTAATAAAAGATGTACTGACGCTTCGCTAGTAAACTTATCCCCTAAGGCTTACTATTGAAAACGAATTAAATCTTGGCTGAAAGGACCAGCCTTAAGAAATGGATAATGAGTAGATGTCTGTTTTTTCATATTTAGTTGTTTAGTTAAAAAAGCAATCCCAAAACTCCAAGTATTGTACTCTCAATCCATCCTACCTAATTAGGTATAGAAAACAGAAGTAAACACTACAAAGAGTAATTACATTATATATTAAAATAAGCAAGTTGGAAAGCTGTCAAACGATCGCGACATTGGCTTCAACTTCATAATTCAGTAGCACATAACTTTTTGTGCTTTTGGTTTTTAGGTCATACCCGGTAATTAAGTATGACTTCATTAATAAAATTAATAAAGGAATTTAATTAAACAAATTTTATAAACTAATTAATCTTTCAGTTCTAAAATAGAAAATTGACTATAAAACAATTTTTAGACAGTATAAATTAATGACTTTTCTATAATTTCGATTATTATAAACTTTAAACACCAAACTATTAATAGAAACAATACAAAACGCTACAGTACAGTAGGTTGTTTGAAAAAAAATATAATTAAAAAACCTAAATCAATTTACCTTCTGTAACAAAAGTTTGCTCATTATAAAAAACAATATGTTATAATCACAAAAAAAACCTTTCAACTTATTCATTGAAAGGTCTTTTGTTTTATTAGGAAAGACTGTTAATTACAATAAAGCCTTAAATAAAATCTCAACTGGATGATGGGCTGATTCTTTTGTTCCATCAAATATCTGATGTCTGCAACTTGAGCCTGGGGCCGCCACTATACAACCCGACTTCTTATCTCGTACAGCAGGGAATAATACCAACTCCCCTATTTTCATGGATACTTCATAGTGTTCTTTTTCATAACCAAAAGATCCAGCCATACCGCAACATCCTGATGGAATATCCTTTACCTTATAATTTTCAGGTATTGCCAATATTTTGTGAACAGCAGGTACTATTCCCCAAGCCTTTTGTTGGCAGTGTCCATGAAGTAATATCTCCTGCTCTTCTTGTGTAAACTGTTCTGTAGCAATATTGCCTAATTCATATTCTTGCAAAATAAACTCTTCAATAGACAATGCTAATGGAGCAATTCGTTTGGCATCTTCAAGCAAGTGCTCGTCCACCAGATCAACATATTCATCTCGGAAAGTCAAAATAGTAGAAGGCTCCACAGCAACTAACTTCGTGTTCTCATTGAGTCTGCCCCTAAAGATCTCCACATTCTTATTGGCCAATTTCTTAGCTTCCCGCAATAATCCCTTAGACATTAAAGCACGACCTGAAAACTCATGTTCAACCATTAGAACCTGATAACCTAAGGCCTCCAAAAGCAATATGGCTTTCTTACCAATCTCGACATCGTTATAATTCGTAAACTCATCAAAGAAGAAGTACACCGTTTTTAATGCTTCTTTTTTATCAAAGGAAGGTTTATCCTTTTGCTTATACCAAGAACGCAAAGTCTGACTGGCTATTTTAGGAATATGACGCTCAGGAGCAAAGCCAATAACTTTCTTGATGAGATTACCAGTTAGCTTATTGCCCGTCATAAAATTATATATGCCTGAAATTGGTTGCATCAAGCGTGTTAAAGTATCCACATGGGCAATCATTCTCGATCGAATAGGCACACCATGCGCATCATAATAACCTTGTAGAAACTCAGCCTTAAGTTTAGCCATATCAACGCTACTTGGGCACTCCGATTTACAACCTTTACAGCTGATACATAGATCCATGACATCCTTTAATTCCTCATGGTCAAAAGGATTCAGTTTACTGGAATTTGTCAGCATTTCACGTAGCATATTGGCCCGTGCTCTGGTCGTATCCTTCTCTTCCTTGGTGGCCATATATGAAGGACACATCGTTCCTCCCGATAAGTGCGTTTTACGGCAATCTCCAGAACCATTACACTGCTCAGCATGCTGTAGGATAGTTTGCCCGTTATAACGAAATACCGTCTTTATTTCCCGATCTACCTGTCCGGGTTCATGACGTAAGAAAGTATTCATCGAAGGCGTGTCAACAATCTTACCCGGATTAAATATCCCCTCTGGATCCCATTGCTTTTTAAGATCCTTTAAGAGCTGATAATTATGGTCACCAATCATGAGTGGAATAAATTCTCCTCGCAGTCTTCCATCACCATGCTCCCCACTCAAGGAACCTTTATATTTCTTCACCAATTCCGCAATTTCCAATGCAATAGCTCGAAAAAGTAAATTGCCTTCTTTCGTTTTGAGATTAATTATTGGGCGCAAATGCAATTCGCCTGTGGCAGCATGCGCATAATGCACTGCATATAAATTATATTGTTCTAAAATCTGGTTAAAGTCAGCGATATAGGCTGGTAGATCATGCACATCAACCGCTGTATCTTCAATGACTGCAACAGGCTTCTCATCTCCAGGCACATTGCTCAATAACCCCAATCCAGCTTTACGTAGATTCCATACCCGCTTCTTATCAGCACCTAACACCAAAGGAAAATGATAACCTAGGCCATGAGCTCGCATATCAGCCTCTACTTCTGCAACCTTTCTTAAAATATCAGCTTCATCCAGACCATCGTATTCCACGATTAATATCGCCGCTGGATCGCCCTCTATAAAGAATCGATTATTCATTTGCTCCAGATTACCTTTGGTGCATTCCAAAATGTAATTATCCATGAGCTCACTTACCAAGGGCTGATGTTTTAAGGCAATCAGATTTCCTTTTAAGGCATCTTGCAGCGAATGAAAATGCACACATAGCAACCCACTTGGGTTCTCAGGCAATGCATTTACATGAAGTTTAATGGAAGTAATAAAAAGTAAAGTCCCTTCCGAACCACAAATCAATTTACAGAAATTAAAAGGCTCAGCTCCTGAATTAAAAGGATCGGACTCCAATAACAAATCCAAAGCATAGCCTGTATTCCTACGTTGAATACTTGCTTTCGGATAGTTCTCGCGTATTAATTCTTGATTGTGGTAATCACCCAACATGGATTTAATCTGCTGATATATTCTACCCTCTAGACTATCCTGTTGGCTCTTGGCAACAAACTCATCAAAACTCAAGGCTTTAAAAGACACTTCTGAGCCATCGCTCAGAAAACCTTCCACCTCTAAAGTATGCTCCCGAGCACTACCATAAATCAAGGAGTTAGAACCACAGGAGTTATTACCGACCATCCCGCCAATCATAGCACGATTCGCCGTTGAAGTCTCGGGTCCAAAATAAAGCTTATGCGGCTTAAGGAAAAGATTAAGCTCATCCCGTATTACTCCAGGTTGAACTTTTACCCAATTCTCCTTTACATTTAGCTCTTCAATACCTGTGAAGTATCTGGAAACATCCACCACTATTCCTGCTCCAACAACCTGACCTGCCAGCGAAGTACCTGCAGTACGTGGAATAAGAGAAGTATGCTGTTCACGAGCGAAAGAAATCAATCTTTTGATATCCTCTTTGTTTTTTGGATAAGCCACAGCCAAGGGCATCTCGCGATAAGCAGATGCGTCTGTTGCATATAACAAACGCATCGGTTCATCCCAAAACAATTCGCCCTCTAACTGTTGAGCAAGCAAAGAAAGCTGCTCTTCCATATTCTTACGCTCCTTTTATTTGTGTGGTATAAGTACTTTCGAAAATCTTATCGGCATTATTGGTCTCAAAACCATCTCGACGATGCTTAGGTTCAATTTGATCTTTTGGTAAATCTTTAAATTGAGGCAAAACACTACGCTCGGCAAACTCCACATAACTTCCAGCAATCGGCAATGTCTTTCCATCAGCAAACTTCGCATCATATAAAGCAGAAACCGTAGAACTCTGGCGCAATAAACCATCCTCACTAGTTTTAATCTTCCCACCTGAAGTATTCAATTTCACGCCAATACTTTCCAAGAAAGCATTAAACTCCTCTAAGGTATTGTAACCATCCTTCAATTCATGTATGCTGATGGTATAATGGTTTAAATAATAACGGTTGTAAATAACCCAAGCAGCATATTCACTTTCCGCCAATAGCGTTTCATATTCGCTTGAGGTAGGCAAGTCCCATAGTGGTTCTTGCAAGAAAGCTGCAACCTCTTCCCCATTCTTCAGGTCGATTTGATCTACTGGATCAGAAGTTATGGACTTTGTATATTTCTGGATGATTTCTTGCGCTTCTTTAGACAATTCCTTTACCCGAAGTTCCGAAACAAAAATACGCGGATAGGCTGGATCTGCAGGTGCGTACCAATAAGCATCCAATTTCTTACCTTCAAAATAAAAATAATCCATCTTTTTGTAACCAAAGGAAAGGAAGATCTTCTCAAAAGAAGCCAATCCTAAGTTCGGCACCCCTAAAGTACGGAAGGCTATATGGTCATTGACAATCTCTTCTTGAGAAGAAACCACCTGACGCTCTAAAAGGGCTTTGGTAATTTTATCGACATCGGCTACGTTCCGTCTATAATGTTCAAAAAGGTCATTTAGAACAAAGTCAACAGGCTTTTTTTCATCGAAATGCATAATCGCGGAATTTAAATTTACAATTAGAATAAAGTTATCGAAAAATTGATAAATAAAAACAATTATTCAGTAAAATTCATATTAATAAAAATATTATTCAGCAAATTAGAGTTCTTCGTTAAGAATCTTCTCTAACTCCTCCGCAGTAAGGTTCATATTGATGTTGCCATCCTTAGCAAATGAAATCTCTCCAGTTTCTTCGGAGACAATGACTGCAATAGCTTCAGAAACTTCCGTAACACCAATTGCAGCACGGTGTCGAAGGCCAAATTGTGGAGGCAGATCTTCACTGTCTGATAATGGCAATACCGAACTAGCTGTCATAATACGGAAATCAACAATAATGACCGCACCATCATGTAAGGGAGAATTTTTAAAGAAGATGGTTTCCAGCAAACGCTTTGAAATGGGTGCATCGATGGTCGTTCCACTGGTTTGGTAATATTCCTCATCGAAGTAACGTGAAAATACTAATAAAGCACCTGTCTTTGAACGGGACATGTTTTGACATGCCTCTACTATTGGACGGATATATTCCGTATTATCTGCATGAGTGGATTTCTTTGTACCAAAGATGGTCCAAAAGAATTTTTTACGTCGTAAGGAGATATTCTTACCAATATGTAATAGAAATCGCCTGATTTCCTGCTGGAATACAACAATCAAGGCTATGGATCCCACGGATATAAAACCGCCGAAAATCTCTGTCAGAAGGCGCATCTCCATCTGCTTCACTACCAGGTAAATCCCATAGAAAAGCCCTACCCCAATTAGGATATTTACTGCTATTGTACCTTTTATCAAACTATAGATATAGTAGATGATGATCGCTACGAGTAGAATATCGATAAAGTCGAGTAGGCGAAAGCCACTTAAGAGATTGAAATCCAGTCCATCCATATTTCCTGCAATTTATAAAATTTTATCCATTGATTTAGCGTTAATAAATCAGAATATCATAGGAATATGGCTTACTAAAACAGTAGATTTGTAAAAAATAGGAATCATGACTAAACTATCCGTAAACATCAATAAGATTGCTACCCTCCGTAATTCAAGAGGAGGCAATGTTCCCAATGTATTAGCTACCGCTTTGGCTTGTGAGCGCTTTGGTGCTCAAGGAATCACCGTTCACCCTAGGCCAGATGAAAGACATATCAGATACCAAGATGTATATGATCTGAAAGCCGAAATCCAAACGGAATTCAATATTGAGGGGAATTGTCAGGAGCAAAAATTTGTTGATTTGGTATTGGCCAATAAGCCTACGCAAGTTACCTTGGTTCCTGATGCCCTAAACCAAATTACTTCCAACCATGGCTGGGATACTATTGCCAATAAGGATTATCTTATCGAGATGGTGAAGCTATTCAAAGGTGAAGGCATCCGCGTATCCATCTTTGTTGACCCGGTAGAAGAGATGGTGGAAGCAGCTGCTGAGACAGGCACTGACCGCATTGAATTGTACACTGAAGCTTATGCCGCAGAGTTTGGATTTGATAAAGAGAAAGCAATTGAGCCTTATTTTAAGGCAGCCTTGAAAGCAAGAGAAGTAGGTCTTGGATTAAATGCAGGGCATGATTTAGATTTAAACAACCTGCAATATTTCAATCAGCATATCCCCGAATTATTGGAGGTAAGTATCGGCCATGCTTTAATTGCAGATGCTTTGTACTTAGGCTTAGAAGAAACAATCAAACGCTATTTAGCAGCCTTGAAATAGGCAATCAAAATATTTAATAAAACAAGAAAGGCTGAATTTTCATCAAATTCAGCCTTTCTCTTTATGCTCTTTTTAAAGATCCGCTATTAATGAATGCCTTTAAATATTCTATCCCAGCGGATTTTGCTTAATCCAGAACCATCTGTATCCCAGCTCATCCAAGTGAATAAAGCTTTTCCTACGATATGATCTTCAGGCACAAATCCCCAAGCTCTAGAATCGGCAGAGTTATGGCGATTATCACCTTGCATCCAATAGTAATCCATTTTGAAAGTATAGGTATCGGATTTCTGCCCATTGATGTAATATCCATCAGCACGTTTCTCGAAAGTATTACCTTCGTAAGTAGAAATGACCAATTCGTAGATAGGTACAGACAAGCTGTCCAATTTCACACTAGCCCCCTTCTTAGGAACCGTAATCGGTCCGAAGTTATCAATGTTCCATATTGGACCATTCTCGTAATGCGGGAATGCATCACTCATTGGATCCGTTGTATTTTTCCAATAAATCAATTTTTCTACCTTTTTGATTTTCGGCCAAGCCTTCACTTGATCTGCTTCTTCCTGGGTCATATGAATAACATATAATCCTGAATCTGGATTCGTATAGTAAGTATCCAATTCCAGACGATTATCCTTTAATGTCTGTTGGGCCAAAGAGTGGGGATCCGTTTTGACAACATAAGTCGTCTGAAACTCTGCTGAAGTATAAGCCGGCTCACCATTGACGAATAATTTCGCATCTTCCATGGAAACAACATCACCTGGCAACCCAACACAACGTTTAATATAATTCTCCCGCTTATCAATTGGGCGGAAAGTTTCTGTTGGATAGTTAAAAACGACTACATCGTTGCGTTTGATCTCTTGGAAACCAGCAAGACGTTTGTAAGGCAATTGGATCAGCTCCGAATAGGCCTTTCCACCGGTTATCGGCATGGTGTGGTGTGCAAAAGGAAATGCTATAGGCGTCATAGGCACACGTGGGCCATAGTTCAGCTTACTTACAAATAGGAAATCACCTACTAATAAACTGCGCTCCATAGAACCTGAAGGAATCATATACGCCTCGATCAAGAATCCACGAATTAGAGTTGCCGCTACGGTAGCAAAGATGATGGCATCAGCCCATTCCCTACCCAGTGATTTCTTATATGGATATTTCTTCTTGAATTCCTCTGTAGTCGACTGCCCCAAATATTTCACATTCGGATCTCTACCCCACATTGGCAATACGATAAAAGGCACCAATACAGCAGCTGCATTTTCCCAAAACCGACGTTTACCAAAAGCTTTTACAAAGTTTAAATAGAAATCATAGAATATAAAAACATTCACGATTGGCACAAAAAGCCATACAATCCACCATGTTGGTCTTCCTACGAGTTGAGCCATCACATATTGTCTGTATACAGGAACGATGGCTTCCCAACCTTGTCTACCCGCTTTAATATAAAGTAAGTAAAGCCCGTATAAAGAACCTAAAATGAAAATGGCAGCAAAAATATACCACATATATTATTTATTAAAATCAAACATTTCTGTAACCTGGAAAAATCCTTTTTTTCCATAAAGCCATTCTGCGGCAATAACTGCGCCTAAAGCAAAGCCCTCACGGCTATGTGCAGTATGCTTAAACTCGATTTGATCAACCTCGGAACTATACAGCACGGTATGTGTTCCCGGAACCTCCTCGATGCGCAAGCTTTCAATCAATAACTCATCTGCCTTAGGTATCACTTCTTCCCCTGATCCTTCTACCGAATTCACCCATCCAGCTTTGGAGTCTATTCCATCTAAAATCCCCTCAGCAATGGTAATCGCTGTACCTGAAGGTGCATCCAATTTATGGATATGGTGAATTTCTTCCACCTGCACATCGTATTGCTTATAAGGATTGATGGCTTTTGCTAGTAATTTATTAATATGGAAAAATATATTGACTCCGATACTGAAGTTAGAGCCATATAATAACGCCTGATTAGCATCTAAACAGGTTTCTCTCACTTCTTCCAAATGATCATACCAACCTGTAGTTCCTACTACAAGAGGAAGATTGGCTTCAAAACATAGACTGATATTATCAAGGGCGGCGTGAGGAGTACTGAAGTCGATAGCAATATCGGCATCTTCAATATCTTCCAGCTCAATGGAATCTCGATTTTCTTCATCCACGATCAAGACCACCTCATGCCCTCTTTTGAGTGCGAAGCGCTCGATCAGCTGCCCCATTTTACCATATCCCAATAAAACAATTTTCATATTATAATTGGTTTTTATCTTAATTCAATGTAAATGTCATCTTAATTCCTGGAGCATACAAACTTTTCGCCGAAAAATTAGGTATACCCGCCGAATTGGAACCCGTTGGCATAAAGGTAGGTGATAATTTAAAACTTAGGTCATTGCTGATGTTCCAGCGGTTTTTAAGTATGGAATCCACATAAGCTTCCACAATATTAAGACCATACCAGCCGACTGTTACCAGGATTGTCAAGTCTCGATTACGACGACCATAATCCTTAAACTTGATCAAACCTTGTGTATCCCAATTGCTATTCATCCCAAGAATACCATCAGGTGAAGGCTGATTATACTGTTCTCGGTATTGCAATTCGGTTAGAAACAGCTTATAATACCATTGCCAATAATCAATAACAAAATAGGAGGCGACAAACCCTCCATAGATAACAGGAACTTTGATCCACCAAAGTCCTTGATTCGTATATTGACCCCAACCCGGTAAAATGGCTGAACGCTTCCACGCCACACGCGTTAAACGCTCAATTTCTAAACGAGCAGAATCCTTCTTAATATCCTTGTAATAATATTTAGCGCGTTCCTTCTCTGCTTTGATCCTAGCCTTGCGCTCAGCACGCGTCTCCTTCTTTGCGGTATCTTGCACCGCAGCCTTAACAGAGTCCGGAATAATAACGGTCTTTGTAGAATCAGGAATGGTATCCCGACGTTGTGCCGAAACAAAGTTCGCACACAGCAACAAAGCCAATAGCCATAGTATTCGCTGCATTACCAATCAAGCAATTCTAAAATACGGCTTAAATCATCTTCCGAGTCAAAAGGGATTTCAATAGCCCCCTTACCCTTCGCTGATTTTAAGTTCAATTTAACGCGAGTAGCAAATTTGGAAGCCAAATCATCCTCAATCTTTTGAAATTGAAAGTTCAATCCAGCATCTTGCTTTCCTTTTTGCTTTTTGTCCTTAGCTTGTTGTACTTCACGAACCAATTGTTCTGCCTTACGTACCGAAAGACCTTTTTCCACGATTTCACGGAAAATAAACAATTGCTTATCCACCTCACCCACATTGATTAAAGCACGTGCATGCCCCATAGTCAAGTCCCCATCACGAATTGCCGCTTGAATAACAGGTGGCAATTTCAACAAACGAAGGTAATTGGTAACCGTCGAACGGTTTTTACTTACGCGGTCACCCAATTCTTCTTGTTTAAGGCTACACTCTTCAATCATGCGTTGAAAACTCAATGCAATCTCAATTGCATTCAGGTTTTCACGTTGAATGTTTTCGATCAATGCCATTTCCAACATCTGTTGGTCATTGGCTGTGCGCACATAAGCAGGGATTTCGGTTATCCCAGCCAATTTAGAAGCACGAAGACGACGTTCACCAGAGATTAACTGATACTCATTTTTACCCACCTGTCTTACCGTGATAGGCTGAATAAGTCCTTGAATCTCGATGGACTCCGACAATTCCCTTAGCGCCTGTTCGTCAAAATCCGTACGTGGCTGAAAAGGGTTTATTGAAATTTGTTCTACTTTTATAAAATTGATACTCCCTGCCGGAGAGGCTGGGGATTTCGCTACAGGAACCTCAGTAGGCGTGCTTTTTGCCGTGCCGATATCATCTTGTTGCAATAAAGCTCCTAATCCTTTTCCCAATCCTGTTTTCCGCTGTAATGCTGCCATACTATACTGTTACTGTTTGCGTATTTTCTTTTAACAATCCGTTCTTTTGAAGGATCTCCCTAGCCAAGTTTAAGTAATTGATCGCTCCTTTACAAGAAGCATCGTGCATGATGACCGAAATACCAAAGCTTGGCGCTTCACTTAAGCGCGTATTACGCTGGATAATGGTATCAAACACCAAATCATGGAAGTGCGTACGCACCTCTTCTACTACCTGATTGGATAAACGAAGACGTACATCGTACATCGTCAACAAGATCCCCTCGATCTCTAACGCTGTATTTAATCTATTTTGTACGATCTTGATCGTATTTAACAATTTACCTAGCCCTTCCAATGCAAAATACTCACACTGAACCGGAATAATAACCGAGTCAGATGCTGTCAATGCATTGATGGTAATCAAACCTAACGAAGGAGAACAGTCGATAATGATAAAATCATATTCATCTTTCACCACTTCCAACACACGTTTCATTTTGAATTCGCGTTCTTCCAAATTGATCATTTCAATCTCTGCACCGACCAAGTCGATATGCGCAGGTAAAAGATCAAGATTTGGTGTCTCTGTATGTTGAATAGCGTCCTTGGGGTTCAAGTCATTGATTAGACACTCGTAAATACTGGCTTTTATTCCTCGAGGATCAAACCCAATACCTGAAGTTGAGTTTGCTTGTGGATCCGCATCCACCAATAAGGTCTTATATTCTAATACTGCTAAACTGGCCGCTAGATTGATGGACGTCGTAGTTTTACCTACTCCTCCTTTTTGATTGGCGATGGCAATAATTTTTCCCATTGTGATTCCTCAGATTTTGAAAACTAATTTTGTGGCATCTATTAGGCTACATGAAGCTGCAAAATAACATTCACAATCGATAAATGATATTTAAATGATGTTAAATTTGCTACTTTTGAGCAGTTTCCTCCTCAAGATACTCAGGATGCTAAGATACAAAAAATAGAATTAGGTATGGTGATTTAACTGTCATGCTTTTTCATAAGTAACATTTAAACAATGAATTTAATTATCTCCGGAACGAATAGAAAACATGCTAACTCTTTGAAGGTCGCCAAATTCTATCAAAAGGAATTACAACGACGGGGTGAAGAATATGAAATTCTTTCGCTTGAAGACCTTCCAGCACAACTCATGGAAACGGATCTTTATGGCAAACGCTCTGAGGAATTCGCTGTTATTCAACAGAAAGTATTCGATGCGGATAAATTTATATTCGTTATTCCAGAATATAATGGCAGTTACCCAGGCGTGCTGAAACTCTTTATTGATGCTTGTGCATTCCCAAGCAGCTTCCACCATAAAAAGGCAGCTTTGGTCGGCGTGTCATCTGGAAAATACGGCAATATCCGTGGGGTGGACCATTTTACCGGCGTATGCAATTACATGCGTATGCATGTTTTACCCCTCAAAATTCATCTTCCTAATATCACCAATGAATTAGATGAAAACTTGGATTTTCACGATCAATTAACGCTCAAGTTTGTAACAGAACAAATCGAAGAAATTAAAAGATTCTAAAAAGAAACTTTCAACAATATTAAAACAGCTATTCAATCAAAAGGGAGAAACATTTATCATGCTTCTCCCTTTTGATTTTAGCTTTTACTAGATCTAAAGTTTTGTTAGCTGCAATAGCTTATTCATCATTTTCGTCACCTGCAATTTTATAACCAAAAACGATTCCACAGGCTTCAGCAACCTTGTTAAAATCAGCAAGTACATCTGCCTCCTTTTGCGAATGGCTCATCAACTTGTCGTACTTTACTTTGAATGCTTCATCACTAAAACCCTTTGGTAGATTTTCAAAATCATCAAAAGTCACTAGAAATTCTTTTTCCACATTGATGTAGGTAAGCATCATAGTCCGAAGAATCTCCATTTCTAGGGGTAATTTTTTATTTTTCAACAAAACTGTCTGTTTATCCAGATAGGATAATATCTGTTTACTGAGTGGCTTTATGCCTTTCATCTCCCTTGTACTCATACCTTCTTTAATCTTTGCCCCGAGCTGAAGCCCTAATTGATAAGTGGAATCGGAAATGTCTGCACAAAAGTCATTGAAATCCAATGCAACTTTACGTTCTGCAGCAGTTTTCTGCGCATAGCCCGCCTGCAAACACAGCAAAAAGGCCAGTAGAATCATTATTTTTTTCATAGAAATATAGGTTTGTAATAATTGTTAAAGTAAATCTACCACAACTTTTATTAATATCCGATAGATAGAACTCCAGTTTTAACCGCATTTGTTGACTTGCTAATATCTTACACCTACCAACACCAGGAAAAGGACTACACTTCACCCTTAACTGACTTAATATTTCACATACTTTCTTTCAAGTTTGCTTCGAGACTCTTAGGGAATTTCTAAGGATCTGATAGGGATCTTGTTCGGATCTCGTTCGCTTCTAACCGAACGAGATCCGAAGGAGTTCCGAACGAGTTCCGAAGGAGATCCGAAGAAGTATCGAATAAAACCCCTCTGAAAGACGATGAGAATACAGACAAAAGACAACAGAAATAGATGTGAGATATGAAACCGCTACGCTATTTGATGTGAGATAGAGGAAAGGAAAAAGGGGAAAGAAAAAGTAGAAAATATCAAAATTAGAATTGAAAATTGAATCTGGGGTTTGACTAGGGGTATAAAAAGAAAAAACCCACCTGAAGGCGGGTTTTTGTGGAGGCTACTGGATTCGAACCAGTGACCCTCTGCTTGTAAGGCAGATGCTCTGAACCAGCTGAGCTAAGCCTCCTAAATTCTTTGATGTTCAAATGGGATTTAGGATTCCCTTTTTTGTTGTGGAGGCTACTGGATTCGAACCAGTGACCCTCTGCTTGTAAGGCAGATGCTCTGAACCAGCTGAGCTAAGCCTCCTTTTCCGTCTTGCGGTGTGCAAATATAGGGCTAAAAACTGATTTACAAAATATTTTAGACTTAATTTTTAGATTTTTTCAGCAAAATATTCTTTTCCAAAGAGATAGTTTTTGCAAAACATCGCATTATAAAGCTCCGACCTAATCCAAATAGCCGTAAATCTGGTGCATGTAGTAGGCTTCATCTAAGGAATGGATCAATTGATTCAATTCATTTGGGTGAAATGAAAAGTTTATTCCATCGTAGGGACTATGCAATAAAATACGCTGACTGCCATCTGGGAAAACAATGGTCTCTTGTTCACCATGTATGTTTTTCACGATCTGACGGAAACGAAAAAAATCATCTACCGTAAAATTGATCATTAGATTATTAAAACATAAATGGATGACTTGATGGCCACAAGGCATGCTGATAAAGCCTAGTTTACTTTGGGAAAGAATTTTTAAGCTTTTGTGATTCATCAATCTGCTGCTCTTGTAATCTTATACTTGTTGTCGCTTTTGTTTCGTTGTGCCTGCCTTACCCGTATGCCTATCATCATACGGGTAAACAGGACTTATGTATTTGAGAAACTATGTAATTCCTTTGCGCTGTAAATATAGAGATTATTTAGAATGATTATAAATAATATTTGCGATTGCACCTGTTTTGACAATTAAATTATAATCCGAGGACGATAGCTGTATTCTATTTAATCATGGAAATGGAGCAAAATAAACTAGCCGTTTAAATTTTTAGGCATAGCGAATTGCCAGCCTTCCAACCTTTTCAAGATGGAAAACATTCATTTATCTGCCAAATGAAAGGAAAAAGGGATTAATCGTAGAACTTCCAAGACACTCCAAAACGAAGGAATGCAGGGTTCATCGGGTAACGACGAACGGTATAATAACCCTTAGGATAAACATGTTGATTAGCGAAATTATAACTCAAGAATAAATTCACCCGATCGATGTTTGCTGTCAACCAAAAGTCAACGATGGGATAGGTTGAAAACTTGATTCCTAAGTTATCGTTATAGAATTGTCCAGCATTGATGGCATAGGAAGGCGTTTTAAAGGGTGTATTAAAGCGCACATCCATCCCAATTCTAAAATCCATCACATTGTACAGGATATTCGCATAATACAAACTGTGGAAGGTATAGAGCTCTGGCGTGGCAACCACATCCATTGCGTCGGATTTCTGATAGACCACCATATTATCCAAATGCCATTTACTTACTTTGAAGTTTTGGCCAACTGTAAGTTTTAATAGGTTAAGATTTCCAGCCTGCAAAGTTTCTATCTGACGTGCTCTGGCCAATTCATTATTCGGATTTGGAATCTCGTGGAAGTAGGTGTAATTGTTGATAAGAAAATATTCAACCTTTCCATTGAAGCCGATCTTATTATTGGCATAAGCAAAAGATAGGTTTTGGGTTTTTATTTTATCGAGATTGAGGTCACCTTCATTCCATTGGTGGTAAGCAAGATTGGCATTTTGGAAAATCATCTCGGGCGACTTATTTTGCGAATAGGCACCTATCCGTAGTTTTCCAATAGCCTCGCTCAAATGAACATCAGCGTATGCCTCATAAAGAAAGTCTCCAAAATTACGTCCCAATACAATTTGATTGGCTGCAAAGTTAACATCTACCTTGTCGGAGAATTTATAACCTACAGATCCTTTCACCATGGAGTTTTGGTAGAAGTTACTCATTAAGGAGTCAGAATACCATATTAAATCGTTCTGAAAGCCTAGCTCCACCTTAGCCTCATTTTTCATCGCCTTACCCCTTAAGTAAAAGGAATAGGTGAAATCATTACTAATGGTCGTAATTTTGGTGGTATCATCTACCCATTCCAGGGATTTGAAAGGAAAGGCATTGTATAAATCCTGTTGATTCTTAAAGAAGATAAATTTCTGCTGACGAACACTGGAATTATGCGCAATAACGTTGGTTGGGTGGATCTCCGCATCAGGACCTTTCCCATTTACCGTGTCGATACGACCGATGTAATAGGATTGTCTTAAGAATACACTCATATCCTTCCATTTGTTATATGGACGGTTGGCTTGCGTTCCATTTAACCGCACCGGATAACGGGAAGGCGAGGTATTGTCGGATGTATCGCGAAAAAGGGTATCGTTGAGTACCGATCCGTTTTCCGTTGCATCCAAAGTATTAAAGGTAAAGTTGGAAACTAAATTGTACCGCTTACTAGGCGATTCATACCAGGCAAACACCGCCCCTTTACGATCACTGTATGTTTGGTTATTGTAGTAGCCATCGGTATTAGTGGCATGATATTCTGCACCAATATTAAGATTCGGATTGATATTCTGTGCTAAACGCGCTCGAAAGACCTGGTCATCAAAAAAGAAACCTACGGCATAAAGCTCAGAAAAACGCGCTCGAGCCCGAAAATACTGAATAGAATCGGAGGTTAGTAAATACCGTTCCAAGGCATGATAACCCGATTGGAAACCGATGGATTTATTTGAATTAAATAGTAAATCGCGCGTAGCCAAACCATAGGAACCTAAATTTATCGAAGGATTCCAAGGGAGATTTTGTTTATTGTAATATTGAAAATTGACGTGTGAGGTATCTATCTGATACGTTTTGGTCAACCTTTTAAGCGTAGCTAAATTGGTATACCGCACATATTTAGCGGTAAAGACTACAGAGTCCTTCTTGTTATCCTCTTTTGCACGAGCTGAGTCTAATGCTGAACTAAACTCCTCTTCCACCTGCGCATATAGCTTAGGGGTGACACTCAACAAGACCAGTATGAACAACAAGCGTTTTAATATACTCATGTAGGGATAGCTTCGAAAAATTTATTCAGCAAAAATAGTTCAAAAAAGCAGAATTATTGCAATGCAACCAATTCTTTTAGAATATGCGTCATTTTAGGCTCTGCTTCGGCTGCTACAGCCACAATCTCTTGTAAAGAAACAGGTTTCAAATCTTCATGAAAACCCTCATCTGTGATAACAGAAATGGCAAAAACAGGCAAGCCCATATGATTGGCAACTATAACCTCTGGAACTGTACTCATACCAACAATATCTCCACCAATAATGCGCATGTAACGGTATTCTGCTCTCGTTTCCAGATTAGGTCCGGGTGCCGATACATAAACGACCTTATGGGCCTTTACTCCAGATTCAGAAGCAATCTTTAAGCCTTGTTCGATCATCTCGAAATTATAAGGTTGGCTCATGTCAGGAAAACGTGGACCAAAGGATTCGTTATTACGTCCGCGCAAAGGATTATCAGGAAGCAGGTTAATATGATCTTCAATAATACCAATATCCCCTTTCTTAATTTCAGGATTTAAAGAACCGGAAGCATTCGATACAAAGAGTTTTTGAATGCCTAATTCTTTCATCACACGGATTGGAAAGGTGATTTCCTGCATACTATAGCCTTCATAATAATGCAGGCGCCCTTGCATGGCAACGACTTTTCGACCATTTAACGTACCGAATATCAACTTTCCAGTATGGAACTCCACTGTAGAGATCGGGAAATTAGGAATATTGGAATACATCATCTGAAATTCCACGTCAATTTCATTGACCAATTTGCCTAAACCAGTTCCCAGGATTATTCCAAACTCAGGTGTAAATTCGCCAATTTTACGGCGTATAGCGGTAGTAGATTCTTGAATCTGATGGTACATGTGTGTAATTCTTTAGTACCCAAACTTACTGTATTTTTTTTGCACAGACAAATCAGTAAGTTTTGATTAACAATAGTTAACAAGCAGTATTAAAACCCCATTACAGTTCATTCAAGCGACAAATAGAATCGGATTTATGAGTTAAGATTCTGACCAATTCTTCACCTTCCATGCAAAAACAAAAGCCCGAATAAATCGGGCTCTTGTTGTTATTATTATAGTTTGTTTTTGATAGGTCAAATTAAGACGCCTGATAAGGCGACATCCTTATTGTTTATTAAGCGTGACGACTACCAGCTACTCTTCCTTCCACCTTTCCTGGAGAAGTAACTAATAGTAATAAATAAGTCAATAAACCATTGTACACAATAAGCTCAAACCCGATCTTATAGGCGGTATGTGGCAATACATACGTGGTTAATAAGAACATTAATATTGGAGCTAATACACAGATGTAAGGCACTAGATTATCATTTACTCTACGTTTGGTTAGGATACCAAAAGAGAATAAACCTAATAATGGCCCATAGGTATATCCAGCAATCTTAAAGATGGCAGATACAACTGATTCATCATTGATCCAATGGAACAACAAGATCACCAATAACATCACGATCGAGAAAGCGAAGTGAACATAGTTACGTTGTTTGACCAATTTTGGATCATTAGGATTCTCCTTCTTATTGAAGTTCAAGAAATCTACACAATAAGAGGTTGTCAATGCGGTCAAAGCCGAGTCGGTTGTAGCAAAAGTAGCTGCAGTCAATCCCATCATAAAGATGATCCCTGGAAGAATACTTAAGTGACGTAAAGCGATTTCCGGATAAAGGTAGTCGGACTTGCCTAAATCTTTAATGCTGATTCCATTTGCTTCTGCGTAGAAATACAATAATGCACCAACAGCTAGGAAGAAAAGGTTGATAACAACGAAGATGGAGGTAAAAGTCATCATGTTTTTCTGCGCTTCACCAATGGTCTTCATACTTAGGTTTTTCTGCATTAAATCTTGATCCAAACCTGTCATAGCAATCGTTACGAATATACCTCCAATGATATGTTTCCATATATTACGGGTATCTCCTAATAGATTTTCCCAGATAAAGATTTTGGAGTATGAACTTTCCTTAACTTTTTCAAAAGCCTCTGTTACGGTCCATCCAAGGCCATCAGCCATGAAATATATGGATAATACAACAGCTAATAAAAGGAAAGTTGTTTGCAGTGTATCCGTAATGATGATGGTTTTAAGACCTCCTTTATTGGTATATAACCAAATGAGGACTAAACATACCGATACAGTTAGAATAAAAGGTACATTCCAGGCATCAAAGATATACCGTTGCAACACAATAGCCACGAGATACAAGCGGAAGGCAGAACCAATGGTTCTGGAAACCAAGAAGATCATAGCGCCCGATTTGTAGCTTTTATGCCCTAGACGTTCTTCCAAATAGGTGTAAATGGAGGTCAGGTGCATACGGTAGTACAGCGGCAAAAGCACATAGGCAATGATGATAAAGCCGATGGCATTTCCGAGTACGAACTGGAAATAAGAGAAATTGTTTGGTTCGGTTAACCCAGCCGGGGTATTACCCACGTCTCCAGGAACGGAGATAAAGGTTACACCCGATAAGGCCGTACCAATCATTCCGAAGGCAACCATATACCACTTGGAGTTACGGTTGGCAACGAAGAAGGTAGAGTTATCTGCGGAATTCTTGGAGGTAAAGTGAGACACCGCCAAGAGAATACCGAAGTAAACGACCAAAAAGGATAATAGGATGATAGGTGACATACTGTCTTTTAGTGTTTGTTTTTCAGATTGTAGTTATCGATTGCTTGACGCACATTGCCGAATTCTTCAATTAGTGCAGCTGCTGTTTCCTCATCGGTTCCAGTTTCCGCCATCACCATACGAACTCCCCTACCCACTAGTTTGTGGTTAGACAATTGCATATCGACCATTTTATTGCCTTTTACACGACCCAATTGAATCATGACAGCCGTACTGATCATATTAAGCACCAATTTCTGTGCAGTACCTGCTTTCATACGCGTAGAACCCGTAACGAATTCAGGACCTACGATTACTTCCACTGGGTATTGAGCACGTTCAGCAATAGGTGAATTGCCATTACATACAATACATCCAGTAGCAATACCCATTTCATTGGCTTTATCTAAACCACCAATGACATAAGGTGTAGTACCTGAAGCAGCAATACCGATAACCACATCGTTGGTGTTTATGGCGTACTCTTCCAAATCTTTCCACGCTTGTTCCAAATCATCTTCAGCAAATTCTACTGCTTTACGAATTGCGGAATCACCTCCTGCGATTAAGCCAATAACCCAATCAAAAGGAACTCCATAGGTAGGTGGACATTCTGAAGCATCCAAAATACCTAAACGGCCACTGGTACCTGCTCCAATATAGAACAAGCGACCTCCGCCCTTCATCCGATCTACTATAACTTTTACCAGTGATTCTATCTGAGGAATTACTCGCTCTACCGCCAACGGAACGGTCTTATCTTCTTGATTAATGTTACTTAGGATATCCAAAACCGACATTTTGTCTAAGTTTTGATAATTTGAATCCTTCTCCGTTGTGTTGATCATAGCCTTCTGCATGTGCAATACTTTCAATAACTTTCCGTAAATATGCGACTTTTTAGTAAAAAACGCAAAAACCCGCACTCTTATTTTATAATTCGTTTAGCGGCACGAATTTATAATTTTTATCTTTCAGTAGCTCAATCAATTTTTCCAATTGATTAAAAAACTTATCCGTTCGATTAGGATTGCTTCCAATATGTATAATAATGATAAACCCATGGAGACCTTCTTTTACTTCATAATTTACTAATTGGTCAAGAATTGCCTCGGAGCTCATATACCGACTTCCCATTCCTGGATCGGTATAATCTGCCGCAGTACGTAAGCCAGGGGTGAAATTATAAAGACTTAAGCCCAATTCTTTCGTCCAAGCTGCAATATGTGTGTTATACCATTCATATGGCGCCACAAATTTATCAATATTCACTATACCTAGTGCATGTAATTTCTGGATGTTGACAGTTAAATCTTTGTTAAACGTTTCTTTTGTAACGAGGAGGCTATCTCTCTTCTCCCAAGGGGCATAAAGTAAGTGCTGATCGGAATGAGGACCTACCTCATGTCCTTCCTCGTAAAGCTTCTTCAATACTGATTTAGCTAGTTCATCTTCCAGAAATCTTCCAGTAACAAAAAAACTCCCCTTTACGTTTTGCTTATTAAGGCTTTTACGTATATGCGAAATCCCTTCCCGAAATTCATCTCCGGTAAAGATTAGGCTGATTTGTTTTTTTGTTGCATCCCCTCGCACGATCGCGCCTTGGGAATCAATTACTCTTTTTTTTTTGACTCGTTCTCTTTTGCAGATAACAAGTAAATCAATGATGCCGTACCATCCATGGTTGGCTCATTAGTACTGTAGTCGCCAAAATCATCGTGATAAACCACCAGGTCACTTTGGAATTCAGCATACTCATCTGGATTATTTAATTTAATTCCGATGAGGTTCTTGTAAATATTGGAGTAGACTGGTCCATCGACCAATCCGCCATCAATAGGGTAATTATGCAAATAGGTGAAGGCAGAATGCGGATCTACAGGTGTATCGCCATCACTTGGAAAGCCATAAACCATACTGGTTCCCCAAGGGTTTAGCCCGAATAACCAGTCAATATTGGCTTGTTCCAATTCTTCAAACTGTTTGTCTTGGCTTTGTTCCCTATACCAAATACATTGTATAGCAAAGGACGTTGTCAGGTTATTACTGCACCAAATAAAGGGTACACCTCGATAAAACATGTTTTCCTTTGCGCGATTCCATACTTGCTCTATTCCTTGTTTATAATATTTTAAAGCTTCTTTTCGGGTTTTCTTATCGGCCGATTTCACTAATTCATAATGTCCTAAATTGATAAAAGGATAATATTGATAGTGATTGGCAGTATCTCGCAACATCCAAGGAGTAATACTTTCTTGTCGGGCATAGATCAAAGCCTTTTCAAGATGTTGGGGATCTTGATTTAACTGGAATAAAGTAGCTTCAGCCAATTCCATATCATCCACCCAGTTATCTTCGGCATAGATGTATGGGGATTTAACCGATACGGTCTGTGTAACTCCAGGTTTAATATGCGCATACTGATAGGCTGTCCCAGCTTTTTCTTTTAATACTGCAGCGTAGTTTTGATCTTGAGCTTGGAATAACTGATAGCCTAGACCAAATGCAGACACAAATTTAGCAGCGGTAGAACTGGTTCCGGTAGTGTTATTCAGGAATTTGCCACGCTGTTGGGGTTTTCCATCAATAAAATAAACAGGTCTTTCGTGACCTCTACCATATAGGGAGTCTTGTCCAGGCATTCTCAAACGCGTATGATCACGATCATCCGCAATCTGATTATACATGATGTTTGGTTTAGGATGCATTTTTAGCAACCAATCCAATCCCCACTTGGCTTCATCTAACACATCGGGAATTCCGTTTTTACCGTCCAATCCATTGGACTGCTTATGATCGGTGAAAACGTTAGGGAAATCGCGATATGCTGCTAAAAGATGATAAGTTGCATTGGCAGATGTTGTTGCATACTGCAAGTAATCCGAGGCATCATGCCATCCACCTGCTACTTCAACACGCGTACTATCTGGCATTCCTACCGATGAGGCATACATGGTAAACCCATCGTGCGTATGGCAGCTATCCTGTAAGAAGGGGTTAAACAAGGTTCTTTGCTGACGCATATAACGTAAGGCAAAATCAGCTGCTCCATCATATACATTGGCATTGATGTTAAAATTCGGAGATCGCGTACCATCGTCCGCTTGTAAATAGAATTTTCCTGAACCTTTAAACTTGGAGAAATCAAAGCGATATCCCATTTTAAAGGGGCCATATTCACCAAAAGCCTTCCCTGCTTTATTGGAAAACACGACCTGATTGGTTAGGGCATTCCGAAGTTCAAAGCGCTTGACGGTGTTTGTCTCTTTACTTACCCATACAGCCACCTTTTTATTATTGGGTAAATAGCCCAACTGGTTGATGCGTATCCATGAGTTAATGGTCTGCGCATAAAGGTTCAGGCTCAGAAAGCCCACAAGCAGTGTGATGAATAACTTCTTCAACATAGGTATGCCTTTAGTAGGTTAAAAGGACGATTTTGCCGTCCATTGTACTTACTGCAATCTTATTCTTTAATACCAATGGCGGATTAATCATACCATTGGATATTTTATATTGCCATTTCAATTCTTCAGTCTTCGCATCAATTGCGCTCAACAGTCCCTTGTCAGAAGGCATAAAAACAGTTTTTTTATCGCTATAAATGGCAGTCGGTGCCAATTCATAAGGTAGTTGCGTTTTTGCCTTCCAGGTAATATTCATCGTCTCAGCATCTACAGGAACAGCAATCAATTCACCATCCATGGTTTTAGCATAGACCAATTTCTTATCATTGGATAAACCAATTGACTCCCTGACACGGTATTCATCTTTCTTTTCACGCCATATCATCTTACCAGTTTTTAAATCCAGGGCTGTCATATAACGATCTGGCGCTACAATAAACACACGGTTATTGGCTATAACCGGATAAACCGCAGCTGCAGAGAACATTCTGTTTTGATGTCCATTGTTCCATTCCCAAACTAAAGCGCCTGTCTTTTGATCTAAGGCATAGAAGCCATTGCTCCAACTACCAAAAATCACCTTTCCGTCGGCTAAACTTGGAAGTGTGGACACATAACCTTTTACTTGGTCAAAAGTCCATAATACTTTTCCATCCTTCACTTGAATGCAACGAAAGATTCCATCAGAACCACCAATAAAAGCTTTTCCATCTTTTACAGCTGGAGATCCCAATACGGCCTTATTCGTTTCTAGTTTCCATTTTAAAGCGCCTGTCTTGGCATCCAATCCGTAGATAAAATGGTCAGAAGAACCTACTACAACAACTCCCTTGTGCACAGCTGGAGTGGAATATACTTTGCCACCGGTTTTATGAGACCAGACACGTTGTCCGGTTGCTACGTTTAAGGCATAGACCTCGCCTACCGTATTGGCGGTAAACAACAATTTACCATCGCTACTAATACCAGCACCAATATCGCCATGGTCTTCATATTCCCATAACAACTTGGCCTTGCTTTGGCTGTTTACTTGATAATTCGGTCTTTTTACGCCTAAAGATGAATTTGCAGGCACTGGTTTCATTGCCAGTTTCAACCAAGGATTCGCTGTGTTTTGTCCTGGTTTACGAACTTGGAAAAACACAGAGTCAGTTGTAAGCGTCACGATGTTATAGCCACCGATAGGGTCTTTTGCTCGAAGATTCGATCGAGCCATAACGCCAGGTATCCCTTCCCAATCGTATAATTTATTGATATGTCCATGCCCACATAGCGCCAATTGAACATTACGCGTTTTTAGTCGATCAATAGATTCATACCAGTTATTTAATGAAGAGTCAAGAGGGTAATGATTGATAGCGATTAAGGGCTTCCGGGAATCTGGATTCGCCTTAAAGATGGAGTCCATCCATACCAAATTCTCTCTTGGAATCTGCCCAGGACTCATTCGCATATTGGGACCAGAGGTTGTTCCAATGAATTGGAAACCCTTATGTTCAAAAAAGAAGGTTTCAGCACCGAATACTTTTCGGAAGCTATTAGCACCACTTTCGGACCAATTGCTATCGTGGTTTCCTGGTACCACGTATAAAGGTAATTTCAAGCTGTCCAGGATTTGCTTAGCCAATGCTAATTCGACATCAGAACCAAATTCCGTAACATCGCCGGAGAGAATAACGAAGTCGATATCCTTTTGTTGGTTAAGATCTGCAACAGTACGACGAAGATCATCAGCACCAGTAGAACCGCCAACATGGGTGTCAGTCACTTGGGCAAACTTGAAAGATTGAGCGAATAATGGATGGACAGTTAGTATGCCCAACACGAAGTAAATACCTACTAAAAATGTTCTCTTCATAATTCGCTCAATTTTACTCATTTTTTTAAAGTCTATTCTTATTTCTGAACTAATTCTGATTCCTTACTTTCTGCGTTATCTACATTCACACTGGTCACACAATAGAAACCACTTTTAGAAATCTGTAGTTTATTAGCAGAAGTTACGCTTAATAATTCACCAACGGATTCTTTGGTAGCAAAATAATAGACAGCAGCTCTCACGTTCGAACCATTCAATGTCCATGAGAGCTCTGTACCATTAATTTTCACATTGGTGGGTGTGGTTGGTTTAGCCGCTACCTCGCGTCCAAAGAATGGCATAAGCACATCTTTGGCATATAATGTTTTTAGTTTATCGGTTATACCAATACGATTCGCCAATACATCGCGAACACTATAGATTGCACTACCGAAAACTTTATCGTTCTTTCTTACTAAAGTAAATTGTTTTTCCAATTCATCGACGGATTGGAAAGCAGCACCACCATCTGAGGCGCCAAATTTATAATATCCATGGCCTACGACTACTTTTGCATTACCTCTGAATTGTACCCAAGTCGTTAGATTTACTTCAAATGGGTTGTAGGAGTTACCAATTTCTTGGTATAACTGTGGAATTAAGATATCGACCCAACCGGAAGAAGTCCATTTAGCGACATCAGCATATAAACTATTGTAATTGTCATTTTTATTAGGAGCTGGAGAAACAGAAAACACTATATCACGTTTTGTTTCTGAGATCGTTTTGAAGACCCCTTCAATAGCTTTGTCTACATTGCCTCTTCTGAAATCAGCAATAGTATTATAACCTGCTCCATATTTTTTGTAATCTTCTGCATCCTTGTAATCTTCGCCAGAAGGATAGAAGTAATCATCAAAGTGGATACCATCCACATTGAATTTGGTGATAAAGTCTTTAACGATATCGTTCAAACGTTGCCTCACTTCAGGCAGCGCAGGGTTATAAATTCGAATTTTGGACAAATCCAATACCCACTCAGGTTTAACCGAACTGTGTAGAGCGGGGTAAGCATCACCAGCACCAGCACGAGTGGAGATACGGTAAGGGTTCATCCAAGCATGGAATTCCATACCTCTAGCATGAGTTTCATCGATTAAGAATTTCATCACATCATAACCAGGATTTACACCTCTGGTACCAGAGATTGCAGCAGACCAAGGTTCATAAGGGGAGTCATAAAAAGCATCTCCCATTCCTTTTACTTGAAAAAACACAGCATTGAACTTTAATTCTTTCAATCTGTCTAATTGCTGAATGTACTTTGCTTTTTGAGCAGCCTCACCACGTACCCCAGGCCAGTCAAGTTCCCAGACAGTAGCAATCCAAGCAGCACGCATTTCCTTTGCAGGAAATTTCAATCCAGTAGGTTGAGGCTCAGGTTCAGGAGTTACCGTCCCTGGACCATTCGAGTCCTTACTACAGCTCACCATCAATAAGGTCCAGCTTAAAAACAAACAGGTATAAAAAGATAGCTTTTTCATCATAAAAAGGATATAAAGGTTAATCGATAAAAAAGAAAGGACAACGGTTAATAAAGCCTATAAACTAAATAAGTTGTTGTCCTTTCAATGGGTAAAATTGTAATTATTAATCTTCTAATACATTCACTGGGAATTCTACAATTGTAAATCCGAAGTCAGCTGAAGCTCCATAGATCATCAGTTTTTCGTCTTTACCCTGTGCATTTTTCACGATATGGTATCCAGATTGTGTACCTGGAGCAGTCGTAGTATTGCCAGAGATAGAGAATTCATAGATCGGTTTCTTATCACCTTGTTCGAAGGCAGTAATTGCATCTACAATATTTGCACCTTTAGTAATGTTATAAACGCGCATCACACAGTCAGAAGCTGTACCACCACGAGGAACAGTCACCACTAACAAATAACGCTCTCCGTTAAATTCGATAACACGAGGGTCACCAGAGTGTACCGGAATTGAAGCAGCACCCATATTGTAGCTTAAACCACCTCCATTGTTAGCAATAGAAATCACTTTATCGTGGCCAGTCACCAAGTAATTTTCTGTATTTCCAACACGGTTGTAGTATGACCATTGACCATATGCCGAAGGCGTGTTAATTACGGCCGTTTCAGTTACGTTTTTATATCCTTCAATTTTCAAACGGATAACTTGTGTACCCATACTGATAAAGAAAGCATAACCATTTCCGTTGTTATCTAATCCGATAGAGAAGTTATCACCATGACGAGCTCCAGCTCCTGCTAAAGAACCTACGTTAATATTTGCAATAACTTGAGGAGCAGCAGCAGGATCTTCCCAGAAATAAAGTTTCAATGGAGAGGTTGCAGCTGTAGATAAGGAAGCAATGTATGTACGTCCATTTACTTGAGCACCCATGTTATAAGGATAGGTTCCTCCAGTAACACCAGTCGTGTTAACTGGAATAGGTTTAGTAACATTGTTTTTCAAGTCTTCTACACTTAATAAATGTACACCCATGCTCGCTCTATTAATCACAAGCACATGTTTACCATCAAAACCTGAACCGCGAGTCATCAATCCACCGAATCCAGCATAGGTAGGATTACCTACAGGATTTGAAGAATAGTCATATACAGTACCTTTCGTGAAGTCAGCACCATATACAGGCACTTTGAAACGGATTACCGCTTTGTATTCTTTAAATCTAGGTGAATTAATAACTTTCAAGATGACATCTTTCTGCGTATCTCCTTTTTGAAAAGGAATAGTCACGACATCTTTTTCTAAGCTCGCACCATCTGAAGTAACAGCTTCAAATTTCACGGCTGAGAAATCCGTCAAAGTATCCAATCTTGGGAAAGTAATGGTTTTAGTAGCTTCATCAATAGTACCTTCCAATACTTCAGTTCCTTGCGCCCCAGCATTTACGATCTTAATGGACTTAAGATCGGTGTATTTATCCGATTCCACATTTGATGGGAAATCATCAGAACAGGATGTAAATCCGACGAAGCCTATTAAAGCGATCAGGACACCTCCTATTGTACGATTAAAATTCATTTTCATATCTCAAATTAATTAAGATCCATAATTAGTTTTGCGGCCAACCTTCGGTTTGATCCAATTTATAACCTTGTGCCTCGTATTCATTGATCTGGTTGGTTCCAACCGGTGATAAATATGGGTTCACATTGGATTGGTTATAGAAAGGTAGCCTATCCTTGTTCAGGGTGTAACGGTAGAAACCTAACATTTTATCCTTACTAGTTGGATCAGCTGGATTGTAAACTTCGATTTGACCATTCAATTTCACCACAGAAACGGTAGCTTTTAGATCACCTGCGGCTTCTGTAGGGAAATTAACCCATCCGCCTGCTAATAAATCTGGATTTACTTCGGTATCCATATATTGCAACTTAGACCAACGTTTAAGGTCAGCAAAACGAGAGTGCTCGAAAGTTAACTCCATACGACGCTCGCGTCTGATTTCCCATAATAGTGGACTAACAGTAATATCGCGTTCAGGATCTGTTGGAAGATTTGCTAAGTTCATAGCAGCTGTTTCCTTCACACCTTTATCGGCAGCATCTTTAGCGATAGGTCTTTTTCTAAGTGCGTTGATAGAAGCATCAATCTCTGCTTGGGTAACAGCCGCACCGCCAACTGTAGCAAGTTCTGCTTTTGCCTCAATCCAGTTCAATAATACCTCCGCATAGCGTAATACAGGCGCATCAGTTACGTTGTTAGCACCTGAGAACTCTGTACCTGGCGCACCGCCTGCTGCAACTCGAGCTTCTACTTCACGTGGTAAGAACTTCGTAATGTATAAATAAGATGCTCTATTTCTTCCCGTTGGTTTGGTGTGGAAAGTAGCCTCAAAACGAGGGTCTCTTGTTTTAACCATTTCCGCAGTAGTGAAGTTACTAGCATTGGCTACACTAGAGTTTTGCCAAGTCTGTCCATCTGTACATAAGTAGGATTTCAATAAATCTGCAGTTGGTCCGTATGTTACGTTATCTGAAAGGTTGTGAATAGATAGAATAGAATGCTTCACGTTCATGGCAGCATCATATTGTCTATACATCACCATATCCTTATTACCGGCTAAATTATCAGATGTAAATTGCGAACGGTAATCGGTTACAATCGCATATTTTCCACTTCCTTTAACGATATCTCCAGCCTCAACAGCTAGTTCTAAGAATTTCTTAGCACGGTCGTTGTTTTTGTAATAATACTTCTGCCAAGTTCCTTCAGATAAAGCGATTCTAGAAATAAATCCAGCAGCAACAAATTTGTTTACAGTTTGAGCCCCGTCATTAGCACGAATATTTGCCAAAGCAAATTTCATGTCTTCATAAACGGCATCCATTACTTCGTTGCGTGGAGTTCTCTTTTTATATAATTCATCTAATTCCGTATCGTTGATTGGACGGTCATAATAAGGGATATCCCCATATGCATATACCAATTCCCAATAACGGAATGCGCGGAAAAAGCGGCCAACACCCATCCAGTGGTTGTAAGCTTCTGGAGTCAATACTCCTTGCATTCTGTCCTGAATACGATTTACCATAATGTTTATGGAACGAATCGTACCGTAACCCCAGATAGAACTTGCTGGAACAGATCTGGTAAAGTTTGATTGATTTCCTTGATATAAAACGTCATCGCTGAAGGTATAAGATGCTAATAAAGCACCATCCACATTGAATCCTAATCCATATCCTGTAAAGAAATCGGTATAAAATTGTGCAGCATAAAGACGAACATTTTCTTCTGTTGTCCAAGCTGTTTCATCATTTGCTTCGGTAAGCTGTGGCCTATCCAAGAATTTCTCACAACTGGTCAACGCTAAGGCTGCAGCAATGAATAAGCTATATTTAATTTTCATAATAATATCCTCCTATAAATTATAAACCTATTTGAATACCAAAGGAAGCGGACTTAAACGATGGGTTTCCAGTTCCTGTACGACCTAGGTTATAGTTTCCATTTGTCAATAGCATGCTGTTTCCAGAAATTGCCTCTGGATCAATAGGTAAGCCTCTCAAATTATCAAATGTGAAGAAGTTCTCTAATGACACATACACACGAGCATTTTTCAAACGAGCATTCTTCAAAACAGATTCAGGAATAGAATAGCCTAAATTGATGTTCTTGATTTTGAAGTAAGACATGTCTAATAAGTAGCGAGTCTGCGGACGCATTACGTAGCCCTCGTTAGAACCACCTAAGTTCCATGCTCTAGGATAGAAAGCATCCGGACGATCTTCTTTCCAGAAGTCTCCAGCGATCGCCTGTGGCATAGCACCATCTTTTACGTGGTAACCTGGAATAGCTAATTGACCAGCTCCCCAGATTTCGCGCTTACCAATACCTTGCATAAACACTGCTAAGTCAAATCCTTTATATTCTGCTCCTAAACGGATACCAAAGTCAAAACGCGGAGTCGAGTTACCAATTACTACACGGTCACCTGGGTCTCCATTCGTGCTCTTTCCTGGTGTGATATAACCATCACCATTCACATCCACGAATTTTACATCACCTGGGTGCATTTTTAAGACGTTTCCATCTTCAAAGTATGTTTGGTAAATCGGATTCTCACCTGCTAATTGATTAGTAATCTTTGCAGATCCTTCATGGATAATCGTAACAGGGATAAAATCACCATTCGCATCATACATGAAATCGTCCTTTTGGAATAAACGATCCGTTACATAACCATAGATATCACCGTAGCGAGCGCCAGTATTGAATCCACCGCCAACAGTACGATTTTCCCAAGGAAGATTCCATTGTAAACCTTTGGTTGTAATGGTGATCGCATCAGCAATATTCGCATTACCAAACAATCTTAAACCATTATCAAATCGATGCGAATAATCTACTGCTAATTCCCATCCACGTGTTCTCAAGTTACCGAAGTTACCACGTGCTGCAGCAGTACCTGCAGTTGCTGGAAGTGCTTCACCAGGGATAATCATATGTTTGGTACTTCTTTGATACCATTCAAATACTACTCCCAGTTTATTGAAGAATTTAAAATCAGCACCTACGTTTAAATGTTCAATATCTTGCCAATTAATGTCAGCACGAACGTTTGCCGGTGTACCCAATTGGTAGAAATAGTTACCTGAACCATCTAACCAGTTGTTTGTACCAATGCCCATGGTAGGCACATACAATGCATTACCAACAGTTTGGTCACCAATACTACCCCATGATCCACGGAACTTCGCAAAACTTAAAACATTTTTGATGTCCTCCATGAAGTTTTCATTAGACACTACCCATCCTGCCGATACAGAAGGATACCATCTCCAACGCAAGTCTGATGGGAATTTTGAAGTACCATCATATCTTAAACTGGTCTCGAATAAGTATTTCTCTTTGTAAGAGTAATTTAACCTTCCGAAGAAACCTGCTTGTGAATCCCAGTTGGTATTACTACCGTTGGTTTGTACACCAATAGCAAAGTCAAACTGTGGATTAACCTCATTGATAAGATTTGTTCTTCTTGCATAGTGATCTACCCACTCAAAAGCAACGATGTTAGTTCCTAACATCACTTTCATGTCATGATCTTCATCGAATTTTCTACCAAAGGTTGAAAAGGCATTGAATGTATGTCTTTTTGAGTTAAAAGAACGTTTGTAGATATTGGATTGTTCCTTGGTAATGTAGGTTTCCGTAGGGAATTCAAAACCTGGGATACCACCATTATCTGTAGGGTTTCCATTTTCGTCTACATAGATTCGATTTCCATCGTTGTCATTCCATGCAATTGGTGAATACCAATGGTTTTTACCTCTGAATGATGGCATGGATGAATTGTTACCATTATTTTCAGCACTAAAGGTATAATCAGCATTTAAATCCCAACCTTTAAGAATATTTATCGTCGTACCTAAGTTCAAATTGGTATAACGGTCAATCTTAGAAGCTGTATGTGCTTTTTTAGTATCGAAATAAGGGTCACGAATGTCTACACCATTTTCTTGAACGCCAATTGGGAATAATCTAGACCAACGGTAAAGATATAACCAAGGGTCAGCTGTAAATCCTGTTGCGGAGTTGGCATAACGTTTTGTACCGTTGGAATACATCGCACTTCCACGCATGGTTAAGAAGTCTGTAACTTTGGTCGATACACTTAAAGTCGCATTATAACGTTTGAAATCGTCATGCTCTGCAGCTTTCATCATACCATTTTGGTTCAGGATACCGGCACTAAAGTTATAAGATGTTCCACCAGACTTTCCATTAAGACCAAGGTTATGGATGTTGGTCATCGCATTATTCTTGATCATAACATCAACTGGATCATAAATGCGGTAACCGTATTTATCAACACCATCAAAGTACCAGTCACGTCCATAAAGTACAGGATCGGAATTTCCAACACTGCTGCCGTATTTCTGTTGCCATTCTTTAACTTTTTCAAAGCTTTCACGACTAACACGCCAGAATCCACCAGCAGGGCCTGAGCCATTCATGTTTTCATGAGCCTCCAATGTATATTCCAAACCATCTACACCAGCAATATCAATTGGCTTGAATGGTGATTGGAAAGCAAAGTTGTTGTTGTACGTGATGTTTTGTACTTCAGATTTAGCACCTTTTTTGGTCGTAATTAAAACTACCCCAAAAGCCGCTTTAGAACCATAAATCGATGCTGATGCCGCATCCTTTAACACCACGATATCTTCGATATCATTCGGGTTAATCACGTTGATACTTGGAACTTCAACGTTATCCACTAAAATCAAAGGATTACTACCTCCAGAGATAGATGCTACCTGACCACGGATTTTCATGATCGGATCTGAACCAACCTCCCCAGAAGGAATAACGATTGATAAACCTGGTACAGCACCTTGTAAACCGCGACCTGCATCAGGAATAGGACGAGAACCTAAGGTCTTCTCCACATTTACTGATGAAATAGCACCTGTTAAGTGTTGCTTTTTCTGCGCACCGAATCCCACAACTACCACCTCATCCAACACATCGCTGGACTCCGATAAAGTCACATTCATGGTGCTACCAGTTACGGTTACATTTTGTGTTTCCATGCCGACATAAGAAATTCTTAATGTGGCACCTACGGCTGCTGCGATGGTAAATTTACCATTGGCGTCCGTTACGGTGGTTGAATTTGTGCCCACTACGCTTACCGTAGCACCAGCTACCACGCCATCAGGCCCGCTAACAGTACCTGTTACGGTATTCTGCAAAACAGCAGTGGCTTTTGTCCAACCCGCCGTGTTTCCTAAGATCATATTTGCGGAGTTGTTAGCAAAAGATGCATAACTCGGCA
Source organism: Sphingobacterium lactis (assembly GCF_051951495.1). Lineage (GTDB taxonomy): Bacteria > Bacteroidota > Bacteroidia > Sphingobacteriales > Sphingobacteriaceae > Sphingobacterium > Sphingobacterium lactis_A. Next base: position 98,857 of record NZ_JBNHAS010000002.1, on the reverse strand, counting down.
TTGTTAGACCCAGAGCGAGAGAAAAGAGTAGAAGTCTTCGCATTGCTTAATGATTAATAATTAATAATTTGTTGCTATCATAATCTGGTCTATTCTTCAAAATCTTGTAGAATTCGACTCGAATTAATATTGTTTGGCACTACGCCTTTAAATCCCTATCCCGAAACGCGAATAGGCCCAATCGAATTGAGCCATCCACATGTTTTTCATTTGAAATCTGGGTAGAGTAGATATTTTTTGCGCATCTGCATGTATTCCATCAATTCAGGTTTCCAACTTTCACGGATTTCCGCCTCAGTCTTGCCTGCAATGATTTGCTTACGTAATTCGTCTGTACCTGCTAGTTTATCGAAGAACTCTGCTCGTGCAAAGAATTTCGATTTGTCTGGCATTTTATTATAGAAGTGAAGTATGTACTTCAAGGTAAATTTCTGATCTGCTGGATTTAGATTACGAAGGTCTAATCCATAATTGGTGGCCCCTTTGCCTTCCACATGTTTTACCATGCCTGCTTTTTCCCCCGGGGTAAAAGTAAAATCACCATATACTGGATTGGTATAACCAACCACTTGGAACGGCCAATCTGTACCACGGCCTACTGAAATGTCCGTTCCTTCAAATAAACATAAGGATGCATACAAACGCACCGATAATGCATTAGGCAAACTTGGTGAAGGAATTACTGGTAAATCATATTGGCTATCATGAGTATAGTTCTGAACAGGAATAACTGTAACCTTACATTGTCTTCCTTGTTCTAACCATTTCTCACCATTGATCATATTCGCCAATTCACCGACAGTTAATCCGTGAACCATGGCAATCTTATGATAAGAAACATTAGATTTAAATTTATCGTCTTTACGAACTGGGCCATCAACTTGATCTCCACAAGGGTTTGGACGATCTAATACGATCAGTTCTTTATTGTGCTTAGCACATAGTTCCATCACACGATGAAGAGAAGTGATATAGGTATAGAATCGCGCACCTACATCCTGCAGGTCAAAGATCATGACATCAATAGACTGAACAATGGAATCTTGTTTTGCATTACCACCGTAAAGGGTAAACAATGGCAATCCAGTCTTCTGATCAACATCATTGGAAACCTTTTCACCGCGCTCAATATCACCACGGAAACCATGCTCAGGAGCAAAGCCAAATTTAAGGTCAACTTTCTCACGAATTAGCACATCAACCAAGTGCTCTTTATTAGCCCCAACAATAGATGTCTGGTTACCCATCAATCCAACTTTCTTTCCTTTCAATAAAGGAAGGTAAGCAGATAGCTGATCAGCAGCAGGAACAATAACCTTAGCGGTTAATGCTTCTTTTGTTGCAGAATCTTTTGGAGTAGTCACAGGCTTGCGTTTGCTTGTGCCACAGCTGTTGGTTAATAAAACCCCGAGTAATAAAGTGTGAACTAAGAAGGTTCTCATAAAGTGATGATTTCGTTTCTTTGCGGATTTACTGCTAAAAATTCCCTAAAATTAATAGAAATAACGCACAATAAAGCAATTCGCTACAGCTTTTGCGTCATTTTCAGCAAATCAATTTGCTAAAACCGCATAAAGCAGAACTTTACTATTACCTATAAACTTCCTTAAAATCATTAGAAAACTGCTTAATTAGCTAATAGCGATGGTTTTACAATGCAATCGGTTGCATTACTTAGTGTAATTTAAACACATTTAAGTAACATTTATGTGACTATATGCCTTTTTGTAAAGAAAATATCTTGAGAAAAATAGGGAATGGAAAATCAATACTTTAACAAACAATCTTCTAGTATAGAAATCAAAAAAGGCCAAATCTTTCGATTTAGCCTTTTCAATTCTATTTATAACAGCGATTATTCTGTCACTTCTTCTGCGATGTAGTCACCTTCATTTCCTAAACGGTCTACTGGTTTAATCGCGATAGCATTTAACTTCTGACCATTCTTTGTTTTAGGGAAACTGAATTCTGTTTGTGGCGCATCAAAGATCTCCACATCCCAAGTGTTTCCATATCGAGCATAGGCTACCCATTTAAACACTTGCTCTGGCTGTTTGTGCAACCATTTTGCAAAGACTGAACTTGTTTGTTTTGTTAACAACAAGGTTGGTTTAAGAATAGGATTATGTGCCAACCAAGGTGATGCTGGAACCAATGCCGGTTGACTATATGGTCCTTCATGAAGGGCTTTCAACATGGAAGGGTTCTTTGTCAATCCTGCAATACTCCAGTGAACAGCTCCTGTACTATTTGGAATAACCTCACGGGTTACTTCAATTTGATTCTTGATCTCTTGTATACGATTAGATGTGGAAACAGCCACCGTATTCAATCCTGGCCATAAATGGCGCTTATGTGTATTCTCCGATTCCCACCATTTCAACAATGCCGTGAAACTTTGTTTTGGCGGATTGATTGGCCAATATAGTTGAGGCGTAAAATAATCGATCCAACCCTCATTTAACCACAATTTTGCATCGGCATACAATTCATCATATTGGGATGAACCTGTAACTCCTGCTGGATAACCTGGTTTCCAAATACCAAATGGACTCAAACCAAACTTAACTGCCGGCTTCTCTGCCTTAATTTGTGTATAGATACGTTTAATGAATTTATTCACATTATCACGACGCCAATCTGAACGGCTCAGATTACCTCCCGATCTGCGGTATGCCGACCAAGTTGCATCATCCGGAAAATCTCCACCCCCGTTATACGAAGCATAAGGATAGAAATAATCATCAAAGTGAACACCATCGATATCGTAACGTTTTACAATATCCATCACTACATTGGAAGCATGATCTTGTGTTTTCTGACTTGCAGGATCAAACCAATACATGCCATTACGTAGTCGAACCACATAATCAGATGCCTTGTTCACCATGGATTCGCTCGTTACTTGTCCACCATTCGAGTGGTGAGCGCGGTATGGATTCAACCATACGTGTAATTCTAATCCACGTTTATGTGCTTCTTCTACCCAAAATTCCAAAGGATCGTAATATGGAGAAGGTGCTTTACCAATTGAACCGGTCAAGAAATATGACCAAGGCTCATAATTGGATTTATATAAAGCATCTGCTGAAGGACGTACTTGAAAAATAACTGCATTAAAATTATTCTTCTTAAGCATATCCAAAAGCGTAATAGCTTCTTGTTTCTGTTGTTCTGTACTCAGGTTATTCTTACTTGGCCAGTTGATGTTTGCTACGGTAGCTACCCAAGCAGCACGAAACTCTCTAGGAGCTTCCGGAAGATTCGCACGGAACTCTTTCTTTATCGCCTCCTTTATTGCTTCGCTTTTTTTCTTTGCTACATCTGCACCAGGTTTTACTGCTACTTTGTTTTCCTGATCGGTCACTGGAGTTTGCACTTGCGTTCCTTGGGCTACTTCAGCCTTTGGTTGCTCCAATACTTTTGCCTGTTTGTTCTTCGATCCACATGAAGCCATAATCGCTACGGCAAGGATTAAAAAACAAAATTGAAAAAATCTTCTATTCATATACACTTATCTGCTAACCTACAAAACTACGGTTTTTATATCCGCAGTTTCAAATTGTAACTCATTCTTTATAGTTCCTTACAGCTCTTCGCCCTCTAAAACAACCGTTTTAACTTTAAAATCTTCATCAAATACCAACACATTGGCAACAGTTCCTACCTCTAATGTTCCTAAGTCCTCCCTATTTATTAACCTTGAGGGATACAGCGTAGCCATTCGCAAACTCTCATCTAAAGGAATGTCCGCCTTTTCCACACAGTTTTTTACCGCTTGCAATAAAGTCAATGCAGAACCCGATAAAGTTCCATCAGGAAGTACATAGTGATCCTCATTCAAGATATGTTGGTAAATACCTTTTTGACAAGCCGCCACTGCATCCGTTATCAGGAACAAACGCTCTTGCATTGCTTTTTTACTAATCTTCACAGCTTCATAGTCCACGTGAATACCATCCACAATGATAGAGGCACATGCAGTAGCATGGTTAAATACCGCCCCAGGCAATCCAACCTCACGATGTTGCAAAGGAGACATGGCATTCCATAGATGTGTCGTTGTTGGCACACCATTGTTGAAAGCATGGGTAGCCTCGCTATATGTTGCCATACTGTGACCCGCAGAAAGCAAAATATGCTGCTCATTCAGATAATCCACATAGTCTTGTTCCACCAACTCCGGTGCAATGGTCATCATTTTCACTACATCTGAATTCCCATCTAACAAACCTTTTAAAACAGGCAGTGTTGCTTGTTGGATCAATTCAGCAGGATGTGCACCTCGCTTCTTGGGATTTAGGAATGGCCCTTCTAAATGCAAGCCTAAGGCCGCTTTTGTTTTTGTATCGCGAAAAACACGAATAGCTTCTTCAAAAACCTCCAAAGTATTGGTTGCCAAAGTAAGCATATAGGAAGTACATCCTTGATCCAAGAGTTGTTGATCAATGCTGAGCAAAGACTCCTTAGTTAACTCGGAAGAGAAGAGATCCACCCCCGTACCATAAATCTGAAGATCAATCAGTCCCGGACAGATATTAGCACCTTGAACATCTCGAATCTGATATTCTTCCGGAATCTCATTTTCCCAAACGATTCCCTCGATATGTCCATTATTTATCAATAAAGCTTTGCCCTCATGTATGGAATAGGCATCGAATATTTTCCCGTTGGAATAGGCAAGTTTAAGTTTCATAATGCAAGTTAGTTAATGTTGAGCGTTGTTGAAAATGCCATAAGCTAATCGTATATTTACCCATGAATGTTAAGCAGGATTTCTTGTTCTAAGTATTCAAAAAATAAAATTGATTAAAGTATTAAACCTGAAAATCTTATGTCTAAGAAAGAAATTTTAAATACCGATAAAGCACCAGCAGCCATTGGTCCTTACAATCAAGCGGTAAAAGCAGACAAAACCTTATATGTATCGGGACAGATCCCACTAATTCCAGAGACAATGGAGTTAATCAGTACAGGAGTAGCAGATGAAGCACACCAAGTATTAAAAAACATCGGTGAAATCCTTAAAAATGCAGGTTATGGTTATGAGGATGTAGTGAAAACTTCCATCTTTTTAAGCAGCATGGATTATTTTGCTACTGTAAATGAAGTTTATGCTGGTTATTTCACTGAAAACCAACCTGCACGTGAAACAGTAGCCGTAAAAACTCTTCCTAAAGAGGTAAATATCGAAATCTCTGTAATTGCTTGGAAGGCATAAAAAAAACTTATTCTTTATCAAAAACAAAAGCCGAATATGAAAATGATATTCGGCTTTTTTATTTCTAGTCCCTCTTACCCATAAACCACTCTTTTAATTTCAATTTGCTCAAACAATTAAGTGTAAAATATCTTTTAAGAAAGTAACATCGATCATGGAATTGGAACAATAAAAGGTCGTAATTCGATAAAAAGAAAAACATTAAAATAAATCATATGAGATTATCAGGAAAAGTCGCCATCATTACCGGAGCAGCCTCTGGTATGGGCGAGTCTATGGCCTATCTTTTTGCTCAAGAGGGTGCTAAAGTAGTACTAACCGATATACAAATTGAAAAACTCAATACTATTGTTTCGAAAATAAAATCCCAAGGACAAGAAGCTATCGGCATCATGCACGATGTGTCAGATCGTAAAACTTGGTTCGAGCAAGTTGTGCCAACTGCTTTGAAACAATTCGGTACTATCGACATATTGATCAATAATGCGGGAATATCTGTTCCGAAACCTTTTGAAGAACAAACAGAAGATCTTTGGCAAAAGACTTACAATATCAACATCAACTCCATTATGTTAGGTATGCAAGCCGTATTGCCACATATGAAAGAAAAAGGCGGAAGCATTGTCAATATTTCTTCCATCTCAGCTTTAACAGGTATGGCAGGTCCAGGATCATACACCGCATCCAAAGGTGCAACCTCAGCCATTACCCGTGCTGCATCGGTTGATTTTGGTAAATACCAAATCCGTGTCAATGCGATCAATCCAGGTTATATTATGACCCCAATGAGCGAACCTCATTTAACGAATCCGCAATACAAAGAATACATCAAATCCATCGTTCCATTAAAAGGTCCAGGTGATGCAATGGATATTGCGCATGCTGCGCTGTTCCTAGCCTCCGATGATGCCAAATACATCTCCGGTGTTAATTTACCAGTAGACGGCGGAACAACCATTCAGTAATTAGACCGCTGTCGCTGTTAGATGTGAGATTTGAGATAGTAAACAGTAAAAAAACGACAGAAACTAAAGGTGAGGTTTAGGATATTATCTATTAGCGGGCGATGCATGCATCGCCCCTACAAACAACCGTGAAAATATTGACGATAATAACCAAAACTGTAGGGTCGAAGCATGCTTCGACCGAACCTTATCTTCCTATATTTCAACCTCCTTACTTAATTTGATGGGCATCATTTGAAGTTCTTGCATCTTCGCTCTGAGTGGTAAATAACAAATTTGCTATCCCGCCAAAGGTCTAACTACTAAATACTCCGTACTAAATACTATTTAAGCTCCACTCTCCCTTCAGTTTGCTTCGATACGCCTAGGGAATTTCTAAGGATATAATACGGATCTTATTCGGATCTCGTTCGCTTCTAACCGAACGAGATCCGAAGGAGTTCCGAACAAGTTCCGAAGGAGATCCGAAGGAGTCTCGAAGCAAACCCCTAGGAAACCCCTACAAAACACAAGGAATTCTCGAAGAAAAATGCACTTAATAATAAGGTTACTAATCGAAAAAGTAATTAGATGCTGTCGCATTTTTTCAAGGATATCCAAAAACTTGCAGAGCGATGATCAAATTTGAAGGATAAGCAGTATTTTCCTTAATTTAGTGGGATTATCTCATGGCTGAACTTTCATTAATTACTCCAATAGACTATTTAAAAGGTGTAGGTCCTCAGAAGGCAGAATTGCTGAAGAAGGAGTTACAGGTATTTAGCATTGGGGATTTATTGCAACAATATCCTTTTCGGTATATCGACCGGACGAAATTCCATAAGGTTCGGGAATTGCATTCGGAGATGATCGGTGCGCAGGTATTGGGTCGTTTAATCAGTTTGCAAGAGATTGGAGAGAAGCGAGCTAGGCGTTTGGTTGGACAATTTAAGGATGATACCGGAAGGATGGAATTGGTTTGGTTTCAGAGCATTCCTTGGTTGAAGAAAAGCTTGCAGGTTGGATCGGCTTATATTATCTATGGAAAACCTTCTGAATTCAATGGACAACTGTCCATGAGTCATCCAGAGATGGAGCTATACAATCGGCAGGCACAACGTATCGGTAACATGACCATGCAGCCGGTCTATTCCTCCACCGAAAAACTTAAAAAAGCAGGATTAGATACTCGAGGGATACAGAAACTCCAGGAAACGGCATTACATACCGTTCTGAGGACTGTCGATGAGACGCTACCTCATTATTTAATCGAAAATCATCAGCTATTGGGACTTGCTCAATCGCTTTTGAGTATTCATTTTCCACAGAATGAGGAGATATTGCATGCCGCAATCCGTCGATTAAAATTCGAAGAGCTCTATTTTATACAATTGCGATTATTACGCAATAAGCAATTGAACACACAAAAATATAAGGGACATCGATTTGATCAAGTGGGCGATAAATTCAATCGCTTCTTTAACGAACGTCTTCCCTTTCCATTAACCAATGCGCAGAAGCGTGTTGTTAAGGAAATACGCATCGACTGTAATACCGGAGCTCAGATGAATCGATTGGTTCAAGGCGATGTAGGATCCGGAAAAACGGTGGTTGCCCTTATGAGCATGCTCTTAGCCATTGATAATGGCTATCAAGCATGTATGATGGCTCCGACGGAGATCTTAGCTACCCAACATTATCATGGCATTAAATCGCTTTTGGGAGATGATATCTGCAATGTTCGTCTATTAACAGGTTCTACACCCGCAAAAGCGCGTCGCCTAATTCATCAAGAATTGGAAGAAGGCACTTTGGATATTCTCATAGGCACGCATGCATTGATTGAGGATAAGGTGAAGTTCAAGAATATTGGATTTGTGGTTATTGATGAGCAACACCGTTTTGGCGTGGAGCAGCGCGCCAAGTTATGGCGTAAGAACGTGATTCCACCCCACATGTTGGTTATGACCGCAACGCCTATACCTCGAACCTTGGCGATGACCATGTACGGGGACCTGGATATTTCCATTATCGATGAGTTGCCAGCAGGTCGTAAGCCAATTAAAACCGTACATTTCTTTGAGAACCAGCGTCTCCGAGTATTTGGTTTTATCCGGGAAGAAATAGCTAAAGGAAGGCAAGTTTACATTGTTTATCCGCTGATTAAGGAGAGCGAGAAGATGGATTTGCTATACCTGGAGGCTGGATTAGAAGGATTAATGCGGGAATTTCCCCTTCCAGATTATCGAATCAGTATTGTACACGGTAAAATGCCCGTGAAGGATAAAGACTTCGAGATGCAGCGATTTGTCAAAGGCGAAACACAAATTATGGTTGCCACGACCGTTATTGAAGTCGGTGTGAATGTACCGAATGCCTCGGTGATGATTATAGAGAATTCGGAGCGTTTTGGACTATCCCAATTGCATCAATTAAGGGGTCGGGTAGGTCGTGGTGCCGAACAATCCTTTTGTATACTGATGTCTGGCGATAAATTGAGTAGAGAAGGCAGAACTCGCCTGGAGACTATGGTTCGTACGAATGATGGATTTGAGATTGCCGAGGTAGACTTGCAATTACGAGGTCCTGGAGATATATCCGGAACACAGCAATCTGGTGTATTGGATATGAAAATCGCCGATTTGGCAAATGATCAAGCCATATTGAGTGAGGCTAGACAATCGGTCATTCAGCTATTTCAAGAAGACCCCGAATTAAACAAAGCAGAGAATAGACTACTGTATAACTATTTGCATCGTAGTCAGCCCAGTATTTCATGGGATAAAATCTCTTAAAAACTTTACCTTTGTAAACTTGTTCCTAAAAAACAGGGTTCCGCATGAAACCTTACAGGAATAAAGTTTGATCATTAATAACATACATGGCAAGAACGAAAATATATGACACGGCGTTAAAGCCTGAAACTGCGGTATTGGTAAGTGTAATTACACCGGATGTTTCAGACGAAACCGCCAAAGAATACTTAGAGGAACTGGAATTTTTGGTAAGTACAGCTGGCGGAGTAACCAAAGGCATCTTTACCCAGAAATTGGCCTATCCCGACCGTGCAACCTTTGTGGGTAGCGGAAAATTGGACGAGATCAAAGAATTCATCAAGGCTGAGGAAATCGACATGGTGGTTTTTGATGATGAGCTCTCCCCTTCTCAATTAAGAAACATTGAGAAATATTTTGAAATCAAGGTACTGGATAGATCCAATTTGATCTTGGATATCTTTGCTAAACATGCACAGACCGCACAAGCGAAGACGCAGGTGGAATTAGCACAATTACAATACTTATTACCACGATTGACCCGTATGTGGACTCACTTGGAGCGTCAGCGTGGGGGTATCGGTATGCGTGGTCCCGGGGAATCGCAGATTGAAAGTGATAGACGGATGATCTTGAATAAGATTTCCTTGTTCAAAGAACGGTTAAAACAAATCGATAAGCAAAATGAAACCCAACGCAAGAATCGTGGCGATATGATTCGTGTGGCTTTGGTGGGTTATACCAACGTTGGAAAATCGACCATCATGAACATGATTTCAAAATCTGATGTTTTGATTGAAAACAAACTTTTCGCGACATTAGATACGACGGTTCGTAAGGTGGTGATTGAAAATTTACCTTTCTTATTATCGGATACGGTAGGTTTTATCCGCAAGCTACCCCATCACCTGGTGGAATGTTTCAAGTCGACCTTAGATGAAGTTCGTGAGGCGGATGTATTGATCCATGTAGTGGATATTTCACATCCATATTTCGAAGATCATATCATCGCGGTGAATGAAACCTTAAAGGATATCGGTGCGGTAGACAAACCTATCATCACGGTATTCAATAAAATTGATGCTTATAAGCCGGCGGTTGAATTTGATGAAGATGGAGAAGAAATAAAGATTGGCTTAGATGATTTCCGTAATTCCTGGATGGCTAAGAATGCTGATCCGGCAATTTTTATTTCAGCAACGGATAAAATAAATGTAGAAGAGCTGAAGGATAAGCTTTATGAGATTATTGTCAAGTTGCACAATGCTCGTTATCCATACAACAACCTACTTTATTAATTGGAGAGGTATTTTCAAACATGCAAAATAAAGAAGTAAAATTTATTGACTGGGGATTGCAGGATTACCAGACAGCTTGGGATAAGCAAGAAGCAATTTTTGCCGAAACCTTGGCTATAAAACACGATAACCGGGTTAACAACAGTGAAAACCCAACACCAAACTACCTGATTTTCACAGAACACCCCCATGTGTACACCTTGGGTAAAAGTGGTCATTTGGAATATTTGCTATTGGATGAAGAGGGCTTAAAAGAAAAGAATGCTACGTTTTATAAAATCAACCGTGGAGGTGATATCACCTATCATGGTCCGGGGCAGATTGTGGGTTACCCTATACTTGACTTGGACAACTTTTTTACGGACATCCACCTTTATCTGCGCACCTTGGAAGAGGCTATTATCCTAACCTTGGCGGATTATGGTATTGAGGCGGGTCGTTATCCTGGATATACGGGTGTTTGGCTGGATGCTGATAATGAAAAGGCGCGTAAGATATGTGCTATGGGAGTTCGGGCATCACGTTGGGTGACCATGCATGGCTTCGCTTTCAATGTTAATGCTGACCTAAGTTACTTCGGCAATATCGTTCCTTGTGGGATTGACGATAAAGATGTGACTTCGATGGAACGTGAATTGGGCTATAAATTAGATATGGAGGAAGTGAAAGCGAAACTAAAAGGTCATTTAGCCAAGCTTTTCGCTATGCAGTTATCCTAAGTATACTGAATGACTCGTATCGACTGGTAAGTAATCGTTGTTTGTATTTGCTCTTGTTCCAAAAGGGAGATTTCAAACAAAGGGGTTGCACAGCTGCGTAATGCCACGGATAACTTGATGTCGGAGCAATGCGGAGCAAATAACTCTTCCACCAGTTCAGGGTGATTATTTTCACCAGAAAGGTGACCTAAGATCAGGTGTTTTACACGATTGGATTTATGGGCGATAAATGCTTCTAGGGAAATACGGTTAGAAAGGTGACCTAGACCACCACGGATTCTATTTTTTAGGTAATAAGGATATCGACCCTTATCCAACATTTCTTCATCAAAATTAGACTCTAAGAAGATCACATCGGATATTTCTATTGCTTTCTGCACATTAGCACAAATTCTACCCAGATCAGTTAATACAGAAATATTCAGGTGTCCATCAGTAACCATAAAACTGCAAGGTTCTTTTGCGTCATGGTATTTTGGGATGGCATATATGGAAAGTTCTCCTACGTTGACAATAGAATCAGCCTTTATAAAATTCAACAGGTAATCTGGGAGTTGCAAACGAGAGGACTCGTAAGTTCCTACCGTCAGGTAGACCGGAATTTGAAAACGCTTGATGAATACTGAAAGTCCTTGTATATGATCGGTATGTTCGTGGGTGATAAATATGGCGTCAATATTGGCTGGGTTAATTCCTAAGCTAGCCATTCGCAACAGCATGTTTTTGGTATTAATACCGACATCGACCAAGACAGCGCTATTGCCCTTAGCTATATAATAACTATTCCCATTACTCCCTGATGCTAAAGCACAATATCTGACCATTGTCCAAAGATAAAAAAAGATGCGCAGAGTCATTTGTAAAAAAGCCTAAACAATTCATTTGTTTAGGCTTTTCTACGATAGGCTATTAGCTAGCCCTATATTTTAATTGTCGAATTAACATTCTGGTAAGCTCAGAGGCACCTTAATGGCTAGTCCCCCATCGGCCGTTTCCTTATACTTGACATTCATATCCAAAGCTGTTTCCCACATGGTACTTACCACCGCATCTAAACTTACTTTGGCTTTATCCGGGTTTGATTGTAAAGCAAGTTGAGCTGCAGTAATGGCTTTGATAGCTCCCATAGTATTTCTTTCAATACAAGGGATCTGCACCAATCCACCGATAGGATCACAGGTTAGTCCTAAGTGATGCTCCATAGCAATCTCTGCAGCCATTAAAGCTTGTCTTTGTGAGCCACCTAAGCACTCGGTCAATGCTCCGGCAGCCATAGCAGAGGATACACCGATTTCTGCCTGACAGCCACCCATAGCTGCTGAAATGGTAGCTCCCTTCTTAAAGATGGAGCCTATTTCTGAGGCAGTAGCGATAAATTGAATGATTTTATCTTCATTATAGGCATCGTAAAATGCCAAATAGTATTGAAGGACGGCAGGGATAACACCCGCAGCACCATTTGTTGGAGCAGTCACCACGCGACCAAAAGAAGCGTTTTCTTCATTAACAGCTAAGGCGAAACAACTCACGCAGTCAAGAATGTAACCGAAGTCGCGTCCACCTGCACGAATAGCCTCTAACCAACTGTCATAATCGTTATAGGTTCTGCCCTTCAGCATTCGTTTATTCAATTTAGCTGCTCGACGCTCCACGTGTAATCCTCCAGGTAATACTCCATCGGTATGGCATCCTTTATAAATACATTCCTTAATGGTATTGAAGATTTGCATCACCCCATCACGAGTTGCTTGTTCTGATCGCCAAGAGCATTCATTCTCCAAAACAAGTTCGGAGATTTTCAAGCCCGTACGCATACAAGCCACCATGAGCTCCTGTGCTGTATCAATCGGGAAAGGTAAATCAATTTCAGAAAGTACACTTTCGGAATCATTTTCTTGAACGACGAAACCTCCACCTATGGAATAATAGGTTTCCGAAATGGCAGTACCATCTTCTAAGAAAGCCTGAAAAGTAACGGCATTCGGGTGAAATGGTAGACTTTGGTCATAAAGAAATAAGAGATTGTCAATGTAACAGAAGTCAATTTCTTTCTGTGCGCCTAAGTTTAACTTTTTATTGGATTTTATGCGTTCCACTTTAGGAACCACATCATGTACATCAAAGGTTACTGGATCATCACCGCTCAATCCTAATAGAACAGCGATATCCGTACCATGCCCTACCCCAGTTTTCGCCAAGGATCCGTACAATAGAATATTGACGGTTTGGACATGGCTCAGCAGATTACGGTCCACCAACACTTGTACGAACCGCTGAGCCGCACGCCAAGGACCTAAAGTATGGGAACTGGAAGGACCAATCCCAATCTTAAACATATCAAAAATAGAAATCTGCTCTTTTGCCATAATTTAATTTATTAAAAGCAAAAATAGACTTTCTTTCATCAATAAAAAAGCCAGTAAAAATTACTGGCCTTAAATATGTGTTAAATTTTACTTAACTATAACCCTTTTCCGTACTTCAAATCTTTGGAAATGGTAACTGGTAATTTCCCTGTAGGTTTTAGTTGTTTCAAAACTGCTTTCAATGCTGCCTTTTGCATAAAGAAATCATTCTGATAAGCCAACAATACCGATGCACTACGCATTACATCTACCGAATTCATCGCGTATGGATTAGTAAACATCACAGAGATCGTTCTTCTACCTGCCAATTTATCAATAAATTTTACAGCTGGCTCATTTAAAACTAACTCACTACGTGGTCTTGAGCGATTATCGTGGATAGCCAAAACAATTTGTTTATGCTCTCGGATTTCGTTCAATAATTCTTTCAATTGCTCTTCCGTTTCATCTCCTTTGATGAAGTATTGCTTATGAGCAGTTAATTGTGTGGTTAATCCAGTTTCAAAGTCTTGCGCTTTCTCAATACCAACACTTACGATAGCAGTTTCCTTTGTCTTATCGAAACGGTTGATTCCACGATCCGATTTTAACAAAGTGATTGATGCATCAGCCAAGCGTTGTACCAGTGATTGAGCAGACGGTGTATTTAAATCCTGGTAAAGATTATTGGTATTCACCACCGTTGAACGGTTTAAACCTAACCAAAGTTTAGCTGCCAACACTTTCTTTACACGTCTATCAATATCTGCTTGAGATATACGACCTGATTTTACTGCATTTTCAATTAAACCGATAGCACGTCCACTGTTTTCAGATACTTCTAATAAATCATGTCCTGCTTCGATCGCCATAACATCAGCCTCACCATTCGGGAAGAATTTCTTAACCCCTTTCATATCCATTGCATCCGTAACTGTAAGGCCTTTAAATCCTAATTCATTACGAAGAAGGTCAGTAACTACTTTCTTAGAGATAGAAGAAGGCATATTTGGGGTATTATCCAATGCAGGAATGTTCATGTGGGCAACCATCACTGATGGTGCTCCCTCATTGATTAGCTCTTTAAAAGGATAGATTTCCAGGCTTTCCAAACGCTTACGATCGAAGTTTAGTTGTGGAAGGTCATAATGCGAGTCCACATCGGTATCACCATGGCCAGGGAAGTGTTTAAGCGAAGCTAAAATACCGCCATCAACCATTCCATTCATGTAAGCTTTGGATTTTCTAACTACGTTAAACTTATTGTCACCAAAAGAGCGGAAATTGATCACCGGATTTTTAGGGTTGTTGTTAATATCAACAACTGGCGCAAAGTTAAAATGCATTCCGATACGTTGGAAATCCTTGGCCACTTGTCTACCCATATCGTATAGGAGTTGATTATTTTGAATCGCTCCTAGCGTCATCTGGTAAGGGAAGGAAATTGTTGAATCAGGCATACGCATACCTAATCCCCACTCACCATCAAAGGTGATTAACAAAGGAACCTTACTTACTTTTTGGTAGTTGTTAAACATGTTCGCGTGCCGAACAGGTCCACCTTGAAATACGACTAATCCACCCAATTGCTCTTTTTCTATGACACGTTGAACCGAGTCAATATATTTTTGACCCAAGTTGGTATGGGCGCGAACCAAGAATAATTGCGCGATTCTCTCCTTTGGGCTCAAGGTTTTGAAAACCGAATCTACCCATGCATGATCTTGATTCACAAAGGTGATAAAATCAGGCCTTTTTTGCGCCAATACTGAGGTCGCAACGAATAGGGTAAATAATAAAATAGTTGATATTTTTTTTATCATCACAAATTAGTTTGGTACGAAATAAGGAAATTTTGGTTATTTATGGAAATCTTATTGCGTATTTATATTTGAAGCATACAATAAACATGCACAAACACGCATTAGATTAAATGATATTTTTGCTCGATAAGCCTAGCTAACTCTGCCGAATTCTCAATATCTCCACAAGCTTCCTTCTTCCAAAGCATATCAATAATGAGAAGTAAAAATTGTGTTTCAAGTTCTGGATTTTCATAACCTAGCTCCATAAAAGCACGTAACAAAATTGGTTGCACAGGCTTAATAAAGAGCTCATGTTGTGTTCTGGAGAAGGAATGATGTGACAGTCGTTCTTGTAACTTCCAGAAAAGCGGCTCTTCAGCGACCAATTGACTAGGAAGAAGCACCATATTCTTGAGAAAATCCTTTGCACTTTTATAGGACATCATCCCTTTGTGCTGCATCAGCACCTTCCGGTATCCAGCTTTCACAATATGAGCCAACAGGGCATCCTTATTTCCGAAATGCTTGAAAATAAGGGCTTCAGAGACACCAGCTTGCGCTGCAATCTCCTTAGTTGAGGTATCCAAATAACCATTCGTTGCAAACAGCTGTAGGGCAGTTTGCCAAATCTTTTCTTTTCTACTTAGGGTTGTTTCTTTCATTTTAACTTAGGAACAAATATATCCTTTTTTCAAATAGCCTGTTAGAATGTATCTTTTTTGTGATTTGTGGATTATATAAAACAGATTTCAAGATTTTGAGTTATTATTACACAATTAATCAATCCTTTATCATGAAATACATTTTGTTTCTCCTATTATGTTTGGGACTAACGACGAACATAGAGGCACAGGTGAAACTTTCCGGCAAAATTACCGATAAAACTAAACGTGACGTTCTTTCTAACGTGACGGTTCAATTGCTTAATAAAAAAGACTCCACAAAACATGCGGCAAAGACCAATGACAATGGAGAATTTTCCTTTGACAAGTTAATTGCAGGAACCTATACAGTTAACAGTACCTTATTGGGTTTTAAGCCATATCTGGCAGAAGTTCAATTGACTGACCGACCTGTACAATTGAGTTTTGAGATGGAGCCTGGGGAAATTATGATTGAGGAAATCGCCATAACCGCAGCGCCAATGGTTGCCGTTAAAGGAGATACCATGGAGTATAATGCAAAGAACTTTGTCACTCGGGAATTTGCTGATGCAGATGAAATGGTGGCACAAGTCCCAGGAGTTACGATTGATGAAGACGGGAATGTAAAAGCTCATGGCGAAGATGTAAAGCGTATTTTGGTCGATGGAAAGGAATTCTTCAGTACAGATCCTAGGATTGCCTTGAAGAATCTACCTGCAGATATCATCGATAAGCTGCAAATTATAGATGAAAAGAGTGAACAGGCTCGTTTCTCCGGCTTTGATGATGGTAAGCGTAGTAAGGTTATAAACATTGTCACCAAGCCCGATAAACGGAAGGGTTACTTCGGCCGTGCTAATGCCGGGAAAGGTGATTCTGATAAATTTGCTTTAAGTACAGCCTTAAATTCATTCAATGGGGACCAACGGATTTCCATGACTTTAATGGCCAATAACATCAATGAAACTAGCTTGGGGGAACAAGGAAGAGGTGGCGGAAGACGCGGCAATAACAATACTGAACGTGGATTAGCAGACACCTATGCCGGTGCTGCCAACTATTCCAACAGTTTCCTAGACAAAAAACTCGAAGTCAATGGAAACTACAATTTCCGCTATTCCAACACTTTTACAAACACCCTATCTGATATTGAATACCTCGCTGGGGCAAGAGCAAATCAGTTTCAAAACTCACATCAGTTGGCAACTGCCATCAATAACGAACACACCTTTGGAGGACGTGTAAAATGGCAGATTGACAGTATGAACAATTTGGACTTTACTCCTAATCTAACATTTAGGGGCACGGGAAGGGATAATTCGTCTAGTAGCCAAATGACAAAAAATCAAACGGAGCTGATCAATAAGTCTGACCGTAAGAACAATAATGACAACAATAGCTTGAATTATGGTGGTTCATTGTCCTATATGCACCGATTTAGAAAATCGGGCCAGACTATCAGCTTAAATGCGAGTGGAAATAAAAGTTCCAATGATGCTTTAGGGCAAACTTTAGCCTTTGTAGATTATTATAAGAATGCGGTGTTGGATCGAATTGATACCAATGACAGACAGAATGTGACCAATGGTTATGGCTCTGGATTTAATGGAAAAATCAGCTTTACACAGAATTTGAATAAGTTTTCTAGATTACAAGCGAATTATGGACTTCGGAATACCAATAACTATTCGGACCGTAAAACTTTGGAATTCTTAGCAGAGACTGGACAATATGAAGAGCTGAATGCTCGCCTATCCAATGAGTTTAGAAATGACTTTACTCATCAAAGTGCAGGATTATCCTATTCTTACAACAAGAGAGATACATTACGTATTCAGGTAGGATTAGATTATGAACATGGGGTTCGTGTAAATGACCGTACCGTTCCTTATGATTTACGCACGGTAGCAGACTTTGGTAGTTTCTTACCAAACTTTACAGCAGTTTATTTCTTCAATAAAGAAAGAAATGTGGAGTTCAACTACAACACCAATACCAATGTACCTTCGATCGATCAATTACAAGATTATATTGATAATGGCAATGAACTAAACATCAGACGTGGTAATCCGGACTTGAAACAAGAGTACAGACACGATTTAAGATTCCAATATCGGGATGTCAACAAAGTGAATGGCCGTAGCTTCACAAGTAATGCCAGTGTGAGTTTTTATAAAAACAGAATTGTTGACAACCGCTTTATCACAGATACCACGCTTCAATTATTTGATGATGTAATCTTAGGTGCCGGTGGTTCCTATACTGTTCCAACGAATATTAGTGGACAATACGATATCCGTTCGACAACCAGCTATGGTTTGCCGTTAAAGAAATTAGGGTTCAATATTTCTTTGAACACCAACTTATACCTTAATAAGAATTTCACCTATTTGAATGATGAATTAACTCCAAATTATGGATATGGTGTTAGCCAACAAATAGGCATGAACACAACTTTCAGTAGAAAGGTTATTGTGGGCTTCCATTACAATTACAGCACTCGATTTAGTGATAATCCGACAGCAAGGGTAACCCATTACCGGGTAACGGATCATCGTCTTAGCAACACTTTGGTTCTGGAATTCTGGAAAAATATGATCTTCAGCTCCCAATATTCCTACATCTATAATGGTGGAATTATGAATTCTGGAGGTAATAATATTTCCTTACTAAATGCTTCATTAGGATACAAAATGCTGAAGAGGAAGAATGCAGAAATCTCCATTAAAGGATTTGACTTGCTAAACAATGCGACTAACATCAATCGTAATGTAACCGGTTCATCGATCAACAACATTCAATCGAATACCTTGAATCGTTATTTCTTGTTGAGTTTAACCTATAACCTACGCAGTTTTGGTGGCCGGAGCAGCAATAACTCCGAGAGAAGTATGGATGGTCCTAGAGGGGGGCGTTCTGAAGGAAGAGGAGAAGGATCTAGATCAGGAGGTTCGGGTGGATTCGGTGGAGGCCGAAACAGAAACTAGTAAAAGATCGCGGTATTTGAATGCCCATTTAAATTATGTTTCACATGAAATTAACATATAATTTAAATGGGCATTTTTTATTTCTACTCATAGCAATATACCGCCAGCTTGTATAAAGTCGTTCTTTTTCTCCATAAAAGCACCTTTATCAATAGCCTTGGTTGCTTTTGAAATGATGGCCGACTTAAAACCTACAGATAAAGCATCCATAGCTGTAAAGTATACACAAAAGTCTGCTGCCAACCCACACACATGTACTTCTTCCACATTTCTAGCCCTCAGGTATCCCGCAAGTCCGGTGTCTTTACGTTTTCCGTTATCAAAGAAACCAGAGTAGCTATCAATCTTAGGATCCATCCCTTTACGGAAAATAGCCTCTACCCGATCCATCTCCAGCTCTTCTGAAAATTCAGACCCATAAGATCCCTGAATACAGTGGTCTGGCCATAACACCTGATCTAAACCATACAAGTCTATCTGTTCGAATGGTAATTTCCCCTCATGTTGACTAGCAAAACTCAAATGATTAGCGGGATGCCAATCTTGGGTTGCCACAATTAAATCGTAATCTTTCTGAAGCTGGTTGATAATGGGGATAATCTCATCTCCTTTGGACACAGCTAAAGAGCCTTCTGGTAAAAAATCGTTCTGTACATCTACAATAATCAGTGCCTTCATTTTCTTATTCAATTTTGATTCATTAATCCAGCGTCAGCATATAGCCTACTCCGCGGATATTGGTAATCTTAATTCGTTCATCTTTGGACAAGTATTTCCGGATTCTGCTGATAAACACATCCAAACTACGACCAGTGAAATAGGTATCATTACTCCAATAAGTCCGAATAATTTCATCACGTGGCAATACTTTATCCTTACTCTCTATAAGTCTTTTTAATAGTTCTGCCTCCCTATAAGACAATTTCTCCTGTTCATCACCTATACTGAGGACATTTTTGACGGTATCTAGGGTATAATTACCCAATACAAATCTGGAGGAAGACATTCCTTGCCCACTCTTCTTCAGGGCGGCTTCTATTCGAACAATCAGCTCCTCAATCTTGAACGGTTTGCGGATGTAATCATTGGCTCCCAATTTAAAACCCTTAACGACATCATCAGTTTGCGTCATGGCGGTAAGAAAGATGATGGGGGTATGTAAATCCGTCTTGCGGATATCCTTGGCCACTGTAAAGCCATCCATTAGCGGCATCATCACATCCAGGACAATGATATCTGGTTTATATTTATTGTGAAAAAGCAAGGCTTGTTGACCATTTAGCACATGACGAACCATAAAGCCATTGGCTTCCAAGCTATCCGAGACAATCATTGCCAAGCTTTCCTCATCCTCTACATATAAAATATTGATCATATCAATCTTTTGGTAAAGTCACTATAAAAGTACTGCCAAGGCCTTCCTCGCTCTTGACCTGTACCTGTCCTTGATGTTGTGTCACGATCTGCCTTACATAGGCAAGACCTAATCCAAAGCCTTTCACATTATGTATGTTGCCAGATGGAACACGGAAAAACAAATCAAAGACGCCCTTCTGATAAGCCTTCGGAATACCTATACCGTTATCTTGAATTTGAATCTCAATTTCTTTATCAGAAGCATGAACACGAATATTTAATTGCACTGTTTCTTCAGCATATTTAATCGCGTTGTCCAACAAGTTATTGAAAACATTTTTAATATGCGCCATATCGCCCATCAAAGTATAGCTTTCGGCATTACTATCCCACGTAACTTGTACTGCCTTTTTAGCAAATAACTGGGCATTCTCCACACATTCTTTCAACAGAAGGACAATATCAAAACTGGACTTATCAAGCACCAGACCATTTGTTTCCGCAACATCAATCTGCAATACACGTTCAATCATATCAGATAAATGTTCCAGCTCATTTCTAGAAATAGCCAAATAACGATTCATTCTTTCTTTATCATCCTTAGCACCAAATCGTTGAATGGATTCTACTGCAGCCATTACTGTTGACACAGGTGTTTTCAATTCATGGGTCATGTTATTGACAAATGCCTTGCGCATTTTGGCTAGCTGATTCTGTTTCTTGATGGTATCCAAAAGATAGAAGAAGGTTCCGATAAGTAAGCAGATGAGTAAAATAACAATACAGATCTGCCAAAAAATAGCCATGACTATATTTCGCCAAGGGTTATCAAAGTCCAATTCAAGATAAAGGTTATCCCCCGGATCTACTAAAATCGGGCGAGACTTATTCTCTTTAAATCTTCCATGATAGAAGCTGGCATCCCTTTCTTGTTCATCCGGCAGGTTAAGCATATGGAGTTCAAAAGGCGTATCCATATCCCTTTGTTTCAACACGACAGATAAGCGTTGGGCCAATGTATCCAATACTTCCTCACTCCAATTGATATTGCGGAACACAAAGGATGATATGAAATGACGACTCATTCTCGCTCGACCATTGGCTGTTGTATCCGTTGAAGGCTTATCGTTATTCGGTCTTCGCCAAAAATTCTCCGATTCAAAGAGTCCTTTTACGGTATCAATATCCACCATAGGATACCTTTTCTTTAAGGCTGTGGAGAATCGATCCATTCTTCCTCGACGTTGATTTTGATTATCTCGTTGAATTTCAGCCTCATTATCTTGGTAGAAACCTTGTATAACATCGAATAATTCTCTTTCCGCAGAACCTAAATAATATTGCTTGCGGGTCTGATAACTTCCATACAACCAAATACTAAGCACCAGAATCACTCCTGTTGCCGTTAGGATGATGGCTAGCATCAATATTTTATACTTTTTTAACATAATTAAAACAAATTTAAATTAGTAGATTTGCACGGCATAAAGAAATGGATGCTTTTAACAATTTATAACACTGATTAACAGTTTAACAAATAAGTTGTCGCATATCAACCGTTTTAACCGTTGAATATAAAGCATAAGATTTATGAAATTTGATAGCAGGTGTTGCTAGGTTGCTTTTTCCTTTAAAGCTGTTAAAGATTATTAAATGGTGATTTTTAACATAATATAACAAGGAATAACAACAAGGTTTCAATACTTTTGCATGACTAATGAATTTATGATTAAAAATTTACGTTTTTCTCTTTTTGCTACTTTCAGTTTAAGTGCTGCATTATTCTTGTCGAGCTGTGATAAGGATATGGCTATATCGTTGAAAAACGAAAATCTTAACAATCTGAATGTAACAGCTATAGACAGCTTAACAGCAGTTGTCAAAACGATACAGATGCCGAATATACCAACTGCGGCAACTGGTTCTTTATTGGTGGGAAAATTTACCCAACCAGCAATTGGCTCTTTAAGTGTTAGTACTTCGTTTAGATTAAGCCCTGCGGGCATTACGAAAGATTTCCCAGCAAATTCAGTATTTGACTCCTTGAACTTGGTGATTCGACCAAATTCAAACAGATACGCATTTGGGGATACTTCCAAATTTCAGAAGTTCACCGTTCACCGTTTGACGCAAGCTTTAGAAACCACTACCTTAAAACCATCTCCGGTAGGTGTATCATTTCCTATTTATTACCCAGGAGCTAACATCTTTGCAGATCAGAAATTCAAATATGATGCTGCTGAATTAGGATCTATCCGTTTCAGACCGCATATGCATAAAATCGACTCCTTAAATATCCGTTTGGATGATGAATTAGGTGAAGAGTTTTTCCAAAAGATTAAGAACTCGGATGTTGCCTTTAACTCTGCATCGAATTTTGCAGATTATGTAAAAGGATTAACGATCGTGCCTGATGCTACAAATACGGCTATGGTAGGTTTCAAAGACACTTTGCAAGTAACATTAAACTATTCTTATATTGGATCTGATGGTTTCCGTAAGAAAGGAACTAAAGTATTGAACATGGGTGAAAAAACCTTCCAATACAACCAATATGATGCTGACCGTTCAGGAACTGCTTTTGCAAATTTGAGTACATCGAAGGCTATTCCAAGTTCAGAAACCAATGGTGTAAGTTATTTTCAAGCAGGATCAGGTGTAGCAACAGAGCTTACCTTCCCAGCATTGAAGGACTTCATGCAAGAACCGGGAATTGCCATTAACAAAGCCGAATTGGAGATTGAGGTTTCCTCTTCCCACTTAGGTTATTATACGGCAGCTCCACAACCTATTATATACATTGCAAATCTTGGTGTACCGACCAGTTTCTTGACGGTACCATTTACAAATACCCTACAAACAGGAACTTATATTATTGGTAATAACACGGGGAAACCTGGCAAGTATATCTTTAATATGATCCAGTACATTCGTACTGTAAACAGTCCAGACGCACAAAATAAATCTTTATACTTATCTTTGGGCTCTCCGGCATTGTTTAATACGGGAAATACCAGCATCTTGGCAACCCAAAACAGTAAACCGAAAGTTAAATTAAATATCGTATATACAAAATTTAAATAATCTATGAATAAGAAAAACTGGCTAGTACTAGTTCTAGTAGCCGCTTTAGCAATTACATCCTTCAATTCCTGTAAAAAAGATGAAGAAGGCGATACCGAGAAAGGACCTACAGAATGGACTCGCTCTACAGTATTTCCTGAGGATCCACGCAATGGAGCTTCAACATTCACGATAAACAATGTTGCTTATGTTGTAGGTGGATACCTTAAAACAAATGAGGTATTAGCAGACAACCACGCTTTTAATGGTTCTCAATGGAGCACAAAAGCAAATTTCATTGGTCCAGCAAGACATAGTGCTGTTGGTTTCGCAGTGAACGGTAAAGGTTATGTTGGATTAGGTTTTGGTGGTGAAGGTGTTGGTGAATTGAAAGATTTCTACCAATACGATCCTACAGCAAACACTTGGAAAAAAATCGCTGACTTCCCAGGAGAAGCTCGTTTTGGAGCAGTTGCTTTCTCTATCGGTAACTACGGTTATGTTGGTTTAGGTGCAACTTCTACAGATAAAACTTTCAGTGATATCTACAAATACGATCCTGCTGCTGACAAATGGACTAAAGATGAAACTACTTCATTTGCATTCAAAAAAGCATATGCTTACGCTTTCGTAATCAATAATGTTGCTTATGTAGGTGGTGGTTATTCTAACAATACAGCTACTGATGATTTCTACAAATTCGACGGTACTAAATGGGAAAAATTAGGAAGTCTTAAAACCGATAGCTACGATGCAAGACGTTATAACGCTTCTACTTTTGTAATTGGTAACAATGGTTATGTAGTTGCTGGTCGCTCTGCTTCTGGTTTATCAGGTACAGTTTGGAAATTCAGCCCTTCAGATAACAGCTGGACTGAAAAACACGAGCCTTTACCTTCAGCACGTGAAAAAGCAGTTTCTTTCGCTATTGGTGATAAAGGATATATTGCTACCGGATCTAGCGGTACAAGTTACTTCGATGACAACTGGGAATTCGTTCCTGTAAGATAAGAATAGTATATAGTAGTAAGTATTTAGTAGAAAGACCTATTGGCGGGAAAGGTAGAAATGCCATTTCCAACTCAGAGCAAAGCGAAGAGTATCTACTAATCCTCGTTATCCCGAGGCTAGCTGAGAAAACTTAAAACTATAGAAATAAAAAAACCGACAGTATATTAATACTGTCGGTTTTTTTATGCTTTTTGTGAGATCGCTGCACTATTGGATGTGAGATATGAGATCGCTGCGCTGTTAGATAGGAAATGTAGAAATATAGGGTTGAATTAGATATTTGATGCTCAGCGTAAAGTGAATTGTTTCTACTTACCTTCTACTAGGCATTATCATTTCAAGGCAGGTTGAGAGAACTTAAAAGGGTATAAAACCAATGTTCTTAATTCTTCCTTTGGCCTCTAAAATATAAACGGTCGAAGCAAGCTCCGACCGTATTAAAATATTCTTGGAAGTTCGATCATCTAGGATGCTCGATGATGATCTATAGTAGTGGCTAATAAAACCGTTGCGCTTCACTCTCAGTTGGAAGTAGCAAAGCTATTTTCCAACCAATAGGTCTATCAACTAAATACTTACAACTATATACTAAACTAATCCTTTTTTGTTCAACAATTCTGCAATTTGCACGGCATTAGTTGCTGCTCCTTTACGAAGGTTATCTGCAACGATCCAAAGGTTCAAAGTTTTGTCTTGCGACTCATCACGACGGATACGGCCAACAAACACCTCATCTTTACCATGCGCATCCTTAGGCATTGGGTATTCTAAGTTTGCAGGATTATCCACAACGATGATACCTTCTGATGCAGCTAATAACTCACGTACTTCATTTACGTCGAAATCATTCTCAAACTCAATATTCACAGACTCGGAGTGACCTCCCATAACTGGGATACGAACTGTAGTAGCGGTTACTCTGATGCTATCATCGCTCATGATCTTGTTGGTTTCCTGAATCATTTTCATTTCCTCTTTGGTATATCCATTGTCTTGGAAAACATCAATATGAGGAATTACGTTTAAGTCAATCTGATATGGATAAGCCTTCTCACCTTCTACCCCGTTACGCTCGTTCATCAATTGATCAACGGCCTTAACACCAGTACCTGTAACCGACTGATAGGTAGAAACAACTACACGTTTGATTTTATATTTCTCATGCAAAGGTTTCATCACCACCACCATTTGAATAGTAGAGCAATTCGGGTTTGCAATGATTTTATCATCATTAGTTAACACATCACCATTTACTTCAGGAACCACTAACTTCTTGCTTGGGTCCATACGCCAAGCAGATGAGTTATCAATAACCGTAATTCCAGCTTCAGCGAATAATGGAGCAAATTCAGTGGAAGTAGAACCACCGGCAGAGAATAAAGCTACATCTGGCTTCAGTAATATAGCTTCCTGAGGTGTAACCACCTTATACTTCTTTCCCTTAAACTCGATTTCCTTACCCTTACTTCTTTCAGAAGCTACGGGGATCAATTCCGTTACTGGGAAATTACGTTCCGCTAATACTGTCAACATTTCTGTCCCGACAAGACCTGTCGCGCCAACTACTGCAACTTTCATAGTTTTTCTTTTACTTAAGATTATAAAAAAGAAGAATTTTAATTAATTAATTCAAGGTAGCAAACATACTAAATAAAGCGCATTTTCCATCATATATTTCCCTAATTCACAATACTTTTTGGCTGATGAGGAATAATATTCAACAGATCGCAAGAATCCATGAAATATATTCAGTTATTCCATAAAATTATTGACATAATATCATTTTATAGGCAGTTAATACGAAGGAAAGGATTTTCATGGATAAAAAATTATTAAAATATCGATGATTTTGGTTGATTATTAATAGATTTTAATCAAAAAAGGGCAAATCATACGATTGCGTAAAATCTCAAATAAGCATCATTTTCAGCCATTTAATTGGTAATTTCGCCTTATTCCAATGTCATTGGATAATTATAGATAAAATTTTAACAACACTATCTCCATAAGCATGAAAGAATGCATTTTGATGATCGGAGCAAACGGTCAAATAGGCTCAGAATTGGCAGCGGCATTACGTCTTAAATTTGGCAATGAAAACGTCATAACATCGGATATCCGTGAGCCTAAGGAGATCGCATCGGGAGAAATTTTTGAGACTTTAAATGTCTTAGACAAAGAAGCGATTAGAGCCCTTATTCAAAAATACAAGCCTACTCAAATCTACTTATTAGCAGCGATGTTATCCGCTACTGGTGAACAATATCCTATGAAAGCATGGGATTTGAACATGAATGGTTTATTGAACGTATTAGATTTAGCTGTTGAATTTGGTATTAAGAAGATCTTTTGGCCAAGTTCGATTGCGGTATTCGGTCCTCACTCTCCAAAAGAGCAAACACCACAATACTGTGTGATGGATCCGAATAGTATCTATGGGATCTCTAAACTTGCAGGCGAGCGTCTATGCGAATATTACCATGAAAAATTTGGACTAGATATCCGTTCGGTGCGTTATCCAGGAATTATCTCTTGGCGTACAGAACCAGGAGGAGGTACTACAGATTATGCTGTACACATCTTCTTCGAAGCAATCCGTCAAGGAAAGTATACATCCTTCTTATCGGAAAACACAGAGTTACCGATGTTGTATATGGACGATGCAGTTCGTGGAACAATTGAACTTATGGATGCCGATCCTTCGAAATTAAGCATCCGTTCAAGCTATAATTTAGCGGGCATCAGCTTTACCCCAAAAGAAATAGCTGAAGAAATTAAAAAAATTCTCCCTAATTTTGAGATTTCCTACTCAGAGAACGACCCACGTCAATCGATTGCAGACTCATGGCCTAAGAGCATCGATGATAGCGAAGCAAGAAATGATTGGGGCTGGGCACCAACGTTTGATCTGACAGGAATGACAAAAGACATGTTAGATAATCTTAAAATTAAATTAAACTAAAATGGGTAGAGCTTTCGAATTCAGAAAAGAAAGGAAATTCAAGCGCTGGGCTAAGATGGCCGTACAGTTTACGCGACTTGGGAAAGAAATTGCAATCGCTGTAAAAGAAGGCGGACCTCACCCAGAGAACAATTCACGCTTACGTACAGCGGTCCAAAATGCCAAGGCAGTAAACATGCCTAAGGACCGTGTGGAAGCTGCTATAAAAAGAGCTTCAGAAAAAGATGCTAAAGGATACGAAGAGTATGTATATGAAGGATATGGTCCACATGGTGTACCTGTCCTCATCGAAACTGCAACGGATAATACCAACAGAACGGTAGCTAACATCCGTAGCTATTTCACCAAATCTGGTGGTTCTTTAGGAAAAACCGGTTCTTTGGATTTTATTTTCAACCGTAAATCTATCTTCCGTTTCCCTGCTACAGAGGAATTGGATATGGATGAACTGGAATTAGAATTGATTGATGGTGGATTAGAAGAAATCTATGTAGAGGCAGATGAAGAAGGAAACGATGTAGTCGTTGTACAGACCTCTTTTGAAGACTTTGGCAATATGCAACGTTTATTGGAGGAGAAGAGCATTGAGGTGTCTTCTGCGAAGCTAGAGCGCATTGCCTTATCACATACCACCCTGACAGAAGAACAGGCTGCAGACGTCTTAAAATTGATTGACAAGATTGAAGAAGACGATGATGTGCAAGCGGTTTACCACAACATGGACTAAACGATAAGAAATTAAGAAGAAGGAGGACTAAGTCCTCCTTTTTTTGTTTCCATACCTTTGTGCCTGGTACTTTTGAAAACAAAATTGTATTCTAACTTCTCTACTACCCTTTAGGGTTTGTTTTAATTATTCTTACAAAGCTTCTATTCGGAGTTCTTAAACATTTAATTTCTTTAAAACTGCCTTAAATTCCAAAAGGACATACTTCGTCGATGGTTAAGATTTACGTGTATATTCCTTCGAGACTCTAATGGAATTTATTAGGATTTAACACGGATCTTCTTCGGATCTCGTTCGGTCGGAACCGAACGAGATCCGAAGAAGATCCGAACAAGTTCCGAAGGAGATCCGTTAGAGTACCAAAGAAAACCCCATTGTCCAACGGGCAGTATCCAGTATTAAGTAGTTAGTAATTAAACCTATTAGCGGGATAACAAATTTGTTATTTACAACTCAGAGCAGAGCGAAGAGTCTCTACTCCACCACCATTAGGTTCTGTCATCCAGAATCCAAGATGAAGGAAGTTCAAACTATATAAAAAAAAGCAACAGTTTTCACTTCTAATGCAATTTTACATAGTATTTGAATGTAATATTAATAAATAATTAGTCTGCGGGCGATGCATGCATCGCCCCTACATGAAATGGGTAAAATACTATCAAAAACAACCTTAACTGTAGGGTCAAAGCATGCTTCGACCGATAATAAACTTTCCCAAAAACCTCACATTTGATGGCTGATGGCATTCAACCATAATCTCCAAAAAGCGGGCGGACATTCCGTTCGTTCTCGTCGGGATTTTACCCTTTCTATCTCAAAACTCATGTCTCACATCTAATAGCATAGCGGTCTCATTTAATTCGTCTAAAATGTTTTTAGTGAAAAAAAGTGGATGCATGTTGTCTTTCGTGTTTCGTCTCTGTACATTTGTATATGCTGACCTTTTTGGAATTTTTCACAAAGAAGAAAATAGATTTAGATGCATTGCAGAAAGCCCGTCCGGAACTTTATCAGGAATTTGATCGGGATTATGCTTTGATGGGAGAAAAGAGTTTCGACCATAGTAAAAAATTCTGGTTCAATCGATTAAGAAAAGATTACCTGTTAGCGGAAATTGAATTAATCGAAAATAAGGAAGGCGGCGTACAGAAGCTCGTTACGGGAAGCTTATCAACGGATGGTGAAAAAGCAGCTACTACTGAAACGACTAAGCCTGCTACAGGTTTCAAACCGAGATTCAAAGCACAAGTTGCTACCAAGGCTTTTGAAAGTGTGGAAAGTACGGAAGAAAAACAGGCTGAGAGTCCAAGTCCAACAGCTAAACCTGCTGGCTTTAAACCAAGATTTAAGGCAAGCACTCCGCCAAAGACCGAAGAACCAAAAGAAGAATCTTCTAATACAACTGAAGCATCTAATGTTTCAGCATCTTCTGCGACAGAAGCGAGTAAACCTGCCGGGTTTAAACCAAGATTTAAGGCAAGCACTCCACCAATTAAAGTGGAATCCAAGGAATCGGCTGAAAAAGAAATAAAAGAGGAGCCAACAGATCAATCGGAGAAGGAAATTGAAAACAATAAACCTTCGGGTTTCAAACCCAGGTTCAAAGCGAGCAATCTACCAAAACAAGTAGAACCAACAGGGAAAGCCGAGGAAGTTGCGGAAAACAAACAAGAAAATCCTACTGAAAGCCCTAAAGCAGAAGAGACAGCGAGTAAGCCAGCTGGTTTTAAACCAAGATTTAAAGCGAGTAACTTTGCCAAGAAGGTAGAAACAGCAGATAAGCCTGCAGAAGAAATTCAGCCAGGCAAGGAGGATAAGAAAGAAGAATCTCCTAGTGTGGAGAACCAGAGCAAACCCACAGGCTTTAAACCAAGATTTAAAGCAAGTAGTCCGCCCAAGTCAGTTAACGTCGAACCTAAAGCGACAGCTGAAAGCAGCGAAGGCGAGTCTTCAAGCACAACAGATGAAGAATCAACAAAAAAGCCTACTGGTTTTACACCACGATTTAAGAATCAGAAAATAAACCCGCCAAAAAAGGAAGAAGATGACAATTAGGAAGATAAACCTAATTGCTTATCGAATATTTTTATAATTTTATATCCCATAAGTAAATTTGAATTATGTTAAAAGAAGAAAGGCAAGCCTATATTATTCATCAGATCAATATCCACAATAAGGTATTATCTTCGGATTTAAGTGTTCAGTTGAATGTTTCGGAGGATACCATTCGTCGGGATCTGAATGAACTTGCAGAAAGCGGACAGGTTCTAAAGGTTTATGGGGGCGCTTTATCAAGATCGTTTCAATATCCATTTCAAGAAGGAAACGTATATGCCAAGGAAGCGAAAAAAGAGATTGCTTCAAAAGCTATTACCTTAATAAAAAGCGGTATGACCGTTTTAGTGGGCGGTGGAACCAGTATGATCGAGTTGGCACGTTTAGTACCTAAAGATATACAATGTACTTTTTTCACCATTAGTCCTTTGGTAGCTTTAGAATTAGCTGAGAAAGAAAACATTGAGGTCATCTTATTAGGAGGAAAACTTTCCCGCAACACCAATGTCGTAACAGGCTCACAAGTAATCAATGAGTTATCGGAAATCAAGGTTGACCTGTGTTTATTGGGTACTAACAGTCTTTCCGTAGAGGAAGGAATAACCGATTCGGATTGGGAAGTTGTTCAGATTAAAAAAGCGATGATCAAGTGTTCTAAGAAATTAGGCGTATTGAGTATCGTGGAGAAATTAAATTCGAATCAGAAAATGCGTGTTTGTCCATTAAAAGACATCAGCTACTTGATAACTGATTTAGATCCAAAACATCCAAGTTTAGCAGAGTTCAGCAATCAGATCAGTGTGATCTAAGCTTATTTTGCTTTCAATTTATACCGAATGGCTCGCTCAACGAGCCATTTGTTGCTTTCAATAAATAGGTTATGCCATAGCATGTGGTAATCTACTTCTCGATTGAAAACACTACGTTTTACATGTTTCAGCAATGCTTTGATGCTATATTTCCCTAATCCGTTAAAAGGTTTGGCGTAATATTGTATGTGGTGTTTATCCCAATCTTGAACTGCAAAAGCCGTGACATAATCTTCGTAGGAATGGATATTTAGCTTTACATTCAAATCAGCCATCGTTTTTTCGGCTTCATTTTCATTAGCTAAGTCCAGGTTATTGTTCGTTTTTTTGACGACATGCATGGTAAAGCCAAGCAGTTTTTTACCATCATAACGAAGTTCTAACAGGCCTCCCGTATTCCATTGGGGATGATTTGAAGGATAATCGAAATAGAAGTTCCCCAAGCTATAGAAGATGGGTTTATTTTCATGGTATTCCATTCCTTGTAAAACATGGGGATGGTGCGCCACTACTGCATCCGCTCCGGCATCCAGCAATTGCTTATACCTTTCTCGCCATTCAGGTATTGGTACATCCAAAAGTTCTACGCCAGCATGCACTTGTAAGATTAGCACATCCACTTTTTCCGCAGCCTCTTTAACATAAGCCTCCACTTGTGGATCATTTACCCAAGCATGGCCATAGTCACGATCGGCATTTAAAGCGCCAAAACCATTCTCACCAAAGGCCATAAACCCAAATAGTGTGTCGTCAATTGTCATGGTATGGCAGGCATAGGCCTGTTTAGCATCTCCAGCCCCTAAGCAGTTATCTGCACCTATTGCCTCTATGGTTTTCTGTAGGGCAATATCGCCGTAATCTAAAATATGGTTATTAGCCAATGAAAAAAGATTGAAACCTTCTTGTTTCAACCAAGCCACCGCTTCAGGATCCTGCGCAACATGGGGACCTGTTTTCAAAATAGGTTTTCCAGCACCTTTCAACGGAGCTTCGAAATTGCAAACACGTAAATCCGCCGACTGAAAAAGATCTTTCAGTTTACTACTGAATACGGGTTTGCTATTCATCACTACATCTCCGGCGAATAAGAGTTTGCTGGTCTTAGACATGGGTATTTCTTTTCTTTAACAAGATTTCGATTGGCATAATGGTAATATACGCAAAATAAGCTTCTAATAAGTCGTTCTTAGCTCCCAAAAGCTTCAGGACACCCTTGACCTTCGGCGTATGCATTAAAGTCTGAAATAGGCGCTCTTTTCGGCCAATAGACTGAATCTTACCATTAATCCAATGCAAATATTCGGGATTGATGCATTCTTTTAAAACCTCCACGTCCAATGGTTCTAATTTTTCATGGAGTAAGGCATAATAATTCAAGGAATTTTGATAAGTATGGCTGTGTTTTTCCTCTTCAAAGAGCAGGTTGTGTTTTCTAAAGAAATCACGTTGCCAAGCCCTGTTTTCCTTTCTGTCCTTAGGCAGATTGAGCATGGCTAATGCAATGTCCTCTTCTACGAAAGGTGAATATCCTGGGAAACCCATTTGTGTAGGCACGGAAATTAAATATTGAAGGAGCATCATTTTAGTCCGCATAGCGGTAATGATACGAAAGTCTGGATCTGCTAAATGTTCTTTTTGCCGATCGAAGATCGGTTCAACCAAAGAAAGATAATCGGTATTGCAGGCCAATTTGGCGTTGGCACTCATACCATGGGTATAACCCAAAGTACGGTATTCATTGGCCGATTGTATTTGAGGTACATGAACTGCTCCTGCCCAAGCATCACCAATAATACCACTCAATAGATGTAGTTTTTCGTAGTTTTCCTTCTCTTTGATCTTCTGGTAAAATTCCATGTGGTAAGTTCCAGACGCCCCTACTGCAGGACCAAACTGCTCGTACCATTGCGGGATATATCCGTTAAATTTACCCAGAGGAATTCTAGACCATTGTGTACCTAGGCGTTCAGAAAGCAAGCCTGCATAAACTGATTCACGAGATTGACCTTGGTTAAAGGAGGTGCCATAGGTATAGGCATGGATTCGAGATTTATCTTCGATGAGCACATTCATCAGCCGAGAATCAAATCCTCCACTGGTAGGAATCAATATATTTTCAGAAAAACTATCTGCCCATTGGTTAAGGGAAGTTTTTATCTGATTCAGTACATCATCCTCCCTACTGGTTTTTCCAATCAGTTTTAAAGTGGTATCCTCGGTATTGTAGACCTGTAAACGGCCATCGATCAAGTTGAGACTTTGATGTGGCAAAAGGAATTTCACATGCTTAACGGGTGTATGTCCGAATACGGCATAGCCAAAATCAAGATAAGCTGCTAAACCTTCCGGGTCAATTTCTAAATTGCTATAATCAATAACTTCATTGATGTCCAACCCATATTTGCCCGTCTTCTCATGATAGAAGACAGTCTCATAGCCTACCCATTGTCCTTTTGCAACTTCCATTAACCTTATTTTGTAATTTTCTTTTTAACTAACCCCAAAATCTCCAACCAAGTTTCATTCTTCAAGATGTGATTGATTCCGATATACAGGACAGCGAATATACTAGTTTGTATGATTAGAAGTAAAAGATCATGATCTACCCAGTGGTAATAAAGCGGTAAATAAGCTATTCCAGCTGCAAAAACACTGATCAATAAACTTGGAATGATATCTTTAAATTGATTCATTATTTGGTATCCATAAACTTTACCACTCATGGCAGAAGCAATGATATAGCAGATCAAGCGGATAACCAATTGTCCATAAATGATCATCATAATGCCATGCTTATACGTTAGGAAATAAGTGATGATGGATGCCCCCACTTTTATGATTTCAAGGATCAAGGAGAATTTAGATTTGCCTTTGATATTCAGAAAATTCACATTGAGGTCAGTCATTGCGATAAAAATACCCACGAAGCATAACCATTGAAAAGGCACCACAGAAGGCATCCATTTTTCGGTAAGGAAATAACGGAAAGCAGGTTCGCCAACACATATAGCGAGCATATTGACTGGGAATAATACGAATACCAAGCTGGACATGGTTTTGCGACATGCATTCAAGAATCGGCCATATTGATCTTGTATAGGTGCCAAAGTTGACAAAGTAGTCCCCTGAATAATAGAGCTCATGAGCATCCCGGGCGTTTCTCCCCATTTATTACCGTTGTAGTAATATCCAGCTACAGTTTCTGTAAAATGCTTGGCATTAAAATTATAATACAATTGAGAAAGAGCCTTACCTAATAAATTGGAAAGCATGAAGGATATGGAAAAATGCAGGTGTTTTTTCAGGGAATGAAAACTAAAGGTAAAGTCGATTTTCCAGTCGCCCCATATCCACATAAACAGGGTTTGAAAGGTCGCATAATATACTGGTTGTAAAATCATCGCCCAGATAGGTGCCCCAAAATAAGTCATTAAAATAGTAAGTCCGCCTGATAGAAAAACCGCTAAGACATTACTCCGCATCATGAGGTTAAACTGAAAGTTTCGTAGTATTTTGACGTTCTGTACAATGCCAAAGGATTGAATAACAATTTGCAGGAAAAGAACCCTTGCGAACAAGGCTAAGCCTTTAATTCCATAAAACTGTTCCATATAAGGAGCAGCAAAAAAGAGTATGAGGTATAAACTAATACTAACCGTCAGGTTAAAGCAAAACATAGTGGAGTAGTCGAGTTGATCGACTTCTTTGCTACGTACTAGCGATGTTGCCAATCCGCTATTGACAAAGGTGCTAGCAATTGTGGAGAAGATCAGCAATACACTATACTGTGCAAAGGCCGAAGGATCGGCAATACGAGCGATAATAACACTGACCAAAATAACCATTGCCTGGTTGCCGAACCGGTCAATGGCATTCCAAAAAAGGCCGTTAAGGGTATTGCTTTTTGTATTCTCGCTCATGAATTTCTTTAATCAACAAATTTAGGAAAGATTCTTGTACAGTATAATAAAAAAGCATTATACTTAAGCAATACGAGTTTATCTCCATATATTTGATTTTGAATTGATTGATTTTTGTGATTACATGTTAGCACCAATTGCACTATTTGTTTACAACAGACCTGTTCATACCCGAAAAACCTTGGCTTCTTTAGAGGCTAATCCACTTGCCGAAGAATCTGATCTTTATATTTTTTCTGACGGGCCAAAAACGGCCAATGATATCGACAGTGTGAATCAGGTACGGTCTTTAATCCGTGAACCTTGGAAGTTTAAACATATCTACATTATAGAACGTGCGCAAAACAAAGGATTAGCGAACAGTATCATTGAGGGAGTCAGTCAGGTTATTCAAAAACATGGTCGCATCATTGTCTTAGAGGATGATTTAGAGAGTTCACCCTTTGCTTTAGAATATTTCAATGATGCTTTGAATCGTTATGAAAACGAGGAGAAGGTGATGGAGATTTCGGGCTATATGTATCCGGTTGAGCGACCAAAGAGTCTACAGCAATCCTTTTTCTTTCGGGTAGCGAATTCTTGGGGATGGGCGACCTGGGAACGAGCTTGGAAACATTTTAATCCGGACATTGAAGCACTCACAAAGGATTTTACCCGAAAAGACCGTAAGGCTTTTAGTGTAGACGGTACAGAGAATTTTTGGAAGCAGGTTCAGCAATTCAAAGCTGGTAAGATTAATTCTTGGGCCATTCGTTGGTACTTATCTATTTTTAACCAACAAGGATTGGTATTATACCCTCGTCGTTCCTACATACAAAATACGGGAACAGATGGTTCGGGGACACATTCGGATGTGGATCAGGTGTATCGTGTTGAATTAGCTAAAAAGGCAGTTCAGCGATTCCCTACTGTTATTCAAGAAGACCCAACGGCATATGCTGCCATTAAACACTTCTATAAACATCGTAAAGGCATATTCTTTGAACGACTCGCTCGTTTCCTAGAGAAGAAAATAAATGCCTATAAGGCCAAGAAAAACAAGCAAGCTTAATCTTCTTTACGTTTAAAAAACAAGGTTCTTTTTGTTTTGGCGACAAGACTATACCCTTGTTGAAGCATGAATTGGTAAATCTCGGATTGATGGAGTTCTGGTATGGAAAGTTCTTCTTCGACCAATACAAATATCGGCCTATATTTATTCCAGTCATTCGACTTTAGCACGATCAAATCAAATCCTTCGGCATCTACAGAGAGAAAATCAATTGGTTTTCCGGGCTTCAGGTATTTGTCTAATACCTCCTTTAAGGGTAAAGTCGGAACGGGAATGGTTTTAAGCAGCTTATATTTTGCGTGTAGACCATCGCGACTTTCGGATACTTCTTTTGAAAAACCATTTAATGCGGGTTCATTGAAGCAGTAATAGGTCAACTCTTGAGGACTTTCAGAAATTCCAATATTGAGATTGACATCCTTTGGGCGAAAGAACTTAAACCAGGGCATAGCATCAGGAGATGGTTCTATATTAATACCGCGCCATCCTTTTTTATAGAAGTAATTGGTATTGGAAAATCGGTAGGGATGGTGGGCACCAACATCGACGTAGACTCCTTTATAGCCTTTCTTAGCTTCATAAAATCCACGTATGACCATATCCTCCCCTTCCTGTGAAAAAGATCGAGCATGGAAGAACTTGTGAATAGGGATGTATTTGAGGATAGTTTGCTTAAGTGTTGGCATAAAAATTAAATTAACGCGCATTAATGATCATTAAAATTAGAGTTCTCCAAGGAGAATATTAAATAATTCAGCGTTAATTTAACATATTATAACTTAGGTTTTTGCATTTTCTGTTCTATCAAACTGTTTTTTCAACATGGGATAGTATCTTGACTTCAAAGCATCTCCTTTTAGACTTTCATAAGAATTGCGGAATTTGGAAAAATCCCGAAATAAATAGAGTTGATAAAAGAGAAAAAATGTACTTACTTTTTTATCGGCATTATCTTTTATGAGTTGGTTTAAATCTTGGAGGTAAACTTGGTCAATCCATACCCTTTGTTTTATAGAATCTGCTTTTAGGAATTTTTGCCTTAAGTTTTTATCATTTTGTTGAATGGCATTATAGTAATCTGTATTGAACTTTTTAGATAGGGAATCCTTTCTTTTAAAGAAGGCATTATAGTTTTCCCAATAGACTTCTGATAAAGCGCACTCTTCACATTTATCGGTTTTTAAGTTAAATTCTCGAATCTGATTTATCTCAATATCGTCTGGGTTTAATTTTTCGGTGAATCCAAAAC
This sequence comes from Sphingobacterium lactis, assembly GCF_051951495.1. Classification (GTDB taxonomy): domain Bacteria; phylum Bacteroidota; class Bacteroidia; order Sphingobacteriales; family Sphingobacteriaceae; genus Sphingobacterium; species Sphingobacterium lactis_A. The sequence goes on along the minus strand of NZ_JBNHAS010000002.1, from coordinate 61,917 downwards.
GATAATCCCTCGAGTTTTCAGTATCCACATAAAAAGGCTTCGTGAGTTGATAATCATCTCCCTCCTCTCTATTAAAGAATTTATTTCTCATGACACTATGTGGAATATAGGTACGTGGCCAGTAGAAAACGGCTAAATACATGTCCTCTTTGAGGTTTTTAATTTCTATTGGTTTTCCAACAGGCATTAAGGTATCCAACAATTCAGTACCATCCATATATTGGATCATTCGGAAACCTATGGAGTCTGCGGCGATATTATCAAATTGAACATGAATATTTTTAGGTCCAGCTTGTTGATTACAAGCTAAGCAAAAAGGGAGTAAAGCGATAAAAATCAGGAGTCGAAACATACTATAAAAATAAGAAAAGGAAATCGGAATTTCTTCCGATTTTCCTCTTCATGAACATTAGGATTATCGTTTATTATCGTAAGACGCTTTTAGGATAACTTTTCCATCTTTACCATAAGCTTCAAATTCCATTTTAACATTATTTCCATTTCTGCTAATGCTTTTAAATGTGAGGTAATGAGATTTAATATTATTTTTCAATGCAGTGGCAGCTTGGTTTGTCCCAGTATTGTAGGAAAAAGGAAAGATGGAAACCGCATTATGACCTAAAGTCACGGTCGTATTTACCTGATTGGTAACTCCTCCAGCAATGATAAAATAATAATTTGGTTTAAAACCTCCAGTACCGATATTGACATTGATAGAAAAAGGATCGGCAGATTGATAAACAAAGGGATTACTCCAAGTCCAAAAACGCCATTCTACAGTCTTATCAGGAGTGTCATTTTGATAATCAAGCTTCATTTCCCCTATAACACTATTGATATTAGTTTTAAATACATCAGAGGTCCAATCGAATTCAATTTTCTGGTTAGCCCAAGTCCAATCATCGGGTCTTTTGAACATTTTATAAATCACGCCCCCTTCTTTAGAATAGACCATTCCACTACGATAAGGTTGTATTTGAATTTCATCATCTGAAACAGCAATTACGTTGTAAATATGGTCGGTAATATCCGATGCAGTTGCCCCTATACGGAACAGCGTGCTCATGATGGAACCGGTAGTAAAAATCAACTGTGGACTTCCCGTGCCTTTAGTTACACGAAAGAAATCATCGGTTTCAGAAGTCATTCCATATACGGTTGTAATCTGCACTTTATTCAGAACAGTATCAAACTGAAGTACAATAGGTGTATATACATCTGCACTTAATGAAGATTTAACCATCATTACCCATCCATTTGGAGAAGAGGCCATGGCTTTTTTTAGATTTGAAACCACCTCTTCTTGCCTATTTGGGTTTGCATCAAAATGGGCATTTGTAATATTATCTTTTTCACATGCTGCAAAGAGTGTTATAGCACTAAAACCGAACAGCATGTAATAAATTAGTTTTTTCATAATTTCTAGGATTAATAATTCACTTTATACACCACAGAATCAACTACTTTATACAAGTCATGTAAGTTGACTCCCATATCCTGATACATTTGGTGCACCATTTTATACTTAGTTTCTAAGTCTCTGTTTTTGGCGATGAATGTTTTGATCGTATTTTCCGAATATTTCACCATATATTCTACACTGGTTGCAAAATCTTCTTCAGGAGCATATCCACCATAAGGTTTAAAGAAACCATCTTTTTGAGCCTCATCATCTGTTCTTATATTTCCAGTAGCCGGATTTCTAAAATAGCCGCTTAAGCCATAGTATTTACCTTGAGAGACACGATCATATAGATAGCCTCGACCATATTTATGGTCAATCTGATGCGCATGCTCATGATATAGCGTTACTACGTGATCTTTTAACCAGGCCCTGTTAAGGGAGAAATTATTCACTCCACCCATACCTAAGCGATAAAATTGAGCATTCATACCAGCACCAGCTGCCGTAGCGGTAATAGTGGCACTGTTAAAATGTACATAGCCACCAGCTAGGATAAATTCAATAGGAGTTTCCTTTTTAAAGAATTCTGGAAATTTTTCCTTTAATGGACCTAACCACATTTTATCCAACACAACTTTGGTATATGGCAGAGCCAAATCGTATTGCGGTGGCATAAAAAAGGTATTACCAGAGATTATACGCGGTGTATATTCATAAATGATTTCTATTCCATAAGCTCTTTGCATGGAGTCGCATAAATAATCCAATTCGTTCCATTGAGATTTTGGTTTTACCTCTTTTTTGGAGAAATAATCAACATCTTCATCCACTTCACCTAGTGGATAGTTTTCCTTTGTACATCCGATACAAAGAATTATGGCGATAATTAGCAATATATTTTTCATATTCAGAGTTTATCTAGGGTTTAATTGATTTTCTAATTTTGGATTTCCAACACGTGCCTGAATAGGTATTTGAATGGCCGTCCTTAGATCATTAGGTTCTAGTACCGCATCCGGTTTCCCAGATGTTCTAACCAAGCGGTGTTCTATTCTAAGACCTAGACGTTTGATATCAAACCATCTATACCCTTGGCCTACTAATTCCAGCTTACGCTCATCCAACACGATTTTAAGGGCAGCTTCTACACTAGTAGGTTTAGTTAAAGCCCTATATGGTGTGATTCGTTCTTTACGAATAGCTTCAATATCAGCCATAGCTTTATCAATGTCTGGCGTAGCTTTCTTCAAGTTAGCTTCTGCACGATTAAATAGGACCTCTTCCATGGTAAAAGCGTCATATCGCGTAGCAGCAGCAGCAGGATTGTTCGGTTGTGTTGCATATTTGACGATTAGTGCCACAGAATCAATTACAGTACCACCAGAAGAGTATAATTGATTTCTTAAATCTGTACTAGGTGTTCTATAGAAAATATCATGAGCCAAGTAAAATCCCCCTAAACGATATCCAAAAGGTCTACAAAGAAACACGTTAGTCTGTGTCACTAATAATAGGTTTGGATGAATACCTGGATTCATGATTTCTTGAGCAAAATAAACTTCCGAAGTAGTTCTCTTTCTATTAATATCTTCAGATAGTTTTCTTACTACAGTTCCTCGATCATCTACAACTAAATCTGCATATCTTGCTGCCTCATCCCATTTACCTTTATAAAGATTAACTCTGGAAAAGAAGGCATATACACTCGCCATAGTGAAACGATAAGGAGATCTACTCATTTCATGAGCGCCTTCTTTTAATAAGGCTAATCCCTTTTCCATATCTGCATCAATTTGATCATAAACTTCTTTTACAGTAGCACGATCAAAGGTTCCTCTATTTTCTTTTGGCACTTCTGTGATTAAAGGGACACCCAGGTTTTGGGCATTTTTGGCTTCATCATAGTGCAAGCTGAAAAGGTTCACTAAAGAAAAGTAGCTATATGCTCTTAACATCAATGCCTCCCCTAGCAATGCCTTCTTTTTTAAGTCCGTACCGCTTACACGTTCTACCTCTTCAATTGCTAAGTTAGCTTCGTATATTTTCTTGTAATAATGCGAATAAGCATAAGATGGGGTAGCAGTGGTTATACTTTCTGAGTACTCGTCCTGCCAAAGGTAAATGGGAATATAAGTTGCTCCATTAGAGGCTTGCATGGTTGTCGCATAATGATGGAAATTGTCCGTCATTATTTCTGTAAACATGTCTGCTCGTAAAGGATACGCATTGGTAATTATCCCTTCTATCTCTTCAGTACTTTTTAGTTCAACCCTATTATCATAGGGTGCCTCTATAAAATTATCACAGGAGCTCAATGACAAAGCCGTCATTAAAGTTCCAATTATCATTATAATATTCTTCATCATAATAAGCTTAAAAACCTAAGGTTAATCTTACGGTATAGGATCTAGGGTTTGGCAAAGAAGTACCACCATTTAGGTATAGTTCCGGATCTACCCCTCTTAATCGACCACTTGTCCAATAATGTATGTTATTGGCGGAGAACATGATTCTCGAGTTTTTAACTGCCGGCCATTGTTTATTAACGACACGACCAATATCATAGGATAATTGGATCTCATTAATACGTAAATTATCGGCTTTGGCTACGCGGAAGTTACTTCTATTGTAAGCCACATCGTCGATATTGCTTACGGTTCCCAGGTGGATACGTTCAATTGTACTTATCAAACCAGGAATATTAGTATACTGTTCATCGCCAATGGTTTCCCATCTGTAGTTCATATCACCAGATTTTGAGCTAGCATCGTCGTAAAATCTCGAAATGGCAGGTCTAATAAATACTTTGTGACCATATGCGTAGGTTAAGAATACGCGAAACTCAAGACCTTTATAGGACATGGTACTAGCAAATGATCCAGTTCCTAAAGGCTGACGAGATCCCATGTATTCCACTAAGCTTCGATCGCGTTCTGAGGATGTAATACCATCCACTAACTCATCACCTTTGTAGAAATAGGGTTGTCCATTATTCCCTAAACCAGCATAACGGAATGCGAACAAGCCTTCTAAAGGATAGCCTTCAAGGGCATAACCTGTTGATCTGGTAATTTGGGTTAATAAAGAAGATTGGAGTTCACCATTTTTCAATGAATTCTTGACATACCCATAGATCAGGTTGGCATCCCAAATGAAATTCTCTTTGTTGAGGATGTTTTTAAAGCCTAAGGTTACATCTACCCCTTCATTTACCATGGATCCGAAATTGATACGTTTAGTGGTAAAACCTTCCTCTTGGGCAATATTCGGTGAAGTAACTAAGTCTTTGTTCTCACGGTAGTAATACTCCGCAGTTAAAGACAGCTTATTGAATAAACCTAGGTCAAAACCAATGTTTGACGTATAATCCTTCTCCCAATTTAAATTGAATAACTCAGGACTTAATACCGATATACCTTTTGCGTTATTCGCTGCATCCAATCTAGTTAAGTTGACGTAGTTGGCATTTAACATAGGTGATGTTTCGAATTGATTTCCGCGTAATGCGTAACTAGCTCTAATTTTCAAGAAATCAATTTTATCTTTTAAACTGGAATTTTGCATAAAATTCTCACGCTCAATATTCCAAGCCACCCCGACAGAATAGTTTGGTAAAAATTTGGAACGAGTCATTCTACCGAAGATATTACTACCATCCACACGACCACTTAATCCAAGGTTGTAGCGATCCTTATAGGTATATTGGGCAAAAGAATAATATCCAATTTTACGTAGGCGTTCAAAGGAAGATATATAGGTCCTATCGTCTAAGTTTACTGCTCTAATCATTGCTAGACGACTCGGAGAAATAATACCACCAGCATAATACAGGTATCCAGTACCTTTTGAATAATCACGGTCAATATAAATGTCCTCCATATCAGCACCTACAGATAGGTCTAGACGGTGATCATTGAACTTATCCGAGAAATTCAATTGGTTTCTCATGTTCCAGTTGTTTAACCAGTTTTCTCTTTTGAAGATAAAACCACCTTCTGGAAGAAAAGTCTCTCTATAACCAAATGCATCATTTGGATCCTGATATAGCAAGCTATTTTGTTGTCTTAGTACATCATTATAATCCACCCGATGTGCATTAGCCACATTGGATCTTTCAGTTACTGTGTGGTTATAGGAGTTATTGGCTTTACGGATAGCAAAAGTACCTTCGTAGGTTAAATTTCTGAACAACTTAATAGTCGGTCTAAGCATACCGCGAATCTCTTGCGCACGGATATCATTGAAATTTTCATTCAACTCTTCAAGGATGTTGAACGGTGCTAAGTTTTCGGTATAATATTTATATGAACCATCCGGATTATAAGGGTACATGGCACGTGAAGTGTTCATGGCATATAAAAATGGATTGATTTCAAATTGTCTATTAATATCCGAATAGGATGTACCAGCATTATAAGTTCCTGGAGTACGTTGATTTCTATGGCTCCAGTTGACATTGACATCCAAATCTATTTTGGAAGTTATTTTTAAGGTAGTTCTTAAATCTGCAGTAAATCGATCTAAACCGAAGCCTATCGCCTGTCCATCATCTTTGGAATAGCTACCTGAAGCATAATAGGTGTTTGTTTCACCACCACCAGAGAAAGAGATACCATGCTCTTGGATTAAGTTATTTCGGAAAAGTACATCAAACCAATCGGTATTGGCTTTTGCAGATTTGTTTAATTCAGCATAAGCCTCATCTAAATTATAGTTACGCAAAGCCAGTTGCTTGTATGTTTCTGTAAAAGCACCGGTTGAAGATGGCCAATTGGCGTTGGACAAATAACCACGGTCATACATTTCCTTATACAACTTCATCTCCTGATTGGAATTCATCAAGTTGAACTGATTTACATTGGGTTTTACACCGATGGAATAAGCAGTTGAGAGGTTAATATTTCTGGAATTATAAGATCCTTTCTTGGTTTTGATAAGGATTACTCCATTAGCTGCTCTGGTACCATAAAGGGCAGTAGCAGAACCATCTTTTAAAATTTGGATATCCTCAATATCTTGGGCATTAAGTCCAGCTATTGCCGAGCTTAAAACAGAAGCAGGGTCACCACTGTAAAGTTGGGAAACAGACACATTGGATGGTGAAGTAATCGGCACACCGTTGATCACATAAAGAGGCTCCTGGTTGGCACTGATAGAGGAGTTACCACGGATACGAATCTTTGGTGTTGAACCAAATGTTCCGGAAGTACTTTGCACACTCACCCCTGCAGCAGCTCCTTGCAACATTCTGGAAACATCAATAGCTCCGGAGCGGTCAATAACTTTTTTATCCACCTGGCTTACTGAACCTACGAATTTACTTTTATCGACGGTTTGGAAACCTGTTACAACCACCTCATCAATTTCCTTGTCTTCTGCAACTAAGGTAACTTTCATGTTTTGAGAGGCTGCCTTAGTTTGGGTTGTATAACCTAAAAAGGAAAATTTTAAGTTTGAATCGCTGGATTTGACATCTAAGGTAAAACTTCCGTCAACATTCGTCTGCGTTGTTCTACCGGATGAAACTTCCGTCACAGACACCCCAGCAATACCCGAACCATCTGCACGATGTACAGATCCACTTATCTTAATTTGCGGAACTTCATCAATGGAATTAGGATTGACCGTTATGACATTGTTAGAGATTACATAACCAAATGGTTGGGAATTAAAAATCTCATCCAAAGTTGCTTTAATGGATTTATTTTGAATATTAATGCTTACTGCATTCGCCTTTTTCAAATAGGCTGAATTGATCAGAAAGCTATGTCCAGTTTGTTTCTGGATTTCTTTTAACACAACATCCAACCGTTGGTTTTTCATATTCAAGGAGACACTCTGTCCGAAAATATCAGCAGATGCTTGAAACATAAAAAACAAAATCAGAAATACGGTTAACTTCATAATTAATATCGTACGATATAATGGTGTTAATGTGCGGCCTTGCGGAAATTCGTTCCAATGCAACGCCATCAGGACTTTTTGCCTAATCATAATTGTTCATAAAGCACAAGTATAAGAACCTGAAAATATGGTTGATATCCTTATATTTGTACTGGTTAATAAAATTTAGTAATTAGTTATGCAGATTTTAAAAACCTGTCGCTGGGGATGTTGCAGCATCTCCAGCTTTTTTTATTTTGCAGTATTCTTCTTTACAAACACCCTCCTTTCTTGGATTTCGAATTTATATTTACTGTTCATTTCGAGAATATTCAATAACTCTCTCAATTTAATCTTACGGGATACCTCACCTACCATTTGCACATTCAGATCAAGCTGCTCTTCCATCACAAACTCCACATCATACCAATTTTCTATTTCTTTAAGGATTTCGATGAAGGAACTGTTATGAAATACAAATCTCTTTTCTGACCAAGCGGTCTTTTCGGTGGTATTTACATTTTTAATATTTACCTTATCGGAAACAATGGACTCATCTCCAGGCTTAAGTAAATATTCTTTCTCTGCCACAGTGATCTTGACGCTTCCTTCAATTAAAGTTGTTTTGTCAATTCCATCACGTGTTTGAAGATTGAAGGTTGTACCTAATACTTCCAATTGTTGTTTATTAGATTTCACCTTAAATGGCCAGGATTTATTTGAAGCCACCTTAAATAAGAGTTCGCCCTCCACTGTTACTTCTCGAGCATCTTCAGCAAATTCAATTGGATACTTGATATAGCTATCTGCATTTAATTCGACCACTGTCCCATCAGCTAATTTCACGGTTGTAACACCTGCCTTTGGTGTTTGAACAGTTATATATTGCGGTGTACTTTGCATTTCTTTAGTTGCCCTATAAGATATTTCACCAGATTCAGATTTATACACCTCAATTTGGTCATCCTTATACAGCACCCCTACTTTGGAGGAATCCACTTCAATGGATTTCCCGTTATTCAAATTTATTTGCGCAATATTTTTTGCCGGTAATATGTCTGTTACAGCTATATTTTCCTGTGGCAATTCGGTCTTTTGGTTGAAATAAATAGCAAAACCAATTATCAAAGCGCAGGCAGCTACCAAATATTTAATTATAGGTTTCCACCGATATTTCTGCTCATTTATATTCAAGACAGGCTTTTCTATGAAAGCTTCTTTTTGAATCGTCTGATATATTTCTTGAAGACGGTTATCAATCTCTTCCTCAGACTTGCCTATATCGAAACTTTGTGGAACATCAATTTCATGGAGCATTTTGACCCAAGTATCTTTCGGCTGTGTCAAAAAGAATTGTTCCAATTCTTGGAGTTCAGCCAGAGAAATGTTTCCTTCAAAGTGCTTACGGAGTAAGTCTTTAATATGATTTTGATTCATTAAAATTGGTTATTTCGCCTTTGCGTTTAAAAGTATTACGATTAGAAATGGGAAAGTCACTAATCGGATATTAAATATTTTTTAAAGAGATCATAATAAACAACAAAGTTTTGATTTCATCCTGATGTTTGGACGTAAAATCCTTGATGGATTTCATCGCTAGAGTTAAGTGGTTACTGACGGTTGCGGTGGAAATATTGAGCATTTCACTGACTTCTTGATAACTATAGCCTTCGATTTTACACAGGGTAAATACGCGTTGTCTTTGCGCTGGAAGTTGATTTATGGCTGCTTCAAGAAGAATTCTTCTTTCTTTCTTTAAATAAGAATCTTCGACAGATTCAGTAGAAGGGATAGATTCCGCTTGTTCAATTTCTTCGAGTAGCCTGTTCTTAATATTTCTTCTAATAAAATCAATGGCCGTATTTTGGGTCATCTGCATAACATAGCCAGCAAAATTACGGTCTAAGGAAAACTCATCCCTTTTCATCCATAATTTCACAAAAATCAATTGCAATGCTTCATCAACCTGATCAGCATCCTTCAACATATAAAATAAACGGCGATATAAGGTTTTCCCATATGTCCGATAAATTAATTCGAAAGATTTATGATCACCGGCGATAAATTGCTCAAGACACTTCCTATCAATCTCCTGTAATTCCACTGGTATTGGATTAACTTATTGTTAACTTCGATACGATTTTACAAAAAAAAATGTGAATATCTACAATTAGTTATACATAGTCTGATTTTCTTATTAAAATAATTAAAGCTCCCAGTTAAATCGAACTCACAAGGCATACCGTTTAGAACAAAAGTTTACAAAAGATTTGTAACAACAATCTCGGTTTATTCTTATAGGAATCCTTATTTTTGTAGCATAATTCAAGATTAGAATGACTGTCTCTCTTCCCAAAATATCCATCATCACTATTGTGTACAATAATGTACGCGATATTCGATATACCTTGGAATCTGTTGCCGGTCAGACTTATAAAGACATTGAGTACATCGTTATTGATGGTGCATCTACTGATGGTACTTTAAACGTTCTTCAGGAATACCAATCTAGCATAGATAAATTGGTTTCTGAACCCGATAAAGGAATCTATGATGCCATGAATAAGGGATTGAAACAAGCAACGGGAGATTATGTGCTTTTCCTAAATTCCGGTGATGAATTATACGATTGCACGACCTTAGAACAGATTTTTCAATATGGTGCTGACGCCGATATCTACTATGGTGAGACGAAGTTGGTGAATGAAGAAAGGGAGATCCTTGGTGACCGAAGGCATAAAACCCCAGAGGAATTCACCTGGAAATCTTTCAAATACGGCATGAATGTTTGTCATCAAGCGATCTATGTGAAGCGTTCTATTGCTGAGCCTTATGACCTTCAATATAAACTGAGTTCAGATATAGACTGGGTAATTCGAGCAGCGAAAAAAGCAGAGAAGATAGTCAATGTCAATTGCTATGTAGCGAAATACCTTGTTGGTGGCATGTCCCAACAGCGACATAAACAGAGTTTAAAGGAGCGCTTTGAGATATTCAGAAAATACTATGGTCATCTTCCCAATTTAATTAACCATGGTATAATTGCCCTTCGATTACTAAAACATCGACTATTAAAGGGGAAAACGAGAGATTAATATGATGGATCCAAATATTCTAGTGGAGTTGGCAAATAGTAAAATGCCCTTTGGGAAATACCAAGGATATCTGCTTTGTAGGTTGCCTGAGCCTTATTTAGTATGGTTCAAGAAAAACGGTTTTCCTGCAGGTAGACTCGGTATGCTATTGGAGACACTCTATGAAATCAAACTCAATGGATTGGAGTATTTATTGACTCCATTAATCAAAAAGTGATCCCTATCAATTTTTATTTTTCTGATTTGTTTATCTTTGCATAAAATTAAGAAACATTAAACGCCGTTTGCAGCGGTATCAATGAATATATGGCACAATATCAAACATTGCTGTACTATTGTTACAGCCCTATCGAAAATGCGGAACAATTCGCAGATCAACACTTAGCATTTTGTAAATCATTAGGTCTAGTAGGTCGTATTATCGTAGCTGATGAAGGCTTGAACGGCACTGTATCGGGCACTCCTGATGCTTGTAAAGCCTATATGGAAGCTGTACATGCTGACCCTCGTTTTGCGAAGACAGAATTTAAAATTGATGATGTGGAAGAACCTTCCTTCATCAAAATGCACTGTCGTTACAAAGCGGAGATTGTACATTCAGGACTTCGTGATCCTAAGATTATTAATCCAAATATTGAAACCGGTAAGCATCTAGAACCTCAAGAGTTCATGGAAATGAAAGATCAAGAGGATGTGGTGATTTTAGATGTTCGTTCGAACTATGAGCACAATGTAGGCAAATTCAAAAATGCCATTACATTTGACATTGATAATTTCCGCGAATTTCCAGAGAAAGTAAAAGAGTTGGAACACCTTAAGGGTAAGAAAATCTTGACTTATTGTACTGGAGGTATCAAATGTGAGAAAGCTTCTGCCTTATTATTAAAAGAAGGTTTTGAAGATGTTTATCAGTTACATGGTGGTATTATCAAATACGGGAAAGAAGCTGGTGGTAAGGATTTTGAAGGGGAATGTTATGTATTTGACAACCGAGTTACAGTACCAGTAAACTCTGTCAATCCATCGGTTATCTCTACCTGTAAGAACTGTGGTAAAATCACTTCTAAGATGATTAACTGTGCTAATCCTATCTGTAATGAGCATTTCACGCAATGTGATGAATGTGGCTGGGAAATGGATGGATGTTGTTCAGATGCGTGTAAAACACATCCGAATAAACGCGAATATGACGGTACTGGTTATTATGTAAAAGTACCTCAACCAGTAAACATTGATAAGATATCTAAGCGCAAGCATAAGAAATTAATAAAAAACTAAGTTTTTTAAGAAAAAATTGAAAAAATCCGATTATCTTCATTGAATAATCGGATTTTTTTATTCAATAATAAACCACTAGCAAAATGGAAAGCCAAAAAGTTGACATGTTTTTAATGTCTAATAACAAGTTTTTTGAATCGTATCATTTGATGGAAATCAAAGATTTATTAACGAAAGCTGACGACAGCAAGTTAACGAATGTACAGATACAACAATATAAGGATCCGACCACGGTATTAATCATTTCATTGTTAGCAGGAAGTTTCGGTATTGACCGTTTTATGATAGGTGATACAGGATTGGGTATTGCCAAATTGCTTACCTGTGGTGGATTGGGTATCTGGACCATTATTGATTGGTTTTTAATAATGGGAGCAACAAAAAATAAGAACTTTGAAAAGTTAGTAGTGGCATTAAATTACTAATCATGATAGACAAGAAAAACAAACTATATCGAATAACAGGTATAGTTTGTTTTTTGGGTTTGCTCTGGTTAGGATTGATACACTATTCGGAAGCAGATGCTACGGTCTGTCCGATTAAATTAGCCACTGGTTATCCTTGTCCCTCTTGCGGTTCATCTAGGTCTATCCTAGCCTTTCTAAAGGGGGATTTCAGAGATGCCATCATGATCAATCCTTTAGGAATCGTATCACTCATCATCATAATTTGTATTATCCTATTACTGTTGATTGATATCGTTTTCAAAAAGGATCTTTATTACCGTACTTATAGCTATGTCGAACAGTTTCTCAAGACAAATAAGTTAATTAGTATCCTACTCATTCTTTTAATATTAGCCAATTGGATATGGAACATCAAGAAGGGACTTTAAGCTTTGACCCTGTTAGCATAACAGAAGATGAAAGAGAGTACGCATCAAATAGTTATTTGATGTCACTATTTGCTTTTCTTGCAGGCTTGCCTTTACCTATTTTTAATCTCATTGCGACCATTATATTTTATTTTGGAATGAGAAAATCGACCAAGTTTGTCAAATGGCATTGTACACAAGCCTTAGTATCACAACTATTTATTTTCTTTTTCAATACGGTAGGCTTTTGGTGGACAATTTCTATCATCTTTCAGGCTCGAGAGTTAAATAACTATTATTTTGGGTATATCACGTTGATCTTGATTATCAATATTATTGAAATCATTTCCACGATTTATACCGCTGTAAAAACTAGGGAGGGAAAACATGTGCGCTGGTATTTATTTGGGGATCTAACAGACGAAATTGTAAAGTAATGAGGGTACTAGGCAAATTTATATTGTTATTGGCCGTTTTAGCAGGTCTATACATGGGGTTATCCCAAATTAATTGGATGAAACACTTCCAAGTAGAAAAGAATGAGAATAAACTGGAAAAGAAATTAGGTGATTTGATCATCAACAACATTGAACAGCTTTATGAAGAAGTGGATGAGGACAGCGTCCGATCGATAATTGATTCTTTGGCTCTTCCGATCTTAAAAGATAATTCTATTTCCTCCTCGAATTATAAATTTCACGTCATCAGAGATACGGAAGTGAATGCTTTTGCTTTACCTGATGACCATATCCTCATCACTACGGGTCTAATTCAATTTTTAGATAGTGCTGACTACCTTTCGGCTATTATTGCACATGAGGTAGCTCACTGCGAAAAGAACCATGTCATGAAATCCGTAGTTACTAAATTTGGTTTGGACATATTGTTGTCGGGATCTGGTACTGGTGAAGTAACCAACTTTTTGACTGGACAAGCCTTTTCCAGAAAATTAGAGAAAGAGGCTGATGAGACTGCCGTAAAGTACTTAATGGAAGCTAATATTAACCCTAAAAGCTTAGCCAACGTGATGGAGCTATTTGATATTCATTTCAGTACAGATGCTGATTTGAGTTGGATATCATCGCATCCTGCATCCTTGGAACGTAAGGAATACATCAATAAAAGCATTCAAAGGCTTCATGACGGAACCTCTAAGTATAAGCCTAGTCTTCGTCAAGAAACCTGGACCAAACTCCAGGAACTGGTATCAGCTAATGAAGACTAAACAAGTTTATACAAGGTTGAGGAATTGAGTGTAACTCAATTCCCCCAACGCCATTCACCTGATATCTGTAGTGGCGTTTTTAGGTCTGCTTTTTCCAGGAAATCACGGATTTCCAGATCTGTCAATTTCTTTGCAACAATCTCCGGAGCATTCGCTAGAAAATAGGTATAGGCAGTTCCAACACGAACAGTCTGTACAAGTCCAGCTTTATCCACTAAGCTAAATACATCATTATCGGAGTGGTAATACATCCCTGCATTATTAGGCAATCTGCCTCCCCTAGCAGACCCTGTAGGGATACCTTGCAACATAAAAGGCTGGTGATCACTGTGCAATCCTGCACCCGAGGCATTACTATTTTTAAAGGTCGTGTCAACTAAAGCATAAGATTTACCCCATTCGTTAAGATTATGCATCATGTCATATCGAATGGTCGAAAATCCTGTTGGTGCATTGACCATATCAAAATTGAGCATGTATTTTATCTGATCAATTGTACCATCTTTTTGAGCATTTTCCACATAGGCCTTTGATCCTAATAGACCTTGCTCCTCTCCCATAAACAATACAAAATCAATACTGCGCTTGGTTTTCAGTTTCAACTTCTTAAAAGTTCTTGCCATATCGATTATAGCAAAAGAGCCAATGCCGTTATCAATAGCACCAGTCGCTAAATCCCAACTATCCAAATGTCCTCCAACAACGATCTTCTCATTGGGCAATTCCTTACCCTTTATATGTACGACGATGTTTCTTGAAGTGGTTAATCCAGCCTTATTGCGCATCTGAATCTTTGCATTCGTTGTATTGGTTTTTAAATATTCTTTCCAAGCCATACCATCTTCTAAACCAATACAGATAGCAGGTATATTGATCAATTTCCCAGTAATAGAGGCTGTTCCAGTCAACAGGACATTGTTCTTAACGGTATTGATGAATATAATGCCTTTAGCACCATATTTCTCAGCCAATGCTGTTTTCTCTGAACGGTGAAGATTACGAAGTCCATCCCCTGAATTAGGAAGAATACCTAAATACACCAAGGCAATCTTACCTTTTATTTGATTTCCTGCTTTTTGGTAATCGGTTTCTAGGCCATTTCCCATATCTAGTAAATCAGCAGATAGATCCACCAGAACCGGTGAATGCGCTAATGCGACCGATTTTACTGCTTTATTTTGAATGCTTAAATCAAGAGATTCCCTTGACCAACTGTCCGAAGTAAAAGGTTGATAGGACATATCAAGACCATATGACTTTAATAAATCATAAGCATACTCTTCGGCTTTACGTCCATTTTCAGAGCCTGTCAAGCGATGTCCTAAATTCTCTGTGCTAAATTGAAGTCTATCATAAGCCTGAGAATGGCTATTAACTTCTTTGACGATCTTCTTCAGATCCTTTAATTGGTTTTTCTGTGCTAGTGCTGTTTGGCAGCAAAGCACAAGGCAGATTAGGTAAATTCTTTTCATAATAATTGAAGTTACGAAATCTGCCTAGTATTAAAGCTAAGCTTTGGATATTTTCCACTGCACATAATTGATGTTCTTATCATGTGCAAGGTATTTTTTCTCGTAATACGTTTTTATGGATAAAACTTCATCCACTAAATTAGAGCGATAAAGATCAGTTGTCTCATTAAGTTTTGGAAGATCTTGTAATTCAATTTGCTCAAGGGTATAAGCATAGAAACCATCATTATCGGTTTTCAAATGCATAATACCATCTGGTGCCAGAATATTTCTATAACGCTCTAGGAATACAGGATTTGTTAGGCGTTTCTTCTCCCGACTATCTTGTGGTTGCGGATCAGGAAAGGTAATCCATATTTCACTTACTTCGTTTGCATCAAAATGTTCCAATATGGTTTCAATCTGAATACGCAAGAAGCCTACATTATCAATTCCTTCTTCTAAAGCAGTCTTTGCACCCCTCCAAATACGATTTCCTTTGTAATCAATCCCTATAAAGTTCTTCTCTGGAAACAGCTTGGCTAAATTGACAGTATACTCGCCTTTACCACATGCCAACTCTAAAATTAGTGGTTTATCGTTCTTAAAGAACTCCTTACTCCATTTACCTTTATATTCTTTACCTGCATCCAATTGCACTACATTTCGAAATGTAGCTACTTCTGCAAATTTTCTAAGTTTATCCTTACCCATACCTGAATATTAAGTCGCAAAATTAACCTTATATTTGCAGTAAACAAGACATTTAAGTGGAAAAACAAGCTAAAATTTACGTTGCTGGGCACCGCGGTATGGTTGGTTCAGCCATTCTACGCAAATTGCAGGAATTAGGTTATACGAATTTGATTACCCGTACTTCCAAAGAATTGGACTTGCGTGATCAACAAGCTGTTAAAGCTTTCTTTGAACAGGAAAAACCTGATTATGTCTTTTTAGCAGCTGCTAAGGTTGGTGGAATCATGGCTAACAATACTTATAGGGCAGATTTCATTTATGAAAACTTAGCTATTCAGAACAATGTCATTCACTATGCGCATGAAAGCGATGTCAAAAAACTGATGTTTTTAGGTTCAAGTTGTATTTATCCCAAGATGGCTCCTCAGCCATTAAATGAAGATTCGCTGTTGACAGGACCATTGGAATATACCAATGAGCCTTATGCCATTGCAAAGATTGCGGGTATTAAAATGATCGAATCATATCGTCTTCAATATGGTGATAATTATATATCCGTAATGCCGACAAATCTTTATGGCATTAACGATAATTACCATCCGGAAAATTCACATGTTCTTCCTGCTTTAATTCGTCGATTCCATGAGGCTAAAGTCAATGGGACACCTTCAGTAAGTATTTGGGGTTCAGGGACACCATTGCGTGAGTTTATGTATGCAGATGACTTAGCAGATGCTTGTGTGTTTCTAATGAACAATTATAATGAGGAACAATTCGTAAATATTGGTGTTGGTGAGGATATCTCGATTAAGGATCTGGCTCTGATGATTAAAGAGGTCGTAGGCTATGAAGGTCAGCTGGAATTTGATAGCAGCAAACCAGATGGTACACCTAGAAAACTGATGGATGTAAGTAAATTGAAAAGCTTGGGATGGGAAGCAAAAACCAATTTAAAAGAGGGTATTGCTTTAGCTTATGAAGATTTCAAACAAAAAAACCAAGGAGTTTAAATCCTTGGTTTAGTAGGCTTCGCTATCTTTAGGAATGCCGTATATATTGTCTTGCACCGACTCTTCAGCGGTTATCATTGGCGGATGATGAGGTGGTGCAGGATTAATTACTTCACCAATTACTGGTTCCTGTAATTTTTCCTTCTTCTTTTTCTTCTTTGGTTTGATGATATCGGTTAATTTGCCGATCCATGAGGACACATTATCCTGATTTACATTGCTTGCTGCGGATTCAGATGCCAAAAGCACCAATCCTTTTTTCAGCCAACCAGCATTTTTTAATAGTGTTTTATTGAGCACTAATGGCAGTCCTACTTGTAAAGTTTTAGTTAACCAATCTCCTTTAGTGTTCTTGGATGTTGCTTTACCTATTCCTTGTACTAGACCTTTCAGCATTCCTACACCGGGAACTCGATCTAATAATAAGTTTGCTATACGAGCAGGGGCTTCAACTTTATGTTTAAGCAAGACATACTGATGTTTCAGAAAGCGCTCTTGATCTTTCTTAAGACTTTTCAACCGAGCAATCTCTAGATTTAACTCTGTCATATTCGTCACCTTATTACGTTTATTTTTGCTATCCACAATCATGCTTACAATCCCTCCTGTTTTGATTGGTTCTCTTGCTCTTCTTTAACCGCTTCTCTTATATTTTCTTTTAACTCCTCTTCATCGTTGTCTTCCTCATCCCA
The DNA here is from genome assembly GCF_051951495.1 of Sphingobacterium lactis. Classification (GTDB taxonomy): domain Bacteria; phylum Bacteroidota; class Bacteroidia; order Sphingobacteriales; family Sphingobacteriaceae; genus Sphingobacterium; species Sphingobacterium lactis_A. The sequence continues at coordinate 44,368 of NZ_JBNHAS010000002.1, read as the reverse complement.
TTTAGTTAAAATACGTTTGATGGTAAGATCCATAAATTTGGCTTCCAACTTTGGTTCTATAGCACGAATGATAAGCAAGATCACCAAGAATATACCTCCAGTACTAAGGAAACCTAATGAATAACTTCCTAAGAGTTCACCTAAATAAAATCCAAGCGCTAAGGACACAAAGAATACGATCAATAAAGTCAACAAGACCTTACTGGCATCAACGATCAAGGATCCTAGGATCCTGGACATTCTTGATATTCCTTTTAATTTAAGTAATTCAAATTGAGTTTCTAAGTATTCTTTAGACTTCTCAAATGAATCTGAAATTGAAAATTTTTGTTCTTTTTCTTCCATGCATATCCCCTAAAAGGAAATTGCCAAGCCAAAGAAAGTAGCTTGGCAATTTCTAATGTATAAATCTATTCTACTTTGACTTATGCGTGCTCTTCGATTTCCTCATCGATAAAGCCTTCTGCTTTTCCAAGCTTAGATTTCAAAGTAGCAACGATCTTTTCTTTAAAGTCATTCAATTGATCGAACTGCTCTTCTGCGCGCTCTTTGATAGCATCTCCCAAATCAGCTAGTGACTCATTGATTTTCTCTCTAGTCTCGCTTCCTTTTTCTGGTGCGAACAAAATTCCCAATACTGCACCTGCTGCTAAACCAGCTAAAAGGGCTGTTACAATTTTACCGTTATCGTTCATTTTATTTTGCAATTTAATGGTTAAACCAATTCTTTATTTTAGCTATATATTTATAACAAAAAATAGACCGAATCGTTTTAAATAACAAAACTTTATTGTATTTCAATCTGACATTTCTTGTCTATCTCGTTTTTGTTATTGCATAAGTTACTAAAAAAACGCCGCTTAATCAACTTTAAGGCTGTTTAGATCCAGATATGTAGTCTAATAACCATAAATAAATTTTCCCAGTCTGACCTTAAAAACACAGTCTACTGTGGATGCCAATCTTCAAAATCCTTGTTTTTATTTGAGTAGAACCCACATTTTAATCGTATCCCCACCGTGTTAACTTTATGTTATTCTTGATATAGATAATTTTATTTCACAATAAATAAAATTATTTTCGTACATGTTGACAAAAACCTATTGTAGTGCCGTATTTGGCATTGAAGCAAGCAATATCACTGTAGAAGCTAATGTGACAAACGGATTAAAATATTTTATTGTTGGGCTCCCTGACAATGCTGTCAAAGAAAGCTTACAACGAATCGAAAGTGCCATTTTGTCTATCGGTTATCGGATGCCACGACAAAAGATCGTTATTAACCTTGCACCAGCTGATATTCGTAAAGAAGGGTCTTCCTATGACTTAAGTATAGCCATCGGTATATTAGCCTCTTCAGATCAAATTAGAACAAGCAAACTAGCCTCCTACTTAATTCTTGGCGAATTATCACTTGATGGTAAGATATTACCCGTAAAAGGTGTCCTTCCTATTGTTCTCCAAGCAAAAAAAGATGGTTTCAAAGGCATTATATTACCAAAGTTAAATGCGGAAGAAGCGGCTATTGTAGAGGGAATTGATGTCATTGCTGTAAACGACCTTAAACAAACCTGTGAATTTCTTAATGATTTCATCCAAATTAGTCCCAGTTTGGTTGATATCCATGAAATATTCGAACAGCAAGTTAATTCCTATGATCTAGATTTCTCGGACGTGAAGGGGCAGGAAAATATCAAACGTGCATTGGAAATAGCAGCTGCTGGAGGACATAATGTAATTCTCATCGGTCCACCAGGATCAGGAAAAACCATGTTAGCAAAGAGAATCCCGACCATATTGCCCCCATTGACTATAGATGAATCTTTAGAAACAACAAAGATCCATTCTGTATCTGGCCTATTACCAAATTCCAGCTCCTTATTAACCGTAAGGCCTTTCCGGGCACCACATCATACCATTTCGGATGTAGCCTTAGTAGGTGGCGGAGCAAGCCCCCAGCCTGGTGAAATATCATTAGCTCATAATGGTGTCTTGTTTCTTGATGAACTACCTGAATTTAAACGAACTGTTTTGGAAGTAATGCGACAACCTTTAGAGGCTCGCTCCATTACAATCTCCCGAGCTCGCTTCACAGTAGACTACCCAGCCAGTTTTATGCTCATAGCAGCCATGAATCCATGCCCTTGCGGATATTATAACCATCCCAATAGAAACTGCAGCTGCGGCTTTGCAACTGTTCAGAAATACATCAGCAAGATCTCAGGTCCTTTACTTGATCGAATCGATATACACATTGAGGTTACTCCAGTTGAATTCAATGAGCTCAGCACCGTTCGTACTTCAGAAAAGAGTATAGACATAAGGGCGAGGGTAATTCAAGCTAGGCAAATACAGGAAGAGCGCTTTAAGAATCAACCTCTAATACACAGTAATGCACAAATGAAAGTAAAAAATATACGGGATTATTGTGTAATCGATGAAACCGGAAAAGGCTTACTACAACGTGCTATGGAAAAATTGAATTTGTCTGCTAGAGCTTATGACCGCATACTTAAAGTAGCAAGAACCATTGCTGACCTTGATAATTCCATAGAAATTAAAAATGCACATTTAGCCGAAGCTATTCAGTTCCGAAGTTTGGATAGGGAAAGTTGGAGATAAGATAGTAGTTAGTAAATTAAGTAGTTTGAAGATCTACTCTGAAAACTCACTAAAACTGTCCAATAAAGTGGTTTATGATCCCTGGAAACATTAAGATGGTCAAGATTAAACCTGTTAATGCACCGAATAAGTGGGCATCATGGTTGATACCATCATTCGCCCTTTTAGAAGCATAAATACAATAAACCAAATAAAGACCAGCAAATAAATAGGCCGGCATTGGAATAGCGAAGAAAATATAAAGCTTGGTTGTTGGATAGAAAAGAATAAAGCTAAACAATACCGCTGAAATAGCACCTGAAGCCCCTAAGCTATGATAACCATAATCATTCTTGTGTCTAATGATAGTTGGTATATCACTTAGTATTAAACCCACGATGTACAACAAGGCAAACATAAGATGTCCAATCGAACCCATTTCTTGTACAAAGATTCCCTCCAAGGCAAAACCAAAATAATAGAAGGTGATCATATTGAAAAGAAGGTGCATCCAATCCTTATGAATCAAACCGCTCGTAAAGACTAAATAGAATTTACTCTTATCTCTGCTAATGCTATAAGGATGTAACATCAATTTTCCAAACCATTGTGGATTAGAAAAAACGTATATGCTTAATCCTATCGTCAAAGCGAAAATAACACTAGCAACAGGAAAGTTAAATAGATAATGTTGCAACATCTAAAAACGGTCTTCGAGTAAAAATAAATAAAGCTCTTTTGGGCCATGCGCCCCTAACACCAATCTCTTTTCAATATCAGCTGTACGGCTAGGGCCAGTAACAGTCGTGATCATCGACGGAAGATCTTGTTTGTACTTTTCACGGATAATTGCCATTCCATGTTTGATGTCCATAACCAACTGTGAAGCTCTTGCTATCACGATATGTATAGGCGGGTAAACACTCAAACGGCGTCCAGATTCATTCGCATTGCTTAGCATAATGCTACCATTACGGGCAATGAGTGCCTCACAACCGGTAATGCCAGCTTCAGCCTCATCAAAATGTACCTGTGTACTACGATATGGAAATCCGTATTGATCCAATAACTGCTGAACCTCCTTTTCCCAAACATACATTTTGGAAAGGTTCAACTTCTCTACCAGGATAATGAGATTCTCAATGAGGTTGATCTCACCATCACAGTATATAAATTTTCCGGAGACTTGAGTAAACTCCCTAGCAAAGGTCACATCCAATGGCTCCTCTTCATCTTTATATAGCGGAGTTTCCTCAAACATAGGATGAGGGTTCTCACGCTTTTGAAGAAGCGCTTGACGGATTTTCTTTAACATCTTTTCCTTGGCAGTAGTATTCCGGATATTCATGGTTATATATAAACGCAGACAAGGCATGAGCTGCCTTGTCTGCTAATTTATTATTTTTCTTCTGTATTCGTATTGTTATTAACTGTTTGCTCTGTATCGTCCAAATCACCTGTAGGAATAGGCAAATCAGTTTGTGGAACACCACCACCATCTGCACCACCATTTACAAACTCATCGTAAGTAGTTTTGTTGGAGAACGGACGTTTACCAAGAATTTCCTCTAGATCAGCTTGGAATAAGATTTCTTTCTCCAATAACTTCTCAGCAATTTTGATTAATCCGTCTTGCTTTTCTAGCAACAATAATCTCGTACGCTCGTAAACCTCCGAAATCAATGTTCTTACTTCATCATCGATTAATTCAGCCGTCGTATCAGAATATGGTTTCTGGAATTGACTATCTCCAGCACTATCGCGGAAAGATACATTACCAACTTTATGGTTCATACCGTATACCGCAGTCATCGCATAAGCAAGTTTAGTAATTCGCTCCAAGTCATTCTGTGCACCGGTACTGATTCTTCCAAAAGTAATATCTTCAGCTACACGTCCTCCCATCGTCATACACATACTGTCAATCAGTTGTTCGGTCGTATATAGGAACTGCTCTTTTGGCAGGTATTGTGCATATCCTAAAGCGGCAACACCACGAGGAACAATAGATACTTTCACCAATGGATCTGCATGTTCTAGGAACCAACCAGCAATAGCATGTCCTGCTTCGTGATAGGCAACGATTTTCTTTTCCTCAGGAGAGATGATCTTGTTCTTTTTCTCCAAACCACCAATCACACGGTCAATCGCATCTTGGAAGTCTTGCATATCAATTGCACGTTTGTTCTTACGCGCAGCAATCAAAGCCGCCTCATTACATACGTTAGCAATTTCAGCACCAGCAAAACCTGGAGTCTGTGCTGATAATTTCTTAGCGTCTACACCCTCAGCCAATTTCAATGGTTTCAAGTGAACATTGAAAATATGCTCACGACCAATTAAATCTGGCTTATCGATGGAGATTTGTCTATCGAAACGACCTGGTCTCAATAATGCCGAATCCAATACATCCAAACGGTTAGTAGCAGCCAGGATAATAACCCCTAAGTTTGTACCAAAACCGTCCATCTCAACCAATAATTGGTTCAATGTATTCTCACGTTCATCATTTCCTCCCATAATGGAGTTCTTTCCACGAGCTCGACCGATAGCATCAATCTCATCAATAAAGATGATACAAGGTGCTTTCTCTTTTGCTTGTTTAAACAAATCTCTTACACGTGAAGCACCAACCCCAACGAACATCTCCACGAAATCAGAACCTGACAGGGAGAAGAATGGTACTTGAGCTTCACCAGCAACAGCTTTCGCTAATAAGGTCTTACCAGTTCCCGGAGGACCTACTAAAAGGGCTCCTTTCGGTATTTTACCTCCTAAATCAGTATATTTCTTAGGGTTTTTCAAGAAGTCAACAATTTCCATGACCTCTGTCTTCGCCTCTTCCAATCCAGCAACATCGTTGAAGGTGATGTTAATCTGCGATTCTTTATCAAATAATTGTGCTTTAGATTTACCAATGTTAAAGATAGCACCACCGCCACCTCCAGCACCGCCATTCATTCTACGCATCAAGAAAATCCAGATGGCTACAATGATTAACAATGGAAGCATGAACGATAAAAACCAACCGGCATAAGGATTTGAACGGTCTTCGTAAGACACGCCAATCTTAGGCTGGTTAGCCGCTAAACTATCTTGAGATGCTTTCAACTTCTGCTCCAATACTTCTGATGAAGCTTCAGAGAAAACATATTGTGGACCTTGGTTAGAAGATAAATTTAAAGAATTATTGCTTTTTGCAATATCCTTATACTTTTCTTCACCTAGACGATCTTTTTTAATAAATACTTCTACATCCCATAAATCGTTGCTCTTATAGGCAACAAGTTTTTCCACATCTCCAGTAATTAAGGATTTGCTTTCAAACTCTTTATAGGTGATTCTTTTAGGCCCATCAGAACTAAACAAGTACTGAAGACCAAAAAATCCTATAAAAATGGCGATCCAAAGCCATATCATATTGAATTTTGGTGGCATTGGCGTAATTTTCTTACTCGGAACTTTCTTCATTTATTCTCTATACTACGTAATTTTTAAACTAATTATTGGCCCATTAAGCACTCTGATAAGTACTTACGTGCGCATCACCCCAAAGGTCTTCGATTCTATAGTGGGATCTTTTTTCAGATTGGAAAATATGAACGACTACATCTACAAAGTCTAATAAAATCCATTCGCCATTTCCCTGACCTTCTTTATGCCAAGGGTCTTGACCAAATGCTTTGTAAACTTCATCTTCTACACTTTTAGCGATTGCATTGACCTGCACAGCGGAATCAGCATGACAAATTACGAAGTAATCTGACAATGTCGCATTGACCTCTCTCATATCCAACCGCACTATTTCGTTTCCTTTTTTCTCTTGCATCCCTAATATCACAACATCTGCAAGCTTTTCGGATAAGGAACCTTTTTTGTTTCTACTCATTAAGAAATATTATACTTTTGATAAAAATATTTTAAAACCATTATCTTTTGCAAAATAACACATTTTCGGGAGAATCCCCCTCTCAAAACATAATTGTTTTGGATGAAATTGGCTCTACCAATGATTATTTAAAATCTGAACTGTCAAATTTCAAGCCATTTGCAGAATGGACTGCCATAATGGCAAGACACCAAACCGCCGGAAAAGGGCAAAGAGGCAATACTTGGCTTGTTCCCCCTAATAAAAACCTAACGTTTAGCACCTTCGTACTCCCAAAAGAATTACTATTATCGCAGCATTTCTTTTTAAATATTCTAGTGAGTTTAAGTATCTGTGATTGGCTTGAAACCCAAGGACTTCAAGCAGAAATAAAATGGCCAAATGATATATACCTCAACGGAAAAAAGATTTGCGGAATCCTTATCGAAAACACCGCACAAGGAAATAATATTCGTCAATCTATTATAGGAATTGGAATCAATGTAAACCAAGAAGAATTTCCTAAAGAAATCCAACAACGGGCTAGCTCTATTCTTTTAGAAACAGGCAAAACTATCCCAAGTTTAGAAGTAGCATGCGCCCAAATATTAGTACATCTTCAAAAAAGATTCTTCAATTTCTCGGGACAAAAGGATGATCTCGAACGTTTATTAGAGGAATACAATAAGCAATTATATCTGAAGGGGATTCCATCATTTTATTCGTCTGAAAATAAAATTTTTCAGGGAACCATTCAAAAGGTTGATAATGAAGGACAATTATATCTAACAATAAATGAAAAAGAAAAGGTCTTTCAATTTAAAGAGCTGAAATTTCTTTTGCAATAAAATGATTACACGGATAAATTATCGAACATATAATCCTAACTTTGAATTAAACTTTATGAAAACTTTATAGTCAATTAACAAAACGGTTTTTTATGAAAAAAATAAATCTATTAATCGCCTTAGTATTATTCACTGTCACAGGTGCATTTGCTCAGGTATTCAAACCCGTACAGTGGTCAGTAGCTACTAAGAAGGTGAACGCGAAAGAGGCGGTAGTTTTAATCAAAGCTAACGTTGAACAGGGATGGCACATTTACGGTTTAAATGTTCCTTCGGGAGGTCCTATTGCGACTTCATTTACCTTTACGCCAGATAATGGTGCTAAAGTAAGTGGAAAAGTTGCAGCAAAAGAACCTAAATCTAAATACGAGGATGTATTCAAAATGAATGTTCCTTATTACAATGGTGAAGTAATCTTCCAACAAAAGGTAGCATTAGCAAATGGCAAACCTACCAAAGTTAAAGGAGTTGCAACATTTATGGCTTGTGATAAAGAGCGTTGTTTACCACCAGATGAATACGAATTTACTGTAACTATTAAGTAAGATTTTCGTTATATCGCATAGAAAAAGGCAGGGATTCCCTGCCTTTTTCTTAGCTTTGCGCCCATAAACTAACAATTATGTTAAATTTGAAGCATTTTTTTATAGCCACATGTTGGCTTTTTCTTTCATTAACAGCACCTCTAGTAGGTTTTTCACAAGATTCTTTAATTAATGTCGAGGATGTAGAATTTTCTTCTGGTCAGGAAGAATCTGCTGATACTGGCTCTGCACTTATCACAAACTTTGAAGATGTTGAATTCTCTGATGGTCAAGATACTAGTGCTCAAGATACCAGCGCTGCAGTTGCAGCAACTCCAGATGCAAACAAAGATGATAGCAGTGTCTCATTATGGGGAATATTCTTGAAAGGTATTGCAGGTGGATTTATTGCATTCTTAATGCCATGTATCTTCCCGATGGTTCCTCTTACCGTAAGTTTCTTCACGAAAAAATCTGGAAGTACAGCGAAAGCCGTTCAACAAGCATTCTTATACGGCTTGTTTATCATTGTGATCTATGTAGCCTTAGGTATGTTAATCACAATTACGTTTGGAGCAGATGCATTGAATGCCCTCTCAACAAACGGTATATTTAACTTCCTATTTTTCCTACTCCTTGTGGTCTTTGCAGCATCCTTCTTTGGTGCATTCGAAATCACATTACCTAGTTCTTTTGTCAATAAGATTGACGCTAAATCAGACAAAGGTGGATTGATTGGATTATTCTTCATGTCTGCGAGTTTAGCGGTAGTATCTTTCTCTTGTACTGGACCAATCATTGGTACTTTATTAGTAGACGCCGCTACAAAAGGTGACCGCTTAGGCCCTGCTATTGGTATGCTAGGTTTCTCTATGGCACTTGCCATTCCTTTTGTCCTGTTTGCCATGTTCCCTTCTATGTTGAAATCATTACCTAAATCAGGTGGTTGGTTAAACAGTGTGAAAGTGGTATTAGGTTTCTTGGAATTAGCATTAGCTTTAAAATTCCTTTCCAACGTAGATTTAGCTTACAACTGGCAATTCTTAGACCGTGAGGTTTTCTTAGCCCTATGGATCGTTATTTTTGGCTTAATGGGATTATACCTAATTGGCAAGATCAAGTTCTCTCATGACTCCGACTTGAAATTCATGTCTGTGCCGAGAACAATCATCGCCATTATTGTATTCTCATTTGTTGTTTACATGATCCCAGGTATGTGGGGAGCACCGTTGAAATCCATTTCAGCATTCCTTCCTCCTATCGGAACACAAGATTTTGACATCTCATCAGGAACAGGAGCAGTAGCTCATGCTGGTTCAGCAGATGCTGCAAGCAGAAAATACTACCAACACTTCCATGCTCGTGCTACATTGAAAGGTATGGATCCATACTACGATTACGATGAGGCATTAGCAGCATCCAAAGCACAGAACAAACCTTTATTGGTTGACTTTACAGGATGGAACTGTGTAAACTGTCGTAAGATGGAAGCAACCGTATGGTCTGATCCTAGCATCAAAAGCATGATCAATGAGAAATTCATTCTTGTTGAATTATATGTTGATGACAGTGTATTGGAATTACCAGAAGCGGAGCAATATGTTTCTGAAGTAAGTGGCAAGAAAATCACAAAAGTAAGTAAGAAAAACTCGGAATTCCAGATCACGAGATTCAACTCTAACTCACAGCCGTTATATGCTTTATTAGATAATGAAGGCGAGTTGTTGATTCCTACAAGTGGGGCGAATTACGAAATCGAAAGTTACAAAGCATACTTGCAATCAGCTTTAGATGCTTACCATAAGAAGTAGGCTAATCTAAATTTAATATTCGTAAATGCTAGTAAATCGTATATTTGAGCTATGAGTCACATTAAGAATATTGCTGTTTTAACTTCTGGAGGAGATTCTCCAGGTATGAATGCAGGCATTCGTGCCGTAATCAGATCAGGTATTTATCACGGAATGAACATGTTTGGTATCCGCAGAGGATATGATGGCATGGTACAAGGAGATATAATGGCGATGGATGCTAAATCCGTAGCAAACATTATACAACGTGGTGGTACCATCCTTAAAACAGCGAGAAGCGAAGAATTCAAGACGCTCGAAGGTAGAAAACAAGCATACGAAAACTTAAAAAAGCATAATATTGATGCCCTAGTGGTAATCGGTGGTGATGGTACTTTTACAGGTGCATCCAAATTCATTGAAGAGTTTGATATTCCAATTATCGGAATGCCTGGTACCATTGATAATGATTTGAACGGTACTGATTTTACTATCGGATATGATACAGCTATCAATACGGTAGTGGATGCAGTCGATAAGATCAGAGATACGGCAGAATCGCACGATCGTTTATTTGTAGTAGAAGTAATGGGTCGTGACTCCGGATTAATAGCATTGCGTTCAGGTATCAGTACTGGTGCTGAAGCTGTATTAATCCCTGAATTGGAGGTAGATTACGATGCGATTATGAAACGTCTGGATAAAACCAGAAAAAACAAAGCATCCCGTATCATTATCGTAGCTGAAGGAGATAAGGAAGGTGGACTAGTAGTAGCAGAGAAAATCAAAGCGAATTTCCCTGCATATGATGTTCGAGTTTCCATCTTAGGCCATATACAACGTGGTGGAAAACCTACCTGTATGGATCGTGTGTTAGCTAGCCGATTAGGTGTAGCAGCAATCGAAGGATTACTAGAAGGTAGAAAAGGTGAAATGGCCGGCCTAATCTGTGGAAATGTGCAATTCACCCCATTCAGCAAAGCCATCAAACACATCGATAAAATCAATACCAACTTAACAAGGATTGTAGAGATACTTTCATTGTAAGGCAAAACATATAAAAAAACAGGCAGCGGAATATCCGCTGCCTGTTTTTTTATAGTATTTAGTAGTAAGTATTTAGTAGATAGACCTATTGGCGGGATAGATTTATTGAGCGTATTAACGGTCGAAGCATGCTTCGACCCTACGGTTATGGTCCTTAGGAACAATAAAATCACGATTGTTTGTAGGGTCGATGCATGCATCGACCGCCTACGCCCCACTACAAACCCCTTTCTAGTATAGTTTGGAGTTTGTTCGGCAAGCCTCACAATGACCTGGCCTATGGTGGGGGAAATGGAGACTCCTCACTTCGTTCTGAGTTGTAAGGAACATAACCCCTATCTCTATCTCAAATCTCATATCTCTCATCTAATAGCGCAGCGGTCTCAAATCTATTCCCTACATTTGTTTAAAATTACACAGGATGCAAGTTGCAGAATTATACCAGCTATATTTAACCTATCCTAAGGTTTGTACAGATACACGTCAGATTAGTCCAGATTGTCTTTTCTTCGCTTTAAAAGGTGATTCTTTTAACGGCAATAGCTTCGCTGAGCAGGCATTGGCTGCAGGCGCTAAGTATGTGGTAATTGATGACAAAAATTATTACCAGGACAACCCGGCCTATATCTTGGTGGATGATGTATTAACAAGCCTTCAGGCATTGGCAAAATACCATCGCTTGCAACTGAATATTCCATTTATTGGTATCACCGGTACTAACGGCAAAACCACCAGTAAGGAATTGGTGCATGCTGTATTATCACAGCGCTATAAAACATTTGCTACAAAAGGCAATTTAAATAACCATATCGGAGTTCCTTTAACGATTCTTTCCTTGCCTAAGGATTTGGAAATCGCGATTATTGAAATGGGTGCAAACCATTTAGGGGAGATTGCTTTCTTGTGCGATATCGCGCGTCCTACGCATGGTTTTATCACCAACGTAGGCAAGGCCCACTTAGAAGGTTTTGGTTCCTTTGAGGGCGTTATGAAGACCAAAGGAGAGCTATATGATTTCCTGAAGGCAAACCATGGACAGCTATTTATTCAGGGGGATAACGAATACCTAACTTCAATGGCTGCAGATCGAGGAATTGACAATGCCATAACTTATGGTTTCTCAGGGATTAATTCCATTCAAGGCGGTTTGGTTATTGCCGATCCATTATTGACCATCTTCTGGAAATTGGCAGAAGAGAAAGGACAACAAGAGGTAGCTACGCATCTGACAGGGGCCTACAACATTGAAAACATGTTGGCAGCAGTGGCAATCGGACATCATTTCGAATTATCTGCTTTGGAGATCAATGCAGGGCTGAATGGCTATGTCCCTCAGAATAACCGCTCGCAGATAAATAAAACCGAAAAAAACACAGTGATAGCCGATTATTACAACGCTAATGCCAGCAGTATGGCGGCCGCTATTGCGAATCTGCAAGTTATTCAAGCAGAAAAGAAAGTAGCTATACTAGGTGATATGTTCGAGATGGGTGATCAGAGTGAGGAAGAACATAAAAAGGTTATTGAACAAGCTAAGAAATTGAATTTGAACGGCTTGATTTTCGTTGGCAAAGCCTTCTATGCCTTACGTGATGAAGAAGCACAATATTTCGAAAGCACCGAAGATCTAAAAACCGCATTAAAAGAAAAGCCTTTAGAGGGAAATCTAATTTTACTTAAAGCTTCTCGCGGAATGGCATTTGAAAGACTAATGGAGCTATTGTAATGGCCTTAAACCTGCAGAAAATACAACATATAGCCATTATTTGTTCTGACTATGCGTTATCCAAGCAGTTTTATACAGAAATACTCGGGCTAGAAATAATCCGTGAAGTGTATCGATCTGAACGGAATTCCTATAAATTAGATTTAGCTTTAAACGGCAATTATATAATTGAATTGTTTTCCTTTCCTGAACCTGCTGAACGCCCCTCCTATCCCGAAGCCACCGGTCTACGGCATTTGGCTTTTCAAGTAGAAGATTTAGAAGAGGAAATTGAAAAATTGCTTTCCTATAAAATATCTGTTGAAGAAATCCGTTTAGACCCTCATACAGGAAAAAGATTTACATTCTTTCAAGATCCAGATGGTCTACCTCTAGAGCTTTATGAAAGCTAATCAACGGTCAACAAATTAAGTAAACAGTATCATTTTCTAGACTTCCAATCCATATTGGCTATAAACCACTATGTATTCACTATACATTCCCTCGTAATAGCTTAGGGTTTGCTTAGGGTTTGCTTTGATACACTTAGGGAATTTCTATGGATATTACTCGGATTTCTTTCGGATCTCGTTCGGTCGGAACCGAACGAGATCCGAAGGAGATCCGAACAAGTTCCGAAGGAGATCCGAAGGAGTCTCGAAGCAAACCCCTGTGAGAGACGTTGAGACTACAGACAAAAGACGACAGAAATCAGTCTAATATCCCAACAGAAAATAGTCGAAAAGGGAGTTCATTTTTTTGTTGGTTTTCAATATTTTGCAAAAAATAAGGACAAGCATAATCACTTGTCCTTATTTTCATTTGTATGGATTTAATAGTCATTTAAGAGCAGAGAACCCTTTTATTTTGACTATTAATTACCTGTTTCCAGGTTTAACTCCTTTTCTTTATTAATCAGATTAGAGATACTGGTGTCATTCAGTATCTGAAGCATGGCATTACGAACCTCCACAAAGGTATCTCGAATACCACAAGCATGTTCTTCCACACATTCTTCACAAGAACGATAGAAGTTCAAACTAACACAAGGCAACAAAGCGATAGGTCCATCGATCAAGCGCATAACCTGAGAAAGATAAATATCTTCTGGTGCTTTGTTCAAACTATATCCACCACCGGCACCTTTTTTAGAGTAAAGGATTCCGGCATTACGCATTTCCAAGAGGATTTGTTCCAAGAATTTCTTGGGAATTCGCTCTTCCTCTGCAATCTTACCGATTTGCATGGGGTCTTTTCCGTAATTCCGGCCCAATACCATCAGGGCCTTAATAGCATATTTCGTTTTCTTTGATAGCATAGAATAAGCTTGTTTTGCTAATCTTCAAAAATACTAAAAATAACAGACTATTTCTGTAACACCTCTACAATCGGTTTCCCGATAGAACCATTCGGTTCCATCACATGCAATAGTGACGAAATAGTAGGTGCAATATCCGTTATATGGGTCACCTTATTGGTTTTTCCCTTATTCACACCCCAACCCATAAACACCAATGGGATATGAGAATCGTAAGGTGTCCAGGTACCATGTGTCGTACCTGTAGAACGTGGTGTTCCATCATACCATTGAGGCTCTGTAATAATCTGGATTGCTCCTGAACGCTTGCGATTATAGCCATTGATAATCTTTTCACGAAGTACAGATGGAATCATCATATTTTCTCCACCTTCCATATCTACGACAAAAGCAACACCGTCCTCATGGCGTAATGTTTTGATAATCGACTTCTTCACTTTCTCTTCATCCAATTTCTTGCTTTCCATAACAGCGTAATTCAAATGAACCTGGTAATTCATCAAACTGATTACCAAATTTTCCACTCCAAATTCTTCTTTTAAAGATTCATTTAAGCTTCTAATCAACTGTCTAGAGAAGAAATAACCACCATTTCCACGCATATCCATAAAATAGCGAGAGTTATAAGATGCGGCATGGTCAGCTGTTAAGAAGAAGGTATAATTACCTTTTCCAACGGTACTGTCTAAGTATTTTAAGAAAGCTGCAATATCCTGATCTAAGCGAAGGTAGATATCTTCAATTTCCACGGATGAAAGTGAATATCGGTGACCAACATAATCGGTTGCTGATAAACTCACTGCCAAGAAATCAGTAGCTTTGGTTGGGTTATTACCTAACTTTTCTTGCTTAATTGCTTCTTTAGCAAAGTCTAAAGTAAAGGTATTTCCGAAAGGTGTTGTTTTGATCAATTCATATCCTGCATCCTTCATCAGTTCCGATGTCTTACGAGGAAAAGTTGGCGACTTCTCGCCTGCCCACTTGCCTTCATACACATTATCATCATCAATACTGTTGTTTTTGTAGGTATCAATTGGGTATAGTGTATTCCAATCTTGCTTCAAATATTTATCTGCAAGCTGTTGTTTATTGAATCCTTGCACCCAATTTGGCAGGTTTTCCATATAATAGGTACTGCTAATCCAATCGCCGGATTTAGCTTCAAACCAATAAGCCGCATTGGCAAAGTGACCTGCTGGCAAAATACCACCACGATCTTTAATGGCAATACCAATTACTTTAGATTGGAAATTAGTCGCTAATTTTAACTGATCGGTAACTGTAGAAGCCAGTAGGTTTCTAGGAGATTGTTTCCCTTCTTTTTCTGTAGTACCTACTCCCTGTACCGCATCATCTTGTGTACAATACATGGAAGTACCAGTTTGTTGTTCGATCCAGTCATTTCCGGCGATGCCGTGAATGGCAGGAACGGAACCCGTGTAAACGGAGCTGTGCCCGATTGCGGTAAATGTTGGGACATAGTCGATAATAGTATTCTCACAAGTAAAACCTTCACGAAGGAGACGCTTGAAGCCATCATTACCGTAGCGATCAGCAAAGCGATAGAGGTAATCCCAACGCATTTGATCGACCATTAAACCAACAACCAATTTAGGCCTTTCTACTTGTGCTGCCACAAGATTGCTGATTAGGGTCAGCAACAACAGAAAACTAAATTTTTTACGCATAATATTTGAGTTTAAGTATTTGAATTTAGGTGACGTTTAAGGTAGTCACCTGTATAGGATTGATTACAAGTTATTAAATCTTCCGGTGTTCCTGCAAAGACAAGGTTACCTCCTTTATCACCACCTTCAGGGCCTATATCAATGACCCAATCTGCCGACTTGATCATATCCAGGTTATGCTCAATGACTAAAACGGTATTCCCTAAGGCTATTAATGCCTGGAATGCTTTTAGCAATTTACCAATATCATGAAAATGAAGTCCGGTTGTAGGTTCATCGAAGATAAATAAAGTTTTCTTCTGATTATTCCCTTTGATCAAGAAAGATGCTAATTTAATCCTTTGCGCCTCACCACCAGATAAGGTACTCGAAGACTGACCTAGTTTCACATAGCCTAAGCCCACTTCTTGAAGTGGCATTAATTTATTTAATATTTTAGGTTGATCTGCAAAGAAACTGATAGCCTCATCCACGCTTAAGTCCAGAACATCCGATACGGATTTCCCTTGGAATTGAACATCCAGAACATGTTGTTTAAATCGTTTTCCCTCACAGGCCTCACATGGCAATACAATATCTGCCATAAATTGCATCTCGATCTTCACAACACCCTCACCTTGGCATACCTCACATCGTCCACCCTCCACATTAAAAGAAAATGCGGATGGCTTCAGGCCATTTGCCTTAGCGGCAGGTAAACTAGCGTATAAAGATCGGATTTCATCCCATGCCTTCACATAAGTTACCGGATTGGAACGTGTGGAACGTCCAATAGGATTCTGATCAACCATCTCAATTTGTTCGATCTGATCAATCGCTCCTTCTAAGCTATCAAAAGCACCAGTCTGATCACCGGAATAATTCCCAACAGCCTTTTGCAAAGCGGGATATAATATGCGTTTTACCAATGAAGTCTTACCCGATCCAGATACTCCGGATACCACCGTAAAGACATTTAATGGAAAATCGACTGTTATGCCTTTTAAATTATTTTCTCGAGCAGCATTTACACGAATAGCCTCGTTCCATTTCCTTCTTTTTGCTGGAACCGGAATGGACAATTCACCATTTAAATACTTCCCTGTCAGGCTCTCCTTATCTTTTAAGATCTCTTGATAAGTCCCTGCAAAGACCAATTCGCCACCATTAATACCCGCCTCAGGGCCGATATCAATCAGGTAATCTGCCGCCTCCATCATTTCTTGCTCATGCTCCACCACAATAACCGTGTTGCCAGCATCACGAAGTGATTTCAATACAGAAATTAAGCGTTGTGTATCTCTTGGATGTAGACCAATGCTCGGCTCATCTAATACATAGATTGAACCCACCAAAGAACTACCTAAAGAGGTGGCAAGATTAATACGCTGAGACTCTCCACCAGAAAGACTATTGCTAAGGCGATTTAAAGTCAAATAGCTTAACCCAACATCACTTAAGAATTGTAGACGATTGACAATCTCGGCTAACAGACGTTTTGCAATTATAGCATCATGATCGGAAAGTTTAAGCGATTGAAATAAAGACAATGCTTCATCTAAAGGCATTAAAACAATATCAGTAATGGAATGTCCATTAATCTTCACAAAGGAAGCGTCTTTCCTTAAGCGAGTCCCCTTACATTCCGGACAATCGGTCTTTCCGCGGTAGCGGGATAACATGACACGATACTGTATTTTATACGTTTGCTCTTCTAATTCGGAGAAGAAGTCATTCAATCCACGGAAATAATTGTTTCCTGTCCAAAGGACTTCTTGTTGAGCCTTAGTCAAATCACTATAAGCACGATGAATAGGGAAGTCGAATTTAATGGCTGTGCGAACCAGTTTATCCAACCAGGCTCCCATTTTTTCTCCACGCCAAGGGGCGATAGCCCCATCAAATACCGAACGACTCTTATCAGGAATTACCAGGTCTGGGTCAATCCCTATTACTTTACCGTATCCCTCACAACGCTTGCAGGCACCATAGGGATTGTTGAAACTAAAGAAATTCGGAGTTGGTTCCTCGAAAACAATTCCATCAAGTTCAAACTTATCGGAAAACTCAAACCTATCTTCATTCACCTCAACGACACATTCTCCCTTACCTTCAAAATAGGCAGTCTGAACAGAATCTGCTAAACGATTAATCGTATCGTCCTCATGATCCAATACCACACGATCAATAACAATAAAGATTTCACCCTCTTTAAAGGCTTTATTAGCAATGGTATTGTCTTCTAGAACAGACTCTATCTTAAGGATCTTATCTCCATGTTTAATACGCACAAACCCTTTTTGTAGTAAAAGAGAAAGTTCTTCTTTCAATTTACGCTTGTTCGTAGGGATTAAGGAACTGTAGATCGTGACGGTTGAACCATCCTCATAGGCAGTTAGGCGGTCAACAATAGAAGATATGGTATCTTTACTTACCTCTTGACCAGAAACAGGAGAAATAGTCTTTCCGATTCGGGCAAACAGTAATTTTAGGTAATCATATATTTCGGTTGAAGTTCCTACAGTAGAGCGGGGGTTGCTGGAAATCACCTTCTGTTCGATGGCAATTGCCGGAGCAATCCCTTTGATATAGTCCACATCGGGTTTATTCATCCTTCCCATAAATTGACGGGCATAGGACGACAGGGACTCCACATAACGGCGTTGTCCCTCTGCATAGAGGGTATCAAAAGCTAAAGAAGACTTTCCGGATCCTGACATCCCAGTTATAACCACCAACTGGTTTTTGGGGATGTCCGTATCGATGTTCTTTAGGTTGTTTACACGGGCTCCTTTTATTTGGATGTGTGACTTAGGGGTATGATTTGCATTTTTTTGCATAACTTTCAAAGGTATGCAAATCTACTGATATGCATCGTGCAGTCAGCAGATTAAATTACCAATCTTGCAATATAGTTACAAAGATTAGCGTGGCAGTTTCTCTGGTCGGTTCATGCGATATTTGGTCGCAGTAATGGCATGTAAGAAGGCTTCAATCTGCTTAATCTCTTCTTTAGTTAAGTCCAATTTCTTCATTAACGGGTCAATCCTAGGGTGCATAGGATCGGCCTCTTGTTCTGCTGTTTTGGGATTATTCATGCCCATACCGCTATTGTACATGTTCAACAAGCCTGTCATGTTCTCAAATAAGCCATTATGCATCCAAGGATCTGTATTCATGACATCGCGAAGAGATGGCGTACGGAATTTTCCAACATCCTTAGGGTCTTTAGTGACCTCATATCGTCCAAGATCTTGGTATTTACGCTTGTAATAGGTCAATCCGATATTGTGAAAATCCTCATCGGTCATAAATTGACCATTGTGGCAATTCATACAGCGCGCTTTTGTGCGGAATAAGTGCAATCCGGCAATCTCATCATCGGTTAAAGCATTATGTTTTCCATCTAAAAACTCATCAAACCTGCTTCGTCTACTGGTTAAAGTACGTTGAAAACTTCCCAGTGCCTTCATAATCTCTGGCATGGAGAAGTCATCATCACCGAAGGCAGCTTTAAACAATTCTCGATAAGCTGGAATGGCTTTTAACTTAGGAACCAATTTGGTGAGGTCCATTGCCATTTCATTATGTGCCTCTATTGGACTTAAGGCTTGCTCTTCTAATGAACGTGCTCGCCCATCCCAAAACATGGTCTTACGGGCATAAACGTTCAATAAAGAAGGAGTATTACGGGTGCCGACTAAATGGTCATGCCCTACAGGAACAGTAGAATGGTCTGCCCATGAAGTCTGTGGATTATGACAGGAACTACAAGAAATCTGATTAGAACCTGAAAGAATGGGATCGAAGAACAAGAATTTACCCAATTTAACGTCTGGGCGTTCCATTAATGAGAAATAACTGGTATCAATCTTCGGAAGGGATTTAAACTCTTGCCAGTTTACACCGCTATCAATTGTTGGTTTTGGCCACTCTTTAACGGGTTTGCTGTACAATGCACGAAGATCATTCAATCCTTTATCAGAAAGAAAAGCTGTACTCAAAACTGTAACTCCAACGATTGCCGCTATGACAAAAATCCGCTTCATGTTCAATATCCTTTATAATTCCAATTGCAATTGAACAAAGCCAATGGTGAATTCACACGCAGGGTATTAGGATTTGTTCAGATTGAATTGATGCAAATTTAAACTAATTCTAAATAATAAGGGAATTATTTAGAATTTATGCTTTAAAATCGCTTAAAAGGACTTTATATTTACAGATAATTGAAGAAAATAAAGGTCTTACTCTGATTCTTGATTTTTAGAATCCTCTTTTTCGAGCTTTTTCAACAGTTTTTCGACTTCTTCTTCCGAAGCAGTCAATTTTGCTTTGCAAATCCCTAATAACAAGGTTGCTCGATTAATTTTCTCTGTTAGCTCATCAACTGCAACATCACCAGATTCAATATCCGAGACAATTTCCTGCAATTCATCAAAAGCGTCTTTATAGGTGTAATTATTTTCCATGATTTTCTATCTTTTGGGTTACGGTTGATTCAATTTGTCCATCCTCCACTTGGATGGATAAGGTACTTCCTACCTCTACCTGATCCAACTGATGGACCGCTTTTCCATCTAAGCGAACGATGCTGTAACCTCTTTTAAGGACATGAATAGGATTCAACATTCCTATCAATCGTTCAATCTGTAACAAGCTGGTATTTTCATTTTTCAACAACACTTTACTCATCCTTTGCATATCTTGACTCATTTGTTGTAGCTGAGACAACTCTTGTTTGAGTAAGAGCTTAGACCCTCTTAATAGTTGTTGTGCACTTTGTTCTAACTGTGTTTTATTCTTTAACAATTGGGTTTTAGAATTCCAATTGATCGCATTTACCAATTCGTTTAAATGCAGATGTTCTTGTTCAAATAATTTACGAGCTGCACGAACAATACGTTCTGTTGCTTCGTCTACAGGTAATGCGAAATTATGAAACTTCTGGATTAGGAAGTCGGCTAATTCACTTGGTGTAATAGCATTTTTATAAGCCACCATTTCACTGACGGTCTCATTTGTGGAATGCCCAATTCCAGTTAATACAGGTAATGGAAATATCGCAATTGCCTTTGCCAAAAAGTAATTGTTATAGGAGGTTAAACCAACATCTCCACCCCCACCACGAATAATAGCTACCGCATCATAATTCTCCATGCGTTCAGCAATTACTTCTAATTGACGGATTATACTGGGGATTGATTTGTCGCCTTGTAATAAGGCGGGAAATAAGGTTGTAGAAAAACGATATCCCCAAGGATTACCATTGATAATCTTATAAAAATCGGATAAGCCTTTGCTTGTTTCTACGGAAATAATGGCCAAACGCTTAGGAACCATGGGAAATGGCACTAAACGATTCGCATCAAATAGACCTTCTTGCTTTAATTTTAGGATACTGGCTCTTTTTTCTTTCTCCAGCTCCCCTAACACAAAGGTTGGATCGATATCCACGATCTTCAAACTGAAGCCATACAAAGGATCATAAGAAATACCGGCCTGAAAAAGCATCGTTATACCTTCTCTAAGTGGCTCTCCAAGAATTTCTATGAATTGCCTATTGATCCGTTGGTAGTCCATTTTCCAAAGGATAGAGCGCATCTCTGCGATAATCTTTCCATCCTTTTTCTCTAACAACTCGGGATAACAGTGACCTGAGTGACTGTAATGGTTTAGCTTATTCATCTCAGCCTTAATCCAATACAAACTTTTGTACCGCTCAGCTATCGTTTTTTGAATACTTCGCGACACTTCTGAAAGTGTAAATATGGTCTTGTCCTCCAGAATCTCAGGCATATCCCAAATATAGGCAATAAATAATCCTTGAACAATGCGTGTTTGTGCGTTTTATTAGTACATTTACATGATAAATCCTAAAACAAATGATCCGAAGAATAAACTTGGCAGTCCTAGGGCTAATCTTTATTTTCCAAACCGCCCAAGCTCAATACAAACAGGTATTAAACAACAAAACGCAACTGATTTATAACAAGGAGTCCATCCTACCTTTCAAAAAACTGGATAAACTTCGTATTGCTGTTGTGACTACTGACAATCAAAAATACGCTCCTTTTATCGCGCAGCTTCAACGATATGCAGAGGTCACCCCTGTAGATTTTCAGCAATTTGACGAGAAGACCAAATATTTCAATACCATCATCGTAGCGGGTACAGCTGCAGAATTCAGTTCCAACTATGCGGCTATGGTTTTGCAATCCGCCGTAAATAATAAGCATATTGTGTTGTGTCGCTTTGGTGCTAATGACAACTATACCCATGTAGGCTTAAATGACAACAATTTAAGTCATTTTGCTAGTATTCTTTGGAGTCCTGAAACAGATGCTTCTGGTCAAGAAAATGCTGCTATGTCTATTTTCGGTGGATTAGGAATTACTCAAGGGAAGTTATTAACCAATCAGAGCCGTTTACAATATACGCAAGGCAAGCAATCCGGATTGGATATTGCCAATATGAGTCGACAGATCGACGCTATCGCTAATGATGCCATTACACAACATGCAGCACCAGGTATGATGGTGATGGCAATAAAAGATGGTCAAGTGATCTTTGAAAAAGCATATGGATACCATACTTATGAAAAGAAACAAGCCAATAGCATTCACGATATCTATGACTTGGCTTCTATTTCTAAAATCGTAGGAACTACGCCTGTTGTGATGCATCTTCAAGAAACCAAGGTGATTAATCTGGATAGCACCATGGGGCATTACTTATGGCAAGCGAAAGAAACCAATAAGGCCAATATCCCACTTCGGACTGTGCTATTGCATGAAGCAGGGTTTACTCCATTTATACCTTTCTACCGCAGCTTAAAACCAGGAGACCTACAGCACACAGCTGATGCACAACATCAGGTACAGGTGGCTGATAATGCTTATTTACGAAATAATTATTACCAGGATGAGATGTGGCCTCAGATGTTGAACTCAGCGGTTAAGCCATCTGGAAATTATGTTTATTCCGACATCAGCATGTATGTAATGAAGGAAGTAGCAGAGCATGAGACCTCTACCCCGATGCAAGAATATGTTCAGCAAATTCTATACAGGCCAATAGGCATGAAAACCGCAGGTTATAACCCTAGAAGTCGATTTGCCAAGAACAGAATGGTTCCAACACAGAACGACACGGTATTCCGCAAGACCTTGTTAGAAGGTTTTGTTCATGATGAAGGAGCTGCTATGGCAGGGGGAGTTGCAGGCCATGCCGGTCTATTTGCTACGGCGAATGACTTAGCTATTTACGGGCAATTATTGCTGAATCGTGGCGAATATGGTGGTGCACAATATTTCAAACCAGAAACAGTCGATCTATTCACTTCCAAACAATCGGCTACTAGCAGACGTGGTCTAGGATTTGACCGCTATGATCCGAAACCAAAAGCAGAATATCCATCCAAGCTGGCTAACAGCTCTGTTTTTGGACATACCGGCTATACCGGTACTTGTATTTGGGTGGATCCGAAAAATCAATTCATCTATATTTTCTTGTCTAATCGCGTTCACCCACAAGTCAGCACCAAGATTTATGACTTGAATGTGCGTAGTAGAATTCAAGATGTGATTTATGAAACCATCAATAAAGGCAAATAATGAATAAGTCAATTTTATCCACTATCCTAATAGCTATGTTGAGTTTATCCAGTCAGGCTCAGGATTACCAAAAAATCCATCGGGATCTTATCGTAGTCGATGGGCATAACGATGTTATCATTGAAAGCATACTTCCTGGAGAAGATATTGGCAAGCAATTAAAAACTGGACATACGGATATCCCTCGTCTACTAGAAGGCGGTGTGGATGTACAAGTATTTGCGGTTTGGTCGGATGATAAGAAGTGGAAGACTGGGGCATTCAAACATGCTAATGATCAAATTGATGCTCTAGAAAAGGTGGTTAAGAACAATCCTGACAAAATAGAAATCGCAAAGAATTCTGCGGATATCGAACGCATACGAAAATCAGGAAAGATCGTTGCCTTAATCGGTATTGAAGGAGGAAATATGATCGAGGGCAGTCTAACGAATTTAGAAAAGCTCTATAACCGAGGTGCTCGTTACTTGACCTTAACCTGGAATTATAATTTGCCTTGGGTAACTGCGGCTGCTATGGAGGTTAAAACAAAAGGGGATGAAGGAAAGGGATTAACGGATCATGGACGTGCTATTATCAAGCGGATGAATGAATTAGGGATGATGGTGGATCTTTCTCATGCTGGTGAAAAGACTTTTTATGATGTCTTGGAAGTCAGTACCAAGCCTGTATTGGTTTCTCATAGCAACGCTGCAGCACTGACTCCCCATTACCGCAACTTGAAAGACAAACAATTGGAGGCTTTGAAGAAAAATGGTGGTGTTATTGGTGTTAATTTCTTCTCCGAATTCTTAGATTCAGGTTATCCTAAGCGGGTTAAAAAACTCTATGAAAAACACCATAAAGTAGATCCAGACAAAAAGCCTTCTACGGATAAAATGTATGCTACATTAACCAAAAAACAAAAGGATGAAGTTAATGCACCTATGGAAATGGTCCTCAAACATATTGATTACTTAGTGAAAAAAGTTGGGATAGACCATGTAGCCATTGGGTCTGATTTTGATGGAATAAATTCTACCCCACAAGGACTGGAGGATGTGTCTAAATTTCCACTATTGACGAAAGCTTTATTGGATAGAGGATATAAACAAGAAGATATTGCCAAGATTATGGGATTGAATTTCTTGAGAATCCTAAAAGAGAATGAGAACTAAAAATGGGGCATAAGCCCCATTTTTTATTAATATTGTTTATTTGGATGGAAGAGTATCATCCTCATTTTCCATGATAATTAATTCATCGTAATTCTTTTCAAGTTTTTTCACCAATCGAACATATAGTAAGCGGAAATACAGTTTCAATAAAGAGATGAATAACCATCCCATCAACCCGCCGACTATGACCATTAGCATCAGATATAATATAATTTCACCAGTTCCCTTTTCAAAAACATGGTTTTCGAGAATAAAAGATAAAAATCCTAGGCCAATGGAAAAGATGATGAGATAAATGTTAAAGCTGATATATTGACTGACACGTTTTCTGGCTGTCAGCACATCATTTAACAGGTCTTTGGTGTTCTTTGTATTACGGATCTTCATGTAGGCTTTAAAGAAAGCATAAATGAAGTAGAAGGTAATGAAATACCCAATCACTGTGGCCGTATTATCGAGGTAATCCAACCATAGCGACTCTTCTGAATACTCCACTTTTATACCACTGAAGAAATACCATACATTGAAAATTATACCAAGCGACAACTCGATTAAGGAAATGATAAATATCCATTTCACTAAGGAGGAGGAGCTTTTATATAGCATTCCGCGAATAGCCTCCTTGTCGACTTTCGGAAAGTCATTGTTCTTTTGCCAATGCTGTTTAAGTAAATCTAACCCATCCATTATACCACTCCTTTTTTAGCCAATATTTCTTTTAATTTACTTTTAATGCGATTCATTTTTACACGTGCATTTACTTCGGTAATACCTAAGGTTTCTGCAATCTCCGCATAGTCCTTATCTTCTAAATACATATACACCAATGCCTTATCAATATCATTGAGCTGCCTTACAGCATCATATAAAAAACGAAGTTGTTCTTCTTCTTCGGAATTATATTCCTCATAGCGGATATTCCCTAGGGCATGATCCCAATCTACTGTTGTAATTTTATTGCGTTTGGAACGATAAAGTGAGATAGCGGTGTTAAGGGATACCCTATAGGCCCAAGTCGAGAACTTCGAATCACCTTTAAACTTTGGGTATGATCGCCATAACTGGATTACCATTTCCTGAAATAGATCCTGGTGCGACGCTAAATCGGTCGTATAGAGTTTGCAAATCTTATGCAGGATATTTTGATTATCCTCCAAAAGAACCACGAATTCTTGTTCCAGGTTAGTATTCATTTTAGGTATTTGTCGACAATACTAAGGTATTGTTACAACATCTAGGTACATTTTTTTAAATTCGCTACATGGCAAAGACAAAATCAGCATATTTCTGTCAGTCCTGCGGTTATGAATCGTCAAAGTGGCTAGGGCAATGTCCTTCATGTAAGGAATGGAATACTTTTGTAGAAGAGGTTGTAGATAAAGGCTCTTCACGTGTTCCGGAATGGAGAAGTAGCACCATTGCGCCCTCCACGAATAAACGGAGTAATAAAGCCGCAATCATACATGAAATTGTTTATTCGGAGGAACAACGTATTCTGAGTCCCGATAAAGAATTCAATCGTGTACTAGGTGGTGGTATTGTTCCTGGATCCCTTGTACTGATTGGTGGTGAGCCGGGTATCGGTAAATCTACTTTGATGTTACAGCTTGCTCTTTCCATACCTAAGGTGAAAACTCTTTATATTTCTGGAGAGGAGAGTGAACAACAGATTAAGATGCGTGCTGAACGATTGTCACAGAGCTCCAATGCCAACTGTTATATCTTGACAGAGACCTCCATGCAGAATATCTTCAAACAGATTGATCAGGTTGAACCGAATGTGGTGGTCATTGACTCCATTCAAACCTTACATTCTGCTCAGATAGAATCTGCTCCTGGCTCTGTATCGCAAGTTCGGGAATGTACTGCTGAATTACTTCGCTTTGCCAAAGAAACCAATACACCGGTATTTATTGTTGGCCATATCACCAAGGATGGTAGTATTGCTGGTCCAAAAGTATTGGAGCACATGGTGGATACGGTACTTCAATTTGAGGGCGATAGACACCATGTCTATCGAATCCTACGTGCTGTAAAGAATCGCTTTGGTTCTTCATCAGAATTAGGGATCTATGAAATGCAAGGAACAGGATTGCGGGAAGTTTCCAATCCTTCAGAAATCATGTTATCACAGCGGGAGGAACCGGTAAGTGGAATTGCAGTAGCAGCCATGTTAGAGGGCATCAGGCCATTAATGATCGAGGTGCAAGCATTGGTATCCAATTCCGCATTTGGAACTCCTCAGCGAAGCTCTACAGGTTTTGACACAAAAAGACTCAATATGTTATTAGCAGTTCTAGAGAAACGATTTGGTTTCCGCCTAAGTGCTCAGGATGTGTTTCTAAATATTGCTGGTGGCCTTCGTGTAGAAGATCCCGCTATTGATTTAGCTGTTGTGGCAGCATTGATCTCCTCACAACAGGATATTCCATTATCGGCAAACATAACTTTTGCAGGTGAGGTTGGACTGTCCGGAGAAATAAGAGCTGTCAACCGTATCGAACAACGAATCCAAGAAGCAGAAAAACTTGGTTTTGAACAGATCTTCATCTCCAAATACAACGCCAAGGGATTAGATGTCAAAAAATACGATATCCTTGTCAGACCTGTAGCCACACTAGAAGATATCTTTAGGAATTTATTCGGATAAGAATGCTGGATTTGATTTTAAGAAATAACTTCTTTGTTCTTTCCGGTGGTCCTGCAGCTGGAAAGACAAGCTTGCTTCTTGAACTTCAAAAAAGAGGATATGCAATAGTCCCTGAAATTGCTCGTGAGTTGATTAAAGAGCAGCAGCTTACAAAGGGTAATGCCCTACCCTGGAAAGATAAAATCTTGTACAAAAAAATCATGTTTGATCGTTCCATTCAAAGTTTTGAGGAAATAGATCAGATGGAAGGTCAAACCACACCTGTCTTTTTTGACCGTAGTTTTATAGATTCTATTTGTTATGCAAGACTTATTGAATCAGAAGTCACCGAACAGATGAATGCCTATGCAGAGAATTGGAGATACAATACACAAGTTTTTATGCTGCCCCCTTGGAAAGAGATCTATGAAACTGATACGGAAAGAAAACAACAATGGGAGGAAGCCGTATTGACCTATGAAATGATGGTAGATACCTATAAAAGCTATGGATATCAGATTGTAGAATTACCTAAAACTACTGTTAGTGAAAGAGCAGATTTTGTAATAAAGGCAGTTCAAAAGTAATACGTTAGTTTTATTGCGAAGCAGACCATTTCAATAAATCATCATAAAGCTCACTAATCTTAGCATTAGGATTTAGCTTATACAAGCGAACTAATTCCGTATTGAACTCCTTAGATTTAGGGAATCCCTTTTGTTTCATCTTACTATCAATATGTGCTATAACTTCTTTAAGAAGGGCCTCATTATTGTTTTCAGTATCCATATTAAACAAAATAAAAAGTCCCCAAGTAAGGTATTCATCAAAAACCTTAATAGGGTTCGGATAATGATTGGTAGATTTATTTGTTGAGTCAACCCAGACATCTCTTCTATGAAAGATTGCATCAATTTTGTCCTTATACTGAGCACTTAGTGGCCCCACATAGTTATGGTCAATTTCTGTAAAAATTACTCGACTGTTCATTGCCCTATTAAGTTCATCGCTCCATACTGGCCTTTGTTTAATTCTTGGTAAATAGAGTAACATTTCCTTAAACCCATTATCTTCAAAAGTTTTGGTTGCATTTATACCGCCAATTAATGGAGAGGTCAACACCCTATAGCTATTGATTTTGTAATCGAATTTAGCTTCCAACCATTCTTTTTGTTCGAAAATTGCAGCATATTTTACATAATCCGATTTCAATTTTTCATAATAGGGCATATTGTTATTATAGAATCCTCTAAATCCTGATGTTTTAGCAAAATCTTCAATTTGATCCTTAAACTGCCATATTGGATCCTCCTGAATTTCGATTGTTCCAACACCCTGTGCTGGGAATGTATATACATTTGTTCTTGCTAATGAATCTCCAGTAAATTCAAACCCATAAGCATTTGAAGAGATAAGAATATAATAGATTAAGCTTTTTTCTAAAAGGGAATTAAATGTTTTTATGGCTTCATGATCCTTATAAGGAGAAAATTTTTCTATTACTGAGTGGTAATAATCCGTATTAAAATCCACCATATTTGAATCTTTCCTTCCATAATCTGTAATGGCCATCATGATATAAGTGAGCTCCTGAACCTCATTCACTTCAATGTTAACCTTGTTATTATTGCTATTTACATATTGCTGATTAAAATTAACAACACGGTCTTGTGCGGATACCTGTAGGATTTGGAAAATGAAAAACAGTAAAAATAAATTTCGGATCTTCATCATAATTAGAGGTTTGAATTAATCAAATTGCTTAAAAAGCTCGCTACTTGCTGAGACATATTATCAATACCATTAAAAATAAATAAAAGGCCGGATAAAACAGCATTTTATCCGGCCTTATAAATTAAAAAAACTCTCAATTTTCTTACTTCAACACCTCAGCTAATTTAGCTTCTAATGCTTCACCGCGAAGATTTGATGCAATGATCTTTCCTTGAGGATCCAATAAGAAGTTCTGTGGAATACCTTCGATAGCGTATAATTTCACTACCTCAGACTGCCAGAATTTCAAATCAGATACATGAGGCCATTGCTCTAATTTATCTTCTTTGATCGCTTGCATCCAAGCTGCTTTACCATTCGGTTGGTCTAATGATACGCCATAAACAGTAAAGTTTTTGTCTTTATATTTGTTGAATGCTGCCACTACATTTGGGTTCTCGTGACGACAAGGACCACACCAGCTAGCCCAGAAATCGATTAATACGTATTTACCACGCAATGAAGATAATTTCACCACATTACCTGCAGTATCAGGCAATGAAATCTCAGGAGCCATTGCTCCTACTGCAACAGTTTTAATTCTGTCGATCTTCTCTTGTAAAGCCTTTCCTTTGCTGGATGCTTTTAATGGAGCTGACAATTTATCAAATGCAGGAATAATCAAGGTATTTAAGTTATCAGCAGAAACCATATTTGCTAAAAGACCTAAAGCAACATAGCTGTTCGGGTTATTTTTAACATAAGCTTCATTGATCTCTTCTTGCTTATCATATAATTTTCCAGCTTTCGCTTGTAAACCAGCCATGAATTCATCACTCTGTTGTATCTCTGGAGTCGCTGCTGTATATTCTGCATTAATAGCTGCAAAACCTGCTGTAACTTCACTTAACGACTTTTTATAAGCGGAATAATCTTTATTGATTTCATTACCACTTAAAGTCGCTGTGCGTAAAGCATCTCCAGTGATGTTGATGACACCTTTAGACAAATAAACAGAACTTACTTCTGGACTTTTCAATTGACGTAGACCCTTTCCTTCAGGAGACAAAATTAACTGTGCCTCTGTAGGCTCAGCAACAATCCCACTATATGTGAAAGCACCTTTTACTACATTCACTGAATCCACATGACGTTGTCCGGCATCACTATACATGATAAAAATCTTTGCTGGCGCATCGACATTCTTAATATTTCCCTTAAGCGTAAAATCCTCTTGAGCAAATAGCAATGCAGGCACTGCCAACATTGCACTTAAAATCACCTTTTTCATTGTTCTTATTTTAAATTTATATTGTTATTGCATGTATCATTCCAAATATTACCATCTTCCGCTGGCACCACCGCCACCGAAGCCACCACCACCAAATCCACCGAAGCCACCACCGCCGCCGCCGCCAAAGCCGCCACCGAAGCCACCACCATCATTGTCATCACCGCCACGTCCAAGTGAATTCAGCAAAGTCCACCAGAATAAATCAGATGAACCTCTACCTCCCATTACACGACCACCACCATTATTTCCGCCACCACGTTTAGATATAAGCGCAATTACCACAAAAACAACGATGACGATAAAGATGATCGGAATTCCCCCTCCACCTTCAGTAGAGTAAGATTCTTTTGGATCTGCCTTATATTCCCCTTTGGAATAGGAAATCAAGGCATTCACTCCATTCTCTAATCCACTATAATAATCGCCTTGTCTAAAGGCAGGTTTTATTTCATTTTCTATAATCCTATAGGCAATAATGTCAGGAATTGCTCCTTCCATACCATAACCTGTACGAATTGTTACTGCACGATCATTGATCGCCACTAATAAGAGTACACCATTGTTGTATTTCTTATTACCCACACCCCATTTCTGAGCTAGACGATCGCCATAATCGGCAATATCGTAATCCCCTGTACTGCTCATCACCACTACCGCTATCTGATTGGAGGTAGAGTCCTCAAAAGCTAATAACTTTTGCTCTAGGGCTTGTTTTTGACTGGCACTTAAGGTATTGGTAAAGTCACTTACCAAGGCATTGGGTGCCGGTGGAAAATCCTGTGCAAAAGCTTGGATACTAAAAACCAGACCGACAAGGAAAGTAAAAAATAATTTTATAGACGTACTCACTAAACGAGTTTTCTTATACATAAGGTATCGCATTAACCAAAATAAATATCATTCGGCAGTTCATTGACATCATCTTCTCTTCTCGGGAAGTAGGTTGCCAACTGTAAACCTGCCTGATCTATGCCTTCAATAAGGCCACTCACATAATCTCCACTCCTAAAATGTACCAACATCGCATCCTTGGTTGACTCCCAAAAATCCGTTGGCACTTTCTGATCTATACCTATATCCCCAATGATTGCAAATTGATGATCATCAGTTGCTAAGTAGATCAATACCCCATTGCGCTGTGCTGTATGGTGCATCTTTAATTTCTCAAAAAAAGATTTAGCCTGTTCATAGGCTTCTTTACCATTCAAATGGCGCTCTACGACCAAGCGGATCTCCCCCGAAGTACGGTTCTCCGCCAAGCTAATCGCCTGAACGACCTTCTCTTGTTCCTCTTGATTGAATATCTCCATAAGGTTGAAAACAGAAAAGATGAATGCCGATAAGCAAATCAACGACATTCATCTTTTTAAATCTTTCTAAAAATATAAATTCATTAAAACTGTACCGTAGGTGCTTTGTCCGAACCTTCTGTAGCTTTAAATGTACCTTTAGACTTAAAGCCGAAGATACCTGCCATAATGTTGTTCGGGAATGAACGCACCGTTGTATTATAATCTTGTACAGCCTCATTATAAGCTCTACGTTCTACAGAGATACGATTCTCTGTACCTTCCAATTGCGCTTGCAACTCTTGAAAGTTAGAGTTTGCTTTCAAATCAGGATAAGCTTCTACACTCACTAAAAGACGACCGATAGATTGCGATAAGGCATCTTGAGTCTGCTGATAATTCGCAATTGCTTCTTCCGACAAGTTAGATGGATCTACTGTTACAGATGTTGCTTTCGCACGTGCTTCTGTTACAGCGGTCAATGTTCCCTCCTCGTGTTGCGCGGCACCTTTAACCGTATTTACTAAATTCGGGATAAGGTCTGCTCTACGCTGGTAGGCGTTTTCCACCTGTGCCCATTTCCCCTTTACATTCTCGTCTTTGGTAACCATGGTGTTGTAACCACAAGAACTGAATGATAGTGCTGTGAATAAACCTACTAAGGCAATTAATAATCTTTTCATGTGTAATGTTTTACTTGTATTCTTTAAAATTAAGAAATTGTTTTTATAAAATTATCATATCAAAGCATATACCAAATGCAAAAAAACGTGAAATAATGGCAGGATTTGCTACTTTTGCTTTGTTTTTGGGATAAAACCCCAACATTTCATATGCAAAAAGAAATTGAAATTGCCCTAATTCCTGAGGCTATTCAGGACGATAATCGTATTCTTCAGGAAGGCGCAAAGAAACTCCGTATCCCCCTTAACCGTATTTCAGGATTTCATATCCGTAAAAGATCTATCGATGCCAGAGGCCAGCAGGTCTTGTTTCGAATGCGAGTGGTCTATTTTATCGATGAACCTGTCGTTTTACCAGAGTTCCATATTCCATTACAACATGTTCAAGATGCCGAGCCTGTCATTATTATTGGTGCTGGACCTGCAGGACTGTTTGCTGCCTATAAATGTCTACAACGTGGTCTAAAGCCCATCGTTATTGAACGTGGCAAAAAGGTACAGGATCGTCGTAGGGATTTAGCCAAGATCAATCGGGAGGGTTTTGTTAACCCTGAATCCAATTATTGTTATGGTGAAGGAGGTGCAGGAACCTATTCAGATGGAAAACTATATACCCGATCCAATAAACGTGGTGATGTTCATGAAGTTCTAAGCATATTTGTTGAACATGGCGCACCAGATGATATCCTGGTCGATGCTCGTCCGCATATTGGCACAAATAAGTTACCTCATATCATTGAAAGTATCCGCGAACGAATCATTGAATACGGTGGTGAGGTACAATTTGATTGTAAGGTAGTCGATATTATTGCCAACTTCGGCAAAGTAGAAGGCGTATTAACAGAGGCCGGTGAAACCCTAAAAGCCAAACATGTCGTAGTGGCCACTGGTCACTCCGCAAGAGATATATTTGAACTTTTCCGTCAAAAGGGATGGTTACTAGAAGCTAAACCTTTCGCATTAGGCGTACGAATAGAGCATCCACAGGAACTTATTGACCAAGCGCAATACCATTGTAGCATAAGACCTGAAAACCTTCCTCCTGCATACTACAGCTTGGTGGAACAGGTCGATGGTCGTGGCGTATTCTCCTTTTGTATGTGTCCAGGGGGAATTATTGCCCCTTGTGCTACAGAGCAGAATGAAATTGTCGTGAATGGATGGTCTCCATCCAAACGAAATAACCCTCATGCCAACTCCGGAACTGTCATACAAATCAATTTGGATGATATCCCGAATGCTGCAGAAGATCCTTTTGCCTTACTGGAATTCCAAAGGCAGGTAGAACAGCAAGCTTTTATTTATGGAGGTGGAAATTTAGTTGCACCTGCACAGCGTATGGTCGATTTTGTACAAAACAAGGTCTCCAATGATCTCCCTATCAATTCATATAAACCTGGAACTAGATCAGTTGCGCTTCAGGAAGTATTACCTGATTTTGTACATCGGGCATTACAAGGAGCCTTGCCTATTTTTGGCCGTAAGATGAAAGGTTATTATACCAATGAGGCTATCTTGGTTGGTGTAGAATCACGTACATCTTCACCTATACGAATTCCAAGAGATAAAGATACATTGCAACATCCGCAGATAGAAGGCCTCTACCCTTGTGCTGAAGGTGCAGGTTATGCTGGAGGAATTGTCTCCGCGGCTATTGATGGCATGAACTGTATCGATGCTATAAAGCGCTAGAAACCAATTCTCAGCTCAAATAAGGAGAATTATTTAGAGAAATAATTGACAAGAATACTCTTTTGTTGTATTTTTGTAGCACTTCAAGCGAAAGTAGCTCAGTTGGTAGAGCACAACCTTGCCAAGGTTGGGGTCGCGAGTTCGAATCTCGTCTTTCGCTCAAAAAAAAGCTTTCTGAAATCAGAAAGCTTTTCTTATTTTAGAGTATGCGCCAATTCAACCAAAAAAGGGATTTCCTATTATTTAAACAGGATCTTTTATTTATCATCCTTCTTATCATTCTCTTTATTATTCAAGGCAATTCTTTGGGAGAAATATTATTTATTAGTATTGTACTTGTCTCAATAGCATATGGCAGAACCTTACTCATGTTTCACAAATCCAGATTTATAATTGAAGGCAACCTATTAAAATGGAAAATTCTTACCTTTTCTGATGTGATCAATATTACAAATATTAAAAAGTTAGAAGTAGGTAAAACCAAATATTTCGGAAGATTTATAGCAACAGGAGAAAATGGGATAACCATCCATAGTCGTTTCGAAAAAAGCTACATTACTCCAGAAAACAACGAAGAGATGGTTCAAGCATTACTTGAAATTAATCCGGATATCCAAGTCATAGATTATACAAAAAAGCAAGCTGTATAGATATCTGTTAAATCAAACCGAAGTGAATTCCAATAAATAATAAACGGGCGGATGTTCCGTTCGTTCTCGTAAAGGAATAAAAAGGTATTTAGTGCCCAATATTTATTAGATAGACCCATTGGCGGGATAATAATCCTGCCACTTTCAACTCAGAACGAAGTGAAGAGTCTCATCTATACACCCCCACGACCGCGTCATCTTGAGGCTTGCCGAAAGAACCTCAAACCATGCTAATCAGAAACAGTTAATATATTAGATATTGAATTTTGGAAACGGACGATGCCTGCATCGCCCCTACAAACAATCGTGATTTTAAAATTCCTAACCACCATAACCGTAGGGTCGAAGCATGCTTCGACCGAATAAATAAAAATAAAAATCCCCTAAAAACCTATATAGTTTAAAGTTCCCACATCAACGATGTGGGATGACGTGATCTTAGGGGCTGTACAGAGACTCTTCGCTTCGCTCTGAGTTGGGAATTGAAAAACAGCCATCCTTTAATGTCTTATATCTGTTGTCTGAAATCTATTCTCATATCTCCCCCCTACTCCCCATCTTCTGTCCGAATCCCTAATGCCATCAAAGAAGGAGTAAAGAAGGACGCCAGACCAATAGCAATCACAATAAAGCCAGAAATCACAAAGGCATTTGCTACACCGATATAATCGGCAATATTCCCTGCGAATAGCAATCCGATCAAACTAGGGATAATGGCAAAACTAAAGTAAAGGGAAAACACCCTTCCAAGCATCTCTGGTGCGACTTCTTCTTGAATAGTCGTCATAAATGCTGCTGAGAAGATGGACATGGCCATTCCGCCAAAACCCGTCAGGCCAACAAACACCCAAAATAAGCTAGGACTCAATATACCGGAGAACACAAAGCTTAAACCCAACAAAATATGCATGGAATTAATAAGCAATACTTTCCTCAAGGAGATTTTAAAAACCGATAGTATCGATCCTCCGACTAACATTCCTACACCCCAGATCACTTCAATAACACTCATCTCAAATTCTTTTCCTCCAAAATGATCGATGGTCAACAAGGGGAACATAATGGCTACCGGCATAATACCAACCGTTGCAATTACAGAATATAGGAACATCCACGCTAAGCCCTTGTTCTTGTAAATAGCAGCCATTCCCAACTTCAAGTCCACCCATACCTGATGTATAGAACCGGAGACTTGCGTCTTCACATGTGGTATACTAATAAATAACAAGGAAGTAATGGCAAACACAGCACCGATAACATCCAAATAAAGCACTTGGTTGATTGGAAAGTTAGCTATTGCCAAAGTCCCTAAAGCTGGACCTGCTATGCTGCTCACCGATTGTAACATCTGATTGATACCAGAAACCCGCAAAAGCTTGTCTTCTGGAACAATTAAAGGTGCTATCGCTTGCATAGCCGGACTATGGAATGCCGAACCAACAGATCGACAAGCCATCAATAGGTATACCAAGCTGAGCTGAACATGTCCATCTCGAAGTGCAATCGTCATTAAGATGGTACAGATCGCAATAAATCCATCGGCGAAGATCATAATCTTCTTCCGATCCCAGCGATCAATATAAACGCCGGCAAATGGGCCAATAATGGCCTGAGGCAATAAACCGGCAATTGCAGAGTAAGCTAATATCTCTGCTGACTTAAATTCTAAGCTCAACCAAATGATCAATGCAAAGTTAACCGCCGAGCTACTCAATAAGGACACAAACTGCCCAAACCATATAAATAAATAGGTCCTAAACCAATTCTTCTTTTCCATGAAATATAAGGGTATAATTATACAACTCCACCGAGGAGTAACATTCAATAAATAACTTCTGACAACCTAAAAAGGCTTTACCAAACCCAAGGTCTGAAGTTGTACGTTGTATAATTAAAAAGGCTCATGTCTCAAAAATAAGAGTTTATCTCAGAACTGCAAATTTTTATATACAGTTAAATGCAGAACGCTAGAAACAAAAAAAGCGTCTTAGCCAAAATTGCCAAGACGCCTTATTACTAAAACTACACTACTAATTTCGATCTAAACCCTTTGCAACACGGTCTTCCACAAAAGTCCTAACGGCCTCATTGGAGAAACGGGATGTCACATCAAATGCAAAGGCATGCACCAACAGGATTCTTGCACTTTCTTCGCCAATACCTCTTGCGCGAAGGTAGAACAATGCCTCATCGTCAAATTGACCCATGGTACATCCATGCGAACATTTAACGTCATCAGCAAAGATCTCTAACTGTGGTTTTGTAAAAACAGTAGCCTTATCACCGATCAACATGTTGTTGTTCTGTTGGAAGGCATTGGTCTTCTGTGCATCTTCACGCACAAAGATCTTTCCGTTAAATACCGCAGTAGACTCGTCCTGTGGGATGTTTTTATACCATTCGTAAGATTCACAATGTGGTTTCATGTGATCTACGACAGTATGGTTATCTACAAACTGCTTTCCTGCCAATAAGTTGATACCGTATAAATGCGATTCAACCTCTTGATCATCTAAGCGTACATTAATGTCGTTGCGGACAAAAGATACACCCGGGAAATTACAGTTATAGTTATTGTATAAACTATGTTTTGTTTGGTAAACCTCAATATGGTTAATGTAGTGACTGTTTTCAGTAGCCAACTGCAAGTAATAATGCTGCAATTTGGCATTCTCTTCTGTCACAATTTCCGTCACCTTATTGTTCAAGTTTTTGGCTGTACCATCCAAAGCGATAAAGCTTTCAATAATCTCAGCCTCCGCATTTGGTTCTAAAACAAATAGATTTCTAGTTTGCGCAAAGAAATCTTGACCTCCAGTTGCTACATGAACAATATGGATGGGTTTAGAAACCACTTTATTCTTTGCTACCGATAAATAGATACCTGAAGTATGTAATGCGGTATTCAAGGCAACAGTTGAGGACCCCGTTTTATCGGCATGTTTTGCAAAATGCTTGATAAAGTTAGGCTCTTCCTGTGCCTCTTCGATAGATTTCACGGTCAAACCGATTTCATCTTCCAAAGATGCGAAAGCCAAAACATACTGACCATTGATCAAAACGATCTGATGGGCATCTAAGTTCGGGATATCAGCCTGACTAAGGTCGATATCAGCAACATCCACATCTTCGTTCAACAAGTAAGTCTTGTTAACCAAAGGTTGGATATTGGTATATTTCCAATCCTCATTCTTCACAGTCGGGAATCCCAATTCTTGAAAACGGGCAAACGCTTCCTGTCTCAAGGCTGTCACCTCGGCAGTATCGTTACTCGTCTCCAACTCTTGAAAAGTACCTGTCAATTGTTGGAATAAGGAGTTTGCTACTAATGTACTCATGTTATTTGTTGTCAATCCGCTCATTACCTCTTTCTATTAACGATTAGGCATCCTGCGCATCTAATTCTTTTAACCAATCGTAACCTTTTTCTTCTAATTCTAATGCTAATTCTTTCGGTCCTGATTTCACGATACGACCGTTATGCAGTACATGCACGAAATCTGGAACGATGTAATCCAACAAACGTTGGTAGTGTGTAATCACGATAAATGCATTGTCTTTCGAACGCAATTGGTTAACACCATTTGCCACGATACGTAATGCATCAATATCCAAACCTGAATCTGTCTCATCCAAAATCGATAATTTCGGATTTAACATCGCCAATTGGAAAATCTCGTTACGTTTTTTCTCACCACCTGAGAAACCTTCATTCAATGAACGGTTCGCTAGGTTTGCAGAGAATTCCACTAATTTTTGTTTTTCTTTTACCGTTTGTAAAAACTCTTTTGCTTCCATTGGAGGAAGACCTTTATATTCACGGATATCGTTTACCGCGGTTCTCAAGAAGTTGATATTAGAAACTCCAGGAATTTCTACCGGATATTGGAAGGCTAAAAACAAACCTTCGCGAGCACGATCTTCTGGAGCCATGTCCAATAAATCCACTCCATCCAAAGTAGCTGTTCCTTCAGTCACTTCATAGCTGTCACGTCCCGCCAAGACATTTCCTAAAGTACTTTTTCCAGCACCGTTAGGACCCATGATGGCATGAACCTCTCCTGCTTTAACTTCTAAGTTTAATCCTTTTAAAATTTGTTTGTCCTCGATGGACGCATGCAAATTCTTTATGCTTAACATATCTTTATTTTGGGTATTAATTGGGGCCATTCGCATGGGCCAATATCATTGCATTTACTTTAATTATCCTACTGACCCTTCTAATGAAATCGCCAATAATTTCTGTGCCTCTACAGCAAACTCCATAGGAAGCTGATTCAACACTTCTTTCGCGTAACCATTCACGATCAAGCCTACTGCTTTCTCGGAGTCGATACCACGTTGGTTCAAATAAAACACTTGGTCCTCGCCAATCTTCGACGTTGTAGCCTCATGCTCCAGTTTTGCCGTTTTGTTTTTGCTCTCAATGTATGGGAAAGTGTGTGCTCCACAACGATCGCCAATCAACAAGCTATCACATTGTGTAAAGTTTCTCGAATTATCTGCATTCGGACCAATCTTAACCAAACCACGGTAAGAGTTATGACTTAATCCAGCAGAGATACCCTTAGAAATAATTTTTGAACGGGTGTTCTTTCCTAAGTGAATCATTTTTGTACCAGTATCAGCAACCTGTCTGTTACGAGTCATCGCTACGGAGTAGAACTCCCCTACCGAATGGTCACCTTTTAGGATTACGCCCGGATACTTCCAAGTAATGGCTGAACCAGTCTCTACTTGTGTCCAAGAAATCTTGGAGTGATCACCTTTACAGATTCCACGTTTAGTTACAAAGTTGTAGATACCACCTTTACCGTCTTTATCTCCCGGATACCAGTTCTGCACGGTAGAATATTTAATCTCTGCATTACGCATGGCGATCAATTCTACCACTGCTGCGTGCAATTGATTCTCATCACGCATTGGTGCTGTACAGCCCTCTAGGTAAGAAACATAAGCGTCTTCATCAGCGATGATCAAGGTACGCTCAAATTGCCCGGTGTTTTCGGCATTGATACGGAAATAAGTGGAAAGCTCCATCGGACAGTGCACCCCTTTAGGGATATACACGAATGAACCATCGGAAAATACCGCTGAATTCAATGCCGCATAAATGTTGTCCGTTTGAGGAACCACTGTTCCTAAGTATTCTTTAACCAATTCAGGGTGTTCCTGAACGGCCTCCCCGAAAGAACAGAAAATAACACCTTGTTCTTTCAGTTTCTCACGGAAAGTAGTCTTTACCGACACGGAATCAAATACCGCATCGACCGCTACTACCCCTGCTAAAATCTTTTGTTCATCCAAAGGAATACCCAACTTCTCAAATGTGGATATTAACTCCGGATCCACCTCGTCCATACTTGCTAATTGCTTCTTTGGTTTCGGTGCTGCATAGTAAGAGATATCCTGAAAATCTACATCAGGGTTCTCGAAGTTCTGCCATGTAGGCATGGTCATCGTTTGGAAATGACGAAACGCCTTTAATCGCCACTCCAGTAACCATTCCGGTTCGTTCTTCTTCTGTGAAATCATACGAACGGTATCTTCACTGAGCCCTTTAGGCGCAATGTCCATCTCGATATCCGTCGTAAAACCGTACTTATATTCTTCGAGCTCTAACTCTTTTAATAAATCGTCGTCTTTGCTGCTCATTTCGCTTTCACTTTAATTTAGACTTTTTTACTTAGTCATTTGAATTGCAAAGTTACGTTTTATAATGCAATAAAAGACCATGTTTGTGTTATCTTGACACAGTTTTTGAGAAAAAAAATGACAAAAGTCATTTCCATGCGCATTAAGCCTATTTAGAACGATTATATTATGACAATCACATGATTGTCATAGATATTAATTATATCGATAGATATTATTTATAACCCAAAGCTATCTAAAACCCGCTTATTCTCAGCTGTAATTGATTTCAGCAGCTACAAAATATGATTTGAAGCATAGAGAGACGATAGAGAAGACAACAGATGTGAGACAACAGATGTGAGACAACAGATTAAAGACTTTGATATACTTGATGGCGGGCGATGCATGCATCGCCACTACAAACAATCGTGATTTTATTACTTCTAGCCGTAATAACTGTAGGGTCGAAGCACCCTTTGTCTGCTATCTGTTGTCTAATATCTAATAGCGTAGCGGTCTCATAACTATTTTTAAATCGGGCAGACATTCCGCGGCGCTCAGTGCTGCCCCTACGCTGGGCGGCTATTAAAGTGTTAGTAACAAGCTTTCTAGATAGCGCACTAGGTAGGGGCGGTACTGAGTGAGTTTGAGGAAAGGGTTTATCCTTGACGATAACGAACGGAATGTCCGCCCGTTTAATTTAATTTTAGACAACAGATGTGAGACAACAGACAATAGACGATAGATATAAGACACAAGGTCTATTGTCTTTTGTCTATCATCTACTAGCGTAGCGGTCTCCTTTTCCCTTTCTACTAATTTTCCCTTCCATTTTCTGTTGTCTTTTGTCTGATATCTAATCGTCTTTCCTAGGGGTTTGGCAGGGGTTTGCTAGGGGTTGGATTCGAGACTCTAACGGATCTCCTTCGGAACTTGTTCGGATCTCCTTCGGAACTCGTTCGGTTCCGACCGAACGAGTTCCGAAGGAGATCCCTATCAGATCCTAAGAAATCCCCTTAGAGTCTCGAACTCAATACAAGTCAAATACCTTCCAATATGTAGGGATATATGGAATTAACAGGACACATCAAAAGCAGTTTCAGCAGATTAATTTTTACAAATTATGCACATTCAAAACATGCTAACTTGAAAATAGCATCGAAGAAATATGTCACAAGTTTTGCTTCAATAAATTTCCTTTCAAGGAATCCAATCCTAGACCCAACGAAAGTAACCGCCACAAATCATCAATCAACACCAACACAAGGTTAGAAACATTTATTTTTCTATTAGGAAAACAGGTTGTTAAAATAGTTGGAGGCAACCTAAAATCTGCTAAATATCAGACTAAAAGGCCTAATTGTTTCGACAATACCAAATTAAATTTTGTATATTTATATTTCTTTATTTTTATTGGAAACCCTATGATGTACCAACCAGATAAAACGGATTTAAAGATTTTAAAATTGCTTCAGGAGAATGGTCGTATAACGAACTTGCAGCTTGCTACCAATATTGGTCTTTCTCCCGCTCCGACATTGGAACGCGTTCGCAAACTGGAGAACTCCGGTTTCATCAAAAGCTATCATGCCTTTGTTGACGAGGAAAAATTAGGTTTGGGCATCAAATCGTTCATACAGATTTCCTTGGACTTCCATACGCACAATGCTATTCCTGAATTTGTTGAGGCTGTTCGAGCGATACCTGAAGTTACCGAATGTCACCACGTAACTGGAAACTGCGATTTCATGTTGAAAGTATACGTGAAGGATATCAAAGCATATGAGGCGGTTATCATGGAGAAGATTTCCAAAATTCCTTTTGTGAAGACTTTCCAAACCATGATGATTATGTCTACGAGCAAGAAAGAACCAATTGTTCCATTGGAATACTAATTAAAAATGGCCTTCGAGGATTTAGCGATCATATTAACATGGCCTGATGCCACTATACGTGGAGATGAAAAATGGATGATGTTTTTCAAACAGATCGGTATTGTCAAAAATTTGAACTTCAAAGTTGGCCATACTGGTGTTGTTTTGGTAAAACGGGCAACCGGTGAGATGTACTTCTATGATTTCGGTCGCTACATCACCCCAAGAGGCTACGGTCGCGCACGTTCCAAAGATTCTGACCCTCGATTGAGCATTGGGGTTAAAGCTATTTTCCAAGACAACAAAATCAGCAATCTACCGGAGATTTTGGATCACTTCGAAGCGATGAAACCCGCTATGTACGGTGAAGGGAG
The DNA here is from genome assembly GCF_051951495.1 of Sphingobacterium lactis. GTDB lineage: Bacteria > Bacteroidota > Bacteroidia > Sphingobacteriales > Sphingobacteriaceae > Sphingobacterium > Sphingobacterium lactis_A. The sequence continues at coordinate 2,392 of NZ_JBNHAS010000002.1, read as the reverse complement.
GTTGTTTTTCAATATTGCTGAAGATATAAATTTTGAATCTGCCAAGGCATATGGGGACGCCTGCGTTTTACAAGGTACTTACCCCTATGGTGCTGTTGCACGAAACAACAACAATTGCTCTCGCTTTATTACCCGAATGCTGATGAAATCTTCCTCAAGATACCATTACTGGCATAGCATTAATATACCAGAGACAATTAAGGCTAGCCCGATTAGTAATATCGTTAATGTTAACAAATTACGAGAGGTAAACTCATTTAGTCCAGAAGAAGGCATTAAGACATTCAAGATGAACCGTATTCAATCGTTCTTCTTTTTGGTAAAACAACTGGGGGACAATGTGTTTCGCAGGAAAGCCTCCCTATTGCCAAACGACATTATCATAGGTGCAGTCAAGTTTGCATCCAAGCCGATATCCGTACCGAAGATGGCAAAATATCTTGGTGGTGTAGGAGATGGCGCTTGGTACTTTTTGCATGAACGTACAGATAGCCAAATTGAAATTAGCCGCTACACCAGCAATGGACACTTGGAATATGTTGTTCTAGGAGAAGCTAGCGAAGCTATCGATTTCTCTTCCGACTGGGATATTACCTATGATAGCCACTTACTATTCACGCATATCCTACAAGCTGGTAAGAAAATAAAAATTAAGCATGTGGAGATCCTTCCTTTAGAGGATTACAAATACAAAAACCTACAAGAGCGTTACGCTTAAACTTGCCAATCAATCGGCGTCTTTCCAGAAGCCTGGAGATATTCATTTGTTTTCGAGAAATGTTTAGAACCAAAGAATCCACGATAGACGGATAATGGAGATGGATGTACGGAAGTTAGGACGAGATGTTTGCTTTGGTCGATTAATGCTGCTTTTTTAATGGCATAGCCTCCCCATAGTATAAATACCACATGTTCTTGCTGTTCAGAGATGGCACGTATAATCGAGTCGGTAAATTTCTCCCAGCCTTTCTTCCGATGAGATCCGGCTTCATGAGCCCGAACGGTTAGAATGGCATTGAGTAATAGCACGCCTTGTTTAGCCCATTTCGTCAAATCACCATGGTTCGGGATTTGAAAATCGGGAATATCATTTTGGAGTTCCTTATAAATGTTTTGTAGGGATGGTGGGATGGCAATACCTGCTGGAACAGAAAAAGATAGACCATGTGCTTGCCCATCGTTGTGGTAAGGATCCTGACCTAAGATAACCACCTTTACTTGTGACAATGGCGTCAAATGGAAAGCATTGAAGACGAAATCATTGGGTGGAAATACCAGTCCGGCTTCACGTTCCTGCTGCACGAAAGCCGACAACTTTTTCATTTCATCCGACTGAAACATGGGTTTTAGGATGTTATCCCAACTGGAATCAAAACGATCAGACATACTGCTCAACAAATTTTACATTATTTCACCCCAAACAAGTTGTATAACACGCTAAATTAACGGATATTTGCAAACTTACAGTATTAAGAATAATTATGTCAAATTTAGTTCGAATTATCATATGTAGTTTGTTGATCGTGGGAACGGTAGCTTTGTTCTGGTTTGGTCACTGGGGATGGGGAATCTTAGCTATCCTGATTACCTTATTAGCATGGGTAACTGTTTTCTTTAATGAGAAGATGTTGCTTGCGCAATGGTTCTTACGTAAAGAACGCATGGATAAAGCGGAAATCTGGTTAAAGAAAATCAACAACTACGAGACCGAATTGATTCCGGCACAGCATGGCTATTACCACATGTTATTGGGATTAATCGAATCGCAGCGTGCACCTCTTCAATCGGAGAAATTCTTTAAGAAAGCATTGACCTTAGGTCTACACATGGACCACAGCGTTGCCCTAGCAAAATTAAGCCTTGCAGGTATCGCCATGGCAAAACGCAATAAACGCGAAGCAGAAAAACTTCTTTCCGAAGCTAAGAAAGCAGATAAAAACAAATTGCTGGAAGAACAAATCAAACTCATGAAATCGCAAATGGGAATGATGGATAAACAGCAGTTTCGTTATTCACGATAAATTAAAAAAGCCGCAGATTGCGGCTTTTTTAGTATTTAGTAGTTAGACCGCTTCGCTGTTAGATGTGAGACCGCTGCGCTGTTAGATATTAAATTCGAAAAAGAATGGGTAGGCGTTTTTATCGCGGGCGATGCATGCATCGCCCCTACAAACAATCGTGATTTTATTGTTCCAAACCACCATAACTGTAGGGTCGAAGCATGCTTCGACCGATTATATAATTCTTTAAATCCTATACCGCCAATAGTGTCCGTCCCTGAAATAGGTTGACCACAAATTGAAATGAACTATGAGAGTAAATTTGAGGCTAATTAGAAAAACTCGTAAGTATTCTGAGGAATTCAAGCGGGAAATAGTTTCTCTATTTGAGA